>CAYUSP010000010.1:0-11082 GCA_964447405.1 uncultured Nitrospiraceae bacterium | reverse complement strand
GGACCGTGTCTCAGTTCCAGTGTGGCTGATCGTCCTCTCAGACCAGCTACCCATCATCGCCTTGGTAGGCCGTTACCCTACCAACTAGCTAATGGGCCGCGGGCTCATCCTCAAGTGATAGCTTATAAATAGAGGCCATCTTTTACCTCAGGGACTTTGGTCCCCGTGGTCTTATCCGGTATTAGTCCCGCTTTCGCGGGGTTATCCCAAACTCAAGGGCAGATTACCCACGTGTTACTCACCCGTGCGCCACTTTACAATACGTATTGCTACGTACTTCTCGTTCGACTTGCATGTGTTAAGCACGCCGCCAGCGTTCGTTCTGAGCCAGGATCAAACTCTCCAAATAAATCTGATCCTTCTTGCAAAGTTACTCTAGGTAACTTGACTAATGTGTTTCTTAGAACGCCATCCAAAATCACTTGCGCGATTCTGGTTTATGCACCTATTTAGTTTTCAAAGACCATGTTTCCGCATGTTTCGCAGAATGGTAATAATAACAAAACCTATACTCATTGTCAAGAACTTTGTTAGCTTCTTTGTAAATTGATTTATTCTGTGATGCTCGTTTGGTATATGCAGAACTTCGAGGTTATAGAGTCGCCCGAGGTTTATTACCGTTGAACGAAGGCGCAATTTATCAGAAACCATATCCCCTGTCAAGACTTTTTTATCACTCAGGAATATTTATTAATATTTATTACTTCCTCGCTACCGCGTGCATAGTCATATCGAAGCTATTTTGGGTCCATATTTGCAACAGACACGATCAACTTGTAATCTGCGTCGATGTTGAAGAATTTCTCTATCTCTAAGGAGATTGAAACGATCAGCATGTCGGTAGACAATGCTGGCTTGCCTTTCTAGTCAGAAGAAATCCCTTGCTGGACAGCCGTTCTATGCCGTCCTCAACGAGTAGGCGTTGATGTCGGACTGCGAGCGATTCGCGGAGAAGCACTCAATCCTTGTCTCATTGAAAACCTATCAGCACTATAACTATCACGATCCCGCAGAGCAGCATGCCTCTTCGCGCCTGAGAACGTCCTGCACCATCTCCTTGAAATAGCTAATCCCCACAGCCGTAGGCTCTCGATTAATGCGCGGCTATTAATGAGGTGAATTTTCCCCTCTCGTTCTTGATCAAGGCATTGACGGCATGGTTCAGTTTGATCTTCCCATCGAGCTCAAGGAGTCGCAGGAACGTTCATCCGCGGATGTCGTCCTTTATACCCGTTTCACAGCTTCCCACTTGTTCCGCACGTCAGACAGCACCTTAACTACACCAAATAGCTGAGCGTCCAGCATCGGATTGTTCTCACAATATAATCCACAATGCATCAATTGAAGCATACGTTACTATGCATTTGAGTACGTCAAGGAAGCGACGAAAGGTCTAAGCTCAAATAAGATATGATTTAAGGGCTATTTCTTAGGCACAACAAGCACGAATCGCTTCTTTCCGACACGAAGAACGAACTTCTCAATGCTGGGTATCTCCAGCTCAGCATCCTTAACAGGCTTCTGGTCGATCTCCACAGCGCCTTGCTGAATCAGCCTCCGCGCCTCGGAATTGCTCTTTACGACACCTGTCAGCGCCATGATCTTCGCGAGCTTCATTTTCTCGCCTTCCCAGGCAATCTCGACAGCGGGGACATCGTCAGGCTTATCCTTCTTGCTGAAGACTTTCTCGAACTCGACCCGGGCCTTGCAACCTTCGCCCGCCGCGCAGAATCGGTCCACCATCTCAGCAGCCAACCGCTTTTTCGCCTCCATGGGATGGAGCGCACCGGACACGATGTCCGCTTTTATCTTCCCGAGAGCATCCAGCGACACCACGCTTACCAACTCATAATATCGATACATGAGATCATCACTCATGGACATCACCTTACCGAAGATCTCTTTCGCTGGCTCGTTGATGCCGATGTAATTCCCCAGGCTTTTGCTCATCTTGTTCACTCCATCGAGACCTTCTAGAAGCGGCATCATCAGGAGCGATTGCGGCTCCTGGCCATACGCCTTCTGAAGTTCACGTCCCACCAGAAGATTGAACTTCTGGTCCGTTCCGCCCAACTCGACGTCCGATCTCATCACGACCGAATCGTATCCCTGGATAAGTGGATACAGAAACTCATGAATACTGATGGGAAGCTCAGACTGATAGCGTTTTTTAAAGTCTTCCCTCTCAAGCATCCGGGCCACAGTATGTCTTGCCGCGAGTTGGATCATACCCTCGGCTGTCATCGTGGACATCCATTCGCTATTGAAGGCGATCTTCGTCCTTGCAGGGTCCAGAACCTTGTAGATTTGCGCCTGGTAGGTCCTGGCGTTCTCGGCAACCGTTTCTTTCGTAAGAGGCTTCCGTGTTTCGGACTTGCCCGTAGGATCGCCGATCATGCCCGTAAAGTCACCAATAAGAAAGGTCACTTCATGCCCCAATTCCTGGAACTGTCGCATCTTGTTCAGGAGCACCGTGTGTCCCACATGGATGTCGGGCGCTGTCGGATCGAAACCGGCCTTGACGCGCAAGGGCGTTCCCGTCGAGATTGACCTCTCCAGTTTTTTGAGCAAGTCCGCCTCAACGATAACCTCGGCGGCACCGCGCTTTATAATATCAAGCTGTTCTTTTGCTGAAGTTATATTCCGTTCCAAAACCACTCCTGACAAGCAATGCATGGACCAATTCCATAGCCACTAACCGGGTAGGTGGAACCCAACACACTGACCACGCCGCACTGCACTTCTCCGAACTTTAATTTCTCCCGTACCATCAATCCCTGCTGATGGGGAACTGGGTTGTAATCCCTGCGCTCCCAATACGTCGTGTTCGAGTTTGGAAGGATGTATCTATCATATGGTGTAAAAAAAGTCAATTCAATCATTTCAATATTGAACGGGGAATCAAATTGTTCAAAAGAGGCGATATCCTGAGCCGGATTCAGGAAGGATGTCAGAACGGTCGAGCCATTCGAGGACAAAATAGGCGGGCTTTCACCCGCCTTCATGAATACAAGTCGCTATTTTTTCTTTGCAGTCTTCTTCTTCGTTGCTTTTTTCTTCACAATCGTTTTTGCTCCGCATCTTGAACCGCAAGCCATACTGTCACCTCCTTCTTGGTGCGCGAACTATAATCAATCTTAACGAGGTCCCCCTATAACAAGGTCAATCATCAGACAATTCCATGCAATAGGTGACACCTCATCCTGCCCGGTTGACCGAGATTATTCTGAAGTATAGGAATATTCATCCACCCAGTCAAGTAAAACGTATACGCTTGGCGGTTTCCTAACGCTGCATGCGGTAGTGATTGATGTACCCCTTTCCCTGTGATATAATGCCTCCATATAATATGAACGATCTCGATTTCGCTGGACTGAAACTTGCGGTTGCTGACAAGATCTCCCCCATGGTCAATGAGATGCTCAGTGCGCATGCTCCGAATATCCACTCCATCCAAGTCGTTGGCAGCGCGGTAATTCCTGATTACGATGATAAGCTTTCGAACGTGAATTCCCTGGTAGTCCTGAACACCATGGACCTGAAGTTCCTTGCCTATCTCGCTCCCCTTGGAAAAAAGTATGGCAAAAAGCGTATCGCTGCGCCTCTTGTCATGACGCCTGCGTATATCAACACTTCTCTCGACTCCTTCCCGATTGAATTCCTGGACTTTCAGCTCATCCATAGAACGATCTATGGGACGGACCTTTTAAAGGACCTGAAGATCGGCCGGCCGAACCTTCGATTGCAATGCGAACGAGAGATCAAGGCCAAGCTCATCGGGCTGAGGCAGGGATACATCTCATCACTCGGAAGAACAGCGGACCTATCAATAGTATTAGTCCGGTCCATCACCGGGTCCATGGCGCTCTTCCGCGCGATCATTTCACTGCTCGACCGGGAGCCGCCGATACCCAGGTCAGAGGTCATCTCAGCCTTTGGATCGGCAACGGGAATCAAGACCAGCGTCTTTGAGGATTTGCTTTTGCTCAAGACCAAGCGAATCAGGCCGTCGGAGAGCGAACTGATCTCGTTCTTTGAAGCCTTTCACCATGCGCTTGAATCTGCAGGAAGGATCGTAGATGGCATCCGCGTATACTAAGCTTGCCGCCGCGGTATTTCTGTTCTTACTCAGTGCGTTGCCATCGCTTGCCTCGACTCCACAGCCACCCGCTATTCCGCGCGATTATGTCACTGATCTGGCAGGTGTCGTAAAAACCGAGGTGAGAACCAGGCTCAACGAACACCTTCAAAACCTTGAGCGAAGCACCACGGCCCAGGTGATTGTTCTCACCGTGCAAAGCCTTGACGGACAGGATATCAAGGAATTTGGCGTTGAGATATTTAAAGGATGGAAGCTTGGACAAAAGGGCAAGGACAACGGCGTTCTGATACTCGTTGCAGTCAAGGACAAAAAATACCACTTTGAAGTGGGATATGGGCTCGAAGGCGTTCTGCCCGACAGCATGGTTGGTTCGATCGGAAGGGAGTATTTTGTGCCCTTCTTCCGGCAGGGCGATTTCAGTGCAGGGATCTACGCCGGGACCCTGATCGTTGCCAAAACGATCGCCGGGAACGACAGCTCGCAACTCGGCAAAGGAGATGCCGCTGGCCAGCATCAAGGCATACTACAGCAACCGCTCAGGTTCGTTCAAAAGGTTTTCTTCGGTCTGGTGCTCGCGGCAGCATTCATTCTCTTCATCACACATCCGCGCCAGTGTTTTCTGGTCCTGCTTGCCATGAACATGGGAGGTGGCCGGGGCGGCTGGTCGGGCGGGAGCGGAGGATTCGGCGGAGGCAGTTTCGGTGGCGGGGGCGGAGGAAGCAGCGGCGGCGGCGGTGCATCGGGGAGTTGGTAATAACTAAAATCCTTGTTGCCCTGCGTAATGAAAGATTATCACACACATCCATACCCTATAAGAGGAGGCATCAATGAACAGCGGACTTAAGGCAGTATTAATCATTCTCGGCGTGATCGCGCTCGTGGTGATCGGCGCGGTTATGTACGGTGTCGGACAGTACAACAGCGTCATTGCCATGGACGAACAAGTGAAGTCCCAATGGGCGCAGGTCGAAAACCAGTTGAAGCGACGGTATGATCTCATACCGAATCTCGTTGAGACCGTGAAGGGTTATGCGAAGCATGAAAAGGATCTCTTCGAGAACATTGCGAACGCCCGGACGAAGTATTTCCAGGCGAACTCAGTGAAAGACAAGATCCAGTCGTCCCTGCAGCTCGAAGGATTTCTTTCGCGCCTTCTAGTCCTCCAGGAGACTTATCCCCAACTTAAGGCGAACGAGGGTTTTCTAAAGCTGCAGGATAGCCTCGAGGGAACGGAAAACCGGATCGCGGTCGAACGGAAGCGTTATAACGATGAGGTGAAGTCGCTTAACACCTATCGGAGATCGTTCTTCGGGAGGTTTATCGCAGCTTTCGCAAATGTGAACGAAGCTCAGTACTATGAGATTCCGCAGGCAGAAAAGGAAGCACCAAAGGTGAAATTCAATTAGGCGAATTAGAGTATAACAATTCAGATCATGTTCCCATAATACAGGATCCCTCTCTTACAAAGGGGGGTTTTTCTTTTTCGGGGATTGCAGCACACCTTCGTGCTTCATCCAGTCCGGACTCGACAGGTCCTCGAACGCGCTCATGGCTGCCACCGATCCCTGCGAGACAGCAACCACGATCTGCTTCGATGCTCCGGTGATGTCGCCCGCAGCATAAACATTTGGCAGGGATGTTCGCATGGACATCAGGTCGGTCTTGATATAACCCTGATCGTCGAGCTCAAGTCCGATCAGCTTCGCGATATCGTTGTTTGGAACATAGCCGATCCCCACGAACACCCCGTCCACCTGCATGTCCACGATCTTCCCGTTCTTTTTGTTCTCGATCTTCACGGACCGCACGATCTTGTCCCCGGTGATCTCCCTGACCTCGCTGTCCCACATTACCGGAATCCCGGTTAGCTTTAAACTGTCCTGCAGTTTTTTCTGCGCACGCAGAGCATCACCCCGGTGCACCAGCGTCACTTTCGCACCAAGATTATGGAGGTAGAGTGCGTCGGTGATCGCTGTGTTCCCGCCACCGACGACGATCACCTGTTTGCCATCCTTGAAAAAATAACCGTCGCAGGTGGCACAATAGCTTAACCCGCGGCCGTAGAACTTCTGCGCACCAATTGCTTCGAGAGCGCGGTTGCCAACCCCTGTTGCGATGATCAATCCTTTCGTGATATAGATGGCACGATTCGTTTTAAGGTAGATCCTGCCGTCGATTCTGTCCCGCACGATCTCCGTTATCGATTCGCCGACATGGATCTCGGCATACTGTGCTGCCTGCTGGCTGATAAGGTCCACGAGGCTCTTACCGCCGATGCGCATATAGCCCGGGTAGTTCTCCACGACCGGCGTGATAGCAACCTGACCACCGAGATTGCCCTTCTCGATCACAACAGCATTGAGACCAGCGCGCACGGCATAGATCGCTGCGGTGAGCCCTGCCGGCCCGCCGCCGATGATGACCAGATCTTTTTCCTGCGGCTCACCCGAGATCTGCGTGGCAGCCGCCTGAGGTTCCTTCAGAGTGAGCAGCGACTCCAGGAACAAAGGTTCAGGCTGAAGCCCTGCACCCGTGAACGTGCCATTCATGAACGTCTGCGGCACAGCAAGGGATCCGAGTTCTTCAGCGAGGTCCCGGTTCTCATAGATCTCGATTGCCTCTGCTGATACCAAGTCGGGCTTCGCGATGGCTGTTGAAAAAGCGGTCAAAACCTGCTGAGGGCAATAAGGGCAGGTGGGGCTGACAAAGACCTGGATATCCCGCTTCTCCTTGAGGCCTTCCATGATCTTTGACAGCGCGGATTCCGACAAAGCCGGTTTGCCCGTGGATGCCATCATGATGGCGACGAGGAAGGATCGGCCTTCTTCGCCCAGGGGAGCGCCTGTATACCGCAGACGGTATTTGTCCGGTGCGATAAGAACGGTCGGAGAACGGGTTACGCCGCGTTTCACTGATTGAGCATCTCCTACGGAGAAAAATGCGGCAGTCAGCTTGGATGACAACCCCACAAGCGTCCTGACCAGAGATATTGTCGCTTCGTTGTATTGATCGTTGCTCCCTTTTATCGTATACACCTCAAGAGCGACGTCATCCCTGAGCACTTCCAGGAATGTTTCCTTGACCGTTTGCTTAACATCATCAGGTATAAGTTCCTGAGCCGCCATGACGACCCCTTTCAGCTAACGGATGATTGACAATCATAAATCAGACTGCGCTTTTACGCGGTCAGCTGCCTTTTGTTACTTGATCCTCTGCGAGATCTTCTTGAACTCATCCGTTCCCGCCACCTTCAACAACTGGAACAAGGCAGTTTCGGCGCAGGTCACGACTGCCCCAGCATTGCGCATGAACTCGATGCCAGTTTTCCAGTTTTCCTTGGTGCGGGAGCAGACGGCATCCTGCACAACATGCGGGATGAATCCTTCCCTAAGGAGCCCGATGGTTGTCTGCAGCACACAGATATGCGTCTCCATTCCGGCAATGATGACTTTTTTCTTCCCGATTTTCCTGATCACCTCAAGGAATGACGGCTCCCCGCAGCAGTTGAAGGCGGTCTTTTCAATAGGCTTATAATCAGGGATTACAGACTGCAGTTCGGGTACGGTCCTTCCAAGGCCTTTGGGGTATTGTTCCGTCACCACGACGGGGAGATGTACCATCTTCGCGAGTTCGATCAGATGCTGGGTGTTCTTCACAACCTTTTCTCGTTCCTTCATTACCACTGCCAGCCGCTCCTGAATGTCGATGATCAGGAGGACTGAATCTTCTTTATCAAGTGAATACCTTTCAACCGTCATTTGATGTTCCTCTCTTTACTATAAGATGGCAAGATCATGTTCGTCGCATGGTTTATGATCGTGTTTCACATCCTGTGCAGTGATCTGCCGGCAACCTGCCGGCTCTTATACCTCTCATGATCCTCCGTAGCCCACGGTGACCTTTCCGCCTTCAACGATCACCGGAACGCTTCGTACTCCCCCGGTAAATTTCAGCATCTCATCGAGCCGCTTAACGTCCATTTTTACATCAATATAGTCAGCTTTGTTGCCAAAAGCTTCACGAGCTTTCACCGTATAGGGTCAAGCCGTTTTTCCGAATATTACCACCTTGTCTGCCATTTCGAACCTCCTCTTTGAGCGATCGCTTGCTGCCGCATAATCTCATAATATCATTTTACGAGTGAAAAAGTAAACGCTTTACGATACAATCAAGCATATGGTCAACGGAACAAAAATACCTTCTGTACTGTCTTATGAAGAGTGGAATGCTAGAATGGTTGTACACGACGCTGACACGGAACTCGTGGAAGCAGCCCAACAGGGCAATCTGAGTGCCTTCGAGGCGCTCGTCTTAAAGCACCAGAAGCGGATGTTGAACATTGCCTTCCGGCTGATTGACGAGCATGAAGAGGCTTGTGAGGTCGTGCAGGATGCATTTGTTGCCGCATTCAGGAACCTCAAGACGTTCAGGGGCGATGCGAGGTTCACGACCTGGCTCACGTCGATAACGGTCAACCTTTCAAAAAACCGTTTAAAGCAGATGAGGTCCCGGCGCGGCCGTGAGGCTTATTCGCTCGATGCAACCGTCCACATAGAAGACGGAGAGATGAACGTAGATCTGCCGTCGAAGGACCTTTCAGCCCTCGACAGTATGGAAAAAAACGAGATCAAGGTGCGGGTGCAGAACTGCATCAGAGCGCTGGGACCGGACTTCCGGGAAGTCTTGGTGCTCCGGGACATGCAGGACTTCTCCTACGAGGAGATCAGCTGCGCGCTCAACGTGGCCTCGGGTACGGTCAAATCCCGGTTGTTCCGCGCTCGCGAGATGGTCAGGGATTGCCTGAAGAAATGTATGGGAGAGCTCTGATGGATCACAACAGCATACGCCATAGACTTTCTGAATACCTCGACGGAGCGATTAGTGACAGCGAAAAGACCGAGATCGAGGACCACCTCAAGACCTGCACGCCCTGCGGCAATGCGCTCATGGAACTCCGGAAAACGATTGAACATGTCAAAACTGTCGAAGAGATCGAACCGCCTGCCTGGATGGCGGCAAAGATCATGGCAAAAGTCTACGAAGATGCAGCACGGAAACAAGGATTGTTTGAGCGGATCCTCCTGTTGTTTTCTAGCAAGTTCCCGATCCAGGCTATGGCGATGGTGTTCCTCGCCGTCACGGCATTTTTTACATATAGAAGCATTCAGCCAAATTCCGTGCCGACTGAAGCTCCGGTTCAGGAGTTTGGAGCGCGAAAAGAGGCTGTTCAGAAAAATCTCGCCAGGCCGGATGATCGCGCGCCCCGGGCAAAGCTGCCTCCGCAATCGCCCGCTTACAAGGCATTGGATATGAAATTCGCGTATGAGCCGCCACCCCCGCCAGTCGCCCTAGGCAAGACCATGGCGCCTTCACCCGCTTCTGAGAGAACAGAAGATTTAGGCGAATCATCAATGAATGACGCCAGGGCAGAGAAACGCGCCCTGCCAGCCCGGGAACAGGCTGCGCCCGCTGCCGGGGTTGCAATGACGGATGAGACAAAACCTGGCATTGCCGCGACTTCGGATAAACCAAAAGCTGGTGAGATGGAAACCGGCCCCATTACCACTGGAAAAGAGGGTACGACTACCCCCCCAAATACACAGGTCCCCCGCGATATTCTGATGGATCTCGGTGAATATTTCACTAATCACAACCTTCCGAAGGAAATGATGGTATCCGGAATCTATTTTAAGACCCATAAGATTCTGTTGAATGCCCCCTTGCCTGAATGGGTCGATGATTCGGCAAAAAAAGCCATGCAGTCCTGCAGGAACGCCTACCATATCGATGTCCGGCTTGCGGAAAAGAAGCAGCAGTATCTGTATTGTACAGATGAAGGGATCATCCGGTTTCTGGGAATGTATGAGCAGCGTGGTGGAAAGTGGGATAAGGTACAATAAAGCGATCTTCTGACTCTATGGGGGATCTTCAACTGTGCACGTGCTTCTTTATGTAAATTATGCAACCATTTTCCTTGTCACCATTCTTGGAGGTAATTCATGAAAGCAAGAACTGTTTATTCATCAAAGAAAAATGCTGGCTCGGTTGCAAAGGAAAAGCCCGTATCCGCGCCAAAGGGAAAACCTGCATCTGTTGCAAAGAAAATTGCCGCTCCTGGGGAAAAAAAGAAGCCCGCATCCCCATCAAAGGCAAAACCCGTTTCTCTGGCAAAACAGAAGCTGGAATTGCACAAGCAGGCAGTGCAATTTGTCGCTTCAGCGTTTAAAGGCAAGCGAATGGCATATTTCGTACGCGATACCGAACGCAAAGAGGGCGCTTATGTAATGTGTGTTGCTGTCGAGGGTGAATCCGGATTTTACAAAATGGACTGGGGTTGGCATTGCAGCTTCACCAAAGCAAAGGCGGAAACTTCGCTCATGAATAAAAAACTCCGCTTGAACGAAGAAACGGTGAATGAGATCATCATTTCAACCATGGGAGCAGTGACTCGTCAGAAGAAGCGGAGATAATGCAACGATGACACCAATGGAAGAGCGAGACAGGGCTTTAGCGGCACTCGAACCGTTCTGGCCTGAAATTTCCCTGGCATTCCGAGAATGTTATTTATCTGCAGGAATTGGCGCGCTTCTTGTTTATACGGATCCGGTCATCAGTGGCAGCATTCCCACTGAGGATGATTACTTAACCAAGAACGATGTTCTTGAAATAATCGATGGCAAAGATACTAAAGCCGGCCTGGCTGCGCTTCTAAGCAACTACGACCCCGGTACGGAAGGAATTCTGGTTTTAATAACGAGCGCTGCAAATGCACCGTTTTTTGTTACCGTCAAGCTGAAATCGCGGCACAATGCACACGAGGAGATGGGGAATAAGTAGACCTGGCCTTAACGGTTCCCACCTAATGGGTGTGTCTTTTTTCTATCTTAACATTATGAATCATCGGGATAGTAGTAGGAACCAATTGGGGTCACCCATTTAAAGGGCACCGTCAAGGGAAATAGCTATCATGTGGCGAGAAA
>CAYUSP010000009.1:0-79874 GCA_964447405.1 uncultured Nitrospiraceae bacterium | reverse complement strand
CCTGGGGCTGAAGTAGGTCCCAAGGGTTTGGCTGTTCGCCAATTAAAGCGGTACGAGAGCTGGGTTCAAAACGTCGTGAGACAGTTTGGTCCCTATCTGTTGTGGGCGCAGGAGATTTGAGAGGATCTGTCCCTAGTACGAGAGGACCGGGATGGACGAACCTCTAGTGTGCCAGTTGTCCCGCCAGGGGCAGTGCTGGGTAGCTATGTTCGGTCGGGATAACCGCTGAAAGCATCTAAGCGGGAAACCCACCTCAAGACTAGATCTCCCGGGGAGCAATCCCCCTGAAGACCCCCGGTAGACTACCGGGTTGATAGGCTGGGCGTGTAAGGGTGGTAACATCCTAAGCTAACCAGTACTAATAGGTCGTGCGGCTTAACCACTAAATTTTCTGCTTCTGACACATTCGGCTTTTTTAGGTACTCATGCTTATTCAGCGTCAAACGATATATTTGCACGATATATAAGGTTTCTCGGTGGCTATACCGGAGGGGTCACACCCGTTCCCATCCCGAACACGGAAGTTAAGCTCTCCAGGGCCGATGATACTATGACCGAGAGGTCATGGGAAAGTAGGACGTCGCCGGGATATTATTTAAGCCCATCATCAATCGATGATGGGCTTTTTCTATTTCTTTTAACTAATAGCATCCTGGGATTGCTTGAAAAAAGATCAAGAGTAAGGTACTCTAAGCGTGCTACAATTGGTTGATGCCACTGAGAAAGGAGACATGACATGAAAATAGCACTTATCCTTGTTCTGTCAGCAGCATTTGCGTGTCCAGCCGTTGCCGGAGTGCCCTTTGATGAGGATGAGATCATGACTTCGGGCGGCGAACTCAGGATTTCCTTTATTGGCCACGGATCGCTCCTGATGACCTATGGAGGCAAGGTCATCCACGTCGATCCTTTCAGTAAGCTCGCGGATTATTCCCAGCTGCCAAAGGCAGATCTGATACTGGTCACGCATGAACATCAGGACCATCTTGACCTGACAGCTGTCGATCGAATCCGAACGAAGGATACGAGGATCATACTCAACTACAAAAGCGCTGAAAAAATACCATCCGGCACTATCATGAAGAATGGCGAGTATCAAACCATCCTTGGTATCAGGATCGAGGTAGTTCCGGCATACAACCTGGTGCACAAGAGGGACAATGGCCAGCCCTTTCATCCCAAGGGCGAGGGCAACGGGTATGTGCTGAGCTTTGGTGATAAACGGATTTATATTGCCGGGGACACGGAGAATACTCCCGAGATGAAGGCGCTCAAAAACATTGATATCGCGTTTCTTCCTATGAACCTTCCCTATACGATGACGCCGGAGATGGTCGCTGATGCGGCGCAAGCTATTAAGCCGAAGATTCTTTATCCCTATCATTTTGGCGATACGGACACAGCGCGGATCATCGCACTGCTCAAGGACGTAAAAGAGATTGAGATGCGGATCCGCAAAATGAAGTGATGCCAGGGTTCGGGCATGAAGACTGCGTTTGTGTACTCTGACGAGTTCGGCGGATTCAACTATGGCGCAAGTCACCCGCTCAAGCCTTTTCGCCTGAAACTCACCTTTGACCTGATTACGGCATGCGGTCTGCTTGCTGCCGCTGATCCGCGGCATATCATACCCGTTCCCGCAAGCAGGAAAGAACTGCTTGCCTATCACAGTAAGGAATATCTCTATGTGCTGGAAGCATCGAACGAGGGCAAGTACATTGAGGGATTAGAAGCGTTCGGCCTTGGCCCCGGAGACAATCCCGTGTTCCCGGGCATGTTCGACTGGTCACGCCTCATTGCCGGTGCGTCGCTCAAGGCGGCGGATCTTGTTGATAGCGGCGAGGCGGATATCACGTTCAACATCGCAGGAGGGCTTCATCATGCTCTTGCAGCTCGGGCTTCGGGATTCTGCTATATCAACGATCCTGTGCTGGCCATCCAATTCCTGCTTGGCAGGGGGCGGAGGGTCGCGTATGTTGACATCGATGCACATCACGGTGACGGAGTCCAGGACGCATTCTATTTCTCGGACCGGGTGCTGACCATATCACTGCATGAAACAGGAGATGCGCTCTTCCCCGGTACTGGATTCAAAGAAGAAATCGGGGCGGACGCGGGCAAAGGATTCAGCGTGAATGTCCCTCTGCCGGCGGGAACGGATGACGAGCTTTTTGTTCACGCGTTCAACGAGGTTGTCCCTCCGCTTATCGAGAAGTTCAAACCGGACATCATCGTATCTCAACTCGGCGTGGATACGTTTTGGAGCGATCCGCTTGCCCACCTGAACCTAACGACGAACGGTTTTTGCACAATGGTCCAGACGATGAAGTCCTTGGCCCCGAAATGGGTGGCGCTGGGTGGCGGAGGATACGATATCGCCAATGTCGCGCGAGCCTGGACTCTTGCGTGGGCGATCATGAACGATGTAAATGCGCCTAATGAAATTCCACCGGCTTTTCTCGCCCGATACCCAGGTGTTGGGTTCCAAAATAATGAATTGCGGGATGCACCTTTTACCGACGAAATTTCGACGAAGGAACTCCTATGGAGGGACGTGGAAAAAGTAGTCGATTTCATAAAAGGGAAATTAGTATGACCATCCTAAGGATGAAGCAAGCTTGCTTCGTCGCGAGCTTTCGAGGCGGCCAACCTTTACCCTGGCATACAACTCATCGCTGTTCGTGCACCAATAACTGGTGAACGTCCAATCCGTATCACAGCCTCATATCTTCTTGACAATCCCCCATTACTGCATTATAAAGTCGCAATGAAACGCGCATCCGCATAACGTATCAATATCGTGATTCTTCTCTGAATCTCCAAGCGAGGTGACCCCCCATGAAGAACAAGAATGAATTTTCCTGCGCGCTCTGCAGCAGTGTCTGGCGGAAATCTGGCGCCACCCACTGCTGGAGCGCTGATCCGTCGCACAAGCCCGCGAAGCCCAGATACTGCCCGACTCATGATCACGGGGCCGTGATAAAAGAATGTTTCGATCTGTACAAGGGTGACAACGAGGACGCGAAGATCGCGAAGGTCGCGGCAAAGGTCGAGGGCCTCTGCTACCAGCCCGTGCCCGGCAGCGATGCCGTAAACGCCCGCTGGACGCGCGTCGAGGACACGATAGCCTTTGCCAAACTCATGAAGTTCGAAAGGATCGGCATCGCGACCTGTATCGGGCTCCTGGACGAAACAAACCGGTTCTCGGCGATCCTAACAGCGCAGGGTTTCGTGCCGATCAGCGTTTGCTGCAAGACTGGCAGCATCGATAAAATGGAGCTCGGCCTGGCCGAGTCAGACAAGGTGCGGCCCTCGACCTTCGAACCCGCGTGCAATCCCGTGGCTCAGGCAAAGCTTCTGAACGCGGCAGGGACTGATATGAATGTCATCGTCGGTCTCTGCGTGGGCCATGACATGCTTTTTGCGAAATATTCCGACGCGCCGGTGACTACGCTGGTGGTCAAGGACCGGGTTACCGGGCACAATCCCGTAAGTGTTCTGTACGGCCAGAATTTTTACTATAAAAGGCTTCAGGTCAGGCAGGTGGATGTGACTGAAAAAGGAAAGCAGAAATAGTCCGGCATATACCTGTTTCCCGCGTCAGCACCGCGGCTTTATGCAAGCACGTTGAATAGAAAATCGTAATCAAGGGGAGGATCTCATGTTCAGGAGGCTCGTTTTCGGCTTGTCGCTCTTGTGCGCTGCAGTTCAGCTGCTGATGCCTGCTGCATCTGCAGGGCAGGATATTTTCCGCGTTGACCGGGATTTCTATCCCTATTATCCGTCACTCATTAAATGGGAAAAAACCGGCGCGGGATTCACCCCACCCGAAGACTGCGCGGGATGCCACCCGCAGCAGTACGAGGAGTGGACAGGATCCGTGCATGCGCTGGCATTTCAGGACCCCGTATATCAGGGCGAGCTGAACCTTGCAGTGAAAGCTGTCGGTCATGAGATCAGCCGGCAGTGCGAAGGGTGCCATTCTCCCGCCGGCGTGGTTACGGGCGAGATAAAAGGGCCCGGGCTGAAAGGTTTAGGGCCAGTTGCTCGGGCAGGCGTGTCCTGCGATATTTGCCACTCCATCAGCGGTGTGACCCACTGTCAGACGCCGACGCGCGACCCCGAGAACGGCTCCCTGATCCTGTCGCCAGGGAGGGACGCAGCGGACGGACCGAAGCTGGTCAAGCGCGGCCCCAATGCGCCATCAGCTGATTGCGGGATGGGCTTTCATGAATGTGTGGAATCGCCTCTTCACCGGAGTGCTGACCTGTGCGCTTCCTGCCACCAGGTCTATCACTACGAAAAACATTTTCCGATCGAATCGACTTATGAAGAATGGAAAGGGAGCTCCTACGCACAGCGGGGAATCGGGTGCCAGGACTGCCATATGGTGGAGTTTGATACGTACCTGCGATCAGCAGACCTGTTCACTAAACCGGAACGGAAGGATTACCGCCACTACTTCAGCGGAGCAAACTATTTGCTCGCCTATCTCGGCCAGGCTGCCGCGAAAAAAGCCGGGGATGATGCCCTTGCTGCGAACCTGGGCAGGAAATATGAAATGGCGGTGAAGCGACTTCAATCTGTAGCAGGGGTGGAGATCCATCCCCAGTACCGGGACAATAAACTGACAGAGATCAAGGTCAGGGTCAAGAATGTGCGCGCGGGCCACAACCTGCCCACTTCGCTCACGAACGTTCGCGAGATGTGGCTAGAGGTCGTTGCAAGGGACGGAGCAGGTAAAGTGATATTCACGAGCGGCGGGCTTGACAATAAAGGAACTCTGCTTCCTGATACCCGGACATTCATGTCGGACGGCATGGGGGACAATTTCCATTTTGCAATCGATCCCTGGCTGGTAACAGGATTCTCGCGCAATGAAACGATCCCTCCGAAGGGCTTTCGCGATGTTCACTTCGGGATTGATCTGGGAAAAAGCACAGGAGAAATTACGGTTGAGGTACGGCTCCGCTACCGACAGGCTGACCAGAAAGTTGCGGAAAAACTGCTGGCTTCGGTGCCTTCTGACATGAACCTTGAGGCCATTTATGGCATCACTAAGGTCCCGGCGCTGCCGGTAGTGGACCTGGCGGTGAAGAAAATGCGCGTTGACATACGTAAATAATGGCTGGCTGGATTTACTGCAGGAACGTGTGCAGGAGTTCGTTGCTCTGGATGAATGATGTAGATTCCTCCCACTTCACGGATTGATAGAAGCCGCACTGAGTGCAGGTCTTCTTTTTCTGCTCGTAGGACTCCTGGATGCTGCCGTGACAATGGGTCCCGGATATTACCCAGCATGCGCGCCCGCCGTTCCTGCCGCCATGAATTCCATCGAGCCTTGACTCCAGCGCCGCGGGGCACACCCCCAGCGCGGTCGTGAATTTGCCGTGTGTTTCCTTGCAGCATCCACTGAACTCCCAGCAATTTATCTTGCGCTGATCGGGACCTGTTCTGGTCGATGAGCAGAGTTGAGACATCTGCCTGAGGTCCCCCAGGTCCCTGAACACATTACTGCTGAATGATGCAATCTTTTGCGCAAGAGGTCTCAACCCAGGGGCAAGATTCTCCAGCTTGAAGAGGCCCCTGGCAAGCGTGTTTGTGATAGTACTCATTTTGCCTGTCTCCTGAGTGCGGTATAAATAGATTATAGCACATACTGTCCCCTGCTCACCTCTCAGTGGGGATCAGATATGAGAACAGATACTGATACTCATGAGGAAAGATGAGATGACGAACATCTCGATATTGGGATTGGGAATTATCGGAAGCATTTGGGCGAAAAATCTGTTCGCCGATGGCCATGCTGTGCGATTCTGAATATAAAACTAGTAGGGAGACACGAAACAGGTATCAAATCCCTTTGATGCCTGTTCCCGATGCACTGCTTTCTGTAGTTGTTGTCCACTGGATTCAAGCAGGCTGCAAGCGGACATTTGTTCCCAGCTACTGACTGTTCTGAGCATGACTACTCTGTTGGCGATTCTTTTCTTCTCGTCCGGCGTTATTGCCACGCATGATATGCTTTTGCGGCAATATCCAGTATGGCTGCATCCGGTATTATGACAGGTGTCGTCATCCACGGAAACGCTTTTGAACAAATGCCTCGGCTTGTCTACGTCGCTGCCTTTAAGCACCGCGACATGATATGCAAGGAGCTGCAGTGGTACGATGGTGACAAAGGGAACGAGTGCGGGATGCGTCGCCGGCACCACGATCATGTCGTCCGCCTTGTCGCGAAAGACAGCGGGTGAATCCGTGACCACGATGACCCTTCCTCCCAGCGCTTTCACCTCTTCAATGCTAGATAGGATTCTTTCGTGCAGGCCATCGATCGTTGCCACGAAGACAACGGGCACTCCGTCCTCGATCAGCGCTATGGGGCCATGCTTCATTTCTCCCGCCGGAAAACCATCAGCATGAATATAAGCGAGCTCTTTCATTTTAAGCGCGCCTTCGAGCGCAACAGGGTAGTTGATCCCCCGGCCGACATACAGCATGCTCTTCACTTCCACCAGCGTCTTCGCGATCTTCTTGACCACTGCATCGGTTTGGAGCGTCTGTCGAATGAGCCTCGGCAGATCGCGCAAAAATGGTTTGAGTGTCTGGATCTCAAGGTCGCTGATTTTGCCTTTTTTGGCGCCGAGGGCAATGCCCAGGAGGCTCAGGGCGGCGAGCTGAGCGGTAAAGGCCTTGGTTGATACCACGCCGATCTCCTGTCCCGCGCGGGTATAGAGGACGGAATCAGCCTCGCGAGTGGTCGTGCTGCCGACGACATTGCAAATCGTCAGGGTCTTTGCTCCTTTTTCCTTGGCTTCGCGCTGTACTGCGAGGGTGTCGGCTGTTTCTCCGGATTGCGTAATGGTGATGAGCACCGTTCCCTTGGGGATAATCGGGCACATGTCCCGAAACTCCGAGGCAATATCAACGGTCACAGGAATGTGCACGAACTTCTCTATCATATACCGGCCAACAAGGCCCGCATGGTATGACGTGCCGCAGGCTGCAATATGGAGCCGCCTGATATCCTTGATGGTATCCGTGATGCCCATTTCATCCATAAGCCTGTTCGTGTCGTCGATCCACTCCCTCAGGGTATCCATGACACCCTGGGGTTGCTCATAAATCTCCTTGAGCATGAAATGATCGTATCCCTGCTTCTCAGCCATAGCCGGCGTCATGGTAACAGTTCTGATTTTCCCATCCAACTGCAGCGTCTCCGGAGATTCATTGTGCTTCATGTTGACCCCGCTGCTCCTGAGCATGGCCATATGCCCATCTTCAACATATATGAAGTTCTGGGTGTAGGGGAGGAGCGCAGGGACATCGGATGCGATGTACTGTGAATCCGTGCCTATTCCGATTACGAGCGGGCTGCCATGGCGGATCGCGAACAGCGTATCCGGCGTGCCTTCATGGATGATCCCCAGAGCATAAGCCCCGCGAAGGCGCGCAATAGCTTGTCGAATAGCTTCTTCGATGGGAAGACCGCAGTCAAGGTAGCGAGTGATAAGATGAGGCACTACCTCCGTGTCCGTCTCGGATATGAAAACGCATCCGGAAGCCGTCAATTCGCTCCTCAAATCGCGGTAATTTTCGATGATCCCATCGTGAACCACGGAGACGCCCTTCACGGTATGTGGATGAGCATTGACGGTTGACGGCGCTCCATGGGTGGCCCATCGCGTGTGGCCGATACCGATGGTAAAGGATGACAACGGGGTCGGCAGCATCTTGCGGAGGTCCTTCAGTTTGCCGGGTGTCTTGTAAACATCGACGGCAGATCCGTTTATAAAAGCAATTCCTGATGAATCGTACCCAAGGTACTCCAATCGGGCAAGGCTATCAAAAAGAACCTGCAAGGACTGTTCTTTTCCGACATATCCGACTATACCACTCATACATTCTCCCTCGATTTGACAGAGCTTACGATGCCGGCAACAGCATAACTCATTAGGCCAAAATATTCAAACGGTGATTGTTGGTGTGTGATTGTTGATGAAATCGCAGGAAATCATTTTCTGTGCTTTGTTCATGCTTCGACAAACATAGCACGATCGGAATATCGGAAGGTTACACCGTTCACAGTATCGTTAACTTCCTGTAGCCCTAGTTTTTATGAAACATAACAGATTGGATGCCGCAGCTGTTGGAATGGCAGATAGGTAATGACCTTTAAGATAACAAGAATGTCCCTCATATCCGCCCACTCATCCCTACTCCGCACGACCCCTTTTAATCTGCTATAATTCCTTTAAATCTTCTAAAATCGTGACCTGTACATTTTGCCAATTCTTTCTATTGTGCGCATCAGGATCATGCCAGGTATAAAAAAGGATGACTGCAATAAGCTAATTTAATCATATGTTATCAGGTGGCTGCCGTGGGTAAATAGTTCGTGCTTAGCGTAACCTTGTTTTACTTCATCTTATCTATTATGCCGTCTTCTGATTAATCCGAAATGGGGGGTGAAATCATGAGGATGATATTCCAGCAATTGCTGTTTTTTCTGATATCTTGTTTGATTTTTGTCTGCGACGTTCGAGTTGGCCAGGCATTTGATGAGCAGAGTTGTTATTCTACATTGGAGGGGAGCAGATTGGTCAATGAGTTTGCTCCAATACACAAAAAGATAAGCGAGCATATCCCGAAGAACGGAAAATTGGAAGCAGAGGTCGGATCAAGGATCAGCCAGTTCGATGAGGCCATTGCCAAAGTCAAAGAATTGAAATCATATTGCCAGGGAAGGCCCGAAGAAACAGAGCTCGAGGCTTATCTGGCAGACTTAGAGAAAGAGCGTCTAAGTTGGAATAAAGTGCTTGCGCATATATCGGGCATAAAGCTGGCCAAAGCGACACGTACCAGAGTAAAATGAAATTAATGAAAATATACGCGGCCGATGTTTAGATTTATTTGGCCTGCAATTAATTCTTTGACGCATATTTCGCCCATGAGCAAGTATCAGCCTATTCTCGTTATGAGCTTCGCTTGATTGAAATTGCGGGTTGTAGGTGTACCGCGCATTTGCTTTGCCATCCGATTATGTTCCTGAATATCCTCACAGTCCTCTGCGCATGTTCCCGATCCCTGTCCACCCACCGTTGTTTCCCGCCGTGAACATGGTATAATGCCACATGGTCAGGATTACTTCCCCCCTCGAACTTTATAAAAATCTACCGAAAACCAATTGCGGCGATTGCGGCATCCCGACCTGCATGGCTTTTGCGGCAGCGGTGATCAAGCAGGAGAAACAGCTCGCAGACTGCTCTCACCTGGACAAGGATATCATTGCACGCTATGCAGGTGCGATCGAGCGTCCGGTGAATATGGAGCGCATCCGGGAAGAGCAGCTCCAGGAACTAAGGCAAAGGACCGCTGAGATCGACCTTCCTGCGAGAGCGAAGCTGCTCGGCGCACACAGCAGCGGATCGTCGATCATCATTCAATGCCTTGGACGGGACTTCGAGGTGAACAGGCAGGGCGTGGTTGCTTCGCAATGCCACACCCACACGTGGTTCTCCCTCCCTCTGCTTGATTACATTCTGCACTGCGAAGGCATGCAGCCCACGGGCAGATGGGTCCCTTTCCGGGAGCTGAAAAGCGGAGGTAAATGGAACCCGCTGTTCGAGCAGCGTTGCGAAAAACCGCTCAAAAGGATCGCCGATTCACACAGCGAACTTTTCGCGGACCTGGTGAACCTGTTTTGCGGCAATTCATCCGCCGCATATTTCGGATCTGATATTTCCGTGGTTCTGCTCCCATTTCCGCGCGTACCGCTTCTGATCTCCTATTGGAAGGAGGATGAAGGCATGGAATCGAAGCTCCATATGTTCTTTGATGAAACCGCGGAACGGAATTTGCCGATAGAGTCGATCTTCACGCTCGGTACCGGCCTGGTCCGTATGTTTGAACGGATCATGTACAAGCACAGTGATGGTAAAAGCGAGCTGGACTGAATAATAAAGGAGCAGCGGCGATGTTCAATCAGAAGGATAATAACGGTTACAAAGACGCTCTGGACAAGGTCAAGCTGAAGACCCTTGCTTACGGCGAGAATACCCTTATGGCCGAATTCAGGCTGGAAAAAGGTGCGATGCTGCCGCGCCACAAACACCCCCATGAGCAGACCGGCTACCTTGTATCCGGCCGCATCGACCTGACGAACGGCGATGAGACGCACCAAGCTGGACCGGGCGACAGCTGGTGCATCCCTGGGAATAGGGAACACCATGCAACTGCATTGGAAAGCTCGGTCGCGATAGAAGTATTTTCCCCGGTGCGGGAGGATTATTTGCCAACGAGGTGATTGAAGCGTATTGTTGAAGAAGGACGGCAGGCAACTGCAGAATTGCTCCGGTGCTCAGCTTTTCAAGATTTTTTCCGCCGCAATCTGCGCTTCATGAATGCAGTCGCCGATCCCGATGCCCTTGTAGGAACATCCGATCAGGTGCAATCCCGGATGCGCTGCAAGCGTCCGATCGAGCAGCGCGATGCGGTCAAGGTGGCCAACGGTGTATTTCGGCATACCCTTGTGCCAGCGATACACCTTGGAAAATTGTGGATTTGCCTTGAGTCCGAGGATGGTGTCGAGTTCCTCGAGTATTGTATTGACCATACCCGCGTCATCAAGTTCATGCACCAGCTCTTCATGATGCCCTCCTCCGACAAAGACGCGAATCTGGACCATGTCATCCGGCGCGCGGAAGGACCACTTGGTGGAACTGTAGGTTGCCGCGTTGACCCTCCTGCCTTCGACGCGTGGAACGATGAAACCGAAGCCTTTGAGCGGGACTTTGATGTCTTCCTTCCGGAATGCAACCGTAACCGTCCCCGATGACGACCATTCGATCTTGTTCAGGCGTTCGGCGAGCGCCTCATCGAATCCCTTAACCATGTTTGAGGTTTCATAGGATGCGGACGCGATCATGACATGATCCGCATCGAGTGTTTCGCCGCTTTCAAGAACAACCGAGTACCCTTTCCCTTTCGGTGCAACAGCCTTGACCGCGGCATTCATGCGGATCGAGTCTTTTCCTATATGGTCGGCACAAGCCTGGGACAGCGTCTGCATGCCGTTCTTGAAACTCATCAAGAATGTCAACTTTGGCGCGCCGGTCTTTGGCGGAGGGCCATTGTGCGTGGCGTGGGTGCGGGTTTTCATGGAGGCGATCATACCGCGGATCAGACTGCCGCTCTTTTGCTCCATTTGAATGAAGCGTGGAAATGTGGAAAGTACGCTCATGTTGTCCGGGTTGGAAGTGTGGATGCCCGCAACGAGCGGCTCGGCGATCTTTTCGAGGCATTCCCTGCCAAGACGGCGCGTAACGAACGATGCAAGGCTCTCATCTCCCGGGATCTTGCGTTTCGGGATAAGCACTTCCATCCCCATGCGCAGCTTGCCCGGCCAGGAAATGAGGCTTGATTTTGCCATGGGCCAGAACGATGTGGGCACCATGAGCATCACACCCTCGGGCAGTGAATGCAGCGCTCCCCTGGAATAGATAAAGGTCCCCTTGAACTCATCATTCGAGGGTAGAATGTCGGGTTCCAGCCCAAGATGGCGCGCGAGGTTCAGCGCCCAAACCTTTTCCGGCAGAAAGCTGTCAGGCCCGCCCTCGACGAGATACTTGTCGTGCTTCTCCGTTAGAATCTTACCGCCGATACGGTTGTTCTTTTCGAGCAGCAGAACGTCCATGGTTTTGCCGTAGGCCTTGGCCCCTGACTTGAGATGGACTGCTGCTGCGAGACCGGCGATCCCGCCGCCTATGATAATGACTTTTGGCATGGTAAAAACCTCATATTGATGAACTATGCATGTTTTACTACATCCGCCAACGCCTTGATGAACAGCGGATCGGTATTCAGGGACTCGGCACGCTCGAAATCGATCCCGAGCTTTTTTGCATGCGCTCTGTGCACGACCTCTATGTCGTACAGCGTTTCCATATGGTCGCAGGTGAATCCAACGGGGACTTCAAGTACGGACGTGTATCCATCCTGCGCGATATGGTCGAGCGTCTGCTCGACTGCCGGCTCGAGCCAGGGTTCGGTTGCACGGGCGCCCTTGCTTTGCCATGCGACGCGCCAGTGCCTTATATCGAGATCAGCAGTGATAAGCTGTACGGTTTCCTCGATCTGGCGCTGGTAGGGATCCCCTGCAGTGATATAACGTACTGGGATGCTATGGCTCGTGAATATAACAACTGTGTCTTTTCGTCGGGCAAGGGGAAATCGCTCCAGACCCTGCTTAACCTTCTCCTGCCAGGTGCTAATGAACAAAGGATTGTCATGCCAGCTTGCGATAAAGAATGGGCAGGTATTACCGCTGCCCAGTCCCTCGCAGGCAGTGCGGTAGGCGCCCGTTGTGACCTCGGTGGAAAAAGGGGACATGGAAAGAGCGATAACCCTCTTTGCCCCGTCAGCAAGAGCACGCTCGAATGATTCCGAAACCGTCGGCTTTGAATAACGAAAACCCTCATAGGCGCGATAGCCAATGCCCAGCTCTTTCTCAAGCGCTGCGGCCTGTGCCTTGACAAGCTCCGGAAGAGGGGATTTTCCGCCAATCAGTTTATAGCGTTCGATGATCGCGGCGACCACAGGGGGAGGAGCGGGCCGGCCCATGAAAGCGGCCATAAAGGGTCCGACCTCGTCAAGGGACCGGGGCCCACCCAATGCGATGAGTATGACGGCGGTAGGGGGCATGGTAAAGGGTCAAGTAGCAAGAGACAAGTGGTAAGGGGCATGTAGCATGTTTCAAGGTTTAGTTTTTCCATGACCCACGCTACATGACCCTTGACCCTATCTTTTGCTCAATTCATGTGTTGCGTTGATGAATTCCGCTGCGTGGTCGAGCGGCGTCTGCTGCAAGATGCCGTGGCCCAGGTTCATGATATGGCCGTTCCGGCCAGCAGCGCGGTCGAGAATTTCTTTAGTGCGCTTGCGTATAAACTCCTTGGAGCCAAAGAGCGAAATGGGATCGATATTCCCCTGCACTGCCTTGTCATGGCCCACGCGCTTCCATGCTTCGTCGAGATGGCAGCGCCAGTCAAGGCCGATGACATTGCCGCCTGCTTCAGCCACCATCTCCAGCAGGTGGGTTGCGCCGTGGGCAAAATGGATGAGCGGCACGGTCTTTTTCACGCCCGCAATCACATTCTTCTGATGGGGCAGGACAAATTCGCGGTAATCGCTTGGCCCGAGAGCTCCAACCCAGGAATCAAAGAGCTGGACGACCTGCACGCCCGCATCGATCTGCGCGTCCAGGTAGTTGATAATAACGCCGGTGAGGTGTTCCATGAGCTTGTGCCAGGCTGTGGGTTCCGCGAACATCATGGCCTTGGCATGCTCGTAGTTGCGGGACCCGCCGCCTTCGATCATATAGCTGGCAAGCGTGAATGGCGCGCCCGAGAATCCGATAAGGGGCACTTTCCCGTTCAGTTCCTTGAGCACGATTTTGATCGCCTTCATCAGGTAATCGATCTGTTTGGCTGAGTCGACGGGTTTGAGCTTTTGCACATCAGCTGCGGTGCGTACCGGATTATGGATCACCGGGCCTTCACCTTTGGCAAACTCCAGTCCGATGCCCATTGGTTCAAGGGGCAGCAGGATGTCGGCAAAAATGATCGCAGCATCGATCTCATAGCGCCGAATCGGCTGAATGGTAACCTCGGCTGCCAACTCGGGTGTTTTGCACATTTCCAGAAAGGTGTGCTTTGCCCTGATCTCGCGGTACTCGGGCAGATACCGCCCTGCCTGGCGCATCATCCATACGGGCGTGCAGTCAACGGGCTCACGCCTGCATGCTTTTAAGAACCTGTCTGCTCTTGACATTCTGATATCTCCCTGTGTAAAAAATCGGCAACCACCATCAAAAGAGTTTCCCATATTAGTCTTTTATGCCGTAAAACTCAAGATTTATTTCTCCTTCCGCAGTATTCGAGGCAAATTCGCAATGTCGGCAAGAACCAAAACCGGAGTTGAAACAAAATGCAATGTATGCTACCTTTCCCAGTAAGGATTGGCCAAGGAGGTGTGTATGGAAACGAAGGATATGGTCATTGCCCGTTTCAGGGACGGCAGGATGGTAAAAGGGTATGCTAAGGACTTCAGGATAGACGCCGACACGCTGGCGCTCTACGAACACCGATCGAAGGGAGAGCATGCGATCCCCATTGATGAATTAAAAGGCGTTTTTTTTGTGAAGAATTTTAAAGGGTTCAGCTTTTATGATGAAAAGAAAGTGTTCGGCCTTGACAAGAACAGGGGTACCAAGGTCTATGTGAAGTTCAGTGATAATGAAGGGCTGGTCGGATTTATCGAAGGCAAGATACCCTGGGACAAGGGTTTTTCGCTGTCCAAACTTGGACATAATGCGAAGGGATTCTTCCTGACACCGGTTGACAGCAAGAGCAATAACAACAAGGTGTTCGTCGTTGGAAGTGCGATCCAGGATATCACGATCATGGTTCCGTAAGTCATGTCGACCGGCTTGTGAAATGAGCTTTTGGACGCAGATAAGATCCGATGAACACAGATGAAGACAGGTAAAAATGAACGATAGCAAAGGTTAAAGACTCACCCATCAGGGCATGAATTTTTTGCAATTAGTTTTATCAGCGATAATCTGCGTAAATCCGCGGCCGAGTGCCGTTTTCGGGATGAAGGGAAAAAAGGATAGCAAGCAATGATAACCACAGACATCGACATCCATGCATACCGCAATCCGGACCACGAGATCTCGCCGATCTTTGTGAACCGATGGTCCCCGCGCGCCATGTCCGGGGAGGATATCCGCAGGGAGGATCTCATGCGGCTGTTCGAAGCTGCGAGATGGGCGCCTTCGTCCATGAACAACCAGCCCTGGCGGTTTCTCTACGCGATGAGGAATACGCCGCACTGGGAAAAGTTCTTCAATCTCCTCGTGCCGGGTAATCAAGCCTGGTGCAGGAACGCCGGTGTGCTGATCGTCGTGGTTTCGAAGAGCACCTTTGACTTCAATGGAAAGCCGGCTCGGACCCATTCATACGACGCAGGCGCTGCATGGGTCAGCATTGCTCTTCAGGGATCGCTTATGGGGCTGGTGGTACATGGCATGCAGGGCTTCAACTACGATTTGGCAAAAGAGGCGCTCCATGTTGCCGATGACCACACCGTCGAGGCCATGATCGCGGTTGGCAGGCCGGGGAACAAAGAGGATTTACCCCTTCCCGTGCAGGAGCGCGAATTCCCGTCTCCGCGCAAAAAGGCTGAAGAGTTTATCTTCGAGGGAGGGTTCGGCGCTTAGGTTGCCCTGTGCGGACCTGTGAACCGGGGTGCAGAAAAAAGAATTCTGTACTCTATCGTTTTTATCACCTTTTTGCATGCCCAAAAAGGTGACCCAAAAAGGGCACCCCGGCGAATATTTTTTACCCCAGGCTCGGTCGTCCTCAGTTCATTTCGAAAACTCGGCCTTCGGCCTCAGACAGTTCGAAGTGCTTTACCCTCGGACTCGGTTGCCAGGCTAAATATTCGCATGGGGAAGCTTGCAATAAACATCGTTTCAAAACCATCGGTTTTTCGGTTCCCCCTGCATCCCATGGCCTGGCGCGCAGAAAAAGTTCCTGAAATCCAGAGATGAAGCGATGAATGGAATTGTGGTACATTGACGTATCTGCGTTCATCCGATCTTATCCGCGGCCAAAATGCTCTTTCCGGGTTTTAATCTTTTCCATTTCTCTTTTGAACTTTCCACGCACATACGGTATGATATGCTTTGCCGTACCGGCCTGACCAGGCAAGGCATTGGCCGGACCTTCATGATTTCCCCTACAGGACCATGAACCTCGAGATAGAAAAAATATTGGACTCCACCTATGATGGCATGATCGCCATTGACGGGGTCGGGATCGTTACCCTCTTTAATCGCGCTGCGGAGCGCATCACCGGGCTTAAAGCGGCTGATGTCCTCGGACACAAGGCTGTTGATGTAATTCCCAACACCCGCCTGCATGTCGTGCTCGCTCAGGGCAAGCCGGAGCTCAACCAGCAGCAGAGCATTGGCGGCGCGGCTATCATCACAAACAGGGTCCCCCTGCATGACGACAGCGGCGCGATTGCCGGCGCTGTTGCCGTGTTTCGCGACATCACGGAGTTCAAGGCGCTGACGGACCGGGTGTCGGACCTCTGGAAGGCGCGCAACCTGCTGGAGGCCGTGATCGACGCGACCGAGGATGCCATATCCGTTGCTGACGAGCTGGGCAACACGATCATCGTCAACTCGGCATATACGCGGATCACCGGCCTGTCGCGAGAGGCTGTGCTGAACAAGCCGGTTACTGTCGACATCGCAGAGGGCGACAGCATGCATCTCCAGATACTGAAGACCGGCAAGCCGGTCAGGAATGTCCGCATGAAGGTCGGTCCTGCGAAGCGCGAAGTCATTGTGAGCGTGGCGCCGATCTTCATCGACGGCGCAATCCGCGGCAGCGTGGGAACGATCCACGACATCTCGGAGATTATGGCCCTGACCGAGGAGCTTGCCCACGCCAGGAAGCTCATCCGGCGGCTCGAAGCGCGCTATACCTGGGATGATATTGTCGGCTCGAGCGTTGCGTTGAATATCGCCAAGGAGCATGCCATGCGCGCTGCCGAGACGCCCGCGACGGTGCTTCTCCGCGGCGAGAGCGGAACGGGCAAAGAGCTTTTTGCCCACGCGATCCACAACGCGAGCCGCAGGAGCCGCGGTCAGTTCGTGCGCGTGAACTGCGCTGCCCTGCCTGAACAATTGCTTGAGAGCGAACTGTTCGGGTATGAGGAAGGCGCCTTTACCGGGGCATCCAAGGGCGGCAAGCGGGGCCTCTTTGAAGAAGCGAGCCGGGGCACCATCTTTCTTGATGAGATCGGAGATATCACGGCGCCCCTCCAGAAAAAACTCCTGCGGGTGCTTCAGGAAAAGGAGATCATGAAGGTCGGCAGTACTGCGCCCATTTCCGTGGACGTGCGGGTCATTGCCGCGACGAATGCAAAACTGGAGCAGAAGATCAAGGAAGGTTCCTTTCGCGAAGACCTTTACTATCGCCTGAATGTGCTTCCTATACAGATCCCTCCGCTCCGGAGCATCAAAGAGGATATCTCCCAGATCGCGAACCACCTGCTCGTGCGTCTGAACCAGGATTACGGACGTCAGGTGGAGCGCATCACCGACGAGGCTATGGATACGCTGCGACAATACCAGTGGCCGGGCAACGTGAGGGAATTGGAGAGCATCATCGGGCGGGCCATGATCAATATGAAGCCCGCGGAAAAGACCATCGAAGTGACACACCTGCCGCTCTTCGAATGCGAAAGCATCGGGCAGATCATCCTGGCTTCCTCAGCAGGGCCGATCCGGCCTTTGGACCAGGTTGTTGCCGAGGCGGAGAAGGCGGCTATTGAGAGGGCGCTCCACGAAACGAGGGGAAATCGGGAGCAGGCGGCGCAGCTCTTGGAGACGGCCGTGAGGAACCTGTACTACAAGATAAAAAAGTACGGGATAAAAACGTAATTCCATTACTAAGGAATACTGGTTTCCCTTATAAAGGAGCGACGCACAATGAATGGCATAGTACAATTCGGAGATGATGTTGCCGGCTATCCGATTCCTGTTCTCAATGAGCGGGAGATTCGGGCAGCAGCAGGGCTGCTCTTTCTGGCCGTGTTCTCGTCCTTTTGGTTCGCTATTCTGAAGCAGGACTTCCTTCCCATAAAGTACGTTGTTTCCCTCTTTCTCGCTGACTTCCTCGTTCGAGTCCTGGTGAATCCCCGATACTCCCCCACCCTGATCATGGGGCGGCTGATCGTGAGAAACCAGGTCCCCGAATATGTGGGGGCCAAACAGAAGAAATTCGCCTGGGTCATCGGCGTGGTCCTGGCATCCGCAATGTTCGTGCATCTCGTGCTGGTCAATGCCTATGGACCCATAACGGGCATTATCTGCCTCATCTGCATGATCTTCCTGTTCTTTGAATCTGCCTTCGGCATCTGCCTGGGATGCAAGGTCTATCCGCTGATCTATAAGGAGAAGGCTCAGTTCTGCCCCGGCGAGGTCTGCGATCCGAAAGCACGGCAGGACATCCAAAAAACATCGGTATCCCAGATATTGATCGTTCTCGGCTTTATCGGCGGCGTTGTGATCTTGTCCATCCTGTTCCAAGGGGCGTGGAGCGTACAGCCGCATGTTTGGCCCTGATGGGTCTTGATGGATATGGAGAAGGTCAATTTCGGTCAGGAGGGAGACGAGTTGGTCATCCTGCTTGGTGGCGGAGCCAAGAAGACCCTGCAAAAGGACATCCAAACGGCCCAGATGCATTGGGCGGATTATAAGCAGGCCAAATGGAGACAGAAATGAGGTAACACCATGTCGATTACGCGAAAATTCAGAACAACTATCATGGACCGTGCGGTAAGTGATCCGGCATTTAGAAGACAGATGCTGACCGAGGCCGTGAACGAACTGCTGGCAGGAGACCTCGATGCGGGCAAAGCCATGCTCCGTGACTATATCAACGCGACCATCACCTTCCAGCAGCTGGCAAAAAAGCTCAAAAAGACGGACAAGAGCATTCACCGCATGCTGGGTCCGCGCGGCAATCCGCGTGCGGATAACATTCTGGAGATCATCAAAATACTTCAAACGAATGAGCGAGTGAAACTCCGCGTGGAAGCGCATAAGGCTGCGGCGTAGGGAATGTCAAACCGCGACGATCTAACCATTGGTTCGCTCTTAATTCTTAATGACGTGGGTCTGTTTCCGTAAGAAGTGACTTCTTAATTTTTAACTCATCATTCATAATTATTATTGCATGCTGGAGGCTTCGTGAGCTTGTTTACGATCGACGACAAGAAATGCAAACGCGACGGCATCTGCGTTGCCGAATGCCCCATCAAGATCATCGCTATGAAAGACGCTACCTCCACGCCCGAGCCGACGCCGGACGCGGCGGAGCGGTGCATCCGGTGCGGCCACTGCGTCGCGGTCTGTCCGCACGGCGCGTTCACCCATTCGATGCTGAAGCATGAGGACTTCCCGGCCATTGACCGGGCGCTCAGCCTGTCGCCTGCACAGGCCGAGCAGTTCCTCCGCTCCCGCCGTGCCATCCGCACGTACCAGGACAAACCGGTGGAGCAGGAGAAGCTCCAGAAGCTGATCGAGCTTACGCGTTACGCGCCCACGGGAGGGAATAGCCAGCTTGTGAGCTGGCTTGTGGTCAATTCCCGCGACGAGGTGAAGAAGCTGGCCAACATGGTCGTGGATCACATGCAGGAGCTGGTAAAGGCAAATGCCCCGATAGCGGTGAACTACCGTCTCGACCGTGTTGTGGACGGATGGAAAGAGGGGTACGACGGCGTGACGCGCGGGGCACCGGTGCTCGTGTTTGCCCATGCGCCGAAGGCCTACGGCCTGGGGGTTGTTGACTGCACCTCCGCGCTCGCCTATTTCGACCTCGCAGCGCCAACGTTCGGCCTCGGTGCCTGCTGGGCCGGCTTTGTCATGATCGGATTGCTTCAGTGGCAGCCGCTCCGGGAGGCACTGAAGGTTCCTGCGGACAACGCTGTCCATGGCGTCCTGATGGCGGGGTATCCGAAGTATAGGTACCAGCGGCTGGTGCCGAGGAATGCGCCGAAGATCGAGTGGAGGATGTGAGGACGGCTGAAAGTGAAGGCAGAGAAAAGGGCGCGGAAAGGAAGATGTCAAACCGCAAGACCTGACCTTCAGGGCACCCTCAGGGCACCGGGCGGATACAGCCTTCAGCCTTGCTTCAGACTTGCTCCCCGCTGGTGTTCAGCTAGTACAACAATATTGTTGTTGAATGATTATGGATTTTATAGTAGAATTTTATGAAACGGAAACAGGGGCGTGCCCTGTGCGGTATTTTCTGGACGAGCTCAGGAGCTCTGATCCGGATGATTTCGCGGCCGTGGTGGCCGGTCTCGCGAAACTGCGGAACCGACAGTATCACCGGGAGCCGCTGTCCAAAGCGCTTGGAGACGGCTTGTTTGAACTGCGCCACGTGGGCAAGCTCAACACTCGGGTGCTCTGGTTTTTTGTGAAGAACCGCAGGATCGTCGCGGTGCATGGCATTCGAAATAAGGGCCGGGCCATACCGGACCGGGACCTGGCAACCGCGAGAGGACGGATGCGCGACTGGATAAAAAGGGTTGAACGATGAAAAAGACGAATTTCGATAAATATCTCGATGAGCAACTGAAGGACCCGGAGTTTGCCGCCCGTTTCGAACGTGCCGGGGAGGCATGGGACGTGGCGCTCCAGATCGCGGCCCTTCGCACGCAGGCGGGCCTTTCCCAGAACGACCTGGCAAAGCTCCTTAAGGTTTCGCAGCAGCAGATCAGCCGTCTGGAATCACCTGGCTATGAAGGACATTCTCTCAGCACCCTGCGCAGGGTGGCGAAGGTCCTGCACGCACGGGTGCGCGTGACGTTCGAGCCGGAGAAGAAAGCGGCGGGCATGCGGGTGGCGGAAACCGCCGCGAACTACGGAAGAGGTCGAGCGAAGGGCGTGAGGAAAGCATTTTGAGAACCAACGTCCCCAAAGTTCCCCCCAAGACCCCTAAATTTGAAGAAGGAGACAGATTATGGCAGATTTATCGGTAACAAGTTTAACAATTGAAGAGCTGCTTAGAAAGCTGAAATCGCGCGAATGGTTAATTCCTCAATTTCAGCGCGAATTTGTATGGTCGGTCGGGGATGTAATTGAATTAATCCATTCGATTCTGTGCGCCCGCCCTATCGGTATGGCAACAATTTGGGAACAGGCAGATGATACATCACTGGAACTTGGCCCACTCTCGCTTGCTGACCGTGAACACCATGGAGCGGAGGAAATACGCCGTAGTTTTTGTAATGGGCCGGATAACCCGCGCAAAGTATTTGCAGTGTTGGATGGATTGCAGCGTTGCACAGCGGTCGCATTAGCATTCGGGGGGTTTCGAACTGCGCATGGTGACTATCGAACATCAGGAAGATACTATTTGAACGTCGCTGCGTCCGATCCTCTTGAGCAAATTATATTTCTCAAAGAGGCAGAAGTTACTGCAAGGCATTTTGATAATGATGCCACATGTATATCTCAGGGTTGCTTTCCCTTGTCAAGCAATATTGCAGGTGAAGCATTTCTTGGTCAATGGCTTCGCTACATTCAAGCGATACGAGACCCCGCTTTTTATACAAATGGTCAAATGCCCCAATTGGATGAACTTGAGCGGCGCAATACGGTTCTAAAGCGTGCGTTCGAAGGAATTAGCCGCACTAAACTTGCAGTATATATTGTTCCAGATACGTACTCCCTGTCGGACATTTGTGAAATATTTGAGAAGCTGAATACAACGGGTACAAAGGTATCCACCGTTGACCTTATTCATTCTTGGCTATATGCGGACACCGCACGCGAGGCTACAGGTCCTGTAAGACTTCGAGAATGGATTGATGACTTCGGGCAAAAGGAGGGCGCAATCGGCTGGTCTGATACACATGATCGCCCAGAGCTGGTGGTTCAGATGGCGACAGCTTGTCATGTGGCACTCGAAATAAAGACACCTGCGCGGAGAGTCGGGCGAGCTACGATTACTCCAATTACATCAGTCAAGGCTGGTGATCTCCTTGCAACACCGACTGAACATTGGAAGCTCTTCATGTCATCAGATCAACTGCTTGCGGGCTATTTACGTGATTTTCAAATTACTGTCGCAGGCGGGCTTTTCCCATGGAAGTGGTGTCCATATCCTGTTAGCTCATCAATTTACGTTGCACTTCGGGCGCATGTCCACTTTGATGCACCTGACACTCATAGGTGGAGTCTTGATGACCTCGCATCGTTATTTAAGGCATTCTTTTGGAGAAATGCTCTCACCAATAGATACGACCAGGGCTTCCTAACTCAACTCGGCGTTGATATTAAGGACCTCAAGCGTCTACTCAACAAGCGACGTAACTATAACACTGGTGCGCAATGGGCTGCAGCTATTGATCAAGAGCTTGGGCAGCTCATCGGGAAACCGCTTCCATCACGAGAAGATCTAGCAGAGTACATAACTGATGGACGACCAGGCGGTGCGATGCAGAAGGCTTTATACCTTCCCATGCTTGCTGCGGCAGATAAAGATTTGCTGGATGACAACATAAGTCTCAGATTTCCTCAGCAGGAATCTGCAGTGCAACTCCACCATATTTATCCGAGAGACTGGTGCAGAAATAACCGTGCTGGTGGACTTGCTGAATTGCTTGATGAGCGGCGTGCCGGGCGTGATTGGGCCAATGCAGTCTGTAATCTTATGCCGCTTAGTCGGCAATCTAACAATATATGGAAAGCAAAGAATCCTGGCCAAGTTTTAATTGAGCGGCAGATTGAGTTCGCTCATTCTTCGGCGATTTTGCAGAGAGCCTACATAGATGAAACATGCTTCAATTCCTTGCGAAATGGCGCCGATGGATTGCGAGAGTTTTGGAGTCACCGAGCGGAGCTTATGGTTGAGGACCTCCTCGGACGGATGACAATTACAATATAATTGGCAGCTTACTCTATGAGTATTACACCTGAGCTTCAAAAAATAGTAGCATCTGCCCTTGCCTCTGGTTGTGAGGTAACGTTGAATGCTCTCATATCCGCCCTTGATGCTAAAGGCATGGCGCTTGATCAATTAGATTCTGTCAGAAAATTTACATCAGATTGGTCCTTCGATCTTATACCTCCGCTATCCACGGGAGACTTTACTACCCCGCGCATTATGCGTTCCTCTGAACGCGGTCAGCACTCTGCCTTGACTGTAACGCTTGAGTTGCGTCAAGGCGAAACATCCGCGAGAGAATATAAATCATCACTCCTATATGATCATAAACGTGCGGCTGCGGTACCTGGAACGCCACATCAGCAGTTAAAATCCGATGTGGTACTCTTCTCCGCATTAAAGACAATAGCAGCGTTTCTGAATAGTGGAGGCGGTGTGCTATTTGCGGGTGTGTCTGATGACGCACAACCTATTGGTCTTCGCGACGATTGTATTCTGCTGGGCTGCGCTGACTTTAACGCCGATAGATGGCAGCTTGAGTTGAGAAATCAGATTACTGGCAAGTTCAAGGATGGTTCTCCAATTAATGATTATGTGGACGTAGTATTTATTGAGGTTGACGGCCTCTATATCGCGCGAATTCAAGTCTTGGATAGAAAAAAATTGGCGTTTTTAAATCAAAATAATGGCTTGCATCTCTATCGACGTCAAGGTAACCGTACAATGGAGGTAGCTATTGATGAGTTGGAAGGCTATTTGGAAATGCGACGCGATCAGCGTCTATCGTGATCTATGGACCGTTTAAGGTCAGGACGTAGGGGACATCTATGGGGACGTAGTGACCCAAATGGAGAATAGATTAAGTTCACTTCGGTCACAACGTCTCGGAAAGGTACCCGAAAGTTCTTATCGGACAAGCGGAAAGAGGGAATGGCAAGAAAGTAGACGTGACCCTCTGAAACTCCCTCTGGAACTCCGTGATTGTGGCATTTGCATAAAGTAGCATTTTATGTGTGATTACCACAGTCAAGCGTCCATGCAACAACTTGACATAGAGATATGGTTACCTATAGACTCCGCACATCAGGAACTAAATCCGAAAGTAAGAAAGGAATGCGACTATGATTAGAAAACTAGTAGTTCTATCGTTATTGTTCTTGTTTGTAATAATCAATAACGCTTTAGCAGGCGAATACGTTAGAGGATATTATAAAAGTGATGGCACATATGTTGAGCCACACTTTAGATCATCGCCCGATAATAGCTACAATAACAACTGGTCTGTGAGTCCCAATACGAATCCCTTCACTGGCGAACAGGGGAGAAGATCTTCAACTTGGGATGATAAGCCACCCGCAAATAACAATAGTATTTATGACAATCCTTACAGTAATAATAAATCAACTCGCAAACGCTATTAGTAGAGCATTGACATGCAGACCATTACAGAAGGCTCTATTTATTATAGAGCCTTTAATAATTAATGCCTGATTCTACTATAGTGAGATGAAAGGATGGTGCGGTTAAGTGCGATTCACAATATTTATAAGTATCATAGTCATGGCAAATGTATTTTCATTTTCAACTGCCAATGCAGAATGGTATTTATATTATTCTCCTCCTCCGGGTAAGGATATTATTGACACACCAATATCCTTGCAAAAAAAGGCACATGATTTCTACTTAAAGAATACGCAAATATGGTGTCAAGTTTCAGAAACTATAACTAGCCAAGGGGATAAAGATCGCACTATTTATGAAACCAAAACGCTTTCGTGCATGACAAGTGAAGATGTCGCTATATCGACCAGCGTGACCTGTACTAAATCAAATTTAAAAAGAAGTGCCTTGACGATAAGGAAAGGCAAAGACCTTCATATGTTGGCATTGCAGTGTATGAAAGAATTATAAATAATGTGAGATACATCAGCAATACATGAGAAGCTTTTTATGGCCGTGGCAAATAGGAGAAACGTAAAATGAGAATCATATTGATTGGACTGACGACCGCTTGGATGCTGATCGGGATGAGCGGGGCAGTGAGCGCGACTCCCATCGATAACCTTGACGGAACAATGACATCTTGGAGGGGGTAACTGTAATGAGCTGCGCAAGCTATTTTTTATTAATTGCATCACTTGTACTGTCGCTCTTTAGTTACGTTGAAGCTGCCGATACCTGGATTCTCTGGAATAAGGCAAGATCAACAATACCTGAACTATTTAAAGATAGAGAAGCATGGCAAATAAAATCAGCATTCGATGACAAAAAGCATTGTGTTGAGGAACTTGAAGCTGAAGCTAATAAAGCTACCGAACCATGGAGATTCCTTGTGAAAGATGGCCGCAAAATAGCACGCCATGAAGTAAATATTAAAAACACATCAGGTGCCACGATTGTTACGCTATTAGATGAACAAGGGAAAATGAATAATACAATATTGGAAGAATTCCTTTGCTTACCAGATACCGTTGATCCGCGAAATATGAGATAGGGGAACATAGGGGACGTTGATACGCGACGAACCTTCCAGTTATCTGATGGTGCCACCTGCAGCAACAGAAACTTAGGGACGTTGTTTCCTATGTTGCATAACTAGTTAAGGACGGTAGAGGAGCAAGCTTGAACCTGTAGTTGTTCGATCACACGCTACTCCCTATCGATAGTCTCTCGCCGATTGCATTTGCCGGTTTCTTTTGTTAGTATCCCCCATGCTCTCCGTATTAATTCTCTTCCTCATCCCTGTCGGCGGCGGAGGCGATAGGGTCAGGTCTATAATGTTAGACTTTGTACATTCCCCGCCGATCTTGCTGCAATCACCTAAAAACCTTTTGCAATCCAGTGTTAAATAGTATATATTACCGGTATAGACTATACGGAGGTGTGTAATGAAGACCGCAAAGCTATTTCAAAACGGACAAAGCCAGGCTGTTCGTCTGCCCAAGGAATTCCGTTTCGAGGATGACCACGTGTTTGTTAAAAAATCGGGGAACGTCGTGGTGCTGATCCCGACAAAGAACTCATGGGATACTCTGATTCACAGCCTCGATAAATTCTCCGATGACTTCATGGTTGAGCGGAAACAGCCAAAGATGCAAAAGCGGGAGGACTTCTGATGAAGTATATGCTGGATACGAATATCTGCATTTACCTTATCAAGCAAAATCCCGCCAAAGTGCTTAAACATTTTAAATCTCATGCTATCGGCGATATCGGTATTTCTTCCATCACCCTTGCGGAACTTCGTTATGGTGTGTCCAAAAGCCTGCACATCGAAAAGAACCAGCAAGCCCTTGATGAGTTCATTCTCCCTCTTGAAGTCGCGGACTTCGATGAAAAAGCGGCACAGGAGTACGGAGCGATCCGTGCAGATCTTGAAAGAGCAGGGAGGCCCATCGGATCCATGGACATGCTGATAGGCGCTCACGCTCACGCGCTTGGCGTGACCCTCGTTACGAATAACACCAAAGAGTTTAAGCAGATAAAGAATCTAAAGCTCGTGGACTGGAGCGTTTGATCGGATTCGGAGGTCGGGTATGCCAGGAGAATATTGTCCCCTCTGCAGAAGGGTTGCAAATTTGAGCGAAACTGTCACATTGCGGACAATTGCTAGCAAAGACGACAAGATACAGACGATAATCATTGGGACATATTATTGCGATTTCTGCGGATTCTTTGTCTATAGTATTGATAGGGATAACAACGCAAACGCTGCTTAATCTTTACGATTTACCATTCTTACCAGGGTTACTATCACCTTCTTGACCGTTACCATCGGCAACACATTGATCAAAGCTTGTATGGGGCCAGGAAGTTCCGGAGGATGCCATGCCTGAAAAGTTCAATCCCCGCCTTCGTGCTGCTTTCCTTGAAGCGGTGGAGAAGCAGCTCCGCGACAATGAGCCGCCGGAGACACGTCAGACCTATGAACGGCTGCTTCGGGAGGGGCATCCGGAAGCAGAGGCGAAAGACTTGCTAGGGGCCGCGATCGCCGCGGAGACCTATTATATTTTGAAGAGGGGCGAGCATTTTAATCAAGACCGTTTCGTTAAGACGTTGAACAGCCTGCCGAAGCTTCCCGAATAAGGATTGTGTCCACATGGCGCTTCAGATCCGCTGCACACGAAAATTGCTCGATGAACTTGGCCTGAGCGAAGCGATGATCGCCGAGATCCGGCCTGCTGACACGCTCCTGGGCAACTGGTATGCCAATATTCTCAGGATCGAGCGGGAGAAATGCGTGCTCGTGATGAACGAAAAGACGCTCTATTCCTTTATCCTGCCCTGGTCGTTTAGAGGCAATTCCGGGATATTCCGCCAGGCTTTCATCGACGGCCTGCGGCAAGCCCTCGAATCGGAATGGGTCGAGCCGGCCGACATCGTACGGGTTCTGCAAGAGTATGAGCAGATCGAATTCACCGTGACCGTGAGCAAACGTCTGATCGGGAACATGAACGATCTTGCGAAACAGTACGAGTACTACGTCCCCGAGGCAGGCGGCGTCAAGTCTCTCCACCTGGCAAGGGACGTCCGGAAGGCGAATGAAACGCCGCAGCGAAACCTTGAGTGGCTTCATTCGGAAGAAGCACTGGCGCGTCTGTTCAGGGACAAAAACCGGACAGGAGACGAATTGCCGCGGCGCGAGCCGGACGATCTCGGGGTGATCACGAGGTCCCTTCGGAAGATCGGCGTGGACCATACGCTGCACGAGATCTACGGCCTGTTTTATGGCTGCGCAGCCGCGCCAACGATGGTCATGCCGTCCCGCTTTCTTCCCCTGATCTTCGATCCGAAGGATGCCGTCTTCGATTCCGAGCAGGAAGCCCGGGCACTTCTTGATAAGCTCATAACGCTCTGGAATAAGATCGCCGGATGGGACCCGCATGGCAAGGACTTCCTTTTTCCTCCTACGAAATACCCGATGAGCGTCCGCGGCTTGCTGACACGAAGCGAGGACCTGGTTGCCTTTGTGCACTACTTCATCAAGGGGCTCGACGTGGGCGGAATGGATGATAGAAAATTCTCTTCGGAAGTGACCGCTGCGCTTGGAGATCTTGCGGATCTCACGGGTGGCGTCGGGCTGTACGTCGAACAATTGGAGAAGGCTGACAACGTACCAGAAAAAGCGCTGCAAGAAGGCATGGTGCTGATCAGCGGACTTGAACCGATAGCCGCCGACTGCATCGGACGGGTGCACAGAGGGCTTCGTAGCGCCCGTCCCAATACAGCGCCGTCGCCGATGCCTGTGCAAAGCAGCAAAGTCGGCAGGAACGAGCCCTGTCCCTGCGGAAGCAGCAGAAAGTTTAAACGGTGCTGCGGCCTGACGCATTAACCCGGCGCGAGCCTTAAAGGACGGTCATTATTGGGACATTAGGACATTATGGGACATTATGTGTGGGACTTGCTGACGTATCGATCTGCCTCGTGGTTAATAAAGCTTTTGGGGTTACACTTGGATCCGTAGTCGTTCGATCACACACTACTACCCCGCCGATACTCTCTCGCCGATTGCTTTTGCCTGTCTCTTTTGTTAGTATCCCCCATGCTCTCCGTATTGATGCTCTTCCTCATCCCTGTCGGTGGCGGGATTCCGGCCGGTGTTCTGCTCGCTCGTGATAAGGGGCTGATCTGGCCCGTGACCGCGGGTCTCTATCTGATCTCCGACATCCTGCTCGCTCTCGCGTTTGAACCAATCCTTCGGCTTGTCGCATGGGGTGTAGGTCTGGTCCCGTTCCTCAGCCGCCTCAGCGCGCGGATGAAGATTGCAATGGCCAGGAGCGCGGAACACATGAGCGGCACCGGTGCAGGCCCCATTTCCCTCGTCATGATCTCCTTTGGCGTGGACCCGATGACCGGACGGGCCTCGGCGATGGCTGCGGGGCATGGATTCCTTATGGGCTGGGTCTTTGCAATCGCCGGGGACATGCTGTATTACGCGGTCATTGCAATCGTGACGTTGAATCTGAACCAGTACATCCGCGATCCCGACACAACAGTGTGGATCGTTCTTGCTGCGATGCTTGTCGTTCCCATGATCATCCGCGCTTTCCGCAAGCCGCGGAAGATCCAGCCTCAGTTGGAAGTCCGATGAGCGGGAGCGAATTTGAATCCAGGAGCGAGCGCTTTCCACGTAGCGGCTCGACTGCGCTCGCCGAAGTCTTGCTGCGGGGTTAGCGAGCGATTAGAATAAATTATTGCTACCCTGAGGATCGAAGATTCCCTGCAGCTTGCTGCAGGGAGCTTCAACGATGGATCGGCTGGAGACAACCTCACGGGATCCTTTTGAGTTTGTTAATCAAGGATATCGATTGCTGAATATTTTCGTAGATGCTGACGCATGCCCGGTGAAGCAAGAGGTCTATCGGGTTGCAGCCAGGTATCATATCAATGTCACCCTAGTGGCCAACTCCTGGATGCGCGTGCCCGCCGAGGATGGGATCGTACTTCACGTTGTCGGCGATGGGGTCGATGAGGCCGACAACTGGATTGTTGCCAATGTCACTCCCCTTGACATCGTGATCACGGCTGATGTTCTACTCGCGAGCCGATGCATCAAGGCTGGTGCGTACGCGATCGGCTATACAGGGAAGGCCTTCACAGAGGACAACATCGGAGATGCTGTCGCAACCCGTAACCTGCTTGCAGAACTGCGCGGGAACGGCGAGATCACGGGGGGGCCGGCACCCTTCTCCCAACGCGACAGGTCAAACTTTTTGCAGAAACTGGACCAGGTTATCCAGATGGTTCGGCGCGAACATCCCGGCAAGTAACGTAGAGGGTCGGACATGATTCCCTGACATTTTCTCATAGTTGCTCCTTCCGCCCGTCTCACGACATCGACTTCTCAAACATTCCAGCGGATGCATACTCCCCCCTGTCCCTCGCCGGGAGAGCAATTTTAAGCCGGTCCTTCAGTGGTATAATGTGTATTAGACCCCTGCAGCAAGCGTAGCTTTGTAGTAGGGAAGGTGGCAGAAAGAAGGAGGCGAACTAACATGACGAAGAAACCCGCAATGACCCATAAAATCACCCCCCATCTCTGGTTCGACAAGGAGGCCAGGGAGGCTGCGAAGTTCTACACGTCCGTGTTCCCCAAGTCCAAGATCAAGAGCTCGACGATACTCACTAACACGCCGTCCGGTACGGTGGAGAGCGTCACCATCGACCTCATGGGGCAGGAGTTCATGCTGCTCTCAGCCGGGCCGCTTTTCAAATTCAACGAATCGATCTCATTCATCGTCCGCTGCAAGACCCAGAAGGAGATCGACTACTACTGGGAGAGGCTCTCGGCTGTACCGGAAGCTGAGCAGTGCGGCTGGCTCAAGGACAAGTTCGGTTTGTCGTGGCAGATCGTTCCAGCGGTCATGGACAAAATGATGAAGGACAAGAACATGGAGCGGCTTGCCCGGGTGACCGAGGCGTTCCTCAAGATGAAGAAGTTCGACATCAAGACGCTCGAGCGGGCATATAAGGGCTGATCCGGTGCGATAAAGCAGTTGTAACTCAAAAGGTGGCGCACTATGAAGATCACCGTTGAAACGTTTGTCAAGGCGCCTATCGAAGAGGTCTGGCGCGCGTACACGACACCAGAGGACATTAAGCAGTGGAATGCTGCGTCCGCTGATTGGCATACGACCAAGGCTGCAGTGGATCTGCGCGTGGGCGGCGCTTTCTCCTCACGTATGGAGGCAAAGGACGGAAGCATGGGGTTTGATTTCGCTGGGACCTATACAAAGATTGTAAATCACGAACTGATCGAGTATTCCTTCGGCGACCGTGCAGCACGAGTCGAGTTTGCCGACAGTCCGGATGGCGTCAGGGTCCGCGTAACGTTTGATAGTGAAGAAACCAATCCCATCGAAGTGCAGCGGGGAGGGTGGCAGGCTATTCTCAACAACTTCGCGCGCCATGTTGAGGCGTAGTCGGGAATGCCGGGGAAGGGAAGCGCAGCGGCATAGTGGCGCCCGGAACTCGTAGGGGTCCGGTCTGCTTTGTTGCCCATATTTTCATTCGCTTGGCCGGTTCATGGACGGATATAAAAGCAGAACCATTTTTATCACACGAAGCCGCGAAGACACGAAGAGAGACAGAATCCAAAATTCCAGATTCAAGCTTTTCTTCGTGGGCTCTGCGGCTTCGTGTGAAACAGGTATTTGAAGGTCTATACTCTGTTGCGCAGGGAGGGAGCGGACTCCCGCACTTCTCTTAAGCCTTCTGCAAAACCTTGATCGCTTTCTTGTCATCAGCCGTCTTGATCACCGAGGTCGCCGTTTTCCTTGTACTAGTTGTTCCGTAAAAATAATATATATTGATGCATGCATCGGATATGAGCTTCGCAACCCGTTCGAGCGCTCCCACCTTGTTTGGCGTTTCGACCAGAAACACCGATGATTCATGAATATCTTCCGCGCCGATCTGTTCCAGTGCCCGTTCCGCTTTAGCAAAATCGTACATGATCAGGGTAAAGGTGGCGTTCCGTGGTACTTGCTAAAGGCCGCAGACTCCGGTAAGATTATGCCAATCCACACTGCGCGGCCAGGACAGGAATAAAGGTAAATGCCATGCTGAAGACACTGCTCATTACGCCGCCCTTCACCCAGCTCAATACACCCTATCCCGCGACACCGTACCTGAAAGGTTTCTTAACACTGCACGGCTACGAGGTATTGCAGGCTGATCTCGGAATTGAGCTGATTAACAGGATATTTACCCGTGAAGGCTTGCTGGAGCTTTTCGAGAATGTGATGAAGAGCAATAAGCAGCTGTCCCCGAATTCGCGGCGAATCATGCGCAATAAGCAAGGCTACCTGCAGACCGTGGATCGGGTCATGGATTTTTTACAGTACCGCGACGACACGCTTGCTCAGCGAATCTGTGCCGAGCATTTTCTTCCGAGAGCGTCGAAGTTCGATCAAATGCCTGATCTGGAGTGGTCCTTTGGGAACATCGGCGTGACCGACAAGGCGCGGTATTTCGCTACGCTCTATATCGAGGATGTGGGCGATCTGATCAAGGACGCGGTGACGCCGAATTTCGGTTTCAGCCGGTATGCGGAAAAGCTGGGTCTGTCTGCCCATTCCTTTGCTCCCATCCAACAGACCTTGCAGCAAACAGAAAATATTATCGAGACCTGGCTGCTTGAATTGCTTGAAGCGCATATCAAGGAACATGCTCCTGATGTAGTGGGCATAACCATCCCGTTCCCGGGGAACCTTTTTGGTGCATTGAAATGCGGCCAGTACCTTAAAAAACATCATGGCCGTATAAAGGTCATAGCCGGCGGCGGATTCGTTAATACGGAACTCCGCGAGCTTTCAGATCCCGCGGTCTTCGATTTCTTTGATTACATCACCCTTGATGACGGAGAGCTTCCCTTTTTGAATATCCTGAGGCATCTCAAGAATGAGCTGAAGGCCGGGGATCTCAAGCGGACATTGGTGCGGGAAGCGGGAGTGGTGAAGTATGTCGATGGCAAAGGGGCCGATCCTTCTTTTGCCGAGATTGGATGCCCTGATTATTCAGGCCTTCCCCTGGAAAAGTACCTTTCCCTTATCGAGATCGCCAATCCCATGCACCGTCTATGGAGCGATGGCCGCTGGAACAAGATGACGCTGGCCCATGGCTGCTACTGGCACAAGTGTTCTTTCTGCGACACCTCTCTCGACTACATCAATCGCTATGAAACTGCTCCTGTCGCCGTCCTGGTAGACAGGATCGAGCAGATCATTGCCCGGACCGGGCAATCAGGTTTTCATTTCGTAGACGAAGCCGCGCCGCCGGCGGTCCTGAAGGAGCTTGCCCTGGAGCTTCTCCGGAGAAAGATCAACATCTCCTGGTGGACGAATATCCGGTTCGAACGAGCGTTCACCAAAGACCTCTGCAGGCTTCTGGCAGCGTCAGGGTGCATTGCCGTGACCGGTGGACTGGAAACAGCCGCTGACAGGCTTTTGAAATTAATGAACAAGGGGGTGACTGTTCGTCAGGCTGCACAAGCATGCGATAATTTCAACAAGGCCGGTATCATGGTACATGCCTATCTGATGTACGGTTTCCCGACCCAGACCGCACAAGAGACCATTGATAGCCTGGAGGTTGTTCGGCAATTTTTCAAGGAAGGGCTTATTCAGTCAGCATTCTGGCATTTGTTTACAGCAACAGTTCACAGTGAAGTGGGAAGGAACCCTGCGAAATTTAAATGCACTATCTTAAAGCAGCCTGTAGGAGGATTCGCCAGGAATGACCTTGTTCATGAGGACCGCACCGGCTGCGACCATGTGTCCTTTGCATCGGGGCTGAACAAAGCGGTTTACAATTTCATGCACGGCATCGGGACGGATTATCGGATCAAGGATTGGTTCGATTTTCGCGTTCCCGCGGCATCAATAAAGAAGAATTATGTGAACGAGGCTATCATGAAGAAGTAATCATCCGACCCCGGACTCCTGAAAGCCGGGGCGATCTGGATCGGAGCCGGATAGCGACCGGGAGGTTCCTGGCGGCTAAACAAAAACCCCTCATTTCGCGAATGAGGGGTTTCTTAATAATAAAAAAGGCGCTGCCAGTGGACCGATGTGATAGTCCGTTTAGCCGGGAAGTCTATTCGGGGATCTCAATGGTTGCTTCTGCGGCTCTGACTTGCAGACCCAGTGAAGCTCATTGTTCCTCTACTCCCGCGTTCTCCTTCGGCATCGGGGCATTCGGCTCTTCCGTATCTGCTGGAAACCTGTGAATCATCCGGTAGATTCGCCGCTCAACTTGCTGCGTTCTGTCCGAATTCGGTCCCCATACAAACCCGGTGCCTGATTCCCCTCGGAACGGGTTATCAACTCTGCACCAAGCGGTGATGGTCCGGCAACGCCCCCTTAAAAGACGTTGTTATGATAAAGATCAATTATTCCGTATCAAGGGCTACTCTTTCTTTTTCTGATTTTAGTATAGCATATTTTTAAGATTATGCAGACAAATATTAGAATTATCTTGACCATGCGCTACATTGTCTTTACTATTTCATCACTCCCCAAAAACCATGATCACCATTAAGCCAGGGAAAAAAGATTTTCTTGATGCAGTCCGCTCCGGAAGGCTGCTGCCTTTGTCCGCGGAGATCTCCGGGCAGGAGGCCAATCCACTAACCGCGTTGGAAGCCCTGCGCTCTGATGGCTTCGCAGTGCTGCTGGAAAGCGCGAGGATGAGCGAGCGGATCGGGCGGTATTCTTTCGTGACAGCGGATCCCTATCTGATTTTCAGGTCCCGCGGCAATGATGTCGAGCTCAGCCTTCCCGCGACTCCGGCGGGGAAATACGGCAGGCGGGCTGCGATGAATCGGCCGCCTCTGGTCAAACTGCGCGAACTGCTCGCCAATTACCGGACCGAGCGGATAGACGGCTTGCCCCCGTTCACCGGCGGCGCGGTCGGATTTTTCTCTTATGATTTTGTTCACCAGATCGAGGATATTCCACACAAGGCTCGCCGCGATCTTGATATTCCCGAGGCTTATTTTGTCTTTGTGGACATGGTGGTGGCTTTTGACCATGTTCTGGGCAAGACATGGATTATCGTAAATCCCGGAGCCCGGGAGCAGGAAATGGGCTTTCGCAGGCCGGATCCCGGCGATTGGGAAAGGCTGTATGACGAAGCTGCCGGGCGGGTAGCGTCGATCTCCGCGCGCATTGAAACAGGCAAGCCAGCAGGAGATATGAAGGGTTCCGCTTCGCCAGAGATTTGTCAGCTGCGATCGAATGTGAGCCCAGCAGAGTTCGAGTCCATGGTCGGACGGTGCAAGGAATACATCGCAGCAGGCGACATCTATCAGGCGAACCTTTCCCAGCGGCTGTCAGCGGAGATCGGCGGACTGGACCCGCTTCATTTATACCGCATCCTGCGCGATATCAATCCTTCACCCTTCGCCGCATTTCTCGATTTTGGGGATCTGCAGATTGTGAGCTCCTCCCCCGAACGCCTGGTCCGCTTGTACCGGGGACTTGCTGACACAAGGCCGATCGCGGGAACGCGCAGGAGGGGAGGCGACGGAGTGGAGATGAAAGCGCTCTCCGCCGAACTTTTAACAAACGAAAAAGAGCGCGCGGAGCATATCATGCTGCTGGACCTCGAGCGAAACGATCTCGGAAAAGTATGTGACTACGGGTCGGTGACGGTTGATGAAATGATGGTCATCGAGGACTATTCGCATGTCATTCATATTGTTTCCAATGTCAGGGGGATGCTTAGGCCGGACAGGGATGCAATTGATCTGGTTCGCGCCGTGTTCCCTGGCGGAACGATAACGGGAGTGCCCAAGGTCCGGTGCATGGAGATCATCGACGAACTTGAGCCTGTTGCGCGCGGACCTTATACCGGATCCATCGGGTATCTTTCCAATGCGGGCGACATGGATCTGAACATCATCATTCGGACGTTTGTCATCAAGGACGGGACGGCTTACATTCAGGTTGGTGCGGGTATTGTTGCCGATTCAATACCGGAGCGAGAATATCAGGAGACCCTTCAGAAGGCTGAAGCCCTGAAAAGAGCGCTGGAGATGCTGTAGCAGGGCGTTTTCCCTGTTGCAAGTTTTACTCACTTGCGTTATAGTAGAAAATCTGTGAGGAAAGGAGCCCTTTTATGTTCCTGGTGGAACTGGTCATGCAAGGCGTGCGTGGTTTTCGGGAATTAGCCCGGCTGCGATTTCAAAGCGGGTTTAATTTTATTGCCGCCGGGAACGAATCAGGGAAAACGACGGCAGTTGATTCCATTCGTCGCCTGCTGTTCCCCCGTAATCAATCGGCTGCATTTGACGCCCTGGTATCGAGACAGACTCCGGACGCTTCGCGCGGAGCGCTTGTGGTGCATTCCGATGAAAACGCCTACTTCCGGATCATTCAGGATTTCTCCAAGCGGGCGGTTAATCTTTCAAGATATAACACGGTAAACAAGGATTTCAGCCTGCTGCATAAGGACTGGGAAAGCTCGACGCAGTTCATGGCTGAGATCACCGCGGGAATTGCCGAGGAGGATTTCGCCAGGATATTCATCCTGCATCGTGAGCATTTTGCAGCACACCGAGCGCCGCAGGTTTCAGGCGGCGTACCTGCAGCGGCGCCGAGGATGATGACGGGCCGGCCGGTTTCTTCCCCGCGCCTGGCATCGGCAGACAACTCCCGGCTTGTGGAACTTCGTGAAATCCTTCGCAAGGCCGAGGAAGCCGCCGATGCCGACTACAAATTCCAGTCGGCAAAGCTCGCGCAGGATGAAATCAGGAAAAAGATCGCCGCCGTTGAGGACATAGAGGAAAAAAGATCAGGCATGGAGTCCACGCTTGAATCGCTCAAGGCGTGTGCCGAGCTGCCTGAGAACTATTCGGAGCTGATCGAAGAACATGAACGGCGGCAGAACCAGAAGGCAGTTGATGTCGATGAGATTCACAAGCAGATTGAGGGGCTCCGGATGCAACTCGAGGGTATTCCGACGGTCAATCTCATAACGGACAAGCTTTTCATTGGCGGCACCGTTGTGGGAGTACTCGCGATCCTGGCGGGTGTGTTCGTGCTGACCGAGGAACTTGCGTTTATTTTTCCTCTGGGTGTCCTGCTCTCACTCATACTTATGGCAGGAGCATGGTATAACGGAGCGCGGAAAGGTTCACAGCGGAAGAAGATCGGGAATGAGATTGCGGACCTGCAGGAGGATCTGACCGGGATTGAAAAGCGCTTTCAGCAGGAAGGATCCATCATTACATCCGCCATGCGATCTGTCGGAGCAGCTACGACAGGCGAGCTCAAGGAAAAAGCGGATAATTACCGGTATTTTCTGTCTTTGCAGGATGAGATCAAAGAACAGCGGCAGCGTGTTCTCGCGGATACCTCTCCTGAGGCGTTGCGGCAGCAATACGAACAACTGCAGCAGGATGCCGTGGCGCTTGAGCAGGCCGCGCATGCCCTTGCCAAAAACAACGTGGATACGTACAGCATCAGGCAGGAAATTGAGCGGCTGGACTCCGAAAACTCCGCCTCCTCCGGCGATATGGCATGGGATCCTGGATCAGGTGTCCAGGATTTCCCCGCGGATTTCGCAGATCCGAACGCGGGAGGTGGTCATACCGGCTTTCTGGGGGAGATGCAGATTGCCAGCAGGATCAGCGGCATCGAAATGGATACGCTCATCCCCGCTGTCGAAGCAGCAGCGCAGAGAAATCTTACCACGGTGACAGCGGGCAGATATGTAAGGATCGAAGCGGGCCATGAGGGCGACCCGGTTGTTCATGCCAAGGACGATTCGGTGGTTAACTACGCTGAACTAAGCCATGGAACAAAGGGTCTGATTTATTTTTGCCTCCGGACCGGCCTTGTGGAAGCGATCGCTGGAAAACGTAGAATACCCTTCATCCTCGATGATCCGCTCGCCGGGTTCGATCCCGCTCGGCAGAAAGCTGCCTGCCAGATTCTTCGGGCTCTTGGTGCCAAGACCCAGGTGATCCTGTTCACTTCCAACTCTGCGTTGAAGGCAGATGGCGATGCCGCCGCTGAGCTGAAATAAATGAAGGGAACCTTCATTACCTTCGAGGGCATCGAAGGCTCCGGCAAGTCCACCCAGATCGCGCTGCTCGCGAACCATCTTACGTCCAAAGGATTTCATTTTGTACTCACCCGTGAACCGGGTGGGACGCCGATCGGCGATCAGATAAGGAAGATTCTGCTCGATCCCGCGAACGTGAATCTCGATCCAACTGCGGAGCTTCTCCTGTATGCGGCGAGCAGGGCCCAGCATCTCAGGGAGGTTATTTCCCCGGCACTTGAGGCTGGTGTGACCGTCCTCTGCGACCGTTTTTCAGACGCCACACTAGCCTACCAGGGCTACGGCAGAGGGCTCGATATCGAGACGATTCGTTTGCTTGATACCATGGTGACCGCCGGGATGCGGCCCGATCTGACAATTCTCTTTGATATAGAGGCTGCTGCGGGGATCGCGCGCGCGCGGGGGAGAAATTGCTTGCAGGGGCTGGATGAGGAAGCCCGGTTCGAGAACGAAGCGATGGCATTTCACCATCGGGTGCGGCAAGGATACCAGGCGCTTGCTGCTCGGGAAAAAGATCGATTCCTGACCATTGACGCATCGGGGTCCGCAGAATCTGTGCATGAGCAGGTTCGCATCATTGTTGAGCGTGTATTGCAGGCCAGGACCTGACCGCCGGATAACAGGACCAGATACACCTGGGCATGGCGCTCAGTAATGCGGCATCGTTTAACGCTTTTATTAACAAACCTATGGCATTTCAAGACATTGAAGGACATGATAAGCCTGTTGCCATTCTGCAGCGGGCGATCGCGAACAGCACTCTTGCCCACGCATACCTGTTCTCAGGTCAGGTGGGCATAGGAAAAAAGACGGCGGCACTGGCTTTTGCCGCAGCGCTGAACTGCACATCCAGAGGACCGCAGGGCGGATGCGGGCAATGTCCGTCCTGTGTCATGATCAGCGCCCGTACGCATCCCGATGTGCGCATCCTCATGCCGGAGAGCGAGGATCTTGCTCTCCTTGCGACCTGGAGCAGCAAGGAAATTGAGAAGGCCAGTACGGAGATCAAGATAGACCAGATCCGGCATGCCCAGGAAGGGATATCGCTCAAGCCCTCCGCTGGCGGCCGGAATGTCCTGATCGTGGATGGCGCCGAGACGCTGAACCATACAGCGCAAAATGCGTTTTTAAAAACGCTCGAAGAGCCGCCGGGGGAAGCGATGATCATTCTGGTGACCTCCCTGCCGCAGAGCCTACTGCCCACCATTCGGTCACGGTGCCAAGAAATAAAGTTTCAGCCGCTTCCGCGCCGCCTGCTGGCGCAGGTTCTAATGAAAAAACGGGGATTGACGGAAGAGGACGCATGGTTTCTTGCCGCGCTTGCCCAGGGAAGTTTGGGCCGCGGACTCACGATGGATATTGAGCAGGAAAAGGCCTCCCGCGAAGAAATTGCGGTGCTGCTGGAGGGTCTCTCTACCATGGGCGCCGGCGAACTGCTTGCGAAGGCAGAACTGCTCGAACGGGACCGGGAGCAGCTTGAACGCCTCTTTTCCCAGGGTATCGAATGGATTCGCGACACCCTGGTGTTCCGCGAGACGGGTGAAGTACCGCTGCTCATCCAGGGGAATATGCGGGAGCGATATCGCCAGTTTGGTGAAATGCATTCACGCTCACGACTATTAACGGACGCGGACTCGTTCGTCACGGGGCAGGAATTACTCGAACGGCGGATAAGTGCCAAACTCGTGGTGGAGAACCTGTTGCTGAATCTCGGAAGATTGGAGAGTTGACAACGTCCGGCTGCCAGCACCAGGCAGCCGGCGAATGATAACTGATATGACAGAAAATATGATGAAAATAGCCGGGGTGCGGTTCCGTGTCAACTGGAAAGTGTATGATTTCGATGCCACCGACACCGAAGTTTCAGTGGGAGACAAGGTCATTGTAGATTCCGACCGCGGCCTCGGTTTTGCGGTCGTCGTGCGGCTGCGAAAGACCGCTCTACCGCCGATTGTGGAGCCTGTGCAGAAAGAAGGGAAACAGGAGGAGGTTGAAGTGGAGCTTTCCCTGGACGGCGAGGAAGACCTCTTTCCTGAAGCAACCTCTCCGTCGCCCAACGTTTCCCGGGGATTCAGGAAAATCATACGCAAAGCAACAAACGAAGACATCGTACGCGAGGAAAAGAACCGTGCCCGAGAATCCGATGCATTCATGGCCGCCCAGACCATGATGACCGAGCGGGAACTGCCCATGAAGCTTATCCGCGTGGAATATTCCTTCGATGCCTCGCGGGCCACATTCTTCTTCTTCTCCGAGACCCGTGTGGATTTCCGGGAAATCGTGAAAGACCTCGCTTCTAAGCTGAAAAGCAGGATTGAGATGCGCCAGATCGGTGTACGGGACGTGGCGCGGATGATCGGCGGGTTTGGACCATGCGGAAGGGAACTCTGCTGCTCTTCATTCCTGAAAAATTTCGAGCCGGTCTCCATACGCATGGCGAAGAAGCAAGAAATGGTGCTGAATCCCGCTAAGATATCGGGTGTGTGCGGAAGGTTGTTATGCTGCCTCTCGTATGAGTTCGGGATGTATGAAGAGAACAAGAAGGATCTTCTTGGCATGCGCGAAGCTGCCATGAAGGGAAGGAAGGAAGAGGAAGAGCAGCGCATTGTTGAGGCTCGCAAGGAAGCCGACGAGCGCAAGCTTACGGAAGAGAAGAAGCGCGTCGACGAACGTCGGCAGGAGCAGCGCCGGGACCGGCCGAAAGAAGGCCAGCAGAAAGGCGCGGGCAAGTCTGAGAAGAAAGAGGACCGGGAGAGGGGAAAGAAGTCACCGCAGCGGAGTACGCTGCCCAAGGAGCGCCTGCCGCAGTCTGCACCTGAAAAACCGCAAACCCCGGAAACAGCGCCGGACCAGCGGGTGCAGCAGCAAAACCAGGAAGGTGATAAATCCGGAAAGAAGCGACGCTTCTGGCGAAGAAAAAAGAAGGGATCATCTTCTGGCGAGAACAAGCCCCAGGGCCCGGGAAAAGCATAATGCGGAATCTGAAAAGATGCATTTGGTATGAAGCACAGCAGCGTATTCATCCGGATCCTGTTCTTGCAATGAAACGGCGACACCCCCTTATGTACGATCATGCCGAATAAATTCTATATCACGACACCCATTTATTATGTGAACGATGTGCCGCACATCGGCCATGCCTATACGACGATCGCCGCGGACGTCATGGCCCGGTATCATCGAATGCGGGGTGATGCGGTGTTCTTCCTCACGGGCACTGATGAGCACGGGCAGAAGGTCGAGAGGGCGGCTGTAGACCGGGGGCTGACGCCCAAAGCGCATGCGGACAGCATGACGGTGAACTTTCGGTCGCTCTGGAAAAAACTTGAGATCTCGAACGATGCCTTTATTCGCACAACGGACCCGCAGCATATAGCAGTGGTTCAGGAGCTCCTGCAGGAGCTGTTTGACAAGGATTTGATCGAGCGCCGAACGTATGAGGGCTGGTATTGCACGCCGGACGAGCGGTTCTGGACGGAAAAAGAGATCGTGGAGGGCAAGTGCCCGGACTGCGGAAGGATAGTGGAGCGTATTACCGAGGACAACTACTTTTTTCTGATGAGCAGGTATCAGGATCGCCTGATCAAACACATTGAAGACGATCCCCTTTATATCCGGCCGGACAGCAGGCGCAATGAGGTCCTCGGATTCCTGAAGTCGCAAACACTCGGTGACCTCTGCATCTCCCGTCCGAAGAAGCGGCTTTCGTGGGGAATCGAACTGCCATTCGACCGGGATTTCGTAACATACGTCTGGTTCGATGCGCTGGTGAATTACTATTCAGCGACGAGATATCTTGCTCCCCAGGGAACGCTCTGGTGGCCTGCGGACCATCATCTGGTAGGCAAGGACATCCTGACCACGCACAGTGTGTACTGGTCTACCATGTTGATGGCGCTTGGTCTTCCGCTGCCGGGGAACATCTTCGCGCACGGGTGGTGGACACAGGACGGCAAGAAGATGTCGAAATCGCTCGGCAATGTGATCGATCCGCATGCGGTCGTGGACCAGTACGGCGCCGATGCGTTCAGGTATTTTGTGCTGCGTGAAGTGCCGTTCGGTCTGGACGGTGATTTTTCGACCGTTACCTTTGTCACACGGTTCAATACCGAACTCGCGAACGACCTGGGTAACCTGCTGTCTCGCGTGCTCACGATGGTCGGTAAATATTTTGAAGGGAACATACCGGGGGCAAGCTCAGATCAACCGCTGGATCAGGATTTACGAGAGATCTCTACGGCGATTTCGTTGAAGATCGATGCAGACCTGGCAGCTCTCTCGTTTACCAAGTATTTGCAGGACGCATGGTCCCTCGTGACACGAGCCAATCGGTATGTTGAGGAAAATGCACCCTGGACCCTCGCGAAGCAAAACGACTTGGGCCGCCTTGGGAGCGTGTTGTACAATCTCTCTGAGTCGCTCCGTTTGATTGGACTGTACCTCTATCCGGTGATGCCCGTAACCTCGCAGAAAATATGGGACGCACTCGGACTGCAAAAACAGATTGCATCTTGTACGCTGAAGGATGAACAGTCCTGGGGGGGGATGACCGTAGGCACCGCAATTCAATCCGGTACGCAACTATTCCCGAGAATCATAACAATGCAGGACAGCGCCCACGGATCGGATGCGATAAAGATGGATAAAAGTAAGCACAAGGAGAAAATGGTGGAGAACAGTGCAATAGATGCTCAAAAAACCGCACCGCAGCCCGCAGCCATTCCCGAGTTGATCGGGATCGAGGACTTCATGAAGGTCGATCTCAGGATCGGCAAGATCATCGAAGCGGTGCGTGTCGAGAAATCCGAAAAGCTGATAAAACTCAAAGTGGACATCGGCACTGAAGTGCGTCAGGTTGTTGCAGGTATCGGCAAGAGTTACACCCCGGAAGAACTGCTGGGTAAGTCTGTGGTGATCGTGGCGAACCTGAAGCCGGCAAAGCTTATGGGCATAGAGTCCCAGGGCATGCTGCTTGCCGGGAGCAGTGGAGATCTGCTTGCTGTGGCGACCTTTGACCGCGAAACGAAGCCCGGAGCGAGGGTCAAGTAAAGCCGTAAGGCGGAAGGCGGGAGACGTAAGGGGAAGTGGAGCCAACGGTGGTCCGGACGGAATTACGCCTTGCGCCTGCCGACTCACCCCTGACGGTTTCATTATGCTGATCGACACCCATGCGCATCTCGAGATGCGCGAGTTCAACGATGACCGGGACGAAGTGATCCAGCGGGCACGCGACGCCGGCGTTGAATATATCATCACGGTCGGTACGACCATCGAATCCAGCCGCGATGCGGTCATGCTCGCGGAGCGCTACGACTTCATCTATGCAGCTATCGGCATCCATCCGCATGAGGTCAAGGACATCCTCCACCCCACGTACGAGATCCTCAGGCATTTCGCGAAGCATGAAAAAGTAGTTGCCTACGGCGAGATAGGGCTCGATTATCACTACGAACATTCGCCCCGGTCTGACCAGAAAAGGAAGTTCAGGGACATGCTGCGAGAGGCACGCGAGCTTGAGCTGCCGATCATCGTCCATGACCGCGACGCCCACGAGGACACGCTGCAGATCCTCTCCGAGGAATGGTCGCCAGGCCTGGGCGGCATCATGCACTGTTTTTCCGGAGACGCGGCCTTGGCCGGTAAATTCATTGAAATGGGTTTTCTTATCTCCATTGCAGGCCCTGTCACGTTTCCCAAGGCGGAGTCGCTGCGCGAGGTCGTTCGCCGGATACCGATCGAACATATGCTCATCGAGACCGATGCTCCCTACCTTGCTCCGCAGCCAATGCGGGGGAGAAGGAACGAACCTGCGTTCGTGCGTCATACCGCGGAAGAGATCGCGCGCATCAAGGGGCTTACGACCGACGATGTGGGCCGGATAACGAGTTTTAATGCCATGCAGCTGTTCGGGATCGGGAAAATTCCGGAGGGCGGGCAGATAGCCTACCAGATCCGCAATTCGCTCTATCTCAACATAACGAACCGCTGCACCGCAGCCTGCACGTTCTGCGTGCGCTACCATACCGATTTTGTGAAGGGGCACAACCTCCGGCTGGGCGAAGAACCGTCTTCGGAAGAGCTGATAAGGGAGATCGGCGATCCCATGCGCTATACCGAGATCGTGTTCTGCGGCTACGGAGAACCGCTTCTGAGGCTTGACGTAGTCAAGGCAGTTGCCGCAGAGGTGAAGCGCCGCGGCGGCAGGGTGCGCATCGATACCAATGGCCACGCAAACCTGATCCACAAAAGAAACGTGCTGCCGGAGCTCGCGGGCATCGTGGACGCGGTGAGCGTGAGCCTCAACGCGCAGAGTGCGGAGCTCTATGAACAATTGACGCAGCCTGTCTTTGGCCGGCCAACCTATGAGGCAGTCAAAACGTTTATCCGGGAGGCGGGTAAATACATCCCTGAGGTGACTGCAACCGTGGTCTCCGCACCCGGTGTTGATCTGGAAACCTGCCGAAGTATTGCCGGGGAACTCGGCGCACTATTCCGCGTACGGGAATACAATGTCGTCGGATAAGTGCCCGGTTTCACGGGTGTCATTCTTTCACTCTTGACCTCGCGGCATTGTTTTTGTATGATTTGAGCGTAGTAGCAGTATTTGCCGGGAAACCCATGTCTATCGATAAAGCCATATTTGGACTCCGTTTCGGGTCGAATGAAAAAATTCAGCCGATGCCCGAGGAATTGAACGCGCTGCTTGATGGCGCAAATGCCGCGGATGGCAAGCAGCGGTCAGCCGGCGACTTGGCCGCTTTCCGGCAGCTGATCAAGGATCTGACCGATTTTGAGCATCGTACGCTTCAGGGCAGTGGCCGGCAGGACATGCGGGAGCTCATGTTTTACAGGGTTCTCGGCCACTCGGGATTCGTGAATCCGGGGCTCCTGTCGGCTGTCGAACAGTACAAGTTTCATCTACATGTATTTCTCGAACTGGATTTTAAAAAACCCACCTCGTTCGTAAGATCAGCCGAGGAGGAGATGGGTCGGCTCAACATGAAAAGGGTCGACGACGTTGTCAGGATGGCTCGTTTGCAGGAGATGGTGTCCGAACGAAAAAAAGTGATCGCGAAGCTCCAGGTGCGCGGAGCGGAAATTACCTCTGAACTGCGCCATATCGCGCAGTACATCAAAGATAATCTGGTCAGGATCGAAAAACGGTGCGAAGTCTCGATCGCTGTCCTGTCGGACCGCAACGCTCGCGGGAAATTAGAAAATAAACAAATCGAGGATATTAAGTCATTTTTCAAGGAACAACTCCGGGATGCCCTGCACCACAAGCAGGTAACCAAGGAGGACCTGCAGAAGGCCAGGGAACAGGTGGATGTGATCAGCGAGGTGCTGCTGACCGTGATCAGGGAAGATGTGAACACGCTCACCACACTGTATGAATCCATTCACGACCATGTCAGCAAAGCAGCTGTGGAGATTTCGTTCCTGCTTTCAAGCGGCGGACCCGGCAAAGGCGGTGTTTCCATCGACCGGCCGGAGCCTTTTGAACAGATAGGCGCTTCGCTGTCCAGGCTCGTTTCAGCCTATCGCTTCGAACTCAGATCATCGCAAGTGCACGCTGAGGCGTCGCACCGGCAAATGATCGAGGAAAAAAGACGGGAAATGCTTGACGAGCTCTTTGAACTCGTTCAGAAAGACCGCAGGGCCCGCAGCGATCGTAGAGCCTCGCGGGACCGCAGGAAATTCAGCGATGCCGGGTACCAGGGGCCTGAACGGAGAACTGCGAAAGACCGGAGAGCGGGAAGGTCTCGGCGAGAATGACCTGTTTCGGCCAGGATGCTTACCGGCATCCGCGCGCATGAGGGACCATCGGATTTTTAACCGGATATTCTTTGCTGTTCCATAGCATTTCACCTGCCTTTCCCGAGTCTCATGAAAAAATACAAAATCATTGTCAATCCTGCTGCTGGACGCGGTAGATCGAAGGACATGGTCCCTACGGTGGCCGGAATTTTACGGGCACGGGGCGTCCTGTTTGACCTGGAACAGACCAGCGGTCCGGATGCGGCGCAGGAAGTTGCGCGAAAGGCCTGTTCCGAGTTTGATGTGATCGTTATCATGGGTGGAGACGGTTCGGTGAACAGCATTATTCCCGGCATGCTGTTCTCGTCAAAACCTTTGGGGATCATTCCCGCGGGCACCGGAAATGATTTTATCAAGTCCCTGAACATCCCCAATACCATTTCCGGCGCAGTGGATGTCGTGCTTCGCGGCGCAACTCGCACAATCGATGTGGGCAGGATCAACAGTACTTATTTTGTCAATGGCGTGGGGATCGGGTTCGATGCCGCGGTGAACCGCGCCAGTCATACCATGAAGCAGTCCAGCAGCGGCCTGCATTTGTATCTATTCGCCTTGGCGAAAACACTGGGCAAATACCTGCCTGTTGCCGCAACTCTCAGGATCAATGGTGAGGTGATCCATCAGAAAATATTTTTTTTGACGATCGGCAATGGGACCACCTGTGGCGGCGGATTCAAGCTGACGCCCCATGCGAAGGTCGACGATCAGTTGCTTGCGGTAACTATAGTAGGGCCGATGAGTGTGGGAAAACTGCTCTGGCATCTCCCCAAGGTGTTTCAGGGCACCATTGGCCGGGTCAGGTCGGCCAGACTCATGAGTACACGCAAATTGACGGTGGAAAGTTCAACGCCAATGCCGATCCATGTGGACGGAGACATCTATCCGTATGCGGGTACTTCTGTTGAGATCGACGTGGTCCCCCGGGCATTGACTGTTCTTGGAGGTGTCTAGCGAAGCCGTGCCGTATGGCCGGAAATGCGATGATGCCGGAGCTGTGGCATATGCGGGATCATTGATGCTGAGGCCGTATTGATTTGACATCATTCCCTCGTTCGGTTACAATTTCACTCGTTCCTCGCAGTTTTCAGCGTTTTTTCGGAGGATTATCCCGTGGCTAACGTGAAGCGCGCACTTATCAGTGTATCGAACAAGGAAGGCGTCCTCGATTTTGCCCGGGAGCTGTCGAAGCTCAAGATCGAGATCCTGTCAACGGGCGGGACTGCAAAAATGCTTCGCGACGCCGGCGTACCCGTGAAAGATGTATCGCAATTCACGGGTTTTCCTGAAATGCTCGACGGCAGGGTCAAGACCCTGCATCCGAAAGTGCATGGCGGCATTCTCGGACGGCGGGGAAATACCGACCACGTAAAGCAGATGCAGCAGCACGGAATCGAACCCATTGACCTCGTTGTCGTGAACCTCTACCCCTTTGAGCAGACGGTGGCAAAAAAAGACTGCACCCTCGATGACGCCATCGAGAATATCGACATTGGTGGTCCGGCCATGCTGCGGTCGGCTGCCAAGAACTATACCGATGTCGCCGTTGTCTGCTCGCCCCGTGATTACACGAGAGTGCTCAGCGAGATCAAGAAGACCGGCGAGGTATCGATCAAGACACGTTTTGAGCTTTGCCGCACGGTGTTTCTGCAAACAGCGCGTTACGACAGCGCCATCTTTGCCTGGCTGAGCAATCAGGTCCCCGACGACGAGAAAACCCGTTTCCCCAATATCCTCACCCTCCAGTTTGAGAAAGTGCAGAACCTGCGGTACGGAGAAAATCCTCACCAGCAGGGTGCTTTCTACCGTGAGTTCGGCACCACGGAGCCCGGTGTGGGCCATGCCCGTCAACTCCAGGGCAAGGAAATGTCCTTTAACAACTTTCTGGACGCGAACAGCGCGCTGGAATTGGCAAAGGAATGCGGTGGTATCACCGCCGTCATTGTGAAGCATAACAATCCCTGCGGCGTGGCAACAGCCGATACTCTTGTGGATGCATACCGCAAGGCGCGTGATTGCGATCCCGTGTCTGCCTTTGGCGGCGTCATCGCCTTTAGCCACCTGGTCGACCTGGATACCGCACGGGAACTGGCCAGCACCTTTGTCGAGGTTGTGGTGGCCCCGGAGTTCGCGCCGGATGCTCTTGAGGAGCTGAAAAAGAAAAAGGACATGCGCTTGCTCGATGTTGGACCGAGCATTTTCGGCAATGCACGGGGAATGGACCTGAAAAAACTGACTGGCGGACTCATCTATCAGGACAGAGACCTGGGAAGGATACCGGATTTCAGGTCGCTCAATGTGGCAACGAAACGCAAGCCCACGGATGAGGAATATGATGCGCTTGGCTTCGCTTGGAAGGTATGCAAGCATGTGAAGTCGAATGCCATCGTCTTCACCGGGAAGGACCGGACCATCGGCATCGGCGCGGGCCAGATGAGCCGCCTCGATTCTGTGCGCATCGCTGTAATGAAGGCCCGGTCGCCGCTTACGGGATCCGTGCTTGCATCAGACGCTTTTTTCCCGTTCCGCGACGGGCTCGACGAAGCTGCCCGGACCGGTGTTACGGCAGTGATTCAGCCGGGAGGTTCAGTAAAGGACGACGAAGTGATCAGGGCCGCTGATGAACACAACATCGCCATGGTGATGACGGGGATGCGGCATTTCCGGCATTAATTCCGCGTGATCATGAAAAACACTATCCTAATGGTACTGTCCATTCTTCTCTTCCTGTCAGGATGCAGAAAGACGGAGACCACCACAACAACAGGCATCCCCACCGTCACTGAGCATAAAGCACAGGCGGATGCGGTCCAGCACCCCTATTTCCACGGACTGATCGAAGAGTATCGAACGATCCTGGCAGGTGATCCGAACAACCTTGCCGCACTCGTAGCGCTGGGCAATGCCTACTTCGACAGCGCCAATTGGCCGCAGGCGGCCATCATGTATGAACATGCGCTTTTACTCGACCCGCGGAACGCCGATGTGCGGACGGACATGGGCACCTGTTATCGCAACATGGGGAAGGCGGACCGGGCATTGACCGAGTACCGCCACGCACTTGAACACGATGACAGTCATCTGAACGCCCGCTACAACATGGGAGTAGTCTATGCCTATGACAAAAAGGACGTTCGGACCGCCATCCGAATTTGGGAGGAGCTTCTGCGCATCTCACCGACGTATTCCCATGCCCGCGACATGAGAGCCGCCATGGAGACGTTCAAACGCTCCACAGGCCGGACGGGCCAATGATTCGCGGCCTCATTGTTTTTCTTGGCCTGGTCCTGCTGTACCATGTTGTCAGGACGCTGATTCGATCAGCCGTAGGGGCATATCGCACTGATGCGCGAAAAGGTGACAGGCGTGTTCTGGGTGAGGAAATGGTGCAGGATCCCGAATGCCGCACCTATGTGGTGAAGGAGCGGGCACTGACGCGCATGGTTGGGGGGAAAAGATTCTACTTCTGCAGCGACGACTGTGCCGGGAAATATACGGACAAGAACCGCGCCTGAAGAAGGATTGCTCATGGCGGAATATCGGGAAAATATCTTATTTGCGGTCAGGCTGCTGGCCATACTTCTGGCCCTCAGCTGCATCTCTCCGGTGCCTGACACATCCTCGCGCAGAGCTGCCGTCGTCCCGGCGCAGCTTTCCTCCATAGCCGGCGACCTCAGGATCGTCATCACAAAATCGCAGTATGCCCTTACCCTGTTCAAGGGCGAGACCCCCTTAAAAACATACCGGGCGGTATTCGGCAAGAGCCACCAGGACGGCGACAAACGGATGATGGGCGACAAGCGCACGCCGGAAGGCGATTTCTATATTTGCACGATGAACCAAAGCAAAAGATTTTACAAATTCCTGGGTTTGAGCTATCCCGGCATCAAGCATGCCGAGTCCGGCCTCCAATCCAACCTTATCTCATCAACTGAATACCAGAAAATCAAAAAGGCGATCGCTGACCGTCAACCGCCGCCCTGGGAAACGCGCCTGGGAGGGGCAGTAGGCATCCACGGCAGAATCCGAAGCAGGAGCGCAGTGCCGCCTCTCGATGAGCCGGGCGCCAACTGGACCGATGGCTGCATCGCCCTGGATAATGCCGATGTTGATGAAATTTATGCGGTAGTGGCGCTCGGGACGCCGGTGACGATCCTGCCGTGAGCCATCGGATGCCCCATGCGGGAGATGTACAACCAGTACGATCAGCGCAGAGCGGTGAGATCGAACGAGCGGCAGCGTATCCGTCTTTGGAGCAGTTCCGCGCGGACATATCGCGGTGTGTAAAATGCGGCACCTGCAGTTCCGTGTGCCCGTCCTATCTGCTCGCACGCGAGGAAACCTATTCGGCGCGAGGCAGGATGGCGCTGGTCCAGGCGCTGATGGACAACAGGCTTCTCCCCTCACGGGTTCTTCAGGACAGCCTTGCCACGTGTACGGGTTGTCTCGCCTGCGAGGCCGCATGCCCGAGCGGCGTGAAGGTCACCCGGATCATCCAGGCTGCCAGGGAATGCATGGGCGGGGCCGCCGGCCGCGGAATGATACCCGTCGTTATCGCCGCGGTGCTCAAGAACCCGTTCCTGTTCAAAGCTTCTGCATGGCTGGCTCCCGCCCTTCTGCACTACACTCGGGATCCAAAAGCACACCGCGCGGGCCGGCGTGAATCCGGTAAAGGACGCTGGATTGGAAACAACCGGGGGAGGGTCGTTTTTTTTCCGGGATGCGCAATCGAACACTTCCAACCCGACATAGGCCGGGCGGCAACAGCTGTCTTGTCCACGCTTGGGTATGAGGTGATTATCCCGGAGCGCTGGTGGTGCTGCGGCAGGCCGCTCCTGTCGCTCGGCGAACGCACCGCCGCAGCAGACCTGGCTGCGCGAAACGCCGCACTGTTTGCCAGCTATGACGCTGTTGCGCTCATTACGGCATGCGCATCCTGCGGATTGACGTTCAAGAAGGAATATCCAGAACTGCTTGGGCCCGGCGTACAGCCTCCGGTTGTGCTCGATATCCATGAGTTCCTTGCCGGACAGATCGAACCGGCGATGTTCAATGCGGTTCGCAAGCGCATGACGATCCATGATCCCTGCCATCTGGGGCGGGGGCAGGGTTTGTCCCACAGGGTGCGTGAACTGCTGCAATCCGTCCCTGGTATGGAAATCGCCGAGATGGACCGTCCCGACCAATGCTGCGGATTCGGTGGGGTCATGCGCATGACCCATCGCGGTCTCTCGGACGGTATTGCGGACCGGAAGGCCGCGGACATATTGAAAACCGAGGCCTCCATTGTGGTGACCGGCTGCCCTGGCTGTTGCATGCAGATAGCATCCGTGCTTCGTAGAAAAGGATCCCCCGCAGCGGTCGTGCATACAGTACAGATACTTGCGGATGCATTGAAGACCCGCAAAAGACTCACATAACCATACACAGGAAAGGACGACCATGAAATTTTTTATTGATACCGCGAATGTGAAAGAGATTGCCGAAGCAGCGAGTTTTGGAATCGTCGACGGAGTAACGACCAATCCGTCGCTTATCGCAAAGGAAGGCAGGGATTTCAAACAGGTGATCGCTGAGATTTGTGCCATTATTGATGGTCCGATCAGCGCCGAGGCAATTAGCCTGAAAGCCGAGGAGATGACTGCCGAGGGCATTGAGCTCGCGAAGATCCACCAGAATATTGTCGTGAAACTTCCCATGACCAAAGACGGCCTCAAGGCGACCAAGGTGCTTGCCGGAAAGGGGATCAAGGTGAATATGACACTGGTTTTTTCTCCTTCCCAGGCGCTGCTTGCGGCCAAAGTGGGCGCGGCCTATGTCAGCCCTTTTGTCGGCAGGCTTGACGACATCAGCCACTATGGCATGGATCTGGTGCGGCAGATCATTGCGATCTACGATAATTACGGTTTTGGCACCGAAGTGATCGTGGCGAGCGTGCGGAACCCGCTGCACGTGGTGGACGCGGCACTGGCCGGCGCACACATTGCCACGATACCCTTCAGCGTCATTGACCAGCTCGTCAAGCACCCGCTTACGGACATCGGCATCGAGAAATTTCTTGCGGACTGGAAGAAACTGGAAAAAAAATAAACGCGGTGTAACCACGGATGAACACGGTTAACAGCGGAACCTCAGCTCTTTTGATGTATCGTTAACAGTGTGTATCCATGGTTAAAAAGGCTTGCCATGCCGATCTATGAATATCATTGCACTGTGTGTGACGCTGATTTCGAAAAGCTGGTTTTCGGAACCGCTCCTATCGTAACCTGCGAAAAATGCGGCTCGGAAAAGACCGAGAAACGTATGTCACGGTTTGGCATGGGCCGGTCATCGAGCGGATCGGCATTATCCTCTTCAGACAGCGGCTCTGGCTGCGGAGGATGCACTTCTTCCTCCTGCGCCGGGTGCAAGTGAACATCGTGTCCGATCTGTGTACGAAAGTATATCCAGCTTTTTGATGCCACGCAGCGGAAAGGACTTGCTGGTTTGGCATATTTATATTGACGCGGAAAAGGGGAAGAGTTATTATGAAAATAGTGTTTTGATATCTAATATTTCGTGCGCTATACATCAATTAATTTGATTTGACCATGATTACCCTTCTGTCATTAGGTTTCATTCTGCTTCCATCATGCGTATTTGCATGGGGTCCCATGACCCACATGTACCTTGGCAATGAACTCTTATCCTGTGCAACGCTCCTGCCCGCCGGAATTTTCGCGCTGTTGAAAAAACACAAACAAGACTTTCTTTACGGCAATATCATGGCCGACATGATTCTGGGCAAGAAATATATGCCGGATGACAAGAGTTCCCACTCCTGGGATGTGGGTTTAAAGCTCCTCGAACAGGCGGGGACCTGGCCGGAGAGGGCTTTCGCCTATGGGTATCTTGCCCATCTTGCAGCGGATACGGTGGCCCATGAAACGCTCACGGACGACCTGGGGAATATGGGGCATACCTGGGTCGAGCTCAAGGCGGACAGCATCATCAACAAGACCTACTGGCTGCAGACGGTCATGATCAGCAGGCAGGTGCGCAAACGGAGCGATCTTTTGCTGGAAAACGCCCTTGACAGCTTCATCTTCTCCTTTAAGACCAACAAGCGGATTTACAAAAGCATGGTGTTCCTTTCGTTCCTGAACAAAAAACGGCGCCGCGGAGTTGACAGAGAGCTCATTCATGAGCTTCACGAAGAGTCCATTGCACGCATGCTTGACCTCCTTCAGAAGGGCACTGACTCGATTGTGCTGCAGAAAAACCCCCTCTAAGCTCCGGCTAACTGCCGCACGCACCTAAAGCCAAACCATCCGCCCCCCGCCAGAAACCTGCTATAGTAGTAGCATTGATAAGCGACAATCAGCGGTTCCCGCGCAAGGTAAGGAGGCATACCCATGGATCTGATTCAGTGGAGCGAGCGGTATTCCGTCAATATAGCCGAAGTCGATGGACAGCATAAGAAGCTGATCAACATCCTGAACGAGCTGGCGGATGCAATGAGCATGGGGAAAGGGTCGGATGTACTGGGCAAGGTGCTGACGGCTCTTGTCGACTACACGGTATACCATTTTGCCACTGAGGAACAACTGTTCCAGCAGCATGCGTATTCCGGTTATGAGGAGCACAAAAGGCAGCATGACGACCTTACAGCCCGGGCAAAAAAGCTGAAAGAGGAGTTTGAAGGCGGGAATTGGATGCTCACCATCGATGTTCTGAAATTCCTGAGCAATTGGCTGAGTGAGCACATCCTCGAGGAAGATAAAAAGTTCGGTCCCTATCTAAACAGCCGTGGCGTGCAGTGATCATGCTGCACGCGGCGGAGCTTTACAGTATTCAGTAAACCTGCTAAAGTGTTTTTTAGCATGACCCCGCTGCAGCCTTTCTGTTCTGGCCTGATCCATTCCATCATTCGCTGGCGCGCGTCATTCTGAAGAGGATTGCGTTCATCATATGAATATCGTATTGCGTAAAAAAATGATCCAACGCCTTCTGCTGGCCTCCTTCTTGACGGCAGTGTTGACCGGCATCACGGTTTTGCTGTTCGAGTTGAAGGAGGTCGATGATCAAGTCGTTTCCCTTGCGCTGGAGGAGGCTCATGGCTTGATGGAGCATATCGGTTTTTTCTCTGTCAAGGACAAGGAAGAAAGCGTACGGCTGATCGAGCAGGTAAAACATCATATTCTCGCGGAGCATGTGATCAGGGGGCATTTCGTGGTTATCGAAATGTACGACAGGGCCAGAAAAAAAGTGCTGGAGGTGTCCGACCCGGAATTCGAACACATCGAGAAGCATATAGACAGACAAAAACACGACTTCATGCTGACGGAGCAAGTGGTCCACAAAAAATTCTTTGTCGGTGGAACGCTCTATGTGCAGATTTTCACGCCCCTCAAAGTGGCCACAGACGAAACTGCCGCGTATTTCGAAGGCATCTACCGCGTTGATCCCAAGACCATCGGCAATTTGAAATATCGCCTCCTCTGGACCGTCCTGCAGGTGATCCTGATCGTTTTCATTACGACCGGCGCGCTGTATCCCGTCATCATTGCCTTGAACCGGGATGCAATCAAACTATCGGATGACCTTACCGAGGCGAACATCGGCATGCTGGAGGTCCTCGGCAGAGCGGTATCGAAACGCGACCAGGACACGAATTTGCATATATTCAGAGTAACCCTCTATGCGATACGGCTGGCCGAAGCGGTAGGCATGAAAAAGGAGCGCATCAGCGGCCTCATCAAGGGAGCATTCCTGCACGATGTCGGCAAAATCGGCATTACCGATGCTATCCTCTTGAAACCTTCGGGGCTTGATGATGAGGAGACGAGAGTCATGGCTACCCACGTGCAGCACGGCATCGATATCATTGCCCGCTATGCCTGGCTCACGGATGCGCTGGATGTTGTTCGTTACCATCATGAGAAATTTGACGGCACCGGCTATCCGTCGGGGCTTGCGGGCAAGAGCATTCCCGTGGCGGCCCGGGTCTTTGCCATCGTGGATGTTTTTGATGCATTGACGGCAAAACGACCGTATAAAGAGCCATCTTCACTTGCAATAGCTCAGCACATGATGCTGGAGGACCGGGGCAAGAAGTTCGATCCCGATGTGCTCGACGTTTTTTTGCGAATTGCGCCCGATTTGTACCAGGACATTTTTGCGATGGATGAGCAGTATCTGGAGAAGACGCTGGACACGATGCTGAATAAGTACTTCATAACAGGAGACTCCAGGATTAGAACTGCGGTCAAATGACATGCAGCGGCATTCGGCAAAAAGCATATCCTTTACACCCGCCTGAAAAACTGTTACAGTGATGCGTATGCAATCAAAACAGAAAGCAGGCACCATCATCGCTGTCGGCGGCGGCAAGGGGGGGGTGGGCAAGAGCATCCTGTCCATCGCCCTTGGGACGGTCCTTGCAAGGAGCGGAAGCAGCGTCGTGCTTGCGGACCTCGACCTCGGCGCAGCAAACCTGCATACCTATCTCGGGATTCTCGGCCGTACTCCCGGCATCACCGACTTCATTCTCGGAAAGGTCCCCTCGCTCGAAAACGTTCTCATCGAAACCCCGGTGCCGAACCTGGGGTTGATCAGCGGTGCGGAATTTTCCCCCGGCGTGACCAACCCGACGCACTGGATGAAGCTCAAACTGATGAGGCATCTGCGCTCCCTTCCCGCGGATTATGTAATCATCGATCTGGGAGCCGGTGTCCAGTTCAACACCCTGGATTTTTTCGGTATATCCGACCATGGTATCGTCATCACCGCACCCGAACCCGGCGCGGTAATGAACGCCTACAGCTTCATCAAAGGCGCCCTGTTCAGGAAAATGCAGCACATCTTCAAGCAGCACGATGAAATCGCCGCAATGATCGAATCCGAGTCGAAGTACCCGGAAAACGAAAAACGCTTTACTCTGGAGTGGTTCTCGGATCGCCTCAAGGACACCGCGCCTGACCTGCTGCCGCTCATCGACGAGATCGAGGCGTCCTTCACGCCTGCGCTTATTATCAATCGCGCGCCGGAAGGTCAAACAAATATTCTGGTCAAAAACCTCATTGCGCTTTGTACGGAAAAGCTGGGCATAAACCTTGAGCATGTCGGCGACCTGCCTGACGTCAGGGAGATTTCGAACCACCTGCTGAACGTTACGCGCTTTTTCGATATGCCGGCCGGACGGCCGTACTATGCCGCTGCTGAGCGCATCGTAAACCGTCTGATCGGGAACATGACGCCGGCAGAGGCGAGAAAAGCGAAACAGTTCGACTTTACCGATGAGGAACGGGATGAGATCCTGCATTTGATCGAAAGCCTCGATGCTCGGGTGTTCGGCAAAACCCGGAAGAACGCCTGGAAGCTCCGCTTGTTTTTCAAACCCGCGGAGGTCGTCGGTTACCTGGTAAGCCGCGGCATAGCGCACCAGCTTTTCTACAAATCAGCCTAAAACCCGCTTGATTATTTGCCAGAAAAGCAGTAAACTCCGTACGTTCAACAACAGGCAGCGCATGGTTCAGCCGTATCGGCTTGATCCAAATAATCCATTCAGGAGTTCACATATGAAACGAATTGTTCTGTTTGCAACAGTCTGCGCATTCTTCTGTATGCCGGCAGCGTCCGGCCATAATGCCTTGGCAGCGCAGCAAAAAGAAAAATCCGCCCTGGCATCACCACCGGAAAAGAGCAAGGCCGCGCAGGACTCCTCTCTGTCGGGTAAAGTAGTGGAAACAATGGACGCGGGGGGCTACACCTACGTTCAAATTGAGAAAGCAGGGAAAAAAACCTGGGTGGCGGTTCCAGAGATGAAGGTGGCGGTTGGGCAGGAGATTTCATTCATGCCCGGTCAGGAGATGCCGAACTTCAAGAGCAAATCGTTGAACAAGACCTTTGAATCGATCATTTTCTCGGGTGGACCGGCAACGCCAAAAAGTGCGAGTGGACTCCCTTCCGGGCATTCGGACACCGGCAAGAAGGCCACCGGCAGCAAGGCGGCAGCCACTGCCGGACAGAAGGACATCAAGGTGGAAAAGGCTGCCGGAATTGACGCCTATACCGTGGGCGATGTATATGCCAAGCGGTCCGCTTTGAACAAAAAGATCGTGATTGTGAAAGGCAAAGTTGTCAAGGTATCTGAAGGGATCATGAAAGCAAACTGGGTCCATCTCCAGGACGGCACCGGAGATCAGAAGAAGAACACGCACAACCTCGTGGTGACGACCGATGACCTGCCTGTGGTGGGTGAAGTGGTAACCATGAAGGGGATTATATCAAAGGACAAGGATTTCGGGGCGGGATATAAATACGAGGTGATTATGGAAAAAGCAAGCATCATGCCTTAACCGCAGCCTTTTGTGGACGAGTTACGAAAGCCCCGCGCAAACGCACGGGGCTTTTCTTTTGCCGGGCTCACCATGTGTCCCGTGAATGCGACCAGAGAAGCGGGGGGGGAGAATCAATCATGCAGAGTGGTTCGAATAATGAAAGGCTGAACAGCTGGGTGCGTGAAGTCGCTGAACTGTGCAGGCCTGACGCCATAACCTGGTGCGATGGGTCGAAAAAGGAATACGATGCATTGATGGAGCGTATGCGGGAGCGCGGTATGGCGATCCGGCTTGCAAAACGCGCGAACAGCTATCTGTTTCGAACCGATCCCAGCGACGTAGCACGTGTGGAGGATCGCACTTATATCAGCACAACGTTGCCGGAAGAGGCGGGTCCCACGAACAACTGGATGCAGGCGGATGAACTTAAAAAGGCCATGCGGGGAATGTACCAGGGCTGCATGAAGGGCCGCACGATGTACGTCATCCCCTTCTCCATGGGGCCGATCGGATCGTCCATTTCGAAGATCGGGGTCGAGCTGACCGACAGCCCCTATGTTGTCTGCAATATGCACATCATGACCCGTATCGGGTCCAGGGTGCTCGACGTACTCGGTGCAAAAGGCGAGTTCATCCCCTGCCTGCATTCCATCGGCGCTCCCCTGGCACCGGGGCAGAAGGACGTCCCATGGCCCAGCGCGCCCATTGAGGAAAAATACATCAGTCATTTCCCCGAAGAAAACCTCATATGGTCCTATGGATCGGGGTATGGAGGAAACGCCCTGCTTGGCAAGAAATGCCTGGCCCTGCGCATTGCATCGAACATGGCCCGGAAAGAAGGCTGGATGGCGGAGCATATGCTGATCCTGCGTCTGACCAATCCGGAAGGCAGGCGCTATCACCTGGCCGCCGCATTTCCTTCCGCATGCGGAAAGACGAACCTTGCCATGATGCGGCCATCCCTGCAAGGTTGGAAATGCGAGTGCATCGGTGACGACATCGCCTGGATGAAGATCCACAGCGACGGCAGGCTCCATGCCATCAATCCCGAGGCGGGTTTTTTCGGCGTTGCTCCCGGCACGTCGTATGATACCAATCCCATGGCCATGGATACGCTGAGGGAGAACGTCATATTCACGAACTGCGCACTGACAGACGACGGCGATATCTGGTGGGAGGGGATGACCGAAGACGCACCCGCGCATGTCATCGATTGGAAGGGCCGCGACTGGCTGCCGGCGAGCAAGGATGATGCCGCCCATCCGAACGCGCGCTTCACCGTACCAGCAAGGCAGTGCCCGGTCATCTGCCCGGATTGGGAGAATCCGGAAGGAGTGCCCATCGACATATTCATCTTCGGCGGCCGCCGGAGCAGCGTGGTTCCGCTCGTGTACGAGGCCTATTCCTGGGACCATGGTGTGTTCCTCGGTGCAACCGCAGCATCGGAGACCACGTCCGCAAATATCGGCGCAGTCGGAAATCTCAGGCGCGATCCTTTTGCCATGAAGCCGTTCTGCGGCTATCACATGGGTGACTACTTTCAGCACTGGCTCGCCATGGGCGACCGGTTGGGCTCACAAGCACCGAGGATCTTTTATGTGAACTGGTTCCGAAAGAGTGCGGAAGGCAGGTTTCTGTGGCCCGGATTCAGCGACAACAGCCGCGTGCTCAAATGGATGTGTGAGCGTGTGGACGGCAAAAAGGGAGCACAAGAAACGCCCATCGGCCTCATGCCGAAAGATGGTGACCTCGACCTCTCCGGCCTCGACATCCCATCAGCGAATGTGAAGGCGCTGATTAAGGTTGATCTTGCGGAATGGAAGGCGGAGATGCCGGATATCGAAAAGCACTTCGCCATCTTCGGCAATCGTCTGCCGAACCGACTCAGGAGTCAGTTCGCGGAAATGCGGAAGAGGCTGGGGTAGATCCTATCCTGGCCGATTATCTGAATGAGTTTTCTCACGAGCATTGCGAACTCGTGCCAAACTGACAGTCGCGACCATCAACGCGCGTATGATCGATTATTTTCTTCCCGAGCGCTGGCTGAAGACACCTTTGCTTGGCCATTCGGTGGACAATGACGGCAACCTGGTCCCGGGAGAGGAAGGACCACAACTACCTATCGATTCGCGACTTTTACAACGGTCCTGATGAGCGGGTGTCGCAGTCTGAGGACGCTCTCTACACGCCAAAGGAACTGGCAAAGGCAGAGTGTAAGACATCATGGATGAGGCACAGGCCGCCAGGCATCCGGGAAACACGATCGCGCGGTTGCGGGATATGACGGATCGCTGCTCAAGCTGAGTGACGCTCTTCTGGCAGTTGATTCAAAGGAAGGGCTCATGCGGGACAACGCGGGCGAACCTGATGTGATCATTTGCAACTTCGAAGTGATCAGGAAGAGAGAAACCATGCAACAAGGGCAACCTGTGGTGAAAGACCCTCCCCTTGATCGGCAGGGCAGGATGTTCCGCTGAGAACGAAACCCTGTTAACCCTTAATGATGCTGCAAACTCGATATGTTTTCTCGATATCGGACTTCAATCCAGTGAAATTGCCTTTTCCCGAAGTCCGGATAACCACCCTGCGGTATCCCTGTTTCATGCCTTCATACGACGTAAGCACTCCCTGAAGCCGGTAGTCATGTTTCCGGATGATGTCGGCTACCTCCCGGATGGATCCAGGTCGGTCCTCGATCGTGACACAGATGCGATTACCGCCGTGCCGTGCACCCGTGATGTCCACCAGCGCGCGGAAGATGTCCTTATCCGAGATGATGCCGCAGAGACAATTATCATCCAGCACCGGGAGGCATCCGAGGCTTTTGTCCAGCATGACCATGGCAGCTTCTTCAATGGGTGTATCGGACGAGGTCGTGATCACCTTTGTTCTCATCACGTCCTTGATTTTCGTTTTGGCAAGCAGGTAGTGCAATTCATAGATGTCGAGGGCCGAAGCCTTGGACGGGCTGTACTCCTTGATGTCGCGGTCGGATAGGATCCCTTTCACCCTGTCGCCTTTGACAATAGGCAGGTGCTTGATGTTCTTTTCCTTCATCACAGCAATGGCATCCGACAGATAGTTATCCGCATCCTCGGTATATACCTTTTTGGTCATCCAGTCTGATACGAACATGGCGTAACCTCCGGTGAAGAAGCATGTAGCATGGAGCAAGTAGCATGGGGCAAGGAATTCATCAAGCCATGCTGCTTGACCCCTGTGCCTGATTCATTACATTCCCAGATACGCAGCCTGCACATGCGGATCGTTCAGCAGGTCCTGTCCTTTCCCCTGCATGGACACCTGCCCGTGCTCGAGGACATAGGCCCGGTCCGCGATGGCGAGGGTCTGCTTCACATTCTGCTCCACGATCAAAACCGTGGCGCCTTCCTGGCGGATCTTTTTGATCACATCGAAGATCTCTCGCACCAGGATGGGCGCAAGGCCCAGCGACGGTTCATCGAACATCATAAGTTTGGGGAGCGACATGAGCCCTCGGCCGATGGCCACCATCTGCTGCTCGCCGCCGGACAGAGTGCCGGCGAGCTGGCGCCGCCGTTCTTTCAGGCGGGGGAAGAGCCCGAAGACCATTTCCTTCGTCTGAGCGCGCTTTTGCTTCGCCTCTCCGCGAATCGAACCCATGTCCAGGTTCTCCTCAATGGTCATTTCCACGAAGAGCCGCCGAGCCTCGGGGCAGAGTGCCATACCGCGGTCAATCCGGTGATAAGCTTCCACACGTACGAGGTCCTCTCCATTGAATAAAACCGATCCCTTCCGCGGCCGCAGAAGGCCTGACACGGTCTTAAGCGTCGTGGATTTTCCCGCGCCATTCGCCCCGATGAGCGCGACCACCTCGCCCTGCTGCACATCAAAGGAAATGTCCCAGATCACCTGCACATCACCGTAGGACACGTCTATGTTCCGTACCTCAAGCACCTGGCGCTTCTCCCAAATAGGCCTCTATCACGAGGGGATTTCTCCCTGTCTCAGCGGGAGTGCCTTCCGCGATCTTTTCTCCGTAGTTCAGAACTACAATGCGGTCCGAGATTGACATAATGACTTTGATATGATGCTCAATGATCATAATGGTGATTCCGCGGTCTTTGATCTTCCTGATGATGCCGATGGACTCTTCCAACTCAGAGGGATTCAACCCCGCGAAGGACTCGTCCAGGAGCAGCAGCTCGGGCTGCGTAGCCAGCGCCCGCGCGATCTCAAGCCGCTTGCGTTTTCCCAGGGGCAAGCCTTTCGAGATCACGTCGCGGTCCGGGGAGAGGCCGGAAAAGTCCAGCACTTCGCCCGCGATCTCTTCCGCTTCCGATTTGTTCTTCGCCCGCAGGAACGCCGAAGCAATGACATTGTCGAGCACTGACATGCGCTGAAGGGGCTTCACGACCTGAAATGTCCGCGCCATGCCGCGCTGGCAGATCTGGTGAGGCTTGAGGCCGGAGATGCGTTCACCCCGGAACAGGACCTCGCCGCGCGACGGCGCGTAGAAGCCATTTACCACATTGAAAAGAGTTGTTTTGCCGGCGCCGTTCGGGCCGATGAGGGCAAGGATCTCTCCCTTCTTGACCTCGAAAGAGACGTCCTTAACCGCCACGAGGCCGCCGAAGAAGCGGGAGACCTTCTTGACCTCGAGGAGGCTCATGCTTTAGCCCTCCGCGGACCGAAGAGCTTCCGGATCTTCGCGAAATCTCCGACGATGCCGTTGGGCAGGAAGATGATGATGACGATCAACAGGATGCCGAAGAAGGTGTGGTGCGCTGTGCCGAGCTTGGGGATGGAGCGGATCATCTCAGCCAGGAGCACCATGATGCCGGCGCCTACGACCGGGCCCCAGTACGTTGCCGCGCCGCCGACCATCACGACCATGATGGCGATGATCGAGATGTCATGGAGGGCGAAAACGACCTTGGGGTCGATGTAGCCCATATAGTTGGTGTAAAAGACCCCGGCAAAACCGGTAATACCTGCGCTCAGGATGAGCGCGATGGTCTTGTATTTTGTGGTGTTGATCCCGAGGGATTCGGCCGCGTCCTGGTCCTCCCGGATGGCGACGAAGTAGTAGCCGAGTTTGGATTCGATGACCTTGCGAACCAGATAATAGGTCGCCGCTGCAATGACCAGGATGATATAGAAATACCAGGTCTTGTCAACCCAGGTGCGTTCCCGCAGCATGATGCCGAGGTCGCCGCCGGTGACGCCGACAAGGTTCTCCGCAACAATGCGGAAGATCACGCCCATGGAAAGCGTGGCCAGGGCGAAGTAGGGGCCACGAAGCCTGAGGCAGATGTAGCCGATTCCCAGGGCGAAGAGGGATACTACGAATACGCTGGCCGGGAAGCCCCACCAGGCTGAGATACCGAGTTTTGTGTAGAGCATGCCGGCAGTGTAGGCCCCGACACCGAAGAAGGCGGCGTGGCCGAACGATACCTGGCCGCAGTAGCCGGAGAGGAGATTCCAGGCCATGCCGATGACGGACCACATGATGACGAGGATCAAAATGTGCATCATGTAGCTGCTCAGGCCCAGGAGAGGCAGGAGGGCGAGGAGTGTGAGAATTATGTAGGTGAGATATTTTTTCATGCTTTAGTGCGTCAAAGAATCAGAGTGTCAGCGTGTCAAAGTGTCAAGGAGTAAAGGAGTAAAGGAGCACTTGATTGAAGTTTCATTCCGTTATTCTGACACCATGATACTCTGACACTCCGACACTTCTTTCACTTCCCCAACTTTCTGCTCCTAATGAGCGACGCCACGCCGCCGGGAATGAAGATGAGCACCGCGACGAAGATGACGAACCGACCGACGGGCGCCCAGCCCATGCCGATGTAGGTGGCTGTGAGTGACTCGAAGAGCCCCAGGATCAGGCCGCCGAGGATTGCGCCGACTGTCGAGCCCAGGCCCCCCAGGATTGTGATGACGAACGAGATCAGGGTGAACTGGCCACCGATATCAGGGTAGATATAGTAGATCGGGATGAAGAGGCATCCGGCTGCTCCGACGAGGGACGATCCCAGGCCGAAAGTGATGACACGCATGCGTTCAACATTCACGCCCATGAGCTGTGCAGCGTCCAGGTCCTGCGCTGTGGCACGGATAGACTTCCCCATATCGGTCTTGGTAAGGAAGAACCAGAGCCCGCCGGTGATCAGCAGGGCCACGGTAAAGGATACGGTCCAGGGTAGAGACAGGGAAATATCCACAGGTGCGTCCTTCCAATAGTCTCGCAAATACCAGGCCTTGGTGCCGTAGGAAACAGGCGTCTGGCGGTAATCGGACTGAAAAATGATAGTCGCCAGGTTCGCGAGCACCATGCCGATGCCTACGGTCAGGATCACCTGGTTCTCGGGAATGATGGCCTCGACGCGAAGGACCGGGTTGATAAGGTATTTCTGAATTGCAACGCCCAGCAGGAAAAGCGCCGGCGCCGCGATGAGGATCGAGAGATAGGGGTCGATATGGAGCCACGCGAACAGGACATAGGCTATGTACATGCCGACCATCATCAGCTCGCCGTGCGCGAGGTTGATGATCTTCATGACGCCCATGATGATGGTCATGCCGAGTGCGATCAACGCGTAGAGGCCGCCGAGCAGGATGCCGGAGATGAGTGTCTGAAGCAGGACTTCGGTCTGGACTGCGTTCATGGATCACCAGTGATAGTTCGGAGTGTTGAGTTCGGAGTTCGGAGTGAAAGGCACGACTAGCCGTTTAGTCTTTATACTCCGAACTCCCTGCTCCGAACTCGTTACTTCCTTTCTCTCCACGCCGGGACCGGGAAGATGGGGGCCTTGCTTGCCTGTGCTTTGGGCCAGATGGTCGCAAATTCGCCTTTCTGGACCTGGATCGCTAATGTCTCGGAGAAGTTCTGGTTCTGATAACCTTCCTTGTCCTCGAACTTCACCGTGCCGTATGCGGTCTTGAGATTCGTGGCTTTTAGCGCGTCGCGAATGCCGTCTGCTGTCCAATCCTTGGCCCTGGTCAGGGCATCGGCGGTGACATACATTGCAGCATAAGCAGAAGCGCCATGGTAGGAAGGATAATCTTTGTGTTTCGCTTTATACTTCTCGGCAAACTCCTTTGCGCCGGGGTACGATACTTGCGGTGACCAGAGGGTCGCGCTGACAACGTACTCGGCTGCGTCCGCCGCGCCAAATATAAACTCAGGGATGGCGAAGCCGGCCGCGCCGCCGGCATAAAGCTTGGCGTCGATCCTGAGCTCCTTGGCCTGCTTCATGATCAGCTGGGCCTCATTGGCATAGGACACGGTGTAGATGACGTCCGGCTGGGCTGCCTTCACCGTGGACAAAAGAGGTTTGAAGTCAATCGCGCCGGTCTCAAACTTTTCCTTTTTTACGATCTGGATGTTGAGCGCCTTGGCGTCAGTTTCCATGGCGTCCGCGCCCGAGGTGCCGAAGGCGGAGCTTTCATAGAGGATGGCCATGGTCTTTGGTTTCACCACCTCTTTCAAAAAGGCTACAAAGGCATCGGCATAATGCGCGTTCACCTGATTCTGACGGAACACGTACTTGTAGTTCTGCTGCGTGATGGCATCGTCGGCGCTTGCCACGATGAGGTAGGGGGTCTTGCGCTCCTCGGCCACCGCGGCCACGGCCTTGGCGCAGGACGAGGTGTACTCGCCAACGATAATCGGCTGCTTCTTCGAGTCTATCAGCTTTTCGACGATGGCCCGGGCTGTCTCAGGCTTGCCATTGGAATCCTCGAAAGAAAGGGCTATCTTCTTGCCCTTCACGCCGCCTTTGGCGTTGATCTCTTCAACAGCCATCTCGTAGGAGCGCTTCATGATCTCGCCGAATTTGGCCGGTTTGCCGGTGAGCGGGAGCGGGATGACGAGGTCAAAGGTGTCAGCTGCGTGAAGGGTGGTTGTGGTGAGGCCGAACAGGAACGAAAGAACCAGAAACAATGCAAGACGCTTCATGAGACCCTCCTTAAAGTGGTTTGCAACGCTATTGGAACAGCTTATGGGGTGATTAGAGACATAAATATCACAGGAGCGGACGAATAGCAATGTCAAATTACGATTTTAACTGAGAACAGTAGCGCAGCCGCATCTTACTATCATGCTGTCAGAGGGTAACGCGGATAAAGAGGCAGTGAGCCGCTAACGCGTAATTCTCCCGAAAGTATTACTTTGTCGTGCCCTCATCCAGAACTGAACGCACCTTTTTCAGAAGATCCATCGGAGATATCGGTTTATAGATGATGCTGGCGGTAATTCTCAAGGCTGTCCTGTTTCTGACGATATCCGGTGAATATCCGCTCGCGAAGACAGCCTTGATGTCAGGCCGCATCTGTATGATCTCATCATATGCCTCTTTGCCGTTCTTTTTCGGCATGATGAGATCCGACACGAAAAGATGGATCCGGTCTTTATTCTCAGAGAACTTTTTCACCGCATCTTCTCCGTCAACAGCAACGATCACTTCATACCCGAATTCTTCGAACACCGATCTCCACAATTCACGCAAGGTCTCCTCATCTTCCGCCAGGAGGATCGTCTCTTTTCCCCGTACGGGAGATGCTGTTTCTTCCGACTTCACGGTCTCAGAAACAGCGGATTCAATGATCGGCAGATACATCCGGAAGGTGGTGCCCTTGTCGGGTCCGCTGTCCACCGTAATGAATCCCTCATGCTGTTTCATGATGCCGTAGATGATCGCCAGACCGAGACCGGTGCCCCTTCCGACTTCCTTGGTCGTAAAGAACGGTTCGAACATTCTCTGTTGGATTTCTTCTGACATGCCGATGCCGGTGTCGGACACGGTTATCATTCCATATAAGCCGGGCTTCCCGAATCCATGCTGGGTTGAGAACTCTTCACCAAGCCGGGCACTTTCTATGGCTACGGTCAGGACCCCGCCTTTGGACATTGCATCCCGTGCGTTGGTTGCAAGATTCATCAGCACCTGCTCGATTTGATTCGGATCGGCAAAAACCATCAAGGGAGCGTCATGCAGGTTGGTTCTGAACTCGATATCCTCGCCGATTATGCGGCTGAGGAAATTCTCGGTCTTTTTCATGACATCGTTCAGATCAATCTGCTTCTTGTTGCTCATCTGCTTTCTGCTGAAGGCAAGCAGTCCCTGGGTAAGATACGTGGCCCGGTCCGCGGCGGTAAGTATGTTTTTTATGTTCTGCCTCTGGGGATTATCGTGCTCCAGTTTCATAAGTGCGATATGCCCGTAACCGATGATAGCGGTCAGAATATTGTTGAAGTCGTGCGCGATGCCGCCAGCAAGGGTCCCCACGGATTCCATCTTCTGGGATTGGCGAAGCTGGTCTTCGAGTTTCAGTTTTTCCGTGACGTCCCGGAAGGACCATAATCTGCCGATTGCGGCACCCTCATACCGCAGGGGAGCTGAGTATCGTTCAAAGGTGCGGCCATCCTTAAATACTATAATGTCCCGGTCGATTTCCGCTGAGTTATACAGAGCCTTCACCTTATTGATGAATGCCTCGGGGTGGGTCAGCTGCGCAAGAACACAGTCCAGCATGCCCTTGTCATCACCTGCATCAATGAGCGGCTGGGGAATTCGCCAAAGCTCCGCAAATCGCTTGTTGGTCATAATCGTTTTGCCTGCAGCGTTGACAGCGAGAATGCCGTCCGCGGTCGACTCAAGAATGACATGCAAGCGCTCCTCGCTCTTTCGCAGTGCGTCCTCGGCCCGTTTGCGCTCGGTGATGTCTCGGTGAAAAGACTGAATATAGGATCTGTCGCCATACCTAATAAGGCTGGCTGACACTTCGAGCGGGAAGATATGGCCGTCCTTGTGGTAGTGTTCCACTTCGAAGGTCAGGGATTCTCCGGCAAGGAGCCGGCGCATCCGATCCGCAACCTGCCGGGTGGTTTCGGGCGTATCGAGATCCTTCAAATTCATGCGCAGCATTTCCTGTTGGCTGTACCCGTGCATCCGGGCCAGGGAATCGTTGACCTCGACCAGGCTGCCGTCCACCGTCATTGTGAAAATGCCGTCTCCCGCCCGCGTGAACAACGTCTTGTAGCGCTCCTCGCTTTCCAGCCGCGCTTTTTCCATCAGCTTGCGTTTTGTAATGTCCTGAATGACGGCCAGCGATCGTACCACCGTTCCCCCGGCATCCCGTTCGGATATCGCGGACAGCAGCACATCCATGACTTCCCCGTTTTTCTTTACAAACTGATATTCCACGTCCTTGCAGGACCCGCTTTTCATGAACTCGGGCAGAACAACCTCAATGGCATGGCGGCGAGAAGCTTCTGTCAGAAATTCAGAGGACCGCCGTCCGAGTACTTCTTCGCGTTCATAACCCATTACTGCCAGCCAGTAGTCGCTGACGCTAACTAATCGCCCGTCCCGGTCTATCGAGTGGAGCATGGCAGGCGTATTGTTGTACATCATACGGTGGCGCTCTTCGCTTTGGCTCAAAACAAGCTTCTTTCTTTCCTCACTTTGTGTTCGCGAGATGATCAACCCGGAACCAATAACCAGGTAGAAAAGATACAACAGGCCCTCTGTGCGCATGGACTTATACAGGCTGACATTAAAGGGCTGCATGGGAATCGAGGCGCTAATCGCACCCCGTATTTCACCTTCCTTGTATCCCTGAAATGCATGACATTTGAGGCAGGCCTTGTCCGCATTGAGGGGGCGCATGACTCTCATATAGCTTTTCCCTTCCAAGACCTCAACAGATGCCGCCTCGGACGCTCCCTGCTCAAATGTGTTGAGCGCTTTGACTTCCCAGTCATCAGGTTTATTCTCAGGACGCAGAAGCTTGAGGCTTGTTATATGGCCTCGTGTGCTGCGCGTTGTATTTTCGAGTTCATGCACTTGACGGGTCATATAGGCAGGATTGATCAGGGTAAGCTTCCTGCCGGACGGTGTTGTAATGTCCCTTTCGGGCATCTGGGTGAGATAGGGATTCGGCGGAGTACTCTCGGTGACAGGGGCGTATACTCCACCATGCAAAGCATTCCATTTGCGGTACATGATATCTTTTTCTATGAGGGAACGCGCTGAGATGAGAGCATTTTCCTCGGCATCTTTCCAGTGATCCTTTGCTTCATAGGCGAACATGAGAACGATGAATACAGCCCAGATTGCCAGCACGATGCCGCTCTTTCTGATCAAGGACACAAATCCCGGTCGGTTTTCATTTTCCATAATGCACCCATGCAATATACTGTTTGTCGTTAACAGGAAGCGCAAACACAAGTTTATCACAAAATTGTGCGAATATATGGACCCTGTCAAATTAGATGGGATTCCACGTTTGCAGCTCCGGGGAGTTGAATAGGAGGCTCATGATATGGTGGTTTGTCCTATCATTGTCCGGATTTATACTGTATAGTGCACTAACAGGTAAAGCACTTTAATGTTGTTTTAACATGCGCAAAGGAGATTCACACTAATGAAGAGAACTGATCGTTGGGTACTATCGTTGATATTGGTAATGCTGTTCGCCGGCGCAGCCGCATTTGTTCAGGATGCTGATGCACGTGCGGGCGGAGGAAGGTCGTTCGGCGGCAGCGGTTCAAGAAGTTCCGGTGCTCCGAGCCGGTCCTATTCCAGCGCTCCAAGCCAGCAAACTGCGCAGGCACCGGCCCAGCCCGCGGGTGGCGGCTTTCTCAGGAGCATGGGTGGAGGCATCCTCGGCGGACTGTTGGGCGGCATGCTTTTCAGCAGCCTGGGCTTTGCTGGAGCAGGAGGCGGTTTAGGGGGAAGCGGATTCGGCATGTTCGAGATCATCATGCTCGGGGGCATCGCCTACCTGATCTATTACATGGTAACTAAAAAACGGCGCGATGCAGCCCTCGCATACGCAGGACAAGCGCAGCAGGGAACCTATCAGGAACGGGGAAGTTTCCCGGTTGGCGTGGACAGCGGGGTGGATCAGAGCCGCACTGTCCCTTTAATTGAGGAGAACCGCTTCAAGGAAACAGCCATGGATGTCTTTTTCAAGATTCAGGGTTGCTGGACAAATAGAAATTTGTCTGCGGGCACCAGCCTTCTGACTAATGAGATGAAAAACATATTCCAGGAAGATATCGACAAACTGCTGAAGGACAAAAAGAGCAACAAGCTTGAGAACATCGCGGTGCGCAAGGTCGAGATCGTGGAAGCGTGGCAGGAATCCGGGATGGACTACGTTAAGGCCCTTTTTACGGCCAACCTTCTGGACTATACCATTGATGATGCGACGGGAGAGGTTGTGGCGGGCAGCAAGACAGAGCCCGTGAAGTTTGAAGAGTACTGGACATTCACCGGAGCTGTCGGGAGCAACAGCTGGAAGCTTACTGCCATCAGCCAGGTGTGAGCTGAAGCGTTCAAATCGCAGATAGTTGGATGCAACGAAGGGTATAAGGCCGGGTCAAGATATTTGATCCGGCCTTTTTATGGCTATTACTGCAAGCGCCGGAGCTGACTACCTGCTGCCCGCTTCAGGTTTGGCAGTAACCAGAACGCCTGTCTTTTCGGCGATGGCGCGACCCTGCGAAGAATAAATAAATCTAATAAACTTCATTGCCGCGGGCGATGTCTTGGCAGTGGTGATAAAGCTGATCTCTTTTGCAAGGGGGTAGGTTTTGTCAGCCAACGCCTTTGGCGTCGGCTTGACGCCATTCAGGCTGAGGATATTCAGCGGAAGTTTTTCCACGATAATACTAGTCAGTCCCGTAGCTCCTATGCCACCCGGAGTCTTGGAGATGAGTGAATACGATTCGGGATCGGTTATGGCGACGATCATGCCTGGATGAGATTTATTCGCGGTCAAGGCATCGCTCAAGACGGGGGAAAGTGAGCGCAGTATTTTGGTGTCTATATCTTCATCGGGACGCAGGATCAGACGGATCTTCTCGCCGTTTTTCCACTGAGTCATCCTGTTGGCGTAGATGTCTTCAAGCTCTTTTGTGGTAATGTTGGAATGTGGCACTGTTTTCTCTGTGATTATGGCAAGGGGGGTCTTGCCGTACTCCTTCTGCTGAGCCCCGAGCGCGGCTTCATCCGGTTTGAGCTGCTTGCTGCTTACCGCGATGTCCAGTGCACCGGCAACTAGGGCCCTGATGGCACCGGAGCTACCCAGCGGTTTTTCCATGTCAATACGGATGTTCTGGTTTGTCTTCTTGTAAGCCTCAATGAGCGGCTTCATCATGTCGAGCGCGCTGCCTGAACCATTTATGCGGATCGTATCTTCTGCCTGGCAGATGCCTGACAGCGCGGTAACCATAAGCACCATAGTCAAAAGAAGGCCTTTTTTCATGTCTCAATTCCTCCCGTATTCGATGTTGCATTGCTTTTAAGGTGCACTAGCAAATGCCCGTAAACCAATCACGATATCCGCGCTTTGATGAACTCCCGGTTCAACTTCGCGATGAACTGCGCCTTAATCCCTTTGGGGCAGACTGCCTGGCACTCATAATGGTTGCTGCAGTTGCCGAAACCCTGGTTCAGCATCTCCTCGGTCATGACGCAGACACGGCGGGCTGCTTCGGTCTTTCCCTGGGGCAGCACGGCAAGGTGTGTTACCTTGGCCGCGGTGAAGAGCATGGCGGAACCATTCGGGCAGGCCGCGACGCAGGCCCCGCACCCGATGCACTCCGAGGCATCCATGGCAGTGTCCGCGTCTTTTTTCGGGACCAGGATCGTGTTTCCATCAGGCACACCGCCGGTATGCACGGAGATATAGCCTCCGGACTGGATGATGCGGTCAAAAGCCCCGCGATCCACCACAAGGTCTTTGATCACCGGAAAAGCCCTGGCGCGAAGAGGTTCCACATAGATGCTGTCGCCATCCCTGAAGTGGCGCATGTGGAGTTGGCAGATGGTGGTCTTCTTCTGGGGGCCCTGGGGAATGCCGTTCACCACCTGTGCACATGCTCCGCAGATTCCTTCCCTGCAGTCGCTGTCAAAGGCGATGGGCTCGCGGTTGTCTTTGATCAGGGACTCGTTGACCGTGTCGAGCATTTCGAGGAATGACATGTCGGAGGAGATGTCCTTCGCCTCATAGCGCTGCAGCGTTCCTTTTTCCTTCGGCCCTTTCTGGCGCCAGATGTAGAGAGTAAGATGCATGTAAAACTCCTGAAGATCAACAGAGTTTTCAACCACAGATGAACACAGATGGACACAGTGATAAACGATTCGCAATGAAGAACGGTTCTTTTGTCGTTATCGGTGTTAATCCGTGTTCATCTGCGGTTAAAAAGATTTATTTATAGCTTCTCACAGCCAGCTGCACATTTTCGAATTCGAGCGGCTCCTTGTGCAGAACCGGATCCTTGCCCAATCCCTGATACTCCCAGGCCGCCACATAGCGGTAATTATCGTCGTCCCGCTTCGCTTCGCCGTCAGGCATCTGGTACTCGACGCGGAAATGACCGCCGCTGGATTCTTTGCGAAGCAGTGCATCGCGCGCCATGAGCTCACCGAACTCAAGGAAGTCAGCGACACGGCCCGCTTTTTCCAGCTCCTGGTTCAGGTCATGCCCGCTTCCGGGGATTTTCACATTTTGCCAGAATTCTCCGCGTAGCCCGGGTATGAGCGACAATGCTTTCTTGAGGCCAGCCTCGCTTCGCGACATGCCGACCTGCTCCCACATGATCCTTCCCAGCTCCCGGTGGAATTCGTTCACCGTCTTGTTCCCCTTGACGGCTAGCAGTTTTTCCGTGGTTGTCGTGACGTTTTCCATCGATGCTTTGAACTCGGGATGCGCCGTTGACACCAGCCCGGGGCTGATCCGGGCGAGATAGTTCGCAATGGTATGGGAAATGATAAAGTACCCGTCCGCAAGCCCCTGCATCAGCGCGCTGGCGCCGAGACGGTTTCCGCCATGGTCTGAAAAATTCGCTTCTCCCAGGACAAACAGGCCCGGGATCGTGCTTTCGAGGTTGTAGTCCACCCACAAGCCACCCATGGCGTAGTGAGGGGCGGGATAGATGCGCATGGGCTGTTTGTAGGCGTCCTCCGCGGTGATCTGCTCGTACATCTCGAAGAGGTTGCCGTAGCGCTCCCGGATCGTGTCCTCGCCTAGTCGCTTGATGGCATCCGCGAAGTCCAGGTACACGCCGCGGCCTCCGGGCCCCACGCCCCTGTTGTCATCGCAGACCTCTTTCGCAGCGCGGGAGGCGATGTCGCGCGGCGCCAGGTTGCCGAAAGCCGGGTACTTCCGTTCGAGGAAATAATCGCGTTCGGATTCGGGGATGTCCTTTGGCGACCGCTTGTCGCTCTTGTCCTTCGGCACCCACACTCTGCCGTCGTTCCTGAGGGACTCGGACATGAGCGTGAGTTTGGACTGATGATCGCCGGACACGGGTATGCAGGTGGGATGGATCTGGGTGAAGCAGGGATTCGCGAACAAGGCGCCTTTCTTATACGCCCGGTATGCGGCAGTCACGTTGGAGTTGACCGCGTTCGTGGAGAGGTAAAAGACATTGGCGTAGCCGCCTGTTGCGAGACAGACCGCGTCTCCTGCAAAGGAGGTGATCCTGCCGCTCACGAGGTCGCGGATGGTGATCCCTTTTGCTGCGCCATCTACGACAACGAGATCAAGCATCTCGGTCCGCGGATGGAGCGTGACCGTGCCGATCTTGACCTGGCGCATCAACGCACCGTACGCGCCGAGCAGCAGCTGCTGTCCGGTCTGGCCCCGTGCATAAAAGGTCCGGGAGACCTGGGCGCCGCCGAACGAGCGGTTGTCCAGATATCCGGCATAGTCACGGGCAAAAGGAACGCCCTGGGCCACTGCCTGGTCGATGATGTTGCAGCTCACCTGCGCGAGTCGGTATACGTTCGCTTCGCGCGCCCTGAAATCCCCGCCTTTGATCGTATCATAAAAGAGGCGGTAAATGCTGTCCCCATCGCTGGGATAGTTCTTTGCCGCGTTGATGCCGCCCTGCGCCGCGATGCTGTGGCCGCGGCGGGGCGTGTCCTGGAAGCAGAAAGCGTCAACCTGGTAGCCGAGTTCGCCCAGCGTTGCCGCGGCGGACGCGCCCGCGAGGCCGGTGCCGACCACGAGGATGCGGTACTTGCGCTTGTTCGCGGGGCTGACGAGCTTCATTTCCTGCTTGCGCTTGTCCCACTTCTCATGCAGGGGGCCTGAGGGTATGTTACTGTTGAGGATCATGAAATTCACCTAAAGCCATAAGGCTTGAACCGCAAGGGTGCGGTAATGGTTAATGGCCTGATTTTCGCAGTAACCCCGTCAAAATCGCTGCCGGTATCGCGATGTACCACAAAAACAAAATGATGGATATTACCGTTCCTGTTCTTTTAATGATGGGCAGCATCCGGTCATTGTTCAAGCCCCAGCTCTGGAAGGAACTCTGAATACCGTGCGAAAGATGCAGGCCCAGGGCCGAGAGCGCCAGCAGGTATATCCCGGCAATGCCCGCTTCTTGAAGCGTCCGCACCACCATCATCGCCACATCGGGCCTGTTCAGCGAGTCCAGATGCGTGTCCGCGGAGATGGCGGGATTCGTGACCCGGATCGTGAACTGGAGCAGATGATAGATCAGAAATCCGCCGATGATTGCTCCGCTCCAGATCTGATATCGACCCGCTAGCGTAGCGCTGCGGAAGTGTGAGATTGCATACGCATCAGGTTTCGCTGAATAGTTCTCCAGCTTGAGCACGGTCCCGTACCAGATATGGAGAAGGAAAGCAGCGATGAGCGCGGCTCGCCCGCCCCAGACGATGATGGGGAGGGTATGCAGCGCGACAACATAGGCATTGAGTCTGTGGAAAAAGATCGTGGAATTCCCAACGATGTGGAAGAGGATAAAGAACACGAGCACCTGGCCCGTGATCGCCATCATGATCTTTTTGCCGACTGTTGAGGTGGGGAGCACCATGATTATCTTCCTCTGGCGATGATGCGCTGCTATGTTGCCGCGATCCCGCCTCTGGTCATAGGACGGGGGTCAAGCAGGCGGTCCAGTTCTTCTTTTGATAAATCTGTCATCTCTGCTGCCACATCCTGGAGTGCGCGGCCTTCCGCATATGCCTTTTTAGCGATCTGGGCTGCTTTATCGTAGCCAATGACCGGATTCAATGCGGTCACCAATATCGGATTCTTGTTCAGCAGGGACGAGATGCGTCCGCTGTTCACGGTAAAACCCGCAATCGCCTGGTCCGCGAATAATGTTGATGCGTTCCCGAGGATGGTGATCGACTGGATAAGGTTATGCGCAATCACCGGAAGCATCACATTCAGCTCGAAATTGCCGTGCGAGTTGCTCAGGGTGATAGCGGCATCATTGCCGGTGACCTGGGCCGAGACCATCATCATCATTTCGCACATCACAGGATTCACCTTGCCCGGCATGATGCTTGATCCCGGTTGGAGTGAGGGCAGTGCGATCTCACCAAGTCCTGCGATCGGCCCGCTGTTCATCCAGCGTAAGTCGTTGGCCATTTTTATGAATGACGAGGCTGTGGCCTTCAACTGGCCGGAAAGTTCGACCGCCGTGTCCATGGTCGCCTGGGCCGCGAAATGATTGTCAGCTTCGAAGAAGGGCAGGCCGGTGCGGCCGGCAAGCTTTTTTGCGACGATTGCACCGAATTCCTTTGGTGCGTTTACCCCGGTCCCGACAGCCGTCCCGCCGATGGCAAGTGCTGCCAGGCGGGGCAGAGTGGACTCGATCCGCTCGATGCCCTGAAATACTTGATAGGCCCAGCCGCTGATCTCCTGTCCAAGAGTTATTGGCATGGCATCCATGAGATGGGTCCGTCCGGTCTTGACGATCCCGGCAAACTCGGTCTCCCGGTTTTTCAGCGTTGCATGGAGGTGCCTGAGCGCGGGCAGCAGCACCTCATGCACCTCAAGATACGCGCTCACGTGAATCGCGGCAGGGATAACATCGTTGGACGACTGCCCCATGTTCACGTGATTGTTCGGATGCACAGGAGCACCAAGTGACTTCGATGCGAGGCTTGCGATCACCTCGTTGGCATTCATATTCGTTGAGGTGCCGGAACCGGTCTGAAAAATATCCAGCGGGAATTGGTCGTCCCACTTGCCGTCCGCCACATCGAGGGACGCACAGTGGATCGCATGGGCAATGTTCGCGTCAAGCAGTCCGAGCCCCGCATTCACCTCAGCCGTGACAGCTTTGATCAGGCTGAGCGACCGGATGAACACGCGCGGGAAACGGATACCGCTGATGGGGAAATTCAAAACAGCGCGCTGTGTCTGAGCTCCAAAGAGCGCATGAACCGGCACCTGAATTTCGCCGAGGGAGTCTCGTTCTATTCGATGATCAGTCATAGGGGATCAAAAGAAGAGCAGCCAACAGTTCCTCGTTCTCCGGTTTTACGGGAAGTGGTGGTGCGTGAATGCAATTATACCTATTTTGCAGTGACTTTGCATCGTCTTTTTATAAGATCAAAACAACTCAAATTATGATTAACAAGCATCTGAATTGGGTGTATAGGTTGACCCTTTGCCGTATTGAATCTATAATACATGCTATAGTTGAAAAGGAGACCTCACTATGAAAGACGCTTGCACTCCCGGTCAGAGCTGCAGCCCCAGCTACAGCATCACGATCCGGGTGGAAATCGAGAACAGGATCGGCATGTTCGCAAAAATAGCCACGGCCATATCGAGCGCGGGCGGGGATATGGGGTCCGTGGACATCGTTCGGGTGGAGCGGGGCAAGATCATCAGGGACATAACCGTGAATGCCCAGAACGAGGAGCATGAAAAATCCATTGTCAAGGCCATCAGGAGCGTGGCCGGCGTCAAGGTCCAGAGGGTGGCGGACCAGACCTTTTCCGCGCATGAGGGCGGCAAGATCGAGATCAGGAACAAACTGCCGCTTCGCGACCGGAACGACCTGTCCAAGGTTTACACGCCGGGGGTAGCGCGCATCTGCATGGACATCCACCAGAACAAGGAGCATGCCTACCGGTACACCATCAAGGGCAATTCCGTGGCAGTCGTTTCCGATGGGACGGCAGTGCTCGGTCTGGGCGATATCGGCCCCGAGGCGGCGCTCCCGGTCATGGAAGGCAAGGCGATGATCTTCAAGGAGTTCGCAAACATTGATGCATTCCCCATTGTGCTCGCCACCAAGAACGTGGAGGAGATCATCGCCACGGTTAAAAACATCGCGACCACCTTTGGCGGGATCAATCTTGAGGACATTTCCGCTCCCCGGTGCTTCGAGATCGAAACGCGCCTCAGAAAAATGCTCGACATTCCCGTTTTCCACGATGACCAGCACGGTACGGCGGTGGTTGCGCTCGCGGCTCTCATCAATGTCTCCCGACTATTGAAGCGCGACATGAAGAAGTTCAAGATCGTGATGGTCGGCGCGGGAGCCGCCGGCACCGCGGTTACGAAGATCCTGCTCGCGTCCGGCGTCAGAGACATCATTGTCTGCGACCGGACCGGCACGCTGTACGCGGGCCGCAAGCAGGACATGGATCCCGCCAAACGGGCACTGGCGAAAGTTACGAATCCACGCAGCGTGAGGGGCAGCATCTCGGACGCCATGAAGGGTGCGCATGTGTTCATCGGTCTCTCCGCGCCTCATGTCATCACAGTTGATGATATACGCAGAATGGCGGGAGACCGGATCGTTTTTGCTCTTGCGAATCCCGACCCCGAGATAGCGCCGGAAGAGGTCCATGAACTGGTGCGAGTCATTGCCACGGGCAGGTCTGACTACCCGAACCAGATCAACAACATGCTGGGCTTCCCCGGCATATTCCGGGGTCTGCTCGACGTGCGCGCCCGGGGAGTGAACGAAGCCGTGAAGCTTGCCGCCGCCCATGCCATCGCGCATAGTGTCGAGACCGAAGATTTGCACGAGGATTACATCATCCCCAGCCCCTTTGACCGCAAAATCCCTGCACGTGTAGCCGCTGCGGTATCGGAAGCGGCGAAGAAGACGGGATTGGTGAAATAATAGTTTGGAGTAAGGAGTTCGGAGTGCGGAGTAATAATTTCTGACGCTCTTTGCTTTATACTCCGAACTAATAACTCCAAACTCCTAACGATTTACAGTACAACCCGAGGTGATCATGCACCGCAATCACGACCGTCTGCATATGGATGAAAAGGACCTCCGCAGCCTCGGCAGGATAGAGCTTGAGGCCATTTATGCGGACATGGGCCTGAGCAGGGAAGAGCTTGACCTGCTGTCCGCGCCGCGGCGGTCGTTTACGGTTACCTTTCCGGTCAAACTGAGTACGGGACGGAGCCGGATGTTCACCGGATACCGCGTCCAATTCAATGACGCGCGCGGACCGGCCAAGGGAGGGATCCGCTTCCATCCCGATATGGACGAGGAGCATGCGGCGGAATTGGCATTTCTCATGGCGCTCAAATGCGCAGTGGTCAACATCCCTTTCGGCGGCGCTAAAGGCGGTGTGGCCGTGGACCCCCTGGACCTGTCGCGGCGCGACCTCGAGCTCGTGACGCGCGGCTACATTCGCGCCATCGCCGACTACATCGGGCCCTTCAAGGACATTCCCGCGCCGGATGTATACACCGACGAGCAGACCATGGCCTGGATCCTCGATGAATACGAGCGCATCAAGCGCGAGCATGTCCCTGCTGTGGTCACGGGAAAGCCGCCCGAGTTGGGAGGCATATCAGTGCGGAGGTATTCCACCGGGCTCGGTGGAGTCCATGTTCTCGAAGAGGCAATGAAGGAAATCGGCATGAAGGCGAAGGGGACTCGTGTCGCAATCCAGGGGTTCGGCAACGTCGGTCAGAACACCGCGCGGATCCTGCATCACTGGGGCTACACCGTCGTTGCCGTGAGCGATGTGAACGGCGCCATCCTGGATACGAACGGTCTTGACATCTCGGTTCTCAGAAAATTCAAGAACAAGACCGGCAGCGTCACGAGTTTTCCCGGCACGAAAGCGATCACCAACGCCGCGCTTCTCACGAGCGAGTGCGATATCCTTATCCCCGCGGCGTTGTCCAACCAGCTTGATGAGACGAACGCTCACGAAGTGAAAGCGAAGATCATCCTTGAGCTTGCCAACGCGCCGACTACCGCCGCAGCCGATGCAATTTTTTTCAGCAGGGACATCATGGTCATCCCGGACATTCTTGCCAACGCCGGCGGCGTGGTGGTGAGTTTTTTCGAATGGAGCCAGAACCTGAGCAATGACTCCTGGCCCGAGGAAAAGGTCCTGGAGCGTCTGCGGCACATGATGATCACAGCCTTCAACGACGTCCACGGCCGATGCCGCGAGACGCGCTGCAGAATGCGCAAGGCGGCTTATGAACTGGCTGTGAAGCGGATCCTGCAGGCCGAGCGGCTTCGGGGCAATCTTTAACCCTGAAAATGGCAGTTGGAACCACGGATGAACACGGTTATTACCCTACTGCGATAATACTTTATCGAATGAGAGCTTCACTCAATTGTTGGTTTTTTCTTATTCTTAAAACATTTAATCAAAGGTGTCTAACCGTGTTCATCCGTGGTTAATTGTTCTTTTTCAGATGAAGCAGCAATGGCGGAGGTTCGCAGGCCAGGACCAGCTCTTGCCCGGTAGCGGGATGGCGAAAGCTCAGTTCAGCAGCATGCAGAAGGTAGCCCGGGTCACCAGGGAGCGCATGGGTCCCCGGCATTGGCTGGCCACCCGCACCATACAATGGATCCCCCTTCAGAGGATGTCCAGCAGCAGCCAGATGTATCCGGATCTGGTGGGGCCTTCCTGTCATAATAATCACATCGCATAAAAAGGAATCTCCACGACGTTCAAGGACAGTCGCCTGAGACAACGCTGATTTGCCATTCGGATCAGCGGCATGAATTGAGCTGAGCAAGGCATGCGGCACTTTGCCGATGGGCGTGGAAATCGTCAGTGTATCCAGATCAGGGATTCCACTGGCTAACGCGCGGTAGCGTTTTTTGACCTTATTGGTTGACCACTGCTTTGTCAAAGCTGTCCGGGCTGCAAGATTCCGGGAGCATAACACCAGACCTGATGTCCACCGTCCCAAGCGATGCAGTGGATCTGCGTCAGGCGCATACGTGCGTACCAGATGAAGCAGCATTGTCTGAAAAAAATTTGCTCCCGGAAGCGTCGGCAACCCGGCGGGCTTGGCCACCGCAAGAAGGTCTTCATCCTCATAGATCACCGAAAACGTTCTGGGCGCATCGGGCTCGATCCACGGAGGTCGCTGCCAGACAAGCTCGCACCCCCTCGTCAATATGCTTTCAGAATGTGCAGGCAGGGAATCGATGAGCACGAGGCCGGAGGCAATGCGCTCAGCCCACTCGGCAGGGGATGAGTGGCCGTAGCGTTGGCTGAGATACGCCAATACTGTTTTGCCGTCAGCATCCGGGCCAAGATGTTCGCGGTACTTGCAGCCTTGGTTCATAAGCGGACCGGTGTTTTGCACTATTTTTGATGCTGATATCATATTGCAATAAACTTCTCTTTGTAATTTCCCCTTGCTATCATAGGTGAATTCCTATGGGCAGCACATACTCTAGCACGTTAGTATCGTGCCGCGCAGGGAGGCAGCGTCACCTGCACCTACACCTCCTTATCTCGCCAATGCACAATGATCATCAAGGAAAGGCTGAAGCATTCTAACGAAGTCCCAGGAAGTCATTGCAGTTGTGAGCACCGTTTGGGTGCTACTTACGTGCCGCCAATGTTCCAACTACCCCTTCCCTTAAAGAAGGATGCCGTTCGGTTTAGAGCTCTATTCGCATCATCTTACTACCTGGACAGTATCCGCAACATTGGACTAACTGTTATGTAAAATATATAGCAACGTTAACCCGGGTGCAACCTATCCGCGCCCTGAACGATCCTGAGCCGCGCATGGGAATAACGAGCTGGTGATCACTCAAAGCGATTCGCCCAGATGTTATCCAGTGTTCCATCGGACTGATACCACACGGCAATGGCATTGCCATTCTGATCAAAAGTGATCTGGGGATTGTAGGCATCGCCCGCATTATCGGTCTCGATAAGCCCTGCTGTTCCCCAGCCTGTCCCGGCAACATAGCGGTTCGCCCAGATGTTATTCCGTGTTCCATCGGACTGATACCACACGGCAATGGCATTTCCATTCTGATCAAAAGCGACCTGGGGATTGTAGGCATGTCCCGAATTATCGGTCTCGATAAGCCCTGCTGTTCCCCAGCCTGTGCCAACAACATAGCGGTTCGCCCAGATGTTATTCCGCGTTCCATCGAACTGAAACCACACGGCAATGGCATTTCCATTCCGGTCAATAGCGATCTGGGGATTGAAGGCACTTCCCGCATTATCGGTCTCGATAAGTCCTGCTGTTCCCCAGCCTGTGCCAACAACATAGCGGTTCGCCCAGATGTTATTCCGCGTTCCATCGAACTGAAACCACACGGCAATGGCATTTCCATTCCGGTCAATAGCGATCTGGGGATTGAAGGCACTTCCCGCATTATCGGTCTCGATAAGTCCTGCTGTTCCCCAGCCTGTGCCAACAACATAGCGGTTCGCCCAGATGTTATTCCGTGTTCCATCGGACTGAAACCACACGGCAATGGCATTTCCATTCTGATCAAAAGCGATCTGGGGATTGAAGGCACTTCCCGCATTATCGGTCTCGATAAGCCCTGCTGTTCCCCAGCCTGTACCAACAACATAGCGGTTCGCCCAGATGTTAT
>CAYUSP010000008.1:0-87605 GCA_964447405.1 uncultured Nitrospiraceae bacterium | reverse complement strand
CCTCGGGCGGGACTTGAACCCGCAAGATACTCAGTTGTTACCGCATACGGTCAGGTCTACTTTCTTGCCATCCCCTTCTTCTCCACCAGCCCCTTCGCAAACTCCATCCCGATCTTCACCCACTTCGAAAGCCCCGCCGCGGTCTTCCCGTTTATCCCGTTCATTACCGGAAGAGCTGTACGTACTCTGCGAACATATACCGCTTGCCGCGCTTTCCACCGGTCATCTCTACCAATATCCCGAGCCTCTCCAGGTCCAGGATCAGCTTGTACGCCGACGCCGGCGATACCTTCGCTACGCTGCCAACCTTCGCGGCATCAATGATCGGCCTCTGATACAAATACTGCAAGACCTTTTGAGCGTTAGCGGCCCTGCTCCCCAGCGTCTGCATTCGTTCTTCCACGTCCTGCTGGAGTTTCATGATCTTATCGAACGTGGCAATGCTGTTCTTTGCCGTCTCGATGATCCCGACCAAAAAGAACTTGAACCACTGCAGAAGATCATTTTTCTCTCGAACGCGCATCAGGTTGTCATAATAGTGCGTACGATTTCGTTCGAAGAAGTCTGATAGATACAGCACCGGCCTTTTCAATATGCCCGTACTTACAAGGTACAGAGTGATCATAAGCCTGCCCACCCTGCCATTACCGTCGAGGAAGGGATGGATCGTTTCAAACTGGTAATGAACGAGCGCGATCTTCAGGAGCTCGGGGAAATGCTTTGAATCGTCATGCACGAACTTCTCGAGATCTGCCATAAGCTCACCGACAGACGTATACACAGGCGGCACAAAAACAGCGTCATTGATCGTTGCTCCGCCGATCCAGTTCTGGCTTGTCCTGAACTCGCCCGGCTGCTTGTGTTTGCCGCGTACGCCTTGCATGAGGATTTTATGGGTGTCCCGGATAAGACGCGCGGAATACGGCAATTTCTTCAGTTCCGCGATCGCTTGATTCATCGCCTTCACGTAATTCTGCACTTCTTCCCAATCTTCCCTTTTGTCGAGGGCGATATCCTCCTTTTTAAGGAGTGCATCTTCGATCCTCGTCTGCGTACCTTCTATCTTGCTCGACTGGGTAGCCTCCTTCAGCACATGCATCTTGATGAACAGATCGACATTGGGGATATACTCGGAATACATATCCAGCCGGCCAAGTTCCCTATCAGCTTGGCCAAGAAGCTGAATTAATTCCATATTATCCAATGACCAGCCTCTAGTTATCAGGTTCGGCTGGAAGCTTTTGTAATGATCTTGCTGAAGGTACTTGCCGGCTTGGAAGTTCTTCATCTAAGAAGCCTCTTACGATTTAAAATAGGCCGATTGCTTATTTTAGATATTACACTAAAACTAAAATAATGCAATCTCTTATTTAAGTTGCGACCTCTTACCCTTTTACCAACTTAAAGTTGATCTGGGGGCCCCTGAGAGTCTTTATGGTGCGGGAGGAATCGAACAAGGGGGTCAGGGGGAAGGATTTCCCCCTTCATAATCGGGGGAGCCTTACGAGGGGGTCGGCCCCCTCGTAAAGCGAAGCGCTCGAATTCCCGACCGCCGGCACCATTCTTTTTCTGCAAAATCAATCCGATAACATAAATATATACGTACAGTAGCAGTACAGTAAGAATAGTGTCGCTTTAATTTCAGCCCATCATCCGCTATTCTCCCCGATTCTCCCTGATTAGCCGGTTGAAATAGAAAAGCACACCAAAAACTTCGGTGTGCTTTACATCGACAACCTATGTAATTCACCAGCTTCAAACTACCCGTCTGCAACAACACCGCTGCCTGCTTTGCCTTGAGCCGAGATGTATCTCTCATCCTTCGGTTCTGGAGCGGCTTCCACCGCTTGTGGCTAACGGAGCCGTCACATTAGACGGTGACTAATCCGGTGGGGAGTTTTCTGCCATATTTTAACCTCCTGCTGCTTGCTTCTGCTTCGTGGGTGCTAACTTACTTTGACCTTTCAGGTGGCGTATCTGACATTAAGCACACCTCCTTCTGTTCTACGTATTTGCTTCTGTTACGTATAGTATAGCACTGATTTGGGTAAATGGGGGGATGGGCTACCCCAGGTCCGCGATCCGGTTCCATGGGAGAAGTGTGACGTGCGATCGCACGTACTGCTCGCTTCCGCCGTAAATAATATATTGTTTCCCGCTGCTCCCGGAAATGCGCTTCCACTTTTCGAGGGAGGTAAAATAATCTTCCGTCACCGTCCGCCCGGACTTGATCTCGACCGCAGTCAGTGCCTCCCCCTTTTCGATCAGCACATCAACTTCATTCCCCGTATTGTCCCGCCAGAAGAACAGGTTCGAAGGCAGCCCCCTGTTGAACCGGGCTTTCAGCATTTCCGAAACAACGAAACTCTCGAACAGCTCGCCCCGCATGGCATGAATCGCCATATGCTTCGCGTCCTCGATACCCAGGAGCCACGCTGCCAGGCCGGTGTCATAAAAATACAGCTTCGGCGTTTTAACCAGCCGCTTCCCGAAATTCTTGTGATGCGGGTGCATGAGAAATACCAGGTAGCTCGCCTCAAGCACCGAGATCCATGCCTTGGCCGTATTGTGGGTGATCCCGCAATCATTCGCGAGACTGGAAAGGTTCAATAGCTGTCCGGTCCTGGCCGCGCACATCTTGAAAAAGCGCTGAAAGATGCTTAGGTCCTTTACATTGATAAGCTGGCGCACATCGCGTTCCACATAGGTCATGACGTAATTCGCATACCAGCTCGCGTGAGACACCTGGCGGGTGTAGAGCGGTGGATACCCGCCCTGATACAGTAGTACATCCGGATTTTTCACTTCCTTGCTGCCTTTTTTCAGCTCATCCACCGAAAGGGGCAGCAGTTGCAGAAGCCCCGCCCTGCCGGCAAGAGACTGGGTAATGCCGGACATGAGCCCGAACTGCTGGGAGCCCGTGATAACGAACAAACCTGTTTTACCGGCTGCGTCCACATGGGTCTGGAGGTAGGAAAACAGCTCAGGACACCGCTGCACTTCATCCAGAATTGCTCCCCCGGGAAACCGCGCAAGAAAACCCCGCGGGTCCCTGCGGGCGAACTCCTGCTGGTCCGGGTCCTCCAGGGACACGTAACTCTTGGCTGGAAACACTTCGCGTACGAGCGTGGTTTTGCCCGACTGTCTCGGTCCGGTGACCGCGACGATCGGCCAGCCTTTGGCCAGCTTCCGTAAATACTGTGCTGCAGCACGGGGTATCATCATGATCGTGAGTGTACCACGTTCTTACAAATTGTCAATTCAATTTATAATTAGCAAGGAATAGACCCCGTTTTCCAGGAGCCATATCTCTCAGTTTATGTCCGTATGCTTGCGAAGGATCCTTTTGGGAAGGTTACGTTATTAAGAGATACATAATACAAGGAATGCAGATATACGTGGCAACATTCATAAGTCATGCATCAAAAAAAATTCTGCCTGGCATGACCTTTTCACGTCAAATTCAAATCCTTATAACGAAACTATAAGGGTCACGATACAAATAGCGTACAAATCAGTACAAATCAGCACCACGTCAAAACAGCGAAACAATTGATATTACAGAGATCACACGTTATATCGGACGCTTAGAAACTCACTGTTTTTACGATATCCCTTACTCAAAATCCTCCGGGGGCAACTCCATGTCGGTTCGATTCCGACCGCCGGCACCAATAAAAGATCGGGTAGCATACCGATCTTTTTTGCTTTTGGCGGAAGGAATCGAATACAGGGGGTATGGGGGAAGGTCTTCCCCTATGATGCGGGGGAGTGCACGATGGGGCTGGCACCCGGCATTCGGGTCACTACTGTCTCCCTTTTTTCCGAACCTCCCCGGTCATCGGCACAAAGGTCACAGGAGTTATCTGCTTCATCTCGAGATTGTTGTTCCGCTTGGTCGCAAGGGTGAGCACCTGGAAAGGCTCCGGACCGGCGAGCGGCGCGACAAGCCTGCCGCCTTCCTTGAGCTGTTTGATGAGAGGAGGGGGGATGCGGTCCGCAGCAGCTGTAATGATGATCGCGTCAAAGGGCGCCTGTTCCTCCCAGCCCAGGTAGCCGTCGCCGAACTTCACCGACACATTCCCATACCCCAGCTCCGCAAGGAGCTTTCGCGCGCGGTCTGCGAGCGGTTTGACGATCTCGATGGTATAGACCTCTTTCACGATCTTTGCCAGCACCGCAGCCTGATAGCCCGAGCCGGTCCCGATCTCCAGCACCCGGTCGGAAGGTTTCAACTGCAGCACCTCGGTCATGAGTGCAACGATGTAGGGCTGGGAGATGGTCTGCCCCTCTTCGATCGGCAGGGGATGATCGCCGTACGCCCTGTCGCGGTAGCGCGCATGCACGAAAAGATGCCTCGGCACGCTGCCCATAGTCCTGAGCACCACCAGGTCGCTGATGCCCCTGCCCCTGAGGTCTTTTTCGATCATCTGCATCCGCGCGTTCGCGTACTCGTCGTCTGGTGATGCGGCAGCGGCCAACAGCATCAGCAGGAAAAAGAACAGCATGAAAATCAGGATCCGGGCTGCTTCTTTTATGGCAGCGGTCATTGGATTGTCACCTCCGTTCCGTCCTCCTATGCCTTGTTTAAGGTACGCCATGAATAAAGTATAGCACCTCTTTAACAGAATTTTCTACCTCGGGGAATGGTGCGTCGGGATCAGGACTTTTTGTTGCACGGGACAGGTATGCTGGAAAAACATGGTAGGCCTGGCATTGCCGGTCTCAGGTTATGCGGCGGGCGCAGACGCTTCTTCAATACTGCAAAAGCACGACGAACAGAACCTGTTCTCCTTGAGCGAGCATTTCCTGATGCAAGGTGATCTCACTTCACCGGGTATCTCGATTCTTTTTTCGTCATTTTATTCTATGTCCGTTCCTGCGCGGTGCAAGAAACGTTGTCCGCTCGCCCTGTTCGGCTGCCAGCTGCACCTGCGTGCCGCAGCCTTTGCCGTAGACCAGTTCGATCGATCCAATGAAACTGGGGCTGATGACGCGCGACCCCGGCCGCTTCCGGGTATTGCAGCGGAACTCGGCTGCCTCATCCACAACGTTCAGCAGCTCGTTGATCTCCGAGAACCGCAGCGGCCAAAGCAGGCAGCATTTCGGCTTGATCGCAGCGAGCGCCAGTCCCCGGGACTTCGCTATCGTGTGCAGGGAGCACTGGGTCCGTCCATCCACCCAGTAGGCAAGAACGCAGAGGCCGTCCTCGTGAGTATCAAGGGTATAGAATCCTCGCTCCTCTTCCTCGAAGATATTATCGTACCCGCCTTCAGTGCGGAGATGTGGGCAGTACTCTGCCGCGTCGGGAAGATACCGGATGATCCGTTCCATCTCAGCAGCAGTGATGCAGACATCGTAGGTAGAGCAGCAGGATTGCTCATTCGGACTGCAGCCCGGGCAGGTGTTCTCGATCGACAGGAGCGATCGGATATCGACCTGAACCGCGCCCTTCTTCCCGCGATGGGACCGTTTCCGGTCTTTGGTCTTTTTGGCTGGCGATCTCATATCAATCTACTTTATAACATACGGAATTCCGGTGGCAAGTGGTATTGCAGCGGAGAACGGGACCGAGACCGGCGAGAAGTACCTACTACAGGAACAAAGAAAGTGGCGTGATGCAATGAAAAGACCTGCATAATCATATGAAGGCTTCTCGCACACACTATTGGTTCGCTCCTTCGATTCCATCTGACAGACTTGCAGCCTTCTCTCACTGCATGGCGACTGTCTTCTTTCTACGCATTCCTCTTGCGTCTTTTTCGCACAAAACCCGCGATTTTAGCAAACGCATACAGCAGGATGCAGCCGAGGATGAACCAGAAAAAATCGAATATTGATTCGGTCATCAGGGTGACGATCATGGCTGCGATCGTTACCACCGCAGAGCTGGCGAGCCTGACGATGCAGACAACCATGCGGCGTTCTTTGCTGTCCAGGGTTTCCCTGAAAAAGAAGGTGATCAGGATCCTTAATAAACGGTCGACTCTGTTATTGTGAACCACGGGTGCATTCATGTCCCCTCCGAGTTATATACGACAGATCCCTTTCATATCCGACAGTCCAGGCATGCCATATTTCAAGATTTCCCATCGGACGCGCTTGGTGGGTTGTAACCGAGGATGGACCACAAGGCCCAGTGCGACAGGTTCATTGCGAACCTGACGTACCCGTTTAAGGATGACTGAAGCGGAATTGGCTTATCGCCTGCTGGATGTCCGGTCAGTCCTTTCTGGGATGCTGCTTCTTATAAGCGGCTATGGCAGCCTTGAGGTCGTTGTATTCCTCGCACGGAAGAAAACACAGCTTGTTCAGTACCGCAAGCTCTTCCTCTGCCTTTGCAAGGTTGCCGGTCAACAGGTACGCCTCGCCTACGTACTCGTGAGCACCCCGATGCTTGGGGTCGAGCGCGAGCGCCCGGTCATAGTGCTTGAACGCGGCGTCGAGATTGCCGCGATTGCGCTCAGCAAAGCCCAGCTGATTGTGGATCTCGGCGTTCTTGGGATCGCGCACCAGCGTCTTGTTCAGCAGCTCGATGGCCGCGTCCCAGTTCCCTGCTTTGATCTCCTTCTTTGCGCGGTCGAAATCGGGATCAACAGGCGCTGTATACATCCCGCCACTGCTGCCGCTGTCGGCTCGGACCGGATTGGGCAGCAACAACGTGAGAAGCATGAGCACCAGAAGTGAGTATGTATAAGTTTTCATGGTGGACCTCCCGGGTACTAGTAGTGCTACAGGGATTACAGAACATTTGCCCTGTTGAATATAAGTATAGCACTGCCTTGCACAGCGCGCATAATGCAAACCCCATGATCATGATGGCTTTCTTTTTTTACCGTATGCGTTGATGCGTATCAGATCCATGGCTCAGTGATAGCCCCGTTCACCGAAGGGTTTGAGCTTCACCATCCACATAGCCTCGAGCGCCTTCAGATCATCGTGGTAGTCGTAGGCCGGATCGTCAAAAGGTTTGAGTTCGTCCAGGACCTCGACAACGAAGCTCTGTTCGCCCAGCTCCTTCCAGTCCTTTGCCAGGCCGGGACTGGGAATAAAAACCCCCATTTTGAGCTGAAAGCGGATGCTGTTGATCGTGCCCGTGGTATTGGCGCTTGCCACGAGATAGACACGGTTGTTCCTGATGTTCCTGACCTGTACTATCCCCATCGGCTGGAGGCTTTTCTTGTATTCCTTGATAAGTTCCCTGCGATCCATCATTCTTCTCCCAAACTCCCCGGTGTCAGCACCTTGCATTCCGATTGCTTTGCGGCGGCTACTTCCTTCCCCATTCCTCGATCTTTTTCCTGATCTCCGGCACGGCCCGCTGCGTAGCCTCGATGCCAGCCTGCATGCACTGTTTCTTCTGCGTAAAATCGAGCATGGTCACACTCCCGACAGCAGGCGTGATGAGCACGTCGGCGTCCTTTCTCTTGTATTTCACATTTTCATTGAACATGATGTTCACCGACTGGAGCACGACATCAACAAGGTTGGTGATGTTGAAATTTGCCACGTTCTCACTGATATCGACGGCGATCACAATATCAGCGCCCCGCTCCCGCGCCACGGATATCGGGATATTGTCGATCACCCCGCCATCCATGAGGAGCTTTCCCTGATAGTCGACGGGATTGAATACGCCGGGAATGGAGCTGCTTGCCCGGACCGCCCTGGCGACCGGGCCGCGGTCGAGCACTACGCGCGTGCCGCGGTTCAGGTCTGTTGCAACAGCGGCAAACGGCAGTTTGAGGTCCTCGATGTTCAGGGTCTTGACCTTGCTCTTCACGAACTCTTCCAGTTTGTCCCCTTTTACCGGGCCCATGCCCGTGAACGTCGAAAGGAATGCGTAATCGAAGATGTGGTCCTTTTCGAGCGAGAACGCGGTCCATTCAAGATCAAAGCTGTTCATGTCGGACGCGTAGATCGCACCGATAAGGCTGCCGACGCTCGTGCCCACGATCATGTCGATGGGGATTTTTTCCTGTTCGAGCACGCGAATAACGCCTACGTGAGCAAAGCCGCGGGCCGCTCCGCCGCCAAGCACCAGCGCGATCTTCGGTCTCGATGTCCCGAACAGGGATGGCCCCTGCGTGGATGCGCAGGAGGTGAGCATCACGGTCAGGGAAAGGATCAGTAAATGCAGAGCGTATCTCATGGTGAATTCTCCTTTTAATTCGATTGCCGGTTTTTGACTTTCTTTACAATTGACCTGTTTGCTGATCAGGCCATCCATGCTATCTGAAGATCATTATCGCTTCAACACAGAACATTCTCTGCTTCAGCAGTCTCGTGCTGCGAACTATTCTGCTCAAAAAACAGAGCCGCCCTTTCCCGTGCTTCGTCAATGCTTGCGCTGGACTGGACCCTGGATGCGAGGTGATGACCGAATACGTAGTTCCGGGCAAAATAATGCGTAAACTCTTTCAGCCTGCCAAGCTGATATTTGGGCATGAACAGGCTGGCTAAATGATCGGTAAAGGCTGTATAGACGCCCGGAAAGGAAATAATCGGCTCCGCTATCTGCGACCCATACACATCCCGGGCGATATCGGCAAAAAGCCAGGGCGTGATCGCGGCGCCCCGTCCGATCATCAGACCATCCGCCCCCGACACCTCCAGACACTTCACCGCGTCCTGCATTGAGAAGATTCCGCCATTAGCGATAACAGGGATGGTGATCCATTGTTTGATGCTTGCGATATGCTCCCATCGGGGCTTTCTGGCAAACGATTCGTGCTTGAACCGGGCGTGGACCGAGAGCATGTCGATGCCCTCGTCCTGCAGCAGGGTGCAGAAGGACCTCAGCTTTTCCTCGTCCCATTCGATGCCGAGCCTGATTTTGGCGGTTACCGGGAGCTTCGTGCGTTTCCGCGCTTCGGCTATGATGCTCCGGACCTCGTTCGGATTTTCCATCAGACTGATGCCGGCGCCTAATCTGCCGACAGCAGAAGCCGGGCAGCCCATATTGAGATCAACTGCATCTGCCTTGCACTTGCGCAGCGCCTCGATGGCCGGCGCGATCTCTCGGGCAGTAGAGACCAGGAGTTGGTAGGATAGCGGCCCTTCCGACAGGCCGCGGATCAAATACGGGGATATCGCAGGATTTTCGGCAGGCAGCCTTTTTGCCGAAAGCATTTCCGTTGATAAAAGTCCGACACCTCCGAAGCCCTGGATGATCTGCCGGAGCGCACTGTGCGTCAGGCCTGCCATGGGAGCAAGAAGCAGGGGCGGGTCGATCACGAGGCCGCGGATTTGGATGGAATGTCGTCGCATTAAGGTCCCACAGAAGCAATGATTGAAGCGCGAGAATAGCAGAGGGCTGCAGGGATGTCAAACATGAACAACCCGCTTTAGGGGCTTTTTCGACTTAGGGTTTGTAATACATGAGCTGCCTGGCAAATGGCGCCACCTCAGAGACAAGCTTCTCCTGTTCTGTAACGCTCATGGGCACAAAGGCCTCGGCGTATTTGATGTTCTCTTCAAGTTGGGCGATATCGTCGCACCCGACGACGATGTTCGAGATGGGCTGTGAAAGGGCGAAGCGCAGGAAGGGTTCCATGCTCCTGAACCAGGGTAGCTTCGCTGCAAATCCGCGCAGATAAACCTTCATGCCAATGATGCCCATGTTCTTCTGTTGTGCACGGGGAAGAACGTCGGAGAGGAAACTGTTATGCGACGGTTCCGCCGCATTGACCGGCATAAGGACCGTATCAAAGTCGAAAAGCTCGATGCACTTGCGTATTATCGCAGGATCATGATGCCCGGTGACGCCGATAAACCGCGTCTTGCCCTGCGCCCTCGCGTCGACGAACGCCTCGATGGCGCCTCCCGGTCCGAAGATCTCCATAATATCCTCTTCTTCGCGCACATCGTGCACTTGCCAGAGGTCCAGGTGATCGGTCTGCATGTTCGCGAGGGTGTCGTGCAGATGTGCCAGCGCGCCTTTTTTGTCCCGGTTGTGCGACTTGCTCGTGAGGAAAACATCCTTCCGCCGCTCCCGGAGCGCCTTGCCGTAGTACGATTCACTGCCGGAATAGGCCCGGGCTGATTCGCAGTAGGCGATCCCGAGATCCAGAGCTCGGTTGATCAGAGCGTACGCCGCCTTCTCGCGCCCGAACGTACGAAGCACCCCTTCTCCGCCGAGGCCGAGGATCGTTACTGCAGCGCCTGTTTTTCCAAGTGTTCGAAGAGGTAGTGTCATTATGGTTGCTTGCCCTGATTGATCTTTTTTCTGAAGCACGCAAAACGCACGCCGCGATAGGACAGTGCTGTGACTGCTCCGGATCAGACTTTTTCAAGAAGCCCGAATGACGCCTTGACAAAACAGACTCCCTGGGGCAGTTTGCAATTGCCGGCTTTTTTCTGGCCAGCGGGATTTGCCGCATGAACGAGGCCTGCGAGACGGCTACGGGTCTTGTTCAGAAGATGCGCAGCATCTTCCGAGACACCACGGAGCCCGTCCGCCTGTTCCTTCTCGAACCGCGCAAATCCCTCCCGCGCATTGCTCAAGGTATTGTTCCAGGCGCTGCACTGCCCGCAGAATAAATCGCCCTGCTGCTGTGCGAGCACTCCTGCCAGAAAATGATATGCCCGGAGGTGGTTCAGAAGCTCCATGAATGGCCTCCTTCAGAAATTGCCGGGGATCGGTTTGGTTTGTTCTTAAAAAAACGCGCCAATCACTGATATGCTGATTTGTCGCCAATATCGAAGGCAATGGGCATGAACGCTTTTCTGAGCGTGAAGAGAGCCAGCATTCCGGCGATCACGACCAGGCCGTAGGATGCACTCCTGCCAGAGAGCGTCCCGATTGAGACCAGCAGCAGGTAGAACGGCATGGACAGTGCCAGGAGATAACCCTCGTAAAGCTGAAAACAGAATGCTTCTTTCGCGGTCACGAATCCCAGGCAGCCGGCAAGCGGAAGCAGAAGCAGGGCACTGTACGGTTCGCTCACGAGTACGCTGGACAGGGACCCTTTCCCCAACGCAAGGAGCGCAACCAGACAGCCAAGGCCGATGGTGTAGAGATATTTCAGGTATGTTTTGAACTTGCCAATATACAGATGTATAAAGAAGACGCACATGCCTATGGACGCATAGAGACCATACAGCAGAAAATCCGCCGGCAACCGGATGAAATCCGCATCAATAGACGAAGACGCTGTGCTCAGCAGCAATGCCATGGAGCAAATGATGACGGCGGATAAAACGATACCCACCCGGTAAAGCACGACCGTAATTTTATCCTCCCGTGTAAGGGGCTGAAATACCTGTTTATCTCCCATTGATCAAATTCTCCTCGCCTGAGCAATTACCATCACGTTACCCCTTCTTCGCTTTTTTCCAGAACGCCAGGTCGCTTACCATGAGCCCGACCAGTTGCCGGGGCGTCATCTTCGAAGTCTCTTTACACCTGCAGGTGTCGTGATCTCCTGTTCCCTTCTGCTTATCCGCTTCTTCCAGCGCTTTTACCGGCCTTCCCGGGCCTTCGTTTTTTTGTACATGCTCTGCCATGTTTCCGCTCCTCGTTGCTCTATGGTACCTCTTTTTGCTGAAATATGCCAAAGGTGCTATCGAATACTTGCCCGAAAAATCCCGCACCGTTTCCGGAGTTCATCCCTGATATTCCCGTAACGTTTTTTTCTTAGCGGTTTTCTTTTCCATCTTCTCCGGCAGGGACAGCGCGAACTTCTTCCCCATGTTGATCCAGTTCTCCAGCGCTATCTGTTTGCTCCATCCCTCTTCCTGCACCATGATCCAGCCAGCCATGGGTTTTCCCGTGATATCAAAAGGCTTCACATGCCTGGCCTTCAAACTCTCTTCCCCCATTGCCTTGTCCATGCGCACGATGAGGAAGTCCTTGTAAATACCGAAGGCCATGTTGCCCTTGATCAGATAGCAAACGCCGCCGAACATCTTTTTTTTCTCCACATCTTTCCATCGCTTCGACGCAGCATCGATTTTTTCTTCCAGTTTTAAGCTATAGGGCATGGGTCCTCCGGACACAAAATTCGCATTGCAAATAGAAAAGTCCCTTCATGCAAAAAAAAGCGCGCGTTGTTGGATCACACGCGCGGCTTGTATCATGAGGAACCTCTTTCGCACACCCTCTGTCAGCCTCAGTCATAACCTATCAGGGACAGCACGGTTGAAAAGCAATTATCCTTTCCTTACTTCTTTTTGCAGGGATAAGCATCCTTGAAAGCATCGAATACCAGGTCGCTCGGCTTTTTTACCAGTTCCTTGGGATTGTCGTTCAGGTACTTCACGATCGCCCTCGCCTGATGTATCAGATATGCGTTGTTCGGAATGCAGAAATCCCCCTTGCTCGCATGAGGCCCTGCGGCGATCTCGTGTGCCTGCACATAGCCGGACAAATATCCGTTGGTATAAAAGCTCAGGTTGTTCTCCTCCTCGGATACTTTTTCGGCATTGAACACTTTGATCACAAGGTTGCAGCCCCGCAACAGCTCGGTCGCGCTCCATACAAGGCTTGACTCAGCCCATGCAGAGGGTGCCGTTACCGCTGCGCACAGAACCACCGCAATAATGATTTTCTTCATACACAACCTCCTCATGGGTTTATGTTACCAAATCGCGAATGACCGGCAGTCCATACTACATGCTACTCAATATTAAACATCGCGGTTTCCTTCAGCCCGGGAGTGTACTGCCCCACAGGTACGAGCTTTTTATTGTCTCTTATGCAACTAACCACGGTGTTCCAGAGCTTGGCAAGGTCTTCCTTCTCCTTGCTGCTCTCCGGTGTCATTTTGAGCAGCGTTCCTTCAATTTCGATCTTCATGGTATCCTCCTGGGATGAAATAATTGCGTCACATGGACGAGTCATTTGATTGCTGTCAGTATGCAGAACATTTCTCTGCAGGTCAAGCATTTTTTAGGAAGGCGCGCTGCTTCACTGACCATCAGGTTGTCTTTACCTCAGAGGTGCAGTGACCGCATCTCGTCGCCTTGATCGGAATTGAAGACAGGCAAAACGGGCAGTCCTTCACCAGCGGCGCTGCGGGCGCTGTTTCCTGCTTCTGCTGAATCCGGTTCGCGACTCTTACCAGTAGAAAGATCACGAATGCCACAATCAGGAAGTCGATGGCCGCGTTGATGAACAGTCCGTACTTAATTACTGGCGCACCTGCTTTCTGCGCCTCGGCCAGCGACGCATACGTTGTGCCGGACAGGTTCAGGTACAGGTTGCTGAAATCTACCTTGCCGATGATCAGTCCGATGGGCGGCATGATAACGTCATTGACTGCAGAACTTACGATCTTCCCGAATGCAGCGCCGATGATGACGGCGACCGCCAGATCGAGCACATTGCCGCGCATTACAAATGTCTTGAATTCCTTCAACATGGCCAGACCTCCTTATCATCCCTGAGGGATGCTAGTGATCTCTCGCTTGAAAAAACCGAACGCCTCCCGGTCGACAATGCAGAACTCAACGAGCGTGAGTTTTGGGGCCTGCAGCTGCTGCAAGAACGCTGCTGTCTCGCCAACCAGGATCCTGGCGCACTGGTCCTTGGGAAATCCGAAGATGCCGGCGCTGATGGCGGGAATGGAGATGCTGCTGAACTTTCGCTCCGCAGCCAGGGTAAGGACGCTTCTGATTGCCTGCTTCAGCTTCTCCTGCTCGTTACCCTCGCCCATCCGGGGGCCGACAACATGAATGACGTGCCTCGCTTTCAATGCTCCACCGGAGGTTATCGCGGCTTCGCCCACGGCTACATACCCGATCCGGTCGCTCTCATCCTGAATGATCCGTCCGCCCCTTTGCACGATCGCGCCTGCCACTCCACCGCCATGCTGCAGCCGGCTGTTCGCGGCATTCACTATAGCGTCAACTTCACGCTCGGTAAGGTCCTCTGAAACCAGACGGATAACGATGCTTCCGATTTTCCTCTCGATAGTGTCGATAGTGGATCTCCCGCATCTCCCTGCCCGGTTTTTTCACGATACGATCAGGCGCTGTTCCTGCAGGCGAACACGGCAATCCCCCCTGCTCCCTGGGAGAGGTTGCTGTGCTCATATGAAAAGTATATCGTGATTATGAAGAAATACAACCCCCGCCAGTTGCATATGCGCACTGTTGGGAAAAAGCGGTCCGCGGCTGTCAGGCAGCAGGTGTCATGATGATGTCATAACTGATTGTGGCAGGCGATACAGAATTCCTTTTTCGAGCCTTCTCTGCGCAGGTACTTGGTCTTCTTGCCGGTAAACATGCTCATCTGCGCCCGGTGGGGATTGTGGCAGGTTGCGCAGGTCATCATGCCATTCTCATCCAGCGGCAGGTCCGGTGGAAACGAAAATGTGGGTTTAATGTCAACAGGATGAGACAGCATGCCCTCGAGCTTATGACAATCACCGCAGATATCCCGTATAGGCTTTACGGTGCCACCGCTTGACTTCAGACCCACGGACTTGTGACAGCTCCGACAATCCAGGCCGTATGCGCGGTAGTCGTGCGCTTCCCGCGGCTTTTCTATGGGTTGTATGGCGGCGCGGGACGGAGCGTACACACCGAACACCACTGTCAGCAGGGCAATGATGACCATCACCAGGCTTGGTTTGCTAATAGGTAAAATCATTGACCCCCTCCTTCATTCGCGCAACGGCCTCCCGGAGCTGAGTCGCATGGTGTACGGAGGGACTCCCCTTGTGGATCGACTGTCTGAGCTCGTCCATGGAGCTGATCAATGCATCATTTCCCTCCCGGATGCGAGCCCATCGCCTGCGGAGCTCGTTGCGCATCGTATCCATGTCCACGGCGAGGTCGTGGAACTCCTCCTCCTCGCGCAGGCTCACCGGGTCCACGAGATCTCCGCCGGCAACCCGCGTGATGTCTTTTTTCAGGCCATAGAGGGGGCCGGCCAGGCTGCTCCAGAGCGACTTGACCGCGTACGCCAGCATCACGGCAAAAGCCAGCAGAGTTAGTCCTTGCACCCACAGAACCGTGGGAAGCAACACATCCGACGTGGTCTTGGCAACGATATGCGTCGAGTACCGGACCTCGTCCAGCTTTTTCTCTGCTATGAGGACGAAAAAGAGGACCGACAGCACTGCCCAAATCGTGGCGGATATGACGAACCGCAAAATGAATCTTGTTTGGAAATCCTTCTTGATGAAATAAATCCTTCTCATATTGAACTTCATGAACTGGCCCCCCCGTATTATTTAATGTGGCATTCCGTGCACAGCGTGGCGTTAGAAACCACCAAAAGGTACGGTTCCCTGGAATATGGATCATGGCAAGAGGGGCAGCCCACTTTTCCATCGATCAGTCTGATCGCATGGTTCAGCAGGCCGGCCGGGCGGAAGCCGCCCCGCCGCTGAGCTGCCCGGTATTTCATGCCGATGGGATGACTGCCCTGCGGATCATGACGCGAGAACGACGAGCCGTGCTTCCAGGATCCGGCGCTGATCTGCGAATTCGCCTCGGTACCCAGGCTGCCGTCATGACAGGTGAGACACATGTGGGAAAGCTTGTCGATGCGATCCGCGCTCCGGTCCGCACTGGGTGTATATTTCATATGGGCCACGGACAGGCCTGCGGAATGTTTATTCCTCACGCTTCCGGCCGCGGTGTTCCCGTGGCAAGCCGAGCACAGCTCTGCACCAACGGCATTCCTGCGAAGGTATGCCCTGGTTGAAGAGGAGACCCCCGGTGGGGACGCATGGATATCGTGGCAGGTGCTGCAGGTCATCTTGCCGTCCCAGGAAAGGGGCATGTCCGCGGGCACGGTCGCACTGCTCGGGACCATTTCAACAGGATGGGTAAGCGCATTTTCGAGGTATCTCTTGTGGCACCGAATGCAAAGGTCGCGGACAGGCGCCCGCATCGTAAGTGTCTCCCGCTTGCCTTTGATTGGCGTGGTCACGTGGCAGTCCAGACACTGCTGGTCTGTGAACGAATGGCCGCCGCCGGTGAGCAGGGCGTATGCCAGACCCCCGGCCATGGTCAATATGACCAGCAGCGGAAAATACTTTTTTAATATCACGCTCTGATCTCCGAAAGAACCCCGCTGATTTTTTTTGTATTTTCGGTGATTTCAGCGGCGGCCTTTTCCACCGCTGCGTCGCTTTTGCCCTGTTTGATCAGGACCGCGAGAGCCTCGGACTGTGAATCCACGAGTGCCAGATGGACCTTGATGGCCTCAACACGCGCCCGATGCTGGTCTGCGACGCTGTTCAGGATGTCGGCCATATCTGTCAGGTTGTCTTTTTGGCGGAATTTTATCTTTCCGCTCAGGTTCCCTTCACTGAGTTTAGCCGCCTCGCGGCTCAGCCGGTATGCGGGGCCGGCTATTCGGTGGGAGTAGAACATATGGAGAATGGTCATTGCGATGACAATGCCGATCACGATCACGATATAGATCATCGCAACCTTCTGCACCAGGATGTTGCCGATCCCCTGGATCGTGGAGATCACAGCGCCATACCCCTGGCCAAGGCTCTGCGGCAGCAGCGCTAACACCCCCATGCCTGCGAGGGCTGCGCCTGATGCCACAACGATCAGCGTGATAACAAAGAGTCGAGTGCGGTAGTAAAAATGGCGGGTGGATGCGGATTGCTCCATAACGGCATAAACCTCCCTCTAGGGTTTGGTATTCTTTTCGGAATCAACTGGTAAAACTTTAGCATAAGATTGGCAAATTATCCAGTCGAGCCGAAAGAATCGATGAAGATTCGGAATTGATGAGCGTACCGGGTAACTGTCAGAAAATATGGCGGAAAGGGGGGGGAGAGGATGGTCAGCCGGCGCTGAATATTTTTTTTGCTTGCTCTGCGTCCAGGTGCATCTGCTGTACGAGTTCAGGCACACTGGCAAACTTCATTTCCTGACGCAGCTGCTTTCGGAACATGACTTCTAAGTGTTTTCCATAGAGGTCTTCGTTGAAATCGAACAGATATATCTCGATGGACACCGGCCCGGCCCCGAAGGTTGGCCGCACGCCGATCGATGCCACGCCGTCGAGTCTTCTGCCTTCGAGGAGTGCGCGAACGGCGTATACGCCGAACCCGGGAACCAGTTCGTTGGACGTATGCAAGTTGGCGGTAGGAAATCCGAGGGTCCGGCCCCTATGGGAACCGTGCACGACCTCTCCCTCGAGTAGATAGTCCCTGCCAAGAAGCACTGCGGCATCATCGACCCTGCCGCTTGCGATGAGGTCCCGGATCGCGGAGCTGCTGACCACCGCGCCATTGATCTGCACTGCATCGACAACACCTACATGGAATCCGTGAGTACGTCCTGTGCTTTTCAGGGACTCGATGCTGCCTTCCCGGCCTTTTCCGAAAGCATAGTCGTAGCCGACATAGACCTCCTTAACACCGAGCTGCAGATGTAGAACATCCCGGGCAAAATCCTCGGGATGCTGCTCAGCGAATGCGCGCGTGAAATTGGCGCAGATCACCACATCGATGCCGGCTGCGGCAAGAAGCTCCATTTTACCGTGAAAGGTGTTCAAAAGCCGGGGGGAACGTTCAGGAGCGAGCACTTTGAGCGGATGGGGTTCGAAGGTGAACGCGATGCTCGTGCCGTTGATCTCCCGGCTTCGCTCAATGACCTTGCGAAAGATGGCTTGGTGTCCCAGATGCACTCCGTCGAAGTTCCCCAGCGTCAGAACAGGATTGGTGAAACGTTCTCCCGAAGCATTCAGATTGCGCACGATTCTCATGGCGCAGGGATAATCGCATAACGGAGATAAATTGTCAATCACGCTGTGCAGCCATCCCGTACAGCCGGGGCAGACCGCTTCGAGTCCATTTACTCCGGTTTTTTTCATTACATTCTGAGTCAACTTCTGGTTGTATCTGATATATTCCTATGGTATAATGCGTGTGCTTTTTCACTACTCTAAGCATGGCTGTATGCTTATCCTAACAAACACACGCTGTTTTCCAGTTTGTGTTTTTTACGTGCAGAGGGGGAGACTTGAAACCTCAATCAACATTGAAACCGCTCATAATAAAGGGAAAAAAGATCAGAGTCCCTATTATTCAAGGCGGCATGGGAGTCGGCGTGTCCATGCATCCCCTGGCGAACGCTGTCGCGCGCGAGGGCGGGCTGGGCATCATATCCAGCGCCTGCGCGGACCGGCTTGTAACGAAGCGGACCGGGAAAAAGGTTAACATCTACGAGGCCATCCGCGATGAGATCTCGCTCTCCAAGGTCAAGGACGGCTTCTGCGGGATCAACATCATGGCGGCGCTGCTCAGGGATTTTGTTGACTCGGTGAAGGGGGCGCTGGACGCCGGGGCCGATGCCATCATTTCCGGCGCCGGGCTTCCCCTCAACCTGCCTGCGATCCAGCCGCCGAAAGATACTGCTTTGATACCCATCGTATCATCTGCGCGCGCGCTCGACATCATCTGTAAAAAATGGGATAAGCTCGGCTACCGGCCCGATGCGGTCGTGCTCGAAGGCCCGCTCGCGGGCGGGCATCTCGGTTTTCGGATCGATCAGGTGGAGCTGGAATCGAACAAGCTCGAAAACCTCTTTCCCCCGGTCAAGGACATGGCGATGAAGTGCGGGGATTTCCCGGTCATTGTGGCGGGGGGAATTTATACCCACGAGGATATCGTAAGGTTCATGGCCATGGGTGCGGACGGCGTTCAGATGGGGACCCGATTCCTGGCAACCGAGGAAAGCAGCGCGACAGAAGCGTACAAGCGGGCTGTGGTGCTGGCAAAAGATGAGGACATCGTCGTTGCCCACCGTCCCGGCTCGCCCTGCGGCCTGCCTTTCCGCGTAATCAAACAATCCCCCATGTACGTATCGTCGCTTAAGCGTCTCCGCACTCCCAAATGCGACAAAGGGTACGTTTTGATGAAGGACGCTGAAGGCAAGTTTACCGTCTGCCCGGCCAAGCAGGACAACGAGAACTATTTCTGCATCTGCAACGGTCTGCTGAGCTCCGGGGGGTATAATCCGGACAAGGAAGAAGCGCTCTTCACCGTCGGGACGAACGCTTCTCGGGTCGACAGGATCATCTCCGTCAAAGACCTTATGAATGAATTAACCGGATCAGGAGGATAGCATGGCGATTGAATTTGATAGGGAAATCGACCCAAAACTCAAAGCATACGTGGATCAATATGTCGACCAGCGGATCATTGAAGCGTCCCGCCAGGTATACGATGCTGTCAATAAGAAGATCAAAACAGTAGAGACAAAGATCGATGACGTGGAGCGCAATACAAAAAAAAACCGCTGCGCCATCATCGCATCCAAGGGCACGCTCGACATGGCCTATCCCCCGCTCCTGCTCGCGACCGGGGCGCGGAGCATGGGCATCGAATCCTCAATTTTCTTCACGCTGTACGGTTTGAACATACTCAAGAAAAAGGGCAAGCTTAAGGTCGCGCCGATCGCCAATCCCGCCATGCCCATGCCTATGCCGAACCTCGTAGGCGCCCTTCCCGGTATGACCGCACTTGCCTCGCTGATGATGGAGGGCATGTTCAAGAAGCAGTCCGTTCCCTCAATCCAGGAGCTGCTGGGTATGGCGCGCGAAACTGGCGTCAAGCTTGTCGCATGTCAGATGACGATCGACGTTCTCGGCATCAAGAAAAAGGACCTCATCGATGGTATTGAGTTCGGCGGATTGGCCACATTTCTCGAATACGGCATGGGCGCCACCGTCACGCTGTTCGTATAGTTTCACCCTAGGGGAGTTCGATACATGGAAGCAGGGATCCTCGTTTTGACTCAGAAAGGCCGCGAAGCTCTGAAGAATGCTCCGCAGGATATGACTTCGCTTTGCCGAAACATCCTGGTCCAGATCGACGGGAAAAAAACCGTTGAGGAAGTGTTCGTCCTGTTTCGGGGCCTCAAAGGACTGGATGATTCCATGCAGAAACTGTTCAACGGGAACTTCGTCCAGGTCTCCCGCGAATGCAAGGACCTCGTAAAAAATGCCGCGCAGAACCTGCTCGGCCCCAAAGCACCCACCTTCCTTCTGAAGATCGACGATATGCACGCAAAATACGGCAGTGCCTGCTGGGAGCATCTAGACGAACTCGACAAAACCGCGCGGTTGTTCTACGGTGAAGTGATCGCAAATAACCTTAAATCCGAGATAGCTAAAATTATCAGCGGTTTAAAAAAATAGCATGATCAACGTAGTTGCCGCGATACGCTCACTTGTTCTTCACCATACCTCCCCATAGATGTACCGCACCCAATCGTTTGACCCGTGAGAAAGGGACCGGATGAGCCAGCTCGACAAACTGATTGAACGGATCCAGCCCGCACAGGAACTCCTCCTCGAATCCCAGAAAGAACCCATGATGCGGTCATCTGCGGGTCTCCGCGTGATGGTCAACCAGCCGTTGACCTCGATGCAGATCGTGGCTCTGCTTGCCGAACTTGCCCCGCCAGCTCAGAAACAGAGCATTGCCCAGAAAACGCCGACCTCGTTCGAGTACGGGCTCGGCAGCAGTCGTTACACGGTATCCTTCCTGACGCAGGGCGACCTGGTGCGCGGTGTCATCTCGCTTGCCGAACCTGCTCCGGTGGAAGAGAAGGAGCCGGAATTCCCCGAGGAATCCCTTGACGAGGAAGACATGGTCGAGGTGATCTCTGCCCAGTCCTCCCCCGAGGCAACGATCTCAGACCAGGCCTCGGGAAATGAACCGGAGATCAATGTCCTTCTGCGCAAGATGTTCCAGCTGGGCGCCTCGGACCTTCATCTTACAGCAAACCACAAGCCCATGATCCGCCTGCACGGCGACATGCAGGAACTCGCGAACCAGCCCGCCATCAAACCCGACCGCATGAGAAAGCTTCTTTCCGCGATCCTTCCCGCGCACAATACCGCGCAGTTCGAGGAGCAGAGCGATACGGACTTCGCCCATGAGATTCCCGGTCTGGCGCGGTTCCGCGTAAACATGTTCATGGACCGGTACGGAGCGGGTGCCGTCTTCCGGCAGATTCCTATGGAGATCGTTACCGCTGAAAAGCTCGGCCTTTCCAAGGAGGTGCTGGACCTGTGCTTTCTGAGTAAGGGACTGGTCCTGGTAACCGGGCCCACGGGTTCGGGTAAATCCACGACCCTCTGCGCACTGGTGGATTACATCAACCGCAACCGCAAGGACCACATCATCACGATCGAAGATCCCATCGAATTCGTTCACAAAAAGAAAAACTGCCTCATTAATCAGCGCGAAGTGCACACCCATACCAAATCCTTTGCCAATGCGCTCCGTGCCGCTCTTCGCGAGGACCCGGACATCATTCTGGTCGGCGAAATGCGCGACCTCGAAACAATCGCGATCGCCATCGAGACGGCTGAAACCGGTCATCTCGTTTTCGGAACACTCCATACGTCCACTGCCGCTTCTACTGTGGACCGGATCATCGATCAGTTCCCCGCGGATCGGCAGTCCCAGATCCGTACCATGCTCGCATCGTCACTGAAAGGGGTCGTCTCACAAACGCTTTGCAAAAAGATCCCCAAAGGCAGGGTTGCTGCCATGGAGATTCTGTTCGTGAACAGCGCAGTCTCGAACCTCATCCGCGAGGGCAAAATATTCCAGATCCCCTCCATCATGCAGACAGGCAAGGGGCAAGGCATGGTCGTGCTAAACGACGCACTGATCAAGCTCGTCGCGGACAATCAGGTGGCGCCGGAGGAAGCATATGTGAAGGCCATCGACAAATCCGGCTTCGCAGCGATGCTCAAGTCGAGGGGTATCAAGGTGAACCTGACTGGAATGGATGAAGAGTGACCGAGGTGAGGTAATGAGCGATCCAACTGCATACGCCATACCCAAGGGCCGGCAGACGGTAACGATTCACTTCGACAGAGGTGCGGATCTCGAGGGATCCATTTTTTTGGAGTACTCGGCCAGGGAGATGTCCACAATCAGTAAAGTCTCTGCCTTTCTGGAGAATGTGGACAGTTTTTTCCCGGTTATGCTTCAGGAATCTGGCAAAACAGAGTTTCTGCAAAAAAAGAACTTCCGGATGGTGGAAATGGTTTACCCTGATGTTGACAACGACGCGAACCTGGCCCTCATGCGGGCCATCAACGTAATAATCATATTCACCGATGGAATATCAATCAGCGGCTCGCTTATGGCCGAGGTGCCAGAGCAGAAGGCCCGCCTCTCTGATTGCCTGAACCTGCCGGTGCTGTTTCTGACAATAAAGGTCAAGGACAAAATATTGTTCATTAATAAAAAATCAATTCAGAAGGTTGTCCACGCGGACGCAGCAGCATAGCTGGTTATTCAGTATTTATATCTTTTTTGCCTCCAAAACAAAAGGGCGATAATCCCTGAGTTCCTCCTTTTCCTTTGATATTTGACGGCCTCCCCTTTTCAGTCCAGATAGACAGCCTTTCCCAAGATAATCATAACGGAAAACCGTAGAACAACATACAATACCACCATCCGAGAAGCACAAGGACAAACCGCACTACCTTGCAAAATTCCCCCCCGGCAAGTTGTGATATGTCGTGCTCTATCCGCTCTACTGCTTTCATAATACCCCGTGACGTGAGGAAGCCGGCACCCTTTTCATACCATGGATAAGATTATTTTCAATATCGACCTTTCGGTCAATCGAGGCGTGTTTCAAGTCCCATCAATCAACCGGGACCATGGATTGGCAGGAGGGGACGTTTCTGCTGACCAGCACCATCTGCCGTAGTCAGCAGATGGCGTTTATGACTCACTAAATGAATCTCTGCACTGCGCTGACACAAGATAACGATCCTATCCTTGCCCGCTTGTTCGGTCTTCAGATTCGTCAGATCATCGCAGCGGCTATTGCGCCTCGAACAAATCGCGCGAAAAGCCTCTTAAGAGCATGACAAACCCACCAGGTATTCTGTGTCCCCAGCTTCCCGGACCCACCGCACCATCCCTGTTAAGGAGACATCGGGCAGTTCTGTCATCAAGGTGACAATCTGCTTCAGCCTCAGCAGCGTACCTACCTTGAGACAAAGGCCATTATGGCTTCGATTGACCGCCTTCCCCGGAAACACGGCATGGTCCGCTTTTACCATGCAGGGAACTCCCTCGGAGAACGGATAACGCTCCTCCTTGCGTGGGAAACCGAGCGGCTGGGTAAGGTCGATCCGCGTTTTGCACTGCTCAAGCCATTCGGTTATCGCTCCCATATCGGGGGGCTTGGTGAATGACTTGCAGCCCAGCTGCGCCACAGCATCAAGGGCATGCTGGTCAAGATACCCGGAAATGAGCGCCTTGTTCTGTATCGTAAGACGGCATCCCATTTTCACCTGTGCTTCAAGCAGTTTGACGCCGGACATTTTATGCATCCAGTAATCGATCAACATTACATCGCTGCAGGGTCGAAGGCTTTCGCATCGGGTTGCAGTCCGGTAGATCGGGCAGCGTTCCGGTTCGACGAAGGTCAGCACTTCATACCCAAGGTTCCCCAGGAAAAGGCTGAACACTTCGAGGATAATGGGATCATCATCGACTATAATCACGCGCGGACTTCTCATGGTAAGGACCTCCGAGATGACAGTGATCGTAGCGTAAAAAGCACAATAGGGCATCAGAACGCGCAATGGCTCCCAGCAGAGGCCACAGTGGACATGAATCCGGACAACATCAAGGTCGAATTTATTTTACAGGAGGACGTTCTGTCAAACAAGACGGCATATATATCTCACCTGCACCCAACATGTTTCCTATATGCCTTGATTCTTTTGATATATCACAATTTCCACGAAAGGGGAATAGGCGTTATGAAAATTATTTTTTGCAAGAATTTGTCCTGCAGAACGAACAGAACCTTTTCACCACGGCAGGAAATGACAAGTGGAACCCCCTCCGGCATATCGACACAGCGGGACAGGAAGATACGACCTCCCGCGGACCGCAGCTCATTACCTTTATGACATTTATGCCAGGGGGGGATTGCACGTCGCGGGACCCCCCGTAACGCGCATGCCCGACAACATGCCTCGGCTGAGGTTCTGCCCGGCGACTACTCAGACAAGCATGCTCATTATGAGGAACTCATTGTTGTTTTTTCAGCCCGTGGCGCTCGTAAAAGGCTTTGGCGCAGTCCGGGCAAAAACCGTGCGTGAACGCAGCGTTCGAATGGTCTGTAATATATGCCTCGATCTGCCTCCAGTAGCCTTTGTCATCCCTGATTTTCTTGCAGGAAGAGCAGATCGGCAGCAGCCCGCTCAAGGTCTTGACCTTTGTTAATGCCTCCTGCAGCTCCGTTATGAGGAGCTCCCGGTCATGTTCGATCTTTTTCTGGTCCGTGATGTCCCGGAATGCGGTAACCATGGCGATGGTATTCTCATGCCCCTGAATCGGTGAGGCAATGACCGAAATGGGGAACACCGTCCCGTCCTTGCGGGTGAAGACTCTGTCTGTCGACGCATAGCTTTCGCCGATTCGCATAACAGTGTGAAGCCAGCAATCCTCGAAGGATGCCAACCGGTCCTCAGCGGGCCCGTTGCAAATGGTCGCGTGCAGTCCCCTCCGGTTCAGGTCCTGCTTTGTCCAACCAAGCAGGCGCTCTGCCTCGGGATTGACGAACGTGACCCTGCCCTGCCCATCGTAGACAATGATCCCCTCCCCCAGGCTTGACGTTATATCGCGCAGCTTTTTCTCGCTCTGCAGCAGCTTCACTTCCATCCGCTTGCGTTCAGTAATATCCCGCGAAATGCCAACGATCCCGCTCACGTTGTTGCCGGCGTCACGGATCGGGGACAGCACAATCTGAAAACAACACCAGTCCCGCCCTCTGCCGCTCGCCCAATCGTACGTCACGACTTCACCGGCGAGCGCGCGAGCACTTGCCTCATCATGAATCGCGGATGATTCAGATCCAAAGATAGAGCTTCCTTTTTTCCCCAGAAATGCACCTTGTTCGACCTTCGCCTTTTTCATCCATCGCCCATACAGACCAGCGACGCGCTGCTTGCGGTCGAGCATAAATACTATATCGTCCATGGAATCGACCAGGGTCAGGAACCGCTCCTTGCTTGCCCGGAGCTCTGCGTCCACCCGTTTGCGTTCAGTGATGTCACGGGTGACGCCCATGATCTCGATCTTGCCGGTCTCCTGGTTCCGGCAATAGCTCGTTGTTTCCTCCGTCCATACCCTCGATCCGTCCTTGTGGGGCAGTTCAACCTCATTGATGTAGAAGCGGTCAGGGCTCTCCTGCCCTGACAGAAAATCACTGATACGGTGCCTGATGCGGGCCTTGTGATAGTCCCGCGCTTCCGGAACAAGAGCGTTGTCGAGGGGCGCTGCCATCACCTCCTCAGGACTGTACCCCCGGAGCGTCCTGACCGACGGGCTGACATAGCGGAAGTGCATCGTTTCCGCATCAAGGACCCAGACCACATCCTTCATGCTCTCGGCAACCACCCGGTGGTAATCGGTTGTCCGGTGCGGCATTTCATGGCCAGATGCCCGATCGACTACCTCCTCGAAAAAACCCATGACACCCATGATCGTTCCTGCTGGAGAGAGTAGCGGTGCGAGTTCGCCCTTTACCACCAGGTGCTCGTTGCTCAGCGCGAGCGTGAATTCCCCCTCAACACGACTAGCCTTGCCGCGGAGTGCTGTTGCCATTGCTGATCTGATCCGGTTGTCCTTGAGGAAGACACGCAGATTACCGCTTTCGTGCGCCTCCTTTGGTGCTTTCAATATGGAATTGAGTTGTTCGTTGCATTCCAGGAACCGCCCTGCAGTATCCAGCAGCAGAATACCAAGGGGGGCCCCCCTGAAGAGCATCCGGTACTTCTCAATTGACGTCCGAAATTCCTTGTCAGCCCGTCTCCGCGAAACGAGATCTCGCTTCCGGAGGTTAGCTCCGTCTCCGCCCATCAAGGAACCTTCCGACTTGTGGTTTCTCCCGCGCACGTACTCATGCGCCCAGAACAGGCTATTATTTTGTTTCTCGTTGTCCATGGCGTACGGTGATTGTCGTTTTAGATAATTATAGCAGGAGTGAAGATACGACGCGGACATCTGTGCAGCATGAAATGCCTGGCTAAGGCATATCCAGGACGAACCGTTATTCAATGATGCGACATCACGGAAAGAACTATGCGTAAGACCGCCGTCCGATCGGTAGTTTCAGGAGTGAGGATTTTAAAAAACACATTCTGTGGCTATCCGGCTGCCAGGCTCCCTCTGCTCTCGAAAAAAAGGGGGCCGGACCGTTCGATCCGGCTGGCTGGTCTATCAAACATTAAACCGGAACAGCATGATGTCCCCGTCCTTGACCACGTACTCCTTGCCTTCCGATCGCAGCAGTCCCGCGGCTTTCACCGCCTGTTCGGTCTTGTACTTCATGAGATCATCAAAGTGAAAAACCTCGGCGCGGATAAAACCCTTTTCAAAATCCGTATGGATTTTGCCTGCCGCCTGAGGAGCGCGGGTACCCTTGGTAATGGTCCAGGCGCGCACCTCTTTTTCACCAGCGGTTAAATACGTGATCAGACCGAGAAGATCGTACCCCGCGCGGATCATGCGGTCCAAACCAGATTCCTTGAGTCCCATACCTGCGAGATATTCCTTGCGCTCCTCCTGCGGAAGTTGGGCAATCTCCCCCTCCACCTGACCGGAGATAACCACGACGCTCGCACCTTCTTCGGCAGCAATTTTCCGCACGGCGTCCACATGCTCGTTCGGCTTGTCGACCAGGCCCTCTGCGACGTTCGCGACATACAGCACGGGTTTTGAGGAAAGCAGGTTATAGCTCTTGAGCCACAGTGTTTCCTCGTCGGAATGCGCGCCCCGCCTGATCGGTTCTCCCTTGGAAAGCATATCCTTCAGCCGCCTCATGAACTCAACTTCCTCGGCTGTCTTCTTGTCCCCGGTCTTTACCATTTTTTCAGCTTTATACAGCCGCTTCTCAATGGCATCCAGGTCAGCAAGCATCAGTTCAGCTTCGATGACCTCAATGTCCTCCTTGGGATCCACCCTCCCCGCCACATGAATGACATTCGGGTCCTCGAAGCAGCGGACCACATGGGCAATCGCGTCAACTTCCCGAATATTGGCGAGGAACTTGTTTCCCAAGCCTTCACCCTGAGAAGCTCCCTTTACCAGACCCGCGATATCCACGAACTCCATGCTCGTGGGGGTTGTCTTTTTAGGTTTGTAAATTTCGACGAGCCTGTCAATCCGTTCGTCGGGCATGTCCACCACACCCACGTTCGGATCAATGGTGGTGAAGGGATAGTTTGAGGCCTGCGCGCCTGCGGAAGTGAGCGCGTTGAAGATGGTGGATTTCCCTACATTCGGTAAACCGACAATGCCACAATTGAATCCCATGTTAGATAACCCTCTTGTTCGTCAGTATGGTTAGGAACACGTAAAACCGGGTATGCACATTTGTGCCCTGGCGGTCTGCTTATGTACAAACAAAAAAACCCGGAGCTGTCGGAATGAACCTTCAGGTCCGGGCTTCAGAGCTATAATTTCTTATTGAATAAGTTCATGGCTCTTGTCGGGCCATGCTGCACTATTGCTTTGATCGACTCCACTGCCTTTTCCACTGCCGATGCGGCCTCTTCGCGCTCTTCAGCAAGAAACGGGCTGAGCACATAATCCGCAGGGTCGAGGTTAGGGTCCGGCCTTCCGATACCGATGCGAACCCTGATAAAATCCGGACCGAGATGCTCGATGATCGATCGGAGCCCATTGTGGCCTCCATGACCGCCGCCGAACTTGACCCGCACAGACCCGAGTGCAAGGTCCAACTCATCATGGACAACCACGAGATCGGCCAGTTCAGTGTAGGTACTCCTGAGCACCGCAGCCACGGATCTACCACTGTCGTTCATGAAGGTCTGAGGCTTGACGAATACCATTTCCTCGGGATCGATCCGGGCCCTACCGATGAGGGCATGGTGCTTTTCCTGAGTTATGTCTGAGCGCAGGCTTTCCGCCAGTTTGTCAACTGCCATGAAGCCGGCATTATGACGAGTACGCTCGTACTTCCTGCCCGGGTTGCCCAGTCCGACGATAATTTTCATGCCGCCCCCGGAAAACAGCGCGCAATCCTATTTCTTCGGAGCGGCTTCCTTCTTGGGAGCAGCTGCTTCCTTGGCACCTTCTTTGCCCTTGGCCGCTGCCGGAGCTGCCGCTGCAACCTCGCCCTCTTTCTTCGGCTTGGCAACAAGCTCAGGTTCACCTGTCTCCGCCACCGCCGTGGTAGTCGCCAGCATGGCTTCAAGCTTGGCTTCGGAGATTGGCGTCTGGATTGTTGCAACCGTCGCATCGCCATCGGTCAGTATCCTGACGCCCTCAGGCGCCTTGATATCCCTCACGTGGAGCGATTCATTCATCTTGAGGTTCGTAATGCTCACCTCGATGAAGTCGGGGATCTGGCTCGGAAGGCACTCGATGTCGAGGTTACGCTGACCGTACTGGAAGATACCGCCCTCCTTCACGCCGATGGCAGTTCCGACGATGTGCACGGCAACCTGGATTTTCACCTTTTCATTCATCGCCACTTCCATAAGATCCAGGTGTATCAGCTTTCCGCTTATGGGGTCGAGCTGATAATCCTTGATCAGCGCCAGCCTCTCGCCCGCGCCTGCGCTGCCTTCGAGCTTGAGATTGATAAGCGCGTGCTCGCCGCCCTCGGTGTTCAGGACCTTCGTAACGTCCTTATTGACCATGGAGATGGGTGTGGACTTGCCATGGCTGTACAGGACCGCCGGCACCATCTGTATCCGCCGAAGGCCCCGGGCAACTCCCTTGCCCGCTTTCTCTCTGACTTGTGCTGTTAATGCTATCTTTTCCATTTCTCCTCCATTAAATAAGAACCGTTAAAACGTTCGCATGGTTGAACGGTTAACGATTCGACCTGCTTGATGGTCATAATTAAACAAACAACGAACTGAGTGATGTTTCCTCGTGAATCCTCGTGATCGCGTCGGCAAGAAGCTGTGCAACGGTGAGCACTTTAAGCTTTTTGCACTCCTGCTGCTTGCTGTCCAGGGCTATCGTATTCGTCGCGATCAGCTCAACGAGCGCGGAATCATTGATGCGCTGGATGGCTGGTCCCGAGAGCACCGCATGCGAACACGCCGCGAAGATCGATCCCGCTCCATTTGCCTTGAGCGCAGCGGCGCCCTCAGTCAGCGTGCCGGCCGTGTCCACCATGTCATCCAGCAACAGGCAGTCGTGGCCCTTCACATCACCGATGATGTTCATGACCTGTGCTTCATTCGGTTTGTCACGCCGTTTATCGATGATTGCCAGCGCCGCATTGAGGCGCTTGGCAAAAGCCCTGGCCCGCTCCACACCGCCGGCATCGGGTGATACGACGGTGAGGCTCTTGAAGCTCTTCGCATGAAGATACTCCAGTATGGCCGGCGCGGCAAACAGGTTGTCCACGGGTATGTTGAAGAACCCCTGAATCTGGCCCGCATGCAGATCCATGGTCAGGACGCGGTTCGCTCCCGCCGTGGTGATCAGGTCCGCGACAAGCTTAGACGTGATCGGGACGCGCGGCTGCACCTTCCGGTCCTGCCTGCTGTACCCGTAGTAAGGCAGCACAGCCGTGATGCGCATGGCCGAAGCACGCTTGAGCGCGTCGATCATGATAAGCAGTTCCATGAGGTGCCGGTTTACCGGGACCGACGTTGGCTGCACCACGAAAACGTCCATCCCGCGAACGTTGTCGACGATCTGTACATTGATCTCACCGTCGCTGAACTTGCCCACCAGTGCATTTCCGAGCGGAATATTCATCTTCTGGCAGATTTCCTTTGCCAGCGCCGGATTCGCATTGCCCGTGAACACCTTAGGTTCGCTTGATTTCACCATTGTCGCGTGCCATCCTCTTTTCCGTAAGCTGGTTCGGGGACAGGGAGTCGAACCCCGATAAAAGGCTTCAAAGGCCTCTGTCCTACCATTAGACGACCCCCGATCGAAAGCCGGTCCTGGCTTCACGCCGGAGACCGGAAAAAAACATCAAAAGGATAGGCAGGCGCCTATCCTCTCGAGTCAGATGCAGAATCGGCAAAACTCAAATCATATCGGCGCTAATGAACCTCGGGAACTATTGGTGCAGGTTCCCGCTTCGTCGGATTGGCCAGCTCATGTTCATATTCGGCGAGGACCCTTTTTTCGATCACCCGCCTGGTCTCGCTGTTCAGGGGATGGGCGATGTCCTTGAATGTCCCGTCCTTCATTTTCCGGCTTGGCATGGCCACAAAGAGGCTGGCGTTACCGCTGATGACGCGCAGATCCCTGATCAGGAACACATTATCTATCGTAATCGTGGCATAAGCCTTGAGACGCTCTTCGTTGTTGACCGGAAAAACCCTCACCTCAGTGATCTCCATAGACGCCCCCTCGTGGTGAAGAATCGCGGTTATATGGTCAATCCTGAACGCGGTAAAATACGGTTGTCAGCTCTGCTACTCCACGGCCTGCAAGGGCGATGCGGTCAACGTATCAACTGGGTAGAGGCTCCATCCCTCCTGAGAAAGGTCATCCGCCGCGGCCTGGCGATCTTTTTCGGCCTGAAAGATACCGAAAACCGTCGGACCGCTGCCGCTCATAAGTGCGCCCAAAGCTCCCTGGCCGATCAACATGTTTTTGATGCGGCCGATTACGGGATGCGCAGCCATGGTCACGGTCTCAAGGTCATTATGAAGCCCCTTGGCGATATTTCCGAGCGAAAGCCTTGCAATTTTAGTACAGTCAACTTTCTTTGTCAACCCCAAATTTATGTTTTTATAGACCCAGGCAGTGGACGTCTCGAAGCCGGGATTGACCAGCAACAACCTGCATTTGGGCAGTACCGGCAGTTCGCTGATGAGATCCCCCCTTCCGAGGGCCAGAGCGGTCGGGCCGTAGAGGAAAAAAGGGACATCCATGCCGATGCGGGCGCCGATCTCAGCAAGACGGTCCAGGCCGAGGCCCAAACCGAGCAACCGATTCACTGCAAGGATCACGGCCGCGGCATTGCCGCTCCCGCCACCGAGCCCGGCAGCCACCGGAATGTGCTTCCTGATCGAGATCGAAAGCCCGGCATGGTATCCGCATATCCTGAACATCTCAGCGGCCGCCTTCCATGCAATATTGCCCTCGCCCGGGGGAATCGCACCATGGTCGCAGACGACCTGTATGCCATGGCCTTCCCGGGAAACGATCACCTCATCGTATAAACCCACCATCTGCATGACCATTTGCACGTCATGATAGCCGTCAGTCCGCTTGCCGAGCACGGACAGGCAGAGATTTACCTTGGCCGGAGAATGCAGCGTTATGGTGTCCATGGCAGCCCCGTCGCTCCCGCTTCACTTCGTCCTTGCCCTAATGAGGATTCATACCACAAACCGCAATCACCGGTCATTCCCTGATCCCCCATCAGGAAGTGTGAACATCCCGTCACTGATTGGCACGTTAACATCTGCATCACCATATACGATCGTCAGGGAAACATTCCGGCCGGGATTGCTGATTTCGATATGCATGGGAAGAGGGTAGGACGATATTTCCTCTGTCCTGTCATACTCCACGCGATAGTAAAGCTCCCCTGACCTGAATAGCTCATGACTGACGATACGGGGTGCATTCTCAAGCCTGGCTTGCAGAAAGCGGACCTTAATCCGGCGCTCAAGAATGCCCTGTGGCAAGGTGAGCGTGCACTCATTATGCCGCGTACAGCCCAAGCGTGCGACCTGCGGAACAGTCTGCTCCGGTATGTTCCCGGAAAAAATCATACCGAGTTCCCTAACGTCGAGGTCCTCGCCCAGCAAGCGCTCCAGCTGCTCCTTCCCGTCCTTGATGACCCGGTCGCTTCCGGGCAGCCGGAGAAGCACCTCCGCGCCGTCCCACACCAGAGCCAGCTCCGATTGCCCCATTGGCCCGAATGCCTCGAGCCTGAGTCTGCGGAGGCCATCAAGCACAATGCCAACATTCTCAAAGGTGCGTTTTCTCCCCCGTTTGACCACCTCTAGGGTGGCAACCGCCTTGAGACTGGAGAACGATTTCCTCTGATGCTCCAGTGCATCAAGGAGTGGTCCTGCAGCAACCTCGGCCAGGGGGATCTCCGGCTTTTTAGGAAGACATGAGAACAAAATAGGGATAACGATAAGAACGAGCAACAGGCGGGAGTTCACTTTTTACCTTTTTTCCTCGGTTTCACGTTCTTCAGCAGGACCTCGGGATCGCCGAATCCCGCCTTCCTGAATTTCTCCTGCAGGTTTTTGTTCGCGGGGTCCAGTTCCAGAGATTTGAGCCACTGTTCCCTGGCCTTGTCCTTTTTGGACAGTTTGAGGAAGATGTCGCCATAGTGCTCGCGCATGACAGGATCATCCTCGACCTTGCTGATCGCCTTTTTCATGACTTCGAGGGATTCTTTGATCATGCCGTTCTGAAAATATGCCCATGCGAGACTGTCGAGGATATAACCGTTGTCCCGCTTGATCAGAAGCGCCCGTTTGATGAGCCGGACCGATTCTTCGAGGTTTTCGCCCTTCTCAGCATAGGTATAGCCCAGGTAGTTCAGCGCGTCTGCATTGTCAGGCTTCAATTCGATCGCCTTTTTAAGCGAAGCGATCATATCCTCGCGCCTGCCCAATTTCTCCTGCACTACCGCAAGGCTGAAATACAGGTCGTCCCGGTCGGGGGCCATCTCGATGCCCCTTGAGAGCGTCACAACAGCCTGCTCAAGCTGTCCAAGATCCAGATATGCATTGGCGAGATACAGATACAACTGAGGTTTGCCGGGCTGTTCCGCCAGCACTTTTTCCAGAAGAGGAACCGCCTCCGCGGTTCTTTCCATCTGCGCGTAGATATACGCGATCTGCAATACCGTATCAACATCATCAGGAACCGCCGCCTGGATCAACAGGTAGTTTTCGAGCGCTTCCTCATACCGCTCCTGAGCAACCAGCATGGAAGCATGGTAGCGTCTTACCTTCACATCCTTCGGCATGGCATCGAGCACAGTTTTGAACACGGCCGCAGCCTGTGCATACTGCTTCTGCTCGGCATAAATAAGGCCCATCTTTACGTAAGCATCGAAGTTCCGTGGATCCGTCGCAATGATTTTGTTGAGCTGTTCCAATGCCTCGGGAAGAGCGTTTTGCTGAATATAGAGCTGAGCCAGATGCTGCTGGATCTCCATATTATGAGGATTGATCTCGATCGACTGTTTGTAGGCGGAGATTGCCTCGGGGATCCTGTCCGTGGTTTCGTAAATGTAGGCCATGCCCGTATGGGCCGGCTCGAAATCATCTCTCAGGGAAATAGCGCGCTGGAACTCTTCAAGGGCCTGCTTGTACATCTGCCGGTCCGCATAGATCCTGCCGAGATAGTAATGGGACATGAGAGACTGGGGGTTGCTCTTTGCGAGCGACGTGAACATCTCCACTGCCTCGTCGTAGCGCTTGAGCGACGCATACAGCGAACCAAGATACAGATAGGGATCGTCCAGCTTCGGATTGATTTCTATGACCTTGCGGTATGCCAGCACCGCATCATCATATTTCTTCTTGCTCGTCGCTATGCTGGCCAGCAGCAAGAACGCACGCGTACTGTCCGGCCGGAGTTCCGCCGCCCGCTGCGCATACACAGTTGCCTGATCGAGCTCCCCTTTACGAATAGCGAGGGAGGAGAGTGATAGCGCGACCTCGGCGGCATTAGGGTCCATCGTAAACGCTTCCGCATACTCACGCTGGGCGGTTTCCAGGTCACCCTCCTCTTCGGACATTCTGCCGGCTATGAAATGGTAGTAGGCATCCGCCTGCATCTGCACATCAGAGGAGCCAGGGGCAAAAAGATTTTCACTCTGCCTGGTGGGCAGGGTTGCGCAGGCGGAGCTGCAAAGAACGATGCCGATTAGTATGATGGTTTTTTTCATGTCATCCAATCACTGTGCACAGCCGGTGCATATCAACCGCAAACAAGGTATTCTGTGCCCCTGCCCTGCATGCCATGCCGTTCCCCTAGGAGTTCAGTAAAAAGGTATTTACCCGCTCAATGCTTGCATCCACATCATCGCGGTCGTGGGCTTCGATCGTATAAATGGGAACCGGGGCATAGACCTTCATCAAGCGGAAAAAGGCATCAAACGCTACCGTACCCCGTCCTAACGCCCAGTGGGAGTCCGCAGAACCGTCATTATCGTGCAAATGCACCTCGATCAGATGGCGGCCGAGGGCCTTGAACCAAGTTTCGAGGGGAACCTTGGAAAACAGGTTCATGTGCCCCGTATCAAAGCAGAATCCGAATGCCGGGCTGTTGATCTTCTCGATGAGCATCTGGAGCGCTTCCGGATCTTCATCAAAGACGTTTTCGATTGCGACGGGGAGCCCTATCCGGGATGCCGTCTCCATTACCTTGCTCCAGAGAGAAATGCTGTTCTCAAGCCAGATATCCCTGCGTCCGTTGTATCGCCAGCGGTCATATGCAGCGTGGAAGACCGCTGCGCGCGGCTTCAGGATCGCCGCCACGTTCAAAAGCTGCCGGAACCTCACCTGGGTAACAGACCGCACCATGGGATCCACTGCGCCGGGATTCAGGTCCATGAACGGCGCATGGAGCGTCAGCTTCGGATTCCAGTCACATTGCATAACCAGGTTCTCCAGGTCGTGCTTTTCGATCTGGTCGAGTACTGCGGCTGAAAAATAGATCTCCAGGTCGTAGCGCCGAAGCCGTATCAGCTCCAGATAGTCTTTGAGCGTGGGGTAGGGAATGTGGATGTGGATCGGCTCCACGGGATTCAGTTCTTGGATGCGCACGTGCCCGGGCATGATCCGGCCGCGCATCCCGCTGCCGGTTTGGGAGCCTCGGCGGGCTTTTCCGCTTTTTCAGCCTCTTTTCTGTCGTTCGTCGGGTAATCCGACACATACCAGCCGCTCCCTTTGAGCACAAAAGCAGGCGCAGAAAGCACCTTGCGGATGGTCTGAGCGGAACATAACGTGCAGCTGGAGAGGAGAGGATCACTGAATTTTTGGACAGCCTCAAACCGGCCGCCACAGCTATCACATTCATATTCGTACACCGGCATACTGCAACCTCCCTGCAACATAAATGACAACAAATATTGATCGTGTATTATAAACAATGGCTTTGATAAAAACAAGGACTTTATCTTGATAACAGGGCGTTTGCCATGACCTTCGAGGGCGTAATCATCTCAGCAGGTGTAATGGTAACTGGACGAGCACTCAACACTGCAAATACTAAAATGAGCTTTGAAAGCTCTTGGCCGCATTTTTACCCATCCGGTCAATTTGCATTTATCAGACTGTCAATCTATACTATGGGAAGAACTCATGTTCCGGTGAAGGAGACACCCGCCATGCAGACCAGACATCTTTTTATCATCAATCTTATTATTATTTACCTGGTTTTAGGTTCCCAGGTCAATGCCGGCTCATCCGCGGTCCTGGATCGGCCCGCGGAAAAGCTTCCGGAAATAAAAAAGAACTGTGGCCTGTGCCACGGTTCTCATAATGTGAAAAAAGGGGCAATCCAGTTGAAAAAGCCCATCCCCGAACTCTGCATTGACTGCCACAAGGAACGGATTGCCCCCAACGAGCACAAGGTGGGCATCGTACCGCCAATCAATCCGCAAAAACTGCCCTTGCATGACGGGAAGATCACCTGCATGACCTGCCACGATCCGCATCAAAACGTCCACGGGGGCCTGCTCAGGCTGCCTGAACGGGAGCTGTGCAGTTCCTGCCATCCCTACTGAAGCGCTTTCAGAGCAGTATAAATGAACCTCCACGCAGCAAGCTGCGTGGTATCTTAATTATAATGTTCGCCCCTCCCTTGATGGGAGGGGATTGAGGGGAGGGTGAAGTATCCGATGCTCGTACTCGTCACCCCCACCTAACCTCCCCCATCAAGGGGGAGGGACCTATAGGGTGACCCCGCAGCAAGCTGCGGGGAATTGCAAGTTAATGATAGAAATGCTCACCTGCAGAGTACTCTTTAGGCGATTTATCTGATCGTTACCTGATCCCCGACCACGATCCCTGATCCTGCAGCGGTCTCGATCACCCATCGAACCGGATCCCGTGAAGGAAATACTTCTTTGCTATCCGGCTGGCAGTGTGCATAGACTTTGAAGACCTTCATGTCGTTGCTGATAAAAACGATATCAATGGGATAGTCAACAGCGCCCATCCAAAAGGTAACTGGCGCCGGTTTCTGGAACTCGAAGAGTGCGGCCTCATCGCTCTTCAGTTTTTTAAAGCCCTGCAGCCCCCGTACCCTGCTCGCATCGGTATCACAGAAAAGCACGATATCGAAGAGCCGGTGATGAGCCTCCCCGCCCGCCCGTGTATTGGTCACTACCAACACCTGTTTCTTCGCCGACGCAGCGGTTTCGCCGCCGTACGCGATATGGATCTCCACGGCAAGGACCAGGATGCCGATCGCGATGGTCGCGATGGTGATCAGTGCGCCCACGCGAAAATACTCCATGAAGCCGATTTCCGCCTTTTTTCTCGCCTGCTGAACCACGATCAGATTCGCGACAGAACCGATGAGTGTGAAATTCCCGGCAAGCGTGCTGCTCATGGCGAGGGCGAGCCACAGGAACCTGTCTCCACCCAGCGATTCCACCAGCGGCTTCAGCAGCATCACCGCAGGCACGTTGCTCACGAGGTTCGAGAGTACCGCCGAAACCGCGGACAGACCGGCGATCCTGCCGTACAACGGCAAGGCTGAAAGATCACCGATCTTGCCGATCGCGGTTGTGGCCAGTCCGGATACCTCCACGCCATGCATGACCACGAACAGGCCCGAGAAAAACAGCAGCAGCGTCCAGTCTACTCCCTCCAGGACCCGTTCTGTGCTCACTCCGCCGATGAGCAGGAGACCTACACCACCTGCAGCGGCAACCAGTGAATAGGGATAGCCCAGGGAAAACGCCGCAAGCACCGCTCCGCATACCAGCAGGGCCTTTACCAACAACCTCTTGCGCACCCGGTACTCTGGCAGCTTCGGCCGCGCGGAGAAAGCGTTTGCGCTCATCTCCCGCCGATATACGAACCAAATGACCAGCACGCACACGACAAATCCAGCGAGCGCTACAGGGAAGAGCGCACCGAGGAACGACAGGTAGGGAATCTTCGAATAAATACCGATAAGCATATTTTGCGGATTGCCGGTCACGGTCATGACACTGCCAATGTTCGATGAGGTGGCCAGCGCGAGCAGATAAGGCATGGGCTTCACGCCAAGCTGAAGCGTCACTTCAAGGATGATCGGCGTATATAACAAGCAGATTGTGTCATTCACAAACAATGCCGAGAGCACGGCGGAGGAGGAAGCGATGAGCACCAGGAGCTGGAGAGGCGTTTTTGAAAGCGACAGCATGCGGTCAGCCATAAGTTCAAAGAAGCCGGCAATGCGAAGATAGACCGTGATGATCATCATGCCGAGGAGAAGCAGCAGCGTGTGCATATCGATGGCCGAGAAGGCCTGGTCCAGCGTGAGCACGCCGAGGACGATCATGAGCACCGCACCGACGAGCGCTCCCGCCGGCCGGTCAATATGCACGCGGGGTATCTGGCGCAAACCAATAAACAGATAGGTAATGATGAAGACAATACCAGCTGTAATCATGGCAGGCACTGTATCACAGTCAAGGCAGCTGATTCAAGCGAAACAGAGCCATCTGCGTCGCGCCAGAAATGGCAACTGGTGGCATTGCGGGTGTTGAAAAAAGAGATCCTCTTCCTCATGGCACCTCTCCCAAATGCTGTCCGCATGAAACCGAAGCGTGAGCAGCACTCCGCCTTGAGCATAATATTGCAGTTAATAATTTTGAAAAATCCTGCCTCTTGTGCAATAATCACGTCCAGAAGCCACAGCCGGATAATAACGCCCAGGGAGGAGATTACCATATGAAACGACATTCACTCGCCATCGCACTTCTCTGCACTCTATGCGCAATAGCTACCCTCGTTGCCCCGGCATTTTCTGCGACTGACCGGGAAAAGGCTCTTGCCACCGCTGTAGCTGACTATCTTATTTCAGCGCGAACGGTGATCGCGGACAACCAGGCGCTCATCAATGACCATACCAAAGGTGACCGGCGTTTCGCGCCGGACGTGTATGAACCCCTGGTCCGGGCCGAATTCCTGAAACAGTCGGGCATCGACATCAAGAAGCTCAAGGTCTTGACCACGGATATTTTTGCATCGTCTCTTAGCGCGCTCCATCAGTCCGCGATGGAGGTTGTTGCCGAAGCCCAGACACAACTCAATCAAACGGTCGGCGACTTCAAGGGATTCAATCCCGCGGTATTCGGCAGCCGGGTCGGCCAGAAATTCTATCCCCGGTCCGATATCAGACTAAAACAGACGAGCATCAAATACCGGGCAACCTACAATAAGCCGGATGACTTCGAGGCCAGGGTTCTCTCAGCGTTCGCTTCTACCAAAAGCATGACGCCACACTATGAGGAGACCGCCCAGGACGGCTTGAAAACAGCCCGCTACATCATTCCGCTTTATATTACGAAACCCTGCCTCAATTGCCACGGTGATCCGGCTGGTGAAATTGACATTGCCGGGAGAGCGAAAGAGGGGTATAAGGAAGGTGAACTCCGCGGAGCGATCAGCGTTGCGGTGCCTATCCGCTGAACCATGATCGTCGTCAATGATATGCAAGAAGAAAACAGCCTGACCAATCAACCGCGCTCAGGGTTTTTTGCATGCAGTCAGCTGGTCGCAGGGGGCCGGGCTTCCAGAACCGTTCAAGCATCTGCTGCCTTCGGGCAGACCGCAATTGAGTTGACCGTACTTCTTCGCATCAAAGGAATAGATGCAGCAGTTGACCCGACTGCTGGCGGCATTTAGAACAACACAGCACTCCTGTTTTTCTTCGCAGTCATCGAAAGCGCCGGATTCGGCAGTCTCGCCGCTGCTGCAGGCGTTCCTGCACTTGCCTCCCTGCAGGGCGCAGTTCTCTCCTGCAGCAACGTATGAAAAGCAGCTGAAAATGAGAATGCTCGCAACCATGATCGAGCAAACAATGAATAATAAGGAACTCCCTTTCTCAGACGAAAGCATGCCGCCTACTCCCTTTTTGCTGAATCCCTGGCAAGCACTGAACTGATGCCCCGCGCTACTTCTCCTCGAATGTATGTTCTTAGGTACTCCCTGTCCAGGGGATCGATCCTCGTGAACTGGAGACCCATCCCGGACCCACGGTATCGCCCGGTTGGTCCGGTCTTGCGGTACAGGACCGATCCTTCGGCGGATATGGTCCGATCCTTGATGTTTATCTGAAGCGAGATCCTGCGATGAGCCGGATAGGGATCAGCCATTGGTACGTACATGCCGTGCTCGGAAAGCTCTACCTCGCATCCGCCTTCAGGACATTCGAGAGGAACCTTGTTGAGCGACAATGACAGCTGGGCATTGATCCTAATATTAGCCCGCGGCAGTGGTTCGATCACTTCTTGAACAGTCCGGTAAAGCTCCTCTGGCTGGAAAGGCTTCGAAATACAGCCACTGGCCCCCATCCCCCGGCACCTTTGTTCCGTGGCCGCATCTGTTGGAAAGATCATGAACACAACGGGAATGGATGCGGTACGGGCATCGTGTTTTAGCAGGCCGAAGAGATCTATACCGCTCATGCCAGGCAGCACTACGTCCGTGATAATCAGCGCGGGAATGGATTTTGATACCCATTCAAGCGCTCCTGCTGTGGTGCTCGCGGAGGAAGCCTCATACCCGAAAAGCTGGAGATGTGTGGCAAGCGACAGGATGTCCTGGCTCTTATTGCCCACGACAAGGATGTGCCGTTTCGTTCGTGATGCTGCGAATGATTGCTTGTTCATAGCGGCCTCTCCGTATGTGCGCGGCCGAAGCAGCACAACACGCTGCTGCAGTGCATGCCTCCACTATACCACTCGCCCCCGTCTTTTGCCACACTCCCCAAGCAACAGACAGGGAACCAGCGCGATAAGCATGCTCTCCAGCCGCTGTTCATAGAGAGGTCTTGATGGGAGTAGCGAGCCCTGCCATCAATTGTTCACGGATAAAGTTCCTGATTGCCTCACGATCATCAGCACGGATCTCAGTAAATTTCACGCCCATACCCGGGAGCTTTCCGGATCCGGTTATCGTATAGCTGTACAGAATTTTACCCTCCACCTTAATCTTCCAAGCTGCGGCAGCACGGTCGAGGAGGAGGGTGAAAGGCGAGATTGAACCATAGGGCAGTGGCTGCTGACTGCTCACGAACATTCCATGCTCAGAAAGCGCGGTGACCTTCTCCCTCCGTTCACCGCTCCCGTCAATCGGACTGGTTTCAACGATCACGTCCAGGGACGTGTCGAGTCGCACATAATGGCGCGGAGTTGTTTCCGTGGCTTTCTGGACCGCTTCATACAATTGGTTGTGATCTGCCGGTTCCGTAAGGTATCCGGCGCATCCAGCCTGTTTGCACTCTTCGCGATAAGCCGGAGATTTCAGACCGGTATAGATCAGCAGCGGGACATCCCTGGTGCGCGGGTTCCGTTTCAGGGTCTTAAGGAGGTCGACCCCGTTCATCTGCGGCAGCGTTATGTCGGTGATGACCAGCAGCGGAACAGTCAGTTCAGTGATCATCAGCGCCGCCTCCGCTGTCTTCACCGGGAACACGTGGTAATTAAACCGTTGGAGAAAGATAGTGGTAAAGAACTGCCGCGTACCATCACCATCCACTACAAGTATGATCTGTTTTTCGCGCTCTTTCATGCTTGCACATACCCCCATTCATCAACCCGCAGCAAAGAAAATTTAGCATAGGCCGGAATTTTCCAATCATGCACCACCGGGAGCAAGCCCCTTCGTGACTTCCTCGTTGACATACTGCTGCAGCGCGTCCTGGGCTTCCTGCGTGATCTCGGTAAAATAAAGCCCCATGCCCGGCACACCGAACGGCCCCTCGCCAAAGTGATGACTGTAAACGACCTTGGCCTCCGCGGTGATATTATTGCCGTTGAGCGTGATACGCACCGGGAACTTCGTTTTCACTGGCAGAGGATTTTGCGTTCGGATATACATGCCCCGGGAGGAAAGGACCGTCGCTCCCTCGCCCGCATCCAGGTCCAGCGGCGTGTCGTTGACAGAAACAGACAGCCGCGTCGGAATGCGGATATGTTCGCGGGGCGTCGGCTCGATGGCAGCCTGGACAACGCGGTACAATTCCGCAGGATCAACTGGTTCCCTGATACAATCTACAGCACCCGCCTCGCGGCATTTTTCCGCAAGCTGAGGTGTCAACTGGCTAGTCTTGATGATGACCGGAATCGATGCTGTCCGGGGCTTTTGCTTCAGAGCCGACATGAGCTGGGGGGCATTCATGCCAGAAAGCTTTAAATCGGTAATAATGAGCGTGGGCAGGATGGCATTCACCATCTCCAGCGCTTCCTCCGCATTGGAGGCAGCGCAGATGTGGTATTCCAGTTTTTGCAGGAGCAGTGACGTGAAAACACGGTTGCTGGTATCACTTCCAACAACAAGGATGTACTTGCTGACGTTCGTAGACATGCCGGTTTTCACCGGTGACGTGCATTCTGCCATGGTAATCTAAACCTCTCGGACCTGCAGGCCATGACGCCCTCATGGGATCCTTCGGACCTCCTCACTGCATATTGCCGCGCTATTATCCTATCCAGCAGGCATCACCGAACGATACCCGGATCATGCACCTCGCCAGGAGCTCAACGCATGACATTGCCCCGCGTCATTTCTTGTGGAGGCTCCTGATATAGGAGATGATCATCCAGATATCATCCCTTCTGAGCTCTGAGCGCCAGGACGGCATACCGCCTTTTCTCCCGCCTTGAATCGTTTCGAACACCGCCGCATCGCTGCCACCGTAAATCCAGGAATCATCGGTCAGGTCAGGCGCAGTCATGCCGGTCCCGTCCCCATGACACTCTGAGCATTTTTCGTCAAAGATCTTGCCGCCCTGTTGGATCGCCTCCGCCTTGCCATCAAGCGGATTCTTAATGTCCTTTACAACGGGTGCCGGCTCCGCCGCAATGGATGAGTTCGCGCCCATACCCCCCATGATTATGCAAACGGCAGCAAGAAACAACATGCCGAAAACAGACAAGAGACGAGTTATCATATTCGATCCTCCTCACTGGATGGGCAAGATATTTACTTCACCTGCTTTGCATGGCACCGGTCGCAGTCAGCAAGTGGGAATGCCACCGTCGTGTGGCAGATACCGCAGAACTTTCCCTGGCTGATGTCGTCCATGGAATAAGTGGTTGTGCCGCGCTTGCCGCCTTTGAAAATATCGGGATGGCAGACTTCGCATCCGTTCCAGAGCGTATGTTTTTTATGGGAGAAAATAATATCAGCCTTATCCGCGGATTTAGGCTTTATCGCAAAATCCTTCTGGATCGGCTGAGCCGGCTTCTTGGTAGACACTCCTTCGAGATAATCAAGAGGATGGACTAATCCGTCAGCAGCAGCCTTTTCCCAGTTGACCCCGTTCCCGAACTTGTCCTTTGGGAAGGATGCAGTGAGTGCAGCGAACTCAACCTCTTTCTTCACTGCCTTGCCCTGGGAATGACACCGGTCGCATCGTTTGGAATCGGACTTGTCCGCTGTGCAGGCCGGGAATACCGCCTTGCCGCCAAATTTCATCTTCCCGTTATGGCATACCCCGCAGTAGACGCCCTTCATATTATCGGCAGCCGTAATGCCTGTGTCACCCGCTTTAAGCGAGAATCCTATGTCTACATGACAGACTTTGCAGGTATAGTATGCACGGTGCAGCCAGTGATCGAAAACAACCGGTGCCATGCCCGCCTTGGTGGAGTGGTTCTTGATAACCACCCTGCCATACTCGGATGGCGTCGTGTTATCAGCCATGGCCACATGGGTATACGCCATGATGAGGACTAATAGTACCACGATCTTTTTCATATGTTCTCCTTTGCGCGAGCGCTGTAATTGATTGAATACGTGAATCAATGGTCAGCGGAATATCCCCGCCAACCCCGGCTACTATACCACGCACATCCCCAGGATGTACATAAAAAATTCCTGTTGTCGAGGGAAGAATTGACGATGGAATAATGAAGATGGTTCGTAGAGCGGGCAGTGCACCATTAGATACAACACTATGCCTAGTAACTGATGAACGTTAATTGAGCGTGCAGCAGCGAAGGCAATGAAAAACCGCTGAACCCATATAGAGTCCAGCGGTAATGGATAGCGGCGTTATCGGGGAGAAGCTGCGTTTATTTCTGCTCCATCTTTTTCTTCAGCATATCCCCGAGCGTTCCCATGGTCTGGGGTTCCACGGTGATCTTTTGATTGTATTCCTTGATCGTGGTCGCCTCTTCTTCCTCGGCGCGGCGGATCTCGGCCAGGGCAAGGGACAGCTTTTTACTCTCCCGATCAACTGCTTCTATCTGTACTTCAACGGCCTGCCCTTCCTTGAGCACCTCGCGGGGATGATTGATCCGTCTACCCGTGCCCATCTTCGAGATATGAATGAGTCCGTCCACACCCTCCTTGAGCGTCACAAAGGCGCCGAATGGCGCGAGGCGGGATACGATCCCGTTTTGAAAAGAGCCAACAGGATACGCTTCCGCGACGCGTTCCCAGGGGTCGGGCAGCGTGTCTTTCAGGCTAAAGGAGAACTTATTGTTCTCCCAGTCCAGCTTTTTGATGATCACTTCAACCGTTTGGCCGAGGGACAAAATATCGCCAACCTTTTCGGTCCTGGTCCAGGCGATCTCAGAAACTGGCATCAGGCCTTCCAGGCCACCGATGTCCACAAATGCTCCGAACTTCTGAATCGAGGTGACACGCCCGGAAACCTTCATTCCCTCTTTCAGCGTTCCCTTCAAAGCTTCCTTCTTTGCCTGTTTTTCCTCGTCAAGGATCTGCCTGCGCGAGAGAACGATGTTCCTGCCGTCCTCGCCGTATTCAGCTATTCTGAACGTCAGGGACCTGCCAATATAGTCGGACTGCTGCTCGTCCCGCCGTATACCTGACTGGGAAAACGGGCAAAAAGCGCGGACGCTCCCGCCGAGCTTGACCTCGAATCCACCCTTGACTTCCTTCACAAGGATGCCGTCAACCGGGATGCCGTTTTGCCACGCGTCCTCGAACTGGGCCTGCTTCCCCGGCCCTGATCCGATCTTCGTGGTGAACAGCATTTCGTTGTTATCAGAAGACACAAAGTAGGCCCGCACCGTGTCCCCCTCCCGAACGCTCACTGCCCCGGCCTCGTCTGTCACTTCTTTTTTATCGAGATAACCCTCGCCCTTGCCGCCGAGGTCCAGGAAGATCCACTCTCCCGATATTTTAACAACCCGCGCCTCGACCATCTGTCCGGGCTCAAGCCGCTCGGGCTTCTTGAAACTCTTTTCAAAGAGGTCTGCGAAACTTTCTTCGTTTTCAGGTGCACCTGCTGGTTGAAGGTTGGTATCCATGCTTTTCCTTTCGATGGTATTACTCAGGAATAAAAAACATTACACGTTGAAATAATATATTTCGCGCAAAGTCGCCAGGCCGCAAAGAAAGGAAAGAATGTATCAGTATAAACCTGAAAGTTTATGACTTTCTTTGCGTCTTTGCGTCTTTGCGTCTTTGCGCGAGACGCCCTTTGGTTTTTGCTTTGGTTCTGGTGTTCCCGTCAGCTCATACTCCGTGGCTCCGGTGATCGTCACATCAACGAAATCTCCGGGAGCTGCTTCGATCTCGGACAGGTACACCATCCCATCGATGTCCGGAGCCTGCGTCTGCAGCCGCCCCATAAGCACCATGTCCTCCATCCCGTCGACCAGCACGCGCTGGCGCGAACCGATGAGAGCGCGGTTCGCTTCAAGTGAGATTTTCGCCTGCGCGGTCATCACCCGGTGGAGCCGGTCCGCCGCAACCTCCTTCGGCACTGCTCCCTCAAGATCGTATGCCGCTGTCCCCTCTTCCGAAGAATAGGTGAATACACCAAGGTGCTCGAATCGGGCGCTCTTGACATAGGCAAGCAGCCGCTTGAATGCTGCTTCGGTCTCGCCCGGAAAACCGACGATGACGGAAGTGCGGAGCGCGATCCCGGGAACACGTTCACGAAGACGGTCGACGGTAGCCCGGATGTCGCTGGACGTACCGCGCCGGTTCATGGCTAAAAGAACCTGATCGTCGAAATGCTGGATCGGGATATCGAGATACTTGCATATTCCGGATTCCTCTGCCATCACATTCATGAGCTCGTCGCTGATCCGTCCGGGATAAGCATACATGAGCCGCACCCACTCGATGCCCGGCACACGGGTCAGCGCCCTGAGAAGCGCGGGCAAATCAGCTGCACCATCACGATACGCGGTGGAGTCCTGGGCCAGCAATACCAGCTCCCGCGCGCCTTCGTCAGCGAGCCCGCGGGCCTCGTCAAGGATCGACGCAAATGGCCTGCTCGCAAAATTCCCCCGGATGAGCGGTATGGCGCAATAGGAACAGCGGTTGCTGCAGCCTTCGGCGATTTTGAGATAGCGGTAGTGGATCGGGGTCGTGCTGATACGGGGGAGGCCGTATACCATGGACGGCGGGGGGACGTCGCTGAACCGGTCCTTTCCGGAAAGCGCATCCCTGCAGATGCTGCTGATGCGGCTGATCCCGCCCGTGCCGATGACCACATCGGCCTCGGGCAGTTCGCGAAGCAGTTCATCCTTGTACCGCTGCGCAAGACATCCCGCGATGATGATCCGCCTGCACTTCCCCTGCGTCTTCATCTTCGCTGCTTCAAGAACAGCCTCGATGGACTCCTCTTTAGCTGACTCGATGAAACCGCAGGTATTCACAACGATCAAGTCTGCTTGGTACTGGTCGGGTGTGATCTCGAATCCCGACGATGCAAGCGCTCCGAGCATCTGCTCCGCGTCAACCTGGTTCTTGGGACAACCCAGGCTTACCATTCCTATTTTGTATGACTCTTCCGCCACCGCGCCGTTTCCTGAGTTTGTGACTGTCTGCATGGTACTACCTCTCTGCAGCCTGTATCCGCCGGCCGCACGAGGTGTTCCGCTAAAAGCCCCCTGACATTGCAAGGAAGCTCGCCAATTTCTCGTTCGTCTCCCGCAGCCGCCGGGAGAGGGTCTTGGTGAATGCCCAGAACAGCTTGTAGCCGAGCTCGCGGTCCATAATAAGGACCTTGTCAAGGTCGGTCTTGTCAATAGCAAGCAATTCGACATCGGTGTTCGTTATGGCATGGGCAGAGCGGGGGAAATTGTCAATAAGCGCCATTTCGCCGAAATAGTCGCCCGCCGTCAGGATTGCCAGTGCCTCTTCGCCGATGTTCGGAATGAACTTGCTGATACGCACATCGCCTTTCGTGATGACAAAGCAGCGGTCCCCCGGATCGCCCTCTTTGAACAGAACGGTCTTCTGAGGATAGGATTCAATCCTGGCGATCTTTTGAATTTTTTCCAGTTCACTCGTGGAGAGATTTTCGAACAGACTTACTTTTTTAAGGAATTCAAGCATAACCTCTCCTTCACATATGCGTCCTGTCCATCTCGAATGCGTTCCGGATAAGTTCCATGCCGCGCCCCCCCGAGGTCGTGATGGCTACCACGTCGAACCGGCACGGGACCTGGTGATAATTATGCTCTTTAATGTAGGCGAGAGCGGTTTTGACCATCCGCCTCTGTTTACGCGGGTTGACGGCCATCTCCGGGGCGCCGAACGCATTGCTGGTCCGTGTCTTTACCTCGATGAACACGACGGCCCCTTCATGCAGCGCAATAAGGTCTATCTCCCCGCTCCGCGTGCTGTAGTTCCGTTCGACAATGCGATACCCCTGTTTGCACAGGAACTCCACGGCATGGTCCTCACCCTTTTGGCCGAGCAATTTGGTGAACAGGCTCATCGGATTTCATCCCGAAGCATGCGGGCCACGGGACCGAAGGTCTTCCTGTGCACCTCGCAGGGTCCGTGTTCCCGCAGAAGCGACATATGTTCTTTTGTTCCATAACCCTTGTGCTTCCGAAAATTATAGCGGGGATATTGCTCATGAAGCTCCAGCATGAGCCGGTCTCGCGTTACCTTGGCGAGGATCGATGCCGCAGCAATGCTGTGGCTGCGACAGTCGCCTTGAATAATCGGCTGCTGCGGAAGCGGAATCCTTGGCAGCGTGATCGCGTCGAGAAGCAGGTAATCCGGCTGTGGTTGGAGCAGGGCGAGCGCTCGTTCCATGGCGATGATAGTTGCCTGCAGGATGTTCACGGCATCAATGGTACGAACATCAACAATGCCGACTCCGTGGCAAACCGCCTGTTCGCGAATGAGGTCAAAGAGCCTCTCCCGTTCCTTTTCCGGAACTTGTTTTGAGTCCGTCAGACCAGGAATAAGCAAACCATCGGGAAGCACGACCGCAGCTGCAACGACTGGTCCGGCAAGCGGGCCTCTGCCAGCTTCGTCCAGTCCTGCGATGACGGTGTAACCTGAGGCCCGTGCGCAGCCTTCAAAGTACCAGACGTTGCCCGGAAGTTCGCCGTTAAACAGATCACTATGCGGGATTACTTGAGGGTCCCGGGAACTGATCCTGCGGCGAGACATATCCACCTCAATGCTGTGCAAAATGCAAATCCCAAATATGCGCCGGCATCCGGATCCAACCGGATTCCGATGCCTGGTATTTGGGATTTGTCTTGGTTCTGAAGCCTTGAACTTGTTGGTCGAATACTATTCCTGCGGCGTCTGTGTAGCCTTGGTCTCGGTTGCACCCGCGACGGAAGCATATACGCGCCCTTTTTCCTTGATCCTCGCCGCCTTGCCGCGCAGATCCCGGAGGAAGTACAGTTTCGCCCGCCGGACTTTGCCTGCCTTGGCAACCTCAATCTTGTCGATCATAGGCGAGTGGAGGGGGAAAAGCCTCTCAACACCCACGCCATAAGACAACTTCCTGACCCGGATGAGCTCACGCGCACCACCGCCATGGCGGCCAATGACCACTCCCTCGTAGACCTGAATCCGTTCCTTGTCGCCTTCAACGACCTTCGCATGAACGCGGATGGTATCGCCCACACGAAAGCTCGGGATCCCTTCTTTTAGCTGCCCTTTTTCCAGTGCTTGAATAATGTTCATGGTAAACCTCCCTTATACTCTATGGCGGTTTGTGGATTGCTCAGATAACGATCCCTTGTCCGCGATTACAAGTTTAACTCTTGTTTTAAATCTTCCAGTATTTTTTTGTCCTCTTGAGATAAATCCGCGGTCTCTAACAACCCCGGCCTTTTCCGAAGCGTGGCCCGAAGCGACTCACGTCTGCGCCATTGTTCGATCTCAGCGTGGTTCCCGGAAATCAGCGCATCGGGAACCTTCATCCCCCGGAACTCCACCGGCCGGGTATAATGCGGATGATCGAGCAACCCATCGCCAAAGGAATCCCGATAAGCCGATTCCTCATCACCCAGAACGCCTGGCAGAAGCCGCGCTGCTGCGTCGATGACAACGAGCGCCGCCAGTTCCCCTCCCGTGAGCACATAATCGCCGATGGAAAGCTCTTCATCGACCAGCGACTCGATCACTCGCTCATCGATAGTTTCGTAATGGCCGCAGAGCAGAATGATGCGGCGCTTTTCTCGGGAAAGCTCCTCTGCCCTCTTATGATCAAAGAGCCTGCCCTGTGGCGAAAGCAGGACGGTATGAAATTCTTCTCCGGGATATGCCGTTGCAAGCGCTTCGAACGCCTTGAAAATCGGCTCGGGTTTCATGACCATTCCAGCACCGCCGCCGTATGGGCTGTCGTCAGCGGTTCGATGCTTGTCTACGGTATAGTCCCGTATATTCCAGACCGATACATTCAGGAGGCCTTTTTCCCGGCCTCGCTTTAAAATGCTTTCGTTCAACGGGCCCGCAAGTATCCCGGGGAATAGCGTGAGCACCTCAACGTTTAGTCTTCGCATACCCGGAAATGGATACTGCTTCACTCCAGCAGGCCTTCCATGAGATGAATGACCATGCGCCTTGTCTTCCGGTCGATCTGCTTTATCACTTCGCGCGTTGCAGGCAACAGGACCTCGTTCCCGCCGCGCTTTACCACATATACGTCGTTGCTACCGGTCTCGAAGACATCCACGATGGTCCCGATCTTCTCATCAGCCTCGGAAACGACCTCCATGCCGATGAGTTCATGCCAATAATAGGTGCCCTCAGGCAACGGAACCGTTTCCCCCTCGGGAACCCGGATAAACCACCCATTCAATGTTTTTGCTGTTTCCGGTGAATCATAGCCTGCAAGGAGCAGTAAGGGGCAATCGCCCATGTAACGTATTGACTTCACATCGCAGACGATTTCCTTACCAGCCGCAGAAACCAGGTGCACGCGGCGAAGGTCGTTAAAACGTTCGGGAAAATCGGTCATGGGCTCGATCTTAATCTCGCCCTTAAGCCCCCAGGGCTTGACCGCCTTGCCGATGGTTATGAGCATGATCGCCGCAGTCGTACTTCCGTAAAATAGTTCGAAGCGGCATGATGGATATTATTCCGCATGCCGCATGATGAATTACTTCGCTGCAGCGAACTGCTTCATGACCCCAACCTTGGAAAGCAGGGTCTTCACGGTATCAGAGGGGACCGCGCCCTTGCTGAGCCAGTCGAGCGCCTTTGCCTGGTCAACCTTGATTTCCGCGGGCTTCTTAAGCGGATCGTAGGTGCCGACCATCTCGATAAAGCGTCCATCCCGGGGCGACCGGGCATCCGCGACTACTAAGCGGTAGTACGGTTTCTTGTGGGTCCCCATTCTTTTAAGTCTTATTCTTACTGACATTGTTCCACCTCTTTCGTTAAAGAATAAATCCCTGATTTCAATTTCCAAAACGTCTATGGTCTATCGTTTGTGGCACTGAATGCATAAAAACTTGCCGTTAGAACGGCATCCTGTTGCCGAACATCTTTCCTATTTTCCCCGCTTTACCGCTCGTCATGGACTTCATCATTTTACGCATTTCGGCGAACTGTTTGAGAAGCCGGTTCACGTCCTGCACCTGCGTGCCGCTACCCTTTGCAATACGGGCCCTGCGGCTTCCGTTGATGATCATGTAGTCAGCGCGCTCTTTCGGGGTCATGGAACTGATGATAGAGTCCACCTTTGTCAATTCCTTCTCATTCACCTGCGCGTCCGGAAGCTTCATTTTGCCCATCCCGGGGATCATGCCCATGATCGATTCGAGCCCGCCGAGCTTCTTCACCTGCTTCAGTTGGCTCCGGAAGTCATCAAGGTCGAAGGTGTTCTTCTTGAGCTTCTTCGCAAGATTGACCGCTTCTTCCCGATCAACCGTCTCCTGCGCTTTCTCGATGAGCGACATCATGTCGCCCATGCCGAGGATGCGCGAAGCCATGCGATCCGGATGGAACGGCTCAAGGGCGTCGAGTTTCTCGCCCATACCCACAAACTTAAGCGGTTTGCCAGTGACTGCCCTGACCGAAAGCGCCGCCCCGCCCCGAGCATCGCCGTCGAGCTTGGTCAGAACCACGCCGTCGAAACCCAGGCCAACATTGAACTTCTCGGCGACGTTAACCGCTTCCTGACCGGTCATTGCATCCGCCACGAAAAGCACTTCGCTCGGCTTTACCCCGGCCTTGATCTGACGGAGCTCCTCCATAAGAGGTTCATCGATCTGAAGCCGGCCCGCCGTATCGAGGATCACCACTTCATACAACGACGATGCCGCCTGTTTTACCGCCGCTCTGCAAATGGCAACCGGATCCTGTTCGTCGGATCGATATGCATCCACCCCGACCTGCTTTGCCAGGGTGATCAGCTGCTGCACTGCTGCCGGCCGACGAGTATCAGCCGGTACGAGAAGAACCCTGCGTCCGTCCTTCTTGAAATTCTTCGCTAGTTTGCCCGAGGTCGTCGTCTTGCCGGAGCCCTGCAAACCAACCATCATGATGATCGTGGGCGGATTCGGTGAAAGAAAGAGCTTTGACTGGGTGCCGCCCAGGAGAGATACCAGCTCTTCATGGACGATCTTGACAACCTGCTGGCCCGGTGTCAGACTACCGAGTATTTCCTGCCCGACCGATCGTTCCTGAACCTTGCCAATGAACTCTTTTACGACCTTGAAGTTAACGTCAGCTTCAAGGAGCGCAAGGCGCACTTCGCGCAGGGCCTCTTTAACATCATCCTCTTTGAGTACGCCCCTGCTTCGGAGCTTCTTGAAAACAGACTCTAATTTACCTGTCAGGGAGTCAAACATAGTAATGCATAGCAATGCCCAGCTCGGCAAAGAATGGTAAATATATAAGATAAGTCCACTATTGTCAAGGATTTTCTGAATAATTGCACTAGGTCCTGGGCAATGCCTTGCTTATGTTGATTTTAGCGAGATATCAGACAAAAACATATATAGTTGCGAATTATATTGACTATGCATAAATCTCAAATTATAATATTACCTATTAATTATAATTTATGGCATGGCACCTGTTCATTATAATATTTCTTGGGCCCGGAATAAGAAAGAAACAAAAATTCAGCAGTAAAGAACAAGGAGGAATTATGCTAAAGCAGATGGTCAGCAGCACATGCGCAGCGATACTGTTGATAAGTATCGTATTTTCAATTGCGCACGCAGGTGAGCAGGATAAAGACTCAGTACCGGCACTGCCACAGAAAAAGCCTTTGATGGCTAAAATCTGCTCAAATTGCCACCAGTCTGAGCCAGGCAATCTCAGGGGCAATTTCGACAGTGTGGCGTACAAGACCCAGTCCATTCAGGTTAAGATCGATGATGCAGTAGAAATCCTCAGGTTCGACAGTCAGATGCTGAAGGTCCTGAATATTCAGCCGGATGCGGAGAATCCCTCCGAACCTCTCCGGGTTATCAAAAAAGGCAAGGAAGTTCGTATTGAGTTTACCGAAAAGGACGGAAAAAAATTTGCCACCCTTGTGTCAGCCAAACCTCCCATCAAAGTATCTCCTGAGAAGCTCATAAGCACTGCTGAAGTTGAGAAGCTTGTTGCTCAGGGTTCGGAAAAAGGCAAATATCTGCTGATCGATGCACGCCCGGCCCCCCGGTTCATGGAAGGAGCGATACCTACAGCCATCAACATCCCCTTCCCCGCATTCGAAAAAATGGTTGATAAACTGCCGAAGGAAAAGAACGCGCTCATCGTCTACTACTGTGCAGGCATGACCTGAGCGATGAGCCCTAACTCCGCCGGTCGGGCGGAAAAACTCGGTTATACCAACGTAAAAGTGTACCATGAAGGCCTTCCCGAATGGACCAAGAAGAACAATACCGTGCTATCCGCGCAATTTCTGAAAGAAGCTTATATCGACAAGGATATCCCCAATGTCCTGCTCGACGTAAGGTCTGCTGCGATTGCCCAGAAAGGCTTTATCAAAGGAGCGGTAACGCTTCCTGCATCAGATGTGACAGCGAACACAGCACGATTCCCGTCCAAGGACAAGAAGCCTCCGATTATCATCTATGATCAAAATGGCGGGGATGAAGCCAGGACAGCAGCAAAGTCCCTCGTGGCGGCGGGCTATACCAATGTTACTATTGTGACTGGCGGCATGGACGCCTGGCAGATGGCCAAGTTCCCTGTCGAGACAGGGATCATGGCAACTGCAATCGCGTATGTACCTAAACCCCGGCCCGGCGAAATGCCCATCGACGAGTTCCAGAAGATCGCTGCGGCGACACCGGCGGATACGCTCATCCTTGATGTGAGAAACCGCGATGAAGGCAATGCCGGTATGATAAAAGGTGCCAAGCTTGTGCCGGATGAAGAAATCCTGGACCGGCTTGCCGAACTTCCCAAGGATAAACAGATCGTAACCCACTGCTCCACGGGTGTACGCGCCGAGATGGCCTACCACAAACTCAAAGAGAAGGGTTACCTGGTCAAGTTCCTGAATGCGAAAGTAGATATCGATGACAAAGGCAATTTCAAAATAGAAAAACCTTAGCCTTACGCCCCACTTTGTTATTCCGCATGCCCCGGTAGGCGCAAGCCTCCCGGGGTTTCTTCTGTGCCAGCATGGCGCGCATGCACTTCATATCTCGCTATCGGACACGACGTCAGCGTGCTGCTCGCCAGAACTATTCACCTGGGATGCGGCATGGCACCCCCCGGCCACAAGGATTAATCTCCGCATACCAAGCAACCTGCGATATTAAAGAAATATCCGGATTCGCCGATAAGAATACCGTACATCTGCAGAGAATTCATCCTTGCCCAACCAACAGCAACAGCCAATAATTTTTCGCGCACCGAGGTGCCCTGTGAATAGAATATTACTGCTGATTCTGTCATTCACCTTCCTGGCCCATGTTGCTTTTGCCAAAGAAATAACCTATTCGGACATCCTTTCTGATCCCTCGCAGTATGTCGGAAAGATCGGCACGATGAAGGGCCTCTTTGCCTATAGCGAACCATTGAAGGAATCATTTACCATCGATCAAAATGGCAGACTGATAGAAATATTCTACCGGGACCTCCCCTCCCGCGACAAGGATACGATTCTGGCGCAAAGAAAACACTCCAAGTTGCCCGTAACGATCACCGGAGTCATTCGCCGCTTCGAAAATAGTTCAAATGCGTACTACATCAATGCGTCTTCGCTGGAGACTTCCGGCAGCTCTGCGCCGGCCGCCGCCTCTCGCGTTTATGTTGCCTATGCGGATATCCTATCGAATCCGGTACGCTATGTCGGCAAAACGGTTTCCATGAAAGGTAACTTCGTCTATAGCGAACCCATGCGTGAATCCTTCGTTTTCGACCAGAACGGAAACATGGTCGAAGTTTTTTACCGGGATCTGCCGCAGAACAGCAAGGACGTTATTCTCGCTCAGAGGAAAAATTCGAAGAAGACGGTCATTGCCACGGGGGTCATTCAGAAGTTCGCGAACAACGCAAATACCTACTTTTTGAACGCTATTTCATTCAGTTTCGACAACGAGTAAAGCGTCCTCCCCTCTGACAACCTGCCGCTGGAACTAACAGTGTGATCAGGTCGCCATAGCTACCTGATCACACAACAAAGGCTAGCTGACGATTTCCTGTAAGAGAGGGGAAAAAGAGATCGCCAGCTTGACAGCGGGCTAGGGGAAACCCGTTTTCCTGTATTCAATAGCTCCCTAAAAAAGTTGGGTCAGCCAGATGCTCGCAACTACCCATTTCTGAATGCATTCAACGATATAGGAAAAAGCCTTCTCAAAAAAAAAACCCTCTACAGCGCGGGTTAACTGGTAATTACTGAAGCAGCATCATATATTCGTCCTGCGACACGGTCCAATTATGCGGCCTTCTTGACCTCTGCATCAATGGTTTTCTTCTCCTCTTTGGATGCCTCGATCTCTACCTTCCGTACCTTGGCAATCGTCGGCGCTGGTACAGTGACCTCAAGAAGCCCGTTGGCATATTTAGCCTTCAGTTCCTCGGTATTTACACCCTCAGGCAGAAGGAAATGCCGCTCGAAGGAGCCATAGGAAATTTCTCTGCATACATAATTCTCTTCTTTTGCGTCTTTCTCCTCTTTCCTGGTACCCTTGATCACAAGCTCCCGGTCTCTAATGCTTACATCCAGGTCCTTGAGATCAATACCAGGCAGATCGACCTTGAATACGAGTTTGCCTTCGGCGCTGTAACTTTCTACCGCAGGGATCCATGTTCCCAATCGAGTATCCGCAGCTTCAACACCGCGGAACCTATCAAATATTCTATCCATCTCATGCTGCATCGATCTTAACTCATCCAGCGGATCCCACCTACTAGCCATCCGGAAGGGATCCCATCTCATCAGACTTTTCATATAAATCCCTCCTTTCTTGCCATAAGTGATGCATCGGTATTGCATTACGCCTAGAAAAAAAACAGTACCCTTTTCCATCCATCCAATATGTTTCAGGCATCACCTCCTGCTTTCATATAAAATATATCACCGGATTAGCACTCTGTCAATATGAGTGCCAGATTGTGTGATATTAATTATATTTCATATAGTTGAATGCATTCATCGTCTGCTCACCTATTAGTTTTTTATCATCCTCTTTTTCTGTTCAACAATGCTCGTTACTTCTGCTTGCATCGGTTCACCGCTTGCATTCGAGTAAAAGAACTCGGTCTTCACCAATTCAGCAGTATGGTCGATTGGCGGATAGAGCTTCATGAACTTGAGCCGCCCCTTTTCGTCATACTCGTAGAGCGTATACCCGATTAGCATCTCACGGGTGTTCACGACCACATTCCTGAGTACCGCGGCCGTCGCAGGGATACCAGCAGCAAGACCAAAGACAAATCCCGTCACACTGCCGATGACCACGGGCGCGGCCTTGATGGCCAGGAACGCCGCGGCCTCCCGTCCGGACATCGTACCGCCGCCGGGGAAGATCCCTTCGCTTACAGCCAGTCCGCCCTCGAATCCCCTGCCGGTCCATTCATACAGGACCGCAAGCGGTTTGTGCATATCGGCTTTTTGTTGTTCAACGATCGCGATGTCATAGGAACGGGACGGCTTGTCGTTCACCGCATGGACGATCGTGAACCGCGCACCGACTCCACTGGGACGGCTACCGAGCCGCTTTTGGAAAAGGGGCCTGCCATGCAGATCATAATCGGTCTTGCTGACGAGGAAGGTTGACTGATTCGGGACTGCGTGATATTCCGCGACTGGCGGGATCTGTTCGGTCATGCATGAAGCAAAGAGTAGGTACAGCGAAAGAAAAATACAAACACGTTTCATGACGGCTTTTTTCTCACGAGCTCGACAATGGTAACCTCGGGAGGCGCCAGGAAGCGGATCGGAGGCCCCCACGTCCCTGTGCCACGGTTTACATACAAAAGGGATCCGCTGCCCAGCTCGTAGCGTCCAGCACTGAAGGGAAATGTTAGTCGGGTGAGATAGATGAACGGGTAGATCTGGCCTTTGTGAGTGTGCCCGGAAAGCTGCAGATCGAAGAGGCCGATCGTTGCCTGGTCAATATGAGGCTGATGCTTCAAGTAAAGGATAAAGCGGTCCCCTGCGGCGGCTGCAAGCAATTCTTTCCCCGGTTTTATCCTCCCCAGTTTGAGCTGCGACGCAGTATGATCATCAGCGCCCGCGATCGTGATCGGCCCTGCTGGTACAACTTCATCGCGCAGAATCGTGAGCCCAGCTTCTCTGATAAAGGCAAGCGATTTATCCGGCCCAGCGTAGTATTCATGGTTGCCCATGATGGCGAACTTCCCGTACTGCGCAATAACATCGCGAAGCATCTCAGCAAGACCGGTCAAATGGTTGATCTGCGCATCGACCAGGTCTCCTGTAACAACAAAAATATCAGGTTTCGCCTCCTTGACCAATTTGATCATCGGCTCGAACCGGCTGGTGCGGTTGATCAGGCCAAGATGGACATCGGATATCTGCACGATCGTCAGCCTATCAATGCCAGGTGGCAGCTTGGCGGTCTCGACCACCAGCCGCTCCATGCGAATGCTGCGCGCTTCAACAAAACCGTACACACATATCAGGACAGCAATGCCGAGGCTCAGCAAGAACGAAGTCTTTGAAGGTATGAGGTATGCGGAGATATTTGCCCGCGTCAGCCAGCCGGCCATACGGGTCAGGAAAGAAAGGAGATCGAAGAAAACGGAACAGCAGAAGAACAGGAACAGGGCAGCCATCCAGAAGTAGGCAATATAGGATAGCGCCTGCGCGGGCACCTCGTATTCACGGAGCTCCAGCGCACGGACCAGAAAGATCGCGGCAACCATGAGCAGCATGAATGCCGCGATCCCTGCACCGGCGACTAGCCCGAAGGTGAAGATGCTTCTGGCGCGGAGGAAGGCGTACAGGTGCACGCCTCCATAGACCGCGAAGACCATCACTACGAACGGGATCATCTGCCGAAGCTCACTCCCGTGCCCTCTGCAACCTTGACCAATTCGCCGTCAGGCTCCACCAGCTTGAGCTGGCTGATGGCATTCTCCAGCGGCACCGAGGTAATGATTGGCGGCTGGTAGGAAACCATCTCTCCGAATTTTTTTTGCGCTATGAGCTCGACTGCATACGCCCCGTAGCGCGTAGCCAGGAGCCGGTCGAACGGGCAGGGGCTGCCGCCCCGCTGCAAGTGACCAAGGACGGTCACCCGCGTGTCGATACCCGTGCGCTTGGTGATCTCTGCTGCCACGATCTCGCCCATGCCGCCCAGGCGGAGCACGTATCCGTCTGCCGCCTTCTCGCGCACAGCCATCTCACCGCCGGCGGGTTTTGCGCCCTCTGCCACCACGACGATACTCGACTTGCTGCCCGCCTTTTTCCGCTCCATCAGCTTGTCCATCACCTTCTCAAAGCTGAAGGGGATTTCCGGGATCAGGATGACGTCAGCACTGCCGGACATACCCGCTTCGAGGGCGATCCATCCGGCATACCTTCCCATGACCTCGAGGATAATGACCCGCTGATGACTCTCCGCCGTGGTATGGAGCTTGTCGAGCGCCTCGGTCGCCGTGTCCACCGCGGTCTGGAAACCGAATGTCACATGGGTCGCCATGAGGTCGTTGTCAATTGTCTTGGGAACTCCGATCACGGGTATCCCCAGCTTATTGAGGCCCTGTCCGATCTTGAGGGAGCCGTCGCCGCCTATGACTACCAGCACCTCAATGCCCAGTTCCTTGATGTTGTTCAGGACCACAGGCGACATGTCCTCCACGATCTCCCTGCCATTGACCGTGGTCTTGTGCGCGAACGGATTGCCGCGGTTCGTGGTACCAAGGATCGTACCGCCTATAAACAGGATGCCCCGTGTGTTCCATGAGGTCAGCTGACGGGTCTTGGTCGGGCTCAGCAGCCCTTCAAATCCGTCAATAATGCCGATCACTTCCCAGCCGTACTTGAAGATCGCTGTCTTTGTCACCGCACGGATGACGGCGTTCAGCCCGGGTGCATCACCGCCGCCTGAAAGGACTCCGATTCGCATAAGAACCTCCTGGTAGAATATGGATCATGGATCAGGTAGCAAGGGGCTAGGAATAGCATGCTACTTGCTGCTTGTTACGTAGCCCTCTGTTCCGCTTCCCAACAGTCTTGCACCGTTAACTCGGGCGATCTGTTCAACTTCTTTGCGGGGAATCCCCGCTTGTTCAAAGTAGGCCAGCTCTTCACGATACATAGCAGCATACTCCTCATGGGGGAGCATACAATCTGTACCGATGGCCAGGGGAACACCCGCCCGGAAGGCTTTCTCGATCATCACCAGATGACGTTGAACCAGCCGGCCGATGAACGCATCCGTCTTCCTGGTTATTGCCGCTGCTCGTGCAGCGCGAACAAGTGCACCCACGGTCGGTGTCCAGAAGATGCCCTTCGAAGCCATCTTCTCGATGGCACCAGTGTCCATGTAGAACCCATGCTCAACGGATCGAACGCCTGCCTCCACTGCCGCCATGATCGCATCCGCGCCGTTTGCGTGCGCCATCACCTCCAGGCCGCAGCCGGCAGCCTCTTGAACAGCCACGAACAACTCCTCCCTGCTCAGCCCTCCGGGAGTGATGCGGTCAGATTCAGCAAGGCTTACCAGGCCGGAGGCGATGACCTTTATTATAGCAGCACCAGCTTTTTTGAGCCTGGTAATTTCTTGTTTTATATCGCCGGGGGTTTCGACGGGAACGCCAAGCAGATATCCGTACCCGCCTTTCTTATAGAGCGCCTGTCCGGCCGAAATAATGATGGGGATGGATGTCTGCGCATTCGACAGGTCGATTCGGAAACCCAGGCCTTCCCGTGCGCCAGCGTCGCGAAGCGACGATACTCCTGCGGCTAGCACGGCGTCCAATCGGCTGGTATTTCTAATATGGACATGGGCGTCGACATAACCGATAGACGCGACTGCCTGTCCAACAGGTGTGGACATCAAAGGCGGATATGGCAAGCTTTGCATAGTTTGCCTGGATCCACGATTACTAAATGGTACTCGTTCTTCTTGCGCAGATCATGGCAGGTTATGCAAACGACCTTGCCCTTCACGAGTTTAAGTCCGCTGGCGAGAACAGTTTCCACGGGAGCATAGTCCTCTGGTTTCTTCCGGGGAGGATACCGCTTCAGCACGGAATGCTCTTCCGTTGTTTTGCACTTCGATGTGCACGTCGCTATCATGTTCCCGGTAGCTCCATCGTGACAGCTAATGCAGTACTTAACCGAGCCTTTAGCCTCAACATTCGCTCCATGATGAGCAACTATTTCAGCCGATGCCTGAACAGGGCAGCGGATACTGATGACCGCCGTCACCAGAAACAGGAAAATCAAGCTCTTGACCTTCATACCAGCACCCCCATGATTATCAGCGTGTCCCCCCGAACTGACCAACACGATCCGAATAGAATGTCCCTGGTCGTTGCAAGGAATTGATAGGCGAATAAAACGGGATCCGCTTGGTCCACACGTTAAAAAAGAAAAGCTGCATACCCGCACTGTGTGGCATGTGAATAGTATACCAAGATTCCGGCCCTTTGTGCATGCATCCTTGTGGACGATAGTATTCATCCATGCTGTCTGGCACCAAACTCAATGCTCGCATAAAGCGTCGGGAAATCTGCGGCAATAGGAGATTTAAGGCAACGTAGTACCAATACATTACCCCGGTTTAATCCCAAGTCTAAAGAGATAAATTAAAAACCAACATATACTTCCACGCCTCCATACTTGCTGGTGGAGTCGCCTGAGCTTCGTTTGTAACCACCATGGAATGTAATGGATGCATGGCAAGACAGGGTGCACAACTCAAACACCGGACCGAATTGAGTCGCATGATAATCAGCATTTCCCTGCCCAACTACCTCGAATCCGAAACGAATTGGAATACTACCCAAGGAACTTTCCTGTTTTATTCTGCCACGCCCCCAGGTATATCTATTGTGTGTGCTATAACTGGCTATCAGGCCTAGATTGGTAGCAGTCGGCAACCACGTATCCAATTCTGTCTGGAGCACGATGCTATCAGTCGAGCCTTGCACCTCAACATCCTGCCTATCCGGAGCAATGGTCGTGTTACGATGTTCCCATCCGCCCCAAAAAGCCATGTACCAACTGTCGTCAAAGCGCTTGATGCCGACAGCTGTCTGAATTGCCGGTGCCTTGGTTGTGATCAGATCAGCACCCTTCTCGAACTGGTAGGTAAGATAGTCCATCCAGATTCTTCCGATTAAGCTGAGGTTTTTCTGCAGCGATTTTTCCGCGACAAGGCCAGTGTAATAACTTGCCTGACCCTTGGTATCGGCTTCACCGCCCACAAGATAACTGAATGAGGATGCGTTCGCGAAGCTCGCTGTAAGGGTGATCGCCACTGAGCCGAGGAATGAGAGCAAACGTACTGTTTTCATATTGCCAATCACCCTAATGACCGAGTCGGGGGAGCAGGGGTCTGTATACTTGACCAATAATATTGCTCAGCATACTCCTCTCTGCCTCATCTATTGCAAACCGCACTCCGTACTGCCATCCTTTTCGACCATGGTAATTAAGCTCCTCTTTACGCACAACAGATCCCTGAATAGTTACCATTCCCTCTGGGGGGAAAAAAAGGAATTCCTGCATATTATCTTTTGGAATATCCTGGAAGGAAGTGAGCCGCATTCCATGCGTGTTGATATCCTCTGTGACAAAGGGGATGTTATGAGGATTTCCTTTTACCTTGCACATTCCCGGAACAGAGCAAATATGCCGCACCTGTCGCGAGGGAAGCAGCCGCCTGCGCAATCGGCCCAGAAGTCGGGTCAACGGGGTTTCATTCAGCATGGAGAAATCATCCATCATCCTGTTGACGGCATGGGTAAAATTGAAGTCAAAGATCGAATCCCAGTTTTCCTTGCCAACGTCGTTAAACGCGACACCATAGCTGAATACCGGAACTGGCCCCTGACTAAGTTCCTTTCTATGAAAGATGCTGCCCTTTACGACGACCGTTTTATCGGGCAGAGGAATATGCAGATGAATTTCCGCATGAGCCTCGAGTTTCGCGAAACCGGTCATTGCCGCGCCCTCCTCGTGAAGATCATTGAGAACCATCAAGCGCTCACTCGAATTTCCCTGCGGGAAGGAATCTCTGACCAGAACCGGGATATTGGCGGGAAACCTGAAATCCCGTCGCCGCTGCACCTTGTTTTGGGCAAATCGGATAGTGACAGTGGCAATTCCCGAATTTATTATTACCCAGAAAATGCTGCCTGTAAAAAGGTCCCACTCTGCATACGTATCGTTCATTACTCTCACCACTGCCCAGACTACCGATACTACACCAAAAGATACGATGACTATTTGAGGGAGCAGCATGCCGAAATCGGGCTTCTCAGTCTCGGCTTTCGGTGTCACGCGAAAATGAAGTCTTCGGTTTTTGAAAAAACCTGCCAATGACCTGACGTAGGTGTAGTACATGATCATCTTATATTGTTCTGTCAGCAGAACGCTGCCCAGGCCTCCGGCCATTTCTTCGTACGCCCACCAGGAGAGTGCGAAATACGGGAGGAACATCAATACAAATTCAACATTCAGGGCTTGTATGGGATACACTCCTGCGAACAGAGTGACTATCGGTGTGAGGTAGAATACGGCTTTCTGAAATCCGTCCAAATAATGTATTGTTGAAGCAAAGTAGCAGATTCGCTGAGGCAGTGTGAGCCCTCTTAAAAACAGGGGGTTTTCCCGGCGAAGGACCTGGGTCGTCCCCTGCCCCCAACGCAGCCTTTGAACCTGGAATGGCAACAACGCAGGAGGAGCTATTCCATATGCGAGGCTTTCATTATGGTAAACCGATTTCCATCCTGCCGCGTGAAGCTTCAGTGATGTATGGAAATCCTCGGTGATTGTTTCCGTGGCAAAACCACCTATCGTTTCCAAAGCCTTTCGACGCAGGATAGCACAGCTGCCGCAGAAAAAGGCGGCGTTCCATCGGTCCTTCCCCGGTTGAATTATGGAAAAGAACAGTGCCTGCTCTGACCATAGTTTTTTTTCCCCCGTCATGCGATGCTGGAAGGAATCGATATTATAGAAATCCTGCGGTGTCTGGACAAACGCTACTTTTTCGTCCTGAAAGTAACCGAGTAATTTCTCAAGAAAGTCCGGCTGTGGGATGTGGTCTGCATCAAACATCGCAATGAAATCACCCGTTGTTTCTTTTGCGGCAGCATTGAGATTTCCCGCTTTAGCATCTTTGTTGTCCAATCTCGCCAGATACCCGCACCCCATTTCAAGCGCCAGCGCCCTTACTGCAGGGCGATTGCCGTCATCAAGCAGATACGTTTTGTGCGGGTAATTCATCTTGAGGCAGCCAAGCACAGTCTTTCGCAAAAGAGCCGGATCCTCATTCAACGTTGGGATGAAGACGTCTACGCTCAGGCCGGGGGAAGGGGGAAGGGATTGTCTTTGCTTCGGCGTCCAAACGGTAAAGTAAAACATGAGTGCCGTTATGAAACCATAAACCTCGGCGCTATAAAGAACGATCGAAAAAACGGGTGCGTCGGAATTGAATGTTCCGAGACGCCAGACAAGGTAGTATGTGGTTACCAGCATGGAAAGTACTGCTAACGAATGAGCCCACTTCCCTCGTTCTATATTGTGGCCACTTTTTAGAGCCATTTTTCCCTGCGGGGTAATTGAGGTAAATTGCTGAAGCGAGAGTCATCTCTGGCGGAGACTTGGTGTCTTAGCTTGTCGTCTGAAACGGAGATATCCGAACGCCATCGCGCAGCCAAGAAGAACAAGCGAAGCGCTTGATGGCTCCGGCACCGTACTGAGCTTTATATTATCAATGCCCCAGCTTTCATCCATCATGCTTGGCTGAAGCCCGGTGCCGGCAAAGTAGAATTGAATTGCATCACTGTTGTTATTAAACGTATACGAAAAATTATAGACCGAATCCATTCGGACACTGCCGTTTGTAAAAACTGTGCTCATCGGCATGTTTTCATCGGCGACGACTTTCACGGGATCCCAATCGGTCCTGAAAATAAATCCGAGTGAAGATTGCTGGCTGGATCCGCTAAATGCGGGGACTGCAGCTCCATGACCCGCATATGATTGACCTGCAACATTCCCATTGCTGAACGTTTCATAGAGAAAGGTCTCGCCGCCAACTATACCTGCTGTAAAGTAATCTTTTCCGTACGGGACGGTGCTGTCTTCACCATCCCACGAGCGGATGAAATACGTATCAAAGGAAAGCGTTAGCTGGCCCTTAGGCAGGCCGTTCAGGGATAGAGTAATGCGCTCATCTTGATAGAACTGCCCAAGGAATGTGCCCCACCAGGGTGCAATTTCCTGATTAGGGACGATGTCAGTGCTGAGTATGGGGCTGGGAATCTGCGTGCTCGTTATTGCCCATTCGCTTCCAACAGGGTCAATCGAACTTTGAAAGTCATTGGAATAGATAGTTGTCGCTCCTGCCTCCTGTGAAGAGAATACAACCAAAAGCGCCAAGAAAATCCAGCAATTGCTGAGCATTATTTTGTTTTTCATGGAGAACCTCCAACCTTGGCAATAAGGTTTTGGGCAATGATCTGGTTGATACAGCCGCTAAAACTCATAGGACGAGAATTCCCCTCTCACCTGCTTAGATTATATCATGGTGGTTAGCCAGTGTCCAAGGAAGATTGGTTCGCCATCTCGACGAAAGGGCGCTGTTGCCAAATGCTTCAAGGCCTGACCGCTGGATGCGACAGATTGTTACTGATTAACCGATTCAGCAGGCTGTCATGTGGAATTTCCCATACAGCCTGCAAAAGGCGGCCTACGAAGTGCGATGCAGCAACCCGTTGTCGCGAAAGCTGAAGTGGACATTGTCGCCGATGATGATATGGTCCAGCACCTGAATACCGAGCACTTCACCTGCCTGGAGCAGCCGCCTCGTAAGCAGAATATCCTCCTGGCTTGGCTTGACATCGCCGCTCGGATGATTATGAATGAAAATGACTGCTGCAGCCGATTCCCGGATCGCCGTTTTGAAGGTCTCCCGTGGATGGACCAGGGAGGCGGTGAGAGTGCCCACGGAGACCTCTACCTCCCTGATGACCTTATTCTTGGTATCGAGCAGCAGGCAGAGAAATACTTCCTTTTTCAGGTCCTTCATGCTGCGCCTGAAATACTCCGCCACCTCCGGGCTCGAGCAGATCGAGCTAGCGTTCTCCGCGATGCAGGAGGGCGCTGCGGACCATCGCCTCCCCAGTTCAATAGCGGCCTTGAGCTCGGCGGCTTTGGCCGGACCGATGCCCTTGATGCCATCCTTCCCGCAAATCTCATTGATGCCTGCCTGGGCGATTCCTTCGAGGTTTGTAAACTTCATCAGCAGTTCCCTACCCAAGTCCACAGCCGAGCGCTTCCCGCATCCGGTCCGCAAAATGATGGCAAGCAGCTGCGCGTTCGAAAGACTGTCAACGCCGTTCTTGATCAGGCGCTCCCGGGGCCGTTCATCCTCGGGCCAGTGTTTTACACTGCTGTTATTTCCTTTGGTCATGGATACCTTTCAGGCAGGGGGAAACGGGCGATGAAAAAAGTATAGAGGGGAACACCTACCCTGTCAAATGAAAAAGGCGGCAATGCAAAATGCACTGGCCGCCTCTTTCATGAAAGTATGGACCGAGGTCCTTACACTCTTACGAATGCGTCTTTCGGCGCATTACAGACCGGGCATGCCCAGTCATCAGGAAGATCCTCGAACTTCGTTCCTTCCTTCGCATCATCGTAAATGTATCCACATACCGTGCATCGCCACATAGTGCCCTCCTCGGTTTCGTTGTTGGCGGCTTAGTTGACCAGGCTGGCCTGTCAGGCCTTGCACTGATTCGTTTGGCCGCCGTTGACCTTTTTATGGTACTCGATCGTTTTTTCCGCGAACAGCTTCCCGAATTCATAGCATTTTTTCACGTCATCCGCGCCCGGACGGTACAGGACCTCAATGCCAGGCTCAACTGTGTCAAGCCCCATCCTCTTAAACTCGGCATATGCTTCCTTGACCGCGCCGCCGCCCCAGCCAAAACTACCGAACGCTCCCACGAGCCGGTTCTTCGGCCGAAGACCCCGAAGGTGCGTCAAAAACTCCGCAACGCTCGGGAACATGATATTGTTCAGGGTCGGCGTCCCCACAAGCATGGCGCGGGATTCCCATATCCGTTTGATGGCCTTGCTCATGGGCGTTGCCCTGAGCTTTATCACTTCGACATCAACACCCGTGGACTTGATCCCTTCCATGAGTGGAATGGTCATGTGCTCCGTACTATGCCACATCGTATCAAAAACGATCACTACGCGGAGGTCGGCCTGGTCATTGGCCATGTCCAGGTACATCTGAAGGATCTTTCCCGGATTTTTCCTCCAGATGATACCGTGGTCCGGGGCGATCATATCGATCTCCAGTCCCAGCTTATTGACCTCGGCTATCTTCGCCTTAATGAGCGCGCCAAAAGGCATCAGGATGTTCGCGTAATAGTCCCGGACAGCGTGTTCAAGCCCTGCCACTGAATACTGATCGCAGTATTCGTCGTCAAACCGCGAAGCGGAAGCCACATGCTGGCCAAAGGCATCCTGGCTGAACAACAGTTTATCCTCCTTGACATAGCTCATCATCGAATCAGGCCAGTGAAGCATGGGCGTTTCAAGGAACAGGATGGTCTTCTTGCCGGTAGAGAGTGTATCGCCGGTTTTCACAATCCTGAAAGTCCACCGGGAGGTGTCGAAGAAGCGGTCGAGACCCTTCTTGCCCCGCGCCGTTATATGGATCACGGCCTTCGGAGCGAATTCCATAATCTTGTCTATGCTCGACATATGGTCGTTCTCTATGTGATTGATAACGATATTCACAATTTTCGCCGGGTCGACAAGGCTCTTGATATTTTCCAGAGTATACTCGCAGAAGTCGTGTTTCACCGTATCGACCAGCGTAACGTGCTCATCGAGAATCAGATAGTTGTTATACGACGTTCCATTCGGCGTTATATATCCATGAAAATCCCGGACCGCCCAGTCGATTGCACCCACCCAGTGAATACCAGGCTTGATCTCCACAGCACCCATATACTTCCTCCTCTTGTATTTGACGATGTTGCTTGAATTCAGCGATTGCACAGGGGATTACGAGACATTACGCTTCCGTTTGCAGGAGGGGCACCGGCCGTGAAACTCGACGTGATTCCCGAGGATCGTAAAATCCCGCAAAGTGTCCTTCGGCAATTCAACTGATATGGTACCGGGTATATCCGCGATCAACCCGCACTGGATGCAGATGAAGTGATGATGTGCACTCGTTTCCGGATCATACCGTTTTCTGCGGGGATCTATGGTCAACTCCCGGAGCGTGCCGGCCTTTGTCAGCGCATTGAGTGTATTGTATACGGTGGCGAATGACATGGAGTAATACGTTGCCGAAACAGCTCGGAAAATCTCCTCAGCCGACGGGTGCGATGTGTTCCCTGCAAGATAGCCAAGGATTGCAAGGCGCTGCGGTGTGCGCTTGAACCGCACAGCCCGCTCTTTTTCTTTCTGCGGTGTTTTCATATGCATCAGTAATTAGAATTACTATAAATTACGAAGAGTCTCTTGTCAAGATTTTTCACCCTGCTGCCAGATCCCGGTGTTCCCCTCCAGTCGGGAAAACGCACAAAAAAAGCAAGGCATGCTCAGAGGCCTGCCTTGCTCGTGTATTCTTTTCGAAGGATAGCGCTTATTTTTGTCCGTGCTTCTCCGCCACCTGGATTCGTATCATAGCCCGCAAAAGATCGATCCGCGCCTTTTCATAATCCTTCTGGTCCAGTTTTTCAGCCAGAACTTTCTCTGCCTGTTCTTTTGCAAGCTTTGCTTCCGTCACGTCGATGTCCGCAGCGCGGTCGGCGCCTTCAGCCAGAATGATAACGCGGTGCGCGCCCACTTCTGCATAGCCCCAATCCACTGCCAGGTGATGCCAGTCGGCCCCCTCGCGATAGGAAAGCATGCCTACTTTGAGCGTGGTCAGGAACGGTGTATGGCCGGGCAGTACACCGAACTCGCCCTCACTACCCGGAGCGATAACTTCATCAACGCGCTCCGAACGCACCACCTGGCGGCTCGGCGCAACTATCTCGAGAAGCATTTTTCCTTTTTCGGCGACCATTTTCTTTTTCCAATCCTCGGCGCTCATGTAAGTTAGCCGGTGAACCCTTCAGGAGTAAGGCGTGAGTCGTCAGGAGAATAGCGTCGTTCGCCTGCCGCCTGCCGCCTTCCGGCAGTTTTTACCTCTTATACCCGAGCTTCTCCGCTTTTTCGAACACTTCCTCGATAGGGCCGACCATGTAGAACGCCTGCTCGGGGATGTCATCCATCTTCCCGTCAACAACTTCCTTGAAACCCTTGATGGTCTCCTTGAGCGGTACATACTTGCCCGGCGTACCGGTAAAGGCCTCGGCCACTTGGAACGGCTGCGACAGAAAACGCTGGATCTTTCTGGCACGGGACACGGAAAGCTTATCCTCGTCTGAGAGTTCATCCATACCCAGGATCGCGATGATGTCCTGCAGTTCCTTATACCGCTGGAGTACGAGCTGCACACGCTGGGCAACCGCATAATGCTCGGCTCCGACCACGTGAGGATCCATGATACGGGAAGTTGAATCGAGCGGATCCACGGCCGGATAGATACCGAGTTCCGAGATCTGACGAGAAAGCACGGTGGTGGCGTCGAGATGCGCGAAGGCCGTTGCAGGAGCCGGATCGGTCAGATCGTCCGCAGGAACGTAGATGGCCTGCACCGAGGTGATCGATCCTTTTTTCGTGGAGGTGATACGCTCCTGGAGGGCACCCATTTCCGTTCCGAGTGTGGGTTGGTAGCCCACAGCCGACGGCATACGGCCGAGAAGCGCCGACACTTCGGAGCCAGCCTGGGTGAACCGGAATATGTTGTCAACGAACAGGAGCACGTCCTGTCCCATGGTATCGCGGAAATACTCAGCAACGGTCAGAGCTGAAAGACCGACGCGGAGACGGGCTCCCGGCGGCTCATTCATCTGGCCGTACACCAGCGCTGTTCTGTTGATAACGCCCGACTCCTTCATTTCCGCCCAAAGGTCATTCCCTTCACGGGTACGCTCACCCACGCCGGCGAACACGGAGTAGCCACCGTGCTGCTTGGCCACGTTGTTGATAAGCTCCATGATGAGCACGGTCTTGCCCACACCCGCGCCGCCGAAGAGGCCTGTCTTGCCGCCCTTGGTATAGGGCGCAAGGAGATCGATGACCTTGATGCCGGTTTCAAAGAGAACCTTTGAGGGATCGAGTTCCTCGAGCATCGGCGCCGACCGGTGAATGGGAAGTGTATCCTTGGTCGTGATCGGCCCGAGTTCATCCACCGGCTCTCCGATAACGTTCATGATACGGCCGAGCACTTCCTTGCCCACTGGCATGGAAATGGGTTTGCCGGTGTCGTTCACCTTCATGCCGCGCATGAGGCCGTCAGTGGAAGACATGGCCACCGTTCGCACCCGGTTTTCGCCAAGGTGCAAAGCAACCTCGAGTGTCAGATGCGTCTCGGGCGTTCCGAGGTTCTTATCCTCCGCCAGATCAATCCGCAGCGCATTCATCAAATGGGGCAGGTTTCCGACGGGGAACTCGCAGTCCACCACCGCACCCATCACCTGTACTATTTTGCCTGTGCTCATTATTAACCCCCTGTAAAGAAACAATTACAATTAATAATTCGTAATTAGCAATTAACTTATTTTTGTGCTTCAGCTCCGCCGACGATCTCGGAGATTTCTTTAGTGATAGCAGCCTGACGCTGTTTGTTGAACTTGAGTGTCAACCTTTCGATCATATCCTTGGCATTCCGCGTGGCAGAGTCCATAGCCGTCATCCGCGAACCCATCTCGCTCGCCTGGCTCTCCAACATGGCACGATAGACCTGCACTTCGACGTGCTTTGGCAGGATCGAGCTGAGGATTGCATCAGCTGAAGGTTCGTAGAGATAATCGACAGCAGCCATAAAAGGATCGGCCTCGGCAGGCGGCTCCACGGGCAGGAGTTTCTCAAGCGTTACCGTCTGCTGCATCACGCTCTTGAATTCGTTGTACAAAAGATAGACCTCATCGGCATCGCCCGCGGCAAAACGTTCAACAATGTTCCTGCCCACATCAGCGGCTTTCGCATAATCGATCATACCCAGCTCGGCCCACACTTTGCCCAACGTATATCCGGGGCGCTTGCGGAAAAAGTCGCGGCCTTTTCTACCAACAACATTCACTTTAACTTCCTTGCCCTCGGCCTTGAACTGCTTGACGGCTTCAACGGCTTTTCGGAGAATATTGGTGTTATACGCGCCGCAGAGCCCGCGGTCCGAGGTGAGCACCATGAGCTTCACTTGTTTGGGCTCCCGTTTGGCAAGCAGGGGATGTTGCGCCCGTTCAACGCGGCCGGCCAGGTTGGCGATCACTGCAAGCATTTTGCGCGAATAGGGACGAGCCGCGATCACGCGGTCCTGCGCACGCCGAAGCTTTGCAGCCGCGACCATTTTCATGGCCTTGGTGATCTGCTGGGTCTTCTTAACGCTTGTGATCTTTCTTTTAATGTCTCTTAAGCTGGGCATGATTTAATCCTAGTTTCGAGTTTCAAGTTTTGAGTTGTTGGTTAACTCCGAACTACGAACTCCAAACTGTTCTTTACGCGGTAAACGTTTTTTTAAACTCTTCAATGGCGCTCTTGATGCGCGCCTTGATATCGTCGTCGAGCTGCTTTTTGCTCTTGATATCGTCGAGCAGCGGCTGGAATTTGCTGGTCGCAAACCGCAACAGTTCCGCTTCGAATCTTCTCACCGCGTTCACGGGGACCTCATCCACAAATCCGTTGGTCCCTGCAAAGATCACGAAAATCTGCTGTTCGACCGGAAGCGGCGAGTACTGGTCCTGCTTGAGGAGCTCAACCATACGCTGACCGCGATTCAACTGGGCCAGCGTGGCCTTGTCCAAATCGCTGCCAAACTGGGCAAAGGCCGCGAGCTCGCGGTACTGTGCGAGGTCGAGACGGAGCGTACCCGCCACCTGCTTCATAGCCTTGATCTGGGCGCTGCCGCCTACGCGCGACACGGAGATACCCACGTTGATGGCAGGCCGAACGCCGGAGTAAAAGAGATCGGACTCAAGGAAGATCTGTCCGTCAGTAATGGAGATCACGTTCGTCGGGATGTAGGCGGACACATCGCCGGCCTGGGTCTCGATGATCGGGAGCGCAGTGAGCGAACCGCCGCCGAGCTTGTCGGACAGTTTCGCCGCGCGTTCAAGAAGACGAGAGTGGAGATAGAACACATCGCCGGGGTATGCCTCACGGCCCGGTGGCCTGCGGAGCAGCAGCGAGAGCTGGCGATAGGCCGTGGCCTGCTTCGAAAGATCATCATAGACGATGAGGGCATGGCCGCCCTTATCGCGGAAGTATTCACCGATGGTGGCACCGGTGTACGGCGCGATGAACTGGAGGGGCGCCGGGTCAGACGCCGTGGCGGCCACGATGATCGTGTAGTCCATGGCGCCCGCTTCAGTAAGAGTTTTAACTACCTGCGCCACCGTGGAGCGCTTCTGGCCGATGGCCACGTAAATGCAGATGACGTTCTGACCCTTCTGGTTAATGATGGTGTCGATCGCGACGGCGGTCTTTCCGGTCTGGCGGTCGCCGATGATGAGCTCGCGCTGACCGCGGCCGATGGGGATCATGGCGTCAATGGCCTTGATGCCGGTCTGGAGCGACTCGCGGACCGACTGTCGTTTCACGATGCCCGGTGCGATGACTTCGATATGCCTGAACTCCTTGGATACGATCGGGCCCTTGCCGTCGATCGGCTGTCCAATACCGTCCACCACGCGGCCGACAATGGCATCGCCCACGGGGACCTCGGCGATCCTCTTGGTGCGTTTGACGATGTCCCCCTCGCGGATCTTGGAGTCGTCTCCCATGAGCACCGCGCCCACGTTCTCCTCTTCGAGGTTCAGCGCCATGCCCATGACGCCGCCCGGGAATTCCAGGAGTTCGCCAGACATGACATTGTCGAGTCCGAAGATCTTGGCAATACCGTCGCCGACGGTGATCACGGTGCCGACCTCTGCGACCTCAACGGTCTTCTCGAAATCGGATATCTTCTTTTTTATGATCTCACTGATTTCCTGTGCTTTGATCTGCATTGTTTGACTCCTTCTGAATCAGATAACAGACAACGGCTTTCGTCTGTACTCTGAAGGTCTGATCGTCTGTTTTCCGTCTTAATTTAGTTCATCAATTGTTTGCGCATCTTGCTCAGCTGGTTTTTAATGGTTCCGTCGTAAATCGTGCTCCCGATCTGCGCCCTGGCCCCGCCGATGAGGGCGGCATCGACCCGGGAGTCGATGTCCACTTGTTTGCTGGTAAGCGACTCGAGCTTCTTCTTGATTTCCGCAAGGTCGGCCGCGCTGATGGCGGTTGCCGTGGTCAGCTTCGCCATGGCGCGGTTCGTGCGCTCAGCAAGGATCTCCCGGAACGCCTCGAATACTTCCTTGATATATCTGATCCGTCCTGTCTCGGCCAGGTGCTCCACAAAACGCCGGGTGACTTGATCCATGCTCAGCTTTGCGGCAAGGTCCGAAATAACCGCCTTCTTGTTCTCGGGGGTGAAGACCGGGCTTGCCAGCAGCTTCTGCAGGGCTGGATGGCTGTCCACAGCACTAACGAATGCGGCAAGATCGTCCCTGGTCTTATCAACGATCTTCTTCTCCGCGGCGAGCTGCACAAGGGCCTTAGCGTATCTCTTGGCGATAATCCGTATCAACCCCGTCCTCCCACGTTCGTGATGTATTCTTTCACGATGCGCTCATGGTCCTGGCTGCCGATCTTCTCTTTGATCCGGCCTTCCGCGAGATCCAGAGAAAGAAGCGATGCTTCCTCCGCAAGCGCGGCTTTGGCCTTTTGAACTTCTACTTCGATACCCTGCTTAACCTGTACCTGTACATCCAGCGCAACCTTCTTGCCTTCCTCGATCAGCGCCTGCCTGTCCTTCTCTCCGCGCGCCTGAGCCTCGGCCACCATCCTGCCGGTTTCAGCTTCCATCTCCTTCATCTTCCGCTCCATCTCCACGAGCGCGGCAACCGCCCTTTCGCGGGCTTCTTTTGATTCCTGCATTGCCCGCGCGATATCGGATGAACGGTTCTTGAAGAAATCCTGGGCCGGCTTCTTCATAAAATAGACCACAACTGCAGCGATGATGCCGAAGTTGACCAGGCGCGGCAGCCAATCGCCCATGAACGTGATCGCCTCGTGGCCTCCCGCTGCTTCGGATGCAGCCGCAATCGAGGCAGCCATAAGCGTTCCCACCAGGCATGGAATTGTATGGATCATTGTTTTTAAGTTTGTCATGGTTTTGGTTTCTTCTCTACGGACTTCAAGCTCTCAACTCCGGACTTTGAACTCGGAACAACAGATGTTACACCGCCCTGCCGAGCAGCTTGGACGTGATATCCTGCGACAACCGCTCCGCGTCCTTTTTGAGCTCCGCACGTGCGACACCGGATGCGGCTGCGATCTCGGCACGCGCCTTGTCCAGCAACTCACCGGCTTTGGCGCGCTCCGCAGAGATCATGTCACGCTGCGCATCGAGTCCCTGCTGATATATCGCATTGAAGGAGCCAGTGGCCTTTTGTTTCGCTTCAGCAAGAGCGGTATTATAGCGGTCGAGCATCGCCTGCATCCGCTCCTGAGCAGCCCGGGCGTCTCCAAGTGCGGAACTAATCCCCTGTTCGCGGTCCTGCATGACCTCGCGAATAGGCTTGAAAAGAATAACATGCAGCACAATAAGCAATACGAGGAAGTTGGCAAGCTGTATAAGGAGTGAGACGTTAATGTCTATCATATTCGCAAGTGCCTCTTCTGATGACTGTTCGGTGACGGTGGAAAGGAAAGGTCTTACATGCTAAAGTGCGAAAAAATTATCATAACGTCCATCTCTTGTCAAGATTTTTGCCTATAAATAATATAAATGAGCGGCATGCTTTCAGTTATAGAATAAGAGGGGATTCTGCAGGAAGCAGAGCGGTGCGCCTGATGACAGGGGATTCGGGAAGTAATTACTGGCTACGCGGAGGTCATTGGCGCGGCCATCCGGCCGTCCAGTACATCCTTGACCTTCTTCAGCAAACCCCGGGGCGAAACCGGTTTGGAAAGAAAATTGAGTGAATCATCGAGGATCCCTTTCGCGCGAATCACTTCCTGAGGGTATCCGCTGGTAAAGAGAGCCTTGATGTCGGAACGATCCTTCCGAATCTCCTCAAACACCAGTAAGCCGCTCTTTTTGGGCATGACGATATCGAGGACCAGGAGGTCTATCTGCTCCTTGTGCTTTGCATACTGAGCAAGCGCGTCCTCGCCGTCCACGGCCTCAATGACCGTGTATCCGAATCCTTCCAGCACAGCACGCGTGAGCATTCTGACGGCGTCATCATCTTCCGCAACCAGGATCGTAGCCCTGCCGACTTCCGGTATGGCGGGCTCGGCCTGCGTTATCACCCTGACGGGATCGGTTATCAGCGGCAGATACAGCTTGAACTGCGTACCGGATCCCGGTTCGCTGACCACATTAATATAGCCGCCGTGCTGCTTGATGATGCCGTATACAATGGACAGGCCAAGCCCCGTCCCCTTGCCGACCTCCTTGGTGGTGAAGAACGGTTCGAAGATGCGCGCCTGCGTGCGCTCATCCATGCCCTCGCCGGTATCAGCAATTGCGAGAAGGGCATAGCTGCCGGCTCTGCCGTATCCATGAGCTTTGATGTAATCATTATCCAATTCGACTGTCGAAGTCTCAATGGTCAGCACACCGCCTCCGGGCATCGCGTCGCGCGCGTTTGTTACCAGATTCATCACGACCTGTTCAAGCTGCCCCTCATCGGCCCGCACGGTGATGAGCGCATCATTCACTGACATCCGGATCTCGACGTCCTCTCCGATCAGCCGCCTGACCAGTTTGTCCACGCGCGTCACCAGTGCATTCAGGTCCAGCGGCTTCAGGCTGATGGTCTGTTTCCTGCTGAATGCCAGCAGGCTCTGCGTAAGGTTCGCGGCCCGCTCTGTGGAGGTCAGGATCTGGTCCACATACAACCTGAGCGCATCGTTGTTGCCCATCCTCATCTGCAAGAGCGTCCCATACCCGATGATCGCCGTCAGGATATTGTTGAAGTCGTGCGCAATGCCGCCGGCCAGCGTGCCCACTGCCTCCATCTTCTGGGAGTGGCGGAGCTGGTCTTCCAGCTTTTTCTTCTCAGTGATATCGTTGTGGATCTCGATCGCTGAAATGACCCTGCCCAGCGAATCCCTGAGGGGAAAGGATTTTGTCTCGATATAGACCGGATTATTGTCTTTGTCATAATGTATGTGGACGGCCGTGCGCGGTTCGCCGGTCTTGAACGTATGCTGTACAGCGCAGTCTTCGCCGGCCTCGAAGCAGGGCTTCGCTATCCGGTGGGAAACCTCGTAACAGTGCCTGCCGATGATCTCGCGAAGAGGCGTTTTCATCCGTTCGCTGTATGCCTTGTTCGCGGATATGATCTGGTAGTCCCGGTTGATGACCGTGAAACCCTCGTCCACGCTCTCGAGGATATTCCTGATGAACTCCGTGGCCTGCCGATGCTCGGTGATGTCCCGGAAAATGCCGCGCGTCGCTGCTGGCTTGCCGTCAATTATACTGCAGTTGATGTTCCCTTCAACGACGAGGGACTTTCCCTGTTTAGTCACGAACACCGCCTCGATGTTCTCCACCTGCTCGCCGGTGGAAACACGGCTGAAGATATCCAGGCAATGCCCTTTGTAGTCCGGATGGATTATATCCAGAATGGTGAGTCCGGCGATCTCCTCCTCCGAGTAGCCGAGCGCTTCGCGCCATGCCCGGTTGACATAAAGAAAGGACCCGTCAGCGGCAACGCTCTGGATGATGTCATTCGCGTTCTCGAACAGGTCCCGGTATTTCGATTCGCTCTCAAGGAGCACCTGCTCGGCCAGCCTGCGTACGGTGATGTCGCGTACGATGCCAAGGATGCCCACGACGCTACCCTCACGAAATTGCGGCGAGGTCTTGAACTCACCTGTCAGATAATGCCCCTGCTTCGTCAGGATGCGCAATTCATAGAGGGGAAGCGACTTCCCGGCTAGCAGGGTCCGCATATATTCTTCGGCCAGGGGAAGATCCTCGGCATGGACAAGTACCTTGAACGGTTTCCCGATCATGTCATCGCATCGCCATCCGGTGATCGCCTCGAAAACCGGATTCAGGGAGGTGATCGATCCATCAGGCCCGAGCGTGTAGATGACATCCTGCGCTGTTTCAATAACATTGCGATACCGCTGTTCCGATACAGCAAGTACCTCCTCGGAATACTTTAGCCGCGAGACAACGATCCCTCCGTACACTCCCATACCGACGACCAGGAGCATAACAAAGGATCGGATAACGATCTCGGCAGACGTCGCAGGCATCAGTGCCTCGAGCAACGTTCCTTCCGCACCCGTGAGCACCGAGATGGAAGCGGCGGCGATCCATGAAACCGCGCCCAACACCGATCCGGTCAGGACCATGTTCCAGGAAACACGCTCTTTATGGATTTTTTTACTCGGCATACCGGTTTCCTTTTGAAAAGCTGGACGACTCTATTGAGAAACACCTTGTAAAAACGTGAGATATTGGATTCATCCCAGGGTGAGCGGCATAGGGGCGCAATGCTCCCTTACTATAATTTTTATCGGTACTATTTCGAAAATCTTTAGCCGTTGATAGATACGGAAAAATGCACGATGGTGCATGCTAAAGCACGGACACCCTGCCCTGGCAAGAGCGTTTGACGACAAAATCCTTTACTCCCTTTTGACCCGGTGGTACAATAACTTTTCGCCAGCGTATCGAATACTCCCATGAATAAGATCATCATTAAAGGCTGCCGCCAGCATAACCTTAAAAACATCGACGTCGAGATCCCGCGCGACAAACTCGTGGTGATCACGGGCCTTTCGGGATCGGGCAAGTCGTCCCTGGCTTTTGACACCATCTATGCCGAAGGCCAGAGGCGGTACGTTGAGAGCCTGTCCGCCTATGCCCGTCAATTCCTGGGCCAGATGGACAAGCCGGATGTCGATTCCATAGACGGGCTCTCCCCCGCCATCGCCATCGAACAGAAGACGACCAGCAAAAACCCCCGCTCGACCGTTGGCACCGTGACCGAGGTGTACGACTACCTTCGGCTGCTCTTCGCCCGCATCGGGAAACCCACCTGCTATAAGTGCGGGAGAGAGATCACTGCCCAGACCGTGCAGCAGATCACCGATGCGGTCATGGCCCTGCCGCGGGATGCCAGGATTCAGGTGCTGGCACCCATCGTACGCGGCCGCAAGGGCGAGTATAAAAAAGAGCTCATGGCCGCTGCCGCCTCCGGGTACGTCCGCGCGCGTGTTGATGGTGCCATCAGGGACCTCGCCGAGCACATCCCCATGGACAAAAAAAAGAAACACGACGTCGAGATCATCATCGACCGGCTCGTGGTGAAGCCCGGCATCGAGCGAAGGCTCGCGGAAAGTGTTGAGACCGCACTCCGCCTGGCCGAGGGGCTCGTCCTGGTGAACCTCGTGGATGAAAAGCGGGACCTCTTGTACAGCGAGAAGCTGGCCTGCATCGTTGACAACATCAGTTATCCCGACATCGCGCCCAACTCATTTTCCTTCAACAGTCCCCAAGGCGCCTGCCCTACGTGCGACGGCCTCGGCGGACTGTTGGAGTTTGATCCAGACCTCATCGTGCCGAACACCACTCTTTCACTTCGCGAGGGGGCAATAAAACCCTGGGCTAAACGCACCTCGTTCCAGTATTTTCAGATGATCGAAAATCTGGCGCTGGACTGCGGCTTTGATGTGAATACTCCCTTCCGGGACCTGAAAGCCTCCCAGCGAAAAATGCTGCTTCAGGGATTCTCAGAGAGCGACGCGAAATCCGTTACGGGACGCTCCGGGAAAAACACGTGCAAACCCTTTGACGGCATCCTGGCCATTTTGAAGCGCCGTTATGACGAGACTGATTCCTTTGCCACGCAATGGGAGCTCGAGCAGTATATGAGCTACCAGACCTGCCCGGACTGCAACGGAAGCAGGCTGCGCAAGGAATCCATGGCCATCAAACTGGCTGGCAGGAGCATCCACGACATTACGCGGATGAGCGTCAAGCAGGCGCTCGTTTTCTTCGGCGAGCTGGCCCTGACAGACAAGGAAACCGCGATCGCCCAGAGAATCCTGAAGGAGATCAGCGAACGCCTCGGGTTCATGATCCATGTGGGCCTCGACTATCTCACGCTCGACCGCGGCGCGTCAACGCTCTCGGGCGGCGAAGGGCAGCGCATACGCCTAGCCACGCAGATCGGATCGTCCCTCGTCGGCGTCCTGTATATTCTCGACGAACCCAGCATCGGCCTTCACCAGCGGGACAACCGCCGGCTCCTGGACACGCTGTTCCGGCTTCGCGATCTCGGCAATACCGTGCTCGTGGTGGAGCATGATGAGGAGACCATCGCCTCGGCGGACCACGTGATCGACATGGGGCCGGGAGCGGGCGTGCACGGCGGCGAGATCGTGGCACAGGGCACGCCGGAGGATATCCGGCGCACACCAGCATCGCTCACCGGCCAGTATCTTTCGGGAACAGCGTGCATCAAGGTCCCGTCAACGCGCAGGGCTGCCGCGAGCGCGATCGGCATCCTCGGCGCGTCGGAGAACAATCTCGGCAATATCAATGTCCAGTTCCCCCTCGGCGTGTTCACCTGCGTGACCGGCGTATCCGGCTCAGGAAAGAGCACGCTTGTGGTGGACATCCTGTACCGAGCGCTCGCTCAGCGCCTGTACCGCTCCACGGAACGCGCAGGCAAGCACCGGGACATCACCGGGCTGGAGCATATCGACAAGGTGATCGACATCGACCAGTCTCCCATCGGCAGGACGCCGCGCTCCAACCCGGCCACGTATACTGGCGTGTTCGGCCCGGTGCGCGACCTCTTTGCCCAGCTGCCGGAATCGCGCATGCGCGGGTACAAGCCCGGCCGCTACAGTTTCAACGTCAAGGGCGGCAGGTGCGAGGCCTGCGAGGGCGACGGGCTGATCAAGATCGAAATGCACTTCCTCCCCGATGTGTACGTGACCTGCGACGTATGCCACGGCAGCCGGTACAACCGGGAAACGCTCGACATCCGCTTCAAAGGCAAGAGCATCGCGGACGTGCTTGCCATGACCGTGGAGCAGGCGCATGATTTTTTCCAACATGTGACGCCGGTAAGGTCCAAGCTCCAGACGCTGCTTGACGTGGGGCTGGGCTACATCACCCTGGGCCAGTCGGCGACGACGCTGTCCGGAGGCGAATCGCAGCGCGTGAAGCTCTCCAAGGAACTCTCGCGCAGGGCCACCGGCCGCACGCTGTATATTCTCGACGAACCCACGACGGGGCTCCACTTTGCGGACACACAGAAACTGCTCGACATGCTGAACCGGCTCGTGGATGCGGGGAACACCGTGGTGGTGATCGAACATAACCTTGATGTGATAAAGACCGCCGACTGGATCATCGACCTCGGTCCCGAAGGCGGCGACCGGGGCGGCGGGATCGTGGCGCAGGGCAGACCTGAGGATATCGCGGCTGTCAAGGAATCGTATACCGGTAATTACCTGAAAAAGGTGCTTTAGCAATTCGGCGTTTGCTTCCGGTCGCATGACACTGCTTGCACCACCAAGATCCGGCTATGCCGCATTTTCTGATTGACATCAGGCTCCAAACTTGAGATTCTCACGATACGTATTCCGGAGGCCCCATGAATCACCGATTATCCGTTCTTACCCTGACAGCGTTCCTTCTTTTAACCGCCGCTTGCAGCGGCAATAAACCACCGGAGCTTGCCGCGACCAGGAGCAAAAACACCCTAACGACAATGCGGGAATTGGGCAAGGCCTACGAACAGCGGAACCTCACCGCCTTTATGGCTGATGTGGCGCCAGGCTTCCGCGACCGGGAAGCGTTCTCCGCGTCGCTTGCTGCCGTGTTTCAGAAATATGAGACCATTCACTTCACTATCCAGTATGCCAAGATGCTCATTATGATCGCGGACAAAGGAGAAATCAAAGCGTCTTTCAACTGGGATGGAGAGTGGTTTGGCGCGGGAGGAGTTGTCCTGAAGAACGGTGGCAGGATCACCCTGGTACTTGAACCCGGCAGCTTCAAGCTCCTGTCCATTGACGGCAAGAATCCTTTTATCCCGCAGCAGGGTGAGATGCCGGGCGGCAAACCATAGTTCGGAGCGAGGAGTTCGGAGTAGGGAGTTTAAATCACCTGTCGTGTTAGCTTAGGCTATGGTGTTTATATGAATCCGAACGACGAACTCCACACGACGAACTGAAACCATCCCATGCCTTATACCGAAGAACATATTCAGACTGATTTCCTCATCATCGGAGGCGGCGTAGCCGGCCTTCGCGCGGCAATTGAGCTTGCGCGGAGCGGCGATGTCCTCGTGGTGACCAAGGACGCCCCTACGGAGAGCAGCAGCGAGTACGCCCAGGGCGGTGTGGCTGTGGCTCTGTCCGATGAAGACGAGATCTCGATCCATTTCGAGGACACGCTCCGAGCCGGAGACGGTTTATGCCTGAGGAAGTCCGTGGGCACCCTGGTCGAGGAAGGCCCCACCCGGATCAGGGAACTCATCCTGTGGGGAGCTGAGTTTGACAAGGAAGGCGCCAAACTCGCGTTCACCCAGGAGGCGGCGCACACCAAACGCCGCATTCTGCACGCCCAGGGAGATTCCACGGGCCACGAGATCATCCGCGTACTCACCGACAAGGTCCGCTCTTCCGGCAATGTGTCCAAAATAGATTTTGCCTTCACCCGGGACCTGATCGTGCAGAACGGAAAATGTGTTGGCGCCATCGTGTGCCAGCAGGCGCTGAAGCGGGTCCTTATCATCTCCGCGCGGGCGGTGCTGCTCGCCACCGGCGGAGCGGGCCAGCTCTACGAACGAACAACGAACCCGGCTGTCGCAACCGGCGATGGCATGGCGATGGCTTTTCGGGGAGGCGCCGAACTAATCGACATGGAATTTGTCCAGTTCCATCCCACTGCACTGTTCCGCCAGGGGGCTCCGCAGTTTTTGCTGTCCGAAGCCATGCGCGGCGAAGGCGGCATGCTCAGGAATATCCATGGCATCCGGTTCATGGACAATTACCATCCCGCGCGTGAACTGGCTCCCCGCGACGTGGTCACCCGCGCGATCCACGCGGAAATGGCGGCAACGCAGGCGAACCACGTGTATCTCGACATGACGCATTTGAATTCGACTTACATCATGCAGCGCTTTCCGCGTATTTACCGGACCTGCCGGGACCTCGGCATCGACATTTCGGCCGAACCCATCCCGGTCTCACCTGCCGCACACTACATCATGGGCGGCGTCAAGACTGACCTCTGGGGAGCGACCTCTGTGCCGGGCCTCTTTGCCGCGGGCGAAGCAGCCTGTACCGGCGTGCATGGAGCCAACCGTCTCGCCAGCAACTCCCTGCTCGAAGGACTGGTGTTCGGCGAGCGGGCGGGACTGGCCGCAGCCCGTTACGCACGCAAGAGGATCGCACGGGACAAACTGGCCCGCTTCAGGGCCCCACTGCGCTCAGGACAGCATGCATATGCATCGCATCCCATTCCGGACAGCAGCGCGTTTCGCGCATCGCTCAAGAAACTTATGTGGGATAACGTCGGGATCGTTCGCACCCGGAAAGGCCTGCTCGCCGCGGTCCGGCAGCTCAAGGCATGGGACAAGACGATGAAGGGTCACGCGCCAGACAGAAGCATTTTTGAACTGAGCAATATGATCACCACAGCCCTGCTCATCGCGCAATCAGCGCTCTCTCGGGAAGGCAGTGTGGGCGCTCATTTCAGAAGTGACCATCCGACCAAGGGGAAAAACTGGAGGAAGAGGACGATCATCGTGCGGTAGTGTATTCTATGAAATTCACGTTTTCTCTACCAAGCCGGGGGCGGCCAGTAGGGATTCGAGTACGGCCTTCCCCAGGGGTCATACAGAAAAGGGGATGGATTATAATAAGGCATATAGTTCGGCGGCATTCCATGCTCCCGCCGCACCTCCCAAAGGTAAATCTCGCGTATTTCGAACACAGGAAAGACGTACTCCATATCATCGATCTTCCCCTTTCTCGCCTCCACGAACTCTCCTGCGAGTGTGATTTCCCTGCCTCTCTTGTACACCACCGGATCCAGCAGCCCCTGTGACCGGGGAAATACGGCAAGGAACCTTCCGCTCGAGCGGTCCGCTGAGCTGAGATACCCAAGGGAATCCACCGGCACTGCAAGGACCTCGATCTGGGACCCTTGCTCAATCAACCGGGTCTCAACAATCAGCCCTCCCAGAATAAACAATCTGCCTTTGTATGCATCCGGCGCGCTTATGAGCTGGATGAACGGAGCGCCTCTCTGGCCCTGACTCATCAGGTCCCGGTTCAAGACCGGCGAACATGCGGAGAGCACGGAAAAAACAGCACACAACAGACCGATACATAAGAAATTATTTTTCATGACATGATTATCCCACCGGCAGTATGTCGCTGTCAAGGCAAGTCATTCTTGAAGAACTGGGGATAGAGCTTTGCCGAACAATCCGGGCAAAGCCCGTGGGTAAATTCGGCGTCTGAATGTTCGCTGATATAGGATTCTATCTTTTTCCAGTATCCGGAATCATCGCGGATCTTTTTGCATGAAGCACAGATGGGGAGCAAGCCCTTCAGTGTCTTGATATTGTCGAGGGCGTCCCTCAGCTGACTTATGAGCGCTTCGCGTTCCTCTTCGACAAGCTTCCTTTTTTCGATCATCTCCTGAAAGGAGATTGCCAGGTCCCCGATCTCGTCGCTGCTCCGGGAGGCGATACGGTGGTCAAGATCGCCCTTCCCGACCGCTTTGGCCGCGGCCACAAGATCGCTTAGGGGCTTTGTCATCGTCCGTGCCAGAATGATTGCAGCTGCCACGCCAATGGCAAGAAAAACCGCCAGGATGACGAGAAACACTTTTCGTACATCTTGAAGGTCCTGCTGGATGAAGCGGGTCGACATGCCAAGATGCACGGTCCCGAGCTGTCCACCCATGATTGGCGCGGAAAAATTAATGAGAGCACCCCGCTCGGTTTCCAGCAACTCGGCGCGGTACACAAGCACGTGACCGAATCCGGCAAGGTCCGCGGGAAAACCTTGATCAAACGTGTGGGCGACCACCTCCCCGCGCCTGTTGACAACAAAGTAATACTCCACATCGCTGTCTGAGCCCTTCAGGTCTCTGATCAGCATTTCAAGCTCAAAAGAACGCTCGGTCAAGATGGGGGTTACCGCCTCGCTGGCAAGTTCGTGAACCATGAAGACCCCTCTTTTTTCCAAGGCCCCCTGGAGCTTCTGCTGAACAACGGCATGAACGAGCACCATGAGCACAATACCGATGCCTGTCACCGTTCCGATGGTGCCTATCAGGATCTTCGTATGAATGCTGTTCAAACGCATGGTCGCTTAGGGAGCCTTTCGAGCTTTCTTCCGCTGTCCGACCCAGGTCTTCATTTCGCGCACCGAATTATACGCGCTGTCGTTTATATCCACGAATTTGTCGATCAACATCCCTTTCAGGATCTCTCTGCCCTCAGGGTCGGAGTGAATGCTCAGCAAGACGTTTTTCAGTTTTTTCTTCAGCTCAACATCCAGACCAGGCCTGACCACGACCGGAGGTATCCCGTAGGGGGGAGACTTTTTGATAATCTTCGTCTTCGCGGTGAGTTGGGGATTCCTCGCGTTAGCATAGTCCCAGATGAGGCTGTCCACTGCCGCGCCGTCCATGAGGCCCTGCGCAACAGCCTTGATGGATTTGTCGTGCCCGTAGGTATAGACGTATTTGCTGAAAAACGTGTCCGGCGTTTCATTCATGACTGCCAGCATATACTCGGGCACCAGCTTGCCGGAGTTCGAATCCGGATCTGCAAAGGCGAAGGCCTTTCCCCTCAATTCCTCGAATTGCGTGACAGGACTGTCCTTATGCACGATGATATAGGAGTAATAGACAGGCTGGCCGTATGCCTGCGGCGCTGCCAGGAGCTCCATGCCGAATTCCCGGCGGCCGTCAACGTAGGGGCCGCTGCAGACAAAAGCCACATCCACATCCCCTATCTTCAATAAATGATTGACCTCTTCGTATTTTTCTCGATCAACGAACTCGATCGGTATACCCGTTTTTTTTCCGATATAGTCAATGAGCTGACGGTAGTAAATGAAGCCGTCGCGCGGAGTGATCATCCCCCCCACGGCAATGCGAAGGTGTTGTTCCTGCGGCACGGTATTTTTTTTAAGTTCCTGCCGGTTCTCCAGACTGATCTTCTTCGGAACCGCATCCTGACGGCAGCCCGGTATTACCATGATGCTGACAAGGACGATAGCAGCGCAGAATCCATTCGCAAGCCATTTATGAATTTGCATTCACCAACCTCCGGATCACAGCGATAATAATTGAAAGTATATCACTCCTCTGCGCTACCGGTAGATAAATATGCGCAACTTGTCAATTACATAGCGCAACTTTTTGCAAGATTAAGCAATTTCCGACTGAAAAGACTGTTGCGTGCTATACTGTTTATATTAAAGGAATCGTATCAGGCTGCCGATAGGAACGTACCCATATGCCAATCAAACGAACCATAGACGAACTGGACAGCATTAACAAAACCGTAACAGTCCGCAAGCGGGTTAATTCAATCCCCGTAAAAGCAGCGGCTAACCGTGCAGCAAAAGCGGGGACAACCAGGCCGACTGCTGCTCCGCGCACCAGGCTAAAAAAAGAAACCGTTTCGGCCTCGCGAACTGCATCACCCGGAAACGCTCGCGTTCGTTCCCCCAGGCGAGCAAGTCCATCGTCCATCCCGGCGCGTACACCGCGTAAGCGGGCGCCGGCTCCCCGACCAGGTATCGCTAGACCGACGAGCGTTCACTCTCGTCTGGCAGCCCTTCGATCCATCACCTGCGTGCTGCGCACGGCAACGCTTTGCGCATTATTCATCATGACAGCGATCCTGCCTTTCCCGAGCAGCCTTGCATCGTCAACCTATGAGATCGCGAAAACGTCATCCTCGAACTCGTATCTGCCGGCCCTTTCCGATACCATCGGAGCAGCAGAGGCTTCCGCTGCAGGCACCGCAAACAGCCTGCCCACACCGCTGCACTTCAAAGTCATGGACTATATCGACCACTTTCAGAAAGATGGCAGACCCACGCTTCAGGGCTGGGTCAATCGCTCGGCTCAGTATTATCCCATGATGAAGCAGATCTTCAAGGAGTACCGTGTTCCCGAGGACCTGATCTACGTTTCCATCATCGAGAGCGGATTCAATCCTCAGTCAGTGTCCCATGCCAATGCTGTTGGCCCCTGGCAGTTCGTCCCCTCTACAGCCAGGCAGTACGGACTCAGAATGGATCAATGGGTGGATGAACGCCGGGATCCGGTCAAGTCTACACGCGCGGCAGCGGTTCACCTCCAGGACCTGCGCGCACAGTTCGGATCCTGGCCGCTGGCTCTCGCCTCCTACAATGCAGGCTCTTCGAAGGTCCAGCGCGCAGTGCTTGCATCTCAGACCCGGGATTTCTGGAACCTGCACGATACCAATTCGATCCCCCGGGAAACACGGAACTACGTTCCTAAATATATGGCCGTGGCGATCATCGCTTCGAATCTTCCGGCGTTCGGGTTCATACAGCCGGCAGTAGAACCGTTCGTGTTCGAAGAGGTAACAATACCAAGGAGTATGGGCCTGCACCGCGCTGCTCAATTCGCGGGAACCACGTACCAGCGTATAAAGCTGCTGAATCCCGAATTGAGACAGGACACAACGCCCCCTGGGGCTTCGCCCTATGTATTACGCATTCCCCAGGGCGCCAGACAGAAGTTTATCGAAAGCATGAACACCTCGCACGAGCCCCGCATGCGGAAAAAATCCGCTGCCATGCCCGAAGAACGCGCCAACACCCGTTCGTAATCCCTATCCCTGATCGTTCTAATCCGTCCACCGCTCCGCCCAAAATCATTTGCATCCCGCTTGCCACCCGTGGTATATTGCTCGCGCCGGAAACGAAGGAGAGAGCATGCAGCCGAAAAAGCCAAAAATCAAACTCTTCACACTCAGCACCTGCTCGCATTGCATCCGCACGAAAAGGTTCTTCAAGGAAAATGGCGTGGAAGTCGAGGCCACTGATGTGGACATGCTCACGGGCGAGGAGAGGCAGCGGATTATGGATGAAGTAAAAAAGTATAATCCCGACTGCACCTTCCCGACCATCTGCATCGATGACACCATCATCGTGGGCTTCAATGAAGAGAAGATTAAAAAAGCGCTGAACCTGAAATGACACCGGAAGACCTCCACAAGATACTTTCAAAGTACGCCGAATCCCAGGGCATACGGCTGAACAAGGACAAGCCGTTCGTCCTCGACATCCTGCAGGGCTTGCTGACCAATGAAGCCAGGTATGGCTACCGGTCATGCCCGTGCCGCCTCGCTTCGGGTGTGCGGGACAAGGACGCGGACATCGTCTGCCCCTGCGTGTATCGAGATCAGGACATCAAGGAATTCGGAAGCTGCTATTGCGCGCTCTATGTGTCACTGGAGTGGAATGAAGAGAAGACCGGACACCCACAGGTACCTGAGCGGAGACCGAGGGAGAAGCGGATGCTGTAGTCCGGCATAGAAGCATGCAGCAGCAAGGTAGTGCCAATAACTCAAGAAGGACGCGATCATGAAAAAAAACAAGAAGAGAGCCGGAAAGCAGACCATGCCGGAGTTCAGCTTCAAGGAATTCACACCCGAAGAAGACGCTATCTATACGGAAGCGGTGAACCGGTTCCGGGAGTCCCTCGCAGGGGGCAAGACCCTTCGCCAGGCCTATGACAGCTTTGCGATTCAGGACAAGGAACTGGAAACATTTATCCAGGCCGATTTTCTGAAGATCATGATCGCTGAACGCCATTTTGCCCATCGCCAAACACTGGAAAAAGTTGCGCAAGACCTCTCCGTCTCCATTGAGCTGGTCAAGGACACTTATGGAAGGATGCTGCAGGAAGTCGGCGTTTCAGCGGCAAACCAGTTCGGTCAGGAGTACGGGTCCCTGAATCCTGATGTGGGCAAGACGAACGACTAAAATCCTTCGCATCCCGATGCAATACGTCCTTCTTGGATCGGGCTGAAATATCGCACGCCTTTTACTTTATCTTCGAGGCTTCCGCTGTGGTACTTCCTCTTTTCACCCTTTTTCCCCAGCCACCACTACGGTACTTACCATGAGCTTTCTGATCGGCATTCTTGCCGGATTCTTCGGCGGCATCACGGGCGGCGGTGGAGGGATTGTTTCGATCCCGCTCATGGTCAGCATCATGAAACTGGATCAGCACCGGGCCCATGGCATCAGCCTCGTTGCCCTCGTGTTCACCGGCCTCGCAGGCGCAATCACCTATGCAGTGAACGGCTCGCTTGATGTCGTGGCTTCGCTCCTGATGGCTGCGACTGCCGTAATCACTGCTCGCATGGGTGCGCGCTTCGCCCATTCCCTTCCTGAGTGGAAGCTCAAACGAGCATTCGGCGGATATATGATCATCATCGCCTGCCTCATGCTGCTGAAACCGTATCTTGTTGCGCAGCAGATTCCCTCTGTTGGGATGGCAAAAGCCATCATTCTTCTGTTGACCGGCACTGTGGCGGGTTTCTCGTCAGGCATGATGGGCGTCGGCGGTGGAGCGATCATGATTCCCGCAATGGTACTGCTCGCGGGATTCGATCAGCACATGGCGCAGGGCACCGCGCTGCTCGTCATGGTCCCCGCGGGAAGCGTCGGCGCCTATACCCACTGGCGGCTCGGCAATGTCCGCGCCTCCCTCCTGTGGGGCATGGTGCCGGGAGTGCTGCTCGGTACCGTACTAGGCGGATCGATCGCGCACAACATGGCTGATGGGTCATTGCGCAGTGTGTTCGCGGCACTTCTTATCTTCACCGGCATACGCTACCTCCGGGCGAAACCGCCGCTGCAAAAATAACCAGCCCAACCCTTCCTGAAAAACATCCAACCCTCAAACGCAAAAGACTACGGTTAAAATCCTGACATCATATAATTTTAAATGCTGATTAGCCATGCAGACACGGTCGCGGCCAATAGCAATTGACAAGATATAGTGTTCGTACTATGGTATACGCGTTGTCATTATCCCATTCTGCAATAATTTCCAAATGCAAAACTATCGGGATCGCCTGAAGCGGGCTGCTCCTTTTTCCATTGGCAAAGAAGTAGCTGCTGCAGACATCGTGTGACTTCTCGAAACAGTGATCGAACCAGGAGACCGACTCTGCATAGAAGGCAACAATCAGAAGCAGGCTGACTTCCTCGCAAAGAACCTGGTTAAGACCGATGTCTCGCGGGTGCGGAATCTCCACCTGGTCCAGTCCGTGCTGTCACTGTCCGAGCACATGGAGCTGCACGCGAAACTCGTGGAGCAGGGCAAGATACGCATCGGCGCCATCCATACCTATTTTAAGCTCTACGCCCGCTACTTCATGGACCTGATAATCATATAAAGGGCACCTCCGAGCATACCAGAACAGTTAAGCT
>CAYUSP010000007.1:0-111769 GCA_964447405.1 uncultured Nitrospiraceae bacterium | reverse complement strand
TTAACTGTTCTGGTATGCTCGGAGGTGCCCTTTATATGATTATCAGGTCCATACTGTTGGACATTATCGCTTTGAGCCGCAAGAGGGTCAAGTCTTTCTCCGTGCATTGTGTTCTGTCAACCCTTCGCAGCCACCGAATGCGCCAATCCTGCGTTTTCAAAACCCTGCGGTGCTTTACCGTCCCGGGCATACAGGTACAGCGCTGTTTGGAAGATCGACTGAAGCGCGGACTGGACCAAAGCCAGGCCGATGATATACAGAACCGCCACGATAAGGCCGATGAGCACCCCGGCGCCGCTTCCGCTCATGAACCCGAGGAACGCGAAGATGAAAGCCGGAATAGCGAGGACCAGGAACACGAGACCGAAGCTGCAGTTGCCGATCAACTGTTCGCCCCAAGTCTTTCTGAGGAGCGTTGCGGATTCCTTCACTGCGTCGATGGGTCCTTTTTTCTCGATCACCAGGACCGGCACGACCAGGAAGCTCGTCACGGTCCAGGCCATGCCCAGAAGTCCGGCTACGATCTTTCCGATCCACTCCGAGCGGTCTTCGATCATGCGCAAGATCAATCCCACCGTCGCCTGGAGCGCGGCCCATCCGAGAATGAGGTTGAACCGGTCGAACGCGGCCTGCATTCCGTAGGAAACCGTGGGCTCGCCGCCGCCCATGCGATGCGCGGCACAGGCCACGATCGCCGTATTGAAAAAGGTGATGATGAAGTAACTGCAGAAATAGAACACGAAGAGCATGCCGTAACCGATTGGCGACGACTGCGTTGACGCGCTGTCAGTAAGTATCCCGTTGCTCATGATGACCGGGATCGCAAACGACGCGAGCACGATCAGGCAGCAGATCCCCGAGATGAGCGGGAACACGAGTATTTCCTTGTCCTTCCTGAGCAGATCCCAAGATGCACTCATCAGCGTCCAGGTATTCGAAAACTTTGCCATGGTCTTATCCTCCTGTACTTATTGGGGCAGTCTTTAAAATTGACATTCGTGCTGCTTGTCATTTCCCCATGATAAAGCAGCATATCCGGTTCAGATCTTTACTGTTCATATTTCTTCACTGTTCTTCACTCCCCCTGCCCCGATCGCCCAATTACATCAATTAAGAATTAGGGTATCTCATCCGGATATAATCCATAACTTCATTCAAGTTATTGAACAAGCCAAACCCATTCCCCGCGTACGCCTTGTTCCAGGGAAACAGCAGCCCCGCCCCGATCGCCCTGCTCGCCACCGCCTTTTCCAGCGTATGCGGCGCATCGTCCACCACCACTGCCGCATCCTTGAACAACACGCTCTTGTCAAACGAGAGATGCAGATCGTCATACTGCAACTCGTGTTTCTTGAGCCACCGTTCGGTCGGACCCTGCATCTCCGCTCTCCTGTGGCTCGCGATGATCACGTGATATCCCTGTTTCTTCAGCGACCGGAGAAAACCTTTCGCTTCGGGATAGGGCTGGTGCTCGTCGCTATCCTGGCGTGCATGGACCGCGTCCACGGCTGCCATGAACTGCTCTTCCGTGCAATGCGGGACAAAAAAGTTCCAGGTCGTCCACTCTTCAATGGGCGGAAACGCCGGGCTGATCTTCCGCAGTTCCTCGGCGAAGGCGTCGCAGAACTGCCAGAGCGTATTGTCTATGTCGATGACCGCTGTTTTGTTTATTTTATGATCAGAACAGTGTCTCATAGCAGCCTCTTATGCTTTACTTTTGACATGTATCGCTTACGAGCATCACTGCGCCTTTGCTGCATACGTTGTGATCAAAGAATTTACGTTCATTTCATATCCAGGCTTTCTGCCCCTGGTATACTACAAAATGATATTTGCACCGGCAACATTCCTATGATGTTTGCTGTCGAACGAGAAGCTCTGCGGGTCACCCTTGTATTGTGACATGCCTCGCTACCTCTGCCCTTCCTTCCGTTGGATCATGAAACTAATCACGATCCATATCACTGTCCTGAGCAGCATCGCCATGATGCTGTTCACGGCCACGGTCATTCCGAAAAGGTGCATGGCCGCGATCGACAAAAAGACCAGGCCATGGCAGTTACGGATGATCCGTGATAGAGTCTCCGCCCGTCTCTGCTCCCTCCACAGACCTTGACCTGCTGCCAGGGAAACGAAGCCCATCGCTACGTTATAGCGGAGGAGCCAGGGAAGAACGGGGTACGGCTTGGTCTCGAGACCGAGCAGGACGATTCCCCCTTCGACGACGGTCAGAAGCCCGATGACCAGCGCCAGGAGCGCCGCCAGACGATGTTTGTTCCGTAAAACCATAAAGCCTTATAGATTCATTTCAGGGTCCTGTGACCAGGGTACAGTAACCAGGAAGAGACGTCTGAAACCGCTGAGGCTCAGGTCACTTTAAATGCAGGGTCCAGAATTAAGAGCGATACATTTCCAGCATTCTCTGATTCCATGCCCCCGGTCCCTGAAACCTGTCCCTCACATCCACTTCTTTTTTCGAAAATAGTAGATCATGACAGCGCTGATGCCAGCCATGCCGAACAACACCAGGGGATATCCCCAGTGCCATTCGAGCTCCGGCATGTATTTGAAGTTCATGCCGTACACACCGGCGATGAAGGTAAGCGGCATGAAGATGGTGGCAATGATGGTCAGCACCTTCATCACGGCATTCAGCTTGTTGCTGACGCTGGAAAGATAGATACTGATCATTTCGGACAGCATTTCCCGGTAGATCTCGATGGTGTCGATCGCCTGGATCGCGTGATCGTAGATGTCGCGAAAATACGGCATCGTGCTTTCCCGGACCAAAGGCGATTCGATCCTGAGCAGCGCCGCGACAAGCTCGCGGACGGGCCAGACGCTCTTATGCAGGAGCAGCAGTTCACGCTTCAGACGATAGATCGTCTGGTGGGTCCGGTCCGTGGGTCGTTCGATCAATTCCTTTTCAGCAAGATCTATCTGCTCCCCGAACTTCTCGAGAACGGCAAAGTAGTTGTCTACGACGGCATCCAGCAGGGAATAGGCCAGATAGTCAACACCCATCTTCCTGATCTTGCCGCGCCCGACGCGCAGGCGGTCGCGGATCATGCCGAACACGTCCCCTTTCACATCTTCCTGGAATGAAAGCAGGAAGTTCTCTCCCACGACCAGGCTCACCTGTTCCGGCACAACGTAGCCTGAGCGGTCATCGTACGTCAACATCTTAAACACGATGAAAAGGTAGTCTCCGTAGTCCTCCACCTTCGGCCGCTGGACCACGCTCAGGATATCCTCCGTCACGAGACGGTGCAGTCCGAAGCCCTCGCCGAGCTTTTCAAGCAGAACGGAATCATGGACTCCGTCAATGTTGATCCACGTGGCCGTAGGCTTCGCACGGTAGGGGAGACACTCGTCGGCGCTCTGCACCTGGCGTTCTTCGAATGCCTGCTCATTATAGTCGATGATCGTGATGCTGATGGTTCTGCCCGACTGGTCGCCGGTGTAGACGAGGGATTCGGAAGGAAGACCGATCTTTTTTAGCCGGCGTTTGGTTGTTCTTGACATATTTTCGTTCGCACGTTGTTTTGGGTTGTGTTTTGCATTATTGACCGCTTGTGACGGGGATGCATAGCAGCAGAGGCCTGCCAAGCTGCACTTGTCGGAGAGCGCTACCTGACGGCCACCTGATTGTGACCGCCCCGTTTCGCGATATACAGCGCCTGATCCGCTCGGGAGAGCACGCTTTCCATGGTATCTCCCTCGATATATTCGGTGCCTCCCGCGCTGATGGTGATCTTTTCGGAGACAGTGAACTGGTGCAATTCGATGGCCTGCCGCAGCCGTTCGGCCTGCGTCTGTGCCTGAACCTTGTTCGTATGGGGAAGCATGGCGATAAATTCGTCGCCTCCGCGCCGGAACACGCTGTCGTTGTCCCGAATGAACGAGGTAACAACGCCCTCCAGTTCCGCGAGGATATCATCACCTTTCAGGTTTCCATAGACATCGTTGATCCGCTTGAAGGAGTCGACATTGAAAACCACCATGGAGAATGCCACCTTATAGCGCTTCGCCCGGGTCAGCTCCTCAAAAAATATCTTATCGAGCTTGTCGCGGTTATAGACCACCCTGGTCGAGATGTCCGATGTGGAGAGCCTCTTTAGCTGCTGGTCCAGCTGCTCAAGGCGTTCTTTATATTCGCGCATCTTGCCTTCTGCCAGCTTCCTTTCGGTGATATCACGGCTGAGGCCCACGAATGCCACGAGGACATTGTTCTCGATGACGGGATTGATCGTGATCTCCGTCCAGATGATATGCCCGTCCTTGCAGATCTGCTGCACATCAGGAAGAACAACAGAGGAAAACTGCCCCTGCTGGCCCGTCCGCGCGTAGTCGGTCGTGGCTTTCAATACATATTGCTGTGAGGCATCGGTCAGGAAGGTGAACAAATGCTGCCCCACGACTTCGTGCGGATCATACCCGCGGATATCCTTGTCGCGCGGGCTCACGTACGTGAATACCAGACGCGCATCCAGCTCCCATATGACATCCTTGATGTTCTCTAATATGTACTTGGAACGCTTGTTCTGCCAGTTCATATCAGCAGTATTCGTCATCACATCACCTGTTCCTGCGAACGCTCTAGTAAAATTCTTTCAGTGTCCCTGCTATATTCGGTTGATCGACAGCATGTTGCACGAGCGGTGTATCCGCGATCATGGGTATCCGCTCCTCGAACGCGGGCCTCTGGTTCCTGTAGATCACGCCGATCGGAATCCGGTCTCCCCACTCGAGTGCCTTTGCGAATGCTGCCAGCCGGTCATTGGGATCATAATCGGGTTCGATATGATAGACACGCTGTTTGTACCACTCATACGTATTCACCTTGTTGAACGTTACACAGGGCTGGAGGATATCGAGGAGTGCGAATCCTTTGTGATTGATCGCCTCCATCATCACCCCCTTGAGATGGCCTGTGTCGGCTGCGAAGCCCCGGGCCGCAAAGCTGCAATCCATCGCTACGGCGAGCGCCATCGGATTGAACTGGCCGGAAATAACGCCAAAGGGAGTGTTCTTTGCGACTGTGCCCTCCATAGTGGTGGGCGACGGCTGGCCCTTGGTAAGACCATAGATCTGATTGTCGTGTACAAAGAGCTTCACATTGATATTCCGACGCATTGCCGCAAGAAGATGGTTGCCGCCCTCGCCGTAGCAATCCCCGTCGCCGGTAACTGCCACCACAAGCATCCCGCTGTTCGCCAGACGGATTCCGGTCGCCACCGGCAGCGTCCTGCCATGCAGGCCGTTGAACGTGTTGCCTTTCGTGTAGTGGGGGAACTTCGCTGCCTGCCCGATACCCGAGACGAGCGTGAGCTGGTGCGGCTCCAGGCTGAGCTCCACCATGGCATCCTTGAACGTCTTCAGGATCGCGTAATTACCGCACCCCGGGCACCAGGTCGGAACCTGTCCCCTAAATCCTTCCAAGGTGGCCATTGATCTCTCCTGTCAGCTGTTCCACGGTGAACGGGCGTCCATCGAATTTATGAATATGCGCCGGAAACTCGAATCCTGTCTCACATCGGAGCAGGCGCGCGAACTGTCCAGTCGCATTGTGCTCGATGCAGATCGGGTATGTTGCCTTTTCGATGAGCCGGACATAGTCAAAACGTTCACGATCCGGAAGCGGATACACTTCACTGAAGTGAAGCATGGCGATGCTGATTGTTTTCGCCAATGCGTCGACTGTTTCCTTCATCACGCCATAAGTCGAACCCCAGCCAACGAGCACCACGCGGGGATTCTTATCGCCATACAGAAAAGGCGGCGTGATCTCCCGCCTGATCAAAGGCATTTTTTTAAGCAGCCGCTTCTCCACCATCGCAACTCGCATGGCTGCATTTTCGCTGATATGGCCGTCCTCATCATGTTCGTCACTGTCCGTGACAACAAGGTGTTTTGCATCTCCCGGTACGCCCAGCGGAGATACACCGCTGGCAGTAATAGCGTGACGTTGATATTCTGCCAGGTTTTGGAATGCTTCTCCCCTCACCCGGTAGTCTTGATAACGCAACCGGGAAAGATCAAAACCCTCGAACGTCCACTGGGTATCGGCAAGATAGGTGTCGAAGAGGATAAATACGGGGACCTGATATTTCTCCGCCATATCGAAGGCTTTATTCGTAAGAAAAAAAGCCTGCCGCGGCGTGCCGGGTGCAAAAACGAGCCGGGGAAACTCGCCGTGCCCTGCAGAAAGAATGAATTGGAGGTCCCCCTGTTCCGTCCGTGTGGGCAAACCTGTTGCCGGTCCGGGACGCTGGCCCATCGCAATAACGATTGGCGTTTCCGTCATGCCTGCGAGCGACACCCCCTCCACCATGAGGCTGAATCCTCCCCCGGATGTTCCTGTCATTGCGCGGACACCCGCAAAGGATGCGCCCAGCGCCATGTTGATCGCTGCGATTTCATCCTCGGCCTGCTCCACCACTACGCCATATTCCTTTTCCTTTGATGCCAGATAGTTCATGATCCCTGTTGAGGGGGTCATGGGGTATGCTGAATAAAACCTGCATCCTGAGGCAAGCGCGCCCATTGCGATGGCCTCTGTACCGCCGATCAGCATCATCCCCTTCCCTGCGCTGGCGGATGGGGTAATGATACATTGTGAACAGTGCTGCACGACAAAGTCGTACCCCGCCTGTGCCGCATTCCTGTTTGCAGAAATAACTGCATCGCCTTTGCTCCTGAAGGTTGCTGAGAGATATTCCAGAAGCGGGGCCAGGTCCAGGCCAAGCATGCCGAGCACAGCTCCGGTAGCCACCGTGTTCGCGGTAATCTTGTCATTGCCCTGTTCCAGCGCGAGTCTGTCAAAGGGCACATCAAGAATTCGGTCTCCGGACTTTTTGAGTTTAAGCGATGCGGAATCATACAGAATCCGGCCGTGTTCCCGCAGCTCGCGATCATGTAGGGTCACGCTGTCAAGGTCAAGAGCCACAAGAATGTCTATGCTCTCACGGGGAGCGGCGATCGGCTTGTCCGAACAACGGACCTGGTAGATGTTGTGGCCGCCCCTGATGCGGGAATCATAGTCCTGATGGCTAAAAACGTGGTAGCCGAGCCTTGACAGAACGCGGGCCAGGGCATCACCGATGGTCTGAATTCCTTGCCCGGCCTCTCCGCCGATTTTTATTGAATAGTCCATAAGTCTCTTTGATGGGCGAAATGCACGACAGTTATGAGGGGATGTTGTCAACCGCGATCGCTCCGCGCTCGATCAGCTGAGCAAGGAGTAAAAATCCTCCGCAGGGTGAAGCAGCTCGGTCTGTTGTAAAATCACAATCGTTCTCGCGAAAATCACATGATGCACACAGTCTTTGCATCAGAAGTTCAGCCTTATTGAGGTCGAATGACCTCCCCCCGGCGTCAGGGACAATGATCGTTTTTCGGTGCAGCAGCTGCTCAACAACAACATATCCTCTGCAAGCAAGTTCCTCGTTTTTACCAGGTTTATAATAAACGCAGTATCTCTCGCAAAGCGATCTCTCAAGCGGATGAGCATTGTTCATTTGGGGCTATTATAACAAAAAACCCTACGCAGTGCTATAATAACCCTATGAGTTACTACCTCACCCGGCGTGCGGTATTGAAATGGCTCGAATCGCCCTCGATCTATCAGATCGCAAAGGATGAGCTGTACGAATTGGATCCAGACTCTTTTCGTTTCTTATCTCGTTGCGTTTCGCTTGATGGATGCAATTCAAAGGACAGCGCCTTCATCGATTATTGTATCGATGAAGGCTTGCTTACGACGGAAAAAGTGCCGGTCAAGCGGCCGGCTCTTAAACAATCTCCGATTCCCTCCCTTCGTTACCTTGAACTCCAGCTCACGGAAGCCTGCAATCTAAGATGCAAACACTGCTATATCGACCAAGCGAGTGAAGCGGAGCTCTCTCCAAAAGGGGTTGCCGCAGCCTTGCGTGAGTTCGAGGACATGCAGGGTCTGCGCGTGCTGTTCACGGGTGGTGAACCGCTTGTGCATACCAAGTTTGGCGAAATCAATGATATGCTGCCTGATTTCTTTGTGAGAAAGGTCCTCTTCACGAATGGGATTCTCCTGACCAAAGAGCTCATCAAAACGCTCAAAATGGACGAAATCCAGGTCAGTATAGACGGGCTCGAAGCAGCACACGACAGACTCAGAGGAAACGGAACCTACCGAAAAACCATAGAAGCCATGAAACACTGCCTTGATGCGGGATTCACGGTGTCCGTTTCCACCATGGTCCACCGTGAGAATCTTGGGGACTTTGACGGCATGGAACGCCTCTTCAAGGGAATGGGCATCAAGGACTGGACCGTGGACATACCGTGCACTACGGGACGACTAAAGGAAAACGCTGACCTTATCGTCACCCCTGGAGAGGGCGGTAAATATCTTGGCTATGGATACGGTGGCGGCCTGCATTCTTCAATCCAGGGCTATGGCTGCGGGCTGCACCTCATGGCGCTCATGGCGAATGGAAGCTTTACAAAATGTACTTTTTATCGGGACCATCCTGTCGGCACGATGAGCGAGGGATTGCATGAGGCATGGAAAAGGGTCCAGCCGGTGCGCCTTCAGGACCTTTCATGCGATTGCGAGTATGTTGACATATGCCGGGGAGGGTGCCGATATCGTGCCGAGCTCGTCGCGGGAAAAGGTAAAAAAGATCCATACCGCTGTACGCTTTATGGTCTGATAGAATAAATTCATTCACGTGCCGGTGTGTGAGAACAATACACATTCATGCATCGTTTATCCTGGAAACGACTGTTGGCCACATACGTCACAGAATTCACAGAGAAGAAACAACATCTTAATGCTAAAAAAACAATCACCTGCTTGGTGATATTATTTCTCTAAAGGACTACTGGAATTTTTCGTGTTTTATGTGATTTTTGTGGCTGAACTGCTCTTTATTGGATTTATTGGCCCTGTTCTCATTAACCAGGAAAGGAGGAGAAGCTATGACGATCAAAAAAGTTACCAAGAAAATGGCGGTAACCTGCAAATGCAAAAGCTCTTGCTGATTTAAGGGAGGGGGACGATCTGCACGACTAAAAAAGCCCGGCTTCCGCCGGGCTCTTCTCATTATCATTGCATGCATCACGGTCTCCCGCGGTCTCTTGATAAATCAATGACCATGCACTCTTCGTGGTCTCACCCATGACGAGCTGCATCAGCCTTCCACGATCCCCCGCTCATCCCACATAAACCAGTTCCCAGTATCAGCAAGGAACTGGTGCGTATTCGCAAAAATCGCGTAGTGCTGCTCTTCCTCCTGAATTAAGCGCTTGAACAGGTCCTTCTCCTTGTCTGAAGATGCCTTCGCGAGCATCTTTTCATAGGAGGCTTTTCCTTCCTTTTCCATCTGCATGGCGATCTTGAACGCTTCCAGTTCGTCCGCAGTAGCCAGCACCTTCTTCAACATCTCATCCTTCATGGACTCGAATACTGTTTTGACATTTGCCATAGGGCTTACGTCCTTGTGCGTGACCTGCATGCCTTTGATGATCCGCGAAATCATGTCGAGATGCCTTTGTTCATCCTCCATTATTGCCTGGAACATCTTCCTGCCAACAGGAAATTTCGTTTTCCGTGCCGCTTCCATATAGAATGTGATCGCGTCCTTCTCCATTTTAACGGCCATTTCCAATGCATCCATGCCAATCTCCTTTCACTAATCGTAGTCTACGATAAAATTGCATATCGGACAGGTCAATAATTTCATCACCTGCATACCGGCGAGCAATGAGAACTGTGCAAATCCTGGGTTTTTTCTCTTTTTTTATTATAGCATAATAGGGGAGCCGGGGGACGTCAGGGGAGAACACGGCGGGTGCGGCAAGGCTGATGGAAAACCAGCCAACGTGTATCGTTTGGCGGGCTGTTGGCCCATGAGCTGTTGAATGCGGTCGAATTTTCTCACTGCATATTGTATGTATGCAGCTTCACCAGTGCTTCGGCAAAGCTGGCACCGAAGTGCCCTATTTCTTCGTCTGGTCACCGAATACTTCCTTCACTTTGTCAAAAAACCCCTTCGTGATCGGATTGGTATTCTCACTGTTCAGCCGGTCAAATTCCTGGAGTAGTTCCTTTTGTTTTGTAGTCAGTTTCGTGGGTACTTCAACGACGATGCGGCAAAGCTGGTCACCGCTGCCTGAGCCCCGAAGATGGGGAAAGCCCTTGCCGCGAAGCCGCGAGACATGCCCAGGCTGGGTGCCGGCTGCCAACTTGAGCCTGGTGTTACCGCTCAGTGTGGGAACTTCTATCTCCGCGCCAAGCGCAGCCTGCGCATAGCTGATCGGTACATCGCAGATGATATCCTGGCCTTCGCGTTTGAACAGCGGATGGTCCTCAACCATGAGATAAACATAGAGATCGCCGGGCGGTCCGCCGTGAGTGCCAATTTCGCCCTCACCGGTAAGCCGGATCGTATTGCCTGTTTCCACACCAGCCGGGATCTTGACCGATAGTGTACGCTCCTTTTCAATCCGTTTTCTACCGCTGCATGCCGGGCAGGGATCGGTGATCGTTTTTCCTTCCCCCCCGCAACGGGAGCAGGTTCGGCTGATGCTGAAAAAGCCCTGCTGAGAACGAACCTGCCCCGCGCCCTGGCACGACTGGCAGGTTATAATGCCGTCCTTGGATTTCGCTCCCAATCCATCGCAGTCCGCGCAGCGCTCCCAGCGAGGGACGCGTATCTTTGTCGTTGTTCCGAAAGCAGCGTCCTCAAATGCAATTTTGAGATTATAACGAAGATCATCGCCGGCAGTGGCCCTCGTTCTGCCGCGACCGCCGCCAAAAAATTCCTCGAAGATATCGCCGAAGATATCTCCCATGCCCGCGCCGCCGAATCCGCCGGGTCCCGCGCCCTGCGCTCCGGGAGCTACGCCATACTGGTCAAAATATGCACGTTTTTGGGGATCTGAAAGGATCGCATACGCCTCGCTGATCTCCTTGAACTTCTCTTCAGCGGCCTTATTTCCGGGGTTTTTGTCCGGATGATGCTCGTGAGCCAGCTTCCGATATGCCCGTTTGAGATCAGCGTCAGTTGCGTTCCGGCCGACGTTGAGCAGTTCGTAATAATCTTTCGCCATATTATCCTTTGGTTCTCAAGATCCTTCTTCGCTCGCAGAAGTATCAGTGCTTGCTCTTCGTGCAGCATTGAGGGGTACAGGAAGAGGCTGCGCGCGGCAACAGTCCATCTATCCTGCATCGGGGCATGTCCATGAACGCAAAAAGAGGATAGCAGGCGCCATCGCTGCCTGCTATCCCCGCTGAATGTCAGTAAATCTATTTTTTATCCTTGTCCACTTCCTCGAACTCCGCGTCAACCACTTTTTCGTCGGGTTTTTTGCCGTCTCCGCCCGGTCCGCCGCCGGCAGTACCTGCTCCACCGGCCTGCCCCTTGTTCATCTTGGAATATACTTCCTCGGCGAGCTTGTGCGAAGCTTTTGCCAGGTCCGCAACCGCCTTTTTTATTGCCTCCACATCGGTGCCGTCCTTGACGCTCTTCGCCTGCTCAAGCGTCCGCTGGATATCGGCGCGCTCGGACTCAAGCAGTTTTGAGCCGTATTCGGAAACTGACTTTTCGACGGAGTAAATAAGGGTATCTGCCTCGTTCCGGGCCTCGGCTACTTCCTTTTTCTTGCGGTCATCGGATGCGTGGGCTTCTGCCTCTTTGACCGCCTTGTCGATCTCTTCTTTGCTCAGGCCGCTTGATGCCGTGATCCTGATGGACTGCTCTCTGCCGGTGCCGAGGTCCTTGGCAAGTACATGGACAATGCCGTTCGCGTCAATATCGAAGGTCACTTCGACCTGCGGAATACCGCGGGGTGCCGGTGGTATGCCGACCAGCTCAAAACGGCCGAGCGTTTTGTTGTCCGCCGCCATTTCCCGTTCTCCCTGGACTACATGGATGGATACGGCGGTCTGATTGTCCGAGGCCGTGGAGAATACCTGGCTTTTCTTCGTCGGAATCGTCGTGTTGCGCTCAATCAGCTTCGTGGTAACGCTTCCCAGGGTCTCAATGCCCAGGGAAAGCGGGGTCACATCCAAGAGAAGAACATCCTTTACCTGTCCGGTCAGGACTGCGCCCTGGATCGCCGCGCCAATGGCCACCACTTCATCAGGATTCACACCGCGATGGGGCTCCTTTTTGAAGAATTCCTTGACCGTTGCGATGACCTTGGGCGTCCGCGTCTGGCCTCCGACGAGAACGGCTTCATTGATCTGCTCCGTGCTTTTGCCCGCGTCAGACAGCGCCTTCTTCAATGGTTCAACGCTTCGCTTGATGAGATCGTCCACCAGTTGTTCGAATTTCGCCCGCGAGAGCTTGAACAGCAGGTGCTTGGGGCCGCTTGCGTCAGCGGTAATGAACGGCAGGTTGATCTCTGTCTCCATGCCGTTGGACAGCTCGCACTTGGCTTTTTCCGCTGCTTCTTTCAGGCGCTGGAGGGCCATCTTGTCCTTGCTGAGGTCGATGCCCTGGTCCTTCTTGAACTCATCCGCAAGCCATCTGATGATGCGTTCGTCAAAATCGTCGCCCCCCAGAAAGGTGTCGCCGTTTGTCGACTTCACCTCGAACACGCCTTCGCCAAGTTCAAGAATAGAGATGTCGAATGTTCCACCGCCCAGATCGTACACCGCGATGGTCTCGTCCTTTTTCTTATCCAGACCGTAAGCCAATGATGCCGCGGTAGGCTCATTAATGATGCGCAGCACGTTCAGGCCTGCGATCTTACCCGCGTCCTTGGTTGCCTGGCGCTGGCTGTCGTTGAAATATGCCGGCACCGTGATGACCGCATCAGTCACCTTTTCGCCCAGATAGTCCTCTGCGGTTTGCCTCATCTTCTGAAGGATCATCGCCGAGACCTCCGCCGGGCTGTAAACCTTGCCGCGGATTTCAACGTGCGCATCCCCATTGTCAGCTTTTACGATCTTATAAGGCAGATGCTTCCTGGCTTCGTTTACTTCCTGCGCATCGAACTTCCGGCCGATAAGACGTTTGATAGAAAATATCGTATTATCCGGGTTCGTTATCGATTGCCGTTTAGCGATCTGGCCAACCAGACGTTCACCACTTTCGGTGATCGCCACCACGGACGGAGTCGTCCTGCTGCCTTCCGAATTGGGAATAACGACCGGTTCGCCGCCTTCCATGATTGCGACGCACGAATTGGTTGTTCCCAGATCTATTCCTATGACTTTTGCCATGCTATCCTCCTTGAATTTACGCTGTTGATTGTTCAGCTTATGACATACCGATGAAAATGTTGCACGGGCATGTTCCCCGGATTCAGGGAACAACCTGCCTTTACCCGATCAACTATTCACCGAAGCTGTTTTCTTCTTTGGTTTCTTCCTTTTTCTCCTCGCTTATTGACACGGGTTCCTCATCATCTGATCTTTTGGATACACCAACCTTGGCATGGCGGAGTACTTTTTCGTGATACAGGTAGCCGTCCTGAATCGTCTGGACAACAGTATTCTCGGGAACCTGATCGGTTGCAATCTGCAGCATGGCATCGTGTCTGACCGGACTAAAAGGTTCGCCATCGGAAACAAATTTTTTAACGCCAACTTTTTCGAGCACATCGATGAGCTGCTTGTACACCAGTTCAACACCCTGCAGCATGCCCTGCGCTGACTCGCCAACCTCACCAGCATGCTTTATCGCAAGCCCCATGTGGTCAACCACGGACAGGAGTTCTGTTGCCAGCTGCTCATTGGCATACATGCGGAACTCCTCGATTTCACGCTGTTTTCGCTTGCGGAAATTGTCAAAATCTGCAGCAGTTCTGATATACTTCTCGTTCAGTTCCGCTGCTTCCGCGGTTCGCTGCTTCAGGGTTTGCTGCAGAATCCTGACCTTGTCCGGAAGGGAAAGGGGCGAGGATTCTTCATCCTCTTCTCCAGGAGCACCTTCAAGCTCATCCTCCCGGTCATTCTCAAGATCACCGTTCATCTGCCAATCCCCCTCTGAAACCGCTCACCAAGAAGCTTTGAAAGCAGCTTCGACGTATAATCGACCACCTGAATCACCTGCTTGTACTGCATCCTCGTGGGCCCTATCACACCTAGCGTGCCGACAACATTCGGACCTGCCTTATAACTGCCAACCACCATGCTGCACCCCTGCATTTCGAAGAAGGGATTTTCCGCGCCGACGAAGACCTTGATACCCTTGGCCGCTGAGCTCCGGTCCAGAAGCTTGAGCAGATTGTATTTATCCTCGAAAGCCTTGAGAAGCTTCCGCATACTGTTAACATTCGAGAATTCGGGGAGCTCAAGCATCTGCGTCGCGCCCCCGATATATACCTTCTCGCTTTCGCGCTCCTGCACTTCCACGCTCGCCCGGCAGGTTTCGTCCATGAGCTGAACGAACAGCAGCTTCTCTTCCCGCATTTTGTCGATGAGACGCTGCCTGACCTCGTTCAGCGAAAAACGTTCGAATTCCTCATCCAGATATGCGCTGAAATGGTTCAGGTCCTGTTGATGGATGTTTTCGTCCAGATCGATCAACTTGTTCTGAACGATCCCGGTCGATGTCACAAAGATGATCAGAACCTGCCTGCCGCGCAAACGAACAAACTCTACATGCCGGTACTTTGCCTCGGGCTCTGTTGGTGCGACGACAACTCCGGCGCAGTGAGACAGCGATGCGAGGAATCTGCTGGCCTCCTCCATCAATTCATTGAGATCGTCGCTCTGCATTTGAGGTGCCTGCCTGAGATGGTCTTCAAGTTCCTCTGCGTCGTTCTCAATGTTTATCAAGCTGTCAATATAGTAGCGGTATCCGAGATCGGTTGGGATCCTGCCTGCCGAAGTATGAGGATGGGTCAGGAGCCCCATCTCTTCAAGCTCAGCCATTATGTTGCGAAGCGTGGCAGAACTTACGCCGAAATCATAGTTTTTAACCAGAACGGTGGAGCCGATTGGAGCTCCTGTACCTATATAACTGTCAATGACAGCCTGGAGAACTCTTCTATTTCTATCATCCAGCTCCATTACCATCCCTTGGGTGCCTGAAAAGACGATTGGCACTCATCGCGCCAGAGTGCTAATAATTTAACATATGGTCGCTATTGTGTCAAGGAGTTATTCTTTATATGTTTTTTCTATACAAAACAGTCATTTCCCAAATATGCAGCTCATAACAACATCCAGTAAATCTTGATTGAAACTCCCAATCACGCATGTGATGGCATCTTGACATGGCATGCCTTTGATATCAGAAAAGAGTGTGTAAACCAGTGGCCTGCATCCCCAGAAAGTCTTCGGCAGGCTATATACTTATGATTGTTCTTTTCCAGCTGTTCGCTTGTCTGGATTGCGAATTTCGGGATTGTCTTGAATGTATGCCTGTATCTCAGCAGTAAAATCGCCGCCATACCGCTCCAGTTTGACATCGCCGACCCCGTGCACCTGCCGCATTTCAGCGGGAGTCACGGGATAGTGTCTGGACATTTCATGAAGAGTCTTGTCTGAAAAAATGACAAAGGGCGGGACCGCATTGGCTTCGGCAAGACGTTTTCGAACAAGCCGCAGCCTTTTAAAAAGCAAGGCATCGAATGACCCTGCTCCCCCAATCTTCCTGCGCCGGTCAGAAGTCGCGGCCTCTTTCCGCTGCAGACCAAATACCTGGCCACCTCCCGTGAGCACTGCCCTGCCCCTGTGCGCAAGTTTCAGCACTGGATAGCGATCGCCATCCTGAACAATGAGTTCCTGCGCAAGAAGTTCGTTGACAATGAACCGCCAATAATGTTTATCGCCGTGCCTGCCAGCTCCAAAGGTCTTGATGTCTTGATGCCCGAGTTCCCGCACGCGTTTGGTGTCCGCGCCCATGACGATATCCATCACATGAATGATGCCGAAGCGCTCATTCGTCCGCGCCATGGCGGACATCACTATCTGTGCATCGGTCGTGATATCGATGCGAGTGACATTGCCGGTGCAAATATCGCAGGCGCCGCAGTTGTCCGCGGGATATGTTTCGCCAAAAAAACCAAGAAGCTGTTTTCGACGGCAGGCATTATGGGAGGCGAAGCGCACGGTCTGATTCAGCTTGGCAAGTGCGATCGTTCGTTCCGCTTCATCCCCCATCTTGTCGATGAAGTAGCGTATCCTCGGGATGTCCCCGCGGCTGAAGAACAACTGGCAGTGCGCCGGTTCTCCATCGCGTCCGGCGCGGCCCGTCTCCTGATAATAGGCTTCAATATGCTTCGGAAGATCGGCGTGCACCACGAACCGGACATTGGACTTGTCAATGCCCATGCCGAAGGCGATTGTTGCCACAATAATCGCGACCTCATCCCGGTTGAACGCTTCCTGGTTTCTATCGCGCATCTCCGTTGGTAATCCAGCGTGGTAGGGAAGCGCCTTTATGCCGTGATTCGAGAGAAATTCGGCGGTCGTTGCGACCGAGTCCCGCGTGGTGCGGTATATGATGCCGGATTCGCCTTCATGACCTTCTATAAAATCGAGAAGCTGCTGATGAATATCAGTTTTGGGGGCAACCTGATAAAAGAGATTGGGACGATTGAACGATGCCCTCACGCAATGAGGGTCCTTCAATCCGACCTTCCGGATAATGTCCTGCTGCACTTTTTCCGTGGCAGTGGCAGTAAAGGCGGCGATAGGCACGCCGGGGAACCAGGCAGGTATTGCCGAAAGTGAAAGGTAGTCCGGCCGGAAGTCGTGGCCCCATTCCGAAATACAGTGCGCCTCATCTATGGCAAAGAGCGACAGGGGCAGTTCCCGCAGCAGTTCAAGGAACTGCGGCATGGTGAACCGCTCAGGTGCGATATACAAGAGCTTAATCTGGCCGCCCTTAAGCCTGCGAATAATACCCGAGATTTCATCCGCATCAAGTGAGCTGTTTATGTATACAGCCGCAATGCCATTTTCCCTTGCCGCATCCACTTGATCTTTCATCAGGGAGATGAGCGGGCTGATCACTATGGCCGTACCCTGCATCAGTACAGCCGGAAGCTGGTAGCAGATGGATTTCCCGCCGCCTGTTGGCATGACGGCGAAGACGTCACGCTTCTCCGTGACCGCCTTGACGATCTCTTCCTGATTCGCCCGAAAAGAATCAAATCCGAAAACCTTCTGAAGAGTATGATGAACCAAATGAGTGGAAATTGATTGTGTCATAGCTGCCGTGAAGCCTTTGCTGAATACTTCTCAGCGCGTAGGAGTGTGAATCCCTTGCATAATATCACGTGATTGCCTGTTTTATGGCCATGACGATCATGCCGAACAAACAGCCTGCTTCCATTCACCCGGGCCCGCGGCAACGCATTTATTACGAGAGGGTTTATTGAGGCAGGGTGAATGAATTCCGCCACATTTGTTCTACGATAAGTTAGCCACACAAGTCAATCCAATTCTCGCTATCAACAAATTACCCTCAAGAAAGAAGCTGCTGAGAAAAAACCATCTTCGGAAACAGACCAAGACTGGAGATTTCATGCAATATTACAGATGTCTCCTGAACGAAAATACATGGCTTTCTCACAAATCAGCCAGGTGAATTCGTCCGCCTTGACCTTATGAACCGAACAATTTACTGCTGAAACAGGACATTTCACCGTCACACAAGATAAGTTAATGCTTTAAAATCAATCAATTACACACACTCCCACTACAACACCCACGGCATTACGTATTGTAACGTCTTTAACAAGAAGGATTCCTTCTAAAAAATACAGGCCCGAAGTCATATAGTCATGGAAAAATCTTGTAAATTGTCTCGAAATCTGTATAATAGCCATACAAACCTTCTATAAGGGCGAGGACTTCTCGTATTCCAGAACGAGATGTCATCTTATACCCGCGATCGATCTCTGACTCTTCCTGCTCTCACCTTTTCTAACCAAAAAAAGCGAAAGCAAATCTGGTTGGCGAACGATGCGGTTTTGCGGACATCCACGTATGGCTGAGCTCCCTGGTTGAAGACTGGTTCGATGCAAATAATTTGTAAACGCGCTGTGCGGCAAAGACCGTCGGTGCGAAATTGAAAATCACACAAGGAGGCATCATGGCGAAGAAACTGTATGTTGGAAATTTGTCGTATAACACCCACGAAGAAGATTTACGGGAGGCATTCTCAAAAATTGGCGAGGTTCTGTCTGCTACGCTCATCGTCGATCAGGCTGACGGCAGGTCCAAGGGATTCGGTTTCGTAGAGATGGCGTCGGACGAGGATGCGGCCAAGGCGATCACGACGATGAACGGCACTTCGTTCATGGAACGGACGATCACGGTAAATGAAGCCCGGCCCAAGACCGAGCGCTCTGGTGGCGGTGGTGGTGGCGGAAGGGATAAGCGCGGCGGATCCGGCGGAGGAGGAAGGTCATGGAAATAAGGGTCCAGTCGCAGAACATCGAAAAGGCCCTGCGGGACTTGAAAAAGAAACTTCAGTTGGACGGCCTCCTGGGAGAACTGAAGAAGCGGCGCCATTACGAAAAACCTTCGGTGAAAAAAAAGAATAAGCAGTTGGAAGCGCAGAAACGAAAGCGAAAACTCCTCAAGCGCGCACGTCCTTCAGGTTCAGGCTCGGGTTCAAGCTCGGGGCCGCGGCCAGGAAGGCCTTCGCAGGCACCCGCTGCATCGAACAGTCAATAGTCTGAGATACGGCTAGGGGTGCCCATGCGTCTCTCCGGGATCATTTGGTGCAGGCATACTTGTCATCGCTCCCTGTTGACAACGACGCTTTTCAGCAAAACGAACGACGGGGCTAAAGTCGTCATGGGCATTGCAGCTGTCCCCGCGTGATGGATAGCAATAACGAGCGGGATCTATTATGATGGGCACGACCAGCACAAACCAGCCCGCCAATGCAGACTGGACCATCCTGTTCCTCTGCTGGCTTCTTGCCAGCGTTGCAACGCTCGGCAGCCTGTTTTTCAGCGAGGTCATGGGATTCGCACCCTGCGTACTCTGCTGGTACCAGAGGATATGCATCTATCCGCTGGTCCTGATCTTCGGCACAGGGCTCTTTTTCTTTGATGCGGGCGTTATCAAATATTCCCTTCCGCTGGCGATTACGGGCTGGCTTGTAGCAATGTATCATACGTTGCTATACGCGGGAATCATCCCGAAAAGCATCCAGCCCTGCACCGAGGGCGTTCCCTGTACGGAAAAGTACATAGAGCTGCTCGGGTTTTTGTCCATCCCCCTGATGTCGCTCCTGGCATTTACCGCGATCATTGCGCTGCTCTTCATCCTGAAAAGGAGACTCGCTGCATGAAAAAAACACATATCGTCGTGATCTCAGGCATCCTTCTTATGCTGGTGTTCCTAATCGGCAGTTTCCTGGTAACGGGGCAGAAGCAGGAGAGCTTAACCGCCCTGACGCGGAAAAACGCCGAAGCTCTCGTCCGCGACCATTCGCCTGTCCTCGGTGATCCCGCGGCGAAGGTTACCATCACGGAGTTCATGGACCCTGCGTGCGAGACCTGCCGCGCCTTTGACCCCTTTATCAAGCAGATGATGGCTGCCTATCAGGGCAAAATCAAGCTTGTCGTCCGGTATGCTCCCCTCCATGGAGGCGCGGACTATATGTGCGCGGTGCTCGAAGCGTCGAAAAGACAGGGGAAGTACTGGGAGACCCGCCAGCTTATGTATGACACCCAGCCGCAGTGGACGGAACACCACACGGCGCGGCCCGAGCTCCTCTGGAAGCACCTGCCCCGCATCGGGCTGAATGTGGACCTGCTGAAGAAGGACGCGAACGATCCCGCGATCGCCCGAGTTATCCAGCAGGACATGGCGGACGCCAGGACCCTGCAGGTCACGAAAACACCCGGGTTCTTCGTCAATGGGAAGCCGCTGGTTACATTCGGATACCAGCAGTTGCAGGCACTGGTCGAAGGTGAACTGCGGGCGAACTATTAAAAAGCTTCCGTGGCATTCCTTAACCATCCCGCATGAAATGGTTTGACATACCAACTATCCAAATGCCGTTTCACCTTTTGGGTTCTCCACTCGATTTTCATAGCGAAACTCGAAAGATCCGTTATTCCACCCATCGTTGCGATCACCTTCTACACCAGCATAGCATCGTCAGTGCATAGCTCTCCACCCCATAAGTCCGGATCTGAGTTTCCGCTCGCCCTTGAACACCACCTGTTGTCGTTGGATAGAGAAGCACTACAGTATGCCCACTGATGCAATCATATCGCTTCAAATGCCTTTTCCATCAGAAAACAACCTGACAAACTTTCTGAGTTCTTCGGCGCTGACCTCTCCCGAATTGCTGAGCTTCCTGAATGATCCTGCCGGGTCCTTATGCACTCCGACAGCGATGCTTTCCGCCGCGCGGATAAAGCGGTCGATTCTTTCATCCACTTTTTTAGGGAATAGATAATTCACCAGCCGTGCAATCGCACCTGCGAAGACGTTGTTGATCTTAATAGAGGCGCTCGTTGTAACCTCTGTTGCAACTGCCGCGCTTTCAAACCGCTCGGAATACACCGCCATCAGGACCATATGCCCGTTGAAGCGTATCTTGAAAATGTCGAAATGTCCAGCAATCAGGTAGACCCTCCTGCCCGGACGGGCATCGATACGTTCCGCTTCTCCCGACAACTTACCCGGATCGGAAATATGGATCATCTGATCAGGCCGGACTTCCACGCGATAATTGTCCAGGAACGGGGCATACTGGTGCGCAAGCGCCATGGATACACGGGGGTGGTCTATCAGAAATTCTACCTGCTTCAAGCTGAGGGGAAGGTGAGGGAGATTCGACTCGCGGAAAATGGTTGGTTTTGCAGCGATTTCCTCTGCATAGTGTACCTTCTTTTCCAGAAGACCTGACGATTCCTGTCCGCCACATGCATCTGCTGGCACGCATGACAATGTCATGCCCAGAATAATGATCACGAGCTTATGGTTGGCTATCATAGGTCGACCACATGATATTTCCGGCCAGGATGTCCTCTATTGTTTTGCCCCCTCGCGATACCGGACAGCAAGACCCTGCAAAAAATTCCTCAGGACCTGATCACCGCAGGCTTTGTAATTTTTATGATCCTTGTCCCTGAAAAAGGCGCTCAATTCAGACTTCGAAAGCCTGATATTCGCCAGCTGTAATATGCCGAGCATATCATCCTCTTTCAAAGCAAGGGCGATCCGAATTTTCCGCAAGATGCCGTTGTTCGTCAGCTGAGGATCAGGTCGTTTCGTTGGGCCTGTCGCGGGCTCCTGCCTGCCGCGTTTGAAAATAATGAATCCGTCCAAAAAAGCACGCAGAACCTTGCCGCTGCATACGCTATAGCCCTGCTCGTCCTCTTTTTTCAGCAGGTCTTTGAGACCTTGCAGCTCGATCGAATGCCCGCCATGCCCGAATATCTCCAGCATGCTGCGATCGTTGATATTCAAAGCATACCGGAGCCTTCGCAGAATATCATTATAGGTCATACGCTCTTTCTCTTACTTCTTTTTTCTTGCATCTTAATTCTACTTCTTCACCGTTTCGCGTGCTTCAGCCCGATGGTCACCCGGGCGATGCTGTCAGCGATGATTTCCTCAATTTCATCCAGCATCGCTACTGTTGAAGCCGGGTCATCATCCGCTGCGAGCGGGTCCAGCGCGGCGCACATGTCAATGTTTTTCTGCAATCGCGTCAACGCCTCCGTCAAATCATGCAGTGCATCGATTGCATCCGTGGAAAAGTCCTCGGTTTCCGTTCCGCCCAGATTGAGCCCCGCGGTGAAGTATTGTACCAGCGCCAGATCGTCTTTCAAATGCAACAGCAGGCCCTGGTAGTTGTCCGGATAGTCCATCTCGGGAAAGTAAAAGGGATCCTTTTCCGGGTCCCATTTTTTTAGAAAATTCCAGAGCGACAACAGGTTAATGCGTGCGTTCTCTGCATCGTCACCGGAGATGACAGGGGAAGCCTCTTCGTCGTCGAAGATCACCGGCGCATGTTCAGCAGCATCAGCCGGGTCCGGCGCGGCCAGGGAACCGTAAAAGAGCCCATAAATCTCATGGAGCGTCCGCTTCGATCCGGCTTTCGTGAGCGCTTCGCGCGCCTGATTGTCGTCTGTATAGCTCGTTATCGTATTTCCCATCAGTACGCGTCCTTTCTCACGCAGCGCCGTTTTTTCTCTGCAGCGGTCTATTATACGATATTGAAGATATTTTTGCAGTTGGGAAATCGTTTCCCACCGATAGCACCGAACGCACTTACCAGCGCGCCGACGGTGACCGCGCTCTCGTCCAGCCGGCTCCGGATTGATTGGACCGATTCGCAGAGCACCATCCTCGGATATCGCGTCTACACCGCAGGAACGACGTCCTATATCGCCAGAACCATCGCCAAGACCTTCACGGATTTTCAGCTGCCTCCCTCGACAGAGCGTTGCTATACCGTGACCCTGGTCGACAGCGCAGGTGAATCGACGAAAAGCGCCCAGACCTGCGGCACCACGCTTGCCGGTGTGCCAACTGCGCAGCGAGGCGTAGCGGCCGCAGTGATTAGGGCGGGACAGGTCACGGTGCGATGGGACGCCGTGGGCAATGCCACGTCCTATCGTCCCTATTACGCGCAGCAGGCCGGCATCACCGGGACCAGCAGGAACATCTCATCGCTTCCGGTTGGCACGATTCATTACTTCATCGTGACGGCAATAAACAATACGGGCGATGAGAGCGTCGAATCAATCGAGGTATCTGCAATTCCATAGGCGGAAGGATGTGACGCAACCTGAGAAAAGCCGGAGAATGAAGACCTTCTGCCTTCGACAGGCCTGTTCCATCTTATCTGCCGGAAACCCGGCGGCGCGGCGCCTCTATTTTCCGACCGCAAGCCTTGCAAATCCGCGAGTACTGCCGTATTTTTTATCCGCGGTACGCAAAAAAGGCCGCTGGGTGAACACAGCGGCCTTTGGGTAAAGCGTCATGAGACTACGGCATCAGAGGATGCCACCGGAGAAGATAATACTATCGAACGTTCGCTTCAAGGTCTTGCTCGTGAAATTCTTCATCTCCGCACCGGGTAGACAGGTGATCTGCTGCCCTACCTTCACTTTCGTATCCGGCAAGGCAACCCAGGTTCTCTTCCCGCTGTTCTCGATGGACACATAGGTGTACCCGCCTGAATTCATCGTTTCAACCACTTTCCCGGAAAGGGCATTGCCTGCCTGGCCCGCATCTCCCGCGGGCTGCGCCTGAGGCGCGGGTGCTGGGGCTTCCTGCTTGGCTGATTTGCACCCGCTTACGCCGATCGACATCACCACAGCCGTTGCAACTACAAGATTATACAGTTTCATCATCAGTCTCCTTGTCGGTAGGTACCGAAGCGTATGATCAGCACGAGGCAATCGCCGATCCGCAAAATTTTTTAACAGGCTGGATTTTACCGCTTTTTGCATGAAAAGCAAGCCTGTTTTTTTACGGAACATACGATTGTGCCTTGAACGCCAGGCCTTCAACTGCCCTAAGTGCACTTAGGGCCTAGTAGAGCCCTAACTTCTTTGCAATAAGAAATCCGTAACGGCCACCATGGACGCAGAAATAAGAAAAGCCCCTACTTTCAAGGGGCTTTTGCACTTCACTGGACTACCTTGGATTGTTAAATGGGGCGGCGTCCATAATACAGTTTATCCAACTGCCGGGAATAACATTCTTATTCGAAATGCTATTTTTCGACTTACTCCCAAAGCTACCCCGGCACTTACTTGCTACCGTCAATTCACTTCCAGCAGCGTAACTTATGCTGTAAGCGGGGTCAGGGTATAAACTTTCGCCAAACGGGAGGCTGCCTTCAAATTGCCTTCACGAAGAGCTTCACGGACATCATCCAGCTTGTAAGCATCTTCTACCGAAAGATACGGAGACCAGCCATCATCTGAATAAATCAATTCAACATCCACTTCTGCCACGTATTCCCGCTCATGCACGAGTTTCGTATAGTGTTTTGATTTCATTTCTTTCTCCTTAAAAAATCATCCGACCAGCGCTCCACGTCAGGCCTGTAAGCGGTAACGAGGACTGCCGGTGATAACGCTCCCTTCGGAATACCCCACACCACATGTATTGCGCGTCCCGTTCGATCTTTCTGCAACACAAGTACTGACGGCCCTTTGGGATAGTTTGGATAATCCTCAACTATGACAGCATCGGTGACCGCTGCCATAACATCCCTGACGAAGATATGATCAGCCGCGAGTTCGTCATAACCATGATCGGATATTTTCACATCGCCACTTTGAACAAGTTGCACGATCCGCAAGAATGTTTCACTCATCAGCGATAACTTTCATGGTTTGACATGCTCAAGATAGGGGAATAAGTGCTACGTGAGATATTTACATTCTGAAAAATGGTGGAGGCGGCGGGAATTGAACCCGCGTCCGAAAACCTTCAGCCGGAAGCTCATACATGCTTATCCCTTCGTTTTAAGCTCTCGCCTCATCCAGCGCCTCGGGGAAAGCTTTGGATTCAGCCAGCCCGGTTTTTCTTATCCTCTTGCCCCGGACGAAGTCAAGAGAACCAGCCTGGTTATAACGTTTCTGCGACCGTTCAGGCGCCAGCCGCGAAACGCGCTACTTAATTAAGCAGCGTATGCCAGTTCGTTATTGGCAGTTCTATTTTGCCATGTGTTTAACGGGCCCCATGGCACCCCGGCATGCAACTCCCAACCTCTGTATCCCCGTCGAAGCCTGTCGCCCCCCCTTTCTCAAAATTCAGGGTCCGGATTCCAAGGTTCAGAATCCAGGTTTTTCACCTGACTACTGACCCCTGATTAATAATACCCTATTTCCTTCCGCTCTTCAACAACTCTCCTGCATCCGCATCGCTGATGCCGTGAATACGCATGATTTTGTCCCGGCCGGTATGGCCCGAAACGATCTCCACCCGGGATTTGGCTATAGAAAACCGATCTGCAAGCACCTTGACCAGCGCCTCATTAGCCGCCCCATCGACTGGCGGGGCAGTAAGTCTGACCTTGATGCCGCCGTTATCCATCAGGATGATCTCGTTTTTTGACGCGCGCGGCTGAATGCGAAGGGAAAGGGTGGCAACGAGTCCCGAACGCTCACTCCTGCGCGGAATCTTTGGGGGAATCTTTTGGGGCTTCTTCACCAGCCTCCTCAAATGCAGCCATCTCCTGGTGCATCTGTACGATCTTTTTGATCTCCAGAAGGAACTGATGCTTCCGGCGCTTCAGTTCCTGGATATCCGCTTCCAACCGCATCTTCTCACCATGGGCATTCGCAACAAGCTGCATACCCTGCACCTTGGCATCCTGAATGATGACAGCCGCTTCCCTGCGCGCGTTGTCTTTCTGGTCTTCCATCAGTTTCTGGGTCATGATCATTGTATTCTTGACCATGTCCTCACGTTCATTCAGCTCCTTCCGGAGCTGATCGTAAGACTGCCGGAATTCACGGAGTTCCGCGACGTCGCGCACGATCGTTTCCATCTCATCCCGCACCAGATCGAGGAACATCTCGACCTCGGTCCGGTCGTAGCCGCGAAAGCCGATGTGAAATCGCTTCTGCTGGATATCCAGCGGGGTGACCCGGATGCCGTTGCTCATGACAAAACCTCCTGGCTATCTCAGACTGTAGCCGAACTGCTTGAGATTCGCAATAAGCGCATAATCGAGGAACAATATGATCAGTATGGCGATCAAGGGTGAAAGGTCGATGCCGACCTTGTAGGGCGGTGCAAGCTTTCTGAGCGGACGGAGCACCGGCTCGGTCAGCCGTGTAAGGGCTTGCACAATGGGATTATAGGGATCAGGATTCACCCAGGAAAGAAGCGCCCGGATAATGATGATCCATTTGTAGATATTAAGCACAACGTCCAGCACATTAGCGATCCCGAGTATAATGTTGCCCATTTCTTCTCCTTCTCAGTCAACTGCAGATCCAAAACCTTGAAAACGGTTCTTTGACACACCCTGCACTCGCGCTTCACACTCGCAAGCGCTGGGCGCAGGCGGTAGAGGCGGATTTACCTATGACAAAAGCTGATAATGCGAGTTGTTTTTTCTGTTGAGGCGTTACCTGAAAACCGAATCCCTCCCAGAACTAAATCCGCCGTTATCCGATTCTTATCCGTGTAAATCCGTGTCAAAGGTCCTTTTACGTTTATCGCTTCTTCGCGCCTTTTTTTACGGTCTTGCGCGCCGGCTTTCTGCGGCCTAATTGAACTTTGGCCGCGCCCACGGTCTTTCCGCCGAGCTCCCTGCTTCTTGTGACAGCTGCTTCCACTGCGTTCAGCAGCACAGCCCTGAGCTTCCCCTTCTCCAGCTCATGCATGCCCGCGATGGTCGTACCGCCGGGTGAGGTCACCATGTCCCGAAGCTTGGCAGGATGCTCTTTGGATTCGAGCACCATCTTTGCGGAACCAAACACTGTCTGAGCAGCAAGCTCCAGGGCCAGTGGCCTCGCGAGCCCTGCTTTCACGCCTGCATCGGAAAGTGCCTCGATGACCGTAAACACAAAAGCCGGACCGCTCCCCGAGAGTCCGGTCACCGCATCCATTAACTTTTCATCAACGACCACGGCCCGGCCTACTGCGCTGAAGATCTCGAGTGCCAAAGCCATATCCTCATTGGTCGCGCTGCTTCCCTTGGCCAGGCCAGCTGCGCCGGCAAGCACCAGCGCGGGCGTGTTTGGCATCACGCGTATGATCCTGGGGTTGGCTGTGAGCGCTTTTTCGATACGTGAAATAGTGATGCCTGCCGCGATCGAGATCACCAGCTTTGCTGTATTTGCAACAGACGCTATCTCTCCAAGGACCGTGTCGATAATCTGCGGCTTGACGCATAGCAGCACGATACCTGCCTCCCGCACCGCTTCCTTGTTGTCAGTCATGGTGCGGACATTATATTTCTTCAGATATGCAAGCCTGTCTACAGATGAATCTGTCACGATCATCTGGCTGGACTTCGCAACATCGGCGGCCAACATACCCTTGACCAGCGCCTCGGCCATATTTCCGCCGCCGAGAAAGGTGATTTTATTATCTATCATCAGGCCATCCCCGCCTTTTCATTTTTGTCGTTTCCAGTTTATTCTTTTCTGGCTACATGCTACTTGCCACGTGACCCTGCCCTTCTACTTTCTGTCCCCGAAAATCGCCGTACCCACCCGCACAAGGGTCGCGCCCTCTTCCACGGCCACCTCAAAATCCCCGCTCATGCCCATGGACAACACGGACAGCAAAGCGCCTCCGGGATCATCTCGAGAAATGCGGTCCGCCATTTCCCGGAGATTTCTGTAATAGGGCCGGCTATCCTCCGGGTCCTCGGAATACGGGGGCATGGCCATGAGGCCCCTGATTCTCAGGTGCTTCAAGCGCGCGGCATCCCGAACCAGCGCAGCACAGGCGTCTGGCGGCACGCCCGCTTTTTGCTGCTCACCAGCGATGTTCACTTCGATCAGGACTTCCTGCACCTTCCCGATTTTCCCGGCCTGTTTGTCGATCTCCAGCGCAAGCTCAAGATTATCAACGGAATGAATCAGATCAAACAACCGAACAGCATATTTTGCCTTGTTCGTCTGCAAATGCCCGATCAGATGCCACTGTGCAATAGTGCCGAGCGCTTCGATCTTTTCCTTTGCCTCCTGAACGCGGTTCTCGCCGAGGATGGCCGCGCCCGCTTCCACCGCCTCCCGGGTCCGCTCGATGTCCACGGTCTTGGTGACCGTAACGAGCCGTATGGATGAAGGATCGCGCCCTGCACGGCGTGCCGCGGCGGCGATACGGTCCAGGATCTTATTGAGATTTTCTGCTACGGACATGAAACCTTTTTAACCACGGTTGATCTGCGCTACGGTTTAATCATGATCGCGGACAGCATCCGGCCAGTCCTGCCCTCGCCGCGGTAGGAGTAGAACAGATCTTTTCTGCACGAGGTGCACATGCCCTGAACATGAATGTTTTTCGCATCCAGCCCGATCTGCAGCAATTCGAGCCTGTTCGCCTGCACCAGGTCGAAGCTCCAGTGGTCATTTTCCCGCGGGCTGGATACATCCTGCCAGAATGCGAATGCTTCCCTCACCGGCTCCATGACCAGTTCATCCACCTCGTAGCATTCAGGCCCGATGGCTGGTCCGATCGCGGCGATCATCCGCGAGGGTTCAGACCTGAACTCCTCGTACATCCGGTGCACGGCCTTCTGGACGATCTTCTTCACCGTGCTTCTCCACCCTGCGTGCACAGCTGCCACCGCGGGCCTCACCGGATCAAAGAGAAGGACCGGAACGCAGTCAGCGGTCTCCACGCCGACTACAATGCCCGGCACGTCGGTGATCATGGCATCAGCGTGAACATTCCGGATGTCCCAGATATTCAGCTCCGTCACCTTGACAATGTTTTCCCCATGCACCTGGTTCACGGTGGCAATCTTGCTCACAAAGGTCCCGAACGAGTCTGCAACCTCGCTCCATTCAGCGGGCTCCCGCGCGCCAACACGCCTCGCGCCCTGACCGCCCTTTCGGGTGGTAAATGCGTGGCGCATACTGTCCAGCTTGTCCAATGCGGGTATCGTCAGCAGGAGGAGGTCCTCTGCACGCGCATCGCCAACAAATCGCTTATGGGGGGTATGGTTTTTATTCATCCGGGGTGAACGTCACTCGCAAACACCGCAGGCCGTGCACGATCCGACCTTGCAAGGGGGTGTGAATCCGGCTGAAAGAGCCCGGTGATATTCATTCTTAAGATATTCTTTTCTTACACCGATGTCAATAAAATCCCAGGGCAGGATCTCCTCAAAACCACGCTCCCGGTGAACGAAAAAATCCATGTCGATATCCGTTGCAGCTGCCGCCTTTTTCCAGTCCTCGTTCAGTTCGTGGGCGGACCGGATCAGCCTTCCGATGCGCCTGTCTCCGCGGGACAGCAGGGCCTGGATATATTCCCATTTCGGCAGATCATGGATCAGGTTCATGTTCCCGATCTGCCTGACCGCCTTCTCGAGATGCCGGAGCTTTCGGTTCAAGCTGACGACAGATTCCATCGGCGCCCACTGAAATGGGGTGAAGGGCTTTGGGATAAAAGAGTTCACGCTCAGCGTGATGCGGCCGATCCTGCCCTGCGGCCGTGCGTGCTTCAACTGGACCTCGTGCACCTTTTCCGCAAGCGTGATGATCGCGGCTAAGTCCTCCTCTGTTTCCGTGGGAAGCCCGATGATAAAATACAGTTTCAGGTTCGGGATGCCCTTCCCGAAGATCAGGTCCGCTGCGCGCAGAATGTCGTCCTCGCTCACGCCCTTATTAATCACCCTCCGGAGGCGCTCCGAACCTGCCTCAGGAGCGATGGAAACGGTCTTATGGCCGCTCTTGGCCAGCCGGACGATCAAGGCCTCGCTGACCGAATCCGCGCGGAGCGAGGAAATAGATACGCCGCCCTCGATCCGGCAGCAGAGTTCATCGATCTCTGGATAATCCGACAGCGCGGCGCCCACCAGTCCCATCCTGCCGCAGAGCTCATCAGCATTTTTTGCCTGCTCCGTTGCCTGCTCGAGATCCAGATGACGGGGCGGAAGATACAGGTATCCCGCCATGCAGAATCGGCAATGTCTTCCGCAGCCGCGCGTGATCTCCGCAAGATACCGGTCGCTGAACTCGGTATGGGGGGTAAGTATCACGGTGGCTGCCATCTCTCTACTTGCATGCCGCATGGTTCGTTTGGTGATCCGGCCGGGTGCGGCAGCGTCTAGTGGCTTTCGCTCCCGGATGGTACCATCAGCGTGATAGAGGATTTCGTACAGCGCCGGAATGTAAACACCCGGAATTCCGCACAGTGACCGGAGCATTTCCGCCCGCTCCTTTCGCCTGTTCAGGAGAAAGGCATCAATGAATTCGCCAACAACCTCTTCGCCTTCACCCGAGATCACCACATCGAAGAAATCCGCAAGGGGTTCGGGATTAAAAAAAGAACAAATGCCCCCAAGCACGAGCAGCGGATGGTCCGCGGAGCGGTCGCGCTTGTCCGCAGGAATGCCGGACAACCTTAGGATTTCGAGAATGTTCACATAGTCCTGTTCAAAGGAAACGGAGAAGGCCAGAATATCGAAATCCTTCACCATTCGCCTGCTTTCGAGGCTGAAGAGCTTCGAATTGGTCGAGGTGTATTCGAGGATATCCTCCTCATCAGGAAGAAATACGCGTTCGCAGGCAGTGTCCGGGCGTTTGTTCAGAATGGAATAGATCCGATGTACGCCGAGATTCGACATGCCCACATGGTAGGTATTGGGATACGCCAGGGCGACCGCCACCTCGGCATCCTGTGCTTTGAAAACCGCGCCCCGCTCCTCAGCGAGGAGCGCGTCGATCTTTTCTCTGAGTTTTCGCGACATGGGGAATTATACTCTGCTTTTGCTGGTTGCGCAAAATGAAATGAGGAGGGGATCAGCGGCAACAGTCGATGCTGGTCTGCGGTAATTCGCTTCCGGTGTGATCAATGCAGCAGGCGCCGCACCTGTTTTGGCCCGGGCAATTCCGCCTCGCGGCTACTTGCCGTCCAGAACCGAGCGCACTTTCCGGAGCAGGTCGTTGATGGGAATCGGCTTGAGAAGGAAGTTGAGTTCCCTGTCCAAAAGACCCTTTTGGTGGATGATATCAGCCGTATATCCGCTCAGGAAAAGCGCTTTGATAGCAGGCTCGAATATCCTGATCTTTTCATAAACCTCTTTGCCGGTCTTTTTCGGCATGATAACGTCGAGAATGAGCATCTGAATGCGGCCCCGGTTCTCCATGAACTTGTTGACCGCGTCCTCGCCGTTTTCCGCCTGGATCACTGTATAGCCGAACTGCTCAAGCACGCTGCACGTAAGGTTTCTCACCGCTTCGTCGTCTTCCGCGACCAGAACGGTTTCCGTACCACCTTCAATGGTTGGCAAGACTGCGGGTGTGGCCTCCTCCCCGGCAATCCCGATTACGGGTAGATAGATTTTGAAGGTCGTCCCTCTGCCGGGCTCACTATACACATTGATCGTGCCATTATGCTGTTTGACCGTCCCGTATACCATGGCAAGTCCCAGACCGGTGCCTCGCCCTTCTTCCTTCGTGGTAAAGAACGGTTCGAAGATGCGCTGCCGCGTCTTGTCGTCCATGCCCATGCCGGAATCCGTCACCGCGATCAGCGCGTAAGTCCCGGCTTTGCGGAAATCGTGGACCTTCGCGGATTCTTCATCCAGTTCGACGGACTCGGTCTCGATAAACAGGTATCCACCGTCCGGCATCGCGTCTCGGGCGTTCGTGGCGAGGTTCATGAGCACCTGCTCGATCTGGCCTGCATCCGCAACAATCAGCAGGTCCTGTTCAGTGAGCATCGTTTTCAGTTCGATATCCTCGCCGATGAGCCTTGCAAGAAGCGTTTCCACCTTGCGGATGATCTCGTTCAGTTTCATTGGCTTCGGGTTCAGAATCTGTTTTCTGCTGTAGGCCAGCAAACCCTGCGTAAGGGTCGCGGCCCTGTTTGCGGAGGCCAGGATCTGCAAGGCATGATGCTTCAGCGGATCGCTGTCGTTCATCTTCATCTGCAGCAAATTGCCATATCCGATGATCGCGGTCAGGATATTGTTGAAGTCATGGGAAATGCCTCCAGCCAGGGTCCCGATGGACTCCATTTTCTGGGACTGGCGAAGCTGATCTTCAAGCCGTTTGCGCTCGGAAATATCGATGCCAACACCCACGAAATACCGCTGGTTGTTCACCAGCATCCTGAAGCAGGTCATGAGGACAGGGACCTGCATGCCGCTTTTTGTGCTGATCAGGGCTTCCATGGTTGCATGGCCTGCTGAGAACACTTCAGCCATCTTGCTTTCTATCAGCGCGCGGCTCTCCCGAAAGAGGTCCCGCACATTCATCCGGGCGAATTCCTCCACTGAATAACCGGTCACTTGCTTCTCGTTATCGTTCCAACGGAGGAGCTTCCCCTCCTCGTCGCTGATCAGAAAAATACCGGGAAGACTGTCAATGATCCCTTCGGAAAAACTCTTTTCCTGCTGCAGCGCTTCCTCAGCCGCTCGGCTCGCCGTGACGTCGATGCCAGTGGGGATCACGAACTCAACCGATCCATCAGGAGCAATAATCGCGGTGTTCGACCAGGAGATGAGCTTCCGTTTCCCATCCTTGGCAATCCAAGAATTCTCATACTTGCTCGGAAACATGCCTGAGGTGAGCGTATGAAACACGTTTTTCACACCTTCGACCTGTTCCGGGGGAATCAAAAAATCCCAGACGAACCGGCCGCGAACTTCTTCGAACGCATATCCGCTCACCGCCTCGCAGGTGCGGTTGAACCGAATAATCCTGCCGTCGCGGTCCAGGACAAGGACCATCGCTCCAACCGTGTCGAGCACCGCCGCAATAAAATCGCGCTCTTTTTCCAGGATCTCAGCAGAACGCTTTTTCTCCGTAACATCACGAGTGATGCTCAGAAGCGCAATGATTTCTTCTCTGTCGTCACGCAGCGGCACCGCGTGCGTCTCGAGCCAGAGATGCCTGCCTTTGATACCCGTGATCTCGAAGGTCAGGTTTCCGGACTCCCCTCGAAAAACGTCCCCGATGATCTTCCTGAACGCATCCCGGTATTCGGGAAGGACGAGGCTCCCGACCTCCTGGCCTCTTACCTGGTCGAGCGACTCCGCCTGGATCATGTCCAGCCCGGCACGGTTCATAAACAGGAGCGCACCCTGGGCGTTCAGCAGTTTAACGCATTCGGGCTCTGTATCAATGATCGTCTGGAGGAGGCGATGGTTGTTGCTGATCTCGAATGCCATATCGGATGGTAACGCCATTTTACCCACCTGTCTCTTTTACCCCTGGGCCGGGACCGATTCCCAGGCCGAGCGCCGCCGGGCGGCTCTCGGTTATAGTATAGCAAAGTCCGCGCTCCCGCTGGCGCAAAAAAAACCGTGCGCCCCATTCGAGGCGCACGGTTTTGTGAAATGCTGCTTTTTTTATACGCTGCTCACTCCGCCCGCACCAGATCCTCGAACCGGATATCGATGCCGAACACACCGTTGATGTTGCTGTCATCATCAGCGATGGGCGCAGAAACGGTTATACACAGCGCGCCGGTTATTTTCGATGTATAGAAGTCCGACACAAAGCTTTTTCCGTCCTTCATCGGATTGATAAACCATGGCCGGTCCGAGAAGTTGTCGCCAAGGCCCGAGTGTTCGAACTGGGCCTTGTACTGGATCTGCGTGATGTTCGTCGTGGTTTTCTTCCCCTCCGCATTAACCACGTAGGCGAACTGAATGAACGGATTCTCTTCCAGGAGCTTCTGGATCAGCGGTTCCTGCCTGGCATGGTCCATGGATCGCATTTCCCTGAGCCCCACCATGTCCTCTACGAGATGCAGCGTTATCTCCTGCGCCTTCCTTTTCAGCTTGTCCAGGTCGGAGACGAAGTATTCGGGAAGGAGTTTCTTCGCCTTTTCGAGGAGTTCATCGTTCGAGATGCTGGTTGTCCTGCCCTGCTCATACTGCTCCATGACCCACTTGTTGATCTTCGCGATTCCTGGATGGCGCTTGTCGATCTTCTTGTCCGCATCGGGCTGCAAATGGCCGTTCGCCCACTGGGCAAGGCCCGCGACACCGGATTTGTCCGTAATGATGACGCCCATGGGGCGCTTCAGAATCTTCGTCGTGTCGAAGATATTATAGATCTCCTCATTCTTCATCATGCCGTCGGCGTGAATGCCGGCGCTCGTTGAGTTGAACTCTGCGCCCACAAAGGGATAGTTGCTCGGGATGGGAAAGCCGAGTTCGCTGCGGAAGTATTCGGCCATATCGGTGATGGCCGTCGTATCAATGCCCGCGTCATCGCCCGTCAGGCTTATGTAATCGAACAGAAGCGCCTCAATGGGCGTGTTGCCGGTCCGTTCGCCGAAGCCCAGGAGCGCGCCGTTTACAGACGAACAGCCGTACATCCAGGCAGCCACCCCGTTAATCAGCACCTTGTGAAAGTCGTTGTGCCCGTGCCATTCAAGCTGCTCGGACGGGACGCCGCCGTCATGAATCAGGGCATAGAATATTTCCGGAACGCCGCGTGGAAGCGCCGTGCCCGGAAAGGGGAAGCCGTAGCCCATCGTATCGCAGGCGCGGATCTTGACCGGAATCTTCGCCGCGTCGGAAAGCCGCATCAACTCCTGCACAAACGGGATGACGAACCCGTAGAAGTCCGCCCGCGTGATATCCTCCAGGTGGCACCGCGGCCGGATGCCCTGCTCCAGGGCGGTCCTGACGATATCCAGGTAGGCCTTCAGCGCATCCTTTCGCGACAGGTTAAGCTTGAGAAAAATGTGATAATCCGAACAAGAGGTGAGTATCCCGGTCTCCTGCAGTCCCATCTCCTTCACAAGTTTGAAGTCGTTCTTGTTGGCCCGTATCCAGCCGGTCACCTCGGGAAACTGGTAGTTCCGCTCCTGGCAGAGCCGCACGGCCTCCCGGTCCTTTTCCGAATAGAGAAAAAACTCGGTCTGGCGGATCACCCCCCTGGGTCCGCTCATGCGATGCATGAGATCGAAAATCGTAACGATCTGTTTGGGCGTATAGGGCGGCCGCGACTGCTGTCCGTCCCGAAAGGTCGTATCAGTGATCCAGATGTCCTTGGGGATGTTCGTCTGGATCAACCGGTCCTCGAACACGACCTTGGGAACACTCGTGTAGGGAAACATGTCGCGGAACAGTGCCGGTTCCTTCACGTCCTTGAGGTCGAAGGGAATTCTTACTGACTGCTTTTTAATCGTCATGAGTAACTCCTGAGAAAAAACGTGCTGCACGTTAAATAAAGCGCGCTGCGCTTATGCTCCTCGAATGCCCCGGATCGCAGCCCCGTAATCCTTGGATCCGAATACAGCGGAACCCGCCACAAGGATATCGGCGCCGGCGTTTACGATGGCTGCCGCGTTGTCGGTCTTGACTCCGCCGTCCACCTCGATGATCGCCCTGAGCCCCCGTTCATCGATCCGCTTTCGCAGCTGGCGGATCTTGTCCAGAGCCGATGGGATGAAGGACTGGCCCCCGAAACCGGGATTCACGGACATGATCAGCACCAGGTCCAGGTCCTCCAGCAGATAATCCAGGCTCGACAGGGGCGTTGCCGGATTCAGGGAAACTCCAGCCTTGACACCCTTCAGTTCCTTGATCGATTGAACCAGCCTGTGCACATGGAACACGGTCTCCACGTGCACGGTGATGAAATCAGCACCAGCCCTTGCAAAATCCGTGATGAACAGCTCCGGCTGGGAAATCATCAGATGGACGTCGAGCGGCAGTTTTGTGGACCTTCTCGCGGCCTCCACGATCAGCGGACCGATGGTTATATTCGGCACAAAATGGCCGTCCATCACATCGATATGGATGAGATCGGCGCCCGCCGCTTCCACAGCCCGGATCTCCTCGCCCAGGCGGGAAAAATCCGCGGAAAGAATGGATGGAGCAATTTTTATTTTTTTTGTCATGGAAATCCGTTCCCTCTTTTTTGCTGCTGTGTTCGACAAGGCTGCCGATGCGGAGGCATCACCTGTTCAGGACGATGTCCACTGCGGCATCCAGAGAGACCGGAGAACCGGCGCCAGGCCTCTGATGAACGACTATGCGCTCGCTTCCCGGCGTCTGGCTGCCCGTTGGCCGCGTGATCACCCGGTGCTGCAATCCGATCCTGCTCACCGCCTTAAGCGCCTCTTCCGCCTTTTTCCCCGTGAGCTTCGGCATCATGAACAGCAGCGGCTTTCTGCCCGCGCTGATCAGCATGTTGATCGTGCCGCCCTTTTCCAGCGGGCTCCCGGCATCAGGATCCTGGGCGATAATGAGGTCGCGCTCAATGCGGTCCGAATAGACCCGCGCAATGGCGCCGGGCTGAAAGCCCGCTTGACGTATCATAATGTCCGCCTTGCGAAAATTCTCCCCCACCAGCTTCAGCGCCTGTGTATCGCTCGGCCCCTGACTGATGACCACATGGATCAGCCGCCCTTTCTTTATTCTGCTTGCCGGCAGCGGGGATTGGGAAATCACCGCGTCCCTCGGCAGAACCTGATGGGATTCCCGGCGATCAACCTTGAGCTGCAATCCCTGCTGGGTTACGATCTCTATCACATTCACGATATCCTGACCCGTAAGATCCGGGACAGGAACCTCCTCCTGCCTGAGGAGCAGTGCGACCACGGCAAAAGCGCTCACGATGCCCACGCAGATAAGCGCGATGAAAATGCCCAGACCTTTCAGGAATCGTAGCATGACTGGATGCTAATATTACCACACTGACCATAAGATGCAAGAACTTCTCACCAGCGCGACATCAGAACATCGTGCACCCCTGTTATCCTTTTTTCTTGAGCCGCGCCCCGAAAAAACCATCCATTTCCGGCGCCAGCGGGTAGGTGTGGAGAAATCCCCGCTCGTCCGCCAATCGGGCAGCCTGTTCTGGCAGGCAAGACCGGGGGTCATCCAGGACAAAGCCGGCCCCGGAATCCGACAGGAATGCGGAGAGCACTTCCTCGTTCTCCTCCGGTTCAGTGGTGCAGGTGGCGTACACCAGCACGCCGCCGGGCTTCAGCAACGCGGAGCAGTTATCCAGGATCCTTTTTTGCAGAGTCCGCCTTTCCCGGATCGTTCCCTCATCCTTGTTCCATCTTCCGTCAGGGTGCCGGCGAAGCACACCCAGACCGGAGCAGGGGGCATCGATCAATATTCTGTCGTACGTTCCCTGGCAATAGGTTGCGGCGTCGCCATGAACCGGCCGGATGCAGGTGATGCCCAAACGCCTGTAGTTATCCTCAATGCGTCCCATCCTTCGGGGATCGGAATCAAGCGCCGTGATCACTCCCTGGTCCGCCATGATCTCCGCCATATGCGTCGCCTTGCCTCCGGGAGCTGCGCAGGCATCGAGGACCGCATCGCCGGGCTCCGGCGCCAGCATCAAACTGATCAGCTGGGCAGCCTGGTCCTGCACCATGAACCATCCCCGCTGAAAAGCGGTGAGCTCAGACAGGCCTACCGAGTCGATGATCTCGACCCCCTGGGGAGAGAAGTTGGTGGCAACAGCGCGGGCGCCGTCGGCTTCAAGGGAGGCGAGAAGCTGCTCCCTCGTTGTCCTGAGCGTATTGGTCCTTATCACCAGTGGCGCGGGCCGGTTATTGCGTTCGAGCAGCATGCTCGCCGATTCAGCTCCATACCGCGCAACCCAGCGCTTCACCAGCCATGCAGGATGGGACTGGAGCACACTGAGCCGCTTGACGACGTCATCCGGAGCCGGATCACGGAAGTCTTCCCTCTTCCGGTCCAGATTTCTGAGCAGGCCGTTCACATAGCCCTGCTTTTTGCCGTACTCCTTGGCAAGCTCTGCCGCTGTGTTCACAGCCGCGCTCGCCGGCACCCGATCCAGGAACAGAAGCTGATACGCGCCGAGCCGAAGTATGTTTCGCGTCCACGCATCGGTCCGATCAACAGACTGCGCAGAGAACTGGTTCAGACGCCAATCGAGCAGTGTTTGATTCCGGAGAACACCGTAGACGAGTTCAAGTATGAAGGAGCGATCGCGGTCAACGAAAGATTTACGGGAGTCATCGATCAGTGCATCGGCAAACGCACCGCTCTCAACGCGCTGGAGGATTTGAAGCGCACGCTCTCGGGGTTTATCCTGCTGTGCCAAAATGACCACTGCTGCCGTTCGCCAGAAATTCGAGCGCTTCAGCCACCTTGTCGATGTCCACGCTTGTATTGAAGCACGGCCCGAACGGCCGTTCGTTCAGAATGCCGATGACAGGCAGCGGATAGGCGTCCTGTATGCCGCTCGTCAGGTCTCGCTCGCATGCCACGGCGATGATCGCATCCGGCCTGGACTCGGCCACCCGTCGCCGCGCGAGCGTGCCGCCGGTTGCCACAGAGAGATGGACCTGGTATCGCCCTGCCAGTTCGACCAGGTCCTTGATCCTGCATTTGCCGCAGGCCTGGCACTTGGAGGCGTCGGTTGTGACTTTGATCGCGCAGTCGTTGAACTGAAGGCAATGAGGCATCAGAAGCAGGAGCCGCCTTGGCTTGTTATCGGCGCAGCGGGCACGAACAAGGAGGTTGTTGACCTCGACAAAAGACTGCTGGATCTTTTCCTTAGAGATGCCGAGGAGCTTGCCCACCACGATCATGATGGGAAACAGCACCTCGATCACGATGCCCCGAAGCCGCGCCGCGAAGAACACTTCTCTGCCCCGGATCAGCGTGGCTATCAGGAGCGTCACGCCAAGGATCAGCACGCTCAGGACCGCTCCCATGCTGTAGCAAACGACCCGGGGCGCAAGGGGATGAATGTTCTTCAACCCGATGTACGGAATAAGATAGAGCCCTACCGTCACCGCAGTAATCAGGAACACGGAAAAGACGATAAGGCCGATGAAAATGCGTTTTTTAGGTTCGGACATATTTTTCACAAATGCCGATGTCTGGACCCGGCATGAGTATCAAGATTTGAAAAGAATACTGTCGCGCAAAGCCGCCAAGTCGCAAAGAAAGTCAGCGTCATCAGAAGCGCCGGCCGATATCAAGATTCACTTTGCGCCTTTGCGTCTTTGCGCGAGACGCATTCCCGGTTTAATGTTTCAGGTATTGGAATGTCGCGCTTCGAACTTCATCCCCGCCACCTCCCGGTGGCCCCTGAGGAATTCGGCAATGCTCACTGGCTTTTTCCCCTCTACCTGCAGCATCAGCACCTGGAGCATCCCGCTTCCTGTGCCGACACAAAGCGTGTTCTTGCCGTCCGTATGGATTGCACCGGGTACGCCTGTCCCCTGCAATACCTCGGAACTCATGAGCTTGACCATCTTCCCCCCCAGGAAGCTGTATACTCCAGGCCAGGGGGAAAGCCCGCGCACGCGGTTGTGAATGGCCCTGGCGGACAAGCTCCAGTCAATGAGGCCGTCCCCCTTTTTCAGGATCGGAGCATACGTTGCACTGCTCTCATCCTGCGGAACAGGGACCAGTGTACCAGCCGCGATCCCGGGCAGTGCTTCCACGAGCAATCGTGCTCCGCGCACGGACAATTTTTCCATCAAGGTGCCTGCCGTATCTTCGGGAGTTATAGGAATCCGCTCCTGCAGCAGGATCGCTCCGGTGTCCATGCCTTCGTCCATCTGCATGATGGTGTTGCCGGTTTCCTGCTCGCCATGGATGATCGCCCAGTTTATTGGTGCGGCGCCCCGGTACGACGGAAGCAGCGAAGCATGAATATTAATGCACCCCAGTTTCGGAAGCGACAGTATCTCCCCCGGGAGAATCTGACCATATGCCGCGACAATGATCGCGTCCGGCTCCAGTTCTCTTAGCAGCGCAAGGGTGTCCGGCTCCCGCACCCGCTTGGGCTGCAGGACCCGGAGCCCGAGCTCCAGAGCCGCCTGTTTCACCGGTGGAGCGGCGAACACCTGACCCCTGCCAACAGGTTTGTCGGTCCGTGTCACCACTCCCGCAATCGTGTGTCCGGCTGCGGCAAGCGCGCGGAGCGGCTGAACAGCGAAGTGCGGCGTACCCATGAATATGAGTTTCATAAACAGAAGGAAACCGGCGATGTATGCTCAGGGACGGGAAGCAGGGCGTGCACTCGCAGCCTGACGAGACGAGACCAGGCCTGCCTCCGCTGTCCTTTCGGGAAGCCCTGGTCTATTCCATTTCCAAAAGCATCTTCTTGAACCGCCTTTTGAAAATGCCTTTCTTCAGCGTGCTAAGCTTGTCGATGAACAGCAAACCATTCAAGTGGTCAATCTCATGCTGGAGAGCCTTGGCTAGTAGTCCTTCGGCCTCAAGCTCGAACTGCTTTCCTGTCCTGTCCTGGGCGCGGACCTTCACCCGGGCCGCGCGCTTGATTTTTTCAGCGTAATCGGGGATGCTGAGGCAGCCCTCTTCCTCCACGACAGACCCCTCCATGGAGATCAACTCGGGATTGATTATCACCAGCAGGGGATGCTGCTGCGCTTTTTCCTCCCGGGTGCTCAGATCGATCACCGCAACCTGAAGCGGCACCCCGATCTGATTGGCAGCGAGGCCAACACCCGGTGCCGCATGCATGGTCTGCACCAGATCTTCGATCAGTTGGTTAATGTCGTTGTCTATGCGCGCTACGCGGGTAGTCTTGTTCCGGAGCACTGGGTCCGGATATGTACGAATCTGTCTAACTGCCATGGTGAATCATTATTAACATGATTTATTTTTAAAATCAAGGCATAAGATGCAGACGAAGTGTTGACACTCTGCCAGCCTTTATGGTATTTTTAGGCCATGGCAATCGACAAAAATACAGTCACGAAGGAGGCGCAGAAGTATATTGCCAAAGGCCAGTATGACAAGGCGATTGCAGAATGGAAGAAGCTGCTTCAGGAATTGCCTGACGATCCCAATATTTTCAATACGATCGGCGATTTGTGCCTCAAAAAAAACTCCAAGTCCGAAGCAGTGGATGCCTATAAGCGGGCAGCTGACATGCTTGCATCGGACGGTTTCACTTCCAAAGCAATTGCGCTCTATAAAAAAGTCCTCAATATCGACAACACGGTCATAGACGTCCATCTCGCCCTCGGCGATATGCATGCCGAAAAAGGCCTTACCGGAAACGCCCTCGAAAATTATAAGTTCGTCGCCGATTACTTCACCCAGAAAAAACAGATGGCCAAAGCCCTCGATATCTATCAGAAGATGGCCGATTTGAATTCTTCCAACGTGGCTTTCAGGGTCAAACTCGGCGACATGTACGCCAAGGAAGGGATGAAAGAGGAGGCGATCGCAGCCTATCTTGCAGCTTCGGATGTTCACGTATCCAAGAATGCTTTCCAGGAAGCGCGTCAGCTCTTCGAAAAAGTCCTCGCTCTCGATGCCGGTAATAAGAACGTCTATCACAAAGCCGGAATTATATATATGAAAGAAGGCAAGTTCAGCGAAGCGTGCAAGGCCTTCAAACCGGCTTTCGAGAAAGACCCTGACAATGCGCAGCTGGCCGACCATTATCTCGAGGCCCTGGAGAAGGCGGGTAAGGCTGGCGACCTGGAGTATATCATCAATAAGGTCCTTGCGGAAAATCCCGATCGCATCGATCTTCGCGAAAAACTGTACCGGCACTTTCTCTCTATCCAGGACCTCGACAAGGCCCTTATCGAAGCTGCGGCGCTCGCTGACAACAAGATCGATGCCGGTCAGAGTGAAGCTGCCGAGGCAATATACCGGAATTTCGTGGATTCAAATCCCGGATTCTCCCCGGGCAGAAGGACCCTGGCCGCCTTCTACCTGTCCGTAGACCGCGTGCAGGATGCGGCGGTACAGTTTATCCGCGCAGCTGAACTGTTGATCGAGGAGGGAAATACTGAAGTTGCCCGGACCATTCTGGTCAGGGTGTGCGATATCGCCCCGGACGCGACCGAAGCGCGGGAATTGCTCAATCGGCTCGAATCCCGAGCGCCAATCGAGATACCGTCTGCGCCGGAGCTGACTCAGGCCATTACCGAACCTGTTGTTGAGAAGCCGATCATTCCCGAAAAGGTTATCGAGGAACAGGCCGTTTTCGATCAGGTTGCTACGGAGCAGCAGATACCTGATCAGGATCAGATCGTCGCTGAGCAGCAGATACCCGATCAGATAGCCGAGGAGTATCTGCCTCCGCAGGAAGCTGCAACCAGCCCCGCCCCTGCACGTTCACCTCTGGAAGAGGATCCCGCAGTCATTGAAGCCTGCACCGAGGCGGATGTGCTCATCAAATACGGGCTTGCAGCCAAAGCTCTGGAACAGCTTGAAGTATTGTCGAGCAAATTCCCCGAGAGTCCGCGCATCCGCATAAAACTGCGAGATCTGTATCACGAAGCGGGGAACACGGATAAGGCGGTCCTGCACGCCAGGCTCGCAGCAGCGCTCTACATTAAATTCGGCAGAGAAGAAGAAGCCACCGCCCTGCTCGAATCCACGCTCATGTTGGCGCCTGAACATCCGGCACTGCTCTCCAAGCTGGGAAGGGCGCCTGTCGGCCCGGTTGTAGCGGCACCAGAGGAGCAGCCGAGCACGATTCCGGAATCCATCGAGCATCCCGCCCCCCCCGTGATGCCCGCGTCTTTTGCGGCTGAACTCCCCGGGATCCTGCCGGATCACCTCGACATCGACGCTTCATTTTCACCCGAGCAGCTTGCATCAGCCGCAGCAACGCCTTTACTGTCTGAACTGGACGAGATCGCATTCGCGGGGCTGGAAGCAGGGATACCATCGCTGGAAGAACCGCCGGTCCCTGCTGAAAACACCTTGCCGCCGCTCGGGAGTATTCCGACGCCCACTGAGTCGCCGTCACGGCTTGATGTCAAGCAACCACCAAAGCCCGCGCTTGACGATGCGTTAGAGGCACTTGATCAGCGGCAGATCAGTCAGGAGCTGGCTCCCGAAGAGCCATCGTTCGCTGCGGGAACAACCGCATCCGAGGTATTTGAAATCCCGCGGTCCTCACCAGCATTTGCCCCTGCCCCGGAGCCGGTCAGGGAAGAAATGGCAGCATCATCTGAAGCAGAAGCTGATGTCAGCGAAATCCTTGCCGAAGCAGAGTTCTATTTTCAGCAGGGGCTGTTCGACGAGGCAAAAAAATATTATGCCAGGATAATTGCGCTCACTCCCGGCGACCGGAGAGCCCTTGAGCGGCTCACCGAGATATCCCGCGAAGAAGATGAAACGCTTGAGTTCTCAAAACTGGCGGAAGCCGTTGAAGGCCTTGAAGGCTACACCGCTTCGGGCGCACCTGCGGCAGAGCTGGCCACAAGCGCATCGGATGAGGAGGCTGTCCGCTCGCTGATGCAGGAAATCCATCAGCTCCAGGGGCAGCAAAAGCCAGCCCCGGCCCCATCTCCTCCAAAGCAGGAGATCAAGCCGCCCGTTGCAAAGACACCCGAGATTCCGTTGAAGCCCGCCCCGCCTCCGTTGACGAAGGAAGCATTTCCTCCGCCGAGCAAGGCTGCGCCCGCGGCAGTACCCAAAAAACCCGCAGCTGCCCCGTTATACAAACCTTCCGTCAAATCCACGGACGACGATTTCTTCGATCTGGGCGCGGAACTCCAGCGCGAAACCGTAACGAAGGCCCCGTCTCCGGGCAAAGGCAAACCCTCTGACGACTTCTTTGACCTGGCCGCTGAGCTGCGCGATGAGCTGAGCACCATTGCAGTCCCGAAGAGAGCGGAAGCGACCGCATCGGAACAAAGCCTTGACGACATCTTCGAGGAATTCAAAAAAGGCGCTGAGCAGCAGTCCATCAAGGAGGATGCGGATACGCATTACAACCTTGGCGTTGCCTATAAGGAAATGGGGCTTCTGGACGATGCGATCGCGGAATTCATCATGACTCCGGAGGATGAGCCAAAGTTCGTGCAGAGCCGGTATATGCTGGGCCTTTGCTATATGGAAAAGAGCGATTATTCCAATGCCATCGGGGAAATCCAGAATGCCCTCGATTACGCGGAAACCCTTGGCGGCGGCGAAAGCCTGAACCAATCCGAAATGCACTATGACCTGGGTCTCGCATGCCAGGGAGTGGGCAATACCAGCGGCGCGATCCATGCATTCCAGCAGGTGCTGGAGCTGGATCCGAATAACCTGGATGCGGTCGCCAAACTAAAAGAGCTCCACAAGGGGGAATTTGTTTCTCTTGAACAACTGAAGGACGACATCGAAAAAGAGATTTCCTCAAAGTTCCTAGAGGAAGGCATCAGGATAGAACGTGAAGAAAAAACCAAGAAAACCGAGCGCGTGAGAAACTGATCCCTGCCTATAAATTAATCTCCTGTATAATTCCTGCGCACTTCATACGCATCTCTAAACTGATATCATATTGAAAGATTGTATCTTCTATTTTAGCATTAAAATTGCTCTTAAAATAGACAGTCACGGAGGAACATTCCCATGAAAAAGATCGAAGCGATCATTAAACCGTTCAAGCTTGATGAGGTCAAGGACGCACTCAACACCATCGGTATTCATGGCATAACCGTTACGGAAGTGAAGGGATTTGGCAGACAAAAAGGCCATACTGAACTCTATCGGGGCGCAGAGTATGTCGTGGACTTTCTTCCGAAAGTGAAGCTTGAAATCATTGCGGCTGATCCGCTTGTTCCCAAGATCATCGAGACGATAGAGGCAACAGCAAAAACCGGCCGTATTGGAGACGGCAAGATCTTCATCACCACTGTGGATGAAGTGATCAGGATTCGGACAGGTGAACGCGGGGAAGCGGCGATTTAACAAAAAGCGCGATACAGGATGCATGATGCAGGCGGCGCTGTCCTGATATCATGAATCGTGCATCATGCATCATTTTAATATATTGAGGAGGAATCTAATGAAACCCAAAGATGTAGTGGCAATGGCAAAAGAGAATAAGGCAGCGATGGTGGACTTCAAGTTCATGGACTTTCCGGGACTGTGGCAGCACTTTTCCGTTCCCGTGGACGAGCTGACCGAAGGGATCTTCGAGGAAGGCCTCGGCTTCGATGGTTCGAGCATCCGTGGCTGGCAATCCATCCACACGAGCGACATGCTGGTCGTACCCGACCCGGAAACCGCGGTAATGGATCCTTTCACCCAGTATGCGACGCTGTCGCTTATCTGCAACATCGTCGACCCGATCACCAAGGAGCGCTACTCCCGCGACCCGCGCTATATCGCACAGAAGTCGGAAGCGTACCTCAAGTCCACGGGTATCGGCGACACCTGCTTTTTCGGTCCGGAACCGGAATTCTTCATCTTTGACGATGTCCGCTTTGACCAGAACTCCCATGAAGGCTACTACCACATAGACAGCAGCGAAGGCGTCTGGAACACCGGCCGCGTGGAGAATCCGAACCTGGGCTACAAGCCCCGCCACAAGGAAGGCTACTTCCCCGTGCCGCCTATCGACAGCCAGGAAGATATCCGCTCCGAGATGTGCATGGAGATGCAGAAAGTCGGCATCTACGTCGAGCGTCAGCACCACGAGGTGGCCACGGCGGGTCAGGCCGAGATCGACATTCGGTTCAATCCCCTGGTCAAGTGCGCTGACCAGGTCATGTATTTCAAGTACATCATCAAGAACGTGGCCAAGCGGCACAACAAGACCGTGACCTTCATGCCGAAGCCGCTCTTCGGCGACAACGGCTCGGGCATGCACTGCCACCAGTCCATATGGAAGGGCGGCAAGCCCCTGTTCCACGGCGATATGTACGCGGGCATGTCCCAGATGGCGCTGTGGTATATCGGCGGCATCCTGAAGCACGCCAAGGTGATCGCCGCATTCACGAATCCCACGATGAATTCCTACAAGCGCCTGACCCCGGGATTTGAAGCGCCGGTGAATCTGGCATATTCCAGCCGGAACCGCTCGGCATCCATCCGTATCCCCATGTACAGCGCGAATCCCAAGGCCAAGCGCGTCGAGGTCCGCTTCCCCGATCCGTCCTGCAACCCCTATCTGGCCTTCGCGGCCATGCTCATGGCGGGCCTCGACGGCATCGAGAACAAGATCGATCCGGGCCAGCCGCTCGACAAGGACATCTACGATATGGCGCCCGAAGAACTGGCAAGCGTACCGTCCATGCCGGGATCGCTCGAAGAAGCACTGGACAACCTCGAGGCTGACCACAGTTTCCTGATGAAAGGCGATGTGTTCACCAAGGACGCCATCGAGATGTGGATCCACTACAAGAGGACGAAGGAAGTGGACGCGCTCCGGCTTCGCCCGCATCCGTATGAATTTTTCCTGTACTACGACATCTAACCGCACAAATCTCACAACCAGGTGAGAATACAACCGGGACCCTTCGCAAGGGGTCCCGGTTTTTTTTGGTACAGTTCCCGTCCAAGACTCACAATATGCACACCGTTTTGGCATGTTCAGCGACATGCCTGGATAATGTTGTCAATACCTTGCTTTGTTTTCATTTTACTAGAAAATCCATTTCTGCTACATGCATCTACTATCAGCAATACATTTAAACAACAGAATATACATCACGACGACGCGCAACATTTTGATACTGCACATGGCGTGCGTGCTTCATCATTGGTTATTTTTCAGCATGACAAAAATCATGAATAAATAAACAACCCGCAAAAGATTAACAGCAATCTAAATTTACGTATGAATCATTCAAATTCAGAGGAATCAGGGAAGCGATATTTACCGAGGCGGACCTGACAAGCGCCTTCTTTGACAACTGCGACCTGTTGAATACCGTTTTCAGCCGCACGAACCTGTACCAGGCCTATTTCAGAACAGCTCGCAATTACTCCATCGATCTTGAACAGAACACTGCCCGGAAGGCGAAGTTTTCCTATTCCGGCATTGCCGGATTGTTAAGCCAATACGACTTAATAATCGAATAAAGGAAACACATCCTTCTCCCCTCAACCAAACACAACCTTTAACAGCACGTGGGTCGGCAGATAGACCATCAGCGGCCACGCTATCATCACCAGGCAAAGATACGCGACCGGATGCAGCCGGGTCTGCGGTCTACTGCCCGGGCCGAACACGCCATTGATATTGAGCCTCGGTTCCGTCAACCAATAGGTGAGCGGAAGGATGATCCATGCCAGGAGCGTCTGAGCGATCAGCGCTTTTCGGGCATACCCGAGCACGGAGATCATCCACAGCAGCAGGATCGGTAGGAACACATGGAACAGCGAGAGCGCCCGGAGATAGCGCGGCAACTTTGGATCGAACATGTAGTCGGTCAGTCCTGACAGCCGTTTCCCGGTAAGCAATCGGACGAAATAGCCGGCGTTCCAGAACAGTTCCGGCAGGAGGATCCCCAGCGACAGCGTACTCGCTAGCAGGCTGCTCTCGAACCAGAGCGCGGGCACGGCCGCGACCAGGGCGATATCCGAAGCCCAGAGAAAGTTCGCAAGCGGGTACTTGACGATATATACCGTAATGGCGACAAGGGTGAAGAGTGTATAGGTTATTTTGATCCAGAGCGGAATCATTGATGAAGGCCTCGGGTCGATCGCTATGATCGTTTTCCCCCTGTCACCCTGCGCGAAGTGAAGGATCTCGCTATTGGCTAAGGACAGGTCCCTGATTAATCTGAGTCGGCACGGAACCGAGATTCTCCGGTATTTTTGGGTTGAGTAACAAACCTCTTATACTATTATGCCATACAAATAGCCCTTGCGGCATCCCGGCCTGATTTCGCCGAACTTCGAACGCTGCCTCCCTGATTTCCCCCTCGCGAATTCCTTTCTCACGCTATAATAATAGCTATGAAGCTCTCCGATTTTCTGGACACCCGGGTGATCACCGTCAATCTGCGCGCGCGGGATATGAAAAACGCGCTGGAGGAAATGGCCGGAATCCTCCGCAAGGCGGGAAAAATTCAGGATGCCGCAGGGATAGTCAAGGCCCTGCTGGACCGGGAAGCTGAAGGCAATACCGCTGTCGGCCGCGGCGTCGCCTTCCCCCATGCGAGAATGGAGGGCCTCACCGAGCCGGTCGCCCTTCTTGCGCTCTCGAAAAAAGGCGTTGCCTTCGCCGCCAGAGACAGCCATCCTGTTCATATTTTGTTCCTTTTTCTGACACCCACGGACGAAACAGAACTTCACCTCCAGCTCCTTTCCAAGGCAGCGGCGAATTTCTCCGATACAGCGCTCTGTCATGCGCTCAAGAGAATGCAGACCCCCCATGCAGTATTGAGCCTCCTCCTCCATCATGAACAAGGAGGCAAGGAGCTGTTCTTCCCGCTCCCCATCGAGCAGATCTACGCAGAGCTTGGCACTGATGAAAAAGGGCTGTCGGAGGAAGCGGCCGTGAAGCGGCTTGAACGATTCGGCCCCAATGTGCTGAAGCAGGTCAGGGGAAAACCGCTTATCGTGCGCTTTACCGGAAACCTCACGAACATGCTCGCCCTGCTGCTCTGGGCCGGAGGTGGGCTCTCGTTCATAGCCGATATGCCGGAGCTCGGCTGGGCCATATTCTGCGTCATCATCATTAATGCGGTCTTTAGCTTTTGGCAGGAATACAAGGCAGAGCGCGCACTGGATGCGCTCAAGCGCCTCCTGCCGCGGACGACCCGCGTTCTGCGCAACGGCATGGAGCGGGAAGTGCCTGCCACCACGCTCGTACCAGGCGACATCATCCTTCTGGAAGAGGGAGATGCCGTGCCTGCGGACGCGCGCCTTATCGAAGCATCCGGCATGAGAATCGACAACTCCACCCTGACCGGCGAATCAAAGCCGATCCACAAAACAGCCGAAGCAGTGACTAGGGGGATGAATTTCCTCTGGGCGGAACTCCCCAATCTGGTCTTTGCGGGAACGACCGTTTCTTCAGGCGCAGGGAAAGCCGCGGTCATCGCCACAGGCATGCATACGGAGATCGGCCGTATCGCCTCGCTCACTCAGGAGTTGAAGGATGAAAAAAGTCCGCTGCAGCTGGAGATCGAAAAAGTGACCCGGATCGTTACGATCATTGCCGTAACCATGGGCGTCCTCTTTTTCATGGTCGGGACTTTCGTCGGCAAGCTGGGTTTTGCCGCGGCATTCCTTTTCGCCATCGGGATCATCGTTGCCAATGTGCCGGAGGGGCTGCTGCCCACGGTATCGCTTTCACTCGCCATGGCGGTCCAGCGGATGGCGAAAAAAAATGTACTGGTGAAGCGCCTTTCCTCCGTCGAAACACTTGGATGCACCACCGTCATCTGCACGGACAAGACCGGGACCCTCACAACCAATGAAATGACGGTTACGAAGTTGTGGGTGAACGGGAACATGCTGGAAGTGAGCGGCACCAGGTATGAACCGGCCGGGAATTTTCATATGCAGGGAGTACCCCTCTCTCAGGAAGAAATGCGGGGCCACGGCCTGTATCAACTCTTCGACGTCTGCGCTCTGTGCAACAATTCGAGCCTGGTCCCTCCGCGCACCGCCGGGGACCAATGGTCGATCCTTGGCGATCCCACGGAGGGAGCCATGCTCGTCGTTGCTGCTAAAAGCGGCATCGATGTTGCCGCTCGGATCGCGGCCCTTCCCCGGATCGGACACCTTCCTTTTGAATCCGTCAGAAAAAGAATGTCGACCATCAACCGGATCGACGGTACCACTGTTGCCCTTGTCAAAGGTGCGCCTGCCGAGACACTGGACGTTTGCGCGCAAATCCTCATCAACGGACATGTCGAACCGCTGACAGCAGCCCTTCGCGCGGATATCCTGTCGCACAATGACATCATGGCGGGGGAAGGGCTCCGCGTCCTCTGCATCGCGAAGCGGAGCCTGGATTTTTCAGAAGGATTCAGCGTTGAGAACACGGAAAAGGACCTGGTCTTCGTGGGACTGATCGGCATGATGGACCCGCCGCGGCCGGAAGTGCCTGCGGCGCTGGAAAAGTGCCGCCGCGCGGGGATAAAGACAATCATGATCACCGGCGATTACGGGCTTACCGCCCTCGCGATCGCGAGGAAGATCGGGCTCGTACGCACGGATGATCCTCGCGTAGTGACCGGACATGAGCTGGCGAATGCCAACGACGCAATGCTGAAGGAGATGCTCGGCAAAGAAGTGCTGTTCGCACGCGTCTCGCCGGAGCACAAGATGCGGATCGTCGCGGCACTGAAAGACCAGGGCGAAGTCGTCGCGGTTACCGGAGACGGCGTGAACGATGCCCCGGCGCTGAAAAAAGCAGACATCGGCGTTGCCATGGGGAAACGCGGTTCCGATGTGGCTAAAGAAGCGGCGGCCATGATCCTCATTGACGACAATTTCGCGTCCATCGTGTCCGCCATTGAAGAAGGACGGGCAGTGTACGCGAACATTAAAAAATTCGTGACCTACATCTTTGCCAGCAACATCCCCGAGGTCATACCGTTTATCGCCTTCGTCCTCTTCAAGATACCCCTCCCGCTTACCGTGATGCAGATCCTGGCAGTGGACCTCGGCACGGACCTGGTACCTGCTCTCGGTCTTGGCACAGAGCCGCCGGAGCGCGGAATCATGGACCATCCTCCCCGGGCGCAGAACAAGAGGCTCCTGGATTTGCCTCTTCTCCTGAGGGCATACTGTTTTCTGGGGCCCATCGAGGCAGCCTTATCCCTGGCGGGATTCTTCTTCATCTACTGGCAAACAGGATGGCGGCCGGGAATGGCCATGGCGGATTCGGGGCCTCTCTATACAGCAGCAACGACGATGACCCTTGCGGGCATCGTGGCGAGCCAGGTCGGCAATGTTTTCGCCTGCAGGACCGATCGGGAGTCTGTTTTCCGATCGGGATTGCTTTCGAACAAGCTGGTACTGTGGGGCATCGCCGCGGAACTCGCCATCCTGGCTCTGCTCATCTATACTCCCTTGCTGCAGCGCATCTTCGGCCTCGCCCCGCTCGATTTCCGGGAATGGATGATCCTCGCCTCTTTTGCACCGGCAATTCTCTTGTTGGAAGAGAGCAGAAAGTGGCTTATGAGGAGATGGGCGTAAATACCGCTGGCTGAGGCATTCGATTTATTCTTTGCCATTCCCTATCAGAATGGAAGATACGCCGGCCCGGCTTCTCTTGTGTATCGCGATCCCCATGCCTGTCTTGTCATCGGCATGACCGTGGCCTGCTCCATTGAATGCATGGCGGTCCTCTCCAACATCATCAAAGAGAATGCCGAGACTTTCATTCGTTGCCGCGCCCTGCACCAGCGTCCCTCCGTAATACTGGTCATCACCTCCATCATCCTCAAGAAAGCCGGCTCCAAAATCATGGCCCATACCCTGGCCTACGCCGACTGACGCATAGTAGCGATCATTGCCGACGCGATCGATGAGCACGCCTACCGAAGAATGGATCCCCGCGCCCTGGGTATAGCGGCCGGAAAAGTATTGGTCATTGCCTGAATGGTCATCGAGGATGCCGAGGCTGTAATAATAGGACGCACCCTGGGCAAAATAATCGGCAATATACTCATCGTCGCCCTGGATATCGATCAGCATGCCGATGCCTCCGGGAACGCCATTCTTGTCCTTGTCCGCCCGGGAGCCCATGCCGAACCCCTGTCCAAAGCTCTGGGTCGCCTTTGCCGGGTCGCGCAAATCCGGCACCAGGCCTCCAAGTTGATAGAGGTCATTGCCTCCCTTATCGAACAACATCCCCGCGCCGCCGAACAGACCAAGCCCCTGCCCTGCGTAGGAGCAGAGATAGCGATCATCCCCCCTGCCCTGTGCCAGGATGCCGATGCCCATCTGGCTCGTGCCCTGCGAAAACTTTCTCGCGCTGTACGTGGCATTCCCGTCGCCATGATACAAAAAACCAATGCCCCAGAAGCCGGCGCCCTGGCTGCCATCGCGGGACATGAACGTGTCCCTGCCGCCAAGATCGATCAGAATGCCGCTGCCGAGGAGCCCCGCGCCCTGCGAGAAGTTTTCTCTGCTCACGTAGCGGTCATCGCCCCCCCAGTCGAGAACCAAGGCGAGCGGCATGCCTGGCCGGGTACCGCCCGCGTTGTTCAGGTACAGATCATCGCCGCCCAGATCAAGAATTAGCGCGGCGTCCTCCGTGTAGGTGTTCGGACCGGTCCCGCCGACTATGACCTTGCCGAAAGAAGCAGCAGCTTCATACAATACGGGCCGGCTAACATCTCCGAATCTGTTTCTGATGTCCTTTTTTAAAACCACAAGGTTGTCTTGCGTAAGAAATGCGAACAGGGGGGAGACGGCATTCAGAAGCTTCGCGCGATTAACTTTCAGAGACAGTTCCAGGACCTGGTTCCATTTTTCATCGTCCGCGGGATCGAAGGCCTTGTTCTGCAGAAGAAGCTTGTCTTCCAGGGTAAGATTCCCCAGCGCGTTGTCAATCCTGCTTCTCGTTTCCTCCATGAGCTGCAGAAGCGCTGGAAAACTGATCTCGCAAGGGCTTTGCTGCGGGGACACGGCAATGTCAAGAAGCGCCGCGGCACGAGAAAGAAGTTCGCCTCCTTTCCAGTTCAACTCCAGGAGCGGGGCGCTGGTTCTATCTGAGAGCTCCCGTCCGACGGCTCCGGACTGAAGGGGATGCCTCAGCAGATAGGTAACCTCGTTCAGTTGGAGCGGATGGAATTTTAGTTCATCCGTTGACCCGGGATTATGCACAACATTCGACCGCACATACAAACCGTCGGTGACATCATGAAATGCAGACAACGAACCTCTTGTTCGCAGGTCGCTCTCCAGCATGGATTCGCGCTCCGGGCATTGCTCCATCTCCGGATGCCTGGCTTCCGGCTGGTCATGAATCGGGCGTCTCTCCAGGGAAACCATGAGAACGAGCTTTTCGCTGTTTCGCAGAAACTCGATACGGACCGGAACTCCGGGAACCTGACTCTCAACATTTTTTTTAAATAATGCGACAACACGCCCGGCTTCCCCGCACATGGCCTGCCCGTTCAATGTCAGAATGATATCGTCGGTCTTGAGGCCCGCTTTCGCGGCTGGTGAATTGTTGATGATCCCTGCAGCCTGAACAAAGTGATCATGGGCACAGGGCCGCACCGAAGGCTCCAGCTTCTTCGGCGCCATATATATCCCGAGATATGGCTTGGACTCGCGGGCTGGATGAAGAGTCGGTTTTACCTGAAGCAGTTCGCAATAGGAGGAGTGTTGCGAAGTCTGAAGAACGCAGCCCAAAAGAAAGTGAGACAGTACTACGGTTAAAAACAAACGTGCGATCATGATTGTTCGTAGTTCCCTCTCATGCTGACGTTGCATCTCCACACAAAGGCATTCAACGTGCTCGCCTCACTGTCTGCTATTCTTTGTCCCTTCACCGAACTGAGCAGAAGGATGTTTCTCCTGGCAGTAACCGGCTGGATGCGCTTTCCTATATTCGTCGAGCTTATGATTTGCCTGAAGCCGATCTTCATCGGTCAGGGGCGCGTAGCCCCGGCCATACGGCCAGCCATAAGCCCAACGGTACCACATCGGGAAAGCGGGATGGCCGCCGGCGCGCACACCCCGGTACATCGTTTCAGCCAGGGTCTTATCGCCCGTCCGTACCCGCACGCATTCGCGGAGTTGTTCATCCGCCTTCCTGCGTTCCTCTGTTGTTCCGCCCTGCCAGTAGCTAAAGTCATGCTCCAGGCAGCAGTCGCACCAGTTGGCGCTGATCCGAATTGAGCCGTCAGGGAACAGGCTGCAACCGTCACTAGTAAATTTGGCGAGATCCTCGGCGGAAACCGAAGCGCACCCGGCAGCGCAAAGAGATGCCAGGAGAACAACCGTGATAGATCGGCATGCATGGGTCCGTTCGGGTTTTTCCATAAAGGCCTCGATTGGAAGATAACGTGCTGCCAGAATGCTCCCTCACTATGCTATACATCGCTGTTCGTTTCGGTTAGCCTGCATGCATGTAAGTTATGCGTCCTTATTACCGATTATAAAGAAAACGTTCTCGAACATAAAGAACAAAAGCCGGTTCCTTCGGGATTTCGGGATTAAAGAATGGGGCTTCTGCCCCAGAACTCCGCAATGTCCTTCAGAATCGATTCCGATATAAGCTCCGATGCATCGGACGCAAACCAGTCCGCGGGCATGGCGCGGGAATATGCGGGCAAAACGAAGCGCTGGTCCATGAGTACGATGAGCCCCCGGTCATTCTCGGAGCGAATGACACGGCCTGCTGCCTGGACAGCCCTGGACATGGCGGGAATGGCATAGGCATAATCAAAACCTGCCTGGTACCGCTTTTCATAATATTCCCGCATCAACTCGCGTTCGAGGTCGAAGTTCGGCAAGGGCGGCCCGATCACGAACGCGCCGATCGCCATATCGCCAGGGTAGTCCACTCCCTCGGAAAAGGTCCCGCCCTGCACGGCAAAGAGGATCGTGGGACCAGCCGTTGACCGCAGATGGTTTAGCACCTCCTCAACACGGCGCGCCTTCATGTCCCGCTCCTGCCAGAGAACACCGAAGCCTTCCGGCGGCTGGAACAAGGCGCGGACCCGCTCCAGGAATTCGAAGCTCGGGAAAAACGCAAAATAGTTCCCCCTGCGAAGCGCCGCTATCCTCTGCATCGCATCCGCGATCCTGGCATAGTTCCGCTCTCGGTCGGCATACTTGGTCGAGATCTGCGGAATGATCAGGAGCTTGCGGTTCCCCTTTGGAAAGGGACTGGGAAATTCCGCGCTCAGTACCCGCTCGGGGTCGAGGCCGGAGAGCCCTGCATAGTACTCGAAAGGCTTGAGCGTGGCAGAAAAGCCGATCACCTGATCGTACGCTTTATAGCAATCCCTGATCAGGACTGATGCGTCGCAGCAGGTTATCGTCATACTGCCGCCCGTCGCGTGGGGCTTAAAGGTCGTGAAAAACTCGTCATGTTCAGGATCAGCGGCGTACTCAAGGGTATGGGCGAATTCCGCCCAATAGAAGCATAGTTTCATGACAGCATCGTTGCGATTGATCTCGATATCGGAATCGAGATAGCGGGTTAAAAAAACGCGAAGCCGGGAATCCTGTTCAAGAAACCGGTCAGCAGAAGGCTGGATCCTTGCCGGCCGCAGGGTATCCCCAGGCCTGCAGGAGGCGATGGTCTGAATGCAGCTGTCCAGGATCTCTTCAGCCTCTTGTCGGAATCGGGGGGGGATATTTCGAAGTTCTTCACGCATGCTCTCAAGCGCCGTGCTGGATAGCGTCGGGGAGTAATAATCCATGGCGCGGGAAGGAAGATTATGCGCTTCATCGATCACGAGGTTCGGCTTCCCTTCCTGGTCAAAACAGGTCATGGCAAGCCTGCCGAAGGCCGACCGCGGCGCAAAGACATAGTTATAGTCGCAGATCACGATATCCGCTTCCCTGGCTCCATCGAGCTGCAATTCGAAGGGACAGACCTCGCATTCCTCCCCCAGCGCGCGGAATGTGCGGGCACTGAGTTTCCTCTTTTTCGCGAGGAGGTCCAGGATCCCGTGTCGGTGTACTTTGGTGTAATAATCGAGGCTGAATTCACAATAGCCCGGATCGCAGAGCGGCTCGTTTTTAAAACAGATCTTGCCTTTCGCGGTGATAGTGAGCGATTTGATCCGGGCGCCCGCTTCCTGAAAACGCACAACAGCGTCCTCGGCAACCGAATGCTGGCTGTTCTTCGGTGTGAGGTAGACCACCTTCTGGCCGCGACCGAGCGCCTCCTTCAGAACAGGATAGAGTATCCCGACAGTCTTCCCCATCCCGGTCGGCGCCTGGATGAGCAGGGGCCTTTCCTCATCCATTCCTCCCTCTATCATTCGCATGATGTCCCTCTGGCCGGGACGGGGGCGCTCGAACGGGAATACAAGTCTTGCAGCTGCCTTCCTTCGTCGTGCAGCAAGCTTCTCCGCCTTTACTGCTTCCTGGACGAGTTCATCCAGCCGCAAGGTCAGCCAGGCCTCGTACTGGGGAGGATCGAGCTTAAGTTCGAGTGATTCTGCTTGGCTGCCCCGCATGGACACCAGATGAAAAACGAGCACGGGCATGACCGTGTATTCGAGCCAGTGAAAGTACCCGTAGGTCAGCAGCTGGAGACAATACGGATGCGAAAACGGATTTTCTACGAGCCTGTGCCTCAGATCCCGGATAGTAAGACTGGTCTTGATTTCCTCGATCCGCGGAGGATCCTGTCTGAAAATCCCATCCATGCGGCCCTGGATCCGGAACTGGTACCCTTCCCGCTCGAATGATCGGCTGACCGGGACCTCGGACTCGTAGCAGGGATCGGCTTTTACCCGTTGCCTCTGCACACGTTGATGGATCTCGCGGCCTTCTTCCGCAGCGCGGCCGTACCCCGAATGCGCTTCGATGCTGCCTGTTCGGGGAACAGGCAGCGCGAATTCACGGAGCGGGATGGCAATATGTTTTAGATCGATGTGCATGGTTCAGCTCATAAAGAAGGTCGTCACGACACTATAACACAGCGCATCCTCGCATCGCAACCAGGCGGGAAGCGCGGCCCTGTTCGCGCCTTTTCTCATTGACCCGCACCTGTTCCTGGGTTAGTATTAAAAAACATGATGCACATGAACCTGCACACCAAATTTCTGTTCCTTGTCCTGGGCAGCCTGGTCATTTTTCTCGGCATCCTGTCAGCGGTCATTGTTCAACGCGAGGCAAACCTCCTTGCAAATAAGACCGAGGAAATGCAACACCTCCTGACATCCGCCATCGTCGCCAACCTGAAGGACAATATGATGCATGGAAGGCCGCGCAGCACGCTCGACCTGTTGAACAATCTTCGCGGTTTGCACGGACTCGTCCGGCTGGATGTGCTGCAGGTAAGCGGGACGCCTGCCTTCGGCGGCAAAGGACAGCGCTACGAGACGCCCCAGTTCACCGAGGCGATAAAGACCCATACTACGGTTCATTTTCGCGAGCCCGGCAATCCTCCCCTCGAAACCATCATCATCCCCCTGAACAATGAAGCGGACTGTCGGCAATGCCACGCAACAAGCGGAGACGTCCTTGGACTGATCATCCTGTCGCTCTCCATGCAGGACTCCCTGATCGAAATCGGCCTCAGCAGCAAGAATCTAACCACCATGCTGACCCTGATCATATTCGCCATCGGCGGAATCCTGTACCTGGTCATCAGAAAAGTGGTGCTCACTCCGCTTACAACGCTCCATGAAGGCGCGGAGCGATTCGGCAGGGGCGAACTCGGCCACCGGATCGCCATGGCGACGGGCGATGAACTTCAGGATGTGGCGGCGGCGTTTAACGCAATGGCGCATGCGCTTGAGGCGTCTCATGCCAGCCTGGAAAGCAGGATCAGCGAACGAACAGCCCAGCTTCAGGCCGCGATGAGCGAGGTACAAGACAAGGCCGTGCGGTTGTACTCCTACAGCCACGACATGGCAACGATATCGCGCCTCTCCGCCAGGGTATTCAACGCCGAATTGTCCCTCGATGAACTGCTGGACCACTTTATGTGGAGTGTCTCGCACAGGCTGGGCTATACCCGTTCGCTGCTTTGCCTGGTGGACCGGAAGAAGGTGTGGCTGGAGATCAAACGAAACAACAACATGAGCGGCCTCCTCGCACCGGAAGGCGTGTCCCTTCAGAGCCGTGATCCCATGATGAGTCTAATCCGGAACAGCAAGATTGCGGTCCTGGACAGCCGCACACTCGCGCCACTGGCGCTGCGAAACCTCGGCAGGGAGGACCGCACGGATGAAATTTACCTGATACCCCTTCTCAGCCATTCCCAGGCAAAACGGTGCTGGCAGCAGACCAGCTGCATTAAAACGGATTGCCCCGCCTATTCGGAGTCGACGGACCCCTGCTGGCTTATGGACAACACGCTCTGCAACAATCAGCTCGTGGAGTCGTATGGCGACAAACTGGCCTATTGTATGACCTGCACGGTCTTCCCGGTCATCGGCGCGCTCATCATTCAGGTGGACCCCGCAGTGCGCCCGTCGCGCAGCAGGAACATCGGCATTCTGCGCATTCTGGCCGCTGAAATGGCGGCTGCTCTTGAGAACCACCGTCTGCATGAAGCGAATCAACGGATGGTCCGCGAGCTGCTCGAACTCCACCGTGTCACTGCTGCTGCACTTTCCGATATGTCTCTGACCAGGGCGCTCGAAGTATTTTCCGAATCGGCATTAACCTTCTCCGGCCTTGATGCCGCGAGTTTCTGGCTGGCAGCGCCGAACAAGCGGGAATTACTGCTGAAAGCCGGCGGCTGCACCAATAATGAAGAGATTGCGAGCGTCTGCCCGGACCGCGTGCCTGCCGATGCCGGACTTATCGGCCAAGCATTCCAAAAAAGAAGCGGCTTTGTCCTCAGCTACAATGTTCCGGGTGATGACGCCACGGCCTTCGGCAGAGCAGCTTCCGCGCACGGCATGCCGTCGCTTCTTGCAGCGCCACTCCTGAGCGAGGACGGGCCCCTCGGCGTGTTTGTGGTTCATAAGCGTGGCATCATGCCCTTTCTTGAAGTGGAGATCGCGGCATTCATGCTCCTTGCAAACCAGGCTGCCATGGCCATCAATGTCTGCATCCTGAACGAAGAGCTGAAGAATCAAAACCGCGAACTGGCGCGCCGCACAGGCCTGTTAAGCGGCATCCTGGCCAACATGGCAAGCGGCATCCTGCTCCTCGACGAACAGGGTGTTGTCGCGCTCATCAATGACGTGGGAGCGGGGATCCTGCGGTCCGTGCGAGAAAGCCTTGTCGGCCGCCGGCTGGAGGACCTGTTCCCGGAAACGCACGCTTTCTTCCAGGTCGAACAGCATGCCGGCCCCTATCGGGCTATCCAGATCCGCATGCGGGATGGATCGTCCCTTCCTGTCGGTTTTTCAAGCACGTACTACCGGGGGCCATCGGGAGCTCAGGAAGGGATCATTGTCGTGTTCCGCGATCTGTCCGAGATCAGGGAGCTCCAGGCCGAGCTCCTGAACAAGGAGCGGTTCGCTGCCATGGGCAGGGTCGTCGCCGGCGTGGCGCACGAGATCAGAAATCCGCTTTTCGGCATCAGTTCAGTGGGCCAGATATTCGAACGCGAGCTCACCAATCCGGCTCATCTGGAACTGGTCCGCGCCCTCCTGTCGGAAACGAAGCGGATGAACCAGTTGGTCGAAGAGCTTCTGCTGTACGGGCGGCCGATGAAATTAAACCTCGCGCTCTGTGATGTGAGAGAGCTCTGGCAGGAAGTGCTCACCCTGCACCAGGACGCGATCGAGCGGAGAGGCATCAGGCTCAGGGGAGACCTGGATACCGGTCCGGTGTCGGCCTTGATCGATGCAAACCAGGTGCGGCAGGTTTTTCTGAACCTGCTCAGGAACGCCATCGATGCCACTCCCGAAGGCGGAGAGATTGCCATCAGACTTCTGCTCGAAGACCGCTTCATCGTCTACAAGGTCATTGACACCGGCATCGGCATTCCAGCGGAAAATCTGGGCAGAATATTCGATCTGTTCTTTACGACAAAACCGAAGGGAACCGGACTCGGCCTGGCGATCTGTAAAAAAATCGTGCAGGATCACGGGGGCGACATCACGGTGGAAAGCACGAAAGGCGGCGGTACGTCCGTGACCGTAAAACTGCCTTACCGCAGCATGTCTGAACAGCAGGAGTTTCTGGTCGGCCCGGGGGATCTCACGTGAATGTCCGATGGCTGCGCTCCCTCTCCGTGATCTGCGCCTGCCTGGCCGTGCTCGCGCCCTTCCCTGCAAGCCCGGTAACGAGTGAAGGGATTATCCTCGAGCACGGCCGAAGAGATTCACGAATGATCGCCCTGACTTTCGATGCCTGCCCCACGGGCCGGACCGAGGAATATGATGCCAAGGTGATCGAAGTGCTGCTGAGGGAAAAAGTCCCTGCAACGCTCTTCATGAGCGGCAGATGGGTCGAGAAAAACACGGACATTGCCCGCATGCTGGCATTGCAGCCGCAATTTGAGATAGCGAACCACGCCTTCTGGCACCCCCACATGCTGGAAAAGGACGATGAGCGCATTCTCCGGGAGCTGCAGCGGACGCAAATGATCATTCGGAAAGCAACGGGCAAAACACCGAACTTTTTTCGCCCCCCGTACGGTGAGGTGGACGAACGGCTCGCCAGGCTCGCTCAGCAGGCCGGGCTCACCACGGTCCAGTATGACATAGCTTCCGGTGATCCGGACCCTGCCCTTTCGGCGGCGCGGATCGCGCGCGGCGTGCTTCGCAGCGCGAAGGGCGGCAGCATCGTGGTGTTCCATATGAATCGGAACGGACTGCACACGTCCGAAGCCTTGCCGGAGATTATTTCCGGTCTGCGAACGAAAGGGTTCACGCTCGTCACGGTCGGGGAGATGATGAAGAACTGAAGCCGTCCTTCAACTGTGCTCTGCGAAACGAAATGACCATGGAAAGAATACATCGAAACATAAAGTCGATTGCGGCAGTTCTTCTGCTGCTTTGCCTCATCACCGCATGTCGCAAAGGCAGCGACACATCCAGCAATGCCGGTGATGTCACGAGCACCGGCACGCCATCGACGACAAGCACCATGACGACGATACAGGGAACCGCCTCGGTCGGTGCACCGCTAGCCGGCGCTGCCGTGGTCTTACGCGACGCCTTGGGATCGCAAAAGACCGTTATCACCGGCGCCTTGGGTGATTTTTCCGCTGATGTTTCGGGCTTTACCGCCCCTGTTCTGCTGAAGGTTGCATCGACACCCAACAGTTCTTTATACGGCATCGCAATGCAGTCGGGAGTCGCGAACCTGCATCCCTACTCAGACCTGCTGCTCAGAGGCTGGTATGGAGTGAAAGGGTACGATCTTGTGGTTGAGTTTGAACGGTCGGGCGCGATTCCCCTGCCTGCGGCGACGGAGATCAATTCGCTGGAAGCAGGGTTGCGGAAGATCATTGCTTCCTGGCTCCGGCCGTTTAATGTAGATCCTGCGGGCTTCAACCTCCTGACCTCCCCGTTCAATGCTGACGGCACAGGCTTCGACGGCCTGCTCCATATCTTAAAGGTGGATCTATCCGGAGGCACGGTAAAGCTCTACCCTGTTGATCCGAACTACTCAACGAATTACAACCCGATCTTCACCATGCCCACGGGTTCCGACCTGGCCTCCAGCATGCAAAGTGTATCCGATGGCATTCTTCAAACCTTGACCTCATGGAAGGATGCGATCAATACAAAGGGCGCCGCAATCACCACAAACGATCTCCTGCCTCTGTACTCCTCTCAATACCTGAATGACGGATCAACCACTGCGCAGGATATCGCCGGCATGTTGCCTCTGGTCAGGAACGACCAGATCGCCACTGTCGCACTGCACGACATCATCACCATGGATGCCTTGAACGGAATCGTATTCGCTACATGGAATATGACGCTTGCAAACGGTGCTACGAGGACAATACCATCATCGGCGGACAGATATTTCTCCTGCAGTTTTAAGTTCGTCACGAGTGCTGGTAAATGGCTCTTTTACGGCAATCAGCGTGATGTGCGCGCACAATTCCATGTCGGTGTGCGGAAGCAGGTCCTTGCAGCCACCCCAGGGTCGCCTGTCGTATCGCCCATCATCGATTCCGTGGTAACAGCGGCCACCGGATCTGTGAACTTCGTCTATATCACTGGTCCGAATCTGAGCACAAATCCAACGTATTTCACTAAGACAACCAACGGAATGACGGATACTTTTTCGTTCCCCTGGGATATGCCTCTGACAAGCTCCCCTCTCGTGGGTTCTGTCTACACGTTGAAGATCAATATGACTAACCAGACCCTTACATTGAACCAGATTATCAAGTCAAGAACAATGGAGACCTTCACGATCACGACTCCCGCGGGCAATACACTTGCGGACGCAAAGATAGGCAGTCCCCTGTCAGTCAGCTGGACCAAACCGACGACATTTGCCATTGTATATACCCAGCTAAGCGGATCGGTCATCAACACCTTATCTCAGAATAACCTGGCAGCCGACGTCGAGCTTTCCCCTCTTGTATCATCCGGGACCATAACGCTTCCCTCCGTCAACGGAACTGCCTTTAAAGCATGGATACAGATCAACATGGAAGGCGAGCATGGGGAGTATTCCGTATCGCGGAAGGAATTTGGAAATTGACTGCGGTCATCAGTGAATTGGCGGCCGCGGTCACCCCCGGCTTGCACTGACGCTTCAATTGCCGCGAATGCTTGTGATGCGCCGTAAAAAAATAAAGGGGCCCCGATGATCCCGGAGCCCCTTTTCCATTACCTATGATGGATGTTTACACTGCCGCGGACTTAAACGACGCCAGCCACATGATGTGGCTTTTTTCCTCGTTCAGGATCTCGTCCACGATCTCCTTTTCCTTCACGATCTTCCTGAGCTCCAGGAAGTACATAAAGGTTTCCTTCTCAAATCCCAGGGCGAATCTCACAGCGTCCTTCACGGTCTTTATCTGGTCCAGGGAAGGAAGGGACTTTACCTTGCCGAGGAAAAACTCAGATTCAACAAATGCCCTCATATAGTTTGTCACTTCTTCCCAATCCTGGGGCTCGGTGCCGGATTTGGCGACAAGGCCTTTCAGTTCGGTAAAGGTCATTTCGTGTGTTTTCTCTTTCGCGGCCATGGTAGTGAACAGCTTCACCAGTTCGGTGTCGCTCTTGAACTTCAAGGCCATGTTGGTATAGTATTGAAAACCGATCCGTTCGGTCTGTACTGCCATCTCAAGGACCTCGTCGATATTATATTTGTTCATAGAATCTCCCTTGGAAAAGTAGGATACGTGTCACGGGGAAGTGATTTCCGGCGGTTCAGGCGAAATAATAGCGCGTTACCGAAATGGTGTCAACCGATTTTTCATGGCCTGGTTGGACGCCGTTTTGCTGACTGCGTCAAAGAATACCCTCTTTGCTGGTTGACAAGAGCGTTTCCTTTTGTTACATTTGCGCGGTACTTGATTGGGATTTAAATAGTACACGTGTACACGATTGGTAAGGAGGTAATCATGGGAGGAAAGCTTGCAATTGTCATCGGCGGGGGCCCTGCTCCGGGCATCAACGGCGTCATCAGCGCGGTAACGTTCGAGGCGATGAAGCATGGCCTGGAGGTAATCGGGATCTACGACGGGTTCAAATGGCTGGGCAAGGGAGATACCTCTCAGACCGTCCGGCTTGAAAAGGGTGAAATATCGCGCATCCACCTTCGCGGGGGATCGTACCTGCGGACCTCGCGGGACAACCCGACGAAAAGCCCTGAAAAGATGGCGAATGTGATCAAATCCCTCAAGAACCTCGGCATCAAATACCTCGTCACGATCGGCGGGGATGACACGGCATACACCGCTACCCGCGTAGAGCAGGAGGCAGGAGGCTCCATCGCCGTCTGCCACGTACCCAAAACCATTGACAACGACCTTCCTCTGCCCCACGGCATCCCGACATTCGGATTTGAGACAGCGCGCCAGCTCGGGACACAGCTCGTCGAGAACATCATGGAAGACGCGGCCACGGCAAGCAGATGGTATTTCGTCATCGCCATGGGCCGCTCCGCAGGGCACCTTGCGCTCGGCATGGGTATGGGCGCGGGAGCAACGCTCACCCTCATACCCGAGGAACTGGGCAATAAAATATCCTTGAGCAAGGTCATTGCTATTCTGTCAAGCGCTATCATCAAACGCCAGCGGTACGGCAAGAACCATGGTGTGGCAGTGATCGCTGAAGGCGTGGCGACCCGGTTGGATCCCGAGGAGCTTACCTTTCTCAAAGACGTGCCGCTGGATGACCACGGCAACGTCCGTCTTGCGGAGATTCCATTGGGCGACATGCTGAAGCAGCGGGTATTGGCTGACCTCGACAGCGTGGGACTCAAGCCCACCATAATAGCAAAGGACATTGGCTATGAACTGCGCTGTCACCCGCCCATATCCTATGACCGTGAGTACACTCGCTACCTGGGGTATAGTGCCGTGCAGTTTCTGGTTGCCGGCGGTACCGGGGCCATGATCATGCTCAAAGATGGGAAGTGCCTCCCGATCAAATTCGCGGATCTTATCGACCCGAAAACGGGAAAGACCCGCATCCGGATCGTCGAAACCTCGGCCGATGACTATCTTATGGCAAGACGGTACATGCTCCGCCTCGAGAAGGAAGACCTGGAAGGCGACATGCTCGAACAGCTCGCTGCAACGACTACATTGAACCCCGAGGAATTTAAAAAGAAGTTTGCAGTGGCGGTGGAATAGTTATCTGGAGGGATAAGGAGCAGGGAGAATCCCGTCCTTCTTGCTTCTGCCTTCCCCTTGCCTACAGCGGGATTCTTTTCTCCCGCGCAGTGTTCCTGATGATGATCAATGTGTTGTGCAGGCGCTGGAGCTTCATATTCCGCGTACGGACTGAGGCTTGGTTGGTGAGATCGATCTTTTCGTTCCTGACCAGGATCATCGTCTTGTTCAGGTTTTCGAACAGGTCCTTGATCATGGCATTGTCAAACCTTTTAAGGAAAAGCGGATTCACGGTGATGAAACCCTCGGCCACATCCATGGTGACCATTTTCATGCTTTTCCCTTTAAATCCGCTCTCTGCCATATCCGCTCCTAACTTGCCCCCTGCGCTTTGATCGCATCCTCGAGCCTGGCGCGCTTCCGGTCGATATCATTGAACTGCGTTACAATCTCAGAGCTGTTCGCCCCCCGATCGATCATGTTTTGAAGCACCGTGATCGCCGAGAAGAGATCACGAGCCCCCTCCTGGATGAGGACATGGGAGCTTCGGCTGTGCTCGCAAAGCAGAATGATCTTCGATACCAGCTCCTTCAGCAGGGGATCATCCGATTCCCTCAATCGCAGACAGATCGAGTGTTCGCCCTCCGCCATGCGTTCGAGGGATGCACGAATACGGTGCAGGGGCCCGACAAAGCGGTGAGAATACAGCATGCCGACCATGCCGATGAAAATCAGCAGGGCGATCAGCGAAATGGGAAGAAACACGGTGAGCTGCACGATCTCGGCCATCTTCTGGAAGACCTTGAGCAGCAGCGTATAAGCGAACAGGACAAGGAGAAGAAAAACGATGAACCGGAACTGAGGGCCCGCTGCGCTCAGATACCCTTTTCCTCTCCCGCCCAGAATATATCTCTTCCCCACAGCCGGCATATACCCTTTCAAATCTTCAGTGCATAGGGGCCCAAACCAGCGGCCATGAATCGATTATACTGGCAAACAACGGGAGGGTCAAGGTCATTGTTCCGCGACGGGCTTTTTCGAAATCATCTTGAAGAACAACCGACACTGTGGTACAGTTCACCCATGCCGCTGTTCGACAGCCACAAACGCCGCATCGATTATCTCCGGATATCTGTCACGGATCGCTGCAACCTTTCCTGCCAGTACTGCAAACCCCGATCAAATCTGCGGATGCGATCCCACCGCGACATTCTCTCGTATGAAGAAATCCTCCGCCTGGTTTCCGTGGCAGTACCCTTAGGCATATCGCGAGTGCGCGTCACCGGCGGCGAACCTCTGGTCAGGCGCGGCATCGTCGACTTCATCGCGAACCTCGGAATGCAAACCGGGCTGGAAGACGTGAGCCTGACCACGAACGGTGTTCTGCTCGAGGATATGGCCGAAGGGCTGCTCAAGGCGGGAAAACCACGGCTCAATATCAGCCTGGATTCCCTGGATCCGGTGAAGTTTAAAAGGATAACCGGCAGCAATTCGTGGGATCACGTTTGGCGCAGCATTGCCCGCGTCGAAGACATGGGCTTCTTTCCGCTTAAGATCAACATGGTCCCCATCAGGGGGGTGAACGACGATGAGGTCGTGGACTTCGCACGGCTCACGCTCGCCCGCCGGCTGCATGTCCGCTTCATCGAATATATGCCCATCGGCGCTGATGACCGATGGAGCCACGATGCGTGCGTCCCGGGCAGCGAAATACGCAAGGTCATCGAGAGCAGCGTCGGCCCCCTCACGCCGTTCAGATCGGAAAACGCGGCCGGCCCGTCTGATAACTACCAGATCCCCGGCGCAGAGGGCGTTATCGGTTTCATCAGCCCTCTGACAAGGCATTTCTGCAGTTCCTGCAGACGCCTCCGGCTTACGGCAGATGGCAAGATCAGGCCCTGCCTGCTTTCCGACACCGAGATCGACATCAAATCCCCCCTGCGCGGAGGATGCAATGATGCCGAACTCAGGCGGCTGCTCAGCCTTGCTCTGGAAATCAAACCCGAGCGCCACTTTATCAGCGGAGCTGAAGCCGGAGCAGGCTGCTTCCAGCGGACCATGTCAAGGATCGGCGGATAGCCTGCCAGCACGACGCGACGGAGCTGTCCCCATAAGGAGCCATGAACGATGAGCAAATTGACCCATTTCGACGATGCTGGTGCTGCCCGAATGGTGGATGTGTCAACCAAGAACGAAACAGCAAGGGAAGCCGTTGCAGAGGGACGGGTCTCCATGCAGCCGGAAACGCTCTCCTTGATCCTTGATCACAAGGTTGCCAAGGGAGATGTATTCGGCGTGGCGAGGATCGCGGGCATCATGGCAGCCAAGAGAACCGCGGATATCATCCCACTCTGCCACCCCCTGAACCTGCTGTCTGTGGACATTGCGCTGGAGCCCGAACAAGAGCGGTCGAGCGTGACGATCCGTGCAACGCTCAAAACCACGGGCAGGACGGGCGTGGAAATGGAAGCACTTACCGCCGTCGCAGCAGCGGGCCTGACCATTTATGATATGTGCAAATCAACCGACCGCACGATGACCCTGTCGGACATACGACTGATCAGGAAAACCGGCGGAAAAAGCGGGACCTTTGAGCGCAGGAAATGACGTGAACGATATTCTGCCGGAAAAAGAATGAAGACTTCGCATGCAGCGTTGGTCAAGTAAATTGTTCTCGCAATTCACTCCTCATCGGTTATAATGGCCCCCATGCATATCCGTGAAATTCTCGCTGACAATCCCCTCGTGCTCGCGCCCATGGCTGGCATCACTGACTTCCCCTTTCGCATGATCTGCAGGGAAATGGGCGCCGGTCTCGTTTTTTCCGAGATGCTGAGCGTCGAGGCCATGATCCGCGAGCACAAGCGAACGAAAGGCATGCTCCATTCCGATCCAGCGGAGCGGCCGGTGGTATTCCAGATCTTCGGTTCAAAGCCCGCATCCATGGCCGAGGCTGCGCACATCATCTCCCTGAGCGGTGCGGATTTCATTGACATCAACATGGGATGTCCCGTACCGAAGGTGCTGAAGTCCGGCGCCGGATCGGCGCTGCTGCGCGATTTGGTGCTGGCGCAGGAAATCATGCGGGTGGTGGTGAGCGCTTCAAGCGTACCGGTAACGATCAAGATCCGCCTCGGATGGGACGCGATGAATATCGTGGCAGTTGACCTGGCGCAAGCGGCAGAGTCCGCAGGCATTTCCGCCCTGACCGTTCACGCGAGGACCAAAGCGCAGGGCTTTTCCGGTCTGGCCGACTGGAACATGATAAAAGCAGTCAAGGATTCCGTTGGGATCCCGGTGATCGGCAATGGCGATGTCTGTTCTGCGCAGGATGCGAAAAGGATGATGGTTGAGACCGGATGCGATGGTGTGATGATCGGCAGGGCTGTGCAGGGCAACCCCTGGTTATTCCGGGAAGCGCGGCAGTACCTCATGGCCGGGATTCTGCCCCCCCAACCATCCCACGAAGAACGCCAGACTGTCATGCTCCGGCACCTGCGCGATATGGTGCGGTTCGCGGGAGAACAGATTGGCGTACGCGAAATGCGCAAGCATCTCTGCTGGTATACGAAAGGATTGCCCGACGGAGCGGAGTTCAGGGAAAGAGTAAACCGAATTGCGGAAGTACGGGACGTGGTCCGCGAGATCAAAGAGTATTTCAGGTTCCCGGAAAAAGGTACCCTATCGACTTTTGACAGGGCCTTGATGCATCAGGAGTAGGTTTTCGGTGCCTGTGCCGGAGTGTGGTAGAACTCGACAACATGCTTGAACAACAGATGCCTCTCCTGCAGGGAAAGATCCAGGTACAGGTTGCTGTCCATAAGGATATTCAAAACTTCGCGTTCCTGCGCTTCTGAACATACATTGACATGATTCTCTTCCATACCTAGCTCACCACCTTTATGCTGATCTTCCTCTAGATCATGCATTATGTGTACCAGACGCATAACTCATTGAAGTAATGTACTTTGTGATTTCTCAGGATGCGTACACGGGTGGAAGTGTAACAAAAAATGACAGGCAGGCGGAAATATTATCCCTATATTTTTCTGAGCCTTAAGTCTTAGCAGCTTAAACTTACAAAGTTTTTCATAATAAAACGTCGGAAAATTTTACATACAAAGACTGGCCGCATATTTATAAGATAAAGATGCTAATAAACAATTAGTTAATAACGATGGCAAACTGACACCTGACAAGACATTCATTCACAGGATAATTCATTTCATCATTACGACATCATATCAGTGGGGCAAGTGAGTGTGATGATCAAGGTACCTATTACAGAAGACGATTAACGCCCGCAGGCAAGCGCAGATCATCCATGAGTCATACTACTTTAAGGTTTACAGCCGGAATCAGCCTGCGCCATCAAGCGTCGATCTTCAGAACGTAGCAGCACATGTGATTGTCCAGGACCTTGTCCACCACTGCCCGGACAACGCCGCTCTCAGCGATCCACTTGTCCGCGAATCCCTTCTTTCCCCCGCCGGACTTGCAGCCGAGTTGGATCACCCGGATCTTTTTCCCGCCAATTTTGATCTTTTCCGCAAACGCGCTCCGCATCGGCTGATGCACCGAGCAGAACGGGCTCACTCCGGCGCCTTCGCCGACATGGTATTGGTCCGTGATGTTGCTCGGTTTGTTGAACTCCGCGGTAAAATCCGCGAACCCGTCAGGCAGCTTTTCAAAAACCTTCGTATAGTTCTTTATCGACGGCCCGAACGGGCAGAGTTTCAGCCCGAAAACGAAGTTTCCGGCATGGGTCGCCTTTCCCTCGATGACCGTAATGGGATTCGTAGCGTTCTCGATCGCCGCAAGATAGGCGTCAAACGTCGGGTAATCCACCTCCGCGATCCGCTCAGCCGTCTTGATGGCATTCCTGATCAGCGTTCCCTTCGCGCTTGCCGCTCCGGAAAGCGTTATCATGACCTTGATCATGTCGAGAAAACTGATGTGCGCTATGTCTAAAATATTTTCATCGCTCATTGTGGTCGTCTCCTTTACCAGGACAAATCGGATCAACGCTTAGATGCAATCCTGTCAATCCTGTCGAAATGGATTCTCATTATATGGCCGCGGCAACTGCCAGTTCATGGCTGTGTTTTTTCAGTTTCAGCCGGATCATGCCGAGGTTTGCATCCTTGTCGGCCACGATCACCAGGAAGGCGTCGTCGCCGATCGGCGTGAGCAATACCGGCCCTTTTTCGAACTCGATCATGCTGATCTGCATGGCTCCTTTTTCGAGCTGCTTGCCCATGGACACCGATGCGCCGAAACCGCTCGATGCGATTGCACCGATCATCTCCTTGTCGATCCCGCTCCGCGCAATGCTGTCGACCAGGAAACCGTCGCGTGCCACGAGGCAAACTGCTTCAATGCTCGGCACCTTTGCCAACTCGCCCAGGATCTCTTTTGTCGTTGCCATCTTTTCCTCCTTGACAGCCTGCTCGGCTGATAGCTTTCTTTCAACGGGTTTCTCTGCAGGGGAACTCTTCAGCACTGATCGCGGCTCCTCGGGTCCCGGCGCGGCGATTGATATCGGCTTTGCAGGAGCAATGGCCGTGGCCAACGGCGGCACTTTTGCAGCGGCCTGCTTCTGCTCACGGAGCGGTTTTTGGCGCTCGTCCAGCATGCGGTACCCTTCCATAATGATATATCCGAGCGAAGCCTTGATGTTGATTTCCTTCTTTCTGCAGATACTGTCGATTTCGATCACGGGATTGTCCCAGCTTGCGATGTCGAGAGCGGCTTTTTCATGCACATCATTACCGTTCTCGGCTTCGATCAGATGGCCGTCCAGGAAGTAGAGGAATCCGATCTTGTCCTGAGACACGATCCGAAGCGTACAGGTCTTCCGCTCCATCTCAACGAGTTGGAGAAACGCGGGCAGGGATATTCCGTTGATGTAGCCCTTCGAGGCAGCCTGCAACTCGGTAAAAATCTGCTCGACAAAATCTTGGAAATCAATCGGTTTTTCCAGGATTTTGAAGGAGCCGAGGTTCTTCAGCCGGGTCCTGATCTCCGGTGTGCAGTAGGCGCTCATGACAATGGCAGGGATGTTCGGATGGTTTTTGTTCATATGGGTGAGCAGGCCGAATCCGTCCATCTCCGGCATCTTCAGGTCAGTAATGACAAGGTCGATCCCGAGCGTCTGGAGCACTTCGACAGCATCTTTGCCATTGGCGGCGGTATGCGTGGTGAAGTCCTTTTTATACGGCGCTAGACCCTGAACTAGACTCAAGAGAAACGTTTTTTCATCGTCTACGATCAGTACGTTTTTCATAGTCCCGTTATTTCCCATGCTTCAAGTATAAGCAACGATCATGCCAAATGTCTTTGTTGATCATTGATGCGAGAAATAGTGAGACGAATGCAACTATTTCAAGTGGTTGGTAGCAGTGGGGTTTCGCGGGAAGGTAAATAAATGCTCGTGAAAAACATGTCAATCTGAATAGTGCAGATTGGTATAGTCAAGCTGAACAAGTGAAGAGACCTGACGAAGATGCCATCTTCACGTCGGTAGAATCCAGATATGCATATGCCAAGCATTCCTTGCCGATGCTATTTTCAGATAGCTCGAGCTGACAAAGTTCTCTTCTGAACCTCAAGCCGAGATTAGCACAAAGACTTCAACCCTGGATACAGGACGTGATTTATCCCTTTACAATCACAGATGCACGGGTATAATGAGATCAACAGCAATCACGTACCGCATCATCCGGTTCTAACCGGCATACGCAGGAGGTTCTCATGAAACGCACAGACATTTTTCCTGCCCTTCTGGGGGTCCTTGTTCTATTTCTGAGTACAACCCTTTCGTGCAGTTCCGGAGGAGGTGGCAGCGCATCGGTCGCTCAATTCACGGTCAGTGGAACCGTGTCCGGGTTGTTGGGCTCAGGGCTCATTCTCCAGAACAATAGTGGTGACGATCTCGCGATCTCCGGGAACGGCCCCTTCACCTTCGCGACGGCCGTGTCGGATGGGGCAGCATATGCTGTCTCGGTCAAGACCCATCCGTCAGGTCCTTCGCAGACCTGCACGGTCAACAGCGGGATCGGGACCATCTCCGGCGGGAACGTAACCGGAGTTGCTGTCATCTGTTCCGTCAATGCCTATTCCGTCGGCGGGGCGCTTTCCGGGCTGAACACGAACGCAACGGTGAACCTTTGGAACAACGGTGCTGACAACCTTTCCCTGAACACGAACGGTGCGTTCACGTTTGCAGCAGCTGTTGCCTCGGGAGCGGCCTACAGCGTGACTGTGAACACCCGGCCTATAGGCCAAACCTGCGCGGTATCGAACGGCTCGGGCACGGTTTCGGGATCACCTATCACTGACGTGGCCGTGGCCTGCGCAGATGCGCGGTATGTAACGAACGGCTATGTCTACGCCGTGGCTGTCGGACAGGATGGGACCACGTATATTGGCGGTACGTTCAGCCGCATCGGCCCGGCCACCGGCGCCTTCGTACCTCTCGATGCTTCAACAGGCAAAGTATCGGGTACCTATCCGAAGGTTGTCGGGTATGTCAACACCTCGGCGCCTGACGGAAGCGGCGGTTGGTACATCGGCGGCATCTTTACAGCCGTGGGCGGTGTTGCCAGGAACAACATTGCCCATATCAACGCAGACAGATCCGTTGACGCTGCCTGGAATCCCAATGCGAACAATCGCGTGAATGCCATTGCCGTAAGCAACGGCATTGTGTACGTGGGCGGCCAGTTCTCGAACATCGGCGGCCAGACCAGGAACAATATCGCTGCGATCGACTCCACCGGCAACGCGACCTCATGGAATCCGAATCCGGACAGCGTAGTCCAGGCGCTTGCCGTCAACGGTAGTACGATCTATGCTGCCGGCTATTTTACGGTCATCAGCGGACAGACGCGTACGGGCATTGCGGCCCTTGATGTCACCGGGAGTGCGACATCCTGGAATGCCAATTCGAACAGCTATATTTATGCCCTTGCCGTGAACGGCAGCACCATCTATGCCGGCGGCAGTTTCACGAGCATAGGCGGCCAGACACGGAACAGGATAGCTGCACTCGACCTGTCCGGCAACGCAACATCGTGGAACCCTGACGTGAACAATTCTGTCATCACCATTACCCTGAATAGCGGCATTGTTTACGCGGGCGGCCAATTTACGACAGTGGGTCTCCAGACCCGGAACCACATTGCTGCCATAGACGCTGCATCAGGTGTGGCCACTTCCTGGGACCCCAATGCAGACTATTTCGTGAACACTATAGCGATCAGCGGCACCACCGTATATGTGGGTGGAAGCTTCTCCAGCATCGGAGGCCAGTCACGAAATGGGCTGGCCGCGATCGATGCAACGACTACTGGCTTCGCAACGTCATGGAATCCAGGTGCAGCAGGTGGAGGAGGAGTATGGACACTTGCAGTGAGCAATAATATAATATTTGCTGGCGGGTGGTTCGCGAGCGTGAACACACTTCCCCGGAGCAATATCGCCGCACTCGATCCAATGACCGGCGCTCCTACATCGTGGGCACCCAATGCCGATGGCCAGGTATATGCCATTGTGGTGAGCGGAAACACAATATACGTCGGCGGGTGGTTCGGAACCATCGGTAACGCAACACGGGGGGAAATTGCTGCACTGGATGCTGCCACGGGAAATGCGACAGCATGGAATCCGACCGCAAGCAGCATCGTGAGATCCATCACACTCGGTAACGGCGTTCTTTATGCGGGAGGAGATTTTCTGACTATTGGTGGCCAGTCCCGTCACTACATCGCGGCTCTGGACCTGGTCTCGGGTGGTGCTACTTCGTGGGATCCTTCGCCGAACGGCTGGGTCAATACGGTCGCGGTTAGCGGCAACAACGTTTACGCCGGAGGAGGCTTCTCCACCATCGGCGGCCAGAGTCGGAGCCGAATAGCCGCGATCGACGCGACGACCGGTTTGGCCACGCCATGGAATCCCAATGCAAGCCAAGAGGTCACGACCCTGGCATTGAGCGGCACGACCGTCTATGCCGGAGGAAATTTCACGACCATTGGCGGTGCGTCCAGAAACTATATCGCGGCCCTTGACAGCACGACCGGCATTGCATCGCCGTGGAATCCGAGCCCGAATTTCCCGATTCTTACCATTACGGTGAGCAGCGGCACTGTCTACACGGGAGGGTGGTTCACGACCATCGGCGGTCAGTCCCGGTCCTATATCGCTGCTATCGACGCCTCGACCGGAAATGCCACGTCTTGGAATGTGGTTGCTGACCGGGCTGCGCGGTCCTTTGCCGTATCAGGAAACATCGTGTACGTGGGCGGAGAATTCGCCAGCATCGGAACTGATCCGTTCGCGAACTATGTTGAATTACCCCGTTAACCCGGGTAGCCGGCTTCCATAAACGTCGGGTTTCGCTATGCGCTACCCGACCTACGCGCAGTCTTTACAAGTATTTCAAGGGGGTTTGGTAACCGGTTTTTTCGCGAGGCTTTAAGGATTCAGGTGAACGGCATGTCAATCTGAGTAGTGCAGATTAGCATATTCAGTCTGAACAGGAGTGCAGGGCTCATGTACGCATCAGGATAGTTTGCAAGCACACACCTACCAGTCAATCGGGAAATAATCCTTAAGGAATTTGCCGCACCAGTGTTTTCCAGTCAGGATCCCGTCAAAGAAGGGATCACAGACCCTGGCAGCTCCATCAACGATATCCAGGGGCGGTTGAAAATCATGCATTTGTTGTTTCATCTGGGAAAGCTCCGCAGGATCTTCATCAGTAACCCATCCCGTATCAACAGCATTCATAAAGATGCCGTCTTTGGCAAGATGCTCCGCGGAGGTATGCGTCAGCATATTCAAAGCGGCTTTCGCCATATTGGTATGGGGGTGCCTTTCATCTTTTTTGAATCTGAAAAACTTGCCTTCCATGGCAGTCACATTAACGATATGCTTCTGGCCGGTATAATCGCGCTTCATGAGAGGTGCTAGCCTGTTGCATAAGACAAACGGGGCAACGGCATTCACCAACTGCACTTCCAGCATTTCCGTGGTTGCAATTTCTCCCAGACGCAAACGCCAGCTGTTTGTTTTTCGCAGATCAACCTGCTGAAGGTCCATATCCAGTTTCCCCTTGGGAAATATCTCCTCAGATACTAACGCATTATCGTGACTATACGGGACCTGGGACAGCTGCGCGGATTCACGAAGGCCGATTCCAGGACCCTGATCATGCCAGGCTGCGGGAAGAATTGGATCGCTGTCCCTGCTGCCAGGACAATGAGAGAGCAGCTGCTTTTTACATTCCTCATGGTTTCCCAGAAGCCTCCGCGCGTCTTCGGACAATACGCTGTCAGCATTCATTTCATGTTCCATAAGATGCGCATAAAATCCCGCCGGCCGTCTGACCGTCTGTGCTGCATTGTTGATCAGGAGGTCAAGACGTCCGTATTTCTGCTCTATGTAGCCTGCAAACAGCTCGACACTGGGAATATGCCGGAGATCAAGACCATGGATCTGCAGTCGATCTCCCCACACATCATATCCTTCTTCCTTGGAATATCGAGTGGCAGCGTCAACGGGAAATCGCGTCGTCGCAATGACCGTGGCGCCGGCACGAAGCATCTGCAGGGTTGCCTGATACCCGATCTTCACCCGGGCTCCGGTGATCAAGGCGACCTGCCCCTGAAGAGAAGCGGTCTGAAACCGCTTCTGGTAATTCAGGTCCCCGCATTTTTTGCACATCATGTCATAAAATAAATGCAGGTCCGTATACTCTTCTTTACAGATGTAGCAATTGCGGGGTGAATCAAGTCTCTCGCCCTTCCGTCCGGTTGCGGAAGCATGTTCTTCGATCCGGGCCGGCGCTTTAAAGGTTGCGTCCATGCGGGCGCTGCGGATACCCGTGGTATTCCTTGCGCTGCGGTTCTTCTCAAGTTTTGCCAGACTTTGTATTTTCTTTGCAGCCTTGTTTCGTTTTTTAGTTGCTCCCCTATCAGGCCGAGAGATTTGCCCGGCTGCCTGCATGAGCGCGATTCGCTGCTCTTCCGGAAGGTTAACCAGCAGCTCAGTATCTTTAGTCAGGCTCTGGAGCAGGGAAATACAATTATTTATTTCAGGGGAATGTTTCATCTTGCAAGGGCCTCTGATTCCTTACCTGGTTCTCTTTCTTGCATGAAAGAATTATCAATTTGAGGTTGTAAATTGTATATGAACGTGCGGGTGAGACGCGCGTTTTTTGCGCGTCGGACCCGACCCGCAAGTTAATTATAGTTCATCGCCAGACAGAGGCTTCCGGTTTGGAACCTTTGCCAATATCTTTTTGAAGTCTTCACGCTTTGCCTTCTTTGCGCGGCCCTCCAGATAATCTTCTGTCATCAACGCGGATATTTTTTCAGCAACAGCAGATGAAATAAGCTGGTTAATGGACACCCCTTCTTTCTTCGCAATTTCCCTGATATGGCGATGAATGGATCCCGGCAATCGTAGACTTAACGTACTCATAGCTTCTCCTCCAATAGTTCTTTTGGCGTTATTGGCCTAATTCCGAATTTATCCGCGCCCTTGAAATCCGCAGTATTGAAAGTCACCACATATCTTGCTCCCGAGGCAACTGCCAATTCCAGTACAAGGTCGTCTTTGGGGTCTGGGAGACGTGGTCGCCATAAATAATATATCTTTTGGTGGTCGCTCAGCAAACACAGGTTGTCCAGGATTTTTTCAATGCCCTGGCTCGATAGATTCAATATCTCCTGATTTCTCTTTAAAATATCTTCGTACTCGAAGAGCAGCGCTGTGGACAAAACTATCCGCAGTTTACCTTCATCTATGGCTCGCAAAACCTTGAACGAAGCGCCCTTAGATGAATAAAGGCCTGCATACAACACATTGGTGTCCAGGATTATCCGCAGTTTTTTGACAGGCATGATAGTGATACTATATGCGGTATCACTATCCTTGTCAAGGGGTATCGCACGCCTCACGCGCCACCCTTGGCGCAACGCTGTGGAGGCGCTGGTTGAGAACCATACAGAATGGCCAGTTGTAAATGTCGAACGACTTCAGTTTTGCCACATAAGCTTCGGATATTCTCCTGCGTTGATTTTCCACACAGTGTTAAAGTCCCATCCGATAGCGGTATATGTTGTCTGCGACATCATGTCGGCGGCGGATTTGCTCGTCGCTACAGAGGTATGACCCCTGGGGTCAAATCTCATTTAGCGACAACTCTGTCATCAAGTGAGATTTGACCCCCCAGCCCCCTTTATGGAGCTTGCTCACCATACTTCCATCACGCCCGTAAAAGCTTGTCGAGATATAATGAATTACATCGATACCAAATTTTCTAAGCCTGACCCTCGGGATGACCCAATTTCCTAAGCCTGACCCCATAGGTACGTAGATTCATTTGAAGTTCCATTTTGATTTGAAGATAACACGCGGGTGAGACACGCACCTTATGCACGTCGGACGCAACGACTCGCTAGTTATTCTAATTTCAAACTGCCAAGATTGATCCGAAATCAGAATGCGCTACAGTGCGCACTTGTGCAGTCCACATTGAATGGCCTTTCGAATGCGTAGCATGACTGATTCGCGATAGTTATAAACTTCGACTTCATCAAACCTTAACAGGTTATATCCTTTTGCTTTGAGATAATTATTTTTATTACTGTCTGACTTTACCCGTTCAGGCTTCGAATGCCAATAAATACCATCCCATTCGACTACAATGTCATTTTCAGGGATATAAATATCTACGATGTAATTACCAATCTTAACTTGTTCGGAGAATGCAACCCCGATTTCATGCAATATTGATCTTCCCTCTATCTCCAGGCCAGTCGGTCCACAGCTTTTTCTGTAACACTCCAGCGAACAATAACGCCCCGCCTTAAAGTTTCTTTCGGTACCTTTCTTGGTTTCTGAAGGTCGCATATAAAACTCAGTGCCGCAAAACTCGCAGATTTTTGTAATGCCATTTTTCATATCTGCGCCTCTACATTTTTGTGAGCAATAATTTTTATCGTGGGCATAGCATGCTTTCTTCTCAACAATCTTACCGCAAAAATAGCAATTAACCTTTACTCGTTTCTTTTGTGATTCACTGCTGCATTGGATTGAGCAATATAGGGCGGGTTTATGGTTTAGATAACTCTTTAAAACACTGAAGGGTTTGCCGCAGTGTTTGCAAATAAGACTGACCTTTACTTTTTCTCTGGAAGGCCAATAGCATTGGGGCGAGCAATACTTTTTCTCTAAGGCAGTCCCTTCATATATTGCAAGGGCTTTAAACGGTTGTTCACATATGAGACACCTTTTTGCAATTGACTTCCCACTATCTCTGCATTTAAATGAACAATATTTACCTGCATCACCTCTGATATTACGAGACTTTTGAAAATAGAAATCTGACTCGCAAACAACACATTTGCGATATTCTCCTGTCTTATAATCCACAGCCATGCAATATCTAGAACAGAAATAGCCACCACCTCGTCTCAACCAAGCTTTCCAAGTTTTAAATTCTTTACCACAAGTCCTGCAATTCGCACTGACAAAATTATTGGACTGCGTCTGGCGATTATTGTAGCAGGGTCGAGAGCAGAACTTCCCGCCGCCTCTTTTGATGTTGCTTAATTTCGATAGGAAAACCACTCCACAGGTTTGACATGTTCGCGATTCTCTTTTAGCTGGCCTGCCCATAATAATCGACCCTACCGAGACATTCTACTTCTCTATATTTTGATATATGTGAAAATTAATGCCGAAGCTGAGCCATGGCCCGCAGGGCCATTGGTTTCGAGCGTCTGGCTCTCCCGGCGCGTTTTTCGCCGGGACAGGCGCATGGCTCAGCTCCGCGCGGGTGAGCGCGGGACTCGACGACTTGTTAGGTAATCCAAATCGAAAGGTCCAGTTTCAAATTTGTCCTTCTGCGAAAATTAGCCTGCGCGATAGCAATTCCTACTGTGGTTAGCGAGAATTTAGATAATAAGCTGGTTTTCCAAAGATCAAACAGGCGAGCAATCTCAGGCTTAAGCTTAATAAGATAATCTCGAATTTCAGCCTCACTCATAGTAGTCGAATTGTAAAGTGCAAGCATCTTCTTGGTTATCTCTTCCGAAATATTTCGCTTCTTACATTCTCTCTGAATAGTATCTCTGTCTATACCATTCAACTGATACTTGTCACTATCGTGCAGGCATTTAATGATTAACCCCTCATAATCCTGAGGAATTCCAATTTCAGCATTAAATCGATTTTCGTCAAAGCCCTTTGCGAATAATCCAGGATACGAACGTCTAAAGAAATGCTCGATTGGACGTAGATTTCCCGTGTGGATTACTGAGCCGCACCCCACATATTCGAGATGCTCGTAACAGGTTGACTTATCTGTCAACTCGGCTAAAAAGGGCAGTATGTGACTGTCCAGGTATGTTCCGAGTAAATCTAGATTGTTGAGAGACATGTTGCGCGTCTTAACAAGAAGGAAGTTGACTGTGAGGGCATCCATTTGCTCGGTGGTTAACTTTGACGCAACTCCCAGTGATTCATCTAAAACAATCTGTCTGATGTTTCGTTCAGAGAGCGATGCCCTTTCAACTAATATATCGACCAGCAAGCCCTCGAGATTTTTGTCGCCCGTCTTTGCATATTGTTTCTGAGCTTCAAAAAGTGCCGATTGCATCCCAGGATCTTTCAGTGACGCAACGGCCTGTTCGTTCTCTTTCTTAAGCTTGGACAAAAAGTCGTCCGTGATCTCCTCAGCTCTTTCTCTCGCAACTTGTACAGCTTCTCGAGACAGTTGCATAAAATTTGATTTATAGACATCTAAAGCAATTTCTTTTGCGTCTGCAAAGCTAATACCTTGATAAATCACAACGGATTTACCCTGGACATTAGTTGAACTGTCGCCACCTTCCTGTTTTTGAAGTTGATCATTAATCATTGCGCTTACCTATCTTCATGTCGCCACCAGCTTGATAGTTCCTAGAGTGAGCACCTGATTTTTGATGTTGATTTATACTGTTCTTCTTTCGAAATATTAAACCAATAATCAAGCTTAGAGCGAACACGCCAATTCCACTAAAAATCCACTCTTTATTATCAATAAGCCATTGCATAAAACACTCTCCTTTCCAACAACAACGACATCTTGGGGTCGTTGTTGCTATTTGATACTTCAACCCCTACTCACCGCTTATTTCTTATTTGCCATGGACTGCACTTATTCAAACAACCATCGTACGTCAATACAATCACTCGATCCGATACTTTTTCAATCGCCGCTTGAGCGTGGATAAAGAGATGCCGATCGCACGCGCGGCACGGCTGAAATTGCCATTGTGCTCACTGAGCGCGGAGAGGATGTGTTCTTTTTCGATGTCTTCCAGGGATTTCGATGATCCTGGAGCAACCGCGCGTTCCCGTGGCTGCTGCTTGGAAGGCTGCGGTTTTCTGTCTGGCATGCCCAGGAGCTCCGACGGCCGGATATCCGTACCCTGTTGCAGAATCATGGCACGTTCCAGTACGTTCCTCAGCTCCCGGACGTTCCCGGGCCAGTCGTACTGCGCCAGTTTTTCGATCTCATGGGCCGCAAGACTAACTTGCGCACCCTTGGCCATCGTGCTGACCAGGTGGTCGCAAAGCGCTTGCAAGTCTTCCTTCCGGTCCCTGAGCGGGGGGAGGTGCACCTTGATGACGCTGAGCCGGTAAAAGAGATCTTCGCGGAACCTCCTTGCCCGAATGGCCTTCTCGAGATCCACGCTGGTGGCGGCAATGATCCTGACCTGTGCCCGGAGCTGCGTGGTGCTCCCCAGCCGCCTGAAGGTCCCGTCGTCAAGTACGCTTAGGAGTTTAGCCTGAAGCGCAACAGGCAGTTCGCCGATCTCGTCCAGGAACAGGGTTCCTCCCTCGGCCATCTCGAAGAGCCCTTTCTTCAGGGACGCGGCGCCGGTGAAGGCGCCCTTTTCATGCCCGAAGAGCTCCGCTTCGATGAGGCTCTCGGGAAGGGCCGCGCAGTTGATGCTGACAAACGGCTCGCTCTTCACGGGTCCGCGGTAATGGATAGACCGGGCTGCAACGTTTTTGCCTGACCCTGTCTCGCCGGTAATGAGCACGGGGGCATCGGCATTCGCAGCCAGATCGATCAGCCGGTGCATCTCTGCGATCCTGCTGCTGCCACCGGCGAGCACGTTCTCCCGGCTTTCACGCTCGGACCGGTAATTCTGGAACTGCTCCACCTTTTCCAGGTCAAGAGTCCGCAGAGCATGCCCGATGGCAAGATCGAGCGCTGCAAGTTCGATGGGCTTTGACAGGTAATCGAACGCGCCGGCCCTGACCGCCTTGACAGCGTTGTCAAAGCTCGGGTATGCGGTCGTAAAAATGATCTTTGTCTGGGTGTTGGAGTTCAGGATCGGCTTGCAGAGGTCCGCGCCTTCGACGTCGGGCAGTTTCTGGTCGAGCAGCACAACATCGATCATGCCTGCCGCGCAAAATTCCATGCATTCCTGGCCGCTGTACGCGAGCTGGACCTCGAGCCCGGAGACCTGCAAATGTTCCTTGAGGGACAGACAGAAGTTCCTGTCATCGTCAACGATCAGGACCCTTTTCCTCGCTTTATGCATGGCTGCCAATCCCTGCGGGCAGATTCAAGGTGACTGTGGTGCCCGCTTTTTCCCGGCTTTCGATATTGATGGTGCCGTCCATCTTGAGCAGCATTTTCTTGACGATGACCAGGCCAAGCCCGGTTCCGTGGCTCTTGGTCGTGGAAAAGGGCATGAAGAGATGCTGCATCTGTTCACGGGATATGCCCTGCCCATTGTCCATGATGGTGATGATGATCCTGTCGCCTGTCCTGAATGTACTGATGTTGATCATCGGCGAATCGATCCCTTCGAGCGCGTCAAAAGCGTTCGTCAGGAGGTTGAGCAGAACATGCTGCAGGGCCCTCGCGTCAAAGAAACCATGCTCCGCACCTGGCCTGAGCAGTGTCTTGATCCGTATCTTATGCGCGCTGAAATCACGCTTTACGATAGCCAGGAGATTGTCCATGAACGTAACGATGTTGACATCCCCGCATTCCGGATGCTCGTACAGGCTGAAGTTCTTCAGGTCCTTGAGCAGTTCTTCGACGCGGGTCATGTCGGTGAGCATGCGGTCGAGGAACTCCTGGATGGTTTCCTTGGAATAGGACTGCAGGTTCTTCCTGCAAACGGTGAGACTTGTCTTGATGGAGTTGACCGGATTGCCCAGCTCGTGCCGGATCCCGGAGAAAATATACCCGAGGTTGTTCATGGTATTGACCGCCTCCGCAATGGAATTCAGCCGCATTTTTTCCGTTATGTCCGAGATGTAGATCCAGAGATAGGTGTCCGAGATGATGTAGACGGAATAACCGATGAACCTGCGACCATAAGGGATGGTGTACGCTTCACTGGACTGCACAGAAGCGATCGACTTATTTCCTTCGGGCAGGAGGAGAGCCATGAGCGCGCTGTAATCCTTCGGCTTCATGGTCTCTTTGAAGATCTCAATGGCGAGCTTGTTCTGGAAAAAGACTTCTTTATTGAAAATATCGAGCCCGACGATCCCGAGGTTGATATCATCAAGGATGTCCGCGTAGATGCACTCACCCAGACAGGGGGTTTTGCTGATCGGACAGTTCCTGCCGCTGTCCCGATGGGTACAGGTATCCATCTTCACGGATATGCCTTCACTCATCTTTCCCCATACAGCGAAGATGGCTTGTTGCCCCCTTCGCGCAGTCTCTTATCAGCATCTCCAGGTTCAGGTCCGATTCCGTAATGTCTCACAAAAAAGAATATAATAAGTACTGATTGAATGCAAGTAGTTTGAAAGAGCGGTTGCTTTCGAACAGGCGAACCGCGAACGCCGCACTTCATCGGTCCTTACTACGCGCGCTCAACCTTTCAGCGCTTCCAGTTCCTCCCACCGTGCATATGCCGAGGACAACTCCTGTTCAACGGCCAGAAGCCTCGCTTTTGTGGCCGTGACCTTATCGCCGCTCTCGCGATAAAATGACGGATCTGCCATCAGGGCAATGATCCTCTTCTGCTCCGCATCGAGCGATTCTATCTGCTGCGGCAGGGCTTCGATCTCTTTCTGCTCCTTAAAGGTCAGCTTGCGCGGCTTCTCTTTCTGCGGCGATGGAGCGGTCTTCCTGTCTTCCGTCCTGGCAGGTACAACGGGTGCAGCGGCCTCTTTTTTATTTTTGCTCTGGCGCAGCCAGTCGTCGTACCCGCCCACGTATTCATTCACCCGGCCATCTCCTTCGAACACGAGTGTGTTGGTGACGACATTGTTGATGAACGCGCGGTCGTGGCTGACAAGCAGCACCGTGCCGGGATAGTCCATCAGGAGCTCCTCCAGCAAATCGAGCGTCTCCATATCAAGGTCGTTCGTCGGTTCGTCCAGCACGAGCACGTTCGAGGGCTGGGTAAACAGCTTCGCCAGCAGCAGCCGGTTCCGCTCTCCACCGGACAGGACCTTCACGGGGCTGCGCGCACGGGCGGGTGCAAACAGAAAATCCTGCAGATAGCCGATCACGTGGCGTTGTATGCCGTTCACGACCACCTGATCGCCGCCGTTCGCCACATTGTCCTGAACCGACTTTTCATCATCGAGCTGTTCGCGGTGCTGGTCGAGGTAGGCCACCTGCATGTTCGTGCCGATCTTGAGTTTCCCTTGTTGCGGCTTCAGTTCTCCCAGCAGGATCTTGAGCAGCGTGGTCTTGCCCGATCCGTTCGGCCCGATGATGCCGACCTTGTCCCCGCGGATGATGGTCGTTGAGAGGTCGCGCATGACTACCTTGTCTCCGAAGCTGTGGCCCACACCCTCTGCGTCGACGACCAATTTGCCGGTGCGTACCGCCTCCTGGATCTGAATGTTCACAGTGCCGATCTTTTCGCGCCTCTCGCTCCTGACCCGGCGCAGTTCCTTGAGCGCGCGCACGCGGCCTTCATTCCGGGTCCTGCGCGCCTTGACGCCCTGCCGAAGCCAGACCTCTTCAACCGCAAGCTTTTTGTCGAACTTGGCGTTCTCCACTGCCTCAGAATCGAGCGCGGCCTGCTTCAATTCAAGATAGGCCTGATAGCTTCCGGGCCAGCTTGTGAGCCTGCCGCGGTCCAGATCAACGATGCGCGTGGCCAGTTTCTGGAGCAAAGCCCGGTCGTGGGTCACGAACAACAGCGTCCCGCCGAAGGTAAGCAGGTACTCTTCGAGCCACGCAATGGCATCGATGTCCAGATGGTTCGTGGGTTCGTCCAGCAGCAGGAGGTCCGGTGCGCCGGCCAGGGCTTTCGCCAGCAGCACCCGGCGCTTGAGCCCGCCCGAGAGCTCCGAAAACTCGGCATCCTCGGGAAGCTGCAGCCGCGTCAGGATCTCGTCCACTTTCTGCTGCATCTGCCATCCGCCGGCTGATTCAAATTTGTGCTGCACGTCTTCGAGCTCGGCCATGAGCTTCTCGCTGTGGTCATGAGCGAGCCTGGCGCTCACATGGTGATACGCGGCAAGGAGCTTCCCCTGCTCGCCAAACGCGCCGGACACAACGTCGAAAACGCTGCCGAACAACGACTGCGGCACCTCCTGCGTCAGAAGGGTGATCTTCACGCCCTGCTGAAAAACGATCTTGCCGCCGTCGGGCTTGACCTCCCCGGTGATGAGCCGCATGATGGTGGACTTGCCCGTGCCGTTCCTGCCCACCAGGCAGACCCGCTCGCCGCGGTCTATGGAAAGGTCGACATTTTCGAGAAGGAGCGGGCCGCCGAAACTGACCTTGATGCTCTGTAAACTGACTAAAGCCATGTTAACTCCCTATCCCGGACACGCCGGATACAAAAAGGCGTCTCGCGCAAAGCCGCAAAGCGCGCAAAGAAACCATTTAAGTCTTTGGTTTAAAACCAAAAGTCTGAGCCTTTGTTTGCGACTTTCTTGGCGACTTTGCGTCTTTGCGCGAAAATATTCTTGCCATTTTGCGTAGATTTTAATTCTTCAGTTACCAAATCCCGTATTTTTTCGCCCGCACACTCTACCGTGAGGAACAGGGAAATGCAACCGGAAATATCGCGGCCCGCGGCTGTTCCTGTCACGATCTAAAAATGCTTCCGATCGGCGTAAAACACTTTCTCCGGCGCCTGTTTTATGGTATATTTCGATGCGTAATCACTGATCATAGCCCGTTGAAATTCATGTGCATGAGGTTGTATTGAAGCGTATATCGATCGTTGCCCTCGTCGCCGCCCTGCTGATGCAGACGCTGCCGGCATTTGCCATGCCTCAGAAACGAATTCCCGCCAAAGCCGCGGTCGTGATGGACGCGTCGGGCAATGTACTCTTCTCGAAATTTCCCGATGCTAAGCTTGCTCCCGCTAGCACGGTCAAGCTGGTGACCGCAATGGTGTCCATTGACCTGCTTCCCCCTGACCAGAAGGTCAAGATCAGCAAGCATGCGTCCAAAGCCCGCTCCATCCAGCTGAGGCTGCGTCCCGATGAAGAACTCGCCGTCTTTGATCTGCTGCAGCTTTCGCTTGTCGCATCAGTGAATGCCGCAGCCGTAGCCCTCGCCGAGGCGGCTGCCGGTTCGGAGCGCGACTTCGCCATTCTGATGAACCGGAAGGTGCAGGAACTTGGTGCGCACAATACACTGCTGACGAACGCGTCAGGCCTGCCTAAGGGCGTCCAATACACGACTGCGAACGACCTTGCCCTCATCATGAAAGCGGCGCTCACCTATCCCCTCATCAGGGAGATCCTGGGCAAACGGGGCTGCCTGGTCAGGACAACAGCCGGCCGCGAGATCATCCTGCAGTCATCCAATGAACTCCTCTGGCAGAAGGACAACGTGATCGGAGGAAAAACGGGGTATACGGGCGACGCCCGCCACTGCTTTGTCTGCGCGATCAATACGGAGAAGGGACCGATGATATCGGCAGTACTCGGGGCGCGTTCGAGAAGTCACTTGTGGAAAAGCGCGCTCATGCTGACCGAGATCGGCATGAATCCGGAGGCAGCAGCAATCCGGGACATGCCCCGCGCGGTCCGGAAGGCAAAACGGAAAAAAACGGGTGACACGGTCCACATCACACCGGAACCGATCAGCCCTGCTGTTCCTGCCGCGACCCCTGTTTCCGGAAGCAGCGCCGAAATCACCCCGATCTTAAGCCTCTGAGCTTCGGGATACCATGACCAGCAGATTTCTGAATATGTTCATCGCAAAAATGATCACACGGTTCCCCTTGCTCTCGGAAAAATTCATTCTATCCTGCACCCCCCTGACCTGTCTCCCTACCCACGGGTTCCAATCACAAACATTAACCTGTTCTCTCAATGGAGAAGCGAAACGTATGACGATACTATTATCGATCCATAGCTCACCCGCGCCACAGGCTGCATCGAACAGAGAAACGTTGCGGGTTGATCAGCAAAATCCGGAATGCGGAAAACAGCGAAAAGAGGAACTCGGCGGGTATACACCTATGCTTGCCAGCGCCATGCGAAGGATATCATCCATGCTGTTGCCTGCCTTTTTCGTGCTGCTGTTCGTTTCAAGCGGTTGTGAACAGGGCAAACAGCCCGAGCAACATCGGCCCGCTGCGGCCATAAGCCGAAACGATATCGATTTCCCCGGACTGCAGCTGCGGCCCGACCTTGCGAAAGCATCCTATACCCTGATCGGCAGGATCAGAAACAAGTCAAAGCTGCTTACTGTTCAGGAAGTGCAACTGCTGATCTCCATGGAGGACGTCCTGGCTACCGGCGCTTCCACGACTGTTGCGGAAACCGTGTTGGTCCTGAAAACCGAAGTCCCGCCGGGTCAGTCCCGGGACATCAATGAGAGCATCACCTTCGGCAAGCTTCCCCTGCCGCGCGGCAGGCATGAGTGGAATTTCTCGATCAGAGAAATCAAGGCAAAGTAACGTGGACGAACAGCAGATCATCGACAATCTGAAGGCTATTTGTCGCTGCAAGGGGATCAAAAAGAGCGTTTTCCTGAAGCATATCAATGCGGGGCTTCATACGATCGAAGCTCTGCAGAAAGCTACTGGTGCGGGTACCGGTTCATGTAAAGGCAAGGAATGCACACCGCGCATTCGTGAACTGCTCAGGGAAGCCCGGGACAGGCAGTGACCACGGTTATTCTTGACGCATAATAATCTGAACCCGCATGGACAAAACCAATCTGAAAATAGACTGCCTTGCCTGCAAACATTATTTTGTCACCTGGGACAAGGATTTTCCGTACGGATGCAAAGCCATGGGTTTCAAGTCAAGAAACGCCCCGCTCACAGAGGTGCACCAGTCCTCAGGCATGGAATGCCAGCGGTACGAAAAAAAATCCGCACAAGCCAGCCACAGACAGCGATAAACCTACCAAGAGCAGTTCAGCCACAAAAAGCACTAAAATACAAAAAATTCAAGCAGCCCTTTGGATAAATCGTATCACTAAACAGGTGTTCGTTTTTTTTCGTTTCGATTTTGTTTCTTCTCTATGAATTTTGTGATTTCTGTGGCCAACTGCTGTTTCCCGGTTTATCAGCTCTTCGCTGCCAGGCGCTCCAGGTGGCGCTGAAAGCCCTTCATCACGAGGAAGTGCATCAGGGCATGAGTGAAGCGGTAAAAGAACCAGGGCAAAGCAGGATTGAAGTCATGGATCGCGGCGAGCGTGAACCGCCCGCCCAGCATGTCCCGGAATTCCAGACGCGCGGTGCTGCGGCCAAGCAGTCCGGCAAGCTTTCCTCCGGTGATGAAATACATTCGCCGGTCAGGAGAGCTTTTTGACGGCTCGAACGTCAGGGTCAAGAGCTCGATCCGGCCCGGATGCGCGATCGCGGTCCAGGATCCGTCAGATTCTGTCCTTGTCGTCAGGAACGGCCGCATGATCCTTCCCAGCCATTGCACATAATGCGCGGCGATCCATTCCGCATTCTTCCCCGCAGGCAGTTTGAACCGCTGTATGGATCTGACCCGGCTGGTCATGCGTATGAACTCGTCATCTCTTTCCCGCTGCCGGTGCTGCTTCTGCTCGATGATCCCCCTGTTCTCGGCCCTGACGCATAATTCCAAAGTAACGCTGAGAGGCACGGCTTTTGCCGCAACAGCCTGTACCACGGGATTGTCGCTGCCGGTTGTATCACTGCGCAGCGTTTCGAGGATGTATTTCAAAAACTCTCGGTGCAGCGAGGGAAAGACCGAGCGGATCAGCAGGGCAACCGTCCATTCCGGCAGGAAGGGCAGCCGGAGGAACCTTCGTCGAAGGCCCAGGAGCACCGAAGTCTCCTGCATCATGTTCAACAGCGTTATCGGTTCACGTCCAAACAATTCATACTGCCTGCCGAAGGTCTCAGGATTTCCAATGCAGAATTGGTAGGCTGCCATGAGGCCATCCAGTGATATCGGCCGCAATACGGTCCGGGCGAGTCGGGGAACCGGTATCATTGGCAGTTTTTTCACGAGGCGCACCAGCATGCGGATCAGTTCTCCGCCCGGGCCAATGACCAGGCAGGTCCTGAGGACGGTGACCGGCACACCGTGCGATGCGAGCACCCTGACGATCTCGGCAGTCTCCTCGGCTGCTCCCGGCATGATGTGCGGATTGGAAATCATCAGGGACCGGTACACAATCTGCTTCACGCCAGCATGCGCTGCAGCCCGCGCGAAGTTGTCGGCAACCAGGAGGTCCATGTCTCGTGTGCGGGCCTGGTCGAGCCGCGCTGAGGGGTCCCGATTGTGCACCAGGTAGACCGCATAGTCAATCCCCTGCAGCGCGGCCTCTATTTCACTCCGGGAAAAATGGTCGCACACTTTCCGCTGGATGGACCCGCCGGATTTATCCCCGGCATCAGCTCCCGCCATGGACCTTGTCAGTACCACGATGTCGAAACGGTCGGTAAGGGCGTCGCGCACCGCTGCTCCGATATAGCTGCTGGTGCCTGTTATGGCGATACGGGGACGGTGTGCTTCCATGGGTCCTCTTTCTGGTGCATCACATCAACCAATGAAGTCTTGCATCGTAACATCCTGATCCGGAAAAGTCCCAAGCCAAGAAACCATTTTCGCGCAAAGCCGCAATGGCGCCAAGAAAGTCGCAAAAAAGACCTATACGGTTGTCTTAAACCAAGACGTATAGGTTTTCTTTGCGCGCTTTGTTTATGACCGCGTTTACGCAAGTGCAGACTACGGCTTGGCGCGAGACAAGCTTTATCAGGTTTTGCATTAACATTCTAATCATGCAGTGCGAGTATCATTTTCTAAGCAGCACTGCCCGGCTCCAGCTGACTGGCGGGGCATTATCAGTGTGAAAACCGGCGTCCCTGGCAATATCAAGCATCCCTTTAAAGCGCCTGCCGGACACGTGCACTCTTGGTTCAACTATTAAAAAAACCCCTTTCGGCTTCAAAATCGACTTAACCTGATCGAAGAACCTCCGCATGTCTTCCACTTCGTGCACCATCCAGAACGCCAGCACGAAATCGGCTTTCACCCCCTCATTGATACCGATATCCCCCTGCTTTCCCATGATCTGCAGGATGCGCTGCGCCACCCGCGCTTTTTCAGCCCGTCTGCGGGTAATATCGAGCATCTCTTGCTGAAGGTCGACCGAGATCACCGCTCCTTCATCCCCGACGAGCCTGGCTAACCCGATGGAAAAATAGCCCATGCCGCATCCGATGTCAACAACCGTCATCCCCGCGCGCGCGTACGGTGATAATAACTTCTGCGGATCATGCAAAAAACGGCGCAGTGGATTGTCGAAGGTGTACGCCAGCCACCACGGACAGACATGGTGGGCATGAAGGTCTTTATCGTTCGATGGTCTCATAAAGTCTCCTGATACGAAATGCCCATTAATCACGCGGGAGCCGTCTGCAGAGGATCCGCAGCTCCGATCTCCACACCCGCAGCATCCTCGCACAGCGCGTTCCAGGTGGGATCATGCCTCCGGAGCGCTGCCATCGCCCTGCCGGGATCCGAGTTTGCGTAACAGTATACGCACCCGTGTCCGCAGGTATCGTAAGCGCCGATATCCATGCTCCGGGTGCATGCGCATTCCTTCCGCATCCCTGAAGGCCGGGTGTCCAGGGGTGTTTGGAAGAGCCCCGACAGCAGCGGCCCGTTTATGCAGGCGGCTTTCCCGATCCCTACCGACAACAGATGATCATTGCAGCAGGCTGATAACGTCATGCCGTAACGCTCCGCCTGTTTTGCCAAGTGTTGGGCATATACCCTCTGCGTTTCGATGGAGAGTATTTGCAGCATGTGCGCGGAATGCTTCTGGAAGTTGGCGATGACCTTGCGGTAGGGATGGGCAAAACTGATGATGCAGGTCCGCGAGTGTCCCTGGAGCAGCTCGGCGCAGCGTATGAATCGCTCTGACGTGGCCTCAAAAGAAATAGCGTCAGTGACGCAGATGGGATCGAACCGCCAGACGACCTTGTCCGGAGAATAGCGTTCTGCCAGAAAACGATGATCCCGAACAGCGTCGCGGTAATCCGGCGCTGCGGGCTCCAGGTCCCGGTTTCCAGTAATCGTGAAATGAAAGAACAGGTTCTTCGATGCCCGCTCGATCGCTTCGATCCTTTTGAGGAGCGGCGCATAGTCCTTGGACCAGAAAACGATCGCGCCTATGTCCGCAGGGCGGAGCGATACGCGCGACCATTTTCGCGAATAGGGATTTCGCACATAGACATGCTCCGCTCGCAGCCTGTTCTCGAACCATTCGGCATAGAACGCAGGGATATCGGTCCTTCTGCTTGCAGAGATCACCTGGGGCATATTTCATTGTACCACGGGTGAGGAAATTGCAAAAGAGGGAACAAAAAAAGGCCGGAGGGATTGAACCCCTCCGGCCGGTCAGATATTCGTGGAGATAGGAGCCTCTGCTTTTAGTACATACCGCCCATGCCGCCGCCCATGCCGCCCATACCGCCTGGCATCCCGCCGCCCATGCCGCCTGCACCCTTCTCTTCCGGCATATCGGTGATCATGACTTCCGTCGTGAGCATGAGGCTCGCCACAGAAGCTGCGTTCTGGAGCGCGGACCTGGTCACCTTGGTCGGGTCGATGATACCAGCCTGGAGCATGTCTACATACTCTTCCTTCTGCGCATCGAAACCGTAATTCGGCTTGTCCGAAGACTTGACCTTGTCCACGATCACCGAAGGCTCGAGTCCTGCGTTGTTCACGATCTGGCGGATCGGTTCTTCGAGCGCCTTTTTCACGATGTTAACGCCGATCTGCTCGTCGCCATGGAGCTTCATCTTGTCCAGAATCGGGATGCAGCGGATCAGCGCAACACCGCCGCCTGCCACAATTCCTTCTTCCATGGCCGCGCGGGTCGCATGAAGAGCGTCCTCAACACGGGCCTTCTTTTCCTTCATCTCGGTCTCGGTGGCTGCGCCCACGTTGATGACCGCTACGCCGCCCACGATCTTGGCGAGCCGCTCCTGGAGCTTCTCTTTGTCGTAATCGGAGGTCGTCTCTGCGATCTGCGCCTTGATCATTTTCACCCTGCCCTGGATCGCGTCGGTCTTGCCCGCGCCCTCAACAATGGTGGTGTTGTCCTTGTCCACAGTGATCTTCTTGGCGCGGCCGAGGTCCGTGATCTTCACGTTCTCAAGCTTGATGCCGAGGTCTTCGGATATCACCGAGCCGCCGGTCAGGATCGCGAGGTCTTCGAGCATTGCCTTGCGGCGATCGCCGAATCCAGGAGCCTTGATGGCGCAGATCTGAAGCGTCCCGCGCAGTTTGTTCACCACCAGGGTCGCAAGGGCCTCGCCCTCCACGTCCTCGGCAATGATAACCATGGGCGCACCCATCTTGGCGGTCTGCTCCAGTATCGGGAGAAGATCCTTCATGCTGGTAATTTTCTTTTCTGAGAGCAGGATGAACGCGTTCTCAAGAACGGCTTCCATCTTCTCGGCATTGGTTACGAAATAGGGAGAGATGTAGCCTCGGTCGAACTGCATACCCTCCACCACGTCAAGGCTGGTGCTCATGCTTTTCGCCTCTTCCACGGTGATGACGCCGTCCTTGCCGACCTTGTCAACCGCTTCGGCAATGAGCTTGCCGATGGTCTCGTCGCTGTTTGCGGAGATGCTGCCGACCTGGGAGATCTCTTTCTTTTCATTCACCGGTTTGGACATCTTCTTGAGGTTCTCGATGACCGTTTCGACGGCCTTCTCGATTCCGCGCTTCAGGTCCATGGGGTTCGCGCCTGCAGTCACATTCTTCATGCCTTCGCGGTAAATGGCCTGGGCCAGGACTGTTGCGGTCGTGGTGCCGTCGCCGGCCACATCCGAGGTCTTGGAAGCTACTTCGCGGACGAGCTGGGCGCCCATGTTCTCATAAGGGTCCTTCAGCTCAACTTCTTTTGCAACCGTCACGCCGTCCTTGGTAATGGTCGGCGCGCCGAATTTTTTGTCGATCATGACGTTGCGGCCTTTGGGGCCGAGCGTTGCCTTCACAGCGTCCGTCAGGACGTTTACACCCTTCAGGATCGCCGCACGCGCGTCCTGGTCAAACATGAGCTGCTTTGCCATAAGTATTTCCTCCTCTGGAATTCAATGCCTTTGATTATTGTGTTCCGCCTCGGGAACCTTCATTCATGAAGTCCTAGCTCAGGACACCGAGCACGTCTTCTTCTTTCACGATCAGATACTCAACACTGTCAAGATTGATCTTGGAACCCGAATACCGGTCAAACAGAATCTTGTCGCCGACCTTCAGGGACTTCACATCGTCGCCAACTGACTCCACCTTGCCGCTCTGCGGCTTTTCTTTCGCGCTATCAGGAATATACAATCCCCCTGCTGTTTTTTCCAGCTCTGCGGTATAGCTTACGAACACTCTGTCCTTCAACGGCTTAAATTTAATACTCATGCGCTCAACTCCTTTCTTGAAGTTAATCTGTAGTTTACCTCACGAGCTTAGCACTCGTTTGTGGCGAGTGCCAATATATGACTCGGGGTTAAAAAAAGCAAACCCTATTTATCCTTATTTATCGTAATTTGTAGCTGTTTACAGTAGATTTCAACCTATTTTATAAGCTTTCTGACGTTTCAGCATATATTTAATAAATTGCTCTTTTATATTAAAAAACAGCAGGTTACATTAATTTGCTCGAAGAATGCAAAGAGAAACAACCATCCTCAATCAAAACACAGCACTCACCTTTGGTGTTCCTAAGTTCTCCAAACTCATTCATTTGCTGTGAAAATTTCCCGCGTGTGCATGTTTTTTGTGGTTCGACGCTAATATGTTTTAAGCAAGCAGTATGACATGAGAAATATTTGGAACAAAAAAAGAGAAGCAGGATATCGCTTCCTGCTTCTCTCTGCCTCTACGCGATCAATGGATCCGGAATTAAACCTATTGTTTTTCCTGCTTCGCAGATACTGGCAGGTTCTTGAACACATCAGCCGCCTGGACTGCCGGCTTCAGAATCTCGATGGCCTTCTGGATCTGGATGTCATCCTTTTTCTCCTTGGGCATGACCTCCATGGAAAAATCCTCTTCCCCTGCGGGCTTATCTTTCTTTTTCTCGTCCTTAAGCGTGTCATTCTTGAGGTGCCGCTCAAGGTCCTTCTCGCGGACAACCATGTGCACCGGTTCTCCGTCCTTTACTTCTTTTGCGTCTTTCACCGTCGGCAGCTTCACCTCAATGTCCGGCGTGATGCCGACGTTCTGTATCGAACGGCCGCTCGGCGTATAGTATTTCGCCGTGGTCAACCGGAGCCCGCCGCCATTTTCGATGGGGAAAACGGTCTGGACCGATCCCTTGCCAAAGGTCTGCGTACCGATGATCACCGCACGTTTGGAGTCCTGCAATGCTCCCGCCACGATCTCCGAAGCGCTGGCGCTGCCGGTATTCACCAGCACCACCATGGGAAATTCGCGGGGTGTACCGCCGCTGCTCGTCAGGAAATCCTTGCGGTCCGTCTTCTGCCTGCCCTGCAGATAGACCACAAGGCTGTCCTTGGGCAGGAACTTTCCGCTCACGTCAACCGAGGCGTCCAGCAAGCCGCCCGGGTCGTTGCGAAGATCCAGGATAAGCTTCTTAATCCCCTTTGCCTCCAGATTCTTCAGCGCTTTTTCCACCTCGTCAGTGGTCTGGCCTTGAAACTGGACGATCTTGACATAGCCGATTTCGCTGTCGAGCATCTCTGACTTTACACTCACGACCTTGATCACATCGCGGGTGATCTTGAACTCCCGGGGTTTGTCCCAGCCTTCCCGGTGGATGAGAAGCCTGACCTGGGTGTTCTTGGGGCCGCGCATACGATCCACAGCCTGCTCGATCGTCATATCCTTTGTCCACTCATCGTTGATCTTCAGGATTTTGTCGGCCGCGGCGAGCCCGGCGCGGAAACCGGGCGTGTCCTCGATCGGCGCAATGATCGTCAACTGCTGGTTCTTGATGCCGATCTGGATGCCGACTCCCTGGAACTCGCCCTTGATATCCATGTTCATTTCTTTGAACGCCCGCTCGGTCATGTACGACGAGTGCGGATCGAGGCTCGCGATCATGCCCTTGATGGCTCCCTGGATGAGCTCCCGATTATCCGGATTCTCCACGTAGTGCCTCTTGACGAGCTCCAGCGCCTGGGTAAACGTTTTGAGCTCCTCGTAGGTATCAGGCTTTGCCTGCACCATACCCTGACCGATTATCACGCCGGTCAGCAACAATACCAGCGCAGCGATCAGGAACTTCTTCTTGTTGATGCGGATCATGTCTTCATCCTCCAGATTATTCTGCATAATAACTCTCCTGATGAATCATCAGCAGTATTGTTTGCCAGCGGCGCAGGCTTCCGTGCACCGAAGAAAATGCTACTGTGCCAGCCAGGCCAGCGGATCCAGCGCCTCTCCGTTCTGCCGAATTTCGAAGTATAGCTTTGCACCCTTCAGGCTGCCGGTCTCTCCTGCCAGGCCCAGCACCTGGCCTTTGGATACCCGGTTGTCTTTTTTCTGGTCCAGCTGCGATAGATTGCCGTACAGCGTATACATCCCATTGCCGTGGTCAAGGATCACCAGCTTTCCGTAGCCTTTGTACCAATCCGCAAAAGCCACCTGCCCATCCCGGACAGCCCGGACCGATTCACCCTCCCGTGCCTGGATCTCGATCCCCCTCCGATATATCGTGGTCCCGAACTGTGGATGCCGCTGCAGGCCGAATCGTGTCAACACCTGCCCCTCGATCGGCCAGGGAAGCCCTGATCGTGCGGCCGCGCCGGCAGCCTCCCGTCGTTTCATTGCAGGGGCCGCGGCAGTTGCATCATGGCGCTCCTGCTCTTTTCTCTTGATCATAGCCCAAAGACCGGCAGATGCCTCTTCGAGCTCGCGCAGCGTCTGCTCGTAAAGACCCTTTTCTCCGCGCACGCTGGCAAGCATACGAGACTTGCTCCGCTTCCGGTCCTCGAGCTCGGTTTTCTTCGACTCCACCCGCTGCTTACTCGCAAGGGCGTCAGCCCGCTTTTCCGTGATCTCCGCCTGCCGGGCCTCAAGCTCCCGCAATGCCCTGCCGTACTGCTGCATGATCTCCCGGTCCCGCTCGGCAATGATACCCAAATATTTAATTCGCTTGACGGTCTGCCCGATCCCATCTGAGGTCAGCACCGCAACAGCGTATCCACCCCCGCTCATCTTCATCTTATAGAGCGTCCGGAGCCGCCTGCCATAGAGAGCTTTGAGCGCCGCCAAATCGCGGTTGATGTCAGCATTGTTCAGCTCGACTTGACGGAGAGCGGCCTCGGATTCATGAAGCTGACGCTGCCTGGCCTCAAGCTCCTCCCTGCCTGTCTGAATGTCGCGGTCCATGGCCTCGAGCTCGGCCAGGATCGAGCGCTCCTTCCGGTCGGCCTTCTTCAGTGCTTTCTTCTTTTCGCGCATCTCCCGCTTGATGCGCTGAAGTTCTCCCTTGTCGGAAGCATCTTCAGCGCTGACAATGCCCCCCGAACAGAGGACGGAAACGAGAACAGCTATGACAATACGGGAGATCCTCATCGCCACAGCGCTACTCCAGGAACCTGTTAACGGATACGAGCCCGCCGCCAAGGCCAAGCAGCCCGCCGCCGATGATCATGTATGCTACCACTGCCATCGGCAAAAAGTCCAGTCCATTCGGCCTCGAAAGCAGCACAACAAGCTCCTGTGGCAGGGTGTAGTACATTCCCGCCAGGATGCCGACTGCCAGGGCCGATCCGAGCATGGCAAGCATCATTCCTTCGATGAGAAAGGGCCCCTGGATGAACCCCTTGGTCGCGCCGATCCACTGCATCAGCTCGATCTCCTGGCCGCGTGAATAGAGTGCGAGGCGGACCGAGTTGGAGATAATGAACACGACAGAAACGCTGAGCAGAATGGCAAGCGCCGAGCCGCCATACGTCGTCACCTTGTACAGGCCGGCCAGGAGCTCGGCCCCTTCTTTGCCGTACGACACATCCTCGACACCCCGATACCCTGTAATTTTTGCAGCCAGGGCCGCGACACGGCCGGACTCCACAGCCTGGCGCTCGAAAACAACTTCATAGGAATCCGGAAGCGGGTTTTCCCCCAGACCCTGGATCAGGGAATCCTGACCTTTCAGCTCTTTTTTGAACCGGGCGAGCGCTTCATCCCGTGCCAGATAGGAGACCTTTTTCACCCCGGGCTCGATCTTGATCCGGTGAAGAATGAAGTCCCGCTCGTTCACGGTCAGCCCGTTCTTGAGATATACAGACATTTCCAGGCGGTCCCCCATGGCATTCATAGCGCCCTGCAGGTTGAAGAACACGATGAGGAAAAAACCCACGATGAGCATGGCCATGCTGATCGTGCCCACAGCGAGGACATTTACCAGGCTGTTCGCCCTGAGCCCGCGAAAGGCTTCGGCGATGAAATAGAACAGGCCGTATCCGCTCATGGCTTGCCCCCGGCGGGCATCGGACTTATTTGTTCGGCTTTGGGACCCGGGGCTGCCGGTGTCGGAACAACCTGCGAGAGCCCGCTGCCATCATCGAGAATGCTGCCTCGCTCCATCGTGATGATCCTGCGCTGCATCTTCCGCACGGTTTCCCAGTCGTGCGTGGCTACCAGAACGGTCGTGCCCTTCATGTTGATGTCCTTGAACAACCGGAACACCTCCTGGGCGCTCTGCTGATCGAGATTGCCCGTGGGCTCGTCCGCGAGCAGTACCTGCGGCTCGTTCACCAGGGCACGCGCAATCGCGATCTTCTGCTGCTCGCCGCCAGAAAGCTTGGGAGGCGTCAGGTGCAGTTTGTCCTCCATGCCCACCTTCTTGAGCACCAGGTACACCTTGCGCTCGATCTCGGACGACGGCGTGCGCACGACCTTGAGGGCCAGCGCGATGTTGTCATACACGGTCTTATGCGGCAGAAGCTTGTAGTCCTGGAACACGAATCCCATGTTCCGCCGGAGATAGGGTATTTTTGATGCTTTGAGGCGGAAGGTGTTCATGCCCTGCAGGATGATCTGGCCTTCGTCCGCCTGTTCAGCGAAAAAGAGGATCTTGAGGAGGGTGGTCTTGCCCGCGCCGCTCGGGCCCGTGAGAAACACGAAGTCGCCCTTGTCCACGGTAAAGCTGACGTCCCGCAAGGCGGGAACGCCTTCATAATATTTAGTTACCCGGTAGAGTTGGATCATGATTAAAACGAGGGTCAAGGGTCACGTAGCAAGGGGCAAGGAAAACCTTGCTCCATGTTACAGGATTCCTGCTACTTGCTGCTCTTTTTCCTCATCACTTCCTTCACCGCCGCGGCAATATGCTCGGCTGACATGCCGTAGTGCTTGAGGAGTCCCTCATGATCGCCCGACGTTCCAAAAGCGTCCTTCACGCCCACGCGGACGAGCGGCACGGGAGCAGAATCCGACAGCACTTCAGCGACCGCGCCGCCCAGACCGCCGATAACCGAATGCTCCTCCGCGGTCACCACTGCTCCGCAGCGCTTTGCCGCGGCAATGATGACTTCCGCGTCAATAGGTTTGATCGTGGACATGTTGATTACACCCGCGTCAATGCCCTCGGTCTTGAGCAAATCGCGCGCTTTGAGCGCTTCAGCGACCATCAGGCCCGTGGCAATGATGGCGGCGTCTTTTCCCTCGTGGAACACATGGGCTTTGCCGATCCTGAAGCGATAGTCCTCGCCAAAGAGCGTCGGGACCTTATTGCGTCCCACACGTACATAACAGGGACCTTTATGCTCGGCAACGGCCTCAATGGCCTGCAGGGTCTCCGGCCCATCAGCCGGCACAATGACCGTCATGTGCGGCAGGACCCGCATCAAGGCGATGTCCTCCACTGACTGGTGCGATCCGCCATCCTCGCCCACGGTGATGCCCGCATGGCTCGCGACAATCTTGACGTTCACGTTGGGGTAGCAGATCGACTGCCGTACCTGTTCCCAGGCCCTGCCCGTGGCGAACACCGCGAAGGTGCTGGCAAAGGGAAGCTTGCCCGCGATCGCGAGCCCGGCAGCTGTTCCCATCATATCCTGCTCGGCAATGCCGATGTTGAAAAAGCGGCCAGGGAAGACCTTGGCGAACTTGGAGGTCTTCGTAGAACCTGACAGATCCGCATCCAGCACCACAACGTCATCACGTTTTTTTCCCAGGGCCACCAGTGCGTCCCCGTATGCATCTCTCGTAGCGATCTTGCTCACATTGCCTCCCGATTCAAATGCGGAATGTGGAATTCGGAGTGCGGAATGATTTACAGGAATCCACTTCGCACTCGCCACTTCGCACTGTTATTTACAAACGCCTTCTTCCAGTTCCTTTAACGCGATTTCAAGCTCTTCCTTCGACGGCGTGGCGCCATGGAACTCCACCTTGCCTTCAAAACACTTTGAACCCTTGCCCTTGACCGTGCGGCAGACGATCATCGTCGGCTTGCCCTTGATCGTCCCTGCCTTGTCGAGTGCTCCCGTGATCTGTTCCATATCGTGTCCGTCGACATCGAGAACTTCCCAGCCAAAAGCCCTCCACTTGTCCGTGATCGGCTCCACACCCATCACCTTTGCCACGGGTCCGTCGATCTGGAGGCCGTTGTTGTCCACCATGGCGCAAAGGTTGTCGAGCTTGTAATGCGCCGCGGTCATGGCTGCTTCCCAGATCTGGCCTTCCTGAAGCTCTCCGTCTCCCAGTATCGCGTACACGCGATTGGGAGCCTTGTCGAGCTTGTGCGCCAGCGCGATGCCGTTTGCCACGGACAGGCCCTGTCCCAGCGAACCGGTCGAGATCTCCACCCCGGGCAGGTATTTACTGTCCGGATGCCCCTGGAGGCGCGAACCGATCCTCCGCAGCGTGCAGAGCTCGGTGTGCTCGATGAAGCCGGCATGAGCAAGCACCGTGTACAAAAGCGGTGCTGCATGGCCTTTGGAAAGGATGAAATAATCCCGTTCCTTCCAGTCCGGCTTCTTCGGATCGTATTTCATCTGGTAGAAATAAAGCGCGGTCGCCATATCAGCGGCAGACAGGCTGCCGCCCGTGTGGCCTGAGCCGCACTCGGTCAGCATCTTCAGAATATCGATCCTGATCCTCTTCGCCTTGTCCGTCAATGTCTTGATCTGTTCTTTTGAAGCAGCCATGCAGAGAACCTCCTGAACGCCCCGGAAGGGGCATGCTGTACTATGGATGTTGGAAATTCCGGGCAGGACTGAGTGCTAGCTCCCGGATCCGGTTGTGCTGTAACTAAAACGGGATCAACCGTTACTTTTTCTGTTTGCGCTCATTCTCTTCCTGCGCGAGGAATTCGAGAATGATGTCGTCAAGGCTCTTTTCCTTTACCTCTTCCATGGGCTGACGTGGTGGAGGAGGCGGAGGTGGGGGCGGGGGTGGTGCAGCAGCTTTTTCCACAGGCTTTTCCTGTACCGGAGATGGGGGTGGAGCAGCCGCTTTTTCTGCCGGTTTTATCTTAGCTACGGGTTCAGGCTTTGGTGGCGGCGCTGCTGCCTTTTCCGGCTGCGTTTCCTCCACTGCGGGTTCGGGCTTAGACGCGGTTGTTGGCGTGTAGGTGGCCTCATGGGGGGCATTTTTCAGGTCAAGCTTGCCCTGCATAAGGTCGCGGATCATCTGCTTGTGCTGCTCCATCATGATCTCGCGTACGACCTCGTCCAGGCAGTCAGCTTTTGCGATATCCGCATAGCTGGTCTTGCGCGAAGCGAGGATCGCGCCCTGTTTATACAGGAGCGAGGTGATGTAGGGGCTGTTGACCCCGCCGTCCTCGGTCTGGCAGTGGTACACGTTGCCCTGGAATTTGAAGTCGGTATTGTAGCCGGTGAGCATAGCAACGCATTATACAAAGCCGGGTGTGAAACTGCAAGCGTTTTTACTCGACGGAAAGCGTCACTGTCTTAATCAGGCGCAGATAACCTGATCGCGCATCTTGCAATACGATCGGGCCAAAAGCATTCTCGCAATTCATTTTAGGCTCTTGACAGGTGCCTGCGGTTAGTGTAAGTTTCGTACCAATGCCGGCGTGGTGAAACTGGTAGACGCAGAGGACTCAAAATCCTCCGGGGGCAACTCCATGTCGGTTCGATTCCGACCGCCGGCACCAATAAATAACGAAAAGATCGGAGAAGATTCCGATCTTTTTTATTTTTGGCGGTCGGAAACGAACAAGGGGGTCAGGGGGAAGGACTTCCCACTTAAACATCGGGGGAGTACACGGGGGGCTGGCCCCCTTGTGAAGCGAAGCGCTCGAATTCCCGACCGCCGGCACCAAAATGAATTACAAAAAGATCGGTCTATTGCCGATCTTTTTTTTTGTGGCGGTTGGAAGCGAACACAGGGGGGAAATATGCTTCCGCGTGTGGCAAAAGGCTGCTGATCAAGCAGGCATGACTTATACGCGTACCGGCTATCTGCCGAAGAACACTCAGGCCGCGGCACTCGGCAAGATGCGCAGGATCCCGGTTTTTATCCGAATGGATTGATGACCTCAAGACCCGGATAGTCAAAGTCCCTGGCATTCCTTGTCACCAGCGCCAAATCGTGGTGCAATGCGGTCGCCGCAAGAAGACTGTCGATCGTGGGGACCGAGCGGCCGACCTCTGCGATAAGCCTGCCCCAACGGTCCGCGACAGCAAGATCCACCGGAAGCACCCGCCCCTCGAACCACCGGGGAAGCTCGTTATCGAGCCAGAGCTTCAGCTTCTCGCGGCGTTTCCTGTCCGCGAGCGACTCGATGCCCTTGCGGATTTCCCCGAGCGTCAGTACGCTCACGAACAGCGTTTCGGCGGGAAGCTGTTCGAGCCACGCGAGCGCCGTCTTATTGGGGGCGCGCCGGATGGTTTCGGACACGACGTTGGTATCGAGCAGATAGCTCATGCGACATCTGCCTCGCGCGTGTGCGTCTGCTCGCGTTCCAGCTTGAGATCCACGCCGAACAGCGGCGAGCGGCGCATGAATTCGACGAAGCTTCCCTTCGGGCGCTTCAGCCGCTCGTACTCACCGCTCGAAAGGACCACGACGCTCGGCTGCCCGTGGACCGTGATGCTCTGAGGCCCGTCCTTCTTCGCTTTTTTGATGACCTCGCTCAAGCGGGCCTTGGCTTCCTGAAGCTGCCACGTATTCATCGTGATCTCCCTTACCTGGTCAGTCTGGTCAGAATTATAACATCCGGGAACCGGCTTGTAAAGACAATTACTGAAAGACACCCTGTTGGTGTAAACAACGGTCCAACAATATGGACCTGACACCAGGATTTGCCATGATTTGTTCTGAAGTTCACCTGCATTTCATTATCATTCTCAATTCCGAGCATAGCGTACCATAAGACGCGATATCAAGAAAAAGAATGGCCCTGCTTACTAGATAAAGGGCAAGGTAAAGAGTAAAGACCTGGCCCTATAAGATGCCGGACGATGGACGATCAACAATGACTCACCCGTTCTTCATCGGCTCTTGAAGAAAGCGCTGAACTTCAGAGAGCGTCGGGATTCCCGCGCGTGCACCGACCTTACTGCAGTTCATTGCGGCAATAGCCGACGCGAACCGCAGCGTTTCTTCAAGGGGCAGCTTCCGGATCAGGCCTGAGAGGTAACCGGCGTGAAATGCGTCGCCGCAGCCCGTCGTGTCGACAACGTCTACGGAAAAGGCCGGGCAGGAAATGATCTGATCGCCCGCAAAGGTGACGCTTCCGCGGGAGCCGAGGGTGATCGTCGTGGTCCTGAAGCCGTGCATCCCGGCCTCCTGCCTGAACAAGCCCGGATCGTCCTTCCACCCCAGCGTGTTTTTCGCAAATTCCTCCGATGCGACCACGTAGTCGCACAGCCGGGCGAGCTCGACCATCCAGTCCCTGGTCTTGCCTGCGTCGAGCATCACGGGTACGCCTGCCTTCCGGGCCTCCCAGGCAGCAAAGAACGAAACATCCTTCATCCCGCCTTCCAGCAACAGAAAATCCGCGCCCTGCAGGAAATTTTTCGGCAGTTCCTTCGGCTCAAGCGGGTCCCCGGAAGGCCTGCTCCAGAAGATCGTGCGCGTACCCGCGGATCGATCGATAACCACGAACGCTTTTTGGGAGTTGGAGCCGGGCCGGGCGATAACGCCCGCGATATTGACGCCCTCCTCACCGAGCGACTGCCGGATCGCCGCACCCTCCCGGTCATCGCCGACGACACTGAAGAACCTGCAGGAAACGCACAGCGCGAAAGCGCAGCCATTTCGTTCCCGAGCGTGCCCCCGCTCTGCTCTTCCCAGGAAAGCACTTCTTTCTTCGTATCGATCTGCGGAAAGCGATCGACCGCCACGAGCGTGTCCCAGGCACAGGACCCGATGCCGACAACTGTCATAGATGCCCCCGGGACCCAAGCCCCCCTTGAGGGTCAGGTCTTTAATGTTTATGTTTCCCTATCACGCTTAAGATCTGGCTCACATAGGAGTAGTGCATATCGAGATGGCTCGCGATAGACCGCTGGGTATAGCCATACTTCTCGACCGCCTCTTCAATTTTCCGATTACGCTTGGCCTTGTCCTCCAGAACCCGCGGCGGAAAGATCTTCTCCAGGCTCGGCCTATTGGCATACCGCTGGCTCCGCGGTATCTCAGGAATCTCTTTGTGCTTCTTTAGATGATCGGTCATCCTATCCGCGAATTCCTCCTGGCCCAGGATCGCCTGGCCCCGGACCTCTGCCCAGATTGTTTGTTTCCCGATACCCCATTGAACGAACTTTTTATATTCGTCCTGAGCCTTTGCCTTCTTTCCACTGAACTGCCCCAGTACCCAGTCTACAGTGAGACAGGGCTGACTGGCTTCGCTCCCTGCGGTAGCGCGGTAGCTGCTCCATTTCCAGGCATGGGGCGTTTCCACCATCTTTGCCCGAACGGGATTCAAGACTACGTATCGGCAAACCTCCAGCAAATGACTGTCCTTCTGAATCAGAATGGCCTTGTATCTTCCCTGAAAGAGATGACCCACGCGTCCATGCAGCTTATTGAACAGCTGGGTATAGACCCCGTTCAACTGACCCATGCCTGCAGCAAGATTGCCGTCCGGCGTTTCAATGAGGAGATGATAGTGGTTATCCATCAGACAGTAAGCGTGGCAGATCCAATTGTATCGTTTGTTGACATGTTGGAGGGTGTTAAGAAAATTGATGCGGTCCTGGTCGCCCTTGAACACGGCCTTTCGCTCGTTACCGCGGGAAGTAACATGGTAAACAGCGCCGGCATATTCAATTCGCAAAGGACGAGCCATAAAGGGAGAATATCAAAGGAAAAAAGCAAAGTCAAACATTAAAGACCTGACCCTATGAGGTTCAAACTTGTAGTAATCCCGGTACAAGGTAGAACTGTTGCCAAACTGTACTTCAACGAACACGAGCCCTTTGCGAAAATCCCCGATCAGCTTGGGTTCCTCCCGGAGAAGCGGCTGCGGTTCCCAGCCGAGCTCCAGAAACCGCGCAGCGATGGCCTTGTTGTATGCCGTTTGATGATCATGCGTGGTCTCTGCCTCACCGTAATGGAATTCCTGATCCCAATGTACGGAAGCAATGACCGACTCAACCTCCGCTATTTCAGCAGCCAAAGTGCGCCTGAGCTGATCGCCACAGTGAAAATATGTGCGTTCATACTTCATGATATCGCTGCGATTAATGTCAATTGTAAAGACCAGAGCCTAAGATGCTCTTAAGTTTAGAGGAAATCAATTTCTTCATCAGCAACTTCCTTTTCTTTAACGTCAAATACCTGCAGTGTAAGATAGTCAGTCATCCGTTGAGTAGTAGACGTCGCCATAAGTTTCTTTGCTTGATATGCAATCTGAAAAGGCTTTTTTAACTGGACGAGCACTTCTTCGGCAGTAGGCATCTCACCATTATAAAGTTCTATGTATGGCACCCTGCTTGTGCCTTCTTTATTTTTTATTGTTCTATATACATATTTTGAAGATGCAAATTTACCTAGAGCACTAAAATCGCAGACAGGTACACCGTTTATTACTAACCCTGTAAAATCAAAGAGATTTGTTATTATAACAGGAAATATCGTGCCGGTCACACCATCGGTTATTTTGATTGAAAGCTTTTCACAGATTAGAGATAGGTTATCTTTTACAAATCTTTTAGCTCTGTTTGCCTGATTCGAAGCTTTTTGGGTAAACAGCGCAGTAGTTCTATATCTATCATATGTTGATTCATTCGGAACGATATTCTTGCTTTCGACTACAATAAATATACCTTCTTTGTATGCTATACAATCGATGTCTCCTGGACCAGACTCATCATGAAATGCATAGCTAGTCAAACAGGCAAAACCCATTCTGCTAAAGATCTTCCCCAATTCTTTCTCTGACGATATCCCTTTAAAACTGATATCAATTTCATCATACGATAGCAATCTGAAGACCGACCGAACCGGATTGCCGGTAAGAAAGATACTGGACAATATTAAGTACCGCCCGTCAATTGTTGGGAATAGAGGAGAACTGTAAACGTCACGGTCCATATTCCAGTAGGACAATAACTCAATACTTTTCTTGGCAGATATTTCAGTTAGTTTGCCTTTATCAATCAGCAATGTCATTAAAGATTCGATCGACAATACGAGTAAATTAGAGATATTCAATGCGTCATCTGACAACCCAACAAGCACCTGCTTGTTTAGTGCAAAATGTTCCTCTGCAATTTCAGTGATGGCAAACCAGGCTCTTATGTATTCCTTAACTTTTAATTCGTTCTTAAATGCCACCTCAAGTATCTTATTGTTATGACACATTTCTGAAAGTTCTACATGCACTCGAAATTCCATTTCGTTCCTAGGAACTAGCGGGTCATTAGATACCATTCGATGTTTAATAGACTGAAACTGCTCCGCAGTATCCATTCTTTGTTGCAAGAGCCATTGTGTTTCCCTTAATCCACCAACAACCTGCAATATGTGCTGATTCTTGTTGCTCGGTTGGAAATAAAGCGTTTTAGGGTTATAGCCCGTTTCAGTTGCATACCAATCAAATAGGGACACTTTGTCTACTAAGTAAAATATTGCATTCCAAAGCTCGCCTGCGATTTCAAATGCGCCTGCTTTATATGTATAAAGTGAACTTTCGAGGTTTGCTAGGGGTATTTTATTAAGATAAAATTCAATAAATCTCAAATTTCGATCTAGACTTGCAGCTAACTGCTGAACTTTTCTATCTACTTCAACAAGGGACCCATCGTCAGCGCGGAGATAGTAAGGCCGCCCCAAATAAAGCGCATCCTTTCCCTCCATGGTCTCATTAAGCAATGTCGTGGCGTTATGATCTACATGAGCATATACTGCCTCAAAGCGAGCCAAAAGAGAAGTTAAACAGACTTCCTTGTCCAAAAGCCAAAATTCAGATTTGGTTAATCGCTTCGAAAGGTCTTGTAATAAGTTGTTTAAAGGTATGATGGTTGAAAAATAATTCCAATATCGATTCTTGTACTTTTTTGGCACGGCATTACTTACAGAATTAATAATGCAGGTGATTTGATCTCCTTTCTTATTATTTCCAAACTTATTAATAAGAATCTGACTTCTTTTAAGCGAGGTTAGACCTTTCATCCAATCATTGGACAATATTACCAGTAAAGTTTTTATAGACTGTTCCATATTATCATGGAAAGCCAGGCTGTTTATTTGCTTAATCAGTTCTTCGCTCATATATATTTCTGCGTTTGAGGAGCATGAATCAAAGACCGCCTTTGAAGTCAAATTTCAATGCCGCTTTCGAACAACCCCGCGTTTTTTTATTCTTCGTTGTTTCTTAGGTCGCTTACTTGGAGCATCCTTCTTAATTCCATTAACATATACTAATTCAGACAGGGGTGGTTTCAAAGCTTGTGCGTCGTTTTTTATTTTAAGGCAATTTTCAAACTTCTTGCCCATCCTTCCAACATCAATAACTACATAAAAGGCCCTCATAGTGCGCTCGGAGGTTTTGTACTCCTCTAATTGCACTCTATACCCGTGCTCTACATTAGGATTCGTTGAAAGTTTAAGCTCTACTAGAACCTTAGCCTCGGGACCTCTCGACAGCTTAAAATCAACTTGACCTGTCCCTGTATCTATCTCTGGTGATATTTCAATACTATTAGCCTCACAATAGCTATAAGCTATGGCGAAAAACAGTCTTTGTGCAGTCGCTTCGTGTCGGGGGTTTCCATTATCTTTATATAACTCCTTGTTTAATCCACGATGCTCAACAAGAAAGATAAATTTCTCAATTATTATTTTTGCTAGCTTGCTAACATCATCTAAATTCGCCGGATTCCTAAAAGCATGTAGGTCAATTGGATACCCACTTGCATATTCTTTCCCGACGTAAGCCCATTTTATTAGGCCATCTGGATCTTCGTCAACGTTATATGCTCTCGCCGCGACTTCATGAATTGCATCGAGTAGCGTTTGAAATGCAGCCTTATTGGAAAGTGCTGTTTTCTTGAGTTCATGTTTGTCTCGTTTTGCTTTTGATGCCCATATTTCTGCTATATGTGCATTTACACGTCTTCTCAGTATCTCATTTTTGTAAGCTGCATCAGCGACATCGTCCCAATCCTTGGCAATAGGCAGTTCTCTGAGTACATCCTTAGGCAGCAATATTATTGGCGTAGGGCGACTCTGATAAGGATTCTTTAAAAATCGCCCCCTCAATCCTTCTATTTCGAATTCTTCGCCATCAAGACCCAATGTATTTAATATCCTGTCATTAAATGCAACTAAGGCAGGAAATACTACATTCGTTGTCATGTCACTAATTCGATCGGGGCCAATATCTTCTTCGAACAACGCCAATGCCGAGAATAGATCCGGGTCAGTAATCCCCAGATCGACGATTTCTTTTCCAACTTGAAGGATACGTTCAGTCAAACCAGCACCGAAGCCACTTCCATATATAGAAGCGGCACCATAGCCTAAGCATGTCCCACGTACCTCATGAAATTGAAGAAGTCTTCTAGCATTTCTAAACGGAACGTCGTCAGGTTTCTTAGTTGCAGCTAATAGTCCAATTACAGTCTCAAAATGACGCCTATATAGAGCAGCCGCAAGCTCACGCATTTCTGGGTGTACACTCTGAGCAAACAATAGAGGGTCGATAAATAACCGAGTATCTATTGCGAGTGTCGGATCTAATACACCCAAGCGATCTAACCTTGCGCGATCAATATTGAAGTGGCTCGAGAGTGTTTTGGGGTTTTTTACCTTAGCCATGTGCTTGCCTTAATCTATAGTTTTGGTACTAGTTTAAGCCTAAACTGTTACGAATTCCTCGGGAATTCTTACATCAGATCCTGCCTGAGCTTTAAACTCAACGGCACGATATCCGGGCAAACTTGTATCTCGACGAAAGATAATCTTCGATGTTTCCAGGAACCATCATTATAATATTCTTTGATGCCTGCACAGAATTTAACCGTAAAATGCACACCACTATCTGCTTCATCTACTCCTCCATCACTCTTTCAAATACCCCTATCACTGACAGGTGCTCCCCTCCGGTCAATACGATATCCTCATGTTTGTCATTTAAAGAGGAGAGAACGATCACTTTCGCTTCACCGAGACTTTCATTACTTGAAGTCCTTGCGCTTCGATATTGCTTGATCAGCGCAACTGGAGCTTCGCCGGCAAAACCGCCCACCTGGCAGAGTATGATCTTGCCGTTTCGACTGCCACCCGGGTCCTTTCTAAAAAGGCACAGTTGGCCATTCTTGATCTTCGGCTCCATTGAATCACCTTCGGCTCGGACCAGGAATCTGTCTTTTGCAAAAGGTCCGCCTTTGACCAGCTGCCATGAGAAACTCTCTTCATTTGCGAAATAGCCTTCGAAGTTTTCATATGAGGCATTCGCTGCGGCTCGTAGCTCTAGGAGTGGCAGCGCATTCTCGTATGGCCGGATTTCCTGGGCAGGTGATTCCAGACGGCTGGCAAAATAGTCCCTTGTTTCGTCATCCACAAAGTAGACATAGCAGCCTTTTTGACCACGGGTCATCAGGGTCCGATAGGTGTTCTTAATAATGGCATCCAGACGCTCTTTCGCAACGCTTGGGTCCCGTTTTATTAGTGACTTCCAGCCATGGATGGATTTATCCATGCCCGATCGTTCTTCCGGTTTTGTGATGATCTGTCCATTCCTTGCTATAAGATCCGGGCCGATGATCACACCGATATAGTCTACCTCCAAGCCCTGACAGGTATGAATGCAGCCGACTTCGCTCACTGAGTCCGGCTTGATGATCCATGCCTGGCCATCAGTATCAAGATTCCACGTCGCCTTGTATTCACCTATCACGATATCATTAAGCTGCGGTTTCTTCTTGCTGACCCAGTCCCAGCAATAACCGGCGACCACCCGGGCCTTGTTCTTTTCTCTATTTTTCTCTCGAATCAGACTGTACAACGCGGCAGGGCTTTCTATTACGCGGAAGTCATAATCATTGATGTTCAGGGTCTCGTTCGCCGTATCCCTGATCTGAAGAGTGTTATCAAGCCATGCAAGATAGCCGTCGGAACCGTTGCAACGGAACTGTGACTCCAACTTCAACTCCGTAACCTTTGCCTTTGCTTTCTTGGCCCATGCTCTTATTTCATCCTTATCACCAATATCCTTGAGCGTGACCTTTTGATCTTCATCGATAAAGAAGACGCTGCATTTGCTTGCAGCAATGATTTCCTTAATTTGATTCTCTCCTAAATGACTGAACATCCCCGACTTCTCATTTAGCCGATGAGCTTCGTCGATGATCAGGCAATCATAGATATCGGCCTCTGCTTCACAGAATGCCCCGGAGCCACTGAACATATTCGATATATGTGATTTCTTGAATGAGCCGGTCAGCTTTGCTTCGTATACCAGGCGGGGCGCTGAATTGCGCGTTACATATTGAGCTACTAGTTCGCGCTTTGTTAATTCAACGAGCAGATTCACGGCTACAACAGATTTGCCTGTGCCTGGTCCGCCTTCAACGATCAACACAGATTTGCTTCCAGCAGCAGAACGCAGGACATTCCTGATGGCCGTTTCGAACACGACCTTCTGATCGTCAACCATGACGAATTCCGAATTGCCCTTAAGCATTGACGCAAGATTGTCGGCAAGATTCTTCGATGGCTTGATCTTGCCGTGGTCAATGCGATACATGATCTGATCTTTGTCGCCATATTTAACATGCGCCTTGATGAAGGTTTGAAGCTTAACAGCATCGCTCCTCAGAAAGACGGGCGCTTTCTCAATGTATTCACGATAGAACGCATTAGTTATGACATTATCAGGTGCGTAATTATGAAGATATGCGCAAGGATAGAGCTGTATATGGTCTTCTTGCACGGTTTGATTAAAGTCTTCCAGAAGTCTTTTGTATGACCACGCTTGGTAGGATGGGTGCGGGGTTGGGCGGTCCAGGCCTTGAAACTGCGTAATAACAATTGCATCCTCTTCTGTAAGGATTGCGTGTTGCCATTGTTTGAGTTCTATGAGAATGGCTGTTTCACGATTTTGGACATCTTTGCCGGTCAGAATAAAGTCGATGCGCTTGGAGGTTTGAGGAAGGTGATATTCGATGGCAACGCCAGAATCAGAGGGTATATCATGGTCCGAGAGAACACGGTCCATATATTGAAGCGAGTTCATCCAAGAATCTATCTCTGATTTTCCGGTGTGCCTCCCTGTTGCCGTTTTGTATGCGTCATAAATGATATTGCCAATATCATTGGTCATGACGTCCTTCTGAAATTCAGCCTTCGTTGAAGAGTAGACGATCAACGGTTTCGCACCACCCCTTACGTATTTAACAAATCGTTAATTAAGCAACAAAGACGTTCTGGTTGTGCCAATCGATGAATTCTCGTGATGGCCTTTCAGTTACACTCTCCGGCAGTACTGCCAGGCGTTTTCCACTCAAAGCATAGTATTCCTTACCATTATGGAATTCTTCTCGTATTCCGTTGCTAACTTCGGCGGCATATTCGGCTTCTGTTAAGGGTAGAGTTGCATCTGCTCTTTTCTCCTAGTACAACTTATGTCATCTGAGCATCAGCAAATTAAAGTATTCTTCCTTAACATCTCTAATACTGCATTCCCTTCCCTTGTTAATTTTGTTACTTGGAACTCGCCGATCAAATTATCGTTGTAACTTCGGCCTTTATCTCTATCAAATAAAACATACACATCTCCGTTGGTAACAATTACATATCTTGTACCATGCTTATTTGCATAGTTATATGCTTGATTGATGTAATCCATATTTCTTGCTGAAAGTGACCAGTCAGCTTTGACCTCAACAGTTATACAGGGCGTCTTGCCATTGGTTATCAGAATATCGATATACCCTTGTTGAAATTTAATATCAATCGTGCGCTGATATCCCAGCGCTTCAAATAAGCTTGCTACCAAATCTTCATGATCACGCTCAGGATGATATTTTTCATGCCGCAAAACGCTCAATCGATCAAGCAGGCTATGTAACCATTGCGGACTTTCATGCTCGATCATTGAAGCCTTTGGACTACTTGCGATAAGATTAGGTGTTTCGATATTTTCCGCTATTTCGATGACATCTATCAAATCTGCTTCAATATCAGAATTGTTGATGCCGAGCAATTCTGCAACGCCTGATAGCTTCTTTCTTTCAAGAGCCTGCTTAACAGCTGTATTATCAAAATATCGTTGGCCTACCAACCACTGGGAATTGCCTTGAAAACCAAAAGCACTCTGAAAATATGCCTTATCAGTGCGCTTAGTTTTCATAGGATTCTTTAAGAAGAACACATACGTATAAGGTCTTCGCTCTTCTTTTGGTTTTTCTGAATCCCAGCCAATATAAGATTGTAGTCTCGTATCATTTGTCAACATGGCAAAGCAGTAAGATAAAATCTGAACAATCTTTTTGTTCTTAACATCAACGACAAATTCACCTTTTTTTACTTGTTTCAACTGATTATACGTAACACCTTCATTTGCACCCCATACATATATATCTTCATCTGGTGTATAAAATGAGCTGAGCTTTATAAAGTTTTCATCAGAAATATATTCCTTAAGCTGATTGAGTTTAAAACCATGATCAAGACTTTTATCTCGATTCTTTGATGAGATGCCAGCCGCGATAAAATATATGCCCATTGTTATCCTCTACTTAAAGCTCTGTGTATTTCTTGGCTGATCCCTTTGCTTTCTCCACAGGATACTTTGCCGCATTCTTCGCGATCTTCGCCTCAACTTCAGCTAACAAGTCGAATTTATATGCTTCGCTCAGATAGGTAAGGAAGATAAAGATGTCGGCGAGCTCTTCTTTTACGTTCTTGAGTTCTTCAGGCGAGAGGTTGCGGGACTGCTCGGTCGTCTTCCAGAGGAAGTTTTCCAGCAGCTCCCCGGCTTCGATGGAGAGGGCTTCGGCGAGGTTTTTGGGATCGTGGAATTGCGCCCAATCACGCTCGTTCCGAAAAGAGATGATCATATTCTGGATAGATTCTAAATCAGCCATGTCCCCCCCGGCTCCGGCTAATCTCTCAATAATTCAAGAAGATTACTACATGTAGTTTCAAATGTCTAGAAAAGAGAAAGGTAAAATATGTGAGATGTGCATCATTTCATAACATTTAGATAGCAGGATATTTTTTATTGGGCTCATACAAGATGAGAATAGAGGAAGAAAGGCTATTCAAAAATCCTTATAGTTCACTTATAACCGTCAATTAAACCCTTTAGTTTCAGAACGTTCTAGACACCCCATATTAAGGATAATAATTGGAGGGATCTGCGATACAGTTAATCGCCAAAGGTGCATGATCACTTATACCGATCCACTGCTGACGCATACCGACAGACACTTCATTCAGATTCCATTGGCGTGGAAGGAAGCAATAATCGATGTGGTATTCTAATGGGCCTTTTCTAAAGAACAGCGTTTTGTCGGGCTCCGAACCAAAAGGAACTCCCATGAATTTGTGATAAGCGCTCGTGAGACCGGTTCGTTCGAGACGAGATGCGATCGCGGAGAAGTTGCACACCTTATTATGATGATCCCACACAACCGAATCGTTGAAATCGCCGGCGATAACTGAATTCTGAGTATTCATGAAGTTTTGATAGTAATCAAGGGCCGACATCGTTTCAGCGCCATAGGACGTCGTTGGACCATTTGTCCTTCCATTAAATGCCCATACTGCTAAAAGGGAACAGTCGGCATGACCTGATATATTAATCGGCAAGAAATATTTAAATCGAACATCATAGCTTTCATCGCGCTCTAAAGAATACCCGGGAAACGCGAATACGCCGAGACCCTTGTTTGGATTTTCGCCAATCCATTGAACCGCACACTCTGGTTCTGTTTTTCTTTTCGACCAGAGAATACGTGGTTCAGCGCATTCAGCTATGATAGCCACATCCGGATGAAGGCTGAGAAGATAGTCCCATTTTGTATGGAGACTCATAGCACAATTCCAAACAACTATACGCATCTTCTTTCCAATACATAAATAAACCGCAACAACACGATACTGTCCAATTTAGCTTTCTTCATTTAAATACGCTTTCCGTGTTCTGGACACAGGCCCTTCCAAAACTTCTCATATGGCATAACCTGCTCATGTTTGGCCCGCCAATGTGAATCAATGCCGTCCCATCCATTGCCCTGAAACACATGACCACACTCTGGACAAATACGAAGGACCCCCTCAGGCAGAGTAGAGAGCTGGTTGCTGCCGCTTTAGGTTCTGCCTATCCGTTCCCGTCCCT
>CAYUSP010000006.1:0-160138 GCA_964447405.1 uncultured Nitrospiraceae bacterium | reverse complement strand
TTAACTGTTCTGGTATGCTCGGAGGTGCCCTTTATATGATTATCAGGTCCATACTATTGCACAACAGGTAGTCGGCAGTACCATATTTGGACTTGAGCTCGAACTCGCGGATAGCCACAACCTGTTTCGCGTACAGGTTAACCGCCTTCGCGTCCTTAGCAGCCCACTCTCTTCAAATAAAAAAAGTAATACAGCGGCTCGCGGAAAGAAGATGTTGAATCGAGGTAAGGTTGGGCAGGTATCAGGAACCGCAAAACAAAAATTCGCTAAATAAGGGCAAATGTCCTTAAGTGTTGGCCAAAGAGGCCAGCTCTCTGGCGAATGAGATTCAAAAGTTAAGATCTGGTCGATTAGCTCATATCCCGTTCTCTACAACACAAGACGGAGTGTGTATCCTGGACAGAATCATCGTAAAATCAGCAGCGTCAAAAGAAAAAAGAGCTAGCAGGTGTCTGCTAACTCCTTGATATGCATGGTGGGCGCTGCAGGGATTGAACCTGCGACCCCTGCCGTGTGAAGCCCTTCAATAAGGCCGGAGAAATTTTCCGGCCTTTCCTTTTCTTTGCGTTTCCATGCGGATATGATGAACCATGCAATAGCGTCATTTCCGTATTTTGCGTCTGATTCCGACCTCTACTTCACAGCGCACTTCACAAGTGCAATATCTATACTGAACCTCAATGCTAATTGAATCACAGTTGATTGGACTCGATGAACTGGTTAAGCATAATAATAGTTTTATTGTTTGCAGCATTCATTGCATTAGCTACACGAAATTCGAGACTATCACGGCCCCTATTTAAATTGCTCGTTGATGTATTCGTCCCAACACCTACAACATGAACATCATCATCGGATACACGAATATTTTTTGTTGTAACGTTGCCGTCTTTTGAAACTTCAAATGTCAAATCCATATTTGCTACTACTGTCATATTAGTTTCCCCTCCGCCAAGTGCCACAAGAAGCCGTTGTCCAGAACTGTCATTGGAATAATGCTCAATCCAAAATTTCTTCAGTTTTACCTTGACCATAGGATTAGAAGAATTGTCTACATTCTGGAACTTCATGGATAAATAATTTTTTAACATAGCATCTAATGTAGCACTTTCAGTATGCAAAAATCCCGGGTGGCTATTGTTTTGCTCTCGGCAATCCTTATCACATGGTTTGATAAGACCATCAACAATGTCAGACTTGTATTCGTAACCCACGATTTTTGCCGAACTTGTTTTGATGTTATTCATAGTGACGTCACTGATTTTCGATGATAAAGGTATCGATGATGCTACGCAACCCGAGAATAGCACTATAGAGCAGACAGTAATTATTAGATTCTTTAAAGTCATCATTTTATTACCCTCCCCCAAGGTTTATTGAAAATGAATGCGCATAGCAACAGTTCATAATTTACAGATAACTTCAGTAACAGTCAAGGTGAATTACTCGACGCTATCCGTACACTACCGCACATGGGATCAACTACAAGTCAAAAAGTTTTGTCAAACAATTAAAATGGTATAAACCAAAATAACAATTGACAAGACTTGACCTATGTGGTATTCTTTTTATCAGTAACGATTACCCGGCACCAAAGGTCACATCAAAAGGTTTCACGTCGGAGATATGTTGAGCAAAAAGCTCATCAACCACGGCGCGAACCTTTTTCTTTTTTAAGTCCAGCGTCGTGAGTTACCAACTCCGGCGCTTTTTTTATTTATGCCGCCGGATGAAAAAAGGCGGGCGGATGACCAAGGGTGAATGTGCGAAATCGAATTTAGACGGTTTCAAAAGCGCGATGCAGCGGGCGGGCATTGAACCGCCAAAAGATATCCTTCCTGACGGAAAGATACACCGTTTCCATGTTAACGACGATAGACCGGGAACACAAACAGGCTGGTATGTACTACACGGCGAATTGTCCGGCATCGGCTCTTTCGGCTGTTGGAAACGCGATATCAAGGCAAAGTACGAGGGAACCCCATACTCCGATTTGTCGCCGGAACAGCGGGATATTCACGATAAGACCGTCGAGAAGATCAACCAGACGATTGCCACAGAGCGGAACGCAGAACATGAACGATGCCGGAAGGATTCAGCTAAATTATGGAACATCAGCCGCCCTGCCATAAAGAATCACGGTTACTTACGCAAAAAAGGAATTTCACCTTCAGGTGTACGGCAGGACAATCAGAATAAAATCCTCATCCCGGTTCAAGATCATGATGGAGTCATCCACGGCCTACAAACGATTGCTTCTGACGGGACAAAACGATTTGAACCCGGCACCAACAAGACCGGAAATTTTTTCCGGATCGGCAAACTCAAAAATAATACTATCGTTATTTGCGAGGGCTTCGCAACAGCGGCAAGTATCCGTGAGGCAACGGGCCATGCCTGCATAACCGCCTTCGATGCGGGGAACCTCCTTCCTGTGGCTCAGTCCTTCCGTAGCAAATGCCCTGACTATAAAATCATCATCGCCGCAGATAATGACGCATACGGCGATAAAAATATCGGTGTTAGTAAGGCAACCGAAGCGGCTGTAGCAACGCAGAGCCAACTTGTCATACCGACATTCAAAGACACTTCAAAAAAGCCAACTGATTTTAATGACCTCTTCCAACTGGAAGGAACGAAGGCGGTCAAGAAGCAGATCGAAGCCGCGAGAATTCCCGCCTCAAGTGACCCTTGGCACAGTCAGATATTTTCTCTGAAGGATTCTTTCAAACCACGCCCGCCCCTTCAGTATATTGTTGATGGACTGTTCCCATTGTCAAGCTTAAGCATTATCTACGGCTCACCCGGATGTATGAAATCATTTTTGTTGGCATACGTGGCCTTATGTGTCGCGGCTCATATATCCTGCCTTGGTCGAAAGGTCATTCAATCCCCCGTATTGTTCGTTGACTTGGATAATGGAATACGAAGGACTACGGAACGCTTCGCGGCACTTGGTCGAGGTCATAAAATATCTGATGCACCTTGCCATTTCGTATCAATGCCCACACCCGGACTGATTGCAGGCAATGACAAGGACATCGAAGCGTTAATTGAACGAGTCATTAGGCTGGGTTGTAAATTTGTTGTCATCGACAATCTTGGCCTTATCAGTGGAGGCGCAGACGAAAACACAGCACAAATGATTCTGATTATGAGAAATTTACGATTACTTGCCGAACGGACAGGGGCAGCGGTTGTCATCGTACACCACCAACGGAAAGGCAACGGGAACAATTCACGTTTAGGGGAAACTCTCAGGGGGCATTCATCCATCGAAGCAAGCCTTGACCTTGCCCTTTTGGTCGAACGCGAAGGCTCTATCCTGAAAATCAGATCAACAAAATCCCGTGACGTTGAAGTTCTTCCTTTTGGTGCAGATTTTACCTTCCACCATAAGCCCGGCACACAGGAACTTCTTGAAGCGGGATTTACTTCAACAGAGATTACTGATTCTTCCCCCGGCTCTGTGGCAAAGAAATCAATCATCGAAGTTTTGCAGGCATCATCCCCTTTGAATCAATCGGCGATTGTTGCCAAGGTAAAACCGGGTGTGAAGATCGGAGAAAGCAGAATTATCGAAATCCTAAGCGAGATGGTAGGAGCAGGAACTATCACTTCATCCAAAGGAAAAAAGAATTCTACTCTATATTCCCTTACAAGATCACCCTTGAGTTTCTCAGTTTCCCCCTCTAAGAGGGGGGGGAAACTAAAAACAGAGAAAAACACTCAATCAGGCTCTGTTTCTCAGAAGCAATCTAAGAAACAGAAACAAACTAAGAAACAGGATTGCTCGTCTTTGGAAGATTTGATGTGAAGGTGCCTTACCAAGCCATGAACAAAGCTCGACCATACGGATACAAGAAGATCACGCAAAGGGTTTTCGTATGGTCAATTTTTCTGACAGCTCAGGCTCTCTCATTTCATGAGAACGCCCGCCAAGCGATCACCCAGCCTGAGCTGTCAGATGAATTTAAGGAAAGCGAGGACACAAGATGACCGTCAGGAACCGTGAGAATCCGGCACTTTCAGAAAGACAACGGAGAGCACTTCCCTTTTTGTTACGAGGTAGAAACATCATGGAAGCGTGCCGCCATGCTCATATTAACCGTGACACCTTTTACCAATGGATGAGAGATGAGTCTTTCCGGCAGGCATACGAAACGCACAGCCGGGAACTTATACAAGATGCGGTCGAGAACTTGAAGCGATTAGCCAATGAAGCCGTTGAGGTAATGGCGGCTTTGTTGCGGTCGAGGAATCCGGCCATTAAATTTAAATCTGCATCGGCTATCCTTGACCACGTACTACAGCGGCAGGCTTACGAGCAACTGGAAAAGGAGGTCGAGGAGTTAAAGAAGGCTGTCAATGAGGGTTTAATATAATTAGCAATATTAGCCGACTAAGTAATGTAATCGTTTTCAAAACTCGAAAGGAGAAATCGGAATGAAGATCAATACGAACATTGGAGCGCGTGTCAGGAAGATCAACAACGAAGTATCTCAGAGTATCAGGCCACAAGGCAACGGTGGCAAGGCAAACGATCATGAACAAGTAAGAGCCGACTTCAAGAAACAGCGTGAATCAAATATTACAACCCTTGGCAAGAGCAATGGCGCGAAAGGTGGGAACGTATGAGCACGATTATGACAGCAATCAATGACCACCTGAAGGCAAAGGGTATTAGCACGAGCACGGATGCAGAAATCAATGGAGCGTTACAGGATACTTTCTATAATCCGATATGCGCCTTGATTAACCAGTATGAAGCCGCATTAATGGAAGCCCAAAGTGTTGACAACGACCTGATACCGGAAAAACGGGAAGCGCGACAGGCTTCAATCATCGGCATGGCTCATGCTGAATTGTTGGCAGGGGCAGAGAAACTATCACAGCCCTATATTTCAAACGTCCATGATGCGGAAAAGGAACTACAGACCCGAACACAGCCTGATGAAACAACGAATCTGGACAAGATATTTAATCTATTATCTGTCCAGTTCATGCACAGTCAATTATCTGCCATGCCTGAAGTGGAACGAAACAAGGTCATACGTTCTTTGGCATCCGCAGGTAATCCCCTCATTCTTCGCGTGTTGGAAATGTCCATTAATCCCATTTGCAGTAGTGACATGATGAATATTGCAAAGTCACGATACCTTGAAGCCGTGGCAGGTGACACACTCGCAATAGTGGACAAGGCGAAGGGTTACGCTTTTGAGACACAGAGAATTGCAGGGGCATTGCATCAGTACAGCGAGCGGGCGGCAAAGGAAAAAGGATTGCATACGGCATATCTCAAAAGGAATGAATCAAAAATTCAGAAAGTCCTGTCATGGTCGGATGCGGAGAAAATTAAATGGATTGGTGAGCATGGTCAAAGCGAATATGCCAAGTTGTTACGGGGGGAGCGTGAGCCATGAATATAAATACACTGAAAGAAAAAATACGATCATTGAAGCGTGATATAAGTCCCCCTGATGATTGCCCGAAGCCTATCTTGTCCCTGATTGGCAGTAAAGATGATCCTAAATCAGTAAAGGAGGCTCACAATATCTTCAAAGCGAATCCGGGCAAGTATGATGAATCGACCATCGTTTTTATTACAAGCTATGATGCACGGAAACCGGAGAGGGCTGGCAAATGACCGCCTCAGATCATCAAGAAGCCTGTCTATGGCTCACCAAGTCAGGTCACTGCGCCATTGACTCAGGTAAGGAACAGAAGCCCTGTATTCAAGCTATGTGTGCAGAGTATGAGCCGATGACAAGGGAATTATAAAAGGTGAGCACTGCCTGAAACAGGCAGTTAGCTATGGTAAACCCTTTGATTCACCGTCCCTTTTAAAGGGCTGTGAAGTGGAATGTGAACCTCAACAGGAACCGATAAGGACAAAATACAATGAAAACCACCTTGGAACATGAAGATATCGAACTGATAGCCCAGCGTGTGGCGGAAATCCTGAAGCCTATCCTGTCCCCTAAAAAGCAGAATGAAGAGGATACTATCTTCAGCGTTGATGAACTCGCAAAATATCTGCGAGTCAGCAATAAATGGGTTTATGACCATTGTCATGAACTACCCAAATTCAAGGTGGGCGGATGTTTGCGGTTTCGTAAGGCGAAAATTGATAAAGTCATTGAACAATCGGAACGAACGAAGATATGTTAAAGGAGGAAAATACCTTGACTACTACTATTGACCGTTGGTATAATAGCGCCGTGAAGCCTGAAGAGTTAAAAAAGTGGCGGGAAAAGGCGGGATATACGCAAGCCGAACTTGCGGGCATTCTTGGCGTTGCCATGTTCAGCGTGTGCCGCTGGGAGATCGGGACGCGGGCAATCCCTGCCTTCCTGCATTTAGCTTTGAAGGCTATTCCAAAGAAACACAAAAAAAAGACAAAGGTTTCATCGAAATGAAATCAAACACGAGGTATCATACAGCAATTCATGAGGCAGGCCATGCAGTTATTTCTGAGGTTTTAGAAATGTCCTGTATGGGTGTTTCTTGTGTGCCAAAGAAAGGAAGATTAGGTAGCTGTGCCGCCGATAATTCTGACTCCTCTCCTCATAGAAAGGCGATATATGGCTATGCTGGCCATGCAGCAGTCGTATCAATTCTTAATATCGGTACCATGAGCGACAGATCAGCATATTATTACGGTGCGAAAAATGACTTTACAGAAGCCGCAAATGACCTGAATCATGATTCAAGACGCATGCGCTATGCTAAGCATAGAAGTTTATCGCTCGTAAGGCGTCATTGCAAGGCTATAGAACGAGTAGCACAATTATTGTGTGATAAAAATCGTTCAAGAGATCGAAGTTTTTTGCTTGATGGGCAAACGATATCCGCCATAGTAGCTGCATACCAAATGAACCATGACCCCGAACAATATATCAAAGCATTGGATAGTGGCTACAATCAAATACTTAAGAAAGGAGGCAGTAACAAGAAGCAGAAGAAGTGATTGCAATAACCCTAAAGAAAGGAGAAAGGTATCATGGCAAGAAAAGGTATTTACAAACGCGGTAACGTGTGGTGGTTAATGTATGTCACTGAGACCGGGAAAGTCATTCGCAGAACTTCAGGGACAACAGACTACCGAGAAGCGGAAAGCATGCTCATTGCTTCACAAAAAGCTGTCCGTGATGGCAAGCATTGCGATACCGTCAAGATTACAAATTCCACACTTCATGAACTGAAAGACAAATACCTTGAATGGATGCGAGGACAGCATAAATCCGCAGATACCAAAGAGTACAGGATTGACGATATTGTTTCCCATTTCGGCGATATTCCTTTAAAGCGTTTCAATACGCAAATGGTGGAACAGTATCAAACGAAGTTGAAAACCAGAAAGCTGAAGGACTCAAGCGTTAATAAAAATGTTTCTATCCTGAAGGCCATGATTAAGAAGGCCGTTGATTGGGAGATGACCGCAGAAGAGACGTTGAAGCGTGTAAGGAAGGCCAAGAACTTCAAGGAACCAAAAGGACGTGTACGGTTTCTATCCCTTGAAGAGGCGAAGAACCTTGTCAGTGTGTGCGATGGACATTTACAACCCCTTGTCATTACCGCATTGAATACAGGAATGCGACGGGGGGAGATATTCAATCTCACATGGGACAACGTTGACCTTCAGCATGGATTTATCACGCTCACGGATACGAAGAACGGCGAAGGGCGGGAAATCCCCATTAACGAAACAATGAGGGCAACGCTTAACAAGTTACCCAGACATTTCGTTGACGTGCCGATGAAGGGTAAGGACGGAAAGATTCAGACAGACGAAGACGGGAAGGTTTTGACAACGAAAGAGCTTGTCCCCTATCTCTTCCATGATCCGAAGACCTTAAAACCGTATACACACGTCAAGAGGTCATTCGCAACAGCCTTGAAGAATGCGGGGATAACCAAGTTTCGTTTCCATGACCTCCGCCATACTTTTGCGTCTCAACTTGTCATGGCTGGTGTGGACCTGACAGCGGTCAAGGAACTGTTAGGCCACAAAGATATTAAGATGACCCTTCGCTATGCCCACCTTGCACCGGCGCATAAGAGGAACGCTGTAAACGTTCTGGATAGCCTCTTGAAAGCGTCCCCACCGCGCCCGCCTGATTCCTACTTCACAATTACTTCACAGTCACAAGAAAAGGAGTCAGCATTATCTGCTAACTCCTTGATTTGAATGGTGGGCGCTACTGGGTTTGAACCAGTGGCCCCTGCCGTGTGAAGGCAGTGCTCTCCCGCTGAGCTAAGCGCCCGAAGCGCTATCTTTGTAACATGGGGAGAGCGAGTTAGTCAAGTTAAAAAACCGGAGCTGAGGAAGCGGATGCGGTCTGCATGGCTCAAACCATTTTCAGTCAATGCTCAAAATCACGCATTTCAAATAGTGCGTTTCCCGCGCCGCGAGCAGGGCTGGATGGTCCCTCGCCTGCGCGCGCATTTCCATGATCCTCGCCTGCCGTCCCGCTGAGTGCGCGGCATCGATCAGCATTTCCCTGAACAGTTCCTCATCGATATGGTGCGAGCATGAGCAGGTGACAAGGACGCCGCCCGGATCGAGCAACCGCATTGCGCGGGAATTGATCTCCTTGTAGCCCTTCAGCCCTTCACGGACCTTCGCCCTGCTCTTGACAAAAGCCGGTGGGTCCAGGATGACGCAGCCAAAGCGTTCCCGCTTTTTATCGAACACGCGAAGTTCTTCGAACACCTCCGCCTCGCGAAATTGCGCTGCAAGGTTGTTTCGCGCAGCATTCTCCTGCGCCAGCGAGATCGCCCGCTCCGAAGAGTCGAGGCCGATGACCTCCGAGGCGCCGAACCGAGCTGCGGAGAGGGCCCATGCTCCCACGTAACAGAAACAGTCTAGTGTACGCCTGCCTGAAACGTAGTCTTTGAGCGCCAGCCGGTTCTCACGCTGGTCAAAGAAAAATCCGGTCTTTTGCCCCTCGAGCACATCAGCGGTGTAGCTGATGCCTTCTTCCTCGAACAGGACCGGCCCGGACAGGTTGCCCTGCACCACGCGCTTCTCCTGCTGAAGACCTTCAAGCACCCGCGAGTGGGAATCATTTCTGAGTACGATCACCTCCGGACCGTACTCTTCCTGCAGCTCATGGATGATGTCGTCGAGCAGGCAATCAATGCCCGCGGTGAGCGACTGGATGACCAGGGTGCTGGAATACTTGTCCACGATGAGGCCAGGCAGGCCATCGCCTTCGCTGTAAAACGCACGGTATGATTCCCCGAAATTCAGCATTGTCCGGAGAGCCCGCGCATCTGCTATTCTCTTCCTGATGAATCCGCGATCGATCTCTTCTTGCTTTCGCGTCAAAAGACGCACCGCAATAAGTGAATGGGGATTGATGTAGCCGCGGCCGACGAACCGGCCGGAAGAATCAAGGACATCGACGATCTCGCCTGCAGAAAAACCGGAAGGAGATCCTTCGAGCTCATTGCTGAACACCCAGGGATGTCCCCTGAGGATGCGGCGGGCTTCTTTTTGTTTTAATTTTACGGTTTTCATCGGGGGGGGTACCGTATATCAATTCCGGCGATCACATGACGGGCCTATGTGGATCAAATCGCGAGTTTTATGTTTTCCTTTTCAACGATCTGTCATCTTGCTTCTGATGTTCGGGTGTCTACAGTCGATTGTCAATATGCGATTCATTCCTGAGCGTCTGCAGCCAGCTTCGGTACGTGTGGTCCATTTTCTGATCGTACAGCGTCTTCATGATGCCGTCCTTTACTTTTTCAAAGGGCTGGCGCGGGGTCCGCACTTCCTCCAGCCGGATGATGCGGAAACTTCCAGCGCAGAGGAACGGGCGGGAGATTCCGCCTGGTGCCAGCCCGCGGGTCGCCTCCGCGATCTCCGGCAGCGCATGTTCCAGCTGCATGAAACCGAGATCGCCGTCGCCCAATGCCGGGGATGCTTCGCGGACGAGTCGGATGAAATCCTCTCCTTTTGCGGCCCGTTCGTACAACATGGTAGCCTTTTCCCCGACCGCCGTTGTCTGCGCCGGGGTCGCATTTTCCGGGACCGAGAGCAGGATCTGGCGGACCCGAATTTCCTCGGGAAGCGCAAACAGCTTCGCATTGTTTTCATAGAATGCCCGGACCTCTGATTCGTCAATCACGACACCCGACCGGACGTTCTTATTGAATAGTCGCGAAAGAGTGATCTGTTCGCGAAGTTCTGTTTTATATTGTTCCAAGGTCATTCCCTCACGGATGAGCGCGAGGTTAAACTGTGTTGCGTCCAGGTTATTCCGCTTCATTATGTCCGCGATAGCGTCGGCGATCTCTTTGTCAGTCACTTCCACGCCCGACCGCTTTGCCGCGGCCATCTGCAGTTTCCGGTTGATCATGTCATCGAGCACGAGCCGTTCGTCGGATCCGCCCTCCGCTGCCTTGATCGCCGTTTCGCGCTGCAGATCGCTGAGGGTTATGATCTCATCGTTGACAACCGCGACAACGCGGTCCACGACCACGGAGCCATTTGCTATGCCCTGCATGGCATTGAGAATGAGAAGACCGCTGAACGTAAGAAAAAATACAATATGTTTTACCATTGCGCAGCTCCCTGGTGAGTTATCTTTTTAGTCATGGCATCCGGGCTGTCCAGCGGAATTCGCCAGGCTGTTGTGTGAGATGCGCATACAGGCGGGATATGCATCCTCATCACGAACCAGCATGAGCAGTGCCGCTTTTCTATTGCCTTTTCCTGTCCAGTTGCTTAATATCCACGCTACCAATGATGAAGCTCATTCATGCGTTTGCTGTTTTAGCCTGCCTGCTTGCCGGCCTCGCCGTTGCTGATGAACTTTCGCACGATACGTTCACGATTGCCGCGGTAGGCGATCTGATGCTCGGCAACAGGACCGAGCCCTTTTTGACGGAATTCGGCGCTGCTTACCCCTTCGGTGAGGTCATGCCCTACCTGGCTGGCGCCGACGTCGTGGTGGGCAATCTCGAATCACCGATCTCCGTCCGCGGCACCGCGGTGGAGAACAAGAAGTTCACGCTTCGGGCCGGCCCCCTGGCCGCGGAGGCCCTTCATCAGGCAGGCATTCGGGTGGTATCCCTCGCCAACAATCACTCCATGGACTTCGGGCCTATCGCACTCAAAGACACGCTCACCGCACTTGACGAGCGGGGCATTCTTTACACCGGTGCGGGCATGGACCTGAACGACGCCCGCGCACCGGCGATCCTGAAACTCAAGGGCAGAACGATCGCCTTCCTATCCTACTCGCTCACGTTTCCGCTCGAGTTTTTCGCATCCGCAAGCCGCCCCGGCACTGCGCCGGGCTACGCAGAATTCGTGAAGGCAGATATTGAACGGGTGAGAGCGGCATCGGACCTTGTCGTCGTATCGTTCCACTGGGGTGCTGAGCTCATGACCACTGCCAAGGACTACCAGATCGAACTGGGACGTCTGGCAATCGACTGGGGCGCTGATCTGGTACTAGGTCACCATCCGCACATTCTGCAGGAGCTTGAGATCTACAAGGGCCGTCTTATCGCGTATAGCCTTGGCAACTTCGTATTCGGGTCCGAGAGCAACCGCACGAACACGAGCATGATACTCCTTTTGACATTTCAGGGCAAGAGCCTGGCAAAGGTCGAGGCAGTGCCGCTGGACGTGAATAATTACCGGGTGAAGTACCGGCCGCGCGTTCTGACCGGCAAAAACGCCCAGGAGGTCATCGAAAACATCAATGCCGTGTCGGACAGGTTCAAAACGCGGTTACGTTTTGGAAATGACCGCGGTACGATCACACTTGCTCCCCTGGTCAAGACCGCGGCAACGGGAACCCCCTAGGCGGGTGCATCAAAGAAACTGCGTTTGTCTTTCTGTCTCCGGATCATGACGCACATTGTAAGGTTTTGCCGGGATCAAGGCTGCAGTGCCTGGTAGTTTACTTCAAACTTCGTACGCGACCGAAGCTCTTTAATCCACAACTTGTATCTGGCATCCTGCTTGATACGGCGCAGCTTTTCCGCTACTTCCTTGTAAGCCTCCTCCAAACCGATCTTACCCGCCCGCCGCTTCTCTTCAAGCCTGAAGATATGGAATCCATAGGCGCTTTTTACGATGCCGCTGGTCCCCCCTTTTGGCAGGCCAAAGACAACGTTAAACTCCGCAGGCATCTCGCCCATGGAAAAATAGCCCAGGTCCCCCCCTTTTTCCGCTTCCGGCGCTGTCGATCGCTCACGCGCCAGGTTGGTGAAGTCGGCGCCTGACTGCAGCGCCTCCAGGGTTTTCATTGCCTCATCTTCCGTTGATACGACGATCTGCCGCACCCGTACCTGCTCCGCCTTCTCGAATTCCTGCGGATTCGCCTGATAATATCGCCGCACTTCGGGCTGGGACACATGGATGTTGCGATGCACTTCACGCGCAATGAGCCTTTCCATCATAATATCTTCCCAGATGTCCGATTTCCATTTTTCAAAATCCACTCCGAGGGTGGCCAGCATTTCGTTCACATTCTTGCCATGCTCCAGGCGGAGCGACTCGATCCTCTGATTAATATCGATCAGGCTGACCTTGATCCGCTTGCGCTGCGCTTCGCGAAGCATCATTTTCCGTTCGATCAGGCTGTTCAGGAACGCTATTTTAATTTCCAGCTCAGCCTCACGCTCCGGCTTGTTCCCCGTGCGCGCAAATCGCTCCAGGAATTCGGCCAGCGTTATCGGGTCGCCATTCACCGTTGCCACGATCCGTACATCGGGGGAGACGCTAGGCGCGGGAGCCGGCAGGATTTTTTCCACGTCCTTTTTCTTGCATGAAAAAAACAACAGCCCCAGCAACAGCGCTGGGGCCAACAAGATTGTGAGCCGGGTGCGGGTCATGGCAGTCGCTACTTGGCCCCCTCTTTTTTCGGTGCGGTTTGCACGGTCATGCTCGATAAGTCGAGCTCCTTGGGCTTCGTGAGTTCCGCCATCGCAGTATCGAGGGCTTTGTCGTCCACGGATATCTTGGCTTTAGTTTTGAGGTCCTTGGAGTAGGCAACATAGAGTTCACGCCTTTTTTCCTGGAGCATGCGCATTTTGAGCGGCTGTTCGATATCCTTCAGGCTTACCTGCTTGCCCGCGGCTTTGTTGATCTTGTCCTTGTTCTGAGCGAAATAGTCCTTGACCTCCTTGTCGGTCGGCGGCACCACCTTTGCCATCTTGTCGCCCAGCTCCTTCTTCAGCATGCCGTTGAAGAGTTCATCCTTAACAGCGTCCTGAAGCTGCTGTTCCAGCTTCTTCTTGTACTCCTCGACCTCCTTTTTGCGAGCTTCCATATTCTTCTTGAAGTCCGCTTCCTTATCAAGGCCGAGTTTTCGCGCTTCCTGGATCACCAGTTCGATGCCGATCAGGTCTTCGAGGAACTCCTTCCGTGCCTTGGGATCGGCCGCAACAGCCTGCTGCATCTGCGGTGTAAGGCTTTCGAGCTGCTTCTTGAAATCCGATACGGTAATGGCGGACCGGTTCACTTTGGCCAGGACTGCGCCTTCCGAACCCTTGCTGCAGCCCGACAGCGCGGCAGCAATTATGAGTATTGTGAGTGAGAGTGCACTGACCAGCTTCTTCATGAAATAGTATCCTCCGAACGATTTATTTAGTATCTTGTTACGATGCACCAAGCTGCCATCATACGCGTAAAAAACGGGGTGTCGATGGCATGCTGTCTTTGATTCTGGCCTGTCCGAATGGGGATGAGAGATATGCAGGAAGCCCAAAAAATGTCATTTCTTATAACACACTACCCCAGTTCCTGCAAGCATTTTTTCACCGCGTCTGATGCCGTCTTGAGCGATCCGTCGGGCAGAACGATCCGGAGCGTGTACTCGGGAATGAGCGTGATCCGGCCCCGGTTTCTTTTCAGAAGCGTCATGACGCGGTCGGGTGAAATGCCGGATTCCGCGGCGAAGGTTATGTGCACTGACTCGGGGCCTGCGTCGATGCGGGTGATGCCCGTTCTTTTTGCCAGGATTCGGATGGACATGATCTCGATCAGATTTGCTGCCGGTTCTGGCAAAGCGCCATAGCGGTCCCGGAGATCATCCTGAATATGTGCGAGCTCCGCTTCATCGGCCACGCTTGAAAGCTCCTTGTACGCTGCAAGCCGCAGGCTTACGTCGTTGATATACTGCTCCGGCAAAAAGGCGGACGCCTGCATATTGATCAACGTGTCCGGCTCGTGCACGACCTCCTGTCCGCGCAGTTCTGCCATGGCCTCCTCCATCATCTGTGTATACAGATCAATGCCCACCGCGGCGATGTGGCCTGACTGCTGTTTTCCGAGCAGATTGCCCGCGCCGCGGCTCTCCAGGTCCTGCGCTGCGATCCGGAAGCCAGCACCAAGCTCCGAGAGTTCCTGTATTGCACGGAGCCGCTTTCGCGCTATGTCGGACAGCGCTTCTTCAGCCGGAGTCAGCAGGTATGCAAAGGCTTTTTCCCGGCTCCTGCCGACCCTTCCCTTGATCTGGTACAGGTCCGCAAGGCCAAAACGATCGGCATGGTTGATGATGATGGTGTTTGCGGACGGTATATCGATTCCCGACTCGATGATCGTCGTGGTTACCAAGACATTGAGCGAACCGGCGATAAACCGGGACATTACTTCCTCGATCTCGCCCTCTTTCATCTGTCCATGTCCGACTCCCACCGCAGCTTCGGGCACCAGGCTCCGGATGAAATCAGCCATGCGTTCGATGCCCTGCACCCGGTTGTGCACAAAGAATACCTGTCCGTTCCGCTCCAGTTCATGGGTGATAGCCTCGCGTATTACGCGCTTGCCAAAGCGCGCCAGCACAACCTGAATGGCCTGGCGGTCGAGAGGCGGTGTCTGGATGATGGAAAGGTCCCTTAAGCCCGCGAGAGACATGTGGAGCGTTCTCGGGATCGGTGTGGCTGTGAGCGTCAGCACATCGACCAGTTTTTTCATCTCCTTGATCCGCTCCTTGTGCTTGACGCCGAATTTGTGTTCTTCGTCCACCACGAGGAGTCCCAGGTTCCTGAAGGCAACATCCCTCTGCAGCAGGCGGTGCGTTCCGATCACGATGTCCACAACCCCGCTCTTCAGCCCCTTCAGCGTCTCCTTCTGCTCCGTCTTTGTCCGAAAACGCGATAGCAGGCCGATGCCTGTTGAAAACTGTGCAAGCCGCTCGGAAAACGTGCGGAAGTGCTGGTCCGCGAGCAGGGTGGTGGGCACCAGGATTGCTGCCTGATATCCGTCCTCCACAGCCTTAAATGCCGCACGCAGGGCGACTTCGGTCTTGCCGTACCCGACATCGCCGCAGACAACGCGGTCCATGGGCCTCGGCCGCTGCATGTCGGAAAGAACGTCTTCGATCGCCCTCTGCTGGTCGGGTGTTTCTTCGAAGGGAAATGCAGCTTCAAACTCGCGGTACAGATTGTCCGGCGGAGAAAAGGGGGCGCGGCTCTGGGCCTCGCGGACCGCGTAGACAGCGACGAGCTGCTGCGCCATCACGAGGATATCCTGCTTAACTTTTTCCTTGGTCCTGGCCCACGCAGGTGCACCCAGGCGATCGAGCCGGGGCGCCGCGCCCTCAGCCCCGATGTATTTCTGGACCTTGTCCAGGCTGTAGAGCGGAACGTGAAGCTTGGCATCGGGTTCATAGCGCAGCGTCAGGAAGTCCGTTTCAAAGCCGTCAAGGCTGATGTGCGTCAGTCCCTGATATTCGCCGATGCCGTAGTCCCGGTGAACCACAAAATCACCAGGTTTGAGCTCCTTGAAGGTGGACAGAAATGGCGTAGCCTTCGACTGTTTTGCTCCGCTCTTCGGAGCATGGATCTTTCGCCCGAAAATTTCCTCGTCCGTAATGAATGCGAGGCCGAGTTCCTGCCACACGAATCCTTCCGAGAGCCTGCCGGTGCATGCGGCGATCGGCCAGGGCCCGCTTTCGAGGTCACTGCCGATCGATCCGGTTATGACGCCAAGGCCGTAATCCAGGAACACGTTCTTGATCCTGGCTGTTGCCTCGTCATTGCCGCAGACGATCGCTATCTGGTTGAATTCCCTAAGACGCTTCAGTTTCTCGACAACGCTGGCCATGGTGCCGTCCTGCGAAGCCCCGCCCTCCTGCTCAGCAGTAACCGGTTTCGTGAGCCGGACTCCAAGCCAGGCTGCGGATCTTGTGTCCATTCGCTTTCCGTTGCCGCTGTCAAGCAGGTTCAGGGCAATCAGGGAAAACGACTGGATCCCCGCTTCGATCTCGCGGTAATCCAGATAGAGATCAGGCACCGCGGGAAGGACTCGTTGATTTTCAACCTCTTCCCTCCTGCCCTGTTCGATCTTGGTCATTAGCCCGGCGTGGGCGGATCGAACATCCTCCGGCTCGACCATTGCGACGATACTGTCCTTCGGCAGATAGCGGAAGAGCGGCTCCATATCATACAGGAACGGTGCCAGGAACTCTCCGCCCGGCGGAAGGACGCCCTGTTGCAGCTGCTCCAGCAAAGCGGCGTTTTCCGTATGACGGCTAAAACGCTGCAATCCCGCATCGGTGAGGATGGCCTCGCGAACCGGCAGTACCACGGCGCTTGCAAGCTCCGCTGTCGAGCGCTGGGTTTCTGGATCGAATGCGCGCATGGACTCGATGGCGTCGCCAAAAAACTCGATGCGCACCGGATGGTCGTGGAAAGGCGAAAAGAAATCGATGATCCCTCCGCGTCTGCTGAACTCGCCAACCCGCGTTACGAGCGATGCCGATTCATAGCCTGTCGATGCCAACGCTTGCGCGAGGCCGTCGGGATCGATCGGTGTCTGGAGGGACAGTGTTTTTATTGACTCGACAAAAAGCTCCCAGGGAGGCAGCTTTTGCACAAGCGCGGAAACCGGCGTGATATATACGCCCGGCGTACCGGAGATCAGCTCATAGAGAGCGCGCATGCGCAGTCCGACGGTGCTGCTGTCAGGAGAGTCGGGCTCGAAGGGAAGCACATGCCAGGAGGGGAAGAGGAACACTCCGGTGGCTTGATCTCCTGCCGCGACCGCAGCGTCATACGCAAAGGGATGCCGCATCATTTCAAAGAACCGCAGGTCGTCCGCCAGCGTTTCCGCCTCTTCATCTGTCGCGGTCACCACAAGGACCGCGCTGCGGGCTTCGAGCCTGAGGCCCTGTAACAACAGGGCTTTGGAAGCCCCCCACAATTCGGCAACCGTCACGGTCTTGTTGCCCGCGCGGATCTCTTTCAGAACAGGTGCGATGATATCATGCAGGTTTTTCATGAGCGGGACACTATAACATGACGGCAGGAATTAATGCAACCAACGGGCTGATCCCAAGCACAGCGATAAAATCAGATTACGCGTCGCCGATGGGACAAACAGCGTTTTTTTTCAGCGGGCAAATCTTAGCATGGCTCCATCATCCACAGCATGCTCCATCAGCTGTCGGCTATAGCTATCCAAACATGCGTCATGTGTGGTTGGAGACAGTCTTCCCCCGCAACCTTATCTTCTGTCCCTTTCTGATCCTCGAAACAGGCATCAGGTCGTTGCCCTCCCGAAACTCGTCGTGTAAACAGATGCCGTGTTCGAATAGATAGCCCAGCATCGGCATGTAGCCTTTATTCCCCAGATAGGTGAAACGGGCGTCATGCATTTCCGCCTCGACCTGCATGGCATCCATATCGAGGGCGCAGTCCTTCCGCTCATCTCGTCGCAAAAGACGCGGTTAAGAATGTCCCGGACTGCTCCCAGACCGATAAGGCCCGCCTGATCAGTCTTGGGGCCGCCCATCCGCCTGAGCCAGTCGCCGACAGTGTCGCTGTCGGGAATGAGATCGCGACCAACCAGTTGTAAAAGGGGACTTTCGCGCCGAAGATCCCGCAAGTCTTCCAACCGGCGGCCGCCAGCCTGGAGCAAAAGAACCAGGCTGTCCACGAACGAGGATGCCGCATAATCCCGGTTGCTGCCGGGGCCGGGAAGATACCGGTCGACCAACTCACGGGGGCCCACGCCGTGATTGAACTCAGCCAGTAGAGCCAAACTTCAATGCACAGTCAGTTCCACGTCCGTTTTTTCTATCTTGAACCCAAAGACCGTTTGTCCTATCATGATCTCACCGTGTTGGTTAAAGGATTTGCTTGGCGGCAATCTCTTTATACCCGCTCTCTGAGCGGCCAGCAAGGGTTTTTATTGCTCAGTATCTTTTTCTATCACGGGATTAGGGAGGCATGTATGAGCGAACCGATCCAAATATCTATGGATTGGCGTACGGCGTTATGGCAGGGAAATCAGAGGGCAGGAAATTAGTGGGAGACGCTGCAGCATGCACCAGCGTCCCCCGAGTCATCGACGGCTGCAAATGAACACGATTGGGATGGCCCCTTATCAGTTCATCCTCTACTTTTTTTCTTTTCTGCCTGTCAGGTAAGACTGAAGAGGCCTCCATCCAAAACCCGCATTCCTCTCCGCGAGCGAGAGAAGGCCATCGATCGCCAGCTTGATAAGCATAACGACCGATGCTGCAATCCAGGCATAGGGGAGCATGAGAATGAGCAGCCCCCCGGCAAGCGCACCCAACACCAGCAGGAAAGAATGTTTCATAATGTTGAAGACAAGCATCTCGAATCACCTCCTTTCCGCCAGTCCTCGGATTTGTTATTCATGTATATCAGACTACGTTATCTCTGTCCATCAGCAGAAGTTCGTATTTGCATCAGTATAAGTTCCTATGATGGATTTGATTAACTGTCACTTTGTGCAGTGAACGGAAGTTTGCTGCAAGTATCCGATTCGCCAGGAGTACGTGCAGCGACGGTGTGAAACAAATTGCACTATTGTACAGGAGTGCGCATTGGATGGGTAGTCTTAGGATAGAGAGCATGTATGTTCTTGCACGGGACCGAAGAGGATGGGCATGATGTGCGAGAACTGATGTCAGGCGGGAATGCTTCCCTGGTAAGAAGCCGCATTCCACACAAAGGGAGGATTTTGTGAAGTGTTTAATGAAGCTGTCCGGGACCCACCCTACCCGCAGCAGCCGGCTGCGGTATCACTGCAGCCGCAGGACGGCTCGCCGCCGGTGATCATGCTGTTAATGATGGCTGCGGCGCAGCCAACACCGGAATCCACGGTGATCGCGCCGAATTCGCAATTTCGTGCGCAGGCGCCGCATTCCATGCAGCGGTCGCGGTCAAGGATCAGCGCACGTTTTTCGCGCATCTCGAACACTCGGTGAGGGCAGACTTCGACGCACCTGCCGCATCCCGCGCACTTCTCCCGAACATATCCGAGGGTGGTCACGTTCGCAAGGTATTTCATACCAGCCTCCATTCCCTGAGTTTGAACACGATCAGCAGGACCGTGGTGACGACTGCCGCGCCGATATAGAGCGGGATGCCGATCTTGAGTTCCTTCCTGACGCCGGACATCCCGGTAAACGTTGTTGAGCCGGTGAATTGAAGAGCAAGGTACGAACTGAGTGCCGGGAAAAACAGGCATGCGGCAATGAAAGAGATCAGCTTCTCCCCAACCGGAGGCAGCACCAGCCACGCGGCAGCCAGCGTCATCACGGACCCCGTGATCCAGCCCTTGATTGCGAATGACCGGAAGGGGACAAAGGGGAGCAGGGCCGGAGTCAGCAGAGCGCCCGACAGTATCGAGAGCAAAGCAAGGAGCAGGAACGGCCAGCCGTTGTGCCACGCCTGGCTGAACTGAATGCCCGAGGGCTGAAGCCCGAACAGGAGCAGAATGCCTGCGGCAAGCCAGGGGAATTTCTTCATTGCCGGGTTGATCTCCATGGGTGTGAGAATGAGGCGGTCGAGGATGGGGAAGTTGATCGCGGCCATTTCGTTCGTCTTTGTATAGCCCGCTTTCACATAAGCCGGAATATCGCGCGCCTGCACCGGCCCGAAGGATATGCGGAAACCGGTTCTTCTCAGCACTTCCGCCGCGTTTACGCCTACAGCTCCCAGCTGGGGGAGGATGAGCCTGCGGTGGCTCACCACCTTGTCGAGTCCGGCCGCAGCCATTCTGCTGATGAGCTCTTCCGTACCAAAGGTACCCTTGCCCGCCGCGCACCAGACATTGATGCTTTTGGTGTCGAGCACCAGGACCCAGGCATGCAGTCCCTTGAGTGCGCGCCGCAGGATGTCGAAGGTCAGTTTGTAATTCGCCGTGACGAACACGTCGGACCCTTCGCTTGGATCGCCCACGGCATAGAGGCCCGGGGAAACGGTGTAGTTCATGCGGAATGCGCTCACCCGGCTTTTGACCATGCCCCAAGTATCAGCGCGGGACCAATCCGAAGAGACACGCGGGACCGATCCCTCGGGTGTAGCAATCGTGCCGGTCGCAAATGGGGGCAATTCTTTTTTCACAAATTTCAATGTCTGTATCTGCATCGGGAACCTCCAGAGAAAAACGTTGACACGGAAGAATCGGATAAAGGCTATGATAGCGTCGGATACGTCAGTGCATTATCCTGGTTCTTCCTCTTTTAATCCGCCGTTATCCGTGTCAAAAGATTTCTTTTCTTCTTTTGATTTTCACGAAACCTCGCTCATGAGCGGTCCGAGAAGACCCTTGACCATGGCATCGAGATTCCCCGCCTTAATAAGGGCGATGCAGCATACGCTACCGTCCTTTTCCCAGCTGGTGATCGCAAGCTTGTCTCCGGGCTTGATGCCCGCGCGCGCCCGCAACTCCTTAGGCAACACCATCTGGCCCCGTTCATCAACAGTTACGATCGCTTCGATGGCGCAGCAGCCTGCCCCTTTGCCGAAGGGGCCGGGTTGCTGCAGCTTTTCTTTTTTCGTTGTCATGCATGTGCCTCCGGTTCAGTTTAATCAGATAAATCAGATAATACATATATACCTGATTTGACGATCGCTGTCAAGCAGGTTTTTTCCGGTACGTGGCAGCATCAGCGGGCGGCATCACGCTGCCTTGATTGCAGTGTATCCGGCCTGTGTTTTCTGGTACACTCATGACAAGTACATGTTTCATGACAAACAGGGGCTCTCGTAATGAGGAGAGAGATGATAAAACCGCAAAAGCAGGGTGATACGGCCGAGAACTTCCCGAAGCAAAAGCTGGGGAGCATTCGCTCCGCGCATCAGCGGGACGTCAAACTCCTGTTCATGGGCAGAAGCATCCGCCTCTTTGCGTATGGCGCTCTGTCGGTGGTATTGGCGCTGTATCTTCACGAAGCGGGGCTGAGCGAGGCATGGATCGGCATGCTGTTCACGCTGACACTAGCTGGAGACGCGGGCATCTCGCTTTGGATCACGACCACTGCCGACAGACTCGGCAGAAAAAAAATGCTTCTCGCGGGCGCCGGGCTGATGGTCCTCGCGGGGGTCGTGTTCGGTCTAACCGGAGATCCGGTTCTGCTGCTCATAGCCGGCATCATCGGCGTTATCAGTCCGAGCGGCAACGAGATCGGTCCGTTCCTGTCTTTGGAACAGGCCGCGCTTTCCCAGCTTCTACCCTCCCCGGAGCGGACAAGGATCTTCGGCTGGTATAATCTCGCGGGTTCGCTCGCATCCGCGACAGGCGCCTTGGGCGGCGGATTTCTGTCTCATGGTTTGCAGGGCGCGGGATTTTCCGAACTCTTCTCTTACCGGGCCGTGATCCTTGGATACGCGGTATGCGGGGCGCTGCTGTTCGCGCTCTTTTGTTTTCTTTCACGGGCAATGGAAGCGGAGTCAGCAGCCCCGAAAACGGAGCGCACACTCGGGCTCCACAAGTCGAAAGCTGTGGTCATGCGCCTGAGCGCACTTTTTGCGCTTGACGCGTTCGCGGGCGGCTTCGTTATCCAGAGCATGGTGGCATATTGGTTCCACATTACCTTTCATCTGGAATCCGGCACCCTGGGTGGCATCTTCTTTGGCGCGAATATCCTTGCCGGGATCTCGGCGCTGCTTGCGGCGCGCATCGCCTCCCGCATAGGCCTGATCAACACCATGGTCTTCACGCACATACCTTCGAATGTGCTGCTCTGCATTGTACCTTTCATGCCGACTGTTGAGCTGGCAGTAGCGGTTTTGCTGCTTCGTTTCAGCATTTCCCAGATGGACGTGCCGACGCGCCAATCTTACACCATGGCCGTGGTCGAGCCGGACGAGCGGGCTGCAGCATCAGGGGTAACGTCTATGGCGCGCTCCCTGGGGGCTGCGATCTCACCGGCGCTGAGCGGTTTCCTGATCGCCCTGCCGGGTTTTGCCGGAGCGCCTTTTGTTATCGCCGGCGGACTGAAGATCGCCTATGACCTGCTCCTGTACCGTAATTTCAGAAAAGCGGATATCCGATGAAAAATGCAGAGCGGACGCCAAGCTGTTGGTTTTCAATCCCCGACACATCTGGCCCTGATGCGCTTGACTTACAGCAAGGCGAGTGATATGTTCATGCATGCGCGGCCATGCGACGCGCTGTAAAGGAGGACAGCCATGCTGCCCGATGATGCTGCTCTGACCGGCAACGCAACCCTGGCAACGATCAACAACCGCCACAGTGTCAGGACGTTTCAAAAGGATGAAGTCAGTGATGACGAGATCAGGATCCTGCTGCGCGCAGCCAACGCTGCACCCTCGGCACACAATCAGCAGGCGTGGCGGTTCATCATCCTTCGGGGGGAGAAGAAGCACGAGCTGGCGCAGCTCGTGACGGCCCAGTCCGCGTCCTTTCCCCGGCCTGCGGCAGCGCTTCTCCGGATGGGGGCGAAGAGCATCATTTCTGCGCCGGTGGTCATCGCTGTGGCGAATACCGGGGATCTGATCCGGCATGGTACCGAGCTGTTTAAGGTTGAGCAGGAGGTTGCCCACGATTTTTTCCGCACCATGGAGATCCAAAGCTCCGCCGCGGCAGTAGAGAACATCCTGCTGGCGGCTACGTCGCTGGGCCTTGGCACGGTCTGGCTCGGCGTGCTCTATCTTATCAAGGACGAGGTGCTCCGGTTCCTGGGAGAACCGGAGGGCGAATTCATGGCGGTTGTGCCCGTGGGGCGGCCGGTCAAGACCGGGAGCGGACCGAAGAAGCAACCTGTGGAAATGAAGCTGAAGATTCTTGAGTAGCGCACGGGAGCACGTGAAATGTGCGTCGAATCATGTCAGCAACATATTGGGAGGAGGATTCAACCATGACTGTGTTCAGATATGCAATAGTTGCGATGCTGTTTTTTCTCATGCAGGCCGGGACCGCGATCGCGGTTCAAGAGAAGGGCGAATTGAAGGATATCCCGCTTGTCTGGAAGCCGACCGACGTGATCAGCAGCTACGCCGCAATAGACCTTTCGGCATTCCAAAAGGTCACTATTTTGATCAAACCATTCATTGATCTGCGCAAAAAGCCAGACGAGATCGGAAAAAACATCGAGAAGCGGCATGACGCACCGGAGCGCACGGTCACGACTAAGGACAACGTGGCGCAGTGGCTCACGGGCAGAGTGGCGCAGACAATGAGGGATTTTGATGTCGACGTGGCAAAAGAGAACGGGACCGTGGTCCTTGAAGCGGACGTGGTGAAATTCTTTGTCACGGAATCGATGGTCTATGAAGCCGAGGTCGGATTGAAGTTCCGGCTGATTGCCAAGACCGGCGCGGTCCTTTGGGAGGGGTTGGTGACGGCGAAGGCGAAGCAGTGGGGACAATCGTATAAAGCGGAGAATTACTACGAAGGCCTGAGCAATGCCACGATAACCGTGGTCCATGGCCTGCTCAAGAACGATCAGTTTGCGCAGGCTGTGCAGAAGAGCAAATAATCAAGAGCGCCACCAACTATGATAAAGTCACCCTCTGAAAACGGGAACGATAAGCTGATTGCCGAGGCCCGGCGCAGCCGCGAACAGCGGGAGCGCGGGTACCGGGAGCAGGCGCTCAAACTGTTTCCGCACGTCTGCGGCCGGTGCAGCCGGGAATTCGAAGGCAGAAAGCTCAGCGAGCTCACGGTCCATCACAAGGACCACGATCACGACAATAATCCGCCCGATGGAAGCAACTGGGAGCTTCTTTGCTTCTACTGCCACGAAAACGAGCACCAGAAGTACTTGCTCGAAGGGACCTCCGCACCAGACCAGGTTGCGAATGCTCCCGCGACGCACCAGCCTTTTGAAAAGCTCAAAGAACTGATGAAGAAGAAATAATCTTGGAGAAGGTTTTGAACCGCTAATCCGACGGATTTTAAAGGGTTCCAATGCATTTGGCGCAATACCTAGAACATCAAGAGAACTTTTGGGAACCCTGCTATGAGCGCCTTAAGCCCACGGTTGCCGAGATCAATTCAATCAAAGAAATCACAAAAAAGGAAGAAGTGTCCGTCAACCAGTTTATTTCATCGGCGATTGCTGAAAAGATTTCGGCAGTGCTGACGAAGATTACCTGGAAAATCGGACCAAGAAAGCAAATAGGGAAGATTTCAAGAAGATACAATAAAGGGTCCCTGGCGCCCGGTGATGGACTGAGATACTACCAAACAGACCTCTGTTCGAATCGCAGGGGTCTTTTTACTCTATTTGCAGTGAGATCTACTTATAACAGAACGGTATAATTTTAAACATGTTGGGTTTGACTTCGTTCAATCCAACCTGCTATTTTCATCTATTTGTCGATGGCATAGAACCACTCAAGCATTAGTTATGGCAAAGAATATAGAGGCACAGAATGGATAATTGGGTTACCTTTTTTGTGAAATATTTCCCTGATCCACAGGCTGCAGAGGTTTTCGTTGCCCGCTGTGAAGCGTTGACTCTTGCCGATGCAAATCATAAAGCAAAAATCATGATGCATCAGACGCAGCGCTTGGTTTCCATAGCAGACGAGCTCCCCCAAATAAGACCAAAGAGAGAATCGCTCCAATTGCTTTTTCTATTGATTTGCGCTGAACATATATCGAAAGTTCACGATGGTTTTACAGAGGAGGGCCAATCAAAAAAATACGTCAAACGATTTTTTATTGAATTTCTGTCAACAGATGACAAGTCCAAACTTGGAACAGGTTTTATTGACAATACTATCATACCCATGACAATATTGGGCTTTGAAAAAGCTGTAGATTTATTATATGGCGTGCGTTGCGAGGTTGTCCATGAGGGTAAATATTGGGGCTTCTCGTTTCACGATGGGAATACCTCGATAGTGAATGTTGAACCAGGTGTTACTGTGCATATAACTTTTCTCGAATTTAGAGATATTATTGTTAAAGGTTGTATTAACGCAATCAAAGATAAATTGAAACCATAACACTACAAGTGAAACGACAGGGGGAAACCCTGTCTGGTTTTGCAGAGACTATTTGCAATTCGTTCCGGAGGTTGGGTCGAATGTTCTTCTTAAAGCCCAACGCGTTAATCAAGATTAAGTAGGGCAAATTGAGGCGTTTTGCGACCTACTCGACTATAATAAAATTTGCCAGTATGATCGGGTTTCATTTCCCATTTGATTCAAGGTAACTTAATTTGCTGGTAATAACACAAAAAGCAGTGTTTAAGGGAGATACACTATACTTAACTTATTGATGGTAATTGTCCTATTGTCAATGATTGTCAGCGGTGGATGTCGTAAAAAAATTAACGACCCGTCGCTGACACTATTTAAGTATAGTGTTTGTGTCAGGCTCGAAGATCAAACTCGCAAGAATGAAGTTATATTTACAAGCGATGTTTCTACTGGCAGCAATATTGTTGAAAACGTCATTAACCGAATTCTTAGAAGCGCTGAAAAAGAGCTTCGAAGTCATCAAATTGATGTTACTAGAGACACAAACAAGATGCCGACAGATAATGCATCTTGTTTGAATAAGAGCGTTTATACACTGATATTGAAAGTCGATTCCATAGAATCAGATATGAATAGTAAATTGTTGCCATTTCAGGGAGTCGTACGAGAATCGAAATTTAAAATAAAATATGACTATAAACTCTCAAAGAGCGATGGCTCGGAGCATTTTAGTGAAAGTAATAGGAGCGATGACGACCAAAGCATTGCTGAATTAGCAGATAAAGTCGGAAGCAAAATAGCGCATGAACTTGTTAGGTATTTTCCGGACTAAGCTTTATCTTGCAAGTAATACGTTTTAGACGTGAAGCCGATAGGTTGGGTAAAGCGGCTCGCCTTGCCCAATAGTCCGTAAGTCGGGTAGTTGCCTGCGGTAACTGGTGATCGTGCATTGAAAGCAAAGATAAATTTACATAACCAAGATAAATCTCGATAGGTGAACAAGGAGGGGAATGGCCTCGGCCCGGTATGGTTGAGTCAAAAACACACTTTCCCATATCCTTTTCGTTGCCGCCTCCATCTTTTCACTAGCCAGGCATGTTTTGTTAAAACAGCTGGTTTTTGTAGATTATACCTTCCTGCGTCCCGACTTACGTGATTCATCCCCCGCCTTGGTGCCGTCTATTTCAAAGTTACCCGCCACCAGGTTCCTGCTTGAGCGATTGCAGGTACTCCTCCCATTCCGTAGGCAGGAGGAACTTTTTCTTGCTATTGCACTCTTTGCATGCGGGCACGAGATTGCCCTGCGTTGATCTCCCGCCGCGCACGAGCGGGATGAGGTGATCCATGGTCAGTTCGGCTGGCTTGAACTGCCTTCCGCAGTAAGTGCAGATTCCGCTTGACCGCTTCCTTTTCCACCACTGGGAGGCACGCATTTCCCGGGCCTTTGCCTTCTCTTTTCTTACATGGCTGTCGTCAGCGGATATGAAATAGTCAATCATGATGGCAGGAATAATACGGTTTTTGAGCCTCCAAGTCACGATTAAAATGATCCGCGCGCTCGATATCTATCCCACCGCGTAACAGCTCAAAAATTAATAATTTTCTTGACACAAACTATTGTAATAGATATACTTTGCCAAGCAGGTGGTATAGAGTGGGAAGTGGTGGGTGGCCATGGAGGGTTATGTTTCGCGGCAGTTTTGAACATACGGTAGATTCCAAGGGCAGAGTCAGCGTTCCGTCGAAGTTCCGCGACATTTTTGCGGAACGCTACGATGGCAAACTCGTGCTGGCCATGGACTATGACAAGTGCCTCACGGTCTATCCCCTGGAAGAATGGGAAAAATTCGAGGAGAAGATCAGGAGCCTTCCCACCATGAAGAAGGAGGTCAAAGACTTCATGCGTTTCCTTCTGGCCTCTGCCACGGAGTGCGAGATCGACAAGCAGGGGCGGATCCTGATCCCGTCTTCCCATCGCGACCATGCGGGAATCAAAAAAAATGTAATGCTCGTGGGGATCATTGACAAGCTGGAAATATGGGATGTCGGGGCGTGGGAGGCCAGAAATTCCCAGAGTGGCGATAAAATCGGCGAAGCACTTGCCGCTCTGGGCCTCTGATATGGAAGCGAAGATCAAAGTATATCAGATGAATCTCGAAGGTGAAGTCGACGCCGTGAAAATGGCCGAGATGAACCGCGTCATCGGCCAGCTGATCAAGGGCGAGACGTACGGACTGATCCTGAACTTTGAGGCTGTTGAGCATATCCACTTTACCATCCTGCCATTGATGAGTGAGGAGAAAAAGCGCCTTCAATCGTTCGGCGGCGATCTCCGCCTCGCGGGGATGTCGGAGTATATCAAAAATATTTTTCAAACCACCGGCATACTGGGAGAGTTCCAGATATTTGACAATGCCCAACAGGCGGCAAAAAGCTTCGGCAGCGCGAAGCCGGCAACGAACCTGCCGCTCGGACTGTAACGGGGAGCACCAGTGCGGAGTGCGGAATGCGAAGTGCGGATTTAAATGAAGAGGAACCGGAAACTAGAGAAACTCCGCACGTGGTTCACATTCCCGTCCTTCTGCACGAGGCCGTTGATCTGCTGGCACCTAAGCCGGGCGGTGTGTACGTCGATGGAACACTCGGAGCGGGGGGGCATGCGGCGGAGATCCTGAAGCGATCCGCGCCGGACGGCATCCTGATCGGGATGGACCAGGACGAGGAAGCGGTTGAACGGTGTAAAACTAACCTGGCGGTTTTCGGCAGCCGGTTCCTCGTGCGACATGCGGATTTCCGGGATTTGTCCGGTGTGCTGGCGGAAACCGGCCATGATGCGGTGGACGGTGTGCTGCTTGACCTGGGCATGTCGTGGTTTCATGTGAAAACCGCGGAGCGCGGATTCAGCTTTGTACTGGATGGACCGCTTGACATGCGTATGGACAAACGGGCCCTGCGGACCGCGGCAGACCTGGTGAACACGCTTTCCCGCGAGGAGCTTGCCGCTATTCTCAGGGAATACGGTGAGGAAAGAAATGCCGGCGCCATTGCGAAGGCGATCATACGGGCGAGGGTCATCAAGCCCTTTACGAGCACGGTTCAACTGGCAGAGGTTGTTTCCAGCGCATTCCCTCCCTATCCCCCCCGGCGCATCCATCCCGCCACGTTGACCTTTCAAGCACTGCGGATAGCCGTTAATGACGAACTGACATCCCTGCGCGATGGTTTGGCAGACGGGATAGCGGCACTGACGACCGGCGGCAGGATTGCCGTGATATCATTTCACTCCCTCGAAGACCGCATTGTGAAGCAGGCTTTCGTGAAGGAAGCGAAGGGCTGCATTTGTCCGCCGAGACTTCCGGTCTGCGCCTGCGGGAAAAAGCCAGTGCTGAAGATTCTGACCTCCCGGCCGCTGCAAGCGGGAGAAGATGAAGTGCGGGCGAATCCGGCGTCGCGCAGCGCCAAACTGAGGGCGGCGGAGAAGCTTGCGCAGATCAGCACCGCGGCATGATGACTCGAACACGCATTATGAAATCCCTTTGTTGCGTATTTTCTCATGCACCTGGAACGTGCACCGTTCGCATGAATTCAATCTCGACTGTCAAGCTGCGACGGGATGAACAGGAGCGGCATTCGGTATGACCACTCGGGTCGGTACAATAGGTTCCCTGGTGTTCGCGAGGGGCAGGCGCGGCAGTTTTCGACGGGTGATTCTGGCGCTTGCCGTAATCTCCGTTCTCCTGCTCTATGTCGGCGGGAAGGTGAAAATCGTCCGGCTCGGATATCAAATCGAGACGCTGGAACGCGAGAAGCGGGAAATGGAGCGGGAGAACCGTTCGCTCCTGATCGAGGCCTCGAGCCTCTCGTCACCCGCGCGCATCGAGGAAATCGCCATGAAGCGCCTGGGTATGATCAGGCCGGCAAAAGAGAACGTCGTGGTAGTGAAGCGGAATACGGACACGAAAAAATAACGTATGGAAAAACGGGGAAGGATACTGCTCGTACTGCTGGTGATGGCCGCGGGCTTTGCATGCATCGCGCTCCGGCTTGTGTACCTCCAGGTATACCAGGGTGCCCAACTCGCGGTCCGTGCGGAGCGGCAGCAGGAGCGTCTCGTAAAGCTCGAACCCAAGCGGGGCACGATGTACGACCGGATGGGCAGGGAACTCGCGGTCAGTCTCGACGTGGAGTCCATCTACGGTGTGCCTGCGGAGACGGACAATCCGCGGTTGCTTGCACGGCAGCTCTCCCTCATATTGCGCGAGGATCCGCATGCTCTCGAACAGCGCCTAGAGGGGGACAAGCGGTTTGTCTGGCTCAGCAGAAAAGTGGACCCGGGGAAGGCTGAGAAGATCAGGGAGCTTGGGGCCAAGGAGATCGGGAGCCGGGTGGAATCACGGCGGTTCTATCCCAAGAGGTCCCTTGCAGGGCCGGTGCTCGGGTTCACCAGCGTTGACAACGAAGGCCTGGAGGGTTTGGAGCGCTCCTATGACAAGGCTCTCCGTGGAGTGAGCGGGTGGGTGCTGGCGGAAAAGGATGCCATGGGCAGGACGGTTTTCCCGGGCGGTGCGGGCTTCCAGTACAAGCTGCCCAGGCCGGGCCACGACATCACGCTCACCATCGATGAGGTGATCCAGCATATCGCCGAGAAGGAGCTTGACGCGGAGCTTGCCCGCTCGCGGGCGAAAGGAGGCGTATGCATCGTTATGAAGCCGCAGACCGGCGAGGTTCTTGCGCTGACTGTGCGCTCAGCCGCCATTGGCAGGCCGGTGTTCAATCCGAACGAGCCGCGCCGCTCCAAGCCTGCTGACTGGCGGAACCGCGCTGTCACCGACGCCTTTGAGCCTGGCTCGATCTTCAAACCGTTTCTCGCTGCTGCCGCGCTCGAAGAACGCGTCGTGCATCCGCTTGAGCGGTTCGACTGCTCGGCCGGCAAAATCCAGCTTGCCGACCGTATCATTACGGATTCCCATGAAAACGGCGTGTTGACCTTCACGGATGTCATCGCCGAATCAAGCAATGTCGGCACCATCAAGGTTGCCCTGCGTCTCGGCAAGGAGCGGTTCGCATCGTACATCAGCGCCTTCGGCTTCGGGAAAAAGACGGGGATCGACATGCCGGGCGAGATCCCCGGCCTGCTGAAAGATCATCGTCTCTGGTCAGGCGTGTCCATCGGATCCATCGCCATCGGGCAGGAGATCGGCGTAACACCCATACAGATGGCTACAGCGTATTGCGTTCTCGCGAACGGCGGCACGCTCGTGAAGCCTTATATCGTCTCGGAGATCATCGACCGGGGCGGCAAAGAAGGGAAAAAGACCGCTCCCCAGAACCTTGGCCGCATTATCTCCAGTGAAACCTGCGGCAAGGTGAACAAGATGCTGGTCCGCGTCGTGGAGAATGGAACAGGGCAGAAGGCGAGGCCGACAGGCTACACCGCCGCCGGCAAGACCGGGACTGCCCAGAAAATAGACCAGAGGACCGGCCTGTATTCGAAGAATGATTATGTGAGTTCCTTTGTCGGTTTTGCACCCGCGACGTCTCCCCAGTTGGTCATCCTCGTGATGATCGACAGTCCGGAAGGTTTGGTGCATTACGGCGGGAGCGTCGCCGGGCCAGTGTTCAGGGCAGTCGCCGAGCAAAGCCTGGCTTACCTTCAGGTGCCATCCGATGATTCAGGCGGCAGGATGCTGCTGGTGAGCAAATGAAACTGGGCGATCTGCTGGACCGGTTGAAACTGCCCCTGGACCTGCCGCCAACATGGCGGGAACGGGACATCCTGGACATTGTCCATGATTCGCGCAAGGTCAAACCCGGATCGCTGTTCGTGGCTGTGCGGGGATCCCAATCGGACGGCCATCAGTTCATACCCCAGGCAATAAAGCGGGGAGCGGCTGCCGTGGTTGCCGAGGCTGGCGGGGTGGTTGCTGAGGCGGGCGACACACCGGTCATCCGCATACCGGATTCCCGCAAAATGCTTGCGCATATCGCGGATGTCTTTTACGGCCATCCGTCAGGGAAGCTCAAGCTCATCGGCATTACCGGTACAAAAGGCAAGACCACGACGAGCTACCTGGTAAGGTCGATCATTGAAGCGGCCGGCCACCAGTCCGGCCTGATCGGCACGATTGATTACCGCGTGGGCAGTGCGATATATCCCGCGCCGAACACCACACCGGAATCGCTGGAGCTCCAGCAGCTTCTGGACGCGATGACGAAGACCGGATCCGGGTACTGTGTCATGGAGGTCTCATCCCATGCACTGGCGCTTGGCCGTACGGACCGCTGTCAGTTCCATACAGCCGTTTTCACGAACCTCGCCCAGGACCACCTGGATTTTCATAAAGACATGGAGTCCTATTTTCAGGCAAAGCAGCTGCTGTTCACGGGGCTCGCTCAAAACAGCGCAGCGGTGGTCAACCTCGATGACGCCATGTCCCGCGAGATCATAGGCCGAACAAAGGCCGCAGTCCATACGTACGGCATGTCCGCGGATGCGGACGTGCATCCCGATGGAGCGATCAATCATGGCATCGGGCGGTTGTCCTTTGCCGTGGAAATTCTGCACGAGAAAATCGCCGTGGAGTCCTCGCTCATGGGGCTGCACAATGTATACAATATTCTTGCCGCGATCGCGGCGGGTCGGTCGCTGGGATTCTCCAACGACGTTATCGCCGCGGGCATCAGGAACATGAAAGCAGTGCCCGGAAGGATGGAGATGGTGAACGAAGGCCAATCCTACGGTGTCGTCGTGGACTATGCCCACACCGAGGCCTCGCTCATGCATCTGTTGCGTGCGGTTCGTGAAACTGCACCAGCGCGGATCATTACGGTTTTCGGATGCGGAGGCGATCGGGACAGGGCCAAGCGCCCCAGAATGGGGAAAGTGGCCATGGAAGGCAGCACCATAACGATCGTCACCACGGATAATCCCCGGTCCGAAGATCCGAAGGATATCATTGCCGAGATCGAATCCGGCATGGCTGGTGGCGTCAGGCTCGCATGGATGCGAACGCAGCCCAGAACCATACCGGAGGAAAAGTCCTACTATGTCATACCCGACAGGGCGGAAGCGATCCACGCGGCGATCGGGCTGGCAGAAGCCGGCGACATCGTTGTACTTGCAGGCAAGGGGCACGAAGATTATCAAATTATTGGAACGAACAAAATGCATTTCGATGACCGGGAAATCGCGCGTGAAGAAATACGGAAAAGACGGATGATGGAAGTCAGGTGACAGAAGACCGGCAGGCTACTGATGATAATGTGATTTATGAATGCTTCTGAAAATACACTGCTGAAGGAGATTGTTGACAGGATGGATAGGATGGAGATAAGGGGGGTATCAATTGACTCCCGGACCATTCGCGAGGGCGAGCTGTTCGTCGCGATCAGGGGCGACCGTTTTGACGGACACGATTTTGTGCCGGACGTGCTGAACAAGGGAGCCTGGGGCGCCCTGGTGGAGCAGTCGGTTCTGGAAAACAACTTCAAAAGCCTGGGAGGGCTGAAGAACATTGTTCCGGTGGAGGATACCTTATTTGCGCTGCAGGAAATGGCCCTGGTGCACCGAAAGAAATTTTCCATCCCCGTTGTCGGCATCACAGGGTCGAACGGTAAAACCACGACCAAGGAGATGCTTGCCGGGATCCTGAAACAAAAAGGGCCGGTGCTCAAGAACGAGGGGAATCTCAACAACCATATCGGGGTCCCGCTCACGCTTCTCAAGATGGACCGGACACACAAGGCCGCGGTCGTGGAGATGGGCATGAGTGCGCTGGGGGAGATCGATACGCTTGCGCGGCTTACGCTTCCTGATGTGGGAGTGATAACAAACGTCGGGCCCGCGCATCTCGAGTTCCTCAAGAGCCTGGATGGCGTGGCGCAGGCCAAAGGTGAGCTGCTTGCCAATCTGAATCCGAACGGCACGGCAGTACTGAACAGCGATGACCGGTATTTCGATGTGCTGAAAAGTAATTATTCCGGGCGCGTTCATTCCTTCGGCATCGATGCTCACGCGGATGTCCGCGCAACCGGCATCACCCAGGGCAGCTCGCACCTGGATTTTACGATCCACGCGGAGGGCGCGCATGCGGATGTTCGGCTGGCCGCCACGGGAAGGCACAATGTCTACAACGCGCTCGCTGCCGCTGCCGCTGCGCTGGCAATGGGGATGCCCCTGGATGCCGTGAAATACGGACTGGATGATTTTGCAGCGCTCTCCATGCGCTCGGAGATCAGACAGCTCAAAGGAAGGACCGTGCTCGCGGACTGCTACAACGCGAATCCCGCTTCCATGGAAGCAGCCTTAGCCGCGCTGGTTACCCTGAAGCCCGGCAGCAGGATGATCGCAGTTCTGGGGGACATGCTTGAGCTGGGACCAACCGCGGACCAGGCTCATCAGGAGATCGGGAGAACGGCCGCGCGGCTCGGCCTCCATGCAATGATTGCATTCGGGTCCTTCGCGAAACAGATTGCGCTGGGCGCGGCCCAGTCGGGTATTCCGACGGCGAGAGTACGGGTGGCCGGCAGCCACGGTGAAGCAGCGGACCTGCTGAGAACACTATCGCAACCAGGGGACACTGTTCTGGTCAAGGGATCGCGCGGCATGAAAATGGAAAAGATCATGGAGGAGTTCTGATGCTCTATCATTTTCTCTATCCGCTGCGCGAAGCGTTCTCCGGATTCAATGTGTTCCGCTATATCACGTTCCGGAGCGCCGGCGCCGTGTTGACCGCGCTGATCGTGAGCTTTCTCCTGGGGCCCCTCATTATCGCGTGGCTGCGGAGGCTCAAGGTCGGGCAGCATGTTCGGGACGACGGTCCGAAGTCCCATCTGGCCAAGCAGGGTACGCCGACCATGGGTGGAGTGCTGATCCTCGCAGCGCTGGTTTCCTCCGTTCTGCTCTGGTCGGACCTGACGAACAGATACGTTTGGGTCGTGCTCTTTTCCACGGTGGCGTTCGGCGGCATCGGGTTTTGGGACGACTATCTCAAGGTTGTAAAAAAACGGTCCACCGGCCTGCGGGCGTACCAGAAATTCGGCCTCCAGATCGCCGCATCGCTGATCGTCGGCTTCTTTCTGTACTACAACAAGGCCGATCCGTATATCACGCATCTGTCGGTGCCCTTCATGAAGAAACTGCTGCTTGATCTTGGCTGGTTCTACATACCGTTTGTTGCCGTGGTTATCGTGGGCTCATCGAATGCGGTGAACCTTACCGACGGTCTGGACGGGCTTGCGATCGGGCTGGTGGGTATTGCGGCAACGGCCAATGCGGTGATCGTCTATCTCGGGGGCAACAAGATCATTGCAGACTATCTGAAGATCCTGTATATCCCGGGGAGCGGCGAGCTGGTCATATTCTGCGGTGCCATGCTTGGTGCGAGCCTGGGCTTTCTCTGGTACAACGCCCATCCTGCCGAGGTGTTCATGGGGGATGTAGGTTCGCTCTCGCTGGGCGGGGCGCTCGGCACGCTGGCCGTGGTCACCAAGCACGAGCTTATTCTGGTCGTTGTCGGCGGGATCTTTGTGGTGGAGACTGTGTCCGTGATCATGCAGGTGGCGTCCTATAAGCTGACAGGCAGGCGCATTTTCAAGATGGCGCCGATCCATCATCATTTTGAGCAGATAGGGTGGCCCGAATCAAAGGTCATCGTGCGGTTCTGGATCGTCGGGATCATCCTGGCGCTGATCTCGATTGGATCGCTGAAGCTCAGGTAGCGGTTCGGATTTCGGAGGGTATCGTGAAAGCGGATTTCAAAGGCAAGCGGGTTACCGTAGTGGGTCTGGCGAGAAGCGGTGTTGCCGCGGCGCGGGCGTTGTTCGCCCTTGGCGCCCGAGTGACGGTCACGGACAAAAAAAAGGCGGATCAGCTGGCTCCGCAGCTGAAGTCGCTGGGCAGCGGCATTGCCGTGGAAGCTGGCGGGCATCCGGAGCGGATCTTCATCGAGGCCGACCTCATTGTGCTGAGCCCCGGTGTGCCCAAGATTCCGCAGATCCTGGCTGCGCGGCGCCACGGTGTCAAGGTGATCAGCGAACTTGAGCTCGCATGGCTTCTTTCCGATGCACCCTATATCGGCATAACTGGAACGAATGGCAAATCAACGGTGACCACGCTTGTCGGGCTCATGCTCGCGCGCGCGAAGAAGAGCGCGCTGGTTGCAGGCAACATCGGCAATGCGCTGACCGAGGACATCCCCCAGCTTTCGGGAAGGGACTGGATCGTCGCTGAACTTTCGAGCTTTCAGTTGGAGGACATTGATACGTTCAAGCCGCGGATTGCAACAATCCTGAATGTGACCCAGGACCATCTCGACCGCTATGGCAGCATCGAGGACTACAGTGAGGCCAAGGCGCGGGTCTTCATGAACCAGGGCAAAGGGGACTTCCTGGTGCTGAATTTTGACGATCCCATCGTGAAAGCATATACGCATCGGACCAGCTCGACGGTCGTACCTTTTTCCAGGCTTCTGCGGTTCAATCCCGGCGCCTGCCTGCTCGATGGCCACCTTGTTTACAATGGAAAGCGCATTATCCGCGCTGATCAGCTCCGCATCAAGGGGGTGCATAACCTTGAGAACGCGCTTGCCGCCTCCGCGATGGCTTTCCTGGCAGGGGTCGATGTCCGCTCCATTGCCGCGGTTCTTCGCGAGTTCCCCGGGCTGGAGCACCGGCTTGAGTTCGTTCGTGAGAAAAAAGGCGTCACCTTCATAAACGATTCCAAGGGGACCAATGTCGGTGCTGTGGTGAAGTCTGTGGAGAGTTTTTCGCAGCCGGTAATCCTGATAGCTGGCGGTCTTGACAAAGGAAGCGATTTCAGCCCGCTGCACCCGCTGCTCAAACAGAAGGTCAGGCTGATGATCCTGATCGGCAAAGCTGCGGAAACGATGGCGGCGGCCCTTGAGACTGCGGTGGAAACGGTGCTGGTCAAAACGCTGCAGGATGCAGTGCAGCTCGCGTCCGCACGTGCGGTACGCGGTGATGTAGTGCTGCTGTCGCCCGCATGCGCAAGCTTTGACATGTTCCGGGACTTCGAGGACCGGGGCAGGCAGTTCAAGGAAGCGGTGAGAAATCTTTAGGATCGGGTGAGTTCCGGGAGTTCCTTGTTTTTTTTGTATCTACCCGGGTTTATCTCACACGAAGCCGCAAAGGCACGAAGAAAGGCTTCAATTCCGTGGTTTTGCACAAGAGATTGACGTATGTTCTGTTTCTCTTCGTGTGCTTCGTGCCTTCGTGTGAGCATAGAGTTATTGGTTCTGAGTAATTGCGCTTTTTAAGTCACTAGAGTATGGATCGTGTAAAAGGATTCCGGACTCCTTCGGGGAGGTACCCTGAATACTCTATGATCCGTCGCATGAGTGTGAAGAGACATGCAAAACTTGATGCATCATAAGGGACACTATGACAGGCCGCTGCTTGCCGCAGTTCTGCTCCTCCTCGTGGGAAGCATTGTGATGGTGTACAGTTCGAGCAGCGTGGTGGCGCTCACCACGTACGACGACCCCTCGTTCTTCATGAAGCGCCAGATCGTGTGGGCCCTTATCGGCATCGCATTGATGGCAGTCATGATGCGTGTTGACCACCACCTGCTGCAAGACAAGCGCGTTGTGGTCGCGGTCCTGCTGCTCTCCGTGCTGCTGCTTGCGGCAACGCTGGTGCCGGGTGTCGGAAGGATGGTAAACGGGTCGCGAAGATGGCTGCGGCTCGGCATGCTCTCCTTCCAGCCGTCGGAACTGGCGAAGTTCGCGGTGGTGATCTATATGAGCTACTATATCGCGAAAAAAGGTACACTGCTTCGGGATGCCATGCACGGTCTGGTACCGGCCTACCTCGTTACCGCGCTGTTCCTGCTGCTCACAATCCGCCAGCCGGACCTGGGGGCGTCCATGACGCTGGCTTGCATCGCATTCATCATGTTGTTCGCCGGAGGGGCGAATCTCGCGCATCTCGGCGCCACGGTCCTGCTGGCGGCACCTCTTGTTGTCTTCGCAATCACCCAGAGCGCTTACCGCGCCCGGCGCATCTTTGCCTATCTGGACCCCTGGGCCGATCCGCAGGGAGCCGGACATCAGATCATCCAATCGTTCCTGGCCCTCGGAAGCGGCGGAGTGTTCGGCAGGGGCCTCGGAGAAGGGCGGCAGAAGCTGCTCTTTCTTCCTGAACGGCATTCCGATTTCATTTTCGCGGTAATCGGAGAAGAGCTCGGCCTTATCGGAGCCATTACCGTGGTGGCGATCTTCCTGGTCATCCTGTGGCGGGGCATGCGCATCGCGCTCGCCGTGGGAGATCCGTTCACGCGCATGCTCGCTCTCGGCATCACGCTGCTGATCTGCATCCAGGGTGTGGTCAATATGGCGGTGGTGACGGGCCTGTTGCCCACGAAGGGCATCGCGCTTCCGCTCGTCAGCTACGGGGGGTCATCGCTTGTTATCACCCTGGCAGCGCTTGGCGTGCTGCTCAATATTTCGAAGGAAGCGGCGTGACAGGGTCAAGGGGAAAGGGTCAAGAGTCAGGGGAAGCAAAGAACAGTATGAAGGTTGTTATCGCAGGGGGAGGGACCGGCGGACACCTGTATCCCGGCATCGCTATCGCTCGCGAGCTGCTTAAGGAGCCGGGGAACGAGGTCCTGTTCGTGGGTACTGCCCTGGGGATCGAGACCAGAGTACTCGCCCGGGAAGTCCTGCCGCTGCGTCTGATCACCGTGGGCAAGCTGAAGGGAATGAACCTTGGAGCGATCCTCAAGACAATCATTCAGCTTCCGCTGGGGCTGTACCAGTCCTGGTCCCTGCTGCAAGAGGTCAAACCTGATTGCGTGATCGGCGTCGGGGGCTACGCATCGGGGCCTGTTGGAGCGGCTGCGCTTGGCCTGCGGATTCCGCTGTTCATTGTTGAACCTAACTCGCATGCCGGCCTCGCGAACAAAAAGCTCGGGGCCTTCGCAAACAGGGTGCTGCTGTGCTTTCCCGGAACCGGAGCGCGAAAGTTTTTCCCAAGCGGGAAAACGTCAGAGCTTGGCCCGCTGGTTAGAAAGGGGATCGAGCTGGGCGACCGCGGCAAGGCGCTTGCAGACCTTGGTCTGCAGCCGGACCTGTTCACCATTCTGGTGATGGGCGGAAGCGGCGGCGCGCATGCGATCAACATGGCGATGAAGCAAGCCGCGCGGCTGCTCGCCGGGGAGCGGAATATTCAGATCATTCATCAGACAGGGGAAAAGGATGCGACGGAACTCACAGCAGGATACCGGGAAGCCGGCATGCGGTCCGTGGTGCGGCCCTATATCCATGATATGGCGGGCGCGTATGCCGCAGCCGACCTGGTAATCGGCAGGTCGGGCGCGACCACGGTTGCCGAGCTTGCGGTCTGCGGCAAACGAGCGGTACTCGTTCCCTTTCCGTTTGCTGCTGACAACCATCAGGAGTACAACGCGAGGATGCTTGCGGAGCATGGCTCCGCCGAGGTGGTGCTGCAGAGCGAATTGACGCCGGAGAGTCTGGCTAACGTGATTAAAAAATATGCGGTACTGGGACGGGGTGCAACAGCAGGAGCGCCGTATCCGAACACCGCCGCGGAGGAGATCGCAAGGATCTGCACCCAGTATGTTCAAAAAAATTAAACATATCCACTTTGTAGGAATCGGCGGAATCGGCATGAGCGGCATTGCCGAAGTGCTGCTCAACCTCGGATACCGGGTTTCGGGCTCTGATATGAAAGAGACGGACACGACCGAACGGCTCCGGCACCTGGGAGGCGAGATCCGCATCGGCCATCGCGCTGAGAATGTCACCTCGCCCCATGTTGTCGTCATTTCGTCCGCGGTGAAGAACGACAATGCCGAGGTCGTCGCTGCACGGGAGAAGCAGATACCGGTGATACCCCGCGCCGAGATGCTTGCCGAACTGATGAGGCTCAAATACGGGATTGCCATCGCGGGCGCTCATGGCAAGACCACGACGACTTCACTCGTATCCACCCTGCTGGCCGCGGGAGGCATCGATCCAACCGTCGTGATCGGCGGCAAGTTGAACAGCATCGGCACAAATGCCAAGCTCGGCCAGGGCGACTTCCTCGTGGCCGAGGCGGATGAAAGCGACGGGAGCTTCCTGAAACTGTCGCCAACCATAGCCGTGGTCACGACCATTGACGAGGAGCACCTTGATTATTACCAGGACATCCATGAGATCAAGGAGGCGTTTCTCGAGTTCATCAACAAGGTGCCGTTCTACGGGCTGTCCGTGCTTTGCCTCGACCAGCCGCACATCCAGTCGCTCCTGCCGAAGGTGGAGAAGCGGTATATGACCTACGGCATGAGCTCGCAGGCGGACTACCAGGCACGGGAAATATCGTATAAATCGCTGGGTTCACGGTTCAAGGTAGTACACCAGTCCATAGACCTCGGATGGTTCGATCTGTCGATCCCTGGCGCGCATAATATCAGCAACAGCCTCGCGGCCATTGCCGTGGCCCGGGAGCTCGAGGTCGATATCGAGGTCATCAGAAAGGCGCTGAAGAATTTCAGCGGTGTTCAGCGGCGCTTCACGATAAAGGGAGAGTCGGGCGGCATCATGGTTGTGGACGATTACGGCCATCATCCCACCGAAGTGCGGGCAACGCTGTCCGCTGCCGCCGCAGGTATGGAACGGCGCGTCGTGGTGGTGTTTCAGCCTCACCGGTACTCCAGGACGCAGCACATGATGGAAGAATTCTATACCGCGTTTAATCAGGCGGACAAACTGGTGGTCATGGACATCTATGCGGCCGGCGAAAAGCCCATACCGGGTATTACGGGCCAGACGCTGTATGAAGGGATCAAGCGGCATGGGCACAAGGACGCAATGTACCTGCCTGACCGGGAAAAGATCATGGATCACCTGGTGGCAGTCCTTAAGAAGGACGATATTCTGATCACGCTGGGCGCGGGAGATGTGTGGAAGCTGGGAGAACAGCTCTTGGAGAGGTTACGGCATGGAGATCGGAAACTTTAAAGGAGAGGTGCGTCGGAACGAGTTGCTCAGCATGCATACCACGTATGCCATCGGAGGACCTGCGGACATTCTTGCCTATCCCTCCGACATCGACGACCTGCGCTCGCTGCTCCAGGCGGCGTCGGTGCAGGGGGTGAAGCACTTCATCCTCGGCGGGGGCAGCAACATCCTGGTGCGCGACGGCGGATTTCGCGGCATCGTGGTCTCTCTGCAGCGGATGAACGCGGTCCGGATCGACCGGGAGTTTCGCGCCGTGGGCGGATCGTATATCCTCATTTTTGCCGCTGCCGGCGCTCCGCTCGCGAAAGTCCTCGCCTTTTCCGGGGAAAAGGGGGCCACCGGGTTTGAGTTCGCCGCTGGTATTCCCGGCACAGTCGGCGGCGCTGTCTGCATGAACGCGGGCACGGCCCTCGGAGAAATAGGCGATGTGATCGAATCCGTAACCCTGCTGTCACCCGGGGGCGAACTGGTGATTAAAACCGGGGAGGAGATGGGTTTTGGCTACCGGACGTCCAGGGTGCCTCCGGAACATGTCATTCTTGACGTGCGGATCAAGTTGCGGCGGGACGATGCCGCGAAAATACAGGCGCGGATAAAGGAACTGCTTGCTGCGAGGAAGGAACGCCAACCCTGGGGTCAGGCAAGCGCGGGTTCTGTTTTCAAGAATCCCCTAGATGAATCCGCGGGTATGCTCATCGAGAAAGCCGGGCTGAAGGGGAGGACCATCGGCAATGCGCAGGTTTCTCCTCTGCATGCCAATTTCATTGTGAACCTCGGCAAGGCAAAGGCGGCCGATGTGATCGCGCTCATGGAGGTGGTCAAGCAGCGGGTGCTGGAGGTCCACCGGGTGCAGCTCGAACCGGAGATCAAGATCATCGGGGAAGATTAACTGTAGTCAATACTATTGAAACCACGGGTTCTGCTTCGCAGAACACGCAGATGAACACGGATTAAAAAACCTAATTTTGCATCTGGTTTTACCGTGTGCGACGAAGTCGCCTGTGGTTAATAATGCAACATCTGTGGTGAGGTTTCGTGATGCGGTGGAAAGACGACGAGGTCGTATGAATTTGGTGACCAACAAAAAGATCGGTGTTCTGATGGGAGGTTTTTCTTCGGAGCGTGAGGTCTCCCTGGCAAGCGGCAACGCCATTCTGAAGGCGCTGCTCGGCAAGGGGTATGATGCCGTTCCGATCGACGTTGGCCGCGGCGTTGCCGAACAGCTGCGGGAAAGCGGCATTGGGGTGGCCTTCAACGGCCTCCACGGTAAGTACGGCGAGGACGGAGCCATCCAGGGGCTGCTCGAGATCGCGGGCATTCCCTACACGGGATCGGGCATCCTGGCGAGCGCCATGGGCATGAACAAGGTCGTTTCCAAGATGATCTTCAGCAATCACCGCCTCCAGGTCGGGCCTTATGTGGTGGTGAGCGCCGGGGCCCGTGAGCGGCTCCACGCCCTTCCCCCGGAGATCGGATATCCCCTCGTTGTAAAGCCGAGTTCAGAGGGGTCGAGCGTCGGCGTGAGCCTGGTGTACAAACATAGCGAGCTCGCGGCTGCCGCAGAGCTCGCCTTCAGTTATGACGAGGAGATCCTGATAGAAAAATTCATCCGCGGCACAGAAGTGCAGGTGGGCATTCTCGGGAATAAGGCGCTCGGGGCCATCGAGATCGTGCCAAAGGACACCTTTTACAGCTACAAGGCAAAATATGAACCAGGGATGTCGGAGCATCATTTCCCGGCGCGGATTCCCGGATCAATATACGCACGGGTGCTCGAAGCGGGTCTCACAGCGCATCGTTCGCTGGGCTGCAGAGGATACGGCAGAGTGGACTTCATCATCGATGCATCCGGATCGCCCTATATCCTTGAGGCAAACACCCTTCCGGGCATGACTGCAACGAGCCTGTTGCCAGACATCGCGCGGGGGGTGGGCATGGCGTTCCCGGAGCTGGTGGAGGAAATCCTGCGGCTGGCGCTGGAAGGGAAGTAGTCGGAACAATCTATGCGTGATTATAAGAACGTTAAGGTCCCGAGATCGTACCGCAGCGCTTCGAACCGCGTGGTCGTGAAGCGCGTGGAGGTGGAGCGCATTGCGGGTCGTTCGCGATCGCGTTCTTCGGGAGCCCGCAGCGCGGCGCTGCAGGTTCTTGTCGCCATAGCGACGGCGGCATGCTGCTGGGCCGGCTGGATGGCCTATCAATCCGTAATGCATGCGGAGATGTTCCAGATCGCCGGTGTGGACGTGCAAGGCAAGAAATTCGTGCAGGAGGACGACCTCAACAAGGTCGCCGCCCTGTTCCGGGGCCAGAACATTTTTCAGGTGGATCTTGAAAAAGCTGCGAGCCGGGCGCGCGAGAACCCCTGGGTTAGAGAGGTCAGGATACACCGCCGGCTTCCGAACAGGATCAACCTGGTGCTGCGCGAACGCAATCCCGCAGCAATGCTGGACACAGGCGACGGCCGATACCTGATGGATGATGAAGGTATCGTCATCACCAGGGTTGCCAGGGAGGACACGAGAGCCTGGTCGCTCCCCATCATCGCGCTACGGGACGTGAAGGTGCGGCCGGGGGAAGCAGTGCCCTCCGAGGGAATAGCGGAAGCATTGACGCTGCTTCAGGAGATAGCAGCACGGGGCGGATGGCAACAGCACGAAGTGACGATCAGGGCAGGCGCCCCCGACGCACTGGCCATTCTGTATGCGAACCACGAGTTTAAAATCGGCGCGGGCAATCATCAAGAGAAGCTCCGCAGGCTTTCTGAAATCCTGTCCGATGCCGCGAAGCGCGGCCTGGAGATTACATCCGTTGACCTGCGGCCCGAGCGGCAGGCTGCGGTGATGGTGAAGAACGGCAGGGGCCAGGGTGTAGGGGCCAGGGTCCGGAAAAAAAGCTGACGTATTGCCTGGACCCTGATGCCTGGACCCTTCAAAGGAGGTTTTGTGGCCAAGAAAAAAATGGATAATGTGCTCGTCGGCCTCGATCTGGGGACAACCAAGGTATGCGCCATCGTGGGGGTAGTCAAGGACAACGGCCTGGTCGACATCATCGGCATCGGCATAAGCCCCTCGCTCGGCTTGAAAAAAGGCGTGGTCGTGAATATCGACAGCACCGTGGAGTCCATTAAAAAAGCGGTGCATGAGGCCGAGCTCATGGCCGGGGTGGAGATCAATTCCGTGTACGTCGGGATCTCGGGCGGGCACATCAGGGGCATCAACTCCCACGGTGTGGCGGCGATCAAGAATAAAGAGGTCGGGCCGGCCGATGTCGCGCGCGCGATCGACGGCGCCCGGGCGGTGAGCATCCCCATGGATCAGCAGATCCTCCATGTGCTGCCGCAGGAGTTCATCATCGACGACCAGGACGGAATCAAGGACCCCCTCGGCATGTCGGGAACGCGGCTCGATGTGAAAGTCCACATCATCACCGGCGCGGTCACCGCGATCCAGAACATTGTCAAGAGCTGTTCGCGAGCGGGGCTGGAGGTGACTGAGCTGGTGCTCCAACCGCTGGCTTCCAGCAGAGCAGTACTGACGGTGGAGGAGCAGGAGCTTGGCGTTGCGGTCGTTGATATCGGAGGCGGTACGACCGATATGGCGCTCTTTCGCGAGGGCAGTCTGTGGTACACGGAGGTGCTCCCCATCGGCGGGAACCATCTGACGAATGACATCGCCATCGGGCTCCGCACACCGGCGTCCGAAGCGGAGAAGATCAAGATCAAGTACGGATGCGCGCTCTCCACCCTGGTCAAGAACGAGGAGACCCTGGATGTACCCAGCGTGGGCGGACGACCGCCGAGGCTGCTGTCCCGTCAGATCCTGTCGGAGATCATCGAGCCGCGGGTGGAGGAGCTGTTCGGCATGGTGCAGCAGCGGCTGAAGAAGACCGGCTATGAGGACATGCTCGCATCAGGCATTGTCCTGACCGGTGGCACGGCGCTCATGGAAGGGGTGCAGGATGCCGCGGAGCGCTGCATCGGACTGCCGATCCGCCGGGGCACACCGAGGAATATCGGCGGCCTCATGGATGTGGTGAACAGCCCGGTCTACGCAACAGGCGTGGGTCTCGTTTTGTACGGCGCTGAGAACCAGCAGGAGGCGCCCCGCGCATTCAGGACCGGCGGTGGTTTGAAGCGGGTTTGGAAGTGGCTGGAAGGATTTATCTGACTCACAAGACTCCGGAGGGGGACATGGATGACAGACTAGAATTGGGATTCCAGGATATTATGGATTTTGTGGCAAGCGCAAATCAAGAAACGCTCAGCGGCTCCGTGGACAGCGGGCCGAAGGAAGAGAGGAGGGAGCACGCAATGTTCGAGTTCGAGGAAGAACGTCTGCCCGCGATCATCAAGGTGATCGGCGTCGGCGGCGGCGGAAGCAACGCCGTCAGCAGCATGGTGCAGTCGGACATCAAGGGAGTGCAGTTCATCGTGGTGAACACGGACATGCAGGCCCTGGATCTCGCGCGTGTCCCGACGAGGCTCCAGATCGGATCGAAGATAACGAACGGCCGCGGCGCGGGGGCGAACCCCGAGATTGGCCGCACGGCGGCGCTTGAGGACGCGGAGAAGATCAAAGCCATGCTGGCCGGGGCTGACATGGTCTTTATCACCGCGGGCATGGGAGGCGGCACGGGAACCGGCGCTGCTCCGGTGCTTGCCGCGCTCGCACGCGAAATAGGCGCCCTTGCCGTGGGTGTCGTGACCAAGCCGTTCAGCTTCGAGGGCATGACCCGTATGCATAAGGCGGACGAGGGCATTGCCGAACTCAAAAAGCATGTGGATGCGCTTATCGTCATCCCGAACGAGCGTTTGCTCAACCTCGCGGAAAAACGGACCACCCTGCTCGAATCGTTCAAGCTCGCAGACGGGGTCCTCGGCCAGGCGGTCAAGGGCATCTCCGATGTGGTGATGGTCCCGGGCTATGTGAATGTGGACTTCGCGGATGTAAAGACCGTGATGGCGAACCGCGGCAGGGCGGTCATGGGCTCCGGCATCGGCCGGGGCGAAAACCGCGCTGTGGACGCCGCTCACCAGGCGATCGCGAGCCCCCTGCTTGAAGACGGTTCGATCAAGGGAGCGCGCGGCGTTTTGATCAACATCACGGGAGGGAACGACCTCGGCATCAACGAACTGAACGAGGCGACCGCGATCATCAAGGAAGAGGTCGATCCCGGTGCGAACATCATCTTCGGCGCGGTGATCAATCCCGTCATGAGCGAGGAGGTCATGGTGACCGTGATCGCCACAGGCTTTGATGAGGACGGCCTGAACACGCGGATCAAACGGCCGGTCGCGAGCATCAAGGAATTCCGGGCGGCCATTGAGAAGCCGAAGCGGAAGCAGGAGGCATTTGATTTCAAGCATGAAGCCCTGGGCCGTGACAGCGAGGATCTGGACAAGCCGACGTTTCTCAGGAGGCAGGCGGATTGAATAGGTAGAATCATATTAGAAACAGTGACGATTGCCAAATTACGCTTGACGTGGTATCTTATAGCTCTTAAGAGAGCGAGGTGCGCAATGGGAAAGAAAGACTTATTGATGGACGAAATAGGACAGGTTCCTGAACCATTTCTCGACGAAGTGCTGGATTTTGTCCGGTTCATTAAAATGAAAATAGTGAAGGAAAAATCCGACATAACCATTGCGAGCGAGTCATCCTTAAACAAAGACTGGTTGAGGCCGGAGGAGGATGAGGCGTGGCAAAATTTGTAAAAGGCGACGTTGTTGTCGTTCCCTTCCCGTTTTCCGACCTCACACAAGCAAAAAGACGTCCTGCTCTGGTTATCGCCGGTCTGGAAGGTGATGACGTTATCCTCTGTCAGATAACCAGCCAAGCGGTTTCCGATCAATACGCCGTCTCTATTACCGACCGGGATTTTCTTATCGGTGGATTAAAACAGCAAAGTAACGCAAGACCCAATCGCATATTCACCGCGGACAACCACATCGTCCTTTACAAAACAGGCGCTCTTCATCCGGCTAAAGTCATCGAAATTATCGATAAGATAGTCGGTCTTATTCGTGCGTAAACATCCACCTTTATTTCCTTCGTTGCCGCTCTATCTCCAGCAAAAACTCCCGCACATTCACGAATCTGGTCACGGATGCATCTCTGGGGAAATGCTTCTTATTCTTCGTCACGAGAAATTCGGCCTGGCCAGCCATGGCCGCGGACAGAAACCTTTCATCATCCGCATCAGTACAAAGCCCTTTCGACGCGGGAGGTTTTACCTTGGCGGCTTTTTCAAAGACCAGTTCGAGCAGCTCTTCGCTAGTGTGTGAAGGGACATCATTATCGAAAAGGTGAATGACGCGGAGATATTCGTCGAAGATGTCATGGGTGATGACGAGTTCGAATTCCCCGTCATGAAACGCTCTGATGATCTTCGCGGCCCCGCCGTCCGCATTGAGCAGCCCGGCAAGGAAGATGTTAGTGTCAACGACCGCTCTCACGGAGCAGTTCTCTTTCGAGCATTCTTGACGGCATCATCAACAGCCTTTGCGGTGATTCCCGCGCGCTTAGCCGACTTGCGGACGCTGCCAAGCGCTTCGTCAAATTTCCGGGACCAATCCACTGACTTGTCGGAAATTCGCTGTGGAGTGATAATGATGCGTTTGTTGTCATAGGACACATCCACGAAATCGCCCTGCTCGATATGGGCCATCTTCCGGATATCAACCGGAATTGTTACTTGAGCGAATCGCTTCACCTTAACCAGGGACATGGCCGCCTCCTCTCTTAATCTCTTAATTATATATATTACACCATCCGCCGGAGTGCTGTCAAAGGAAGAGCATCGTTTTTGGATTGCCGATTCATGGTGGAAGGCTATGTGACTTCGGTTGTCCGGGAAAAGGGGGGGCATCTTGTTGGATAGTTATATGCGCCGTTTCTTCGGTTACCAGGTTTAACGAGCGTTTAGATCGCTGGTTGAAACAACTTCGAATGACTCTGATCCTGAAGGTGGGTTCAACATTGTCGGCGGTACTTGAGCAGGCCGCAGGTAATACTCATCATCAATGATCTTCACCTTCGGCCATGAACACGCGGTTAAACCGAAAAGAATGATTATTAATAAATACCTGCCTGCCAACGTACAGTGCGATATGAAAGGTATTTTCTTCATCCATTCTCCTATGCTGAAGACATTGTTTCCATGCTTACCTTACCATATCTCCTTGCAAAATTCAGCAACGCAGTTCGGGTAATCGGGTCGGACCAAGCTAATTTGCTGACATTCAATCGGTATTGCTCCAATCGTAGACGTTTTGCCGCCTTAAACCGTCATTTTCATGTCTTAAAATGATCTCATATGGCAGTGAGGATTCTTTCAGTTCTTAGCTTCCGCGTTTCCTCTTTACTAATTTGGCTATCAAATACGGCACTCTTAGGTCAATGTACGCGTACTCTAATCATCATACGACAAGCATTTCAAGTGGTTGTCTCGGTCCGACCCGGATATCCTTTCGTGCCGCGCACAGTGTGTTGAAGCACGTTCAATATTGCTACGGTGCAGGTTTATACCAGACATCGTGCAAGCCGGTCTGTTTTACCCAACCATCCTCCTTCAGTCCATTGCAGAACAAGACCCTCCTCCAGAGTCCCTGCTGAGGCGGGTCCCACCAGCATTGCCCGTTTTCAGTGCCCTTTTTCTGAACGACTTGAGTCGCCATGTTGATGGATCCACTCTCCTTCCCGCTCGGGCTCCGGCCGACACGGACCTGCACAATATCGCCGGTCTCCACTTTGATCTCAGCGGGAATAAAGAACAATATTGATTCCCCTTTTTCATTGGGGCCGCCGCAACAATAGACTCTCGCAGCGGCAATGGAACCGCTCCGTATCTGCTCATCGCTCAGCCCCGAAGCTGTGAGAATGTCATAGATAGGTCGCTCTGCAGGTACGGTCATCGCACTTCCGGGCGCAACTCTCATGGCTTGTGCAAGACGCAAACTGTTATCGGGAACGTGCATGGGGTGGAAGCGGCTTGTCGTCGCGCACGCGGCGGTCAGAAGAAGTGCTGAAACAAGACAGGCGAGTTTAACAGAACGATGGTCAATTATATGCATAATTATTCCTCCCTTATTTGATCTGAATCGCCAGCCGAAAACCGAAGTCCCGGAAGGCTGTTGTGCTCTCTGCCTTGTCCCGATGGGTCGTCCTGAGCTCGTAGGCGTCGCTATCATAGGAACCGCCGCGCAATACCTTGTCTTCAGCCATCCGGGGCCCGCGGGGGTTGTCTTTCGGGCTTATATTGTAATAATCATCGCTGTACCAGTCCCAAACCCATTCCTTGAGATTGCCGCCCATATCATGCAAGCCAAGTTCATTCGGTTTTTTACCCCCAGCCGGTTGACCGCTTTTGACCTTTGCCGGGGAATACCATGCATAATTCGACAGCTCCGCTTCATTGTTCGTGCCAGCCCATTTCATATCCTTCCCTCCGCTCCGGGCAGCATACTCCCATTCGGCCTCGGTGGGAAGACGATAGCGCCTGCCGGTCTTTTGTTTCAGGAGCAACGCAAAGGTATGAGCATCTTCCCAATGCACGTCATTAACCGGGTAATTTCCGTTTTGTGGTCCGTGCGAGGGATTCGTTCCCATGATCGACTTCCACTGATCCTGTGTCACCTTGTTCCTGCTCAGGTAGAAATCATCGAGGCACACCTCATGTACCGGCGTTTCCCGGCTGCGGCCATGCCCAAAGATGTCTCCCATACGGTAGCAGCCACCTTTTACGAAAACAAATACCATGCCAGTGACGGGATCGGTGAAGGACTCACCTGCAATGGATGCTGACGTATCAGACGTTGCTAGTGCTGCCGATGCAGAGACCGAAGATAATGCGGGTATTCCAACAGCGCCGTGAGCATTCAGTGCTTTCACGACAGCACTGTTCATATCCTTTATGGCAAGGGACAATCCATTTATCAATATCGAGGTATATTCCTGCCAAAGGATCTTCCGCTCTGTCAATGCGGGCGTCTTATACTTACCCTGGAATGGCTTATTGAAAAGGATATCCTTGCCGCGCTTCAGGGTGACGTCCGCAACGATCTCAATGTATGCCGGCCCCGCTGTGGTCCGGCTCCCGCCCAAGATGATATAGAATACGATCATCGACCCTTGCTGATAAACGGGAGCAAATATATTGATCTTCTTTATCGCCACGTCGAGGGTGTATTCACTCCCCTGATTTTGATAGATATGATTTCCGCTGGCCCGAATCTCGTCGATCAAGCTCTGACGCAGAAATTCACGGTAGTCATTTACGATTTGCTTGTGGCCGGGCTTCACGATCAGTTCATTGTTCCAGAAATTGACAAGCAGGAGGGGCAAGATGAATGTGGATGTCCGCTCGACAACCGTGTCTGCAGTCAACACATCCTCGACGACAAACGATCCGATGGACACGGTACCAGCGGTCTTATCCGGTATCGTTCCGCTTTGACGTTCATATGACAGTTCGTCCTTTCGAAGATTCATCGTCTCACGGATTGTTGTGGTGCCGGCGCAACCGGAAACGATAATGACCATGAATACGATGCAAACTGAAATCAATTTCATTCGATTCCTCCTTGAGGGTAAATTTCATTGACATCCTGTGAAATTCGATACGCTGCTGCAAACAATCCAGTCTCCAATCGACCTCAGGTAGTTGTCAATGCCCATGGTCTGCGGAACATCCGTATGATTTGCGCCCAGCACGAGACGCAGCTGTTTAGGTTCAGGCGCGTTCTCGTAAATTACTTTTCCGTTATCGCGATACCGCACAAAATCATCTTCGCTTCCGTGGAACAGCAGATATGGTGTCTGGATGGCAGCTATCATTGCAGCGTTGTCGTATCTGCTGTTGGTCAGCCAGCCGGCCGGGAGGGCGAGAGCCGTACCGCTTTGCTCCAGCGAGTTTACCGAAGCGAAAGGCGCCTCGGAGATCAAGCAGAGCGGGGTGATCTCCCGTGCGGCGAGATAGATGGCGGGAACATTCCCCAGCGAGTAGCCGTAGATGCAGAGCGACGACGCAGGCACGCCCCGGGACAGGACGTAGCGTAAGGCGGCGCCGGCATCAGCGTATAAGGTTCCCTCGGAAGTGGATGATCCCTCCGATCTTCCGAAGCCGCGGTAGTCGTAGATAAAGATATTCACACCGAGTTCATGCAGCATCATCACCCGGTCCCAATAGTAGTCCAAGTTGCTCTTGTTGCCGTGATTATACAGGATCGTTACCCCAGTGAAGGACATTGCGCTGCTGATCGAGCCTGCTCCCTTTGACGCCACCCAGAAACCGTATAGTTGGTTGCCTTCGCTCTCCATTGTTACTTCTTCGATCAGTGCGGTATCGATCGTGTTATTGGGAAGCGTATATTTATCGGTTTTCTGGCTGTTGAACAGGAAAGGGTCCATACTGCATCCCAGCACAATGCAACCGATCAATCCGATGAGTAACCGTAAGAAGCGCATAGGGATCAGAAGCTCCTTTCCACGGCGATGAGCGTGGTTATGGCGCCGTAATGTTGCACTGGCAGGTATTCGACCACCAGCTGGTCGGTCCGGATGTTCGAACCATGCCATTTGGCCTCAGTCAGCAGCCCGGTCTTTTCTCCGATCTTCCACCGGTAGCCGACGAAGGGCGAAAGAATGAATCTCGGCGCGTCTTCATCATAATCAGACGATGAGAAAGGTCGGACAAAATCGAATCCCGTGTAGAAGTGGCCGCCCCCTGTCTGCCATGCAGCAGAGCAGGAAATGATAGGATAGAAACGGTATCTTGTTTCCACACGATGTTTAAGACTTGCCAGGACCATCACCTTCGGCTGGATGCCGATCGTAGGGATTGCTCCAGTGTTGATTACCGGGAACCATGCAGCTCCTATCTCCAGTCCGAAGACCTTGTAGGGCAGGGACAACAGATGAAGTGTCGCGCTGATGTTTACATCTTCAGCAATGCCGTGATTGGCACCGATTGTGGCATAGGGGACAGGGATGTTATTGTGATACGCGGATATGATCGGGCCGCCGATGCTGAAGTTGGCAGTTGTATTGCCCTTGCCTACTGGAGCGATGTTCGTGTAGGTGGCGCAGCCGGAGAGGAGACCGGCAAGGATATAAAGTATAACCTTGAGCATCAGATTATTCATTATCGGGAAGCAACATCGTAAAAAACAGGATCATAATACGCAACTCGTTGCAATGCACTAAATGAGCACGGATAACACGTTCACGGTGAAGTGAGGATAGAACCATAAGATCCAACAGCGACAAATTGAGAACCCGTCCAGACAACTGCATTCAGGATTGAACTTGGACCAAAAGCATACGATGACCATGTTGCACCGTCCGGGGAGGTATAAGCTGCGCTTTTCAGAGAAACACCTCCAACTGCTACCAACTGCGTACCTGACCAGGCTATACTGTTTGCATAATCAGAGCTCTGCTGTGTCCATGATATGCCATCCGAAGACATATAAAATCCGCTGCCCACCGCATTGAATTGCGTCCCTGTCCATACTACGCTACTCATATAGATCGGTATCCCGGGCCATTGCTTCCACGTGATCCCGTCGGAGGATGATAATATTGGATTGCTTACAATAATAAACTGGGATCCTGTCCAGATGATACCGGTATAGAGCGCAAAAGGTGTTCCCGCGTCTCGCTGTGCCCACGTATTGCCATCAGGCGATGTAAGAATAGTGCCGGAACCGCCGACAGCTACGACTTGAGTTCCTGAGCATGCCACTCCATAGAGATAGGTAAAAACACCCGAATCATGTGATGTCCAGGTTATGCCGTCGGGCGAGGAAAGAATTGCCGCATTGTTATTCGTGCCGCCCGGACTGCCCACGATGAAGAACTTCGTCCCGCACCAGGCCGCTGCCTGAAGCGAAGGTATGCCATTGTCTGGTATATTGGTAGGCCTCTTTGTCCAGATTGTTCCGCTGGATGATGTGTAAATTCCCGCATTGTCTCCCACAGCGACTATTAAAGAACTGGATGAAGCAACGCTGTACAAATTAGACCCTATGCTTGCAAAGCCCATAGTCTGGAGTGTCCAGTTCGCAACCGTCACTACCGATGTTCCGGTGATGCCATCCAATGATGCCGTAATAGTGGTTGACCCGGCGCTGATTGGCGTGACCACACCATGGGAACCCGATGTATTGCTGAAAATAGCAACGCTCGGATTGGATGACGACCAGGTCGCCGATGAGGTAATGGGTCCTGCCGTTACGTTATTGTATATTCCCGTTGCATTGAACTGCTGGGTGGTTCCTTTTACGATGACCGGATTCAACGGATTGATAGTGATGGTTTCCAGCAATACCGGCGTAACTGTCAGCGTCGTTGAACCGGATATGCCGTCCATTTCTGCCGTGATCGTTACAGAACCAACGGCACGACCCATGGCCATGCCAAACATGGTAATAGTGGCTTTGGATGGATCGGATGATTTCCATGTCACCTTTTCGGTCAGGTCAAGTGTGGTCTTATCGGAATATATGCCGGTTGCCTTGAACTGTCGGTCTCGTCCCTCTACAACATTCGTATTTGAGGGAGTAACGGCAATCGAATCCAAGGGCATGGCAGTCGCTAAAATGGCAGCCACATCAGGGCTGCTGTTCATCTTCCCGTTATTCACCGTCAGGCCTATATTATAAACGCCTGGAATATCAGCAGTAAACGTGACTGTGGCGGATGAAGCTCCGGATAGAACGGCAGCGCTTCCCGCGGGTTTCGCAGTCATTGACCACGAGTATGTCAGCGGATTTCCGAATGGATCCGAGCTTGCGCTTCCATTCAGCGTCACAACGGTTCCCTGTACTACAATCTGGTCCGGACCGGCATTGGCGGCAGGAGGAACATCCACAGGATCTCCCGTGATCTTGCTCCACGCATACGCTTTTTTCGATTCGAATGCTCCATCGCCATTCTCATCAATTTCCATCCTGAAATAAATTTCCGAAATCGGCGTGATAACTGTATTTGATTCCGTTCCCATGATCTTGATCGGTCCGCCACCGTGCGGGTGATCGTTGCTAAATACATAGGTGAGCGGAAAATCGGTTTGGGTATCCACATAGCCGTACCTGGCTACATAGGTTCGTCCCTTGATCGTCAGTGTGACATAATACGGATTGATGAAATTGTCATACGTCGAAACAAGCAGAAAATTCTCGAAACGAAAGGTGTCCATGGTGCTGTTATCGCGGGCAGTAAAATTGTATGTTTGCCACATATTCTTGTATTGCACATTTTTCTGGATTTTCCAGCTGCCGCTGAATGTTACATCGTAGCCCGTTGCCTTGATTGTCCATGATGTAAAACTCAGAGTGGCATCAGTGATCATGCGCATTTGTTTGTCATATCCGTCGATCTTCCATACAATGACAGCATCATGCGTAGTTCCGTCGCCGTTATTGTAATTCACGTAGGTCTCGGTAAGGACCCCCGTTCCTGTATCCGAAACGATGTCGCCCGTCACCGTAAGCGTGCCGCTGACGCTGCCATTATAGGTATCATTGACTGATACGGCTTTGGCGCGTTTTACCTGGCGTGTTGACTGAAGGATTGAATGGTTTACGTGATGCCGGTCGAATAGAATCATATTGTTCACCGGTGCGGAAAAGGGCTGAAATGATCGTGCGGAAGATGTTGTGGAGGACGCGAGTCCGGGGAAGCCGTCATACACGATGGAAAAGATCGAGGCCGCGTTAGCGCTGGTTATATGCGCCTGTGTCGTGATGCCGTTATAGGAAATACCGCCTGAATCACTGACGGCTGCTTCTCCGTCGCCACCTCCTTTGCCACCGCAGCCTGTTAGGATGAGACACGCTAAGAATGCCATTGATAGGTAATTTCGCAGCTGTTTCATAGGAACCTCCATCAACCTGATATCTATTGTTGTAGGATCACAGCCATATTTCCAGGCGTGCTTGCCATCCTCTTATGCAAAAGCCAGCAAAGCATGTATTGAAACAATGTCGTCAATATTCCCCATTCGTTTTCCCTGACGGACAATTCCAGTATCTGACATCCACGGCAGCATTACTCTGTTCCCAAGCGAAGAATGGCCAGGACTGATGCTTACTATCATATCTTTTCCTGATTTCATCCGTATCACGGGTAATGTAGAGTATTTGCGCTACATTTGCGCTTCCTCGAATCGATTTTTTGACCCAATCTATTAACATTACCCGTCCTGTCTCATCAGTCTCAGCTGAGATCATGGTCTGCCAGGGCGGATTGTCCGATGGCCAAAAGCTGCTTCCTCTCCTGGCAAAAAACGTATCAATTTTGCCGACACGGCGGCATTGCTCTTGTAATTGAATTGTCGCATATTCATCGGATTTTTCCATTATCAAGGTGTCGTCCGTTATTTGGATTCGCGATGGCTTAGTCATGCTGCCGGATGATAGGCTCTCATGCTTTACAATCTCGCCTTCGAGAACGACCTTGGTAAAATTCGGCCAGATGGGCAGCAATGTCAGGGGGTGCATGTAGGTCGTGAATCCAGTTTGCGATGTGATCTGCATGTTAATAATGCCGTCGCCCCCGAAAGCGATAATCTCGTTATTGATCAGTTCACTAAAATCATTCTTATATATCCAGGGCGCCATGGAGTAAAAGCCTCCCCAGTAATAATACTCATGGTGAAATTGTTTGATCACGTTCAGTCCGCGGCTTTTCGATAACAGTTCCTCATTCGGCCCATAGAGGTATGGGCTCATGGATGCGGGAAATTTAAGTTCATCAAATCTCATCAACCCGCGCGATCCGCCAAAACAACCTGCCACAGTGAAGCACGCGAGAATGGACAGGCAGATCATAATGGATCGGCAATATAGTTTAATTTGCTTCATGCATGTCATCCTGCGATTGATATATACTGCCCTTGAGTTCTACCCAGCTTTTTTCATCATAGTTGCCACCTTTAAGAATGATTAGAAAGCTGCTAGAGCCAACAAATACTGCATCAATAATAACTATTTCCTCACGGGCGTCGGTGAGATTCGACAATTCAGCTGCAATTGGATTTCCGATATATCCACCCTCGTGAAGTGCGTGAATGGCGCCGATGCTAAAAGGTTCCTTGCGTTGCAACAATGTATTTACAGTTCCGCCTATCTTTGTAACTTTTCCCAGTAGCACGGGCTGCATCATATGTGTGGCCGTGACCGTGGTGGTCGCACCGCATCCCAGCATCAGAGATGCAGTAAGGATTGTAATGCCAGTTGTCAACAGTATTGTTTTCATAATTGCCCATTGCAAGACGTTAAAGGACTACGAGTCAATGGCAACCAGTCTGGATATGAATAAATCATAGATGTGCCGCAGTGGACGCTGCTGCTAAGCCTGCCGGACCATCTCCCTCTGCAGGATTCCGTACAAAAACGATAGCAGTCCCCATAGGATCTCTTGTTGATCCGTCTCTGCTTCAATATTTGTACGACACACCGAATACAATCTGCCTCGTTTCCAGGTCAGCGCTTGCGGATTCCGGTGCACTTAAAAAACCGCCTTCGTTATCATAATCTACACTTGCCTTTATCATGCGGAACTCGCCAAAGACGGCATAGGAAGAGAAGTGCCATGCGATGCCGAACAGAACTCCGCCGCCGGTATTGAAATCGGATGATGAACCGCCTACTTCCCGCGTCATCTGCGGCCTGAAATCAACCTTAATATCGCCAATGACCAGGGACATCATCAATCCGCCGTAAAGCTGAAGCTGTCCATCGGGCTGCGTCTCGTTGCTGAGAAACGGATATCGCCCCATCATCACGAAGGAGATTGGCACTAACTGGATGCTCACCCCCGGGGCATTTGCCTGTAGTAAGGAAAAGTCTGCTGCTATCCCTATGCTTGGGTAATTCTTTAGCCAACCTCCGGTGCGAATCCCGAATACGTTCGACGGGCTAAAATGGACGTTCCTGTGTGCTGAACGGGTGTTATAGGTGGCGAGAAGAAAAAAACTATCTCTAGAGAATGCGTAAACATCCGCGTCTGCTGTTGTTGCTGATCCATAGAAAAAATCAAGAAAGTGGATCGGGGAGGATGTCACGCCGGCTTTTTTTTGTTGGGCTGCCTGTCCATCGAGCGCGTCAACAGAGTACCCGGGCGAGACAGGGATATCGAACTCCCCGGGTTTCACTATACCTGTGTCCGCGCCCTGGGCCTGCTCCACATCAGTAGGCTTGCTGTTCCGAGGATTTATAATATCAAAAATATACCCTGGCGCTGCGGAATTATCCAGGCCGGGGGACTTCGCAGCCCCTTTATCCGGATCAGTTCCCTGATCAGCGCATGCCACCGATACACTGACAATAAGACACAGCAGCATGAATGTTGTGAGACCTGCGCAGGCTTTCTTCACGTTGCCCTCCGAGAATGCCGAATCCTCCTTGACCTAAGGGGACCTGCCGAAGATCGTATCTTGTTCATATTGCTTGAACGCATAATCCTCGACGATCCCTGTCTTTTCATTTATCAGGAGCCAGAGACGATCGGCTCTGGTCATCCCGTTCTCGCCAAAGTAGAGGATATACCAGACCGGATACGTTAAGCTTGCCGCGTAATAATAATAGTAGATCCGGCTGTACTCATCGACAGGCGGGAGCAGTGCAAAGAAGGTCTCGGCGCGGAGCTGGTAGGTATATTGCTCTGACAGGGGCTTTCCAATGATCGCATAGGAAGAGAGCGTGATCGTCTCGTCCCGCGCTGCAATGGCTGCAGGGACCCCGAGCATGTCGAGCAGCGCGCCCTTGGTTGATTTTCCAGGAACGATCGTGCTTATGCGCTCTTCGCTCAGCATGGTCCCCGATGTTATACATCCCAGGCACAGCACGGACATGAGTAGAGCGATAAAAAGAACCTTTTGTATCATTGCATCTTGTCTCCCATCGCAGTCAATGCGTTTGGCTTTTCATCCACGGTTTTCTCCATCTGAAGATCCTCGACCTTGCCGCTTGCTTCATCGATCAGAATCCAGAGCCTTATGACGGTCAAAGTCCGATCCTCGACAGATGGCACGTGTAATGGTCCTTCTACGGTATAGAACCACGCATGCAATTCCGCCCAATCCATTTTCGCTGTTTCATAGTAGTAGACGAGAGACCTTTGCAGGGGTACTCCAATCGTCCTGAAGTGTTTGAAAAAGGCATCCCCTGGCATGTCCATTGACGCGGACCCGCTTTTATTCCAGCCTGGCACCTTTATAACCGACCCTGGTCTTGCGACCGCGGCAGGAGGGCCGAACCATTCAAGGATGTCCTTCTTCGTGGTCTCGTTGCGCCGGATCAGCTGAACCTTTTCTTCCGTGAAGGGCTCATCAATGACGGCTCCCTTGCTCAGGATTATGAACCCGCAGCCATTCAGCATGGTTGTGAGCAGCCAGATTGCTGAAATGAGTATTACAGCATTTTTCCGCTTGATCCGCACCATCTTACTCCTACGGCGTCCTGGCATTGAACAGGGGATGAATTGCGGGCCTGGTGACGCTCCCATCTGCTGCGCGGTAAACATAATCCTCGACAAAACCCGTCCGTTCATTAACTAGCAGCCAGAGCCGATCCACCTCTATCCGGTTCGTATCTCCCCCAATATTCAAGAAGATCAATATCACGATGCCGCCCAGGGAGCTGGTACGTGATGCATCATAGTAGTACACAACCTCTTCATCCCGCAGTTCCCGGCCCAAAGAGAACAACTCGAAAAAGGCATCAGATTGCATTTCTCTATTGCTGCTTTTGTTAATCGTAGGCAATGGAAATATGATGGTTCTTTTGCCCCGGGCGATCGCAGCAGGAGGACCCAACTTCGTCAGAACATCCCGGACAGTTGTCTGCCCTGGTTTGAATCCCTCTATCCGCTCCTGGCCGATCGGTTCATTGTGAATGTAACGGCGGCCATACATGCACCCGGTCAAACATATCGCAGACAGCACAACCGACGCCCCAACCACCAGCATTAACCGCTCACGCACATTCATAATCGACCCCCGGATTCCTGCTCGAAACCCCCTTTTGGTTTTGGCGGGGTCCAGGTCATTCCAGCAACTGCATAGAGTCCGGGCAGAAGATCATTCACCAACAGCTCGACCGTGGACACGGTGGCATTGCTCGTACTCGTGACTATCAGAACATCTGACAGGGCACCAGTGGCTACCACCTTCCCGGTGGCAACATCCACGATGCTCACACCGACGGCTTTTTTCAGCAAAGACATACTCCTGGCACTAGGTGCCTGTTCAGTGCCGGACGCCTTGATGATACCCACGATCACTCCGTCAACGCCGAGCATCCTTCCGGCCTCTTGAGCTGTCGTGAGCGGAATGTCGGCGTCGCCGATCCGCAGTCCCTTCTTGCCGAGCTCGATCTCTGCAACAGCAGGCACTATGGTCTCGAACAGATTGTGCTTGCTGATCAGATGCGTGAACCATTCAGCAATCGGACGGCGGAACTCGGGCTCCCCTGAGAACGGGAGTACTGCGACCCTGTGCCACGGCTGCATGTCAGCGCGACTCCGAAGGAATGCTTCGTCTTGCGATACATAGTGAGCCGGCGGAGCACATGACGCCGGCATCAGTGATAAGAAAAGAATAGTTGCGATCAGACCTACCCGCATCATAAAAATACCACCCTACTTTAAATTCCCAACTATCCGTCCAATCCCATAAGGGTTTAACAGGCTGCCACCTTATCAGGGGCAGCACGGACTTACCCCTTACAACTTTACCCTGGTCGGATCAAGCCAACCTGCTGACATTCAATCAGGATCTTTCCAAAAGTAGCTGTTTTGATGCCTTAAGCCGTCATTTTTATATCCCAAAATAATACGATAAGATGCCGAGGATTCTCTCACCTGATAGCTCCGGTGCTTCCTCATTCTTAATTAGACTAATTGGCCGTCAAAAACAGCGTTCTACGGTCACTGTTAATGTATTTTTATCATAATACGCCATATATTTTAGCAGGTTGTCCTGGTCCGACCCGGTTATGTACCGGATATGTATAGGATATAAAGAGAATCCTTATGTCCAGCAAGAATTTCCATCAAGGCGTGAATTCCCCGCCCTTATTGTTATAGTAAATGTGGTCCCTACCGCCCCAAATGATCATCTTCGCGCCCGTCCATGTCGCCGCATGGAGTGTTCTCGCCTCAGGAACCGATGTTCTAGACGTTGCCCGCCAGCTGTTGGTAACAGGATTATACAGTCCGCCCGAATCCAAAAAGATCCAATGGCTCGGATTGGCCCCATCGCCTCCCCAGATAATCATCTCGGTACCCGACCATACAGCGCTGTGACGATTGCGAGGCGATGGCGCGCCAATCAGGGAAATATCATGCCACGTGTCGGTTACGGGATCATACCGTGCGCCGCTGCTCAGATAGTTTGTTCCGTTATATCCGCCCCAAATGATCATTTCCGTGCCGGTCCAAACGGCGGAGTGCCCGTTTCTCGGCAAAGGCGCGCCGAGAAGAGATATAGTATGCCATGTATCATTTATAGGATTGTACCTGCCGCCGCTTTGGAGATAGTTGGAACCATCATATCCGCCCCAAACAAGCATTTCCGTCCCTGTCCACACGGCCGTCTGGCCAGTCCTGGCTGAAGGCGCATTGGTAAGGGAAACCGCTTTCCACGTATCGTTCACGGGATTATAACCGCCTCCTGTATTCAGATAGTTCGCTCCATTGTATCCGCCCCAGTTGATCATATCATAGCCTGTCCATACCGCGGTATGTCCGTTGCGTGCTGAGGGAGCAGCGACAAGGGAAACCGCATTCCAGGTATCGGAAGCCGGATTGTATCTACCGCCGGTATTCAGAAAGTTTGTTCCGTCATATCCGCCCCAGGTGACGACATCGGCACCGGTCCATACAGCCTTGCTTTCTGCAATCATCGGATAACCGGCCGAGGAAATGGTGCTCCATGTATGGCTGACATAGTCATACTTGCCTGAAATGACGTCCCCTAATATTACAAGTTCATGATCCGTCCATGCTGTTGTCACATTCCACCTGTAGGTCTGGTCACCGGGAGGCAGTATCGGTTGCCATGACCCAGTTTCCTGGGCTTTCGTATAGAACGTCCACGTATGATCAGACGAAAGGTGATTGCCGGCCAGATCAGCGACTGCGGTTGTTATCATTGCTGTATATACTTCAGAGTTGCGCAGGCTGTTCACTGGCGTGACCATGGCTTTTTTTGCATAATATGAAACCGGTCCGACAACGGGATCATTGCTGCCGTCTTTCACGATAAATGAGGTTGCATTTATCGTGGCGTAATTTATTTCTTCGAGGAACTCGACGCTAATGCTGCTGTTCAACTCAACTTCAAAACCTTGAGGCGCGATCCTCGTTATCATTGGCGGAACCGAGTCAACCGTGAAGGACCACGAATATGCCGTCTGCAGGAAATTGCCGCCGGAGCGATCCTTTGCACCTGTGGTAATCGCAGCCCTGTACGTTCTGCTGCCTGCAAGGTACACAGTCGGTGTAAAAATGGTTGTCGCTCCCGATGCGATGACCGTGCCATTGATCCGATTATTACCTTCATCATAAAGCAGAAAAGTGGTCCCATTCAAAGATGAGGGGTCCATTGCCTCGCTGAACATTACGGTGATGGAAGTCCCTCCAGGCACTTCGACCGCGCCGGAGGCAGGATTGGTGGATATAACAACAGGTGGCGTGATGTCGATTATTCGAGTTATGGCTATTGAAGCCGATCCCTCATTGCCCGAATTGTCTCCAGCCGTAACAGTGATAAAATTGGTACCCATGATTAGCGGTACATCCGCACTCCACGTCGTATTGCATAAATATACAAGGGGGAAATATTCAGAGCCCGTATAACATGTTCCAAATCCTGCTGATGCATTCCCGACCTGTCCGGTGTTTTCGTTCTTCCAGTTTACCGTCACACCAGTACTGCCGATATAATGGTAATTGGTCCAATCATAATCCAAGTATGCACCGGTCGGGCTGACAAATGCAGTTCCGCTTAATCTCAGCATATCTATATCAGTGGTGTATCTATCGTCTGTTGTCGGAGAGTTGATGGCAATCCATCCGCGGTTGGTATTATCCTCTTTACGGTTCCTGCAACCGGATGTCATAAGTACAACCAGAATTAGAGCTGTGATCAGCTTGAGCGGTTTGAATATTGCAGTCTTATTCAAGGTTTTTTCTCCGAATACATGTGAGCGTCGTACCGCTTACCCACTTACCCCTTACCCGGGTCGGACCAAGCTAACCTGCTGACAATCAATCATTATCGTTCCAAAAGTAGCTGTATTGATCCCTTAAACCGGCATTTTCATGCCCTATTCTATTCGTATAAGATGCTGTAGATTCTCTCAGCTCATATTGTTTATCTTACGTCAAGAATTCCCGGTGCTTGCCTCGGTCCGACCCGGATATAGTGTCTCTTTGGAACTCGCAGTGCCGGAGCAGCGTTACTATTCACCGTCGGCGCAAGGGCCTGGTTGGACGAGTAATTTGCCATACCATATTTCATTGTATAATTTGCCGGCGGCGTCCATGTGCCGTTATTATACTGTTCTATCTTTGATTGATAGTCAGCGTATCCTGAAAACAGATCTGATTGATAATTCCCGACCGTAAATTGAATAACTCCAGTTGGTCTGAATGCAGCCAGCGAATCCGGCAGTTGCGGGAATGTTATGCCGGTTCTCATGGGAGATGCAAGAGAGTCAACATCAATAGGATTGTATGTAGTCGTGGCAGCCGTTGTAATGCTCATTGACAGCCATTGCAAGTATGCTGCTGCATCGGTCCCGCTCCATGACAATGTCGGCGTGGCTGTCGTACCTTGGGTAACAGCAAGATTGGAAGGTATAACCGGCATCTGCGATACATCAAAAACCTGGTCTCCAGGCTCAGCTGAATACCACTTGCTCATCATTTGCATGGCATCCATCATACCATTACTATTTTGATCAAGACTCAGCATTACAGATAGGCTGAACATATCTCCGAATGCAGGGACGTAAGGAACCGATGCAACTGTGGATGTTCCGGTCGATGCAAGGTACTGCCATCCCGGCATAGCCATGGTTGAACTGTACATATTCTTTCTTGATACCCACATGGAAGGACTGACATATTTTGCAGATGAAGGAATATTGTCTATTTGATAGCGAACGGTGCCCAACGTCTGGTTTGCCGCAATGGTAACTGTCATGCCGGAGACCAGGGTCAGATCGGTCAACGCGCCAAAGCTCAGTGCGCGGCCGGTCGCATCAAGCGGAATTGCAACAATCGAGACCTTTCCGTCGCTTTGAACAGCATCCGGATAAATGCTGATCGTCGCAGAAGCATTACTCCCGGTCATGCTGGAGATCTGCCCATCAGGTGTAAAATCAACATAGCGCGTTCCTGCGGGCAGGTTTGTAACCTTCACGATAACGGTACCCAGTGCGGATTCACAACTGGTCAAGCCATCGAATTCCATCGTAACGGTAGGTGTGTTTACATCATACTGAATGGCAAGGCTATAGCGGGTATTCGTGCTGCCCGAGTAAACACAGCTCTTTGCCGCGGTAACCGTGGCGTTCGCAGGAACGTTCATGAAAGTTGCCTCGCCGTTGGAATCTGTCGCCGTGAAAGTTATCATTGCTCCATCGCTGTCCCCAAGGACCACAATCGCATTTTGAACCTTGCCTTTATGTCCGTTTTCCACGATTACCGTGAGAGTGCCGGGTGATGCGGCCGTATCGCTTGATCCGCCCTTGCCGCTGCAGCCAATGGCCAGCGAAGCAAAGGACCATGCGAGTATTAAGAAGCACAAAACTCTTTTTGACATGGTCATCTCCTGTAGATGTAACTGCGTTATACCCGGGTCACCCGGGTCGGACCAGATTAACCTACTGACAAACAATCAGTATCGTTCCAAAACAGCTGTTTTTGATGCCTTACCCCGCCATAGTCATGCCCCAAATTGGTCTTATAAGTCTTTCAGCCCATAGAAATAAACCAATTGGTTGTCAGAAACAGTATTCTAAAGCCCCTATATGCACGCTTTCTTCATCAGACGCCAGACATTTCAAGCCGTTGTCTTGGTCCGACCCGGATATAGCCGGAGCTCCCGCGATTCTCCCGGGTCGGACCAAGCTAATCTGCTTAGGGTCATGAAACGACTTATGGACCAATTGTAAAGTCAAAAGCCATGATCTCTTTTCCGCCTACGATGAAAGCATACTCCCCTGGCTTGAACTCTTTAGTCGGAAGAATCTTATGAATTCTTTCGTTCACTGATTCAGATTCAAAGGGAAGCTGCCTCTCCGATTTAAAATTTTCAAAAATTACAAACCTTTTGTTTTCTTTCTTATCAAAATCGAGCTGCACAAGTTTTATGAGAGATGGCTTGATACTGGTATAAAAGAATGGCTTTTTATCGGGAACGACTACGACAGCATGTTCTCCTTCAATATAATAGAAGTCTTCCGGCGGTAAAATCGCACCGGCTATAGGTATGGCCAATCTTCTATGAGATGTTTCTGAAATAACGCCCACGGCGTTCATTTTTTGATAACCGGATTCGCTCGAGTAAAAGAAATCTCCATTCCTGAACAGGTCTTCTTGTTGAGTGAGAACAACAGCCCCTTCTGTGCCGGTCGCCGCGATACGGTTCTGATCTGCAGTTGTTCTTGAAATCGAAGACAGTGCATCCTGGAATTCAGCTGAGGTAAAATACTTTAATGCTTCGTCCTGCACAACTTTCGCCAACCAGCTTTTGAGTTGTTCTACGTCTTCCATGATCCCCGATCCCATACCGTTTGAATAGTGCGCTACCATCTTCTGTTTCCACACTGGCTTGTTCGCTGTCGGATCGATCAAAGCGATGTCAATATCCATGTCTACTGTTCTCTGCATCAAGACTTCAATGATGAGCCTGTTGATAACGCCAGCCAGAAGGGGGCGCGCTACTCGCAATTCCTTTTTACCCCCGATTTCCCAGCTTCCATCTTCTTTGATTGAAATTGCGCTTGGGGTACCCTCCGCCATTATAGCCGCTGAACGTGCAACGTTTACGACCTGGTCTCTGACAAATTCATCTACCCCTCTCGAATCCTGAACGCGCTTTATTACATTTCCAAAACCTCCTCGTACTGTCCCTAGATGCTCGTGGCTGATATTTTCATCATATCCTCTTCTATCAATAAAAGGACCTATGAACAGGTTCCCTTTTGCCTGCGTTACCGGGACCTGAGGCACATCAACGAATTGTGCTTGAGGCACTGACATAGCACAGCCGAAAAGAGAAAGAAGTATTAAATAGACAATAACCAGACTGACGAGACTCATTATATTGCTTCTGATCGTAATCATAATTTTTTCTCCCTAATGAGGATAAAGGACCCATTCTCCCGGGTCGGACCAAGCTAATCTGCTGACAATCAATCAGTTTCGTTCCAAAAGTAGCTGTTTTGATGCCTTAAACCAATATTTACCAATGGCAACAGTTAGTAATGTGCTAGACATGCCCGGGTAGATAATGCCGGTCCGCTCTGGGCATTTCGTCCGCTTACTTTCTCTTTCTTAATAAGACCAATTGATTGTTAAAAACGGCATTCCAAGGCCTCCGTATGTGAACTTTTTTCATCATACGACAAGCATTTCAAGTGGTTGCCTCGGTCCGACCCGAATATCAAAGATATGCAGATATGACGTAATGTGCCGCGTATATAAACTCCCTTCGGATTTGTCCGAATCAGATCAACGGTTCATAATATCTACGATGCTTTTTGGTTTTGAACAACATTTCAACGTTGATATAGAAAAGGCGTTCGGTTCGCCTGTGACCAGCGTTCCAGTACCATCGGTTGTCATAGGACAGATATTGGTAACCGGTTACTATCCCGAATGAGAAAATGCTTCCAACATCCCAACTGAGGCCTGCGACAGGACCTATCCCTAATCCATTATATAAACCTGCATGTTCGTAGCCATTAACCAAATCCAGCCGGATCTCCGGTCCTACCCGGAATCTGGTCGTCGGTGTCAAATATTTATGATAACCGAATGCATTGCTTGCCATCAAACCTGAGAATCTGCCGAAACGATGATACCCTACATTCAAGTGATAATTCAGATCCAGGTCTTTATTAGGATAATCATCAAGAACAAACCCGAATCCAGTGTGTTCATGGCGTTTGTGAATGCTCCAGGTGTTAGTGGTATCAGTGCTGTCCACCGACCAGTTGGCTGATCCGAGGCCAAAGGTTCCATAGAATCCGAGATCCATGGAATGAGCGCTGCTTGTCGAGAATACAACAAGAATGACACATGCGATGATGTTCAGCCATGAATATGATCTTTGCACGAAGGGACCTGTTTGCATCATGATAGATCCGGAAATGTCGCTTACCCCTCGCTTACCCGGGTCGGACCAGATTAACCTGCTGACATTCAATCGGTATCGCTCACAAAATAGCAGTTAGATGCCTTACACCGCCATAGTCATGCCCCAAATTGGTCTTATAAGTCTTTCAGCCCATAGAAATAAACCAATTGGTTGTCAGAAACAGCATTCTAAAGCCCCTATATGCACGCTTTCTTCATCATACGCAAGACATTTCAAGCCGCTGTCTTGGTCCGACCCGGATATCCCAGATATCCCAAAGGTCACCGCGCAACATATATATGAATTTTACTGAAAGAGACGCCCATTGCCATATCCGGTTTGCCGTCTCCGGTTAGATCTCCGATCGCGACGGACAAAGGATTGTCGCCTGTATTATATGGTATCGCTGCATTGAAAGAACCGCTCCCATTCCCCAGAAGAACGACGTAAACCGCATTGCCTCCGATACTTGCAACTTCAATGTCCAGCGCCCCATCTCCATTGAGATCGCCAATTGCTAAATTGCCCGGTCCGCCGAATGGTACGGCATAATTCGCAGCAGTTCCGAAGGAACCCGTGCCGGAACCCAACAGGACGGTGACATTATTGCTGCCGAAGTTTGCCGTTGCGATATCCAGATTCCCGTCCTTATTGAAGTCTCCGAGTGCGATGGATCTCGGGCTCGAACTCGGACCATTGCCCACCGCGAAGTTGGTTGCAGGTCCAAAGGACCCTGTGCCGGTCCCCAGAAGAATGGAAACCGTATTGCCGCCGCTGTTCGCAACCGCCAGATCCAGGATACCATCTTGGTTGAAATCGCCGACTGCAACGGAATTTGGATTTGCACTTACTGAGTAGCTTGTCGAAGATCCGAATGATCCCGTACCGGTCCCAAGGTAAACGGAGACCGAATTGCTGCCGTAATTTGCAACTGCCAGGTCCGCATTTCCATTACCATTAAAGTCACCAACCGCAATGGAACCGGGATTTGTCCCAGTGGCAAAGGTTGCGGGTGTTCCAAAACTACCGGCGCCCGTGTTCAGCAGGATTGAAATGTCGTTTTTCGACCAATTTGTCACAGCAAGATCCACATGCCCATCCTTATTGAAATCTGCCATTGCTATTGATGAGTGGGCGCCGTTTTCACCAGTTGAGAACAGAGTTGCAGGGCCAAAGATGCCACCTCCCCTGCCGAGGAGAATGCCAAGACTGCTGCTGGCAGCGGAGTAAACTCCTGCGATTGCCATATCGTTGCTTCCGTCGTTATTGAAATCCCCTATCGCAATGGGGCCTGCAGTGGGCAATATGATTGATGACTGATCAAACCTGATAAGCGAATAGAAAAGGCTGTTCCCGCCTGCCTGAACATCCCTGGTCCCTGCAATTGCCGCCGCCCCGTTCAAGCCAATGAGCATATTGCTGTTTCCGGATGAATCAATAAAACTTGCCGCGCTGGCCGTTTCATCAAAATGCCAAAGTCCGGCAGTGGACCCATCAGGATCCAGCAGGGATGATGGAGTGAAATCAACGTTATAGCGAATCGCCGATGAAAGCCGGATTTCGTCAATGCGACCAATGAACGGATAATTCCCCAGACTTGAAGGATACGCGTTTCCCACGGAAAAGGTCTGTGAATAGCTGGTGTCCACATTCCCCGCAATGGACAGTGGCCCTGTCAGTTCGCCATTGATTCCCAGCCAAAGATACTTGTTGATGTTGTCCACCATTCCGACGACGTGATTCCATTGAGCGAGTTTAAATGGTCGAATGCTCCCCGCGAAAAACTTGAAAGCAGGAAAACCGGTTGAGGTCAGAACTGCAAACTCAACGCCCAGCGGTTGAGTGGCGGTCGGCGCTTTAACCATTAGATAGTACGCACTGTCAGCCACAATAAGCATATCCTGATCGGCAAGGGGGAAGACCCATGCTTCTATCGTGAACGTGGTCAGATCCAGTGTTGAGGTTGGAGGATTGGCGGTTTTCTGATGCACCACGACAGCGGAACCGCCATCAAGACCGATCTGATTACCGGCTTTCGATAAGGATGCCGAATTCAGTATGGCAGAGACAGCAGTATCCCCTGTAAGCGTAAGGGTACATGATGACGTTATACCTGTACAGCCGCCGCTGAATCCTTCAAAGATCGTGCCTGATGAAGGAACAGCAGTCAGTGTGACCCGGGTGCCGAGCGGATAAGATGCTGAACAGACAGGACCGCAATCGATTCCGGCAGGCGCAGATGATAAGGTTCCCGTGCCGGTGCCGCCTTTCGCAATGGCAAGGGTACGAGTGATCGTCGAACAGATTACCGCAACATTTGTCACATCTGCGTGGGCAAGTGATCCAGTACCATTCGCAACAGAACAGGCCTGTCCAGCGGGTTGCGTCAGGACCGTAACGGCAAAAGGGCTTCCATCCGCCAAAGCTAGGGGAAATGTGAATGGACCATTTGCCGTGATAATAAGATTGTTGCCGCCATTGTTTTGAAGCACGACCGTTCCGCTCAATCCGCTTAGTGTGCCTCCCACGTAATAGGCGGTCGCCGAGCACGTTACGACAACAACTGATATATTCGCACCTGAAAGGGTTCCCGTTCCGCTCGACACAGAACAGGTCTGCTCGACAGGTTGCGTCAAGACAGTCACACTGTAAGAGCTTCCGTCCTCCACGGTTTTCAAAAAGGTAAATTGACCATTTGCCGACACAGTAAGATCATTGCCGCCGTTGTTCTGAAGCACGACCGTTCCGCTCAACCCGCTTACCGTGCCTCCCACGGTATATTGCCTGGCAGATCCGTTATCATCATTTACCAAACCGTCGCCCGCATTCCCTCCTCCTCCGCAGCTGCCGAGGAAAAGTATTGAAACGATGACGGCAAAATATATTAGTGAAATCGCACCATGCTTATTTGGCTTTATTGCGACCATTCGTACCTCCTGCAGAATCTATGACTCAACATCCCTAAGGTGTCCATTGCGTCATTCACCTATATGCGGGTAGGACCAGGCTAACCTGCTGACATTCAATCGGTATCATTCACAAAATAGCTGTTTTAATGCCTTACACCGCCAAAGTCATGCCCCAAATTGGTCTTATAAGGCTTTTCAGCCCATAGAAATATGCCAATTGGCTGTCAGAAACAACATTCTAAAGCCCATATATGCACGCGTTCTTCATCAGACGCCAGACATTTCAAATCGTTATCTTGGCCCGACCCAGGCATGCGGACCAGATATGTGGATCTACTATGCAAGACGTTATCTTTCCGCAATTCCTTTAAGGAACATTTATCGGTGAATATCTATATGTATTTGTTCCGTCCCCGAGTTGACACCAAGCGTTATTTCCCCACGTCCAGAGCGTGCCATCAATCGTGACCGCTGCCGTATGATTGCCGACCACGGAAACAGCCGCCCAGGTGTTCGCATTGCCTGTCCATGCGGGAGCATATCTGTTCAGTGTCGTTCCATCACCAAGCTGTCCGTACGTGTTGCTTCCCCATGCCCAGAGTGTGCCATCGGTCTTAATTGCCGCAGTGTGGCTTTCCCCTGCAGCCGTGAGCGCCCAATCATTATCAAGGCCGATCCGTATTGGCACATGTTTGACCACTGTCGTCCCATCTCCAAGCTGACCATGATCATTGCTACCCCACGCCCAAAGCGTGCCATCGGTCTTCAACGCAACCGTGTGATAATAACCGACTGAAACGGTTGCCCAATCATTCTCAATGCCGATCCGAACAAGCGAGTCTTTATCCTCGATCGTTCCGTCCCCGAGTTGACCGTATGCGTTGGACCCCCGCGCCCAGAGCGTACCATCTGGCATTATTGTTACTGCGTGAGCAGCTCGGGCTACGATATCCTTTTCATGAGCAACGGGATTTGGTGGACTCATTGCTACTACATGCTGAATGCTATTTCCGGCCATTGCTTGAGTAGAGCCAGAAGCTACGAAATTCTGGTCACGTGCGGCACCCGTCTCTGAAACTGATACGCGTCTGCTTGCAGGATTAAAAGTATATCCTGTTTTTGATGGGGTAAGATCGCCTGTTTTTCGTTTACTTTCGGTATACAGTACAAAATATCCGTCTGCATCGGTCGACGTCTGATCACGTATTTGTCCATTTATTGCGGTGGCATATGCATTGCTGTCGGTTGCGGTTGCCCCGTAGACATTCATTTTAATCGCGTTTCTTGAATAACAGCCGCCGCCACCAGAATAAGTATAAGGTTCTGAATAATAAACCGTAACGTCAGCAAGCCCGTTGCCTTCATCAGTAACGATCCTGCCCATAAACACGCCGCCGGCAGGATCCCTGTCTTCAACACCGCAACTTCCCGTGCTTAAACATATCAGCAGCGCAGCAGCGAATGCCTTCACCGGCCAGGCGCATGTAACCTTTGCTTGATCTTGTCGTTGCATGGCTATTCCAACCTTCCTTAAAATCGAGCAGTCAATCCTATATCGATTGTCACGGTGTTGACCAGCACACTCCCGGTGCCGATCCATTTTCCACGGTCGAAGACTATCCTTCTTCCGGATAATCCGGCAGAAAGGGAGCTTTGCATGTTCAGCGGGAATTCAATTCCGAGCCCGAGCTGCTGGCCTAATCCTTGATAATGACATTCGCTGAATAGATAATCAGTGTCGCCAAGACAGTGGTAACCCAATCCGGCCAGAATAGCCGGATTGATTGCTGGTACGGCCGAGGAAAACACATACCTGAGACTGAGTTCTGTGCTGGAAAGCACCTGGTTTTGAATGGTCGCTTTTCGAGATGCCCCCGGGCTGAGGGAATGTGAGGTAACCGCGGAAGACCATTCAAGGGCAGAATGTTCGGTGAGTCCAAATCTCAACCGGATGCCGAGCCCTGCTCCGTTATCCAGACTATTGAGATAAATACGGTCAGAAGACCGTAGATGCGGATGTAAGATCTGTGTATAGGGAAAAAAGAAGCCTACGGTTAGCTTTCTTGCTGGTGCAGGCGATTCAGGACCGTTGGCCTCAGAACCGGTTTCATGGGATGGGTCTGGCGTAGATTCTGGGGACCCGGACTGTTCATTGTTGACAGTACCGGCACTTGCTTGTATGCCAGGTAATCGTTCTGCATACTCAATATCACGCCACTGCTTTCCAGTAAAGGTTGTGGACAATACTGTTCCCACCACCTCTCCAACACCTGCGCCCACCAGCCCAGCCGGAACTGATGCAAAGGTAATGGCGCCGATTAACGATCCCATAACAACATTTCTCCCAATATCATTGGCGGTGTTTTGACTGCTGAAGCGGAGATCGAGAAGCTCGAGATGTTCGATCTCCTCTATGCGGATCGACTGGTATGGAGACGGTGTCATGAGTATTTTCGTGCTCAACATATTGTCGGATTGATCTGAATCGTTATAGGGTTTCACCAGGATGATGTCAGAACGAATCTGATCCACGATGAATATCTTTTTATTATTGAAGATGGTTATTCGGACTCGATCACCCGGTTGGATCGATGGCTGAAATCTGGTGGAATAGGCTTCTGTCGGTGCGGACGATATCTGGATTGCCAAGCGGAAGCCTATCTGCTCATGCCGACGGTCAACGTCGTCTTTATCGCGATACGATGATCTGATCGCGGATGCCTTTTCATTAACGTCCCCCCCGCGCACGACCTTTTGCCCGTACTTTTTCGACCAGGAATTGACGATATCACTGTGGGGGCCTCTGGGATTCTGTATTTGGCTGGTGCTATATGACTTGTCATAGTACCAATCCGATACCCACTCCTTTAAATTTCCAGCCATATCGTAAAGGCCAAGATCATTCGGCTTCTTGAGCCCCACCGGATGGATGTCCCGCTCCTTTGATGCCGAGTACCATGCATAGTCCATCAGATCCGCCTCGTTGTTCGTTCCCGGCCACTTGTCATTGCTGCCCCTGCTCCGCGCCGCATATTCCCATTCCGCTTCGGTCGGCAAACGATAATGCACGCCGGTTTTGTTTGAAAGCTGAGAAGCGAACATGGTTGCGTTTATCCAGCTGACTTCATTGACAGGGTACTCTATGCTTCTTTTGCCGGAGGACGGATTGCTTCCCATGATGGTTTTCCATTGGTCCTGCGTGACCTCGTACTTACCCATGTAGAAGTCATCCACGCAGACCTCATGGACCGGTCGTTCATTGTCACGCCCGGATCCTTCAATATCTCCCATCGGAAAGCATCCGCCTTTGACTAACACGAATTCCATTCCCGTGACGGGATCGCGATAGGTCGGGCCGGTGATTGTGGGGGATGTTGAGATATCGGCTGCAACGGCTGTTTGTGCAACAGCAGAATCGAACAAGACTATAAAAAGTACTATCAGAAACAAATGTTTTATCATGAGGGCTCGTTTTTCAGTAAATTGCTTTCCTTATTTGATATCAGAACCGAATCATATCGCCTGGCTCAGGACAGCTTCGGATGTATCCGGCTGTTTATCGCTGTACCCTTGTTGATTATGAACAATAGTATTTGCTCCTGCCTGATTGTAAACATAACGTTCGACATGCGTGACCTCTTCCCAGCGATCGCCAGGCTCGTTCTTCCCCACGGATGTTCCAACTAAGGCCGCTATGGCAGCACCGGCCGCAAGAACTGAACCAACGCTGACAATTGCTCCAATCTCGCCCAAGCCAAATGCCGATACTTCAATTGCGCCTGTGGCCACAGCAACTGCTCCCAGTGCTGCGCCGATCCCGGCGCCTATTCCGACGCCCCTTACTGCTCCCTGGCCTGGGGTACGCGGGATGCTAACTTCCAAGCTGTCCATCTCACTGTAGCGGATGAGAATGGGCGAAGCGATTCCCTCATCATCTCCCTTTACCATCAACCCATCAGGAAGAATTTTCTTCACAATAAAATGATCTCGACCTTGCGAATATCTTATCCGGACCCTGCTGCCGGTCTGGATCGGCGGATGAAACATGATTGAAGAGAATTCTGTCGGTTCAGCAGTTATCTGTATTGCCAGCCGAAAACCGATTTCCTTATGCCGGCGGTTAACACCATGATTATCCCGGTACGACGATCTGATGCGTGATGCATTGTTATCATAGTAGCCTCCGCGAATGACTTTGCGTTCGTACGTATTTGACCAGGACCGGATAATGTGACTGTAGGGTCCCCTGGGATTCTGTTTTGAACTGCCGGCATAGTATTGATCATCGTACCAATCCTCCACCCACTCTTTTACATTGCCAGCTACGTCATACAAGCCGAGTTCATTCGGCTTCTTGAGCCCCACGGGATGAATTTCCCGTTCCTTTAAGGACGAGTACCATGCATAGTCTTTCAGTTCCATCTCAATATTCGTACCCGGCCATTTGTCATTCCTGCCACCGCTCCTTGCCGCGTATTCCCATTCAGCTTCTGTAGGAAGGCGATAATGGACGCCTGTTCTGCTTTCGAGCTGAGAAGCGAACGTGGCCGCGGTTGACCAACTAATTTCATTCACGGGATATTCATTGCCTGTTTTTCCCTTAGACGGATTGCTCCCCATAATGCTCATCCATTGGCCCTGGGTGACTTCATACTTGCCCATGTAAAAGTCATCCACGCATACCTCATGCACCGGTCGTTCATTATCACGCCCGGTTCCGTCGATATCTCCCATCCGAAAGCATCCGCCTTTGACGAAGACGAATTCCATGCTGGTCACAGGATCTTGATAGGTTGGGCCGGTTATTGAGGGGGAGGTTTTGAAATCAAGTGCTGTCTGAGCAGCGTCGCTGCTAATGGCGTCCGTAGGTCCGCTAGCTGTTTCGGACAGATGCCGTCCCCTGTCCTGTGCAAAGGCCGGCCATGGGCCGCTTGTACAGAATACAACCACGACAAGAGGTGCGATCATTGAGCGGACCAGTTTCATTATCACCATCCCTGAGTCAGCATTTCAAACGACGTGCTTGACGATACTTGCGTCGTGCGCCTCTGGTTTCTCAGTCCGTTACTTCACCATTAGGGTTGTTTCAGTATTTAGGTGACCAAGGCTTGCACGTATTATGGCGATACCCGATTCGTGTGCCGTTGCCATTCCGGCTTCATCGATAGTTGCCAGCGTTGAATCCGATGAGCTCCAGACAACCATTGTCGTCAGGTCCTGAGCCGGCAGGCTGGGATCAGTGAGTGTGCCCATGGCCGTGAATTGTAAAGAGGCACTTTTCTCGATGCTGGGATCGGAGGGGCTTATCATGATCGATATTACTGCCACGGGTGTGAATACGGCCGAGTTGTTAATGCTTCCGTTTTGCGTAACGGAGGATTCCGCTGACGCAGTCGCGACAAAATCCTGGTCTCGTATAGCATTGTTGTCTTTTGAGGAAATAGTCCGCTGCCACGGGGTAAAAGCATATCCCGTTTTCTTGGGCATAATAGTGCCCTCTGTCTCATCGTCGCGAACGTATAATATGTAACTTCCATCTGCATCCGTTGTCGTATTTCTTACCGTGGTGATACTGGTACAACCGCTGCCTGGGCCGTCAAAACGGGATTCAAGGTATACTCCCGAAATGCCATTGCCATCCGCTGTAACGACCCTGCCTGTTATTGCGCCGCGCGTGCCGCCGCAGCTGCCTGTAGCTAAGGATACGAGCAGTGCCACGGCAAAAGCTCTCGTGATCAGCCTGGAACCTATAGTTGTCATTGGTCCTGTGCGCAAGAAATGCGACCAGCCTTTCCTAGTAGTGGGTAGTCAGTCCAATATCAAATGTGACAGCATTCACCTGCACGTTCCGTGAACCAATCCATGTACCATCGCTGAAGACGATCCTTCTGTCTGTCAGGCCGGCTGAAAGTGAAAGCCGTTCCCATATCGGGTATGCGATGCCGATTCCAATCTGCCTTCCAAAGCCGCGGTAATGGCAGTCTGCCAGGGAATCGAGATCGCCAAGACAGTGATAGCCCAGACCGGCCTGAATATATGGCTCTACCAAAGAACCAAAGGCTGACGCTGCATACCTGATCCCGAGCTCGGTGCTGGAAAGCATCTGGTCCTGAATGGAATCTTCATCAGTGGCCGCTTTCTTTATGGAATGCAGGGTTGCTGCTGAAGACCATTCAATAGCAAAGTGGCTGGCAAGCTCGTATCTCAGCCTGAAGCCAAAACCAACCCCGCTCTCAAGATTATTAATATAGAGGTAATCCGGAGATCCGCCGCGCGAATGGGATATCTCTGTATAGGGGATAAAGGAGCCAAACTGCAGTTTGCTTTTCGGCGCAGATCCGGCCAGATCACCTGCGGTTGCACGGATTTCGCGGGCCGCATTGAGCGGCCTATCGGCAGCTGCCTGCAAGCCCTGCGAGATATCAGGCGCACCTGTCTGTTTGTCAACAAATCGTTCGACATGGCGGACATCCTCCCACCTTCTCCCCGGGTAAGCAGCGCCTATGGTTGCTCCGATCAGCATTCCCGCGCCGGCTCCGCTCGCGGCATGGGATATCATAAAAAGAGCATTCCCCAGCTCGGTAATTGCACCTGCGGAGGCGCCAAATGCGGCGCCTTTGCCAATGCCGTTTGCCGCGCCCTGGCCCGGCGTCCGTGGAATGCTTACTTTGAAGCTGTCGATATCGACGTACCGTATGAACTGCGGCGTGGAGTCCATGTGCTCGGTCTTCACCATCAAACCGTCCGGGCGAATTTCCATCACACGGAATTCATCTCTCGTTTCAGCATATCTTATGTCGACCCTGTCGCCCTGCAGGACAGGCGGCTGGAACCTGTATGATATGGTTGTCGTTTGCTCTGGTATTATTTGGATCGCAAGACGGAAGCCGATCTCCTTATGCCTGCGATCAAGATCGTCTTTATCTCGGTACGCTGTTCTGACCTGCGATGTCTTGTCGTTAGTACATCCACCTCGATGAACCTTGCGTTTGTATCTCCGCGACCAGGACTGGATTATGTCGCTGTGTGGCCCCCCGGTATCGTATTTAGGGCTGTTCTTAAAGTATGTATCCTCGTACCAATCAGACACCCATTCTTTCACATTGCCGGACATGTCATGCAGGCCCAGGTCGTTCGGTTTCTTGAGTCCAACGGGGTGAATGTCTCGATCTTCGAATCCCGAGTACCAGGCATAGTCTTTCAGCTCAGACTCCTTATTCGTGCCCGGCCACCTGTCATTGCGACCTCCGCTCCTCGCCGCATATTCCCATTCGGCCTCGGTCGGCAGACGATAATTCAGGCCAGTCTTGCTCTTGAGCTGCGTAGCAAACTGACTTGCGGCGGTCCAGCTCACTTCATTTACGGGATACTCATTTCCGATTTTGCCGTTAGACGGGTTGTAACCCATCACGGTTTTCCATTGGCCCTGGGTGACTTCGTACTTGCCCAGGTAAAAGTCTTCTACGCAAACTTCATGAACCGGTTGCTCATTATTACGACCTGTTCCCGTAACATCTCCCATAAGAAAGCATCCGCCTTTAATGTATACGAATTCCATGCCCGTAATGGGGTCCCGATAAGTCGGGCCGGTTATGGGGGGGGAGGTTGCGACTTCAGCTAAAGCTGGTTTGCTGTCAGGTGCGGATTGGATTGATTCAATGCTCGTTATAACCATGCTTCTATCTGCTTCTTCGGCCCGCAATTCGTTCTTGTCTTGTGCAAAGGCGAGCTGAAGATCGGCTGCATTACATAAGACCGCCATAAGAAATATCAAGAGCCGCAGTCTTTTCATGGGACCTCGTCTTTATCCGACTGAAGCGGCGGTGTCTCAACTGTTTGCCCGCAATTATGCGGTTGCTTATCCACTGTGCATAGTTGTATGTACTGTACCTGTTCCCACTGTCCACCTGGAATGTTCACGCCAACGATCGCTCCGAGCCATGTACCGAGACCGGCACCGATGAGTGCATATTCCGCGATCGGTGGTGGCAATCCCGAAATACTCGCGCCAATGATGGCTCCCGCGATGGTTCCAAGGGCAGCGCCTGTTCCAATGCCAATGGTCGTGCCAGGACCAGGTGAACCGGGGTTGCTTCGCTCAAGTTTGTCAACAATGAGATAGGGGATAAACTGCGGGGCTGGAGCTTCATTCGCATGCCCGATGGTCTTAGGATCTCTTTGCACGATCAGGCCGCTCGAACGAATTTCATTCACGATACATGCATGTTTCCCTTCCGGGTATTTGATTCGTACTCTGTCACCCGGCTTCACGGGCGGATGGAATCTGATTACAGCGGTTCCCGCCTGTTCGGACGCGATCTGGATTGCAAGACGAAAACCGATCTCCTTATGCCTGCGATCAATATCGTCTTTATCTCGGTACGATGTTCTGATCCGCGATGCATTGTCGTTAGCGCATCCGCCTCGATGAACTTTGCGTTTATATTCCCGCGACCAGGATTGGATAACATCGCTGTGCGGCCCCCGGGGATTATGCTTTTGGCTGTCGGCATAGTAATTTTCCTCATACCAATCCGACACCCACTCTTTCACATTCCCGGCCATGTCATGGAGGCCAAGGTCATTCGGCTTCTTGAGTCCGACCGGATGGATGTCGAACACTTTTGAAGCCGAGTACCAGGCATAGTCCTTCAGATCCGCCTCGTTGTTTGTTCCCGGCCATTTATCATTTCGGCCACCGCTCCGTGCCGCGTATTCCCATTCCGCTTCAGTAGGGAGGCGATAATTCGCTCCAGTTTTGCTCCTGAGCTGTTCGGCGAACAAAGTGGCGCTTGTCCAGCTCACTTCATTGACCGGAAAATCTCTGCCCGACTCTCCGCTTGATGGATTGTTTCCCATGAGCGTTTCCCACTGGCCCTGGGTGACTTCGTACTTGCCAACATAAAAGTCATCTACACATACCTCATGAACCGGTCGTTCGTTGTCACGTCCGGTCCAATCAACGTCTCCCATCGGGAAGCATCCTCCTTTAACGAAGACGAATTCCATATCGGTTAAGGGATCGCGATACGTCGGGCCGGTTATGGAGGGAGAAGTTACGGGATTAGGTAATGCGGGTGTGCGGTCAGCTGCGGATCGAGACGGTTCGCTGCTCGTAGTGCCTGTGCTCCTCACAGCGTCTTCGTGCCGCGGTTCGATCCTGTCCTGCGCAATGGCTGGCTGCAAGATGGAAACATTGGAAAGGTGCACGATCACAAAAATTAAGTAAGTGCAGCAAATTTTCATAAACGCAACTCTCTCGGCAACAATCCGGATTTATATATAAGCGATGAGTTGCCCCGAGCACCAAAACGGCGCCCGGGGGAAAATGAATTCGCCAGTTAGACTTTATTCACGCTGATGACGATACTCTACATTGTGCGCATCAAGCTGTTGATCGACAAGACTGATCGTCGCCGCAACTTCCGGGAAGAAGTCCGGCGCGCAGATCTGCATGGCAGCCGCGATTCCGAACTGTGCGAGCAGCGACAGGTCCGTGCCGGGTGGCAGGACAATGCCGTTGGACGCCAGATAGGCGACCGCTGCGGTTGCCAACTGTTCCGCGAGGAGCCGTACGGCCGTCGCGTCATCCTGCATCAGGGCCTGGCCGTACATGACCTCGATCTGGCTGAACTGCTTGTCAGACGCGATGATGAATTCTGCAGCTTCTTTTCTGCTGATTTTGAAAGCGCGGCTGAGGTCCCTGGCATAGACCTCGACCATCAATTCCGTGAACTGCGGATGCGGCTTCATCGCTGCAGCGATCATTTTAGCGCCGATCTGCGGATCAACATGTTTCATCAGCACATCGATGCCCGTCTCGACAAGCGTATGAGCGATGTCCTGCACCACCGCGTCCGGCATGATGGCGAATTCCGGCGCCTGTATCAGAATGTTTTTCAGGATGTCGGCTTTGGCGATGGCATACCCCATGCCCTGCCCATAGGTGATCCCGTTGTGATGTGCCGTGACATCAGCACCCCAGACGTCGTTATGGCTGACATACCCGAAGGCCAGCGCCCTTTGCTGCATCGACTCCGCCTCGCGCCAAACACGCATGAATTCCGTGTGAGTCTTTCCATACATATACCGCATCATTGCGGATTGATCATAGCGGTAATTGAAGATATCCGGGCCAGTCCCGCCGAACATCTCGCGGATATTGATCTTTGCTTTTGTTGAACCAACATGATCATCGATATACGTGTGCACCGCAGATCCCCAGGGGAATGCTGCCTGGGAAAAGATAAATACTGACATCACTGCCACACTTACCATAACCACTAACTTTCTCATCTCTTATTCCTCCTTGTTCTGCAGGATTTCCGTGTCACCGTGTGACGCGGTTATTGCGAAGGCAAACAAAAAACCGGGCATGCCTGAGATAACGAATCATCCTTCGGCAGCCCGGCCATCTTCTCATGTTATTGAGAAGACCCGTTGCATTCCGTCCCCTTTTCGCAAAGGGTTTGGCTTTTCGGGAAAAGTTATGAATACAATGTAAGTATTACTTTGATGGTTCGAGATAGAGAAGGGAATGCAATTGATAATATTCGTATCATATTATCAGGGGAGTAGTAAATCGCCTATGATGGGTATTTTTTGGGTATGGAAAAAAAGTAACACTAATCAGGTGCAATGGCAGAGGATTGGTTGCTACGAAGAAACAAGTGTTGAATATATGCAACTTTGCTAAATATTATGGGACTCGCTTGAGGTCGGTGATCTATGCAGGCTTTATGAACCTCTTCAGCCCTTCCCGGAATCCGACCGGTTCTACGCCGAAGGCTTCCCGGATGTCGCGCATATTGCAGATGTTGTCCTCCTGCAGCATGATGAGCTGGTCCGTGGTGACCGGAGGTTTGGGCAGGATCGTTTCAAGCAGGCGGGCCGCGGGCCGCATGAAGAACAGCGGCATGTGGATGGTCGGACGTTTTATTCGCATGGCATCGGCGATCGCCTCTGTGACCTCCTGGTAGCTCAGCTGGTCAGGGCCGCCGATCTCGTACATCTCGTTCAGGAACGAATCTCCGGTCACTGCCTTCAGAATGCACGATACGACATCTTCGATAAAGATGGGTTGCACCTTTGACCTGCCCATGCCAATAACAGGCAGGACGGGAGATAATCTGATCATGTCCGCGAGCCGGAGCATGAAGAGGTCGCCCGGACCGTAGATGAGCGAAGGTCTCAGGATGGTGAAGGGGAGGCTGCTCGCGCGCACCAGTTCCTCTGCTTCCCACTTCGTACGGTGATACGCGCTCTTTGCATTGGGCCGTGTGCCGAGAGCGCTCTGGAAAAAGAAGTGGCGGACCCCGGCCTGTTTCGCTGCTTCAAGCAGGTTTCGTGTACCTTCCACGTGCACGCCCTGGAAGGTCGTACTCCAGGATTCCTGGATGATGCCGACCAGATGGATTACACGTTCAACACCCTCAGCTGCTTCCTCGAGCGATGCCTTGTCAAAAATATCACCGCCGATGATTTCCGCGCCCAGCTCCTTGAGCTCCCGCGCCCTGTCCGGATTTCTGGCAATTGTCCTGACAGCTATTCCTTCCCGCCGCATTCGCCGGATAAGGTGTTTGCCCACAAAGCCTGTGCCGCCTGTTACGAGTATCATTATGCTCCTTCGTTGAAACAGTTAAAATCGTTTGAACAGTTCAAACCGATAACGTGTTGTCTATAGCAACGACCCCCAGAGACTGAAGTAGATGCCCTTCTCCCCCTTGTCGTCAAGACCATTCACAAAAACGATCCGAAACGTGATGGGCAGGCGATAAACGAGGTCCACGTCCAGTCGCGCTTCAGCTCCTACTGAGCTTTTAAGGTCTGAGCTCCTGAATGTGCCGTCCCACGCATTTCCAGTTTCACCGAATACAGCGCCATGAACCCTGCGGAAAAAGAAGGGGGCACTGCTCAGGCCGGCTTCGATATTCGCCACAGGGAACCGGTATTCGAGGCTCGCGAGGGCGGCACGCTGGCCGCGGAAAGCATTCACCGGGTAGCCGCGAAGGTAAATTGCCCTGTCATCGATCGCCAGTGCGACATCTCCGGGATTGTCCCCGCCGAGTTGGAACGATCGCTGCGGTATCACCTCGCCGCTTGAAACGCCCGCGAAAGCCCTTGCCTGAAGGACGTGGTGTTTCATGGGCAAATTCAGATACTCATGCCAGTCCGCGGTATACTTGCTGAGCCCGATATCGCTGCCCAGGGACTTGTCCAGCCGTTCATGGCCGAACACAATGGTCCGGCCATTTTCGGGGCTGATGGAATAGCCGAACTGTTTTGCGTTGTTGAATCGGTAGCTCATTCTTCGGGACACGAGGCGGCCCTCAGCCGGAACAGGGCCGCTGTATGCCGCCCAGGGCGGGAGCGCGGTGAGCGCTTCGATGTCTTTTCGCCGCACGCCGATGGATACACTATGCTGTTTTTGTATGCTGAGCAGAGGGAAAACGAGCGATAGCTCCAGGGTTCTGTCACGCTGCACGTAATCCAATGTTCCGGTGGGGTCGGTCAGCAGACCGCTGAATGTGCCGTCAAGGTCAGTCGCGGAAAAATCGACCGCAGGGTAGAGGCCGTCGTACACATAGTTGAATGCATACCATTTACGGTTGGTGCTGGGGCTGTACAAAGCCTGGAGCACGTAGGCATGCCGCTGCACTGCATCCTGACCAAACGTTAAAAAGCCACCCAGGGTGCCGCTTTCGCTGCTGTAGCCAAACCAGGGTATCCAGAAGCGCGGAACGAGCGTGGGGAGCGGATTATAGGAACGGCTCTCAACAGGTACGGGCTTGTCAACATAGGTTATGGTCGGGTAAGACGACACATAGGGATCCGCGGGTTTCCAGGACGAGGAGTCAGCTGGCCGCATATGCAGGTCCTGCCCCAGGGAACTATAGGATGCGAAGATCAGCTGCTTGCCGTCCGGTGACGGCGCTGGGGTGAAAGCGCCGCCAAGTACGTTCGTGACCTGGGACATCTTTTTGGTTGCGAGTTCGTACGCGAAAAGGTTGAAGATGCCGGTGCGGTCGGATGCGAAATACAGCAGTTTACCGTCGGGACTCCACGCCGCGCCTCCATCGATGGCGCGGTCATGCATCAGCTCTTCTACCTTGTTGCCCTGTGCATCGAGGATCCAGATGTCCTTGTATCCACCGGGTTGCCATACCCCCACCGCGATCATGGTCCCGTCGGGGCTGAAGCGGGGCGACTCGTACTGGATTTCGCTTTCACGCGTAAGGAACGTTATGTCCTTCTCTGTTGCCGGGCACTCCCTGACAGCTGAAAGGTCCAGCACCGCCAGCCTGGTCCTGCCCAGTTTGTTCGTAACGAAAACAAGCTTTTTCCCATCCGGAGAAGGGTTGGGATCGCGGGCACGGAGATCGTTCGTGATGCGCGATTCCCGGTCCTTTTTCAGATCGTAAAAATAAAGGTCATTGTGCAGGTAGGTGTTCTTGCGGACATCGATCTTCGTGTAGTAGATGCCGCTGCTGTCCGCGTTCCACGCCATGCTTGCGCCCGCGGAGGACCAGAATACGGTGTTCTCCACCAGCTTGCGGTCCCCGGTGCCGTCCAGGTTCATGAGATAGATGCCGGGAAACTCGTCAGCGTTCTGGACCGCGTACGCAATCCGGGTATTGTCAGGAGACACAACAGGAAAGCCGTTCAGGTAGCCCCGCTTCGTAAGCGCGAGGGATGAGGTCAACCCCCTGGCGATCACCTCGTCGCGCACACGGGTATAGCGCATGCGGAGCTCGTCGTGCCATTCTTCCCAGAGATCGCTGTACCACCTGCCAAGGACGATCCTGCCGTTCAGGTCCGCGAACCAGGGTATGCCGTGCCTGCTGTAGGTGCGGTAGATGTTCACGAGCTTGTCCTGCCCGTATTTGTCGGCAATAAAGCGGGTGAATCCTTCACCGAAAAGATACGGGACCTGCCCGGAGGGCCAGGAATCCGGGAACACCGCGGCCTGGGAAAGCCGGGGGAAGCGGTCCTCGAGCACGGCCATGCGGATGATCATGTTCGATCCTGGCGAGCGGCCGCGGCCGCCCGCGGTATTTTCCGTTTCTTCGTAGGTTGCGAGTCCCTCGATCATCCAGACAGGCTGGAACATGTTGGGGAAATAGACGTGGCCAAAGACATACTGCAGGAAATTCGGAATTCCCGAGACCATGTCGAGCTGAAGGATGTGGGTGTACTCATGCGTGATCAGCGTCCTCATCCATTCTTCATAGGAGTTCGTACCAAAGCCTGGTTCACCCAGGGGCTGGGTGAGATACAGGATGATGAGCTTGTACGGCAAAACCGTGGTCAGGCCGTTCGGATCATCCTCCGCATCCACCAGGACGAGGTGCGTCCTGCCTGTCGGTTCCCATTTCAAGCGGGGCACGAGCCGGGCATGCACATCCTCGGCGATGACAGCCACACGCTGCGCAATATCCTTTCCGCCCTGATGGTAATGGATGAAGAAGTGCGGAGTCTCCATCGTGTTCCAGGTGAATGCGGGATCGAACTTGGCGACGGCGTTCGAGGTTAGCAGTATCAGGATGCCGCACAGGAAAAGGATCTTTTTCAACATGTCCTCCAGGAGCGCACGGCTAGTTTGATTCTAAAGCAAAATGATATCAGACAGGCATGTTAAGTCAAGGCAATAATGGACGCAATTGCAGTCCAGGCAGCTGCCGGCGAAGAGCAATGCTGTGTCCTTCTATCTTCGGTAATGGAGCTTGCATCTGAGCGGCAGATCGCCGGCGAGGCGGCGCGCTTCTTCTTCGATATGGGTATGTTCCTTGGGTGTGTGGGTGATGCCCCGCAGTACAAGGCCGTCGCCGTCAGGCAGAACATCGAACACGGGTATGAAAAAGCGGGGATTCGTGGCAATGCCGGCCTTGATCCGCGCAGCAGCGGTCAGAAGGCGAAGGGTCTGCTGTCCCCTGAAGGTCACGGGCCTCCCGGTCAGCGCTTTAATGACTTCCTTAACATTGCGTTCCACGGACTGGCCGGAAACGGCATAGACATGATCGTATTCCGCGGGATCGTCCCATCGGCTGCCGTAGATCGCATGCAAAAAACCGGCGCGCTCCCTGTCCGTCTTCTCGCAGAGCCATTGTGCCGTTTCCCGGTCAACGCCTTCCCGCTGTACGATGCGCTCGATCCGAACGTCCAGCGGGGCTGTTACGCGAATCCGGTATGCATGGGCCACATCCTTGAGAACGAAATTGCCGCCCCTACCCATGATGACCACCCCGCCCTTTTCCGCGTGTTCGAGCAGATGCAGCTGTACCAGTGAGGCGAATCCCCGGAAGGACCAGTCGTACTTTTCCCATACCGTAGGACGGTGCTCATCGAGATCATGCGCCCACTGTTCCCACTTCGCGCCATGCTCCCTGATGTCCGCGAGGATCACTTCCCGGTCAACATACGCATATCCCAGTTCTCGGGCAACTGACTGACCGATCTCCCTGCCTCCGCTCCCGAACTCGCGTGATATGGTAAGGATCGCTTTCGGGCCCCTCGCTTCCGCTTGTTCTGCCGCGAATTGCACCATCGCAACCTCCTTCTCACCGATACCAGCCATCCGCTTCATCAGGAGTTTTCCCGCAATGATCACCCCTGCGGCGAAAAAAACTTCCACGGAATACTGCAGGAGCGGCAGCGGGTGCAGTTTGTCAGACGTCAACAGGGCATCAGGCAGCAGCCTGAGGGTAAAAGGATCGGTGATCATCATTTCTCCTCCGACCTTGCCCAGGATGGCCGCGCCGATGGTGATGATGATCGGATACTTGTCCATGAGCATGGAAAGCAGGTTGCTCGTAAAGACGATGAAGGGAATCGAAAGACCCAGGCCGAAGAGCAGCAGGAACATGTTGCCGTGGGAGGCGCCGCCCACGGCAAGCATATTGTCGAGCGACATGGTGATGTCGGCGATGACGATGAGCTTGATCGCCTGCCAGATGGTCGTCGCTTTCCGGTCATGTCCATCCTCGGGCGCGCCTTCCACGAACAACTTTACGGCTATCCAGAGTATCAGGATGCCTCCGGCCAGCTTTACATAGCTGATATTCAGAAGCTGGGCCACAAAGAAGGTGAGCATCACCCGAAGAAGCACTGCTGCTCCCGCGCCGAACAGAATGCCTTTCCTGCGCTGCTCCTGGGGAAGGGAACGCACGGCCATGGCGATGACCACGGCGTTGTCGCCAGCGAGGATGAGGTCAATGATGACGATGCTGAGCAGTGCCGACAGGAATGCAAGGTCGAAACTGATTTGTCCAAATGCGCCGAGGTCGATCATGCGTGATGGTTTCCTTTCGAGGGCTCCGGCCGAAAACGCTCATCCAGAGAGAACCGGGTCGTTCTGACGAAATACACGGTGAGCGCCATGGCGAGGAATACGAGGTTTCTGATGACTGCTTTATAGTTCGCGGCATCCGGGAGGTGAAGGTAATCCGCCAGCAGACCGAAGCATCCGCAATCGATCTCGATGCCCCGGGCCATGACCGACAGGATCGCGAGAGTGAATCCGGAGATGAGCAGCGCGAACAGGAGCGCCGCAGCCCGGTACAGCAGGCCCACGACAAGGCAGAGTCCGAGGATCAGCTCCAGCCAGGGAATGTACACGGCGAAGAACCGCTCCAGCATGTCGGGGAATATTTCGAACCCGCGCATGGTGAGCAGAAAGCTTGCCGGGTCGGGTATCTTGGATAGCCCGGCGAGCATAAATATCCCGCCGAGGATTATCCGGCAGATGAATGAGAGTGTCGGTGTCATAGGCGCCACCCCGTATCGGAAGGAGCATGAGAGTAGGGCGCCGCCTGATCGGCCCTGTGCAGGTAGACAACCGCAGGTCTCTTTTTCGGCAGAATTCGCAAACCTGATGGAGACAGCATATTATAAAAAAGCGATATGCAGAGGGCGAGGATAACTATCAGAAGCATTTCGAACAGAAGTTTTTTCATGGATTCAATTTTCAAAAAGCATTTCAAAATCACGTGGCATGATGATGTATATTCCTTTGAACGCTTTCAATTGGAGAAGGTCCTTGTCTCCCGTGACAAGATATTCAGCGTCTGCTTCCAGAGCGCAGGCCAGAACATTGTCATCATCTTTGTCCCGACATGCCCCGGTCGGAGTAATAGAAGGATGCACGTTGTCCTGGGCCGCCTCGGTAATCAGGGCCAGCGCGTTATCCTTTTCCTGCTTTGTTGCTGAGAATTTTTTAGTAAGGATGCGTTCGAATTCGTGAAGGATGAAGGGGCAGGTGATAAGGCTGAATTGTCGTTTCCGCGCCCGCGTCAAAAGCTTTGCGCAGACGCCTTCAGTGAGAAAGGCCGCGAGGAGTACATTGGTGTCGAATACCGCTTTCAAGACACTTCCTTAAATATATCCTCGTCTGTTACGACACCCTTTTTCTTAGCCCGGGCAATGAGGGTTTTCCTCACCCCCTGAAACCGTGACTCCCAAAGATAGATGCTTATCGATTCTTTAACAACGTCACTCTTGTTCCTCCCCTGGTTTTTTGCAAACCGGTCGAGCTCGCGAGCAATATTTTCGGGCAAGCTTATTGACAGGACTGATCTCATGGCGCACCTCCTACACTACAATACACTACGTGGAGAATATCTGTCAAGACGATGTTGTAGTTAAGCAGGGTAGGTTGAGGTCGTTCATTGACCCCTGCAGGATTATGCGGGGAGAATCTGTAAATGGATTTATTGCAGAATTGATGTTCAGTACAACCAGTAGTTCGCACGCAGATGGAACTTTGTTTTTTGCTGAGTTCACCTACGAGCGTGCAGCCGTGTTGACAATAAATCGCTGCAGAATACAACATGAAAAGTGCATCTGATCAGATGTCGAATTTAAGAGTCTCCCAAGATATTTAAGCCTACTGCCAACCCTGTTGTTTCTCATAGTTTAGGAGGAATTTGACATTTTGCATTTCATACTCGTTTAGCATACTTTCGGTGAATTTATCATTTGGTTTGTACCAGTCACACCTTGTAAATATTGCCTTCAAGTCCTCGGACGTGAATGTTCTTCCATGTCTCGCAAAGATTTCATTACGTAACGTTTTTATAAACATCTTCTTCTCATCCGGCTCGCCACGTTCCTCTACCGTAGGTTTTAAATCCTGAGCAGTATATATTCTTATATTTCCTTCATATTTTTTTGATCGGAATGCCATTCTCATCAGATCGACATAATCGGTAAGATCAGCCCACAGTATTATATCCGCCGAAGGCTCAATATTTTCGAAATGCCAGTGTAGGACGTTGTTTTCAATGTTTAGTACAGGAGGAGTTCCAGGGGCTAGCCTTACCGACCTTCCGGTTGCATTCCAGTATATATCAGCAGTTCCGATGGTATCGGCCCATAGCGCACCTGTACGTAAAAGGTAGGCGACCTGCTGATAACCCCCAACATCGGTTAGGCCACTAAAGGAAAACGTCACTTGAACTTTAATTACTTCTTTTGGCTTAAATCTCATTTTCCAGATATAGGTGCCCACTGGCGGCTCAGGTTGCCGAACATACCTACCTTTAGATTCTGATACCTGTATCTGAATGTTAATTGGTTTATGAACGACCTTAACCTGTCTGTTATTTACCAAAACTTTTAAGTCGTGGAGCTTCCATGCTGAATCTCTGTAAGCAACTTTCCCTTGTCTATATCCAGCAAAATATATCCTGGAATATTCACTTCCCAAAATAAACCCAATGTCATTTCTATTTGGTTTTTCCGGCAAAGAATCGAAATAGTTCCAATATGATGTGTCATATTTATCAGGCTCGTATCTGTCGTTAAGCCAGTCAGGATAGCCCATGGTGACTGTTTCTTCAATTTCGCTCGTGTTGACAAAAATGAAAACACAATCAGCCAGCCATATTCCATATCCATTCTGCTCATTATTGTTATCGTGGTCAGCACGTATCTTCACAACTTCTTTTTCCATGCGAATATTCTTATTCTCAATCGGGATTACCGATGACCCGTCCTTGTCATAGTAGGAACTGCTGTTTGTAAATGCAGTACTGTTGATTAAGAGGAAAGTGGCTGCCAAAATAATACACTTCCAAACATAATTATATGCTGAAAATGCTCTCATCTGATATCAACCTCCGTGTGGGCACTGATGATTACAGGTTATAACTTTATGCGTTGCGTAGGATTGCAACGATAACGAGTTCAGGAAGTTACTCTCACCTTAATAACATATCACATATTGCATGCTACAAACAGTATTTCCCTGGTCCTTCCAGTACCTCGCATCACTGCATGAACATCCTCCATGCCAGCACCAGAACAAGCAGCAGCACTAACTCGAGTATCGATATCTTGGTGATGATGAGCGCGATGTTTCGCTCGGAAAGTGTCAGCTTGAGCCAGATCCGGTCCATGAAGCCAAGCATGAGCCTTCTGAAAAGAGAGCCTCCCTCCGCAAGCATCATATACTCGCCTACGCTTCTCATCCAGAGCTGTAGTTCGTTCAGGGAACCCGCCACGACAGCCTCGTCCGTTGTTTCGAGGATGAGTGACTGCGTCAGTGTGATACCGCCCTCGGAGCGGTCGATGTCGTATCGGATTCCCCGTAATGCTCCCTCCTTGATCGCGAAGGAAATGGACCGGCCAGGTTCGAGCGCGTCCACAATAAGATTGAGTGTTTCGATGCGGTGCGTGGCATAATAATCGAGCGTGACCGTATAGCTGGTCCAGGGTCGTGGCGGGCCATAATCAGGCGGTCCGAACTGCGTCAGCGTAAAAAACGGGGAGAGCCTGAGAAGAGTGCTCAGATCAGTGATGACGCGGAATGCTGTTTCCGGGGAGACTGGGATCTGGATGGATGCGGTGAGTGCCTGCATGGGCCATTATAGCCTTACGAAAGGAATAAAAAAAGGGTTCTTCTGACTTTTGTGTGGGTCATGTAACTGTCTATGTGCTGGTTTAAGCCAAATATTAAACGTTTTTTTCTGCATCACCTTTTTGCATGCCCAAAAAGGCGACCCCAAAAAAGTCACCCGGCGAATATTCTTAACGTCATGCTCGGTCGTCCTCGGTACATTTCGGAAACTCGGCCTGCGGCCTCAGACAGTCCGAAATGCTTAACCCTCGGATAGCCTGCATTCGCGCTGCGCACTCATAAACACTGGCCACAAGCTCGGTCGCATGGCTAAATTTTCGCATGGGGAACCATGCTAGATTCTTTGATTCTAATCTTTACCCCAAACCCCGCACGTCCCCGGAGCGGACCTACGAAATTATGGGGGCACCCGTCTTGGCCTAAGGAAGCGTCCCGTAGGGCGAACGCGCATGTCTGAGGCCGTAGGCCGAGTTTGCGCGGTCGAGCGGACGCGGCCTTAGACGGGTCCAGAATTTCGTTAAGGCCGGGAAGGGGATGTGCAGAAAAACCATTGCGATCCGGCTAATCGACCAAGATAAATACTGGATAAAAAACACCCGCACCAAAACCGGAAGGCCCAAAAAAAGGGATTAGAGCGATTTGCTCTAATCCCCGGTGCGATAAATTTTTTGGCTTATTTTCCGCCTTCAACGGTCGCGAAATCGAGTTTGATCCATTCGGGCAGGCCATTTCGGAACCAGTAAACCTCTTTGAAGCCGAGGCTCTGGTATAGAAGGGCGGCAGCGGGAGAGCGCCAGCACTTTACGCCATTGCAATAGAGCACGAGCGGCACATTCTTGTCCAGTTTGTCGGATAGTTTCGGGTCCGCGATCAGCTCGTCCACCGTAATGAGCACGGCGCCGGTGATGTGTTCCTTGGTGAACTGCTCCTTGTTCCTGTTGTCGATCACCACGAACTTCTTCTTGTCATCCATCCATTTCTTCAATTCCTTGCCGTCGATCAGTTTGATCCCCGGGAGCGACGCCGGCATGTCCTTCTTTGCATCCGCATCAGCCTTCAGCTGCTCTGCCTGCTTGATGACGGCATCGGGATAGGCTCCGGCGGACGCTGTGGCATACAATCCTGCAACAAGAACAAATACACATACCAGGGCGACTACGATCTTTCTCTGCATACATCCTCCTTTTTTTACCGGCGTAACACCGGCGATAGTTAAGCAATAAATCAGATCAGGGCAATGCTCCCTGTAAACAGGACGCAGCTGTTTCATGAGCAAGCATTGCATCCTGGTCAACCGTTTTTACCCGAAGTACCGAGCAGGGTGCGAATTTCATCAGTTTGCCTAGGGAGACTTTTGCCTTATACTCTTCGGAACGTGCTCTGCCGACGTTGCCAAGGACGATGAGGTCCGATCCCTGTGCCCGCGACTCGCTGATAATGGCCTCTTCGAGGTCTCCGACCCTGACCGAGGTTGTCACGCTAAGTCCACGGGCGACCGCGCGTTGCGCGAAATTCGTCAGTGCAACATCAGCCATCCGGTACAGTTCTGATTCGGCATAGCGATAGAACTCCATCCTCTTCTCCGAAGAGTGAAGCCATTCGATGCCGACGAGCGTGCCCCAGCCCTTGTGAATGACATAGAGGGCATGCAGTTTGGCGCCAAGCGTTTGCGCGAGGTCTAAAGCATAGTGTTCCGCCTCGACTGCGCCCTCTGTGCCATGCGTGGCGATAAGGATCTTGTTGATCATTGAGCGCTCATTTCAACGTGATGATCACCAGCAGCGCAAGTGCAAATGCGATGACCAGTGCGGTGATATCCTCTTTTTTCTCAGAGGCAAAAACGCTGAGTGAACGCTCTTCCATCTGCTTCTGTTCCGCTGCCGCAGCTTTATCTTCAGCCATGTTCACTGCCTCCTTTAAATGCTTCCCTTGATCAACAGCCAGCACACGAAGAAAGAAAGAGTGGCTTTCGTTATGCCTGTCACCACGCCGATCATCGCGGCCTTGCCTCCCGCCTGGCGAAGGGTCTGCCAGGTGATCTGCATCCCGAGGCCGATGAGCCCGAAGGCGAAGAACCACATCATGTATTCCCGCATCATCTCCATGGTCGCGGGCTTCGCTTGAACTAATTTGTCGGCTTCCTTGAACGCCGTTTTCAGGTCTTTCTGCATCGTGAAATCCTGCGCCTTCAGGACGAGATCCGCCTGGTCGGCGCTGGTGATCTGACGATCAGCAACTAGCTTTTCGAGTGCGGACTTGACCTTGGGGTCGATTGCAGCACCGGACTCAAGGAACGCGGCGATCTTCTTAAGGTCCCTGGTCCGCACTTCCTTCTTCTCGTCAAGCGAGAAACTATAGAAGTTCTTGCCATGGAGTTCCATGCCCGAGGGAGTGAATATCCCGGTCGAGCTGAAGGCGAACATGATCAGAAAGCCGAGGACGAAAAGCGGGAATTTGTCGATGAGAACCTTTCCGATGCTGACCTTGCCCTTCTCCGCTTCTTCCTCTCCCTTGGCGAACCAGACGGCAAGCATGATAACAATAAAGGGGAGGAACAGAATCCGCGTGATATTAAAGATCTCCGCCACCTTCAGGGTTTCGATCGTATTCGGATCAAAGATCAGCGCCGCAGCCGCAACTTGGGCTGAATTGAGGATGCCCGTGCCCGCCCATGCGCCGAACTGCAGTTCATTCATCCCGACCATCTTAGCGACCGGAGGAAAGACGAAGAGCCCGACAACGCCGACGAGCAGCAGCATGCCGATTGAGTAGGCCATATCCACACCGCGTGCCTTGACCACGGGTGCAGCAGCAACGGCCGCGGAAACACCGCAGACGCCAAGTCCCGCCGACAGCACGCCGATAAGGGGCCGGGGTGCCTGCGCCAGTTTACCGAGCCACAGCACGAAAAGGGCCGTGCCCATGACAAAGGTCGCGACCATCACGATGCTCAGGCCGCCGAGATATTTCAACTCCGTGATGCTGTACATGGCGCCCAGGGTGATGACTCCCATCTTCATGGCCAGCCGGGCGGTCTTGACCCCCGCTTGCATCCAGTCGGGGATTCCGATGGTGTTGACCCAAATGATGCCAAGAAGAATTCCGAGCAGGATGTAATTCAGCCCGAAGATGGTCGCCATATCGAATCCAAGCGTTGGTTCCGCCAGCTTACCCCAGATCTTGAAAATGGGCTCCATGTAGTAGCGGGTAACAAACGCAAGAATGATGATAATCCCGATGCCGGCCATGGGAGCCCGGACGAGCTTGTCAAATTTCGACGTCATGGCAGGGACGGCCATGTTCCAGATGCCGATAAGAGTAACGATGATCCCGGACCACATCCCGACGGAGATCTGCGTGCCAAGCGTCCTGCCTGTTTTAAGATAATCAGCAATGCTGACAAGCCCACTCGGCGTCAGCAGCGCATTCTGGCTCCTGAGAACCAGCGCATAGGAGAGAAGTATCAGCCCAATTATAAGAGTGGCCGGCGATCTCTTTTCCTCGTTCATGAGTACCTCCGCAATTCGGTTTTATTGAACACTACTTGACGACAAGAACATCGCAGGGCGCGTGTTCCACGAGCTTGGATGACACGCTGCCGAGCAGGAACTTCTTTGCTCCATGGCGGCCATGGGAACCGACAATGAGCAGGTCGGCCTTTTTCTCAACACAGGTCTTGATGATCGTTTCCGCGTCCTTGCCGAATTTCACCAGCGACTCCAGTTTCATGCCTTTCTTTGAAAGCGTCTTCTTCAGGACAGAAAGCCGTTTTTCCGATTCCTCGGTCATGATCTTGTACATGCTCTTGCAGTCATCGTCGCTTATTTCCATCATGCAGAGATCAGGGACTACGGTGAGGACAATGAGAGATGACTTTACTGCCGAAGCTATTTCTATTGCCCTCTTTAAAGCCTTGTCCGACTGTTCAGACCCATCGTGGCCTACCAGTATTTTCACGTTTTGCTCCTTTCTGCTGCATAGTGGCTGACGGCACTGTAAACACTGCGAATGGCCAGAATTATGGTCCAGAGGCACAGCCTTGTCAAGTGGTTTTTAAGCAGCATGTCGCCGATCTGAAGGTGCAGGGACGTGCTAAGAAGACCGCACGCGTTCGGGGATCACTATAAGCAAAATATACCGGCTGTCCGCAGGGTAACCGCAGACAGCCGGCAAAGTAAGGTGGAATTCTATTAAGGTTTTTCATCCTCTACCTTGAGCTTCTCCATCTTTTCCGTGATCTTCTTCAGATCCGATTCCAGCTTCTCGATCCTGGCCAGATCAATCCACTGCTCGTCCTCGATCGGATACTGTTTCGTGAGGTCGTTTGCCCATACGATCCATGAATCATCCCAGTTCGCAATATCTTTGTACCCCAGCAGCCGGAGCTCCAGATACGTGGTGCAGGAACGTGAGCCGGTCTGGCAGTACGCAATGGTGCGTTTTGTCTTGTCCAAAGATTTATACTGGTCAGCGACCCGGTCAAAGGAAAGAAAGGTGGTCGCCTTGTCCTTGCCCGTGGCGGGATCTTTCTTCTGGTCATAGGTGTCCTCATGCGGGACGTTGATCGTGGTATTCGGAACATGACCGCCCCTTATCGCGCGGATGTCCGTGCCGTCATATTCGCCCTTCTTCCGGGCATCGATCACCTGGATTCCCTGCTTCTTTCCCTTCGCGATTTGAAGCATCTCATCGGTGGAAGCATACCGGCTCTTGACCACGCTTGATTTGAAGACTGCTGCCGGCTTTATCGTGGGTGTCTGTTCCAGCTTTCGTCCTGTTGCTGTCCAGCTCTCGAGGCCGCCGTTCATGACATGCGACTTGGCATGGCCCAGGTATTCCATGATCCAGAACGCGACTGGCGCATCATCCATGGTCTTTGTCTTAAGATCGCCGTAAAAGACCACATGTGAACTGTTGCTGATCCCCACTTTGCTCATGATCTTGTCATACTTGGAGACATCAGTGAATACGCGCGAAGATCCGTCGCGCAGGGCTTTTTTGCATTCCTTGCCAAAGCTGATCGCGCCCGGGATATGGCCCTTTGCGTAGTCCTCCAGCTTTCTGCAGTCCACGACGATCCAGTCGGGCTGGGTTGCCTTCTTCTCCAGTTCTTCCGCTGATACAAGCAGGTCCGGGTTCGCCCATTCCGCTGAAATGACTACTCCGGGGGATGCCAAAAATACCGCAATGATCACCAGTGCCAATGTGAGTGCTCGTTTCATGTACTACCTCCTTCAGTCAGTTTAGAATCAAATTTTCCGCAACGTAAAACCGAATCACTTATACAGGTCCTTGTAATAATCCTGCGTTTTTCTGTCAATGCCCTCCACCGTGTCGCTGGGCGCGCCATAACCGCCTGCCTCGGCAGCCTCGAAATAGCCGACCTGGACTCCGGTCGCGTAGGATACTTTGTACCCTGCCAGGACAGAGATGCACCAGATGGCGGCTGCAAAGAGAACCCAAATTCCCGTTTTCATGCAAATGCCTCCGCTCTTAATCATCCTTCAGGAGATTTTTGTAGTAATCCTGTGTCTTGGTGTCGAGCTGGGCCCCTGCCTTGACCTTGTTCGGCCCGCTGCCAATGATGCCAGCCTCGATGAACGGCGGCAGGCTGTATCCTACCAGAAATCCCGTGAATGCCATGACAACAAGAATGACGATCCAATGGCTGCTTTTCATGAGCGCTCCCTCATGGTGTGGTTAAAATTTGATGGCGGAAAACTCTTTGGACATTTTCCGTTCGATCCACCAGTTGAAGAACTTTACCCCGATGTAAGCCCCGCCGATCATGCCGATACCGAAGAGCCATCCCGAGGTATCGCCCATGGCCACTCGCACAAAGAACGCGCCGACATTACAGCCCAGTCCGAGCCGCGAACCGATGCCCATCAGCGCGCCGCCGATGAGCGCCCAGGCGACCGCTTCCCTGACCGGCTTCTTTATTTTGAATTCGCTGTTCAGGAGTGCCATGACGGCAGCGCCGCCGATGAGCGCCAGGGACATCCAGTCAGCCGGATTGATGGCGGGATTCGGAATGCCGTTGTTGAGGCCAAAATAGATGTTGTCCATATTATCCCAGCCGAGCTTGTTGAAGACCCAACCCACCCACTGCGCTTCCTGGGTTGTCACATACCAGTATCCCGGATCGAATACGGTCCCTGACACGGACAAACCGAAATCATGCCCCATCTTCGAAAGCAGGGGGCCGGCATTCTTTACGCCGAACTTGATGCGCAGCCCTTCTATAACGAACATCTGCAAGCCGCAGGCAACGCCGAGGAACAGGCCGGCGATTGCGGTTCGTTTCGAGGAGATGATCATGTCCCAATACCCAACGAGGTCTTTCCTGATCCCGTCCAGCAGCCCGGTGCTTGGATCGGTCTTGAGGCGTTTTTTTCTGACCCAGAAAAAGTATACGATCAGGAGCATTACGGTCGCCGGGACAACCACACCCAGTAGAAAATTACCGATGAATGAGCCGACGAACGAGACATCCGTGGATTTGATCAATTTCGAGAACTTCACGATAGGCTGGTTCCAGACATAACCGGCAAGATACTGGTCGACCCAGCCGTCGCCGGCGCTAATGGTCTCCGGGAGTTTTTTTGCAAGGGCGGATGTGTGCCAGGATTCGGGTACGAGTTTGTTGAAAATACCGCTGAGGTCGACGAAGGTCGCCTGGGTCACACTGATCGACAGGACAACGAGAAGCGACGTGAGGTTGCCCTCGCCGGTTTTGTACAGAGAGCCGGAAGCGCAGCCGCCGGCGAACACCATGCCGATGCCGAAGATGAGCCCCGCGATGGTGGCATGCAGGCCCGTGGGCGCTGCGTGAAACGTGCTGAGACCGGTCATGGTTACGAATGCGGACACGAAGCTGAATAGAATCGTTGCGATCATGATGCCTACGACCATCCTCGGCACACCGACCGCGAAAAGGTCCCTGAACGCTGAGGCAAAGCAGAACCTGCCATACTGGAGGCACATGCCATAAATGAAACCGAACCAGAGGTAGGCGGAGAGGTAGATGTAGTACTCGTGGTAGGCGAAGCTCAGGATGCTCACGAGAGCAAAGAATCCAATGATGCCAAAGGCCCATCTGCGGTTCGTGTTTTCAAATACGGTAGTGGTTTCAGAAAGTGTGGCAGCTATTTCCACAGAAGAACCTCCTGCCGGGAATTACACACATGAGTGTGGTGTATGCTCTGGAACGAATCAACTGCAAGGCCCTTGCCATGGCAGACAGCCTGATAAATCAAGGTGAAGCATGTTTTTCCTCATGACTGCTGTCCCGATTGGGACAGCACGGCTGGGCTACTGTTCTCTTTTGGCCAGGCAATCTCTTTTATATACTGTCACAAAGGTTTTATACTTGAAGACCCCTGTTGTTGATTCAAACCTCTTTGCGACCTGCAGTCCCGCATACGGTTGACCACTATCCTTTTCAGCAACAGCAGGTCTGCTGGAAATGAGCACCATTGGCCTGCAGGCGTCGGCATGAGGAGCAGTGTAGAAATCAGGCTGACGGATTTCCCAGGAAAAACGCAGGGACGATTGCATGCGGTCTTGCTGATGGGAAGCGTCCAGCTGCTGCGCATGATAGATGATCCTTTTGTTCGTATAGAGATCCAGGAGAGGAACTGCCATTTCCGTGTTGCCTGCCGACCGCTCCTGAGGCAGCACGTACACATTTACTTCAGGGGAATCCAGGGTGTCGAGATACCGTCCTGCATCCCGGAGGTTGACCATGCTCATGCGTTCAAGGAACGGGCCGTAGGCTCCCACAGCGATCACGAGCGATGCGGTGACCGCGCACCAGAGAATAAAAGAACGGACCCCTCGGTCCCGGATTGACTGGAGCCCATAGCCCGCCATGAGCGTCAGCAGGGGGAACAGGGGGAGCAGATATCGGATCCGTTCATGATGCAGGAAGACGGTGAAAAGAGCGAACCATCCGGGGATCAGGAAACGGGCATCCCTTTTTTTGATTGCTGCGGCAATTCCAAGGCACGCGGCAAGCGTGATGAAGGGATGAGTCTGGAACAAGAAGGTCGATGCAAGCCCTTCCTGCCATCGGGTGAGGCCTTGTTTCTGAAAGGTGCGCAGGATCTGTACCTGGTCCATGATGAGCTCGTACTTCAGCAGCAGTACGACAGCGCACAGCAGTCCGGCACAGGCAAGGATTGCTGCGCTACGCGCGGCTGTCAGCGTTGGAATGGATCGGGCATGCACGAAGGGGATGATGAGCACGACAGGAAGCATGAGAATGGCCGAGTATTTTGAGAACAGCGTCAGAAACAATGCAAACGACGCAACCATGATTCGGAGCAAGCCTCCCCGGTCGATCGCGGACATGACAAGATAGACGGTGAGGGTCAGGAAAAACATCATGGGGACATCGATCAGCATGAGCGGGACCTGCGTCAGGAGATACGGGATGCCGAGCAGAAGCAGGCCGGCTGCCGTGCCGATGTCCCTGTGCCAGAGGTCCCGGCCGATGCAATAAGTAAGCAGGACGGTCAGCGCAAAAAGCAGTGACGTGAACGCCTGAATATACAGTCGGGATTCGCCCAGAAACCTGAAGATCAGACCATAGAAAAACGGGACCACGGGAAGATCGGTCCATGCGCTGATACCGAGGCCCCACTGTTTAAAGAACGCGGCGATACCGTACAGCTCCAGATGCTTTGCCTGCAGGATATACCGGCTTGAATCCAGAATCGTTTCAGGTGCGCTCCAGAGAGGCACTATGGCAACGAACGCGAGTATGGGCAGGATAAGCTCCGGCGCGTGCTCCAGGATGCTGCTTCGGGAGAGTGTGTAGGAGAGGCCGATCCCTGCGATGATGAGCAGATAGACCGCGCCAACATCGGTGCCCGGGTAGATCCAGTTCCAGTTGGTAAGAGCGTTATTGTCGAGATAGCGGCAGATCGAAAGAACAGGAGCATAAAGCAGGGCGATGAATGTGACGAGCAGGACCTGGTCAACGCGAGTCAGTCCGAGTTCGTTTTTATGCATAGCAATGCTGGCCGGCGGGAAGCCGGCGCTGTTTTCAGCAATAGACTCGGTGACGGATCTGGATCTCATAATACGGCGCTCATTTCCGGATGGTTATCGCGATGATGCCCTGCTCTGTGCCCAATTCCAGAAGCGTATAGCCGAGAGACTGGCAGAGGGCGGGGATGCTCTCTCTGGTTTCCCTGTCTTTCGTCAGGACCCTGAGCGTCAATCCCCGGTCGAGTTCGGTCATCGTTGTTTCGATCACGGTTCGCGAACGGGGAGGCACGAGGCCCTGGATGTCCAGTGTTTTGTCTATTTTGAACATGGATGCGCTGGTTCTGCAGGGTTGCATGTGATCGATCATTTCATTACCGGGCGGAAACCCTGTTCAGGATATAGCAAGAGAGATGCCATGGAGATAACTGCGCGATTATTATCAGAAGCAGCGCGTGAATCAATCACCGGGATGTGCCAAACAGGACGGCTCGGCATGCAGCATTCATCTGAAAGACGGTCGTTGCCTTGTTTGTTGATTTCCTTTGAGGTTCCTGCGTATAATGAATGATGCATCTTCCGGTTATTCTGGCGCTCTTCTCATCAATGCTGTTCTGCCTGGCAGTTTCAGCTGAACCTGGTGTAGCGCAGAGGGAACATCCCCGGGCTGGAACGGAAAGTGCTTCCCCCCTTATCTTCATCATCCCTCCAATCGAAAACGTAGGGGTAATGTATGAACGATTTATTCCCGTGAAGGAGCACCTCGAACAGGAGACCGGCAGGAAGATTCTTCTCAAGGTCGCCCGTTCGCACCAGGAGGCATTGGAGAGCATCGGCTCCGGCAAGGCGCACCTTGCCTATCTCGACCCTGTTGCCTATTGCGAGGCGCGGCGGAGATCGGGAGTCTTCCCGCTCGCGAAGACGGTCCTCGGCGGCGCGGCCGTATCACAGAGCGTGATCGTGGCCAGAACGGACGCTTTGATCGGCAAGATCGTCGAGGGCCGCAACAAGCGTCTTGCTCTCGGGGCCGCGCATTCCTCCCTCTCTTCGCTCATTCCCGAAGTCATGTTCAAGGAAGTGGGCATCACGCTGAAAGATTTTCTATCCGTAGACTATCTGGAGCAGGAGGACCGGATCGCCCTGTCCGTCCTGTCGAAGCGGCATGAGCTCGGCGGCCTGAGCGAAGAGGTTGCCCGCAAATACCTGGGTGACGGTCTTAAGATCATCAAGACCTCGGAGGCGATCCCTCCATCCGTTGTCTGCACCAGCCTGCCCGGGATTTATCGCGAGACCTTGCGCAGGGCGTTCCTTTCCTATGGTACGTCAACACTGCGTTCCGCGGCGACAGGGAAAGGCATCGACGGATTCGCGCCTGCTGAGGACCGCGATTTTGACGTTGTGCGGGTCATGATCCGGAACCTTACCGGGAAAAATTATCTTGTATACGACAAGAGCGTGGTAAAGGTCGCCATTCTGCCTCTGTACTCGGCCATCACGCTGTATGAGCGGTTCGATCCGCTCATGCGGTATCTTACAAGAAAAACCGGCCGCGAGTTCAAGCTCGTGATTCCCCGGGATTTCGAGGATTTTTTCAGCGTCATTGAACAAGGAAGAGCCGACTTTTCCTATTCCAATCCCTACATATATATCGAGCTTGCCAACCGCGGGTTGTTGACCGCGTTCGCAAACACGATTGTCGAGGAATCAGGCGACATTTTCCGCGGGGTCATCATCACTCACCAGGACAGCGACATCCATACTCTCACGGACCTCAAGGGCAGGGATGTGATGGTGGTATCGTTCCGTTCGGCAGGCGGATTCCTGGCGCAAAAACTCTTTTTGTCCGAAAAAGGCATCAATGTGCAGCAAGACCTGAAGCTGCGGGAAGGCAAGCGCCAGGAAGAGGTCATTCTGAGCGTCTACCGCAAAACCGCGGATGCCGGATTCGTGCGTGAGTCCGCGCTCGATGTGCTTCGGGAGGAGATCGATCTCAAAAAGATCCGGGTGCTCGCTGTCACACCGTATATTCCCAACTGGCCCTTTGCGGCGGCCGCACACACCATGCCTGACCTTACCAGGATCGTACAGCAGAACCTCCTGGAACTGACGGACCAAAAAGTGCTTCATGCCGCGCAGGTGCGGGGCTTCAAGCCCGCTATAAATGCGGACTTCGACGACCTCAGGAAACGGATAGGACGGCATGAAACCCGTTAGGATGAACCTGGGAATGAAATTCTCCCTGGCTGTCACCGTGCTGATTGTGCTGACCATGATCGGAGTAGCATGGCTCGTCATCACGAACCAGAAAAACGCCCTGCGGGAGAATACCGCGCGAAGCAACCTGGTGATGACGAGGAACCTCGCCCATGATTCGGCATCGCCCATGCTTGTATTCGATCCCCTCCGGCTGGACGAGCTCGTCAGGACTGTGCGCGAGGCCACTGCATGCGTCTACGCACTGGTGATGGACCGCGAGGGGCGCATCGTGGCGCACACGAACCGGGCGTATCTCGGGAAAAATCCGGGGACCCTGGATCACGTCATGCAGCTGCCCGAGCGCGAGCTCGTCCGGGATCTTCTTGTTGACGGGGAGGCAGTCAAGGAATTCATTGTTCCCATCCATATCGGCAGCGAGATTCTAGGCGCGGTCTCGGTGGCATACTCGATCAGGACCACGGATGCGATCATCGAGCGTGAGCTGTCAGGCCTGCAGCGCTCCATCTTCCTGATCACCGGCGCGGTGCTGCTGTTCGGGATCATCGGCGCCTTCGGCGTTTCCACGCTTCTGACCAGGCCCATTACGCGCCTGAAGCAGAGAATGCAGGACGTCCAGGCAGGCAGCCTCGATGTGGAAGTGGAGAATCCAAGAATTGTAAAGTGCTGGGAGCGGCTGGCCTGCGACAAGAAGGACTGCCCATCCTATGGAAAGACGCGGTGCTGGGCCGTGGCCGGCACCTTCTGCCACGGGACGGTACAGGGAAAGTTCGCACAGAAGATCGGCGATTGCCGGAACTGCGTGGTCTACCAGGAGTCGAGCGGGGACGAGATCGGCGAACTGGTCGAGGTCTTCAACCAGATGCTCAAGGACCTGCGCCACAACCTTGGGGAACTGGAAAAGGCGAATACGGAAAAAGCCAGAATGGAACGGCTCTCCGCGCTTGGAGAGATGGCGGCGACCGTGGCGCATGAGACAAAAAATCCGCTCAATTCCATCCGCCTCTCCGCCTCGTATCTGAGAAAAAACTTCCAGGGCGAACTGCTGAACGAGTTTCTCCAGATCATCGAAGACGAGGTTCTTCGCTTGAACGACATCACCTCGGGCTTCCTCGGGTTTTCGAAGCCCCTGCCCCTCTTGCTGAAGCCCTGCAGCTTGAACGACGTGGTCCGGTCCACGGTTGACCTTATCCGGCAGGAAGCAACGGACCGGAACATCGAAGTGATCGTCCTTACGGACGAGCACCTCCCGCTGACCCTGTGCGATTTTTCAGCAATGAAGCAGTCGCTGCTGAACCTCTTGCTGAACGCAGTGGATGCTTCCCATGAAGGCAGTACGATATCGCTGACCACGGAGCGTACGGAGAACAATATCCGGATTTCTGTTCGGGACACGGGGGCCGGGATCCCGGTTGACCGGATTGCAAATATATTCAAACCATTCTATACTACCAAAACTCGTGGTTCGGGACTAGGGCTCGCGATCGTGGACCGCATCATCAAGGAACACGGGGGCACGATCGAGGTTTGGAGCGAGGAAGGCAAGGGCACGTGCTTCACGATCGCGCTGCCGAGGGAAGTTACCCATGCATAATATTCTTCTGGTGGATGACGAAAAGAACATTCTCAAGGTGGTGTCCCTGACCCTGCGGGACTGCGGCTACGGCGTTGATACGGTGCTGTCGGCAGAGGAAGCCCTTGAGAAGCTGCATCAGAATTCATACGACCTTCTGATCACTGATCTCAAGCTTCCTGGCATGACCGGCATCGACCTTATGGTGAAGGCCAGGTCCGGCAACGCCGATCTCCCTGTCATCATGATCACGGCCTTCGGCTCCATCGAAAATGCGGTCGACGCGATGAAACAGGGGGCGTTCAACTATTTAACGAAACCGGTAAATCCCGACGAACTGCTTGCCGTGGTCAGCGCAGCCATCGAAAAATACGAGCTGAAGCGGGAGAACCTTACGCTGCGGTCGGAGTTGAAGCAGAAATACACCTTCAGCAACATTATCGGCAAAAGCCCGGTCATGCAGGTCGTATTCGATACGGTCAGGATGGTCTCAAAAACGCAGTCGAACATCCTGGTCACCGGAGAGAGCGGCACGGGCAAGGAGCTCGTGGCGCGCGCCATTCATTTCAATTCGGATCGGGCAGCCGGGCCGTTCATCACCATCGACTGCGCCACCATCCCCTGCGAGATCATGGAAAGCGAGCTCTTTGGCCACGAAAAAGGGGCATTCACCGGCGCTCACGACAGGAAGACAGGCCTCCTGGAGCTGGCGAACAACGGGACTGTGTTCCTTGACGAGATCGGCGATCTCGATCCGAACCTGCAGAAAAAACTGCTGCGTTTCCTGCAGGAACGAGAGATCCTTCATATCGGCGGCTCCGCGAGGATAAAGCTGAACGTCCGCATCGTCGCGGCAACGAACAGGGACCTGGAGCAGGAGGTGGTTGCCAAGCGCTTCAGGGAGGACCTGTACTACCGGATCAATGTGATGACGATCAAGCTGCCGCCTCTCAGGGACCGAAAGGACGATATCCCGCTTCTCGTGAATCATTTCCTGGAAAAGCTGAACGCAGTGGAAGGAAAGATGATCAAGGGATGCGAGGAAGCATTCATGAACGCGCTGCTCGCTCATGACTGGCCGGGCAATGTCCGCGAACTGGAGAATGTCGTGGAGCGTGCCTACATTCTCTGCCCCACGCTTACCATCTCCCCCAAGTATCTTCCCGAGAAGCTCCAGTCCCTGCATGGTGGAAAACAGGCTATTATGGACGAGATGAACCTGGTGGAGACCGAGAAGCGGCTGATTATCAAGGCATTAAACGGCACTGATGGGAATCAAAGCAAAGCCGCGGAAATTCTCGGGATATCACGTAAACAGCTCAGGACGAAGATGAAGAACCTGGAATTGCTTCCGGAAACGGCAGGAGAAACCTCTGCCGAGACCTGACAGCATGCGGGTAAAGACCATTCCCGGTAGTGTGCAGCAGTTTGACGTATATTTTTTTTCATCCAGGTTGCCATTGCACGCGCTATTTACAACGCGCGCTCCTGATCTTGCTCGATGGTTTCTCCGAGAGGAAGTAGCCCCGCATCAGACGGATAGCGAGCACGGTAAACGCTGCTAAGAAAGACTGCCGCTTTGTCGGTCACTGCAACAGAATATCCGAGTTTCATGGTGAACCTCACGTTGTCCTCCTCTCTACTTGGTTGAATTTATCACAAGTGATTATCCGCCTCTGCATTCGAGGAAATAAAAAAACGTCCAGCATGTAACCTTTTACCACTTCCGGAGTCTAATGGCCGTAATAATCAACGGGAACAGTATTGTCGCTGTTTCCTTTCCGGCTGAAAGCAGGCCCTATCATCGTGAGAAAGACCGGCGATACAGTCAATGCGGAAACGGAAGCAACCTGCGCAGGCGTGCGTGCATTTTAATGGTTATTGAACGGAATGCGCGCGCGGCGGCCGACCGCAATGAAGAACGTTGCTTTCTTGCGTCGACACGGTACGCACTCATATAAAAAAAGGAGAAACAGCTATTATGAAAAAATACTCGGTTGCAATTGTCGCAGCAGTGGTGCTTGGCATCGGCAGCAGTGTTTACGCCGAGGAACCAACAGAGAACAACGCCGTGCAGCAGGACCAGACGCGGACCCATGACCGGAAAATGGACGGGACCGGCGGCCAGCCCGGCGGGGCAACGATGCAGCAGGACCGGCAGCGGACCCGTGACCGGAACATGGACGGCGCCGGGGATCAAACGCGGGACCGGACCATGCAGCAGGACCGAAGCAGGACCCGCGAACATCAGGGCTCGGGTTCCGGAAAAGGGCAGGGCTCTGGTTCAGGCTCCGGAATGAGAAAAGGGATGGGCAGCGGGAGAAGGTAGGAGTCCCTGCCGGGGTATTCCATGAACTGTCATGCCAGGGGGCCTTTCCCGGCTCCCTGGTTTTTCTGCGTGGTGAACCGCTTTCACGATCCATATCCCCGCAAGTTTGGTATAATGAGAACAAACCCCGCCCTAAACACCGGATTCTGGAGATCTCGAACAATTTGCGCAAAACGCCCACATGCATACTGATCCTGCTGTTTACGATCGGCTGTGCCGCGCACGTACGCGGCCCCGTATTTCTCGAAAGCGGCGTCCGATTCACCTACGACGCCCCATCCGCACGGAGTGTCGCCCTGAGCGGCAGTTTCAATCAATGGGATGCGAAGGGCTATCTGCTGAGCGGCCCCGACCAGCGCGGTGTCTGGAGCATAACCATACCGCTTGCACCAGGCAGGTATGAATACGCTTTTATCATCGATAGGTCTGTCTGGCTGCCCGATCCCCATGCTCCAATCATCGATGACGGATTGGGTGGCCTAAACTCATTACTCGAAGTTCGGGAATAGCGTTTTCTTTGTAACTTTATACCCGGACTGCCCGTCATATGGGCGAACAGATGATCGGGAGCATGTAGATTATCCCTCATCGGCAAGGCAGAACATGGAAGCAAATGGGACTTCAGAGGAATATGCGGTCATCCGGCAGTGTGTCCAGGGGGACCGGGACCGCTTTTCCATTCTGGTGGAAAGGTACAAATCCATGGTGTACTCCGTAGCCTATCGCATGCTGGGTGATTACGATGCCGCGAACGATGCGGGGCAGGACAGTTTCATCGCCGCGTTCGAAGGATTGAAGGATTTTCAGTACAGCTCGAAATTTTCAACATGGCTGTACAGGATCGTGATGAACAAATGCAAGGACCGTTTGAGATCGGTGAAGAACAATATACCGATCGATGATATAGCAGCTGTCCGGCCGTCCGGGACGGCCAATCCCGAGGAATCTGCGTCGGGGAGGGAATACCGGGACGCAGTGCAGGCTGCGCTGAATAAGCTTCCTCCGGACTACCGGGAGGCATTGGTGCTGAAACATATTGAAGAACTGGATTACGAGGAAATGTCCCATATTCTTGGCACAGCAGTCGGGACACTGAAAGTAAGGACCCACCGGGGCAGGGAATTGCTTAAGCAAGTGCTGGAAAAGTCGGGAGTGACCCATGGATAAAGACCGGGAAATATTGCATAAGGTGCTTGACGATGAGGCGACAGAAGAAGAGCAGAACCTCCTCGCGAGCCGCATGGAAGCTGACCCGGAACTTCGGGATGAACTGGGCGGGATCACGGGCGCTGTTGTTCTCCTGGAGAAGAGCGGTCGCGTGCAGGCTCCGCGCGCATTTACGCAAGAGGTGATGCGCAGACTGCCCTCGACTGGCCCGGCATGGGGGCAAAGAGTGTATGATTTCTTCTTCGCAGGCAGAATGCTGAGATGGAACATGGCTTCTGCTTTTGCTGTCGCAGCGGTCCTGATGGTAACCGTAATCGTGGCTGTCCAGCAGCAGCGAGTACCCGGCGGATCCACGCAGCTTAGTTCCTCAAACGCGGAGCAGGTGGTGACTGTGCGCCTGAATTTCCATGCTCCGGAAGCGCAGCGTGTCTCAGTGGCCGGAGATTTCAATAAATGGCAGGTAGATGCCCAGGTGATGGAAAGAAGGTCAGGCGGGGTCTGGACCGCGGAGATAACGCTTAAGCCGGGCCTTTATAACTATATGTTTGTTGTAGACGGCAAGGCGTGGATCGCGGATCCGGGGGCGGAGTCGTATCAGGATGACGGTTTTGGAGCGAAAAACGCGGTGATGAGGGTCAGCATATGAAGGCGATCTCGAACAGGAGAAGGATACACTCCCTGGTTCTGACCATGGTTGTTCTCGGTGCCATGCACCTGGAGGCTATGGGCACGGCATTTGCTGGAGCAGAGGCAGCAGATCGTATCCAATCCGCCATAGAACAAACACATCTGTCGTCGGGCGACAGGGCGGATCTTCTCAAGGCTTCGAACCGCGCCATCAACGCGGGCGTTCCCGCTGAAGACGTGGCGATCATCATCACCCGCGGCGCAGAGCGGCGGATCGATGCAAAAAACACCAGGGAGCTGATCGATACCGCGACAACGGTCCAGGAGCAGGGCCTGCCAGTTCGGCCGGTGCTGAATCGGATCCAGCAGGGTCTGGCCAAGGGTGCGCCTGCTGAGCGGATCTCGGCCGCGTCAAAAGCGCTGGCAAACAGAATGGCCGAGGCGCAGCCGATCGTCGACGGGCTGGCGAAAGGCGGCGTACAGGCGGGATCGGGCAGGGATCGGGAGTATGCCGTGGAAACCGTTGCACGGGCGCTTGAAAAATCGATCCCCAGCGAAGCGATCGTCAGCACCGGGTCGAGGGTCGGTGAACACAAAGGCAGTGTGATGCTGTTCGACAAGGCTGTACGCACCATGACCAACCTCACGGACAGCGGCGTATCGTCCGAGGCTGCAACGCGTATCGTGCATGAGGCGGTGAAACATGGATACACGGAAAAGGACCTGGGCAGGCTGGAACGGGACGTTGCTGAGGACGTCCGCAAAGGCCGCAGCGGCGAGGATGCGGGGAAATCGAGGGAGTCAGAAATTCGAAGCGGACGCGACCATGAGAGAGACTCGGGAAGAGAAAAGGTCCGCGAACGCGATAAGGAACGGGAAAAAGTGCGGGACAAAGACCATGAGCGCGATGGGGGCAGGAGCGGCAAGAACTGATCCCCTCGCTTGACCGGGATGGTCGGGGGAGGTGGCCCAAAAAAGGCAAAGACTCAACGAAGGGTGCATTCACGGCACATTGTGCCGAATCTATCACACAACAGGAGGAACAGGTCATGGTACGGACAATTATTGCAGCGATTCTAGGGATGGGCTTGATGTTCTACGGCGGAGGCGTGTTCGCCCAGGAGAAACCGCAGAAGCTGGAGCAGCAAAAGATCGAGAAAGTAGAGAAAAAAGAGACGGAAACGAAGACTGTAACCGGGACAACGGACGATAAAACAGTAACGAAGACGAAAACAAAGACCAAGGCGGGCGAAAAGGAAACCGAGGTCGAGACCGAGAAGGAGCACGGCAAGGAAGTCGAGGGTGAGCATCGCGGAAGAGGCCGTGGCGGAGAAAAAGAGCATGGCGACCGTGGCAGAGATCGCGACAGAGACCGTGACCGGGGTAAGGGAGAAGCTGAGACCCGTGGTGCCGGGCACAAGTAATAACACCGGATAGTCGGCGTCGGGGGAGCGATTCCTCCCCCGGCGCTTTTTTTATCAAGCCAATACTGACGTCATGAAACCTCCGGCAAACATGATATAATTATAAAAATAGCCTGGCTTTATTCAGACCTATATAATCCCATTGAGAGAACATTCCGGAGGAAACTATAATGCACAGGATACAAAAATTTAAGATCACAGCATTGCTGGCAGTCATCGTGACGATCGCGTGTGCCGGGCCCGCGAAGGCCGAGATCACCCTTGGTGTTGAAGTGCGCGAAACGTATGAGGACAATGTCATAGGACTGGTTGCCGATAATCCAAACATTGTTCCGTCATCATCAGCAGCGGTTGATACGAGGGGAGGATCCTCGGGAAGCGGCGGCAGCGGTCCTGGAGCGCCAACAATCATGCAAAAGAATGGATTGGATGACAATCCGGGCGTGACAACTGCGGGAACTGGCACCGGAGCAGGGGGGGGCGGCGGGCGGGCCGATCGGAAAAAGGGGGATTTCTCAACCAACCTGCGAGCTGATCTCGGCTTACTAACGGACCTTGCCAGTGACACGACCTTGCTGCTGCGAGTTGGGCTGGCACATACCGCATACAGCACATTCAATCAATTCAACTTCACCATCGCGTCGGTGAGCGCCGGCATCTCGCAGCGTTTCAGTGATGTCTTTTCCGGGAGAGCGAACCTGAAGGCAGCATCGAAGTCGTACGATGACGCCCTTCGGGAAAGCAGCGCCTATGGAGGATCGCTCAGCCTGAGGGCGATGATTACCAGTGATGTCTGGCTCAGAGGCGTGTACGAATATGAACAGAACACTGCAAAGTCAGATTTTTATACCTATCAAGGCAATTCCGTTGGCTTGTGGGCCGGTTATGCGCTGACTCCCCATGCCACGCTAGGTCTGGGATACAGCACGCTGGCCCGGACCTACAAGGAACCCGCTGATTTTGAAGTGACCTCGAATACGGTGACCTTTGACTGGACCTGGCGTTTCATGGATGGATGGAGCGTGAATGCCGGATATGACCGGGAAGTGGGCGACTCCTCGGTGCCTGGTACGGAGACAACGAATAATATTTTCAGCATTGGATTGCTCTATGACTACTAAGCGAGTGGCTGCAGACCTACATTAACCGGACACGTGTTGCGTAGTGACCGCCGAAGTACAGGGAGGATACAACAATGAAGCGTTATCACTATCAGATCGTATGCCTGTTCGCGTTGTTCCTGTTCCTTAACGGCATGGCGTGGGCAGTAGAGTCGAATGAGGAGAAACAGCTGCGGACAGAAGCTGCCGGGATCGACGATACGGCGGGAAAAGGCGAGGGCGAAAAAGCGGTCAAACACCGGATCGAAAAAGAGTTTGGCGCAAGTAGTGCGCAGGTCCAGGGTCTTCGCGAAAAAAAGATGGGATACGGCGAGATTTCGATATCACTCAGCCTGGCACAGAAGATGCCAGGGGGTATTACCGATGAAAATATCCAGAAGGTCATGACCATGCGCCTGGGCCCCCCGGTCATGGGCTGGGGCCAGATAGCAAAACAGCTTGGTATGAAGCTTGGCCCGGCTATTTCCCAGGTTAAGAGCGTGAGACACGAGGCCCGGGAGGCAATGAAGCATCAAGGCCGTGGTGACAAAGAGCGCATGGAAAAAGCGGAAAGACAGGAAGACAAAGGGCGTGACATGAAAGGCCGTGACAGCATGGGCAGCGATCGGGGAATGTCGCGGGGTAAGGGAAAATAGAGCGTGACCGGACACTCATCAGGATGAAAAACGGCTGTGGCGCGGCGATCATTACCGCGCTACTGTTTTTTCCAATCGATAGTCGTCCATGATGAAGCCGCTGCCGATGTCCTGGACCAGTGAACCAATATTCCGAAAGCCGAGCTTTTCGTACGCGTTGATGCTTTCAAGGTTTTGTTTGTTCACGGTGAGAGCGATTTTGTTTAGGCCCCTGTCCATCGCAAGCGATTCGGCAAACTGCATGGCCTTCCTTCCATAGCCCTTGCCCCGGTCCGCAGAACGCACATAAATCTTGCTCAGGAACAATTCCCGCTCCTTCTCCTTCGGTAATACGGCCACATACCCGATCGGCGCGCTGTCAAGTTCGATGAGATAATAGAGCATGCCTTCCTTGATCTGATCCATGATCGCTTTCGCTGACTGAAATTTCTCAAGCATATATTCGACCTGCTCTCTGCCGATAATCGGGGTATAGTGTTCAGTCCAGATCTCCCTCGCCAGGCTTTCAACGATCCGAACCTGGTTTTTTGCTGCCACGGCTATGATCCTGTTCTCCCTTTGGTTACCGGACATGCCATGCCCCCACATGCAGCGTTTTTGAAGCAAAACGGCTCTTCTCTCCCAGGGGGGCGATGTCCCACATCCAGGACGTGTCAGGCGCAGGCAGGGGTAATCCGTATATGGTCGAATCCCTGCTGATTAAGGTACCCAGCCGGTCATGCTTCAGAAATTCTCTATCCGCGATGAGACAGACATCGCACGACAGAGAGTGAAGAAGATCGTAATGCGCCTGCACGATCTGAAGGCACCAGTCATTGACCTGTTCTTCATCGAGGCCGGGCAGCTTTGTTAGTACATAGGCACGAGGCATCACCCAGAGCTGGGACAGGATGTTCAGGGAAACAACGAGGCCGGTGTCCGCAGTAATTTCAGGGACCGCTGGTTTGGACTCGGGAAGAGCCCGGCTGCCATGACGTATGTTATTATATACGGTCTCGGCAATACCGGTAACGTCGCGTTGGACAAGCTTCACATTCTTAAAGAGTCTTATAGCCCTGCGGACCTCGGGAAGGAAAACGATATCCAGGAGGGTGACCTCTTTAAACAATAACGACAGCTTTTCGAGAGGGACATCGAGCAGAAGCCCGGCACCGAGTACGACCACAGTGTTTCTATTCCTGCATTTCTCCGCTGAGGCAAGGATGAACTTTTGCGATTGCTCGAGGTGAGGCTGCCAGGCCAGACGGTTGCGCTGGTATCTGCCCCGCATGGCGATCGCCTCATAGAGATAGTCCATGTGGCGGACGAACGGTGGGCATGAGGTTGTCAGATAGGTGAAGAGTTCAGAAAGCATAGAGATGCAAGGAATTCTGTTTGTATAGCCTCGTCTCAGGCAGGATCAATCTGAAGCTGCGCCGAACGAATACACCCGCAAACAGAACGAGTGTAACAGAAAGTTCTCAAGCTGTAAAATCAAATTGACATCAGGTTGTTTCGCTTTTACAGTAGTGCTCAGGATGGGGCGGCATCACCTGAGAATACACAACAGCCAGGAAACTGGCCGCGTGCTTTGCGCAAGCATAAGGAGGAGTATCCCATGAACAGATCGCTCATGACACAGCTTCAGGACTTCAGGCGGCTTTCAGGAGGCTTTCGCGCAACCCGCGTTATCCTGACTGCGAACAATTATAAGGTTTTTGAGTTTCTACAAACGCCAAAGACCGCATCCGAAATTGCCCGGGAAATAAAAACGAGTGGACGGGCAACGGAGATCCTGCTCGATGCGGTCACAGCGCTTGGCCTGCTCAGAAAGGCTGCGGGGAAATATCGGAACACTTCCGTTGCCGCCAGGTTCCTGCTGAAGGACTCACCCTGGTACCAGGGCGATATGCTGCGCCATATGGACGCATTGTGGAAGAGCTGGTCCGGCCTTGACGAGGTGGTGAGGACGGGCCTGCCTAACCGCGCGGGAGGCCGGGACCATGAGGCGTTTATCAGGGCCATGCATAACAACGCGGTGTTCCGTGCAAAGGAGGTCGTCGAGGCAATCGGCATGCGGGGCGTGAAAAAAGCTCTTGACCTCGGCGGCGGTCCGGGGACGTACAGCATGGAGATGGCGCGCAAGAACGTCGCGGTCACCCTGTTCGACCTGCCGAATACGCTCGCTGTATCGCGCAAGATCGTACAGGCAGCGAAAGTCGGGAACATCAATTTCAGGGGCGGGGATTTTCACGGCGATGACATTGGTTCAGGTTACGACCTCGTCTTCGTGAGTCAGATCTTGCATTCACTTTCAGAACACGAGAGCATCGAGCTCCTGATGAAAGCCCGCTTTGCGCTGAATCCGAAAGGCAAGGTGGCAATACAAGAGTTTCTTCTGAATGAGAACAAGGCTTCACCTGTGCCGGGTGCGCTCTTTTCCATCAATATGCTCGTGAACACGTCAGCTGGCAGATGCTACACTCCTCAAGAAATTAAGGCATGGCTCATGAAAGCCGGCTTCAGGAAAATCAAAACAAAGGCACTGGGTGAGACGGTCGTGTTGTGCGGGGAAGCATCTTGATTCGATTGTTCGCAGGCGGTGGTGGTCGAACAGCGGTGAAAATCCGTGAGTACAAGACATGTCCCGTTTGAGCGTTATGTCTAAAAAGAGAATTTAACCACGGATGAACACGGATAAACGCAGATGTTTAAAGAGTTAAGTCAAAAATTATTATCACTAATTGGGCGAATCTCTTTTTCACAGTTAGTTGTAGATTTTGGATCTTAACCGTGTTCATCCGTGGTTCCACCTGAAGATTTTAGGATTATTGCAATATGATCCTGACATCAAGCGCCGAAGCTCCCCGCGCATAGACGCGGACCGGATTGAGGTCTATCTCCCTGATCTCCGGAAGGTCCTCCATCAATTGCGCAAGGTTCGTGATGATCAGGTGCACCGCTTCTTCGTCAAGCGGAGGGCTGCCTCGGAAGCCCTTCAGGAACATGCCCGCCCGCGTTTCCGCGATCATCGCGGTCATTTCCTCATGGTCGAGCGGTAATATTCCGAAGACCGCGTCCTTAAGCGCTTCGACCCATACGCCTCCGAGTCCGAATGCCACGGAAGGGCCGAATTGCTCGTCGCGCATGCAGCCGATCAGAAGTTCGAGACCCTGCGGCATCATTTTTTCGAGAAGGAAATGACGGATCGCGGCGCCGGGTGCCCGCGCAGCAATCATGTTCTTCATGGCAGCGATCGAGGCTGAAAGGCCTTTGCTGGAGGTGATGTTCAGCATCACGGCGCCTGCTTCGGTCTTGTGCAGGATGTCGGGGGAAACCGCCTTGAGCGCCAACGGGAATCCAAGGGACTCTGCCGCGGTGATTATGGCATTCAGGTCATCCGCGGGCGCAATCGCGGACCGCGGCACCATGATGCCGACTGCGTGAACAAGCGCCTTGGCTTCGTGTTCGAAGAGGGTTCTGCGCCCCTCCCGCAAGGCCGTTTGTAGTATGTTGCGAGGTGTCGTCATCTAAGTGCAGCCGCCTTTTTTTGTTTTCCGAAGCGCGGCCAGAGCCCGGACTGCACGCTCCGGGGAGGGATAAGCCGGTATGCCAAGCTTTACCAGAGAGTGCATTGCCTCCTGGGTATAGCCAAGCCCCTGCAGAATGCAGCAGGCGACCGGCTTTTTCGCCGCATGACAAGCCCGGGCAATGAGTTCCACTGCCTCTTCAGTCACTCTGGTGGTGCCCATGAGCATGATCACAATTGCGGCATCATAATGAGGGAGCGCCACCGTGAGCGCGGTGCTGAAGTCAGTATTTCCGCCGCTCCCGGTCACATCGACGGGATTTCGCGTGACGAAGAACGGCGGGTACGCGCGGCCGAGCTTCTCACGCGCCTCCTGCGGCAGGGGGGGCATGATAAAACCTTCCTGCTCCGCCTGGTCCGCGGCCGCAACAGCCATGCCTCCGCCGTTCGTGACGATCAGAAGCCGGTTGCCAGCGCACGGATGTTCCATGATTGCGATTGCCTTTGCTATGTCGATCAAATGGTCGAAGCCTGAGGCCTCGACCGCGCCAGCCTGCCTGAAGGCCGCCTGGTACAGCCCGTAGGTCCCGGCCAGTGTTGCGGTATGTGTTGCCACGGCGGCAGCGCCCAGTTCGTGCTTGCCCGCCTTCCAGATGACGAGCGGCTTCTTCGCGGCGAATGCCTTTGCTGCGGCAAGGAACTTTCGTCCGTTCGCAACCGATTCCATATACATCGCGACAGCTCCGGTCTGCGGATCGTCAGCCAGATAATCGAGTGCATCGGATTCATCCACATCCAGACGGTTGCCGTAGTTCATTGCCTTGGCGATGCCCATACCGTCGCGCGCGAGCGCTTCCATCAGAATGACGGTGAGTGCGCCGCTCTGGGATATGATCGAGAGTCGTCCGATTGCGGACCGTGCCACGCGCTTCCGGGAAACGAAGAAACTGTCCAGGCCGTTGTCGGTATTGTATACGCCGAGGGCGTTCGGACCGATGATGCGGATGTGGTATTGCCTGGCCTTTTCGGCAATGTGCTTCTGCATGGCCATACCTGCTTCGCCTGCTTCGGCAAAACCGGAACTGATGAGGATCGCGCAAGGGATGCCTTTTTCATGGATTGCGTCGAGCTCCCGTTCCACAAGCTGGGCAGGCAGGGCGATTATGGCAAGGTCGATCCGGTCAGAAATTGCCAGAATGGAAGGATAACAGCGGTGGCCGAGGAGCGACTCATGCTTGGGATTCACCGGATAGACCGCACCGGTGAACTGGGCAAGGTTCTCCAGGATGTGTGTGCCGGGTTTGTCCGGCTTGTCCGTCGCGCCGATGAGCGCGACAGATCCGGGATAGAAAAAATCATGGAGGATGTGGGCCATGAATAGAAAATATCATACTTTCCATGAAATTGTAAGATGCCGGGGAATTAATGAGAACAAGGTCATAAGGCGAGTAGCATGGGGCATGTAGCAAGTAGCATGGGAATAGAGCGGGGGGCAAAGAGCAAGGAATAGCAAAACCTTGCTACATGCTACCTAGCTACGTGATCCTTGCTCTATCCCCTGCCCCATCCCTATGATTCTCGTCATACAACTCGGCATGGGATAGTGTATTATTTCGCTATGACCTCTGAACGACGATATATACGGTTCCTGCGATACGCAGCGCAGTTCGCTTTCCTTGCACTTACGCTCCTGATCGGCCACGAGTTTTACCAGTTCGTACGGCATTTCGAAACACCAGGCCAGCCGTTCGTCCAGCGGCCTCCTTCGGTCGATGCGTTTCTTCCCATCGGCGGGCTCATGGCTTTTAAGTATTTTCTGTTCACCGGCATAGTGGAACCCGTGCACCCGTCCGGCTTTGTCATGTTCGTCGCCATCCTTGGCGTATCGCTTGTCTTGAAGAAGGGTTTTTGCGGCTGGATATGCCCCATCGGCACGTTGTCCCAGTACACATGGATGATCGGTGAGAAGGTATTCAACAGGACGTTCACTATCAACAGGTTCACGGACATCGCCCTCCGGTCGCTCAAATACATTTTGCTCGGGATGTTCATTCTCCTGATCGGCATTGCCATGGCGCCAAACATGATGCTCTTGTTCATGATCACCGATTACTACAAGGCTGTTGACGTGCGCATGATGAAGTTCTTCACCGAGATGACCACACTGACCATGTGCGTGCTCATCGCGCTGGCAGCGCTGTCGTTCCTGTACAAGAACTTCTGGTGCCGCTACCTCTGCCCGTATGGCGCTTTGCTGGGGCTCTTGGGCCGATTCAGTCCCTTCAAGGTGCGGAGGGACGAAGAGAAGTGCGTTCATTGCCATGCCTGCACAAAGCATTGCCCTACGTTGATCGATGTTGAACAGCACAAGGTCGTGAAATCAGAAGAATGCTTCTCGTGCATGACCTGCGTGAGCCGCTGTCCGTCAAAGGGAGCGCTCGAGCTCACCGTGGGTATCGGGAAAAAACACACTGTCGTGAAACCCTGGCTCTACCCCCTTATCCTTGCAGCGCTCTTCTATCTCGTGATCGGGATCGGCGTGTTTACCAACAACTGGCACTCCCGGATCCCGTATGAAGAATACCAGCGGATAATTCCGGAGGTGCAGAAGGAGTATTCGAATCGGTGAGATGCATTGTCTACGGGATCCACGCACACCAGAGCGTCTGCGGCATCTTGACAAAATCCATCCAATGGTTATAGTGGATGCATGCACATCGAAAAACTTGGCATCCATCACAAAGATGAGCTCGGGCCCCTCCTCGTATCCGCCGCAACCGGCCTCTCGGAATATACCTTCGCGAACCTCTATCTCTTTCGAGGGAACCACGACTATGATGTACTGAGAGATAAGGAGCTGTTCGTTCGCGGACGGTCCTATGACGGACATGTCTATCTCATGCCGACGCGGGATGTGCGCGGGATGGATATGGCGTACCTCAAAAACATCATCCAAGGCGTTGATTTTCTGTACCCGGTACCTGAGCCGTGGCTTTCTGCCTTCGATCCCGCTGAATTTCACGTGGCCCGCTCAGAGGGCGACGCGGATTATGTATACACCGTCGAAAAAATGAGCACCTACTCGGGACGAAACCTGCACAAAAAGAGGAATCTGCTTGCGCAGTTTAACAAGCTGTACCAGCATGACGCGCTGCCGCTGATCTCTGAACGGCTGGACCAGGCGCGCTTTATCCTGGAGGACTGGTTGGCAGATTCGGAGATGACAGCCGCTGATACTGATTATGAACCATGCCGGGAAGCGCTTGACCGGTATGACGAGCTTGTTCTGTGCGGTGGCATCTATTATGCGGATGATGAGCCGGCCGGCTTCGTGCTTGGCGAGGAACTGAATTCAGAGACATATGTCCTGCATTTTGCAAAGGCGCGCGTCAAGTTCAAAGGCATTTACCAGTACATGTTCAACAACTTCGCGAAGATTCTTCCCCCGAAATATATCTACCTGAACCTGGAGCAGGATCTGGACAAGGAGAACCTGAGGCTCTTCAAGGCATCCTATCTTCCTGACCTGCATCTGCAGAAGGCGAGGGTAAGTTTGAGAAGGTGAGCGGGGCATGGCAGAAACCACAGGGCATAGGAGAAATTGCCCGGAGCGGGAGAACGGCAGAAATAAAAAGGGGCGGATTGTATCCGCCCCTTTTTTATAGCAATAGCTCAGAAGATGATGTTAGAAATTAAGGCCGGCCCCAAAATTCAACATGGCGCCGCTCAGGTCAGTCACGCCATTGGCATTCGGTGTAAACTTCGCAAAGCGATAGAGAAGTTCAACATTGAAATAGGACGTGATCTTGCCTTTGGAGGCGAGGAGCTTGACGCCCCCGAAAATGTCAGCGATATTCTTGGTAGCATTGCCGCACTGCAGGCCTCCCATGTCCAATCCAACAGTGACGGGCTCTACGATTGTTTTTGATATCCGGATCGCCGTTATATCATAAGAAAAGCTGGCAGCCAGGAGCTTGTCAGTATAGTCGATATGCTCGTTCAGGATGCCGACTTTGGTGCCACCATCCAGATCAAACTGCAGGAGTGTTGCCTGGCCGCTGACATCTTTCATGTCTTTCTTGCCTACCACCTGGAACGGGACGCGGAACTCGAAGCCGATCTCGGCGAAGGCTGCTCCGGTGAATGATACAAACACGGCGATGACGGTTGCGACGATTAGAACTTTACGCATGGTGAATCCTCCTTATATAATGAGTTGAGATTGGAATGCCGTTTGCTGTTTATGCTTCTCTTTGGGAAATCTCCGCGGATTATCCCTCTAGCCCCCCTTTCTCGTGATGTACTCGAGCTGCATCTCAAGGCAGATGCTATCAGAAATAATATTTCAACACTCCGTGAGCCGGGCCGATGTGTTATATTTTCCCCGCTCTCTACACAACAATAGTATAAGACTTGGGTGTGCTTGTCAAGAACTACCCTGTACTGATGTCAAATTTCATATTGATAAAACAGGTCGTATCTCCTATGATGTTGCGGTATCTATCCGGACAAAGAGGGGGATGAAGGCCATGCAGCTTTCGGAAACGGAAAAGAAACGATACACAAGGCAAATGATGATGGAGGGGTGGGGCGAAGAGACCCAGAAGAAGATCAAGAAGTCCACGGTATTCATAGCAGGCGCGGGCGGGCTGGGATCGCCGGTGTCGATCTATCTTGCTGTTGCCGGGATCGGAAACATCCGGATCTGCGACTTCGATTCTCCGGACTGGTCCAATCTCAACCGCCAGATCCTGCATGACAACACGCGGATCGGCATCAACAAGGCTGTTTCGGGCAAGATGACCCTGGAGCGCCTGAATCCCGAGATCAGCATCACCGCTTTCACCGACAAGATCGTTGAGGAGAACGTGGACCAGCTGGTGGGCGATGCGGACATTATCCTGGACTGCATGGACAACTTTCCCACCCGATTCATCCTGAACGAATGCGCCATCCGGAAAAAGATCCCCCTGGTATATGGAAGCATCTGGGGTATTGACGGCAGATTGTCGTTCATCCAGTCGCCGGAAACTCCCTGCCTGCGCTGCATTTTCCCCGAAGCTCCGCCAAAAGAAGTGTTTCCGGTGCTCGGCGCCACGCCGGCCGTCATCGGGTCGCTCCAGGCCATGGAAACGCTCAAATACCTCTCTGGAACAGGCGCGAACCTCAAGGGCCAGCTTCTGGTATGGGAAGGTGCGACCACGGATTTCAAGAAATTCAAGATCAGAAAGGACCCAGCCTGCCCCACGTGCGGAGCAGGGAATGTTTGATGGCAGTACCATTACACTGCGGACAATTATTCTGCGGGGTGCATGAGGAGATGTAATAAGGTTGTTCTGGATGCCTGTTCGGAGAAAGCGCCTCTAAACCTTGAACTTCCCGATCTCTTTCCGGAGGTTCTGAGCCTGGCTGTTCAGCGCGGCAATTAATTCATCCAGGCCGCGGGAAGAATTATTGAGTTCATCCAGTGTTGTGGTAATCATCCCGACCGCAGCGACGATCTCGCCGCTTTTCAGTTTCTGCCCGTCTGTTGCCGCCGCGATCTCCGAGGCCTGTTGGTTTACGCTGTTAACGGCTACGGTTATGTTTTTGCTACCCTCGGACTGTTCCTGCGTGGCGTTTTTCACGTTCAGGGAGGCTGATCTCATTCTCTCGGCAGCGTCGATGAGATACCTGCTTCCCTTATGCTGCTCTGCTATCGATTGACCGATGCGTCGAATCTGGTCCTTCATGTCCTGGATCGTGGTGTTGATGTGATTGATCGTGGACACCTCTTCGGCTGCCGCCCGCTTTATGCTCTTTGCCATTTCCGTGGCTGTCGTGGAGCTCTTCTTGATACTGCCAAGCGCGTTTTCCATTTCAGAGAAAAGCCCTAGCCCTTTTTCCACGGACTCCATGCTCTTCTGGGTCATCCCCGCGCTCGTCTTGATCTCTTTCTGGATGGCGGCGATGATCGCGGCGATCTCCCGGGTATGTTCAGCCGTCCTGTCGGACAAGCCGTGGATCTCGCTTGCCACGACGCCAAATCCCTTCCCGTGCTCGCCTGCCTGCGCGGCAAGGATCGATGCGTTCAAGGCCAGCAGCTTGGCCTGATCGGTGATCTCGCTGATGACCTCAAGCACCTTCCCGATGTCGTTTGAACGGGCTCCAAGGCTCCGAATATTTGTCATGAGCTCGCCAACATGCTCCCGGGTCGCTCCCATCCCGTCACGCACCGCTTCAAGGGACTTCAATCCCTTTTCCGAAGCTTCTGAATCCACGCGTTCGGCAAGATCGACGGACGTGACCGCGCTCTGCTCGATCTCGAGGGCGGACGCCTTAAGCTGGATCATGGCGGTCGCTGTTTCTTCGGAGGAGGTGATGAGCTGCTCTGTGTTTTCCGAGATCAGCTTGACTGCGGAGGTCATTTTGGCAATAGAGGATGCTGCTGCTTCCGTCGATTCATTGAAAACCGAAGCATTTTCAGCAACGCTTCTTATGGATGATTCCAGCTGGATAATGGAAGACGCCGTGCTCTCGGACAGGGTGGAAAGATCTTCCGCTTTTTCCGCCACATTTGCGATGGAGCTGTTCATGGAACTGATCGCGGTCGCCGTTCCCTGGATCGCCTCTTTCTGAGTATCGGCGATCCTCAAGGCCTTGGAATGTGCATCGGTTATCGCAGCGGCGGCAACGGATATTGCATCGGTAATGGCAAGAATTTGAAGGATCATTCCCTTGAGATGCAGAGACATCTGGTTCATGGCCCTGCCGATGTCGGCGAGCTCGTCGCTTCCGGCGATATCCCCCTGTCTGGTCAGGTCTCCGGCAACGATGGATGCGATCATCTCCTTCGAGCGCAACAGCTGGCTCGAGATCAGTCGAAAGGAAGAACCGAACAGGTATGACAACAACACAACAGAAAGAACGAATATCCCCGTTGTGATAATGAACACGCGTCTTTTTCGCTGCTCCATTTCCAGCAGACTGTCATCCACGATCGATTGAAGCCTCGCGATCAGGGCATCTATCCGCACAGACAGCCTTCCGTACTTGATCATCGTGTTGTCATCGATAGCGCCCCGTTGTATGGTCAGGAACGACCGCATCTCGGTTGACACAGATTCCAACTGCGCTGCGAGTACCGGATCGACCGTGGAAAAGGTTGCCGTTCCCTTGAATTCGAGGAACTTCTCGTTCGTTTTCAGGATGGCTTCCCGGGCCGCAGTGCGCGACTCCGGCCCTCCCTGAGTGATGACGAAATCACCCAGGCTCTTGACCGAATCCTGGAGATGGTGCATGACCTCATTCAGCAGCAATGCGGTGTCTGTGGCCTTTTTGACTGTTTGAAAGCCGAGGAAGGCTGACAGGATCGCCAGCGCCACAAAGAGCGGGGCGGCGATCGCCTGCAGAAGGAGGCGTTTTCTTATGGTCAATGTCATCATGATGAATAATGATTCATGCCGCGGGGAATGCTACATTTCAACCTGATATTTCTTTGCTACCCAGGAATCATACCCTTCGCGCATCCACATAATGTTCTTGTAGCCCGCCTTGACGGCCAGAACAGCCGCTTTGTAGGATTTCCAACCCGTGGATCCATGACTATAAAAAACGATCTTCGCGCCCTTGTCCGCTGGTAGCTGGGACAGGTCGAACTCATCTTTTGAGGAGTCGAAATCCGGACTGTCTTCACTCTTGCCCTTATAGGGCATCGCGACTGCAGTGGGCAGGTGACCCTTGCCGAAATTCACTGCTGCCCGCATATCGAAGAACCGGGCCTCTTTCCTGTCCAGTAAGGCCTTTGCCTCATCAGTGGAAATGACCTTCCCCCCCTTCAGGACCGCAGGAGTCTCCGGTTTTTCATCCGCAGCTCTTGCCTGAAGCGTAATTACAAGGAATGCCGCCACAATGATAACCACCACACCAGAAACGTTTCGATTCATAACAGCCTCCTAATATTAGGTCCAAGCGGATCCGCGAGATTGATGCTGAATTGCAATTACGTGCTGATTCCCGATGCTGACATTTCAGAAGTATATCATAGTGTCGATGGATTTGTAGTGAATTATCAAAGGAATTCTCTGCTGAAAAAAGAGGGTTCATCGAGTATAATTGCCCTCATGCGCAGAGTGGGATTTGCTTATGATGAAGCGTTCCTTAGTCACGAGCCGCCGGCTTGGCATCCTGATTCAAAAGAGCGCCTGTTGGCGGTCATTGTTGCCCTCGATCGCGGTGGCAGCCGTCAGAAACTAGTCAACCTCGACTCCCGCACGGCTGACCTCACAGACCTTGCCCGCGTCCATACTCTGGAATATATAGAGAAAATAAGGCAGACTGGTTCCGGGGACTTGGACCCTGACACCTATGTGTCCCCAGGCAGCTTCGATGCCGCGCTGCATGCAGCCGGCGCGGTCATGGAGGCGGTCGAGCAGTGCAGGAACGGGCGGATCGAACGCGCCTTCTGTCTCGTCCGCCCTCCGGGACACCATGCCGAGGCGGACCATGCCATGGGTTTCTGTATCTTCAACAATGTCGCGATAGGTGCGCGGTTTGCGCAGAAGATGGGCTACCAGAGGGTATTCATCGTGGACTTTGACGCTCATCATGGCAACGGCACGCAGCACATTTTTGAGGAAGATGATACCGTTTTCTACTTCAGCACCCATCAGTATCCCTGTTATCCCGAGACAGGCAAGGACATGGAGCGTGGCATAGGCAAGGGTTTCGGCTTCACCTACAATGTCCCAATCCTGGCTGGCTCGGGCAACAGGGATTATCTCTCAGTCTATCAGGATATCCTGCCAGGACTTATCGATCGTTTCGCGCCGGATATTGTTTTGGTTTCGGCTGGCTACGATATCCATATGAATGACCCACATGCGGACATCCGCGTCACGCAGGAAGGCATACACGGTATTGTCCGGAGCATTGTTCAGAGTTGTGAGGACCGCCCGCTCGTGTTCGTGCTGGAAGGCGGGTATGACCTGCCATCGCTCGCTGATTCCATCCAGATCACCATTGAAGAGATGCTGCGCTGACCAATAGTCGCTGAAAAGCCCCGCGCCGTTGTTTTTTATTATTGACACGCCGCTGTATTACAGTGTACAAATGAATGCTTATTTTTGCGGTGTACCTGCCGCTTTCAGGAGGTTTTAGAACAAACATGGCAGCTGAACCGAATAAGATCATTTACTCCATGGTGGGAGTGGGCAAATTCCACGACAAGAAACCCGTGCTGAAGGACATCTATCTGTCCTACTTCTACGGCGCGAAGATCGGCGTGTTGGGCCTGAATGGCTCGGGAAAGAGCTCGCTGCTTCGGATCATGGCTGGTGTGGACAAGGAGCATGTGGGAGAGGCGGTTCTGTCAGCAGGATACACTGTGGGATTTCTTGAGCAGGAGCCGAAGCTCGATGAGAAGAAGACCGTGCGCCAGTGCGTTGAAGAGGGCGTGCAGCAGACGGTGGACCTCCTTGCCGAGTACAACAAGATCAACGAACAATTCGCCAATCCCATGTCCGATGACGAGATGAACAAGCTCATCGCTCGGCAGGGCGAGGTGCAGGAGAAGCTCGACCATGCAAACGCATGGGAGTTAGACAGCAGGCTTGATATGGCCATGGACGCCCTGCGCTGCCCGGCGGGCGACACCTCGGTCACCGTCCTTTCCGGCGGCGAAAAACGGCGTGTGGCTCTCTGTCGGCTGCTTCTGCAAAAGCCCGATGTCCTGCTCCTCGATGAACCCACCAACCATCTTGACGCGGAATCGGTTGCCTGGCTCGAACATCATCTCCAGAAATACGAGGGCACGGTCATTGCCGTCACCCACGACCGTTATTTCCTCGACAATGTTGCCGGTTGGATATTAGAGCTCGACCGTGGCCAGGGCATTCCCTGGAAAGGCAACTATTCGTCCTGGCTTGCGCAGAAGGGCGAGCGTTTGAAACAGGAAGAAAAGACCGAGAGTGACCGGCAGAAAACGCTTTCCCGGGAGCTCGAATGGATCAGGATGTCGCCCAAGGGCAGGCATGCCAAATCGAAGGCGCGCATCAGCTCCTATGAAGAGCTGCTGAGCAAGCAGACCGAGGCGCGCGGCAAGGAACTGGAGATCTATATTCCACCGGGACCTCGTCTTGGCAAGGTGGTGATCGAGGCCGAGAAGGTGACCAAGGCATACGGCGACAACATCCTTGTGGAGGATATGTCCTTCATGCTGCCGCCGGGCGGCATTGTGGGCGTCATCGGACCGAACGGCGCAGGCAAGACAACGCTGTTCCGCATGATCACGGGCAAGGACAAACCTGACAAAGGCTCGATCAAGATCGGCGAGACCGTGAAGCTCGGGTATGTTGACCAGAGCCGCGATGTGCTCGATCCGAACAAGACCATCTGGGAGGTGATCACCGGCGGCCAGGAGCAGGTCCAGCTTGGCAAACTGCTGATGAACTCCCGCGCCTATGTGTCACGCTTCAACTTCGGCGGTACGGACCAGCAGAAGAAGGTCGGCGTGCTTTCGGGAGGTGAGCGGAACCGGGTGCACCTCGCGCGGGTTCTGAAGGAAGAGGCCAACGTGCTGCTCCTGGATGAGCCCACGAATGATATTGACGTGAACACCATGCGGGCCCTCGAAGAAGGGCTTGAGAATTTTGCGGGCTGCGCTGTGGTGATCAGCCACGACCGGTGGTTCCTTGACCGCATTGCCACGCATATTCTCGCTTTTGAAGGCGACAGCAAGGTGGTGTTCTTTGACGGGAATTATTCAGAGTATGAAGAGGATCGGAAGAAGCGGCTGGGCGCGGCCGCGGACCAGCCGCATAGGATCAAGTATCGGCATTTGACGAGATAGAAGGGCAGGCTAGGGTCAAGGGGCATGTAGCAAGTAGCAAGGTTTACATCCGTGGTTACCAAAGGGGGACTCATGTCAGAATTCAAGAATGTCACGGTTGTCAAAAAGGCGAATGTGTATTTTGACGGCAAGGTCGTGAGCAGGACGGTACTGTTCCCGGACGGATCAAAGAAAACCCTCGGCATCATGCAGCCTGGTGAATACGAATTCAGTACAGGCGACCGCGAAATCATGGAGATCATGGCAGGCGAACTCGATGTGCTGCTTCCCGGGCAGACCGCATGGAAAGCCGTCAAGGGAGGCGAGTCCTTTGAAGTGGCGGCCAACGCAAAATTTACGATGAAGGTGAAAAAGCTGTCCGACTACTGCTGCTCGTTCATTCAGGGATGAGGATAGAAGAAAGACGGAAGACAGACTGAACCAATATTATCGGGTAGAGGAGGGTATTATGAAGAAAATCGTTGCAGGAGTTGCTATGGTGCTTATACTGCTGGGAGCATACGGGTGCCAGCAGAAGAAGGAGCAGAAGCAGCAGCCGATGAACTACACACCCGCGGTGTCTCCGATGCTGCTGGAGATCGACCAGCTGCAGAAAGCGGCCAATATGGCGCCGAAGAGCGTGCAGGCGTGGACCAAGCTTGGCGACTCGCTCATGGATTCGCAGCGTTTCAGTGAAGCGATCGATGCCTATGACAAGTCGCTGGCGCTCGAGCCGAAAAATGTGAATGTGCTGGTGGACCAGGGGACGTGCTATCGCGGCGTGGGCAAGTTCGACAAGGCACTCGAGCAATACCGGAAGGCGCTCAAGGTTGATCCAAACTTCCCTAATGCGCACCTCAATATGGGTGTGGTGCTGGCCTATGACCTTGGCAACAAGGCCGAGGGCTTGAAGGCATTCAAAAAATATATTGAAGTGGCGCCGAACGCTCCCAATGCCCCGTCGATCAGACAAACGATACAGGAATTGTCAGCAGGAAAATAGCCGCAAGCCGCCGCGTCAGGTATGGAGTCATGCCTGACGCGGCGGCTTCATAGTCTTTTACAACGGTTTTTCCAGCATTGCTCCATGCCTCACCCGCCACCATCCTATCCCGTATGTACGATTCAATGTCGATATCAGGTATTCCGCGTCCGGAAGCACGGCGGGCAGGGGTCTGCCCGGCAGAGGATGAAACTGTGGTGGATTTGACAATTCGAGTATGAAGTCTTTCCCTATAACCCTGAAAAAACCGACGCCAAAAAAATCCTCGCGCGGGGTGAGCAGATCCTGTCCCACGGAATAGTAGGAGAACCCTTTTGGCGCTGTGAGCTCGATCAGCGTGGTGCTGATGTCGATGTGAGATCCTGCCGCGCCCTGCGGTATGCGAAGGCCGCGCAGGACGTCGCTGCCGTACAGGATGAAGGGGACGCCGGAGCGCTCGAAGAAATCCGGCTTTGCATTGATGAATTTGCGGCCGTAGTGGTCGCCGGTAAAAGCGAACAGGGGGCGAGACAGCCTGCCCTCGATGGTCCTGACAAAATCGCCGAGACACTTGTCGGAATACCATAAATGGCCGAGCATAGTCAGGCTCGTCGTCCCGTCGAAATACGGCGTTACATCCGGTGGGACCGCGGTGAGCGGGAAGCCCTTGGCCCGGACATCGATATTATACGGCGGGTGGTAACTCGTGGTCATGATGACATTGAAGCTTGGCTGACGGTCATCCACAGTGTCGGAAACGAAATTGAAAAGGAATTCGTCGTCGACCCCCCACTCGCGGGTGGCCGCGCCCTTGCTCATATGAGGCGCCCCGTAGATCTCCTCCGCCCCCTGGTCCCGCGCAAAATCACCGAAGCGCTGCCAGCTCAGGTATCCGCCATAAAATACCCGGGTGCGGTACCCCATTTTTTTGAACGTTGCGAATAGCGACGAAGGGTACGGCGTGCGGGCGGTCATCTGGTAATTGATCTCAACATGGGAATAGGGTATGCCGGTTATGATCGCGGTAAGCGACTGCATGGTGCCGTCTGAGGCGGGCACGAAGTCTGTGAAGTGCAGGCCCTGCTTCGCCAGGCGGGAGAGATTTTCCGTCAATCCGAGGGAGGCATATTTTTTCAGAAACGGCCAGGCATCGTAGCTTTCCATGACCACCAGAAAAATGTGGCGCGGCGGAGCAGCTTTATGCCCCTTCGAGCGTTTTTCGAGATAGGCGTCCAGATCCGCAAGCGGCTCAGGCTTCCGGAACAGTTGCTGCGCAGCTTTGCGAACATCGCGGTCCGGGAGATAGGATTCGAGTCCTGCCAGACCGGTCTGCTGAGCGTGATCCTGCACGGCAAAACGAAGCGAGAAATAGGGATTCACGACCGTCTTGTTCAGGAACGGGTCCGTGGAAACCGCGGCATCTTTTCGCTGGGCCGGCCTGCGCCCGATTGAGCCACGTGAGCCGGCGGCCACCAGCACGAGCACGAGCACGATGGTTGCGATTTTGAAGAGCAGCGGGTATCGGTGGCCGGATGCGCGCAGTGAAGCGGGGAAGCCGGTTCGGAGATATCGTTTTTGGAGGACGAGGGTCAGCGCCGAGATAAGGGCAATGGAGAGGAGAGTGGGAATCGGATGATAATCCGCCCAGATCGTCTTGAAAATCGCCCCCGTATCGTCGTAATACAGATTAAAGATGACGTAGTTGAATTGCTCGCCGTATTCCTTGAAATAGCTGAAGGTGATGATCCACGCGGCTGCGGTTACGACCACGAAAGCCGCATGTAAAGCTATGCGAATACGGTCAACGAGGCGGTCCAGGTTCCAGGAAGCCGGCGCAATGCTCATCAGAAAGGGGAGGAAGAGCAGGTTGGTGACCACCATGGAATCGTACCGGAGGCCGTTGATCGCAGTCAGAAAAACATCAAGGGAGGCGGTGGAGGGTTCGATTCTGTTTCTGAAAAAGAGAATGAATGCGAGCCTGAAGAGCATGAGGTAAAGCATGAAGAAGAGCCACTGCTTTACGGAAACGAGGAACCGCTGGAGAAAACGGTCAAAGCCTTTTAGTTCAGGGGGGCGGGTGTTCATGCCATGGTTACCAATCATTCCTTCTCATGTGAGGGGCCAGGTCGTGCGGGCCTGTTTCACGCCGATGAATCAGGAACACCACGACGATTGCATGGTATGGGAAAGCCTCACGGTATCTCCGACAATTCGGCGAGCTGTTGGTCGAATTCCCGCGCTTTTGCATCATGCTCATTGGTGCTGTCCTGGAGTTCCGCGAAGCGCAGTTCGATCAGAGCCTTGTTATCGCTGATGGCCTGCGACAAGCGCTTGATGTCCAGTGCTTTGCCTTTGACCGTAACCTCAAGGAGCTTCTGCGTGTCCTGCTCGACATCAAATTCCCGTTTCGTGATCTCCTCCTCAAGCGCGGCGATCTTTTTCTTGAGCGCGCCGAGGGCTTTTGATTTGTCCGAGACGATGCCGGCGCGCTGCTTCTTGGCATCCCTTCTGTTGACCGGTCGTTCGAGCTCCTGTTTTTTCCCCTTCCGGAGCTTCACCCCGCCTTCATCGCTCCATCCCACGCGGTCAAGGAAGTCGAAGTAGGTTCCCTCGAAGACCGACACGGTTTCGTTGTCGTACACGATCAGCTTGGTAGCCACGGCCTCCAGAATCATTTCGCTGTGGGTCACGATGATGACGGCGCCGTCAAAGGCCTCGATGGCTTCGACGAGCGAGTCTATGGAATCCATGTCCAGGTGGTTCGTGGGTTCGTCGAGGAGGAGCAGGTTCGCCGGAGAAACCAGGAGTTTGCCGAGCAGCACGCGGCTTTTTTCTCCGCCCGAAAGCACGCTGACCTTTTTAAGCGCGTTGTCGCCTTCAAACATCATGAGCCCGCAGATCGCGCGCGATTCCCCCTGCGCATAGTCCGGGTGGGCATCCATGATCTCCTGGAGCGCGGTCTTGTCCGGCCTCAGGCGATTGATATTGGTCTGGCCGAAGTAGGCGAGCTGAGTATTGGGATGCAGCCTGACTTCCCCGCTCGTGGGCGACATTTCCTTCGCGAGAAGGTTCAACAGCGTCGTCTTTCCCTTGCCGTTCTTTCCGATGACGGCAATGCGGTCCTTTTTACCGACGCCGAACGAAAGCCCGTCGATCAGCTTCTGCCCGTCCCGGGAAAAAGAAAAGGACAGGTCTTCGACCGTCATCAGCCACTTTGCCTCGAACGGCGCGGACCGGAACTTGAAGTCCAGGGTCCGGATCTCGTCGAGTTTGTCGAGCTTCTCGTGCCTCGCAAGCGCCTTGATGCGGGACTGCACGGCGCTGGCTTTAGTGGCCTGCGCGCGGAAGCGGTTGATGAACTGCTCGACCTCTTTCCGTTTCTTTTCGTCGTTCTGGCGGGTTTTCTCGTAGATCTCCTCCTCCATGAGGATCTGATCATAGAGCTTCTGCGTGCCTCCGGCGACCTTGCGTATTTTGCAGCGGTGGATGATCATGGTGTGCGTGGTGACGCTGTCCATGAAGTCGCGGTCGTGGGTGATGATGATCACCTCATTCCGCCATGCGCGAAGGAACTGCGTGAGCCAGCGCACCGAAACAATGTCGAGGTAGTTCGTGGGTTCGTCGAGGAGCAGCAGGTTTGGCTCGGAGGCCAGCACTTTTGCGAGATTCAGCCGCACCTGGTATCCGCCGGAGAGCGATGACGGAGGGCGGTCGAAGTCCTCGTTCGTGAAGCCGAGGCCGTGGAGGATGGCCTCGACCTTGTAGGATTCGTCGATGTGGTCCTCATTGACCGGCAGGGCGAGGCAGCCCTCTTTCAGCACCGTGGCCTCCGTGAAATGGATGTGCTGCGACAGATGGCCAACTGTGTAGCCTGCGGGCATGGTGATGGTGCCGGAGTCCTGGTGCTCCTCCTTGAGGATCATGCGAAAGAGCGTCGATTTGCCGTGGCCGTTCCTGCCGACGAGGCCCACGCGCTCGCGGGGATTCACGGTGAAACCGGCGCCGTCGAACAGCACCTGTTTCCCGTAGGATTTTTCGATGTTCGTTACCTGGAGCATTGGCCTGCTTTCCTGTAAATGGGCGATCTCAAAACAGCTTCATACTATAACGCAGCAGGGCTCAGATGGCAAATGGTTTTTCAGCTCAGGGGGTGTTTCGGGGTTCAGGAGGTATTACTATGGAATTAACTTCTACGCATAATGGCAAGAATGTTTTCGCGCAAAGACGCAAAGTCGCCAAGAAGTTCGCAAAAAAGAGGCTCAGGCTTTTGGTTTTAAAACATAGAGTTAAAGATTTTCTTTGCGTGCTTTGCGGATTTGCGCGAGACGCCTTTTGATTCCCGTTCGTCCGGATTAGAGGGTCTGAGTCGGCTTGCTGGGGGATCACAGCACTTCCTCATCTTCCCTGCGCCAGGCCGGATCCACGATGCAGATGAATGTGAGGTCAGTCGTGCCTGAGTTGGTAATGCTCTGGCTTGCCATTGGCGGGATGTAGATGGTTGCACCTGGGCGGACAGGAGTGGATGCATCGTTGATGTGCATGATACCTTCGCCTTCGATAATATAATAGACCTCGGAAGTTCTGAGCCGGTGCTTCCAGGTTGTGTCTCCGGGTTTCACCACAGCATGTGCCAGGCTGTAACGAAGCGCAAGGTCCTGTTTGTCAGGATGCAGGATCTCGCGCAGCAGGCAGTTGTCGCCGGCAGTGAATTCAGGACAGTCCGTCAGGTCGCGGATAAACATGGCAGAGCTCCTTGGAATAGGTAGTTATCGCGGAAAAGAGGAAACGGTCCGGATGGTGCATGGGCATGAAGGACCGTGTCCCGCTAGTATGGCATACAGTAGCATATCTTCGAGGTGAAAGCAAAATGCAGCTTCGACAACCGGGGTCAATCCGGACACGAGGCGTTTTCTTGACTCTCGCAGGGCAAAGCAGTACAATCACCCGACTCGGTTGACTATACCTATGGACCAACAACAACTGACAGCGCTCCAGAACTGGTTCAATGGCTATTGCGCCGCCTTTGCCATGCCTGTGCCTGAGGAGCAGAGGAATATTGCCATCAAGCAGAACCATACCCGCGAGGTCTGCGCAAATGCCGTCCGGATCACTACGGAACTGAAACTCGCTTGCGAAGAGGTCCTGATCGCTGAGGCCATTTCCCTGTTCCATGACGTAGGCAGGTTCCCGCAGTATCAGCAGTATAAGACCTTTGATGACAGTGTATCGGTGAATCATGCTGCTCTGGGTGCGCGGGTGTTGCTTGAGGCTGGTGTTCTTCTGGCCCTTGGGCAGAAGGAGCGGGACCTGATCATCCGGTCGATCCTGCTGCATAATGTTTTTGTGCTGCCCGAAGTGCCGGATGAACAATCTCTGCTGCACGCAAGGATCGTCCGCGATGCGGACAAGCTCGATATTATGCGTGTCGTGATCGAATATTTCACCCAGGACACGGGAAGCAGGGCGGAGGCGGTAGCCATCGGGCTGCCCGATGTTCCGGGTATGTACACTCCAGCGGTGTTGGCCTGTCTGATGCGGGGAGAGATGGCAAAAAAGTCCCTGCTTGCGACGCTCAATGATTTCAAACTGCTGCAACTCATGTGGTTATATGACCTCAATTTTGCCAGTTCGCTGCGCCTCGTAGAGGAGCGGGATTATATCGGGAAAATCGAGGCACTGCTGCCGGAAACTACAGAGATACGGGCGGCGGTTCAGCACGTGCGCAACTTTGTCGCAGGCCGGGCAGAGGCATCATGATTCGCCTGTATGGCCATTCAAGACAACAATTCGCTTTACTCTGCGGTCGGTATTCGGTAGTATAAAAAAACGCGCCGGGATGGTACGCAGGCACGTATTCTATTTTCCAGGGGAATTTTATGAGAAATAACATTGTATCCCTCGGTGCTGACGAGCTCAAGTACGAGATACGGGAGATCGTTGCCGTAGCCAAGGAGTTCGGCAATCTCGGTGTTCCGATCATGTGGGAAAATATCGGCGACCCGGTGCAGAAGGGGGAAAAGATACCGGACTGGATCAAGGATATTGTGGGCGCTGCGGTGCGTGAGGACATGACCTATGCCTATTCGCCCACCAAGGGGCTGGAGGAAACACGCGAGTTCCTGGCGAACCTGGCAAATAAGAACGGCAATGTCAGAATCTCGAAAGAGGACATCATTTTTTTCAATGGCCTGGGAGACGCCATCAGCAAGATCTACGGGCAACTTAGGCAGGAATACCGGGTGATCGGCCCGAGCCCGGCGTACAGCACGCATTCCTCTGCCGAGGCATCCCACGCCGGCGCAGAACACCTTTCCTATGCGCTGGATCCGAGGAACTTGTGGTATCCGGACATTAACGAGCTTCGAATGAAGGTGAAGTATAATCCGGCTATCTCTGGAATTCTGGTGATCAATCCGGACAACCCAACCGGCGCGGTGTACCCCAAGGGAATCCTCCAGGAGATCGTCGAGATAGCACGGGAATACGACCTGTTCATCGTATGCGATGAGATCTACATCAACATGGCATACAACGGGATGCGCGCCGTGCCGCTTGCCGAGGTGATCGGAGATGTGTGCGGCATTTCCATGAAGGGCATCTCAAAGGAGCTCCCCTGGCCGGGTTCCCGGTGCGGCTGGATCGAGGTCTACAATCAGAAGAAAGACCCCGTCTTCACGAAATATGTAAAGAGCATTCTGGACGACAAAATGCTGGAGGTCTGCTCCACGACGCTTCCACAGAAGGTGATACCACTGATCCTGGGCGACAAACGCTTTCCGGGCCATGTTGAACAGAGGAACAAACGCTACGAAAAGAAGGCCAACATCGCATATGATCTGCTGAAGGACATCAACGGGATTGTGGTGAACAGGACGAATGGCGCATTCTATATGACCGTGATGTTCGAGGAAAAGGCATTGAATGCCAATCAAGTATTGCCGATCGCGGATAAGCGGGTCAGAGACCTGGTCGAGAAAATAACCAGCAACGTGGCGCTGGACAAGCGCTTCGTATACTACCTGCTTGCTGCAACGGGGATCTGCGTGGTTCCCCTGACCGGCTTCAATTGTTCGCTCAAGGGCTTTCGGATAACGCTGCTCGAAAATGATGATGCAAAATTCGAGCATGTCTTCCGCATGGTCCGGGACAAAATCGTGGAGTACCTCAAGAGCGCCTAGCTGTTTTCTTATTCTTCGGAAAGCACGGAACGGTCTGCTGAGAAACAAATTCACCTGTCGGAACAAGGAGTGCTGTCGTTATGGATATCTGTCCCTGCGGTTCACAAGCATCCTACGATTCCTGCTGCCGGCCCTTGATCGCGGGCGAGCAAAAAGCGGTCACCGCGGAACAGCTCATGCGGTCCCGCTACAGCGCGTATGTAAAAAAGGAATTGGAATACATCCTTTCTTCTCTTCATCCTGACCACCGTTCGGACTATGATGAAAAGAGCACGCGCGCATGGGCGGAACAGGCGCAGTGGCATGGCCTCGTGATCCGGAAAACGAGCGGTGGGCGTGCGGAAGATACGGTTGGGCAGGTCGAGTTCGTTGTGTCCTACACGCAGAACGGGATCAAACAGGACTATCATGAACAGGCTTCATTTCTAAAAAAGGATGGCACCTGGTATTTCGAGACAGGAAAATCGCTTCCTCCGGCCCAGGTTATTCGTTCGGCGCCCAAGGCAGGCAGGAACGACCCTTGCCCCTGCGGCAGCGGCAAAAAGTCAAAAAAGTGCTGCGGCGGATAACGTCCCTGCCGGTTTGCATAGAGCATGAAATTAGCCTGCAGGGGCGGTCCCATCAGTTTTGGACCGCCTTTTTTGTTCCTCACTGTGTTTCTGGTTTACTGAACCGGCGTAACCATCCGCATCTTTTTTAAGAGGCGTTTGATTGCTCTGTTTGCAGCATCCGCACTTTTTTCGCGCGGCAACTCTATCCACCGGAGGTAAAGCAATGGATCAGCAACAAGTTCCAAAACTGGCGGCATTCGGCGTTCTCGTGCTTCTTTGCATAATGGTTGCCATGTCTTCATATTTTGTGGTTGACGCGGGTGACCGCGGTGTCATTCTCCGCTTCGGTGCGGTGAACCGTGTAGTGGCCGAAGGGCTTCATTTCAAGGTCCCCTTAATGGAGGATATCGTCCGTTTGACCGTGCGTGTTCAAAAGACCACCACCAAGACCGAAGCCGCCAGCCAGGACCTGCAGGTGGTCCAGACCACCATGGTTCTGAATTACAGCCTTCAGCCGGACAAGGTGGGCGAAGTATACAAGACCCTGGGTACGAATCGCGATGTTTCGGAAAAGATCATCAATCCCAGCATTGAGGAAAGCTTCAAGTCAGCGGCTGCGCGGTACACTGCCGAGGAACTTATCTCGAAGCGCGAAGCGCTCAAGACCCAGGTGCGTAACTATCTCCGCGACCGCCTTGCGCCCTTCGGTATCATGGTGGTGGAGCTTTCGATTACGGACTTCCAGTTTTCGACCGAGTTCAACAAAGCAATCGAGTCGAAGCAGACCGCCGAACAGCACGCGCTCAGGGCGAAGCGGGACCTGGACCGGATCAAGGTGGAGGCGCAGCAGAAGATCGCCACTGCGCAGGCTGATGCCGAAGCGCTTCGTCTCCAGCGCCAGGTCATCTCGCCGGACCTCATCAAGCTGCGTCAGATCGATGCCCAGATAAAGGCCATCGAGAAATGGGACGGCAAGCTTCCGAATGTGACCGGCGGTGCAGTTCCGTTCATCCAGATCGAGGACAAGAAGTAGGGACTATGTTTGGCAATAAAACAGCAGAGGAAATTCCGACCTTACAGGCAGGGAGGCGGCCATGAAAGACGGGGAGCTTGGCAGGGTTTACTCGAATGGCGAGGCGATCTTCAGGGAGGGTGACAAGGGCGAGGTGATGTACGTTATCCAGTCCGGGCAGGTGAAAATAACCAAGCACACACCGCACTCGGAAGATGTCACGCTCGCTACCCTGTCGAGCGGAGACATGTTCGGAGAAATGTCCCTGTTCGATAAGCTGCCGCGGTCCGCGACTGCATCCGCGCTCGGCGAGGCCAGGGTCTTGAGCGTGGACAAGAAGAAGCTTTTTCAAACGATCAGCCATGATCCCACGCTGGTGTTCAAGATCCTGGAGACCATGAGCCAGCGGATACGGCGGCTGAACGAAAATTTCGCCGGAATCTCGGAAGCCAAGGCCGAGATGCTGAAGATCTTTTCCAATGTGGACGACACGTGTGAGATGGTGCTGCATGAAGCAAAGAACATGGTCAAGGCCGATAACGGATCGATCATGCTGTACGATGAAACGACCGACATGCTGTCGATCAGGGCGGCGTTCGGCGCCGAGTCCGGCAACAAGATCGCCTTGTCGGCGGGCGAGGGAATTGCCGGAGATGTGTTGAAGAGCGGCAGGGCGGAGCTCGTAAACAATGTCGCGATCGACCCCCGGTTCAAATCCGGAGAAATTCACATCCGTTCGATGCTGTGCGTGCCGGTCAAGTGCAGCGGCAGCCAGGTCGGCGTCATGAATATGAGCCTGTGCTCGGACCGGTTGTTCACGATTGAAGACCTGAAGGCGCTCAATTCTCTGACCACCTACGCGGCAATGGCGATCCAGAACGCAAGGAACTTTTCCAGTCTCAAAACCGCGACGGACAAGATTCTGATGCATGCCACGCTGCTCAGCATGTAATGCAGCTGTGCAATGACGATTTCCCCCGGGAGGTATGCGACAAGGATGCAAGCATGATTCGGCAGAACTGTTGGGAATTCTTTCAATGCGGCAGGGAGCCCGGGGGGAGCAGAGCCTCCGAGCTTGGCGTGTGCCTGACGCCGCTTGACCGCGAAGCTGATGGATTGAACAACGGGAAGAACGGTGGCCGCATCTGCTGGGCCATCGCCGGCACGTACTGCGACGGCGAGCCGCAGGGCACTTTTGTCAGGAAGCAGGTTGGGTGTTTCGAATGCGAGTTCTACAAAAAGGTCAAGGCAGAGGAGGGATTCCTTGAGTACAGGATCCTCAAACCCAGCCAGGTGAAGTGAGGCATAGGGGGCCGGCAAGGGGCTATGCCCGTTTAATTTAGTGATGACTATTTATTGTTGACAAGTCTCATATCGCAGGATACTATATTGAACTGAGGGTGTTGCAGGCAGGGCAATGGATGTCTATCGCATTGCATTCAAAATATTAATAAAGCGGAAGGGGGATCAATTGATGGGCCAGTTCAAAAACAGAATGGGGATTATGGTTTTATTGCTGGTAATGATTGGTTCAGTGTTTCTTTTCACCGGTTGCGGCAAGAGCAGCAGTTCCGGCGACTCAACAGTGACACCCGTGACGACAACGACAACAGGGACGACCACAACCCCGACGGGCAATGCATCAACGACATCTGTTCAGTTGTCTGGCACGATCGCCGGGGCTGGAGGAGCGGCTGCATTTAGATCGATGAGCGCTGCGCCGCCAGTCACCGATGCTGTCTGGGCAGTGCCGATCGCCAAAATGCAGGGCGCGAACATCGATCCGGTCAACTTTATGCTTCGGAAGACCTCGGCGATCAGCACGGGCGGCACGTTCTCATTCACGCTGGAAAAGACCATGACCATGGCTGAGATCAAGGCAAAGGTTCCGACCATAGATGCCGGCGGCTATGCGGACAGTACGGTTTTTGATGTTGACTGGATGCTTGTTAAAATGGCCGGCGTTTCTCCGGTCGGAGTCATAGCGCTGCAGGGCGATGCGACCTATGACACCCTTCTTTCGATCCCCTTGAGCGCCTTTACACCGACCACGCTGCAGATCGGGACCGTGGACGCTACGAGCGGCGTCGCGACGCTTTCAGTCTCCAGCCTGGCCAGCAATGTCACCATGAGCGCGAGCAGCCTCGTGGCCATGGCAAGAATGGACGATATCCTGGGAACGATCAAGGACGTGATCCGGAATTGCGATATCGCGAACAACAAGTGCAAGTCAGCGCAGCAGAGCTTTGTGTTCACCGGTGTCTATTCGGCGCTTGCAGGCACGGCGGCATACGATATCGGAGGGAAATATGAGGGGTATCAGCTTTATTTTGACCTGAACGACTACTATACCAAGACTGACTTCGATGCAATCTGCCCGATTAGCGGGCCGCCGACGGTGGTGTACACACTTGCCCCGCCGCAGCCGTTATCCGTCCAGAGCGTAACCTACAGCATCGGTTCGCCGCTGACGACAGGAGCGACCGCCACGGGTGTACGATCCGATCTGAACAGCGGTGCCTATACCCAGTGCTTCAAGAACACGGAGCCTCTGTATTTTCGGAAGAGCAATACAACAAACGACTGGCATCTGCAGTTCGTCACCGGAGACCGGGCAAGCCAGTTGATAACCGCATTCCCCTCAGGTGACTGGGTCCTGTCCCGCAACAGTACGACTGTCGCCGTTTTCGAGTTCTCCCTGGCCAAACCGGTGGATGCCAGCGGCAAGCCGATCATTATCGTGCCTGCCGTCCAGCTCGTATTGGATGGGACTGTGGACAAAGGGATCAACGCGATAAATGTAAGATGGTATCAGTGGAGCGGTACCGCCTATGTGCAGGTTACCGATACGGCACTGCTGAACAGCCTGATGGGCGGGTTCGAGATATCCATGGATGATATGTACGGCATAACTGGTGATACAAACCGTAGATCACTGCAGACGAATGGGATTGATTTCGCCACTTCGACCATCGATGTATCGGCTCCTTCAGATGGCAAGGGTAAGTTTCACTACAACTCGCTTTCTACTTCAATCTATAATCTCGACTACATGGGCGTTGGGTATCAGTTCGGCGGCCAGAGTTTCCGCTTTGCCTGGGCAACGTATCTGTAATACTTATCGTTTTCTGACGTTTGAAGGCCGGGGCTGACAGCCCCGGCCTTTTTTTGTGTGCTGTTCTCGTCTCATCTTGAAAGCTTCGCCATCCTATGCTATGGTTGCACATCTTGCTGCGATGGATCTGTCAAATTGAGTTTACCAGGTATATTGCCATGATGCACTTTTATTCGCCGACGAAGATTCTTTTCGGCAGGGGATGTATTCAGGACCAGGGCCATCTTTTCACGGCCTGCGGACACAGGGCGCTTATAGTGACTGGTCGAAAGTCTGCAAGGATCGACGGCTCGCTGCACGATGTTCAGAAGGCGCTGGCGAAGCAGGCTATTACTTCCGTGGTCTTTGACAGGGTAGAGAGCAATCCTTCCACGACTACTGCCAGGGAAGCGGCTGAAATCGCAGTGAGAGAAGGGGTTGACTTTGTGATCGGCATCGGCGGCGGGTCGCCCCTTGACGCGGCAAAGGCTGCAGCTGTGCTCGCCAGGAACAAGATCGACGACGAACAGCTTTTCTCGAACCAATTGGACATTGATCCACTCCCCGTTGTTGCCGTACCGACCACCGCAGGGACCGGCAGCGAAGTGACCCAGTATGCAATGATGACCAATGACAAGGTGCGGAGCAAAAGTTTCATCATCAGCGACGGGATCTTTCCGCGCTTCGCATTTCTGGACCCGACTTACACAGATACGCTGCCTCAAACGGTGACAATTCATACGGCGCTCGATGCCTTGTCCCACCTCGTGGAAAGTTATCTGTCTAGAAGAGCATCGGCTATGAGTTCGTTCGTTGCCCGCGAAGGCATCAAGGTCATGGGGTCGTGCCTCCCTGGTCTAGACGCGATTTCTCATCCAGACGGGGAAGTCCGGGAAAAACTTCTCTATGCATCCCTCCTGGGCGGCATGGTCATTTCCCAGACCGGGACGACGGCTCTGCATGCCATGGGGTACTCGCTCACCTATTTCAAAAAGATCGATCATGGCAGGGCCAATGCGTTGCTCATGTATGAGTATTTGAAGTATTTGACTGTTGATCACGAAGAAAAAGTGCGGGAGGTCATCGGAATGCTGGGTCTGAACGGACTGGACGAGTTCAGGCGAAAGATCGATGGCCTGATTGGACCAAAAGAAGCGCTTTCCAACAGCGAAATCGCCGATTTTTCCTCGATCGCCATGTCGGCAAGGAATATTCCGTTCACGCTTACTATCCCGGAGCAGCGCGACTTGGAACGAATCTTTCGGAGCAGCTTTTCAATGAAATGAGATGGGACCGCACTTTCTGGCCGATAGGTATTGTATAGGATTTCCTCCGATCGATCCCGACTTGCAAATCAGGGATTTCTGTGATACTGTCCCCCTCCATGGAAATCGTTCTCGCCACTCGAAATAAAAAAAAGATCGAGGAGATCAAGCGCATAACTGCGGATCTTCCCGTCGTCATTCTCTCCCTCGACAACTTCCCATCCTGCCCCGAAACGATCGAGGATCAGGACACCTTTGAGGGAAATGCGATAAAAAAGGCAGTTGAGGTCTGCCGATGTACAGGCAAACCCGCGCTTGCCGACGACTCGGGTCTTGAAGTGGATGCCCTGAACGGCGCTCCCGGAGTTTATTCTGCCAGGTATGCGGGCGGTGCGGGCGGTGATGATGTCAAAAACTACGAAAAACTCCTTTCCGAACTTAACAATATCCCAGATGACAAGAGGGGTGCCAGATTCGTCTGTTGCATGGCATTGGCCTTCCCCGACAGCACCGTGCAAACCTTTATGGGCTATGCAATAGGTTGCATAAATCATCATCCGAAGGGCAGTACAGGCTTCGGTTATGATCCCGTTTTCATTCCTATACATGAATCGAGAACCTTTGCCGAGATGTCAGGAAATGAGAAGGACCGGCTTAGCCATAGGGGTAAAGCGCTTGAAAAACTTGCCAAATTCCTTCATTCGCAACTCCATTTATAAACAAAACTAATATTCAAATTATAATTATTAACTTGAATTGTTAATCGATTTCAACGATTATATGCCGGTCAAAAGTGCTTGAAGGGCTTTGTGCGCCTTCCGTCTTCTCCTGTTAAAAAACCAGTCCTATATTTACGGAGGATTTTCCTGATGGCAAAGAGGGTGGTACTACTTGGTGCTCCCGGTGCCGGTAAAGGCACGCAGGCGAAGATGTTGATCGATAAGTACAAAATCCCGCAGATCTCCACGGGCGATATTCTTCGCAAGGCAGTTGCCGATGGCACGCCGCTCGGCAAAGAAGCCAAGGTGATCATGGATTCGGGCGGGCTCGTATCGGACAAAATCGTACTCGGCCTTGTCGAGGAGCGTATTAAACAGCCCGACTGCAAATCAGGTTTCATTCTCGACGGATTTCCGCGCAATACAGCCCAGGCCGAAGCCCTCGACAAGATCCTATCCAACATGGGTATGCCCCTTACCGTTGCACTCAATATTGACGTGGACATGAACGATCTCCTGAAGCGCCTCACGGGCCGCCGGACCTGCAAAAGCTGCCAGCAGATGTACAATATCTTCTTCTCAGCCCCGAAAAAAGAGGGCCTCTGCGACAAGTGCGGCGGAGCACTTTTCCAGCGCGACGATGACAAGGAAGAGACCATAAAGAAGCGGCTTCAAGTCTACACGCAGCAGACCGCGCCGCTCATCGATTATTACTCCAAAAAGAACATCATGAAGACCGTCATGGGCGTCGGCAGCATCAATGACATCTTTAATAAGGTGACCGCCGTTCTCGGCTAGGCAGATGTGGAATGAGTTGTGGCCTCCAGCCACAGTGGAATATATATTTACAAATCTTGTAAGGAGGAACTAGTTATGGCACTGGTAAAGCCGCACGGTAAAAAGAAGAAGCTTATGCCGCTTCTTCTCGAAGGGTCAGCCCTTCAGAAAGAGTTGAAGAAGGCCAAGGGCCTCAAGCAGCTCAAGATCTCCTCGCGCGAGACCGCAGACCTTGTGATGATGGGCATCGGCGCATTCACTCCGCTTACGGGCTTCATGACAAAGAAGGACTGGAAGGGTGTTTGCGACAAGTATAAGATGGCAGACGGAACATTCTGGCCGGTTCCGGTGACGCTCTCCGCATCCACGGAGTTCGCCGCATCGCTCAAGAAGAACGAAGAGATCACCCTTGTTGATGAAGAGTCCGGCGAGATCATGGCCACCATGAAGGTGACCGAGAAGTATGCCATGTCAAAGTCCGACAAGGAGCATGAATGCAAGCAAATCTTCCGCACCAATGACGTTGCCGGTCATCCGGGCGTGCAGAAGGTCATGGGCCAGCCTGAGGTGAATCTTGCCGGTCCGGTGAAGGTCCTTTCCGAGGCCCATTTCCCCGAGACGTTCAAGGGCATCTACATGAAGCCAGTGGAGACCCGCAAGATGTTCGAGGCCAAGGGTTGGAGCACGATCGCTGCATTCCAGACCCGGAACCCCATGCACCGCTCCCACGAGTACCTCGCCAAGATCGCCATCGAGACCATGGACGGCGTTCTGGTCCACCAGATCCTGGGCAAGCTCAAAGAGGGCGATATCCCGGCCCATGTCCGCGCCGAAGCCATCAACACACTCATGGATAAGTACTTTGTAAAGGACTCAGCAATCCAGTGCGGCTATCCTATGGAAATGCGGTATGCCGGACCGCGCGAAGCATTGCTTCACGCGCTCTTCCGCCAGAACTTCGGCTGCAGCCATCTGATCGTCGGCCGCGACCATGCGGGAGTGGGTGACTACTACGGTCCCTTTGATGCACAGAAGATCTTCAACGATATCCCGAAGGGCGCGCTCGAAACCCAGCCGCTCAATATCGATCATACGTTCTATTGCAATAAGTGCGATGGCATGGCCTCCATGAGGACCTGTCCCCACGGCAAGGAAGACCGGGTCATGGTGTCCGGCACCATGCTTCGGAAACTGCTTTCCGAGGGCAAGGACATTGCAGATCATTTCAGCCGCCCCGAAGTGCTCGAGATTCTCAAGAAATACTACGCCGGCCTGACCGAGAAGGTGGAGATCAAGCTGCACAGCCACGCGGAAGGCACGCATACGAACAAATAACCACGGACGAACGACTGCATTTGCAGTTAACTACATTCCATAGACAGGAGGAAGTAATAACATGCCAAGTTATGTGATTACCGAGAAGTGCGACGGCTGCAAGGCGCAAGATAAGACTGCTTGCCAGTATATCTGCCCCAATGACCTCATGGCCCTGAACAGGGATTCCATGAAGGCCTTCAACCAGGAGACGGAGCAGTGCTGGGAGTGCTACAACTGCGTAAAGATCTGCCCGCAGCAGGCGATCGAGATCAGAGGCTACCAGGATTTCAATCCCATGGGTGCGAACGTGATTCCGCTGAGAGGCACGGATTCAATCATGTGGACTGTGAAGTTCCGCAACGGGATCCTGAAGCGCTTCAAATTCCCGATCCGGACCACCCCGGAAGGCTCGGTCGACCCCTACAAGGGCAAGCCTGAAGCAGATATGTCCAAACTCAAGCAGGTTGGGTTCTTCACCACCACGAAGCCCATGCCGACAATCAAGAAATAAGGAGGAATAGATAAATGGAAAAGGAAACCTGTAATTTTTCGTTTTGCGCAAAACCGGCAGTAGAGGAAATCGAAACCGATGTCCTTCTGATTGGCGGCGGCATGGCGTGCTGCGGATCGGCCTTCGAAGCCGCCCGCTGGGCAAACCCCAAGAAGATCAAGATCACCATGGTGGACAAGGCAGCGACTGACCGGTCCGGCGCCGTTGCCATGGGTCTGTCGGCCATCAACACCTACTGCGGTGAGAACGATCCGGCTGACTATGTAAAATATGTGCGCAACGACCTCATGGGCATCACCCGTGAAGACCTGGTCTATGACCTGGGCCGCCACGTTGATGATTCCGTGCACCTCTTCGAAGAGTGGGGCCTCCCGATCTGGAAGATGGGCGATGACGGCTTCTCCCTCGACGGTTTCCAGGCAAAGGAAGCCGGCAAGGTCATGCTGAAGGACGGCGGCAAGCCGGTCCGTTCGGGCAAGTGGCAGATCATGATCAACGGCGAGTCCTACAAGGTCATCGTGGCGGAAGCCGCGAAGAAGGCCCTCGAGACCAACCGTGCCGCGACCGGTGAAAAGACCAACCACTATGAGCGCGTGTTCATCGTGAAGTTATATCATGATGCCAAGGATCCGAAGAGGGTGGCGGCAGCGGCAGGTTTCAGCGTCCGTGAGAACAAGATCTACATCTTTAAGGCAAAGGTCATGGTACTGGCAGCCGGCGGCGCAGTGAACGTGTTCCGTCCCCGGTCGACCCAGGAAGGCCAGGGCCGCGCATGGTACCCGGTATGGAATTCCGGCTCCGGTTATGCTCTCGGCATGCAGGCCGGCGCAGAACTCACCATGATGGAGAACCGCTTCGTGCCCGCCCGCTTCAAGGACGGCTACGGACCAGTGGGCGCCTGGTTCCTGTTCTTCAAGGCCAAGGCAACCAACAGCCTCGGTGAAGATTATTGCCTCAATCCGGAATATCTGGCGGAAGCCAAGGCCAAGTACGGCAAGTATGTCGATGTCCTCGGCACTGCCATCCGGAACCACCTGATGATGAAGGACATGAAGGCGGGCAAGGGCCCGATCCTCATGAACACCCATCATGCCATGGATGCGATCAACAAGTCCTTCACCGAGAAGCTCGGCGAGAAGGAAGGCAAGAAGAAAGTGAAGCACCTCGAGGCGGAAGCATGGGAAGATTTCCTCGATATGTGCATTGGCCAGGCTGGTCTCTGGGCCTCCAAGAACATCGAGCCTGACAAAACCCCGTCCGAGATCATGCCGACCGAGCCCTATCTCCTCGGTTCGCATGCCGGCTGTGCAGGCTTCTGGTGCTGCGGTCCCGAGGACCTCGGCGCGCCGGAAGAGTGGAACAAGAAATGGCCGGGCGGCAGCTACAACCGCATGTCCACCGTGCCGGGCCTCTTTATGTGCGGCGACATCTGCGGTGCTTCCGGCCACAAGTTCTCCTCTGGCTCGCATGCTGAGGGCCGTATCGCAGCAAAGAGCGCCATTGCATACATGCTCGATCACCCGGACTACAAGCCGACCATCAAGGAAACGGCTGACCAGATCGCGGCCGAGCTCTATCTGCCCTTCGAGGTGTATGAGAAGCACAAGAACTTCACCACGGACACGGCAACCAATCCGAACTACATCAAGCCGAAAATGCTCCAGACCCGTCTGCAGAAGATCGCTGATGAGTACTTTGGCGGCATCGGCACCTGGTACATGACCTCCAAGACCATGCTCGACGAAGGCCTCAGGCAGCTCGAGATGCTCAAGGAAGACACGACCAAGATGGCGGCAAGCAACCTGCATGAGCTGATGCGCTGCTGGGAAAACTACCACCGCATTCTGTCGGTGGAAGCCCACGCACAGCACATCCTGTTCCGTCAGGAATCGCGGTATCCCGGATACTACTATCGCGGCGACTTCGATCTCGTGGACGATGTCAATTGGAAGTGCTTTGTGAACTCCATTTACGATCAGGATAAGAACACCTGGATCGTCAAGAAGGTTCCCTACGTACAGCTCGTTCCATAAGCGTTAATCCGATATGCCTCCGGGGAGGGATTCCCTCCCCGGAGTTTTATTGTAAATTGAAGATTGTAGATTGAAAATTGTATTGTTGTTGTCGTGTACGGTCATCATTAGCCGCTCCTTTTCAATTTTAAATCTAAAATTTCCAATTTCCAATTTGCAATCACCAAGCGTGTACTGCCTTGAAGGAGGAAGTGTATATTATGGCGGAAAATAAGATTTTGGTAGTCGGCGGAGGTTTCAGCGGTCTTACCACCGCAGTCGAAGCCGCGGAAGCGGGCGCTGATGTCATCCTGGTGGAAAAGAATCCCTATCTTGGCGGCAGGGTGACGCAGCTGAACAAGTACTTCTGGAAAATGTGCCCGCCGAACTGCGGACTCGAGATCCAGTACAAGCGGCTCAAGAACAACGGCCAGGTCAAGATCCATACCATGGCTGAAGTGGAGAAGATCTCGGGCAGCGAGGGGAATTTCGAGGTCACGATCAAGACGCAACCCCGGTTCGTGAACGAAAAATGCACGGGCTGCAACAAATGCACTGAAGCGTGCCCCGAAGAGCGCTCGAATGACTTCGATTTCGGCATGAGCAAGACCAAGGTGGCCTACCTTCCTCACAACCAGGCATTTCCGCTCCAGTATGTGATCGACGGCAAGGCGTGCAAGGGTTCAGCCTGCGCCAAGTGCGTTGCAGCCTGCGCCTATGACGCAATCCGCCTCGATATGAAGGCCGAGACTTTTACCGTTAAGGTCGGCGCCGTGGTGATGGCAACCGGTTGGAATCCCTACGATGCCTCGAAGATGGACAACCTTGGATTTGGTTCGGTCCAGAACGTGATCACCAACATGATGATGGAGCGGCTTGCGGCGCCGAACGGGCCGACGCTGGGCAAGATCGTGCGGCCTTCAGACGGCAAAGAGGTCAAGAACATTGCTTTCGTACAGTGCGCAGGCTCGCGCGACGAGAACCATCTGGCCCATTGCTCCTACATCTGCTGCCTTGCCTCGCTGAAGCAGGCATCCTATGTCCGGGAACTCTATCCCGATGCCAAGGTAAAGATATTCTATATCGATATCAGGACTCCCGGGCTCTATGAGAACCGGTTTTACACCAAGATCAAGGAAGACCAGAATGTTTCCTTCCTCAAGGGCAAGGTAGCCAGGGTCGAGCAGGCGCCGAATGGCGATGTGAAGGTCACGGCCGAGGACATTCACGGTGGCAACAAGATCACCGAGACCTTCGACATGGTCGTGCTTGCCACCGGCATGCAGCCAACCGCTGCATCACTGAAGAACGCCGGTGTTGCAATGACCGACGACGGATTCGTGGACCAGGCAGCGCTCCCGAAGGGCATCTACGCGACCGGGACGCTCAAGACGCCCGTTGATGTGGCTCGGTCGGCGCAGGATGCAACGGGTGTGGTCATGAAGAGCATCCAGAGCTTGAGGAGGAAATAAGGATGGAGAAGAAATACTGCGTATATATCTGTAAAGGATGCGGCATCAAGGAGGCGATGAATGTAGACAAGCTCTCCGGCGCAGCCAAGAAGGTGCAGAATTTTAAGATGCACGATGTCCTGTGCAGCCCTGAAGGAGTCCAACTCATCAAGGACGACATGGCAAAGGACGGCATCAATACGATCATCATCGCCGCCTGTTCTCCCCGCGCAAAGGTTGCTGAATTCACCTTTCCCGGCACTATCGTCGAGCGCGTCAACATCCGCGAGTTCGTGGCCTGGACCATGGAGCCGAACACGGATGAGACGAATGATGCGGCCTACGATTACCTGACGATGGGCATCGTCAAGACCCAGAAAGGCGATCTTCCCGAACCGAACATCCTCCCGGATCTGTGCAACACGATCCTGGTCATCGGCGGCGGCATCGCCGGCATGACCGCTGCGCTCTCTGCCGCAGGTGCAGGCCAGAAAGTGGTGCTGGTTGAGAAGGACGCCCAGCTCGGTGGTTTCGTAAACAAACTCTACAAGAAGATCCCGACAGGGTCCTATATCAACAAACCCCTCATCGTTGATACCGACATCAGCAAGACCATCGCTGAGGTCGAGAATAACGCAAACATCAAGGTATACAAGTCCACGACCGTGTCCAAGACCGACGGACAGCCGGGCCTGTACAACGTGACGCTTTCGAATGGCGAGACTATGAAGATCGGCGCAGTTGTCATGGCCTCCGGCTGGCTGCCCTACGATGCGAACAAGCTCGACTATCTCGGCTATGGCAAGATGAAAAACGTAGTCACGAATTTTGAGCTCGAAGAGATCGCCAAAAAGAACAACGGCAAACTGCTCCGCCCTTCCGATGGCAAGCCGGCACTGAAGGTCGCCTTTATTCAGTGCGCCGGGCAGCGGGATCCGAACCATCTTGCCTACTGCTCGTCCATGTGCTGCGCCACCTCGCTCAAGCAGTCCCAGTACGTGCGACAGAACGAAGACGCCCTTGCCATGATCTTTTACAAGGATATCCGGACCCCGGGCAGGACCGAGCTTTACTACAAAGAAGCCCAGAACAACCCGGGTGTCATGCTCACGAAGGCTGATGTGACCGGCATTTCCGATGCCGGCAACGGCAACCTGTTCGTTGAGATGGAGAACACCCTTTTCGGCACCAAGACCGGAGAAAAGGTGAAGGTGGAGGCCGACCTCGTGGTCCTGGCAACGGGCATGGTGCCAACCACAAAGGCTCCGCAGGATTACGCTGACGGCCTAACCAAGGCTGCGGGCGGCGGCGACGAGTCAAAGAAGAACTACCTCGAACAGACCCCCAAGCCGGATTACATCCTGAACCTGGGCTACCGTCAGGGCCCGGAAATTCCGACTCTCGAAGGCGCTTCCGGTTTTGCCGATTCAAACTTCATCTGCTTCCAGTATGAGACGCGCAGGACCGGTATTTATGCTGCCGGCAGTGTGCATCAGCCGATGAACATGGCCGAAGCCATGGAAGACGGCGCCGGCGCGGCCTTCAAGGCGATCCAGGCCATCGACCATGCTTCGCGCGGCATTGCCGTCCATCCCCGTTCCTGGGACACGACCTATCCCGACCCGATGTTGATCAAGTGCACGGCTTGCAAGCGTTGCACGGAAGAGTGCCCCTTTGGCGCCATCGACGAGGACGAGAAAGGCATTCCCAACTACAACATCAACCGCTGTCGCCGCTGCGGCACCTGCATGGGCGCCTGCCCCGAACGCATCGTGTCCTTCAAGGACTATAGCGTCGATATCGTCGGTTCCATGGTCAAGGCTGTGGAATACTCCGATGATGAGGACAAGCCGACGATCATTTGCCTGGTCTGCGAGAATGACTCCTACCCGGCGCTCGACACGGCGGCTATTGTCGGGAAGAAGATCGATCCGGCATTCCGGTTCATTTCCATGCGATGCCTGGGCGGCATGAACCTGGTCTGGGTGGCCGACGCGCTGTCCAAGGGCGCCGACGGCATGCTGCTTCTCGGTTGCAAGTACGGCGAGAACTATCAGTGCCATTTCGTCAAGGGCAGCGAACTCGCAAACACCCGCTTCAGCAAGGTGAGTGAGACCCTGAACCGGCTCCAGCTTGAGTCCGAGCGCGTCCAGCTTATGCAGATCGCCATCAACGAGTATGATAAATTGCCGGATATGCTCAATGAATTTGCTACCAGGATCAGAGAGATTGGACCGAACCCGTTTAGGACGATGTAGTTCAGGTGCGGCGTGTGGAGTGCGGAGTAACAGATAAAACTCCTAAAAAGTAATCGGAGGATTGAATATATGTCAGACGCAACACTGATTAAACCAGATTTAGCGTTCGTGAACGAGATAATCAAGGGCGGCGGCGAGTCCTTGAAAAAATGCTACCAATGCGCCACCTGCTCGGTGGTCTGCAATGTGACGCCTGAAGGGAATCCCTTCCCCCGCAAGGAGATGGTGCTTGCCCAGTGGGGACAGAAGGACAAGCTCCTCGCGAGCCCCGATGTCTGGCTTTGCCACCAGTGCAGCGATTGCACAGCCTATTGCCCGCGCGGCGCAAAGCCCGGCGAAGTGCTGAATGCGATCCGGAAGCTCAGCATCAAGGAAGTTGCCATGGTGCCGTTGTTCTCGAAGATCGCGACAGACCCGAAGTTTGTCTGGCTCCTGTTCGCGATTCCGATGGTGCTGTTCTACATCATCATGCCGTACAAATCCTTCACCGGCGTACCCCGCAACGCGAGCGGCGAAATGGCATACCACTTGTTCATGCCGGTATGGCCTCAGGTGGACGCAACGTTTATGCTCACCGCGCTTTTCGCCGCAATATCGGCGTTTGTGGGCATCAACAAGCTCTGGAACAGCATGAAATCTCAGGCTGGCCAGATGAAATCCACGGGCAACCTCGTGGGTGACATTGTGTCCTCCGTGACCGAGATCCTGGGACATTCAAAGTTCGGCGAATGTACGGTCAACAAGGGAAGGCAGCTTGGCCACATGCTGCTATTCTACAGCTTTGCGGGACTTGCCGTCGTGACGACCGTCGCCATTGTTTATCTCTATGGATGGAAATTCCTCGGCATTGAGGCCTTCGGACCGTTCCATTTCGGTGAATCTCCCTATCCCATGAGCGATCCGGTAAAGATGCTGGCGCTCGTGAGCTCCATAGCGTTTGCCGCCGGTGTTATTCTGCTGCTGCTGAATCGTTTTGCACAGGCTGGAAAATCGGGCATCGGATCCTATTTCGACTGGATCTTCCTGACTGTCGTGATCGGCGTTGGTGCGACGGGAATTCTGTCCTGGGCGCTTCGTCTTGCTGATATGGAAATCGGCTACCCGGTATATTACTTCCATCTTGTCTTTGTCTGGTCGCTGTTTGCGTATGCACCCTATTCCAAGTTTGCACATTTATTTTACCGCACAACGGCGATGGTGTTCGCGAAACATACGGGACGCGATAAGAAGTAACCGCTTTTTTCCCATGAGGTGAGCCATGAATGTCAAAGAACTATTAAGCATCAAGGGTATTGAGTGTTTCAGCATCACGGGCGATATGAGCCTGCTCGACGCCGCGAAGCAGATGACGGAGTGCGGCATCGGCGCGCTCCTGGTGATGGACCGGGGCAAGCTTGCCGGCATCCTGACCGAGCGCGACATTGTCAAGAACGCCGCCAACATGGTAAAGCAGAATAAGGACTTGAAGATAAAAGACGTAATGAGCACGAACCTGCTCGTGGTCAAGCCCGGAGACGATCTGGATTATGTTATGGCCATTATGATCCAGAATAATATCCGGCACACACCGGTCGTGGAACCGAACGGCCTCGTAGGGCTGTTGTCCATGCGCGATGTAGTCCGCGTACTGGTTAAGAACCTGAAGGCGGAAAATACCTACCTGAAGGATATGATCGGCGGCAAGCTCGGCGAACTGGGTGACTAGCTGCCGCCATTCAAGGATACATTGAAAAGGGGGGGATGCCTGGGAGAAGCTCTCAAGAATCGGCGCCCAGGGGTGTTATGAGGGGCGCATTTTGTACGTACGGAATCATATAAGAATACAGAACGATATAAACCAATCTTAAAGGAGGAGCAATACATGAGTAACACGATTTTATTTGCCCTGGTATGCGGCGTGGCCGGCGTCATCTACGGCATCATAACCGCGATCTGGGTGAACAAGCAGGATGCAGGCAATCAGAAAATGATCGATATTTCCAACGCAGTGAAGGAAGGCGCCAATGCGTTCCTGGCGCGCGAGTACAAGACAGTCGCAATGGTCGCAGCAGTGCTGGTGCTTGTCCTGGCCTTCGTTCCCAAGCTCGGGATGTGGGCAGCAGCCGGCTTCATCATCGGCACCGTCGGTTCCGCCCTCGCCGGCTTCATCGGTATGTGGGTGTCGCTCCGTGCCAATGTTCGTACGGCAGCAGCAGCGAGCAAAGGCCTCCAGGCCGCGCTCAGCCTCGCATTCAAGGGCGGCTCCGTGACCGGCATCATGGTGGTTGGCCTCGGCATCATCGGCCTGGCCGGTTTTTACTTTATCGCGAAATCCATGGCTCCCGCAGAAGAGGTCTCCACTGCTCTTATCGGACTCGGCTTCGGTTGCTCGCTCATGAGTGTGTTCGCCCGAATCGCGGGCGGCATCTATACCAAGGCTGCTGACGTGGGCGCCGACCTCGTGGGTAAGGTCGAGAAGAACATCCCTGAAGACGATCCCCGCAATCCGGCGGTGATCGCCGACAACGTGGGCGACAACGTTGGTGACTGCGCCGGAATGGCAGCCGACCTCTATGAGACCTACACCGTGACCCTCGTGGCCGCCATGCTCCTCGCCAAGACCGTGTTCGGCGATTCAAGCCCGTGGATCGAGTTCCCGCTCATGCTGGGCGGCGTTTCGATCATCGCTTCCATCATCGGCACCTATGCCGTGAAGCTCGGCAAGACCAACTACATCATGGGCGCCCTGTACAAAGGCCTTGCTGTTGCAGGCGTTATCGCAGCAGTCGCTTTCTATTTTGTGTCCAAGAGCTTTATCGACGGCCTCGGCGCAAATGCAGGCGTGTTCACTGCGAACACCGTGTTCTTCATCTCCCTCATCGGTCTTGCCCTCACCGGCCTGATCGTATGGATCACTGAGTATTTTACCGCGAAAGAGTACCCCCCGGTGCAGCATATCGCTCAGGCGAGCCTCACCGGCCATGGCACGAACGTGATCGCCGGTCTTGCAGTCAGCATGAAGTCAACTTCAGCACCGGTGCTCGTGATTGTTGCCTCGATCCTCGGCGCCTACTGGCTTGGCGGCGGATTCTCCGGCGCAGCGAACGCGGCCTCGGGCGGCATCTTTGCAATCGCACTGGCAGCAGTTTCCATGCTTTCCATGACCGGTATCGTTGTGGCCATCGACTCCTACGGCCCGATCACGGACAATGCGGGCGGAGTTGCTGAAATGGCCGGACTTCCCCAGGCCATCCGCGACATCACCGATCCTCTCGATGCAGTGGGCAACACCACTAAGGCAGTGACCAAGGGCTACGCCATCGGCTCCGCAGCGCTGGCCGCTCTGGTGCTGTTCTCTGAATATTCACGCTCCTTCGGTACAACGGTCCTGTTCGACCTTTCGAATCCCATGGTCCTTTGCGGCTTGTTCATCGGCGGCCTGCTTCCCTACTACTTTGGCGCGCTCCTCATGGAGTCCGTGGCCAAGGCTGCAGGCGGTGTGGTGGTGGAAGTTCGCAGGCAGTTTGCGGAGATCAAGGGCATCATGGAAGGTACCGGCAAGCCTGACTATGCGGCATGCGTTGACATCGTTACCAAGAGCGCCATCCATGAGATGATGCTCCCTGCGCTCCTCCCGGTTGTTGTACCGGTCGTGGTGGGTCTCTTCCTGGGCAAAGAAGCCCTCGGCGGCGTGCTCATCGGTGCCATCGTGACCGGCCTGTTCCAGGCCATTGCCATGACCTCGGGCGGTGGCGCATGGGACAATGCCAAGAAGTCCTTCGAGGACGGAGTCACGGACAGCAAGGGCGTTGTGCACAAGAAGGGCAGCGACGGACACAAGGCCTCAGTCACGGGCGATACGGTCGGTGATCCTTACAAGGACACAGCGGGACCGGCCATCAATCCGATGATCAAGGTCATCAACATCGTTGCGCTCCTGATTGTTCCGTTGATCAAGTAAGCAGTATTTGCAAGCACCAGGCTGCCCCTTTTATGGGGCAGCCTTTTTTTATCCCCAGGCGATGATTGCCTGTTGCAACTTGAAGGTAAAGTGGTATTATTCAGACGCTTATGAGGGAAGTAGAGGTGCTGATAAGGGCAGGTTGTCAGCCTGGCGTTGTAGCCCACTGTATCGTTGTATCGAAGATCGCGCTTTCCCTGGCTGAGCGCGCAACGGTGGCAATGGACTTGGATCTTGTCCGGCAAGGCGGCCTCTACCACGATATAGGCAGGTCCAAGAGCCAGGGGATCGACCATGCGATCGTGGGTGTTGAGATCGCGAGGCAGCTTGGATTTTCTCCTGAAATAATCAACATCATAGAACGGCACATCGGAGCTGGTATTACCGCAGCTGAGGCGGAGCGGCTTGGGCTTCCCAAAATAGACTACCTTCCTCTCACGCGGGAAGAAAAGATCGTGTCGTATGCTGACAACCTGGTCAGCGGAGTCCGGGAGATGCCGTTTTCTGAAGCGCTTGACCGGTTCAGGGCCATACTGGGCAGTGACCATGAAAGTGTCGAGCTTTTTAGAAAGCAGCATGAAGAGATTCAGGAGTGGATGCGATAGTCAGGAGTCAGCAGAAACATCACTCCGTGTAATTGGGAAAAGACGGTTTCTGAGAGGGTAATAATGAAAAAAGACAAAAAAGAAAAAATGGAACCGATCGATTTCGATATTGAGCCGTTAAAGCAGAGCAAGAACGACAAGGTCGTGCCGGTGAAGCTCACGGGGAGCAGCCGTTTCAAGTTCAGCTGCCACAAAGGCATCTCCTGCTTTACCGCCTGCTGCAGCAACATCAATATCGTTCTCCCGCCCTACGATCTGTTGAGATTGCGGAAGAGGTTCGGGATGACTACCGAGGATTTCATCAACAAGCATTGCACCATTGAGATCCTGGCAAAGACGCTGCTGCCTGTGATCACGCTCAAGATGCAGGGCGATGGAAAAAAGAGCTGCCCCTTTGTGACCTCGGAAGGCTGCACGGTGTATGAGGACCGGCCGAGCACCTGCCGCTACTATCCCATGGGCATGGCAACGCTCCGCAAAAAGGACGCAGAGGGCGGCAAGGACGAGTTCTATTTCATGATCAAGGAAGACCATTGCAAAGGATTTGAGGAAAGCAAGGACTGGACCATCAACGAGTGGCGCAAGGACCAGGAAGCGGACCTCTACGATGACATGAACCGCGGCTGGATGGAGATCCTGATCAAGAAGAAATCGTTCGGCGAAAAAGAATTCCCGGAGATCAAGAACCAGATGTTCTTCATGGTCAGCACGAACACCGACTACTTCAGGGAATTCGTATTTGGCAGCACGTTCCTGGAGACTTACGACATACCGGCGGAGCGGATAGAGAAAGTCCGGACCGATGATGCGGAGCTTTTGAAGCTCGGTTTTGAATGGTTGCGGTCGTCGATGTTCGCCGAGGACACGCTCAAGCTCAGGGAAGGGGTTGCCGAGGCGCGGAAGGACCGGGGGTCGGCGATGCTGTCAAAAGTATATGGCAAAAAAGAAAAAACGCAGATCGGGGATATTGATTAAAGCAGGTTGTGAATGCGAGGCAGCGTTTGCCGCACGTATGTATGGGACTGAAGGCTGTGGAATGAGTAAACACAAATTATGATGTGCCGGAAACAGGCTGTTTCCTTTACATACAGATGACGATCGATCAACAGGGTATGGGGACCCTCACGGGAGATGCCCGCCAAAAATCAAAATGCTCATCTCGTCATAGATCGCATTCCCAATCGCAATCCCCTGGTCAATGAACTCCGGGCCGTACCTTTTCCCCGTATTGGTCCGGAACGTGTCTTTGATCTTTTCGATGCCCTTCATCTTTTCCCGGAATGAGCGATGCAACGCTTCGATGGGCGTATTCCGCGCCTCCACCATGAGCCAGAGCGTGGTGCTGAAATTCTCGGGCCCCCAACGGAATTTGTCTGCGTCGTAGAGCGCGTCGCTCACAAGTTGCCCCGCCCTGTCATCCCGCTCAAAGGTCTCCTGAAATGCCTCGTGGTTCCTGATCGCGTCAGCAATGTACTGCCGCTCCCGTAAGTCCATGCCGAGCCTGCTCAGGATCTTTTCCGACTCGATGCTCCCTCGGACCGCATGATCAGCTTCTTTGCGCTTGATATCGTGCAGGAGCCCGGCAATGACCGCGCTGAGGAACAAACGCTCAGTATCCACCCGGTCCAGGTTCAGAAAACCGGCTTCGATCAGGACGATCACACCCGCATCCCGTGCCACTGCTTCGCAGTGACAGAGGCCATGGGCGCATTCCATCTGCGATTCATCCAGATAGGCGCGGCATTGGAGGATAAAATCGTGGCGAATGAGGGCCTCTTCGGCGGACCGCACATGGGCGGAATGCACTTCGTAAAATGACGGAGCAGGAAGCGCACGGGCAAGTTTAAGCGCGCTGCTCCTGAGTTTTTGATATGCGGCTTGTGTCACGATGTTTTTATAATAGACGGCGGGTGAGCAGATTGTCAAGGCGAGTTTTTACAGGAACATGTTCAGATTGACAGGTCTTCGCTGCATGGGGTAATATGGCCCTACTTCAGCATTGGAAAGGAGCATCTCTTGTCCGATATTCATAGCGAACGAATACTGATCCTCGACTTCGGATCTCAATACACGCAGTTGATCGCCCGCAGGGTGCGCGAGTCCAAGGTCTATTGTGAAATCTTCCCCTACAACGCGGGGCTCGAAAAGGTTAAGGCCTTCCGCCCGAAGGGGCTGATCCTTTCCGGCGGACCATCGAGCGTGTATGACAGCGGAGCACCGTTGATTGACAAGGCGCATCTCGAACTCGGTGTGCCCGTGCTCGGCATCTGCTACGGCATGCAGCTCCTGACGCATATTCTGGGAGGGTCAGTCGCGAAATCTCAAAAGCGTGAATACGGCCGGGCAGAGCTGAACCTGCACAAAGGTGAAGGCCTGTTTGCCGGCATTGGTGAAGCGGGCAAGGCCGTCGTGTGGATGAGCCACGGTGACCGCATCGAAAAGATGCCCGAAGGGTTTCATCCGAGCGCACACACAGACAACTCGCCAACGGCAGCCATGGCTGACGAGAAGCGGAAGTTCTATGGCGTCCAGTTCCACCCTGAGGTGGTGCATACGCCGCAGGGCGTCCAGATCCTCAGAAACTTTGTGTACGGTATCTGCAAATGCGAACCGACCTGGACCATGGCTTCCTTTGTGGATTATTCCGTGGGCGAGATACGCAGGGCAGTTGGTGGCAACCAGGCAGTATGCGGCCTGTCGGGCGGAGTAGACTCCTCGGTCGCGGCTGTGCTGGTGTACAAGGCAATCGGCAAGCAGCTCACCTGTATTTTTGTGAACAATGGCGTTCTTCGCAAGGATGAAGCTGAGAAGGTGCAGCATACGTTCAAGGACATGGGGCTGAACCTCAAATATGTGGACGCGTCCGCGGAATTTCTCGCCAGGCTCAAAGGGGTCGAGGACCCGGAGAAAAAGCGCAAGATCATCGGCAACACCTTTATCGATGTGTTCGAGCGTGAAGCCCATGCAGTAGGGGGGGCGCAGTTCCTGGTGCAGGGCACGCTCTATCCGGACGTGATCGAAAGCGTTTCTTTCAAGGGCCCGTCAGCCATCATCAAGTCGCACCATAACGTGGGCGGCCTTCCCGAGAAAATGAAACTGAAACTGGTGGAACCGCTGCGGGAACTCTTCAAGGACGAAGTGCGGGCCATCGGCCGCGAGATGAAGATGCCCGACGATATCATCGACCGCCAGCCCTTTCCCGGTCCGGGCCTTGCCATCCGCATTCTCGGTGAAGTGACCGAGGCGCGGACTGCTCTCCTGCGAGAGGCAGATGCCATCGTGATCGAGGAAATAAAGAAGGCCGGCCTCTATAAAGAAATCTGGCAGTCCTTTGCCGTGCTGCTGCCGATCAAGACCGTGGGCGTCATGGGCGATGAGCGGACGTATGAGAACGTGGTTGCCATTCGCGCGGTCACAAGCCAGGACGGCATGACCGCTGACTGGGCGAAGATTCCCTATGACCTGTTAGGCATCATGTCGAACAGGATCATTAATGAAGTAAAAGGTGTGAACCGCGTGGTCTTCGACATCTCGTCCAAACCACCGAGCACCATCGAGTGGGAGTAGGCAGTACGGACGCGGGGATAAGGCGAAAAGGGGACATTTCGAAAAGGCAGTTAAAAAAGAATATTGAACCGCGAGGGCGCGAAGGACGCGAAGGAGACTTTTAAGAAAGAGATCCCGACTTCCTTAGCGCTCTTTGCTTTTGAAGGGCGCGTAAACAATGATCTTGAAAACGGCGGTTGGCCGCTGATGAACGCGGATATTCGCTGATTAACCGGTCAATAGTTTGAAAAGAACCTTCACCAACTTGGTGCGTTTTTCACCAGCCTAAGATTTTTTTGCATGTCTTTATCTGCGTTTATCCGATCTGATCTGCGGCCCAAATGCTTCTTCTAGGATTCTATGGATGGAATTGAATACCTTTTGATCGGATCTGCTGCCGTTGCCGGCGGTTTCGTGAATGCGCTTGCCGGTGGCGGTACGCTCATCACATTCCCCATGCTGACCGCGGTCGGCGTCACGCCTGTTGTCGCGAACATCACAAATACTGTCGCCCTATGTCCGGGCTTCATCGGCGGCACGTTGGCCCAGAGAGCGGACCTGAGGGGGCAGGCAGGACGGATGTGGCTGCTTCTTCCCACGGGCATGATTGGCGGCATTCTTGGCGGCATCCTGCTCCTGTATACGAGCGACATGCTGTTCCGGAAGCTGATCCCGTATCTGATACTGACCGCGGTGGTCCTGCTGGCTTTTCAGGATCAGATGCGGAACTGGGTCTTGGCACGCATGAGCGATACTAGGCACCGCCATTTGCATGAGGCCTGGTCCATGGTGCTGATCTTCCCTGCCGCGATCTATGGCGGATATTTCGGAGCCGGACTCGGTGTGATGATGCTTGCAGTGCTGGGTCTGGCGCTCGAAGACTCGCTCACGCGGCTGAATGCGCTGAAGCAGTCGCTCTCTTTTATCATCAACGCCGCAGCTGCCGTTTTCTTTCTCTTTTCCGGAAAGGTCCTTTGGCCCGCAGCCGCGGTCATGGCCGTGGGCGCCCTTGCAGGCGGCGTGCTCGGCGGCCGGGTAGCGGGCAGGATAAAACCCATCATCCTTCGCTGGATCGTTATAGGTGTCGGGCTAATGGTTGCGTTGGTCTATTTCATGCGATGAGCCGCATTGCCAGCCGAAAAGACATGCTGGAGACCGCCAAGATGTGTTCGAGAGTAGAATTTGACTTCCTGATTGCCCATCCCTTGATAAATTGAATAGCAATCATCAGCAGCCAACAGGCCTATCTACCCGAGCTGATTTCAAATTAGGTTGGGGAAAGAGTAAGCAAAAGTATCCAGTCTCATCGACTGACGCTGAAGGGGGGGCAGATTTCGGTTACATTGTTGTGTGGCCAGATTCAACGAGCTTCGGGGCGGCAGTGGCGTGCGGATTATGGCAGGTCGAGCAGACCTCATTCCCGGTCAGGGCATGTGTTTTGCCCAGCTGCGCCGCGATGCGCTCTCCATGGCAGGTGAGGCACAACTGGGGGATTTCCTCCTTCAGGAGGTGGGCATGATCGGACGCATGCGGGTTGTGGCAACTGGTGCAGCCGAGCAGGACCGCGCCGTGGACTGTTTTCTTCATGAAGGGCGTCCGGTCATGGCAGCCGTAACAGAGCTCGCGCATCTTGGTGGAAAGTCCTTTCGGATTCCTGTTGGTTATCTTGTGCGGCACGTCTGTCGCGTCAACGCCAGTATGGCATGCAGAGCATCCCATCGAGACAGCAGCATGGACGCTTTTGCCTGTAGCGAGAGAATCATGGCACGCGGCGCAGTTCGACTCTTCTGCCTGGCTGGTTGACGGCGCCAGGATCTGCATAGCGAATAACACGATAAGGATTAGGATGCGGTGTGCTAAGGTCAAAGTTTTTATATCCGTCGTTCAGAATGGATTTGCCGGCCCGTCACGATTTTATGCCGACTAAATGTTGCAAAATAATACAGCCTTCTATGTCTAGAATGCAAGAGAATATTCGTGTTTGACTGAGTTTACTAAGAACGGTCAAACAGGTCATTGGGGATGCGGTCCTTGCAGTGAGGATGGGCTGGAAAGAGGTGGAAGGGTTAACCGCAAGTTGCAGACCTCATTTACAACTATGGATTCGGTGATATAGCATTTGACAGTAAGATACTGGTTGTAACTTGCACATGAATACCGGAGCTGAGCCATGGCCCGCAGGGCCATTGGTTTCGAGCGTCTGGTTCTCCCGGCGCGTTTTTCGCTGGGACAGACGCATGGCTCAGCTCCGGTATTCTCGCGGCGCGAAGCGCCGGGAGAATACGCGCGTCACTCGCCGCTTTTTGGCGAGTCGATGTGGATCCCCGGGTTGATATGCGTGATTAGCTATGCGATGCTTCGGCATGCAGTTTCAAGCCGAGCGCATCCATGACCTTGAGGATGGTGTCGAAATCGGGACTACGTTCTCCGGAAAGCGCTTTATAGAGACTTTCGCGTGATAAACCGGAGTCGCGTGCGACCTGCGCCATCCCTTTTGCGCGGGCAATATCGCCCAGTGCCTTGGCAATGAATGCGGCATCGCCTTTGGCCTCCTCAAAACATGCCTCAAGATATGCGGCCATTTCCTCCGGGGTACGAAGATGTTCGGCAACATCGTACCGCGTTGTTTTGGTTTTGGCTTTTGTCTGACTCATAATGCCCTCCTACAGATTGATTGCAAGGCGTAACGCTGTCTTGATATCAGCGGCTTGGGTCCGTTTATCTCCACCGGCCAGCAAGATTATCAATGTACGGCCACGCATCGTGTAATACACCCGGTATCCGGGACCATAATCGATCCGCAATTCGGAAACGCCTTCGCCCACTGGTTTGACATCACCCGGATTGCCGGATGCCAGCCGTTCGACACGTGCCAAAACGCGCGCACGTGCTTTAATGTCGCGCAGGCTGTCCAACCAATGAACATAGGTGTCAGTTTTGCGGATTTCAAACATGTTATATTGTATCCGTGTGGCTACAAGATGTCAATGGATAAGTTCGGTCTATCGGTGATTACGGAACATGGGGATAGTAAAGTGATACATTGGTTAAGAATCTCTGCTATTTTTTATGTTTTCTTGCTCCAGCAAACATACAGCTAGAACCAATCAAGACGGCAAAGAATAATGACGATAGCGCCGGTATAAATCGTCATCTGAGGATCGTACTGTGAGTGATAAAAATAATGTAAACCAATAAACCAGCCAATTATGGCACCCAATATCCCACCAACAATAATATATATTCCAAGGGTGCCCGTTTTTGAATCAGCTTGTGTTTGAGTATACAATCGAATTATGACGTAGATAGCGAAAAGCGCCATACACGACAGCATCATGAGTGATAGTGTGTTGTTCATAATTAACGCGCGCGTGAGGAGCGTGTTTTTCGCGACTCACTCGACCCGCCTCATTAGAATTATTGTCGGATTTTACTTCTCATCATTGAACCCATCAATTAATTGCGAATTTCGAGTATCGATTTCATCAAAACGACCTGGTAAGGGTTCCACGTGGAAAGGACATAATATATAGTCGTGGACGTCTCGGTGCCCTTGAAAAAATTGGGAAGCATGTACGGCCCGTATACCCCGCCAGAAGTGAACCCCCGCCCCAAATCATTCACTGCATCGCACCAATTCGACAGCCAGCTTGCATGAATAAAGTGGCAAAAGCCGTCGTCTCTCCATGGGTTGAACAGAATACCAGGCTTGGACCAGGGACCCCACGGCGCATCGGCCGTCCGGAAAAAGATTCCCTTCGGGCAGTTGTATAGTATCAGCCATTTACGAATGAAAGGGTTCCATGTAGCTGACAACTCGCCGATGCACGCCTGTTTGAACAGTGCCTCAGCATTGGACTCATGTTCAGTCCAGCGAGGTTTCCCGTCTTCGCTCAAACCAGCATAATAGCGTATCGTCTTCGAATCCTCGACACTATTCAGCGGCAGAAATGCTAGATAAGGTGAACTTTTTCTGTACTCGCCGCTGCCCCACATCAGCACACCCCCGCCGGAATCAACGGGAAGACCCGGGATCTGAGCTGGATCCACGACACTTGGGGAAACATTAATGAACTTTTCGCGAGAAAGATCATAAACGCGTGTGAAGTGCTCCCCATTATCGCTCGAGCGCGCTAGAACTGAACGAGTCATCGGAGTGAATAGCGTGGCGTCGGTAGTATAGATGATATACATATTGCCGTTTGCGCTGAAACCGCCTATCGGGACCTCCATGAATCCGGTAGACACGCCGGGAATGCTTAAGGATCTGAACTTACCTACAGCATTGGTCAGGAATTGGAGTTTGAGGCATTGCTCGGGATCCGTATCGGTCGTATACGCAATGCTGTCCCCCCCAAAGAGTGACAGCCCCGCGGTATCGCCGAACAAAAAGTAAGTCTTGCCTTCATGCACAAATGACGAGCCGAGATCGGTTCCCATGATGCCGATGATCGGGGTCCGGTTCAGCGTAAACTCGTCTCTCTCCCAGTCAAAGCCCCCGGTAAGTTGACAGATTTTTTTGCTACTCCCTAGCACATGATGCACCCCGGATTCATTAGTCACTGATAGAGAAGACAGAATTAAGTCCGGCGGTCTAATTGAGCGCGAAGGGAAATATCCCATGCATGAAGTAAGCAGGACCGGAAATAGGAAACAGCAGAATGACATTTTAATCGTTTTCGAATCAGGCATAGCGGACATTACCTATGTTGTTAACAAGTCATTATGGGGACGGCAAAGGTAAGACTTCCTTATAACTGTAAGCATACTGCAACTTCATTAGCATTTGGATTCGTTGCATTTCTAAAATGGCGAACATGCAATTTGGTATTATCTGATGCAAGTTGACTAACACGCAAAACTCGGTGTTAATCATGGGAATTTCAAGGCGTACTTTGTAATTTTCAGAGTCTGCAACTGGTGTTTAGTTCAGGAAGTACTCCTCATCTCATCCTACATTGATCTGGCGGCGCGTAGAGTCCGCCAGAGATTTCGATCAGGTCTTCAAAGGTCTTTGCTGAAAGCAATTCCCGCGTCGCATCGCCTTCCCGGATTCCAAGGTCCTCCGGCCGGAGTATCGCCTTCCTGTCGCGCAGATTTTCCACAACGCGTTTGTCCCGCGCAAGTCCTACCGGCGTCGCACCCGCCACACCCCGAATTGCCTGCTCCCGCTCTTCAGTTGTGGCGCATAACAACAGATTGGCGATGCCTTCCTCGGTGATGATATGGGTCACATCTTCGCCGTAGATCATCACCGGCGGCAAATCCATATTTGCGCTCTCCGCGAGGTCCCAGGCGTCGAGCCGCTCTACAAAAGTCGGCTTGCCCTTCTTTGAAGTTCTTACCATCTGAGCAACGAGCTTTTTGCCCCCGTGGCATAGCTGCAGACTTTCTGGCTTCTTTTCCCGCTCTCAACCATGCAGGCGAAGCGTGCCTCCTGCCGCGCGCATCAGAGCCCATGTTCGGCGCGCCGCCGAAACCGGAGATGCGGCCTTTGGTCGCTGTTGAACTGTTTCCCGCGAGGTCGATCTGGAGCGTGGATCCGATGAAGAGGTCGCAGGCATAATGGCCAGCTGCCTGGCAGAATGCGCGGTTTGACCGCATGGATCCGTCACGGCCTACGAAGAAGATGTCAGGACAGGACTCGACATACTTCTCCATGCCGACTTCGGAGCCGAAGGAGTAGACAGACTCAACAAGGCCAGCCTCGATCGCGGGAATGAGGGTGGGATGCGGGTTCAGTGCCCAGTGCGTGCAAACCTTCCCTTTGAGACCCAGGTCCCTGGCGTAGGTCGGGAGCAGCAGTTCGATGGCCGCGGTATCGAACCCGATGCCGTGGTTCAGGCGGGTGATGCCGTACTCTGCGTATAGTCCCTTGATAGCCATCATGGCCATCATGATCTGCACCTCGGTAATGCCGAGCGGATCACGGGTAAAAAGTGGTTCGAGGTAATGAAGTGTTGGCGCTTTAACAAAGAAGTCAACCCAGTCGCCCGGGATGTCCACGCGAGGCAGTTTTTCTACAATTTTGTTTACCGGGGCGATGACGACGCCGCTTTTAAATGCGGTTGATTCGACAATGGCAGGTGTGTCCTCGGTGTTCGCGCCGGTGTAGAGGTTGCCATGACGATTCGCTGCTATAGCTGCTACAAGCGTCACTTGGGCGTCACCCATTTAAAGGGCACCGTCAAGGGAAATAGCTATCATGTGGCGAGAAACG
>CAYUSP010000005.1:0-184038 GCA_964447405.1 uncultured Nitrospiraceae bacterium | reverse complement strand
CATTTCAGTAACGCTTCCTTATGGAGTAAGCCGTACAGGGCTTATCGCCACATTCACCATAACAGGAGCATCAGTAAAGATCGGGGGAATAACCCAGGCGTCCGGGTCCACAACGAACGATTTTACGAATCCGGTAACGTACACGGTGGTGGCAGCTGATGGATCGACGAAAGACTATACAGTAACGGTCACAAATGCCGCAAATACAGCTAAGGATATCACATCATTCTCGATATTGGGAATAAACAGTTCGATCGTTGGAACAGCAATTACAGTAACCGTCCCGAACGGAACAAATCTCACCGCATTAGTGGCCACTTTTTCGTTAACAGGACAATCAGTCATGGTGGGCAGTACTATACAAATAAGCGGCGTTACAACTAATGATTATACCAATCCTAAAACATATATAGTAGTCGCAGAAGATACTTCAACAAAGAACTACACAGTTAGTGTTACCGCAGCTCCGGCGCCAAATACACAAATTATTGCCGACCACACCGTCGTGGATAAATACAGTCTTATCCCTCAAAGATATCTCGATGAAGTAAAAAAAATGTGGATCAATATTCCCGGCGAATCCCATTCTTATGCTTATCGATATGGTATGTCATTGTTAATGCAGGTGGACAGTAAATTTGCCGCTAATGTTGTAGAAAGTGGTACATCTCCAGAACTGCCCACTGATCAGCATTTAAGGGTAAATCAGTTTGTGCGCGAGGCATCTAGTTGGAATTTTGGCTCGGGTGAAGCAGGATGGTACACCTGGTACGCATATCCATTGGCAGAACAACCTGCCTTTAAAGACAGAATCAAACATCATATAAAATATTCTTACGATAATAATTACAATCTGACAGCAATTGGTTTCGGTTGGTGCTGGGACATGACTTGGATTAGCCCTGGTGGAACAATAGATCCGATATACAACGTACACTGGGCAGGTGCATCGATCGGTGGACCGGATGGGAGTCGGATTTGGGGGCTGGATGCCGGTGACTTCAGCCTAACCGGCAATCGCGTCAGTATGGATACATATTTGAGTGCAACTGAGGAGTATCGCCTGTTTGCGCAGAGTATTGGCGCTCCAACGAAGGTTATCTTTACTACCGGCCCCGTTGATGCTGATTCAGGAGAAAACGGGTATCAGCGTCAATTAAAACATGAATATATTCGCGATTATGTTAAGGCTAGTTCATCGCGAATTCTGTTTGATTACGCGGACATTCTCTCTTTCAATAATACCGGGATACAACAGACAATTTCTTGGAATGGGCACACTTACCCAGTGATTCATTCCGACAATTTAGGGGATGGCTCTATTGGTCATATTGGTTCAGCCGGGGCATTGCGTCTTGCGAAGGCACAATGGTGGTTGCTTGCGCGTATTGCGGGGTGGGATGGAGTTAGTCCGTAAAATAGTTGGCTCTGGTGGGATAATGCAATGGCGGCAGTGTTTTGAATCTCGGAAGCGGTGAGATGCCGAGTGAAAACCAATTGACAATCAGGATCATAGACAGTGTAATTGATACTCATAAAGAGTTTAGGCTAAGGGTATTTTTAGAGTCGGTATGTGAAAGGTGCTAGTATTAGTTGGATAAATAAATTATAGTTGGCAAGCAAGTACCGTACCTATCAGTGTCTCCACGTTTCGGCAGTGCTATCGGAATGTAACAGCCCTTAAGGTAATCCTGTTCCAGACTTATTAAAAACTATGAGAAAAGCGAGAATACACAATTTACTGTCTGAATGGGCATCGTTCTCGCCAGACAAAGTTGCAGTTATCGCAGGTTCTCAGCGGACAACGTATAGTGATATATCCAAAGGCGTCACCCGCATTGCCACAATGCTCCTCAATGCCGGACTCCAAAAAGGCGATAGGGTATGCATTTGCATGGAGAATTCTCCTGAGTACATTATGTCCAGTTTCGGCATACAAATGGCCGCAGGTATAGCTGTTGACATCAATCCGCAATACTCTGCTTACGAAGCGAAGAGGATTATCAGTGACTGTCAGGCCGGCATTGTTATAATCGAGGAAAAGTTTCTTCGAAAAATGGCGAAGATCGTCAAAGAAGAGAAGACCGTTCATACAGTGATTATCAGTGATCCGGAAGAGAAATTGCAGGGGAATCCCGCTGCTTTATTGCTTCCATCAACTATATCGATCCATTTTCATGAACATAGCATTCAAAATGGCAATAACATCGGATCGTTTCCTGATGTCGATAGTCAAGACATTGCGGCCATTGTTTACACTTCAGGATCCACGGGAGAGCCTAAAGGAGTTATGCTTTCACACGGTAATTTCGAAGCGAATGCTGACTCCATCATAAAATACCTTGACTTAACGGCTGATGACAGCATCATGGTGTTGCTACCATTTTGCTATTCCTATGGAAAATCGCTGCTTAATACACATATCATAGCGGGTGGAACACTTGTGCTTGAAAAGAGCTTTATGTATCCGAATGTTATTCTGAATATGATGATTCAGGAAGAGGTTTCCGGATTCGCGGGTGTTCCCTCAACGTACTCGATTCTTCTCAATCGTTCTAACATACGTAATTACCATTTCCCAAAGCTCCGTTATCTTACGCAGGCTGGAGGCGCTCTCTCAACAAAACATGCGCAGGAGATTACTTCATTATTCCCGGACAAAAAATTCTATATAATGTATGGACAGACGGAGGCGACGGCGCGTATAACCTATCTTGATCCTTGTGAGGTGCAGCGGAAACCGGGCTCCATAGGCAAACCGATCCCGGGCGTTTCGATAGAGCTCATAAAGGAAGACGGAAGCGTCGCAGGTATACACGAAGAAGGTGAAATTGTAGTATCGGGAAAAAATATAATGGCTGGTTATTGGAATAAGCCGTCGGAGACCGAAAAAGCTCTTAAGAAAGGCAGGCTCCATTCCGGTGATCTTGCGAAACGGGATGAAGAAGGGTACCTCTATCTGATCGGTCGAAGGAGCGATATGATCAAAAGCGGTGCGCACCGCATCAGCCCGAAAGAAATAGAAGAGCATATCCTTGAACTGCCGGAGGTGCATGAGGTAAGTATTGTGGGTGTGGAAGATGAAATCCTTGGAGAAGTCCTTTGCGCCTGTATTGTATCCCAAGAAGGTTTCGAAAACGATGAAAAAAAAATACAACGCCATTGTCAGGAGAAACTGGCTGTTTTCAAGATACCCAAGTATGTATGTTTCATGAAAGATCTCCCGAAAACCGTTACCGGTAAAGTCCGCAAGTTTGCTCTTAAAGAGCTCGTTTCGATGAAAGCGTAGGAACTCGTTAGTATTATAGACAATATGATGAACGGGCTTATAGTTCCTTTTATAGACTGTAGAATATACACATCGAGAGAGGAGTATTCATGAAAATATGCACCCACTGCATACTACCGGAAACATTTCCTGGCGCGGATTTTGACGAAAAGGGAATATGCGCCTATTGCAGGAAGGATAGTAAAAAGGAACAAAAGAAAACAGATGAAAAGAAGGAATGCGCTCAGAAGTTTAATGACCTTCTTAAGCATGTTGCTCTGACCGGGAGTGAACGGCCCTATGATGTGCTTATGGCTTACAGCGGCGGTAAAGATTCGACTTATACGATGAGCCTGCTGAAGCAGAAGTATGGTTTGAGGATACTGGCGTTTAGTCTGGACAACGGCTTTGTTTCAGAGAGGGCACGAATAAATATTCATGCAGTCACTGACTCCCTGGATATAGATCATATATTTTACAAACCACGGTGGCAGATGCTGAAAAAGATATTCACGACCTCCGTGCAAAAAGAGCTATATAGTAAAAAGTCCCTTGAGAGGGCAAGCACCATTTGCACCTCCTGTATAGGGCTGGTTAAATCACTCTGTCTAAAAACTGCGCTGGAATTAAAAGTCCCCATGATCGGTTTTGGCTGGTCACCAGGGCAGGCCCCGCTGTCATCCGCCATCATGAAGAACAATCCGTCGTTCGTGAAGATGAATCAACAGGCGCTTATTGGTCCGCTCCGAGAGGTTGTCGGGAGTGAGATCGAACCGTATTTTTTAAAGGAAGAACACTATAAAGATCCAAACATATTCCCGTATAATGTCCATCCCATGGCGTGGGAATATTATAATGAAGATATGATACTTGAAGCCATCCAGAGCTATGGATGGAGGGCGCCGGAGGATACGGACAGCAATTCGTCCAATTGCCTGCTCAATGCCTATGCAAATGCTGTACATATTAAAAAATATGGTTTCCATCCTTATGTATGGGAGATCGCAAATATGGTGAGGGATGGAGTAATGGCGCGCGATGATGGATATAAGAAGATATACGGAGCGCAGAATGAACACCTTGTTGATGCGGCAAAAAAGAAGCTTGAAATATAGTGTGATTGCATGATTATGCGATATTGGTTCACCATCAAGGAGGCATTCAGGATGACGACTCATAGAATTATGGCAAATCAAGTATTAATATCACTTGTTTTATTACTACTCACGAGTTGTGGAGGAGAAAACATGTCTCAAGTCAACGTATCTTTAGACGCGCTCAACAAAATACCAGAGGCAGTGTGGCAAAAACTTGCTGAAAAAAAGATCTATTTTGGTCATCAGTCAGTCGGATTTAATATCATCGACGGAATTGAGGACATAAAGCAGAGCAATACGAGGATAAAACTTACTATCGTAAAAGTCGGCAGTATCGCTGAATTGAAGGGGCCGATGTTCGCTCATTCGAGCGTAGGCCAAAATAGCGATCCTTCTTCGAAAATGAAGGCTTTCGTGGATATTCTTGAACAAGGAACAAAAAATCAAACGGATATAGCATTCTTTAAGTTTTGCTATGTAGATATATTTAACAATACTGACGTGGACAAGATGTTCGCGGAATATAAAAACACTTTAGAATTACTTAAGAAGAATCATCCTGGAACAAGATTTGTGCATGTGACAGTTCCGTTGACAGAAACGAAAAAGACGATGAAAAATATCGTTAAGAAATTATTGGGCCGAGTTGATGATAATGTCAACCGCAATATATTTAATGATATGTTGCGGAAGGAATACTCTGGAAAAGAGCCGATATTCGATATAGCGATGGCGGAATCAACGTATCCTGATGGAGCGAGGATGTCATTCAAACAAAAAGGGGTGACCTATTATTCCCTGGTGCCGGAGTATACTACAGACGGTGGTCATCTGAACGAGCAGGGGAAAAGAGCGGTGGCACAGGAATTGTTGTTGTTGCTTGCGAAAACCATATAGGAATGATGAATGCTAAAGTTGTAAGATAGATTCGTCTGATAATCGGTGTATTGAACATGGTTTTTAATTTGTGAGATTGAATGAGACGGAGGGGAAGAGCGTGTATCAAGATCAAGTAAGGAAATTTATCATTGACAACTTTTTCTACGGAGCAGAAACCGATATCGCACCGGAAACATCGTTTTTGGGAAGTAATATTGTCGATTCAACCGGTATTCTTGAAATCGTTTCATTTCTGCAGGATACATACAATATTACTATTGGCGACGATGAAATGCTGCCGGAAAATCTTGACAGCCTGAAGAATATCGAACAGTTTCTCATCAGGAAGTTAAATTCCAAGCCGCCGGAAGCGTAGAGCCAGTTACGCACGTGGAAATCAGATGCCAGTTAAGCGACGTTTCCCATTACCATTCACCACTTGTTAAGAACAGATCAGCCTCCAGACCATCAATCTCGATGTCGATTACCACCATCATCTCATTTCAATAAATAAAAGAGAATAAGCCAATGTGTGGAATCAGTGGAATATATTCATTGTCCGGCGCTGCTCATATTTCTGAACAGGCGATCAGGAGAATGATCAGTGCGGGAAGTCACCGGGGTCCTGATGGCTCGGGTATCTATCTTGACGATCATATAGGTTTAGGACACGCAAGACTGAGCATCATCGATCTCTCGGGCGGATTTCAGCCCATTCATAATGAGGATCAGTCCCTCTGGATCATATTTAACGGTGAGATATTTAATTATCCCGAGATACGACAGACGCTGCTTCAGAAGGGCCACACGTTTTACACCGAGACTGATACGGAAGTAATCCTTCATCTTTATGAGGACGAGGGTACGGCATGCCTCGGCTCACTGAATGGCCAATTTGCATTCGCTATCTGGGACACGCGGAAAAAAACACTATTTCTTGCGCGCGACAGGGTGGGAATTCTGCCTCTTCATTATGCGGTGGAGAAGGGCTCTCTGATATTTGCATCCGAGATCAAGTCCATCTTTGCGGGGGATGGTGTCGCGCGATCGATCGATCCTATTGCCATGGACCAGATATTTACTTTCTGGACCACGCTGCCGGGAAGAACGGCTTTTCAGGACATCCACGAAATACCCGCCGGCCATTATATGATAGCCGCAGAGGGCAAAATCACTCTGCGTAAATACTGGGAAATACCCTTTCTATCGCCGCAGGAACAGTCTGCCGCGCCCCTGAAAAACCTTAGTGCTCGACTTGGCGAGTTGATCGTGGACGCGGTGCGTATCCGCTTGCGGGCGGATGTTCCGGTTGGATGCTATCTCAGCGGCGGTCTGGATTCTTCCGGAATAACTACTATAGTTCGGACCCAGTTTAATAATGATCTGAGAACGTTCGGCATCCGGTTCGAGGAACGCATATTTGATGAGAGTGAGTATCAACGGATCATGGTCGAGACACTCAAGACCGCTCATTCTGATTTTGTGGCAACCAACAGGATGATAGGCTCTGCATTGGGTGAAGTCCTGTGGTATTGCGAAAAGCCTATCCTCAGAACAGCTCCCATTCCTCTTTATCTTTTATCGCGCCTGGTGCGGCAAAACAATTTTAAAGTTGTGCTTACCGGAGAAGGGGCGGATGAGATCTTTGGCGGTTACGATATATTCCGCGAAGCAAAAATACGGAGATTCTGGGCAAAGCAGCCTGGATCAAAATGCCGGCCCTCGCTCATTGGCAAGCTCTATCCGGATATTTTCCAGAACAATCCGCGGTCAAAGCAGTTGCTCCAAACCTTCTTTGGAGGTGGGCTTTCGAATACTGACGATCCCTATTTTTCACATCTTGTACGTTGGAACAACACTAGCAAGATCAAGACATTTTATTCGGAAACGCTGCGGCAACGAATTGGCTCTTACTCCTGTCTGGAAGACCTTAGTGGACGGCTTCCGCGTTCTTATGCAAAGTGGGATTATCTTGCAAAAGCGCAATATCTGGAGAGCAGTCTTTTCTTAAGCAATTATCTGCTCTCCTCGCAAGGTGATCGTGTGTCTATGGCAAACGCTGTTGAGATACGGCCGCCTTATCTGGATCATCGTATACTCGAATTCATGGGTAGCGTACCGTCAAAGATGAAAATCAAAGGACTATGTGAAAAACATATATTAAAGGAAGTTTTTCGAGGACAAGTGCCAGACAGTATCCTGATGAGGCCCAAGCATCCCTACCGTGCCCCGATCAAGGAAAGCCTGTTTAGTGAAATGGGTCCGCTAATCGAGCGATATCTGTCTCCCCAGAGCCTCCGCGACGCTGGACTATTTGACTGGAATAAAACCACAATGTTGATCAATAAACTTAAGAGGACGGAATCTGCAGGTGAAGTGGACAACATGGCGCTTGCAGGAATACTGTCCACTCAGATAGTATATGATCAATTCGTGGTCGGCAATTCCGTCGGCGTCATTCAACCCATTACACCGAATCTTTTGATTGATCGCAGGAACTGACCGAACATATAGATGAACACGCTGGAAGATTTAAATATGGATGTTATCTTCGAGATAGCGATTTTATTATGAAGTGAAAGTTCCTAACATTTAGGCCAAATTACGTAACTGATTCTTCAATATTCTAGGAAAAGCCTGCTTAATCAGAAAAGCGATACATCAGAAAAACGGTAAAAATATGAGTATACCAACTATTCCTCGTTCCTTTATCCAGTGGCATCAGGACAGATATTGGCGTTTTCTTATTTTCAACACCCTGTTCATTCTTGCCTTGTTCAGCCCTTTGAGGGACCTCTTTGCGACAACCTGGAACGGCGAATATTTCACCTATATCCCGTTTATACCTGCAGTTACCATCTATCTATTGTTCATAGATAGACAGCGTATCTTTACTCATAATCTGATCTCGCCAATACCTGGTCTTGCTGTCCTTGCCATTGGCATCATTCTTATAACGATCAGCATAAACCGTCAGTCTGCTCTTGATCATAATGAATATCTCACGCTGATTACGCTTTCCATGATCATCCTCTGGGTCGGGGGCTTTATAATATGTTACGGAATACAATCAGCACGCGAAGCGATATTGCCACTGCTTTTTTTGATCTTCGCAATACCTATGCCGGATGTTCTCTTGAACAAGATCATTGTCATTCTCCAGGTTGGTTCAACAGAAATCACCTATTGGCTTCTCAAGGCATCGGGTATGCCGATAGCCCGGGATGGATTTGTATTCCATCTGCCTATCATGGATATTGAAGTCGCTCCGCAGTGCAGCGGGATCAGGTCGTCACTGTCACTTGTAATCACAGGCGCGTTGGCAGCCGTGTTATTTCTCAAAACCGGCTGGACAAGAGGGCTCTTGATGCTGTCCATCGTGCCTATTGCCATGCTGAAAAACGGGATCAGGATTTCAACCCTCTCCGTTCTCGGGGTGTATGTTGATCAGAGGATAATCGAGAGCGATCTTCATAGAAAAGGCGGATTTGTTTTCTTTATTATTGCGCTTTTGATTGTCTGGGGTGAGATTGTCCTGCTCAGGAAGATGGAAATGAGTAAAAAGGTTCATCATTAGCTCTAGACTTCGCGGCTGCCGAAAATCTGGTTTTGCAGCTGCTGTGCGACACAACTACTATAAGGTTGGTTAATTTCAATAATCCTATGTACTTAGAAAAGGAGATTATGCATGGAACTACTGGAAAAGATCCAAAAAAATGAAGCTAAAGTCGGTGTTATCGGTCTCGGGTATGTCGGTCTTCCTCTTGTAATTCACTTTGTGAAAGCTGGTTTCGATACCACAGGATTTGACGTGGATATAGAGAAAGTGAAACATCTTCATGCGGGGAAAAGCTATATCAAGCACATTCCTTCAGCTGACGTGGCTACTTTAAAGAAGAGTGAAGGCTTTGATGCCACCACGGATTTTTCAAAGCTGAAGAAAATGGATTGCATTATTATCTGCGTCCCCACGCCGCTCGGAAAGCATCATGAAGCGGATCTGTCCTATGTATTGAATACAACCGACATGATAGCGAAATACCTGCGCAAAGGGCAGCTCATTGTGCTCGAATCAACCACCTATCCCGGGACAACAGATCAGGATATGCGCAAGATACTTGAGAAAACAGGTCTCAAGGCAGGCAAGGACTTCCATCTTGCTTTTTCGCCTGAGCGGGAAGATCCCAACAACAAGCATTTCTCCACAGGAACCATACCCAAGATCGTAGGCGGATATACCAAAGGTTGTTTGGCTGTAGCTGATGCAATGTATAGCGCCATAGTCACCAAGACTGTTCCGGTTTCTTCCACCCGTGTCGCTGAAGCGGCAAAGCTTCTTGAAAATATCTACCGCGCAGTTAACATCGCGATGGTGAACGAGCTTAAAATGCTGTTCGACCGCATGGATATCGACATATTCGAGGTGATCGATGCAGCAAAGACTAAGCCTTTCGGTTTTCAGGCGTTCTATCCGGGACCCGGTCTGGGAGGGCATTGTATTCCCATTGATCCTTTTTATCTGACCTGGAAGGCGCGGGAGTATGACTTTCATACGAAGTTCATCGAACTGGCGGGTGAGATCAATACTCACATGCCTTATTATGTGGTAGATAAGGTTGCAAACGGGTTGAATGGACAAAAGAAGAATTTACGTTCATCCAGCATTCTTGTTCTCGGAATGGCATATAAAAAGGACATTGATGATACCCGGGAGTCGCCTTCATTAAAGATCATTGAGCTGCTTGAGGCACAGGGTGCAAAGGTAGATTTTAATGATCCCTATATTCCACGCACGAAAAAAATGCGCCATTATGACTTCAAAAAGAGTTCCGTGCCGCTGACGCCAAAAACACTTGGAAGCTATGACTGCGTGGTGATCGCAACAGACCATTCGTGCTATGACTATGGCATGATCCTGAAGCATTCGGCGCTGATCGTGGATACACGGAATGCGATCAAAGGCAACTCGAAAAAGGGAAAACTGGTAAAAGCGTGATGATCAGGGTACAGAGTCTGTGAATCAGATCACAGCGTCTTCTGCCTCCTGGTTACAGTAAACTGTGCCCCAATAAGCAACCATGAACGGGATAATTATATCATCCATAGCAGCCTTCTTCCTTCTTGCAACGGGAATATACGTTCTGATCCGGCAGAGGAGTGTTACGAACTCGTTCGTTCTCGTGGTGGCTTTTCTACTTGCAGGCCTGGAAACTTCAGACCAGTTGTCTCTCCAACTCGATGATCGGATAGAGCAGTTCAGGACAATAACACTTTATATAGAAGCGCTTTTGGCTGCAGCATGCATCATGATGAGCCTGTCCTATGGGCGGAGTCGGCCTTTTGGAAACGATTCCCGATTTAAGCTCGGGCTTGCAGGAGCTTTAGCCCTGCTTCCCCTGTGTATGCTGCTGGCTACGGGCACTGATATTGCCTATTCTCCCGATTTTCATAATGAAAGGGTTCTGTTCCTCGGAAATGAAGGATACTGGTATTACATCAGCATTATGTCCGCGATGATATTTGCCTTGACGAACGTAGAGACCACGTTGAGCGCGACCCATGGCATGGCCAGAAACCGGATGAAGTTCGAAGCAATAGGATACATGAGCCTGTTTGCTGTCCTGATCTTCTATTACAGCCAGGGACTTTTGTACAGGACCATCAACCTGAATCTGGTCCCCATACGGTCTACCATCTTTATTCTTGCTACGCTGCTTATCGTTTACTCGCGGGTATTTCGGGGCAATGAAACTCGCGTGTCCATATCGCGCCACGTAATCTATCGTTCCATCACCCTGTTGGTCGTCGGTTTCTATCTGATAGGGCTTGGACTCATTGGCGAGGGTATGCAGTATTTCGGCGTCAGTTTTGGCCGGAATTTCGCCATTGTGCTTGCGTTCGCCGGCGGTATGTTTTTGCTTGCCATACTCCTCTCGGAAAAAATGAGGCAGAGAGCGAAGGTATACATAAGCAAACACTTCTATGCGAACAAACATGACTATCGTGAGGAATGGATAAAGTTCACCAATCTGCTTACGTCCTGCTCCACGCTCAGCGATGTGCAGGAGGCGATCCTGTCTATTTACCGGGACACGTTCAGCATCGGCGGTGCGGCGCTCTATCTCCCTGCCACGGACGGGAAGCGCTATGCAAGGACCTTGCAGCACTTCATGAAAGACAGCCAGGTCGAGCTGCTCGTATCGGAGAATCTGCACTCCTATTTTCTTAAGCAGGAGAGAGTGCTCGACCTGACTGATGAGGAGCATCCGTTGTCACCGAAGGAAAGGGAAACCATGCAGCACGGAGGCACCTGGCTGATCGTACCCTTGATCAGCAACAACAGGATAGAAGGTCTCGTCGCCTTGAGCGGACGTGTCATGCCGGAGAGGTTGAACTATGATGATTACGATCTGATGAAGGTCCTGGCGCGTCAGGCTGCGCAAGCGATCACAAACCTCAGATTGTCGGAAGAGGTGCTGGAAATGCGTGCTATGGCAGCGGTGTCCCGCATTTCAACCTTTGTCATCCACGATCTGAAAAATCTGACTACCGGTCTTTCCCTGGTCGTCGACAATGCAGAAGAGCATATCGGTAATCCTGATTTTCAGCAGGACGCGATCAAGACCATAAAAAATACGCTGGACAAGATGAAAGACCTGATACAGCGTCTCAGGGCGATCCCGGAGCGGATAGCCATCCGGTCAGGCGTTGAGGATGTGGACCGCCTGTGCCGCGCAGTAGTTCATGAAATGGTGAAACTGCGTCAGGGGAAAATACGCCTGGCGTATGAGGGCTCCCAGGCATATACCTCTATTGACGCTGAAGAGATCAAGAAAGTGGTCCACAACCTTATTCAGAATGCCGTCGAGGCATGCGACAACAAAGGTTCGGTCATGGTTGAGGCTGGTGAGGAACAAGGGAAAGCATTTATCAGGATCTCGGATACTGGAAAAGGAATGACCGATGATTTTATGAAACATCAGCTATTCAAACCGTTCAGCACGACTAAAGAAAAGGGCCTGGGCATCGGCTTGTATCAATGCCGGCAGATCGTTGCAGCCCACAACGGCAGGATCGATGTGCAGAGCGAGGTCAACAAAGGGACGACATTCATAGTACTTCTTCCTCTGGCCGAAGCCGCCCAGGTTGTCAGATGAAAACAGGGATTTTTCCCGTACTCGCTGTCCTGTGGATGGCCTTGATCTACTTTTTGTCATCGTTGCCTGGCAAGTCGCTGGGACCTGATGAGCTCTATCTGGACCTTATAAAAAAGGGCGGCCATGTGGCATTGTTCGGCATATTATCCATTCTTTATCTTTATGCGCTCAAAAGGAAGAGATCGCTCGGCGATACAGGGATTGGCGTATTCATGGTCAGTTTTATATTCACCGTCTTGTATGCTGCATCAGACGAGTATCATCAATTGTTCACACCGGGCAGGCATGGATCAGTCATTGACGTTTTCATCGACTCGTGTGGAGCCATCATTTTTTTAAGCTTCGCTTACAGCGCGAAAAGTAATCAACTGTAAAAAGAAGAGCATTTAAACGCGTAGCGCACACAGAATGCAAGAAATACTGTAGTAGGAGCCCAATATGGAAAAACTGCTCATAACTGATGACAGTGAAGAGATCAGAACTCAATTGAAGTGGAGCCTGGGCAAGGAATATTCCGTTGCCCTGGCCAAGGACGGAAATGAAGCAGTATCCTTGTTCAAAAAAAACAATCCACGCGTGACTACGCTTGACCTTGGTTTGCCGCCCTTTGAAAATGGAACCGAGGAAGGATTCCGATGTTTGCAGGAGATGCTGCGCCATAATCCTGCTTCAAAGATCATCGTGATTACCGGTAATGATCAGCGCGAGAATGCTTTGAAAGCAATTCAACAGGGCGCATACGATTATTATCAAAAACCAATCAATCTCGACGAACTAAAAGTCATTATCCGCCGTGCATTTCATCTCTCTGCCATTGAAGAACAGAACCGCTCCCTGCATACCGCTCTTGAACGCCAGACATCGCTGGTTGGCAATATGATCGGGCAATGCGCGGAAATGCAGACAGTGTTCGCTACCATGAAGAAGGTTGCGTCTTCTGATGCTTCTGTGCTGATCCAGGGCGAAAGCGGAACAGGCAAAGAACTCGTGGCAAAAGGGATTCACGCCATGAGTCTCCGCAAGGACGGCCCCTTCATTCCCATCAACTGCGGAGCGATTCCGGAGACGCTCCTCGAATCCGAACTCTTTGGGTATGAAAAAGGCGCATTTACCGGTGCCAATGCGCAGGTGCAGGGCAAGGTTGAATACGCGCAGAACGGCACACTCTTTCTTGATGAGATTGGCGAACTTCCACCCCTTCTCCAGGTAAAACTGCTTCGTTTCCTTCAGGAAAAGACCATTCAACGAATCGGGGGCAGAGAGGACATTGCACTCAATACCCGGATCCTTGCTGCCACGAATCGCGATCTGCTGAAAGAAACCAAGGAGGGAAGGTTCAGGGAAGACCTTTATTATAGGCTTGGTGTGGTGCTCATCAAAGTTCCGCCGCTCAGAGAACGGAAAGGCGATGTTGCGGTCCTGGCGAACTATTTCCTTAAACGATATTGTGATCTCTACAATAAACGGGTGAGAGGCTTCAATTCAGCTGCTTTCGAAAACCTGGCAACCTATGCTTGGCCGGGAAATATCCGGGAACTTGAGAACAAGATCCAAAGGGCGATACTGCTGTCTGACAATCCCCTGGTTGAGGCTCATGATCTGGGGTTTGACGGCGTCCCAGCGGCGCCCCGGCTTGTGGATCCGGACGTACGAACACTCAAGGATGCCAAGGAAAGGGTCGAGAAGGAAATGGTTATGCTTTCATTGGACAGGCACATGGGGAATATCGCAAAGACCGCGGAAGAGCTAGCCATAAGCAGGCCCACCTTATACGACCTTATGAAAAAGCACGGATTGCACAGCGAAGTGCATCAGGAGAATGGGGAACCTGGTGGAAACTGAGATACTAATTAGTGAATGACTTACTATATAGTTGTCTTTACAGTACGGGATGGCAGACTCGCAATCCCGGAAGGATCTACAGCGGTAACACAAAACACATTGTCGCCTGGCGTAAGCTGTAGCCTTGTAATGTCATATGAAGTAGTTCCTGCGTCTATTGTTACTGTACCGCGCCCGCTTAAGTAAGGATCAGGTCCGCTTCCATAATACACGATATAGCTCACTGTTGCGGGATCGAGAGGGTCACCATTATCATAAGAATCAACCTGATTCCAGCGTAGTGTTGTACCTTCTATCGTAAGACCGCCACCTTGAGAACATCCATGCATTGTTCCGAGAACAAGTAATATTATGATGGCACCAAATAAGGCAGGGTATCGCATGATCGTTGAATGTACCTCCAGCTCCTGCAACTTATTGTCATATTACCATATCTTTCATAACTTGAATAGAAGAAAACAGGGTGTTGTAACAGTCTGGGTGCTATAATCACACGGCCCAGGGAAACCTTAAACAGTTCTTTAAAAAAAGCCTTGGGCGAAAAACTCCAAGGCTTTTTACATTTTCTACGGTCCCACGGATTATACAGATAACCAAGTATATGATTGCTACCTCTGCATGTATTTCGCGACTTCATTAGAGTAATCACTTTCTACGCCATTTTTATCGACAGCTGTAACGGAAAAATAATATATGGCAGAAGTAAGGTTCAATACTTCCGTACCTATAATGGTTCCAGGATTATTGCCGGGTTCATAGGATGGTAAAGAATACGTACCTGCAAAACCTGAAAAGGTAGGGGATAACCTCGAGGATAAGCCATAATATATGCGATATTCCTTAAGATCACCTCTATTAATGACAGTATTGTCTGTATAGTGTGTCGGTGCTGCCCATGTGAGGGCCGGATGGATGATAGTCTGCGACGTAGTTATATTGGACGCAATATTGGAGTCTGAAGTACTGGTCTGTTGATAGTCGTTTGGTTGTATGGCGGTTGTCGATGTATTTACAGATTCAATTTTCCCACCTGAACCACTGCCGCAGCCAATTCCCGGCATGAAAAAGACCGAGAAGGCAAAAAGGACAAAATAAGCGGCAGTACTGGCTTTTTGGACCACGAAATGCTCCTCGCTTCTATTAAAAAATATAAATAGGGGATGAATTTATTCCGAGTTTTTTAAGATTACCTCGAACCACCCAAAAAATCAACAAATAATTGTGGTACGATCTTCTGCACAGTGGACATGATGTTGCAGGTGGTGTATATACATAATAGTGCATTGCAAGCAAGGTATGAAGCGGGGGGAGTAATCGGCTGATTTCCCATTCAGCATTATTACCGAGTAATTAAAAAGGGGTCTTCTGGGTTTGGTGTGGGAGATTCTCCAGGTTCTTTGCACGTTTACTCAAGGGACAACTGCTGTTTTTCTGCACATCCCCTTCGCGGTCTTAACGTTATTTTGGACCCGTCTAAGGCCACGCTCACTCGACCGCGCAAACTCGGCCTGCGGTCTCAGACATGCGCGTTCGCCCAGCGGGTCGCTCTCTCAGGCCAAGACGGGTGCCCCAAAATAGCGTAGGCCCGCTCCGGGGACGTGCGGGGTTTGGGGAAAAGATTTGAAGCAGGGGCCAGGTTCCCCATGCGGAAATTTAGCCATGCGACCGAGTCCGAACGTAAAGCATTTCGGACTGTCTGAGCCCGAAGGGCGAGTTTCCGAAATGTAGTGAGGACGACCGAGCATGGCGTAAAGAATTTTCGCCGGGGCGCCTTCTTTGGGTCACCTTTCTTGGCGTCAAGAAAGGTGACAATGAACATAATCAAAAAGAACTTCGTGGCACCCACAGGAAAGTCAGAAGAGCCTTAAAAAGCATCAAGGTTGTTCTTTAGATGTGCTTTTGACACCCGCTGCAATATTGAGTATAATGCCGTAAGCATGGAAACAAGAGAGGGTCTTCATCAGGGTATGTGTGAACCACGCTGAAGCAGAATCCTGATCGCCATATCCATATTCAAATAGCACCCGTATTGCGCATACAATAGACATTACTCCCTAGGGGAGAAGGAGGAGTATCATGAAACTGAGGCCTATGAATGACTGGGCTGTTATCCGTCCGACGGTGGCTGCGGAGATTACGTCAGGCGGGCTTTACATCCCTGATACAGCCAAGGAAAAACCGCAGGAAGGTATTGTCATCGCTATCGGTCCCGGCGCTCTTGAGGAAAAGAAACATGGCCGAAAGAAAGACGAACAGAAAGAACGCAAGTTCATTCCCACCACAATAGAGCCTGGTGCACGTGTATTGTACGAGCAGTATGCCGGCCAGACCTACAAACTTGGCGGAGAGGACCTGGTTCTTGTGCGGGAGCGCGACATACTCGGCATTTTGCCGGAGGTAAAGCAGCTCCATTTGCCTGCGCCGAATCGCTTGCAGATACCCGCGAGTACCGCTCCAGCCGGTTTTACATCGCTCATGAAAATAGATACGAACGCAACGGTTCGAGGCACGGCAAAGAAGACAGCGACCAAGAAAAAGGCGACAAAGAAAAAAACCATGAAGAAAAAAGCTGAGAAGAAGCCGGCTGTAAAGAAGCGGGTTGCAGCAAAGAAAACCAGTGTTAAAAAGAAGCCGGAAAAGGTGAAAAAAACAGCAAAGAAATCTCCGAAGTCATTAAAAGTGGCTGTTAAAAAGTCGAAAAAGAAAAAGTAGAATCGCTCGAGGCTTGATGGAAGACGAATTTGTGGTCAGGGAAAAAAAGATATTATCGATCATCCAGCAGGAGATCGATGACGGTGAGGCAATGGCTGCGGCGGTCAGACATATCGCCGAAAGAATGCTGTTGAACGAGAAAGGCTTCGCTCCGCAGGAAATCCGGAAAAATATCAGCTTTGATGTCATGCTCGGCGAAGAGATAACAGGATCCTCTGTAGATTTCCTTGTGACGCTCGATGGCAGGGATGCCATGATCATAAAATGCGCCGCTGGTTCCCTGTCCTCCCGCGAACGCCACGCGGTCGCAATTGCGCGTGTTTACGGCAGTATGCCGGTTCCCCTCGCTGTGGTCATGGATCCGATGAGCGCGGTGGTGCTTGATAGTATGACCGGTAAAACAGTGGGGGAGGGATTTGAGGCGATCCCAACCAGGGAACAGCTCATTATCCTGCTGGCTGAACGGAACCTCCAACCTGTTCCCGCAGATAAGCTGGAGCGCGAAAAGCGTATTCTGCTCGCATTTGATGCAATCCAATGCTGTATCCCGCGGGGTAAGGATGGAGGCGTGCAGCTTGAGCAGAGTGATCAAGCCTAGGGTGCAGGTATGAGCAGTATGCTCAAGACTGCCATCCTCTTCATAGCTCAAGGCGCATATGCCGGCAGGATCCCTTTTGCTCCGGGAACCGCAGGCACGATCGTTGGGGTCCTTCTCTATGTATCAGTGAAGGACCTTTTTTATGGCTATTATTTTGCTATCCTCCTGCTTCTCCTCATCCTGGGGACATGGGCAGCCGGCCGCGCAGAAGTTATACTGGATCGAATTGACAGCCCGTCGATCGTAATCGACGAGATCGCCGGCTATCTCGTAGCTATGTGCATGGTCCCCTCTTCCCTGGTTTTAATAGCCGCAGGTTTTATATTGTTCCGTATATTCGACATTGTGAAGCCATGGCCGCTGAAACAGCTTCAACACCTGCACGGTGGTATCGGTGTGATGCTCGATGATGTCGGCGCGGGAGTTTACGCGAATATCGTGCTACAGATGTGGCTTTTTTACGGTCCTTTGTAGTTGTGCCTTTATCGCTTCACAGAGTACGTACAGAGAAGCCCTTACTATCAATCCTATTTCCAATCCAAAGATAACCTCATGAACCACCTTATTGAAGATACATTTGAAAAGACCCTCAAGACCTTTATTCATTCGGAACAGATCGATTTAAGAGAGGTCACGTTCACAGATCCCTATGGTATGCTGGGTCTCCTCGAGATCGGCGAACTCTGTATGCTCGAGGACATAAAGAAGACCGTCATGCTGCCGCGTTCGGCCGAGGTTCTGCAGTATCTTGAGAGGATGGATTTCTACGCGCACGCCAGACGTTACTTCTCTCTCGAGCCAATGCAGCCGCCTGCGATCATAAAATCAGAAGAGTCCGATGTCCTGCTCGAGATTACGCCGATCGAGCGGGCGAATGATATCCATTATATTGTAGGCAGGGTGGAGGAGCGGGCGCAGGCCATTCTTGCCAGGCACCTTCATTATGACAGCCGCGCCATCAACGGTTTCATTGTGGCGCTCTCCGAGATCTGCCAGAATATCGTTGAGCACAGCGAGAACAAGGGATTCGTGGGTATCCAGAAATACCGTTTCCAAAGTCTTGGGAAGAACATCGTGAAGATCGCAGTAATGGATGCCGGTATCGGATTTAGAAAATCGCTCTCCAGCAGGTTCAAGCTCAAGAGTGATTTCGATGCCATTGAAAAAGCACTGCTCCATGGCGCCTCGCGCCACCAGGACGAGGGAAGGGGACACGGCCTCGCAGCAGTGAGGCGATTTGTTGAGCAGTGGCAGGGCAGAATCTCTATTCGTTCTGGCACGGCGCGGCTTGCTCTGATCCCTGCCTGGTCTCGGGGGAAGGCTGAGGAGCGGGGGCTGATCTATTTTCCGGGATCGCAGATCAATATCATGTTGCCGGAAGTATAATAGCTCGTTAGGACGAATATGTCCTCATAGTGTTACGAAAATACCCAATTTGTCTATAATTATAATTATTATCACCCATAAATACCCCATTTAATTTGTTGACCGAATGTTCTGCGTATGATATACCTTCCATGCAATTCCGAATAACCTCTTCGTAAACTAAAGCGTTCACACAATAGAATATGCAGTAGCGCACAAAAGGCCATTGCTATTGCGCTGCATGGCGAAGTCAATCCTTCAAGAGCATTGAGGTGATCGAGCAATGACCTTATCAGTACGCCTGGATAGTAAATTGGCATCCGCATGGTTGGCTGTTTGCCTGGGTCTGTGTATACTTGCCTCATCAGCCACTGCGCTGGCAGTTGATGTCGCTGTTTCATCGGTTGCAACTGCGACGATCGCTCTTCGCGGCAATTCGATCGTGGTGACGAATGCGGTCAGGAACCGGGGCGTTGGAAGCAGCGGCGCATTTTATACGGGCATCTATTTGTCCCTGACCAGCGAGGTCACAACATCAAGCATCTTTCTTGGGCAGCGCGTTGTGAACAGCCTTGCCTCCGGAGGAACGAGCACTGCGAACACTTCAGTCACAATCCCGGCCACTCTCGCTGCGGGCTCCTATTACGTCGGTGCGATCGCGGATATTTACAGCCAGATCACGGATACGGACCGATCGAATAATGCTATCGCAGGCAACCAGATCACCATAGCAGGTCCTGACCTGGCGATGACCGCGGTTTCGGCACCGTCCACGGGTATGACCGGCAGCGCTATCGTGGTCAGCAATACGGTCATGGCCCGGTCTTCAGCAGGCGCTTCAGGCGCCGCGATGCACATCGGTCTGTACCTTTCGCCCGGCAGCAGTATAACTACATCGAGCATCTATCTAGGCAGCCGCGCTGTGGGCGCCCTTGCTTCGGGCGCATCGAATTCCGCAAACACGACAGTCACCATCCCGGCCCGGGTCTTGCCCGGTACTTATTATATCGCAGCGATAGCCGACATCTACCAACAAATACCCGACACTGACCGGACGAACAATGTCCTTGCCGGCAACCAGATTATGATCGCCGGGCCTGACCTTGCGATGATCTCAGTGTCCTCGCCCGCGAGCGCGGCAACGGGCAGCGCGATACAGATATACAGCGTGGTGCATGCCCTTCCCTCGGGCGGGGCATCGGGAAGCGGGTTCACTGTTGGATTGTACCTGTCGCCGACCAACTCGATGTCAACACAGAGCAAATATCTGGGCAGCAGGACCATCAGCAGCCTTGCCTCGGGTGCAACGAATTCCGCCAGCACATCAATCACCATTCCATCCCGAATACCACCGGGGAAGTATTATATTGCAGCCATCGCAGACATCTTCAATCAGACACTGGATTCGGAAAGGTCGAATAATGCGATTATCGGGAACGAGATCATCATAACGGGAAACGGGAAATCACCGGCTGTTTCTGATGTTATCATGACCATGGTTTCCTCAACAGTCGCACAAGCTCCGCGCGGCAATGCGATCATGGTGACAAACACGGTCCGGAACCAGGGCCCGGGAACCAGCGGAGTATTTTACACGGGCATTTACTTATCCATGACCAGCGAGGTCAGCACGTCGAGCATCTACCTGGGTAGCCGCGTCGTGAGCAGTCTTGCCTCTGGAGGAACGAGCACCGCGAACACGCTAGTCACGATCCCTGCTGCTCTTGCTGCGGGTAACTATTACGTAAGTGCGATCGCGGATATCTACACCCAGACCACGGACACCGACCGATCGAATAATACCTTGTCAGGCAACCAGATCTCGATCGCAGGTCCTGACCTCGCGATGACAGCGGTCTCAAATCCCTCCACGGGCTTGAACGGAAGTTCGATCCAGGTGGACAATGCGGTACAGGCCCGATCTTCCACCGGTGCTGCGGGCGCAGCCTTCTCCGTGGGCTTCTATCTGTCGGAGAGCAGCGCTATCACATCCTCGAGCATCTACCTCGGCAGCCGGACCATTAGCAACCTTGCCTCCGGCGCAACGAATTCCGCAAACACCACTGTCACTATCCCGGCCCGGGTGCTGCCCGGAACCTATTATATCATTGCGATCGCGGATATCCATGAGCAGATTCCCGATACGGACCGATCCAATAACACCCTGGCCGGCCACCAGATACGGATCTTGGGGCCTGACCTTGCGATGATCGCAGTATCCTCGCCCGCGAGCGCGGCAACGGGCAGCGCCATTCCGGTATACAGTATGGTACAGGCTCTTCCCTCGGGTGGTGCATCGGGAAGCGGATTTACCATTGGCCTGTACTTGTCACTGGACTCGTCTATCACGGCAACCAGCTATTATCTGGGCGCCCGTTCATTAGGCAGCCTTGCCTCGGGCGCAACGAATTCCGCCAACACCCTGGTAACGATCCCGGTGCGCGTGCCTCCCGGCGCGTACTACATCATAGCGCTCGCGGATGTTTTCAATCAGATACGTGACTCGGACAAGTCGAACAATACTGTTGCGGGGAACGTGGTCTATATAGGTTCTGACATCGCACCGCCGGCAGGATCGATCATAATCAACAATGGTGCTGCGATATGCAGCAATACTACTGTAACGCTCATGTTGCATGCGACGGATGACCGGAGCGGGGTCTCCCGGATGCAGTTCAGTAATGACAATGCAACATGGTCCAATGCAGAGCCCTTTGTTGCCACGAAGGTATGGGTCCTTTTTCCTGGCGATGGAACAAAGACGGTTTATGCACGATTCGGGGACAGTGCAGGGAACTGGTCTCCTGCATATACAAGCTCTATTGAACTGGACACCGTTGCTCCGACTGTCGTAATTACTTCACCCGCAGCCGGTTCGACCACGTTGAAGGACCCTATCTTCAACTATCTTGTCAGCGATGGAAACATTGTAGTAATGCTCGATGGATCCATCGTATCCAAAAATGCAGGCACCATTCTCGATTCTCTGGATAACGGTCCGCATACAATCAGAGTGGAATCCACGGATACGGCTGGCAATACAGGTTTTGCCGAGGCATCGTTTATGGTGGTTTCCTATGCTCCGAGCGTGAGCATAGTATCACCAGCAACAGGGCTTTCGAATAACAACATGCCGGTTTTAAACTACACGGTCGATTACGGAACGGTGAGCGTCATCGTGGATGGGGTGACAGTAAGTAAGATATTCGGCGATCGGCTGGATGCGCTGGCTGACGGACCGCACACGGTGCGCGTCGAAACGACTGATGCTTCGGGATTCACTGCATTCGCAGAGGTGAATATTATTGTCGATGCCACGCTCCCTCTGAATGCGAGCATGATGCATTTCAGTAAGATCGCGGCCGGAGATAGTCATTCTGCCGCTATAACGAGCGACGGCAATATGTGGTGGTGGGGGAAGATGATCGAGTTCGGTTATAGGACCGCCAGTATGCCCAGCGCAGTAGGTGATACCCGTGCATGGGCAGATGTATCTTCTGGTTTTGAAGGCAGTCTGGCTGTGAGGTCCGATGGATCGCTGTGGGGGTGGGGATATAATCCATTCATCACCATCTCGAATGATTTTATCCCTGCCCTTATTGATGATGAAACTAATTGGATGGCAATATCCGCAAAAGGCTCATTCGGCCTGGGCCCTACGATGCTGGATAGCGAGGGCGCCTTATGGGAGACAGGCCGCCGCCAAACACTCGATCAGATCGGATCTGATGCGGATTGGGTCGCTGTCTCAAATGGCGAGGAGCATGTTGCGGCGCTCAAGTCCGATGGCACGCTGTGGGCCTGGGGCTCAAATAGATACGGACAGCTGGGTATAGCGGGTGTCGAGATGTATCCAATTCCTATGCAAATCAACGATGAGATGAATTGGTCCGCTCTATCCGCGGGAGACTATCACACAATAGCGCTCAAGACCGACGGATCTCTCTGGGCCTGGGGAAGCAACGATTTCGGCCAGCTGGGAAACGGAGACAGCTCCGGCGCAGAGCAATTTACTCCGGTCCAGATCGGCTCTGATACGAATTGGGCGGCGATTTCCGCTGGTGGATACCATACGGTTGCGCTCAAGTCCGATGGTTCTCTCTGGGCCTGGGGGAACAACGAGTGCGAGCCCAGGGTAGGCGGCCAGCTGGGAGATGGATCACAGATCGATCGATATGTTCCGGTCCAGATCGGTTCTGATACGAATTGGGTATCGATTTCCGCGGGCAGATGCCACACTCTCGCGCTTCGGACCGACGGCTCCTTATGGACTTGGGGAGTGAATTGGGGCAACGCGGCTCAAGAGCTGGGTTACCGGGGAGGCTGGACAAGGCCGCATTATATTTTCTCGACTGATGATGCGATCCTGATTAGCAATGGATCGGCCACAACAAACGCCACCTCAGTCACCTTGACTCTGAACGCCTGGGACATGACCAGTGGAGTGGCTTTCATGAAATTCAGCACCGATGGTACGACATGGTCGAGTCCCGAGCCCTACGCCACGTACAAGAGCTGGATAATCGGGTCATTGAACGGGACAAAGACGGTCTATGTCATGTTTCAGGATGCGGCAGGCAACTGGTCGTCTATGTACAACGCATCGATACAGCTTGACGCAGGACCCACGGAAGTGACCATTACCTCGCCGGCTGCCGGCTACACTCCGAATAAGACACCCGTTATCAGCTTCAGCGTCAACAAAAGCGACGCAGTGACGACCGTAAAAGTGGATGGTGAAGTGAAGGGCAAGGTCTCAGGTGATATGCTCGATTCGCTCAGCGAGGGCAGCCACACGGTGCGCGTGGAAGCTGTGGATGCGAATGGAATAATTGGTGTTGACGAAATAACCTTTATCGTGGATACAGTATTTCCCATTGTAACCATTACATCACCAACATCTGGTTTGACGAAAAAAATGAGACCAGTTCTCAGTTACACCGTGAATAGTGAATCTACAACGAATATAGTTAGGCTAGACGGTAAAGTTGTACAAAAAATCTCCGGAGACGCATTCGACATGTTGTCAGATGGCGTTCACACGGTGCGAGTGGAAGCAACAAGTGCTTCAGGAAACATTGGCTACGCGGAAGTTACCTTTACTGTTGATACAATCGCCCCCATAGTCACTATTACTTCACCATCTCCCGGCTTGTGGAACAACATGCCCGTACTGACCTATTCGGTAAACGAAGGTTCTGTTATTGTGAAGGTTGATAACGTTGTGGTTGATAAGGTCTCCGGTAATACGCTTGATGCGCTTTCCAGCGGTAGCCACTCTGTACGGGTGGAGGCCATGGATGCCGCGCGGAATGTTGGATACTCTCAGGTTAATTTTACGATAGATACTTCATCTGGCGGTATTGGCGGAAATGACAATACGAACATATATTGCATGGGCACGGGAACCTATCTCGTTCAATCAAGCAGTTTTGCCAGTGGTATCATCGTGCCCACGATAAACAACGAGGTATGGATCGCCTCACCTTCAAACTACTCTACGATAAACGGAACAAAGGCACTAATCAAAGGCGCCATGGACACAACCATACCCGTGAACAGTGTCAGCGTGCTTGTAACCAACAGCACCGGAAGTGGTAGCTACCTGGCCATGGTAAACGGCAAGTTCTTCGCCGCTCAGGTTCCGGTCATGGCTGGGGACAACTCCTTTACGATTACGGCAACAGACAAGAACGGAGGGAAGCATCAGGCTTTGGTAGTTGTGACAGGAACGGGCACAACCAACGATATCACACTTCGGGCAGCACCGAGTATAGGCATCCCGACCCTGAAACAAGACGGCAAAACCCTGCTCGACGCGGCACTCATCGTCTCTTCCTTGTCAACAACTGACATCGCAAGTTTTAACTGGGATTTCACTGGAGCTGGTTTAAACGAACTGACGTGCTACAGCCATGCGAATGTGAACGTAAGCTATGAGCATACCGGATTATATCTTACGACCGTCATTATGGCCGATACAGCAGGGAACCAATTCAAGGATACGGCGATCGTGAACGTGCTTGATCCCAATGATGTGGACAGCGTCTTTAAGCCGATTTGGATTGGAATGAAAGATGCGATGATCCGTGGGGATATCGCGGAGGCAGTCGGATACTTCAATTCAGCAACGCATAGCCTTTACTCAGAGTTATTCACGGCACTCGGGCAAAATGTAAAATCAATAGGACAGGACATGCAGGACATTCAACTTATTTACGTGACCGAGTCAGCGGCAAAGTATCGTATTAGAAGAGATGAAATTTACGGAGGACAGCCAACGCCGATCACGTTCTATATATATTTCACAAGGGATTCAAACGGCACATGGACCTTGGATAGATTTTAGGCAAAAATAAAATGCGCAGATGATGCGCATAAGAATAAGAGCGAGGAGAACATGAAAGCGAAGATTTATTTGATAATCAGCGTGATTTTAATGTCACTGACTCTCGGTTGCTCATATGCAATACGCTATGATGGGACATACAGCGGGAAAATAGTCGATGCCGACACGAAAGAACCGATCGAAGGGGTCGTTGTGCTCGGGACGTGGTCCACGGTGGCGCATACGGTCGCTGGCGGCGTACATAGCTATTATGATGCGCGAGAAGCTGTGACTGATAAGAACGGCGATTTTGCAATAACCGGCATGGGCTTAAAAATAATGAGCAACCTTGAACCCATGAATTTCTTGATTTTCAAAGCGGGATATGAATATATCGGCCCTGCACATTGGGAGTCATTAAGAGAAGATGTACCACTCAGTGGAAAAATTAAGTGGGACGAGAATAAGCCGATCATCCCTCTTAAGAGCTTGACGATGGAAGAGAGACGGAAACAAAGTGGCCCATCTGGTCCTCCATCAGAAGCTCTTTTAAAGAATGTGATATTGATGTTAATAGAGATCGATAAAAACGATAAAGAACGTGGTTTGCCAACTCGCGGTATCTGGAAAGGTGAAAAATATGAGTAGAAAAGTAATCGTTATGTTGACCCTGTGTGTCTTCATTGAATCTGCTCTCTCTATTAATTCAATGGCCTGGGATAATGAAGTTACTCATAAATATCTCTCCGAATATGCAGCCGAGAATTCTGTTCTAAGTAAAGGTAAAGGAGATTGTCTCGGAAATCTTGGGTTTAATAATGGGCTAGATGAATATTTCCTGAGGGGTAACGATAAACAGAAGATTAGAGACTGGATTCGAGACGGCGCCCAGCTCGAAGACGCCGGTAGCAAATCTCAGGGGATTGCCGGCACAGCAAGATATATCAACCATTTCCATAATCCTTTAAAATCCTGGACCGCAGCAGGCTTGGATGATACGGTTGCTGGGTTTCATTATACCGGAGAATCCTCCTTGCTCTGGGCGCAGGACAGCGCGAAACAATCCGGTTGGCTTGGCGGAGATTGGTCATGGCAGGCGGTAAGGGGCTTATTCTATAATGCGCTTACCAAAAATACCGATGCGGAACGACAGGCATATTTTGCACAAATGTTCAGAGGGCTTGGTCACCAGATACATCTCATCCAGGATGCTTCGCAGCCAGACCATGTAAGGAATGATGCACATCCCTGGGACCATAATCAAACAGGCGGCTTAAACCTTGAACCATGGGCTGCAGGGAAGAGTAGTTTCATAAATGCGCTTGCCGCAAACCCCATACCGCCGACCATGTTGCTTGACCCTTCGGCATACTCGCTCGATTCTACTTATTCCAGCCGGAGTTTGACGCCCGCTGCTCTGTTTGTTGATACGGACCAATACAACGGCTCAGCGACATCCACGGGACTTACGCAAGGGTTGGCGGAATATACGAACGCCAACTTTGCAAGCCAACACACGATATTCGCTGAAGAAAAGCCGACAAGTGACAAGCATTATTTCCCTTATCCAAGGAAGTCAAGCACCGACGTTCAAGATTACATAAACCAGAATAAGCTCCCGGAGACCAAAACAGCCGAGGACGGTATAGCTGATACTGGGTTCTGGATTAAGAAAATCGGTGACGGTGAACTTATTGAACACTTTGTCAAGCCGACTTATTTAACAAATGCTGTAGAAGGTACGACTCTTTATGAGAGGACATTTTATCAGGACACAGAATGCCATAAAGATTATGCAAAGATGCTTATCCCCCGCGCCGTGGGTTACTCCGCCGCGTTACTTGACTATTTCTTCCGCGGAAAGATTGATATGGTTTCCGATCCGAATAATGCTGATAAATACATAATCAAAAACCTTACAAACGAAAAGATGACCGGTGTCTTTAGTCTCTATTACGATAATGCAGGCGGCAATCGCATATTATTAATAACGCCATGGAACCTCACGATCGATGCCAACAGCCAAAGCACCAGCCTATCATTCACTCCACCCGCCAATGCCAAAGAGCCATGTAAATATATGCTTGTATTCAAGGGCCAGATGGGATCGGAGCAAGGGGCAGTGGTTGGCAAGGTGGTAAAAACTGAGCAATGCATAACCGGACGTCACGTAGAGGCCTACACCACTTCTGATAACCAATGGCTTAATTTGAATGTTTATACGGAAAGTGGGCCGATTTCAGCAAGTTTTAACATCCTCCCTTTTTCAAATGCATCAAATCCATATACAAGAGTTATTGTTAGATTTAATTTAAGCAACTACGATGAATTAATAGTATCTTCTCTTGGCTTGAATTACCAGTATGATTTTCATAAGTTCACTATCAACGAAGCCAGTAAGACAATCCATTACAATGGAATCGTGTATAATGTGCCGTATTATACCGCAGCGTATACAGATGAAGCAGTTTTGCCCGAATGCGGTAGTGGTGGGGCTTTTTCTCAGGTGACTGGAAGTACGGAGCAATTATTATTAATGGATTTTTATTACAATGGCGCGATTCTTAAACCTTTTGGCCAATATTCAGAAATTCAATATGTGAATGTTGGAAACAACTCGAATACAGGCTTGAGGACTCTTTATGATTTAGAACATAAGGCTACTTTCGGCGTCTATTTTGGGGGAAAGCTTGAGCATTCAGTTACGTCTTTATGCACAGGTGGAGCTTTACTCGACAATTGCGACTCGAACAGCGGGCACCCCTGTTTAGAGATCCTAGCGGGGAGCATGGTCGATTATTATTACCCCATCGCTATTTATAATGAAACCCAATATGCTTACGCTCATTTTCAGTATCCTTATCCAGTCATGCACGACTACCAATACGCTAACCTTCCGTGGGTAAATTATAATCAACTTGTTGAATTAGCCAGTCCTGCGCCTCTTGAACTTGCGCCATGGATAGGGGCGTATCCGCCCAGACAGGTAATAACCATGTTGAGAAAAGACGCAAAGCAAAGTTTCTATAATGAAAATTATAACTATTCATACACGTCTGATGAAATGGGGGCTGTTCCTAGGCACAGGTTGATTAGTGCCGATAATCCGTATCATAAAAACATAGGATGGCAGGGCGGCGACATAATAGAATGTAGCATCGTTAATGGATCCCCAACGTGCAAAACGCTAAAAACAATCGGGGGTTCTTTTGGCGCAGCTTCTTTTGACGTCATTCTTAAATTCCCTTAATAAGTGTTGATGTAATAGCCCGCTATTGAAGGTAAGTAAAGCAGCGCTTGGTGAGGCAGCATAGGGGAATATAGTATGAGTTACCCGAACGGTAAATTGAACGAACCAGGCGAGCCCTATATAGCCCCGTATACCATGACCTTCGAAATCTCATACCCGACCGGAACAAATCCCGCAGCGCCCGTAGCCAGGGTTGTGAACCTTCCCGCGGGAAATTACATACGTCTTGTCATGATTCAGGACCGACAGCAGCCGAGAATAGTGCGTTTATCATACTCAGAACAGATGGAACCGGGAATCGTCACAACCAGTGATCAACCATTTCCGGAAGTCATAAACCAGTCAGAACCGGACGGCTACTTTTATTACATGCCAATCGAAACCTTTCGGCACGACAGTTCGGGTGTCCCCATCCGGCAACACTACCATATCGGGATTTTACGTTGTTCTCCTCAGTATTCGATATTATGCCCGTATAAAGAATCAGAGGCCGATCCTGTTGCACTCACACCGTATCAGGCGGTGATCTTATTCGATCAATAGGTCACAGCCACAGGGCATTGATGCAGATTGCGGGTGGAAGTCAGGGACGCGGCAGGCAACACGGGCTACGCTCAAGTCACCTTCACTGTGGACACAGCATCCTCAGGCAATGATGACACAACCATCTACTGCAAAGGCACAGGGCTAACGCATTATTGCGATTCATTATCGAATTGACCGCACCTCTGATTTTATTGACAGGACGAATTAGAATAGAGGGGGACACCTATTGACAACCTTTTTGAGAGCAATAATAAGCATATCTGTAGCATTATTACAAGCAGCCTGCAGCGTCGGAGGAGGTACTGTTGGGATCGAAGGCGTAGGTTCCGCATACTCCGTTACTTATAACGGCAACGGCAATACAAGCGGCAGCGTTCCGCTCGACAACATCATTTATCCTCAGGGGCGGACTGTTACAATTATAGGCAACACCGGCAACCTCGCAAAGACGGGATATTCATTCGCAGGATGGAATACACAAACTGACGGCTCAGGCACAACTTATACTGCGGCGCAGACTTTCACAATGGGTATGTCAAACATGACTCTATACGCAAAGTGGACTGCAAACCCTATGTTCACTGTAGGCGGCACTGTCAGCAGTCTCACGGGCACCGGTCTTGTGCTTCAAAATAACGGTGGGGATGATTTGTCCATTTCATCGATCGGAACTTACACTTTTGCAACAGCTCTAGCTGATGGCTTGAGTTATACTGTTACAGTCAAGACGCAGCCTTATGGACAAACCTGCATAGTCACTGGAAGAAGCGGGCATGTGTCCAGCGCGAACGTGACGAACGTAACCGTCGGATGCTATAGCTCTAGTTCCGCAACGATGATATCGGTGGGCGACTATCACACATGCGCGTCGATCAATGGCGTCGCTAAGTGCTGGGGATGGAATATAATGGGCCAACTTGGCAATAATTCAAATGCAAGCAGTAGTGTGCCGGTAGCTGTTACCGGTCTCACGAACGGCGTGGAAGCAATCGCTGCAGGTAATGTTCACACATGCGCGCTGGTCAACGGAAGTGTCATATGCTGGGGATGGAACTATCACGGCCAGCTTGGCAATAACTCAACGACAGACAGTAGCGTGCCGGTTAATGTTTCCGGGTTTACGGGCGGTGTTCAGGCAATAGCCGTAGGCAGTGGTCACAACTGCGAGCTGGTCAACGGTGGGGTCCATTGCTGGGGACGGAATGATCGTGGTCAACTTGGCAATAACTCAAACGTAAACAGTAGTGTGCCGGTTCTTTCCGGTCTCACGAGCGGGGTGCAGACAATCACCGCAGGCCGTTTTCACACTTGCGCACTGGTCAACGGCGGCGTCTGGTGCTGGGGATGGAACGGTCAGGGCCAGCTCGGTAATAACTCGTTGACTGACAGCAGGATACCTGTTGCAGTTTCCGGTCTCGCAAGCGGAGTTCAGGCAATTGCGACCGGTGGGAATCATACTTGCGCACTAGTCAACGGCGGCGTCTGGTGCTGGGGATGGAACGGTCAGGGCCAGCTCGGTAATAACTCGTTGACTGACAGCAGGATACCTGTTGCAGTTTCCGGCCTCGCAAGCGGAGTTCAGGCAATTGCGACTGGTGGGAATCATACCTGCGCTTTGGTTAATGGCGGTGTCCAGTGCTGGGGATATAACGGTGAAGGTCAGCTTGGTAATAACTCATTGACGGACAGCATTGTACCTGTTGCCGTTATAGGCCTCACGAATGGAGTGCAGATGATTACCGCAGGTTTGTACCATAATTGTGCGTTCGACGGTCACGATTTAATGTGCTGGGGTAGAAACGCCGAGGGTCAGCTCGGCAACAACTCGACGACAAACAGCAGCATACCGGTTACGGTCAACGGGCTTTAATCTCATTAAGGGGGAACCTTTGGCATCTCCCATTTGAAGACTCTGTCTACGGAAAATGCCCACCAAATAACGCTCGCGATTAGTCGGCAGCTTCTGTTTGCCGGAAGTTTGATCATTGCGGAACGCGGAATACGGGTATAAGCACTTGCTCATTACACTCATCGTTTAAAGCATACCCTCGGTAAATGCACCTCACTGCGAGCGTCAAGCCAAGGATATCCCAACCGAAAAAATCCTCTTGACAAAGCCGCCCAAATATGGTTCAATTGAATCAATTGAACCATATTGACTCTTGGCATTAATAATACGCTCATGCTGACCTACAACCTCTATACCATCCTTAAAGAAGAGCTGAAGAACGGCTCGAACAATCTCGTGACCCGGCCCACGGGCCAGACGATCCGGGAGCGGATCGAGCGCGACCTGGAACAGGAGCCGGATGGTGCGGTAGTAGCACTTGATTTCTCGAAGATCGGGGTGATCGATTATTCCTGCGCTGACGAGATTGTGACCAAGCTTGTGTCGAGGCTGCTTGCCGGGGAGTACGGGGACAAGTATCTTCTGCTCACGGGTTTGAACGAGAACCAGCGGGAGAACATCGAGGTTGCGATCGAACGAAAGAGCCTGGCAATTATGGCACTGATGCGTGAGGGAAACCGGATTTTGCTCGGTTCGCTGAACAACTATCTCCGGGACACACTCGATTTCATCATTAAAAAAAAGAAGGCCACCTCCAAGGACCTCGCAGAAGCGAAAAAGATCGAGGCGAATACCAGCGGCACCCGCCTTTTGAACCTGTATAAAAAGAGGCTGGTCAAACGCATTGAGGAAACAGGCAAAGATGGCAATATCTGGTCCTATGAGTTGTTCTAATTTGCATAATGAGGGATACGTTTATGCGCGCTGAGATCATAACAACAGGTACGGAACTTCTGGTAGGCGGATCGCTAGATACCAACTCGATTTTCCTTTCTGAAGAATTGATGCTGGTGGGCCTCGAGACGGTCTTCAAAACCGTGGTCGGCGATGATGAAAAGGACATGGAGGAGGCATTGCAGCGGGCCATAAGCAGGGTTGATGTAGTGATCGTGACCGGCGGGATTGGCCCAACAGAGGACGATATAACGCGCAAGGTCATTGCGAAGATCGTGAAAAAACGACTGGTGCTGAACGAGGATGCGCTCAAGGCGATTCAAGAGCGATTTGCCTCCCGAGGCCGCCAGTTCACTGTGTCCAACGACCGACAGGCCTTGATACCTGCAGGAGCGCGGCTTCTCCAAAATCCCGTGGGCATTGCGCCGGGCTTCTTTATCAGCGAAGAAGGCCTGTTTATTGCGGTTCTGCCAGGCGTGCCGGCGGAGATGAAAGCAATGTACAGCGAGTGGCTGAAGCCGGTCCTGGAAGAACAATTCAGCAACAGGACTACCATCACACGACGCATACTAAGAACAAGCGGTATGTCCGAGTCCGCGGTAAACCAGGCAATCCAGGAACAACTGAAGCAAAAGGAGCCGGTACTGGGTTTGACAGCAACAGAATACGGTGTGGACATACGTATCGTGGCACGCGCAAGCAGCGTTGTACGTTCACGCGCTGCTGCTGACAGCGTTGAGGCTGTCATACGGGAGAAACTCGGCGATGCTCTTTATGGTGTGGATGGTCAGGAACTCGAGGAGGTCGTCGGCGCACTCCTGAAACAACGAAAGCTTACTCTCGCAGTCGCGGAATCATGCACCGGTGGACTGATCAGCAGCCGCATCACGAATGTTTCCGGCAGCTCGGATTATTTCGAGCGCGGTGTTGTGGTGTACAGCAATCTTTCCAAGACCGAAATGATTAATGTGCCGAAGGACTTGATCGAAGGCCATGGAGCGGTCAGCACCGAGGTGGCTTCGGCTATGGCGAAAGGCATCCGGTCGTTTGCGCACACGGACCTTGGCCTTGCGGTGACCGGAATTGCCGGACCGGGTGGTGGGACGGAACAAAAACCCGTGGGTCTCGTATATTTTGCGCTTGCATCAGCTCAAGGAATATCGGTTGCCGAGTACCGGTTTCCCGGCACGCGAGAGCAGGTGCGCATGAGAGCTGCTCAAATGGCGCTGGATATGGTAAGAAGGCACTTGATAGGGTAGACAGTGATGATTCATGCGTGATGAAGCACGAGTGACTTCATGGAGTCCATCGTCCAAGAGCACGCAGGAAGCGGAAATCATTCGTCAGTCGGGTATAGTATATGCGGCTTTTCATTGCCATAGATCTCCCGGAATCCATTAAAAAGGAACTGGCCGGGGTTCAGCAGAGGTTGAAAAGCAGTGCAGTGGACGCAAGCTGGACCCGGGCCGAGGGCATTCACCTGACGTTGAAATTCCTGGGCGAAGTGCCGGACTGGAGAATACCGGAGATCATGAATGCGCTTTCTTCAGCGCTGTCCGGAATAAAGGGATTCAGACTCGAAATTGCCGGGGCTGGATCTTTCCCGAATATCCGGAATGCACGGGTGGTCTGGATAGGGATCTCCGGAGAAATTGAGAGTCTGATGCATGTGCGCAATGCAGCAGAGGCAGCAACCGAACAACTTGGTTTTAAGCCGGAAGAGCGGACATTCACACCCCATCTCACGCTCGGTAGGATCAGAAACATCCGATCCCGCACAGAATGGCTGATGGCCTTTGAGCATATCAAGGATATCAAGCTTACTGGATTCGATGTGCGGGACGTCAAACTGATAAAAAGCGAACTGAAGCCCTCGGGTGCTGAGTATGTGGAGATGGGAAGAGTTGCACTTAGATAAGTTCCGAGTCCGGTGTTTCGATTTTGGAGAAAAAGCCCACAAGATCATTGTACAGAATGCATATTGAATATAATACAAGGATAGCCGCACAACGGCAAAAGGAGAATATCCATGGTGGATAAGGAAAAAATGAAGGCACTGGAATTAGCGGTTGGACAGATCGAGAAACAATTCGGCAAGGGTTCTATCATGCGACTCGGCAGGGAAGAGATGCCGGCGAACATCCCGGCCATCTCTACAGGCTCCCTGGGGCTTGATATCGCGCTTGGCATAGGCGGCATACCGCGCGGAAGGATTGTCGAGATCTACGGTCCGGAGTCCTCAGGCAAAACGACCCTCGCGCTCCACATTATAGCCGAAGCACAGAAAGCGGGCGGCCAGGCGGCATTTATAGATGCAGAACATGCCCTTGACGTGGTATATTCAAGAAAGCTTGGCGTTCGTACCGACGATCTTCTCATCTCGCAGCCAGACACGGGTGAGCAGGCATTGGAGATCACAGAAACACTGGTGCGGAGCGGCGCGATCGATGTGATTGTTGTTGACTCTGTCGCGGCCTTGACGCCGCGGGCGGAGATAGAAGGGGAAATGGGCGATGCACACATGGGACTCCAGGCGAGGCTCATGAGCCAGGCGCTCAGGAAGCTCACCGGCGCGATCAGCAAGTCCAACACGACGCTCATCTTCATCAACCAGATTCGCATGAAGATCGGCGTGATGTTCGGTAATCCCGAAACGACCACGGGCGGAAACGCGCTCAAGTTCTACGCCTCCGTGCGGCTCGATATCCGCAGGATATCGGCGATTAAGGATGGAGAAGAGGTTACGGGAGGCAGGGTGAAGGTAAAGGTGGTTAAAAACAAGATAGCACCACCCTTCCGGGCAGCGGAATTTGATATAATGTTCAACGAAGGGGTATCCAAACTCGGCGAGATCATCGACATGGGAGTGGAAAAGAACATCATCGAGAAGAGCGGAGCCTGGTTCTCCTACGCGGGTACCCGCATCGGCCAGGGCAGGGAGAATGTAAAGCAGTTCTTGCATGATCACCAGGACATGGCTTCGGAGATCGAGGTCAAGGTGCGGCAGGCAGCCGGATTGCCCATGCCTGCCTTATCAGCGGGTGGGACTGCAGCGGAAAAAGAGAAGGACGAAGCCACTCCGGTGGAAAAACCGGTGAAAGCGGCAAAAGGAAAATAGCGGGATAATACCGCAACGGGAGGCAACCATGAATCTGAACGATCTGCTCAAAATAACATTTGAAAAGCGCGCGTCCGATCTGCACCTGAAGGTCGGTGTGCCGCCAATCCTGCGGATCGACGGTCGCCTGGTGCCGATCGAAACCGAGAAGCGGACCACCCAGGATGATGCCCTCGCTGTGGCCCAGAGCATCATGAACCCGGCGCAGAAAGCGAAGTTCAAAGAGAAAAATGAACTGGACATGGCGTATGCCGTGCCGGGGCTCGGCCGTTTCCGCGTGAACGTGTTCCAGCAGCGCGGCAGCGTGGGCATGGTGTTTCGCATGGTGCCTGCCAAGATCCTGAACTTTGAGGACCTTATGATGCCGTCTGTTCTGCAGAAGATCGCGGGCGAACAGCGCGGACTCATTCTGGTGACGGGGACCACGGGAAGCGGCAAATCCACGACCCTGGCAGCCATGATCGATTACATCAATACTCTGCGGACCGCCAACATTATTACCATCGAGGACCCCATCGAGTTCCTGCACCGGGACAAGAAGAGTATCGTGAATCAGCGGGAGATCGGCTCTGATACGTTCAGTTTCAGCGAAGCCTTGCGGAGCGCTCTCAGACAGGACCCCGACGTGATCCTCGTGGGTGAAATGAGGGACTTCGAGACGATTTCCACGGCGCTGACCGCGGCGGAGACCGGCCATCTGGTCCTTTCCACCCTGCATACGCTGGATGCGGCGGAGACGATCAACCGCATCATCACTGTATTTCCGCCTTATCAGCAGAAGCAGGTGCGCATGCAGCTCGCCTCGGTGATCAAGGGCATCATTTCGCAGCGGCTCGTCGCGCGTGCGGACGGGACCGGACGGGTACCAGCAGTGGAGGTCATGCTCGGAACTCTGTCAGTACGTGAGGCAATTATTGATGATACCAAGACCCGGCAGATCACCTCGATCATATCAGCGGGCATCAGCCATTACGGGATGCAGACCTTTGATCAGTCCCTGCTCATGCTGTATAAGAAGGGATTCATTACTTATGATGAAGCGCTCATGACCGCGAGCAACCCCGATGACTTTGCGCTCAAGGTCAAAGGTGTTCAGTCTACAAGCGATATGGCGATGGAAGAGGATGACAAAAGGAAGTCCAGCGGCATACAAGGCACGATCGGCGGCACAAGACCGGGGGAACGAAAAAATCAGGCGACGTCATCGGATTTCAAGATCGACCGGTTCGGGGACAAATAAATCAATGCTGAATTCCCGATAAAGCGGGACAGGTCTTCATGCTGAATGCAGAATTGGAAGAAAAAGCCCTGACAAGGGCGCGGAATACTGCATACCGTCTTCTCACGTATCGGGCTCGGAGCCGGCAGGAGCTGGTTGGAAAACTCAATGAACGGGACTTTGACCCGGCAGTCATCGACGCAGTGGTAGATGACCTGGTGAGACTCGGATATTTGGACGATCGGGAATTCGCCCGTCAATGGGCCGCAGGCAGGGCAAGACTTCGCGGCTTTGGCATGCGCAGAATTGATCAGGAACTGCGGGACAAAGGTGTCAGCCGGGACATTATTCGTGAAGCACTGCAGACCGTTTTCGGGGAATCATCCGAAGAGGAGATCGCGAGACGGGAGACGGAAAAAAGGCTGAAAGTTCTGGGCCGCTTTGAGCCTGAGGTGCGTAGAAGGCGTATCGCAGGTTTTCTTGAACGAAGGGGGTTTCCCCGGGAGATTATCTACGGAATACTTCGATCCCTTCGGTGACGTCTATTCTTCGATCGGTAGTACATGATAAGATATCAGTACCCACCGGATATTGGTTTTCCGTGCCATTGACTCCGGTGTAAGATCATAATGAATCTTCATGGCAGTTCCAGCGAATTTCATGAGCATCCCGCAATAACATATTGAAATCTTCCCGCTTTTCTGTTATTTTCCTATCTACTTTTTAAAAGACTCTAAGAAGGCCGAAGGAGCTATACTTTGAAAGCCAGCGATTTGCGCCAATTGTTTCTCGACTATTTTGCCAAGCGCGGACATAAGGTCGTGCCAAGCTCGTCGCTTGTTCCGAAGAACGATCCCTCGTTGCTGTTTACGAACGCGGGCATGGTCCAGTTCAAGGGCGTGTTTCTCGGAGAAGACCTGCGCGATTACAAGCGCGCGGTGACGTCGCAGAAATGCGTACGCGCCGGTGGCAAGCACAATGACCTCGAGAACGTGGGCCATACAGCCCGGCACCACACATTTTTCGAGATGCTCGGAAATTTCTCGTTCGGCGACTACTTCAAGAAAGAAGCCATCGAGTTCGCCTGGGAATTCCTGACCAAAGAGGTGAAACTCCCTGCGGATAAATTGTGGGCCACCGTTTACAAGGATGATGATGAGGCTTTTGAGCTTTGGCGTACCGTTGTTGGTTTGCCGGCGGACAGGATCGTGCGGCTCGGAGAGAAAGACAACTTCTGGTCCATGGGCGATACAGGCCCCTGCGGCCCGTGCTCCGAGATCATCATAGACCAGGGGCCGGCGATGTCCTGCGGCAAAAAGGGCTGCGCCGTGGGCTGCGACTGCGACCGGTATCTCGAGATATGGAACTTGGTGTTCATGCAGTTCAACCGTGATGCCGGGGGAAAGCTCACGCCGCTGCCCAAGCCGTCCATCGACACGGGCATGGGGCTCGAGCGCCTGGCATCGGTCTGCCAGAACGTGAAAACCAACTTTGAGACCGATCTGTTCCAGACCATCATCAAGGATATCGCGGCCATCGCAGGTGTGCCATACCACAAGGACGAGCAGACCGACATCTCCTACCAGGTCTGTGCGGACCATCTCCGGGCCATGACCTTTCTGATCAATGACAGCGTGCTGCCGTCGAACGAGGGCCGGGGCTATGTGCTCCGCCGGATCATCAGGCGGGCGAGCCGCTACGGCCGAATCATCGGTATCAATAAACCATTTCTGTTCAAACTAACCGGCGCGGTGGTGGACGCCATGCGGGAAGCATACCCTGACCTCGTCGACTCGAGGGAACATGTTGCAAAAATAGTACTGCTCGAGGAAGAGCGTTTCGGACTGACGCTTGACTCGGGCCTGACGCTCCTGAATGAAGCAGTTGCCAGACTCAAAGAAGAAAAGAAGACGATGATTCCAGGCGATGTTCTGTTCAAGCTCTACGACACTTTTGGATTCCCGCTCGATTTGGTTACTGATATGGCGCGCGACATGCATCTGGAGATCGACGAGGAAGGTTACCGCAAGGCAATGCAGGAGCAGCGCGACAAGGCGCGTGCGGCATGGGTTGGTTCAGGCGAGGAAAAAATCAGCCCGATTTACAGGGAAATTGCCTCAAAGGTGAAAAAGACGGTCTTTACGGGTTATGAACAATTTGAAGGAAGTGCCGCAATAGTCGCTATCATCAAAAACGGCAAAAACGCAGCTGAGGCTGTCGAAGGAGATGACGCCGAGATCGTTCTTGACCTGACGCCATTCTATGCCGAGTCTGGTGGGCAGGTTGGGGACAAGGGGGAACTTCTGGGCGAGGCAGCTAAATTCTCGGTTAGCGATACGGTCAAACCGGTTGAAGGAATGGTGGTACACAAGGGAAAAGTCAGAAAAGGTGTTTTCCGCGTAGGGGACGCGGTACTCGCGAAAATCGATGCAGACGACCGCCTCGACACTATGCGCCACCACACGTCCACACACATTCTCCATTCCACTTTGCGATCGGTCCTGGGCGAGCATGTTAAGCAGGCGGGATCCCTGGTGGCGCCTGACCGGTGCCGGTTCGATTTTACGCATTACACAGCTCTCACAGAGAGGGAAAAGGAACGCATCGAGGAATTGATGAACGACCGTATCATCGAAAACCATCCGGTGGAAACACTGGTTATGGACATAGATCAGGCCATTGCCGCGGGCGCCATGGCGCTCTTTGATGAAAAGTACGGGGACCAGGTACGGGTGGTCACGGTCAAGGACGTGAGCAAGGAACTCTGCGGAGGCACGCACACGAAAGCATCAGGCGACATCGGTTTGTTCAGGATCATTTCCGAGTCGGGAATTGCCGCAGGCGTTCGTCGTCTCGAGATCCTTGCCGGAAGAAGGGCCTATCAGTCTGTAAAAAGGGATGAACAAAGCCTGCAGGAAATCGGACGACTACTTAAATCCGCAGGCCCTGATGTGGTGGGACGTGTAGAAAAAATCATAAATCAGCTCAGGGAGTCTGAAAAGGATCTGGACCGGCTTAAGCAGAAGATGCAGACCTCCCAGGCAGGAGACATTCTTGATGACGTAAAGGTGCAGAAGGGTGTCAAAGTCCTTGCCAAGCGGATGGACAATATGGAGCAAAAAGAGCTCCGCGATTTTGGAGATAAACTCCGTGACCGGATTGGGTCAGGCGTAATAGCACTGGGTTCGGTTAAGGATGGCAAAGTCAGCTTGATCGTCATGGTATCCAGGGACCTGAATCCCGGACTCCATGCTGGTAATATAATCAAGGAGATGGCGCCCATTCTGGGCGGCACTGGCGGCGGTAAACCCGACCTGGCCCAGACCGGAGGAAAAGACCCCGCAAAACTGGACGCGGCGCTCGAAGCATTGTATACTATACTCAACAAATACCAGTAGAGATGCTTTTTGGCTGGGACAATCCTAAAGGAGGGTACTATGATTGTTGCGGACATCATCAAAAAGGCAATGTTGGCAGGACTGGGCGCTCAGGAAAAAGCAAGGGAGTTTGTTGATGAATTGGTAAAGGCGGGGGAGTTGTCAAAGAGCGAAGGCGCCACGTTGGTCAAGGAATGGGCGTCGAAGGCCGAAGAAAGCACCAAGGACGTGGACCATAAAATAAAAGACACCATCTCAGCCGCCTTTGAAAAGCTGAACATCCCCACACGCGATGATCTCGGGAATATAGAAAAGAAACTCCAGGGCCTCGCTGCACGCATTGCAAAGCTTGAAGGCGGAGACGGGAAGGGCGGGGCATAAGCCTCGCCCCGAAGCGCCGATGTCTCTGCTGGGTTTCAGGAAAAGATACTTTCGGGACATCCCGCGGATTGGGCGCATCATCGCGGTGGCATCCCGTCATGGTTTTGGCCATCTTGTCGAACAGATGGGCCTGCAGCGGTTCTTCTCCGTTGGCAGGAGAATTGTCCAGTTCAAATCGCCTCCCTCCCTCGAACACAGGCTCAGTGCGCCAGAACGCTTGCGCCTTATGTTCGAGGAATTGGGGCCCACCTTTATCAAGTTCGGACAGGTGCTTGCGTGCCGGCCGGATATGCTTCCCCTCGAATACTCCCATGAGTTTGCCAAATTAACCGACTCGGTTGCCCCGTTCCAGTCCCAGAAAGCGAAGGCCATCATCGAGCATGAGTTACGTCAGAGCGTCAACCGCTTGTTCAGCTCCTTTGAGGACGACCCGGTGGCTGCGGCTTCGATCGCCCAGGTCCACCGGGCGACCTTGCTCGACGGCACCGCAGTTATGGTTAAGGTCCAGCGGCCTGATATCGACGGGATTATAGAGCGGGACATCAGCATCATGCGGGGCATAGCCGAGTTGATCGAGTCCCATGTTCCCGAGATGGCGCCCTATAATGTCAGAGGGATCGTGGATGAGTTCGCACGGACCATTAAAAAGGAGCTCGATTTTTTCATTGAAGCGGCGAACGCAATACAGCTCCGGGACAACTTCGCAGAGAGCGACGTGCTTTACATTCCCAGGATTATCACGGCGCTTTCGACCAAGCGGGTGCTCGTTCTTGAACGGATCGAGGGCATCCGTATCAACGAGTTCCAGCGCATCGATGCAGCGGGATTCGACCGGCGATCTATCGCGCTCAAGGGTGCGTCGGCGTTCTTTAAAATGGTCCTGCAGGACGGCCTGTTTCACGCTGATCCGCATCCGGGAAATATCTTTGTACTTCCCGATGGCAGACTGGGGCTTGTTGACTTTGGCATCATGGGCAGGGTTACCGAGGAGAACATGGAGCATTTTGCAAATCTGTTCGTTGCCCTGGCAGAGCGTGATTACGAAGGGCTATTTCGTCAATATATGAATCTGGGATTCGTATCCGACGAATCCGTGGACATGGACAAATTCGAACGTGAAATGAAGGAGGACCTGGCCGAGCTTCTTGAACCCTACTACAGCATGCAGGTGAAGCAGATCGACTTTGGCGCATATATCGATCGCGTTACCCATATTCTTTTGCGACACAAGCTGAAACAGCCGTCGAATCTGTACCTTATGGATAAGGCGCTCATCGCGCTGGAGGGGTTGTTGAAGCAGCTTGATCCCGAATTCAATTATTTTGAAGCAGCTAAGCCCTATGTGGAGGAACTTATAAAACGCAGGCGCAATCCTCTGCGCATGGCGAAAAACGTGCAGAAAAGCCTTCTGGAGTTCGTGGATGCCCTGTCGCTGCTGCCCCGACAAATGAAGGCCACCTACCGGAAAATCATGCATGGTGAACTGAGGGTATCCATTCACCATGAAGGACTGACGCATCTGATTAGGAACTTGGACAGGTCAAGCAACCGGATCGCTTTCAGCGTAATTACCGCATCCATCATCATCGCTTCTTCCATCATCATTCATTCGGGACAGGGGCCGATGCTTTTTGGCTTGCCGATGTTCGGCTTGATCGGTTATGTTATCGCCGCACTCCTGGGGCTCTGGATATTGATCGGGATACTGAGATCAGGGCAACTATGAAATGGGGAAGGCGGAGCATGGAATGCTAAATTTAAAAAACCAAATCAGGAAACATTTATGGTGGACTTTTCTGATCGCCACCACATTACTTACCATCATCATTCATTTCTATATCGCCCTCTTTATGCCCCCTTCGAGCGATAAGGCCTGGAAAGAGGTGCAGGTTACCGAGGGGATGAGTTTCAAGGCCATCTCCGCAGCGCTTAAAAAGGAAGGGATAATCCGCTACCGCGGCTATTTCGAGATCGTCGGCAGAATCCAGGGCATTAGCAGAAAGGTGCGGGTGGGCTATTATGGTCTCAACACCAGCATGAGCCTGTGGGAGGTGTTGGATAATCTGCGAAAAGGCAGGATCATCGAGTATGAAGTGGTTGTCCCGGAGGGATACAACCTGTATCAGATCGGCTGGACGCTATCGGGAACGCCGCTCATTACGGAGCCCCATGAGTTCATCGATCTCGTAAAAAAGAAGGAATATGTACGCTCACTTGGCATTGAAGCTGATACACTCGAGGGCTATCTTTTCCCGGACACTTACTATCTGCCTAAGGGTATAAAGCTTGAAGAAATTCCTAAGAAGATGGTTCAGCGTTACAAGGCTGTTTTTTCCGAAAGCAGCAGAGAACGAGCGAAGGAACTGGGTTATACTGAGCACCAGATCATAACACTGGCTTCGATAGTAGAAAAAGAGGCAAAGATCTCTTCGGAGCGAAAGCTTATTGCAGCTGTATATCACAACCGCTTAAAGCAGGGCATGAAACTACAGGCTGACCCGACGGCAGTCTACGGTACCAAAGCATGGATCACCAAGATAACGGCTCAAGACTTGAAAAGAAAATCGCCTTACAATACATACCTTCATAAAGGCCTCCCTCCGGGTCCGATAGCAAATCCGGGTGAAGGAGCTATTCTTGCCACGCTGTATCCTGAAAACGCGGACTATCTTTTCTTTGTCGCCCAGGGCGATGGCAGCCATTTTTTTTCCAAGGATTTTGGAACTCATGAGAAAGCGATTGGACGGTATAGATCGAACAAAAAGAAGACAAAAAATACTTTTAATAAAAGAGAAAAAGTCATTGATAAATAATGTAAAGCAATACTTTATTATATAACAAATCCTTTTTAATTCTGTCGGGAAATTTTACAACTCTCAGGTGTAAAAAAGGAGAATGTTGTCTTGTTCGAAAGCCGTGAAGTATGCCGGTGTTAAGATGCTGAAAATATTAATTATATTATTAGGTTATACACTGATGTTATTTGTCGAAAATCCTTACAGTCGTAGGCGACCGAATGGTATGTATAATAAAAACAATCTAATACATATTGGTATTGAACTTGCTTATTAACATTCAGTAAATTAAGAAAATATTGTTTCGGAGGCAAGTAAATATGAAAAAGATATTTTTTGTATCAATAAGCATACTAATTACAGGGATCCTCTCAGGAATTGCTATAGCTGCGCCAATTGATTTAACAACAGGACCGAATGCCAGCGTAACTGCATCCGACGGAAGTGTTTGGAGAATAGCCAACAATCATCCCACAGGAACCGGTGTATACGATCCCTTTCTCCGCGTGGGAGCCCAAGGCACGGAAATCGGTCTAAATACTGACGCAAAGCATGTTCAAGTTTATGATGATCAGGGTGGTGGCGATCAGTGGACCCATTCGCTGAACTGGAGTGATGTAGGTATTGTAACAGTTAATGGAAAACAATATTACGATTTCACCCTCGACATTAACGAGGCAGACAACAAAATTGCACGATATCTGTCGCTTGATGTATTCAGACTCTACGCTTATAGCGGTCCTTTAGGAGGTTCTGCGACAGATGTTTCTCAATTGGGCAATCCTGTTTATGATCTTTCAAGTTCTGTTCCGATTGGTCCTTCAGTGTTAATGGATTATCATATAATCAATCAGGGAAGTGGTGGAGACGATATGGAAGCATTGATTCCAGTGATTGCTGGAATTACACCCAGTGATTTTCTCTACCTTTATGTGCAATTCGGTGCATATGATGATAACTTAGTGAGATGTCATAGAGATTATAGTTCCGATGCTGGCTTTGAAGAATGGCGCGTATTGCAATCACCTGTCTCTGTTCCCGAACCTGGTACACTCCTGTTGTTCGGAAGCGCCCTTTTAGGATTAGGATACTTCCGGATCAAGAGATGACCATATAATTTCCGTAACATAATAATTCGTTGCAAGGCCTTCCAGCAATTCAGTTGGAAGGCCTTTTTCGTTGTACTCGAGGTACAATGAATTGTACGTTGGTGTAAACTAATCATGTGATGTGCTTAATCAGCGATTTGGACGCGCAGGATTCGATACCGACTTATCCCCGGAACCTCGTGATGACACCTGTCAACTGTGATGTAGTAAACTAAATCGAGTCTGAATGAGATGGCTTAATCGCGGGTCTCTAATATCACAAAATAATAAATTTACTCCCGCTGCCTCGGATCAAGCGCATCACGGATGCCTTCTCCCAGCAAATTATAGCCAAGCACAGTAATGAGAATGGCTAGGCCGGGGAATGCCGATAACCACCAGGCTATCTCGATATTGTCCTTGCCTGCTGATAACAGGCTACCCCAACTTGGCGTGGGAGGCTGTACGCCGAGCCCGAGAAAGCTTAACGCTGATTCGACAAGGATCGCACCGCCGATGCCCATAGTGGCTGATACGAGAATGGGCGACAGGCCGTTCGGGAGCACATGCTTCATGATGATCCTCTGATCAGCAGCGCCCATTGCCCGGGCCGCGATCACGAATTCGCGTTCCTTGAGTGATATGAACTCCGCGCGGATGAGCCGTGCCGGCTCCATCCAACTGGTTAGTCCTATCACGATCATGATATTGATGATGCTCGGTTCCAAGATGGCGATTACTGCAAGAACGAGGAAGATCGTTGGGATGCTCAGCATGATGTCCACCATGCGCATGATGCTGCTGTCGATATGACCACCGTAATAACCGGCAAGGGCACCCAGAAATATGCCCAGGATGGTTGCGATCCCTACTGCGACAAAACCTACTTCGAGAGAGATTCTCCCACCCCAGAGCATGCGTGACAGTACATCCCTTCCAAGGTCATCGGTTCCCAGCATATGCTTGAAGCTTGGTCCAACCAGGATGTTCTTGATGTCTATGGTGGATGGATTGTAGGGCGCGATCAGCGGGGCAAATATCGACAAAAGAAAAACCAGCAGAACCAGCATACCGCCGGTTACCGCGAGCTTATTCTTCAATAAGTACTGAATCGTAAGGAATGTGAAGGATTCGACGTTTTTCATGTCCGTTTTCTCTGTTCCTTTAAACCTTATCATCTCAACCGAACTCTTGGATCGATAAAAGCATATCCTATGTCGGCAAGAAAATTACCGAGCATGGTCAGGAACGCAGCCGGGACAAGAATGCCCATGGCGAGGTTATAGTCCCGCGACATGACGGACTGGAACATCAATTGACCCATACCCGGAATGCCGAATACCTGCTCCATGATCACGCTGCCGCCGATGATCCCGGGAAGAGCAAGGCCCAGAATGGTAACCACAGGCATCAGCGCGTTCCTGAGCGCATGTTTATATATAACCACCCGTTCCGCGAGGCCCTTGGCACGGGCAGTACGGATGTAATCCTGGCGCATGACCTCGAGCATATTGTTGCGGACATAGCGGGAAAAGCCGGCAAGCCCGCCGAACGCGGAGACAAAAACAGGCAAGATCAGATGCTGGGATTTGTCCATGAGCCTGTCCCAGCCTGAAAGGCCTGTTACATCCAGACTTTGGATGCCTGAAATCGGAAGTATCCCCCATTGAACGCCGAAGAGATAGATGAGAAGAAGTGCCAGCCAAAACGAAGGTGTGGAAAAGCCGATGAATACGAACATGGTTGTGAACCGGTCGAGCGGCGAGTATTGCCGGGTTGCGGACATAATGCCTATGGGAATTGCTATCAGGAGTACCAGCCCGAGCGAGAGCAGGTTGATGGTAAGCGTAATGGGGAGGCGTTCGAGTATCTTATCCTTGACCTTGCGGCCATCGGCGAAGGCATCACCGAAATCCAGAGTCACGAACTTCTTGAGCCAGATTGCGTATTGCTTGTAAACCGGCTGGTCTGCACCGTAGAGTTTCCGAAGCCGTTCCCGCGCTTCGGCCGATGCCTTTGCTGAGAACTCCATTTGCGCTTCAGCCGGCCCGCCCGGCGCAAGTCTCATGACGCCGAAGCTTAGCACGGTGATGCCGAGAAGGATGGGAATCATTAACAACATTCGTTTTACGATATATATGAACATGGGTCGACTGTTACCCTGATACCTTATATACGAGATCGAATGGTTTGGCATGCAGGGTGAGTTTTATGCCAATGAACTGCCCGCGAGCTGCATGCTGGACCGGCTTATGGTCGAACTCCATTGCATCGATCTTCTGGGAAAAGTCAGATTCAGCGCCTTTTATACGGACAGTATCGCCCACAGTCAGATCACCAAAATCCAGCTTCACGGCAGCTATGGAGGTTTTTTCGAAATACCTGACAATTGATCCTATCCGTTCTTCCATGTTGCGATCATAATATAAACACCTCCTCATTTCAAGGGAAAAGGTCTCAACGAATAACAAGAACACAATCACCGTCCGGGTTTCTGTGATGAAAACGCCTGCACGCAAAAAAACAGGCATTACCAAAGGCGAGGCGACGCCGGTCCAGACAATAGCGCGCAGGTTCACGGAGAAAATCTTTATTGACACTTTGCCACTATTTCTGGTACTATCCGTGCACATTTATTTGAAAGGAGCAGTATCCGAAATGCAGGTAATCTTACGGGAAGATATTGACAAATTGGGCAAGATAGGCGACCTCGTCAAGGTCGCAGATGGTTACGCCAGAAACTATCTGGTGCCGAAAAAGAAGGCGATCGAGGCGACACCGAATAACGTGAGCGCCATGGACCATGCAAAAAAAATGGTCTCTGACCGGCTCCGGAAACTGAAAAAAGAGGCAACTGCAGAGGCTGACCGCATGAAAGGGTTGTCCGTGACCCTGAGGGTCAAGACCGGCGAAGAGGGCAAGCTGTTCGGTTCTGTCACCACCATGGACATCGCGGATGCGCTGAAGGCGCAGGGCGTGGCTATCGATAAACGGAAAATCGTGCTCGACGAACCGATAAAACGTCTTGGCGACTATACGGTATCAGTAAAGCTGCATACTGATATTCATGCTGAAATAAAGATATCAGTTCTTGCAGAAGAGCAGTAACCCGCCGCGTTTGTAGTATACTTCAGTTATTACGGCTAATCTCTTCAGGCTGGTGCGTGCACCAGCCTTCATTTTTACTTTCCGTGGATACTTGAGGGCCTCAATGTCCGTTCAGACCGAAGTATCACTTCAAAAACTTCCTCCCCAGAATATCGAAGCCGAACAGATGGTGCTAGGCGCCATCCTCATTGAAAACGATTCCATCAATAAGGTCATCGAGACGTTGACTCCCGATGACTTCTACCGGGATGCCCACCGCCGCATTTTCCGGGCTATGCTGGACATGTTCGAGACTGGTGACGCCATCGATCTGGTGACCCTGAACGATGCGCTCAGGGGCAAGACCGGCCTCGAAGCGGTCGGCGGTTCATCCTATCTCGCCACGCTTGTAAGCCTTGTTGCCACGGCCGCAAACATCAAGTTTCATGCGAGGATCGTCCGGGAAAAATCCGTACTCCGCAAACTCATCCATTCCGCCACGGATATCATTACGCAGAGCTATGATGATTCACGTACCGTGCTGAACATCGATGAGCTTCTGGACCGGGCGGAAAAATCGATCTTCGAGATAGCGCAGAATAAGATCAAGGATGCCTTTGTCCCCATGAAAAGCATTGTGGGAAACAGCTTCGCGATCGTCGAACGTCTTTACGAGCGCAAGGAAATGGTCACTGGCCTTGCCACTGGCTTTGTGGATCTGGACGAGAGAACTTCTGGATTACAGCCGAGTGACCTTATCATTGTGGCAGGCCGGCCGTCCATGGGCAAGACGGCCTTTTGTCTGAATATCGCCGCATATGCGGCTATAGAGAAGGCTAAGTCCATCGCTATCTTCAGCCTGGAGATGTCCAAAGAACAGCTGGTGCTTCGCATGCTGGGCTCCGAATCGCGGGTGGATGCCCATAAACTCCGGACCGGACATCTTACCGACCGCGACTGGACGCCATTGTCCAATGCAGCCGGCAGGCTTGCGGAAGCGCCTATCTACATCGATGATACGGCGGCTATAACCGTGCTCGAAATGCGCGGAAAGGCGCGCAGGCTGAAGGCGGACCAGGGGCTCGATCTCATTATTGTCGATTATATGCAGCTCATGCGCGGCAGGGGGGATGAGGGGAACAGGGAGCAGGAGATCTCGAACATTTCCCGGTCTCTCAAGGCCCTTGCCAAGGAACTGAGTGTGCCCGTGGTCGCCCTTTCCCAGCTGAACAGGGCGGTGGAGACCCGTCCCGGCAAGGAAAAACGGCCCATGCTGGCCGATCTTCGCGAATCCGGGGCTATCGAACAGGACGCGGATGTGATATTATTTATCTATCGAGATGAAGTTTATAATAAATGCGAATGCCCCTATGATGGAGAATGCCTTTGCGGTAGGCGGGGCGTCGCGGAAGTGATAATCGGGAAGCAGAGAAACGGCCCGATCGGAAAGGTTGACCTGACGTTCGTGAACCGGTATACACGCTTCGAAAACGCGGAAAAAAGGTCATTTTAAACCGCTCGTCCATTGAACCCGATTACAGCATCATGATTTACGTTCCATGAGAATCTACCTGGGAGGTTACCCATGGCTTCAGAAAAAGCGGCAATTGCAGAAAAAGTACAGCAATTTCTTGGCAAATCCGACTGGAAATCCGCTATATCGGAAATGGAGAAGCTCTATAGCATTGATCCGGATCCCATTGTCCGGGTGCGCATAGGCGACGCGCGCCAAAAACTCAATCAGAAGTCCGGGGCGGTCAAGGAGTATGTACAGGCCGCGGACCTCTACGCTGACAAGGGTTTTGTCGTGAAAGCCCTGGCCTTGTATAAACTTGCCCTCCGGCTTGAACCCGGGAACAAGGAAGCCACCGCGAACATGGAGCTGCTCCACTCGAACAAGACTGTTTCCGAGCTCAAGCTCGAACCGATCGAGGACGGAGTTCAACAGCCTACCAGAAGCGTCATCCCTCTTTTCTCCGATTTTACCCAGGAAGAGTTCAACGAATTCACCAAGCGCATGATTATACACACCATGCCTCCGGGAAAGCCGATCATCAAGGAAGGCGACACGGGCAGGTCGGTATTTATCCTTACCCGCGGTTCTGTACGAGTCTATGCCACGGTCACCGGAAAAAAAGTAGAACTGGCAACGCTGATGCCGAGCGATTTCTTCGGCGAGATCGCGTTTCTCACCGGCAGGCCACGCACTGCCACCGTTGAAACTGTAGAGGAGTGCGATGTCCTGGAAGTGGCGGAGGAAGATCTGAGCGAGATGATAGGCAAGAGCCCCCGTATGAGGGAGGTTTTGCAGAATTATCATGAGGTGAGGGCCAAGAGCACCATAGAAAAAGTCAGGGAAGCGATTTAAGGGCGGTTCTGTTCGGAAAGCATTTCACCTTCTAAACGGAGATCCTGATGGCATCCGAAAAAGCGCAGTTGATCGATTCCATACAAAAAAGTCTGAGCAAATCCAACTGGAAGGCTGCCATTGCTGACATGGAAAAGCTCTATGACCTTGATCCGGATCCCATCATACGGGTCAGGATCGGCGATGCGCACCAGAAGTTGAATCAGTTGATCGATGCGGTGCGCGAGTATGTGTATGCTGCTGACATATATGCTATCAAGGGTGTAATCGTCAAGGCATTGGCCCAGTATAAACTAGCCTTGCGGCTGGACCCGAAAAACAGACAAGCGCAGGATAAAATAACCGCACTCCATTCGAACAAAGCCATCACGGAACAGAAAATTGACCTTACCCCGGGCAGCGTCCAGAAGCCCGTCCGGAGTGTCATCCCTCTTTTTGCCGGGCTCACCCACGAGGAGTTTGGGGATTTCACCAAGATGATGGTCGTGCACACCCTCAAACCCGGCCATGTGATCGTGCAGCAGGGAGATACCGGCAAGTCCGTCTATGTCATAGCCAGCGGCGCTGTGAAAGTGCATACAACACTTCCGAGCGGAGAGAGGCTGGATCTCGCAACGCTCGAACCCAATGATTTTTTTGGTGAGATGGCGTTCCTGACCGGCAAACCCAGGACCGCGACCGTGGAAGCTGCGGAGGATGCGGTGATACTGGAAGTGAGCGAAGATCAGCTTCGAGATCTTACCGGACGGCGTCCCAGGGTGCTGCAGGTGCTGCAGCAGTATTCCGCAGCACGCGAAAAGGGAACGAGCCAGAAAATTCAGTCTACCCAGCAGGCCGCAGAATCATCGCCGCCTGTTGTCTCTGAAAAGCCGCAAGCACCACAACCTGCCAAGCCCGCCGCAACTGCTCCCGCACCAATTGCACCAGCACCACTAACACCGGTACCACCATCACCGGTTCCAGAACCGCCAGTGGCATCGCCGCCTTTGCCAAAGATCGCGCCGGCTAATCCCGCTGATAAGCCAAAGATCGTGGATGCAATCCAAAAGCTCGTGAGCAAATCTGATTGGAAGTCGGCGATCACTGAGATGGAAAAGCTTTTCACGATCGACCGCGATCCGATCATCCGTGTCCGAATTGGTGACGCGTACCAGAAACTGAACCAGAAGCCGAACGCGGTAATGGAGTACATACGGGCTGCTGACCTCTATGCTGACCAGGGGGCGGTGGTCAAGGCTCTTGCCCAGTACAAGCTCGCATTGCGGGTCGAACCGGGGAACAGGCAGGCGCAGACGCATATTGAGGCGCTCCATTCAAACAAGACGGTGAAGGAACAGCGTCCGGAGCCCGTGGAGAAGGAGGCTTCCAAGCCGGCCAGCAGCGTAATCCCGCTTTTTGCTGGTTTTTCACAGGATGAATTCAACGATTTTACGAAAGTGATGAATGTCCATCCGTTGCCTGGCGGCTTGCCTATTGTCGAACAAAATGACACCGGCAAGTCGGTCTATTTAATAGCTAGCGGCTCCGTCAAGGTATACATGACGCTTCTGTCCGGTGAGCGGGTAGACCTTGCCGTGCTCCGGTCCGGTGATTTCTTCGGCGAGATGTCATTCCTGACAGGCAAGCCGCGCACCGCTACTGTCGAAACAGTCGAGGATTCCACCATTCTTGAGATCACTGAGGAAAAGCTCCGTGAAATAACCTCCCACAGGCCTAATATTCTGGATGTTCTGCAAAAATTTTCAGATATGAGGTCAAAGGGTACGACCAATAAGATATTGGAATCGAACAAGTAGGATGAACGACGATCAGAACGACCGAGGTCTCCATGATTCGTCATCCAGCGGTAGCCGGGCAATTCTACAAGAGATCATCAGAAGCGCTAGCAAATCAGGTGCAACAGTTCCTGGTTCCCTCCGACAATAAGTTGCATGCCCTCGGGATTCTCTCTCCCCATGCCGGATTGATCTATTCCGGACGCGTCGCAGGTGCGGTATACTCTCGCATCGAACTTCCCGATACTATAGTGCTCATCGGTCCCAACCATACCGGTATGGGAGCGCCAGTAGCCCTTATGGCAGCGGGGCAATGGGAAACTCCGCTTGGTGCAGTGGAAATTGACGAAGCGCTTGCCGCAGCCATACTCTCATCAACGGATCACATTCAGGAAGATTCCCGTGCCCATGTAAAGGAACATTCCCTTGAAGTACAGCTTCCTTTCATTCAGTACTTAAAGCAGGATGCAAAGATAGTTCCGATCCAGATGCTTGACACTCGGTCGGAGACTTGTCGGCATGTGGGAAACGCAATCGCGCAGGCAATTATGTCCCGGAACTTGACAACCGGGACCACCAGCCAGCGTCGCAATGTGCTGATCGTGGCAAGTTCTGACATGAGCCATTATGAACCGGCTGTAATTGCCCGGGAAAAGGACTTTAAGGCTATTCAAGCGATCCTGGATCTTGACCCTGAAGGATTGTATAGGCAAATACGAGAGCAGGGGATAACCATGTGCGGGTATGGACCAGCCGCTGTCATGTTACATGCATGCAATATGTTAGGTGCATCTAAAGCGGAATTGGTCATGTATACAAACTCCGGCGATGTGAGTGGTGATTATGACCAGGTGGTCGGTTATGCGGGAATTGTCGTTATGTAATTTATTACATACTCCGGAATCTCATTCATCAAAAATCGTTCTTTTTATGGCATAACTAGCCAATAAATAAATGAATTATCATGGCATGACAGTTGCATAATATTAAGTCAGCATTGATGATATCTCAACCGGAGAGCGAGGCAAGCCATGACAAAATTTAAAATCATCTGCCCGGATTGTTCAGCGGTTATCGTGACAGCTTATCCTGAATCAATGATCTGGGAACTGTGCCCTCATTGCAGGCATCACATCATTGACAATTTTGATGCTTTAATGTCCCATGCGGTTGTTCCGGTCAATTATCAAGGTGTTAGTAGGGGTGCGTTCATTGGTAACTGAATGTCGAGCGAAGTAGTCATTCTATAGAACATGTGGTTCGCATGTGAGTGTGTGCAGCGCTGAAAATAGATAAAGAATAATACGGTGAATCACTTTTGTATTAAAATGTGGAGGAGAACATGCAAAGAAATATTATTTTAAGCGGCCTGTTTTTAGGTATTTTCATGATTACCCTGTTGGTCCTAAATCTCGGCCACGTGTATGCGGTAGATGAACTTTTTCTGAATGGGATTGTAAAGCGAGTCGATGTAGCAAAAAAAACGGTCACCATTGACGTCCTGTCCACGAGTTGTCGCGGGATCAGGAAATTCGCAGTAGAAAAACCGCTGGAGTTTGAGGACCTCGAGGGCGACAGGATCGAGTATTCAATTGACAGCTCAACGTGCAGGCACGATGAAATTTATTCAATGCTTTCCTATCGGAGGGTCAAGAGATGAGAGCCTATTCCTTAAAGGGTTTGTTATTTTTAGTTGCCCTGATGCTTCTTTTAAGCATACCATTGGCAGGTTCGGCCACATCCATGCGAGATTATTGCCAGACGCCTCCTTTTATAGGCTCAGGAGGAGAGCCAAACCTGCTTGTAATTGATGACGTCAGCGGTAGTATGGGATCGGCCGCATATGATCCTAGTAATCTCGCATATAACGCAGCAACAACCTATGAAGGGTATTTCGTTCCGGACAAAAACTATGTGCTCGACATATGGACAAATGGTACTACCACTACCAGGACATATCGTGAAACATCAGGTCTGGCCTGTACTTTTATTGCCTGCTCTACATGGACATGTAAAAGTAATGCAGGTGCATGTGCGAATGGTACTCAATTCGGAGGTGCGAATGGCAGCGGATGTACGGGATCCAAACCTTTTCATTGCTGCACAGGGACGCATACCTCGGGTGATTGCGGCCCCACATCCGGCAATTACCTGAATTATCTGCTTATGAGCAGAATTGACCTCATCAGGTGGGCATTAACAGGAGGTAGACCGGCCACGTGCGATTCATTCGCGGACAATAAGTGCGATCCCGAGCTTTGGCAGACAAATACTGGACCAGGGTTGGTCGGTACTGTCTGCAATAACAACCTCGACGTGAACGACGATGGCATAGCGGAAGGCGGCTGCATTCTCTCTATGGACAATGGGGACCGGGTCAAGGTGCGGTGGGACAGAGTGTATGACGGTCTTGCATACCAATTTATGACCTTACCGACGAAACCCAGGATGGGCGCTATGTCTTTCAGCGGTTCAACGAGTGCCTCCTATATAAAATCGAACTCGGTCTATATCGGCGATTATCTGACTTCTCAAGCCAGCAGTACTACGACCTATCCGTACAAGAACTTTATAACCCACATCAATGCTACCAATCCCGGCGGAAGCACTCCTACGGGTGCAGCCATGTGGGAGGCTTTCAATTATTATTCGCAGAAGACCCCTCTCTACGGAGGTCTCACGCCGATGAGCAGCGGCACTGATCAATGGAGAAATCCGTTATATAATTGCACTGATTCTGGTTGTTTGTTGTATACCTGCGCCAAGAACTACATCCTCCTGATGTCAGACGGCGATTGGAACGAGCCCGGTACGAAAATCGGAAACAATCCAACCTGCACCGCAACGACTGCAGCAACGCAATCGCCTGATCCCATAGTTCCTGCGTACTGTATGCACAAGAGTTTTAACAGTACGATGGGTACCGCCAGCACGAGCGACGACATCACCACGCAGGTTAACAGTGTTTATTCCATTGGATTGTTCATGAATAGCGCTTCCTATGGATATAAAGCCATGCAAAATGTCGCCATGTACGGCGCTTTCGATAACGAAGTAAAGACCTGGCCGGGTACGATTACGGGTTTTCCCCTGAACACAGCTACCTGCAACGGTACTTCATACTCAGGAAGCCTTTGTGCGAACCTGCCTGCTTCATCGCTCGATTGGGATGCCAACGTAAATAATGTGCCGGACACCTTTTTCAGTGCAGCGGATGCCTACCAGATCAAACAGCATATCATGGACGCTGTCCAGGACATGGTGGCGCATGTAACATCAGGAACAGCCGCGTCGGTGCTTGCATCAGGAGAAGGCAGCGGCGCTAATCTTGTTCAGGCGACTTATTACCCGAGACGTAGATTTACCAACGACGCGATCGACTGGATAGGCGGGCTCCAGAATTTGTGGTATTACGTGGACCCTAAATTTGCGAGCAGTAATATCCTGGAGGATACGACTCAGGACAGGGTGCTGAGCCTTGATACCGACAAAAGAGCGATATTCTACTATGATCCTATTGACCAGAAAGCCAAGGCTGATCTCTACACCGGGTCAAGCACCACTACTACATTAACAGCTGACAGTACGGTTGATTTTGAACAACTAAAAAGCATCTGGGAGGCGGGCAAGCTTTTATGGAACAGACCTGCATCTGACAGAACCATTTATACTTCGCTTTCTGCTACAACACTCACTTTGACGTCGTTCGACGTTGCAAATTATTCATCGATCAGGCCTTGGTTGAATACCGATAACGCCTCCGCCAGTACGGCGGTAAACGACCGGCTTGCACAGAACGTCATTGATTTTGTACGCGGCACTGATCTGGCTGATTATTCCTACAATGTGGGAGGTTCCACGATCACTGAGACCTACCGATCAAGAACAGCGTCGATTGATTTGAACGGTGACGGCGATGTAATTGATACCGGCGTTGCCGTAAGCGGCGTGTCCATGGATGAAACAGCCAAAGTCTGGAAGCTGGGCGATATTATCAGCTCGACACCGAGGATAGCTTCATGGGTGCAGCTGAATAACTATGATAAGTCATACAATGACAGCACCTACGGCAGCGGATCATTGACCAGTACAGGTACAGGATCGACGCCATTTTTAAGCATGGGTACGTACACGAATAGGGGCATGGTGTATGTTGGTTCGAACGACGGTATGCTCCATGCATTTAAACTTGGCTCATTAGAACTGAAATGGTCGGGACAGACTACGTCGTCGATGATGTCGAGACTTACGGGGACGGATTTGGGGAAAGAGATGTGGGCTTATATTCCCCGGAATGTATTGCCCTATCTGCAGTATCTGAAAGATCAGGCTTATTGTCATTTATCCACGGTGGACCTCACGCCAGTGCTCGTTGATGCAAGTATCAATAAGCCTTCAACTTGCTCCTCGTCAACGGATTACTGGGAATGCGAGAAAAAAGTTGAAAGTTGGAGAACGATTCTGATAGGCGGGATGAGGCTCGGAGGAGCTTGCAGAGACGTTGCAGCCACTTGTACAAACTGCGTAAAGACACCTGTTTCGGGGAACGGATATTCTGCCTATTTCGCCCTGGATGTTACTGATCAGAACAATCCGCAGCTTTTGTGGGAATTTTCAGACGCTGATCTCGGTTTTTCAACATCCGGTCCTGTTGTCGTAAAGGTAAATGGAAGAGTTGTGGGCTCAACCACCAGCAAAGCCGATACTACTAAGAATGGGCGATGGTTCGTTGTGTTCGGTTCCGGTCCGACCGGTCCGATCGATACCACGGCGCAAAAGTTTATGGGAACATCCGATCAGAACCTGCGACTATTTGTGCTTGATTTGAAAACAGGCGTTCCCGCTTCGGTTATAGATACCGGGATTCCAAATGCCTTTGCCGGATCACTGTACAACGCGGGCCAGGATAGTGATCTTGATTATCAGGACAATGCTGTCTATATTCCTTATGTATCGCTGGCTTCCGGATCCACCACAAGCTGGAGTGACGGCGGCATTATTCGGTTATTGACGAACCAGCAGTTAAATGGCACCGATTTGACGGCTACGGGAAACACCGCGCTGAACCCAGCCAACTGGCGGTTTAGTACGGTGACGAGCGGTATAGGCCCGATTACTTCTTCAGTCGCACGTCTCCAAAGCACGAAGGACGGAGAACTTTGGCTCTTCTTCGGTACCGGAAGATATTATTTCAAAAACACCATGGGAACGGACGATGCGAACAACCAGAGAAGATTGTTTGGCGTGAAAGATCCATGCTTCGAGAATGCTTCTTTTACGAATGATTTTGGCTCAGTGATCAAGGGTAAGTTTAAAGACGATTGTCTCGACAGCACTACAGGCAATGATCCTCTGCCGATTGCAGTAGGTAGCTTAACGGATGTAACCACCGCAGTAACCGGAACACTGCCTTCAAGCGGATGGTACATTGATCTCGAATCAGCCGGCACCTACTCCTATAATGGAACATCAAGGATTTATAGCGCGGAACGGACGATCACGAACCCCCTTACTACAGCACAGGGCAATGTCTTCTTTACGACCTATAAACCGTATAGCGACTCATGCTCGATAGGCGGCAAGAGTTTTCTGTGGGCTGTCAATTATTACAATGGGGCTGCACCATCCGCAATGCAAGGAACGGCTTTGATACAGGTTTCGACAGGCAGCATCGAGCAGAAGAAACTTGCGGATGCCTTTACGGAAAAGGGGGGGAGAAAAACAAGCGCCATGGAAGGTGTACCTCCTACGGATCAGGGTCTCTCAATTATCACGCAACCGCCTGGAGTTCGTAAAGTTCTTCACATGCGAGAGAAGTGATCATGATGAACAATCGTGGATTATCACTGATAGAGCTGATCGTGGCCATGATTATCATCGGCATACTTCTTGCCATTGCGATAGTCTCAGGAAGTGTATGGATGAACCAATACCGGCTGGAAGGTCAGACAAAAGAGCTGCATACGGACCTCATGAATGTACGGGTGCAGGCGATGCAGCGAAATAGAATGTTTTTTGTGGTCATGACAGCAACTCGATACACCATCTATGAAGACACGAGCCCTGCTCCGGATGGAGACGGAGTGCTGCAAACAGCCGCTGATACGCTAATTTTGCAGAAGAACCTAACCGCCAATTTTACTTTGACTGTACCAGCCGCTGCAGTCAACTGGATCAGATTCGATCCGAGAGGGTTGACATTTGTAGATCCAGGGCCGTTTGGAGCGCAGCAAATACTCTCTGTGGGAGCAGGAGCTCGTGCGGCATATAACTGCATTGTACTGGCGCAAACACGAATCGCTATGGGGTCTTTGAATGGAGCAAATTGTGATATTCAATAAAAAAGGTGTGACATTGATCGAGATGATGATCTCGCTCGTGATCTTGATGGTGGTCTCCCTTGCACTGATGCAGACAACGATCATCGGCATGAGCACGAATCTGCAAAACACTTTGAGGGATGAAGCAGTTGCTATCGCGGAGATGAGGATGAATCAGTTGAAGAGCCTTCCATTTACCGATACTGCCGTTGACGCAAATCTTACAGCGGGTATAACAGTGGAAGCGGTTGTTTCGAGAACCATTCGTGCATTCACGATCAATTATACTCCTACGCGTACGATCAATAATATAAGCGGGGACAGTAAACAGATAACCATGGCAATAGCATGGAGCTACAAAAATCAGAATTACACGCACACGATTACGTCGATAATGAGGAAACAGCAATGATGAAGCGTGATGCAGGGTTCAGTCTTATCGAGCTTATGGTGGTTGTTGGTCTGATCGGATTTTTACTTGCGGCCAGTTCGGATATGTTTGTGGGCTTGTTGCGAGGCTACAAGCAACAAAGCAAGATTGCAGAGACCAATATCGAAGGCGTCATCGGCATTGAGATGTTGAGGCGGGATATGGAGAAAGCAGGTTATGGGCTTCCGTGGGTGGTAGGAACAGCTTACAACGAAGCGGCAGATCCCACTGCTGCTGTATTTAATGATTCGCCTAATGCACCGCGAGCAATCCAGTGCGGTGATAATATGCCCGTTTCTGGTACATTGGGGAACGTTAACGGCTCTGATTATCTTGTTCTGAAAGCCGCCAACCTTGCGACTAATGAAGCCAACACAAAGTGGAATTACCTGTTCACCGATGGCACAACCACAATTTGGAATACCAGTGGAAACGAGAATTTTGCTGCTGGCAACAATGAGCGAGTGATCGTGATATCACCAGGTACAAATGTTAATAACAGCAGGACACTCGTTGTATTCGGGGGCAGCTTTTTTACAACGGTGGGCGGTGTAGCTCCTTATGCTGACCCGAGCGAAACCAGGATAATCTATGGCCTGGATGATGCTAATGCGACTCCCTTGCGGATGCCGTTTAACAGGGCTGATTATTTCGTGACCACAACAAGGGTTGCAAATCCGGGAAGATGCGCGACGGGAACAGGGACTCTCGTTAAGGCTATCGTAAACATACGAAGTGGTGCATTTACCGAAATTTTACCGCTGCTCGATTGTGTTGCAGACATGCAGGTTGTTACGCTTCTTGATACTGGGGGAACCGGTCCGCCTTATACACAAAGTGACGGACTCGTCGGAGCGGCTTCTGCACAGATTGTGCGTGACCAGTTGAAAGAGATTCAAGTGTACATATTGGCGCAAGAAGGAGAGCGAGACAGGAGCTTCGATGGTACCTATCCCGGCAATGTCTATCGTGTCGGACCTGTTGGGGGTGGGAGGATTTACAACCTTGCTCTAATACCAAATTATCAGAATTATCGTTGGAAGCTTTATACATTGATAGTTAGACCGAATGGCCTTAGGTAAGTACGAGGGAAATGATGATAGATCGCAGAACACAACGGTCAAGAGATGGGAACATACGTCAGTCTGAGAATGCATTAACTGCTGGATACAGTATTCGGTCGGAAAAAGGCATTGTCCTTGTCGTGGTACTGGTGCTGTCGGCAGTTGCACTCACACTCGTAACGGCAATGATATACCTGATCACCACGGGAACGCAGTCTTCAGGACTCCAGAAAAGATATAAAACAGCGCTTGAGGCAGGTATAGGCGGTGGAAATGTAATTTGCCAGTTAATTTCAGCCAGAGGAGATACCACTCTTATCGGTAGTGCCAATTTGAGTAATTTTGCCATCACGACACCGATGCTTTGCTCAGGAAGTACGGGCAGTGGGCTGAATGCCAAGCTAATGTCGCAATCAGCGTCATGGAATGCGAACTGTAACAGATCATTAAGTATCACTCCCACCGACGCAACAAGCTATGATATGCGTGTAGATCTTGGAACATATCGAGTATATGCAAAGATAGTAGCAACAACAGTTGGCAACACCGTGGCAGAGACGGGGAACCTCACTGGTTCAGTTGCCACATCGAACACGGGACTAGTCGCTGTGACCCCTATTTCGTATCTTTACGGAGTTGAGGTGGTATCGGAGAACAGCAACAGAGTAGATGAACGAGCCAAGATCTCGGTTCTCTATCAGTTTTGATTCACTGAAAAATCAAAAGCAATTTCTTCTGAGCAAGATTAGCAATAGATATTACATCCTAAACCGGTCAAACGGCTAATTAAATGAAAATAATAAATAGTATTATTATCCTTGCGATACTTTGCTCATCCTGTTCCTCGGAGAAACCATCAACTCCCTTGCCAGAGCGTAGCACGGATGCCGCATTGGCATTGGAGGTTACCCCGAATGAACCTACACGAAATTCAACATTGCAGTTAGTTGCGAGAGGATTTGACCTGCAAGGAGCGAAAATCGAATGGTTTGTAGACAGGACACCATTCACAACGCTTATTCCTTTACAATTTAACGGTGGCGAAGCAGCAAAAGGGTCTGCAATTCAGGCAAAGGCAACTGTCCTGGGACGGGAAGTGCTGTCAAATGTTGTCAAAATAATGAATACGCCTCCCGAGATCGTAAATGTGAAGCTGCTTCCGGAAATTATTAGGCAGGGCGACACAATAAAAATAGAAGCTGTAGGAAATGATATTGATGGGGATGCCGTTACCATGCTATACGAATGGACCCGAAATGGTAAACACGCCGGCCGGGAACAAGGTATGGAAGGACAGCTAAAAAGAGACGATTTGATAACAATCCGTGTTACGCCTTATGATGGAGAAGCCTATGGCCGCAGTGCCATGTTTAATCGTAAGATTGGTAACTCGCCCCCAGTGATTAGTGAACATAATGAGTTTAAATTCGATCGCAATGTATATACTTATCAGGTAATGGCTACGGACCCTGATAATGATGAATTGACATTTACATTAGCAACCGATCTAGACGGTATGACAATCTCTCCAACAACGGGACTATTGACGTGGCAAGTCCCTGCTGATTTTACCGGTAAAAAAAACGTTACTGTTGTTGTTAAAGACGGACATGGCGGCATTGTTGAATACGCCCTTTCATTCACTATCAAATGACACCATCCCGCCTATTCGCGTTGTCCGACGAATTTGAGGCCAATTAATAACATACAGATAGCTTCTGAGTGGAATAGCCGGTGCGGTCGTTATAGCATCAATACGAATGGTCCTGACAATAGAAATTCAATGCAGACCCAAGTTTTATAAGGATTGATCAGGCCAGCAATAACTATCAGATCTACCGGGACGTTCTCCATTACTCCCTGATAGCGGTTCCCTTCTTTCTCTGGATATGTCCTTCCTGACAAGATGTCAAGTCGGCATTTTGACCTTTTCCTCATTATTTGTTCAATACCTGAAAGATATTTAATCAATTCTGCAATTTGTTGTCATGACCACATCGCAAGATTCCTGAACATCCTCCAAATCGTTGCCATCTTTATCTACAGCCTGTATCAACGTCGCTTCAAATTATAGTTGTGACAAACAATTAATCTCAGTTATCCGCAATTTCAGCATCACCCTGCCATGATATACCTCCCACATCAATAAATCATAATACTCGGGAGGTAACTATGAGAGAAGATGTGGGCAAAGGGTGGGATACGGTCAGAAATACACGTGGCATTTCCCTGGTGGAGTTACTCATGACGATCGGTATTATAGCGATTATTTCGATGTTCGCTATACCATCGTTCGCGCAATGGTTGGGAAACGTGGAATGCAGAAATACTGCCCGTCACATTAGGTTGCTGTTGCTGGAAGCTCGTTGTAATGCAGTCACAAACTACTCTGAATACCGTGTGGAATTCGATTCTACAAACCAGAAATACCGTATGACCCGCGGTGACCAATCGATTGGCAGCCAGAAGTGGGAAACAGTTTACCATGACTGGTTTGTCATACCACAGGGAGTCCACATAATCACTAATGTTAACAATATTCACATGAATCCTAATGGAACTGCTAATGCAGGGACTATCAGTATCCAGGATGATCAAACACGCACGACTCAGTATGAGGTTCGTATGGCTCGAACTGGTCGCATTAGAATACCCTCACTTAATTGATAACTTCTATCAAATGCTGTTAAAAGGAGAAAACAATGGCTCTTGAAAAAACAATTATCGAAGATAACGTGCAAAACTATATTGGTCTTGCGGATTGGCAGAAAGCGATAGTGGAAATGAAGAAACTTTATGAAATCAATCCAGATCCCATCATTCGTGTAAGGATAGGGGATTTTCATAAAAAACTGGGTCAATGTGAAAAGGCAGCCAGGGAATATCTATCGGCAGCCAGGCAATATTTTGACCTGGGATTTATTGATAAGGCATTGGCGCAGTGCAGGCTAGTACTGCGCATAGAGCCGGAAAATACAGAAGCACCTTGGATGATAACATTGTTTCAATATGCAAAATCAACGTGTGGATTGAACTTGGAGCCTTTAGAAGGCATTTCGCAGCCACAAACCGACTTTGTTATCATGTCGACTATTGATTGCTGGAAGGACCAGTTGCAGCACACCAGGCAGGACAACTCACGGCAGAATCATGCATACGTGCAGTAAGAGGAAACCAGTGTAGCATGACCTTGACAGGATATGCAGCCAAAGGTAATATGGCGGGTGTGAAGGGTTCTGGGATGTTGATGGACCATTCATCGCTTGCCGGTTACGATATTTGACGTAAGAGGAGTGGTCCACAATGCATGCAATGATCATTCTTGCCTCGAAATCTCCTCGCCGCCAGGCTTTGTTGCGGCAAATTGGTATTGACTTTCAAGTTGACCCCGCAAATATTGATGAGAGCTTCCGCGAGAATGAGAGCCCCGAGGATTTTGCGCGTCGAATTGCACAGGAAAAGGCACGCGTTACAGCCGGGCGCCATAGGAAGGGAATCGTCATAGGTGCCGACACTATTGTCGTCCTGGATGGTCGCGTTTTTGGAAAGCCTATCGATGCCCGGGATGCTGAACATATGCTCAGCCAACTCTCGGGAAGGGTTCATCTCGTGATTACCGGACTTACGGTCATGGATGCAGCGACCGGCCGCTCTCTGACTCGAACAGCCGCTACCCGCGTCTGGTTCAAAAATCTTACGAAGCAGGAAATTATGTCCTATAGCTCATCGGGAGAACCGCTTGACAAGGCCGGCGCATACGGCATTCAAGAACGCGGGGCTCTTCTGGTTGAAAGGATCGAAGGATGTTTTTACAATGTGGTTGGCTTGCCGCTCGTCTTGCTTGGCGATCTTCTCAAGGATATCGACGACCCTTTTCTGGATGACGGTGAATCAAAAACTAGGATCTGATGCAGAGCACTTTACAGTTATTGCGCAATCGACCTTGACAAGAGGGTATTCTCAACCTAAAATATTACATAGAGGAAGCCCCAAAACGCAGTTATCAGGGGGAATTCATGAGTGCAATACGATTGATTCTTGCTATTGGCGATCCGAGTCTTCTCGACCACATTTCAACGATTCTCAGCAAAGACGCTGCGCTGAATATCATTCCTTCTGTAGTCGGTAGCGAATTTCTCGGCAGGCAGTTTCACTCGAACTCGGATATTTTGCTGTTCGACTCCGCCCTTCTTAAAGAACACCCGCTTTCAAAGGTTATTCGGTCATTACAGATTAAATCTCCGTGCACGCGGATCATATGTCTTTTACATGACAACACAAAAGACGATGACCTGATTGCGGATATTAAAGCAGGGGTAAGGGGATTTCTCAAGGTGTCTGATCCTCCCTCGGTCATGATGAAGGCCATTCATGCGGTATTTGACGGAGAGATATGGGCTGAGAGGCGCATACTTGAAAAAGCGATTGCGAGGCCAACAGTATCTCCGGAGGTATTGCTTTCGCATGTACCGGGGCTTCTTCCCTTGACGAGCCGAGAAATGGAGATGCTTACGCTCGTAGTACAGGGTGCATCGAACAAAGAAATCGCCGATAGGAGCAGCATTAGCGAACGTACGGTCAAAACACATCTCTATCGAGTATATCGAAAACTCAATGTAAAAAGCAGGACTAAGGCTATTGCACTGCTTTCTCATTCCTGAACAATCAGAAGATATTTATAAAATACAACTTAAGGTTTATTGACATACAAGGATTCAATGCTATTATCACTATAGGTTGCGCTCTGACTTTTTCTCAACTATCCATAGGGCTGGTGTGTTGGCGGCATACTTCTTCCCCCCCAAGAAAAAAGTAATGCTGTGTATGCTTCACCAGAACCTATGTCGTTCGAGAAAAATGTGAACAACACGTGATTCTTCCATGATTCAAAGCGCAGCCGGTATTTCGTCCCGATTCGCAGCGAAAGGATGTTTCCTTTCTACTCGTATCGGGACTTTTTATTGACTTGCACAGTGGTTCAGAGATATACTTTGACGATGAAGTTAAAGTTAAGTAGCATAGCTCTTGTCGATTACCGTTAACTTTGATCCCGCTTTACCCTGGCTATTACGTCGGGATCAATTATGATGCCGATTTCTGTGCCGCTGATTTGACCAGTCCGGGTGATCTCGCATCGTCTCTTGTCAAGCGATCAAGCGAGAACTCACCACTCTTCATCTTCTCTAAGCAGGTTTCCGTTACCATTTCTACTTCCCGATTGTGAAAGAGATTGAAACCTGAGGTCTTTGGCAGTCATTGCCCAGCAAGACCGGCTACGTTTTGTTTTATTCAGCGCAAACGGTTGAAATTACCGAATGCGCCCGAACTTTATGATTGACCGTTGTCCTCTTCCTGTGCTATTTTTAAACCATGAAGAAAACACCCGCAAACGAACGACTTGAGCAGAAAGTAAAGCGGCTTTCCGCTCTCATTGATGTGAACGGTATGATAAGCTCATCTCTGGACCTTGAGCATATCCTTGAGAACGTCATGGCAATATCGAAGCAAGTGATGAATGCCGATGCCTCAAGCCTCATGTTGATCGATGAAAAAACCAATGAGTTGGTTTATCAAGTTGCGCTTGGCGATGTCGGTGAACGGCTGAAACATGAATTCAGGCTCAAGATGGGGCAGGGGATAGCAGGAACCGTGGCTGCGGAGGGCAAACCGCTGCTCATTGAGGATGCGTACGCACACCCGAAGTTTCACCGCGCCCATGATGATGCTACCGGATACCGCACCCGATCGATGATCACCGTCCCGCTCAAAGTTGGGGACCGGATCACCGGGGTCGCGCAGGTCATCAACCGTCTTGACGAGAAACCCTTTGATAAGGATGATCTCTACCTCTTTGTCGCGCTCTGCAGCCTTGCGGCAATAGCCATTGAGAATGCTAAGATGCATTCGAGCCTGATGGAAAAACAGCGTGTCGACAGGGACATGGAATTCGCCCGTACCGTGCAGGAGAGTTTTCTTCCCCTGCGCGCTCCCGAGATCCCCGGCTATGCATTCAGCGCGCATTATACTCCGGCCCAGGAGGTGGGCGGGGATTTCTATGATTTTATCCCTCTCGATGAATATCGCACGGGTATTGTGATCGGGGATGTGTCCGGCAAGGGCGTTCCAGCGGCATTATATATGGCGAAACTGGGGAGCGATCTCAAAACCCTGGCGTTTACCGAGGATCACCCGGCGACCATGCTCGCAATTCTGAACGACCTCCTTGCTGAACGGAGCCGGCGCGGGATGTTCGCTACCCTTCTCTACATCGAACTTGATTCTCGGACAGGGATGATGACCATTGCCAATGCAGGCCATCTTCCGCCGATTATCAAAAAACACGATGGTTCGATTAAAAGGATGTCCCCTGCAGGTGGTTCTCCACTTGGAATGCTGTCCGGAATGAAATTCCTGCAGGAGACAGAGGAACTTGCGCCCGGCGACACCATTGTCCTATACACGGACGGTGTTATCGAATCGATGAACGTTCGGCTAGAGTTGTACGGTTATGACCGGTTCGAAAAGTTGGTCAGGCGCTCGCCTTCGGCCCCGGAGGAATTGAAAGACGCGATCATCGGCGATCTGAACCGGTTTACGGGCATTTCCCTGCAGCACGATGACATCACCCTGGTCTGTTTTGGTGCAAGGGCATGAGTGAAAAGGTCACCCTCCAGGTGCCAAGCCAGCCGAAATACCTGTATATCATACGAAGCACCGTATATCCCGTGGTCCATGAAGCGGGATTCAGCAAGCGAGAAACCAGGAGGATCGTGCTGGCGCTCGATGAGGCCTGCTCCAACATTATAAAATACGCTTACCACGGTGACCCGACCAAGGCTATTGTAATGGGCATCTCGGTCGATCCGATGCGGATCACCATACAGCTCAAGGACTCGGGGGCCAAGCCGGATGTCGATTCGATCAGCCCGAGGGCGCTGGATGACATACGGCCGGGAGGGCTCGGCACCCATATCATGAAATCCGTATTCGACCGGGTGGAGTATGATACCAGTGCGGCTGAAGGCACCGTGCTGACCCTGGTGAAAAACAAACCGCCATCTTGAGGTCTTTATGAATATAGAAATCACTACAGAGCAAATCACTGCCGGATTTCTGCTGACCCTAAAGGGCGACGTGGACATGAACTCGTCGCCTGATGTGAGAAAAGCTTTTACCGAAATATTTCGCATAAGCACACCAAGCATGAAGGCGTTGTTGATCAATCTTTCCCAGGTTCGGTATATGGACAGTTCCGGCATCGCCACTCTGGTTGAGGCTATGCAGCAATGCATGAAAAAAGGCGCACGGCTCAGGCTGTGCGAACTCAGTCCGCCTGTTCGCGATATCTTTGAACTGGCGAGGCTTGCGAGCATCTTCGAGATATTTCCGACTATGCGTGAGGCAGCAGGCGGATTGTAGACAATTGTTGCACCAGCGAATGTGGGTACACCGCGGAGCGGGTGCGGGAGATCCCAGGTTTCGCCATTCCGCGACTCTTTGGATTTAATGAGGATTGCTCGTGAAAAAACTGTTTGGCTATGTTGGCCGGGTGTTTATTACCTTCCTTCAGGACCTCTCCAGCCTGACCTACCTTTTCCGCGAGACGCTCGTACAGACCTTCGTCATGGTCTCGGACCGGAAACAGCGGAAACAGGCCAGGCTCCTCAACATCATCGATGAGGTTGGCGCACGTTCGCTGCCGCTCGTGTTGTCAGTCTCCGGTCTCCTGGGCATTGCATTAACCGTGCTGATTGCGTTCCAGTTGAAGGAACTTGGGGGTGTTAATTACATTCCCGGTTTCGTGGCTGTCGCGATCTTCCGGGAAATGGCACCCCTGGTCACCGCCATCATCATCGCAGGCAGGGTGGGCGCTGCATTCACCGCGAGGATAGGCACCATGAAGGTATCGGAAGAGATAATGGCACTGGAGACCATGGCCATTAATCCCGTGCGTTATATTGTGGTGCAGCGCTTTATCGGCATGGTCCTTTCGCTTCCAGCTCTGACCGTCCTTGCTGGATTCACGGCAGTGTCAGGCAGTTTTCTGTTCGGGTCAATTCGTCTCGGGATCAGGCCTGACGTATATATTCGCGAGATACTCGATGTTCTCATATTCAAGGATGTCTACTCCGGCATGATCAAGGCTGTGGTGTTTGCTGTGGTAATCGCGATGGTCGGGTGCTACCGCGGACTGGTTGTGGAGGGTGGAGCCGAGGAGGTGGGACGATCCACCATGGTATCCGTGGTCTCTTCTACTCTGGCGATCATCATACTGGACACGTTCATGACAACGGCATTCTATGGATGACGAACGGATATGATCAGGACCCGTGGCATCTCTGCGCACTTTGACGGCCGCGCCATTTTGAACAGCATTGATTTCGATGCCGAGCAGCGGAAGATTACGTATATCCTGGGCAGCAGCGGAGGCGGCAAGAGTACGCTTCTAAAAATAATGATAAGGGCGCTCGAGCCGTACGCAGGACAGGTTTATTACCGGGACACCGAACTCACGGCATTGCACGGCAGAGCGCTGGATCCCTTCAGAAAAAAGATCGGCATGTTGTTCCAACACGGAGCGTTGCTGAACTCTCTCACGGTCGGCGAGAACGTTGCGCTACCCATAAGAGAGCATACGTCTCTTGACGAAGCTATTATCAGCATCATGGTCAAAATGAAGCTCGAACTGGTCGGGCTTAGGGATTTCGAAAACCTCTCCCCCGGACAGCTTTCGGGGGGGATGCAAAAAAGGGTTGCTCTGGCACGCGCGCTGGCGCTTGATCCTGAATTGGTCTTTTTCGATGAGCCGACCTCGGGTCTTGATCCGATCGCTTCATCGGTCATCACCAAGTTGATCGCCGATTTGAACCGGCTCCTCGGAATCACCTGCATTGTGGTATCTCACTCTGTTGAGGAGGCTATGAAGATCGCTGATAAGATCGTCATCCTGTACAAGGGTGTAGTTCTAGCGGAAGGATCACCCGTGCAAATGAGGGAAAGTACAAGTCCTCTTGTGCAGCAGTTCATTACCGGCAGCCCTGACGGGCCGATATCATTCCATGCGTCGAGCAGGGATTTCCGGGAGGACCTTCTGTTGTAGTGAAGAATGACTCCTTCCGAAAGTACCTTTCGGCGAACCGAGCAACTCAATTGACACTCTATGTTATCAAGACTTCACCTATCCTAAGGACTCAAACAACGCCACCTACTGTTATCCGGGGTAATCATGGAATATCGTCGTTCTGAAATACGGGCAGGCATATTTCTCCTGCTATCATTTGCGGTCCTTGCGGTCATGGTCTTCGCGGTCAGCGATATTCAGAGTCTTTTTCGTAAAACAAAAGAAATAAAGGTACTTTTCCTGATGAGTGACGGCATTGAACGAAACGCTCAGGTGAGGCTCTCGGGTATAAAAGTAGGCAAGGTATCCGGTATCCGCATTGCTCCGGAGCATAGCGAAAAAGTGGAGCTTACCCTGAGCATATACACCGATACGGTCATGAAGAAGGATACGAAAGCCGCCATAAAATCGCTGGGCATTGTCGGCGGGAAGTTCGTCGAACTGTCCGGCGGATCGCCGCAATCTGCAGCGTTGGAACCCGGAGGCGTTATTATTGGCGAAGAGTCCATGAAACTGGAAGACCTAACCAAGTCCGCCATGGAGGTAGTCGGAAGGCTCAAGAATATTTCAGCGAACCTGGACAGCATACTTGGAGATCCCGCTTTGTCAAAATCCCTCAAAGCGACGATCCGCAACCTGCAGGATGTCTCTTCAAACATCAAGGTGATGACTTCGAGCAAGGAAGAGGTTGCCCAGGGCCTCAAGAATCTTCCGGACATCCTGAAGAAAATCGATGACAGCGCGGCGAATCTAAAGGTGATCACGGAAAAGACCTCCGACCTTGTGGGCAAGACCGGGGAGCTTGTGCAGGAGAATAGAAGAAACATCGACGAGATGATCGTGCATTTCCGGGACATGGGGAAGAACCTGAAAGATGCTTCGGAAGAGGTTAAAAAGGAACCGTGGAAGCTGCTGAGAAAACCGTGATTAACACAATGCAGATCGCGGAAAGAATCAATAATAAGTAGATCGCTTGATCAGCGAGTTTTATTCTGTAGCGAGATAAGGAGTGTGAATGTCGATTCAGGCTATCAAGGGAGTGAAAGATATCCTTCCGGAGGACATGCCGCAATGGCAGCATCTCGAGGCAATTGCACGCAGTCTTTTTGAAGACTTCGGCTTCGCAGAGATCAGGGTGCCTGTGTTCGAGTATACCGAACTGTTCGCCCGGAGCATCGGGGCGTCCACGGACATCGTGGAAAAGGAGATGTACACTTTTGAGGACAGGGACGGCAGAAAGATCACGCTCAGGCCCGAAGGAACTGCCGGCGTAGTGCGCGCCTATGTTGAGCACAAGATGTACGTCGACACTCAGCTGACGAAGCTGTATTACCTGGGGCCCATGTTCAGGCATGAGCGTCCGCAGAAAGGACGTTATCGCCAATTCTACCAGATCGGCGTTGAAGCAATAGGACTCGACCATCCTCATGTCGATATAGAGGTCCTGGCCATGCTGCATATGCTGTTTTCCCGGCTTGGCATAACCGGATTGACGCTTCAGATCAACTCGCTCGGAGACCCGTCCTGCAGGGATGCATACCGAGACGCGCTGAAAGAGTATCTCGCAGGAAAACTTCCCGGGTTGTGCACTGACTGCCAGCGTCGCTATGAGACCAATCCGCTCCGGGTCCTGGACTGCAAAGTGGATGCGGACAAATTTATTGATTCTCCGGTCATGCTGGATTACCTCTGCGGACCGTGCTCGTCCCACTTTTCAACGGTGGAACAGGGGCTGCGAAAGCTTGGTATCCCTTTCGAGGTCAATAAAAGACTGGTACGCGGGCTCGACTACTATACGCGAACCACGTTTGAGCTGGTTATGGGCCACATGGGTGCGCAGAATACCGTTGCCGCGGGCGGCAGGTATGATGGTTTAGTAAAGGAAATTGGCGGACCGGCCATGCCGGGCATCGGATTCGCCTTAGGTGTTGAACGTGCCATATCGCTGATGCAGTCCAACGCGGCGGTTTCCCGTCGACCTGTTCTGTTTATCGCCTCACTTGGCGCTGAAGCTGTCGCCTATGTACTTCCTCTGATTCACGCCTGCAAATCGTCAGGCATCCCCGTAGACACGGATTACACCGGAGCTAGCCTCAAGAGCCAGATGAAGAAAGCCGATAAATCAGGTTCGGAATATACGCTGATCGTGGGAGAACAGGAACTCAGGACCGGCAGCGGAATTTTGAGAAACATGAGGACCAAGGAGCAGACGGAGATTGCTTTGGCCGGCATCGAAGTAGAATTGCAGAAGAGGCTGGCTCGCGCACTATGAGGGTGGGAGTCCTTTCCGATACCCATATTCCGGCGGCCTTCCCGGCGCTGCCTGCTGCAGTCTTTTCGATTTTCCACGGAGTGGACCTGATCCTTCATGCAGGAGATATTGTTGAACTTTCCGTGCTGGATGAATTGAGAACTCTTGCACCGGTTGAAGCTGTCGCGGGGAACATGGACGGCCCGGAGGTTCAGCGGAGACTGCCCTATAAAAAAGTGATCCCGATCAACGGCTTCCAGGTCGGCCTCATTCATGGAAAGTACCGTATCGATATCCAGCGTGAGATGATCGCGCAAGAGTTCTCTGCAATCGATCTTATCGTGTACGGCCATTCTCATACGCCTTTCTGGGGACTGGTGAAAGGGGTCCATTTCCTGAATCCTGGTAGCCCGACGGACAAGAGGCATGCGCCCTATAATTCCGTGGCCGTACTCACCATCGGGGACAACAGCATTAGCGCTGAAATTGTAAGGATATGATTGCGCCGTACGAAAATGGTTGCTGCTTCTACTTTCAAAATTCCAATGAAAAAAACTCGGACAAGCTGTTTTAGTTGCATTGGCGTTCCATTTATGATATTTTTTGAACACTATGGCGATCGAAAAAATTAAATTCGGGACTTCGGGCTGGCGCGGCGTTATTGCAGATGACTTCACGATGAGTCGGGTGCGCGTCGTGACCCAGGCAATTGCTGATCATATCTCCTCACAGGGACTAAATGAGAAGGGGATTGTTATCGGCTACGATACACGCTTTTTATCCGAGCGCTTTGCGGAGGAAGCGGCAAAGGTACTGGCTGCGAACGGTATTCACTCTTATCTAGCAAACCGGGACGTTCCCACTCCCGCGGTTTCTTTTGAGATTATTCGCAGAAAAGCGGCAGGCGGATTCAATTTTACCGCGAGCCACAACCCTCCTCACTATAACGGCCTGAAATTTTCACCGGCCTGGGGCGGGCCGGCGCTCCCGGAGACCACCAAGGATATTGAAACAAGGGCCAACGCCCTTCTGGAAAAGAATTCCATCGCGGTTCTATCACTTGCTGATGCAAAGGACAAAAAACTTGTCGAAGAGATCGACCTTCGCAAAGCCTACCTGGATGACCTGAAAAAGAAGATCGACATGGAAACGATCAAAAAGGCGAAGCTGAAAGTGGCGGTTGATGTCCTGTTTGGCACGGGAAGGGATTATCTCGACAGCATGCTCAAGGATGCGGGCTGCGCGGTGACAATCATCCATGGGAACCGCGATGCGCTGTTCGGTGGCAATTCTCCAGAACCTTCAGAGGCGAATCTTGCTGAACTAAGCAGGGTGATGCAGCAGGGTAAATTCGATATCGGACTTGCCGTGGACGGTGACGCGGACCGGTTCGGTGTTCTCGACGTTGATGGTTCGTACATTAATCCCAACCAGGTGCTGGCGCTGGTTCTTGATTATCTGTGCCGCACCCGCGAGTGGAAAGGTGGGGCTGCCCGCTCCATCGCCACCTCGCACCTCGTAGACGCTGTCGCAAAAAAGCACGGCATCGAGGTCTATGAGACAGGCGTGGGTTTTAAATTCATCGGAGACCTGCTTGTGCAGGGCAAGATCATCTTTGGCGGCGAGGAGAGCGCCGGGATGACCATCAAAGACCATGTGCCGGAAAAAGACGGCATCCTTGCCTGCCTGCTGGTTGCCGAGATGGTGGCAAAAGAAAAGAAATCTATACGTGACATGCTCAAGAAGCTGTATAAAGAGGTGGGCACGATCCTGAATGAACGAGTCAACATCCACCTGACCGAGGCAAACCGCAAAGCAGTAGGGGACCGGCTCAGCCAGCCGCTGAACGAGCTCGGGGGGCTTCGGGTAAAGGGCAAAAAAACCACCGCGGACGGCACTAAGTACATGCTTGAGGACGACAGCTGGGTTCTGATGCGGGCATCCGGTACCGAGCCGGTTGTTCGTATCTATGTGGAATCGTCATCTTCCGAAAAGATCGCCATGTTGATCGAAGAAGGAAAGAAGTTTATCCTGGGACAATAGTCATTCTGCGGAATTTGGAATACGGGATTGAATTGTGGCTTTTACCCGGCATACTTTCCTTCTTAATTCTGCATTCCTAATTCCCAATTTGTAATTGAGGAGGTATCATGAGCGAGATCATTGATGTATATGCGCGCGAAGTGCTGGATTCACGGGGCAATCCCACGGTTGAAGCAGATGTCATTCTTGAAAGCGGGGCCTTGGGACGTGCCATCGTACCGAGCGGCGCCTCGACAGGGGAGCATGAAGCGCTGGAACTGCGCGACGGCGGCAAACGATACCTCGGGAAGGGCGTGCAAAAGGCGGTCCGGAATGTGATCGAACTGATCGGTCCTGCTATCATGGGATTCGACGCTGCGGAACAGACGGTTATTGACCGGACCATGATCGCGCTCGACGGCACGGAAAGCAAAAAGAAGCTCGGTGCGAATGCCATTCTTGCCGTATCACTCGCTGTTGCCAAGGCTGCATCAGAGGACGCAAACCTCCCATTCTATCAGTATCTGGGCGGTCCGAACGCAAAGGAACTGCCGGTTCCTATGATGAATGTGCTGAACGGAGGCGCCCATGCGGACAATAACGTGGATTTTCAGGAGTTCATGATCATTCCCGCGGGAGCGAAGACCTGCACCGAGGCAATTCGCATCGGGACCGAGGTGTTTCATAACCTCAAAGCGGTGCTCAAAAAGAAGGGCTACAACACGGCGGTGGGGGACGAAGGCGGCTTTGCGCCGAACCTCCGCTCTAACGAGGAAGCGGTACAGGTTATTCTGGAAGCAATTCAAAAGGCCGGGTACAAGGCCGGCAAGGACGTTTTCCTTGGCCTGGACGTGGCGTCGAGCGAGTTTTACAAGAACGGCGTGTACGATCTCAAGGGGGAAGGCAAGAAGATGTCGTCGGATAAGATGATCCGGTTTTACGAGGATTGGATCCGGCAGTATCCCATCATCACAATCGAGGATGGCATGTCCGAAAAAGACTGGAAAGGCTGGAAAATGCTGACCGACCATCTCGGCAACAAGGTTCAGCTTGTCGGAGACGATATTTTCGTGACCAATACGAAGATCTTCAAAAAGGGAATAGAGCAGGGGATCGGCAACGCCATCCTGATCAAGCTGAACCAGATCGGCTCGCTCACCGAAACGCTCGATGCCATCGAGATGGCGAAGCGGGCAGGATATACAGCCATTGTCTCCCATCGCTCTGGCGAAAGCGAGGATGCCACCATTGCCGACCTGGCTGTCGCGACCAACGCGGGTCAGATAAAGACCGGTTCACTCTCACGCACGGACCGCATCGCGAAATACAACCAGCTCATCCGGATCGAGGAGGAGTTGGGAGACGCCGCTGTGTACCGCGGCAAGGATGTTTTCTATAGCATACGTAAATAATCAGGACAGGAGTCAGTATTCAGGAGTCAGCAGTCTGGAAATACATTTCCGATGCTGGCTCCTTTTTTATTATTATCATGAACAAACTCGATTTCGAAAAACTCGTCCAACATGCGCTGCAAGGCCTGCCGCGCAGATTCAAACAGAAGCTCAAAAACATTTCCATCGAAATTGAAGACCGGCCAACTCGATCGCTTTTAAACGATATGGGCATAAGGTCAGGAACGCTTTTTGGCCTGTACCAGGGTGTGCCGCTCACCGAGCGTGAATGGAACTATGGAAATCTGCTTCCCGACCGGATCGTCATCTATCAGCAGCCGATAGAAGAAACTGCGTCCTCCATTGATGAGATCGAAGAGATCGTGACAGACACGGTGAAACACGAGATCGGGCACTATTTCGGGTTTGCCGATGCCGAACTGTATGAGATGGAAGATGCGAAGAGAAGGAAGAAACAATAGCAAACGCGGTCTACCTTGCCCAATGCTACAATAATTCCCACACCCCTCTCAAATTCCAATTATAATCACCCATAAATACCCCATTTATTTTGTTGACCGAACGGTCCGCGTATGATATACAAGCCATACTTTTCCGAATTACCGTTTTGCGTTTGGCATTTTAGTGTTTTACGGTCACACCTTTTTCAATCTTCTTATCTCAAGACAACTGAATAACTGTTCCAATGTGCTGAGTTTGCTGGCCGATGTCCGCCTTTAGGGGTTGCTATCTGTCCAATGCATCAATAAGTTGCGAAGAAGCTCATTATGCATGATTCGAATATTGGTCACTGTACGGCAGGCAAAAGGAGTGGATGAATGCGAAACATTGAAAATAAGAAAAGTGGAAAAATGCGTTCAAACCATCGTTTGCAAAAGACCATGACTATAGCCTGTGCCATGCTTGCCCTTACCCTGTTCGCAGCCGGCGCTGCACAGGCGGCCCCAACTGCTCCTACGAATCTTACAGCCACGATGGCGTCCTCCCGTCAGATAAACCTCGCATGGCAGGATAAGGCCACTACCGAAGTTAATTATTATGTAGAAAGATCGCCAAACGGTTCAAGCTCCTGGACCGTGGTTGCCACCCTGAGCGCTAACACCACGAGCTATCAGAACACTGGCCTGACCCAGAACACGACCTATTATTACCGGGTCCGCTGCAAGGATGCAACGACCTATTCCAGCTACTCCAACACGGCAAATGCAAAGACCGCGACCCTTACCGCACCTATCGGACTCGCTGCAGCTGTCGTATCAGCGTCCGCGATCAGCATTTCCTGGACGGACAATACTGCATACGAGACGCAATATTCCATTGAAAGGGCCGCTACAAGCGGCGGGCCTTATTCCGTGATCGGCACTGTCGCCACCAATGTCACAACAACGACTAATGGTGGCCGTGTGGTCGGGACGGCTTACTATTACCGGGTTCGGGCCTATGACAGTACCAACTATTCATCCTACTCCAATGTCGGGAATCAGACTATACGCACTATAACAGCATCAACAGGCGCGAACGGCGCCATTGCTCCGAGCGGAACAGTCGGCGTAGCGAACGGATCAACCAAGGTGTTTACCATGACGCCGAATTCAGGATACAAGATCGCAACGGTCACAGTCAACGGCGGTGCCGTTGCAACGAACCCCACGTACACCTTCAGCAATGTCACTTCGAACCAAACCATTTCGGCCACCTTTTCACTGAACACGTTTACCATTACTGCCAGTGCGGGTGCGAACGGTTCGATTACCCCGTCAGGTTCTGTGCCGGTCAATGGCGGAGCAAACCAGACTTTTACGATAACACCGAATGCCACTTACCATGTCAACGATGTCCTGGTTGACGGGGTATCAGCCGGCACGGTCACTTCGTACACGTTCAGCAACGTGACTGCACCCCATACGATCAATGCGAGTTTCTCCATCAATACTTATACCATAACACCATCCGTGTCAGGAGGGAACGGCAGCATAAACCCCTCATTGCCGCAGATCGTAAGTCATGGATCATCCACGACCTTTACTATAACCCCGAACACCGGATACCACGTTAGTGATGTTCTCGTAGACGGGGTGTCAGCTGGTACGGGCACCACATACACCTTCAGCAATGTAACCGCACACCATACGATCAACGCAAGCTTTGCGATCAATACCTACACCATCACAGCCACTGCTGGAGCTCATGGGTCGATTGCGCCATCAGGTACGGCCATCGTGAATTCCGGCAGTACCCAGGCGTATACGATCACGCCTGACGCGGGATATCAGATCGCGAGCTTAACGGTCGACAGTTCGTTGGTCGCAACCGGACCGACATATACCTTCACGAACATCACCACTAATCACACTATTGACGCCGCCTTTTCAGCGATCACCTATACGATCACGGCGAGTGCAGGAGCGAATGGGACCATCAGTCCTTCCGGTGCGGTGGGTGTGACATCTGGAGCTAACCAGGCTTTCACGATCACGCCGAACACTGGATACAAAGTTCAAGATGTCGCTATCGACAACGTGTCACAGGGAGCGATCACGCTTTATACCTTCCCCACCGTATCCGCTCCGCACACGCTCTCGGCGATGTTCTCGGTTCAGACATTTACCATCACATCAGCCGCGAACGCCAACGGGTCGATCAACCCGGCCGGCTCGACGACCGTCAATTACGGCGCCGATCAGTCGTACGCGATCACACCAAACAGCGGATATCATGTGAGCGACGTGCAGGTGGACGGCGCCTCGGTCGGCGCGGTCAGTCTTTACACGTTTTCGACCGTTACAAGCAACCATACGATCATTGCCAACTTCTCCAGCGATATTCTCACACTCACGGGTGTCATGGCCAGCTCAAACACGCTTGATACGAACGTTCAGGGGAATGTAAACATATTCTTCACCATCAATTCATCGGCAACGGTAACGCTCAAGGTCATTCCCGAAAAATTGGGATCAACCGGCACGCCGATCTACCAGACTGCCAGGAACTGCGCCGTAGCAGGACCCTACTACTTCACCTGGAATGGCCAGGACAACGCCGGCAAGACCGTACCTGACGAAGCCTATATCTATATCCTTGAAGCATCAGACGGCGTCAAGACAGCGAGCTACAGCCCGCCGGCAGCAACCGGCACATGTACGGTAACCTGTCTTCAGTCAACCGGCTTCGATCCTGCGAAGAATCTGCCTATGACTGTTACCTACAATCCGGCGCAGCCATCGCGGGTGAACATTAATATTGCATGGGGAACTAAGAACTTCAGTATACTGGCCGCCGCTGCCGCATCAGTTGGAAGCCATAGCTACATCTGGGACGGCAGGGATCCAAGTAACAAGCTGCTCGATAGTGGTGCACAGGCCTCATGCTCTGTCGCGACCCTCCTTCGGGAGAACCATATTATTACAAGCGGCGACACTGTTAAAATTACCGGCTTTGCGACCGATCCCTATCAGATAAATCTTTCTTACGGCCAATTCACGAAAATCAGATACTCTCTGGATCGCGATTCCTTGGTTACCGTGAAACTCATTTCGCCAGCCGGCACTTCCATTACCTTACTTGAAAATCAGATACAGACATTAGGACCGCAGGTGATTGCATGGAATGGCGTAGAGATATCGGATACTACGGGTAAGCGATTTGTAGTTTCTCAGAGTGGCAGATATACCATTAGCATTCAAGCTGTGAATTTATCATCTGGGTCAATTTCAGTGGTCAGCGGTTTTTTAAACATTGGGAATTAGAAGGCGATTAGCTGCGATATGGCATTTCATACCTTCATCTTAGTGTAATATCAAGTCACCGGAGTCAAAGGAAATATATTTACATGCTCGAGTTATCAACGGTGAGTCATTTGATAAAGAACAGGGGGACGGTCATTTCATGATTAAAATCATTTTTACAATCATCCTTATTGTTACATTCCTCCCACTGCCTTCATTCGCCACATGCCAACTGACAGGCTACCAAACCAGCCAATGCAGTACTGAGAATGAATGTTCGTCAAAAAGTGGAAGGGAAGCCTGTCCTGAATACTGTTGGGATGGTCCGCCGAGATGCGATATCCTTTCGTTTTCTGCAACCTCCAATGGCAGCTATGTAAGTTTCTTTGTCACCTTTATCGGTATTACCAGACCGTGTGGAACCTGTGGTTTCTCACTACCTTGTGACCCATCAGACATTTGCTGCACTGATTCCGACGATCCCTGCTGCAAGACACCAGGCGACCCCTGCTGCAAAGACCCTTGCGCGAATGGGTGTCAATGCTGCCCAGAATAGTTCGCGATGCCCTGCTTTGGCTGTTAGTCAGACATCCAGTCAAATTAGATGATGTTGCGGTTAAGCCGATTAATTACAACCAGTGCAAGTAAATATTATTAGATCGGTCTGATTTGAATCGATAAGAGCTCGTTACCGTAATCGGGTGGAGGTTTACATGCGCCGAGATGCAATCATATATCCGATCCTACTGCTCAGTATTCTATTTTCCGCGCCTGCATACGCGGACAAATATGACGAAGACAGCCCGCCCGATCTCTTTTGCGAGCCCGGGAAGACCGCCGGCAATAATCCCGCGTTCGGCGGTAAACCCGTCAGCCTGGTCTCGGGCATGGAAACGTTTGCTCCAAGCACTGACATCACGCTTGGTAATATCTTTCCTATTCGCATTACGCGGAGCTACAATAGCGTGACCAGCTACGACTCACCGCTCGGCTATGGCTGGGCCATCAACTACGATAAACGCCTCTACACCTATCCCGACGGTTCTGTGACTGTTCGACGCGAGTGCGGCGGCAAGAAACGCTTTACGTTCCAACCCCCCGCGGGTTATGTCGGCCAGGCGGGAGACACCGGCACTCTCGTTCAAAACGCGGACGGCACGTTTCTTTATACTGATAAGAACGGAGAGAGCGAAAAGTACGATTCCCGTGGCAGGCTCATGAACATGGCTGATGCGAAAGGAAATTCGATTGAATTTTATTACGAACTCGACGTACGTTCCCCCCTCTGGGGCCTGCTACCTGCCAATGTCAATCAGACCACAGCGCTCATCGTCGCCTACGATTACCTTCTGAGCAGGATCGAGGAGAAAGACGCCTCAGGCGCTTTGACGAACCGTTACGTGTTGTTCCATTACGACGGTTCGACGGGAAGGCTCACCAACATTGTGGACAGCAACGGCCGCACCGTGAATTATACCCATGACGGCATCGGCAATCTCACGTCCGTTTCAGGTCCAAGCGGAAACTCGACCTATGGCTACAATAGTTCGACCGGAAATCATCTGCTGACCAGCATTGACGAAGGAAATGGCGCGTATATAAACACCTTTGATTCGTATGGCAGGATAACAAAACAAACCCATGGAACCGGAGAAATCAATTTCGCATATACCATTCCCTTTAAAAAGACTACTCAAACCACGTTGATCAAAGACGGCTCGGGTAATCTCCTGAACACCCAGACCCGCACGGTTGAGTTCGACGCGAAGAGAATACCGCTCAAGGTTACCGACACCTTCGGCAACATAACAAGCTATGTGCGTGACAGCAACAACTGGATACTCAAAAAAGGCATCAAAGACATTGCAACTGGCACAACGACGACCACGGCATATACCTATGACGCAAAGGGTAATGAGCTTAGCAGAACTGAAGCCCAGGGAAAGGCCGTGGAAAAGACGACCACCTACACCTATCATCCTGTATTCAACGGTGTCCTGACCGAAACCGTTCAAAGCGTTGTAAATCCGGCGTTTGTCAGCGTCGTAACGAACTCCTACGATCCTGCGAACGGTAACCTTTTGTCCCGGGATGAGTCAGGCTACCTCGGCGACGGCACGCCGTACAGCTACACGACATCCTACACGTACAACGCAAACGGAAAAATCCTGACCATAGACGGCCCCAGGACTGACGTGAGCGATATCACAACCTACGGCTATGACAGTACAACCGGATACCTCACCAGCATGACCCAGCCGCTCATCGGTGCCACGACCTATTCAAACCATGATAACTTCGGCAACCCCCAGACAGTAACCGACCCGAACGGCAACAGCACGACCTACACCTACGATGCAAACGGCCGGGTGGAGACCGTCAAGGCTCCTGGGGATGCAAACCCCACGCAGTATGTTTATGTTGCGGGATCATGCGGCGCGTCGTGTAGTGGAGGCGGCAAGATAGACCACATCACCCTTCCGGAAGGGAACACGATCTGGTATACCTATGACGCAATGGGGAACCTTGCCTTGATCAAGGACAACGCCAACAACACCATCAACTACACCTACGACTCGGAAGATAACAAACTGACCGAGCAGATCAAAGATGCAGGCAACACGCTTCAGAAGACACTTAGCTATTCCTATGACGCGCTGAACCGGCTCTACCGGATCACTAATCCCGATACCACCTATACGCAATATACCTATGATTTCAGGAACAGCAAGAAGAGCGCCAAAGACCCCCGGAACAATACCACAAATTACGGCTATGACGAACTGGGCAGGCTCAAGACCGTTACCCAGCCGGGGACAGTCAACACGACCTACGGCTACAACACGAACAACAACCTCACGTCAGTAACGGACGCCAACACCAATGCGACCACGTACAAGTATGACGACAAAGGCCGGGTCTATCAGGTGATCTCTCCGGACACTGGAACGACCACGTATACCTACGACTCTGCAGGCAATCTCACGAGCAAGACAGACGCGAAGAACGTTACCATCGCATATCAATACGACGCATTGAACCGCCTCACAACAATAGACTTCCCTGCTGATACGGACATCGTGTATACTTACGACACCTGCGTGAACGGCAAAGGCAGGCTGTGCACCATGGCCGACGCATCGGGCACGACAGCCTATGAGTACTTGCCGAAAGGACAGGTAAAGAAAGAAATCAGGACCATCGACAGCATAGCCTATGTTACCCAGTATACCTACGACCAGAACGGCAATATGAAGACCATGTCCTATCCGTCCGACCGGGTGATCACCTACAACTACTCAAACGACAGGGCCGTGAGCGTCCTGAACAATGCGGCGAATCTTGCAACGAGCATCAATTACAAGCCCTTTGGCGGTATGTCGTCCATCATCTACGGCAACGGATTGACCGGTTCGATCTCTTATGACAATCAATACCGTCTATCAAGCATTACGGCAGGTTCTGTGATGAGCCTAGCCTATCCGACCTATGATGCCAATGGGAACATCATGGCAATCAACAACACCCTTGATCCCACAAAGAACAAAGCGTTCACCTATGATAATCTTGACCGGCTCTCAACAGCGACCTCATCCGGTATCTGGGGCAGCCTTGGATGGACCTATGACGGGGTAGGGAACAGACAGACGGAGAACTCAAATACGTATACTTACACTCCGAACACGAACAAACTGACAGGGGCAAACGGCATCTCTTTTGGCTATGACAATAACGGCAATACCACGGTCGAGAACAGCCGCGTATATACATACAATCAGAATCAAAGGCTAATCCAGATCGTTGATGGCGCCATGACAGCCGGATATACTTACAACAGCAATGGACAGCGGGTGAAGAAGAACGTCAATGGGACTGTGACCGTATTTCATTATAGCCTGAGCGGGCAAATAATTGCAGAGTCGAATAGTTCCGGGGCGATAATAGCTGAATATGTCTATCTGAACAGCGCACCGTTGGCGAAGATCGAGGGAGCGAATACCTACTACTACTACAACGATCATCTCGCCACCCCGCAGAAGATGACGAACTCATCCGGCACGGTTGTATGGTCTGCGGACTATAAACCGTTTGGGGAAGCGACGGTTGATCAGCAGTCCACTATCACGAACAACCTGATGTTCCCGGGGCAGTACTTCGATCAAGAAACAGGCCTCCACTACAACTACTATCGCGATTACAATCCGGTAATTGGAACATATTTGACTTGGGATCCAGTTTTGCAAGTCGGAGCAGATCCTCACGTCCCCTACGCATTGATATTGTTGCTCAAGAATCCAATAAGCCTAAATCCATATTTGTATGTTGGGGATAATCCTATCAATCGGAGCGATCCATATGGACTCGAATTTCTCGGTGAAATCCTTCAATGTTACGATTATAGAGTTGTTCCAGATAGTAGTTGTTGCCGAACTGGTGCCAGGGTCGTATGGGTTTGCAAAGTAACAATATGTCTTGGTAATAGTCATCCCGAACAAACCAATCCACACAGACAGTGCGGCGGTTTTGGTACAATAGATGGCGGGATACGAATACTGCAGGGTGATTGTACTAGATCTACCGGCCCCACAGCTTAAGTCAGAAAGAGAATGAGCTTATTATGATTATTACTAAAATTGCGAAACTACTGCTGATTAATTCATTTTTTACTGCATTCTTTATCACCTCGTATATTGTAATGGTCCTACTAATTCATCACGTATCTTTCGGCTCTTACGTGGATATCCCAGACGATGGAACGGTCTTCATGGGGAAAAGTGAACCTTTATACCATTTCCTGTTGCGATATTATAATGTGATTGAGGGTGATGAGTTTAAGGTATACGATAAAAATATATCTCGAATAAACTTTGCTGCATTGATAGAGGCTTGTATATATCTTTATTTACTTGAATGGATTTTGTTTAAATTTTATTTCTTTATCAGAGGTAAACATCGAATGAAATAACGAGGGACTGAGAACCACCAAGTATGTATGCTTGGACGGTCAGCCACCAGTGAAGACAACAAATACTAACACATACGATTATCACAACGATCATTTAGCTACCCACAGAAGATGCTCGGTAATATAAATACGGATGTTTGGCGTGCCATAAGATAACTTTATTGTTTGACGCAGCTTATGAAATGGGCGACAATAAACGACTTTATTGCAAGGTGAAACATGACTGAACCGATTATTATAACTCCTCCCCTGACTAATGATGTCATCAAGAAACTGAAAACCGGTGACCGGGTCCTCATCACCGGCGTCATCTATACCGGCAGGGACATGGCGCACAAGTACATGGTCGATGGACATAAAAAGAATGGCATATTGGGGTCAAATCTTACATGTTGACAAGATTATCGCATTTTGCTAAGGTAGGTCATGGCCCGCCCCCTTCGCATCCAATATCCCGGCGCAGTATACCACGTCACCTGCCGGGGAAATGAGCGCCAAGCCATCTTCAAAGACGATGACGATCGAAAGAGGTTCCTTCAGTACCTCATCCAGTCTCTCAATATCTATTCCGTCAAGCTTTACACCTATGTTCTCATGTCTAACCATTTTCATCTGCTCATCGAGACCCCCAAAGGAAACCTTGCCGAATTCATGCGCAAGTTCAACATCACCTATACCGGTTATTACAACAGGCGTCATAAACGTACCGGCCACCTTTACCAGGGGCGATACAAGAGCATCCTCGTGGACAAGAACGAATATCTTTCCGTCCTCTCCCGTTACATCCATCTAAATCCGGTAAAAATCGCAGCCATGAAAAAGCTTCCCGAGAAGGAACGGCTGCGAAATCTCATCCGCTACCCCTGGAGCAGCTTGCCGGGCTTCCTGAGCAGGCGCAAAAAGGAAGGGCATATTGATTACGCAATGGTTCTGGGGGAATACGGCGGGAACACCGACATAGCGCGAAGAGAATACAAAAAACGGATTTATGCGGAAGTAATCAAAGATATATCGATCAAAGAAGAAATCATCGGTGGGGGCATTCTTGGAGGGAGCGCATTCATCGCCTGGGTAAAGGACATGTATATTGAAGGAATGAAAGACCGGGAGCGCCCCGCGGTCGGCGATATCCATCGGTATCGGACAAAGACCGAAATATTAGCTGCTGTAAAGCGGGAGACAGGGAAGGACATCGAGATTATCAGCCGGGAAAAAGGCGATCTTCGGCGTATTGTTATGGATATATTGTATCGGTTAGGCGGCTTAAAGGGACCGGACGTCGGCCGGGTATTCGGGGTAGACTATGGTGTGGTATGCCAGGAGCGAAAGAGATTACGAGAGAAGATACAGAAAGACAAGAAAGTTCGGATGATCATGAGCAGTATAGAAGATGGTTTGTCAACGTGTAAGATTTGACCCCTGATGGGCCCTTTGACCCCTGATGGGCCCTGATGGGTGTTCCCAAGGCTCATTGGTTCAATTGGGCCAGATTTCCGGCCGGTTCCAATTCGATGGCGGTAAAATTACCGCCGACATAGAGAACATTGCTTTTTATCGCCAATGCCTCAATAATACCGTTCGGCCGATGGTTCCAGGTTGTCGCGCTTCCGGTTGCAGCATCAAGAGCAGCTAAATTCCCCCTGTTCTGGCCGCCCATATCGCTGAAATTTCCCCCGACATATACGGTGTTACCGCTTACCGCGAGTGCACTGATGATAGATGTATACACCGGGTTGGGGTTCCAGTCCGTGACCGCCGCGGTCGATGCATCGATAGCGGCAAGACTGTGTCTGGCTGTGCTGCCGATGGTGTCGAATTCGCCGCCGATATAGACGGTGTTCGCACTCAACGCGATAGCTTTCACGCTGATTACCTGGCCTGTTTCCGGATTGGGATTCCAGCTCGTAGCAGCTCCGGTCATCACATCAAGGGCCGCAATATTTTTTCGCGGCTGCCCGCCAATAGCGGCAAAATCCCCGGCTGCATAGAGTGAGCTCCCGTTCAAGGCCAAGGCGTTGAATGAAACGAAATTACTCGGGATGGGTTCGGGCATCAATCCACAGCACATCCCCGGAGCCGCGGTTGCGCCGGCATTCCATTCAATGGCCCTCCCTGTTGTCGCATCGAGTGCGGCAATGCCGTCCCTCAGCTGACCGCCGATGCCAGTGAAACGGCCTGCCGCATACACGACAGCGTTGTTGGCGACAAGCGAGGAAACATAGGGGCTCAAGGGGAAGTGAAACTTGAGGTCTGTCAATCCGCAGATCACACTCGGGTTCCAGTCAAGGGCGTTTCCCGTGGCAGCGTCGAGCGCGGCGAGCGCGGTCCTGGCCTGGCCGCCTATTCTTGAAAACCAACCGCCGGCATATACCGTGCCCCCGCTCACGGCAATAGTGCTGACCGCGGCATCGGCATCGGGATTCCAGTACGTCAGGTTGCTGTTTTTGTCGAACGATGCGATGCGGTTCCGGGGAAAATTACTCATCGTGCTGAATAGACCGCCAACGAAGACGGTATTCCCGCTTGCAGAGAGTGCTTTGACCTCGGCATAGCCCGGATTGTGATATCCCGGGTGCGGGTCCCAGTCACGAGCAGCCCCGGTTTCTGCATCAAGTGCAGCGACGTGCTGTCGCGGTCGGCCGCCCATGGCACTGAACTGTCCTCCGACGTACACCGTATTCCCGCTAGTTGCCAATACGCGGATCTGAATAGAATCTGTCGGGTTTGGATTCCAGGCAAGGGTTTGCCCTGTCGTGGCATCGATTGCGGCAATATGATTTCTCGGCTGGCCGCCGATGATCGTGAAATCCCCTCCAACATATACGACAGTATCCCGTACTGCGATGGCCCAGACTTCAAGAAAATCGGTCGGATTGCTGCTCGCTGCGTCGGGATTCCAGTTACAGGCGAGCCCTGTCATGGCATCGAGGGCGGCTATATGATTTCTCGTCTGACCGCCGATGGTATGGAAAAGCCCGCCGAGATAAACGGTGTTGCCGCTTACCACAAGGGCCTTCACGAGGATGTAATTGGTCATGTCGGTGTTGGGGTTCCATGCTTCGGCATCTCCCGTTGCCGCAGCAAGTGCAGCAATATTTTTCCTCTGCTGGCCGCCGATGCTTGTAAATAACCCTCCCACGTATACCCTCCCGCCATCGGCTGCTATCGCGGTGATGAGGCCGAATGCGGAAACACGGGCGTCCCAGGAAGTAACCCGTCCCGTGGACGTTTCAAGCGCAGCGAGAGAAGTCCGGCTGACCCCATCTATGGCATTGAACCATCCACCAACATATAAGGTGCCCCCACATACTGACAAGGCATCGACGGAAGGCGGAGTAGTATCCTGGGTAATACGAGGCGCCCAGGAAGGATCTACTTTGCCGTTTGCCATGATATGGGCGATATTGTTGCGAGGGATCCCGCCTACATATTCAAATTCTCCCCCGATAAACCAGCCGCCAATTCCATCAGCAGCGACGGCATTCACGGACCCGCGGCTTATCAAGCCCGCTACCTTCGGGAAAACCGGCATAGGCTCTCCTGTCGTTCCATCCACGGGCACGCCGCTGCCCGTGCTGCGCACAATTGCCGTAAAATCTCCGCCGATATAAGTTGTGCCGTCATCTGCCACGGCGATCGCGGATACAGGCCCATTGGTCCCGAAGGGGGCCGAGGGAAGATTGTGAATTCCCGATTGCTGTGAATTATCGCTTCCGGACGACTGTGACACCTCACTGTCCGATCGCTGCCGGTGGCATCCGCTGACAGCGATTGCCAGCAGCATTACGCTTATGAAAACCAGTAAATGCCATCTCATATGATTGCTTTTCATGGGATTGTTCCTTGCGGTATGGGAGAGGAAGCACTAGAGATAAATCGTTCAACCGGTATGCGCACGCAGCCTGGGATGTCTGATTGCTTGCCTAAACAGGCAGCATCACTTCCACTTTTCATCGAAGCAGATTTCCGCCAGTGTCTTCCTCGCAGGTCCGTCCTTCTTTTCCTCTGTGGGATAACCCACAGGGAATAGTCCTATTACGCGCACTGATGCTGGAATGTTCAGCAGGTTCTTGATCTTATCCTCATCATAAATGCCTACGAATACCGTGCCGAGTCCCTGCGCACGTGCAGCAAGCATCAGGCTCTGGGCAGCGATGCCCGCATCCACGAGGTAGTAATTCTGCCCCCAGAGTGTGCCTGAATTGACCGGATCAGCGCAGAGCACGATCACGACCGGCGCTTCGGCAAGGGCTTTCTTGGATGGATTGGATTTGTAACCCTTGGTCGCGAAAAAGGATTCAACATACGAAAGTTCACTGATCTTAGCCTTCATGTCCCGGTCCTTCACCACGACTATGCGCCAGCATTGCATGTTGGCCCACGACGGCGATACTCGAACTGCTTCGAGGACCGCATCCAGTTTTTCCTGTTCCACTGGTTTGTCCAGGTATTTTCTGATGCTCCGCCTTGATCTGAGCGCTTCGAAGAAATCCATGAAAAACCTCCAGACAATTGATTGATCTGCTTAAACAGATTGAACTGTTCAAACCTGCAATTCATCGGTACCGCTCGATGATCCTCTCGATGATTCCCGTGGTGGATGCGCCCTCGATGTATTTAACATTCACGACCAGCCCGCCCCTGGCTTCAACGATATCGCCGCCAATGATCTTATCGATCGGCCAGTCACCTCCCTTTACCAGCACATCCGGCTGAAGTTCGGATATGATCCGGTAAGGATTCGGTTCGGTGAAGAGGGTGACGTAGTCAACGGATTCGAGGGCAGCGAGTGTTTCCATGCGGTCCGCCTCGGAGTTGATGGGCCGCTTGTCCCCTTTGAGGCCGCGCACCGAAGCGTCGCTGTTGACTGCCACGACCAGCAGGTCTCCGAGCGCTCTCGCTTTAGCGAGGTATCGCGTGTGACCCGTATGGATCAGGTCAAAACAGCCGTTCGTGAATACGATCTTTTTCCCTGTTGAGCGGAGGATGCTCAGGAGCGGCAGAAGCTGCTGCCCGGTCTTGATCTTGTTTTGCATGGTTCACTATAATCTAAAATATACTTGATTGCAAGATATGCGAAGTATCGCGCCCGACAGGTTCAGATGTGCATTCCAGCCAGGACGCCTAGCAATATTCCGATGCCGGCCACGCTAAAAATCCCCCATTGGAGCCAGGTTCTGCGCGAGAGCAGGGCGATTGCCGAAAGCGCGATCGAGATCTGAAGCGCGGTTGTGGCTTGCGCCCAGCGATGATGCGCATGCATCTGCTGGTCGCTCTTCCTATCCCAGGCGTCCGATTCGGCTTCGAGCAAATCAGCGGCTTTCTTGATCTCGGCCTTTTCCTGCTTATACCGCTCGGCTTCCTGTTTGTAAAAAACCTTTTTATGATCAGTCACCATGGCCACTGCAAACTCGGAAAGATTCTGCTTGTTGCTCTTGGCCTGGTAGTAGTTCCACTGGTTCGATGCCTCGGTTTTTTTGATTGCCGCATTGTTCTTGAAGAGCGACGCGTTTGCCTGCGTGGCCCCGCCCATGTAGGCAAAGAGGGCGCCGATCGTGGCAATGATTGCCGTTGCAGCGGCGATGCGGCCTGCAAAAGGATCTTTATCTCCGTGCTGTGCAGCATGTTCGAGTTCGTGGTCATGGGGTCCATGTACATGAAAGCCGCCTTCAGACATATAAAACCTCCTGAAAAGATGTATGTTTCTCAAAACGCAGGTACGGGTTAAATGCAATCTCAAAAATCATCGCGGAACCGCAACAATAGTTCCCGATATGCCTTCTGAATCGCCTGCAATGGCTTTCACATAAAATTCATGAGTACTTGCCAGGTCTGTGTGCAATGCTGAATAGGTGACCGGTGGCGTTGCGTCCTGAAGGACAGACACCGTGCCGCCTGGCCAGGTGGAAGCATGGGTGTACAGTTCATAGCGGGGATTGTTTGCAACAAGGTCCCAGCTGATCGTAATTCTGCTGACCTCCGATCCCGGGATAGCCGTGAAGTTTTGAGGTACCAGCACTGCATTGACGGTGCGTTGTTTTGCAACGGAGGTTAAGGCTTCGGATGCAAACTCGTTCACACCATAGACAGCGGTAATCCGAAACTCATGGATGATAGTAATATCAGGAGAATGTATCGAAAAAACGCAGGGAGAGGTGACGTTCGAATGGGTTGTGGTAGTAGCCCCACTTTTAATCGGATGGGAGTAAAGTGTGTATGAAGTTGGTGACACTTGAGGAGGGTCCCAGGTGACCGTGATCTGCCCGGCGCCCGGCCCCGGCACGGCTGAGACGATATTCGGACGCTGGTCCGGTGTGCCGCTCAGATCGCCCTTGCTACAGGCCGAGATAAGTACTATCAAAAGAATGCAGAGGAATCGCACCGGCTTGATGGAATACTTCATGCGTAATCGTCCGCTCCGTATCGCAAAGTCACTGCCGTGTGCCTGAACAATAATAATCAGCGCAGAGGGAAACCGCAAGGATTATTTCCATGAAGGGGCTGCTGTCAAGGCGCCTTTCGGAGGACAAGCGCCGCATTGCTGCCGCCAAAACCGAGGGAGTTAGAGAGGACAGCGCTGACATCCTGCGCTCGCTGCTGGTTCGGGACATAATCAAGATCGCACTCCGGATCGGGGATCTCCAGGTTGATCGTAGGGGGGATGACATTGTCTCGCAGCGTGAGCGCGCAAATTGCCGCTTCTATTGCTCCTGCAGCTCCCAGCATATGCCCCAGCATGGACTTTGAGGAGCTGACCGCAAGCCGGCGAGCATGTTTGCCAAAAGCCTTCTTGATGGCGAGGGTCTCGATCCGGTCATTCGGTACGGTCGATGTTCCGTGAGCATTAAGGTAATCGATCTGGTCCGGTCGAGTACCTGCATCTTCCAGCGCAAGCGTCATGGCGCGCGCCGAACCATCACCCTCGGGATCGGGCAGCGTGTAATGGTACGCGTCCGATGTCAGGCCGTACCCCGCAAGTTCCGCATAGATCCGTGCACCCCGCTTTTCCGCGTGAGCGAGCAGCTCCAGGACCAGCACCCCGGCGCCTTCTGAGAGCACAAATCCGTCGCGGTCGCGGTCAAAAGGGCGGCTGGCTTTTTTCGGGTCAATGTTCCGGAGCGACAGTGCCCGCGCTTTGCAGAATCCTGCGAGGATTATCGGCGTGAGCGAGGCTTCGGCTCCGCCTGCGATCATAACATCCGCTGCGCCGCGCTGGATGATCTTCATGGCCTCTCCGATGGCATGCGTCCCGGTAGCGCATGCGGTGGAGACGTCAAGGCAGGGGCCCCGGGCGCCCAGTTTCATGGAAATGAAACCCGAGGCCATGTTCACCAGCGACATCGGGGTATAGAAAGGAGAAACCGCATCAGCACCCCGGGCAAAAAAGGCTGCCATGTTCTTCTCGGCTGTCGTGACGCCGCCACGGCCGGAGCCTACCAGAACGCCGGTCCGGAGCAGAGACTGTGGGGTGAGGGCAAGACGCGCATCCTCAACAGCCATCAAAGCGGCGGCCAGGGCATACTGCATGAACGGATCGGTCCGACGCGCTTCCTTAGCAGTCATGTAGCGCAGGGGGTCGAAACCGTTGAGTTCCCCGGCAATGCGGGTGGGAAATGATCCAGCATCGAACCTCGTGATACCGGATATGCCGGAAACGCCCCTGGTCAGGAGCTTCCAGGTTGTTTCCGCATCATTGCCAAGCGGCGTCAGCAGGCCCATGCCGGTGATGACCACGCGTTCTTTCATGGCGCGCAGTATAGGGGTTTTACAGGTATTTGTCAAAACCTTGCTCCCTGATTCAGACGATTTTCAGTATTGACATTTTATATCGTATGCCATATTATCCACATCCTATGTATGAGCTCATGGTGGAATCCAAATTCGCGGCAGCGCATCAGCTCCGCGGTTATAAAGGCAAGTGCGAGCGGCTGCACGGCCACAATTGGCGGGTGACAATGGCTATCACCGCGGAACGGCTTGACGAAATAGGCCTTGCCATGGATTTTCACGATCTCAAAAAGTCCCTGCGCGAGGTCCTCGACCAGCTCGAACATTCATTCCTCAACGACATATTTCCTTTTACGCAGATCAACCCTTCATCGGAAAACCTGGCCAAGTGGATTTATGATACCATGGCCAAGAAGCTGGACAATGAGAACATTGAGGTCGCCAGCGTTACTGTGTGGGAATCCGATACTGCTTCGGCCAGCTATTTCGAGTAAAACCCTTCAACAGAAACAAAAAGCATTTAACCACGGATAAACACGGATAAGCGCAGATATAGATCTTACCATTTCATCACGAGGTTGAAGAAGAAATGACCAGGAGGTCTTTTGTGTTTTTATCTGTGTGTCCACGCAGTGGACCTGTGGATCAATCTGTCATTTTCATTATTGTTCATTGCCAGGAGCGACCTGCTTTCGGGAGGCCCCATGGATAAAACAGTCGCTGAAAAGATCCTTGCTCTTGCATCTTCCTTAAAAGCCGACGCAGCCGAGGTATTCATCCGCTCGTCAGCATCCACCAGCATCGAGATAAAAGACCAGAAGGTGGACGCTTTTGACCGGGCAAAGGAGATTGGCGCCGGACTTCGCGTTCTTACCGCCGGCCGTATGGGTTTCGCCTTCACTACCGACCTTTCCGATGCAGCGCTTGATACCTTGGCCAGGGCGGCGCTCTCGAATGCCCAAAACACCGAGCCTGATTCGTTCCATGCGATCCCGGAACAGGCACGGGAGCCCGTGCGTGAAACGACGATCTTTGATCCGGAGCTGGCATCCCTGAGTGAGAAGGATAAGATCGACAGGGTCATGTCCCTGGAGCGGGTGGCTTTTGCCGTTGACAAGCGGATTAAACGTATCCGCAAGGCTTCTGCTGGATTTTCCGAGTCAGAGACCCTGATCCTGAACTCTCACGGAGCAATGGTCTCCTACCAAGGCACAGCAGCTTCTGCGAGCATCGAGGTTGTCGCGGAGGACAAGGGCGAGTCGCAGGCTGGGTCCGATTTCGATATCAAGCGGTTCTATCGCGAGCTGCGGATTGAAGAGGTCGGGCAACGCGCGGCCCGGAAGGCGCTTGATCTTCTCGGTGCGCGGCACATCGACTCTGTAAAGGCGCCTGTTATTCTCGACACTGAAGTTGCCGGGGAGTTCCTGTCGATCATGGCATCAGGTTTCTCCGCAGAGAGTGTGCAGAAAAAAAGGTCGTTGTTCATGAACAGGCTCGGCATGGATGTGGTGGCACCCATGATCACTGTATATGACGATGGATTGCTCGAACGCGGGCTCGGCAGCGCTCCGACGGATGACGAGGCTGTGCCTACGCGGAAGAAGACCGTCATCGACAGGGGCAGGCTTGCCATGTTCCTGTATAATACGTATGCTGCCAACAAGGACAAGACTGTTTCGACAGGCAACGGCATGCGCGGCGGGTTCAAGGGAATCCCGGGCGTAGGTTTGACAAACCTTTATGTCGAGCCGGGAACGATGTCCCTTGATGCGATGATCGGATCTATTGATGCGGGCCTGTACGTGACCGAGGTGATGGGCATGCACACGGCGAACCACATTTCAGGAGATTTTTCCGTGGGAGCTGTCGGTTTCTGGATCGAGAAGGGGAAGAAAGCATATCCCGTTCGTGAGATCACCATCGCAGGCAACATCCTTGACCTCATGAAAAACATCGATGCAGTTGGCAGCGACCTCCGCTTCTCGGGCAGGATCGGTTGTCCTTCTCTCAGAGTTAAGGAATTGTCCATCGGGGGGAAGTGAAACAGGAATTCTATTGCATGTATTCATCGATTTTACCGCATCAGATATTTCTAGTTGCCTTCTTTCTTGTGTACCCCCTTCGCCGTAACAACAATTGCATGTCCTCGTGAATATTCCCTTGACCCATTCTGCAATTCGTCGTATTAATACGCAATACAAAGTTTAACAAGGACCACTGCGCTCTGCATTGTTGATTTTACATCTCTTGCTAACGCAGATTTGCAACTCAATTCCTGCCAAAAGGCTCATAGGAGGTGCTGTGTGAGAAGGGTGATTAATGTATTGGTGTTCGTTCTAATTGTTCTGAAATTATTCACCAGCTGCAAAGGCAACGATGGAACCTCCGGTCCTGCAGGACCGAGCGGTGTTGAGATATACAGCGTTGTTGCCAATCCTTCGGTGGTCAGGCCAGGTGCAAGCGCAAGCCTGAACGTATCAGCGGGTGATGGGGTGAACAGTGCTTTGACCTATTCATGGCAGGCTGATGCAGGCACGCTGAGTTCAAATAATACCAGTTCTGTTACCTGGACCGCGCCGGCAAGTGTTGGCAGTTATCTGGTCAGTGTGGAGGTATCGAACGAGGCAGGTCTTAAATCCCGGGGATACGCAAGTGTGCTGGTCTCTGCAAGTCCTATGGGCCCGATCATCACTAGTGTAAATCCTGCTGAGGTGAAGGCTGGGGACCAGATACGGATCACAGGCGCAGGCTTTGGCAGTTCTCAGGGGTCGAGCAGCGTCAGCATCAACAGCGCACCCACAGCGACGATAGTCTCCTGGAGCGATACCGCGATCACTGCAATAGTGCCGGCTGGCGCAACCACCGGCTCGGTAATTGTTACAGAAGCTGGTGTTAACAGCAGCCCCGGCTATATCGTCGTGCTCTGGGCAACGGAAACTCCTGAGAACGTCGCCATATCCGTGGCAGTGGGCGACGTATTTGCTTCACAGATCATTTCCGATGGTTCAGGTGGGGCGATAATAACCTGGATCGATTCACGGACCACAGCGACCACAGGACAAGACATCTATGCCCAGCGCGTGAACAGCGCCGGGGTAGTGCAGTGGGCCGTTAACGGAGTCGCTATATCCACAGCAACAGGTAACCAATCCATTCCTCAACTCACCTCCGATGGTTCCGGTGGAGCGATCATCACTTGGGAGGACACCCGGAACAGCCTTTCTACAGGTAGTGACATCTATGCCCAGCGCGTGAACAGCGACGGGGTTGTGCAGTGGACTTCCCAAGGAGTTGCTATAAGCACGGCAGCTAATAGTCAATTAGCTCCTCAGCTCATCTCCGACAATTCTGGCGGAGCAATAATTACGTGGCATGATGGACGAAACGGTTTTTTTGATATCTATGCACAACGAGTGAACAGCGCCGGGGTGAAGCAATGGACCGCTGACGGAGTCGCTGTTTCCGCAGCAGCAAATAGCCAATTTAACTCTCAACTCATCTCCGATGGTTCAGGCGGGGCGATCATAACCTGGATAGATTCACGGACCACAGCAACCACAGGACAAGACATCTATGCCCAGCGCGTGAACAGCGACGGGGCAGTACAATGGGCTGTTGACGGAGTCGCGATAACCACGGCAGCATTATCCCAATTGAATCCTCTTCTCACCACTGATGGTTCCGGCGGTGCGATCATCGCCTGGGAGGATTCCAGGAATGCAGGGATTTCTGACATTTATGCCCAGCGGGTGAACAGCGCCGGGGTTCTGCAGTGGACTCCTTCAGGAGTAGCTATTAGCACGGCTGCTAATTATCAACAATATCCTCAGCTCATATCTGATGGTTCAGGCGGAGCGATCATCACCTGGCAAGAGTTGCTGCCTAACACCGCGTATAATCACCTCTATGCTCAGCGGGTGAACAGCGCAGGGGCAGTGCAATGGATGACGAACGGGGTCGCCATATCCACAGCAGCTGGCATGCAATTTGACCCAAGGCTCATTTCCGATGGTTCAGGTGGGGCGATCATCACCTGGACGGATTCCAGGAATGCAGGGATTTATGACATTTATGCCCAGCGGGTCAACAGTGCAGGTGCAGCGCAGTGGGCCGTTGACGGACTCGCCATATCGACGGCAGCCGGTATCCAGCTAAATCCTGTGCTTATCCCCGATGGTTCAGGCGGGGCGATCATTGTCTGGGAAGATAGACGCAACGGAAATTATGATATCTATGCACAGGGCATCAGCGCTAGCGGAAGGCAGTAGTACAAGCCCGGCGTGCTCTCGCGGCCCGATATTGAGAAGCCGCGATGACCTGTATTGCAGTTTTGTCAGTGGAGGTATTTGATGAACAGATCTTCCGTTTTTCTCATATATATTCTCATTCTGCATACACTTACCGGTTGCAGCAACAGCGGTTCCTCCGGCTCTGCCGGCCCCAGTGGTGTTGAGATATACAGCATAACTGCCGTTCCGTCGGTGGTCAGGCCCGGAGCGAGCGCGGACCTCCGCGTGTCCGCCGGTGATGGTGTGAACAGCGCATTGACGTACTCGTGGCAGGTAGATGCGGGTTCACTGAACTCGACGAGCAGCAGCTCCGTTACCTGGACTGCGCCAGCAGCCGTGGGAAGCTATATGGTGAGCGTGGAAGTGACGAACGCGGCAGGGCTAAAAGCCCGCGGATACGCGAGCATCCTGGTGTCCGTGAGCCCGGCAGGTCCCATCATCACGAGCGTGAATCCCGCTGAAGCAAAGGCAGGCGACCAGATCCGGATCATTGGTGCGGGCTTTGGCAGCACCCAGGGAACGAGCGTTGTCAGTATTGGCAGTGCGGCCGCACTGTCTATCATATCGTGGAGCGAAACCGTGATCACCGCAGCTGTGCCTGGGACTGCGACCTCGGGTTCGGCATTCGTTACCGTGGGCGGCGTGAACAGCAACCCCGGCAAACTCGTCGTGCTCTGGGCAAAGGAGAATCCCGAGAATGTCGCCCTATCCATTGCAGCAGGCGACCAGCAGTCACCCCAGATCGTCTCTGATGGTTCCGGCGGAGCGATCATCACCTGGGAATCACGGATCACTCCTTCCGCGCCTCGCGACATATATGCTCAAAGGGTGAATAGCGTTGGAGAAGTGCAATGGGCGGCAAATGGCGTCGCGATATGCACGGCAGGCGATGACCAGCAGGCTCCCCAGCTCGTGTCCGATGGAGCTGGCGGAGCGATCATGGTCTGGATGGATTCACGGACAATCGCCACCACAGGTACCGATATTTATGCTCAGAGAATAAATAACGCCGGGGTCGTGCAATGGACAGTTAATGGTGTTCCTGTATCCACGGCAGCGAGCATGCAATGGAACCCTCAGCTCATCTCTGACGATTCCGGCGGCGCGATCATCACGTGGATGGATGCAAGAAATCCGTCAAATGGCTGGGACATCTATGCCCAGCGAATAAACAGCGCAGGAGCAGTGCAATGGACCGCAGACGGGGTCGCGATATCGTTGGCGGCTGATACGCAGAATTTTCCGCAGATCATCTCGGACGGTGCCGGCGGGGCAATCATTACGTGGCAGGATTATCGGAACGTGATGACCACAAACTTGGATATTTATGCTCAACGAGTGAACAGCGCAGGCGTGGTGCAATGGACAACGGATGGCGTTCCCATTTGTACCGCAGCTGCTGTTCAACAATCTCCCCAACTCGCGTCAGACGATTCAGGCGGCGCGATCATCGCCTGGGTCGATTCAAGGAACTCCGCCACAACACTGAGTGACATCTATGCACAGCGGGTGAATAATGCCGGTGCAGTACAGTGGACCGCCAATGGCGTAGCGATCTCCGTGGTTCAGGACATCCAGACAAGTCCCAGTCTGATCGCTGACGGTTCAGGCGGGGCGATCATCGCCTGGCAGGACCAGCGGAGCGGGACCAATTATGACATCTATGCTCAACGCGTGAACAGTGCCGGGCAGGTGCAGTGGATTGCCAATGGCGCAGCCATGGCCCTGTCTCTGGCTGATCACTTCAATCCTCAGATCATATCCGATGGAGCTGGCGGGGCTATTATTACCTGGAACGATTGGGGAAGCGGAACCTCAGAGATCTATGCCCAGCGGGTGAGCAGCGCCGGTGCAGCGCAGTGGGCCGCAGCAGGTAACATCATCTGCACGGCAGCTGGTGATCAACTTAATCCTAAGATCACCTCAGATGGTTCGGGCGGTGCTATCATTACATGGACTGATCTACGAAGCGGAAATTCAGACATCTATGTACAGGGCATCAGCGCGAGCGGAAGGCAGTAGGATCAGGCAGTACGACGCAAGAAAGCCTTGATAGCTGATTTCCACGATTTGGAGGGGATAATATGCATACATTACAATGTACACGCGTCATCTTGGCTGCATTCGCTGTGCTTATTCTGAATGTATTCCTCATACTCTCGGGCTGCAGTAAAAGCGGCTCTGACGGTGCGTTAGGGCCGGCAGGTATGACAGGCCCGAGCGGTGTTGAGATCTACAGCATCGTTGCCAATCCGTCAGCAATCAGGCCAGGTGCAAGCACAGCCTTAAGCGTGTCCGCAGGCGATGGCGTGAACAGCGCGCTCACCTACTCCTGGCAGGCTGATGCAGGTACGCTGAACTCGAACAGCACCAGCTCCGTTATCTGGACCGCTCCCGCGACTGTGGGGAGCTATATGGTAAGCGTTGAGGTGGCGAATGCTGCAGGACTCAAGTCCCGGGGATACGCGAGCATTCTCGTGTCCGTGAGCCCGACCGGACCTATCATCACGAGTGTGAATCCCGCGGAAGCGAGGGCAGGCGACCAGATCCGAATTACCGGCGCCGGTTTCGGCAGCACTCAAGGATCGAGCAGTGTCAGCATCGGCAGCGCTCCAACATCGACGATCATCTCATGGAGCGATACGGTGATCCTTGCCACGATCCCCACATCGGCAACGACTGGTTCGGTCATTGTGACAGAAGCTGGTGTTAACAGCAGCCCTGGTTATATCGCAGTACTCTGGTCAAAGAGTAATATCGAAAATGTCGCTGTAAGCACGGCGACAAATGGACAGGAAACTCCTCAGCTTGTCTCCGACGGTTCAGGCGGGGCGATCATCACCTGGACAGATGCGCGGAGCGGCAATTGGGACATCTATGCCCAGCGGGTGAACAGTATCGGAGTTGCCCAATGGACAGCTGATGGCGTCGTCATATCTGCGGCATCAGGCAGCCAATTGAACCCGAAGCTCGTCTCCGATGGGTCAGGAGGGGCGATCATCGCCTGGGAGGATCAACGCAACGGGAACATTGACATCTATGCCCAGAGAGTCAGCAGTTCCGGTATGGTGCAGTGGACGGCTGACGGCGTCGCCGTATCCGTAGCTGCAGGAAATCAACAGTCCTTCCAGCTCATTTCTGACAATTCAGGCGGCGCGATCATAACCTGGAATGATTCACGGAGCGGGAGCAATGATATCTATGTTCAGCGACTGAATGGTGCCGGGCTCGTGCAGTGGACAACAAATGGCGTCGCCATATGTGCTGCCGCAAATGAACAGCAACTTCCTCAGCTCCTTTCCGACGGTTCAGGTGGTGCGATCATTACGTGGCAGGATTTCCGGAGCGGCGTTGGAGACATCTATGCCCAGCGGGTGAACAGTTCCGGGCTCGCGCAATGGGCTGTAAACGGAGTCGCTATAGCCAAATTGAATGATGAACACTGGAATCCCAAAATCATATCAGATGGCTCAGGCGGTGCAATCATCACCTGGCAGGATTCCCGGAGTTTGATCACTTTTTGGGACATCTATGCCCAGAGGGTGAACGGCGATGGGGTAGTTCAGTGGACAGTAAATGGCGTGATCATAGCCGCTTCAGCAAGCACCCAACAAAATCCCCAGATCATCTCCGATGGATCAGGCGGTGCGATCATCACATGGGAGGATAACCGAAGCAGTGACTGGAATATTTACGCACAACGGGTGAACGGCACCGGAACGACCCAGTGGACTGTCAATGGCGTTTCCCTATCATCTGTGGATGGTACGCAATCCAATGCTCGGATCGTATCCGACGATTCAGGCGGGGCGATCATCACCTGGCAGGATGCGCGGAGCGGAACGAACGACATCTTCGCCCAACGGGTGAACAGCACAGGCGCAGTACAGTGGACTGTTGATGGTGTCGCCATATCCGCGGCAGCGAGTAACCAGCTATATCCTCAACTCGTCTCGGATGGTTCAGGCGGGGCAATCATCACCTGGCAGGATTATCGGAACGCGACTACTGATATCTACGCCCAGGGCATCAGCGCGAGCGGAAGGCAGTAGGATCAGGCAGCGCGGCGCAGGAAAACCTTGATTGCTAATTTCCACGGTTGGGGAGGGATAATATGAATACATTACCATGTACACGCGTCATCTTAGTTATATTCGCTGTGCTTATCCTGGATGTATTCCTCATACTGTCGGGTTGCAGTAAAAGCGGCTCTGACGGAGCGGCAGGGCCAGCAGGTTTGACAGGCCCGAGCGGTGTTGAGATCTACAGCATCGTTGCCAATCCGTCAGCAATCAGGCCAGGTGCAAGCACAGCCTTAAGCGTGTCCGCAGGCGATGGCGTGAACAGCGCGCTCACCTACTCCTGGCAGGCTGATGCAGGAACGCTGAGCTCGAACAGCACCAGCTCCGTGATCTGGACCGCTCCCGCGACCGTTGGGAGTTATATGGTAAGCGTTGAAGTGACGAACGCGGCAGGCCTCAAGTCCCGGGGATACGCAAGCATTCTCGTGTCAGTGAGCCCCGCAGGCCCGATCATCACGAGTGTGAATCCCGCGGAAGCGAAGACGGGCGACCCGATACAGATCACTGGAGCAGGGTTTGGCAGTACGCAGGGTGCCAGCAGTATCAGCATCGGCAGCGCTCCTACATCTACGGTCATCTCATGGAGCGATACAGCCATTACCGCAATTGTGCCGGCAAGCGCGACAACAGGACCGGTCATCGTTTCCGAGGCAGGCATTAACAGCAGCCCCGGACACATTGTTATTCTCTTTTCCAGTGAAAATCCCGTGAACACTCCTATTTCAATAGCGACGAACAGCCAGAATGTGCCGGCCATGATATCTGACGGATCTGGCGGGGCGATCATTGTTTGGACGGATCTACGCAATGGAAATTGGGACATATTTGCCCAGCGGGTGAATAGCAGTGGCATGGCGCTCTGGGCTGCGGATGGCGTCGCCATTTCGACGGCTGCGGGTACTCAGCAGTTTCCCTCACTAGTCTCCGATGGTGCGGGAGGGGCCATTATCGCGTGGGAAGATATACGGAGCGGTGACACCGACATCTATGCCCAACGGGTAAGCGGTAGTGGCGTGGTGCAATGGACGACAAACGGTGTTCCCGTCTGCGTGGCCGCACAAACTCAGCAATTTCCGGCGATCATCTCTGATGGCATGGGCGGAGTGATTATCGTGTGGACGGACTTTCGCAACGGAGTCGCGAACAAGGTCTATGCGCAGCGTCTGAATAATGCCGGAGTGGCGTTGTGGGCCACGGATGGCGTCGCAATATCCACTGCGCCAGTTGAACAATTGTATCCCTACCCCATAGAAGACGGTTCGGGTGGCGCGATCATCGAGTGGGTAAACAATATATTCAGCGGAAATGGCGGTATTTTTGCCCAGAGGATCGACAGTCATGGCGCGGCACAGTGGACTGCAGACGGTATTACTATCTATTCGGCAGCAGGCAGACGATATAACTCAACGATGATACCTGATGGCGCAGGCGGAATTATCATGGCCTGGCAAGATTATCGTGCCGGCGCTACCAGCAGGATTTATGCGCAGCGAGTAAATAGTGCGGGGGTCCTGCAATGGAATGTTAACGGTGTGCCGCTCAACTCGACTACCAGCAATCAGGAAATGGCCAGGATCACTATGGACGGATCAGGAGGTGCTATCATAACCTGGGAGGACGATCGTTCGGGTAATTTTGATATCTATATCCAGCGCATCAGCGGGAGCGGCTTGCTTCTCTGGAATCCTGAAGGGATCGATATAACGACCGCTGTGGCAAACCACCAGGTTGTGCCTTCATTGATCTCCGACAGAGCTGGTGGGGCGATCATTGCGTGGACGGATGACAGGAATGGCAACTATGATATTTATGCTCAACATGTCAATAGCAGGGGGGAATCTCTTTGGACACCGCTTGGCGTCGCTATCTCTGTGACGTCCGGCTCGCAGGATTTCCAGTCAATCGTTTCCGACGGAGCAGGGAATGCCATTATCGTCTGGAGAGATGCCCGCAATGGTGTTTATGACATCTATGCCCAGGGCATCAGCGCGAGCGGCAGGCAGTAGCGCCAACAGCAATTATTTAGGTTGTTCAATCGGTACCATAAAAGCAACGGCGGCAGTCTCATATTATTTATCAACATCATGGAAGGTACGTTACGAAAAGATTGGCTGTTTATGGCTCGCTTGTTTTAATGATGCATTGTACATTCATTGGCCGCAAGGGAAGTAGCAGTACCGACGGTGCATCAGGGCCGGCCGAGTCAATAATCCAGAATTTGACCATAACCGGTGCTCCAGCGGCGCCTTCCGGATTCATTACGGCCAAGGTGAATTCCCAGAGTGCCGAGGGTCTTGCGTTGACGTGCACTTGCATCATCGAGATGCTCGACGGAAGGATCGTGTCCGGGACAGGAGACAATGAATGTACATGAGGCGTCGTAATAGTGTTCCTTCGCACCGGAGCGCGACTGCAATACGGATCCAGACAATACTGAACTATGCTCTGACCAACCTTGTGATCACATTTCTCATCGTAGGCATCGAATATTACTCCGGCGGATTTTTGGATGGTGTATTTTATTCGGCGCGGAAAGTGCTGGAAGCGCCCGGTATCGCCATCCTTGTTCTGATACAGGGCAGGATGAAGACGCTGAATGCTACGGGTGAGGAAGTCATCCTGTTCGTTAGCCTTGTGTTCTATTCTTTGCTGATCGCTGCAATACAAATTGGCTTTTACTTCAACAGGTCGAGGAAACACGGTTGACCGGTTCTTGCTTTTAGCCGCTCACAGTGATGCCTGATCGGATCCGATTTCCCCTTCGATGTGCCGCTCACGTTCCTCCCTTTCACAGGCACGCCCGCTCATGCATGGATCATAATAAATTCCGACTGAATTAATTCTGTGGATAATCGTCTCTTGCCCTTGAAAAATCGTCACTCTTATGCTTCAATATGCACATTAGCGTTGATCTCAAAGTGTATAGAAGTATTCACTATAATGCATCATAGTGCAATATTCGGTTTTATTATTGATGTTGTTTAATGTATGCGTGCTTCAGTTTCATGGAAAGGACAGACATGAGAAAGCGCAGAGTGATAATCTTTGATGATGATCAAACCACGTTAAGCATGATGCAATACTTTTTTGACATCCGGGGGGGGTATGAGGTCCTGACCCGCCAGGAGGCCACCCTTTGCTCCATCGCAAAGGATGGATCCGCCTGCACGGAAAAGGTACCGTGCGCTGATATCATGATCAGCGAACTCGATCTGAATGGCATGACCGGTATGGAGCTGTTCAAAGCCCAGGCCGCAAAGGGATGCAGTGTTCCGATGAAAGACAAGGCGATTCTTTCGCACCGCGTTACCCTTCTGCAAACCGAGGAAATTCTGCGGTTGGGATGCGCCTTTTTTGAGAAACCCTTCGATTTTCACCGGATTGCCGCATGGCTTGACGTGCGTGAGCCGCACATGGACCTTTCGCGTTCTCTGGGGTTGAAGCGCAAGGAAGACCGCCTCGCGACCGAGGCTGAGGTGATGTTCATGGTGGCTCCGTTCCATAACGTGCTGAAAGGCGTTGCTGTCAATACGAGCCCCTCTGGCCTTTGCATGAGGACCATGGTCCCTCTTGACCGTGATAAGACCGTGACCATTCACCCTAATTTCTATCCAAACCCTTCCAGGGCAGCAGCGGTCCGATGGTACACGAAACTGCATGGTGGCTACTTTCTGTCGGGCCTGCAGTATCTTTAACCTCAGTTCAGCGTCCCCATACCAGTGCTTCTATCTCCGTTGATACAGCTAATATATCGGTTGGATGAATTGAAAAATGTTATAACCGATGCCATGCGTTGTGTCATGAGATGTGTTATCTGCCTAGCAGCGGAAACGCTGAGGTCCCAATGTATTAGTTATACTCGGCAAGTGATGCTTGCTTTACGTTATTTCAAGAGCATAATTTTCATCCTACCTCCATAACGTCAATGAGTAGTTAAGTATCATTGATTGCTTGATACCTTAGGTTTATAAAATATTATAAAAAAGCATTTTTTAATAGTGGGTTGCGCATTAAATGCCAATGAAATATGTTTATTGAGCATACATGCGCTATATCTATTTAATAAACTAATTCCATATTGTTAACACGCTGAATTACTTATTGTAATATCTACTCTAAGCACTGGTATCGTTATTGCTTAGTTAATAAGAGTAATAACTGTTCTATTTCATATTCGAATATGATGTTACAAATCGTAGCTTCATTGACTGAAGCCAATTGGAATATTATGCATCACTTCCTTATCATACTGTCATTCTCGGATTCGCAAAGAATGGGCGAGCTTAAGCGGCTGAGACCTGTTGGTAATCTGTATATTCAGTTGCTATGGATTTTATTAGCGCTCGCATTGAATTGTCTTCTGGTGATCGACAGCCACGCCCTCGATGCTCCGCATAACGGTTCGAATGCCATGACCTGCGCAACATTCTGCCATGCCACCAGTGGATATGCCTGGAAAACGCAGACAATAGATTTATCGATAGACCAGACACTCGCCAACAATCTGTGCAAATCATGCCATAATAATCCCCCTGGCCTGCCAATGAGTTCCAAAGCGCAGGATGCACAGACCCATTCCAGCTTCAGGACATCGGCATCCTATGGCATCTGGGGCTTGGAGTGCCGCACATGCCACAACCCGCATTATCAGAAACAGATATCTACGTACCCTTCATCATCAATAAACAGCATATTGACCGGTACCATTACATCGGTAACCACGCCGAACAGAATGACGGTGCAGCTAAGCAGTAGCATTACCGCCAGTACGTATATCGATTATATTATTATTCCTGATATCAATAATCCCTTCCTGATGTACCAGATCACTGACAACACCGCCGGGACGACCGTGGTAATCACTACCAGTCCAATAGACCCGCTTAATACGTATTATGTAATGGCCGGCAACTCGGTCGTGGTTCGCTACAACGGACAGATCAAGGACCGAGTCACTACACCGAACAGCGGCGTGAAAGCGGTCCAATTCTTTAACAATACCGGCCCGAAATCATTTGCATCCGGTACGAATCCTGCGGATGGTATTTGCCAGGTTTGCCATACCAAGACGAGGTATTTCTTGAGTGACGGTTCGGTTCTGGATGCCGGTCACCCTGCGCCAGCGGGATCGAACTGCACTGCCAGCTGCCATCAGCACAAATTCGGATTCAAGGCGAACTGCAACCAGTGCCACGGCAGTCCGCCGCTGAACAGCACCAAGGGAGGCTCAACAGGGGGGCTTGTTCTGGTGACCTACGGAACAACCAGCACAGGATCGACCTCGGCGGGTGCGCATGGCAGGCACACGGCATCACTGAACATAGACTGCAGGGTTTGCCACTACAATGCCGCAGGATCAGGCTCTTGGCATAACGACGGGTCCCTGGCGATAAAAATGGGCTTCTCGCTCTTCAACGATCTGATAAAGGGAGGGAGATACGACGGCCAGTCAGTTGCCAATTACATCTCCAGTGACGGAGCGACGACGGTCAGCAAGACCGGGACTATGCGGTGCAGCAGCGTCTATTGCCATAGTTCCGGACAGGGCACAACATCGGTTGGCGCGACGCCGGTCTACTCAACACCATCCTGGACTAACGCAGCAACTGGCGCTTGCGGCACCTGTCATGGCATTGCCATCGCAACCATCACAACCGGAAACCATACTCAGCATCTTGCTGCAGCGACATTGGTTGCCGGTTGTGAGGATTGTCATACCGGAGCGAGTTCATCATCCTACACCTCACCAAACCATGTGAACGGCTCCATCAATGTTGCTGATGGTTATACTATGGGCGGCACGCGAGGAAATGGATACGGCTCCTGCCTCAATGCCCTAGCCTGTCACGGGAATGGAACGCCTCAGTGGGGTTTTACAGTCGGTACCAATGATAAGTGCACTATCTGCCATGGCACACCCACAGTTGGCGTACTGGGTTCATCAGGCGCGGCCATGGCGCCGCCGAGAGACACAGCGCAGTCATCAGTTGGCGCGAAGGTAGGCGCCCACCAGGCGCACATCACAACGAATACTATTGGCCGGAGATTACGCTGCGACGAATGCCACGTTGTCCCGCTGGCGATTGACACTTCCGGCCATATCAAGGACAGTACGCCGGGCACAGCAGAAGTCACCTTTGCGTCATCCACCATCGCAAGCACGAACGGCGCCATTCCCGCCTATGCCGCTGGTACCTGCAGCACGACCTATTGCCACGGCTCCAGGATGCCGCGAAACACGACTGAAGGGTTGGGCACATCACCAACATGGAGCGATGCGGGATATATCACCGGTTTAGCTTCGCATGACTGTGCACAGTGCCATGGATATCCTCCGGCAGCGATCGGCGCCCATGCTGGTATCAGCCCATCCCAGTGCTCCGGATGTCACAGCACGGTTAATGGTTCTGGAACCGGTTTTGTCAATGTAAGTACACATGTCAACGGGGTCCTTGAGCCGGTGAGCGGTTGCAATGCATGTCATGGACAATCTGCCGCATCACGATCCACCGGCGCTCCGGTTGTACCCTCAGATCTTATGAAAGCCCCGTACCCGGTTTCCGGCCATACCGAGGGCATGCATCTGAAACACGTGGTGTCCCTGAACTATGCCGGGAACTGCAGTATCTGCCATGATGCACATAATATGCCGACCCTTGACAGCGTGATGACAATATCGTTCAATCCGGTTCTGCTCGGCATCCCAGTGGGCGGATCATACCTTGGTACGGCCTTCACAGGAGCATACACGTACAGCTCGAATGTCACACTGACCACGGGCGTTAATGCCCAGACCTGCACCAACCTGTACTGCCACGGTGCGACCATGGCCACGGGCAGCGGCAATAGCGGGATTGACACCACGCCCAGGTGGACCGATGCCTCGACCGGCGCCTGCGGCACCTGCCACGGGGCTGACAGCAATAAACCGCCCATCAAAGGCAGCCACAGCAAACATACCGGCAGCACCGCTGTGTATGGCAGGCAGCTCAACTGCTCTGTTTGCCACTCCAATTACGAATCACAGCATGTGAACGGGAAAGCAGAATGGGCATTCGATACCGGATCGTATCCCTGGTTAGCATCAGCCCGATACCGGGGTGTCTCCAGCGGCGCTATTTCATCGGTGCCGAGCAGTACGTACGGGCAGTGCTCCAATCTGTACTGCCACAGCATTGTTCAGACGTCTGCCGGTGGTCCGCTGACCGGACTGCCGGGAGAATATACAACACCAACCTGGGGAACCTACGCAACGGGGTCGTGCGGGCACTGTCATGACGGCGACGACGGCCACACCTTCGGGCTGCCGAAGATCAGCAGCGGCAGCCACGCCAAACATATCAATTCCTATACGTACGGGACAAGCTATCAGTCGACGAAATGCGCTGTTTGCCACAAATTAAATCCTTCGGGAACGTTCGACGACTGCAGCGCGTGCCACGTCAATGAAACGAACCTTCATATCAATCACTCGGTTGAAGTGTCCTTTGAAACGGCCGTAGTTGGCACAGCCGCCTACAGCGGGACACCCCAGCCCGGGGATGGTTTTGGCAGCTGTTCGAACACCTATTGCCATGGAACCACCATGGTGCCGAACAACGGAAGCAATACCACACCGCAATGGGGGAATGCCTCAAGTGGCGCGTGCGGGACCTGTCACGGAGCGACAGCCTTGATTCCGCCGACGAGAGGGAGCCATAATAAGCATACGCGCGCCTATACCAATGGCTACAATTACAGCTGCGCGCTCTGTCATACTGATCCATCGGTAAACGCGTCGCTGCATGTGAACAGCAGGTCTGAAGTCGTGTTCTCGGCCAATCCAATGACGTCAGGTGGTACCTATACCGGGACTCCTGCAATGCTTGACGCCTATGGGACCTGCACGAACTTGTATTGCCACAGCACGGTCCAATCATCGCCTCCCGGTGGCCCGCCCGTCTACCGCACGACCCCGCTCTGGGGTAGCACATCGGGGATGGGGTGCAGTGACTGCCACTTCTACTACGGCTCGGCGACGCCGACGGCAACAGGAAGCCATTCGAAGCATTTCTTATACGGGGAAATGCAGGAGTGCTATCCTTGCCACAATTACAACAATACGGACGACAGCTGTTTTGCCTGTCATGACGGCTCGGTCAATCCGCAAAGGGACAGGCATGCCAACCGCAGCATCGATGTAGCCTTCGCACCTAAATACGGAGGCGGGTACAATGGCACGACTGCTCCGGGGGATGCATACGGAAACTGTGCAACCGTCTATTGCCACAGCACGGTACAGTCAACGCCGCCCGGAGGAGCAATAACCTATACAAGCCCGACGTGGGGCAATGCTGCGACGGCACAGTGCGGATCATGCCACAAGGGTGACGGCATTCAGGGATTAAGAAACATCATGGACTCAGGGACTCATCCCGCACACGTGAGCGCGGTCACTGTGACCGGCGCCATAGTGTATCCCTGCGCGACCTGTCATGAAGGAAGGGGCGCCGGCTCGCTTTCCCACGCTGACAAAAGCATTGATGTTTCAATTGCAGCGTACTATGGAGGGAATTATTCCGGCACGACTGCGCCTGGTGACGCCTATGGTCAGTGTGGCAATGTCTATTGCCACAGCACAGTACAGGGCATATCTGATCCCACGCAGACGCCGATATATAAATTACCGACCTGGGGGCAATCATTTACCGGGACTTGTGGGCTCGGTGCGTGTCATGCTGTCGGTTTTCCGCATACTGAGGATGCGTCTTCGCCTACCTATTCGCTCCTGACGACCGGCAGTCATGCGAAACACCTAAAATACAAGTTCGACCAGCTCGGTAATTGTGAGGCTTGTCACTTCAAAACTGGCAATTGCCAGGACTGTCATGTCATGCATGGTTATGAATCCCATGTGGACAAACAGATTGTGGTGTCTTTCGATCCGCAGTTTCCGGCGCTCCCGACGGGTGGCGGGGGCGGGATCTATTCCGGCGACTCCGTACCCCAGACGCCGTACGGGTCCTGTACGAATCTGTACTGCCACAGCCCGGGCACGTCAGTGGCGCAACCCTACGGAAATCCCGTCAGCGGACCTGTCAGCTGGGGATCCGGTTCACTTGTTGCGGACTGCTCAGGTTGCCATGGTGGAGACCGCAACGCCGCAGTCCTGATCACAACAGGATCTCATGCCAAGCATGTAAAGACCAGTGCTATCGATTGTGCATCCTGCCACGCCCGGACCGTTACGGATAGCAGAACGCTCAATCCGACGACTTATAGCGGGGCGCGGACCTATGGGTATCAGTATCATGTGAACGGCTGGATTAATATCGCGTACTCCGGAATTTCGGGCACGAATGGGACCTACGCCGGACAGCCGAGCCCGGTGCCGAACCGCGCGCCCGGCTCGGTGTATGGGTCCTGCGGGAACCTCTACTGCCACAGCACCGGTCAGGGGACGGCCGATCCGGTCCAGCCGCCGACGTACGCGAATCCGACCTGGGGAACTGCTTCATCAGGCGCCTGCGGCACCTGCCACGACATTGGCTCCCATGCCGGCGGATCGGGCACTCCGATGTCATCGGGCAGCCACTCTGCGCACTTCCTCTATGACTATAGTTTTGGAGTCAGTCCCTCGAACTGTCAGGTATGTCACTTCGTGAGCACAACAGGAAGTACCTGCGCTATTTGCCACCCTGACGGGTCGAATTACAGCGATACGAACGCGTATTCGCGCAATGCAGCGAACCACGTTAACAAATTTATCGACGTCGATTTTCTGGCAGCTATATCCGGCAGCACAGCCACATATTCCGGTGATCGGGTCCCGGGAACATCTTTTGGCTCCTGTTCGAATGGATACTGCCATAGCGACGGTACATCCCGTTCAACGGGGGTCATTCCCGTAAATACGAGCCCTGTCTGGGGGACGGCAGGAAAACTCGCTTGCAACGCATGTCATGGCTTCCCGCCAGGTTATCCCAGTGGTTCTCCAAAGCCGAACAGCCACGCCAAGCATAACACCTATTCCTGCGCCAAGTGTCACAGCACGACGACATCGGATGGGACCAGCATTTCCAACTACTTGAAACATGTTAACCTGACTTATGATTTGTATCCCCTCGCAGGGAACTATTTCGCCTATTCTTTTGGCTCATGCGCTAATATCTCATGCCATGGAAACACCAGTGCTGTGTGGGGTTCTCCGGCATCATACAGCTGTGTTGATCTTGACGGTGATGGGATATGCATGGACGACAACTGCCCGACCATGGCAAATCCAGGACAGGAAGATGCAAATGGCAACGGGATTGGCGATGTGTGCGACGCCTGGAGCTCGGTGTCCGCGGGTCAGTGGCACAGCCTGGCGCGAAGAGCGGACGGGTCCCTGTGGGCATGGGGATACGGCGAATCAGGAAGTCTCGGCATTGGGGTGCAGGAAAGCAGGCTTACCCCTGCTCAGTCCGGCCCTGACACCAACTGGACCAGCAGTGCAGGAGGACAGTTCCATACCATTGCCTTGAAGTCGGACAATACGCTCTGGGCCTGGGGTACGAATTCCTCCGGGCAATTAGGGACAGGGACAACGACCATGTCTCTCTCCCCTGTTAAAGTGGGTAGCGACAGCAACTGGCTTGCTGTTGCCGCCGGGGCCAGCCATTCGCTGGCGATAAAAACCGATGGATCATTGTGGACCTGGGGCAGCAACAATTCCGGACAATTGGGCTTGGGAAGCGCTGCCATCACGCGGGAGCTATCACCCACCAGGGTTGGCACGGACACAGGATGGACGCACGTGGCAGCAGGCGAAAACTTCAGCCTGGCTATACGGTCCGGCACGCTCTGGGCCTGGGGATATAATGCGAGCGGTCAGTTGGGGGATGGGTCCACGACACAACAATACGCGCCAGTCCAGGTCGGGAGCGATAGTGACTGGGTGAAGGTCGTGGCCGGCGCGAATCATGGGCTCGCTATAAAGTCGAACGGTACGCTCTGGGCCTGGGGGAGCAATTCCATGGGCCAGCTGGGCGATGGAACCACCACGCAACGACTGGCACCGGTGCGGGTCGGGACGGATACGGATTGGGCCGCCATATCGTGCGGCAATTGGCATACGCTCGCGCTCAAGACCAACCAGAGCCTGTGGTCCTGGGGAGGGAATTCCTATGGACAATTAGGCGACGGCACGACCACCAATAATCGGAATCCCCGGCAGGTAGGGAGCAATCTGACCTGGATTTCAATTGCGACCGGGATAGGCCACAACCTTGCCGTTAGGTCCGATGGTTCGCTCTGGACGTGGGGTTACAACTCTGATGGGCAGGTAGGCGATGGAACAAAGACGGATAGATTAGCACCAGCTCAGCTTTATTGATATGGAATGCAAGAATCCGGAGTAACGGGATTTATCCCTACACGTTGAGCAATCTGTCTATCTTGGTGGCTACTTTCTGTCGGGCCTGCAGTACCTTTAACCAGAGTTCAGCGTCCCCATACCCGCACTTCTATCTCCTTCAAAAGCTCCCCGAACGTTTCCGCCTTGATCGCAGAACAGACTACGCCTTTAAACCTCGCAGCAATGGCTTTTGCCCAGAGCGGGCTGACAAGGTCCACTTTATTCAGCACCACGAGCTGGGGGATATGGTCCAGGCCAATCTCCAGCAGCAGATTGTTCACCGAGTCCATCTGCTGTTCGAAGCGTGGATTGCTGATGTCCACAACGTGCAGAATGAGGTCTGCATCCTGCATCTCATCGAGCGTCGCGCGGAACGCGCCGAGCAGCTCTTGCGGAAGGTCCTTGATAAAGCCGACAGTATCGGTGATGACCACCTCCCGGTCGCGGGGGAAGCGGAGCCTCCTGGTCGCGGTATCCAGGGTCGCAAACAAAAGGTCCTCCGTCTTTACCTCTGACCGGGTAAGCGCGTTGAACAGCGTAGACTTTCCGGCGTTCGTGTATCCGGCTATGGACACGATGGGGATATTGCTTTTGACGCGGCGTTCGCGCCGCTGGTCCCGGGCTTTACCGAGGGAGTCGAGCTGTTTTTCCAGCCTTCGTATCTTATCCCGCGCCCGGCGCATATCGATCTCAAGCCTCGTTTCACCGGGTCCTCTTCCTCCGATACCGCCCGTAAGCCGTGAGAGGGCGGTGGACCGCTCGGACAAGCGCGGCAGACGGTACTTCAGCTGGGCGAGCTCAACCTGTACTTTGCCGTCGCCGCTGTGCGCGCGGCGGGCGAATATGTCGAGGATAAGCTGCGTGCGGTCGATGACACGCATCTCGGTCATGTCGCCGATGGATCGCACCTGGGCTGGGGAAAGGTTTTGGTCGAAAACGATCAGGTCGGCGCCGAGCTGCTGCGACCGGATGATGAGTTCCTTGAGTTTGCCTTCACCGAGCAGGAACCGCGGGTTGATGTCATGGAGACGCTGAATCACAGCGTCGAGCACGAAAATGCCGTCAGACCTGGCCAGCTCCTTGAGTTCCTCGATGGATTCTTCCTGTTCCTGCCTGCCTTTCTTCGAAACACTCACGAGAATGGCGCGGTCCTTGCGGGAGACTTCGCGTGCTTTCTGAGCTCGCTCCATTTCCCGTTCGATCCCGGAAATGAAATCCGCTGCATCCAGCGTGATCGAGTGCACGGACTGCGGAGGCAGTATCTCGTACAGCTTTTCCTCGGGATTCGGCGGGATGAGATGGGCGATCGAGATCGTTCCGGGAAGTCCGTCAGCCTGGGCCGTGATGGCAGCGATCATGTCCAGCCGCAGGAGCGCCAGGTCGGTGAGGTCCTCCTGGTTCAGAGGCTGGTTCTTCAGATGAGTATGGATGAATCTGACGCCGCGGAGCCGTTTTGCGCCGAGCCGGTGATCGGACAGGTCCGGAATGAGAATGTCATGGTTGGTTCCGACCAGTACATCCCGGATATTGCCGGCGCGGTCGATGAGGAGGCCGAGTTGGCGGCCGATTCCCGCGGACGCTTCCGTCAGAGCGCGTGCAGCTTCGGGGGTAATGACGGCGTCGGGTGGCATTCTTCTGCGGTAGAGACGCTCGAGCGTCTTTAGTTCCGCGGATTTCAGGCCGGCTATGTTTCCATGGACTGCAGAGATGGGAGGGCTCCTTCGTGTATCAGACTCATAAAATCATGGTGCGCTGGTGCACTTCTATTCGTCGTTGCATGCGGACCACACACAAGAAGCTCTACTTTGTCACATAGAGGATATCGTGCTGCCGTACGGGGCCCTCGACCTTAATCCCGACGCACTGGCCGACCGAGGCTTGCTCAACGGGCTTATGCTCGTATTCCATGGAGCCGATTGTCTGCGTAAAATCAGTGGAATGACCCTTGATGCGGATCAGGTCCTTTGCCCGGAGTTCGCCTTTATTGATCTGGACGAGCGCCACGCCGAGGTGGGTGTAGTAATGGGTAACGACACCAATGGCCTCTTCATGGAACGCAGGTTCTTCCACAGGCGGAACCGCGCCGGATGGTGGGCCCGGTTCAATGGCATATTTTGCCGCCAAGTCCACACCGGTACTCTGAGAAGGTTTTTTCCCTACAGTCTTCCTGACTACGGACTTATTCCCTGATACGGTCTTTTTTTTCAGAGGCTTCTTTTTTACCGTCTTTGTTGTGGTCTTTGTTTTTTTATTAGATGTTTTTATTATGGTCTTTTTGGAAGCGGTTTTTTTTGACTTCAGGGTGCTTTTGGATCGAACAACCATGGGAGGCCTCCTCAACGTACGGTAATTTCAACGCGGCCTATTCATCGGGAATGCAGGCTAATCAGCCGGATAGTTTTGAAAGAATATTGGGCGTGAAGCGCGTCCAAAAAAATTGTAGCAAAACCCCGGTAAAATGCAAGATAAAACAGGCGTTGGACAGGATCTGTTGCTGATATCTTTTCTTGACATGCCATCCTGAAGGTGTATAATTACGCAATTGCGAAACAATGCAATGCGCTAGACATCAAGCGCTGTCCTCTTACGTTGCGATCCAATCGAGGAGGGTATTTTGTAAATGACTACCATAGTCCCTGCAAATGTTCATGCTAAATGCTGCAGCAACGTCTCTGCAAGAGGATCCTGCTCGTATGAGTCTATTTTACCGACAGATACCGCCCCGTCATTAAAGAGCATTCCCCTTACTATTTCTTCTGCTATAATCGATTCAGATTCAGTGTTGAAAAACAATGTAAACGACTTCATTGCCGTATCCGGAAACAGCAGCAGCATGATAGTGCAACCCTCGTCGTGCCAGAATCCTAATTATTGAAAGGCGAATAAGTGATACGTTGTATGTGGTATCAGATGCAGTATGGGTAAATATTTTAGCAGTATCGAACCATATTGACCATAATGTTGCATAAAAAAGGAGGAATTGGTATGAAAAAAAGAATGTCTGTAACTTTGTATGTTCTGTGTTTTGGCATTATTGTAGTTATTGCAGCACAAACAGCGTATGCAACAAACGGCATGAACATGGAGGGTTATGGCCCGGTTGCCACGGGCATGGGCGGCGCTTCCATGGCTTACGACAATGGCGCAGCAGCCATGATGAACAACCCCGCCACGCTCGGTCTCATGCCGCAGGGCAGCCGCCTGGACGTGGCGCTTGGGTATCTGGGCCCGAATATTAAGGCTTCGGCGCCAGGCCAGTCTGATGCTAAGTCATCCGCCACCGCATTCTATATGCCCGCTTTGGGATGGGTTAAAAAGGACGGCCTGCTTTCCTATGGTATCGGTATGTTCGCTCAAGGCGGCATGGGAGCGGAATATGCCGCAGATTCATTTCTGGCAGCAGGCTCGAATGAGAAGGTCCGCTCTGAGTTGGGCGTGGGACGTCTTCTCGTTCCTTTTGCATATGAAATCAACAAGGATTTCATGGTCGCTGCAACACTTGATTATGTCTGGGCAAGCCTCGACCTGAAGATGGCGCTTAATAGTGCCCAGTTTCTGGATATGGCAGGTTCATTCGGCGGCACGCAGGCATACGGTTCGGTATCAGGCACTATGATGGATGCTTTTGGCGGATTTGTGCAGCAGGGCGTTATGGCGAACGGTCAAGGCGGGAGACCGGCCCCGATCAATTGGGGACGGTTTGATTTCTCGGATAAGAGCGCGTTTACCGGGGAAGCCAAAGCCACGGGTTTTGGCGCAAAACTTGGTGGTGTGTATAAGGTGAGCAGTGCCTTGACCTTGGGTGCCACCTATCACAGCAAGACTGCCTTGGGTGATATGGAAACAAACGGAGCGACCGTGAGCTTCAACGCGAACGTTGACACCGGTTTGTCACAGGGGCAGCCTGCCACCGGCAACTACACGGCAGCCACTATACCACTCAACGGCAAGATCCAGGTCAAGGATTTCCAGTGGCCGCAGATGCTGGGCGCGGGCGCAGCCTATGAAGTGAGTCCCAATGTGATCGTTGTGTTCGATTACAAGTGGATCAATTGGGCTGATGCGATGAAAAGCTTCAAAATGACCTTTACCGCTGCTCCCAACCAGGCTGGTTTGGCTCAGGGATTCGCCAATACAGTATTGGATGCCGAGCTGTTCCAGAATTGGAAGGACCAGCATGTATTCATGATCGGCGCGGGATTCAAGGTAAGTCCGGAGACGACCTTGCGAGCTGGTTTGAACATCGCCAACAATCCGGTCCCGGATCAGTATATGAACCCCTTGTTTCCTGCGATCGAAAAGAACCACGTGACCCTGGGTGCGGGATATGCGGTCAGCAAGGTATCCAGCGTGGATGCCTCATTTACCTATGCTCCTGAAGTAAAATCCACGACGCAGGTGCAGGTCATGACCGCAACCGGTCCCGCACAGATGCCGGTGACCGTGGCGCACAGCCAGACGAACGTGCAGCTCTTGTACAGCTATCGGTTCTAATTCGACTGTCTGTTAAATGATCCCCCACTAGGAAGCAATCTCGGTTTTTAGAGAGGTTGCTTCTTTTTTTGTTTTAGCAGCCTGAAGCAGGGGGTCATTTCAACAACATGAACAACCGCATCTCCTCATTGGCCTGGTCGTGAAGCCCCATGTCGCGGTAGATGGCGCTCAGGTAATTATGCACATCCGGTTCGAGTGGATTCAGGTCGCGCGCCTTCAGGAACAGGTCGAGCGCCTTTTGGCGGTCCTGCTTCGATTTATAGTACAGGATTCCCATGTTGTAATAGGGGACCGGATCAACGGGGTTCATTCTGGTGGACCGTTCATATGCTGCAATAGCTTCATCAATCTGGTTCAATCCTTCATAGACCAGGCCGATGTTCACATAGGTTTGGCTGAGATAGGGATCGAGTTTGAGGGCCCGAGTAAACGCATCGAGCGCCAGGGTGTAATTCTTGCTGTTAATTGCCTCGAGTCCCAGCTCATTGTAGCCTCTTGCTTTTTTCGGGGACTTATTGATGGTATCGAGCCAGAGCTTCCCCTCATCACCCCACAGGCTGTTGCGCAGGAAGCTGGTTATCAAGAGTATAAGTAGCAGTCCAATGCTGAAGACAATCTGCATGGAAGAGTTGTACCATATTTCCTTCAGGACAACAAGTTTCTTGGAACGAGACAGAAAGCGATTCACGATTGACTGCAGGTTTCATATGGATTATGATTATCGCCACATCAAGCAATGAACATACTGATAATAAAACTCTCAGCCATTGGCGATGTTGTACAGACGCTGCCGGCGCTCGAGGCTATCACGAGAATCTATCCCGGGTGCGAGGTGACCTGGGTAGTCGAGGAAGCAGCCGCCGGCATCCTCGAGGGACATCCGCTCATTGCCAGGCTGCTCGTGTCCCAGCGCAAAACCTGGCTTCGCATGCTGCGGAACCCGCTTACCATCGCGATCGGTCTGGCGCGGATATACGGGTTTATCAGGGAACTCCGCTCAATACGCTATGACATCGCCATTGATTTTCAGGGGCTTTTCAAGAGCGGAATGCTCATCGGAATGTCACGGGCAGGGCGGAAGATCGGTTTTCATGGAACCCGCGAGCTTTCCGCTCTTTTCCTGAACGAGCGTTTGCCCGCCTACGACATCGAAAAACACGCACTGGAACGGTATCTTGACGTGGCGCGTTATCTTGGAGCAAAGGATCCGACTGCCGCGTGTACGCTGCCAATCAAAAAAGAGACCGGGGTCATCAGGGGAAAACTAGCAAGCATTGTGCCAAAGGGATCCCGGCTTGTGGTCATGAACCCGGTTGCCCGCTGGGAAACGAAACTTTGGCCCGAGCGGAATTTTGCCGCTTTGGCAGACCGCTTCATAAAGGAAAAACAGGCAGTAGTTGTTTTTACCGGGAGCGCTGCGGACCGTCCGACAGTGGACCGAATCCTTACCATGATGAGCGAACGGGCAAAGAACTGGGCTGGAGAGACCACGCTTAAGGAACTGGCCGCGTTCGCATCGCTTTCCGACCTGTTCGTCACCACCGATACAGGGCCCATGCATCTGGCTGCTGCAGCCGGAGCAAAGGTCGTTGCGCTGTTCGGGCCCACCGCACCATGGAGGACTGGGCCGTACGGGCCGTCGCACATCGTCCTGCGGACAGGCGTGGACTGTTCACCTTGTTTCAAGCGGACGTGCAACCGCGCCATGCAGTGTATGGAGGGGATAACCGTTGATGAGGTGATGCAAAGAATCGATCTAAGCGATGACGCAGAGAAACCGCTAACCACGAAATGATTTCAGCTCTGATGCATCTCTGCGGTTTTCATGATGTATTTCACGATCTGTTCAAGGGTGAGCCTCCGGTCGTCCATTGCCCAGCCGAAGAAGTCGTCAACGGACTTGAACGCTCCAAAGGCCGCGCAGTGGGAAGCAATTGCCTGCTGCGATGTTTCGTCCGTGACGAGCAGCTTTTTGTTCACCAGCTCGAGCAGCAGCGTTGGGAATAGCGCGTACCATGCCCCGTATATTTTCCCCTTGCTCCGGCAGACCTGGTCCTTGATCATATTCAGAACGGAACGATAGAGGCTGGCCTGGCTGTGAAGGGTATGATCCGGATCAATGAGTATGGAGTACATGCCGATGGACTGGGTGATCTCGGCATAGTGCCCTTTTCTGAATAGATCCTCGATGTTCAACTTAAGCCTGTCAAGCTTTTCAATGCTCGAAACCTGAACGAATGCCGGCATGTCGTGTTCCTCCTCAACGTGATGGGTTCAATAGGTTGTGCAGGGAAAGTGTATCTCAAGAAATGGAAAGAATCAAGCTGTTTCTCCTGCAGCCAGTGCAAAAACGTGCATTTGACAGCCATCACATTGAACATGGTTATCGTAGTTGTTGAAATAGAGTCTAAAATCGGTTACATTCACCAGTCACTATGAACCAAACGACCTCAAAAGAAAAAGGATGGCGCGACGGCCTTTCCCGGAACGTTGTTGTCCTTGGCTTCGTGAGCCTGCTGAATGACGGCGCATCGGAAATGATCTATCCGCTGCTTCCGGTTTTTCTTACCGCTGTCATGGGTGCCGGCCCCGCGGCAATCGGGATCATCGAGGGGATCGCTGAAACAACGGCCTCCCTGCTCAAACTATACTCAGGCTACCTCTCCGACCGCGTTAAACATCGAAAGGGATGGATCGTGGCCGGCTACTCGATCTCGAATGTCATACGGCCGCTCATTGCGCTGGCTGCATCCTGGCCGCAGATTCTTTTACTTCGCTTCTCCGACCGTGTAGGCAAGGGGCTTCGGACCTCTCCGCGGGACGCGATCATCGCGGATTCAACGCTTCCCGAATTCCGCGGTGTCGCCTATGGTTTTCACCGTGCCATGGACCATGGTGGCGCCATCATCGGGCCGATCATTGCGACCGGGCTGCTTATCATCCTTCAGGATTCTCCCCAGGAGAACCTGAAGACCGTTTTTCTGCTCTCGTTCATACCGGGAGTGCTCGCGGTGCTGATCCTGCTTGCCGGGCTGCGGGAGCCCCACGCAGATGCGGCCCGATCCGCGCCAAGCAGCTTCAATTTCCCGACGGCGTGGGCGGAGATGTCATCAAGCTATAAAAGATATTTGGCAATCATTCTGGTCTTCACACTCGGCAATTCTACCGATGCATTTCTTCTTTTGCGGGCGCAACAGCTTGGTGTGCCGATCGCGCTCCTGCCGGCCATTTGGGTGGCACTCCATCTGGTCAAGATGGGCTCTTCAATTCCGGGCGGGCTGCTGTCAGACCGAATCGGCAGAAAAAAAGTGATCGTTTCCGGATGGGTCGTGTACGCATTGGTGTATGCCGGTTTTGCCTTCGCTTACAACCACTGGCATGCCTGGGCGCTGTTCGCGGTGTACGGCGTGTATTTTGGGCTGACCGAGGGCGCGGAAAAAGCGCTGGTAGCGGATCTTGCGCCTGCGCATCTACGTGGGTCCGCATTCGGGCTCTATCATCTTGCTATCGGGATTGGTGCTTTGCCGGCTTCGCTGGTCTTTGGCCTGGTCTGGCAAAAGAGCGGACCTGCTGCTGCATTCGGCATGGGGGCGGGGCTGGCGATGCTGGCGAGTATGATGATGTTGATGCTGGTGGTTAGGAAACCGCTGGAGCCAAGCAGTTAATCAGCAATAAGTGCCGATAACCAGGCAGCAGACTTCTATATGCATGCGTGTACTTAGTCACTAAAGAATTAAAATCTACGCAAAATAGCAAAGAATATTTCGCGCAAAGACGCAAAGGCGCCAAGAAAGGCGCAAATCCTTACTCAGACTTCTTATTTTAAACCATAGTCTTAAAGGTCTTCTTTGCGGCTTTGCGCGAGATATCTTTTATTTCCAGTTTGTCCGGGTTAGGTGATTGTGTATATTGTGTGTAGACTGAAATAGTGGTTTTATTAAAGAGAGGTAAATCATGTCAACCTATACGATTGCGATCAGCGGCGCATCAGGCGCCCCGTATGCCCACAGGCTTCTCGAAGTTCTGATTCAGGGAGGCCACCAGATCTACCTGGTCATTTCCAACGATGGCCTTTCAATCCTGCATGACGAGACAGGGCTTATGCTCAAGGGATCTGATGCCGATGTCCAATTCGCACTTAAGAAGAAATTCGGAGCGCGGAAAGGGCAGATAACGTACTTTGATGAGAACTTCATGTACGCGAGTATTGCGAGCGGATCGGTAAAGGTGGACGCTATGGTCGTGATACCCTGTTCCATGAAAACGCTGGCATCGATCGCGAACGGTTTCGCTTCGAACCTGATCGAGCGCGCAGCCGATGTCACGATCAAGGAGAAGAGAAAACTGATCATCGTACCGCGCGAGACCCCGCTTTCGGCTATTCATCTCCGAAATATGCTAACCCTGTCCGAGCTTGGTTGCCACATCATCCCTGCAATGCCGGCATTTTACCAGCATCCCAAAACCATTTCGGACATGGTTGGTTTCATCGTTTCCAGGGTGCTTGACAGCATGGGAGTGGAAAATGATCTATCGCCTAGGTGGGGGGGGAAGTAAATTTAGAATTACGAATTATGAATTACGAATGAGGAATGTATCGTTATACTTTGAACTCTGAACGCTGAACTGTATTTAAAAATTAAGCATTGAACTCCGTCCCGCCCCCTCCGCTTTCGCCGAGGTTTTTAATCCACGTATCGATGGTGGTCTTATCCTGCTTTGCGATCACTTCCTCCTGAACGAACACCGGAGCACCGATGCGGATGGCGATCGCGATGGCGTCGCTGGGCCTCGAATCGATGTGATATTCCTTGCTGTTCTGAAGGAGATAGAGCGATGCGTAAAACGTATTGTCAATCAGGTCGCTGATGACCACGCGGGCTATCTCGATCTCGAGGCGGTCGAAAATGCTGGTGATAAGATCATGGGTGAGAGGACGAGGAGACTTGGTGTTGCTCATGGCCAGGGCTATGGAGTTGCCTTCCGCAGCGCCGATCCAGATGGGAAGCACTTTGCTGCCGTTTTCATCCTTCAGCACGACAATATAGCTGCTGTTTCTGCTGTCGAAGAGGATGGTTGATACATTCATCTGGATCCACATGCCGGTTTCTCACCTCTTGTCCTAAAGTACCACACCCAAAAGGGTAAGTAAAGGGATTATTCTATTGACATTTTAGAACAATACGATATACTTTCTCACTTGTAACGCGAGGAAAACACTGAATATCAATGAAGCAGACCCTTACCGAAATCCTTCTGCAGGCCCTAACCCGGGCACAAGAAAAGGGTGAACTAAAGCTCGAAGTAAAACCGGCAATAGCGCTTGAAACCCCGAAAGACAAGAGCCACGGTGATCTGGCGACCACGCTTGCCCTGGTCCTGGCGAAGCCCGAGTCCAAGCCGCCGCGAAAGATCGCAGAAATTATTGTCGCGAACATCCAGGACGAAGACGGCCTCATCGCGAAGACCGATATCGCCGGTCCGGGATTTATCAATTTCACCTTCAAGCAGGACCGCTGGAAAAAAACGCTCTTTGAAATAGAAAATGACGGGCCAGGATACGGCCTGCCGAACCTCGGTAAAGGCGAGAAAGTTCTTCTGGAGTTCGTGAGCGCGAATCCCACCGGACCGCTGCATGTCGGTCATGGCAGGGGAGCGGCAATCGGCGATGCGCTCGGGAACCTGCTCGCTGCCGTCGGGTACGATGTTACGCGGGAGTTCTATATCAACGATGCTGGCAGGCAGATACGACTGCTAGCCGAGTCGGTCTATGCCAGGTATCAGCAGGCGCTCGGCAATCCGGCTCCCTTCCCAGAGGATGGCTACCACGGCGGCTATATCGAGGAGATAGCCCAGGGCTTTAGCAAGCTGCACGGAAGCAAATATTTGAACAAATCCTTTGAGGATTGCAGCGACGTTTTCGGCGACTTCGGAAAAGAAATGATGCTTGCTGATATCCGGAGCGATCTAGAAGCATTCGGTGTGCGGTTCGATACCTGGTTCAGCGAGGCCGCATTGCTCAATGATGGTTCGGTTCAACAGTCCCTCGATGAATTGAGGGAGAGCCGGAACCTCTATGAACTGGATGGCGCTTTGTGGCTGCGTTCCACAACCTTCGGCGATGACAAGGACCGCGTCGTCGTTAAGAAGGACAAGTCATATACCTACCTGGCGACCGATATCGCGTATCACCGGAACAAGCTTGGACGAGGCTTTAAAACGCTGGTGAACATCTGGGGTGCGGACCATCATGGGTATATTCCGCGCGTGCAGGCTGTGATTCAGGCTTTCGGCCATCCCCGGGATTCGCTCCATGTGCTTCTGGTGCAGCTGGTGGCGATCCTGCGGCACGGTCAGCCGGTGCCCATGTCGAAGCGAGCGGGGAATTTCGTGGCGCTCCGGGACGTGGTGCAGGATGTGGGCAGCGATGCGGCACGCTATATCTTTCTGACCCGAAGGTCGGACAGCCATCTGGATTTCGATCTCGAGGTGGCAAAGGAACAGTCCCGTGAAAATCCGGTATATTATGTGCAGTACGCTCACGCCAGACTGGCGAGTCTGTTCCGCGAGGCAGCGACCCGGAGTATCGAAGTCCCGAAGAGCGACGCTGCCGATCTCGCGCTCCTCGATCTGCCGGAAGAACAGGGGATCATCAAGGCCCTGGCAAAGTATCCCGAAGTAATAGAAGAAGCCGCGCTGGCATACGAACCGCACCGCATGACCTTCTATCTGCAGGACCTGGCCGGGCTGCTGCATAATTATTATTACAAACACCGGATCATCACCGACGATGTCAAGCGGACGGCAATGAAGCTTTTTCTGTTGAAACAGGTCCAGACGGTGATCCGGAGCGCGCTGAAGATCCTGGGCGTAAATGCACCGGAGAAAATGTGAGAGAATCAGGGTCAAGGGGGAAAGGGCAGGCGTCAAGGAAGGAAATCGACTGTATCGTATTGGTTTCCATGACACTTGCTACATGACCCATGACCCTTTGACAACGTGTTTAATTTTTCATTATTAAAAAACGACCCGGCTTCCTCCGCCCGTCTGGGGAGAATGGCCACTTCCCGCGGAGAGATCAATACGCCGGTATTCATGCCGGTGGGGACGCAGGCCACGGTCAAGGCGCTTTCTCCGGCTGATTTGGTGGAACTGGGAGCGGAGATCATCCTCTCCAATACCTATCACCTGTTCCTGAGACCGGGGCACGAACTTATTAAGGAATTCGGCGGGGTGCAGAAGTTCATGGGATGGAACCGGCCGGTCCTGACGGACAGCGGTGGATTCCAGGTGTTCAGTCTGGCGGAGCTCAGAAAGATCACCGAAGAAGGGGTCACATTCCAGTCTCCGCTCGACGGCGGCGCCAAACATTTGATTACGCCTGAATTCGCCATGGAGATTCAGGAGGCGCTCGGTGCGGACATCATCATGGCATTCGACGAGTGCACGCCCTATCCCGCAACGCGGGATTACGCGCTGGAATCCCATGAGCGCACCATACGCTGGGCAAGGCGCTGCCGAGACGCGAAAAAGGACACCGGGCAGGCGCTGTTCGGTATTGTCCAGGGCGGCATGCATCCGGACCTGAGAAAACAATCGGCTGATGCGCTGGTGGACATCGGCTTTGAAGGCTATGCGATCGGCGGCCTTTCGGTGGGCGAGACCAAGCCGCTGATGTTCGAAATGATCGAGGCGACGATGCCGTCGCTTCCCGCGGATCGTCCGCGCTATCTCATGGGTGTGGGAACACCTGAGGATCTGCTTGAAGGCGTCGAACGGGGAATTGACATGTTCGACTGTGTTATGCCGACTCGCAACGCGCGGAATGGAACATTTTTCACTTCATTCGGCAGAGTGGTGATCCGGAATGCCCGTTACGAACGGGACCCTCAACCAATCGATCCCGAATGCGGATGTTATACGTGCAGGAATTTTACCCGTGCCTATCTGCGGCATCTGTTCAGCGCGGGAGAGATACTGGCAATGCGGCTGGGCACTATTCATAACATCTATTTCTATCTGGACCTGATGCGGTCAGTCAGGCTTAGTTTGGAGCAGGAGAGGTTTCCGGCGTTTAAAAAAGGATTTTTGGCGAAGAGAGACACCAATGATGCATGATCCATGATGCATGAGAACTTCTGAAAATCTGCATCGTGCATCTTGAATCGCACAATATACTATATCTTAGGAGGTACACATGTTTATCGCAGCAGCTTATGCAATGGGGGCTCCCGGTGGAGATGCAGCAGCCCAGGGTGGCGGAGGCTATCAGGGTCTCATCATGATGGCCGTGATCTTCGTCATCTTCTACTTCATCCTGATCCGTCCACAGCAGAAGAAGATGAAGGAACATAAAAAGATGGTGGATGAGCTCAAAAAGGGCGATGAGATCGTCACCGCTGGCGGTATGTACGCGGTGGTCGAGAACACCACAGCGGACACCCTGACGGTAAAGATCGCCGAGGGCGTTAAGGTGAAAGTGACCCGCGGTTCCGTGGGCATGGTGGTGAAGCCAGAAGATAAGAAAGAGTGAATTGGTGAATCGAAGAGGGCGCGAATCGGCGATACCAATGCACGGATAATTGTCGATTCCCCCACGCATTGATTCGCCATTGCAATGCATCATTATTTATTACGTATCAGGAGGCTGGTAATATGAAGAAAAGCATACAGTGGAGACTGGCGCTTATTGCCCTTTCGGTGGCAGTAGCGCTGTTCCTGTTCGTTCCCTCGACGCCAATGTCGTCCGGGCTGCCGGACTGGTGGAAGCACAGTGTTCCCAAAATATCCCTGGGGCTCGATCTCCGCGGAGGCAGCCATATCGTTATGGAAGTGGATACGATCAAGGCAGTCGAATCGTCCCTGGACAATATCATCGCAGACCTTCAGACCACGGCTGCGACGCAGGCGATCGCGGTGACGTTCAGCAGGTCGGGGCAGACCGTCATCGCCAAATTCGATGAAGCGCTTGCCGAAAAGGTTGAAAAACTGGTTAAGGATAATTATAAGATTATCGAGATCAAGAACCGCGCCAAGGGTGAACTGGATTACACCATGCTGGCAACGGAGGCGAAGCGCCTCAGGGAGTGGGCGGTAACGCAGGCGCTCGAACGCACACGCCGCAGGGTGGACAAGTACGGCGTCGCGGAACCAGCGATCTACAAGCAGGAAAACGACCAGATCGCGCTTCAGCTTCCGGGTGTGAAAAATCCCCAGGAGGCGATCTCATTCATCAAGACCGCGGGCAGGCTCGAGTTCAAGCTCCTGAACACCGTGAGTAACATCCAGAAGGCGCTCGCGGGCACCGTGCCGGCAGACAGTGAAGTCTTGTACGGCGAGGATGTGAATGACAGCGGCAAAGTCGTGAAGCAGCCGTATCTCATTTATAAACAGACTCTGCTGACCGGCGACAGGCTGAAAGAGGCCAAGGTCGGGATCGATCAGTACAACAAACCAGCAGTGTCCATTGTTTTTGACAGCGAAGGCTCGAAGATCTTCGACCGCATCACCGGCGATAATGTGGGCAAACAGCTCGCCATCGTCCTTGATGGCGTGGTGCATTCCGCCCCGAGGATCCAGGACCGGATCAGCGGAGGCAACGCGCAGATTACGGGCAGTTTCACGCACGATGAAGCAGCGAAGCTTGCGATCGTGCTGCGCGAGTCGCTCCCGGCTCCCATGAAGATCATCCAGAATGTGACCGTGGGCCCGTCGCTCGGCCAGGATTCCATAGACATGGGTGTACGCGCGGCAATGTTCGGCTGCGGTTTCGTGCTCCTGTTCATGCTGATCTACTATCGCCTCTCGGGCCTCATTGCCGACTACGCGGTGGTTCTGAACATGGTTCTGCTCTTGGGAGCCATGGCGCTCCTGAACGCGACACTTACCCTGCCGGGCATTGCGGGCATTATCCTGACCATCGGCATGGGTGTGGATTCGAACGTGCTGATGTTTGAACGCATCCGCGAGGAGATTCGCGCGGGGAAACTGCCGCGGCCCGCGGTGGATGCCGGGTACGACAAGGCCTTTATGACGATCCTGGATTCGCACGTGACCACGCTTATTACCGCGGCGGCGCTGTTCCTGTTCGGCACCGGCCCGATCAAGGGCTTCGCCGTGACGCTCAGCCTTGGCATCATGATCAACCTGTATTCAGCGCTCGTGGGCACTAAGGTGATCTTTGACATTGTCAACACGAGATGGAAGCTGGAGAAACTCAGCATCTAACATCTGCATCACCTTGTTTACGGGAATGATCCAGTTTCAAACCCGGCTGAACAGCGTGGTGAACGACTTTATTCCGGAGGATACAATGCTTCAGATTCTGCATAAGACAAACATCGATTTCATGGGATGGAAAAACATCTCCTTCACCATCGCATGCCTGCTCATCGGGCTGGGCATTGTCGGCCTGATTCAAGTGGGGCGGGGGAAGGCAAACCTCGGCATAGACTTTAAGGGCGGCACTACCGTGCAGCTCCGTTTCAAGGAAGCGATACCGGTGAACAAGGCACGTGCGGCGCTCGACAAGAGCGGGTTCCCGGGAGCCACGATTCAGGAGGTAGGAACGGGTGAAAGCATCCTGATCAGGCTGCGCGAATCCGAAGGTACATCGGACAAGGTGCAAAACCTTTTTCGGCAGGAGTTCCCCGCGAATCCCTTCGAGGTCGAGAGCATCATGGAAATAGGTCCGGTGATCGGCAAGGCGCTCCAGCGTGATGCTCTGGTGGCCATCGCAGTATCCATGCTCGCGATTATCCTGTACATCGCGTTCCGGTTTGAGTTCAAGTTCGGCGTGGCAGCGGCAGTCGCGACCATGCACGATGTGCTTGCCGTGCTCGGCATATTCTACATTCTGGACAAGGAGATCAACCTTCTGATCGTTACAGCACTCCTGACGCTTGCAGGCTACTCGCTGACCGATACAGTCGTGGTCTTCGACCGGATCCGGGAAAATCTCAAGCGGAATAAGAAGGATACCCTGCCGAATCTCGTGAACAGCAGCATCAATGAAGTGCTGTCGCGCACCATCATTACGTCGCTTACCGTGGTGTTGGTGCTCATTCCTCTGGTGCTCTTTGGCGGAGAAGTACTGCACGAGTTCTCGATTGCCCTGCTCATGGGCGTTATCATAGGCACGTACTCGTCAATTTTCGTTGCCAGTCCTCTCCTGGTGGTGTGGCATGTGAAAGCAGGGGGAAAGCTGATTGGGAAATAAGTTCCACGCAGACTGCTGGCGCTGCAAGGGACGCAGGCAGGTATAGGCCGCGTCCTTTTTTTATTGCCGATGAATGATAAATCCCTGACAACCATAATGATCGCCGGTTCGGCTGCTTCAATACTGAAAAGCATTGACCTGGTCGAGCTTGCCTGCGGCATGGACGGGTGCGAATCGAACTGCTGCACAAAAAGCGCGCCCATCATCCTGAATCCCTATGAAATCTCGCTGATCTGCAGGGAAAGCGGCATGAGATATGAGGACCTGCTTGATATCGTGGATACGGACCGTGCCAAGGGCTTTCCGCTGGTCATGCTGCCGCGGGATCCGTCCTGTCATTTTTGGACCAGCAAGGGATGCCGCATCTACACATCGCGGCCCCTGGCATGCAGGTTGTTCCCGCTCGGCAGGGTATTCGAGAATGGAGCATCGCACATCGTTCTGCCGGAGCTTAATGTGTGTTCAGGGTTTTCCCGCGCTTCCCGAAGAACCGTGGCGGACTATTTGAACGGCCAGGATGCTGCGCAGCAGGTCCGCATGGCCGACAGATGGATAGAGTTCGTGAGTGAAATGGAACTGCTGCCGCTGCCTGACAAGGTCGTGACTTCCGTAGCCTTCCATATGCTTGTGTACAGCCCTGATACGCCCCCTGTCCCTTCATCAGAAAACGCTGACTCTATCACTTCACCAGAAGAGCGTTTCATTCTCCGCCTTGAGACGGCCCGCGATCAGCTTCCCCGTTTTCTCGGTATCCGGTAACTGCCAAACGTCTGACCAGCGCGGCTTTTTAGTTCCCACAACAACTATTGACTTGCCTCCTTGCCCCCTATATTATAGAGGTCAAGTAGAGCCAAGCTGACCGGCTATTATATGAGGCATTCGAATTATACTATGAAAATTATCAAGCAGATACTGCTGGTATCGCTTCTGGCGGGTCTGTCTGCATGCGCATCCGTGGAATTGCCACCTCCGGATACTGCCCTGTACATGCCTGCGAATCCTGCTGTCGAACCGCGGCCATTTAATAAGACCGTGGTTCATCCTGCGGAAAGGCTTCTCTCTCCGGATAATTTCACCGGTGCAGAGAGAGATTTTAGATCGGCACGGGAGGCGCTAAAATCGGGGAACCACGCCGGAGCCTTGCTGCTGGCAAGCGGGCTCATCGAGCAGTATCCCGGAACACCCTGGTATAAACGGGCACTATTTTTGGTGGAACAGGCTCTGATCCAGCAGGATCTGGCAACGGAGGCCCTTGCCGCCATGCTGCGCGTACAGTCCGAGTATCCCGAACTTGCTGACTACGGAGTATTTCTGATGGCAGACTATCATGCTGCCAAATCCCGTTTCTCCGCTGCAGCGGTCCTGTATGATCAGGTGGTTGAGCGCTATCCCGCCAGTTCACTGGTTGTGCGCGCCTCGTTCCGGAGGGCGCAGGCGTTATATGACTCCTATGCCTATGACCTGTCTGCTGAGGCCTTCGATAAATTCCTACAGGACTACCCCCGTTCCGAGTTTGCACCTGCGGCCGGGTTGGGACTCGGCAAAGCGCTACTTGCTGAAGCCAATCTTGCGCAGTCCGTACGCTCGTATCAGAATGTATGGGTGCGATATCCCGGCAGCCAGAATGATCCCGAGGTTGAACGGGCCCTCGGGGAACTCAAAGCCGGCGGCGCGGAAATTACCGTACTTTCCCCCGAGGAATGGTACGAGCGCGGCAGGAACCTCTTTCGCATAGGTCAATACGACAGGGCATTGGAAGCGTTTTTAAAATATCTTGATCTGGACGCTGGGGGTGTGCACCGCTCTGATGCGATGTTTAGATCAGGAGTCGCTCAATTCCACCTCGGGAAACGGGGAGAAGCCGCTGCCACTCTCGAAAAGATGGCGAAGGAGTTTCCGGGAGATGCAAGGACGCCAGAAGCCCTGTACTGGACAGGAAAGTCCTACAGCAAGCTTGGGGATTGGGATAGGGGTGTAAAGGCATTCCAGAAACTCCTGGACCGGTTCCCCTCGAGCGAATGGGCAGACGATGTCCTATTCCTGACCGGCAATATTCACCGCGAGTCGGGTGATGTGAAGAAGGCGCTCAGCGTGTACGGCCGGCTGGTGCAGGAGTATCCGGACAGCAAGTTCGCTGACAGCGCCATCTGGTGGCGCGCCTGGTCTCATTACAGAGCGGGCGATTATAAAAAGACCGAGCAGGTGCTGCAAGACCTGGTGAGCCATTATCCCCGTTCATTTCTCGTGCCTCAGGCACGCTACTGGCAGGGAAGGGCATCGGAAAAAAGAGGGGATATACCCCGCGCGGTCGGCTATTTTGACAAGGTACTTGCGAAGGCCCCTTTTACCTACTATGGATATCGGGCAATGGAACGCAAGGCTCGCCTGGAATCATCCGGAACAGTTACGCTGCCTGATGACAGTGCAGAGATCGCCGCGCCGTGTGCTGAATCGCCCTGCCTTGAGGACCCCCTGGCGGCATATGACATGGATGACGGCCCCCCTGTCTGGACTGAGGAAACTAAGCAGCTGTTTGCCACTGCCCCGCTTTTTAAAAGAACGCTTGAACTCATGCATCTGGACCTGAAAAAGGATGCTTCGTTTGAGTTGTCCCTGCTCCAGGAACGCCTTCCGAAGCGAAAAGGCGCGCTGATAGGGCTGAGTAAGGCGTATTTTGAGCTGGGCGACTATCATCGTTCGTTCCTGCTGGTCCTGAGGAGCTACGAGCGCTACCTTGATGGCCCCGCGAAAGGTACTGCCGAGGATCTCTGGCTGCTTGCCTATCCCCAGGGGCATTGGGAGAGCATCTCCACGTATGCAAGAAAATATGGCCAGGATCCCTATTTCATCGCCGCGATCATCAGGGAGGAGAGCCAGTTTCGCGCGGAGGCGCTTTCACCGGCAGGCGCTCGCGGCCTCATGCAGGTGATGCCGGCGACCGGGGAGTGGGCGGCGCAGATTACGCGGCTTTCAGGATTTGACCGGGAAAAACTGTTTGATTCGGATACCGGGGTCAATCTCGGGACCTGGTATATCAGCCATCTCATGAAGCGGTTCAAAAACGATCCCTTACTGGTAGCGGCAGCCTACAATGCGGGCCCGGAGGTCGTCGCAGCGTGGATTAACAGGAACGGCTATCAAGGGGACCGCGATATGTTCGTGGAGTTGATACCCTTTTCGGAAACGCGCGGCTATGTGAAAAAAGTGATGAGAAACTATGCCGAATATAAAAGAATATATGGAAGAAATACGGGCATGGCCGCCCCGGAGTCGAACGAGACCACGCTGGTGAAGCATGCTGAATAGAGATTTGCAGAGCGCGGCTTTGCAGAGCCTGGATCAGAGATTTGGAACGATCGTGGACAGGGTGCGCGCCATGTCCAAGGAAAACAGCACGCTCAAAGCGCGCATCCGTGAATTGGAACAGGAACTGCGGGAAGTTCGGAGTGCTGAAATGGATTCAGAGGAGGTGCGGGGGAAGCATGAGCACCTTCGGGAAAAGATCGAGCACGTGCTGCAGTCGCTGGAAACGCTGGAAATCAGAAAATAGGCAGGGAAAGCGGATCGCCGCTGCGAGGAGCATGATGAAAAACGACGATGTGTATATCAAAACTCTTCTGGAGAACCTGGATGACGGAGTCTATTTTGTCGATCGGGAACGAAAAATAAACTACTGGAGCAAAGGGGCGGAGCGCATCACGGGGTATACGGCCTCCGAGGTCATCGGGAGGCGATGCAACGAGGATATCTTTCTGCACGTTGACAAGGACGGGAACATCCTTTGCACGGAGATCTGCCCGCTCGCGGACACCGTACGCGACGGTGTGGAGCGCAAGACCGAGGTCTATATGCATCACCGTGACGGGCACCGGGTTCAGGTTAAAGTGCATGTTGCTCCCATCCGTGAAAACGGTGGAAGTATTGCCGGCGGCGTCGAGATATTCACCGATAATACGCCGTTGGCCCAGTCGCTGGAACGGCTGGCTGAACTTGAACGGCTGGCTTTCCTGGACCCGCTCACCGGGCTTGCCAACAGGAGGTATGCGGAAATCACCCTGCGTGCAAGGATCGAGGAACTCCAGCGGTACAACTGGCGGTTCGGCATCCTGTTCGCTGATATTGATCATTTTAAAAAGGTCAACGACCAGTATGGGCACGATCGCGGCGATGAAGTGCTGAAGATGGTCGCCAAGACACTTCAGAACAGCATGCGGTCGTTTGACATCATGAGCCGCTGGGGCGGCGAGGAATACGTGGCGGTGATCGCGAATGTGGAGGGGGAGGAACTGGTTGCGACGGCAAACCGCTGCAGGACGCTGATTGAGCGGTCCAGCCTACCGTCGATCCCCGATTTCGTCGTGACGATCTCGATCGGAGCTACGTTAGCGCAGCCCGGCGACACGATTGAATCGCTCGTCAAACGGGCTGATATGCTCATGTACCGGAGCAAGCAGGCGGGCAGGAACCAGGTGACTGTCGAATAGCGCCGGCGATGCTGATGATCGTTCTTCTCTAAGACCGTGGGCATACGCGGTTCCGCACTGAATCCGGACCAGCCATTCTTGTCACTATCATGGATATCGTTTCAGCTCATGGACTCATCAAGGACTTTGACGGCCTCCGGGCCGTTGACGGGTTTGACCTTTCAATCCAGGAGGGTGAGTGCTTCGGCTTTCTCGGCCCCAATGGGGCAGGCAAGACCACCGTCCTCAGGATCATCTCCTGCGCTCTGAAACCGACCGGGGGCTTGGTCAGGGTCTTCGGACAGGATGTCTCGCTGGACGCGAGAGAGATTAAATCCCGACTTGGCATCATGCCTCAGGAAGCCAATCTTGATCCCGATCTATCGGTGCTCGAAAACCTTTTCGTATATGGCCGGTATTTCGATATTCCGAAACGGGACGGCATAAGACTCGCACGAAAACTGCTCGAATTCGTTGGTCTGCAGGATAAGGCTGATGTCAAGATCGAACATTTGTCAGGAGGTATGAAGCACCGCCTGCTGCTGGCGCGCGCACTGGTGAACGATCCGGAGATGCTGATCCTTGACGAGCCTACGACCGGGCTTGATCCGCACAGCAGGAGGTCGGTATGGGAAAAACTGGACCAACTCAAGGCAAAGAATACTACGTTGTTGCTGACCACGCACTATATGGAGGAAGCTGAACGGCTGTGCGACCGCGTGGCGATCATGGACGCAGGAAGGATTGTGACCATTGATTCACCGGCAAGTCTTTCCACCCTGCATGGCGGCAATTTGGAACATGTGTATCTCAAGCTGACGGGGAGGAGTCTTGCGGATTAAGAGCGCATTCCGTGTCTGGCAGCGACACTGGCTTGTCTACACCAAGCTGTACAAGACGAGCTTTGCGCTTAATTTCGCGGAACCTGTCTTCTATCTTCTTGCAATGGGCTTGGGTCTCGGCGCATTTGTTCAGGATATTCATGGGCAGCCCTATATCAACTACATCGCACCCGGTATTATTGCTTCCTCGTCAGTGTTCGCCGCAGTATATGAGTGCACCTATGGCACGTACATCCGGATGACCTTCCAGAAGACATTCGATGCGATATTGGCTACGCCCGTAAATCTTGATGAACTTATCCTCGGAGAACTCATCTGGGGAGCGACGAAAAGCGTTATTTTCGGCATCACCATAATGATAGTGGTGGCGCTCTTCGGCCTCGTAGGCTCATCGCTTATTCTTCTTGCGCTTCCGTTCGTCTTTTTAGGCGGAGTGATTTTTGCCGAACTGTCGCTCATCTCCTGTGCTATCGTGCCGGGAATTGATTCTTTCAGCTATTTCTATACGCTCTTCATGACGCCGCTCTTCCTGTTCTCTGGGATATTTTTCCCCCTGGACGCCATGCCTGATGCTGTAGCCGGCCTGGCGCTCCTGTCACCCCTCTATCATCTGGTCACACTATGCAGAGCGTTGTCAGCAGGAACCTTTACCGGTGCGGTCTCGAGTATGGTCTGGATGGTGGTAATTGTCGTACTGCTTGCGCCGCTGCCATTTCAGCTCATGAGAAAGAAGATCAACCTCTGATTTATCGGCATCATTCTAGCTTCATCCCGCACTGTTTTTCTCACAATGCATCGTGATGTTTAGCGATGGCGTCCGCTATTTACCTTGATTTCAAGACCATCCTGTGTTATAGATAAATTAGACATAGAGAGGCCTAGAACGATCCATGAAACAGGAAATTGAAAAAACGAGGAAACAACGACCTCGGGCGAACGTGAACAGCGCCAGGAATTCATGCGGAACACTGTCGTACCTCGCCGAGTGCCGCGGCATGAAGGTTAAAAGCGAAACAATGCGTGCTGCGCCGCCTCCTGACAACACAGGAAATATCGCAAGAAAATGACCCGCCGATCATGCAGCATGAGGCGGGTTTATTATTTCCGGTTGCGGCAGAGAGCGCTATGAAAGGCTAATAAAATGTGCGATTTAAAAGCTTATGTAAAAAAGAATAATGTTGAAGAACTGCTCCTCGAATCAGTTAACTATGTACACGCAGAACAGGGTGAAGTAGTGGTCCGGAGCCTGTTCGGAGAAGAAAAAAAGGTCCAGGGGGAAGTGCGTGAGATATCCTTTGCCAAAAGCCGTATCATTGTTGAGCAAGCGTGAAACTGTTTATTGAACATCAGCTCTGAGGAAAACTATGAAAAAAAAGCTGAATTGCTGGGAATACAAAAAATGCGGAAGGCAGCCGGGTGGTGACCGAGTCGATCTCGGTGTCTGTCCAACGACAATAGAGAGCAAACTCCAGGGGATCCATGGTGGTGCCAATGCCGGAAGAGCCTGCTGGATCGTGGCGGGAACCATGTGCGGGGGAGTGGTGCAGGGTACGTTCGCGAAAAAGTACGAGAATTGTGAAAAATGCGAATTCTATCAGATGGTGAAGGAAGAGGAGGGAGGACAGTTCCAGTTGAGCCTGTTTATCCTTAAGAAACTGAAGGAATGATATCTCTCGACCTTATTTGTTTGTAAGGATGTCCTTCTGAATAATTCAGCCTGACCTGCGCAGCACCTCATTCCTCGCGATCTTGCTTGTGCATTTTCATCTTTTCCGGATTCTCAGCTGGTTATTACCTTCCCACGTCAGGGAGAACGGGTTCGATACAGTATCGCGGTGCATCGATTCGCGGCAACCGCTTTTTCGCAACAATACGCAGATTCCGGATGCCAAATTCCTGTTTCAGCAATGTAATATTTGACTTATGTTGGCCGATTGCGGCGGAAAGGTCGATATCATTGACCTGAAAAGTGACATCCGAATCCTTGCTGGTCCGTGCTCTCAGGATCGTACGCATTTTATCCAGGAAGACCGACGATTTGACCAATTGTCCGAAAGAGGGGTGATAGGGGCCCGCGATGATCATTCCTGGTGTCATCAACTCCTCGGAGGGCTGCAGTCCGATTCTGTAGACCGGAATCCCGGACTGGTCGAACTGGATAAGAGCCTCACGACACAGGTCAACAGCGTCATCCAGGGTGAGAGGTGTATAGCAGCCTTTGGTGTAAAGCGTGGCCAAGGGGGTATCGCGGATCACGAGTGCGGGATATAACCTGACAAAATCCGGAGCGAGCGCCGTAATAGCACTCACCGAACTCAGGAAACCATCCCGCGAATCTCCCGGGAGGCCTGGCATTAATTGTATGCCAAGGGAAGTGCCATATTCTTTGATCAGGTCAATTGCCCGGACCGTATCATCCGCGCGGTGGCCGCGGCCTGCGAGCATGAGCACCCGGTCGTCCATTGATTGGGCGCCCAATTCAATTGTCTCAACATGGTGATCGCGGAGCAGGTTCAGTATTTCTGAAGTTATGCAGTCTGGACGGGTTGAAAGACGGATTGAACGGATTTTCCCGGAGCGGATATATGCCTGGATGGGCTGAAGGTAGGCTCTTTGGATTTCTGCGGAAAGCGCTGTAAATGTTCCGCCGTAGAACGCGACGTGAACTAATGCTGAGCCGGAATTCATTGCAAGATACTTGTCTATCGTTGGAGTAAGGTCTTCAGGTGAGACTGGGGCTTTGCGGCCAGTGATGTTCTTTTGATTGCAGAACACACAGGCGTGAGGGCATCCTGCGTGCGGAATAAAGAAGGGGATGATCATAGCCGCTTCGCTCCATTGCAGCATGAGGAATGAAAAATGCGGAAAGTGGAGTGTTGAATCTCAGTCCCTCAACCATTAACTTTTTGCGGATAGGTTCTTCAGCGCTTCTTTTGCCGCTTTTTGCTCCGCTTCTTTCTTGCTTTTTCCGATGCCGCGCCCATGCACCTCGCCTTTGACATAAAGCTCGACAGTAAATTGCTTCTGATGGTCGGGTCCGGTCTCGGAAACCACCCGATAATCAGGAAGCTGCTTGAGCCGCTCCTGGCAGAGCTCCTGAAGCTCTGTCTTATGGTCGAGCGTCCCGCCGAAGGCGCACGTCTTTTTTATCACATCCTCGAAAAAACGTATGACAAACGACTCGGCGGCCTGCATACCGGCATCGAGATAGACTGAGGCAATAAGCGCTTCAAGGCTGTCCGCGAGGAGGGAATCCTTGTTTCTGCCTCCGGTCTGCTCCTCCCCTTTGCCGAGAAGGAGGTGCGTTCCGAGGCCGATTTCGCGGGAGATTCCTGCAAGCGCGGGCTCGCTTACGACAGCTGCCCTGAACCGGGAGAGGTCACCCTCATTCGAGTCCGGGCAGGTTTTCATCAGAAATTCGCTTACAACGAGGTTGAGGACGGCGTCACCGAGGAATTCCATCCTCTCATTGTGGTAGGGCACCCTGTTCTCATTCGCGTAGGACTTGTGCGTAAGTGCTCGCTCAAGAAGCTCAGGGTCCTTGAATGGATAGCCGATTCGCTTTTGGAAGTCCGGGAGAGAGGCCATCTTATTTCCGGAATCTGCGGAAAACCAGGCAGGCATTTGTGCCGCCGAATCCGAAGGAATTGGACATGGCGACGTCTACCTGAACTTTTCTTGCGGTGTTCGGGATGTAATCCAGATCGCACTCCGGATCGGGATGCTCCAGATTGATCGTCGGTGGAAGGATACCGCGGTCTAATGCAAGAACGGAGACCACGGCTTCCACGCCTCCGGCAGCGCCGAGTAAATGGCCGGTCATGGATTTTGTTGAGCTGATCGGGATCTTAAAGGCATGGTCGCCGAACACGGTCTTGATTGCAATGCTCTCAAGTTCGTCTCCGTACTTGGTGGAGGTTCCGTGGGCGTTGATATAGCCCATATCGGTCAGTGCAATCCCGGCGTCTTTGATCGCCATCTTCATGCAGCGTGCGGCACCTTCACCGTTTGGTGCAGGGGATGTAATATGATAAGCGTCTCCGGACGCGCCATAGCCGACGACTTCTGCGTAGATGCGTGCGCCGCGTTGAAGGGCTGATTCCATTTCCTCAAGGATCAGGGCGCCAGACCCCTCACCCATGATGAATCCATCCCGTTCGGCATCAAAAGGCCGGCTTGCCCTTTGTGGCTCGCTGTTCCGCGTAGAGAGCGCTTTCATTGCATTGAACCCGCCGACGGCGAGCGGGCATATACACGATTCGGTACCTCCGGCGATCATAACATCGGCATCCCCGCGCTGGATCCATTTAAAAGCATCGCCGATTGAGTGGGTGCCGGATGCGCAGGCTGTCACCACGCTGATATTGGGACCTTTTGCGTTAAAACGCATCGATATGTGGCCAGCCACCTCATTGATGATGGTCATGGGAATAAAGAACGGGGTGATCCGCCTGTAGCCCTTTTCGAGGTAGGCTTCATGAACACGCTCAATAGCTGGAAGGCCTCCCATACCCGCACTCATAATAACACCGACCCGTTCGGCGTTTTCCGATGTGACGGTATAGCCTGAGGAGTCCATGGCCATCTGGCTCGCCGCGATCGCAAGATGTATAAAGCGATCCATCTTTTTGATCTCTTTGGGTTCGATATATTTTTCCGGATCGAATCCCTGAATCTCGCCCGCTATCTGCGTCGGGATGGCTTTATCATCGAAATGCGTGATGGGGCCAATGCCGGATTTTCCGCTGGCCATACCTTCCCAGCTAGTCTCCGTATCGAGTCCGACGGGAGTGATCATCCCGACGCCGGTAACAACAACTCTTTTTTTCAAAAAGAAGTACCTCCTGCCTGTGACTTCGCCGTGTACCTCCGCCCGACGGAGCTCACGCCTCCGTTACCCCGGGCGATCAGCCGGGGGTAGATTGCCTTCCAAATAAGGAGACGATCGGTTCTCGCCAAGGGAGTGGAAAATCCGAAAAGCCAAAAAACCGGTTTCCGATGCTGCGAAAGAGGTCTTCTGGCTTTTGGATTACGATGGAACAGAAAAAAAATATGTTCGGAGTTACTTTGCCTTTGCCTTGATGTAATCGATGGCGTGCTGCACGGTCGTGATCTTTTCGGCATCCTCATCAGGGATTTCCACGCCGAATTCCTCTTCCAGCGCCATGACGAGCTCGACGGTATCGAGTGAATCCGCGCCGAGATCGTTCACGAATGAAGCCTCAGGCTTCACATCTGTTTCCGGTACACCGAGCTGCTCGGAAATGATTTTTTTTACTTTTGATTCAACTTCTGCCATTGTTATCCTCCTCTGGTTATGTTCTCACTGATTAATACTGCAGCAGCATTTGTGCAATACCTGTTACATGTACATTCCGCCGTTCACATGGATCACCTGTCCGGTAATGTAGGAAGCCCACGGAGAAGCGAGAAAACGGACGGCATTTGCCACGTCGGCCGGTGTCCCTAGTTTGCCCAAGGGAATCTGTTTCGCGAGCTCTGCCCTGACCGTTTCGGACAAGGCCTGGGTCATGGCTGTATCGATGAAACCGGGTGCGACCGCATTGGCAATAATGCCGCGGTTCGCGTATTCCCGCGCAAGGGTCTTGGTCAGGCCGATGAGGCCGGCCTTCGACGCGACATAGTTAGCCTGGCCTGCATTGCCCATCGCCCCTACGATCGAAGCGATGTTGATGATGTTCCCGCTGCGCTGCTTGGTCATATATTTGAGCGCCGCCTTGGTGCAGAGGAACGCACCTTTCAGATTGATGCTGAGGACCAGGTCCCAATCCTCATCCTTCATCCGGAGGATGAGTCCATCGCGGGTGATGCCGGCGTTGTTTACCAGGATGTCGATCCTGCCGAATTTTTCAATGATCTGGTCGACCATGGCTGTCACTTCAGCGGAGGAGGCGACATTGGCTTTCAGCGCCAGGGATTTTCGTCCCTGAGCTTCTATGTCACCAGCGGTTTTCTGAGCTGCTTCCAGATTTACGTCGCAGATGGCGACATCGGCGCCATCCGACGCCAGGGCAAGAGCGATGTCCCTGCCGATCCCCTGTGCCGCCCCGGTAACGAGTGCTATCTTGCCGTTCAGGCTCATTTCATGCTCCCTGAAATTCTGCGAAAAATTATACACCAAATGCGGCGAGTGTTTCGGCCATGATTTTCAGGCCTTCCACCTTCAGAACCCGTACATCCCAGGCGATCCGCTTAACCTGCCCGGAGGGTACCTTGCCGTGGGCCACCTCGATGAAGGTATCAAAACCGTTCTGCACCATGTTCATGATCGAATCTTCCCAGAAAAGCGGGGAACTGATCTGTCTGATGAGCGATGGCCTCAGGTCTGATGCTGTGGTAATGAGCTTCGCATCGGCTTGGCCGGGTGAATTGTAATTTGCAGGGGCAAATATACCATTTTTGGCAGATTCAATGCAAGTTTTTTCTAAGGAATGATTCCGGCATAGGGTGCATCTTAGATTTCGTAGTACAGGAAAAACTCGTAATCGATAAATAAACAGGTGAAGAAGCACGAGAATAGGTGTATGCCCCTGTTGTGACAGTGCCCCAAAATTCCCAGTGCTGTTCTGTCTTATCTGCAGTGTAAAAGTCGAAGTGCTACAATATATAGAAAAGAAGTTCGATAATTATTGCATGCAAAAATATGACAACATGCCGTATATTGCATGCGCAAGGAGTCCAACCATTGAGGACCCGTATAAGGGAATTCATCGTATTGACCAATGATCATGCTCTGTCTAAAGTTTACTACGGTCAATTATTGCTTAGCATTGGAAGATGGCACAGTTCTTGATAGTACTGTGCATGATGGTCTGCGTTTATTGTTCTGAATCTGTATTAAAAGAGCCTATCCATAAGGTAATAAGCTGGTATTTTCGGGCTAGACCCTGAGTAGCATGAAGAACCGGATTTTTTCCAAGGAGAAACCATGAAGACCGATGAACAGCTGGAACATCTGAGAAAGCTCAGGGAAGAAGCCTGTTTGGGAGGTGGTCAAGAACGAATCGATAAACATCATGAAAAAGGCCAAATGACAGCCAGGGAGCGTATTGATCTGCTTTTGGACAAAGGTTCTTTCGAAGAATTCGACATGTTCAAAACCCATAGATGCAGGGATTTCGGCATGGAAACGCAGGTCATCCTGGGAGACGGTGTAGTAACAGGGCATGGCACTGTCGATGGCCGAATTGTTTATGTTTTTGCCCAGGATTTTACCGTACTCGGCGGTTCTCTGTCTGAAACCTTTGCGGAAAAAATCTGTAAAATAATGGATCTTGCCATGAAAAACGGCGCTCCGGTGGTCGGTTTGAATGATTCCGGGGGGGCGCGTATTCAGGAGGGAATTGAGAGTCTCGCTGGCTATTCGGAGATATTCCAACGCAATGTCATGGCCTCGGGTGTAGTGCCCCAGATCTCAGCGATCTTTGGACCCTGTGCCGGCGGAGCGGTCTATTCGCCGGCCCTCACCGATTTTGTCATCATGGTCCAGAAACAATCGTATATGTTTCTTACCGGCCCGAAAGTCGTCAAATCAGTGACCCATGAAGATGTCAGCGAAGAAACATTAGGCGGGGCAGCGATGCATGCCAGTCGCAGTGGAGTTGTTGATTATGCTGCTGGGTCAGGTGCCGATGCTATCGCATATATTCGCCGACTGCTTTCTTTTCTACCCCAGAATAATATGGAAAATCCTCCCCTTGTGCCCTGCATTGATCCGCCTGATCGGGAGATCGCTGCACTCAACCATATTATTCCTGAAAATCCCAATGCTGCCTACAATATGAAAGAAGTTATCCTTCAAACAGTAGATAGCAATGATTTTTTTGAGGTTAAAGAAAACTTCGCACCAAATCTCTTAGTCGGATTTGCCAGGTATAATGGTATGAGTGTCGGTATCGTTGCCAACCAGCCGGCCCATCTCTCCGGTGTCCTCGATATCGACTCCTCAATAAAGGGCGCTCGTTTTGTCAGGTTCTGCGATTGTTTCAATATTCCGGTTGTTACCTTTGTCGACGTTCCTGGCTTCCTGCCTGGGACCGCTCAGGAGTTTGGCGGAGTGATACGCAACGGCGCTAAGATCCTGTATGCCTTTGCCGAGGCGACCATTCCCAAGGTAACGGTCATTACGCGAAAAGCGTATGGCGGCGCCTATTGCGTCATGTCCTCCAAGCATTTACGCGGCGACATTAACTATGCCTGGCCCACTGCTGAAATTGCAGTGATGGGGGCAAGAGGTGCTGTTGGAGTTTTGTATGGCAAGGATGCTCAAAAAGCCACGGATCCAAACGCATATCTAGCAGAAAAGGAGAAGGAGTACCAGGATGCTGTCGCCAATCCCTACGTGGCAGCCCAACGCGGTTACATCGATGATATTATCGAACCGTCGAAAACCAGAGCAAGAATAATAAAGTCACTGGGGCTTCTCCGGAATAAGCGCGACACCAATCCGATGAAAAAGCACGGTAATATACCACTATAACATTCGCACACTCTTCTGAATATCATAAGGAGATTCACATGACCGTGAAGGTATTTATTAAACGAAAGTTACAGGATACTAATGTCGCTGAACTGACACTCCTGCTGAATAAATTGCGCACTCTCGCACTCAGTCAACCCGGCTATATATCAGGAGAAACATTGAATAGAATAGATAAAAAAGATGAGTGCATGGTGATTGGCACCTGGCGTTCCCTGGAAGCCTGGAACAGGTGGGCAAATAATCCGCAACGCATCGAGGTTCAGGCGGAGATAGATAAACTGCTTGGCGAAGAAACAGAATACGCCATATACAGCTCCTAATCACGACCTTTAAGACAATACCTCGGGATTCTCATGCTGCCCAAGGCGCTCATTATGTGCCGGATTGTGCAGGTAATGCAAATATGAATGAAGCGATGACAGGTAAAAAAAAGAAAATGGCTGCCGCTCTGGCTGCAGTGAGTCTCTATCTGCAACAGGAGGAAGCTATGGCGGCTCATGAGCAGCAAGCGCCTCTCAAGCAACCTCAGAGTTCCGAGTTCAGCCAGTGGGGACAGAGCGGGCGGCAGGAGATGATGGCCATGCGGAAATTGATCCAGCTGAGGACGTTTACGCGTTTTTAACAGCATCAATCGTTCCCGATGAGGAAAGAGGAGACACCGACAATGAGCGATCAAGTGAAGATGACCCCAATGAACTATTCAGCAGACCGGCCAAAGGCGAAGAATCCTGTCAAGATCATGGACCTGTCGCTGCGTGACGGCCATCAGTCCCTGTTCGCCACTCGCGGGCGTACCGAGGATATGATTCCGGTGGCAGAACTGATGGATGAGGTCGGGTTCTGGGCGATCGAGACCTGGGGTGGCGCCACCTTCGACACCATGCACCGGTTTCTCAACGAAGACCCCTGGGAACGTTTGCGCACCTTGAAACGCTATATTAGAAAAACCCCTTTCTCCATGCTGCTGCGGGCGCAGAACCTGGTCGGCTATCGAAATTACGCCGACGACCTGGCCCTTGCTTTTGTCGAGCGCTCGGCCGAGAACGGCATGGATATTTTCAGGACCTTCGATGCCTTGAACGATTATCGCAATTTCGAGACCGTGGTCAAACAGATAAAGAAAAGCGGCAAACATTTTCAAGGCTGCATCTGTTACACCCTCACCGAGCCGCGGCTTGGCGGAGAGGTCTACAACCTTGACTATTATACTGATCGGGCAAAATCCCTTGAATCGATGGGAGCTGATTCCATCTGCATCAAGGATATGGCCGGGCTGCTGGCACCCTATGATGCCTATCCGCTAATCAAGGCCCTGAAGGAAAAGGTCAAAGTACCCATTCATCTGCACAGCCATTTTACCTCGGGCATGTCACCGATGACGTTCCTCAAGGCAATTGAAGCGGGAGTGGACATTGTCGATACCTGCATGACACCCTATGCCTACCGGACCTCGCATGCCGCCCTTGAGCCTTTGGTCATGGCCCTTCTGGGGACGAATCGCGACACCGGCTTTGATATCAAGAAATTGGCTGAGATCAATGACATCTTGGAAAAAGAGGTGATGCCGAAATATAAGCACCTCCTCGATGACTCGAAGGTTTCGATCATCGACATCAATGTCCTGCTGCATCAGACCCCGGGCGGGATGTTGTCGAACCTGGTCAATCAACTACGGGAAATGGATGCCCTGGATAAGATCGATGAGGTGTACAAGGAACTGCCGCGCGTGCGCAAGGACCTCGGCCAGATCCCCCTTGTTACCCCGACCAGCCAGATCGTCGGCGTGCAGACCGTCAACAATGTACTGCATGACGCTCCCGGCGAACGGTACAAGATGATCACCGCGCAGGTGAAGGACCTCTGCTATGGATTGTACGGCAAGACCGCTGTGCCGATTAACCCTGAATTGCAGGCAAAGGCCCTGAAAGGCTACCCCCGCGGAGAAAAGCCAATCACCTGCCGCCCGGCTGAGGTTCTCGAGCCGGAACTGGCCAAGGCGAAAGCCGAGATTGGTGATCTGGCAAAAGATATGGATGATCTCATCCTGTATGCCCAGTTTCCGGTTACCGGCAAGAAGTTTCTCGAGTGGAAGTATGGCAAAGCAGAGGTTCCTGCCAGCGTGAAGCCGATTACCCTGGAGGACGTCAAGAAGCGAGATGAACTGGTGAAAAAGGCCCTTGCTGGCAAGCTCGTTGAGGTGAAACAGGTTGAAAAGCCTTCGAAGACGCAGGCGGTCAGGACCTTTAACGTTTTTATTGATCAGGAATTTTTCGCAGTCGAGGTCGATCCTGTGGGCAACACCCATGTTGTGCCGGCGCCCCAGCCGGCAGCCGCAGTTGCTCCACCGGCTCCGGTCGCCTGTGCTCCCATGAAGGCCCCGGCCCCCGCACCGGCTCCGGAACCTGCGCACCAGGGAGAGGGAACAGCCCTCCTTGCGCCGATGCCCGGGATGATCATCAAATATTTGGTGAAAAACGGAGATGCCGTCAAGCAAGGTGATGCCATTGTTGTCCTTGAAGCCATGAAGATGGAAAACGCCCTTGTTGCCCCCTGTGATGGGAAGGTTCAAGGCATCAAGTTTGCCAGTGGCGACACGGTTGCAAAAGGCGCCGTTCTCTGTATAATCGGATAGTCTGATAAAGTCGTAAGAGCTCGTTCTCACACTAAGACACAAAGATCACAAAGAAATTTCTGCATGTTTTCAATTAATCTTTCTTCGTGGCTCCGTGGCTTCGTGTGATAAATTGACTTCTTACGATATCATTAACTTTTCGGAGTGTTTCGATGCTGATAAGAACGTTGAATGGACATACCCCGAAGTTCGGCAAAGATTGTTTCCTGGCCGAGACGTGCGTCATTATCGGCGACGTGGTGATGGGAGATCAGTGCAGTATCTGGTACAACACGGTAATCCGGGGTGATGTTCACTTTATTCGGATAGGCAACAAGGTGAACATTCAGGACGGGGCTGTGGTGCATTGCACCTATCAGAAATCGCCGACCACGATCGGCAATAACGTCTCCATTGGACACAGCGCCATCGTTCATGGCTGCACGATCCACGATAATGTTCTTGTGGGAATGGGGGCGATTGTCATGGATGATTGCGTGATTGAAAGCAATTCGATCATTGCAGCCGGTGCCCTGGTTACCGAAGGTACGAGGGTGGAGGCGGGAACGATCTATGCCGGTGTGCCGGCGAGAAAGTTAAAAGACATCAGTCAAGAACAGATCTCTGGTGAGATTGAAAGAAGAGCGAACAATTATATTACCTACGCCGGCTGGTATAAATAGCATTTTCTACACAGCATAGTTCTTCTGTAGTCCGTTTTGCCCGGACAATGATCATAGATCAACCGCTCAGGTTATGAACGTGATGAGTACCTCATCAGTTTCCACAGCTTTGCCGATAGTCGCTGTTACATTTTCCACAACCCCTTCGCAGGGTGAGGAAACGCCACTTTCCATTTTCATCGATTCGATGACGACCAGGTCCTGGCCGCGGTAGACGCGATCTCCTTTTTTGACAAGGATACTGACCACCATGCCGGGAAGGGGAGAGAGAAGCACATTTTCGGCGGCGCCTTTTATCTCCTTCGGCATGTGTTGGGCCAGTTCCCACTCCCCGGGAGTGTATATTTCAAAAATGCGGGAAATACCGCAATAAGCGGCCCACATGAAATTCTGCCGGTACTGAAGACTGAAGTAATGATCCAGGCCGTTTATCGACAGTTTCAATATTCGCCTGTAGAATTCAAATACCGGTGTGACGACGCTATAGTCCGCGCCATTTACCTTGCAACGCCAGTTCGGGGAGGCAAGTTCACCGACTAATTCAACTTCAAAGATATCAGTATTGCCTTTGACCACATAACGGTGTGTCTGATCCGGCTTGTGAGAGAGGCCGACTTTTGCAGCCATGGGTTTTAGAGATTCACGGACCAGGTTCTTGCGGTTATGATAAACGATGGTCGCGGCAATGACCATGGCTACAAGCTGCTCCCCCGGCGGGTCGATTTTAGCCTTGCCTTCCTCAAAATATTCATCAATGAATCCGGTTGAAAGCTCGCCTTTGATAAAGGCAGGATGGTTGAGAATGGAGTTTGCAAAATTCACATTGGTGGTCACGCCCTCGATATGGTATCGATTCAGGGCATTGATCAGCGTGGTTCGGGCTTTTTCCCGCGTTTCACCCCAGCAGATTACTTTGGAGAGAAGTGAGTCGTAATACACGCTTATGAAACTGCCGGCCTCTACGCCGCTGTCAAGCCTGACATTTCTGCCCTTGAGATTTGAGTATCGGGTGATCAGTCCGGTGGACGGCAGAAAATGGCGGGCAGAATCCTCTGCGCAGATCCTGGCCTCTATAGCCCAGCCTTTGATTGAGACATCTTCCTGCTTGATCGGCAGGGATTCGCCCGCCGCTACCCGGAGCTGCAGTTCTACGAGGTCAAGGGAGGTGACCATCTCGGTAACTGGATGCTCCACCTGAAGTCTGGTATTCATTTCCATGAAGAAGAAGTTGCCCTGATCATCCAGGATGAATTCCACGGTACCGGCATTGGAATATCCCGCCTCCCGGGCCAGCGCGCAGGCCATGTCGCCCATACGGGCCCTGAGTTCCGCATTTACCGCCAGGGAGGGCGCTTCTTCGATCACTTTCTGGTAGCGCCGCTGGATCGAGCATTCCCGTTCTCCCAGTGAGATGACGTTTCCATGCTGGTCAGCAATAATCTGGATCTCAATATGGCGGGGAGTGCTGACAAATCGCTCCAGAAATATCCTGTCGTCGCCAAATGACTTGCGTGTCTCGTCCTGCGCCGATTGAAGGGCGGATTCAAGTTCATCAGGCCCGGCAACCTTGCGCATGCCCCGGCCGCCTCCTCCGGCAGCCGGCTTGAGCAGGATAGGGTACCCGATCTTGGCGGCAATCGCCTTTATCTCTTCAAGGTCGACGACAGGCCGGTTGTGACCGGGCACCACCGACACCCCTGCTTTCATCGCGATATTTTTGGCGGAGATCTTATCTCCAAGAGCGGCGATCACCTCCGCTGAAGGTCCGATAAAGGTCAACCCCGCCTTGACCACGGCTGCGGCAAATTTCGAATTCTCCGAAAGAAAACCATACCCCGGATGAATAGCCTGGCAACCACGTTCGATCGCAACCTTGATGATAGTATCATGCACAAGATAGGAGGATGTGGAAGGGGACTGCCCGATATGAACAGCCTCGTCAGCTTCCCGCACATGGAGTGAACGTGCATCAATATCCGAATACACCGCCACCGTTTTAACCTTCAGCTTCCTGCAGGTCCTGATGATACGGATCGCGATCTCACCACGGTTTGCGATAAGAATTTTATCGAACATAGAGACTCCTTTAAAGGTACTTTACTAATGTAACCACGGGTCCCGACTTCGTCGTGACACACAGATGAAAACAAGTCTTTCCGTTCTTGATCCTATCCGTGTGTGGCGAAGCCACCAGTGGTTACAAAGGTTTGGTCCCGGCTTGTCCGGGTCAGCAATCACAATGGAATATTCCCGTGTTTTCTCTGTGGACGGATCGTCTGTTTGTTTTCCAGGAACTGGAGGCTGCGTATCAGCCGGTGTCTCGTGTCACGCGGATTGATGACATCGTCGATGTATCCTCTCTTGGCTGCCATGAAGGGATTGGCGTACGTTTGCCGGTATTCTTCCGTCTTCCGGGCGAGCATTTCTTCAGGATTGCCGGCTTCGTCAATCTCCTTGCGGTAAATGATCTGCGCAGCGCCTTTGGGGCCAAGTACGGCGATTTCCGCCGCGGGCCAGGCAAAATTCACATCGCAGCCGATGTGTTTGGAATTCATGACTACGTATGCGCCGCCGTATGCTTTCCGGATAATGACCGTTATACGCGGCACCGTAGCTTCTGAAAAAGCATAGAGCAGCTTTGCCCCGTGCCGGATGATGCCGCCGTGCTCCTGCACCGGACCAGGCATAAAACCCGGGACGTCTTCAAGGCAGACGAGAGGGATATTGAACGCATCGCAGAAACGGACAAAGCGGGCGGCTTTTTCAGAAGCCTGGACGTCAAGGACACCTGCCAGCACCGCGGGTTGATTAGCGATGAGACCGATGGTCTGCCCGCCGAGACGGCCGAAACCCACAATGATGTTCCGTGCAAAATGGGGGTGGATCTCCAGAAATTCCGCCCCGTCCAGAATGCTGGTGATGAGGATCTTCATGTCATAGGTCTGGTTTGGATTTGCCGGGACCAGATAATCCAGGGCAGGGTCGGTGCGCTCGGCCGGGTCCCTCAGATCAAGGATCGGCGCCTGTTGACGATTGTTTGAAGGCAGATAATTGATCAGCCGCCTCACTTCACGCAGGCACAGAATGTCATTGGGTAATGCGAAATGGGCCACGCCGCTTTTTTTGCTGTGCACCATCGCTCCGCCCAGGTCTTCTGCGGTGATGTCCTGATGGGTAACGGTCTTTACGACATTGGGTCCCGTGACGAACATATAAGAGGTGTTTTCGACCATGAAGGTAAAATCCGTTATGGCAGGGCTGTAGACCGCACCACCGGCGCAGGGGCCCATGACGCAGGATATCTGCGGAACCACTCCGCTTGCCTGGACATTGCGATGGAAAATCTCTCCGTACGCTGCCAGAGATTCAACCCCCTCCTGGATGCGCGCGCCGCCCGAATCGTTCAGGCCGATAATAGGCGCACCGACCCGAACAGCATGGTCCATGACCTTGCAGATTTTTTGGGCATGTGCCTCACCAAGAGCCCCTCCCATGATAGTGAAATCCTGGCTGAAAACGAACACTTCGCGGCCGTCAATGGTGCCGTGGCCGGTGATCACGCCGTCTCCGGGAAACTCACCAACTCCGGTATTCTGTCCCGCCCGTCCGGTCATCAGCAGGTCGAATTCTTCAAAGGAACCTTCATCAAGCAACAAATCGATACGTTCCCGCGCCGTGAGCTTACCCTTGCGGTGCTGCGCCTCGATCCTCTTGGTGCCGCCGCCAAGAAAAGCCTCCTCTTTCAGGGACTCAAGTTTTATCAGATTATCCTGTCCTGACTGTTGCATGGTAATACCTCCCCGGAAAAGGTCCTAGGTGCAGAGCGCAGTGCGCAGAGCGAACCTCTATTTGCCTTGCTGGGAATACAAAAAGGCAAGAAGGCTGTCGGCGGCGGCAGTCGGCGAAATCTTTTGCTCTTCCACGTTTTTTCTTATCGTTGGCAAGGCCTCGCGGATATGAGGGCTGGCGTAGAACCATTGTCGCAATCCTTCATCAAGAAGAAAAGCCATCCAGTCAAGAGCTTGGGCTTTTCTTTTTTCCGCCATTTCGCCGCTGGTGGTCAATTTTTCGCGATGGTCCAGTATCGTCTTCCAGATTGCATCAATTCCTTTGCCTTCCACGGCGCTGCACGTAAGAACCGGGGGGCTCCAATTCGGGCTATGGCGCATGAGCATGTTCAATGCCGTCTGATAATCCTTCCGAGCTATCTCTGCCCGCAACAGATTGTCGCCGTCGGCTTTATTGATGACAATGGCGTCAGCCACTTCAAGCACGCCCTTTTTTATTCCCTGCAGTTCGTCTCCCGCTCCGGCGATCATCAGCACCAGAAAAAAATCGACCATGGAGGCGACGGTGGTCTCTGATTGACCGACGCCAACCGTTTCGATTATGACCACATCATAGCCGGCGGCCTCACAGACGAGCATGGTCTCCCGCGTTTTTCTGCCGACACCGCCGAGGGTCCCGCTTGAGGGGGACGGGCGAATGAAGGCGTTCGGATCGATTGCCAGTCGTTCCATGCGGGTTTTGTCGCCCAGGATGCTGCCGCCGCTGCGGGTGCTGCTCGGATCGATGGCAAGGACGGCGACCCGGCGTCCAAGGCTGGTGAGCATTGTCCCAAACCGTTCGATATAGGTACTCTTTCCTGCGCCGGGAACACCGGTTATGCCGATGCGAATACTGCTCCCGGTATGCGGAAGGAGTCGGTCAACTATGGTTCTGGCAAGTTCTTGATGGGCCGGAAGAGTGCTTTCTATAAGAGTGATGGTTCTGGCAAGTATTAGACTATCACGCTCAAGTACACCTGTCACATAGTGCTGGGGGTCATTTATCATATTCTATCGAAGATATTTATCTTCCAGCAAGGTAAGAGTTTTATCGGCAGATTCAGGGATCGGTGTACCGGGCCCAAAAATGGCCTTTACCCCGGCTTTGGAGAGGAAATCATAATCCTTGGGAGGGATAACACCCCCGGCAACAACGAGAATTTCGCCGCCGCCGATCTTCTTCAGCTCTTCGATCAGTGCAGGAATGAGCGACTTGTGCCCGGCTGCAAGAGTTGAGGCGCCAACGACATGGACGTCGTTCTCAATAGCCATTTTCGCCGCCTCCTCAGGGGTCTGGAACATCGGGCTGATGTCAACATCGAAGCCGAGGTCGGCATAGGCGCTGGCAATAACCTTGAATCCGCGATCATGACCGTCCTGACCCATCTTGGTAACCAGGATGCGCGGGCGTCGGCCCTGTTTTTCATGGAACACAGTAGTTCGCTGTCGTATCGCAGTGACAGCATTGTTGTCCCCTGTGTATTCAGACGAGTAGGCGCCTGAGATACAACGGGTCGTGGCGACGAAACGGCCAAACACCGATTCCATAGCATCGGAAATTTCACCCACCGTGGCCCGTGCGCGAACCGCGGGCAGGGCTGCCTCCAGCAAGTTGCCGCCGTTTTTCGCGGCAATGGTTAGATCTGCCAGGGTTTTATCGACTGCCGCTTTATTGCGCCTGGTCTTGATCTCCTTGATACGGGCGATTTGTTCATCGCGAACGGAAGCCGGCACTTCCCGGACTTCGAAATCAATTTTCTCGTTGGCAAGCTTGTATTTGTTGACACCCACTATCACGTCAAGGCCCTGGTCGATTCGGGCCTGTTTTCTTGCCGCCGATTCCTCGATACGCATTTTTGGCATGCCGCTTTCAATGGCTTTGGCCATTCCACCCAGTTCGTTGATCTCATCGATTATTTTTTGTGCTTCATTGATGATGCTGTTGGTCAGTGATTCGAGATAGTAGGAACCGCCCAGGGGATCAATGACATGACAGATCTGCGATTCTTCCTGGATGATGATCTGAGTGTTGCGGGCAATGCGGGCGGAGAAATCGGTCGGCAGACCGATGGCTTCATCAAAGGAATTGGTATGCAGGGACTGGGTGCCGCCAAGCGCAGCGGTCATGGCTTCAAGTGTGGTACGAATGATGTTATTGTGCGGATCCTGTTCGGTGAGACTCCACCCCGATGTCTGGCAGTGAGTACGGAGTATGGAGGATTTGGCATCTTTTGGATTAAACTGGCTCATTAACCGATACCAGAGGAACCTGGCTGCCCGCAGCATGGCAATGTCCATGAAGAAATTCATGCCGATGCCGAAAAAGAAAGAGAGCCGCGGGGCAAAGGTGTCAACATCCATGCCGCTCTTCAGCGCCGCTTTCACATATTCAACGCCATCAGCCAGGGTAAAGGCTGTCTGCAGAACGCTATTGGCGCCTGCTTCCATCATATGATAGCCGCTGATGCTGATCGTATTGTATTTGGGCATCTCCTTGGAGCAATAGGCCATGATATCGGAGACAATACGCATTGATGGGGCGGGAGGGTAGATGTAGGTGTTTCGGGTAAGATACTCTTTGAGGATGTCGTTCTGTATCGTGCCTTCCAGTTTATCGTGGGCAACACCCTGTTCTTCGGCGGCGACAATGTACCCGGCGAGTATCGGAATGACCGCACCATTCATGGTCATTGATACCGACATCTGGTCAAGAGGAATGCCATTGAAGAGAATTTTCATATCTTCAACGGAATCTATGGCAACACCCGCTTTGCCGATATCGCCGGCAACCCGCGGATGGTCGGAATCGTAACCCCTGTGGGTAGCCAGATCGAAGGCGACCGACAGACCTTTTTGCCCGGCGGCCAGAGCCTTATGGTAAAAGGCATTCGATTCCTTGGCGGTCGAGAAGCCGGCATACTGACGAATCGTCCACGGCCGCCCGGTATACATGGTGGCCATGGGGCCCCTGACATAGGGAGCCATCCCCGGGAGGGTATTCACTGATTCCAAACCCTCAAGATCTTCGGCAGTATAAAGAGCTTTGACCTTAATGCCTTCCGGGGTCATCCAGGAAAGTGTTTCTACAGATTTGCCCTTCATCTGTTTTTCGGCAATTGCTGTCCATTTTGGCAGTTGTGGATGTTGTGCCATGTGTCACCTCTTGTCTAAACCGGATAAACTGGAATCAAACCGTTGTAACCACTGGTGGCTTCGCCACACACAGACAGGATCAACAACGGAAAGGATTGCTTTTATCTGTGTGTCACGACGAAGTCGCGACCCGTGGTTCCAAGGGGTCTTATTTTTGCCGTAGAATCTGATTCGTAACAGATCAACTAACGCTCGCAAAGTTCAACCAGGACACCTCCGGTAGCCTTGGGGTGCAGAAAAGCGATCCTGGCGCCACCTGCACCGATCCGCGGCTCCTGGTCGATGAGCTGAATTCCTTTTTCCTTAAGTTCCTTCAGGGCATCTTCGATATTTGCTACGCGAAAAGCGACATGCTGAAACCCGGCGCCTTTCTTTTCGATGAATTTAGCCACCGGCCCATCGGGTGAAGTTGACTCAAGTAGTTCCACTTCACTGTCACCGACGGGAAAGAACGCTGTGGTCACCTTTTGGGCTTCTACCGTTTCAGAGCCTTCGAGCTTCAGACCGAGAACGTCGGACCAGAAGTTTATTCCTTCATTCATGCTGTTGACCGCTATTCCCAGATGGTCAATTTTGAGTATTTTCATTGCTGCCTCCAATGAGTCAGTGTCTCGTGCTCCTTTGCTTCCGGCGATCAAAAAACGCGGGCGCAGAGATCGCCCAACCTGCCGAGATCATCACAGATATGAATGCCGGCTTCCTTCATGACCGCAATTTTTGACTGGGCAGTGCCGCTGCTGCCGCTGACTATTGCCCCGGCATGCCCCATACGTCTGCCCGGGGGAGCGCTTAAACCCGCGACAAATCCGACAACAGGTTTGCTCACCTTCTCCCGGATATAGGCGGCAGCATCTTCCTCAGCGGTGCCGCCGATCTCGCCCACCAGGACGATCCCCCTGGTGTCCGGGTCCTCTTCAAAGGCCTTGAGGCAATCGATGAAGTTCGTCCCGTTAACCGGATCGCCTCCTATGCCGATGCAGGTTGTCTGGCCGATTCCCTTCGCGGTCAATTGATGCACCACTTCATAGGTCAGAGTGCCTGAGCGCGACACAACGCCGATGGGCCCGCCGGGCTTATGGATGAAGCCGGGCATGATTCCGATTTTGCACTGGCCGGGCGTGATGATCCCGGGGCAGTTCGGTCCGATCAGTCTGACCTTTTTCCCGGACAGATAATTCTTGATACGCATCATGTCGAGCACGGGAATGCCTTCGGTGATGGCGACAATGAGATCAATATCCGCGTCGATCGCTTCCATGATTGCTTTTGCGGAAAAGGCCGGAGGCACAAAGATCATGCTGCAGTCCGCCCCGGTTGCCTGTACCGCTTCCCGGACGGTATTAAATACTGGTACAGCATCCATGTTCTGTCCGCCCTTTCCGGGGGTCACGCCAGCCACTACCTGCGTTCCGTATTCAATGCACTGCCGGGTGTGGAATTGTCCTTCTTTGCCGGTAATTCCCTGGACAAGCAATTTTGTTTTTTTATCTGCAAATATTGACATGGTTTCTTTCCTTACCCCGATAAACCGGAAGCATAGAATCAAAGGCGTCTCTCGCCAAAATGCCAAGACGCAAAGGAAAGCAAAACCGGATGGGTTTAATGTCTTTCTTGGCGACTTTGCGGTTTTGCGAGAAACGTTCTTGCCGTTCTGAGTTGATTTTGGTTCTTACGTTACGCCCTGACGATCTCTGCGATCTTTCCAGCCGCATCGTTCAGGTTCTCCGCGGTGATCAGATTCAAGCCGGAGGCCGCAAGGATCTCTCTGCCCTTTTCGACATTGGTTCCCTGCATTCTGATCACGACCGGAACAGTTATTCCGGTCTTCCTGGCAGCTGTGACAACTCCCTCGGCCAGAACATCGCACCGGAGGATCCCGCCAAAAATATTGATCAGGATGGCTTTCACATTTCTGTCGCTCAAAATGATGCGAAAGCCGTTCTCTACCATCTCCGCATTAGCCCCGCCGCCCACATCGAGAAAGTTCGCGGGCTCGGCGCCGGCGCTCTTGATGAGGTCCATGGTGGCCATGGCCAGGCCCGCGCCGTTGACCATATTGCCGACATTGCCCTTGAGGTTAATGTAATTGAGATTGTATTTCGAAGCCTCCACTTCGCGGGGGTCTTCTTCATCGATATCTCTGAACTTCAGAATATTTTTCTGCCGGAACAGGGCGTTGTCATCGATCTCCATTTTTGCATCGAGCGCGACCAGGGTATCCCGGGCGGTGATCACGAGTGGATTGATCTCGAGCAAAGAACAGTCGGTCTCGATAAACAGTTTGTACAGGTTTTCAACCAGCGTGGTGAATGTTCCGGCAAGCGGATCGGCAAGTTCAAGACGCGTGGCGATCTCCCTGCACTGACCAGGCTCAATTCCAGTGAGCGGATTGATCAGAACCCTGATGATCTTTTCCGGGTGCTCTGCCGCGACTTCCTCGATATTCATTCCCCCGGACCGGCTGGCAATGATCATGATCTTTGCGGTGGACCGGTCTGGAAGGATGGAAAAATAGAGTTCCTGGGCAATATCAAGACCCTGCTCCACCAGGACTTTCCCGACCTTCTTTCCCTCGGGTCCTGTCTGGGGGGTCACCAGAGGCCTTCCCAATATGGCCTCTGCAGCGCTACGCGCCTCATTAAGCGTCCGGGCAAGTTTAACACCGCCGCCCTTGCCGCGGCCGCCCGCATGAATTTGCGCCTTGATTACAACAGGGAACGTGCCGAGCTTTTCAGCCGCTGCACGGGCATCGTCAGGGCTAATTGCAAGATATCCTTCAGGCACGGGAATATGATGATCCCGGAATAATTCCTTGGCCTGATATTCATGGATTTTCATAGGACCGCCTTTTTTTCGTGTCCAGTCACTTTTCTACGCCCCCAATCCGGCAAGCCGGAATCAAACCGTGTAACCACTGGTGACTCCGCCACACACAGATAGTAACTAAAGAATCAAGATCATATCAAAACGGCAAGAAATATCTAATACTAATATTTACCACTGATTAACACGGATTGACACTGATAAATACACAACTATTGCGTTTATCTGTGTTCATCTGTGTGTCACGACGAAGTCGGGACCCGTGGTTCCAATAGGCTTGCTCATTCGATCTGGCGGGCAAGGCCGGAAAGGACGGTGCCCGGACCGATCTCGATGAACAGGTCAGCGCCCTGATCACGCAGGCCTTTAACCATCTCAACCCACCTCACGCTGCTGTAGATCTGCTTGACCAGATTTAATACAATAGAATCATCCGTGTACGGCTGAGCACTGCAGTTGGCAATACAGGGAATCTTCAAACTGTTGAAGCTGAATCCTGCCAGAAAGGCCTCAAACTCTTCCGCTGCCGGTTTCATATAACGACTATGAAAAGCGCCACTGACAGGGAGAATGACCACCCGCCGGGCTCCCTTTTCCTTCATCTGCGGAGCAAATGCTTCGATATCCGCCTTGGGGCCGGAAATGACGACTTGGCCCGGAGAATTGAAATTGGCAACATCAATACCGTCCGCACCGAGCTCGGCCAGGGCCGAGGCAACTGCGTCACCCTTCATTCCCAGGATGGCTGCCATACCGCCGCCGGTGGCCGCGTTCATCAGTGCGCCGCGCTTCTGGACCAGCTTGAGTCCTGTTCCAAAATCAAAGGCGCCCGCGGCATACAGGGCGGCATATTCGCCCAGGCTATGGCCGATCACGAAATCCGGCCTGATCTTCTCGTCTTCGACCTTCGCCAGATAGCTCAGGCTGTCGACGACGTACAGCGCGGGCTGAGTGTAATCGGTACGCTTGAGCTTATCATCGGGATCCGCGAGGCAGAGCTCTTTGATAGAGTAGCCGAGGACCGCATCGGCTTCAGCGACCACTTCGGGATATCGTTCAAAGAGCCCGGCGCCCATACCGCGAGCCTGGGAACCCTGACCAGGGAACATGAATACCATTGCCATGAACTACCTCCGGATGCAATTACATGGGGACGCGCTGAACGCCTCTCCTATTTCTTCCCGTATCCGATCGTCTTGAGCGCGACCTCGATCTCGCCGAGCGTCGTAGGGTCGTCGATGGTGGATGGCAGAGTATACTGCTCACCGTCCGCGATCTTTCTCATGGTCCCGCGCAGGATCTTGCCGGAGCGCGTTTTGGGCAGCCGCTTCACGACAACAGTCTCCCGGTAGGAGGCGATGGGCCCGATAGTTTCGCGGATCATCTGCACGAGCTCTTTACGGATTTCCTCGTCGGTGCGGTTCACGCCTGCCTTCAGGATGCACAGCCCCACGGGCACCTGGCCTTTGAGCTCATCGTGCACGCCGATGACGGCGCACTCGGCAATGTCCTTGTGTGTGGATACCACTTCCTCCATCTCGCCGGTCGAGAGCCGGTGGCCAGCCACATTGATCACGTCATCCACGCGTCCCATGATAAAGACGTATCCGTCCTCATCAATATATCCACCGTCACTGGTGAAATAGTAACCGGGATAGACCTTGAGATAGGATTCCAGGAACCGCTGGTCAGCCTGCCAGAGGGTCGGGAGGGTACCCGGAGGAAGCGGCAACTTGATAGTCACCAGCCCGGTTGTTTTCGGCGTGGCTTGTTTTCCGTTGCTGTCCAGGATAGTGACATTGAAACCCGGCACCGGCCTCGTAGAGGATCCGGGTTTGACCGGGAACGGTTCGATACCCATGCAGTTTGCGGTGATGGGCCAGCCGGTCTCTGTCTGCCACCAGTGGTCGATCACCGGCTTCTTCAAAAGGTCGTGCGCCCAGTGATAGGTGTCCGGATCAAGACGTTCGCCCGCGAGGAAGAGATACTTGAAGCAGGAAAGATCGTATTTATTAATAAATTCGCCTTTGGGATCATCACGCTTGATGGCGCGGAACGCGGTCGGCGCCGTGAATAGTACCTTGACCTTGTGCTGCGAGATGACGCGCCAGAAAGCGCCGGCATCGGGCGTGCCCACGGGCTTTCCTTCATAGATGATCGTAGTGCAGCCATGAAACAGTGGGGCGTAGACGATGTAGGAGTGACCGACGACCCAACCCACGTCCGAAGCGGCCCAGAATACATCGCCGGGCTCCACGTTGTAGATGTGACGCATGCTCCAGCGGAGTGCGACCGCGTGTCCTCCGTTGTCGCGCACCACACCTTTGGGCTTGCCCGTGGTGCCGGAGGTGTAGAGAATATAGAGCGGGTCAGTGGCCTTAACATTGGTGCAGTCTGCAGGCCTGGCCTTTGCCATCAACTCTTCCCAGTCCAGGTCGCGGCCTGGCTTCAGGGCAGCTTTCACGAATTGCCGCTGATACATCACTACCTTCTCAGGTTTGTATGATGCGAGTTCGATGGCCTTGTCGACCATGGGCGCGTATTCAAGGGTCTTCTTTCCCTCGATGGCGCCCGATGCCGTGATGATGACACGCGGCCGTGCATCCTCGATCCGGATCGCAAGTTCGTGCGGGGCAAAGCCGCCAAACACCACAGAGTGCACTGCACCGAGCCGCGCGCAGGCAAGCATGGCGATCGCTGCCTGCGGGATCATCGGCATGTAAATGATGACGGTGTCTCCCTTGTTAATACCAAGGTCCTTGAGCGCTCCGGCAAACCGGGAAACATGGTCGAGCAATTCCTTGTAGGTGATCTTTTGTATGGTATTGGTGACGGGGCTGTCAAAGACGATGGCAACCTGGTCTCCGCGTCCTGACAGCACATGCCGGTCCACGGCGTTGAAGCAGGTGTTCAATTCTGCTCCTTTGAACCATCGGTAGAATGGCTTGTCAGAATCATCGAGGACCTTGTCCCACTTCTTACTCCAGGTTACTGCCTGTGCGGCATTTTCCCAGAAGCTCTCTGGGTCCTTGATGCTCTTTTGAAAAAGATCGTTGTACTTCCCCATGATGTCCTCCTCTGAAGATAAACTATCGATTACCCTGTCAGCATCGCCTGAATGGTATGAAAAGCCGTACATTCCTATAAAGCAATCAACGGCAGCTATTCAGCTTTGATATTGAACGTGCGGCGAATCACTAATACACCGCACTATAATAAGCTTTGCGCATTTATGTCAAGCGGAATAAAGGCGCCTCAAGTTGTGATTATACTTTGTCTGTAGAGTAAACAGTAATCGCAATCAGCGGGATTGTTCAACGGACCCTTTTTATCGATGATTCTGATAGCGGACTCGTGAGTGCGGATGTTAATCTAATTTGGGTCTGCCTCGGTTCTGCCAATAAACTTCAGTTTTTGATGCAGGTGCACGGCGATATGTGCGAAGCGATTGGTCGTCTATGAAGGCCTGTGGCACAAACGTACGTCAGTCTGCTCCGCTGTAAATCGAGATTGGTTCGCCAGAATATAGAGTACCATTTTGCAAAGTGTAACAGCAATTATCATTCCAGAATCCGTGACAATATAAATAACAAGTAAGCAGTTGAAATAATATATCCTCCTATATGGAGGTTGATTGCCACATCTGCTACAATCAATGCAAATTCTACCATAAGTGCAAATAATTGCAGGCATATTCTTGCGTTATACATGCAAAATGTTTAATGGGGATATCGTTTATATATTATCAGGTAGGATCAATCAAAAGGAAAAAAATCAGAGAGAATCAACGAGGCGGATTCGAGACAACAACAAAACAATCATGTTGTTCAGCGTCTCCGAAGGCACTGCCTGCAGAGCCTGGCGAGGTCAAAGCCGAGGGCGTCGCCCTCATCGGCAAAGAGATAGGCAAATCACATCATGCTCCCCGCAGTTCCTTGATCTTTTTTATCATGGCAGGTATGACTTCATGGACATCGCCGATGATGCCATAGGTTGCGACATTGAAGATCGGCGCATCGGGGTCCTTATTGATCGCGACGATGATATCGGATGATTGCATGCCGGCGACGTGCTGAACAGCACCGGAGATTCCGCACGCGATGTACAGCTTTGGGCAGACCGTTTTGCCTGTCTGGCCTACCTGGCGTGAGTAGGGGATCCATCCTTCATCAACTGCCCCGCGTGTTGCCGCAACGGCTCCGCCGAGGAGCATGGCCAGTTCTTCAATTAAAGCGAAGCTTTTTGCGCCACCTATGCCGCGACCGCCGGCGACGATGATATCAGCTTCGCAGATATTGACTGTCTCGCTCAGTTCATCGACGGTCTTAAGGACCTTTGTCCGCATGGCGTATGCCGGCAACGGTGCGTTCACGATCTCCCCGGTGCGGGAATCGTCGCGAGCAAGCGGTTTCATAACCTTGTGCCTGACCGTGGCCATCTGGGGGCGGTGATTAGGTGTAACAATGGTGGCCATGATATTGCCGCCGAAGGCAGGCCGGGTCTGGTGCAGATGGCCGGTCTCGCTATCAATGTCAAGCACGGTACAGTCTGCCGTGAGTCCGGTGTAGATTGCTGATGCGACCTTGGGGAAAAAAGAGCGGCCGATCGCTGTTGCGCCAGCGAGTATAATCTCGGGTTTGTGGCGCTTTGCAAGATCTATGAGCACTGCAGCATACGCGTCATCGGTAAAATCCTTCAGCGCCGGGTAATCGGCAACAATGACGCGGTCAGCACCGAAGGCGATAAGATCGCGGGCCTGCCCGGTGAAGCTGTTCCCCAGGAGCAACGCAGTGAGCCTGGTTTTTCTTTTATCGGCAAGCTTGCGGCCTTCGCCGAGAAGTTCGAGCGCAACGCTGGAGATGGCCCCCTTATGCTGTTCAGCGAAGACCCACACCCCCTGGAAGGCGGACAGGTCCTGAGCAGGTGCGGCAGCCTCATCCGTGCGCTCGATGGCCTTGAATTCGCAAGCCTCGACGCACGCGCCGCACAGGGTGCAGGCATCGGAAATGAACGCTTTCCCATCCCGCATTTCGATAGCGCCGAAGGGGCAGGACGATATACAAGTTTCACATGCAGTGCATTTATCTGAAATGACTCGAACGCTCACGATGAAATCCCTTTATCAGAGAACCGACGGTGCCGATCAACTGGCAGATACCAGTATATTACCCAGGTTCTCTTATCTAGTTTAGTTATAGTAACGACCGTTCTTTAAGCTGTTTTATCACGGTCGCTGCTTGATCTTCGATACTACCCGAGAGTATCTCCCGCTGGCCGCGAGGGGCAGGGGGGAAAATCTTGACAACCTTGGTGGGGGAGCCCTTCAAACCGCAACGATCCGGATCTGCTCCGATATCGGATGCTGACCAGGATGGTACGGTCAGATTTTTTGCCTTCATTTTACCCTTGAGCGAGGCAAAGCGGGGCTGGTTGATCTCTTTTACCACGGTGATAAGAGCGGGAAGCGTGGTTTCCACCACATCATACCCCTCATCCATCATACGTTCCACGACCATTTTAGCGCTGTCGACGGATTCAATTTTTCGGACATAGGCGACAAAAGGAATGCCAAGCATATCCGCTGTTTCCGGTCCAACCTGGGCGGTATCGCCGTCAATGGCCTGTTTGCCGGCGATAACCAGATCGTAGCTGCCGAGCTTCTGTATCCCTTTGGCAAGTGTGTAAGAGGTCGCCCAGGTGTCTGCACCGGCGAATGCGCGGTCCGACAGGAGCACAGCTTCGTCCACTCCCATCGCTACGGCCTCTTTGAGCGAGGCGGCTGCCTGCGGCGGGCCCATGGTTACGGCGGTAACCTTACCGCCTTGTTTCTCGCGAAGCCGGAGCGCTTCTTCGATCGCGTACATGTCAAAAGGATTGATGATGCTGGGCACGCCATCGCGTATCAGTGTATTGGTTTCGCGGTTTATCTTTACTTCGGAGGTGTCGGGTACTTGCTTGATCAGCACAATGATATTCATGCCATTACTCCAAAATCGATCCGCCGGGTGTCAAAGACAACCCGGAATATTATCATGCGATGAGATTCATACCTCACAAGAAAAGCGAGGCGGGTTATTTTTGCCTTGTTGCTTCCTTGATCATGTCCAGGGCAATTACGTTGCGCTGGATCTGGTTGGTCCCTTCGTAGATCTGGAGGACCTTTGCATCGCGCATCATCTTTTCAACAGGGTACTCTTTCATGTAGCCCGAACCGCCCATGACTTGCACGGCGTCTGTCGTTACTCTCATGGCGGTGTCAGTGGCGAATACCTTCGCCATTGCCGAAGCCCGCGAGAAGTCCTTGATGCCGCTATCCATCATGCGGGCAGCAGCATAGACAATCGCACGGGCTGCCTCTGTCTGCGTCTGCATATCGGCGAGCATATGCTGGATGGCCTGAAAAGACGTGATCGGCTGGCCAAACTGAATCCGGTTCTTGGCGAACCTGATTGCCTCGTCGATAGCTCCCTGGGCAACTCCCACTCCCTGCGCACCGACGCCTGCGCGCGAACTGTCCAAGGTCCTCATGGCGATGATGAAACCCATGCCTTCCTTTGCAATGAGATTCTCCTTGGGAATTCTACAGTTATTGAAGATCAGTTCAGTCGTGGCAGATGCGCGTATGCCCATCTTGTTTTCTTTCTTGCCGAACGTAAAGCCAGGTGTTCCTTTTTCAACGATAAAGGCTGAAGCGCCGCGGGCTCCTTTGGATTTGTCGGTAATGGCAATAACTGAGTAGATCTCCGCTTCGCCGCCATTCGTTATCCACTGTTTGGTCCCATTCAAAACGTATTCATTACCCTCGAGCTTTGCAGTGGTCTGAACGCCGCTCGCATCGCTGCCCGCGTTTGCCTCCGTAAGACCGAATGCAACCATGCGTTTGCCTGAAGCAATATCCGGCAGGTATTTTTTCTTTTGGGCTTCGGAACCGTTCAACAGTATGGGGTAGGTGCCCAGGGCGTTTGCCGCATATGCTGTGGAAACGCCGAGACATGCCTTCGACAGTTCTTCGATGGCGAGAAAGAGCTCAAAACTCTTCTTGCCGAGCCCACCGTACTCCTCCGCGATATAGATGCCGAATAGATCAGCCTGCGCCATGGCCTTCATAATGTCAGCAGGGAATTTGTTGTGTTCATCGAGTTCTGCGCGCATCGGGACGATCATTTCGACGGCAATCTGGCGTGCGAGGTCCCGTATCATGATCTGTTCTTCCGTAAGCAAGTAATCCATTGGTACCCCCAATAAGAAAAATGCACATTGCTGGTTCAATAATCCGTGAGCAGAGTGCGCTACAAACAGGTGCCTGCTAGGCGTGTGAAAAGTATTTAGTCACCTGAAGTACTATCTTCGAAGCGATTTAGTTCTCATCTCTTCTGGCCCGCAATCACCAGCGGACCAATGCCGAGGCCCAGGTCATACCGCCGCCAAAGGCCTCGAAAAGGAGCAGGTGATTCTCCTTGATCCTGCCGTCCCTGACCGCTTCATCGAGAGCCATGGGGATAGAGGCCGCCGAAGTGTTGCCGTATTTCGGCAGCGTCAACACTACTTTTTCCATGGGCATGTTCAGGCGCTGTGCCATGGCCTGGATGATCCTTAAGTTTGCCTGATGAGGAACGAGAAAATCTATGTCTTCCGGCTTTACCTTGTTGTGTTCCAGCGCCTCTTGAACGACTTGTTCGAGAGAACGTACTGCTAATTTGAACGTTTCATTCCCCTTCATTTTAACGAAATGCATCCGTTTTCGTATCGTGTCATGTGATGCAGGATTCTGAGCTCCACCGGCGGGGACGAAGAGCAGATCGCCCTGGGATCCATCGGAATGAATGTGGGTCGAGAGGATGCCCCGTTTGCCGGAATGCCGCTGGATCACGGCGGCTCCCGCTCCGTCACCGAACAATATGCACGTACCACGATCCTCCCAGTCCATGAAGCGCGAGAGAACTTCGGCTCCGACAAGCAGGATCGTTTTGTACCTGTCCGCCCTGATAAAGGCATCGGCGACCGACATGCCATAAATAAATCCGGAGCAAGCTGCATTAATATCAAAGGCTGCCGCTTTTCTGGCTCCCAGTTTATCCTGGAGCACACAGCTCATGCTCGGCAGGATCATATCGGGCGTTATGGTTGCCACGATGATCAGGTCCAGCTCATCCGCTGTGATCCCGGCCGCTTTCAGCGCTTTTTTTGACGCTTCGTATGCGAGATCGGATGTCGTCTGGCCTTTTTCAGCAATCCTTCGCTCCCTGATGCCGGTGCGTTCGATGATCCAGGCATCGTTTGTATCAACGAGTTTTTCAAGGTCATGGTTGGTGATGACCTTTCTGGGTGCGAACGATCCGGTACCTATTATGCGCGCTTGGATCATTTGGCTTTTACCAGCTCCATATTCTTTTTGATGTCCTCGTGAATATGCTTATTAACTTCGCTTTTGGCGAGTTCAGATGCAACACGGATCGCGTTCTTGATCGCCCGGTCTGATGAGCGGCCGTGGCTGATGATGCTGATGCCATTGATTCCGACAAGAGGGGCGCCTCCGTATTCCGCGTAATCCACGCGCCGCTTAAGCGACCGGAACGCCGGACGCATCAGCAGGTAACCCAGCTTGCTGAGAAGACTCTTTTCAATATCCTGCCTGAGGAACAATCCGATTGACTCTGCCACAGCTTCCGACACTTTCAGCACCACATTGCCGATGAATCCGTCGCATACAACGACATCAGCCTTGCCCGACATTACATCCCTGCCTTCGACGTTGCCGATGAAATTAAGCGAGGTCTCGGTAAGGAGCTTGAAAGCTTCCTTGGTCAGTTCGTTGCCCTTTGTTTGCTCTTCGCCGATGGAGAGAAGACCCACTCGGGGATTGGCATTCTTGAGAAGATATTTTGCATACACTTCGCCCATGATGGCAAACTGCAGCAGGTGATTTGGCTTGCAGTCCACATTCGCACCAACATCAAGGATGATGGACGTCCCTTTGATGGTGGGCATGAATGTTGCGATGGCTGGGCGTTCGATACCTTCAAGCTTTCCCAGGACGAATAGGGAGGTCGACATCGCAGCACCTGTGTGTCCGGCGCTGATCACGGCTACGGCTTCTCCGGATTTTACCAGGTCATTGGCCACGCGGATGGATGAATCCTTCTTCCGGCGGAATACCGTGGCAGACGAATCGAGCATGTCCACCACTTCAGAAGCATGCTTGACCTCGATCGGAAGTGATTGCGCACGGGGGTATTTTTTCAGCTCGGCATGGACGGTCTGATCAATGCCCACCAGAATAATGCCGATCCCGTACTCGACCGCAGCTTGAACAGCCCCAGCTACGACAGCCTGCGGCGCGTTATCCCCCCCCATGGCATCAACGGCAATCTTCATACAAGCTCCCGCAATATAAAAGGCAAAGGGTCATTGATAGTGACAATATTCTCCCTTTGCCTTTAAACATGCGATGATTATATCTGATTGACAGCCGCAACCTCGCGGCCTTTGTAGGTGCCACAGGACATGCAGGCATGATGGGGCTTCTTCACTTCCTGGCATTGCGGACAGAGAGATAGATTCGGCGCTTTGAGATGCTTATGCGTGCGCCGTTTATCCCTTCGGGACTTGGATGTTTTGTGTTTTGGATTTGCCATGATCGTGTAACGCTCCTTCTTATTTATTCATTAAATCTTTGAGAGCCGCAAAAGGGCCGAACTCCCCGCGATTTTTTTCAGTGCAATTGCATGACGACAAATTCATGTCTATACCGCAGTTCGGACAGAGCCCCTTGCATTGTTGATCATGGAGGGGAACCATGGGAACCATGATCAACAACTGTTCCTTGACGAGATCGGAGGGACTGATCTCGTCTCCCTGGTAGAACTCTGTGTCAAGCTCTGAACGGTTGACCTCGTGTTCAGGTGCCGCGCCCATGGTTGTCAGCGGCGCGAGGTCTATATTCATAACAGTGTCAACATGGTGCTGATACCATTTTAAGCACCGGCTGCACTCAAGGGTCAGTTCTGAACGAACACGGCCAGCAATGTGAAAAACTCCAACTCCGATGGGCTTTATGTTCAGCACTGCGGTTACTGGCGTTGCAGCAGCCCCGGTATCGAACAGATCAATCGTCTGATTTAATTCCAGTGATAGCCCCTCTGGCGGTATATCATTGATTTTCATGGCGATAATAGTAGCCCTGGTAGTTGTAAGCAACGAATTATAGAGTGAAGGCTCGAATTTGTCAAGATAAAATACGGGGTATGTTGATCTCTCTACGGATTACTCTCCCCAATCTATTTATAATAAAAAAAGAGCATGTACTATCCGGGTTCAGCCGTTTCCCCGGTAATCGAGGATGGGCCGCCACTCTTGACCCGGGAGAGCAAAAAAAGACCTATGATGAATAGGAAGGCTATCGAAAGGATTGCCGGTCTCTGGCTTCCTAATGTGGAAGATATAAATCCGAAAAGCAGGGGGCCTATGACTGCCGATGATTTGCCTACAAGTGAATACACCCCGAAATACTCAGCCTCTTTGCCCCGTGGAATGAACTGAGTATAAAAGGCGCGTGTGCCAGCTTGAACAGTACCCAAACCCAATCCCGCTGCGCATGCCACAGCCCAGTATTGCTCTTTAGTTTGGACAAAGAAAGCTGCAGTAACGACGAGCGTCCAGAGTACAAGAGAGATACTCACCACATTCTTCGGGCCCCATGTATCCGTGGGTTTTGCAAGGACAAGCGCCCCGATGAGGGCGGTGACCTGGACGGTAATGTAAAGCCCTACCAGTTCCGCGGTACTGAAGTGAAGGGTTGTTGATGCAAAGATGCTGGAAAAGACTATCACCGTATTGACGCCGTCTTCATAGAAAAGGTAAGCAATCAGAAATTTTCTCGGCTCCCTGCGGTGCCAGAGCTCTTTCAAGGTTTTCCATGCCGCACCCATACCCCTGGTCCCTGCCTGCATTGCCGTGACTTTGGATTGATCATCTGCGGGCAGGTACAGCAGTGCGGGTAATGAACTGACCGCGAAAAACAGTGCTGTCGCGATCCAGGTCGTGCCATAATGTCCGGTTTGCACAAGCGGCAAGGCAATGAGCAGAGATAGAATGGAGCCCGCATAACCAATGCCGAATCCCCAACTCGATACGCGCCCTTGATGCGATGCAGGTGCGATCCGGGGTAGAAAAGAATTGTAGAATACCAGGCCGCCTTCCATGCCGACATTTGCTGCCAAGATCAGAATAAAACCGGGAAGGACCGAACCGGGACTCAGCAATGAAAATCCCAAAATTGCTGTAATGCTCAGTGCGGTGTACAGTGTAAGAAGCTTTTTTCTCAAGCCTGCATAGTCAGCCACACCCCCAAGGAATGGTGAACTAATAGCTATGAATAGCATGCTTGTTGAAATTGCCCTGCCCCACCAGAGGTCGCCTGCACCCGCAGTATTTCCTACAATAATGTTCGTATAATAGACAGGGAATATGACCGCAGCAATCACGGCGGAGTAGCTCGAGTTCGCAAAGTCGAACAGGCACCAACTGATAATCTGTTTGTTGATCATTGATACACCGGATTGGAGGTCGTTTTGCAGGGATCAGCTATACTGGTGCACAGCATAATGCAAGCAGAAGACATTGTCAATGTGTCGCCAACCATTTGTCAGCCATTTATACGATGAAAATCTTGACATCGTTCTGTATCTGCATTACCATTAATTCGGTTCTGCAGGATAGAGAGGGGAGAATGTTATGCGCGGAAATCATGTGGTCACGCTGGTGTTGATCGCAATAGTGGGTGTATTTGTAGCATCAGACTGTGCTGCAGCTATTTATAAATATGAGGACAAGGAGGGAATGATCAATTTTGCCGATAATCTACAATCTATTCCCGCACAATACCGTACGAATGCGAAAATCGTTAGCGGCGAGCCGGAAGATGAGAAAAAACCTCCGGTTCGAGATGTTCAGACAACACAAGCGGAAAAGCAGATTGTAACTATGGAGCGGGGAGAAACCCCTATGCAGGCACACAACGTGCCGGACGATAATAAACAGTTCAGCAGAAAAGCGCTGATTTCTGTCATTGCAGTCATGAGCGTGCTGTTCCTTTTCGCACTTTTAAAAGTATTTGACGCTGACCATGCAAAATCGGTCAAGATTGCGCGAATTGTCCTGATGTGGGGTATCTCGGTCTATATGATATGGGCCCATTATAGCGACGTCATACAAATTTTCACATCAGCCGGTACAAAGATCGAATCCGTACAGCAGCAGGCTGAGGAGAAAGGGCGAAAAGCGGCAAAAGCTGTGAAGGCGTTGGATGCCCTGATGGAGCAAGCGGAGAAAGGCATTTCTTCTGATCAGGTATCTCAGGGCTCTGAGGACAAAAAGGATGAAAAAGTCAGAAATTGAGGTCCTGGTTTGCAGACTAAGCCGGGCTGCTCCTGCATTCTCCCCTCCCGTTGGTTACGAAGGGAAGCTGTAACTGATCAAAAAAGCCTAAGATGTTATCACCCTGATTGCATCAAACGTCGCATCCAACATTTTTGTTATTTCCGGCATCGAGATAGAGAGCGGCGGCATGAGAACAATGACGTTGCCCAGCGGCCGCAGGATAAGTCCCCGCTTTCGGGCCTCCAGGATCACCCGCTGCCCTATCTTTTCTTCCGGCGGATAAGGCTCCCTCATCAAACGTTGCTTGACGAGTTCAATGCCGACCATGAAACCTTTCTGCCGGATATCGCCCACGTGGTCAAGTTCTTTAAAGCGTTTCAGGCCTTTTTGCAAATGCAGTATTTTCGGCTGAAGCCTCTGGAGTGTCTTCTCCTTCCTGAATAAATCGATGTTTGCGATAGCAGCGGAACATGCCAGGGGATTTCCCGTATACGTGTGTCCGTGGAAGAATGCCTTGAACTCGTGGTATTCACCCAGAAACCCCTGGTAAATATCCTGCGTCGTGAGCGTCGCTGCCAGGGGAAGGTATCCGCCCGTGAGTCCCTTGGCTACGCAGAGGAAATCGGGAACAACGGTCTCATGCTCACAGGCAAACATTTTACCTGTCCTGCCAAAACCGGTAGCGACTTCGTCGGCGATCATCAGGATATTGTACTTGGTGCACAGTTCCCTGATTCGCTTCATATACCCTGGTGGCTGGAGCAGCATGCCGGCGGCGCCCTGGACATGCGGTTCGATGATCAAAGCCGCGGTTACAGTTGCGAATTTTTGGATGGTCCGCTCAGCGTGCACGAGGCACGTTTTCTGGCAGTCCGGATAAGTAAGCCCGTATTTACAACGGTAACAAAATGGTGATTCTATCCTGCGGGACTGAAAAAGGATAGGTTTGTAGATCGAGTGGAACAGATCTATGCCTCCAACGCTGACAGCCCCAATCGTGTCGCCATGATATGCATCGGCAAGGGAAATGAATCCTGTTTTTCGCTGGCCCTCAGGACTTTTTTGATGCCAGTATTGAAAAGCGATTTTGAGCGCAATCTCCACCGCTGTTGAGCCGCTGTCGGAATAGAATATCTTCTTCAGCCCCTTTGGTGCTATTGTGGCAAGCTTTTCAGCGAGGAGTATGGACGGGACGTTTGAAAGACCCAGTAAGGTGGAATGAGCGATCTTTTTAAGTTGATGGGAGACAGCTTGGTCGATTTCCTTTTTTCTATGACCATGGACCGTGACCCAGAGAGAGGAACTACCATCAATGAATTTTTTACCGGTGATATCAGTGAGAAAAGACCCTTTTCCGCTTTCGATAATGAGGGGATGGTCCTTTTCCCAGTCTTTCATCTGGGTAAATGGATGCCAAATCAAGTTTTTATCCAGTTGTTCCAGATGTTGGGCTGCAGTCTGTTTTGCGGTACGTTTAGCAGGCAAGGACATTTCCATCCCAATCGAAAGGTCTTTCATTCAAGAACATTGCTATTATAGGGAATGGTATTTTTTTGTCAATAATAAAAAGGGCTTGAAAAGATTAACTTCTTTCTGGTAGAATGAAAAACTTATTTGGCTTGGCTAAAGATAGTTACATCAACTCATACAATTTCATTCTCTCTTTACGGAGGCCTTGATATCCATGATGAACAAGCAAAAATTTTATTTATCAGCGGCTTTTATCCTTGTGCTTGGTGTATTTATCGGGCTTGTGCTGTCTTCCAATCTCGGCATCATGAATCCACTGCCAGCGATGAGCCCGGTATCGTCAAAGTCAATTGATGTGCTGACACAGTTGAGCGAAGCGCAATCAGAAGTTGCGGCTATAGCGACGCCGTCGGTAGTAAATATTTCCACGACGCGCGTAATCAAACCGCAAGAAGATAATCAGTTCGATCTTTTTGATGATCCCTTTTTCAGAAGGTTTTTCGGGGATCAGTTTCATCAACCGAATGTTCCCAAAGAGCGCAAAGAACAAAGCTTGGGTTCCGGTGTGATCGTGTCTGAGGACGGATACATAGTAACCAATAATCATGTGATTGAAAAGGCACAGGAAATAAAGGTGCTGCTTTCCAATAAGAAAGACTACAAGGCAAAACTCATAGGCGCTGATCCGAAGACCGATATCGCGGTAATAAAAATAGAAGGGAAGGGACTGAGGGCGCTCGCTTGGGGTGATTCCAACAAATTGAAGGTCGGCGAAGTTGTTTTTGCTATCGGTAATCCCTTCGGGCTGAACCAGACGGTTACCATGGGTATGATCAGTGCAGTGGGGCGTGCAAACGTGGGCATCGCAGATTATGAGGATTTTATTCAAACCGACGCAGCCATTAATCCGGGTAATTCAGGCGGAGCCCTTATTAATGCACGGGGTGAATTGATCGGCATAAACACGGCGATCCTTTCGCGGACTGGTGGATATCAAGGTATTGGTTTTGCCGTGCCCAGTATCATGGCAAAACAGGTCATGGACAGCTTGATAAAATACAAAAAAGTTGTTCGCGGCTGGCTTGGTGTCAGTATCCAGGACGTTACTTCCGACCTAGCGGAGGAATTTGGTGTAAAAGACCTGAAGGGTGCTCTGGTTAGCGGTGTGATGAAGAAAAGTCCCGCAGATAAGGCTGGTATAAAGCAGGGTGACGTCATCCTTCAATTTAACGGCAGAATAGTGGAGGACACCGGACATCTGAGGAACATGGTATCGCAGACACCCATAGGCACCACCATGAAGATTAAACTACAGAGGGCGAAGAAAGAAATCGAGTTGGATGTGGTGATAGGTGAACTGCCAAAGAAGCTTGGAGAACCTTCCCGCGAGGAGGAAGGGGAAGGGAACAATGAGGAGGAAAGTAACGCATTGTCAGGCCTGGTGGCGCGTGAGTTGACCCCTGACTTGGCCCGACGATTCGGATTTGAAGAGGAAGAAAAGGGCGTGGTTATCGTAAAAGTTGACTCGGGTGGTAAATTATATGAAGCAGGCATCAGGCCTGGTGACATTATTCTTCAGATAAATCAGCATGCTATTTCGAAGCTTGAGGATTACAGGAAAATCGCCATGAAGATAAAAGCAAAGGACCGGATTCTGCTTCTTATCCGTAGAAAAGGGCAGGATCTTTTTGTTACGGTAAGGCCGGACTGACTTCACTTCCCCTGCGAAGGTTTTGCTTCATTTTCGCAGACGGCTGTTTTCAGCGTTAGAACATTAATACTATTTCAGTCTTTTTCGAGAAGGAGGTGAGAAAAATGGGACTTGCCCTTATACGCATCATATTCGTATTATTAGGCATGTTGCTAGGGTATTACGTGTCCACGCAACTGTATGAACAGGTCAGTAAAATTGAAGGAACCGTCATCGGTTTTGGGGTCACCGTATTGATCATCCTTGCCGAATATCTATTCAGGCGGGTATCTTTAAAAGTCATAGTCGGCGGCATCTTGGGATTCATCCTTGGTCTGATGTCAGCAAATATTATTGCAACACCTCTGAAGCTGGTTCCACTCGAAAGAAGCATCGTCAATTTTATTCTGCTTCTCATGAACGGTTTTTTCGGTTACATCGGCATCACTATAGGTATTCGAGAGGGAGAAAAATTCAATCCAGCGAACATAAAAAAATTCTTTAAAAGCGGTACGGAAGAAAATATCAAGATAATGGACACCAGTGTTATCATCGACGGCAGGATTGCGGATGTGTGCGAGACGGAATTCCTTGATGGTACAATCCTCATTCCACAGTTCATCTTGCATGAGCTTCAGCATATCGCTGATTCTTCGGATTCCCTCAAGCGCGCGCGTGGTAGACGGGGTCTTGACATTCTTCATCGAATTCAGAAAATGAACCATATGGAGGTCCGCATCACTGATGAGGACTTTCCCAAGGTCCGCGAGGTTGATAGTAAATTGATCGCCCTGGCGAAGAAACTCGGTGCCAAGGTCATTACCAATGATTTCAACCTTAATAAAGTGGCGGAACTGCAAGGGGTCCGCGTTCTGAATATCAACGATCTCTCCAATGCGGTCAAACCTGTTGCTCTTCCTGGCGAGAGTATGCGCGTTTTTGTCCTCAAGGAAGGGAAAGAGGCGGGACAAGGGGTGGCGTATCTCGATGATGGCACCATGATCGTTGTCGAAAATGGCCGCAAATACATCAGTAAAACTGTCGAAGTGGCAGTAACATCAGTGCTTCAGACTGCTGCCGGAAGGATGATCTTCACCAAATTAAAGGAAGACATGGATCATGATCTTCAGGCAGTGGAAAGGTAAATGAGGGGCAAAGATAAGCGAAAGGCAGAGGGGCAGGTGTTGCCCCATTCCGCCATCTGGTAGTCTGTTATTATCCAGTCTGATCATTAGGAGGTTCGATGTCAGGTCATTCAAAGTGGGCTACAACAAAACACAAGAAAGCCGCTACTGATGCAAAGCGTGGAAAAATCTTTACGAAGGTCGGTAAGGAAATAACTGTGGCTGCCAGGCTGGGTGGAGCTGATCCCGATGGGAATCCCCGTCTCAGGACCGCAGTTGCCAAGGCAAAATCGGTCAGCTTACCTGCGGAGAACATCAAGCGTGCTATTCAGAAGGGTACGGGAGAGTTACCTGGTGTCTCGTATGAGGAAATAACCTATGAAGGATATGGGCCCGGGGGTGTAGCGGTGATTGCCGAGGTGATGACCGACAACCGGAACAGGACTGTTTCCGAAATTCGCAATATTTTTAGTAAGGCGAACGGCAATATGGGAGAGGCGGGTTGTGTCTCCTGGATGTTTAATAAAAAGGGCTATATCGTAGTCAGCAAAGCCAAATCCGATGAAGATAAACTCATGACCTTGGCTCTTGATGCCGGTGCGGAAGACATGCTGGCCGAGGACGAAAATTTCGTCATTACAACACCGCCAAATGATTTCGAACGGGTGAAAAAGGCTCTGGAGGATGCGGGTGTTACACTGGAAGTCTCCGAGGTCACCATGATCCCGCAGACGTATGTAAAACTGGATGGAAAAGAAGCGCAGCAGATGCTTCGTCTCGTGGAGACACTTGAGGATAACGATGACGTCCAGAATGTCTATGCCAACTTTGACATACCGGACGAGATCATGAACGCCGAGTGAGTGCTGCAGAGGACAGATGGATAAACTGTAAGATGGAAACACGACAGACGTCGATCCTGTCTGTCATCAGACAGTCTGAAAGTCGGATGTCTTTCTTTTGATTATTGGGGGGGGTGTTATGAAGGTGCTTGGGATCGATCCGGGGACATTGACGACCGGATATGGGATCGTTACTGAAGAGGATCATAAATTATTTCATGTTGCATCTGGTGGAATCAGCCCTTCGGCCAAGCAGCCATTCCCGCTGAGATTAAAAAAGATCTACGAGGAACTTGAGAAGATTATCGGGAAATACCGGCCGCAAGTCGTTGTCGTGGAAGACCTGTTCGTTTCTAAGAATATCAAGGCAGCGCTGAAATTAGGTCACGCTAGAGGCGTGGCGATTCTTGCCGCCATGAATGCCGGGCTTCCTGTATTTGAATACGCCCCGCTTGAAATCAAACAGGCCGTGGTTGGACACGGGAAAGCTGAAAAGAAACAGGTCCAGATTATGGTTAAAACACTTCTGGAGCTTCCCAAGGCGCCGCATCCCGCCGATGCCGCTGATGCACTGGCTGCGGCAATATGTCATATCCATTCCTCGAGACTCAGGGAAATCCTTAAAAATTCATCGTCCTTGCGTCAGACTGCAAAGGGCACAGGAACCTTCAGGAACGTTGGCCAACGAAAGACCCAGGTATGAAACGATGATCGCCTGGCTCACAGGAAGGCTTCAACACAAAGCCGCTGACTACCTCATCCTTGATGTTGCCGGAGTCGGTTATCAGGTGTTTGTCCCGCTTTCAACCTACTACAGTATTCCCGACAGTGATATCATCAGTCTGCATATTCATACTCATGTCCGTGAGGACTCACTCGTTCTTTTTGGATTTTTGACCCAGCCAGAAAAGGACCTGTTCCTGCTACTCATGGGAGTATCTGGCATAGGGCCAAAACTCGCACTTGCTGTCCTGTCGAGTTTAAGCGTGCCGGAGATCGCCGCAGCCATTCAAACGTCAGATGAACCGCGTCTCTGCGCCATTCCTGGCGTAGGCAGGAAGACTGCCGCGCGAATGGTCCTGGAATTAAAAGAAAAGATATCGGCCATTACGCCAGTGGAGAAGCAGCATGAGCTTGTGATTGCCAAGTCAAGGGATATGGATGACGCGGTCTCAGCTTTGCTTAACTTGGGATACAAAAGACCGCTTGCTGAAGAAGCAATAAAACAGGTGATGCAAAGCAAACCGGGATTGACCGTAGAAGCGCTTATCCGTCTAGCGCTGACTGTATTGATGAGGAAGTAAGGGGTAGCAGAGGACAGATAGGCAGACCGATTGTTTGTCATCAGTTAGTCTGTACGCGAGGTAACACCTTGACTCAACGCATCGTAGAGCCCGAGCAAAACAATGATGAAGTGCAGATTGAAACGAATCTGAGGCCTCATCGTTTTGAGGATTTTGTCGGGCAAAGCAGGATCAAGGAGAATCTGCGAATATTCATCGAGGCGGCCAAAGGCCGGAATGAGGCGCTCGATCATGTTTTATTTTGCGGCCCGCCTGGACTTGGCAAAACCACGCTGGCAAACATTATTGCCCATGAGCTTGGGGTAGGCATTAAGTCCACCTCAGGCCCGGTGCTTGAGCGCGCGGGAGATCTTGCCGCCATCGTTACGAACCTGCAGGAGCGCGATGTTTTGTTCATTGACGAAATCCATCGGCTGAACCGGGTGGTCGAGGAAATCCTCTACCCTGCCATGGAGGATTTTCAACTGGATATCATCATAGGCCAGGGCCCTGGGGCACGCTCCATAAAATTGGAGCTGCCGCATTTTACGCTAATCGGCGCTACAACTCGGACCGGGTTGTTGACCTCGCCGCTCAGGGACCGATTTGGTGTGATCGAACGGCTGCTCTTTTATACGCCCGATGAATTAACGACCATCGTGCAACGTTCAGCAGGACTCTTGAAAACGAACATCGAAATGAATGCCGCTTCTGAAATAGCACGGCGGTCAAGGGGAACACCGCGGATCGCCAACCGTCTCCTGAGACGGGTCAGGGATTTTGCCCAGGTAGAAGGTGACGGCACGATTACCCCGGAAGTGGTCCTGAATGCAATGGACAGGCTGGATGTAGATGTCCGCGGATTTGACCAGATGGATAGAAAGCTGATGCTCACGATCATCGACAAGTTCGAAGGAGGGCCCGTTGGTCTTGATACGCTGGCTGCTGCTCTTAATGAGGAAAGGGATACACTTGAGGATGTCTATGAGCCGTATCTGATACAGGAAGGATTCCTTGACCGCACACCCCGGGGCAGACAGGCGACTAAACTTGCCTGTGAGTATTTTGGGAGGACGAAAAAAACGAACGCTCAGGAGAATCTTCTGTGATCCGTCAACAGGAACAAGGATAGTGTAATTATGGTCCAACTATACGATAGCCAAATAAGGCAGATTCTCATAGTAGTGGCAATAATTGTACTGGCCATGAGTGCATATCAGCGCAACGGTGTTTGGATCACGAAGCTTGATCTTTGGATGGATGTCGTAAGCAAGACACCAGCCAAGTCCCGGGTGCACAATAGCCTGGGCAATTGTTACATGCTGCTCGGCAACCACTTCAAGGCAGTGGAGGAATATAAAATAGCGCTGACTTTGGATGCTGCCAATGTTGAGGTTTATTATAACATGGCTGTGAACCTCGAAAAGATAGGTTTCGAGTATGAGGCATACCAGTATTACGATTATTTCTGCAGGCTTGATTCGCCTGACCGCCCGGAAGCAGTCAAAGAATCATGTTTGCGGGCTGGACAACTGGCATCAGAGTTGAACCTGTCCGGCAAGTAAGTACCAATGCATTCAGGCCATGATGAAACTGTTGATTCATATATGTTGCGCGCCTTGTGCCATCTATCCATATTTCAGGTTGAAGGAAGAGGGCGTGGATCCCACCGGATATTTCTATAATCCCAATATCCATCCCTATCTGGAGTATCGGAAACGACTAGATACGGTAAAGGATTTTTCCTCGCGCATAGGGCTGGAGGTCATTTATCGGGACGGCTATGACCTGGATGAGTATCTGCTTCAGATCGCAGGCAAGGGCAAGCAAAGATGCGAACACTGTTATCGAATGCGGCTGCTTGCCGTGGGAGAAGCCGCCAGGAACAGGGGTTTTGGTGCGTTTACGAGTTCCTTGTTGTACAGCAAACACCAGAAACATGATGAGATCAAGGCCATTGCTCAGGAAGTGGCATCAGAATATGGCATTGAATTCTATTATGAGGACTTTCGTAGAGGCTGGCGGGAAGGAATTGTTGAGTCAAAGGCAATGGGGCTCTATCGCCAGCAATATTGCGGCTGCATTTACAGCGAACGAGACCGGTATCGTTCCGCAAAATGATGGTGAATTAAATGACCGCATGGGGGCGAACGCGCAGCGTCAGACTATACTCCCTGTTGCCGACACTGCTCATAGCTGTTCTTGTTGTAGCAAGCCATGCTCGAAACATAGTATGGGTGACGGATATAATCTTATGGGAGGACACTGTCAGTAAAAGTCCTTCACGAACTCGATCTGTAGGTAAGCTTGGCGAAGCATATCATGATGCACAGGAATATGATAAAGCTCTGCAAATCTATCAACGCTCGATCCAATTGGACCCAACCAGCACACATATCGTTTATAACAATATGGGCGCTGTTTACTTTGAAATGAAACACTATGACAAAGCTATACATTATTTCACCCTGTTGCTGTCATTTGAGGCTGATAAACCTAAAACCTATCTCAATCGTGGAAATGCATATTTCAGAAATGGTAGTTATGCGCAAGCAATACGGGATTTCGATGCAGCTATTGTTCTGGACCGAGAAAATGTTGACATACTGGTAAACCGCGGAGCTGCTTATTATAATTTAGGCCGGACTAAGCTTGCGCATGCTGACTACCAAAAGGCGTGTTTTATGGGTGCTGAAGCGGGTTGTGCCCGTCTCAAGGAAATGAGCAATGCAGACAAGTAGGCTGAAATTGACGGCTTTGATCAATTACGGAGAATGCTTTCTTATTCATGCGATATTTTCTACTGCACATCGGACTATTGTGCTTCGGGATGTTTGCATCACACTCGATCGCAGGTGAAAATATCCGGGTTGTCATTGCCGATGACCTTAAAAGTGTGACCCTCCGGTCGAATCGCGTCATGGACGTCAAAGGAACGACTGCCGGCCCCGGGCAGAAGGTAATGACCTTCGATCGCTCTATTGTCAGTAAGCATTCGATCCGCGTTCATGCATCTGCTTCGCCCATCAGTGTGCTCGGGAAAAAATACCGGGGTGTCATTGAGCTTAGAACAAAGAAAAACGGGCTGATTCAGGTGATAAACGATCTTGATCTTGAATTATATCTCCGGGGTGTGATTGCAGCTGAGATTCCCCCCGTCTGGGAGATGGAAGCATTAAAAGCACAGGCCATTGCTTCCCGGACGTATGCACTTTACCAGAAAAGAGCCGCCGGGAAAAAACCCTATCATATTGTTGCCACGGTCAATGATCAGGTGTACCTCGGCGTGAATGGTGAGCAGCCAAGGACGGTACGCGCGGTTCAGGAAACAGAGGGCATGGTTATGAGCTATCAGGGAGTAGTGATCCCTGCGTATTATCATGCTAACTGCGGCGGGCATACGGAAAGCGCGGTTGAACTTTGGGGTTTTGAGGCGCCCTATCTCAGGGGAGTGGATTGCGAATGCCAGGAGATTGTCAAGGATGGTCTTTGGGAAAAACGGATGACATCCGTCAGGGTGGCGAAGGCACTGGCACGTCATGGGTACAACGTAGCTATGATTGATGACATCTTCATTGCGGAGCTGACACCTGCAGGCCGGGCAAAAAAAATCGCCATACGCACGGTGAATCGCATAAGGATGGTACCCGCGGAGGTATTTCGGGAGGCACTCGGGAGCACTGAAATTCCGAGCGTTTATTTTGAAGTTGAGCTTTTAGAAGGTGAGGTCATTTTTTCAGGACGGGGAAACGGGCATGGGGTAGGACTTTGTCAGTGGGGGGCGAAGGAAATGGCTGAAAAAGGGCATGCGTATCAATCCATTCTCACCCATTATTATCCGAAAATTACGCTGAAAAAGGTTTATTAAGGGCTATATGCCAGCCTCGATATAAACACTGCGTTATTGACGAGGAAGTCACTAGTAGGCTGTATAAATAGCCGACTGTGCTTATTATGCAGTTTAATAGCGAGTTCATTATCTCTTGACAGAAAAGGGTGGAGCAGAATACAATGACGGCTATGAAAAAAAAAGGAAAGACTGGTAAACCAGTACAATCGCCGGCACTGTCCGCGATACAACCAGTGAACCGCTTGTTGTTCGTAATGGTGGCGCTGTCGCTGTTGATCATCACTGCATTTATAGTACAAGCATTTCAGAGAAACAGCATCTACCATGATTTTATCACTCTGTGGAGTGATATCGCAAAAACCTCTCCGTATAAGCGCCGGGCTCATGAGAATTTAGGGCAGGCACTATCCACAGTGGGCCGGCTCGATGAGGCGCTCAGGGAATTCCAGACCGTCATGGCATTACCGGATGACGGCAGTGTCCCGCTCCGCGACCTCTATCGGGAGATCGGTGTTGTCTATTTCAGGATGAACAGGATGGGCGACGCTATTACTGCCTGGCAGACTGGACTGCGCTTTGCGCCCTACGACTCCAGCCTGCTCAACAATCTGTCCATAGCTTTGCTACAGACAGGGCGATATGATGAGGCGGCGGCGCATGCGGAAACGGCTCTTTCCTCTGATCCAAATTTGCCCCAGGCGCTCAACACTATGGGCCAGATACTGCTTTCCAAAAAGAAATTTAATGAAGCAGTAACGCATTTCCAAAGGGCAGTTGAGTTGCAGCCGGATGTTCCTGCCCGGTATTGGAACCTGGCATTAGCGCTGGAGCAGGCGGGAAAGTATGATCAAGCGCTACAGTATGCCCAAAAATATCTGGAAATTGAAGGTGACGGCGCTGCACGTCAGCGCACGATCGGATTCATCGAACACTTGAAAAAAGTCATGCGTCGCTGATCCTGGATTATCCTATAAAAATATGTTTTAGCCAAAGTTAACCACTGTTTAGCACTGATATATCAAATGGTTAAAATATATCTCGTTTTCACCGGTTTGGTGAATGCGGTTCTTATTTCAAATCATGGTTATGTTGTTCAATCCTTGTTCAGGTTATACGGTCGTTTATAGGATTATGCTTTGCAAGGTGTGTACGGATCTAAATTAGTGCTGCAACAGAATGTAACGCTTTTGTGTTGATGTGCTAAATCCATCAACAGTGAGCAATAGCGCTCATTAAAAACCAACTCAACTTTCCATACTCGGTTCAGTCTAATCAATAAAATCAGTGCATTAAGTGATGGCATGTCTATTGCTATTGGATAGGTAACTATAAACAAGCAGGTAAGTAAATCTCAATAATAATATGCTATCATCGAAAAAATTTGGCGACATTATGAAAGGAGGCAGTAGCTGCCTGTAGCAGTAAGAAACCGCATAGATACAACTAGCGGATGCACAAGTTGGGGGGAATGTAAGGTACAAAGTTCCATAAGATTTAAAACTTAATTAAAGGAGAAACAAAGACAATGAAGAAGATTTTATTGGTAGTACTCGTTCTTGCGGTTGCTCTTATGACCGCAACCTCAGCATTCGCAGTAATTGCGAACTCAAAGCATGACCTTTCCGTAACCAGCACCAATGGCGGTATTAAGGCATCCACAACGTCACTTTCGTCCTGCCAGTTCTGCCATACACCTCACTTACGCTTGAATGCAGCTACAGTTAATGCTCCTCTCTGGAACAGGTCAATGGCCACTTACAACTATACGTTGTATACCGGAGTCTCTGGAACAATGAATCAGCCTGGCGCTGCCTCACTCACCTGCCTCAGCTGCCATGATGGTGTACAGTCCGTAGCTTCCGTCCTCGTCGGCGGTCCTGCTGCTGGCTTTACAGCTGCAATTGGCACCCAGATGCTTGCTGGTGGTCAGCTTGGTCTCCCGGCCAACAACAACAATAACCTCACCACGAATCTGAGCAACGAGCATCCGATCGGCGTTACTTATGCAGCTGGTGGTAATGCTGGTCTTGCCACCGTTGGTGGTACCTCTGACGGTTCTTCCGTTGAAGTTGTAGTCGGACGGGGATGGAGAATATATGGCGCAACCATAGCTACTTCCAAAGTTGAGTGTGGTTCCTGCCATGATCCGCATACAACAGTTGCAGCACAGCATCCGTTCCTGAAAGGCGCTGCAGCCACGATTTGCTCGGATTGCCATTCAGCGAAATAGTCATGGATTGATGTTGTTAATAAGATGCGAAAGGAGGGGGCAACCCCTCCTTTTTTTATTACCAAGAGGTACCATGGTCCTGTTTTGCAGGCCATACCTCGATCGCATGCGACAGATAGCGATAGTATGCAAACACGCTAATCTTGAAACTGAAATAATATCCTTAGCCTATTGATGTTTATCATTGCAATGGAAATTGTTTCCACTTTTGAATGTATGGCCGTGACTTTGTGGTTGATAACCATGATTAATCAAAATGATATAAACATCAGTTGCAGGGAAATACTTTTGACAGAGATATCGCAATTGTGGTATTTTATGCGAATTAGTAAGTAGTGCAAGCACGAGGGGGTAGTACTAATGATCTCATATCACAAACTGTATGCGCTTGTCATTTTATTATTTATATCCATTCTTTCCGGATGCGCGGCAAAACAAGAACGAACCTATTTGTTCCCTCCCCAACCAGTGCAACCAAGATTCGTCTATGTGAGAAGCTATACGGGAGCGAGTGATTTCAGGAAACCCGGCCTGTTTGACAAACTGTTCGGGGGAGATGAAATCTCATCCTTAAAAAGGCCATACGGCATATTTGTGGAGGATGATGTCATATATGTTGCAGTTACGCAGGAAGCCTCCCTCCTTGTTATGGACAATAAAAAAATGCTGGCATACCTCGTTGGCGTAGCAGGCGGCAAAGGGAGGCTACTCCAGCCCATTGGTGTTGTCGTCAGCGCTGAGGGCACTATATTCGTTTCAGATTCACGGCAGAAGAAAGTTTTTGGCTATAGCAAGCTGACAGGTGATCTCGAAATAACGATAGGAGAAAAGGAAAAGAATGAATTGACTCACCCTGTTGGTCTTGCGATTAGTAATACCCTGAAAAGGTTATATATCGCAGACAGCTTTGGGCATATGGTCCATGTATACTCCACGAGCGGTGAAAAATTGTTTGATATTGGTTCGCGTGGCGATGTGGATGGTGCATTTAATTTTCCGTCCAATGTAGCGGTTGACAAGCGAAACGATGATATCTATGTCGTTGACACCCAAAATTTTCGGGTACAGGCGTTTGATAAAGAGGGGAAGTTCCTAAGGAAATTTGGCAGCTCAGGAGATATTACTGGCTCTTTTTCGAGGCCCAAGGGAATAGGTGTCGACAGTGAAGGCAATGTGTATGTAGTGGATGCTGCGTTCGAAAATTTTCAGATATTTAACGATAAGGGGCAGATCCTGATGCATCTTGGCAGCCCCGGATCGCAACCAGGACAGTTTGCCTTGCCCTCAGGTCTTTTTGTGGATGAGAAAGACAGGGTTTATGTTGTTGATTCGGTTAATGAAAGGGTACAGGTCTTTCAATATCTAAGCGAGAAATGGCAAAAAGAAAATTCCGATGAATATAATAAATATCTTGATATAAGGCGGGAGGAAATCAGGAAAGCAGAAGAGGAAGAGGCACGCTTAAAGGACTTGCAAAAAAGTAGTAAGAGCCCAATAGCTCCGAAATAACATTTTTGCTGAGCGCAGTGTGTTTTGTATTAAGCAGGTACCGGCTCATATTGATATTCAGGGCGAGCAAGGCATCAGAGAGCATTATTTTTATTTGAAAGAGGTAGTTACATGAAACGTCTGATATTTCTAATCATCTTTTCTCTTGGTCTTCCATGTTCTTCTTTTGCTGCACAGGCTATAGTCGCGGAGGTGAATGATGCGGTCATAACCACAAAAGACTTAGAGATAGAAGTTGACAGACTGATCCAAAGCGCATCCTATCATAAAAATGTGACCGATGAAGGTAGGGCTGAATACAAACCGAGGGCGCTAGACTCGCTTATTACAAGAGAACTTCAATATCAGGATGCTGTTGTACGGGGATTGAAGCCTGAAGAAGAAAAAGTGAACGCGCAGATGGAACAAATTCGCGGCAGATTCAAGTCTAAAAAAGAATTTCAGGCTGCCCTTTCTGCTTCCAATATATCGGAAAAGGACCTCAGGAAGCAGACAGAGAAAAATGTGCTGGTCCAGATGGTGATCGAGCAAACGGTTGCCATCCAGGCAAAGGCGAGTGATGAGAATTTGCTGGAATATTATAATAAAAATATTCATAAATTTATGCAGCCGGATACCATGCGTCTAAGGATTATTTCTTCCAAGAGTCAAAAAGCAATGGATAGAGCGCAGGAGTTGCTTAGGAATGGGGCAGAATTCCATCATGTTGCCGTGGAAATGTCTGAAGATGCATTCAGCAAGGAAGGCGGGGATATTGGCTATATCCGGAAAGGGGAAATTTATAAGGAACTTGAAGTGGCTGCGGAACTTCTCCAGCCCGGTCAATTTAGCGCTTCTATTTTCACCGAGAATTCATGGTTTATTGTTAAATTGGAAGGGAGAAAGCCTGCTGGGCCCAAGCCCTTTGACGAAATTAAGGAAGAGCTAAAGAAGTTAGTTGAGAAGACCAGATATACACAACTCATGAATAATTGGATGGCTGAGCTGAAATCCAAAGCGAAAATAAGAAATTTATTGCAATGACAATTCATAAAGAAAGAAGAAGTTGATAAGTTATTCGCTATTTATCAGTATGTTATGTGAATTTACCCATATTGGCACTGGTTTACTTGAATTATTTTAATCCTTTCATATGAACCACCTTCGCTATATCCTCCAATCACCTCTTATCTGTTTTTTGCAGTTGAATCTAAAGTTATAGTGTAATAGTACTCACAGCTAGAGCGATTGCGCTCATTGTATAGTGGGTTTAGTTCGGAAAAACAACATAATATACTGAAATATTGTGATAAAGTATTGCAACGAATAGGCAATATTCTTGCATAACCTTATCAATGAAATTCCGACTTATTATAGAAAATTAAGTTAAACGTGTTAAAAACATTGATAAAAAAATCGCTCCTCTTTTTCCCTTGGATAATCCTTTTTGCCTGGATTGGTCCTGCTCATGCTTATCGTGTTTCCGGTTCTGTGGATTTTACCTATAGTTTTTACAAAACTAAAGCTGGTGGTAATGTCTCGTCAGATCAGATGTGGTCGCACACCTATAATGTTGGTTTGTCAGATTATTTAATAGATCGCAGGGCCATCCAATATAGCGCAAGTGTAGGATATTCTGAATTAGATTCAAAGAGGAGTTCATCCTCGAATGCGCTTGATTACAATCTTCAATTGAGTCTCTTTCCCGGGATGCGCGTATCCAGTAGTCTCTATGCTCACCAATCTTTTAACCGGGTTCCGAGCAACAATAATATCTCAGGGATGGTGGCACAAACCAGAAGCACTGGTGCTGCTATGTATGTCAGGCTTTCGCGAGGTGCCTCAAAAGGCAATAACAATAACAACAATAATAATAAAAATGATAACAATAATAACAATAACGATGATGGGGATAATAACGATAGCAATAATTCAAAGAAATCGCGTGGACGTTTTGCATTTTCTTTCCCTGATATTTCTATAACCCATGATCGCTCTGAGACGGAAACTCAAAGCATGGTAAATCCTCTTCACACTTCGACTGAAGATTCCAAAGCGCAGTTGTATTTTCGGCCCCATTCCGATATTAATGTTACGCTCGGCGCAGGTCTCAAGAAGTACAATGATATGACGCATGTTACGTCTTATGATGAACAGACCTTTGATCTCGGCTCAAACTATAAAATATCAAATAATTCACATCTGATGATCAACGGTCTCATGATGGAAGGGAGTAATCGCGGTTTCGCTGTTAACGACACGCATACCAGGAATGCCATGTATAACATGGCGCTGAATGTTCAGACAGATCCCAAAATATCCCAAAATTACCGATATTATTATCAGGAACAGGATTCAACAGGTATCCAAACCAAGATGCAACAGGGTACTGCTGGTGTAGGATATGCTCTTCATGAAAACATACGGTTGAACAGTACCCTGGGACAGGGTCGGCAAGAATACTTGCTTGCTGCTCAGGTGAACTTGCCGGAGCAAAAGGGTGTTACTGAAACCACTACTTTTCAGACAGGAGCTGCATATAACCAACGGCATACCCCGGGCTTTATGGGATCCTTTGCAGTAGTTACCATGTATAGCTTCAATGTCGGCTATGCGAATACCACGTATTCATCGAGCATCAATACTCCTCTTCCAGTATCTGCAAATGGCTTTTACTACGTCCATGATGCTGGACTTGATTTTGTAACGACTGACTGGCAGCAGGAATCCTTGTCTGTTGGCGGCCATTTGAGCAGGAGGCGAGATCATTCCGCCCTCCCCAGTGATGCAGATACGAATACTCTGCGCATGAGCTACAGCTCTACCCGCCTCGCGAAGACAATAATTCGCATTGCTGCTGATTATAATGAATATGAATCTCTATCCGCAGTAATAACGCCTTTAAATGAAAGTAAAAACTCCTATCAGCAAGGTCATGCCACCACCTATAATCTATCAGTAGACCACCATGTTTCGGGATATCTGGCGTTGTCCTCCGGAGCTGCGAGAGGCCGGGCCACTAGCTCCACCATAACTGAACCCTTTGGGCCTTCTCTTCCCTCACTCGAGCAATCGACGTGGTCGATGAATGATTCTGCCTTCGCATCAGCAAATTACACCTATCCAATCAGCAGGATTTTGGAGTATCGTCTGAGTCTCCGTGAAGAATATTTAAAATCTCCAACATACCACTCACAAGCAAGTGATATCGATATGAACCTGAACTATAGAATTAACCGGATTTTTGTCAGTTTGCAATTCCGCTGGAGAGAGGATATGCCTTCAAACGCACAACGAAGCCAGCAGGAACTTCTGTTCGCACGGTTATCGCGGCCGTTCTGAGAAAATGTGAAAGACATAGTTGCCATAGGTAAAGTTTTGAAGTTCCATTATGTGAATGCAGTCGAGAATCGTTTTGATCAAGCTGTTATTTTACGACAACAATGCTAATGAAGGTAAAAAATATATTATTACATTCGCTCATGGCATGTATTATAGTCATGATCGTATCAATAGCCATGACCGGATGCGGCGGACGTAGCAACTCAAGCTCGGCTTCGGATATTGTTGCTCCAGCTGTAATTTTCACGAACCCTGTGAATCAAACTACCGATGTAGTCGTCAATACGACCATCAGCGTCTACTTCAGCTCTCCGGTAAATGCATCAACGGTTAACACGGCATCATTTCTGGTGCATGATGGAAATCAATATGTGCGCGGCATCGTAACCGTCAATGAAACCACTGCAACATTCAGTCCTGTTGGTAATCTTTCAATAAATACCGTTTATACGGCTATTCTTACTTCGGGTGTCAAGGACTCGGCAGGTAATCCATTACAGGCCAATTATGCATGGAGTTTTACAACGGGTGCAAAACTTGATATTACACCGCCGGTCATCATAGCAACAACTCCAGAAGACAATGCTGCGAATGTTGCAATCAGCCCGACAATATTAGCAATGTTCAGCGAGACGATTGATGCTTCCACCCTTCATGCCACCAGCTTTTTTCTGCGTGATAGTGCAGGTAATCCCGTTCCTGGAAATGTTGCATATGACGGTGCGAGTGCCAGCGCCAAATTCGAACCATTAGCCGCATTGGAGAAAAATACGCTCTATACGGCGACGATCACAAAAAATGTCAAGGATTCTGCAGGTAATTCAATGGTGAACGATTTTACCTGGAGATTTACGACAGGGACCGACATCGATACAATTGTGCCCACGATAGTCGCTGCTTTCCCCATTAATAATTCAACGGGAATTGCGGCTTCGAGCACCATAGTCGCAATATTCAGTGAGGCAATGGATGTTGCTACTATTAATATTTCCAACTGGGAAGTTCGCAGCAGCAATGGCAATCTGGTAAGCGGCACTATAACGGTTAATAACACGACCGCTACGTTTACACCGACAAGCAAACTGGCTTTTTTAACGCGTTATACTGTCACCATTTCCACTGCTGTAAAGGATCTTGCAGGCAATCCACTATCGCAGGCTTATTCCTGGAATTTTACAACAGGTACTGACACACCGCCAGTAGTTCTGTCTACGACTCCTGCTGACAATAGCAACACCGGTGCAGTGGTTAAGCTTAGTATTAGCGCCACGTTTAGTAAGGCTATGGACGCATCAACATTGGATTCCCTGTCATTCTGGTTGAAGAATAACCGAGGAGACCTGATCCAGGGAACGGTCATGTGCAGCGGTATGGTCGCAACTTTTACCCCAGCAGGTCTGTTATCACCGAACATACGCTATACCGCCAGCATTCGAACAGGGGCAAAGGACACAACGGGTATTCCTATGGCCAGCAATTACTCCTGGGCGTTTACGACCGGTAATGCGGACACATCGCTTCCAACGATTGTTCTTCCTACGTTCCCTGCGCACAATGCAGTGGAAGTGGCAATAACCAGCGCGCTCGCGATCACTTTTGCAGAATCCATGGACCCGGAAACATTAAACAACGCAACTGTTACGCTTAAGGACAGCAACGGCAATGCAGTGAATGGCGTGGTTACGAACTCAGGAAATGTCACGACCTTCACGCCAATAAGTCCGCTTGCCTATAATACGCTTTATACGGCAAAGGTTTCATCAGGTGTTACTGATATTACGGGGAATGCTATGGCCAGCGACTATTCCTGGAACTTCAGAACAGCCATAATCCCCACTGTTGCGTCAACCAGCCCTGTATTGAATGCTATTGATGTGGTAAATAGTCAAGCAGTATCCGCCACGTTCAATAAAGAGATGAATGCAGCGACGATAAACGCAGCAA
>CAYUSP010000004.1:739965-745126 GCA_964447405.1 uncultured Nitrospiraceae bacterium | reverse complement strand
GCGGGGACGGCATTTTCGGGCAGCGCTTCAATGCTGCCGGTATACCCACAGGAAGTGAGTTCCAGATCAATTCAACCACTGCGAACAATCAGTCTGGCCCCGCAATAGCCTCTGATGCGAACGGCAACTTTATCGTTACCTGGACGAGCACTGGCCAGGATGGAAGCGGGGACGGCATTTTCGGCCAACGCTTCAATGCCGCAGGCATACCCACAGGAAGCGAGTTCCAGATCAATTCAACTACCGCGAACAAACAGACTGGGTCTGCTTTGCAATGAAGTATTAAATAACAACAACGCCCACCCCAGATCCCTCGTCTCCAAGGTCCCTCTGAAATTGAATGTAGAGAAGTGCTGCTATCTGCAGATTGAGCAGCGTGCACGAATAAAACACAAATATCCATTGTGTCCCGGATGAAAACGATATAGCATGATATCAATGGATCATGCTTAAAGTGCACCTATATGCCGCACGATAAAGACGGTCAGTCTCGTTCCATCAGGAGGATCCCATGGGTAGTCCAAAGCAAAGACGATTAAGCTTCCTGGCAGTCGCAGCGCTTGTTCTGATCGTTGTGCTCGCGCTGGTCAACTGCAGTAAAGGGGGCGGCGACAATGCTCCGTCCGTCAGCAGCACCAACAATAATAACACCCAGACGTCCGATGCGGAGATTACGAGCCTGGCAGTTGATATGCGAAGCGCCTTTGGCGCCGACAATATAAACGCGGTTTCGAAATCTCTGGGGCTCGCGGGTATTGTTGTTTACTCCAACGATATGTCGCAACCCATAGGGACGCCTTCGATCACTCGAGCGACCGCGTACGCCTACCCCGGCATGCACATGCTCAACGCACAAGCCCGCGGCATGGCAATGGAGCTCAGCGCCAATGGGGGTTTTACCGGCAGTCTTCTTAATTCCCTGATGCCCTCTTTGCCCCTCGAGGATGGCACCCTTGTGCCCGTCTCACGGCTTATTGCCGGGTATATCGCCCATGGGGACACCTACGGCGCGAGGCAATCCAGGGCGCTGCTTCCCGGCCTTGATCCTTCAAATCATCTCAATACGCAGTTCCCGACCATCACCATTGTGTTCTTCATGAAGGAATTCGTCGTGCCGCTGCTTGCCGCTGCTCAGGATCCTGCTGCTGTCAATATGGCTCTCGCGTTCGGGTCCACTCTTGAACTCTCCTCTTTTCGTGTATCGGCTGCTTCAGACCCCTGCGGCGCGGTCAGCGAGTTCCTCGACGATCTTCCCTCCAGCATTTCAAATGCAGTACAGGACCTGATCGACCCCGGCCGTTCCAGCGGGCTCCTGAGTCTGGTGTCTTCCGCGTTGGGCGGCATTGTCCAGCTAGGCGTGGACGGAGTAAAAAGCCTGATCAGGCATCTCCCGTTCGTCAACGCCCTGCGCGAAGTAGCCAATATTATGGGGGCGCTTACTGATATGCAGAGCCTATTCTCCCAATGGACGGTCAACATTACGCCCCCCGGCCTTCTTCATAAGGTGCCCGGCAGCCCCACTACCGGCGAGTTCACGCTCACCATGGACAATGGCGGCGACGGTTTTGAATGGCCTCCAGCCGTGACTTCCTGCGCCGAGCTCTTCGATATATCATTGCCGCAGCTCGACAGCGCTGACGGCTCTTCCGTTACGTGGAACAAGGTCAGCGGTTTCGACGAGCTCGGGACCATGACCAGCGCCCCGAACGGCGTGATTGCATCGAACAAGGCCTCCTGCGGCGTCACTTCCGCCACGGAGAGCACGGAACTTCACAATGGCGGCGGACCGGTAACGACAGGCCAGCTTGCGGTGCGAGCGGATGTTCAGATGCCGGGGGTTGAGCAGCTAGCCACGCGTATCGGCTCTCTTCTCGGTTCTCTTGGCCAGGGCGCAACCTCCGTGGCCGGCGCAGTGGCCCCGCACATCGGTCCGAGCGCTCCGGGCGTTGCTCAGGTCGAGTATCACAAACCAGACACTGCGACCGCGGATCTCGATGGGCCGCTCATGAAGCTTCACGCGTACAGTTGCGGCGGATTGTATGGGATATGGAAAGGGACCTTCACGGAAGATGTCCCGGCCGTGGGCTTGATACCAGCAACGGCAACCTGGCAATTTAACGCGAGCAATACCGCTGTCGTGACCTATTCCAGAATTCGCAATATTGAATGCACAGTGGTCACGGAAACGAGGACGTGGAGTCTGGTTCTTTCCGGTGTGCCTGACTCCCCCAGGATCGACGGTGACGTCAATGCAGCGCAATCGTCTTATACCTATGCAGTAGATGCGAGTGCATGTGACCCCGGGTATAGCGATACAGCAACACTAAGTCCTCAATACCTCGGAATAGCGCCGATCATCATGGGGCCGACTACGGAATGCCCGGCGCAGTAATTCGAAGATCCGGGCTTTTGTTCAGCATCGCAGGAGGTGCACCATGAAAAGCAGATACAACATTTTACTGGCTGCATGCATTCTATGCATTTTGGTTCTTGCGGGGTGCAAGGGAAGCACTGGATCAGCGGGGACAGCCGGACCTACCATGCCGGTAATTCAGAGCATGGCAATTAGTGGAGTTCCCGCAGCCCGGACCGGAACAATCACGATCAAGGTGAGCGCGCAGAGCGCTGAAGGGCTGGCGCTCACCTATGCCTGGTCAGTGACAACCGGATGGAGCATTGCAAGCGGCAGCGCAACAGACACGGTAACGATCGCTGCGCCGAATATGATCCTCGCAAACGGCTACGCCACGGTCACGGTCACCGATACTCAGAGCAGGAGCGCAGTCGGCACTGCCGCGCTGAGCACGCATGACGGCTCGTGGGGAACTGCATCGCTTATCGAGATTGATAATGCGGGAAGTGCCCTGGGTCCCCAGATCGCTTTTGACCAGAATGGAAATGCTATTGCCGTGTGGTATCAGTCCGACGGTACGCGGGACAATATCTGGTCGAACCGCTATGTTGTTGGTGCAGGCTGGGGCACGGCAGAAATTATCGAGACTGATAATGCGGGAAATGCCTACAATCCCCGGATCGCTGTTGATCCGAATGGAAATGCCATTGCGGTATGGCAGCAGTCCGATGGAACACGGAATAACATCTGGGCGAACCGCTATGTTGTTGGTACAGGTTGGGGTACAGCAGCGCTTATCGAGACCGATAATGCGGGAAGTGCCTCCTCTCCCCAGATTGCTTTTGACCGGAATGGAAACGCCATTGCCGTGTGGTATCAATCCAATGGCACGCGGGACAATATCTGGGCGAACCGTTATGTTGTTAGTACAGGCTGGGGAACAGCAGGGCTCATCGAGACCGATAATACCGGAGATGCCTACAATCCCCAGGTCGCTTTTGATCAGGATGGAAATGCCATTGCGGTATGGTATCAGTCAGACGGCAGGCGGTTTAACATCCTGGCGAACCGCTATGTTGCCGGTACAGGCTGGGGATCAGCAGAGCTTATCGAGATCGATAACGCGGGAAGTGCTTTCAATCCCCAGATCGTTATTGACCGGAATGGAAATGCCATGGCCGTGTGGTATCAGTCCGAAGGCACGCGGAATAACATCTGGGCGAACCGCTATGTTGCTGGTACAGGCTGGGGAACCGCGGGGCTTATCGAGACAAATAATGCGGGAAGTGCTTCCAGTCCCCAGATCGCTTTTGATCCGAATGGAAATGCCATTGCCGTGTGGTATCGGTCCGATGGAACATGGGATAACATCTGGGCGAACCGCTATGTTGCCGGGACAGGCTGGGGAGTGGCAGGGCTTATCGAGACCGATCATACGGGAAGTGCATTCTCTCCCCAGATCGCTATTGACTGGAATGGAAATGCCATTGCCGTGTGGTATCAGTCAGATGGAACACGGAATAACATCAGGGCGAACCGCTATGTTGCTGGTACAGGCTGGGGATTGGCAGGGCTCATCGAGACTGATAATGCGGGAAGTGCCTACAATCCCCAGATTGCTTTTGACCAGAATGGGAGTGCCATCGCCGTGTGGTATCAGTCCGATGGCGCACGGAATAACATCTGGGCGAACCGTTTTGAGTGATAGCCTGAATTCTTATTTACGTGCACTGCTCGGGATGGTTCAAGGGCTGATGGGTTATGCTGAAGTAAATGTTTTAACATTTTAACGTCACTGGTGTAACGACATTGCGGATGCTTTCCGGTGAATAACCATTCCGGGGTTTACATCACAGGAGGTGCATAATGAAAAGTAGCTCGAACAATTTACTGATCGCAGGAATATTTGTCATGCTGGTTCTTGCGGCGTGCAAAGGAAGCAGCGGAGATGCTGGGCCAGCAGGGGCTACCGGACAAACGGGGACAGCCGGGCCCGCCATACCGGTGATTCAGAGCATGGCAGTAAGCGGAGTTCCCGCAGCCCGGACCGGAGCAATCACGATCAAGGCGAGCGCGCAGAGCGCTGAAGGCCTGGCGCTCACCTATGTCTGGTCAGTGACAACCGGATGGAGCATTGCAAGCGGCAGCGCAACGGACACGGTAACGATCACGGCGCCGAATATGACGCTCGCAAGCGGCTACGCCACGGTCACGGTTAGCGATACTCAGAGCCGGAGCGCAGTCGGCACAGCCGCGCTGAGCACCCATGACGGCGAGTGGGGCACGTCAACGCTTATCGAGATTGATAATGCGGGATTTGCCGTCTCTCCTCAGATCGCTTATGACCGGAATGGGAATGCCATTGCTGTGTGGTATCAGTTCGATGGGACACGGGATAACATCTGGGCGAACCGCTATGTTGCCGGGACTGGCTGGGGCACGGCAGGGCTTATCGAGACCGATAATGCGGGGGATGCCTTCGATCCCCAGTTCTCTTTTGATCAGACTGGAAATGCCATTGCCGTGTGGACTCAGTCCGATGGGACACGGACCAACATCTGGGCGAACAGGTATGTTGCCGGGACTGGCTGGGGCACGGCAGCGCTTATCGAGACCGATAATGCGGGTGGCGCGCTCGCTCCCCAGATCGCGTTTGACCGTAATGGAAATGCCATTGCCGTCTGGGAACAATCCGATGGGACACGGTATAATATCTGGGCGAACCGCTATGTTGCTGGTACAGGCTGGGGCACGGCAGCGCTTATCGAGACCGATAATGCGGGAAATGCCTTACTTCCCCAGATCGCT
>CAYUSP010000004.1:550291-739865 GCA_964447405.1 uncultured Nitrospiraceae bacterium | reverse complement strand
TTTGACCAGAATGACAATGCCCTGGCCGTGTGGAATCAATCCGATGGAACACGGTTTAACATCTGGGCGAACCGCTATGTTGCTGGTACAGGCTGGGGCACGGCAGGGCTTATCGAGACTGATAATGCGGGAGATACCACCGCTCCTCAGATCGCTTTTGACCAGAATGGCAATGCCATTGCCGTGTGGCAGCAGTTCGATGGGATACGGACTAACATCTGGGCGAACCGCTATGTTGTTGGTACCGGCTGGGGTACTGCAGGACTTATCGAGACTGATAATGCGGGAGATGCCCAAGTTCCCCAGATCGCTTTTGACCAGAATGACAATGCCCTGGCCGTGTGGAATCAATCCGATGGAACACGGTACAATATCTGGACGAACCGCTATGTTGTGGGCGCAGGCTGGGGAACGCCAAGGCTTATCGAGACCGATAATGCGGGAAATGCCAATAATCCCCAGATCGCATTTGACCAGAATGGAAATGCCAGCGCCGTGTGGCATCAGCACGATGGGACACGAACTAACATCTGGGCGAACAGGTATGTTGCGGGCACAGGCTGGGGAGCAGCTGCGCTTATCGAGACCGATAATTCGGGAACGGCGTTCTCTCCCCAGATTGCTTTTGACCGAAATGGGACTGCTCTTGCCGTGTGGTATCAGTCTGATGGGACGCGGCATAATATTTGGGCGAACCGTTTTGAGTGATAGCCTGTATCATTAAGGGACATGCGTGTGAGTTTCTTTAGGATAGTTCAAGGGCGCGGATGGGTGGCACCCGGGTGAATGGCGCGGTCAGTTTTACACTTCTTTTATAAAGATAGTGCGGACGCTGTCCGGGTAGCTGGTATGCGCTTAGTGAGCGTTAGCCCGGACAGCATCTGCTTCTTGGATCGGGGGATTGGAAAATTTATACCACGTTAATCGTACCTTGGGCAGGTCCGCGAATTCGATGATTCGGTGGGAACGTCGATTGCAAGTTATAACCAGTAACTCTCAATCAATTTCAACATCACCGAATCAACAGTAGTGGAGTCAATAAAACCTCTTGTCACACCCGGCTGCAAACCATCACCTGAACTCGTTAGTTTGAGATATATTCACGAAACAAAGAGAACTTCCTGTATCAAACGAGTTTCCATTCTTCGCAATAACATGCATTTACAAACCGTGCTCTTTGCCATATACCCTTAAAATACGCCGACGGTTTCGTTGACATCGAATTAGATCAAGCATATAGTCGAACATACAAATTCGAGTGCTTTGGCATGTTCAGTGCTAAATCGATAATCACCGAGAAAGCGTTCTTTCCTTGCCGAACGCGGCTAGATACGCACTGGTTGAAGGGCAAACATATGAAGAAATACTTCCCGCTCTTAGGCGGCGTTTTGGCTATAATTATCGTATTTTATTTACCAATGAAAACTAAGTTTCTTACAATTCAGGCAATCCTGGTCGCGATCCCATTAATAACCTATCAACTGCGTGACAAAGATGCTGATGACCGTCCATATCAAGGTGGACTGCTGGGTGGAGTTATCGGCGCCTTTGTCGGAGCTCTGCTTGATTGTATTGTGCTGAACTTAATCTCTGACGACACTGCCAAGTATTCAATTAGGCTTGATATTATTCTAAGCGGCATTCTTGGTGCCTCAATCGGGTCTACTTTGGGTATCATAGCAGGCGGTCGATTTAAACAATCTGTATCAGTGTTGGGCTGGAAATGCCCGGAATGCGGCATAATGAATCGTGAAGATATAGCGACATGCTCCTGTGGCCATGATTCTAATAGATAAAGTATTCGTTGTGACTAGATCTATAAAGGTCTTATGTTGAGATCGGACAACCCATAGTTGCACGGCGCTTTATGCGCGGGGCTCAACTCGCCGTTGCGCGGAGCAATTAAATGACAAATGATCATAGCATAACAGAACAGAAGACATCTAAGAATAAATTGCTAATGACATATTTCCAAGAGTCTCTAAGAAGAGCAAAAGCATACCTGCTTTTTATTCCGATTCTTGCTCTAAATGAATCATTGATACGTAATGAATCTACTCGTATTTATGCTCTCTTTCCAAACATTCTCTCCTTCATATTGTATGCGATAATCTATGGTTCCACGGTTGAAGAAATCGCTTCCAAAGCAAAGTCTGGATGGACTCACTTGCTCAAACTTCATGCGCTGAATTTAGTGCTAGCAACACTCATCCTTTACATCCCTGTTTTTGTGACAAGCTATTTGAATTCAGAAGAGCATTACTTTAGTATATTTGCAATAAAAGCCTTGTCAGGTCTTACCATTCAATGCGCAACACTATATGTAATGCCACTGGTTTTTATTAAGAGGCAAGTGCTATCTTCATTTCCCGAGGCGTTCAAATACCTTGCCCATCATTTCCTACAAAGCATTTGGATGATGGTGCTTGTTCTCCTCGTCTTTACCTTGAAAATAATAGTATCGTTCGTCAACGTCTATTATCTCGAAACAAGTCATGCCTTGCTACGCTACGGAATTAGATACATACATGATCTCGTGAGTACGTTTGTTTACCTCGTGCTTTTCTCAATGGCTTCATTGCTTCTGGTCAATCCGAATAACGTATCTTCTTCCACGGAAGTTAAGCAGTCTAATCTCGCTTAATAGTGTCATGGTTAAACCAGCGCCTCGACAGCGTCGCGCCCGAAAGCGGCGCGTTAGGCGCGTGTTCATGCGCACGTTACAAATGGTATTCTGCATAGAGAAATTGTCAACACCGCCGTGAGTTTGTAGGTGTACTGCGGAGTGACGGCTTCATAATGGAAGTGACGAATCCCGTTTGTACGTTACAAGGAGTTTTCCTCCCTTGGGAGAAAGACTAATCTATCGGCAGGGGGCATCTCCGGATGCGGATTTTATCCACCACGGTAATCGCGTGCAACAGTTATTCTTCCGGCTGCCGCTCAAGAACGCGCATAAGCAGGGAAAGCATCTCCTGGTCGCTGTAATTGCTTTCTCGAAACAGGATGATTCCGGGGTCTGTTGCATGGCTCAAAGCGAGAAACTGAGGAAAGTCGAGGTCTGCGGTGATGATCACACGGCTTTGTTATTTTGCGAACTCCGCGAGGTCTCGGTCCTTCGCGGTATACAGGCCGATTTCCGAGGCATGTACCGCGTCATGACCATTTTGCTTAAGCCATGCGGCAAGCACGGGGGAGATCGGCATGTCCACGAGGAAGTTCATGCAAACTCCATGATCTCCTCGTCGGCGAATGCGGCAGCGTATGCAAGCGCCTCATCAATATCCTGAGGTTCGAGATAGGGATACGCTTTCAGAATGGTTTCCTTGGTTTCTCCGGCGGAAAGAAGGCCGAGGATTCGAGACACGGGGAATCTGAGCCCTCTGATGCAAGGTTTCCCGAAGAAGGTTTCAGGATCAACAGTTATTCTCGTAAATTTCATGGCATTCTCTCCCTCTTTCCCTGCTGTATATACAGTAGCAAAGGATGATGCTAATTGCAAATGAAATATGATTTCACGCTTCTCACAGACGGAAAGATCGGTGTGCGCCGCCTCACCACGCTTCACCCGCCAATAATACTTCTATACACCTTTCTCGTTGCATCATCCGGTTCCATGTCCATCTCACTGGCAAGAGCGCGCTCGCAGCGCTCGTAGGTCCTGATCGCGTCGTTTCGTTTTCCGTCGGACTGATAGCGCAGCATGAGCCAGCAGCAGGATTGCTCATTGCAGGTGTCCAGGTGAAATATCTTTTCGTGGAACTGCAGCGTCCTGTCGCGGTCTCCGGCTTTCTCCGCGAGATCGGCAGCCGTCTCCATGGCCCGAAGGCAGCGGTCGCGTAAGGTCTCCCGCATGGGCGCGGCCCAGTCCTGATAAATATCGTCCGGCAGGAAATCACCCTGGTACATGACGAGAGCCTTGCTGTATTCATCAAGCGCCCGGTTTGTCTGCTCCTTTGAATCCCATTGCTCAGCTGCCCGCAGATGCGCCTGGAACTGGGCCGTGTCCGTCCAGGTCCGGTCCGGGTTCAGTATGATGACACCGTCCTTCAGGAGGATGCAGGAATGACGTGCATCCGGCAGATCATCGGGGTCAAGCACTTTGCGCGCACGGTGCAGCATGCTGGTGTACGAGACAGCAGCATTGTCGCTGTTCATGCCCGGCCATAGCGTATCCCATGCGCGCTCACGGGGAATCCTGCCTTCATGAGCCACGAGGAGTTTCAGCAGGGTCCTGACCTGCGCGCTTTTCAACTGAGCGTCCGTGACCTGTTTTTTCCCGAGGTATACCTTGAAGTCGCCGAGGCTGTGGATGCAAAGCTGCGCAGCTGCCCGGGAGCCCGCATGTCCGCTCAGAAGTCCGGCGCAATACTCCGCGCAGATGCCGTCCGTCAGCGCTCTTTCCGCAGCTTCGGACAGCTCGGCGGCACTGAACAGAGCATAGTAGGTGAATCCGAGGTCCCGGCCTATGGAAAAGCCCTCCCGCAGGTGCTTGCGGACAAGGGCCGGCTTCTTCTGCACCATGTAGAGGCGGGCCAGAACGAGATGCGCGTTTGCCTCCTGCTGCACCGCTTTGAGCTTCTGGAGTTCCTTGAGCGAGGTTGTCAGGTCCGCTTCCGCTTTTATTCGTTTTCCCATCTTCAGGTGGATGGCCCCGCTCGCAATGAGGTAGATCGCATGGAATAATCCGCTTTCCAAATTCGCCTGAGCTGCCAGCGCATAATCCGACTCTTTTTTTGCCTGGTCGAGCCGGTTTTCAAACAGGTAGGCGATGGCCAGCAGGTGGGCAGCGGACGCGCAGAAAAAGGTGTTCCGGGATGCTTCTCCCCGTCGTTTGCACTCGATCAGCAGGATTTCCGCAGCAGGATAATCTCCCTGTGCAATCTTGAGCCAGCCGCCGATGTTCAGGGACAGCAGCCCGATCGATTCGAGTGCATGGACATCCGCGAGGCTGCTGCTCTGATCAACGGATTCCTGCGCCTCATCGAATCTGCCCTCGAACAGAGAGGCCATGGCTTTCGTCAGGTAGAGCGCCGCACGGCTGCCTGTTTCCTGCGGGATTTCGGCAAGGGCCTCGAAACCGGCACTGAGCGCCGCGCGTGCGGCAGGGAAATCTCCCTGATACAGGGCACAGGGCGTCAGGTAAATCGCCGTGGTGATCTGCGAGAACCGGTCCTCCTGTTTGCGGAAGAGCGCAAGAGCTTGCTGGAGCGCTTCCCTGCTCTGCTGAAGTTTGCCAAGGAAAAACCACGCCATGCCCGCGGCAAGCAGGAGGCGGGCCCGCGTCCCGGGAGATTCGCGCGATTTTTTGCGGAGCAGCGAGGCTGCAAGGGAAGCGGCGCGGGCCATGTGCTTGAAATCCCCTCCAGCATGAAAAGAGGTCTCGATGATGCCGCAGAGAGCATGCATGGATCCCGATTTGCTCCGCAGCGACACATCCTTGGAACGGAATCCCTTGAGTGCGAGTTCGAAGAACGTAAGGGCCGTGCGGGGATCTGTGAACCGGGTCGCAACTGCCCGATAGAAGAGGAACCAGGGCCGGTTGCCGTGCTCCAGGGGCAGCGCTTCTATCCAGCGGAGCAGGGTCCGTGACTGCCCCCGCGCAATCATCTCTTCGCCGCATGACTCGATCTGCTTCACGGCCCGGTCGAACCCGCCCGATGACAAGGTGAGATCGATGCTCTGCACGGGATCTCCGTTTCGCATGAAAAAAGCAGCGGCAATCGTGTACAGGCGGCGCACCTCCATCGGTCTGATCTGCGCTATCAGCTTCCTTCGGAGAAATTCCCTGAAAAGGGCATGATACCGGACCACGGTAGCGCCGTCGTCGACTGCGGTAATGAACAGATTCCTGTTTTGAAGGTCTTTCACCATGGCTGCGATGGATTGGGAGCGCGGCGAAGCTGCGCGTAAACGTCCGGTCAGGAGTTCGATCAGTTCGAGGGGGAGGTTATCCGCGATCGAAGTTCGGAGCAGGAATTGCTGGGTAGAGTCCGGCAGCTGGGCAAAAACCTCCTGCGCGAGGTAATCAAAAACATGCGTCTGGAACCCGGATGACCGCCTGTCCGCAATCGCAAGCGACCGTGCACCCGGCGCGAGCGAGGACAGGTATTCATGCATCAGCACCAGGCCGGCAGGCCATCCCTCCACGGCGCTGTTGATGAGCGCCGCTTCGCTCGGCGAAATATGCATCCGGAAGATGATGCCGAACAGCATCTGAACTTCGCTGTCGCTGAAACGGAGGTCCTGTCCGGCTAATTCGCCAAGGGTGCGCGCTGCGCGGAGCCTGGCAAGGTCAAACGGGGGACGCGACCGTGAAATGATCATGAACCTGACCTGAGGCGGGGCATCATGGATCAGCGTGTTCATGATCCGGACCAGGGTGGACGAGGAGGCTCCGGGAAAGTCGTCGAAGATGACCAGGCTGCCGTGCGGCAGTCCGCCGAACACCTGCCCGATCCACGCGGAGAGTGCCGGGCCCGTACTGCCCGCGGCGTGACGGCTCCAGGGGATCGGCAGTGCTGCCGGAACCAGAGCGGGCCATGAGCAACGGACGGCTTCGGAGAGCAGGGAAAGGAACAGGTCGGGATTCTCATCCTCCTGGTCCATGTTATACCAGGCGTATGGAGTGGAAAGAGACCGGGCATATTCCGCGGCGAGCGTGCTTTTACCCTGGCCCGCCTGCGCATGGATGATCACGAGTCTGCAGGCGTCCCAGTCGTGAAGCCTGTTCATGAGCCGGTCCCGCTCGAACACACGGATCGGCCGCGGTGGATGTAGTTTGGAATGGTTCACGCGGAAGGCCTCCAGATCATGTCAGGGGGTCGCGATATATCCGTGGAAAGTATAGGTGCCTTTTTGGAATAAATCAATGAAATATTCCGGATGATATTCATACACGAACACTGCGGCACCTTGACATGAGCGGGCATCGTGCATACACTTGAATCAGGTAACTATGGGAGGAAGCATGGAGATCAAGGCCTGCGAAGTACCCGTGTCAGAGTTGCGCCCTATCTGCGATCCATCTGAATTCCCCTTCCAGAGCACTGCCGAACTGTCGACCCGGGACGAGGTGGTGGGGCAGAAGCGTGCGCTCAAAGCCATCGAATTCGGGCTTTCCATCCGCAATCACGGCTACAACATCTTCGTGTCCGGCATCCCGGGAACGGGCAGAAATTCCATCGTCAAATCCATTGTACAACGGATATCCCGGGACCGGACGGTGCCGGACGACTGGTGCTACATCAACAACTTCAAGGAGCCTGACCGGCCGCAGGCCGTCAGCCTGCCCCATGGCAGGGGCCGCGAATTCCGGAGCGATATCGATAAGTTCATCGAGTTTATGCAGGGCGAGATCCCCAAGGTCTTCGACTCCAAGGAATACGAGGAGCAGAAGGCGCGGATTATGGAAGAATCCGAGAAGGCGAAGGAGGCCCTGTTCGGCGACGCCGGCACGCGCGCACTCGATCTGGGTTTCCAGTTGACGATAACCCGCACGGGGATGGTGAAGGTCCCGCTCTGGAAGGGAAAACCGCTGCAGGCCCAAGACCTGGAAGCCCTCTCTCCCGAGCAGCGGCGCGAGCTGGAGGACCACGAGAAGCAGGTGGACGCCGTGATCCGCGATTTCCTGTCCAAGGCGAGGATGCTGGACAAGGAGGCCCACGAAAAGATACACGACCTGAACCGGCGCATCGCGCATTTTACCATGGGGCATCAAGTCGAGGATCTGAAGGAAAAATATGCCATGAACCCCCGCATCGTTGACTATCTCTCGGACGTGGAGGAGGACATCCTCGGAAAACTGCGGGAGTTCCTCGGCCAGGGCCAGGAGCTGCCGATAGCCATCGAGGGCATGGACAAGGGGAGCTTCCTGGAGCGGTATAAGGTGAACCTCATCGTGGACAACGCCACCACACAAGGCGGGCCCGTGGTGGAAGAGGCCAATCCGACCTACAACAACCTCGTGGGGCGCATCGAACGAAAGGCCCGGTTCGGGGCATTCTTCACCAACTTCAGCATGATCCGGTCGGGTTCGGTGCTGCAGGCGAACGGCGGCTATGTGCTGCTGAATGCCATCGATGTGCTCAGGAACCCCTTTTCCTGGGACGCGCTCAAACGGATCATCAAGAAGAACGAGGTCAAGATAGAGGACATCGGCGAGCTGTACGGCTTTGCGAGCGGCGGCATCAAGCCGGAGCCTATACCGGTCTCGCTCAAGATTATCATGCTCGGGAGCCCCTGGCTCTACTATCTGCTCTATCACTACGATGAGGACTTCCGCGACCTGTTCAAGGTGAAATCCGACTTCGACACCCAGACCCTGAGCTCAGCCGAGGAAAGGATGCATTACGCGAACTTCATCGGGAACATGGTCAAGAACGAAGAACTGCTTCATTTCGACCGGGGCGCTGTGGCGGGGATCATCGAGCACTCCGTCCGGCTCACGGAGAAGAAGAGCAAACTATCACTTCGGTTCAGCGACCTGAGCGATCTGGTGCGCGAGTCCTCCTACTGGGCAGCGCAGGCGGGGAGCGCCACAGTGACAGTCGAGCATGTGGACCGGGCGCTGAATGAGAAGATCTACCGCGCCGACCTCCTGGATGAGCGCATTCAGGAGCTCTTCGCCGACGGCACGTTCATGGTGGATGTCTCCGGGGAGGCGGTTGCGCAGGTGAACGGGCTGTCCATCTACGACATCGGCGACTTCGCCTTCGGCAAGCCGTCCCGCATCACGAGCAGGGTGTACCTTGGTAAGGCGGGTGTGATCGATATCGAGCGGGAGGCGAAGCTCTCGGGCCGCATCTACAACAAGGGCGTGCTCATCCTCTCGGGCTACCTCGGCGGTACCTACGCGCGGGACCGGACGCTGTCCATCTCGGCGACCCTCGCTTTCGAACAGAGCTACGGCGAAGTGGAAGGCGACAGCGCGTCTGCTGCCGAGCTCATTGCGCTGATCTCCGGCATTGCTGAAGTGCCGGTCAGGCAGGCTGTGGCAATCACCGGATCCATCAACCAGAAGGGCGAGCTCCAGCCTATTGGCGGCGTAAACGAGAAGGTAGAGGGTTTCTTCAGCGTATGCAGGAATCGGGGCCTTACGGGCGACCAGGGTGTGATCATTCCTGCGCTGAACGTGAAGAACCTGATGCTCAAGAAGGAGGTTGTAGAGGCCGTCAGGGAGGGGAAATTCCGCATCTATGCCGTCAGTACCGTGAACGAGGCGCTCGAGATCCTTACCGGACTGCCTGCGGGCGATCGATCCGGCGACGGCGCCTGGCCCGAGGGTTCGGTGAACTTTCTGGTGGACAAGCGGCTCAAGGATATGGCAAAGAAGCTGAAGGCGGACGACAAGCGCGAAGAAAAAAAAGAGAAAACGGAAGAGAATAACGAGGAGCCGAAAAGAAGAGAGCCCGTGATGGGCGCATAACTTCCCTGCATACAGCGGCAGGGACCTGCGGCGCCTGGATTAAGGAAAAGGGACGTTACTCCGGATCAGCGAAATTGATATGCGGGCATTTCGGTGTTAAGCTTTAATCAGCACTTCGTATGCGCGGTATTCAGTTTATGGAGGCCAATTGTATGCAAATACCATTTCAAGTCACGTTCAAGAATATGCCCCATTCAGAAGCCCTTGAGTCAAAGATCGAGGAAAAAACGGCTAAGCTTGACCGGTTCTTTGACCGCATCATGAGCTGCAGGGTCGTGGTGGAGGAGACGCAGCGCCGGCACCATCAGGGTAAATTGTACAGCGTCCGCATTGACGTGACGGTCCCGGGCAGGGAGCTGGCAATCAGCCGTCAGGAGAACGAAGATGTTTACGTGGCAGTGCGCGACGCCTTCAATGCCGCTGCGCGGCTGCTGGAAGAGCACGCCCGGAAAAGGCACGGTGAAGTGAAGTCCCACATCGAACCTGCTGTGGGCCGCATCGCCAAGGTTTTCCCCGAATCGGACTACGGTTTCATACGGACACCTGATGACCGGGAGATCTATTTTCACCGCAACAGCTTGATTGACGCTATCGATCTCAAAGACCTCAAGTTTGGCACGACGGTGTCGTTCATCGAGGAGCAGGGGATCGAAGGCCCGCAGGCCGCCAGAGTGGCGGTCAGCAGATAGGCGCATGTTTCTGCGCAGTCCGGTCCATCCTCCTCCCGAAAGCACGGTGGACGCGAGTGCCTTACGGCGCTTCTGATCCGATCCCCGCGTCATCTAAAAGAATTCCCGTCATCCTGGTATGCCCGGTCAGGAGATGATGCATATGCGTCTCCTGAAGGGATTGAGCCTGCAGGCAGCGGCCCTCCTCTCCGCTGTCCTCGTTCTTATGACAGCTTTTAATTCCGATGACCCGACAACTGCGACGCGGCGTGGCATGGTGGAGCGGGACATTAGCAACGGACGGCTTCGGAGAGCAGGGAAAGGAACAGGTCGGGATTCTCATCCTCCTGGTCCATGTTATACCAGGCGTATGGAGTGGAAAGAGACCGGGCATATTCCGCGGCGAGCGTGCTTTTACCCTGGCCCGCCTGCGCATGGATGATCACGAGTCTGCAGGCGTCCCAGTCGTGAAGCCTGTTCATGAGCCGGTCCCGCTCGAACACACGGATGGGCCGGGGAGGATGCAGTTTGGAAAGGTTCACGCGGATGGCCTCGGGAATATGTCGGAAGCTGCGATGAATCCGGGAAAAGTATAGGTGGCTTTTCGCCAGAAATCAACGAAAAACTCCGGTTGCGCGGAGCGCGTGAGAAAGAAGTCTTCCTTACGGATAGTTTGTGCTATGATCTATCTGTTGCCGGACAGTTCTTAATGGGGAAAGCGCATGTACAATCTAGCATAGAGCTGCTAGTTCGTAGACTCTGCCCTCTGGATCGCCGCGTGTATAAGTTGAAGGTTGTTTTTGACCTTTTGTTCCATTCCCTGAGTTCGATTATGATCAGAAGTTAATTTCAATATTTCTTGAAGGAGGAGCGAGTGATGAAAAGGATATTGGTGTTGATGTTAGCGGCAGCTTGTATGCTCCACTTTGCGTGCGGCAAAAGCGACAAGGGAGACACGAGCCAGCAAAGCAGGGGTACGAACGAATTATTTCTTGCAGTGAAGGATACAACGCCGACATTTACCGCGACAGTATCGGCGGCGCAGCAAATGAGGGCGGGCGTCTATTCAATGCCGACATTAACCGATCCGGCAATGAATCTCGCTTTTCAACTGCTTCGGAGCTACTCGTATCCTGCTGATGAAGGCAAAGTGGATATGACCAATATCTACAAGGTGCTGAATGAAGCAGGCGGATATCTGGATGATGCGCCGTCTCTTTGCTCCACGATCACTTCAACGATTGACAGCGCGATCTCATCCTATGCATTCAGCGATTTTCTGGGGCATACGTACAATTGCGGAGGGACAAGGGCGGAAACCGGTGGATATGGGACCAGCGTGGCATACCGGGCATCGGGCACAGACAGATTCATGCTGAGCTCGTACAAGTGGGCGCCGGACGCAGCGCAGCAGATCGCGATCGGCGTTATCCAGACACGTTTCAACAGTGCGACAAAAGATGTTGAACTGACCTTTGCGCAAACCGTCAACTACCCGGCAGGCAGCAGCATGGGAGGTGCCACAGGCACGGGTTTTGCCACGCGCACGTTCATCAAGGGAAACAGCGGAACGCATGCTTTTGAGCTCAAGATAGCAATGGTCAATCAGTGGGGAGGAACATCGATCGTGGGCAAGGGCATATCAAAGGGAGCTGGGAACTACTTCCTGATGAAGAACGGCACGAACTACTACTGTCTGCCTGCCGGGGCCACGGAGACGGACCTCATAAGCATTGTGACCACTACTCAGGCAGGCGTGAGTGCCAACTGCAGCAGCTACGTAGCTGGTGTCGATGCTCTTACCCAGTACAATGTATCTGATCCTGCTCACCTTCCGAACTACAATAACCTGACCAGCTTTGATCTCGGCGTCACGGGTACACCGGTCAAGTATTTGATGTTCTAGCAGTATCAGAGGCAACGCTATAGGCCAGTTTACCGCAGAATCGGTCCTTCAACCAACGGGTGAGAGGTGGTAGAACCACGCTTCTCATCCGTTGAGTCTTTCTTTGATGTTCACTCTGCTCTGAGAAGCCGCTCATTATCGCCGGATATGGATCCAGCAATTGCCCTTGCCTACTCTCTCACCACCACGGTCTTGATGTTCACGAACTCCTTCAGCCCGTAGTGCGACAGCTCCCTTCCGATACCGGACTTTTTGACGCCGCCGAAGGGCAATCGCGGATCAGACTTCACCATGTCGTTGATCGTGACCATTCCCGCCTCGATCCGTTCTGCGAGCCGCTCTGCCCGGTCGATGTTCCGGCTCCAGATCGAAGCGCCGAGGCCGTATTCGGTCCTGTTGGCTGCGGCAATTGCTTCATCCTCGTTCTTCACCACGAGGATCGGCGCGATGGGGCCGAAGACCTCCTCGGTCAGGACCTTCATGTCCGCCTTCGTATGGATCACCACGCAGGGAGTAAAGAACAAGCCCTTGGTGAAGGTCTGCCCCGCCACGAGCACCCGCGCTCCTTTCGCTTTCGCATCTCGGAGCTGCTCCTTCAGATTGTCAAGAATGTCCTTCCTGGCCAGGGGACCGATGTCTGTGGCCTGGTCCATGGGATCGCCCATCTTTAGTTCATTTAGCCGCGCCATAACGTGCTTCAGAAACTCGTCAGCCACCTTGTCCATGACAATGAAACGCTTTGCCGCGATGCAGCTTTGGCCGGTGTTGACCATGCGCGCATCTGCTGCAGTCCTCCCGGCCTTCTCCACATCCGCATCATCCAGCACGATGTAAGGGTCCGAGCCGCCCAGTTCGAGCACGACCTTCTTGATCTTCCTGCCTGCATGCGCTCCGATCTCTTCGCCTGCCCGGTTGCTGCCGGTAAGCGAAACGGCGTCCACAAGATCGTCGTCAATGAGCTTCAGCGTTTTCTGCGCATCGATCAGCACGGTCTTGAAAACGTTGTCCGGGAAGCCCGCCTTTATAAACGCCTCCTCGATCGCAAGTGCCGTCTGCGGCACGTTCGAAGCATGCTTCAACAGCACCACATTTCCTGCCGTGACTGCGGGAACGCTGAAGCGGAAGGCCTGCCAGAACGGGAAGTTCCAGGGCATGATTGCCAGCACCACGCCAAGCGGCTGGAATGCGACGTAGCTCTTCCTTGCTTCGGTCCTTATCTCCTCGGGCTTCAGGAACGCCGCTGCATTCGCGGCATAATAGTCCGCGAGCACGGCGCATTTCTCCACTTCCGCGACAGCATCTTTGACGGGTTTCCCCATCTCCGCGGTGATAAGCTCCGCATAGCGCCGTTTCTCCGAACGAAGCACAGCCGCAAGCTTTGTGAGGAACGCCGCCCGGTCCGCAACCGGCTTCATGCGCCATGGTAATAATGCCTCGCGAGACCTGCCCGCCTGTCCATTCAACTCCACTGTGCTCATGAGGGGGAGTTTTTTCATCACTTCTTCAGTGTAGGGATTGATCGACAGGACGCGAGTCGGTCCCTGTGCTGTTTTCGGTTGCACTGCTGCAGCGTTGCTGTTCAGCAATGCCTGTTTGGGGGGGACAAGATTTCTCGATCTGGCCCGTAATGTTCCCAGCTTTCTGTTTTCCACACTTTTTTTCTTACTGGCCATTCCGCCCTCCTGCGTTTCAATTGTTGTTAACATAAACATAAAAAAGAGTTCAACGCCGCTTTCCCACTTCATATTGCACTGCGATGTCGTCGAGTGTCCGCATGAGCAGCCTGCAAATCTCCTTGAGGTTTCTCTGTTCCAGCGAACTGAGCTTTTTCGGGTTGATGAAGTTGTCGGGAGCGGCGCCCATCGAGACCTGCTCAACCTGGTGGCGTATCCTCAGCAGCGATACGAACTCCAAGGCATGGGCAAGGTCGTCGCCAACGGTGCTGATGGTCGCATGCGTGGTCTTGAGGACGAAGAGCCTCTCGAAGGTGCCTGTTTCGGGGATGTTGGATTCGAATGCCGCGAGACGGATGATATTGATGATAGGGGTAAGGAAGCTTGTTTTCAGGCTTATCCGGTTCGTGTGCTCGCCGCTTTTCTTGACGATGAACGAGCCAAACCGTCCGATCGGCGGGTCATAGATCGTTACCAGCTTCGCCATTATTTTGAGAAATTTCTTATTGCCCACCAACAATGCCATAAGGTGCTTTTTCAGGTCCTCAGCCAGATGCACGTCGCCGTAGAGACCCCTGAAATCGAACAAGCTGGCTGCGTCGCTGATCGTTTTGTTCTCCGGCGTATGCAGCCAGGTGCTGAAATACTGCTTCCAGACGGATACGGGCTGTCGCCATTTGCGGTTGGTAGCCATGAAATCGCCGGGACAGAGCGTAAATCCGCAGTGCCGGAACGCATTCACCGCGAAATCCGCCATTCGTCCAAAATACTCTTCCGCCTGCCGCGCCTCTTCTTCGTTTCGAGGGTCCACGTAGATTATGGCATTGTCCTGATCGGTCTTGAAGGTCTGCTCTTTCCTTCCGGCGCTGCCATACACGATCCAGCAGAACGGCAGCGGAGGAGGGCCGAGGGTTTTTACCGCGAAGTCGAGTATCTTGCGCTCGATCCGGTCGTTCACCTCCGAGATAATGCGGATGATGCTCTCGGCCCTGGCACCTTCACCCAGGAGCAGGGATATGAGCCTCAGGATCTTTGCGGATGCCGATGCGAGACCCTCGACCGAGGACTGTTTCTCGATCTCCCTCACAATCATGAGGGGCGAGGTGATCTGCAGGACCATCAGATCGCGGCTGCTGATAATGCCGGTCAGCTTCCCTGCCGTTATTACCGCCAGATGGTGCACATTGTGGCTCACCATCTTCAGGACGGCTTCATAGCAGAAGTCTCCGCCCTCCACGCTGAACAGTGGCGAACTCATGATTTCGGCTACCGGGGATGCGGGGTCCTTCCGACACGCCATCACCTTGTCCCGCAGGTCAGTATTGGTGATAATGCCGATCGGTCCGCGGGCATCGTCCACGATCACGAGCGCGCCTGCGCAATTCGCTGACATCAATCCGGCAGCGTCGAGGACCGAAATATCTGCTGTGGCCGTAACGACGTCTCGAGTCGCGAGGTCCCGAACCGGAGTGGTAAACAGGACCCGGTCTGAACCCCCGCGATAAAAATTCAGGGCTGGCGGCAAGGAAGCCCGGCTGTCTTCCTGTCTTGGAAAGTAGGAAGGCAAGAGGTATTCATGAATCGAGGGATGCTCATCCAGCAGCATCACGACGGAGTCTTTGCCGGCCACATAGCAGATCGTATCGCTCACTGCCCTGACCGATACATCCAGAAGCATGTCCTCTCCGATCGAGAGAAATCCGAAGGTGTCTCCTGCGTTGCGGAAATCGATCACGTTTTCCTGACCCGGTCCGGTCCGAGCGTATATGGTTACGCTGCCTTCCTTGATGATATACAAGCTGCCGGATGGTTTTTCTCCCTGCGACAATATGAGCGTGCCAACGGGATAGAATTTCATCGTAAGACTTCTGACAAGCTTGGCAAGGGACTGATCATCCAGCTGTTTGAACGGATGGTGGTTTTTTAGAAAAATTGCCGCGCTTTTGTCTGGCATTGTTCGAGTACCCCGGAAATGTTAGCCCGACGGACCTCCGTCCTTGTTCCATTATAATACTGTGTGTGCCCGACAAAAGTCCAGCTTAGTCTGCCCTCATTGTTGTCCGCATAGTAAAAACTGCATGGTATTATGGTGGTTGTATGCTAGAATACCGGGGAAGGAATTTCGAGAGGGAGGATCGGCAATGCATCGTATTCTTATCGTTGATGACGAGCCTAACATCGTGCTTGCCCTTGAGCTTGTAATGAAGAAGGCCGGCTTTGAGGTCCATACCGTGGACGACGGAGAGAAGGCCTTTCATGCCGTCCATGAGTTCCGGCCGGACCTGGTGCTCCTTGACATTATGATGCCGAAGATGGACGGCTATGAGGTGTGTCAGCGGATACGCTCCGATGCCTCATTGAAGAACGTGCGTATCATCATGCTCACGGCAAAGGGCCGCGAGGTCGAGAAGGAAAAAGGCCTCGCCCTCGGGGTTGATTCCTATATAACGAAGCCCTTTTCGACCCGTGAGGTTGTCTCGAAGGTCAAGGAACTGCTGTCTGTCGCGCCGGACAGCTGACGAGTGCCTCTCGGTATCAACTGGGGGATGTAAGCGTGGTCACTAATCGCCGATTCAAGCTTCTGCTGGTCGCAAGCGCACTTCTGTATGCGCTGCTGTGTTACAGTGCCTATCTGCTTGTTGTTTCCCGGCCATACGATCCCGCGGTCCGAACACCTATCAATGTTGCCTTCTGCATAGCTGTCGCTGTCTCTGTGTTGTTCCTGTCCGCGCTTTTCTTCGCGCTGCACAAAATCCTGCTCCAACCACTCGAAACGCTGGTCCGGGAGATTCATATAATCACCAGTGCCAATCCTGCCCATGTCGTCGAGCTGCCGCCTGGTCATATCATCGGCAATGTCCAAAGCGCGGTCAATGAGCTCGGCGAGTCGTTCATGAAAGCGAGACGTGAGCTCTTCGAGGCCTCCTCCGCGATTGCAAGCGACGCGGAAAACAGCAGAACCAGCCTCGAGATTATCCTCATGTCATTCACGGAGGGTATTCTGGTCTGCGACGACAGGGCGCGCATCGTGTTCTATAACACGGCTTCCCGCAGAGTATTTCACAGCGACCCTGCCCTGGGGCTCGGGCGTTCGCTCTTTCTTCTCTGTGCGGCAGGTCCCATAGAAAGCGCTCTCGCTGTGCTGCGGCAGAGGCAGGTCCGTCATGCTGATGAGCGAGATGCGGAAAACGACATCTCCTTCGTGTGTTCCACCTTGCAGGGCGCGGTTATCAACTGTCGCATGCGCCTGCTTCCGGCGGTCCCGGGGCTGTCCTGGTCATTTGTGTTCACGTGTGTGGATATCAGTCCTGAAGCCGATGCCGGCGGACGCAGGGAGAACATGCTGCGCACAACGGTCAAAAAGATGCGAAGCTCCCTGACGAGCATTGGTGTCAATGTCGAGAGCCTTGAGCTGCTTCCGGAACTCGATGCCGCAAGCCACCTTGCTCTGGAACGCACCCTGGCGAGCGAAACACGCAGTCTCATAAAAGAGTTTAACGCACTCGCCCGCGAGGTTCAAGCCATAGCTTCCCCTCGATACCAGATCAACAACATTTTTGCCGAGGATGCTGTGGTCTGTGTTGCCAAGCGTCTTGAGAAAAAAGGGATCAGGCTCACCATGATCGGCGATCCCCTCTGGGTGAAAACGGACATCCATTCACTGCTCATGCTGCTCGAGTTCTTTGCAGGGAAAATTTGCGAGAAACGCGGTGTTGACACCATGGAAATCGAGACGCTCCTCGGCGACCGGCGTGTGTATTTCAACTACACCTGGGAGGGAGCGCCGATTTCCCAGGGTGAGATACGGGATTGGACCTTCTGCCTGGTCGAGCCTTCGGCTTCGAGCACCGTTGCAGAGATGCTCGAAATACTTGACAGCGAGGTCTGGAGCCGGCCGCATGAAACGCCGGGTTTTGCCGTGTTATGCCTTCCCCTGCCTCTGTCGACCAGCCAGTGGGAGACGCCGGTCCACGTGCTGCCAGCGCGACCGGTGTATACGGATTTCACCGCATCAGAAGACTCTGCTGAGATATCCAGGCTGAAGGACACGCCGCTGGACCGTCTTTCTTTCGTAGTGTTTGATACTGAAACAACAGGACTCGATCCCCTGGGAGGTGACGAAATAGTGTCTCTGGCAGGTGTGAAGATCGTGAATTTAGGCATTATCGTCGGTGAGACCTTCAATCGGATCGTCGACCCGATGAGGAGTGTCCCTCTGTCCTCGACCCGTTTTCACGGGCTCACCGATGAGATGGTCAGGGGTAAGCCCTCTCTTGAAAAAACACTGCAGGATTTTTATTCGTTTGTCGGGGATTCCGTGCTGGTCGGGCATAATGCCGCGTTCGACATGAGTTTCATACGAAGGAAAGAGGACCGGGCTGGCGTACATTTCAGAGGTCCTGTGCTTGACACGCTGACTTTGTCGCTCTGTCTGCATGACCACACCCCGGAGCACTCCCTGAACGCGGTCGCGAAGAGGCTCGGCGTTGAGGTTAAAGACCGACATACGGCCCTTGGCGATTCCTTGATAACAGCCCAGATCTTCATTAAATTGATCCATATCTTTCAAGATAAAGGGATCACCACGCTGGGTAGTGTACTGGAGGTATTGCGACGATGACAAAGCAAAACGATACTGATGTGCAGCCTTATGAAGATGAAGGACCGCCGGCGGGGCGTAAGCGCAGAGGGGAAAGGCTCATCAGTCTCCTGATCGTGGGGACCATACTGCTCAATTTTCCTCTGTTGTCGATTTTCAGCACAAAGTTTCTGTTTTTGGGTTACCCTGTCCTATTTTTATATTTTTTTCTTATCTGGGGATTGATCATCGGAGCGATAGTTTTGGTCCTCCGCGACCGGCCGCAAATTTCATCGGGCTCAACTGATCTCGGGAAAAAAGAGGACCGCTGACATGCTTCAGCAATGGATCATACTGCTGGTCTCCTTCGGCTACCTGGGCATCCTGTTCGCAATCGCTTATTACGGAGATAAGCGCGCGGATGCCGGCAGATCAATTATCAGCAATCCCTACCTATACACCTTTTCGATAGCAGTCTACTGTACTGGGTGGACGTTCTATGGGAGCGTTGGGCGTGCCGCCTCGACCGGTGTCGGATTCCTGCCAATCTATCTGGGGCCGACCCTGGCTGCAACGATCTGGTGGATCGTCCTGCGGAAGATCATTCGCCTCAGCAAGGCCAACAATATCACCAGCATCGCTGACTTTATCGCATCACGTTACGGGAAGAGCTCGGTGATCGGCGGACTGGTGACCATTATCTGCATCGTGGGCATCATGCCCTACATAGCACTTCAACTAAAGGCCATCTCCTCCAGCTTCAATGTGCTTTTTCTTCACAATATCCCCAACATCGGTCAGCGGGGAGCCGGTCATGATACAGCCCTGTATGTAGCGCTGGTGCTGGCCATATTCTCGATACTTTTCGGCACGCGCCACATAGACGTTACTGAGCGTCACGAAGGCATGGTGGCAGCCATCGCTTTTGAGTCGATTATAAAGCTGCTGGCATTCTCCGCGGTCGGGATATTCGTCACCTGGAAGATGTTTGAAGGACCCGCAGACCTCTTCACACGGGCCGCATCGGCTCCTGAAACAAAAGGGCTGATGACCATGGACTCCCTGCCCGGGGGCTATGCATCATGGCTTGCTTTAACCTTCATATCCATGACCGCGATCATGTTCCTGCCGAGGCAGTTCCAGATACTCGTCGTGGAAAACGTCAACGAGAAGCATGTACGCACAGCATCGTGGCTCTTCCCGCTCTACCTGCTCGCCATCAACCTCTTTGTGCTGCCCATCGCCTTCTCGGGGCTTATGTTCTTCCATGCAGGCGCGGTTGACGCGGACATGCTCGTCCTGTCGCTTCCCCTCATCGCCGGGGAGGAGGCCCTGGCCCTCTTCGCGTTCATAGGCGGGCTTTCCGCGGCCACCGGCATGGTCATTGTCGAGACCATAGCGCTTTCCACCATGCTGTGCAACGATCTGCTTATGCCTGTGCTCCTTCGACTGAAGCTTCTGCGCCAGGCAGATATGGGCAGAACCCTGCTCTTCATGCGGCGTGGTGGTATCTTGCTGATACTGCTGCTCGGCTACCTCTATTTTCGCCTTATCGGCGAATCCTATGCCCTGGTCACGATAGGCTTGGTCTCGTTCGCCGCCGCTGCCCAGTTCGCCCCGGCAATCCTGTTCGGGATCTACTGGAAGGGAGCAAGCAGGCGCGGCGCACTGGCGGGCCTTGCGGGGGGCTTTGCCGTTTGGGCTTATACGCTCTTGCTGCCTTCTTTTGCCCTCTCCGGATGGATCCCGATGTCATTCGTGGAGCCGGGCCCCTTCGGTATCTTTGAACTCGGGCCCTATCATCTCCTGAACCTGACCGGTTTCGATCCCATCACGCATGCGGTGTTCTGGAGCATGCTGTTCAATGTCGGCCTCATGGTGGGAGTCTCCCTGTTCGGCCGCCAGGAAGGGCTTGACCGGTTGCAGGCCGCAATGTTCGTGGATGTTTACAAAAAAAGGGTCGCCGACACAACGAGCGCTCCGCTCTGGCACGGCAGGACGAGTGTCAGCGACCTGAAAGGGCTCGTAACACGCATGATCGGTCCGGACAGGGCTGAGGCGGCTTTTCGATCTTACTCCCTGCGGCACTCCCGCGAATTGCATGACGCTACCCTGGCTGACGAAAGCCTCATCGCTTTTGCAGAACGCGAGCTTGCCGGCACGGTCGGCGCCGCATCGGCGCGGGTCATGGTGTCTTCTATCATCGAAGGAGAGGCCCTAAGCATCGAAGGGCTTATGAAGGTCCTCGATGAAACATCCCAGGTCATCGAATACAGCCGCCGGCTTGAACAGAAGTCGCGCGAGCTGGAGACCGCCACGAGCGAGCTCAAGCGCACCAACGAACGCCTGAAGGAGCTGGACCGCATGAAGGATGACTTCGTTTCCACGGTCAGCCATGAACTGCGCACCCCCCTGACGTCGATCCGTGCTTTTTCCGAGATCCTGCAGGACGACGAGAACATGGACCCCCAGCAGCGCCAGCAACTGCTCCGGATCGTGGTGAAGGAGTCGGAGCGCCTGACTCGTCTTGTCAACCAGGTGCTGGATTTCACCAAGATAGAGTCAGGATCGTATCAATGGGTTCATGAAAAGCTTGATCTGGTGAGTGTGGTTCAGGAAGCGACGGCGGCCACAAGCCAGTTGTCGCAGAATAAGAACATCAGCATTACACGGGAGTCTCCCCGGGAACCTGTCCTGGTCTTCGGCGATAATGACAGGCTTGTTCAGGTGATCATCAATCTCCTGTCCAACGCGATAAAATATTGCGCGCAGGACACGGGGAAAGTGCACATCAGGCTTTCCTGTACGGCAGACAAGGCGAGGATCGAGGTGTTGGACAACGGCCCGGGCGTCGAGCCAGCTGAGCGTGAGCGCATCTTTGAGCGATTTCATCAACTCGGTGATTCGTCGAAAGGCAAGCCTCAGGGCACGGGCCTGGGCCTTGCGATCTGCAAGACAATCATCGAGAACCACAACGGCCACATCTGGGTAGAAGACAACCAACCGACCGGGGCGAACTTTGTATTCACCCTTCCGTTACTGACTGACAGGGCGCGCACGTGATATCCCTTCGCTTTATTTCTCCCCGCCAGCCAATTCCACGATCTTCCTAACCAACGCAGGTAATGACGGATCGCGCGCTCCCATGATCAGTATGCAATCACCGGGCTTCGCATCAACGAGTAGTGTAGCCAGCAGCTCATCACGGTTTCCCATTGCCTGTGCCGTGAAGGCTACCGGGCCAAGGCCCTGGATGATGTCTTCCGACGAAATATTCTTTTGCGCAGTGCCTCCGGCATAATAGATCGGCAGGAGATAGAGCGAGTCATGTCGCAGGAATGCGGTCTGGAAGGTCGCGATGTATTCATCCTTTAAGAATCGGGTGGGGCCAAATCCATGGGGTTGGTATATCGCAATGATACGCTTCGAAAGCCCCCGCGCTGCGCGAACTACCGCCGCTATCTTTGCCGGATTGTGTGCAAAGTCATCGACGATATGCATGTTCTTTTTTGTACGGATTACAGAAAAACGCCGCGCCACACCTTCATAATTCTTCACCGCATTGGCAAGCGCTGTTGGCTCGCACCCGAAATGCTCGCATACGCAGAGCGCCGCAGCCAGGTTCTCAAGATTATGTCCGCCTGGCAGCGGTAGATCGTATTCAACGCCGTTCTTTACAAGCTTGACTGACGAGGGCAGAAGCTCCTCGCGATCCGGATGCCATGAGGCCGATCTATTACGGCCAAAGCGCACGGTTGCGGGAAGAGAAGCAAGCTGCGGATCGTCGGCATTCAAAGCGGTCCAGGAAGTCTGCGCAGCCAGTGTTCTAAGAAGGTGTTGTATTTCGGCAGTGCTTTTGTGATCCTTGGAGATATTCAGGATGACCGCTGCTTCGGGAACATATTTGACCAGTGTTCCATCGCTTTCGTCCGCTTCAACCACGAGGATGTCGGAGCCGCCGTTATACGCATTGCCGATTAGCCCCTGCTTTTCAAGCCTGCGCAGATTTGCACCGGATATGAGCGACGGGGATTTATCGCAGGCAGTCAGGAATTCGAATATCATGGCTGTCACCGTGGACTTGCCGCTGGTGCCGGCGACAGCGATGGTTCTATGAGTGGCGATGAGCGCGCTGAGCAGGTCTGACCGATGGATGATGGGAATGCGGAGGTGTCGCGCGGCAGCCACATCGGGATTCGAATCCTCTATTGCGGTTGAGATACAGACTGCATCCGTATCCGCATTGACGCCCGAACCGTCCTGAGGAACAATGGCGCACCCGAGCTCTTTAAGCGATAACCGGATGGCAGCGGTATCATCGCTCTCATGGAACCGATCTGACCCAGAAACAATGATCCCCTGAAAGCGCAAGTACTGCGCGAGCGCGCTCATGCCGCTGCCGAAAATGCCGGCAAAGTGCACGCTGCGACAAGGGAGTTGATTGACCACGACAGGCAGCGGATCAATGTAGACAAGCGTGCCTTCCTTGACTGTTTCGAACAGGCGAATGATGTCCAGATTGCGCAGGCACACGCACCCGTGCGACAGGGGAGTGCCGATCAAATCTTCCCGCCCGGTGCCGTGGATATAGATGTAGCGCTCGTAGGAATCCACTCCCGTACCTTTGTTGATGCCCTGCTCAAGGCCTTCGAGCCGCAGTATGCGGGTAAGAATCAGATTGTCCCCGGCCTGAATGTGGTCCCAGTCTTCGCCCGTGTCCTCGCGGTCCCGGAAAACGCGGCCTGCTGGCGCGCCTGCGCCGTATTTTTCTTTGATCCGATGAATGCCGAGCGGTGTTTTGAGCGAGTTCTCCCGATTGCCGTTGCCAAACCGGGAGGTGGAGGCATCATATCGATCGAGGATTGCTCCGTTCGCACACACGAGAAGCGTCTGCGTTTCAATCGACACCACGAGATAAAGATCATCCGGCCTGGGTAAGAACGGCCTTACGCTATCATCAATACGATGTATTTGATTTGTTTCCATAAGGGTGGAATAGTATGACCTATGACCTGCGATGATGCTATTCTTTTCTCCGGAATGAAAGCGCGGCAAGCGTGATCATGACAAGTGAAATCGTGCTCACTACGAGCAGGTCGAGCAAAAGAGGGAACTCCGGCCCCAGCGGCGGTGCACCGCCACGGAGCAGGACATGCTTGAACGCGTCGATACCGTAGGTGAGGGGATTGAGCAGGGTGAGCTGCCTCAGAGCAATGGGCATGGCAGTTACGGGATACATTGCCCCGGAAAGGAACAGCATGGGCATAACGAGAAAGTTCATGATGATGTTGAAGCCGTCGAACGACGTGAGCCGTGCCGCGATCAGGATGCCGAGCGAGGTGATGCAGAAGGAAACCAGCACGGACACCAGGACCACTTCCAGGAACTGAACCACGGTGATCTGAAGGCCGAGGAACGGGATGAGGACCATGATAATAATTGCCTGGGCCACGGAGATGAGCGTCCCCGATATCGCCTTGCCGATCACGATGGATGTCCGAGAGATCGGCGCGACCAGCATTTCCTTCATGAATCCGAATTCGCGGTCCCACACAATCGAGATGGAGGAAAAGATGGAGGAGAACAGGATAGTCATGCCGATCATACCGGGGAAGATGAACTGCAGGTAAGAAAATCCCACATGGGGTTTGATGAGCGAGCTCATGCCGTTGCCGACCACAAAGAGCCAGAGCACGGGTCGCGCCAGCGTGCCGAGCAGGCGGCTCTTCTCGCGGAAGAACTTGATGAACTCCCTCATGCAGATGACATACACGGGCCGCCACTGAATCATCGCTGCGCCCTCCGGTGGCTGCGCACGAACTCCCGCGTTGCCTCGCGGGTATCGGAAAGCACCTCGTCGCGGATGGTTCGCCCGGTGAGTTTCAGGAACACATCATTTAGAGTGGGCTTCTGGAGGCTCACGGTGAGGGTCTGCACGCTTAGTGAATGCAGCAGCTTCGGTATAAACTCGTCGCCTTTTTCTGTTTCAAGCACGAGCCCGCCGTTTTCCTCCTGCGCACTGATGCCGAACTTCTCCTGCATTTCGATGATTGCGCGAGCGTTGTTGTCGGTTGTCAAATGGATGACATCGCCTCGCACCATCTGCTTGAGATTCTGCGGAGTATCCAGCGCGATGATCTTGCCGTGGTCGATGATGGCGATGCGGCCGCAGTTCTCGGCCTCTTCCATGTAATGAGTGGTCATGAAGACCGTGATCGCTTCCTTTGTTCTGAGCGCGTTGATGAAGTCCCATATGGTATTGCGCGTCTGCGGATCGAGGCCGAGGGTCGGTTCGTCCAGGAACAGGACGCGGGGGTAATGGAGGAGGCCGCGGGCGATCTCGAGCCTTCGTTTCATACCGCCCGAGAAGTTCTTGATGAGTTCATGCTTGCGGTTCCTGAGTTCGACAACGCCCAGCATTTCGTCGATTCTCTTTTCGGCAAGCGCGTGGTCGAGATTGTAGAGATACGCGTGGAACTTGAGGTTTTCGTAGGCGGTCAATCCGGCATCCAGGGTTGTGTCCTGAAAGATGAGCCCGATGGAGGAACGGACCTGATCAGAGGCGGACACGCAGTTGTGGCCTGCGATCTGCGCTGAACCGGAAGTGGGCGACAGCAACGTGCAGAGGATGTTGATGGTCGTGGTCTTGCCCGCGCCGTTGGGCCCGAGAAATCCGAACACCTCACCCTCGTTCACGGAGAAGGAAATGCCGTCCACGGCAATCAGGGTTTTGAAGGTTTTGGTCAGGTTGTTGACGGTAATAATAGGCATGAATTCAAAGATCTTTCGGATTTCGTAATTACTCCGAACACCGAACTCCTAACTTTAGTAAATCACCACTCAATTCTGTTCTTCGGCACAAACCACTCTCGGAAATTGTAGAAGATGCCGAGCGGCGCAACCTCGACGCCCTTGAAACGCTTGTGAACGATCGGTGTCGAGTCCGGTACATAGAGGAAAGCATAGGGTTGTTCATCGGCAAGGATTGCATGGATTCGGAAATAGATTTTTTTCCGCGCCTCGATGTCGAAGATCCGGCGGGCCTCGACCAGCAGGCGGTCCACCTCCGGGTTGCTATAGCCGATGAAATTATACTCGCCTTTTTTCGTCTTGCTCGAATGCCAGATATCGTAAAGATCCGGATCGCGGCCCATGCTCCAGCCGAGAATGATGGCGTCGAAAGAACGCTTGTCGATCTGCTCGAGGAACGCCTGCCATTCCATGACCCTGATGCTGACGTCGATGCCCAGGGCCTTCAGATTTTGCTGGAGGATCTCCGCGGTCTTGATGCGTTCGTTGTTGCCCTGGTTCGTCATAATCGTGAACCTGAAGGGTTTGCCGTCCTTTTCGAGAATCCCGTCGCTGTTCGTATCCTTCCATCCCGCCTCTGCCAGCATCCTGCGTGCCAGTTCCGGATCATAGGCGTAGCTTTTGGCGTTGGGATTATACGCCCACGATACGTGGGCAAAGGGCCCGGTGCATGGTCTGCCGATGCCGAGCAGGATTCCGTCAATGATACCCTGGCGGTCCATGGCATGGGACAGCGCCTGGCGAACGGAGACGTCCCCGAATAGAGGATTCCTCAGATTATAACCCAGATAGGTGAACGCGTTAGCCGGATAGCGGAACTTCTTGTAATGTTCCCTGATGCGGGGTGTCTCACTTTTCCGGAGGTACTGGAGCGAGTTCAGGCCCATCATGTCCACGCCGCCGGAGAGCAGTTCCTGGAACATGGTGGAGCTGTCGGGAATGATGCGGTAGATGAACTGGTCGATACGCGGCCTGCCTTCGAAGTATCCGTCATTCGCTTCAAGCACGATCTTTTGTCCGGCAAGCCATTCTTTGAACTTGTACGGTCCCGTACCGATCGGTTTCCGGTTGAACGCATCCGTATTGATGTCCTTGCCATCCAGCAGGTGCTTGGGGAGCATGCCCATGGCCCAGCTTTCGAGCGCGGGCGAGAACGGCTCCTTGTAGGTCACGCGGAAGGTATAATTGTCCACGACCTCGGCTTTCTGCACGTCCATGTAGGAACTGCTGTACGGAGTGGCTACATTCGGATCGATCAGTTTTTTGTAGGTGAACAGGCAATCCTCGGCGGTGAACTCCTCACCATCATGCCACGTGACGCCTTTTCGCAGGTAGAAGGTGATGGTCTTGCCATTGTTCGTGACTGTCCATCGTTCCGCTAGGTCGCCGACAAGTTTGATGTCTTTATCGTACTTGACCAGACCATTGAATACCTGGTCATTGATCGTCCCGGATGCGCTGTCGTTCGCGATGACGGGATTCAGGCGCCGGGCATCACCGATGGAGCTTGAGACAAAGGTGTTCGGATTCCGCTCGGCTTTCCGAACGCAGGCGGGAAGGAACAGCAAGATCGTGCAGACGATCAACCAGAGAGAGCACAGGGAAAAGAGTGGGGGATAAGAGCATAAGACGCTTTGCTTATTTCGTATGCTCAGCGAACTTCGTGGTAACAAATAGTTTTTATTGTTTGTCATTGTCATGGTCGGAACGCAAAACAAAAGGGTAGGCAAAGCCTACCCTGCGAGCACATTTCATCGGACCGGAACACAACCGCTCTTATTTTGCCGGTGCTTGCACAGGCGCGGACTGGGTTGGCGGCGGTGCAAGGGGAATTGCCGGAGCCGTTGTTGTCTGCTCCTGTTTTACGTCTTCCATCACCGAGCTCTTTTTTGCCGTGGTGAGCGCGAGGCCCAGAGAGGTAAACATGAACACGATGGCCGCTGTCGTTGTTAGCTTCGCCAAAAAGCTCTGAACTCCCCGGGGGCCGAATACGGTCTGGGATGCTCCTCCGAAGGCTGCGCCGATATCAGCGCCTTTGCCCTTCTGCAAAAGAACCATCCCGATCAGGATGGCGGAAACGATGACATGAAGAGAAATCAATAAACCACGCAACATTGTACTACCTCCTATACTGTAACGAACTGAAAGTTTAAACCGTTCAAACGGCCTGGACGGGTGCTTCGTTTTGTACGGACTATTTGAAATTCACCAGAGCCGCGAAGGACTCGGGCTTCAGGCTTGCCCCGCCTACGAGCGCACCGTCGATGTCCGGCATGTTCATGAGTTGGGATACATTCTCCGGCGTAACGCTGCCGCCGTACTGGATCCTGATTCCCTCTGCTGTCCCAGCATCATACAGTGATTTGACTTTGCCCCGGATGAGGGTGTGTACCTCGTTGGCCTGCTCCGGTGTCGCTGTTTTTCCGGTTCCGATTGCCCATACCGGCTCGTAAGCGAGCACCATCTTTTTCATATCGTCAGCGCCGATATCTTTCAGTCCGCCGGTCACCTGGCGGCTGATGACCTCGTTCAGTTTTCCGGCTTCGCGTTCAGCCAGGGTCTCGCCCACGCACATGATCGGCAGCAGGCCCTTCTTGAGCGCCTGTTTGACCTTCTTGTTCACGGTATCATCGGTCTCGCCGAAGAACTGCCTTCGTTCGCTGTGCCCGATAATAACATATTTGCAGCCCAAATCCAACAGCATTTCAGCCGATATCTCGCCGGTGAAGGCGCCCTTATCCTCCCAATGGAGGTTCTGGGCTGACAGCGAGATGTTGGTCCCTTTGATGGCCTCGGACACGGTATGGAGTGCTGTGAACGTGGGTGCGAGGACAATGTCCCGGTCCCTGGCACCTGACACGAGCGGTATGAGTTTGCTCGCCAGCTCTTTAGCCTCGGCCACGGTCTTATTCATCTTCCAGTTGCCGGCGAGTATGGGTTTTCTTTTGGGATGCATGAAAAACTCCTTTTGACACTGATGCCACTGAAAAAGCTATGATGAACTAGTCAAATCAATCAAGATCATAAAAATCAGTGTCCTCAGTGTCGAAAAAATCTAATCTTTATCATCAGTGAGTGCAGCAAGCCCCGGCAGTTCCTTGCCTTCGAGCAGTTCGAGTGATGCGCCGCCGCCAGTGGAGATAAACGTGATGCTGTCCGACACTCCTGCCCGGTGCACGGCAACGTCCGTATCGCCGCCGCCGACAATGGTCGTGGCATAGGAATCGGCAACCGCGCGCGCAATAGCGAAGGTGCCGCGCGAATAGGCGTCCTTTTCAAAGAGACCCATGGGGCCGTTCCAGATGATGGTTTTGGCGTCCTGGATCGCTTCCGCAAAGAGACGGACCGTTGCAGGGCCGATGTCGAGTCCCACCCATCCCTTCGGGATCTCCTGGGATGTAACGATCTTGGTCTCGGCCCCGTCATTCATGTTTTCAGCCACGACAAAATCGACCGGAAGATAGAATTTGACGCCCTTGTCGCGGGCGTTATTTCTTATGCGCATGGCAGTTTCGAGCATGTCCGGCTCAACGAGAGAATTTCCGACTTCGTCACCCCATGCTTTGCTGAAGGTAAATGCCATAGCGCCGCCCACGATCACCTTGTCGACCTTGTTCTGGAGGTTCTCGATCACGCCGATCTTGCCCGAGACCTTGGCCCCGCCGAGGATGGCCACGAAGGGCCGCACCGGGTTCGCAACGGCTTTCTGGAGATAGGTGATCTCCTTCTTCATCAGGAAACCGGCAACGGACAGCTTTACATGCCGGGTAATGCCGAAGGTCGAAGCATGGGCGCGGTGGGCAGTACCGAACGCATCGTTCACATAGACATCGGTGAACACGGCGAGGGCCTTGGAGAACGCTTCATCGTTCTTCTCCTCCTCTGCGTGGAACCGGAGGTTCTCGAGCAACAGAACATCGCCGGGCCGCATGCCCTGGACTGCGTGCTCCACATCGGGGCCGATGCAGTCCTTGGCGAACTTGACCTCCTTGTTCAGAAGGCGATTCAAACGCAGGGCGACCGGGGACAAACTGTACTTCGGGTTTGGTTTGCCCTTGGGGCGGCCCAGGTGAGACGCGAGAATGACCTTGGCGCCCTGGTCAAGGGCATAGTTGATCGTCGGCAGGGTGGAGCGGATCCTGCCGTCATCGGTGATGTTGCCGTTCTCGTCAAGCGGCACGTTGAAGTCCGCGCGGATGAAAACCCGTTTGCCCTTGAGATCGACTTTTTCGATCGTTTTTTTATCCATACATGTCTCCTACAACCACGGGCGACTTCGTCGCATACGGTTTAAGTAAACAGCCTTCTGTTTTTCTTTCATCCGTGTTTATCTTTGTGTTCTGCGGAGCAGAACCCATGGTTGCTTACAGTCCTTTTTTTGCCACCAGGATCGCCAGGTCGCGGAGCCGGTTGGAATAACCCCACTCGTTGTCGTACCAGGAGATCACCTTCACCATCGTGCCTTCAATGACGGTGGTGAGCGCCGCGTCTATGATGGACGAGTGCGGGTTGCCTTTGAAATCGATGGAGACAAGCGGCGCTTCCTCGAACTGGAGGATGCCCTTGAGCTTGCCCTCGGCGGCGGTTTTCAGCGCGGCATTCACTTCTTCCTTGGTGGTCTTCTTCGAAACCTCAAACACCACATCAACGACCGACACATTCGGCGTGGGTACGCGGAGCGACATGCCGTCGAGCTTGCCCTTCAGTTCAGGAAGCACAAGGGATACAGCCTTGGCAGCGCCGGTTGAGGTCGGAATAATGGACATGCAGGCTGCCCGTGCGCGCCGCAAATCCTTGTGCGGCAGGTCGAGGAGCTGCTGGTCGTTCGTGTAGGAATGGATCGTATTCATCAGGCCGTGCACAATGCCGAAGGTCTCATTGATCACCTTGGTGAAAGGTGCCAGGCAGTTCGTGGTGCAGGACGCATTCGAGATAATGTGGTGTTTTGCCGGGTCATAGGTCTGCTCGTTCACGCCGATCACGAACGTTGCATCCGGATCCTTGGCAGGAGCGGAGATCAGGACCTTCTTGGCGCCCGCGGTGATGTGCTTGCCCGCATTCGCCTTGTCAAGGAACAGGCCGGTGCACTCCAGGACGATCTCAACCTTGAGGTCCTTCCAGGGAAGCTCTGCGGGGTCCCTCTTGGCAGAGACCGCGATCTCTTTGCCGTCAACGATAATCTTGCCGTCGCCAGCCTTGACGTCGTGCTTGAATTCGCCGAAGGTCGAGTCCCATTTCAAAAGATGGGCAAGCGTTTTGGTGTCCGTGAGATCGTTGATGGCAACTATTTCGATGTCCTTGTTACCCTGTGATGCACGAAATACGTTCCTGCCGATGCGTCCGAATCCGTTGATTGCGACTTTTACCGCCATGGTAGCCTCCTTGAGAAAAAGATGGGGCCAGGGTCCGGGGTCCGGGGTTCGGGAAAACCGATGGATCGGCTCTTCCTGGCCCCTGGCCCCTGGCCCCTGAACCCTTATTCTAATTTATGCATCACCAGCCCTGTCAGGAGCTTGGGATAGAAATACGTAGCTTTCTGCGGCATCCGCTCTCCAACAGACGCCACGTCCTTGACTTCCCTGACCTTTGTCGGGTTCATGAAAAAGACAACTTCAGCATCGCCGTCATGGACCCTTTTATCCGCCTCATCCGCGTCTTTGATGTATTCGATGTTCAAACCCAGTTTGTGGGTATCCATCCTGATCCCGAGCAGCTTGTCGATAATAAGGTGGTGCAGGATGGAAACGTCGAGCCTCCGGTATGCCGGCGACTTGGCCGGCAACAAGGCATCCATATCCGTTTCATTCCTGAGCGTCAGCAGATAGTAGCTGTGCTCGCCCCTGACCCGCATGCCGAAGACATGTGCCTGGTCAGCGCGGAGAGCCATGGAGTCAAGAATCGACCTCCGGTCCTTCGGCTCCGAAGCATCGCTGAAATCCACACGCTCAATGTTGAAGAAGCGGTTCAGGTCTTCCTCGAACTGCTGCGGATTGAAATTCGAAAGATTGAAAAGCGTCCGGTGCGCCGGGAGTATGGTGAGGCCGGGGTCTTCCATCCTGGCCAGGAACATGGCCACGTAGTTGTGTCCTTCCTCTCCCGTGGTCGAGCCCGCTGCCTTGCGCTGCTCGTTCCGATAATTCAATGCCGTATCATAACGATGGTGGCCGTCGGCGATGAACACCGGTTTGTCCGCCATCTCGCGCACGATCGTCGCGATATCGTTTTTGTTGATCAGCGTCCAGATCCGGTGGATCACTCCGTCGCTGTGCTTCACTTCCATTTCCGGCTTCCCCGTTGTTTTCTCCAGGATGTCCGCGATGGTGCCATGAGGATCAGAAAAGAGGGAGAATATCTGGCTGAAACCCGCTTTGCATGCGCGGAGCAGATTCAGCCGGTCTGTTTTAGGCCCGGAGAGGGTAGTCTCGTGAGGCTTGATGACCCCCGTTTCATAATCCTCGATTCTGACCAGGCAGATCATGCCGCGCAGCCTGTTGGTTGCGCCGCGGACAGCGTACTCCATTTCATATATATAGAAGGCGGGATCAGTTCCCTGCGTCAGGACACGAGATTTCGACCAGTCTTCCAGAACAGCTGCAGCCCGGGTATACCGGTTGTCTTCATCGCTGTCTGCCGGGCTTACGAGGCCGAATTCAAGCCGTATGATATTGTTCGGATTTTTCCGGTACAGTTCCTGCTGCTCAGCTGGAGAAATGATGTCGTAGGGAGGGCATACGAGGTTTTCGATCCTGCCCGCTTTCTCCTGATTGTAGGTGAACCCCCGGAAGGGAGCAATAATTGCCATGAAATCTGCCCTTGGACCGCTGTTAGCAAGTGTATAACCATCTTAAAAGACTTCAATATATAGCACAGCAGCTTGTTTATTGTCAATATATTTTGCGGCACAAGCATTCGAAAACGTCAGGTTTCTTGCGGAAAGTCAAAGGGTTCCGAAACTGTTGGCCTGGCGGGCATCAATTCAGAAGCCATTCGTTTAAAAATCATTGAGGGCATCAATCATGCGTCTCAGACTGCCGAAATCCTGCCGGTTGAAATCCATGACAAGCCTTGGAAGGTTGATGACATCAGCGTCGTCCTTTTCTCCGGCCAGTGCTTCCGAAGCAACAATGGTACCACCCGGCATAAGTATATCCTGAAACCGGTCCCGCAGTTCTTGGACCTGCTCCGGATTGATGCCGGAGGTCAATCTGACCACCAGCTTGCCGTTTACGTAGCGCATGCTGTGATAGCGGCGATAGAAGCGGGTAATCTCCGAGAGTGCGGCATCCACGGAGCAGACCCGCTTGAAGATGGAAAAATCGCTCAGGCTGATATAGTTTCGCGACAGCAGTTCCTCTTCGAGGAATCTCGTCAAGCGGGACCAATAGGAACACTCCGGATCATCCACCAGCACGAGCGGCAGGGGATTGCGCTTGCCGGTCTGGACCAGGGTGAGCGTTTCCATTGCCTCGTCAAGCGTGCCGAATCCTCCGGGGAAGAGCGCCACGGCATCTGCTTCCTTGAGGAATGCGACCTTGCGGTTGAAAAAATATTTATACGTGATGAGCCGCGGGTTTCCCTCAAGCACGGGATTAGCCCTCTGCTCGAAGGGGAGCCGTATATTCACTCCAAAGGAATGCTCTGGGCCGGCGCCTTCGTTCACAGCCTGCATGATGCCGCCGCCACCGCCCGTGATGACCATGTATCCCGCTGCAGCGAGCTTTTTTCCGAATTCGCGCGCCATCGCGTAAACCGGTTCATCAGGTTTTGTCCGCGCCGAGCCGAATACGGTCACTTTGCGTACATTGCGATAGGGGCCGAAAATCTTGGAGGTGAAGCGCATCTCCTTGAGCGTAGTATTCATGAGCTTGAGGTCTGCGCTTTCATCGGCCTCCTGGCCGGCCTTGAGCGCGGCGAGTATCATTTCGCGTACATATTCCGGCCTCCGAATGCCCTCCGCTTGCTCGATCAGCGCGTCGATCGACTCGTCGAAGGCGCCGTTGGTCCTGGTGAAGTGCAGTTTCATATTTCGGCAACACGCTCCTGTCTCGAGAATACTTTGAGGGCATTATAGTACGTCATTTTAAGCAGGTTGTCGAGGGCGGAATCATATTCGTGACAGGGGACGAGTTCTTTGTTGATGGTGAATATTTTCCCCCGGATAAAGGCATTAGGTGCCAATCTGCTGCAGGGTAGAAAAAAATTTGTTACAGTATAAAGGCCACGTTGAAATGTATTGCAGAAAGTAACAATAAATCGATGCATCATATGAGCGTAAGCGGGGAGGTTTTGTGATGGAACAGGGAAGCAATAAAGGAATCATGGTCGTCATGGCCGGAACCGGGATCAATCTGGCACTCGGTGTACTCTACACCTGGAGCATGTTCAAGAGCGCGATCAAACAGTCTATCCAGTCGGGCGGCCCGAATGCTTTCCAGTGGGAGCTGTCGTCCTTGAACGATCCCTACGCGATCTGCTGCATAGTGTTTGCGTGTATGATGATTGCTGCGGGGCGCATCCAGGACCGGTTCGGGCCGCGCATCACCGCGTTCATCGGCGGGGTGCTGGTCGGTGCCGGCTTTTTGTGGATATCGCAGACCACTGATTATCTGAGCTGGGTCCTCGGATTCGGCGCTCTCGCCGGGACGGGGATCGCGTTCGGCTATTCCGCGGCCACGCCTGCCGCGCTCAAATGGTTCCATCCCAGCAAAACAGGCAGGATCAGCGGCATTGTGGTTGCCGGCTTCGGCCTGGCGTCCGTGTACATCGCACCGCTGGCTCAATACCTGCTTGCTACCCGCGGGATACAGGGCTCGATGTTGTTCTTCGGGATAGCCTTCTTCCTGATCGTGAGCCTGTTGTCGCTGTTCCTGAAGAACCCGCCGGAAGGCTATTGCGCGCCCGGAGATTTCGCCTGCAGGAGGGCTCCGGAGAAAGAGGATACCAGAAAAAAGTTCCAGGACCAGAATGCCCATCCTATGGAGTTGGTCAAACAACCTTTTTTCTGGCTGCTCTGGATACTCTATTTCATCGGTGCCGGTGCAGGGCTTATGGTAATCGGCAGCGTGGCGGGCATGGCCAAGACGAGCATGGGTCAGAATGCATTTCTTGCCGTGGCCATTCTGGCCATCGGCAATGCGGGCGGGCGGATCGCCGCGGGCATGCTTTCGGACAAGATAGGCAGGAAGCTGACGCTCCTGGCCATCTTCTCGCTTCAGGCTCTGCTCATGTTTGCTGCGATTCCCATCACCGGGTCGTTGCAGGCGAACCCTGTTGTGCTGGTCCTGCTGGCAACGTTAATAGGATTCAACTATGGCGCCAACCTGGCACTGTTCCCTTCTTTTACCAAGGACCTCTGGGGCATGAAGCACTTCGGCGTGAACTACGGCGTCCTGTTCACTGCCTGGGGCTTCGGCGGTTTGGTCATGGGCAGAGTATCTGAGTCGCTGTTTGCGAAGAGCGCTTCGTTCGCGGCTTCCTTTATAAGCGCGGGAGTTCTGCTGATGCTCGGGACCGTCATCATCGTTTTCATGCGCGACCGGAAAGAGGAAATGCGTAAGGAGATGCGGCAGCTGGCTGCGAAGACCGCTGCAGCATGAGCATCGCGTTGCGGTGGCTGATCCGTGCAGAGAATCTCCCTGCGGAGAGGCGAAGCAATGCGCTTCGCATTTTCTTCTTTATCCCGAATTGCAATTGGCATATACTGTCTGCACGTGATCCGGAAGGAGCATGACAGAGCGCAGATCCAATATCGTGCTGATCGGAATGCCGGGTTCAGGCAAGAGCACCTGCGGTGTTCTCCTGGCCAAGCTTCTCTCGCTCGGATTTGTTGACACAGACTTCCTCATCCAGACCATGCGGGGACGGACCTTGCAGGATATCGTTGACCGTGATGGATACCAGGTCCTGCGCGCGATCGAAGAGGAGGTGCTACTCGGCCTCGACTATCGCGATTACGTGATTGCCACGGGCGGCAGCGCGGTGTACGGCAGCGCTGCCATGAAGCATCTGCAGGAAACCGGTATTGTTGTATTCCTGCATGTGGATCTGCCCCTGCTGAAGACGCGGGTGCATGACTTTGACTCGCGGGGCCTCGCGAAGCGTCCGGAGCAAACCATGGATGATCTTTTCGCCGAGCGGTTTGCCTTGTACCGGCGATACGCTGACATCACGATCGACTGCATCGGCCTCACCCATGAAATGGTATGTGAGAGGGTTGTTGCGGCGGTCAGTCACATGCGAAAACATAAGACGACAGGCGAATGAGGTGCTGAACATGCAGGAGCAGAGAAAACATAAACGCTTCAAGCTGAATCTCGTCCAGGCCCACGGCAGCATGAGCCTTGCCGACAAGGTGGAGATCATGGATATCAGCCTCAGCGGCATGGCCCTGAAAGCGGACCGAAGGCTGAATATCGGCAAGGAGTATTCGATTAAACTGGGGGAAGCCGGAAAAACCCTCGACGTGCGATGCATTGTTGTACGCTCGGAATTGAGCGGCATCGAGCCACGTGCCGGCGGGGTCAGCGCATCCATTTACTCGGCGGGCGTCATTTTCAAGGAAGGGCAGGCGGACATCGTCAGGATCTTTCTGAAGTCCCTCGAACAGACTCAACAACAGAAGACCTGTATCCAGGAGGACCGAAGACTCAATGTCAGGTTTTGCATCACGGCACCGAGGGAGAATGTCCTCAGTTTCCCCGCACATTTCACGGTGAAAAAGGTCAGTCTTGGTGGTATGCTCATTGAAACAGAGCAGTTCCTGCAGAAGGGAAGCAGCGCTCCGATGGAACTTGCGCTTCAAGCCGGGGAGTCCGTCAAATTCATCGGACGGGTCGCGTCCTGTCTGCAGATCGAGAAGGGCGAGCAGCCGCTGTTTGAGATAGGCGTCGAGTTCACCGGTCTTGGCGAACGGGACCAGGCGTCGATCAAGACGTTTGTGGACTATATTGCCACACTCGAAAAGTAGGATGGAAAAAAGCGATCCTTGACCATTCGCGAATGATATTGCCATTATCTCAGCCATACAGCTGCATACAGCATGATCCTTGCCTACCCTCTTGGCGCGAGAATCCCGTGAATTGCCCGTTGCACCGGATTCAGTGCCATGATCCAGAGTTATCATGACATCAACCGTGAATAAGGTATTCAGAATTCCGTTCAATTCCAGCGAAAGGCTCCGGCCGTCCAAGAAAGACCTGGAAGTGCATCTCGGGGGCCTGGAAGGGTATCGCACGCTTCTGGCCGAATTGGACGCTTTTGTCAGACTACCGCCACAGGCCGCGGCACAGCGGGACATCAGGGAGCAGATGTTCTATGGAATGCTCAGTCATACCCGATTCGTTAATCCCTTCCTCCTTTCGGCGGTGGAACTGTATCACCATCACCTGCGCTCGCTTTCGTCGCTCGAGCTCGAAAAGCTGACCGACTTCATACGGACCTCCGAGAAGGAAATTGGCCGTCTGAATGTGAAAAAACTCGACGATGTGATCAGAATGGGCCGGCTGCAGGAGATGATCGCGGGGCGGAGAAAACTGCTTGCTCCGCTTATGAAACAGTGGTCCGCCCTGACCGCGGAGCTTCAGGCAATCGCGACGTATATTCGGGACAATCTATTCCTGATAGAAAAGCTTTGCGACAGCTCACTTGTCATCCTCTCGGACATCGAGATCAGGGGGAGGAGAGAGAAACAGCTGATCGAGGACATCAAGGCGCATGTCAAGAACCAGCTTAGGAGCGCGCTCCAGCATCGCCTCGTAACCCAGCAGGACCTGCAGGCCGCGAAGAAGCAGCTCGATGCGATTGCGCGTGAGATGACCATTCTAATCAGAGAGGATGTCCAAACTTCCGAAAGGCTCTATGAAGAAGTTCAGGCCAGGACAAAAAAGACCGCGCAGAAGATGCACGGCTTGCTTGCTGCGATCAAGAACAGCAAAAAGGGGAGCCTTCAGGAGGTCAGGGAACTGTACGCACGGGGAGGGAATGTCCTTGTAACGCTTCTGATGGACTTCAACCAGGAACCGGTGCCAGTGAAGGCATCCCACCTTTCCAAGCACGAGCTCATCATACTCAAGATCAGAAAAAAGATGTTCGATTACCTTTTTGACCTGGCGCAGAAGGAGCGCAGAGCCAGAAGGGACCGCAGAACAATTAAGGATCGTCGGGTAACAATTGATCCGGCGTTCAAGGGCCCGGAGCAAAGAAAGAATGCGGTTCGAAGGATGGGGCCACGAAGGGGAAAACCAGCAGCCGACATGCCTTGAACAGAACTTGCCATGAGGCCCCGCATACGGCATAATGCCGCATGATCCTTGTCTACCCCCCAGCTGCAAAATCCTGCGAACCGCCTGCGGGCATCGCGAAGTTGTCCGGCGCGCTCCGTTCGCATGGCATATCCGTTCAGCTCCTTGATGCCAATCTTGAAGGTCAGCTGCATCTTCTGTCAGAGCCAATGGGCGACACGGATACCTGGACCCGCCGGGCGCGTAAGAATTGCCAAGCCAACCTCATTGCTCTCCGCGATCTGAAAACCTATCAATCGACTGGTCGATACAGCCGCGCTGTACGAGATTTGCAGCGAGTTCTTGCAGTTGCCGGGGAACCGTACGGAGCGAGAGCAGGACTGTCGGACTACCAGCAAGACGGTCTTTCGCCGGTCAGAAGCGCGGACCTTGTAACAGCTGCAGGGCATCCTGAACAAAATCCCTTTTATCCCTATTTCAGCAAACGTCTGTCGGAGGTTCTTGAGGCCGATTCCTCAAACATGATCGGATTTTCTCTGACCTATCTGAGCCAGGCGATCTGCACCTTCGCCATGATCGGATTTGTCAGGAAAAACTATCCTGGAATGAAAATCGTGATAGGCGGAGGATTGGTGACCTCCTGGATAAAAAGGCCGGGATGGAAGGACCCCTTCGGCGGTCTTGTGGATCATTGCATCGCCGGCCCGGGCGAAGGGCCGCTGCTCGAATTGCACGGTCAGGGTCCAACAGCGCTGCTCCCGGTGATGCCAGATTATCGTTCCCTTCCTCTCCGTGAGTATCTGTCTCCGGGATTCATACTTCCCTACAGCGCATCGATTGGATGCTACTGGAATAAATGCTCCTTCTGCCCTGAACTGGCTGAAGACAATCCCTACATTCCCGTGCCTGCTGAAAAGGTGGTGGCTGATCTCCGCAGCCTTACAGCAGCAACCGGTCCGGTTTTGATACATCTGCTTGATAACGCCGTCAGTCCCGCGCTCTTGCGAATGATCGCTGCTTATCCTCCAGGTGCACCCTGGTACGGGTTCGCGCGGTTTGGACAGGAACTGGTGGATCCGGATTTTTGTCGCGCGCTCAAACGGTCGGGATGCGTGATGCTCAAGCTGGGCCTTGAATCCGGCGCCCAGGGCGTACTCGACAAAATGCGAAAGGGGATCAACCTGGATGAAGCGGCACAGGTGCTAAAGAACCTGAAGAACGCCGGCATCGCAACCTACGTATATCTTCTTTTTGGCACTCCTGTTGAAACAGCCACGGATGCTCGCAAGACGCTTGACTATGTTGTTACGCACCAGGACACGATCACCTTCCTGAACCTTGCCGTGTTTAATATGCCCTTGTACGGAGAGGAGGCAGCACTGTTTGGCGACGAACCTTTTTATGATGGAGACCTGTCGTTATATGCCTCGTTCAAACATCCACGCGGCTGGGACCGGAAGCTGGTTCGCCAGTTTCTCGAACGGGAATTCAAGAAGCATCCCGCGATCTCGGCGATCATCAAGCGCGATCCGCCGATATATACTTCCAATCATGCCGCGCTTTTCGGGAAACCGTGAATGGGGCTGTTGAGTCAAGTGTTCGCGCCTACGCGTTCCTTCCAAAGAACATCTCGATCCTGAACAGGATTCCGGGGATATCCATAAAATCCCTGTCGCGGGGGAATCGCACCTGGGGCGCAACCTCGAAGAACAGCCATTCCCGCAGGAAACTTTGGCGGTAGCGTATGCGGAAGGCGATCTCTGTCAACTCGTAGGACGGCCTGGTCTGATAGTTGTTGATCCACTCATAATCAAGCGCATTGGTTGCGTCTATTGCCTGACGGACTGAGAAAGCGAGGGCGTAGAAATACCCATGGGTATTGGCGTACCAGATACCGCCGATGGTCGTCCGGAAGAACAGGTCGTAGGGGAGATTGCGCTCCAGATCGAAGCGTGTATCTGTTTGCCACTCAGTATCCGTACGGTAGATCACATCCTGCGTGAAGCGAAGGTCCCAGATACCGAGCGGGGTCAGGGAGCGGTACCGGGGGTTGATAAACCAGACGGGTTTCCAGTCAATGATCTGTGCTCCGGTCCTGACCAGGATATTCTCTCTCGTCGCGGTCCTGATGAAATAACTGAGGGCTGTCGTGACGTTTCGCTCGTCTGTGGCAGCGATCCGCTCGCCCCTGATCCGGGCCTGCGTTCCCGCTGTTCCCGGAGTTTCGACTGGCTCTGCGGATATCACGATGTGCGCTTTCTTTTCCAGTTGGGGAAGCACCAGCCGCAGGTCCATCGCGGGTTTGAACAGGGTTTTCGCCTGTTCCTCTCCGAATATGTCGTAGCGTGCCCGGAGATAGGACCGGTTCTCCTCGAGCAGCGAGCGTTCGTCACCGAAGAAAGAATCGAGCCAGCTCGCTGTTGAAAATACCCGACGGGATATGTCGACGTGCAGGCTGTCGACCAGCTCAGGCCACGTTTTTTTTTCCAGCGCATCCCCTGAAGGGGGCATGGCTTCATCAACGTGTGGCCGGGACTCAAGCGGAGCATCCGGAGCCGAAGGTGGATAAGGTTCATCGGCTGCTAAAGCGGTGTTGCCTGTCCCCGTAACCATGGTCAGGTGAACGAACAGCATTACGGTGAAGGCTGCGTTCCTGGATGTTATCGTGAAGCTCTTCAACTGGACGTCTCCCGGGCCTGCTGGCATAACGAGGCCGTACTTGTGAGGATAGGCAAAGGCATGTCGAATGTCAAGTGTTGCGGGGAGCCGGCTGAGGCAGCGCCAGTACAGCGATCCCGATTTTTGTGCTAATATTGAGCGAAGCGGTCGTATTGGGAAGCGGCGCACGGACGGATGGCAATTATGGCAGCGACAAACACAATGTTAAAAAACAGGGTGATGCTCAAAATCCGGCAGGCAAGCGATCTTCCGGCGATGGCGGATACGGTGAATGTCATCAATAAGTTTAAAGCGTCGGAGGACACTTCGGTTACCGATCTTGCCAATATACTGCTGAAGGACTATGCGCTCACCACAAAGATATTAAAGGTCGTGAACAGCGTGCACTATCTGCAGTCGGGAAAGGTTACCACCATCTCGCGGGCGATCTTTCTGATGGGTGTCGATCAGATCAAGAATATCGCGACGACCTTGATGCTGTTTGACCAGTTGCAGAAACGCGGGGCCCATACCGAGATCATGGACGCCATTATTCAGGCATTCTGCGGTGGGGTCATAGCCCAGAAGATCGTCCAGGACCTGAATTATGTGGAAGAAGAAGAGGCGTTCATATGCGCCCTGTTGCATCCCCTGGGGAAGATCATCGTGGCGCATGCTATGCCGGACAAGACAGCGGAGATCAGGCACATGAGCGCCGAGCGGGGGATCTCTGAGGATGCGGCTTCCCTTGCGGTGCTTGGCGTCTCCTACGAAGAGATCGGGACGACCATTGCGACGGAGTGGAATTATCCGCAGACGATCGTTCAGAGCATGCACAATACCGCGGCGGCGGACCTGCAGGCTGAACCCGAGGAGAGCCAGAAGCTCAGCATGATAGCCACCCTGTCATCGGAAATGTCGAATATCCTGAGTACGGATACTGAACGGGAAGATAAGACCGTCAAGATGAAGACTGCACTGTCTGCCTATAGCGGTCTTATCCCGACGCAGAAAAAGAACATCGACAAGTTGATCAGTTCTTCTGTAAAGGAATTCAATGAACTGGCAGCGACGCTGAATCTGAATCTGAAGAATTCGACGCTCAGCAAACAACTGGACCGGTGGACAACTGATGCGCAGCAGACGGCAGCTGATTCCGAAGTACTCTCTTTCAAAACCGAATCGCTGAAGAGCGTGGACACACTATTCACGAACCAGGAGAGCGATCCGGAATCCATATTTTCAAAAGGTATTCAGGACATCAACAATTCCATGCTGGGTCCCTGCGCCTTGAACGATATACTCCGGATTGCTCTGGAAACGATCTACCTCGGGATGAAGGCATCACAGGTCATTCGAGTGCTGTTCTTTGTACGGGACATCACCAAACCCGTGATGGATATCCGGCTTGGCTTCGGCATGGAGGTAAACGAAGTCAAGAAATGGTTCACCATCGCGCTTGGCGAGCCCCGCGATGTCTTCAATATGGCTATTGCCAGGGATGAGGATCTTATTGTCAGGAATACCGAATCAACTGACATCAGGAAGTTCATTCCCTTATGGTATCGAAGCAATATACCAGTGGCGGAATATCTGCTTCTATTCCCGGTGACCATCAACAAGAAAAATATCGGGCTCATTTCGATCGAGGGTGACCCCGGCGGATTTGAAAGCATTACACGGGTGCACCTTAACTACCTTCGCATTCTGCGCGACCAGGCAGTCATTGCCACGACGCGGTCGTTTCGGCAGGTTGATAAGCGCTGATTGGATCATCAGGCCGTCGATTTTGCCTTCCCCCATGCGCTTTCTTCATCTCGAAACAATAATAAAAGGCAAAGCAAAAAATACTTGACATGTAGCCCGGAATACGGTAATATGTGGTCAGTGCAATTAATTTCTGTTTTTTTATGGGTGAAACGTGTGGAACTTCTCACAAGGGGAGGTTGATATCCATGAATAATGTTGCTGAAATGATGGCCAAGAACTGCGGTCTAAAGGTCCCGATAGGTACCCTGCTGCTTGCCGACGGAAAGATCCTGCCTCAGGATCTCGAGTTTGCCCTGGAACACCAAAAACACAGCAGGCAGTTGCTCGGCGAAATCCTAGTGCGCATAGGCGCATTGAAGCGGCCTGATCTCGACAGGGCACTGGAACTGCAAAAGACAATACGGTTTCACGCTTAAGTTTTCGTTGATCACGTCCCGCGCGCTTTTGCGCGCCTCGTCGGTAATGCGTTCCACGGATCATCCGGCCACGGATGTTTCGGATAACGGCCCTTCAGCTCCTTTCTCACCAGCGCATATCCATTATTCCAGAAGCCTCTTAAATCCTGCGTGATCTGTATTGGCCGCTTTGCCGGTGAGAGCAGATGCAGGAGCACCTTCACTCTGCCTGCTGCCACCGCTGGTGTATCCCCGAGGCCGAACATCTCCTGCAGTTTAACCGCGAGCATTGGCTGATCTCCCGCAGCGTAATCCAGCGTAATCCTGCTGCCGCTTGGAACAGTAATTGTCAAAGGAGCTCGCTCCTCGATCAGGCGGAGCTGGTCCCGTGATAACTTCGCTTTAAGCGCGGCCAGAATATTTATCCCGGCAAGGTCCTGGCCGGTGCGCACCTCTTCGAGCCAGTCAGAGAGCCAGTCCTCAGGGTGTGAAAAAAGCCGCGCATCGGAGAAATCGGGCCAAGCCTCCTCCGGGAAGGCCCGGCGGATCAACGCCACGCGGCACTGGTATTGACGCACTTCTCTGGTGAGCTTAAGCAGTTCAGGCGATGAGCGAACCGCATTGCACAGGATCGGCGCTGTTTCACCGCTTGAGGGAAGGAAAGGTCGATGGGAGAGCGTGAGCATATCAAGCAGTTCATTCTCGGCAGCAATGATTCTCCTCTCCTTCCAGTCCCATTCAATGTTGCGTGCAAAAGTGATGCGGCTGCCGCACTCTGACCTGATGAGTTCCTCTGTGACCGGCGCCGCCAGATGAACAAAACCCTCGGTTTTTGCACCCGCATCAACTGCCACCGCTATGATAAAGGGACTGCTTCCCAGAAAGCTGTTGCGGGAGATACGGACGCCCCTTCCCTGGGAGTGAATGAATCGGCCGGCGCCTTCTTCTCGACGCTTGCAGATCCGGTCGGGAAAAGCCGCAAGCAGCAGGCGGGATACCAGCTCCTGCGAGGGTGCCCCCGGGTAGGAAGAAGCGGCAACACTGGCCACCAATCGCCGGAGCTGCTGCGATGTCCTTTGTACAGCGCGGATCGCGGACGGGTCAATGTTTGCTCCAGTCAGTCCACCTCGCCGCCCAAGATGGAGCATGTCCAGCCGTTCGGAAATGTCGGGCTCACCCGCAAAAGCATCGCCAGTCGCATGCCTAAAAAAATCGCGCTCGGTAAGAAGTGCGGCGAGGTCCGCGCCCAGCTCGAGGTGGCCCAGTTCCTGCGACCGCAGAAGCAGTCGTGAAAGCCGCGGATGGAGGGGAAGTCGTGCCATTGCCCTGCCGGTTGTCGTGATGGTCCCGTCAATCGCAATCGCACCGAGGTCGCGAAGAAGAGTGACCGCAGCATCGAGGGAAGATCCTGGCGGAGGATCGAGCCACGCGAGCTCAGAAGGGTCCTTGACGCCCCAGAGCGCGAGTTCAAGGGTGAACTGGGAAAGTTCTGATACAAGGATCTCCGGCTGGTTGAACGGAGTCATGCCCTGGAAACTGTGGCTGCTGTAAAGACGGTAACAGGACCCTGGTCCCTGACGTCCGGCTCTGCCTTTTCGCTGATCCGCCGAGGCCCGGGATACGGGCACGGTTGCCAGTCTGTTCATTCCCGTTGCCGGGTCGTACCGCAGCACGCGCGTAAGACCGCTGTCAATGACGACCCGCACTCCATCAATGGTAAGGCTTGTTTCCGCGATGTTTGTGGCAAGTACGATCTTGCGTTGGTCCGGTGACGGCATAATAGCCTGCTCCTGTTCCTCAAAGGGCATATCGCCGTAGAGCGGACGAATGACGACCTGCTTTTCTCTGCCCGCCAGCGCGGTACGAAGGAGTGCGGCACAGGCGCGGATTTCCGCGGAACCAGGCAGAAAAACGAGGATATCGCCCAGGGATTCGCGGAGAGCGGTAATAACCGCAGCCCGAATGCGTTCCGGGAGGGGGCTGGTGCTGTCAATGCCATAGGTTTCAGTAACGGAAAAGGTTTTACCCGTTGAGGTTATGACCGGCGCATTCCCGAGGAGCGAGGCAATGCGACCGGTATTGAGCGTCGCGGACATGACGAGAATCTTCAGGTCCGGCCGCAGGATCTTCCGCGCGTCGAGGCAGAGCGCAAGCGCCAGGTCCGCATGAATGCTTCGCTCGTGGTATTCATCGAAAATAATGAGTGATATGCCGGTGAGGCCGGGATCAGACTGGAGGCGGCGGGTGAGAATGCCTTCGGTAACGACCTCGATCCGTGTTTTTGCCGAACGCCTGGCATCAAACCGGATGGCGTAGCCGATTGTTTCGCCGGGCTGTTCGTTCAGCGACGACGCCATCCAGCGGGCAGCGGAGACAGCGGCGATCCTTCTCGGTTCGAGCATGATGATCCCGCCGCTGTCTGCTGGAATCACATCGAGCAGGGCGATGGGCACGCGAGTGGTCTTTCCCGCGCCCGGCGGCGCCTGCAGAACGAGGGATGAATGGTCCCTGATCGCCTGCTTCAGGTCCGCGATTATCTGATCAATCGGATAAACAGTCATGGGAATAAACCTGGCTATGCAGTACGGACAAAGCAGCGTTGCTGTGCGGGACGCGGCATCATGTTGTTTGCCCGTACTTCTCCCGCAGATACCGCTCGAGGCCGCTTTTCCAGGAGGGCAGGACAATGCCGAGCGCGCGTGCCTTCGTATTCGACAGGGCAGAATACAGTGGTCGTTTCAGGCCGCCGCTTCCGCCGCTTCGGTCAATAGGCTTTACCTGTGCTGTGATCCCCATGATCTCATAGATCGCCCGGGTGAACTCGTACCAGCTGCATTTCCCTTCGTTCACGAGGTGATACACGCCAGGCGGACGGCTGGCAAGCTCGATAAACTGCAGCATCGCGAGGCTCAGGTCATGAGAGTAGGTGGGCGAGACGATCTGGTCGCTGCCCATGACCAGTGCGGCATTCGTCCTTGCTTCGTGAATACGCTGGTCTACAAAGTTATTGATCCCGGCTGGTGGGTCCGACAGACCATAGAGTCCGCAGGTCCTGATGATCCAGACGCCGTCAGGTGCCGCAGACAGGGCTGCATATTCACCGGCAAGGCGCGAGATTCCGAACATCTGGAGCGGCGCAGGTTTGTCATCCTCCAGATAGCTTGCATGCTTTTCCCCGTCGAATACATAATCAGTGCTCAGGGAGATGAATCCCGCCCCCACGCGCTTGCTGGCTATTGCCAGGTCCCGCACTGCCACGCAGTTAATCGCGAATGAGCTCGACGGGTCGCTTTCGCAAAGAGGGACATCATGGAATGCAACAGCGTTAATAACCAGGTCAGGCCGGGTATCGTTGACTACACTGCTGATCATTTCCCGTAATCTGATATCGAGAGCCGCCTGATCGGGCGCGATGATCTCATGAAGTGTGTTGTTTCTCAGCAGATCCACGCCGAGCTGGCTGGCTCCGCCAATGAGTAGTATCTTCATAGGTGAAAAGAGTACAGCAAGTAATGATGAAATGCAAGGCTATAGGAGCGCCGTGCAGCGGACAGTGCAGAACAACAAGCATCTGGTATACTGAAGGTATGGCTGTCATAACATAGGATCCCGAACTTCACAGAATGACGTATTCTATATAAACATCCATGATGACGAACACACCTATGCCCGTGCTGTTCATTGGCCATGGCTCGCCGATGAACATCATAGGGGACAACTCTTTCACCAGAAGCCTTGCAACGTGGGGAAAACAACTCCCGAAGCCGGATGCGATCATGGTCATTTCAGCGCACTGGCTCACGAGCGGCACCGCGGCAGGATGCATGGAGCGGCCCCGGACCATTCATGATTTCTACGGATTCCCCGCCGAACTTTACTCCATGAACTATCCCTGTCCTGGATCGCCCCGCGATGCGGCACTTGCAGCAAAAGCGATCACCAGGACGCGGGCGCGATGTGAAGACACCTGGGGTTTGGATCACGGAGCATGGTCTATCCTGTTGCATCTCTTTCCTTTGGCGGATATTCCCGTGTTCCAACTCAGTCTTGATTATTCGTACCGCGACCCGAATCCGAAGCCGCTCTCCTATCACTTCGAGCTTGCATTGGAACTGCGCGCCTTGCGGGAGAAGGGGATTCTTATCATCGGGAGCGGCAATATCGTGCATAATCTTGGAATGCTTGATTTCGAGAACGAGGACGCAAAGCCTTTTGACTGGGCCGTGGAATTTGATGAGCGGGTGAAGGCGAACCTGGTCAGCGGGAACCATGAAGGTCTTATGAGGTTGACGAGCATGGGAGAGACGGCATCCCTGGCAGTCCCGACTCTTGACCACTATCTGCCGATGATCTATACGATCGCGCTACAGGGTAAGGATGAGCGGCTGGTGTTCACCCATGAAGGATTCCAGCACGGATCAATTTCGATGCGGTGCTTTCAAATCGGATAGCGGCAGTGATCAGGGATGTGCAGTCAGCGGTTGACAGCCTGATGGAACGTAGGACGCAAAACGTCCGCGGCAGGCCTGGGAAACAGATGCGTGGATCAAGCCACGATCGGGACCGAGGCGGCTATACGGCTCGGGAGAGGTTTCGTTCATCAATGACAACGGGTTTCTTCCCGGGTTTATGATACTGAATGCAGACTTCATACGCGATGCGAGAGTGGCCGCGGCTCAGCGTTTCATTTTTTCCGCTGCAGACGATATTCCCTTTTTCTGATTTTTTCCGGCCATGAAACAGCCGGGTGATAACGGGTGTAAGGTCAAATCCTCCGTTGGTGCATTCGTCACGCGTGCAGTTTAAATGGAAACAGGCATAATCAGCGGGCGTGAAGTTCATCGTCCGTTCCATGAGGACCTGCCCCGCTCTGAGCTGGTAATAGGTCATGCGCAGTACGATGTTTGAAACACCGGGCATCCTTTCGGAAACGAGGCCGGAGGCGAGTAACGCGACCCTTCTTGATTCCATTTTCTGTTGATAATTTTGTTTTAATGGCATAGATCCCCCTCGCACGCAGCAGAACGAAAATGTATTATCGCACTCTGGCTGCTGAATTGCAACAGTTGTTATTGTGCTTTTGTGCTACCTGTTAGCTCCGGGTGAGGATTCCCGCCAGTGCAGCTCGATTTATAGCGGGATTATATGGACTGAAGGGCTATTTCAGGCCCTGCTCGTCAAGCAGCTTTTTTTTGCGCACCTGGTAATCCTGTTCGGAAATGTCATTGGTAAGTCTTTTTTCGTTTAGAGTCCGCAAGTTATTCTTTAATATGGACAATTCTCCGTTTTGCTCCAGGCCGGGATGCCCGAGATTGTCGAGCCGCTGTTTGAGCTTTTTAACCTCTTGGAGCAGTGCTGCTTCGCTTTTTATCTCGGAAAGAGTGAGCTTGAGCGGCGCGTTCCCGAACCAGTGGGCATAATCTGGATTCTGGTGATAGGCCCCTTTGTATGCAGTTGCGGCGTAAAAAGCCTTCATTTTGAAGAAGAGGCTCTCGACCAGGGAAAGGTTTTCGTAGAGCATGTGGGGGCCGATCTCGAACGATCTACCAAACAGGGGATGTTCCGGCCGCTGAAACAACGGGGGATAGAGAAGTCCCTCAGTGTGCAATCCTTCGATGATGCTCTTGGCTTGTGCCACCAGGGCGCCGCTTTCTTCAAGGATCCTGTCAGCATCATCGAGGTTACGTTTTGCAAAGGCATTGCTATGGCACACAGCGCAAATGGCGAGCATCTGTTCGCGCTCCTGTTTTTTGCGTTCCGATGCACCCTGAGCGATTCCTCGACTGACATTGTGCGACCCTGACGGCATGTGGCAGGTGACGCAGGATGGCGCGGAGCGCTCCCCGCCCAACTTGAACAATACTCCGTGCCGGGAGGTTTCCCATGCTTCGGCCTGCGGATGGTCGGGGCCCATATGGCAGGTGCCGCAGGTTCCGGGATTACGGGCGACCTGCAGATCGGTACCATGCAGCGTGTGGCAGGTATCGCAGCGGTTCTCCACAAGATGACAGGCGCCGCATCCCTGGCGCTGCATAGCCGGGCTCTGGGCAAGGTACATGGCGCATTCCACTGCCACGAGCGGCTCGCTGGAGCCGGGCTTGTGGCAAAGGGCGCAGCTCTTTTTCTGCTCGTCTGTTTCTTTCAGGTTTCTCGTACATCCTCTTCCCGCTTTGAGGCTGATACCATGTTTGCTGGACCCGTGGTCAGCAAACGCCCTTGCATGGCAGGCTCCGCATTTTTTCGCATCAACAGTCGCGCTCCTTTGATGGTTTGCTTCAATGTTGCTGCCATGGCATGACGCGCAAGTAACCTGCTTCTTAAAATGGGCACTGTTCTTCCAATACCGTACAATGCCCGGGGTCTCCTTCTCGTGGCATTGCAGGCAGGCATCACCTGCAAAGGCTTGCCCTGCTGATGCAGTGAAAAGAACCACCGCGATAGCTGAATAAAGAAGTAAAAGCTTCATTGTTTCACCTCTTGCTTGAGGATGCCTGCCTTTCGCTCCTTATAATCCTGAGGTGTTATAAGACCTTCCCGGAGCAGGTTCTGCAGCAATAATATTTTTTTCCTCAGGTCTCTGGCGAGTGGGCTTGCCTTTTGGCCCGAAGAAGGGCTGATGTCCGAGAATAGCCAGAGGTCAGGGCCCGTTGCCACGGCAAGTTTTGTACCATCAGGCGACCAAGCTGAAATACTCCCTGCTCCGTGGGTGAGAAGAGTTACCCTGTTTTTGCCATCGGAAGAGATAAGGTTCCCTCCAATATAGAGTGTATCACCTAATGGACTCCACGAGGGATAAACTCCCAGGGGCAGTGGTTCGTGATAAGCAATATTGCCGTCCAGGGCAAAGATCTCGATCCTGCTGTCTTCGCGGGTCAGTGCTATCTTACGACCGTCAGGTGACCAGCTGGCCGACAGGTACCGGCCTTCGCGGGACTGTCCGGCGAGCTCCAGGATGTCTGCATTGGCGGGATCGATCATGATCACACGTGAATAAGGGGCAAAAGCCGGCGGCTTGATGTGCTCAATAACCAGCAACGAGCTGTCAAGCGGATTCTGCCCGGCATGGGTCCATGCCAGCAGGGTGCGCTTATCCGACCAGTGTGGAGGCAATATTCTGGTGGATGAGTAGAGGGGTCTTGATGTTGTGTCGCCGGCTGTGATCAGGGACAGTTCAAGCGCTACCTGGGTACCAAAGGAGAAACTGCGTACGTCCGCGGAAAGCAGGCACATCTCTGAATTGTCTGCAGTTGAGTATATGGCATCAGTATGTTTTTGCAAAATAGTCCGGGCAAGGGTGAGGCTTTCACCGTCGATTGTAAAGAGGATGTCGCTCTCGTTGTCCCGGGCCAGGACCAGCAGTCTTCCCGGCGATGGCCATGTCACAAAATGAGCGCCAGCAAGCCGGAGTATTCGTTGCTCGTTGGTTGCAACTATATATATAGCCACCGTCTCGCCCGTGATCACCGCCAGCGACGCGCTGTCCGAAGACCATGCAAAACTGCCGGGTCGTGCCATAACATCTTTCGCAATCTGAGTTGGCCGATATTTGATCGATGATTCAGTCAGTAATGGGGCATTTCGCGGTGCACAGCCAGCGCTCATACCGAACAGGAGGAGGCAAGTGACTAACAGTCCGGTGCGTATTCTGCAAAGCCGCCCGCATGCGTTTGCACTGGCAATTTCAGGTGTCATTATGTGTTCCATCCATATGGTTGCGGAAAAACAGTATTTCCCTTGCGCAGTGCCTATCGAATTCTGCTAGCTGTTATCGGGATTTCTTAGTTGCTCAAAGAAGTTTTTGAACTCCTCCCGGTCGTCGGTGATACTGCATTTGGGAATAGACCTCAGGAACCATTTGCCGTAGCTTTTAGTCATAATACGCGAGTCGAGCACTACCACGGCGCCGCAATCGGTCTTTGTGCGGATAAGCCTGCCGAATCCCTGACGGAAAAGCAGCGTTGCCTGGGGGACCTGGTATTCAAAGAACGGATTCTTGAGCCGCTCCATTCGCGCCTCAATGATCGGCTCGTCCGGTACGGCAAAAGGCAGTTTCGCGATCACCACGCACTGAAGCGCGTCCCCGGGGATGTCGATCCCCTGCCAGAACGATGCTGTGCCCATGAGCACGGCGTTCGAAATGTTTTTGAACTGTTCGATCAAGCGGTATGCCGGCATTTCACCCTGGCAGAGTATGCCCAGCCCCGGCATTTCCAGCCTCATGGCTTCGGCGGCTTTTCTCAATTGATTGTAGCTGGTGAAAAGCACGAGAGTCCTTCCCCCCGTGATATTTAAAACGGCTTTCAACTCCTCAGCGAATTTCTCATGATAACCCTCGGCTTGCTGATCTTCCAGTCCGGGTGCAATATAGAGCATTGCCTGGTTCTCGAAATCAAAAGGCGAATCAAGCAGCAGTTCGGAAGGCGCATCCAGACCCAGCCTGCCCCTGATGTAGCTGAAGGACCCGCCGGCTGAGAGCGTGGCTGAGGTAAGTACTGCCGACCCTGTTCTGCCGAACAGATGCTCGCGCAACATGCCGGCAACATCGATGGGAGATGCCACGAGCCGGTAGCGCAGGTTTTCGCGCTCAGCCCAATATACGCAGCCCTCAGCGCTTTGCTCGAGATTCACGCGTACAGCCGAGGCGAGGGACTGCGCCCTGCCCGCGAATGCCCTGATCTCCATCTCCTCCTCCAGCGACTCAGCCTTCAGTGCGAGGAGCGCGTCCCGTAGCTCGGAGAGCGGGTCGCTCAGCAGGTCCGGTATGATATTGCGCTTTCTGATGCGGAGCGAAGCCTCTTTCGCAAGGAACGGGTGGAGGTTCAGAAAAAAATTGTCCGAAATGACTCGCAGACCGTCCACCATGCCGCGTACGATCAGTACATCCTCATCCTGCACCGAAAGGCGTGTGAGCAGGCCCTTGCGCGTGCGCTGGGACAGGAGCATGTCCATGAGGTACCGGACAGAGAAGTTCGTGACCTCGACGCCAAGATAGTCTGTTGCCACATCCTCAACCTGATGCGCCTCGTCGAATACAACCGCCTTGTATTGAGGCAGGACATTGCCGTCCGCAGCCATATCGGCGAAGAACAGGTGGTGATTTGCCACGAGAATGTGGGCCTGCTGTTCGATCGCCTTTGCCCTGAAATAGAAACAGTCCTTGAAGTAGGAACAGGTCTTGCCAAAGCAGAGGTCAGCCTGGCGGCAGGCCTTGGACCAGAGTCCAGAGGGCGGCTCTACATCGAGTTCGCTCCGGAGGCCCGTGCGCGTGCCGGTTGACCAGGCAAAGAGTCTGTTCAGCGGCTCAATCTCGTTCTGTTCGTACAGATTGCCGATGCGGAGATGGTCGAACCGGCGGAGGCAGAGATAGTTCTCGCCCCCCACGCACAGGGCATAGCGGAAACTGCCGAGAACGGATGCGAGAAAAGGCAGGTCTTTTTCCATGAGCTGCTGCTGGAGCGCCTTGGTGTACGTGGCAACCACAGCCCGCTGGTTCAGGTCGCGGGACCAGAGGACGAGGGGGACCAGGTAGGCGAGGCTCTTGCCCACGCCCGTTCCGGCCTCGACGATGAGATGGGTGCTTGTCTGGAGAGCTTTCTCAACTGCCTCGGCCATCAGGATCTGCTGAGGGCGGTCCTCATAGGCGGTTTTCATTGCTTTGCTAATGGCGCCTGTTTCGCCGAAGATTTTGACCGTGTTCATTGTCGGACAGATTACCATGGAGAAGGGGGGAATGCAAATGCTGCACCTCTTTTTGCTTTTTGCCGGTAATGATGGAATTTGCCAAACCAGAAAAAATCCATAGCACTGTATTGAGCCGCGTTGCGGAGCGCGGATTCTGCGTATCGGTGAAGAGTTAATAAACTATGCATAAATATCCGTATAAATTAACGACCATGTTACTTTTTTCCACTACCCCAAAAAATACCCAATTTTTTCTGTTGATAATTACGTAAATTTCCGTCATTCTGATGCATGAATGAATATAAATATGCTGGATACATGAGTTGTAGAGCATGCAGAATGTACCTAAAATGCAGCTATAAAAACTGTGTTCAATGAATAGTGAAGGGGGGCGCATATGATCGCATCTATTAATGGAATCGATCTCTTTTACACCACACTCGGCAAGGGACCGCCGCTGATGCTGATGCACGGCGGCATGGGGCTTGACCACACCTGCTTCCGTCCGTGGCTTGATCCATTGGCTGAACGGATGCAGCTCATCTACTATGATCACCGGGGCAACGGCCGATCAACCCGCCTGGCCGACTTTACGGGCGTTGATCATGTAACCTGGGCGGACGATGCAGATAAGCTACGAAAGCATCTGAGTCATGACAAGATCGTTTTGCTTGGACACTCCTGCGGAGCATTCGTGGCGCAGGACTATGCAAGACGATATGGCGATCATGTTGCCGGTCTAATCCTCTGTTGCACTGTACCCGCGCTGGACTTTCCTGATGTTGCCATGGCCAATGCTCAGAAAAGAGGTACGCCGGAGCAGGTACGGCAAGTAATAAAAACATTCACCGAACCGTATGAGACTGATGATGACTTCAAGCGGGGCGCTTCCATAATTTTGCCGGTCTACTTCAAAAAATACGATCCGCGCGTCGGGGAGCAGTTTGTGAACGATACCCGATTTTGCGCAGCGGCCCTGAATCACAGTACCGGCACATGGTTCCCGGCTTTCAACAGTCTTGCGTGGGTGCACGAGATCAAGGCGCCGACATTGATCATTGCCGGCAAAGACGACTGGATCAATCCACCTGCCCAGGGCGCTGACCGCATACATGCGAAGCTTCCCGACGCAAAGCTCGTTATTTTCGAGGAAAGCGGACACTTCCCCTTTATCGAGGAGCAGCCGCGATTTAATACTATTGTCAGCGAGTGGCTTTCGCACCTGAAGTAACATGAAGATCCTGCCCGCAAAACTGACCCGCCCGCATGTCGCCGGGATCGTGGAACGCAAGCGTCTTCTCGATCATCTTGCCCTGATCACCGGCGATACGATAATCTGGATCTCCGCGCCTGCCGGGTCCGGCAAGACGACGCTGGCGGCAAACTGGCTCGACAGGTGCAAGTTGCCCTGCTTGTGGTACCAGGCGGATCCGGGCGATGCCGACATTGCCACGTTCTTCGCATACCTGAACCAGGCAATCAAACATACAGCGCCGCGGTACCGAACCCCCCTTCCTTTTTTCACCTCTGAATATCGCCATGCCATCCCCACCTTCACCAGGCGCTATTTCGAAGCGCTCTATGGCCGCTTGAAGAAGCCATTCTGTCTCGCCATCGACAATTATCAGGATGTCCCGGCAGAGTCCGCGTTTCACGAAGTGGTCCGCGAAGGACTTAGTATTGCACCGGAGGGGATATCGATCCTGATCGTAAGCCGGGTAGATCCTCCCCCGGTATTCACGCGGTTCCGTGCCATGGGAAAGCTGAAGGTTATCGACGGGATCGAACTTGGCTTCACGTTTGATGAATCACGGGCTCTGGTAGCATCGCGGGGGAAGAAGGCCCCAACTGATGAGGTACTTCAGCTGTTATACCGGAAAACAGAAGGCTGGGCAGCGGGACTGGTACTTCTTGCGGAAAACATTTCAAAGGATGGCAAACTACAATCCTTCGGACAAATTCCCACTGAACAGATATTTGATTTTTTTGCCAATGAACTCTATGAGCGTGTTGATGACGAGATAAAGCGTTTTTTACTCATGACCTCGCTGCTTCCGAGAATGACCATTGGGGTTGTGGAAGAATTGACCGGCAACAGGCGCGCCGGACAGATTCTCTCCAGGCTGGAGCGCACAAATTTATTCACGGCGCGGCACGAGGCCCGGGAAATGGTTTATCAGTACCATCCGCTGTTCAGGGATTTTTTACTACTCCGCTGTCGTGAAAGCTTCGGACAGGAGGGGATGCCCCTTCTTGCGAAAAAGGCCGCCTTGCTCATTCTCAAGGCCGGGTACGTGGAAGATGCGGCAAGGCTGATGATCGATGCTGAAGACTGGCATGAGCTGACCGGGCTTCTTCTCCACCATGCCGAATCATACATGACAACGGGACGATTCCAAACGATCGAGGCCTGGATTCATGCGATTCCATCTGATATTGTGGAGGGAACAGGGTGGCTTCTCTATTGGAAGGCCATGTGCCGTCTTGCTGTCAGGCCGGCGGAAGCCAGGACGGTAATGGAAAAGGCTTATTCAATATTTCAAGCCAACGGGGATGCCTCGGGATCATTTCTGTCCTGGTCCGGAATCGTGGACACCTTCATGTATGAGTGGAAGGACTTTAAGCCGCTTGATCGCTGGATAGCCGAGTTCCCGGTTTTACAACAGCGATATGCTGGTTTCCCGAGTGTGCAAATCGAAGAGCGCGCCACCTCGGCGATCTTTGCAGCGCTCTTGTTCCGTCAACCCCACCATCCCGATCTTCCAGGATGGACAGAGCGTGTGTGGGACATTACGTTGAGGTCCGAAGACCTGTCCCGACGCATGTTCATTGGTTACAATCTTATTCTGTATTATCTCTGGACTGGAAGGATTGACGAAGCGGGTTCGCTGGTGGCCGCGCTTTCTCCCATCGCAAAAGCGGAACATGGCGCGCCGCTTCCCAAGCTGATGTGGTATCGCACGGAAGCTGTGTGCTATTTCTATACGTCGCTTTATGAAGCGGGACTTGATACCGTTGATCAAGGATTAAAGCTGGCGGCAGAAACCGGCGTCCACCACCTTGACCTGATGTTCTACGGTGTGGGTATTTACAATTCCATAACAAGTGACCGGATCGCGCGGGCGCAGGAATTTCTTGGTAAAATGGCGTCGTCGCTTAATCAGGGCGCCTGTTATGATTTGATTTTTTATGCTCATCAGTCATCTCTCATAGACTTGATCACGTGCCGGTATGAAGCAGCCATCGCGCATGCGGAGAGATGCATGCAGCTTACGGAAATTGCCGGGTCACCCCTTATCCTTAATGGCCATCAATTCACGTTTGCGAGCATACTGTTTGAAGCAAAACGATACGATCTCGTTTTGCCGCAGCTGACGGACATGCGCAGCAGGCTCTCCTCGCTCCGCTGCGCGCATGTGGATGCCTGGTGTTCGGCCCTGGAAGCGATGCTCGCGTTGAACAACGGCGATGAGGCGAGGTTTGCAGAGCGCGCAAACCATGCGATCGCCGTCTGTAAAGAGACAGGGTTGCGATATCTGATCATCGGAAGAAGCACGCTTGCCCGGTTTTGCGCAAAGGCGCTTGAGCTCGGGATCGAAACATCATTCGTCAGGGAACTGATCAGATTAAACAAGCTCAGGCCGGATGAAGCATCTGACGTAACCGAGGCATGGCCCTGGCCGGTCAAGATCTACGCGCTGGGAAAGTTCGAGATAATGATAGACGACAGGCCCGTGGTATTCCCGGGCAGAGTGCAGCAGAAACCGATGGCAATGCTCAAGGCGTTGATCGCGTTCGGGGGGCGGGGCGTGAGTGAAGAGCAGCTGACGGATGTGCTGTGGCCGGATGCCGACGGCGATGTGGCGCACAAGTCCTTCGATACCACGCTGCATCGGTTGCGAAAATTGCTCGGGCATGACGAGGCGCTCGTGCTCCGGGACGGAATGCTGGGCCTTGATGATCATTGCTGCTGGGTGGATACGTGGGCGTTTGAACGGGCATTGTGTAAGACACAGGAAGCATGGCAGCATGCGGTCCGGGAGAGAGAAAGTGCGGTTCATCTCACGGCAAGGGCACTTGATATCTACAAAGGCCACTTGCTGCCCGCAGATATGAAACAGCCCTGGACCATATCGCTTCGCGAACGCCTGCGAGTGAAGTTCATGCAGTGCATCAATGCCCTGGGGGGTCATTGGATGGAATCGGGAAGATATGATAAGGCGGCGCGGGCCTTTGTGAACGGCCTGGAGATAGACGATCTTGCCGAGGAATTTTACCAGTGTCTTATGATTTGCCATCACCAGATGGGACAGCAGGCCGAAGCGATAAAAACATATCATCGCTGCCGTGTTGTGCTCCAAGGTTCGCTCGGGCTAAAACCTTCATCAAAGACCGAAGGGATCTACTACGCAATGAAACAGGGGCAGTAATATTCTGCTCCATTCTGTCAAAAGCAGATTCAGCGCGTTACTTTTCTCCACGTTGTTAATCTTATCCAGTTCATTTTCTCTTAAAATAGTTCTAATTTTTCTCCTTCCGTAAGTCTCCTGTAAGCTTCCCTCACATAGTATTTACGCATACGTTCACAAAACCATATCTGCGAGGTATCCGTGGAAAAATATATCGTTTGTATATACCGGCGGAATGAGGGCATAGACACGGTCGCGGGAGTGGTTGAGATCGTAAGTAGACGTAATTACAGCGTTCAGATAAACGGATTGCTGACTTAAACGCCGTAAAGCGGGATGTAGAAGCAAAGATGGAAAGAAACTGGAAGAATTCGGTCGAGAAAATTAATGAGGAGGTTGTTTATGTACAAAATATTATCGGCAATCCTTTCGTTCTTTACGATGTTATACATATCCACAGCATGGGCTGCACCTGGCGATATTACGACTATCGCCGGTGGTTCGGTCGGCGACGGCGGGCCGGCACCTGATGCCGTTCTGTACTATATAAACAGCGCGGCTACTGACTCTGTTGGAAATTACTACATAGCTGACCGGGATAATCATCGCATTCGCAAGGTGAATGCGGTATCCGGAATTATTACGACGGTTGCGGGCAACGGAGTTGGCGGCTACAGCGGAGATAATGGCCCTGCTCTATCCGCTAAGCTCAACTCCCCTTTAGGCGTGTTTATTGATAGGTCTGGAAACATATTCATTGCGGATACGTGGAATAATCGTATTCGCAAAGTCGATACTGCTGGGGTTATCACGACTGTCGCAGGCAACTCAGGAATGGGATATGGCGGAGATAATCTTCCCGCAACCTCTACGACGTTATTTAATCCATCAGGTGTTGCCATTGACAATGTTGGGAGCTTATATATAGCAGACCAGGGAAATCATCGCATTCGAAAAGTTGATACCTCCGGCATTATCATGACCGTAGCTGGAAATGGTACCGGCGGTTACACGGGTGATAATGTCAGCGCAATCTCGTCTGGCCTTTTCTACCCGTCAAGTGTGGCAATCGACAGTACGGGCATTATTTATATAGCTGATACATATAATCACCGGATCAGAAAAGTGGATTCAAGCGGAATAATCACGACCATCGCGGGGACCGGGACTGCAGGTTATAGTGTCGATAATGGTTATGCGTCAGCAGCCATGCTGAATTATCCCTATGGTATTGCAGTTGATACAGCCGATAACCTTTATATAGCAGATACGTGGAATCAGCGCATTCGTGTAATTACCTCGTCTGTAATTATTACCACGATCGGTGGAAACGGCATGATAGGTTACAGCGGTGATAATGGTTATGCCACATCAGCCAGCATGAGATTCCCGAAGGGTCTGGCAGTTGATCCATGGGGCATAATTTATATTGCAGATTCAGAAAATGGTCGTGTACGAAGGATAGGTTCATCACCCCGAATTATCACCTCAGTAGCGGGTAACGGGACGCCTGGTTTTGGCGGCGATAACGGTGCGGCCATATTTGCAAGCTTGAATGGACCAAGTGGGGTGGCTGTCGATAAAGCCAACAACCTATATATAGCAGACAATTCTAACAATCGAATTCGAAAAGTGGATGCTAACGGTACGATAACAACGTTTGCTGGCACTGGTCAGCAAGGCAGCACAGCTGATACCGGGGATAATGTTATTGCGACAATGGCACGGCTGACCTTTCCGAGCGGTGTTATGGTAGACATGGCAGACCATATGTATGTGGCAGCTCTTAATGAAATCCGAAAAGTGGATGCACAGACAGGAATAATCCACACGATCGCCGGGACAGCATATGCAGGTTTTACAGGAGATAACGGCCCGGCAACAGCAGCACGAATAAACCATCCGGCGGGGATTGCGGCTGATGGCAGCGGAAATATCTATATAGCCGATAAGTCAAACCAGCGTATTAGGAAAATAGATGCATATGGGATCATTACGACCATAGCAGGAAACGGCATTGCTGGTTACAGCGGCGATAATGGCCCGGCAACTTCAGCAAGTTTCAATTATCCTGATGGAATAGCGGTTGACAAAACGGGAAATATATTCGTCTCTGACACTTATAATCATCGTATACGGAAAATCAATCTGTCCGGGATCGTGTCGACGGTGGCGGGGAATGGGTCTTTTATGATAGGTGATAATGGACCGGCGATATCTGCAGGCCTTGCTTATCCAAGGGGAATAGCGGTCGATGGTGACAATAATATCTATATAGCAGACTCTGAGCACAGGCGCATCCGCAAAGTGGCTGCGGCAACAGGAACCATTACAACAGTTGCCGGTAATGGGACGAATGATTTCAGCGGCGATCATGGCCCAGCCACCATGGCGGGTCTTAGTTCGCCTGTTGCGGTGGCAGTTGATGCTTTTAAGAACCTCTACATAGCGGAATTGGGCAGTCAGCGTATCAGGAAAGTGCAGGGTATTACGCAACCGACGATGACATTAGATGCCCCAAGCATGACCTATGGGGGGAATGGGAACATTACCGTTACGGTTCACGCGGTCGATGCCACACCGACAGGTGAGGTCACTTTAAGCCTCGATGGCGGCGCAGCAGTGAGCTTAACACTGAGCCCGATAAATGGATCAAATCCACCTGCGGCCTCCGCGGTCTTTACTATCACACGGCCCTCCGCAGGAAACCATACCCTGAATGCATCGTTTGCCGCTCAGGGAAACTTTGCTGCATGTTCAGCAGGTGGCGTCCTGATGGTGAATCCGATGACGCTGTCAGTCACCGCGACAGTTACAGGCAAGATCTATGACGGAACTACAAGCGCGACAGTAACCTACGCCGACAACAGGCTTTCCGGCGACGTATTCACCATTAACGGTGCGGCTGCGTTTAGCGACAAGAATGTCGGACTTGCCAAGACAGTTAACATAAGTATGTATTTAAGCGGACCGGATGCTGGAAACTACATCCTCGCGTCTAACAGCGCAACCGCAACAGCGAATATTACCCCTGTATCTGTCACACCGACCGTGACCGTGGCGAACAAGGTTTATGATCGAACAACAACGGCGACGATTACGACGCGGAGCGTCAGCACCATATTCGCTGGAGATATCGTTACCCTGAGCGGAGGAACGGCGGCATTTACCGATGCGAATGTAGGGGCCGGGAAGACTGTGGTTGTGACCGGACTTGTATTGTCCGGAGCGTCTGCAGGAAATTATTACCTGGGATCCAGCACAGCGTACACTACCGCACCAATTACGCCGAGAAGCATCGTGCCGGCGGTAACAGTAAGCAGTAAGCCATACGATGGTACAACTATTGCGACAATCGCCAGCAGGATGCTGTATACGCCATATCCGGGTGACGACGTCACGCTAGCGGGTGGAGTAGCCACGTTCATTACGCCGACTGCGGGGACGAATAAGCCGGTGACGGTGTCGGGGTTTGTTCTCTCGGGCACAGCGTCTGCCAATTATTTGTTGTATTGGACCACTATCACAGCCACAGCAAGCATCACCTCGATACCACTGACGCCGTCGGTCATTGTTAGCGATAAAGTTTATGACGGGACAACAGCAGCCGCAATCGTAACCCGCAATCTAAGTAGTGTTGCGGCTGGTGACTCCGTAACGCTTATCGGCGGTATTGCGACATTTATCACTTCCTCAATCGGTACGAATAAAACGGTGAATGTGGTCGGGCTGGTCCTCGCTGGTGCTTCGTCGGGTAATTACAGCCTTGCAACAAGCACTATTTCCGCTGCGGCCAGTATAACTCCAGCAGTGCTGGTTCCATCGGTTACTGTGAACAATAAGTATTATGACAGCGCAACATCTGCGATGATCGCATCGCGGAGCGTCAGCACGGTCATGGGCGGCGATATGGTTACGCTCACGGGTGGTATTGCGACGTTCGATAATCCGAACGTGGGAACGAGCAAAGCAGTGATGGTGACCGGCTTGACCTTGTCAGGTCCATCCGCAGGCAATTATATCCTTGCAACAAGTGCTATGGTAATTTCGGCAAACATCATGCCATCAGGGCTAACCCCTCAGGTAGCGATTAGCGACAAGATCTATGATGGAACAATAGCGGGGACGATCGCAAGCCGGATGGTATATACCGTATTCCCCGGAGACGATGTAACGTTGACGGGTGGCGCAGTCACGTTCCTTACGCCGACGGCAGGTACGAACAAATCGGTGACCGTGACGGGATTAATGCTGTCAGGAGCATCCGCTGGCAATTACGCTCTTATCTCGAACACGGCGTCGGCAAAAGCAAATATCACGCCTGCACCGTTGACGCCGAGCGTTACCGCGAGTGATAAGGTCTATGACCGCACAACAGCGGCTACGATCGCGACGAAGAGCGTGAGCACGGTCATAACTGGTGATGATGTCACGCTCGCAGGCGGAACAGCGATGTTCGCAGACGCGAACGCGGGTACGAACAAACCGGTGAACGTGACCGGCCTTGCCTTGGCGGGTAACTCAGCAAGCAATTATTATCTTATCTCAAACATAGCCGCAGGTGCGGCGAGCATTACGCTAGCACCATTGACGCCTATCGTTAAGGTACGAAGCAAGGAATATGACGGGACAACGGCGGCGACTATAGAAAATCTGACGTTAAGCGGCATCATTCCCGGTGATTCTGTCGGGCTTTATGGCGGGAGTGCAGCATTTGCTGACGCGAACGTTGGCTTGGACAAGCTTGTCAGCGTTACTGGTCTTAGTTTGTACGGCATGTCAGCGCCTAATTACGAGATTGATCTTTCTTATGTCACTGCGCATGCCAACATAGTTGCGGTGGACAATCGTATCATAGAAACCGTGGCCGGTGGTGGTATCGGCGATGGAGAACTCGCTACGAATGTGGGGCTGCGCGGACAAGGGACTGCGATTGACAGCGCAGGAAATATTTATATCGCAGACACGGGCAATCACCGAATTCGGAGGGTGGATGCGATAACGAAAATTATCACCACGGTAGCGGGGAATGGCAGTTATGGTTACAGCGGTGACGGTGGCAATGCAGCGGATGCACGACTGTATTCCCCATCTGCTGTTGCAGTCGACAGTGCAGGCAATATCTATGTTGCAGATCTGTACAATAATCGCGTTCGCAAGGTGGATGCGGCAACGAAGATCATCACGACGGTGGCAGGGAATGGCAGTTATGGTTACCGTGGAGATGGAGGTGACGCGAGAAATGCGAGTTTGTACTATCCCTATGGTGTGTCAGTCGACAGCGCAGGAAATATCTATATTTCAGATTTCTATAACAATCGCATTCGCAAGGTTGATGCGGCAACGAAGATCATCACGACGGTGGCGGGGAATGGCAGCTCCGGTTTCAGCGGAGACGGGGGAGATGCTAAAAATGCCAGCTTATCCTATCCCTATGGTGTGTCAGTCGACAGCGCAGGAAATATCTATATTTCAGATTTATATAACAATCGCATCCGCAAGGTTGATGCAGTAACGAAGATCATCACGACGGTGGCGGGGAATGGCAGTTATGGTTTCAGCGGTGACGGAGGGGATGCGAGAAATGCGAGTCTGTACTATCCCTATGGTGTGTCAGTCGACAGCGCAGGAAATATCTATATTTCAGATTTCTATAACAGTCGCATTCGCAAGGTGGATGCGGCAACGAAGATCATCACGACGGTAGCGGGGAATGGCAGTTATGGTTTTAGTGGAGATGGAGGAGACTCAAGAAATGCGGGTCTGTACTATCCCTATGGTGTGTCTGTCGACAGCGCGGGCAACATCTATATCGCTGATTACGGTAACAACCGAGTTCGCAAGGTGGATGCGGCAACGAAGATCATCACGACGGTGGCAGGGAATGGCAGTTATGGTTACCGTGGAGATGGAGGTGACGCGAGAAATGCGAGTTTGTACTATCCCTATGGTGTGTCAGTCGACAGCGCAGGAAATATCTATATTTCAGATTTCTATAACAATCGCATTCGCAAGGTGGATGCGGCAACGAAGATCATCACGACGGTGGCGGGGAATGGCAGCCCTGGTTACAGCGGAGACGGGGGAGATGCTAAAAATGGCAGCTTATCCTATCCCTATGGTGTGTCAGTCGACAGCGCGGGCAACATCTATATTTCAGATTTCTATAACAGTCGCATTCGCATGGTGGATGCGGCAACGAAGATCATCACGACGGTAGCGGGGAATGGCAGTTATGGTTACAGTGGAGATGGAGGAGACGCGAAAGATGCGAGTTTGTACTATCCCTATGGTGTGTCAGTCGACAGCGCAGGCAATATCTATATTGCAGATCTGTACAATCATCGCATTCGCAAGGTGGATGCGGCAACGAAGATCATCACGACGGTGGCGGGGAATGGCAGCCCTGGTTACAGCGGAGACGGGGGAGATGCTAAAAATGGCAGCTTATCCTATCCCTATGGTGTGTCAGTCGACAGCGCGGGCAACATCTATATTTCAGATTTCTATAACAGTCGCATTCGTAAGGTGGATGCGGCAACGAAGATCATCACGACAGTGGCGGGTAATGGCAGCTCTGGTTACAGCGGAGACTATGGTTATGCAAAAGATGCAAGTTTGTATTCCTATGGTGTGTCAGTCGACAGCGCGGGCAATATATATATTGCTGATTACGTTCACAATCGCATTCGCAAGGTGGATGCGTCGACGAAGATCATCACGACGGTGGCGGGGAATGGCATCCCTGGTTACAGCGGAGACGGGGGAGATGCTAAAAACGCCAGCTTATACTATCCCCAGGGTGTGTCAATCGACAGCGCGGGCAATGTTTATATTGCTGATACGAACAATAAGCGAATCAGGAAAGTATTGCCCGTATCAGCAGTTACGACGGTCCAATCCGCTGATACGCCGGTTGTGCTGGGCCCGCTGGCCAGTATGACTTTTGACAGCATTATATCAGGCGGGGTTGTAACTGCCAAAGCACTCACATCAGGCGATATGACTTCACCATCCAACTTTAAGATTCTTGACGGCTCGGTCTATGAAATTACGACGAACGCGGTGGTTAGCGGCAACATCACGGTCTGTCTAAGCTACAATCCTGCTCAGCTTGGCGGAGTGAGCGAAACGCAACTCAAACTGCTTCATTATGCGAACGGTGCATGGCAGGACATTACTACTTTAGTTGATACTACAGCGAAGAAAGTCTGCGGCGAAACGACCTCGCTATCACCTTTTGCCATTGCCGCGTCAGCTGCATACTCGATCATGGCTACAGCGGACTCTCAGGGGAGCATCTCTCCCGCTGGCCCGGTGATGGTGAGTGCTGGCGGCAACGCTGTCTTTACTATTACTCCCAATACGGGCTACAGTGTCCGGAGTGTAGTGGTGGACGGTGTAGATCAGGGCGCTATTACTGCTTATACCTTCTCGAACATATCAGCAGATCATATCATTACCGCAACCTTCTCGCCGATAGTGTATGTCATTTCCGCCACCGCTGGCGTGCACGGCGGCATCTCGCCTGCCGGAGCTGTCACGGTCAATAACGGAAGCGGTGTGACCTTTGCCATGGTCCCTGATGCCGGCTACAGGATCCAGAGCGTGTCGGTTGACGGTATTGACCAGGGCGCGGTCACTGATTACACATTCTCGAATGTAACAGCCGATCACACTATCAGCGCAAGCTTTACGCCGATTACGTTCACTGTTTCTGCATCAGCCGGAGCGAATGGCAGCATTACGCCGGCGGGTGATAGGACGGTGAATTACGGGAGCAGTATCACTTTCACCGTCTCGCCGGATGCAGGTTATCGCGTGGATAGCGTGCTGGTTGACGGTGTGGATCACGGCGCCATCACAAGTTACGCATTCCTGAATGTGACCGACAATCATGCGATCAGCGCGGTATTTGTTCCCATTACCTATACGATCACGGTGGGTGCCGGGCCAAATGGCGCGATAACGCCCTCAGGGCCAGTCATTTTACATCAAGGCGGCGGCGCCACGTTCACTATTGCTCCGAACCCGGGATTCATAATCCGGAGCGTGCTGGTGAACAACGCGGATCAGGGGCCGATTACGAGCTACACTTTCACGAACATCCAGGCGGATCAAACTATCAATGCAACATTCACGGCGATTACGCATGATATAACCGCCACCGCGGGCGCCGGTGGCGCCATCACACCAACCGGCGTCTCATCGGTGACGAATGGAGGAAGCCAGTCCTATACCATTACGCCATCGTCCGGGAACACGATCGCTGACGTTCTTGTAGACGGTGTCTCGATCGGCTCAACGAGTTCCTACACGTTTACAAATGTCACGACGAACCACGCGATCAGTGCATCGTTCAGGATGATCACCTATGAAATATCCGCGTCCGCGGGCGCCGGAGGCAGCGTATCTCCGGCAGGTTCCACGATCAAGGGCATCGGCTCGAACCAGGAGTACACCATCGCGCCTGATCCGGGTTACTTCATCTCTGACGTACTGGTGGACGGCGCATCCGTGGGCGCAAGAGCGTCCTACACCTTTACGAACTTACAAGCGAACCATTCGATCAATGCTGTATTCATGTTTGCGGACACTACACCCGATCCATTCGTTTTCGTCGACCAGGCTGACGTGAAGCCGGGCGCACTGGCAAGTTCCAATACAGTCACGGTTCTCGGCATTAATGTCCCGACTATAATATCCATATCCGGAGGCGAATATTCGATCAATGGAGGGACGTTCACATCCGCTGCCGGAACCGTTATGAACGGCGACTCGGTTTCCGTGCGATTGACCTCATCCACATATTACTCCACGAGAACCGAGGCAATGCTCTCTATCGGCACGGCAAGCGCGAACTTCAGCGTGACGACGAAGGCAAATACCGCCCCAACTGCCGCGGCAGGCAATAACCGGTCTGTTCATGCAGGCGCCCTGGTTGTTCTCGACGGAAGTGGAAGCACCGATCCTGACGGTGACCCGCTGACATATGCGTGGAGTTTCGTTTCCAAGCCATCAAGTTCGAGCACTGCGCAGCTCTCAGATTCGGCGTCAATTACGCCCGCGTTCGTTGCGGACCAGCCCGGTGATTATGTACTGTCATTGACAGTCTTCGACAGCATCGGCGCCACGAGCGATCCGGCATTTATCACGATCAGCACCACCAACACCGCGCCAATCGCGGATGCGGGGCCTGACCAGTCAGTGGTCCTTATCGGAACATTGGTGGAACTTGACGGCACTCAAAGCTACGATCTTGACGGTGATCCGATAGCATACGCGTGGTCATTCAGCTCTGTGCCAGCGGGAAGCACAGCAGCGCTCGCGAGCATGAACACCGCCACAACGAGCTTTATCCCGGATGTGCACGGCGACTATATTGTACAGCTCCTGGTGAGCGATGCCTGGAGCCGGAGCGTTGCAGCCTTGGCCAAGGTGAGCTTCGCAAACGTTATCCCGGTGGCGAACGCCGGACAAAGCCTATCCGCTGATGTAGGTGAAAACGTGCTTCTGAACGGTACGGGCAGTTCAGATGCCAATGGCGACCCCTTGTCCTACTCCTGGAGCTTTGCTTCGAAGCCCCAGGGTAGTTTGGCCGAGATCTCTTCTTCGCTGACAGCGAACGCGTCCTTTGTTCCTGACAGCACTGGTACTTATGTCATTCAACTCATTGTGAATGACGGCGCAGAGAACAGTATCCCAAGTACCATCCAGGTGCAGACCGTGGACCAGCGGACTGCGGCAATGAACGCGGTCAAGGATGTCCAGCAGGCGATCCAGGCGCTGAATCCGAAAAAAGCGTTCAAGAATGTTAACCTACAGAAGACGATGGTCAATAAGCTGAACAGCGTGATCAAGGACCTGCGCGGACATGACTGCAGGGACGCCCTTGAGCAGCTCCAGCACGATATTCTGCGAAAACTTGACGGGTGCGCCAGGACAGGAGAACCGCATCGGAAGGACTGGATAAGGACGTGCGAGGCGCAGGCGACCGTGTATCCGCTCGTTGTCGAAGCAATAGTCCAGACCGAGGCCTGGTGTCCGCTGGAAGAGATACCCTCGCACGAGCAGGATCATGACGATGAGGATGATGATTAAGAAGTCATACTCAACGGAGTAAAACACATGGAAAACTATATCGTGCGCATATACCGGCGGGACGAAGGCCTGGACAGTGTCGCGGGTGTTGTCGAAGTCGTGAGCAAGCAGGAGCAAAAGCCGTTTAAAAACCATGAGGAACTGCTCGCGATCCTCAAAATTATCGAAAAACCCAGAGTCAATATCGTATGGGAATCAGCACCGCCAAAGGATGTGTGATTGTTAAAGAAGTGACATTACGTGCAACTCATAATTCAAAAATATGGATCGGTTTTAACCTGCGTGACTTTGTTATCAAGCCAAAAGGGAGGGGGACATCATGAAAAAAAATAACTGGTTCAGTATCATGGGGGTAGTGCTGGTTGCGATGCTTGTTGGTTGTGGCGGAAGCAGTGGTGGGGGCGGAGGAGCGATAGATAGCCCGCAGACACCGCTTACTTACAACATTTCCGGGCAAGTATCGGGAGTAACAGGTACGACAACAATTACAGCTACAGGCACGTCGAGTACCAAAACGTCGGTCACGGACGCGAATGGGTCATATAGCATAAGCGGTCTTGCGAACGGCTCGTACACGGTTCAACCGGGCAGGGCAGGCTATGTATTCACACCTTTGAACCAGTCTGTTACCGTCAGTGGGTCAAATGTGTCGAGCATCAACTTCACTGGAGCAGCAACGGCCAGCTACACAATATCCGGCACTGTCAGCGGCGATGTAAAGCAGGGCGTTACCATAACCCTGAGCGGAACAAACACCGCCACCGCGACGACGGATGCGAACGGCAATTATAGCTTTGTTGGTATTGCGAACGGATCATACACCCTTACAGCAAGCCTCGCGGGCTATACATTCAGTTCTGCAATTACGGCCACGGTGAACAATGCGGACTCGACAGGCAACAATTTTACCGCAACTGCGGTGCCGCTGACCTACACGATCTCCGGAGCAGTGAGCGGACCGTTCAAACAGGGCGTCACGATCAACCTGACCGGCGGAGCGTCGGCATCCACAACGACCGACGTAAACGGCAATTACAGTTTTGCCGGGCTTGTAAGCGGGAGCTATGTGGTAACGCCGGTCCTGGCTGGCCATACGTACAGTCCGGCGAGCAGGACGGTTTCCCTGGTCAACGCGAATTCAACGGGTAATGATTTCACGGATACGACCACTTACTACTCGATCTCCGGCACGGTGACCGGGTCTGTTCAGCAGGGCGTGACGATCACCCTGAGCGGTACCGCAGGCAGCACAACCACCACGGATGGTACGGGTAATTACACGTTCACCGGACTATTGAACGGATCATACACGGTTGCTCCGAGCCGGACAGGGTATGTATTCTCACCTGCCAGCCTGGCGGTGACCATCAACAACGCAAACTCGACTGGCAGGAATTTCACTTCTTCACCAGTTCCCACCTACTTGCTGTCCGGAACGATCAGCATGTCCGGAGGTGGTGCGCTGGCGGGTGTGACGGTAACGTTGGGAGGTGCGAATTCCGGCACTGCGACTACTGATGGGGGTGGCAATTACAGTTTCAACGTGGCAGATGGTTTCTACACAGTGACGCCGACCCTTGCAGGCTGGAACTTCAGTCCCGCAAATATCGCAAGAACGCTCAGCGGCGCCGCCTCGACAGCAAATAATTTCACGGCATCATCGGCTGTGGCCGGGTATACCGTCAGTGGAACGATCGCCTACAGCGGAAGCCAAACCGGGAAGATCTATGTCGGGCTCATGTGGTCCGGAGGCGGTACGCAGGGCCAGGGAACGGTGCTGGCATCAGCCGGCACCTACACGATCCGTGGCGTGCAGAATGGGAGCTATAAGGTCACCGCATTCATGGATATCGGTAATGGGATGCCGAATGTGGGTAATCCTTCCGGACAATCAGGGACGATCAATGTGAGCAACGGTAATACAACGGCAAATATCACCGTGACCGATCCTGTTGTTACGCCTTCGATACCTCAGAATCCCGGTGCGTTCCCCATGAACAATGGGGTCGGGATTGGATGGGACACGATAATGGGATCCTGTTCATCAAGCAGGTGTTTTGGCGCAACGGGATACAACATATATTCAAGCACTTCGCTGAGCGGTACGTACACGCTCATGGCTACAGCTCCCGGAGGTGACAGCGGATTGTATTACAAGACCGGGCTCACGAACGGAGATACTTATTATTATAAGATGACTTCGCTCATCGGATCCGCAGAGAGTGCTCTGTCTTCAGCTATCGGTCCAGTCACGGTCGGAGTGCCTGCTGGTGGCGTCGATGTTTCTGGTACTGTCACATTTAACGGATCGGGAACAGGCCATAACCTTTTCGTTATAGTCTATAAAATTGGTGGAAACGGTGCCTATGCTACCTTAATCGTGAATCCAACCAGCCCACAGATTTATACTGTGTCCGGCGTGCAACCCGGTACATACGGCATATTTGCCTTCGTGGATGCTGATGACAATGGCGCACCGACGCAAAATGACATTTACCCGAATTGGAACATCGAACCGCTGATCACGGTAGGGGGCAGCAATTACACAGGCGCGAACCTGACCTTTAATAATGTTGTTGCTAGCGGGGCGCAGGCCAAGGTCAGGACAGCACATTTTTATAACGTGAGCTGGGTTCCTGCGGACCAGTACCAGATGATTCAGAGCATCTCAAATGGGTTGAAAATGCCGGTGAAGGCAACGGTAATATCCGGTCCGAACATTCCGGTTCCGCATGATCTCGTAAATATGAATCTTGACATGATACAAACCTGGACCTGGTTGGGAGCACTCGTGCCAAAGGTCGGCGACACCTATGTCTATGATGTGATCTATGGGGATGGCACCACCGAAACGCTGACCGCATCAGTGACGGGTATTGTCCCGAACAACGCTATGTCAGCACCGAGCAGTCCTGCGAACGGCGCAATCGGCGTGAGTACAAAACCTACATTTACCTGGACAGCACCGTCTTCGCCTCTTCCGAGCTTCACGTATAGGATAGAGCTTAATCTTGCGAGTAACAACAATTGGATATGGAACTATCCTGACGGACAGTTCTCGGGAATGCCCAGCAGCCAGACATCGGTGCTGTACAACGTGGACAGTAGAGCGAACCTGCCCGCGCTGAACGGAAACACTCAATATCTGTGGTGGATGATCGTCCAGGACAGCAATGGAAATCAGGGCAGGCAGACAGCCACGTTCACGACAGCGGCTGTTGCTTCGACAATAACCATAACAGGCACCATGGTCGATGTAAAGACCGGAACGCCAATCGCAAACGCGGAAGTGGATGTTTTTACAATATCAACGACCCCAACCTATTCCACGCTGACCGATGGTTCAGGCAATTATGCTGTCACGGCGCCGGCAAACCAGGAATTCGTTTTAGGATTCGCCCCGGCAGGCTACGCTCCCAAGCTGACGAATTATATAGTACGAGCGAATAATAGCGCGATAAATCTGAATGCAGTTGATTTAGCAACGGCTCTGGCTAATATCAAGGCGACGGGTCAATGCGCCAGTGCTTCTGCATTCAGCGACCCCTGTATCCAGGGAAAGGCGTGGTTAGCGATCAATCCAACCAAAACAGCAGGCGGCGATGCTCCGGGTATAACAGCCAGTTCTTCTCCAGCGGGGCTCGTTTTTGCTTACAATGACGGCACGGGTGTATTTTCTGGAAGTGCTACCGTAGTGCGTACGTCAAATACCTGGATCCCTATGATCTACAGCAATAGTTCGTCAGAAGGCAGATTCGCAGTGACTTTGACGGATGGCGTGACCACAAAAACGCCGTCGTACTATCTTAAATTTGGCGTGATAACGGCTAATTCTCCGGGCGGGTTCTAGGTCGCTTTAAAGAAATCACAGTTTTTGTGAAAGGTGTTGCAGCTTTACTTTCAGTCCTCTCCTCAATTGAGGAGAGGACTTGTTTAAATTCATGTAGCCGCAAGGAGAACGAAATGCAAAGAAGTCAATTTATGATGGCAACAGTTGCTATATTACTGACCGTGCTCATCGGCTGCGGCAGCACGGGCAACAAGATTACCCGGGACCTTTTGATCTCATCGGAACCGGTGGGCGCCACGGTGTACATGGATGGCGACAAGATCGGTGAAACGCCGCTCAAGGTCCAGACGTTCTTTACCTGGAACAGCGACAAACCCTACAATTCGCTGCTCAGGCGTGTTGTCCAGGTCAAGAAGGATGGGTATGCTCCTCAGAACCGGGACCTGTATCCCATCGACATGCCGAACATCACCTTCTTTTTGAGCCCTGAAACAATTCTGAATGACGGTAAAGGCGGTCCGAAATGAAAAGAGTTCATTTATTTCTTGCCTGCTGTATACTGATACTCTCCGGCTGCTCCTCGGCCCCGAAACTGCTCGTGAAGTCTGATCCTCCGGGAGCTGATATCTATGTCGACGGTGTCATAGTCGGGAAGACTCCGGCGGCCCTTGAGTTGACCTTCTCGGAAACCATTCAACTGGTCATGGAGAAAAAGATACTCGCGGTTAAGCTTCCGGGTTACAAGGAGAGAAAAGAAGTGATCTCCCAGGAGAGCGCCAACAACAAGACTCTGGAAATTGCACTGGCGCCCGAGGTCGCTGAAATCGTCGCATTGCCGGTTGTGAGCAGGCCGTCAGTCACCGCCGTGCGGGAAAGCAAGGCTGTTCCTGAAGTTGTCAGCAGCCCTTCGGCAACAGTGATCACGGAACGCAAGGCAAGCCTGGCTCTAGACAGCAGTCCGTCTATTACCACAAGGCTGGAGCAGAAACCTGCTCAGGAAGTATCTTTCAATACGGCAGAGCAAAAAGAAACTGACGTCAGACCAGCTGCTGATAGTCCCGGTATTACTGCGGTTCCGCCGGTTGTTCAGGAAACCGCGCCCGCTACTGCGTCAGATAAATCCGCAATACCTGCGCTGCAGACGGCACAGTAACGACTTGGGAGTCATGCATTCGCGGTCCCATCTCCGGGGATCTTCTCCCTTGGAACAACCCTGCTCCCCTCTTGTTGTATGATGAGGGGGGCATTTATTTTGTTCCGATGATTGCCAATCATTCAAGCCCCAGTATCACGTTGTTTTCCCGCCTTTTTGTTGCGCAAAATCCAGTGTTGTGCTACTATGCCTGCCTGTATGCGCGGAAAGCTTATATCCTTGGTGTTCGTGCTGTCCCTTGTGACAACGGATGCGGTCGCTGCTGACAAGGGTTTGATCGTCAAAGGGGTGAGGCACTCCTCGTACGCTGCTTTCACCCGGATCGTCTTTGAGATCGATGAAGCAGGACCTTATGTCTTGACGCGGTCGAATGATGGTCGCAGTCTCCGGTTGAGCTCATATGATGGCCCCTTTAACCTGAAGTCGCCGCTGCCCATGGTCCGTGACAGTGTTGTGTTCGGTCTGGAGACGCATGAGGAGGCGGGGAGGAACGTGGTCATCATCCGGCTTGAGGGGACATCCGGTGAAGTGAAGGATTTTGTGCTGCGCGGGCCTGACCGGATCGTAATTGATATCGCCAAGGGCGCGTCCGCCATACCATCACTGCCAGTGGACAAACAACTGGTCATTGTTCTTGACCCCGGCCATGGCGGAAAGGATGCGGGCCTTGTCACTACGCAGGGGCATGAAAAGACACTGACCCTTGATCTTGCGGTCGCGGTAAAAAAAAATATCCAGAAGGATCCGCGCTTGAAAGTGGTCCTTACACGGGACAGGGACCAGTCGCTGTCACTTGATGAGCGGGCGGCGTTTGCGAATGCGTCCGGCGCGCTGCTCGTCGTGAGTCTTCATGCCGCGGCTGGTGTGGAGGGGCGCGTTTTTATCCAGGATCTTTATGATGAGCCTGGAACACGGACCGTTCTTCCCGAGAGCGGTGATTTTATCGGATATGAAACCGGGAGCGAGCAGCAGGAACTACGATGGGGGAAGCAGCAGGCTGCGCACGCGCGGGAAAGCGGCAGCTTGGGAAGGCGTCTGGCACGGCAGTTCGCGGGCAAGGGCTCTGCGGAACCTTTTCAGGCGCCTCTCTCTGCATTCAAAGCAATTGATGCGGCGGCAGTACTGGTCGAGACCGGATCCGGAATGGATGCCGAGCAGGCGGCCGAGGCAATTGCCCGGGGGATCGATCTGTATGTCAGAGAGGATCGTTAGAAAACCGGCTCGCTTCTGGATGGCGCTCGGTGTCGTACTGATTGTGTGCATTGCCGCTGCCGGGGGCGGCATCGCCGTCTGGTATCGCTCGGGTGTACTGCAGGAAGCCCAGAAGACCGCGGTGAAGGATGCGCAGCCTCTGATGCAGCAATTCCGTCGGGATGAACCGCTGCAGGTCATGGTGTATTATCCTTATGACGGCATGCTGGCAGCAGGGTATTCCACGGCGAGGCGTCAAACTGACACGCAATCTCAGGCAAAGGAACTGCTACTGGTGCTGCTCAAGGACCAGCGTTCCGCCCAGGTAGCATTGCTGCGGGATATCAGCATACGCGGCATGTATCTTGACGCTTCAGGCACTGCATATGTCGATCTGGTCCTGAATCGGCAGAGCGACGTGCATGCTTCTGCATGGGAGGAAATGCTGGCAATTTACGCTGTCGTCAACACCCTTACGCAGAATTTCGAAGAGATCAAGAAGGTCTTCCTGCTGCTTGATGGCCGGGAGGTCCAATCGCTTGCAGGCCACATGGACCTGTCCCGGATGTTCACGAAAAGGACGGACCTGATAAGGCAATAAAAGCAGAACCATGAAATTCTCACCGCAGAGGACGCAGAGGAAAGCGCAAGGTACTGCAATTTACTTTCATTTTTTTTGTATTTACCATCGAGATCCAAATCAGATTTAGTTTGTTGTTGGTGTCCTTTGCGACCTCGGCGGTAATTCGGTTTTTTTATCGGTATATCATGCAAAAAGCGATCGGCATATTCGATTCCGGCGTCGGCGGTTTAACGGTGCTCAAGGAGATCGTGGCAAAACTTCCGGACGAGAACATCATCTATCTCGGAGATACGGCCCGTGTACCCTATGGGATTCGCTCGCCCGAAACGGTGACCCGCTACTGCTTTGAAAATACCAGTTTCCTGCTCACGCAGGAGATTAAACTGCTCGTAATTGCCTGCAACACCGCCACCGCGGTGAGCCTCGAAGCCGTAAAAAAGGAGTTCCCGCTTCCGGTTATTGGCGTTCTCGAACCAGGAGCGAGGGCCGCAGCTGCGGCGACGAAGTCGCGCGTAGTGGGCATTATCGGCACTGAAGCAACGATTGGGAGTGGAGCATACGAGAGGGCGATCAAACGCCTCGCGCCGGATATTCAGGTGGTAAGCATTGCCTGCCCGCTGTTCGTTCCGCTTGTCGAAGAGGGGTGGACGGACAATGATGTGGCGCTCTTAGTTGCTGAAAAGTATCTTGCGCCTTTCAGGGATGCCGGCATTGATACCCTGGTACTGGGTTGCACCCATTACCCTCTCTTGAAAGCGGCTATCAGCCATGCTATCGGGCCGCAGATCAGGCTCATTGATTCGGCCACCGAAACGGCCAAAGAGGTTGAGAGCATACTGCTGAAACTCAAGTGGCGGGGGAGTGGGAGAGGTGAGGGAATTCGAAAATATTTTGTCACGGATACACCACAGCGATTCGAGATGATCGGAAAGCGGTTTTTGGGAGATACGCTCCTCGTTGCTGAGCAGGTGAAGGTGGGGGGGGCGTAAGTCATGGCAGTGCGTCGGCGCGTACATGAGGTGGTTTCTATGAAGAAGGAATGCGTCTATACAAAAAGAGCGCTCCCCGAATATCTGCGGGGGCACGTGTTCAGGAACAAGCAGAAAAGGATCGAGTCCCATCTGCAGTCCTGCGTGATCTGCCATTCGGAATTCGCGGCGCTCAAACGCAAGGAAGAGACACTCCAGCTCTTGAAGGACATCGATTCCCCCGAGGGCGTATCGCACCGGATCAGGGGCGGTTTTTCCGTGCTTGCCCGGTTCAAAAAGCTCCTGTACCGGCCGCTCTGGATTGCGGGGATCCTGGTCGCCTCAGCCGGGATCTATTATTATACGATGATGCCGCGTCAGATCGATCTTGAGATCGAGAATATTGTAGCCTCATCACCGGTATCGACCTTGCCGGTTTCATCATCACCGATATTGGCCTCTGATCCGAGTGCTGAGCATAAGGCGGGTGCATTGGAGCACAGGACAATGGTGTCTTCAGCTTCTCCTGCCCCTGGAGTTGAACCGCTCGTCATTCTGATCACACCGGAGAATGAGAGCGCTGCGATCAACCAGATCAACGAGGTTATGCGGGGCCACGCTCAGCTGCGGATGTTGAAGTTTAGCGATACTGTGCGCGAAATAAACGGCAGTTTGACGGGGGGGGAACTGATGACCTTGTTCAATCGCATCAGTCCCGCGGCAAAGGTGACCTTTAACCGCAAACGCTTCGAATCCTTTCCCGCTGCACACCAGATCCCCGTTGTCCTAAAATTGAATGCATCCTCGGTGCGCGCGGTGATTTCCGCTCCAATTGCGCATCCGACGACCAGCCTGGCTGAGACCGAGGAGTCTGATGAGGACGAGGAAGCTGATCCGCAGGAACCGGCGCCTCCTTCTTCCCATGTACGATAGACCGCTGGAAGCGGACCTTCGCGGCGATACAGCGAAGGCCGCTCATGTCCCCACGAACGGCTGCCAGCAGACAATGCGCACCGATAGATCATACCATGACACCATTGAGTATCTGTTCGCGCTCCAGAACCAGGGGGTCAAGCTCGAGCTGTCCAACAGCATAAGGCTCATGCGGCTCATGGGTGATCCTCATGTACGCTTCCGTGCGGTTCATGTTGCGGGAACGAATGGCAAAGGGTCGACTTCGGCGCTCATTGCCGGCATGCTGCGGTCCGCGGGCTTTCGCACTGGCCTCTATACTTCTCCCCACCTCGTCAGTTTCACGGAGCGGATCCGGATCAACGATATCCCGATTTCCGAAGAAAAGGTCGTTGAGCTAGCGTGCAGGGTCCGCGACGCGTATCGGGCAGATTCTCCCTCCGGTGCTTCTGATGTGCTCAATCCGACATTTTTCGAAGTGACGACCGCCATGGCGTTTACGTACTTTGCCGAGCAAGGCGTCGATATTGCCGTGATTGAAGTGGGGATGGGCGGACGGCTCGATTCCACCAACGTCATTACACCGCTGGTGTCGGTCGTAACGAACGTGGAGCTCGAGCACACTGAATATCTCGGGACCACTCTTACGCAGATAGCCGGGGAAAAAGCCGGCATCATTAAACAGGGTGTGCCGGTCGTCACGGGCGCGGTGCAGGAGGAGGTCCTGGAGGTGATCGAAGGAACGGCTGCAAACCGCAATGCTCCGCTTTTTCTCCTTTCCCGGGATTTTCGGCCGGCAAAGCTCATCTCCTGCCCGGAACCTACCTTTGATTATATGGGCATCACATCGTTCAGAGAGGGTATTCGTCTTAGCCTGATTGGCAGGCACCAGGTCGACAACGCCTGTCTTGCACTTGCCGCGATAGAATGCCTGGGCAGGTCGGGCGTTGACGTGTCTGATGATGCTGTGAAGCGCGGATGCATGGAAACGCGCTGGCAGGGAAGACTGGAACGGGTGGCACACTCTCCGGATATCTTTCTTGATGGAGCCCATAATCCTGCAGCCGCCGGCAAACTGGCCAATGCTATTCGTGAACTTCGCTCAACCTACAACCGCGTGATTCTGGTCATCGGCATTCTGGCTGACAAAGATTGGCAGGGGATCATTGCCGAACTTGCTCCCCTTGCCAGCGAGGTTATTGTGACCAAACCCCATTACTCCCGGGCTCTCGATAGTCGCGTCCTCGCAGCGGAGTTCCGGAAAAAGCATGCAGCAGTACAGACTACTGATACGGTCGAAGATGCTCTTGCCAGGGCTGTAAAAATAGCATCGCTCGCTGATCTGATCTTGATCACCGGTTCCCTGTATGTCGTGGGGGATGCACGCGCCACACTATCTTCGACTGATGGAGCGGTTGGACGACTGTCGGGGCTGAAGGGATGAATTGAGCGAACCTGGCCGCGGTATCGGCCGCAAGGGCGGGCTATCGGGTACATACAGGAGATCATGAGGATAGGGAAAACGCGCATAATGCTTTTGTTGTTAGCTGCAGGAATACTGCAGGGCATGATGGGACGCGCATGGAGCGCGGAGCAGCCGAAAAAGGTGCCTGTTACGGTTACGGCGGACAAACTTGACTATGATCGCACCAATGACCGATATGTGGCGACTGGTCATGTGAAAATGGAAAAGGAAGGTATTCGTGTCGAAGCGGATGAGGTCATTATGGATAACAAGTCCGGCGAGACCAAAGCCGAGGGCAATGTTTTCATTCAGGACCAGGGGGATGTCACACTCGCGGATAAAATGACGCTCAACCTCAATACCCGGGAGGGCACTTTCTCGAAGGGAGTTCTATTTTTAAAGAAGGAAAATCTGCATCTCAAGGGCGATAAGATCGAGCGGCTTTCTGAAACGGTCTATCACATCGAAAAAGGGGTCATCACGACCTGTGACCAAGACGACTGGTTTTTAAAAGCGGATGAGCTGGATATCGATATGGACCGCTACGCCACGGGAAAGGGCGTGGCCCTGAACATAGCGGGCGTTCCTGTGATCTATACTCCCTATTTTCTCTTTCCGGTACGCCGGCAGACAGGGCTGCTGATCCCGGAGGTTGGTTACAGCAGCAGCGAAGGACTTTTCGCGGATAATGCTTTATTTTGGGCAATCTCCGATTTTAAGGATATGACCTTCTACTCCGATTATCGCGAGCGTATCGGCCATGGCACTGGCATTGAATACCGTTATATGAACTCCTGGGAATCCCGGGGGCAGCTCTATTATAAGTTTTGGGACCAGTATCACACCGGAGCATCGCGTTGGGACATCAAATACCAGCACCAAGAAGAATTTGCCCAGGATCTGTCCGGCCGCGTAGATATCAATCTGGTGAGCGACGAAAGCTATTATCATGATCTTGAAAGAAAACTTGAGAACAGATCCAAACCCTACCTCGATTCGAACGCTTTTTATGTGGAACGGTGGGATACTGCATCGTTGTATCTCATGGGGCAGTATTCAATCGACTTAACCAGGACGAATGAAAAAACGGTTCAGAAACTGCCGGAGCTGCGCTACACGATCGTTGATGCAACAGTGGCGGACCTGCTCCATCTTTCATTCGACAGCTCAGCCGTAAACTTTACACGCCAGACGGATGATGGTTTGCGGCGTGTTGATTTCAATCCCAGGATCGCAGCAACGTTTGGGCACAGCGGCTTAAGCCTGACGCCTCGTGTTGGCATCCGAGCCACATTTTACGACCGAAGCGCAGCTACAGCCGATTCAACCGAGCGCAAATACCTGTATGCAGGGGCAGATATGAACGCACGCGTTTCCCGGGTGTATGGATCGGATGGTGATTCCGGCATTGGACGGATACGGCATTCGATCGAACCGACCCTTTCCTATTTGTACATTCCCCGCATAGAACAGGGAAGCATACCCCAGTTCGATTCCGTGGACTCCGTGACCACATCGAACCTGGCGACACTTGCTGTTGTAAATCGGCTGACGGCACATTACAAGGAATCGAACAGCGTGGGCACGTACAGCACCTTTGATGTCCTGGTATTCCGATTATCCCAGTCATATGATCTAAATATGGCACGGGACAGTGCTGTCTCTTCACCCCAGCCACGGTCCGATTTGCTCGGGGAATTGTATGCGCGCACACCCAAGGTGTTCACCGCGTCAGCTACCGGCAGCTACAATACGTACTCGCATGTGATGACATCTCATTCGGAAGGAGTCGGAGTCGCTTTCAGCGCCGTTTCTCTGAATCTCTCTCATCAGTTTTTACGGAATCCGGAAACCGAATTTTTTATTGGGGGCGGTGGAGTAAAATTAGGCAAGTGGAACCTGGGGGCTCAATGGTGGCGAGACGTACAGAATAAAAAAACAACCCAGGAGGACTATCGGATGCAGTACGCATCGCAATGTTGGGGAATTGGTATGGTGTACACAGTCAAGCCTGGTGAGTACCAGTTCACGGCGATGCTGGATCTTAAGGGATTGGGAGGCAGATCGTACGGTCAGAAATAGTTCGGCGGTATGGGCAGGTCCCCGGGGTGCAAAAGAGGCAAATCGATCGCTAAGGAGAGAATTCTCATGGGAGAGGAAGTCCTCATATTCATAACTGCAGCAACTCAGGAAGAGGCTTCAAGGATCGGAAAAATTCTGGTCCAAGAGCATCTGGCTGCCTGCGTCAATATTGTATCCGGGATTCAATCAATTTTTTTTTGGGAAACTAAAGTACAGGAAGAGACAGAAGCTCTTCTGCTCTGTAAGAGCCGGCTGCCCTTGATGGAGAAGTTAACCGTACGGGTAAAATCACTTCATTCATATACTGTTCCCGAGATCATTGCCATACCCATTGTTGCGGGTTCTCAAGAGTACCTTCACTGGATCCAGGATGCAACGCGCAACGATTGACAAGCACATTTGCATCACATAAAAACATTCGATCTGAATGAGTTATAAATTCAGTCGCGCCCTCATTGTCAGGTCTTCTGTGAGCGGGTATCGGTAATTATGCAAAGAAACAACGCAAAACAACCCAATGGGTGCGAATATAACCGATATGTCATAAAAAATTGGCCATATTCTCTATTTTCATACCTCTAGCTATGCTGTACAAACCCGTTAATTATCTTGGGTGATGATAGTACGGGGAGGATTCACGCTGGGCAGGAACGAAGGATTAATTATCTGTTGGATTTTATCCGTACCGCAGGCCATTTGACAACATACAATTTTATTAGTTTCCTTCAGTGTAATTGAAAGACCGGCAGGAACTAAGCGATTAAAAAATCGGTGAGGTCGACCTTTATTCATGTTTAGGCAATTGAATGAAATGTTCGCAATTTTAAAAAATAAGAACTATAAACAATGGAATGCTACAAGACAGCTGACCATGAAGATATGGTGGAATGCATGGGGGTTACCGACTTCCATGTCTCTCTGATTGGATTGATCATACAACATATTGATATTAAATGGTATTTTTGCGTGAATAGGCTGATTAAAATCTTGACATTTCTTGCTAAATCATGTTAAGTTTAATAAGTTAAGTATGCTCTTTTTCCGGAGGAGTAATTTTGGTAGGGAAGTCTAGAAAAATTAAGAAAAAAGAATATTTTACTTTAATGTTCCTTCCCGGCCCCAATGCCCGCGTCCGAACACTGAGCATTTCTAAGTCTGCTTTAAAATCTGTTTTTCTTTCCTGCCTTGGAGTACTTGTTCTGTCGCTCTATCTTGTTTATGAGTACAATGATGTAAAGGACAAAGTATGGGAATTGCAATCGGTTCGCGAGGAACTGATGCAACAGAAGGCTCAGGTGCAAAGCTTTGCCCTCAATATACTGGATTATAAGCGTCAGATGTTCCTGCTTCGGGATCTTGATACGAAACTCCGGCGTGTAGTAAGTCTTGGACCGAGGGACAAGGCACAGCAGGTGCTGGGTATCGGCGGACCGGATGAACTGGGCCTTCAGAACCTTGCAACGCTTGGTGAGAAAAAGCAGGAAGAAGCACTTAAGGAAATGCATAATGAATTAAACCAGTTGAAGGGTGCTGCCTCGCGTCAGGAGGCGAGTCTTCAGATGTTAATTGAATATTTTGAGGATAAGCGGTCGCTTTATGCTGCGACTCCCTCTATTTGGCCGGCTCGTGGATGGGTGACCTCACCATTCGGGAACCGGACGTCCCCCTTTAGCGGAATTCTTAAATTCCACGAGGGGATAGATATAGCTGCCCAGACAGGCACTCCAGTAGCAGCGCCAGCTGATGGACTCGTGATCAAAGCGGGATTCAGCACCGGCTACGGAAATATGGTGGAAATCAGCCATGGATATGGTTTAAAAACCATCTTGGCACATAACTCACGGCTCAATGTCAAAGCTGGTCAGCGGGTAAAACGCGGAGAAGTGGTTTGTTATATAGGAGATTCCGGTTCGAGCACGGGCCCGCATCTTCACTATGAAGTTCGTGCGAATGGTCTGCCGGTGAATCCGGTAAGATATATGAACTAGCATCTTCAGTTGCATAAAAATCCATCCTCATTTTTTTCATCATCCGGACAATCCTTGGTGGGCTGGGGAAAAGAGCGTGGGGGAACAGTAGTGAGCTCTTTCCCTTTGTAATATAACAGTGCTTCACCGGATAGTGCCCAAAAGGGCACGACGGCGAACACAATCAAGGAGGGGGTAAGCATTATGTCTACGGGGAAAGTGAAGTGGTTTAACGAGTCAAAGGGCTATGGTTTCATAGAGCCAGAAGGTGGCGGGCGGGATGTGTTTGTTCATTACTCCGCAATCCAGGGAGAGGGTTACAAGACCTTGTCTGAAGGCCAACCAGTTGAATTTGAGGTCACTCAAGGTGAAAAAGGACCACAGGCATCAAATGTACTGAAGGCTTCTTAATAAAAACATACTGTGCAGGGCACAGGCAATAAACGTACGACAAAACACTGTATCGACAAAACCCTGAGGATTCCCCTTCTTCGGGGTTTTGCTATGTACAGCTCCGGCGAGGTTGAGCTTCTATCCACCTCCTGCCGACATTGCAACGCAGTTCCTAGACTGCAAAACAATGTCGAATTGAAAATCGCTTCACACTTTAAAGCCTTCCCTAATAATAAATATCCGCAAGTCGATGTTATTCATATCAACGAAATATATACATTCTCTTACTATGCAGGAATCTGGAGCCATAATTGTTGTTAGCTTGATGGAATCGACAATGAGTTATTTCGCTTGATGGCAAGATGATCATTGACAGGCATCATCTCCATCATTCCCGTGTATTCCTGCTAATCGATGAACTCAGTTCGATTAATCATCTGAATACACTTGACTTAGGATATTTGGGGACCATAATGACAAGCAATCCATCACGAGTGAAGAGAATGAATTATCCATGTTTTCCGAGGAGAGCGGTATAATGATAAAAACAGGTTCATCCGGAGCCAGATTCCGTTCTGCTAGGAAAGAGGGTAAACCGCTCCAGGCTGTATGCGCAATCAATTCCTATACCGCGCGCCTTGCGGAGCGCACCAGATATAGGGCGCTGTAAGTTTCCGGCGGTTGCGTGGCAGCCTGTTCACCTGGTATCCCAGGCCTTGGCATCAGCACCATGAACGATGTACTGAACTACGTCCGGCGTATTTATTATGGATAGCACGACCTGCCCGTTCTTGTTGACATTAACACAGGCTGGGGCGCGCATATCCAGGAGGGTATGCCCATGCTGGTTGAGAAGTTCAGGACCAACATCGCACGCCGTTTTGCTGCAGAAGCAGCAGAAAGCAATCCTCGATGTTTCCCTGGACCGACGCTGGCTGGAGGCCATGCCGGTCTATTAATACATGGATCTTTTGGTAATATAGATTAATGATCTTGACAGTATGACGGGATCAACAGGATGAAGGAGACGCATGTGCATTTCTATCGGACGTTATCTCGTCATCCTGTTAATGCATTTCTCCATTTCCTGTGATCAGGAGCTATCGTGACCCACAACCTCTTTAATACGTTCAGGGAGTTCGATCCGGGCAGCGGGAAACAAGGGAAATTCTATTCCCTGCCCGCTTTGGAACAGGCAGGCCTGGGGAAGATATCCTGCCTGCCAATATCCATTCGGATCGTTCTCGAGTCCATTCTGCGCAATTACGATGGCGCAAAGATCACGGAAGACCATGTCCGGCAGCTTGCTGCCTGGAGCCCCGTTGCACGCCGTACTCAGGAAATACCATTCATTCTCTCCCGCATCCTTCTTCAGGATTTTACCGGTGTGCCTCTCTTATGTGACCTAGCCGCCATGCGCGGTACGGCCCGCAGGCTTGGGGCCCGGCCGGAGATCATCGAACCGAATGTTCAAGTTGATCTGGTGGTGGACCATTCAGTGCAGGTCGACTGCCATGGCGAGCCGGGAGCCCTGAAGAAGAACATGGAGCTGGAGTTCAAGCGCAATCAGGAGCGCTACCAGTTCCTGAAATGGGGCATGAACGCGTTCAGGACATTCAAGGTGGTCCCTCCGGGTATAGGCATCGTTCACCAGGTCAACCTGGAATATCTGGCACGGGGTGTCCATGAAAAGAACGGTCTGTATTATCCCGATACGCTCGTAGGCACGGACAGCCACACTACCATGATCAACGGCATCGGTGTCGTGGGTTGGGGCGTGGGAGGGATCGAAGCAGAGGCAAGCATGCTCGGCCAGCCTCTTTACTTCCTCACTCCCGATGTTGTGGGTATGAACCTCTTTGGCCGGTTGCAGGAGGGTCTAACGGCTACTGATCTGGTGCTGACTATCACCGAGTTGCTGAGGAAAGAAAAAGTCGTTGGCGCCTTTGTCGAGTTTTTCGGCCCCGGGACCGCCTTGCTCAGTGTGCCTGACCGGGCGACGATCGCCAACATGGCGCCTGAATACGGCGCGACCATGGGTTTCTTCCCTGTTGACGATATGACCATCGGGTACTTTCGCAGTTCCGGCCGCAGATCCGATGAAATCTCCGCGTTGCAGGCCTACTTCAAGGCACAGGAGCTGTATGGAATTCCGAAAGCCGGTGCCATCGATTATACACGGGTGCTGGAACTGGACCTGTCGCAAGTCAAGCCTTCTGTTGCCGGGCCCCGCCGTCCGCAGGATCGCATCGAACTTATTGATCTGAAAAAAACATTCTCGGACCAATATGCCAAGCCCGTGAATGCCGGCGGATTCGTAAAACAAGCTGAGGACCTTGCCAGGCGGTTCACTACAACGAATGGCATGAGCGTCGGATCAGGCGACGTGATCATTGCGGCAATAACGTCCTGCACCAATACCTCGAACCCATCAGTGCTGCTTGCGGCGGGTCTGCTAGCGAAAAAGGCTGTTGAAAAAGGTCTCAGGGTAGATAGAACAATAAAAACATCGCTTGCGCCGGGGTCGCGCGTTGTTACAGAATATTTACAAAAGGCAGGGCTACTTTTCTATCTAGAGCAACTGGGATTTTATGTCGCGGCTTATGGCTGCACGACTTGTATTGGCAACTCCGGGCCGCTAGACGAGGAGATCGAGGCCGCAATTACCCGGAACGATCTGATTTGCGCGGCAGTTCTTTCGGGCAACCGCAATTTTGAAGCTCGGATCCATCCGAACCTCCGCGCGAACTTCCTTATGAGCCCGCCACTTGTTGTGGCTTTTGCGATCGCAGGCACGGTGCTCTGGAATCCGGACAAGCAACCGCTCGGGACCGGCAAAGACGGCAAGGCGGTTTTCCTCAGGGATATCTGGCCGACGAGCGAAGAGATTGCGGCCATAATGGGACTTGCCGAGGACCCCGAGATGTTTCAGCGGCTTTACGCTGATCCAACAAAAGACCATGCATTGTGGAGTGCTGTGCAGTCCCCATCGGAGGCTGTCTATCCCTGGCCGAAATCGCTGTATATCGCAGAACCGCCCTTTTTTAAGGACTTCCGATTGGAGCCCAACAGGCCGAGTGATATCGTGAACGCCCGTGCGCTCGGCATCTTTGGCGATTCACTAACGACGGACCACATCAGCCCTGCAGGCTCGATCAAGGAATCGACACCTGCGGGTATGTATCTGAGCGAGAACGGTGTAGCTAGGGGTGATTTCCAGAGCTACGGTACGCGCCGCGGCAATCACGAGGTCATGATACGCGGCACCTTCGCGAATGTCCGCATCAAGAATCTCATGCTGCCATTACGCCAGGATGGTGCGCGTGTCGAAGGTGGGCATACGCTGCACCGGCCTACCGGTGAGCAGATGCCGATCTACGACGCGGCAATGCGATACCGGGCGCAGCATGTGCCCACTATCGTGTTCGGTGGCGAAGAATATGGCACAGGTTCTTCACGCGACTGGGCTGCCAAAGGTACACTGCTCCTGGGGGTCAGGGCGGTAATTGCTAAGAGTTTCGAGCGCATTCATCGCGCTAATCTTGTGGGCATGGGTGTACTGCCGCTGCAGTTCAGGGAGGCAGATTCGGTGCAGTCTCTTAACATCGTCGGCGATGAAGAGTTTGATATCCGGGGACTGGACGACATCAGGGCTCAGCAGGACTTGACGCTGATCATCAAGCATCGGGACGGGTCCCGGCGGGAAGCGACGCTCCGATCACGTATTGACACGCCCATCGAGGTGGATTACTATGTGCACGGCGGCATCCTGCTGTACGTGCTCAGGCAACTGTTGAGTGGACGATAAAAGGTATTGCTGCGGAGCCGGTGTATCGATGACCATTCCGTGCATGCTAGCGGATTGGTTTTATTTTAGGTAACCAAGTGCACAAACATGCAAAATGATACCTTCTAAGGAGATTTTAATGGGTAGGTACGATGAGCTCTTTGAACGCAGCATCAAGGATCCCGTAGGATTCTGGGGCGATGCTGCCCAAGCCATCACCTGGTTAAGGAAATGGGATAAAGTCCTTGATGACTCCCAAAAGCCATTCTATCGCTGGTTCAGCGGAGCTGAACTCAATACCTGTTTCAACGCAGTTGACCGCCATGCGTTGTATGGCAGGGGGGAGCAGGTCGCGCATCTTTGACAGCCCGGTGACCAATACGATAGAGAAGTATACTTACAGGCAACTCCTCGATCTGGTCTCACGGTTTGCTGGTGCGCTGAAGAATCAGGGCGTCCGCAAAGGAGATACCGTCATCATCTACATGCCCATGATTCCCCAGGCAGCCATTGCCATGCTTGCCTGCGCCCGTCTTGGTGCTGTTCACTCAGTGGTGTTTGGTGGTTTTGCCCCCCACGAGCTGGCAATCAGGATTGATGATGCAAAGCCCAAACTGATCATCTCAGCATCGGGCGCCATTGAAGGCAAAAAGACGCTCGAGTACAAACCCATGATCGAAAAGGCGATCGAGGAGGCTACACACAAACCTGAGAAATGCATTATCTTTCAGCGGCAATTTGTGAAGGCTGCCCTGAATCCGGGACGCGATCTTGATTGGGACGAGATCATGGCAAAGGCAAAGCCTGTCGACTGCACACCGGTGAAAGCCACCGATCCCCTCTATATTCTGTACACGTCGGGTACGACCGGGAAACCAAAGGGAGTGGTTCGGGACAACGGAGGACATGCCGTGGCGCTTCGCTGGAGCATGAGGCATATCTATGGTGTCGAGCCTGGCGATGTTTTCTGGGCAGCATCCGATGTAGGGTGGGTCGTGGGCCATTCATACATTGTGTATGCTCCGCTTCTGCATGGATGCACAACGATTTTCTACGAGGGGAAACCGGTTGGCACGCCCGACGCCGGGGCCTTCTGGCGGGTCATCTCCCAGCACAATGTCAAGGTCATGTTCACCGCACCCACGGCATTCCGTGCCATCAAAAAAGAGGACCCCAAAGGTGAGTTCGTCGGGAAGTACGATCTGTCGCGATTCGAATACCTCTTCCTCGCCGGCGAGCGCCTGGACCCCGACACTTACCACTGGGCTCACAAGCTCTTGAAGAAGCCGGTCATTGATCATTGGTGGCAGACTGAGACCGGTTGGCCTATTACAGCGAACTGCATGGGTATTGAAGCTTAACCGATCAAGCCGGGCTCGTCCACTAAGCCGGTGCCGGGATTCAACGTTCAGATCCTCAATGTGAACGGAAAGCAGGCGGATCCGAAGGAAACCGGCCTCGTGACGATCAAGCTTCCCCTCCCTCCGGGAACGCTGCCCACGCTGTGGCAGGCAAACGACCGTATTCTCGACTCCTACCTCAAGGTATACCCCGGCTATTATTTCACGAGCGACGGCGGCTATATTGACGAGGATGGCTATGTCTTCATCATGGGCCGCGTGGACGATGTGATCAATGTTGCGGGACACCGCCTTTCCACAGGCGAGATGGAGGAGGTCGTCTCCACACACAGTGACGTCGCGGAATGCGCGGTCATCGGCGTCCATGACGATCTCAAGGGGCAGGTTCCCATCGGGCTCTGTGTACTGAAAGCAGGCGTAACCAAGAGCGAGGAGGATATCCGGAAAGAACTCTCCGCCATGATCAGAAACACTATTGGCCCCATCGCATCGTACAGGGAGACCTGCGTGGTGAAGCGGCTGCCGAAGACCCGCTCGGGCAAGATCCTGCGAGGCACGATGCGAAAGATAGCCGACAGCCAACCCTACGTCGCGCCGTCCACAATCGATGACCCGGTGATGTTGGGTGAAATCGAGGATGCGTTGAAGAAAGTCGGCTATGCAAAGTAATCGCAACAGGTGATTTGTGTCCAATGTGAAATGCGGCTTGCGGGCTGCATTTTCTTTTGAGGAGCCTGATATGCAAACGGGACTACAGGTAGGTGAATTCGAACTCTTCTGGCTGAACGGCGGGCGATTCGAACTGGACGGCGGAGCCATGTTCGGCGTCGTACCCAAGGTGCTGTGGCAGAAGAAGTATCCTGTAAACAGTGAAAATTATATCAGCATGCGGGCGTGGCCGATCCTCGTGAAGACGCCGCAGGGCATCGTTCTGATTGAGTCGGGTCTGGGGAACAAACTAACGGACAAGCAGAAAAAGATCTATCGGCATCAGGAGGAGTGGTCAATTTTGCAGGACCTCGCACAACTTGGCATCAAGCGGGAGGATATCAGCCATGTCATCCTGACACACTACGATTTTGACCATGCCGGAGGGGTTGTGATGCTCGATGACGCTGGACGGCTCTGCCTCACCTTCCCGAATGCAAAACATTTCCTGCAAAGGAAAGAATGGGAGGATGTGCTGAATCCGAATATCAGGAACATCAACACCTACTGGCAGGTGAACATCGAGCTCATGAAGGGCAACAAGAACCTAATACTGCTAACAGGCGAAGCCGAGATCGTAAAGGGCGTAACGGTCACGCACACAGGCGGGCACAACAGCGGCCACCAGATCGTAACGATGAGATCAGGCGGGGAGATTGCACTGCACTTAGCTGACCTGCTGCCTACGCACGCCCACTATAATCCCCTCTGGATCATGGCGTACGATAATTTCCCTATGGATTCTATCGCGCTGAAGGAAAAGTTAATCGCAGCGGGAAGAGAGGAGAACGCCTGGTTCACCTTTTATCACGATGCCTATATGCTTGCGTGCAAATTCGATGACACCGGGAAAATAGCGGAGAAATGGGGAGGGTAACGGATTTCAGCGGTTACATGATGTGACACGTGCAAAAGCCCATTGCCGTAGTTACGGTAATGCGTTTTTTATCTTATGCTTTTGATAGTCTTTGACTTTGCCTCGTTTTTATAATGCATTAACTACGGAAGGAAACCTCGTTTTAGGATGTACTCGTCAATGTATAGCTTTACGAAATAGCAGAATGCTTTTACGAAAGGCATTATGCCCTCAGGTCCCGAAGACATAGCCCGTGAACCGATCGACCGCATGGTGGTGTCTGTAGGCTGAGCTGACCAAGCCAAAGAGCCGGAGATAATGACCGTTCCGGCCCTGTGGCATATCTTCCCGTGTGTCCGGCTGGCTGGAGGTCGAGTCGCTGCTACATCGCCATCGGAAACGGAGTGTAGCCGGCAAGGAGCAGTTCGCCGAGGTAGGAACTTCCTTTCATCTCCGCACCTTCGATAAGCTCTTCCTTGGTAACGCTAAAGAGCGGCATGAAGGCGTGGCAGACATAAAACTTCACATTGAACTCGGGCATCATGTCCAGCAGCTCGCCGACATTGACCAAATTGCCTTCCAGTTCCATGGTGATGGTTTTCCCCACTCCTTTCTTCGCGAGCTGGACGCCTTCACCGAGCAGGAACACCGCTATGTCTGCATCGTCGTCGAATGCCTTCATATTGGATATGATTTTCAGCATGACGATCACTTCCATGGGATTTGATGTTGCATGGGACAGGACGAACAAAAACTTTTTTGATTCCATTTGAATTCTCCTTATTGGCTCCGGGCTATGGATGTCTGATTGGGCATATATTACAAAATGCGCAACAATAAGGCAATAGATTGTTTTACCTGCCCTGTATACGACTCGGCGTGGGGGAGCAGAGCCTGAGCAATCTTTAAAGATGAATCATCAGGCTCAGTTCTTGCGGTTTTATTCGAATCATATTTTCTTTACAATAGGAATTTACACAGAGTCTTTTACACTACCCCGGGAATGCATTTCCTTGACAGCGGAAAGGCACCCTGATAGTATGGTTGTTAGTAGTTTGCAGCATCCATCGCTCTTACCAATTGCTAAAATTCAAGCTTGAAACGGGAAAGGAGGTGAAAACCAATGGACTCAAAGAATCTGAAGTTATATCTGGCGGGACTCGGCGTAGCCGGACTCCTTGCAGGTACCAGCCTCATGGCAGCAGACAAGCCGGCAGCAGGCGGAAAGACGGAAGGAGCGACTAAGTCATCTCCGACTGAAACCGCGGTAAAGTCTGATGCTACGAAAACGGCTCCAGCAAAGAGCGGTTGAGGCGGCAACAAAAAGGAAAAGCCCAAGAGCAGCTGAGGCGGTTCCAAATAATAGTGCGGTCGCACTATACCAAGCTGAAGATTCAAGATATAATGCCCTTATGGCCCGGTGGATATCCGGGCAGACCATGGTATAATTCATCCCGGATTCGAGCCGAATATTGATCTCGTCTCTTTCCGGGATATTTTTTCGCCCAGGCATTTCTCAACGACCAAATTATGATCAAGCCTGAATTTAATTACATCTTTCCAGCATGCCGTGCAGTAGTCGGAAAGGACGCATGGGCCGCAATCCTAGCGGCATGTCCTGAGACTATTGATGCCGACTCGATCCCGGATTGTCTCGAGCATTCAGTCTGCCCGCGTTTTCTCCCTGACCTTGCCCGACTTGAACTTGCCGTGAGTCACCTTTCAGGAGCCACAATCCCCGGCATGACTGGCAATGAAAGCCATGCGGTCAATCCCACGGTCCGACTGCTCGAACTTTCCTGGAAGGGGCTGTCCTCGCTGCTGCCGGCCGCAAAGACTTCGAACGAAACGCCGGAGCAAGGTATCGAGCGCATCCTTATATGGCAAGATCCGCATACCGGCCGCCTCGAGTGCCGCCCTGCCGAGGGCGACGACCTTCTCGCGCTGAAGATGACCGTTGAGGGCATTTCTGCGAAAGTAGTGGCGGCTGAAGGCGGACTTCCGGTCAGGGCCGTGGATCAGGTGATCGACCGCGCTGTCCAAAGCGGCATCGTCCTTTCTCCTCCTTCCCGTCTCAAACGCGACCCAGAGGTTTTTTTGGCTAAGAGGAAGAGCGACGAGCAATTCCTTGCATCGGATTCCTTCACGCTCCAATGGCACATCACGCAGGTCTGCGATTTGCACTGCAAACACTGTTATGACCGCAGCGATCGAACGCCCCTCACCATCGAACAGGCGATCCGCGTCCTTGATGACCTGTATACTTTCTGCAAGGACCGAAAGGTTCGCGGCGCAATCTCCTTCACCGGAGGCAATCCCCTGCTCCATCCGAAGTTCCTCGAGATCTACCGCGAAGCCGCGAATCGTGGTTTCGGCATTGCCATTCTTGGGAACCCCGCACTGCGGCGCCGTATCGAGGAGATCATTGCAGTCGAGCATCCCGTATTCTTCCAGGTGAGTCTCGAAGGCCTGCGGGAGCATAACAACACCATTCGCGGCGCAGGCCACTTCGACCGCATCCTGGCGTTTCTGGATGTTTTGCGCGAACTTGACGTGTACTCCATGGTAATGCTCACCCTTACACGCGATAATATGGACCAGGTCATCCCGCTGGCACGGCTGCTTCAGGGAAAGGCTGATGTGTTCCATTTCAACCGCCTTGCACTGTTCGGCGAAGGTGCGAACCTCAGCCTCCCCGACCGGAATCGATACCGGCAGTTCCTCGAGGACTATTTGGCAGCTGAAAAGGATTATCCGGTCATGGGCATCAAGGACAACCTTGTCAATATCCTACGGTACGAGAAAGGCATGGATCTTTTTGGCGGGTGCGCTGGTTATGGATGCGGCGCTGCATTTAACTTCGTGTCGCTCCTTGCCGATGGTGAGGTTCACGCCTGTCGTAAGCTCCCGTCTCCTATTGGCAACATCTATCGCACGTCGCTTGCGGAGATCTACGACTCCGTGCAGGCGCAACGGTATCGGCTGGGCCCGTCAGCCTGCCGCGGCTGCGACATTCGTCCCGCCTGCGGAGGCTGTCTAGCCAGCACCCTGAGCAGCGGGTTGAACATCTTCGAAGACAGGGACCCCTTCTGCTTTAAAAAGTAGTTGGCAACGTTGAAACCATTTGTTATTCCGTTTCGCAAGGTGGGATGCGGATGTTCAACGTTTTTAGCCTAGCTGGTGTAAGTTCGGTCCTGATCGTATAATACGGCAGTGCATAAGCGTCCTTTTTCTTCATGAGCAGCCACTCCTTACCCGTACCTTTGGGCAAGCCCTTCATCTGAGCCAGTGTAAAGGCTCCCTTTAGTTTTCTCCCTCTCAATTCAAAGCTTAGTTTTCCGTTCAGGAGTGATTCATCCGGATTGTCTGAATCCAGAGGAAAGAACTCTCCTGAATCCCAGACAACCACGGGACCTGCACCGTATTGACCTTCAGGAATGATTCCTTCAAAATCATAATATTGGATTGTATGGTCTGGCACCATGACTGCGAGACGCTTGTCCGCCGGATTCAGGGAGGGCCCTTTGGGTATGGCCCAGGATTTGAGTACACCGCCAATCTCCAGACGAAAGTCATAGTGAAGCCGCTTGGATTTATGTTCATGTACAACGAATCTCAGGGATTTATCGGTCATTGCAGTTCCTGCTCCGGCGAAACTACTTGACAAAATGCAAGGTAGTCTATAGTATTTTGGTTCCTGTGCGTAGCGTAATTGGGGTATTCCGTTGCGCAATCAGAAGTCTACATGAATAGAGGCCTGTCTGTCCATGATTAAGCTTTACAATACGCTATCTGGTAAAAAAGAAGAGTTTATTCCGCTTCAGCCGGGGAAAATGACCATGTATGCCTGCGGTGTTACGGTATATGACTATTCACACCTTGGCCATGCCAGGGGGGCCGTTGCGTTTGACCTGATCCAGAGGTATTTTCGTCGCAAGGGATATGATGTGAAGTATGTGAGAAACTTCACGGATGTCGATGACAAAATCATCAATCGCGCAAAGGAAGAAGGGATATCCGCCGCCGAAGTCGCGAGCAAATATATCGATGCCTATCAGGAGGACATGAAACGCCTCGGTGTAGGCAGGGCCGACATCGAGCCGAAGGCAACGGAGCATATCGCGGAGATGATCGAGGTCATACAGGGGCTTGTCAACCGGCGGCATGCCTATGTGGTGGACGGAGATGTATATTTCCGGGTGTCCAGCTTCAAGGAGTATGGTAAATTGTCCAAGCGCAACCTCGATGACCTGAAGGCCGGTGCTCGCGTGGAAATCGATGAGCGCAAGGCGGATCCGCTCGACTTTGCCCTGTGGAAGGCATCAAAGCCAGGGGAACCATCCTGGGAAAGTCCCTGGGGACAGGGCAGGCCTGGCTGGCACATTGAGTGCTCGGCCATGGGATTCAAACATCTGGGAAAGACCTTTGATATTCACGCTGGTGGTAAGGACCTTATCTTTCCGCATCACGAGAACGAGATAGCACAGAGCGAAGCTTTCTCAGGGCTGAGGTTTGTTAACTATTGGCTCCATAATGGTTTTGTAAACATTAACCAAGAGAAGATGTCAAAATCACTCGGGAACTTTTTCACGATACGGGACATCCTGAATCAATATGACGCAGAGGTCGTGCGGTTGTTCCTGCTGTCAACGCATTATCGCAGCCCGATCGATTTTTCCGATGCCAACCTGAAAGATGCCCGATCCGGACTTGATCGGTTTTATACGATGAAGGAGGGGATGCAGAAATTCCTCGCTAGTCGCCGTCCCGCGGTGGTAAAGCCTGAGGGCGTCATCGAGGTTGCTGATCGCCCTTTATATGAGAAAATCCTGAACCTGCCGAGAGTATTTGAAGAAGCAATGGATGATGATTTCAATACAGCATTCGCAATTGGACTTATTTATGACCTGGTTCGGGAAGTGAATAAGATCCTCGCGGAAATGGATAAAAAGAACGAGGATGCCATGTATATCATTTTATCCGCCGCATCGGTATCCTTTCAGGACGTAAACAGCACGCTTGGTATCTTTTTGCGGAGTCCGGATGAGTGGTTTAAAGAGGGGAGGCTTGCCGACAGCAAGGTTACCCTCTCCGTAGAGCGTATCGAGGAACTTATTCATATGCGCAACGTAGCGCGTGAGAAAAAAGACTGGGCCGAGGCAGACCGTGTCCGCGCTGTCCTTGACAATGGCGGGGTAGAGCTTTTTGATCGTGCTGATGGCACGGTATGGAAGCCCAAATAGTTACTTCTCTTTCAGAGTTCACTACGGCGGAATGAGACTTCCATGCAAAGAGACAAAATATACGGCATCAATCCCGTCATTGAGGTGCTCAGAGCTGGTAGGCCTGTTCAGTTGGTTATGATTGCCGAACAGCGGCAGTCCGATAGGGATATTCAGCAAATAGTCCGGCTTGCCCGGGAGCGGGCAGTTGAGGTCAGAATTACGTCGCGGAACCTGTTGAGCCGCGAGGCGCCGAATGCGTTACACCAGGGGGTGATCGCGGTTGCCGCTGCCCGCGAGTATGCCACCCTTGATGAAATACTGAAATTGCCGCTACAGAAAGGGCAAGTCCCTCTGTATTTGATTCTTGACGGAATTGAGGACCCGAGGAACCTGGGTGCAATTCTGCGTACTGCAGAGGTTGCCGGAGTGCACGGAGTCATTATTCCTGATCGCAGGGCCGCGGGCCTCACCGAGACAGCTGCAAAGGCCGCAGCCGGGGCCCTGGAATATATACCGGTCGTCAAAGTCGTAAATATCGTCAATACCATAAAAGAACTGAAAAAAGCAGGTTTATGGATCGCTGGAGCGGAAGCATCCGGCGAGACAATTTATTGGGATGCTGATTTTTCCCGACCCATGGCCATCGTTCTTGGCGGTGAAGACCGGGGCGTAAGAAAACTCGTGAGGGAGCATTGCGATTACCTTGTGTCTCTGCCGCAAAAGGGAAAGATAGGCTCCCTGAATGTCTCGGTTGCAGCGGGATCAATCCTATTTGAAGTGCTCCGTCAGCGCCGGACTATCAGTTGACCGGTTGATGGTCGGCTGGTTGTTGACGTAATAATAAAGAAGCCTGGTAAATATGTCTTTTTTCCTTGACAATCTCTGCCGCAATCCCTTATAATTGCTATTCTTTAGCACGTTGTCTGTCAGTTTATCGCTAACTCGTGGTTAAAATAAGATTATCTTCGGCGAGAAAGCACGGGTGTGGTGTGTCCCGAGGGTACTGCCACCGTAACTCAGTTGGTAGAGTAGCTGATTTGTAATCAGCCTGTCGGGGGTTCGATTCCCTTCGGTGGCTCCATTTTGTAATGACCGTGTGATGTGGTCGGTGCGTTGTGCTCATGCGGGGAGGTGCCCGAGTGGCCAAAGGGAACAGACTGTAAATCTGTCGGCGTCAGCCTACGGAGGTTCGAAACCTCCCCTCCCCACCAGTTTTTTAATGAGGATTTTAGACTACGCACATTGCCCATCATTATAATATTTTTTTACAAACACTAGTGAACCGAGCATGCGGGAATAGCTCAGCTGGCTAGAGCGCAAGCCTTCCAAGCTTGGGGTCGCGGGTTCGAATCCCGTTTCCCGCTCCATTTTGAGTTGAGTGCCCATGTAGCTCAGTTGGCAGAGCACATCCTTGGTAAGGATGAGGTCAGCGGTTCGATCCCGCTCATGGGCTCCAGTACGTAGACCTTATATTTATATATAAGTGAATAGTAATGTTTGTTTTTCACTTCCCATCAGGAGGCGGACAGCATGGCAAAGGCAAAATTTGAGAGGACAAAACCGCATTTGAACGTGGGCACCATCGGCCACGTTGACCACGGCAAGACGACCTTAACGGCGGCCATCACAAAGGTGCTGTCGTTCAAGAACTTCGCGACATTTGTTTCGTACGACAATATCGACAAGGCGCCGGAAGAACGAGAGCGCGGCATCACGATTGCTACGGCACACGTGGAATATCAGACGGACAACCGTCACTACGCCCATGTGGACTGCCCCGGCCATGCCGACTACATCAAGAACATGATCACCGGAGCCGCCCAGATGGATGGCGCAATTATCGTGGTTTCCGCGGCAGACGGCCCCATGCCACAGACCCGCGAGCATATCCTGCTCGCCCGACAGGTCGGCGTGCCGTATATCGTCGTCTACATGAACAAAATTGACATGGTAGACGACCCCGAGCTTATTGAACTCGTGGAACTCGAGATTCGGGAGCTACTGACCAAGTACCAGTTCCCGGGTGATAAAACCCCGATCGTCAAAGGGAGCGCCTTAAAGGCCCTCCAGAGCGAGAGCAAGGATATTAATGCTCCTGAGTACAAAAGCATTCATGAGCTTATGGCAGCTCTTGACAGCTACATCCCCCAGCCCAAGCGTGAAGTAGACAAACCCTATCTTATGCCAGTGGAAGACGTGTTCTCCATCGCTGGTCGCGGCACCGTGGTTACGGGCAGGATCGAGCGCGGAGTGGTAAAGGTAAGCGAGGAAATCGAGATTGTGGGCATTAAGCCCACACAGAAGACCGTGGTCACGGGTGTTGAGATGTTCCGGAAGCTTCTGGACCAGGGCGAGGCAGGAGACAACGTTGGCGTGCTCCTCCGAGGCATCAAGAAGGAAGACGTAGAGCGCGGAATGGTATTGGCGAAGCCTGGCAGCATAACGCCGCACATGAAGTTCAAGGCGGAAGCGTACATATTGACGAAGGAAGAAGGCGGCCGCCACACCCCGTTTTTCAATGGGTATCGTCCTCAGTTTTACTTCCGGACAACGGATGTGACGGGAGTGGTAAAACTTGCCGAGGGTGTTGAGATGGTGATGCCGGGCGACAACATGAGCTGCACGGTGGAGCTGATCATGCCGATCGCCATGGACAAGGAGCTCCGGTTCGCCATTCGCGAGGGCGGCAGGACCGTGGGCGCAGGGGTTATCACCGAAGTGATCGAGTAAATAAATTGCGGATAGTGGATCGCGGAATTGGCATAAAAACATAAGCTATCCAAAATCCAAAATCCAAAATTCGAAATAGAATGTGAGGCTATTGATATGCGTGAGATCGTATTACTTGCTTGCGGCGAGTGCAAGCGAAAGAACTATTCGACAACAAAGAACAAGAGGAACACCCCTGATAAGCTGAACTTGGACAAGTATTGCCGGTTCTGTAGAAAACACACAACTCACAAGGAAACCAAGGCGTAATCTGCGTTACCTGGAGGATGCTGCTGAGTAGGTCACAGGCCAGTAGCTCTAATGGTAGAGCTCCGGACTCCAAATCCGGCTGCTGGGGGTTCGAGTCCCTCCTGGCCTGCCAAATTCCTTATGTGAAGAAAGAGGCTTTTCCCATGTTTAACAAAATTGCGGAATTCTTCAAAGAAGTGATGCTGGAACTAAAGAAAGTAGTGTTTCCGACAAAGAAGGAGGTCATCGGTTCTACCTGGGTGGTGATCATTACGGTGCTCATCGCGGCCTTTTTCCTTGGTTTGGTAGATATGGCGTTGGGGAAGATCATCACTCTTGCCTTCCTGAATAAATAAGAAAGAAAAAATATGCCGATGAACTGGTACGTAGTACATACATATGCGGGTTTTGAGAACAAGGTGAAAACAAGTATCCTTGAAACAGTCTCAAAACTTGTGCTGCAGGAAAAGATTGGCCAGATACTGGTCCCAACGGAAGAAGTGCTTTCGATCAAGGCAGGGAAGAAGCGCAAGTCGCAGCGGAAGTTTTTCCCCGGCTACATCCTCGTTGAGATGGAAATGGATGATGATACGTGGCATGTCATCAAGGATACTCCGAAGGTCACAGGATTCGTCGGCGGTAGCACAAATCCCACCCCGTTGAGCGATGATGAAGTGAAAACAATTTTGAAGCAGGCTGAGGAGGGTGCCGTTGCTCAGGCTCAGCCGAAGCAGGCTTATCAAAAAGGTGATCGGGTCAGGGTAATCGATGGCCCCTTCAGCAGTTTTATCGGTACTGTGGAAGATGTCAACCCTACGCAGGGCCGGCTCAGAGTGATGGTGAGCATCTTTGGGCGATCAACACCTGTCGAGTTGGAATTTCTGCAGGTTGAGCGGGAAAAAGAAAAATAAGAAATAAGACAGATAAATTCAACATTCTGATAACGTAGAGCAGGAGTAAATCAATGGCTAAAGAAATTAAAGCAAAAATCAAGCTTCAGGTCCCGGCAGGCAAGGCGAACCCTGCACCTCCGGTGGGGCCTGCTCTTGGTCAGCATGGCGTCAACATCATGGAGTTCTGCAAGGCATTCAATGCCAAGACACAAAAGATGGGTGACACCATTGTGCCGGTCATCATTTCGGTTTATTCGGACCGGACTTTTACCTTTATTACTAAGACACCCCCGGCTGCCGAACTCCTCAAAAAAGCTGCTGGCATCGTCAAGGGTTCCGGTGTTCCGAACAAGGATAAGGTAGGCAAGGTCACCAAGGCACAGATTCGGGAAATTGCACAAACGAAGCTTCCTGATTTGAATGCTGCCAGTATTGAGTCGGCCATGCGCATGATTGAAGGCTCTGCAAAGAGCATGGGATTGGAAGTTGTAGAGTAGTTCACGGCGGAGTTTTAGATTGTGGATGTAGATCTTCAATCTGCAGGCTCCAATTACGAAGGAAAAATGCGGGAGGCCGTCAACGGCCACTACTACCGCGAGGAGAGGTCATGGCAGGGAAAAAGTATAAAGCAGCTGCAGCACTGGTGGATAGGATCAAATTATATAGCCTCGAAGAGGCTGTAGCTCTGGCAAAAAAAATAGCCAGTACCAAGTTTGATGAGACGGTAGACCTGGCAGTTAACCTTGGTGTGGATCCTAAGCAGGCGGACCAGATGGTTCGTGGAACGGTCGTTCTTCCACATGGCACCGGTAAAAAAGTTAGAATCCTGGTATTCGCCAAGGGTGAGAAGGACAAAGAGGCACGGGATGCCGGCGCCGAATATGTGGGAGCTGAGGACCTGGCTGATAAGATTCAAAAGGAAGGCTGGACGGATTTCGATACAGTCGTAGCAACGCCGGACATCATGGGTCTCGTTGGCAGACTTGGCAAGGTGCTTGGCCCTCGCGGCTTGATGCCGAATCCCAAGACGGGCACGGTTACTTTTGACGTTGCAAAGGCGATTAAGGACATCAGGGCAGGTAAAGTCGAATATCGCGTCGAAAAAGCGGGTATTGTGCATGTACCTGTTGGCAAGGTGTCATTCGATGAGAATAAGCTGATAGGTAATGCCAAAGCAGTGCTCGAGTCTATTTTAAAGGCCAAGCCTTCATCGAGCAAAGGCAGGTATCTTAAGAACGTGACAATTTCTACAACGATGGGGCCAGGCATAAAAATGGATACGGCCCTTGTCGAAAGGATTACAGATTAAGAAGGCGAACATTCAATAAAGGTCGGCTCCGGATAGCGGGGTGTGGTCCGAGACAGCAGGCGCCAATGAAGACTGCAGGATGGTCTTCGTTGGTTTAATTCCGAAAAAGGAGCCTGCCGAGACCCGGGTTGAAAAGAGGATGTATGATTACGACACCTTCTTTTAAGATTCCCGGGCTGGTCGTCGGGGATTTTAAAAGAAAGGAGGAACGCGTGAATAAGCAGGAAAAAAAAGAAGCCATAGACGAGCTGCATGAGAAGTTCGTTCGTGCCAAGACAGCGGTTATAACCGGATACTCCGGGATTAACGTGGAGCAAATAACGGATCTTCGAGCGAAGTTGCGCAAGGCCCATGTTGAATACCGCGTAGTGAAAAATACGCTGGCAAGGAAAGCGGCGGAAGGAACAGGTCTTGAACCGCTTAAGGACTACTTCGTCGGCCCTGTGGGCATTGCGCTTGGGTATGATGATGTGGTTGCGCCTTCCCGAGTGTTGTTCGATTTCGCCAAGACTCAGGCAAAACTGGAGCTCAAGGTTGGCGTGCTCGAGGGAAAGTTGCTCAAGCAGGCGGACATCAGGACCCTGGCAACGCTGCCGTCGCTCAACGCGCTCCGCGGGAAGATCGTCGGTCTTCTGCAGGCGCCTGCATCGAGGATAGTTGGCGTGCTTGCAGCCCCGGGCGGTCAGCTCGCCAGAGTTATGAAGGCAAAGGCAGACAAAGGGTAACCAGGCATTAGAACCGCACCCAGTTACGGGCGCGTATTAAAAAAAGTTTATACACTTTAGGAGGAATTGATACATGGCGGATTTAGCGAGACTTGTTGATGAACTGAGCGGTTTGACCGTTCTTGAGGCGGCAGATTTGAGTAAGATGCTCGAAGAGAAGTGGGGCGTGTCTGCAGCGGCACCCGTGGCCGTTGCGGCTGCAGGAGCAGGTGCAGGTGCGGCAGCTGTTGAGGAAAAAACGGCATTCGACGTAGTACTGGCAAGTGCCGGTGCCCAGAAGATCAACGTCATTAAAGTGGTTCGCGAGCTTACTGGACTTGGCCTCAAGGAGGCGAAGGATTTGGTGGAAGGCGCACCGAAACCGGTAAAGACCGGGGTCGCCAAGGAAGAAGCTGAAACCATGAAGAAAAAACTCACCGATGCCGGGGCAACCGTCGAGATCAAGTAATCTACACTCTATCTCAATTACCAAGTCCTTGCCCTCCGGAATCGGCCCGGAGGGCAGAGGACTTTTTGCGTTTATGGATAGAGTGCGTGAAGGTGGGAAAAATCAGCATAAAGAGACACAAAGTACACAGTGATAAATGATGTATTGGGGCGCCAGCCACCGTGATCTTTCCGGCTGCATTTTTCAATGTGTATTTTATTGTGGTTGAAGGGGTGCGATAATGTCTAAGGAAAAAAGAGAGCTTGTTCGCGTACGAAAGGATTTTTCAAAGATCCCTACGATCCTGGAAATTCCTGATCTGATTGAGATTCAGAAACGCTCCTATGACTATTTTCTTCAGAAGGAACTCGCGTCTGAAAAGAGAAAAGAGATGGGGCTGCAGGCCGCCTTCAAAAGCGTGTTCCCCATTTATGACTTCAATGAAACCGCGATGGTAGACTATCTCGGCTACTCACTGGGTGATCCAAAGTATAGCATCTGGGAATGTCTGCAGCGAGGTGCCACATTTGCGGCTCCTCTTAAAATCAAGACACGTCTTGTGTTTTTCGAGAAGGACGAACAAACCGCAACAAAGCGGGTCAAGGATATCAAGGAGCAGGAGGTCTATGTCGGGGATCTTCCGCTAATGACCGAGACGGGTACCTTTATTGTAAATGGGACCGAGCGGGTGGTCGTAAGTCAGCTTCACCGTTCCCCTGGGGCCTTCTTCACCCACGACAAGGGCAGGACCCATGCGAGCGGAAAGATTCTTTACTCCGCCCGCATCATACCTTATCGGGGGTCATGGCTTGATTTCGAATTCGATGTGAAGGACATCGTCTATGTGCGGATCGACAGGCGCAGGAAGATCCCGGCAACTATCCTGCTCAAAGCATTTGGTTATTCGAACGAAGACTTGCTCAGAATGTATTATCCCATCGAGGATATAAAGATCAAGAAGGATGTTTTCACCCGTGGCATACGCGCCGATGTGCTTGCAGGACTCAAGGCTCCCATAACCATCACTGATAAAACATCTCGCGAACAGATCGTCAAAGAAGGGGCCAAGATGACGCGCGGCGCCCTGAAGAAGATGGAAGCTGCCGGCATAACCGAGATACCTATTGCCCGGGAAGAGCTTATTGATCGGGCCGTCCTGCGGGATGTGATCGATCCTGAGACGGGAGAAGTTTTGTTGGCTGCGAATGACAAGATCACGGAAGCATTCCTGACTCAGGTCAGTGCTACCAAGGTGGAAAAGCTCGAAGTGATCTATATGGATGGCATCCATGTGATCTCAGCAATGAGGGATACGCTTCTCTCGGATAAAGTGCAGTCCTCGGACGAAGCTCTCCTCGAAATCTACCGCAAGATGAGGCCAGGAGAACCACCGACGGTCGACATGGCTCGCAAATTGTTCACAAGCATGTTCTTCAATGCAAAGCGTTATGACCTCTCGCCCGTCGGACGACTTAAGCTGAATAAGAAATTAAAGCTGGATATTCCGATCGAAAAGACCACGCTCAATGCGCAGGATGTGGTTGAAGTTATCCGATATCTCGTTAATCTCCGGACCGGCAGGGGAGAGGTGGACGATATTGATCATCTCGGCAATCGGCGAGTCCGATCGGTGGGTGAGCTTCTGGAGAACCAGATACGGGTGGGATTGGCGCGCATGGAGCGCGCCATTAAGGAACGCATGAGCCTTCAGGACGTCGATGCTCTCATGCCTCATGATATCATCAATCCCAAACCGGTTATTGCAGCTGTTAAGGAGTTTTTCGGTTCCAGTCAGCTCTCGCAGTTTATGGATCAGACGAATCCGCTTGCTGAGATCACACATAAGCGCAGACTTTCTGCCCTCGGGCCAGGCGGCCTCACACGGGAGCGGGCTGGTTTCGAAGTGCGAGACGTACACGCGACCCACTATGGCAGGATCTGCCCCATCGAGACTCCTGAAGGTCCGAATATCGGCCTCATTGTATCTCTGGCTACCTATGCCAGAGTAAATGACTACGGCTTTATCGAAGCCCCGTACCGAAAGGTCAAGGATAGCAAAGTAACTGACGAAATAGAGTACCTGTCCGCAGTTGACGGGGAGAACTATGTGATCGCTCAGGCCAATACTCCGGTAGACGGACGCGGCAGGATTGGTGTCGAGAGCGTATCTGCGCGCGTGGGCGGTGAATTCAAACTGGTAAGCGCTGAGGAAGTGCAGTACATGGATGTCTCTCCGAAGCAGATCGTCTCCGTGTCTGCGGCGCTCATCCCTTTCCTCGAGAATGACGATGCGAACCGCGCCCTCATGGGATCGAACATGCAGCGCCAGGCGGTACCGTTGCTCCGGCCTCAGGCGCCCATTGTTGGAACTGGTATGGAGCGGGTTGCCGCCAGAGACTCGGGTGCGATCGTATCCGCGAAACGTGATGGTATTGTAGAGGCGGTTGATTCAACGCGCATTACGGTCAAAGGCGAAGATGCCAAGGGTAGGACAGTTATTGACACCCATCCCCTGACGAAATTCTACCGATCGAATCAGAATACCTGCATGAACCAAAAGCCTATTGTGCGTAGCGGCGACAAGGTGAAAAAGGGACAGGTGATCGCGGATGGCCCGGCGACCGATCTTGGCGAACTTGCGCTCGGTCAGAATGTGCTCGTGGCCTTCATGCCCTGGAGCGGATATAATTACGAAGACGCTATCATCATCAGTGAAAAGATTGTGAAGGAGGACCGTTATACCTCCATTCATATTGAGGAGTTCGAGATTGAGGCCCGGGATACCAAACTCGGGAAGGAAGACATTACCCGTGACATCCCGAACCTAGGCGAAGAGACATTGCGTAATCTCGATGAGAACGGGATCATCCGCATCGGGGCAGAGGTCATGCCCGGCGACATTCTTATCGGCAAAGTGACGCCAAAAGGCGAGACGCAATTGACGCCGGAGGAAAAGCTTCTTCGCGCGATCTTCGGTGAAAAGGCCGGCGACGTTCGTGATGCATCGCTGTATGCTTCTCCCGGTATCGAAGGAACGGTCATTGATGTGAAGGTTTTCTCCCGCAAAGGCGAGGATAAGAATGAGCGGTTGAAGACCCAGGAAAGCGAAGAGATATCCCGCTTGCAGAAAGAGTACCAAGATGAGATGCGAGCCGTCAAGGAAGATAGGTTTAAGCGCATCCGCCGGATTCTGAGCGGTAAAACCACTGCAGACAAGGTCGTGAACTCCAAAACGGGCAAAACGGAGTTGGCTAAGGGTAAGAAGATAACCGCTGAGATATTGGACAAGCTGCCTGAAAAGGATCTGGCTAAGATCAAGGTTGAATCGGAGGACTATCCTGCTAAACTTCAGGAGGTTCTTGATAGCTCGGAAAATCAGTTGAGCATACTCGAGGCGATTTATGATGAAAAGATCGGTCGTTTAAAGCGCGGAGACGATCTGCCGCCGGGCGTGGTGAAGCTGGTAAAAGTATATGTTGCCATGAAGCGCAAACTTTCGGTAGGCGATAAAATGGCGGGTAGACACGGGAACAAGGGCGTGGTCTCCAAGATCGTACCTGAAGAAGACATGCCATGCCTTCCTGATGGGACACCGGTTGAGATCGTACTGAACCCGCTTGGCGTACCTTCGCGTATGAATGTCGGGCAGATTCTAGAAACTCATCTAGGATGGGCGGCAAAGGCACTTGGCCTGCATGTGGCAACACCAGTGTTCGACGGTGCTACCGAGGACCATATCAAGTCCATGCTTAAGGAAGCGAAGATGCCTCCGACCGGGCAGTCACAGTTGTTCGACGGTCGCACCGGCGATCCCTTTGACAAACCGGTTACCGTGGGTTACATGTACATGCTGAAACTGCATCATCTTGTCGATGACAAGCTTCACGCGCGTTCCATCGGTCCCTACTCTCTGGTAACCCAGCAGCCCCTCGGAGGTAAGGCCCAATTCGGCGGCCAGCGTCTTGGCGAAATGGAAGTCTGGGCGCTCCAGGCCTATGGTGCAGCATACTGTCTTCAGGAGTTCTTGACGGTAAAGTCCGACGATGTGTCAGGACGCGCCAAGATCTACGAGGCGATTGTAAAGGGTGAGAATACACTGGAACCAGGTCTGCCCGAATCGTTCTATGTTCTCATCAAAGAACTGCAAAGCCTTTGTCTTGACGTGGAGCTGATTGAGCGGAAGAACGAAAAGGAACGGGTGATCGGGCTCGAAAATATTTCATCGGCTCGATAATCACGTGTAATGTATCCGGGTGCCGCGATTTCGTACGGCAGTTCCGAATGGAGGTCCACAGTGGAAGGGAAACAATTTGCGGAAAGTAAAGCGAGAACGGATGTCATGAATCTCTTTGAGAAGCCGAAGGACATCAGTTTTGACGCCATGCGGATCAAGATCGCATCACCGGACCGCATCAAAGAATGGTCCTATGGTGAAGTAAAAAAACCCGAGACGATCAATTATCGGTCTTTCAAGCCGGAGCGGGATGGCTTGTTCTGTGCGAAGATATTCGGTCCGATCAAGGACTGGGAATGCCTCTGCGGAAAATACAAGCGAATGAAGCATCGCGGCATCGTATGCGACAAGTGCGGAGTCGAAGTGATCCAGTCCAAGGTACGGCGCGAGCGGATGGGACATATCGAGCTGTCTTCACCGGTTGCCCATATCTGGTTCCTGAAGGGGCTTCCGAGCAGGATCGGTACGCTACTCGACATGACGCTGCGTCAGCTTGAAAAGGTCCTCTATTTTGAAGGGTACGTTGTCGTTGACCCGGGCGATTCCGATATCACTAAGCTGAAGCACAAAGAACTCTTAACAGAGGAAAAGTATCGGAAAGCAATGCAAGACCACGGTGCTGGTTCGTTTAAGGCGGGCATGGGCGCCGAGGCGATCAGGGAAATGCTGAAGACCATCGATCTCGATGTTGAATCCGAGGACATTCGAAAGAAGATCGAGGATGCTACCTCCGTTGCAACAAAGAAAAAATTAACCAAACGGCTGAAGGTAATTGAGGCATTCCGCAAATCCGGCAACAAGCCTGAGTGGATGATTCTTGATGTCATCCCGGTGATTCCGCCGGAGCTGCGGCCGCTCGTGCCGCTTGAAGGTGGTCGCTTCGCCACCTCTGACCTGAATGATCTGTATCGAAGGGTCATCAACCGGAACAACCGGCTGCACCGTCTTGAGGAGCTAAAAGCGCCATCCGTTATCGTCCGGAATGAAAAAAGGATGCTCCAGGAAGCAGTGGATGCGCTCTTTGACAATGGCAGGCGCGGACGCGTACTGCGAGGGCCGAACAAACGTCCTCTCAAGTCGCTTTCTGATATGTTGAAAGGCAAACAGGGCCGTTTCCGTCAGAACCTGCTGGGCAAGCGAGTGGACTATTCCGGACGATCAGTCATTGTCGTCGGGCCTGATCTCAAGCTGCACCAGTGCGGCCTACCTAAAAAAATGGCGCTGGAACTCTTCAAGCCTTTTATCTTCAACAAGCTTGAAGAGAAGGGTTATGCGACAACTATAAAAAGCGCTAAAAAAATGATCGAACGGGAAAGGCCAGAAGTGTGGGATGTTCTGGAAGAGGTGATTCAAGAGCATCCGGTCATGTTAAACCGCGCCCCTACGCTTCACCGGCTTGGTATTCAGGCTTTCGATCCTGTGTTGGTCGAAGGTAAGGCCATTCGTCTCCATCCGTTAGTATGCGCGGCATTCAACGCAGATTTTGACGGCGACCAAATGGCAGTGCATATCCCGCTTTCGGTAGAGGCCCAGCTCGAGGCTAGGGTTCTCATGCTTTCGATCAACAATGTGCTCTCTCCGGCGAACGGCAGGCCGATTACCGTCCCTTCGCAGGACATCGTACTTGGATGTTACTATCTCACCAAGATTCGTTCCGGCGTTCTCGGAGAAGGTAAAATATTCTCGGGAAGAGACGAAGTCCGAATCGCTTATGACCAGCGCATGGCTGATATCCACGCACGCGTGCGGGTTCGGCTGAACGGTAAGATAGAAGAGACCACGGTGGGACGCGTGTTGTTCAGTGATATTCTGCCAGAGGGGATGCCGTTCTCATCTGTTAACAAGGAAATGAATAAAAAGGAACTTGCGAAGCTCATTGATGAGTGCTACCGAAAACTTGGCCTGCGCCGGACGGTGACCCTGATTGATGATTTGAAGGAACTTGGCTTCAAATATGCAACTCGCGCCGGGATCTCTATCTGTATTTCTGACATGCATATCCCGAGCAAGAAACAAAAATTCATCGACCAGGCACAAAAAGAGGTCATGGAGATTCATCAGCAATACACCGAGGGTCTTATCACCAATGGTGAGCGCTATAACAAGGAAATCGACATTTGGGCGAACGTGACCGAAAAAATCGCCGATGAAATGATGGCCGAACTTGGCATGGAAGCGGTTGAACTGGGCAGTGCAAAGAAATCGGAATTGCAAGAGGCCCGATCCTTTAATAATATTTTCATGATGGCTGACTCAGGCGCGCGCGGTAGCACCCAACAGATCAGGCAGCTGGCAGGCATGCGCGGACTGATGGCCAAACCATCCGGAGAAATCATTGAAACGCCGATTACGGCGAACTTCCGCGAGGGGCTGACAGTACTTCAGTATTTCATCTCGACGCACGGTGCGCGAAAGGGTCTTGCCGATACAGCCTTGAAGACCGCGAATTCGGGCTACCTTACGAGACGTCTTGTCGACGTGTCTCAGGATGTGATCATCACGCAGGAAGACTGCGGAACAACCGATGGTATTGTAGTTGGTTCGCTCGTGGAAGGCGGCGAAATCATCGAGCCGTTGTCAGAACGCATTCTGGGACGTGTAGCGGCTGAGGACATCAAGGACCCGATCACCAAGGAAGTGATTGTCGGCACGCGCCGGGAAATCAATGAGGAGCTTGTCAAAGGTATTGACGAAGCGGGAATCGATCGCATCAAAATCAGGTCTGTGCTCACGTGCCAGTCGCTGCGCGGTGTGTGCAAGATGTGCTATGGTCGCGATCTGAGCCGCGGCAAACTCGTCAATATTGGTGAAGCAATAGGGATCATCGCAGCACAGTCAATCGGCGAGCCGGGAACCCAGCTTACTATGCGGACTTTCCATATTGGTGGTACGGCGAGCAAAGTTGTTGAGCAGACCGTGCTGGAAACCAAGAACGCCGGTATCATGAAATACCTAAACTTGAATACCGTGAAGAATAAAGAAGGCGATTATGTGGCCATGTCTCGGAACGGTAGCATCGCCATTTATGACGAGACCGGGCGCGAGAAGGAAAAATACGCAGTCATCTACGGTGCCCGCATTAAGGTGCCGGATGGCCGCAAAGTTGAAGTGGGACAGAAACTTGTTGAGTGGGATCCCTACTCTTTACCGATCCTGACCGAGATCGGCGGTAAGATTGCTTTCGGAGACATCATCGAAGGCGTAACGATGCGGGAGGAAGTTGATGAGATTACCGGTTTGTCCCGCAAGGTAATCATTGATTATCCGAACCAGAACCTGCGCCCGCGCATTTCCATCAAGGATCCGCATGGTAAGACGGCAAAACTGCCGGGGTCGAATGTTGTGGCCAGGTATTTGCTCCCGGCGGGGGCGCACATCCTGGTAGATAAAAATGATGAGATTTTCCCTGGAGACATCCTCGTGAAGATACCGCGCGAAACCACTAAGACGAAGGATATCACGGGGGGTCTTCCCCGGGTAGCAGAGTTATTCGAAGCACGCAAACCAAAAGAACAGGCTATCATCAGCGAAATAGATGGAACAGTGGAGTTCGGCGGATTTGTGAAGGGTATGCGCCGTATTCTAGTAAAAGACGGCAGTGGTAATGAAAAAGAATATCTTATACCCAAAGGCAAACACGTGAATGTGCACGAGGGAGATTGGCTGCAGGCAGGTGAACCCTTGATGGATGGTCCGGTTGACCCTCATGATATATTGAGTGTGCTTGGTCCCCGTGAACTCCAAAAATACCTGGTGGACGAAGTGCAGCAGGTATATCGGCTCCAGGGTGTGAGTATCAATGATAAACATATTGAAGTCATTGTTCGTCAGATGCTGAGAAAAGTAAGGATTGAGGAGGCTGGTGATACAGCATTCCTGATTGGTGAGCAAGTGGATCGGTTCACTTTCTCCCGGGAAAATGAAGCTATCATCGCAAAAGGTGGCAAACCTGCGACAGCGCGCCCGATCCTGCTCGGTATCACAAAAGCTTCGCTCACTACGGACAGCTTTATTTCAGCAGCTTCATTCCAGGAAACGACACGCGTGCTAACCGAGGCTGCCATCACTGGTGCGATAGACGATCTTGTCGGTTTGAAGGAAAATGTGATTATGGGCAGGCTGATACCTGCAGGTACTGGAATGACCGAATATCGGAATACATATGTTGTTGTTGATGAGCCTGCGCCGATCACTGAATAGAGCGAAATGATGAGAGTTGTGCAATTCCGTGGGATTCTCGATGCTGCACATGCCGCTGCCGTATAATTCGTTAAGGATTTTCGTGGTAGGCAGAAATAGCTTGACAAAGTGTCCATGTGTCAGTATAATTACCGGGTTTTGACTCAATGTTTTTAAAAACGTGCTATCCCTGTGTTTTTAAGGAGTAAATCTCGTGCCTACAATTAGTCAACTTGTCAGAAAAGGAAGATCCCTGGCTGCCAGCAAGACTAAGAGCCCCGCGCTGAAGAGCTGTCCTCAGAAAAGAGGGGTCTGTATCAGGGTGTATACTACAACACCGAAAAAGCCAAACTCGGCTCTCCGCAAGGTGGCGAGGGTAAGGCTTACAAACCAGATGGAAGTGACCACCTATATTCCTGGCGTAGGACACAATTTGCAGGAGCACTCGATTGTTCTCATTCGTGGTGGAAGAGTTAAGGATCTCCCGGGCGTGCGCTATCACATTGTAAGAGGTACGCTGGATACCGTGGGTGTCGCAAATCGTAAGCAGGGTCGATCCAAGTATGGAGCAAAGCGGCCGAAGTAGAAAGTGGGTAGCGTTAACCGGCGTTCTGATGAGCGGCGCCAAATGCGTAAGAGAAGGAATTCCATATTATGCCGAGAAAACAAGTTGTCGTTAAAAGAGAATCGTTGCCGGATCCAAAATATCACAGCCAGATGCTCGCCAAGTTTGTGAATGTGCTTATGCGCAAGGGCAAGAAGAGCACGGCAGAGGCCATTTGCTATAAGGCACTAGATAAAATTCAGCAGAAAACCAACAGCGATCCTATTGTTGTTTTTAAGAAGGCTATAGAGAATTTGAAGCCGACGCTCGAGGTGAAATCTCGACGGGTTGGAGGGGCTTCATATCAGGTGCCAATCGAGGTAAAACAACCGCGCCGGATGTCGCTTGCATACCGTTGGCTCAGGCTGTATGCTTCGCAACGACCTGAGAAATCAATGGTGGATAAACTTGCTGGAGAGATCATGGATGCGTCGAACAACACCGGTGGGGCAATAAAAAAGAAGGAAGACATCCACCGCATGGCAGACGCCAATAAGGCATTTGCCCACTATCGCTGGTAAGGTATAAAACGAGAAGCGGAGGAAGTTTTGGCTAGGCAGTATTCATTAGAAAATACACGAAACATCGGGATTATGGCTCACATCGACGCCGGCAAAACGACGACGACCGAGCGCATCCTGTATTATACAGGTGTTTCCTATAAGATCGGTGAGGTGCATGACGGTACCGCGGTCATGGACTGGATGGTTCAGGAGCAGGAGCGAGGTATAACCATCACTTCGGCGGCGACAACCTGTTTTTGGCGGGACAAGCGCATCAATATAATTGATACGCCCGGTCATGTGGATTTTACTATTGAGGTGGAGCGATCCCTCCGTGTCCTTGATGGTGCGGTTGCGGCATTCGATTCCGTGAGCGGCGTTGAACCGCAATCCGAGACGGTGTGGCGTCAGGCGGATAAGTATCAGGTTCCGCGTATAGCGTTCATGAACAAAATGGACCGTATCGGCGCAGACTTTTACATGAGCGTGCAGTCTATGATCGACCGGCTTGGCGCAAATCCGGTGCCGATTCAACTTCCTATTGGCGCTGAAGATAAATTCCGTGGGTGTATCGATCTCGTAAAAATGAAAGCGGTGCTCTTCGACGACGAAACGCTTGGTGCAAAATATGTTGTTGGCGATATCCCAGCCGATCTTTTGCCCAAGGCGCAGGAATACCGTGAAAAAATGATCGAGAAGATCGCTGACGCGGATGATACGGTGATGGAAAAGTTCCTGAATGGCATACAGCCGACTGAGGCCGAAATTATGGCTGCAATCCGCAAGGGTACGATTGCCATGAGTATTTTCCCGGTTATTTGTGGTTCGGCTTTCAAAAATAAGGGTGTTCAACTGCTACTGGATGCAGTGGTGGATTACCTCCCATCACCATTGGACATTCCTCCGGTCACAGGCATCGGTCCCAAGGGTGAAGAAATAGTTCGCACCGCATCCGATAGTGAACCCTTTGCAGGGATCGCATTCAAGATCATGACAGATCCGTTCGTAGGTCAGCTTACCTTCATTCGTGTCTATTCAGGCACACTGACATCCGGGTCTTATGTGTACAACTCGACCAAGGGGACGAGAGAGCGTGTCGGTAGACTGCTGAAAATGCATGCGAATAAGCGCGAAGAGATCGAGCAGATATATTCCGGCGATATTTGTGCGGCTGTGGGACTCAAGAGTACACTCACAGGACACACGCTTTGCGATGAAAATAAATCAGTTGTTTTGGAAGCCATGATATTCCCTGAGCCGGTAATTTCTGTGGCAATCGAGCCAAAAACCAAGGCGGACCAGGAGAAATTGGGATTCTCGCTTCAGAAACTCATGCAGGAAGATCCGTCGTTCCGAGTGATGACGGACCAGGAGACAGGGCAGGTCATCATCTCGGGTATGGGAGAGCTTCATCTGGAGATAATTGTCGATCGGCTTTTACGCGAGTTTAAAGTTGACGCCAATGTGGGTAAGCCAGAAGTTGCGTATCGAGAAACGATAAAGAAGAAAGTCACCGCAGAAGGCAAGTTTGTACGTCAGTCTGGGGGGCGCGGTCAATATGGACATGTCGTGCTCGAACTCGAGCCGCAGGAGCCGGGAAAAGGTTTTGAATTTGTGAACAAGACAGTAGGCGGTTCCATTCCAAAGGAGTATGTAGCGCCTACCCAGAAAGGCATTGAAGAAGCAATGGAGAATGGCGTGCTCGCCGGGTATCCAGTAGTTGATATCAAGATAACGCTTATTGATGGATCATATCACGATGTTGACTCATCAGAAATGGCGTTCAAGATTGCAGGATCCATGGGCTTTAAAGAAGGCGCAGGTAAAGCCAATCCCGCCCTGCTTGAGCCGATAATGGCGGTAGAGGTTGTGTGTGCTGAAGAATATATGGGTGATATTATTGGCGATCTGAACTCGCGCCGTGGACGGGTGCAGGGTATGAATATGAGAGGTGCGGGCCGTGTCATTTCAGCACAGGTGCCTCTCTCGGAAATGTTTGGCTATGCAACGGACATCAGGTCCAAAACACAGGGCAGGGCCACCTACACAATGCAGTTCGCGCATTACGAAGAAGTACCAAAGACCATATCAGAGCAGATCATTGCCAAGGTAAAGGGCGAGGTCGTAAAGAAGTAGTTTCATCTGGCAAATAGGTATTCACTTCCCATCAGGAGGCGGACAGCATGGCAAAGGCAAAATTTGAGAGGACAAAACCGCATTTGAACGTGGGCACCATCGGCCACGTTGACCACGGCAAGACGACCTTAACGGCGGCCATCACAAAGGTGCTGTCGTTCAAGAACTTCGCGACATTTGTTTCGTACGACAATATCGACAAGGCGCCGGAAGAACGAGAGCGCGGCATCACGATTGCTACGGCACACGTGGAATATCAGACGGACAACCGTCACTACGCCCATGTGGACTGCCCCGGCCATGCCGACTACATCAAGAACATGATCACCGGAGCCGCCCAGATGGATGGCGCAATTATCGTGGTTTCCGCGGCAGACGGCCCCATGCCACAGACCCGCGAGCATATCCTGCTCGCCCGACAGGTCGGCGTGCCGTATATCGTCGTCTACATGAACAAAATTGACATGGTAGACGACCCCGAGCTTATTGAACTCGTGGAACTCGAGATTCGGGAGCTACTGACCAAGTACCAGTTCCCGGGTGATAAAACCCCGATCGTCAAAGGGAGCGCCTTAAAGGCCCTCCAGAGCGAGAGCAAGGATATTAATGCTCCTGAGTACAAAAGCATTCATGAGCTTATGGCAGCTCTTGACAGCTACATCCCCCAGCCCAAGCGTGAAGTAGACAAACCCTATCTTATGCCAGTGGAAGACGTGTTCTCCATCGCTGGTCGCGGCACCGTGGTTACGGGCAGGATCGAGCGCGGAGTGGTAAAGGTAAGCGAGGAAATCGAGATTGTGGGCATTAAGCCCACACAGAAGACCGTGGTCACGGGTGTTGAGATGTTCCGGAAGCTTCTGGACCAGGGCGAGGCAGGAGACAACGTTGGCGTGCTCCTCCGAGGCATCAAGAAGGAAGACGTAGAGCGCGGAATGGTATTGGCGAAGCCTGGCAGCATAACGCCGCACATGAAGTTCAAGGCGGAAGCGTACATATTGACGAAGGAAGAAGGCGGCCGCCACACCCCGTTTTTCAATGGGTATCGTCCTCAGTTTTACTTCCGGACAACGGATGTGACGGGAGTGGTAAAACTTGCCGAGGGTGTTGAGATGGTGATGCCGGGCGACAACATGAGCTGCACGGTGGAGCTGATCATGCCGATCGCCATGGACAAGGAGCTCCGGTTCGCCATTCGCGAGGGCGGCAGGACCGTGGGCGCAGGGGTTATCACCGAAGTGATCGAGTAAAAGAGAAGGGAACTCACGTGACACAGAAGATTAGAATACGCCTAAAAGGATATGACCACAGACTGCTTGACCAATCTGCGGTAGAAATCATGGATACTGCGAAGAGGACTGGAGCCAAGGTGTCCGGCCCCATTCCACTCCCTACCGTGATTAACCGCTGGACTGTTCTGCGTTCTCCTCATGTGGATAAAAAGTCTCGCGAGCAATTCGAGATCAGAACGCACAAGCGGCTGATGGATATATTAGATCCTACGCCGCAAACGGTGGATGCATTGATGAAGCTTGATCTGGCGGCTGGTGTCGATGTTGAGATTAAACTCTAGCAGGCAAATTAGCGGTAGACGCAATGTAATGTCGTTAGTCGTTGCCGGCAGCATGCGGGTGAAGGGATACTAATTATGAGCAGAGGCATTATTGGGAAAAAAATTGGCATGAGCCAACATTTTAACGGTGGAGAACTGATTCCCGTGACGGTGATCCAAGCTGGTCCTTGTAAGGTGGTTCAGAAAAAAACTACCGAGACGGATGGGTATGAAGCCGTCCAGATGACCTTTGATGAAGAAAAGAAGAAAAATCGTATTACCAAAGCAATGGCCGGACATTTTAAGAAGGCTGATACTACTCCTCATCGCGTGCTCAGAGAATTCCGGACCGGAGCGTTTGAAGCTGGTCAGATTGTGACTATCGACATGTTCAAAAAAGGCGATATGGTCACAGTAAGCGGCAGGACGAAAGGAAAGGGTTTTGCCGGAGTTATGAAGCGGCATAATTTTGCCGGTGGTCCCGGTGGGCATGGATCCATGTTTAATCGGGCTCCCGGATCGATCGGTGCAAGTGCCTACCCTTCTCGCGTATGGCCCGGTAAGAAACTCCCAGGTCACATGGGAGTGGCAAATATGACAATTAAAAACCTGGAAATAGTAGATGTTCGGCCCGATCAAAACCTGTTATTCGTACGCGGTGCAGTGCCGGGCGGCGTCAACGGCCTGCTTCTTATCTACAAGGCTGATTAATCAACAAATTGAGGATTACCGAAATGCCGTCAGTCATCATGGTTGACCAAAAAAATATGAAAGTAAAGGATGTGGAGCTTCCTTCCATATTCGGATCTGCAATCCGACCTCACCTTATCCATGCATCGGTCGTGAACCAACTTGCGAACAAGCGCGCAGGTACTGCATCGACGAAGAACAAGGCGATGGTGAGCGGTGGTGGAAAAAAACCCTGGAAACAGAAGGGAACTGGGCGTGCCCGTGCAGGAAGCAGCCGTTCACCCCTGTGGAGACATGGCGGTACCTGTTTTGGACCATTGCCACGTGATTACTCCTATTCGCTACCGAAAAAAGAAAAACGTGGTGCGCTTGTTGATGCCATAGCTTCAAAGGTTGTTGATAACCGCCTGGTTCTCGTTAATTCACTTGATTTTGCCGAGCCGAAAACCAAGTTGGTAACATCGCTGCTTGAAACGCTCGGTGTCAAGGAGAACGCACTCGTTCTTATTAAATCGGAGAATAAAAACCTGACGCTGGCTTCGCGCAACATCCCTTCAGTTAAGGTGATCAGAATGGAAAATATTAATGTATATGATTTGTTGAAGTACAGATACCTCATTATGACGCAAGATGCTCTGAGCGCCATGCAGGAGGTGTACGGAAAATGACAACGGATCTCTACGATATAATTCGGGCACCGCGTATAACGGAAAAGGGTACGCGTCTGAAAGAAAAAAATAATGTCCTGACCTTCGAGGTAAGGCCTGATGCCAACAAGTTGCAGGTAAGAAAGGCAATCGAGGGGATATTCAAGGTAAAAGTTGCGGATGTAACCACGGTGAAAACTGCGGGAAAGAAGAAACGTATGGGTCAGAGGCTTGGACGCCGGTCTGACTGGAAGAAAGCATACGTCACGCTGAAGCCAGGCGAAAAGATTGATATATTTGAGGGTGCGTAAATGCCAGTAAAGACTTATAATCCAACATCACCGGGCCGAAGATTTCAGACTTCATCGACATTCGAGGAAGTAACGAGGAGCAGGCCGGAAAAATCGCTGGTTGTAAAACTAAGCCAAAGTGGCGGCAGGAACAACCGTGGTAAGATTACGGTGCGTTACCGTGCTGGCTGGCATAAAAAGCAGTATCGAATAATCGATTTCAAGCGTGATAAGTTCGGCGTACCTGCAAAAGTGGCCCATATCGAATATGATCCGAACCGATCTGCAAGAATTGCTCTCCTGCATTATGCGGATGGGGAAAAAAGGTATATTATCTGCCCAATTGGCCTAAAGGTCGGTGATGGCGTCATATCAGGTCCTGATGCCGACATTAAACCAGGCAATGCCCTCCCAATTGCTTCCATTCCCGTTGGATCGGTACTTCATAACGTTGAATTGAAGAAAGGCGCGGGGGGGAAACTGGCACGAAGTGCTGGATCGTCAGCCCAGCTTCTCGCTCGGGAAGGCGAATATGCGACACTCAGGCTAAACTCTGGGGAAGTCCGCTTGGTTCGCACTGAATGCTTGGCATCAATAGGTCAAGTAGGAAATTTGGATCATGAAAATATCAGCATTGGCAAGGCCGGAAGAGCGCGTTGGATGGGTATGCGGCCGCGGGTTCGCGGCGTAGCGATGAATCCTGTAGATCACCCGCTTGGTGGAGGCGAAGGCAAGTCCTCCGGAGGAAGACCCGGTTGCTCGCCCTGGGGGCTCCCTGATGGGAAAAAGACGAGACACAATAAAGCAACGAATAAGTTCATCTTAACAAGGCGGACGAAGAGCAGATAGAAAGACGTAGGGGATAGATTTAGAAACAAAGGATATTGCTGCGTGGTTATTTGTTCAGTCAATTTCCGTAAATATTGTTGTTCAGTGTAGCGGAGGGTATGGTGCCAAGATCTATTAAAAAAGGTCCTTTTATCGACGAGAGCCTTATGAAAAAAATCGAATCGATGAATGCAACCGGCGGAAAAAAGATCACCAAGACATGGTCAAGGAGATCGACGATTACACCGGAGTTTGTAGGCCATACATTAGCGGTGCATAATGGGAGAAAATTTATCCCTGTCTATGTGACAGAAAATATGGTTGGTCACAAACTTGGCGAATTTTCACCGACCCGACTTTTTAAGGCGCATGGCGGATCAAAAGCTGCAGAAAAGACAAGCGCGCCGAAATGATGTGCAAGCGATATTGAATGATTTGTAGTCGAGCAGAGTGAGGACTATCAGATGGAAGCAAGCGCAACAATCAGACACATTCGTATTACACCGCGTAAGGCAAGACAGGTCATCGACCTCATCAGGGGCAAGATGGTTGGCGATGCATTGAATATCCTTACCTTTACACCTCTTCATGCAGCGCGAATCGTTAAAAAACTCCTTGATTCTGCGGTAGCGAATGCAGAGCAGAAAAAGGTTGGCGATCCTGACACGCTCAAGGTGACGAAGGCTTTTGTGAACCAGGGCGTCACAATGAAGCGGATGCGTGCCCGTGCGATGGGGCGCGGCAATACGATTAGAAAGAGGACCAGCCATATAACGGTGGTACTCTCAGCGTAGTCATACTTACGGAGGCATCATGGGACAGAAGGTACACCCCATTGGGTTTCGGCTCGGGGTCATTAAAACTTGGGATTCACGTTGGTTTTCGCAGAAAAATTATGCCTCGTTGTTGCATGAAGACATAAAAATACGCAAGATAGTAAAAGAGCGCCTCATGCATGCGGGGGTCTCCAAGATAGAAATCGAGCGCGCAGGACAGAAAGCGAAGATTAATATTCACACTGCTCGTCCGGGCATTATTATTGGCAAAAAGGGCGCGGAAGTGGACAAACTCAAGAAGGACCTCGAGACCATGACCGGGAAGCAGTTGTACATAAATATTCAGGAAATCAGGCGACCGGAACTCGATGCCCAACTAGTATCTGAGAACATTGCGCTCCAGCTGGAAAGACGTATCGCGTTCCGCAGGGCGATGAAGAAAGCAGTGACCTCGGCCCTCAGGCTTGGTGCCCAAGGAATTAAGATCACCTGTGCCGGAAGACTTGCGGGCGCAGAGATTGCCCGAACCGAGTGGTATCGGGAGGGTAGAGTACCGCTTCATACATTGCGTGCAGATATCCAGTATGGCTTCTTCGAGGCTAAGACAACTATGGGACAGATCGGCGTAAAGGTCTGGATTTATCGTGGTGATGTGCTGCAGGTGCAGCGACCGACGAACGCCGCATAACAAACGATTCTGAGACATACATCACGGGAATAAAGGACTGTAATTTATGTTGGCACCTAAACGCGTGAAACATCGAAAAATGCACAAAGGAAGAATGACTGGCACAGCCTACCGGGGTGCAGAAGTCAGTTACGGCGAGTTCGGCTTGAAGGTTTTGGAGCCGGGATGGATTACGAGCAGGCAAATTGAAGCGGCAAGAATTGCCATGACCCGCTACGTCAAGCGAGGCGGAAAGATCTGGATACGGATTTTTCCGGACAAGCCAATAACGAAGAAGCCAGCTGAAACACGCATGGGGAAAGGCAAGGGAGCGCCTGAATACTGGGTAGCTGTTGTGAAACCCGGCCGGGTTCTTTATGAGATGGGTGGAGTTGATGAAGCAGTGGCTAGAGAGGCGTTCAGGCTTGCTGCCTATAAACTTCCGATTGCCACAAAGTTTGTCTCTCGGGAGGCTGAAATATGAAGACGAGTGCAAAAGACCTGAGGGATTTGTCGTCCGATGAATTGCAGGCCAAGGCGGTAGATTTTAAGAAAGAAATTTTCAACCTGCGAGTCCAACAGGCTATGGGCCAGATTGAGAACCCGATGCGTCTCCGGATTCTTCGCAAGGATATCGCGAAAACCAAAACGGTCTTAAGGGAAAAACATGGAAGAGGATAAAAAGAGAAAATCGTACGTAGGTCAAGTCGTCAGTGACAAGATGAACAAGACTGTTGTCCTTGCGGTCACGAGAAAAATCGCGCATGCAAAGTATAGCAAGACCGTGAAGCGAACGACCAAGTACAAGGTTCATGATGAAAAGAATGAATGCAAGGCAGGAGATGTTGTGCGTTTTATAGAGACGAGACCACTCTCAAAGGATAAGCGATGGACGGTCCTGGAGATTGTAGAAAAAGCAAATCAGTAAAGGGAAATAACCTTTCAAAGGATGAACTATGATTCAACAGCAGACTGTCTTAGATGTTGCAGATAATTCCGGCGCAAAAAAAGTTATGTGTATAAAAGTCCTCGGTGGGACGCGAAAACGATATGCCACACTTGGTGACGTGATAGTTGTGGCTATAAAGATGGCCATTCCCGAGGGACAGGCGAAAAAAGGAACCGTTGCCAAAGCGGTGGTTGTACGCACAACGAAAGAGGTGCGGCGACAGGATGGATCCTATATCAAATTCGATCGGAATGCAGCCGTGCTTATTAATGCGTCGAACGAACCGATTGGAACGCGCATTTTTGGGCCGGTGGCACGCGAACTTCGCAAGAAGAATTTCATGAAAATAATTTCACTTGCGCCCGAGGTTCTTTAAAAGCAAGTACGGGGCAAAGGATAGTATTGGGAAGACAGGGCTAATATCATGCAGATCAAAAAGAATGACAATGTTATGGTGATGTCCGGTAAGGAAAAGGGTAAAAAGGGAAGGGTTATTGCGGTTTACCCTTCCGCGAACCGGGTACTGGTTGAAAAGTTGAATATGATCAAGAGGCATACGAAACCGAATCAGCAGCTCCGACAGGGTGGTATTATGGAAAAGGAAAGCCCTATTTCGGCATCGAATGTTAAGCTGATTTGTATCAAATGCGATAAAGCAACCTCCATTTCTCGGCAAACGCAGGGTGATGGAACACGTAACCGTGTCTGCAAGAGCTGCAGCGAAATAATCGATTGATTCGTATAATTTAGATTGGTAGGAATTTAGATACCGGTAATATCGGGATAGGACATTATGGCAGAGAAGAAAGATAAGGCAAAAGACGCCAAAAGCGGTGAGCAGAAAAAGGATGCGGCAAAGCCGGCCAAGTCAACTGCGAAAGGGAAACCATCTGCTAAGGAAGCCAAGAAGGACCTTAAGGCTGCTGATGGTTCAGCAGACGCTTCAGTGAAAAAAGCTGCGCCGGAGCGCATTCCAACGCCGAGGTTGAAACAGCGCTATCATGATGTGGTTGTACCGGCCCTGATGAAGGAGTTTCAATACGGAAATCCGATGCAGGCGCCAAAGCTTATCAAAGTCGTTGTCAATGTTGGGATGGGTGAGGCAATTTCAAATGCCAAGGCTCTCGACCACGCTGCTGATGAAATCGGGAAAATTACCGGACAGCGGCCGGTCATTACGAAGGCAAAGAAATCAATCGCAACCTTTAAGCTAAGGGAGGGGATGCCCATAGGCTGCATGGTGACCCTTCGTCGCGCACGCATGTATGAATTCCTGGACCGGTTCATCAGCGCTGCTCTTCCGCGCATCCGGGATTTTAAAGGGGTCTCATCGAAATCATTTGATGGCAGAGGGAACTATACCGTCGGTATCAAAGAGCAGGTTATATTTCCGGAAATAGAAATCGATAGAGTAGATTCGATCCATGGGCTCGATATCGTGATTGTTACCACGGCAAAGACGGATGAAGAGGGCAGAGCACTGCTCGGACATCTGGGCATGCCATACAGGAAATAATTCGCGCCGCAAGCGCGCGATGGAGGAATCATGGCTAAAAAGTCCTTGATAGCTAAGGCGATGAGACAACCAAAGTTTAAAGTGCGCATGTACCATCGTTGCCCCCTTTGCGGGCGGTCGCGGGGATATTTGCGGAAATTCGATATGTGCAGAATCTGTTTTAGAAACAGGGCGCTCAAGGGTGAGATTCCAGGCGTAATCAAAGCGAGCTGGTAGATAAAAGGGGTTTGAATCAATGATGACCGATCCAATAGCCGATATGCTAACGCGTATTCGCAATGCCAGTAAGGCAAAACATGAGAAAGTTGACATTCCTTCGTCGAAGTTAAAGGTGGAGATCGCAAAGATCCTGAAAGACGAAGGTTTTGTCAAGAATGTGAAGCTGGTCAAAGACCGCAGGCAGGGTTTGATTCGTGTATATCTAAAGTACACGGATGATGAGGCACCAGTCATTCAGGGCTTGAAGCGTGTCAGCAAACCTGGGTGCAGGGTATATACGGGCAATGACTCAATTCCCCGGGTTCTAAATGGTCTTGGCACTGCCATCCTTTCGACGCCGAGGGGTATACAAACAGGCAAACAAGCAAAAAAAGATAATGTTGGCGGGGAAGTAATTTGCCACGTTTGGTAGGCTAAAGTCGTAAATTAGTGAGAACCTGATTCTTTAGGAGCGGTCATGTCGAGGGTTGGCAAAAAACCAATAGAAATACCATCCGGTGTTGAAGCAAAGCTTGAAGCCGGGAAAGTAACAGTCAAGGGACCACTGGGCGTGATGAGTCAGGCCGTGAATCCGAATCTGACTATAAAAAAAGAGAGCAATACGCTTCGCGTCGAGCGTCCGTCTAATCAGAAACTCTACCGCGAGTTGCACGGATTGACCAGAAACCTTATTGCCAATATGGTCATGGGGGTCAGCAAGGGATATGAAAAGACGCTGGAGATTTCCGGTGTCGGGTTCAAGGCTGCTGCTCAGGGTTCCAATCTGATGTTAAGCCTTGGCTTTTCACACCCAATCGTGTACCCCTTGCCACAGGGAATCAAGGCGACGGTAGATCCCAAACAAACACTGTTGACCCTCAAAGGTATTGATAAGCAGCTTGTAGGCCAGATCGCGGCTAACATTAGAAACCTCAAAAAACCTGAGCCATACAAAGGCAAGGGTATCAAGTACAGCAATGAGGTTGTCCGTCGTAAGGAAGGTAAGGCAGGTAAGGGCGGGAAATAGAAATATATTATTTTGGCTGACAGTGCACATTGCGCGATTATTTTTAGCCGATCACTATGGAGATGAAACGTGGCACAGAGCAAATTAAAGGCCAGGCAGAGAAGGCATGAAAGAATCAGAAAATTCATATATGGAACTGCGGTGAAGCCGAGGCTAAGTGTATACAAAAGTTTGAGTCATATTTATGTGCAGCTCATAGATGATATTGCCGGAAAAACAATAATCTCGGCATCATCGACAGAAAAATCGGTTCACGAAGGGCTTAAGCACTGTGGCAATATCGAGGCTGCCAAGAAGGTTGGAGCCAGCATAGCGGAGCGGGCGCTTGGCAAGAGCATCACCAAGGTCGTGTTCGATCGAGGCGGATATCAATACCACGGATGTGTCAAGGCACTAGCTGATGCAGCGCGTGAAAAAGGTTTACAGTTCTAAGAACTCAGATTCAGGTTTTATCATTCGGAGGCGGCATTGGCAGAGCGATATCAGAGGGAAGTGGAAGAAGGCGATGGCCTAAAAGACAAACTGGTCTATTTGAATCGTGTGTCCAAGGTGGTGAAGGGGGGCAAACGTTTCAACTTTAGTGCGCTTGTTGTTGTCGGCGATGGCAAGGGTAAGATCGGTGTTGGCAAAGGGAAAGCTGCTGAAGCTCCTGTTGCTATCAAGAAGGCCGTGGAGCGAGCAAAGAAAAGCATGGTTCAGGTTTCGTTAAAAGGTGATACGATTCCTCATCAGGTGCTTGGTCACTACGGTGCCGGGAGAGTGTTGTTGAGGCCTGCTTCAGAAGGTACCGGTTTGATTGCTGGAGGTGCCAGCAGGTCGGTTCTCGAGGTTGTAGGAATACGGAATGTACTCTGTAAATCGCTTGGTTCCAGCAATCCCCATAACGTAGTAAGCGCCACCATCAATGGTTTGGTCAGGCTACGAAGCGCTGAACAGGTTGCAGCACTTCGAGGTAAGTCGGTGGAGGATCTTGCATGAGTACGGCTAAGGCAGATGCAAATATGATAAAAATAACACTTGTCAAGAGTGGAATCGCCCGCCCCGGAAAGCACAAGGTTATTCTTATTGGACTAGGCCTGCGAAAGCTCAATAAATCCGTCGTACGTATGGATACACCTGAGATACGCGGAATGATCAATAAAGTATCCCATCTAATAAAGGTGGAACAAGCATAGAAGTGATATTGGAAGCACAGTCTACTACGACGAAATTCTACAATGACCGTTGAGCGAATAACGAGAGAACTATGAGACCTGAAGATCTTAAGCCAGCATATGGCGCCACAAAGAAGTCAAAAAGAGTTGGAAGGGGTCCTGGGTCAGGTAGTGGAAAGACTGCCTCAAAAGGACATAAAGGGCAGAAAGCCAGATCAGGCGGTGTAAAAGGTGCAGGTTTTGAAGGCGGCCAGATGCCGCTTCAACGCAGGATTCCGAAGCGTGGATTTACAAACATATTCCGCAAAGAATATGTCATCGTCAACGTACAGGATCTTGAAACAATGGCAGGACCTGACCCTATCACTCCCGAAATGCTCATGCAGAAGGGTTTGATAAAAAACATTAGAACACTGGTGAAAGTGCTTGGTACGGGAGAAATAAAGGCAAAGCTCGTTGTGCATGCCCACAAATTCAGCAAGAGCGCGCAGGAGAAGATCCTGGCTGCAGGCGGGAAGGCCGAGGTTATTTAGTCCTTGTTCACAGGTTTAAAAAACATATTTAATATCCCTGAGCTCAGGAGGCGTATAGTTTTCACGCTCCTGCTGCTGGCAGTTTACCGTATAGGTGCTCATATACCAACTCCTGGAATCAAGGGTGAGGCTCTGAGCCAGTATTTGCATCAAGCTGCGGCAGGGCTCATGGGCTTTTTTGACATGTTTTCTGGTGGAGCTCTTTCTAAGGTTACAATCTTTGCACTCGGGATCATGCCCTACATCACGGCTTCGATTGTGCTTCAATTACTGACCGTGGTCATCCCGCGTTTACAGGCTCTGGCAAAAGAAGGTGAGGCAGGACGGAAAAAGATCACGGAATACACACGATATGGCACCGTAGCGATAGCTGGCTTTCAGTCTTTCTGGATGGCGGTCGGTATCGAGAAGATGGGAGATGGAGCTTTCGTTGAAGCAACTGGATGGTCCTTCCGGATTCTCACCATGATCACACTGACAGCAGGCACCACGTTTATCATGTGGCTTGGCGAGCAGATCACTGAACGCGGAATTGGAAACGGTATATCACTAATCATATTCGCGGGCATTGTCGCGGGTTTTCCACGGGCTGTAGAAAATACATTCCAACTTGCTCAGTCAGGGGAAATTCCGTATTTTGTTGTTGCAGTGATCCTGATATTGATCATCGCAGTTATTGCCGCGATCATACTGATGGAACGGGGTCAAAGGAAAATTGCTGTTCAATATGCTCAGCGCATGGTCGGCAGAAAAATTTATAAGGGACAAAGCACGCATCTGCCGTTAAAAATAAACTCGGCAGGTGTGATTCCCCCTATATTTGCCTCATCCATATTATTGTTTCCTGCAACTATTGCGGGATTTACTCAAGTCGCCTGGATTCAGTCGATAGCAATGCAACTTTCTCCTGGACAGTTGCTTTATACTACTGTGTATGTTCTTATGATTGTGTTTTTCGCGTATTTTTATACGGCGATTGTTTTTAATCCAGTTGATATTGCTGATAACCTTAAAAAATACGGTGGCTTTATCCCAGGTATCAGGCCGGGGAAAAAAACATCCGACTACCTGTATCGCGTGTTGACACGAATTACCCTGGGTGGGGCACTGTATCTAGCAGCTGTTTGTGTTTTGCCTGATATTTTTTATAAATTCTTTAACGTACCGTTTTATTTTGGCGGAACTTCACTTTTAATCGTAATAGGTGTTGCACTTGATACTGTTTCTCAGATTGAGTCACACTTAATTCAAAGGCACTATGGAGGTTTTCTGAAGGGCGTTTCGATCAAAGGGAGAAGATAGTAACGGGGAAGTACCATGATCATTCTCAAATCCCTTCAGGAAATCGAAAAGATTCGGAAAGCCTGTTTGATTGTTGCACAAGTTCTGGATGGTCTCCGCGGAGTTACGCAGCCGGGAATTAGTACTCTGGAATTGGATGAATTTGCAGAAAGAATGATCTTGTCTGCAGGAGCACGGCCGGCATTCAAAGGTTACCGGGGATATCCGAAGACCCTTTGTACCTCGGTGAACAGCGAAATAATTCATGGCATACCATCAAAGGATGTCGTGCTTAAGCAAGGAGATATTGTCAGCATTGATGTGGGTGCTGTCGTTGAAGGTTTTTACGGGGATGCTGCGATTACGCTTCCCGTGGGATTGGTTTCATCTGAAGCAGAGCGCTTGATGAGGGTTACAGAGGAATCCCTTACCCGAGGAATTGCGCAAGCAGTGGTTGGCAACCGTCTCTACGATATTTCGCATGCTATTCAGGTTCATGTGGAGTCGCAGGATTATTCAATAGTGCGTGATTATGTCGGGCACGGTATTGGTAGAAATCTTCACGAGGACCCGCAGATACCAAATTTTGGAGTTTCTGGTCAAGGGCCCCGGCTCAAGCCCGGCATGGTGCTGGCCATTGAACCTATGGTCAACGCAGGCAGAAGTGAGACGACGGTGCAGGAAGACAAATGGACGGCTGCAACCGCAGATGGAAGCCTTTCAGCTCACTTTGAGCACACGATTGCAGTTATGCCTGATGGGCCGTGGATATTAACAAAACAATAGTGAGGATATGGCAAAAGAAGATTCCATAGAAGTTCAGGGAAAGGTATTGGAAACACTCCCCAATGCCATGTTCCGGGTAGAGATGGAGGGTGGCCATAAAATATTGGCGCATATATCCGGCAAGATGAGAATGCATTTCATAAAGATACTGCCGGGTGATAAAGTGACAGTTGAACTTACACCATATGATTTGACGAGGGGAAGAATTACGTATCGTTTTAAATAGCGGATTGTATTAATAACTATAACTCTAAGTGCATTACCCATACTGACTTAAATATTATAAGGAATGGACGCATCTATACCATGAAAGTAAGATCATCAGTTCGTAAAATATGTCCAAAGTGTGCTGTCATTCGTCGCAAAGGAATCGTACGGGTTATCTGCGAGAATGTACGGCATAAGCAGCGGCAGGGATGATCAGTTTTTTACATCGCTAGTCCAGCTGAAGGGTAGTTATAAAAAAAATAAGGCAGGGTATGTCATGCACCTTGACAATGAGGGCGGCATGATGTTGGTTGTTATTGCCGCTGAGGAGGAATTGTGGCTCGAATTGCCGGAGTAGATTTACCAAAAGACAAGAAAATTGAGATAGCGCTTACCTATATTTTTGGGATAGGGCCTACCTCTGCAAAGAACATTCTTGCGGGGGCAGGCATTGACCCAACGACAAAGAGCAGCAATCTTACCGAATCCGATATCGTCAAGATCCGCACTATCCTTGATCGCGACTATACCATAGAGGGGGATCTGCGCAGAGACGTAACAATGCACATTAAGCGCTTGATGGATATTGGCAGCTATCGAGGGCTTAGGCACAGAAGAGGCCTGCCTGCGCGCGGGCAGCGCACAAAGACTAATGCAAGGACACGAAAAGGACCGAAGAAATCCGCCATGTCCGGTAGAGGTAAAAAGAAGAGTTTGGCAAAGAAGTAACTTTTCCGAAGAGATTGGCCTGGTTCAGGGATTTTGAACATGGCCAGAGGCGATACTAAACGCACTGGAGATCAGATGGCTAAGAAGGGTAAGGAAAAAAAGAATATTTCAACCGGCGTCGCTCATATCCACGCTTCGTTTAACAACACGATCGTGACGATTACTGACACGGTTGGAAATGTGATTACTTGGTCGAGTTCGGGAAGCAAGGGGTTCAAAGGGTCGCGCAAAAGTACCCCGTTTGCTTCTCAGCTTGCAGCAGAAACTGCCGCAAAAAAAGCCATGGAACATGGTATGAAGCAGGTTGAAGTGTATGTCAAGGGTCCGGGTACGGGCAGAGAGTCAGCTATCAGGGCAATTCAGGCCGCAGGCCTTGATATCGTGGCAATTAAGGATGTAACGCCCATTCCGCACAATGGGTGCAGACCGCCAAAACGTAGACGGGTATAGTTCGTAAGGTTTTTTCAGGAGGAATCCACGTGGCACGGTATATCGGATCAGTTTGTAAGCTTTGCAGGAGAGAGGGCATGAAGCTCTTTTTGAAGGCAGAGCGATGTTACACGGATAAATGCGGGATTACCCGGCGGAGCTATCCTCCGGGTCAGCATGGGCAAGCGCGGATCAAGCAATCTGAGTATTGTTTGCAGCTTAGGGAAAAACAGAAGATTAGAAGGGTATATGGTGTGCTTGAGCGTCAATTCCGAGGCTATTTCGAAAAAGCTGAGCGGATGAAGGGCATTACCGGTGATAACCTGTTGCAGTTGCTGGAGCGCCGACTCGACAATGTAACGCAGAGGATGGGTTTTGCGGGCTCTAAAAATGAGGCTCGTCAGCTTGTCGGTCACGGTCATATGCTTGTGAATGGCAGAAAAGTAAATATCCCTTCCTATCTCCTCAAAGCAGGCGATGTTGTTGAGTTACGCGAGAAGAGCAGGAGCATTCCACAAATTCAGCAGACCCTCGCGGCCGTAGAGAAACGTGGTTTCCCGACATGGTTGGCAATTGATAAAACGCAGTTTAAAGGGAAAGTACTGGGATTGCCTACGCGCGATGAAAGTATCCTACCCATGGTCAAAGAGCAGCTTGTTGTTGAGCTCTACTCTAAATAAGCTAGCGGTTTTCTTTAATGTTATTTGTGGGCTGATTGACCGAAATGCAAACCGGTTATATACAGTCTAATGAAAAGTTTTTTCACTCCTTCACGGAGGGTACATGCTTAGAAAAGCCAAAGATTTCCAGATGCCGAAAAAGCTGCAATATGATGCTAAAAAAATATCTGATACTTATGGGAAATTCACGGCAGAACCTCTTGAGCGTGGATTCGGCACGACATTGGGAAATTCGCTCCGCCGCGTCCTGCTCTCTTCTCTCGAAGGTTCAGCAATTACTTCATTGAAAATCTCAGGAGTGCAGCATGAATTTTCAAGTATCCCTGGCGTTGTTGAAGATACGACAGACTTGATCCTTAATCTTAAAGAGATCAGGCTTAAGCTCCATACGGACAAACCCAAGGCGCTGACACTGAAGGTAAAAGGGCCTGGGGAAGTAACTGCGCGGGATATTGAAGCAGACGCAGAGGTGGAAATACTGAATCCGGACCTTCATCTGGCAACCATAGACAAGAATGGAAAGCTGGAACTTGAAATGCGGGCCCGACGGGGAAGAGGCTATGTTCCTTCTGATAAAAACAAGGAACCTGGTCAATCCATTGGCGTAATTCCCATCGACTCCATCTTTTCACCTATACGCAAAGTAAATTTTAAGGTGGAAAATGCGCGCGTTGGTCAGGATACAGATTTCGACAAGCTCGTCCTCGAAGTCTGGACTGACGGCAGTATTCGCCCGGATGATGCAATCGCGCATGCATCAAAGCTGCTGAAAGATCATCTGTCTATCTTTATTCATCTTCCTGAAGAGGAGGAGGAATCACCGGCATTAGAGGAAGAGATAAAGAAGGTTCCTACCTTCAATGAGAATCTTCTTCGCAGTGTCAATGAACTTGAGTTATCGGTGCGGGCGGCGAACTGTCTGAAAAATGCCGGCATCGAGACAATAGCAGAAATGGTCCAAAAGACCGAGAGCGAAATGCTCAGGACCAAAAACTTTGGCAGAAAGTCGCTCAATGAGATAAAGGAAATTTTATCCGAGATGGGTTTGGGCCTCGGGATGAAAGTGGACGATAAAATTGTTGTAGAGGCAAGAAGACTTCTGGCTGAGAAACCAAGCGAAGCTTGAGAAACCTATAATCGAAGGATTGTGAAATGAGACATGCATGTGCAGGCAGGCAGTTTGGGAGAGATTCGAGCCATCGGAAGGCCCTTCTGAGGATGCTCGTTACTTCATTGCTAAAGAATGAAAAAATAGAAACAACGACTGCTAAAGCCAAGGAAATCAGGCCGCTTGCTGAGAAAATGATCACCCTGGCAAAACGGGGCGATCTTCACGCTCGCAGGCAGGCGATGAGTTTTATTCAGGATGAAACTGTCGTGAGTTCACTGTTTGCTCATATAGCACCCCGATTTATCACGCGCAATGGCGGGTATACCCGGATCGTTCCGACCAGGGTCAGGATGGGTGATGCCGCTTCCATGGCTGTGATAGAACTTGTTGAGAGGCCAAAAGTCGAGGCGGCTTCACCAAAGAAAACGGCAGGCAAGGTCAAGCCTGAAAAGGCTGGTACGTAGAAACGACGATCACAGTATCGGTTTGGAATGAGTCTGAACGGCAAGGGAATATTCTTGCCGTTTCTGTTTTTTATACGCTCGGCAGAACGCACTCATTTGGTAGTGTATTTCCTCTGCGAACCTCGAAGACGGAAACCGTCAACACTGGTTCAACTGCTTCGAACCATTTCAGCCACACATTCGATATGGTAGGTGTGAGGGAACATATCTACAGGTTGCAGGCGGTCGAGGTGGAAACCGAATAGATGAAAATATTTCAAATCCCTTGCGAGAGTGGCTGGATTGCAAGATACATAGACGATTTTCTGCGGAACACATGCAAGCACCCGTTCCAAAGTCTTGAGCGTGGCGCCTGCACGCGGGGGGTCGAGAACGACCACTTCTGCACGCAGTTTTCTCTGCAGCAGGATCTTCATTCCTTTTTGCATATCATCAGCAATAAATTCCACATTTGAAATTCCATTCAGCAGTGCATTCGCCTGCGCATCCTTGATTGCGGAAAAGCCAGATTCTATGCCTATGACGGAGCGCGATTTTCTCGCAAGGGGGAGAGAGAAGTTGCCAATGCCACAATACAGGTCAAGTACGAGCTCCTTGCCTGAGAGGGCAGCAAACTCCTGGACAATCTTAACCACGTTCATATTCTGATCCCAGTTAATCTGAAAGAAATTTCCTTCGGTGACCTTGAATGCCAAATCCTGAACGTGGAGGCCCAGTTGATTGTTCCCGAGTGCAAATGCCCGTTGTTTTCCTAAAAATCCGGTCAAACCGATAATCTCCGGGACGGACTTTGTCAAGTGGGAAAAGACCTCGTTCATCGAGGGATAAGCATTGGCTTCAGAAAAAAACAAGATATGAACTTCTGCTGATGGGGATGCATTAATGTGTATTTCGGTGAGTTGCGGAAGCTCTTCCGTGAGTGTCCGCAGGGCGTGAAGCGTTCGGTTGATAACAGGGTGGAGGAGAAATACATTTTCCACCTCAACCAAATCGTATGACCCCTGCCGGAAGAAGCCGATGCGCTGTTTACCGTTTATTGACCGCACGGAGAACTGCGACCGCAGTCGGTAGTGTTCCGTGCTGGGCGAGGGCAGAATCGGGAGAGGCTTTTGGGGCTCTAGACCGCCGATCCGTTTTAAGGTTTCCAAAAGAATTTCCTGTTTGAAGGCCAACTGCGCCGGATAGGCGATGTGTACCCATGTCGCGCCAGTACACTGTTTTTCTCCTTCACAGGGAGGTGATACGCGGTTGTTGGATGGTGAATTTATAGAGGTGAGATCAGCCTCAAGTATGCCTTTTCTTTTCCTGCGGATGGCAATAGTTACCTGTTCACCGGGAAGAACGCCGGGTATGAAAACAGTCTGTCCTGAGGGGAGCTTTGCCAGGCCCTGGCCTCCGTAGACAAGTTTTTCTATGGTAACGTCTGCTGTGCTGTTCATCCGAGAATCTTCTTAACTGTCTCACGCAACTGTGTAGTGTCAGCAGATTTAACAACGTACGCATCAGAGCACCAACTGCCGAAGTCATGTTTGTAGGCTTCATAGGCAGTACAAATAATGACCGGCAAGGCGCTATCCTTCTCTTTCATCTTGCGAAGTGTTTCGATGCCATCCATATCCGGCATTCGCATGTCCAGGGTAACAAGGTCAAATTTCGCTTTGTCCATTGCTGCTAGTCCCTGCAGGCCGTCGGCGGCAGTAGTTACCTCATAGCCCATCTCAACGAGCTCCTCCCTGAACAATTCCCGAATATTCAATTCATCATCTACGACCAGAATTTTTTTCATGCTTCCTCCTCGTTCGTAATTATTGACCTGGGAAGTCGCAACCCTTGGTCAGACCATCAAATTGCGTGTCAAAACACTATTTTGTTGTCTCTGTTTGCATAGGCTTGACTCACTATAACTGGGCGACGAAAAAAAATTATCGTTTGCAAACTGTAGCATGCTGATCTCGTGGTCCCAACTCGTTATCGGGCTGTTTTTGTGCGTTGAGGTACAAGCAATACCCACAATAAATTCATACAAGGTTGACAGGAGACAACATCCAACGTCTACTGAGCAAGCATCGGTAGCCTGATCAGAAACAACGCACCGCCAGCATCGCGATTCCGCAGCTCAATCCTGCCCTTATGCGCCTTAACAATTCTGTTGGTAATGGGGAGCCCCAAGCCTGTCCCCCGGGGTTTAGTTGTATAGTATGGATTGAAAATATTGTGCATTGCCTTGGCAGATATTCCGGGACCAGTATCAGCAATTTCGATAACTACTTCACGCGTCTCCATCACGGCATAGGTCCTGACAAAAAGGGTTCCGCCGCTTTCCATGGCTTCCATGGCATTTTTAAGGATGTTGATGAGAGCCTGCTTCATCTGCTGCGAGTCCATCAGAATTTTTGGCAGCGATCCTGACAGATCCTTTTCGATCCGGATGCGGCGCTGGGCGAGCTCGTCTTCATAGAGTGTCAGAATGTCCTGGACGACGGCATGGACTTCAGTTTCGGTTACTTGTGGAGCTATATCCTTGATGTAGGAAAGGTTATCATGAATGATCCCTTCAAGCCGTGAAACTTCACTGAGGATGATATCGATATATTTTTTATCTTCCGGACTATGCAGTTTTTTGGAAAGCCGGCGAGTGAATCCGCCTATGGAGACAAGTGGATTTCTGATCTCATGGGTTATTTCGGCGATCATTGCACCTAGGGCAGCCATTTTTTCCGACTGGACCAATTGTTCGTGCATGGTCCGCATGTCCTTGTTCAGGGTTTCCAGATTCGTATGGATAATGGCATTCTCGATGGCAAGAGCGGCCTGGTGGGCGAACATGGTGAGGAATCGGAGGTCTCCATCTGTGATGGGCCGCTGGTTGAACATATTATCCACAAGAATGACTCCGATGACATGGTCTTTTGCGACAAGAGGAACGGTGGCAAAACTGTTCACTTTGAGGGTATCACGGAGTTCGGGGCTTACTAGGGGGTCCGAAGCAGCATCCGTAATATTATGAGGTCGCTTGTGCATGACCGTCAGCGCGAGTACACCTTCTTTGGGTGCAAGCGGGACCCTGATGCCTCGTGCCAGAGTATTGAGCGCTGAATCCCGGTGTTCGAAGAGATCTCCGGTCTGTATCCATTCGGTCAGGCTTTTATGCTTGCTTGACACCTCGCTCCATGCTCTGCCAGCCTCTTCCCAGCTGGTTGGTCCAACGCCCATCATGCCCTGCAGCACGTTCGTGCGTTCGTTGGTAAGAAGAAGGATCGCTCTGTTGAATCCAAGGCCGCTGCCGCCCATTGTTGCAGCGGTCAGAATGATGCGGAGCAAACGATCGAGGTTCAGGGTTGTGCTCATTGCTGTGCCGATATCATAGAGGATGGAAAGCTGCTGCGCCCTCGTCCGCGCTTCGATAGCAAGGTCTTCCATGCGTTCGTACATGGCTGCATTTTCAACCGCAACAGACGCACCGCTTGCCACTGTGGTCAGAAACTGCAGGTCGTCTTCCGTAAAGGGAAGCTCCTCCTGCTTGTTATATAGAGTGATCACACCAATCACCCTATCGCGGAATATAAGTGGAACACTGATGATGGTCGCTGCAGTGACGCCGCACCCATCCGAGAGGGATGGTTCCCGGGAGACATCCTGGATCAAAAGCGATTTTTTTTCCCGCACAATCCGCTCAGCGATAATGCCGCCGATCCGGGTGTCCAGTTCAGCTATTGCGGAGCCCACGACGCTATAGGAGGCAAACGTAGTATGTGTTACGATATCAGGAAGGTTCATGAGCCGTATGGTGCATCCCTGGGCATGGAGCGACTGCGCGCTGCTCTTGGCAATGAGCGATAGCAGTTGTTCAATGTCAAGCGTCGAGGTGAGCGCCATTCCTATTTCGTAGATAGTAGCGAGGTCGGACAGGCGGTCCTGGACACTTTGCAGCAATTGCGCACTCTTGATAACGCCGCTGATCTGGTTCGCCGTCGTGGTAAGGAGCGTAAGGTCCGAGGAGGTGGCCTGCCAGCTTGTGGCCGAGAGTACAAATAGCACTCCCAGGCAACGGTCTTCTTCCATAATGGGTGCGGCCACAAGCGACTTAAACTGCTCAATGCCGGATTCAGGGACGTAGGCGAAACGCGGGTCAGAGTAGGGATCCTCGAGAGCGAGCGGAATTTTCTGTTCCGCCACCCATCCTGCGATGCCCATGCCCAGAGGAAAGTTTAATTTCCCGACTGTTTCCTGGTTCAAGCCCACAGCAGCCGTAAGAGTAACGGTTTTGCCGGAGCTATCAATTAAAAAAACGGATGCGCCTTCCTTGCCCATTCCGCGAGCCACGACCTCGACGATTTGACGAAGTTTTTTCGAAAGATCGTGGTATGAATTTGATATGCGGCTTATTTCGCTCAGGATGCCCAGTTCTGTCTTATCGATAGTTTCCATGGCTGAGTTAGATATCTGATGATGAAGCTTGCGGCGACTTTGCGATTACCCGGCGGACCCGGCTTTCTCCAGGTGCTGCGTTGTCAGCCCATTATAGGCGGGCTGCTCTTCGGTAAACCTTGACATATTCTCGAGCTGAGCGCTCCCACGAAAAGTCCTGTCGCATGCCGTTTATGAGCAACCGATGCCATGCAGATCGGTTGTTGTATGTCTGCATGGCACGCTTCAGGCACGAGATAAGAGCCGGGGCGGAATAATCCGTGAACAAAAAACCGGTTCCGCGACCCGTTTTTGCATTGAATGCTGCTACGGTATCCGCAAGCCCGCCGGTCCTTCGGACGATCGGCACGGTTCCAAACCGGAGCGCAAGCATCTGTCCAAGGCCACAGGGCTCATAACGCGACGGCATGAGAAACAGGTCGCATCCCGCGTAGACGAGTCGTGCCATGAGGTCATCATAGCGGAGCACGATCCGCATTCGTTCGTGGTAGAGGGAGGCTGCTTCGGTCAATATCCGGTGGTATTTTTCATCGCCTGTCCCTAATATCACGAGCTGGACGCCGCAGGCCATGATCTCCGGAAGAGCCTCGGTCAGAAGGTCAAGGCCCTTTTGATCAACCAGACGCGTGACCATGCCGATCCGCGGTTTGTTCGAATCCGGAAAATTCAGAGCAGAGGCAAGTGCTTTTTTACATGCGGTCTTTCCAGCCAGTTTTGCGGCGCTATAGTTTTTGGGGAGCGATCGGTCATGCGCAGGGTCCCAGGCAGTCACATCGATTCCGTTGAGGATGCCATGGAGAGATTTGGACCGATGTTTCAGCAATCCTTCGAGTCCATGGCCATACTCGGGGGTCTGAATTTCACGGCTGTAGGTCCTGCTTACCGTAGTAATGATATCTGAGTAGACCAGGCCGGCCTTTAAAAAATTTATTTTCCCCCAGAATTCGATGCCCTCCGGCGTGAACACGTCCCATCCGAGGCCGGTCAACCGCATGTCCCAATGCCAGAACAGGCCCTGATAGCCGAGGTTATGCACGGTAAAAATGCTTTTTGTCCTGCGAAGGGATTCTTCACCTCCGTACAATTTTTTTAGATACAACGGTACGAGGCCGGTTTGCCAATCGTTGCAATGGAGAATATCCGGGCGGAGGTCCAGTGCGATGCATAGTTCCAGAACTGCGCGCGAAAAATAAATGAACCGTTCCGCATTGTCCGGATAGTCGGCCCGTGAAGTCCCATACAACTCTGGCCGGTCGTAGTAAATATCCTTTTTGATAAAAAAAACGGTTACATTTGGGGACAGACGCTTCTGCAGAACTTCCCCATGCTCTTTCCAAGTTCCGATGGGAATAAGGAGATCCGCAACATGTTTACAGCGTGAGGCATGCTTTCGAACCTGAGGATAATAAGGAATGATGATGCTTACCTCATGCCCCAGCATGCTAATCGCGGTGGGAAGGCTCCCGGCCACATCTGCAAGTCCGCCGGTTTTGGCAAAGGGAGCTGCTTCCGACGCCGCGAAAACAATTTTCATGCTTTGATTTCTCGAAGAAACTTTGCTGCATCTTCGGGAGGGGTAGGATTGATATAGAATCCTGATCCCCACTCGAAACCTGCGACGCTCGTCAGCTTGGGCATGAGCTCAATATGCCAATGATAATATTCGTTCCGTTCATCTTTAAATGGCGATGTGTGTATCACAAAATTGTAGGGAGGTGTGGATAGTGCCCGGTCGATTCTGCGGAGCACATTCTGCAACAGACCGGCGAGATCTTTGAAATCTTCATTGGTCGAGCAAGAGTAGCAGGAAATATGCTTTTTCGGCATGATCCATGTTTCAAAGGGAAACCGGGGCGCGAAGGGGGCGAGCGCGATAAACAGTGGGGTTTCGAAGACGATCCGCGCGCCGGATTGCATTTCCTGCCGGATAATATCGCAGAATATACAGCGTTCCTTGATATGATAGTGCCGTTTACATCCGTCCAATTCCTCCTGGACCTGGATCGGGACGATGGGCAGCGCAATCAGCTGCGAGTGTGTGTGCTCCAGAGTCGCGCCGGCGGTGAGGCCTTCATTTTTGAAAATAAGGGTGTACTGGAATCGGGTGTCCCGTTTTAAATCTTCCATGCGGTCCCGGTAAGCCCACAGGACCTCCTCCATGGCCCGGAGCGGCAGGGCTGCCAGCGTCGCATTATGGTCCGGGCTTTCAATGATGACCTCATGGGCACCGATGCCATTCATTTTGTCAAAAATACCGTCTCCCTGTTTGCTCAGATCACCCTCGATCTGCAGCGCGGGAAACTTGTTAGGCACGGTCCTGAGCCGCCATCCCGGACCATTAGGCTGGCCGTTCTCCCGATAGGCGAGTATCTCGTTCGGAGTAGTGCGTTCATTGCCCGCGCAGAACGGGCAGAACCCCCCGCGTTTTTTGCCCCGCTGATCCTGAAAATCGGCGGGACGTTTGCCCCGTTCCGAAGAAATGATCACCCAGCGGCCGGTGATAGGGTCTTTTCGTAATTCCGGCATAGTAGCTCCTCAAATAACTCAAGCAAACAACGGATTTTATCATTATAGCCATCTTGTCGGTTGTTGTCAAAATAACTCTTGGTATGGTATGATGCTTCATATGGCTGCCAAGCTCGACAGGATCTCTCGAACACTGGAAAAAATGCTGAAAGCACGCGGTCTCGGGAACCGTTTGAGCGAGTACCACGTATTCCGACAGTGGACGAAAACGGTCGGCCCAGTGATAGCACAACATGCGCAGCCCCAGCAGCTGCGCGGTAAAAAATTAACCTTGGTTGTGGACAGCCCTGCCTGGATGCAGCAGCTTTCCCTGCTGCGGCCTGAAATCATGGGAAAAATGAACAAGGAGCTTGGCACTGCGGCGATCGATGCCATTGCGTTGAAACTTGGTGAGGTTGTACCGCAGGAAGGTCCAACCAATAGCCCGGCTGAGTTGCATGTGCAACTGGACGAGGGAGAGCGGGAATGGATCGAGAATTGCATCCGAGGGATATTGGATCCTGAAACCAAAGCAGCGGTCAAACGGGTCATGGTAAAGGATTCTATCAGTAAAAAAAAGATGCAGCAGAAACAACAGCGATAGATCGGAACAGCAGAAGAGAACAAAGCCGGTAGGCGGTCCGAAGTTCAGCCGCTGTTCCCGTTACTCGGAGACCCGTAAATGCCCTTCATTTCATCCGAATAGGCACCACCTCTCCGGCTGTGCACATACAGCGGCGGAAGCACCTCCAGGCCCGTCTTTGCCGCTTTCATTGCCTCAACAAGCAGAAGGGATGCCGGTCTGGTCTCGTTCGGGTGAACAAAGCGGATGCGTTTCGGTTCCAGACCCTTTTCCCGGAGCATAGCGAGCAAATCAATTGCTCGAGAAGAAGGGAAGATGATGTAATACCTGCCCTTGTTCTTCAACAGATCCTGCCGATTTAGCCAGGCATTGAACGAGGTCGCGTGGCTGTGGCGCGCCAGTTGCTTAGCCGGGGAAGGGCTCATTTTCCCGGCTCCCGTGATGCCATAAGGAGGATTGGCAACGATCACATCGAATGCGGCCGGAGCTATGGAACGGCTCAGATACTGCACATCCCGGTCGACAGGAACGATTCTGTCACTGAGGCCATTTAGCTCGATGTTGCTGCACAGGAGGGAGTAGGCCAGGGGTTCGTATTCGTCAGCCACAATCTTTGCAAAGGGGAACTTGCGGGCAAGGAGCAGGGAGATAATACCGGTCCCTGCACCGAGTTCTAATATCCGGTCGCCGCGTTTTATTCGGCAGAAGTCAGCCAGGATGAGGCTGTCCAGGGTAAAGCGAAAACCATTAGCCGGTTGCGACAGGGTAACGATGTCGGCGCCGCGGAGCGCGATGCTGTCGCGGGTCACATCCGTCATTTTATTTTTTCCAGCAGGTCTGTTGACAGACGTTTCGGTTTGCCTTCTGCATTGACGAACACGACCTTGGCGAGGCATTCGACAAATACCCGGCGTGATGCCTTGTCCCGCATGACGTGTTCAAAAACCATGGTTGCCCGCGTACTATCCCTGACCCAGGTTTCAATCTCGATCATATCGCCATAGCGGGCTGGAGAACGGTAGTCGATCTCGGCTCGCAGTACCATGAAAATCGTGCCTTCATCCATGAGTTGCTTGACCGGGCACCCGTGTGATGCGAGATACTCGGTGCGAGCACGCTCCATATAGCGCAGGTAGTTCGCATAATAGACCACCCCGCCGCAATCGGTGTCCTCATAATAGATGCGTACGTCCATAGTATGGTTCATCGCGTATCCACCCCGAGAGCAGTGTAAAATAGTATTGCTGCTTTGTTTGAGTGTAAGGTTGTGGGAGATTGAGGCTGGTGAAATTTGCGGGCCCGATGGGTCGCTTCCAACAAAGACTGTTCAACAGAAGCCTAGCAGCGTGAAGAGATAAAGAAGATATAGCTGCTACATCCTCTCCTTAGGCCCCGGTTATGGTCTTTTTCTTTGAAGCGTGCTGTTCAAAGAGCACTTCTTTCATGAGCGAGCAGGCATCGATGACCTTTGGATTGGAAACACGATAGTAAATGTTCACACCCTCGCGTCGTGTGGTGAGGATTCCCTTATGCCTCATGACCGCAAGATGCTGCGAAACATTTGCCTTTGATGCTCCGAGAGCATCCACCAGCTCAGTAACCGTTTTCTCTTCCGTCTTCAGGGTGCTAAGAATTTCGATTCGCTTGGGATTGGTGAGAGTCTTGCAGATTTCAGCTTGCATTTCGAATATTGATTTGTCAGTCAAGGTCGCTTTCATGGCACATTATTACACTTTACTATTTTCCTTGTCAAGCAGTAAATGATATTCTTAAGTGTATGGCAGGTTGTTGATATGTCGAGTAATTCACAAGGGATACATGCAGCTAGACGTTCAATATGCGGGAAAAGATCGTAAAGTGTTACAAAATGAAACTCTCTGCCTGCTATGCGGCATAAATCTATTTGTCTCACTCAGACAACCCCTGTTTAGAATACCAGGATTACAACGACATAGAAACATTAGCAACGAGAACGCTTTATCAGAGGTTTTGAGAGGGGCTTCTTTATAAACACCAAGAGAAACAGGAATGTATCTTCATCTTCATAAACCGGTTAATCCGTGTGTTTTCTTGTACCTTTCACCAGACTGAAGAACTCCTCTGCGATTTTTCTGCGATACATCCACTGATGCTGCTTATAAGGTCTCCTGGGGTCATACAGCCACGTTCTTTGCTTTCCCCAGGATTTGGTATATACTTGCCCTACATTCGTATTTTACCTCAGCATGAATTCTTATGAAGGAGTCAGCATGAAGACCAAGAAGAACCTTATCATCGTTGGCGACCGGGTTCTTATTGACCCTGACGAGCGGATGGACAAAACGCCATCCGGGTTATATCTGCCGCCGACGGTCAAGGAAAAAGAAAAAATCATCGGTGGGCATGTGGTAAAGATAGGGCCCGGCTACCCGATTCCGGATTCGACTCCTGATGAGACCTGGAGATCCGGCAAAAAGGATATCAAATACCTGCCGCTTCAGGCGGTGGAAGGCGATTACGCAATCTTTCTCAAGGACTCGGCAATGGAGATCGAGTTCGAGGAAAGAAAATATCTTATTGTACCGCATTCAGCAATTCTTGCTCTGGTCAGGACCGAACTAGCGGAAGATAATTAAGCATTATCCCCTTTCTGCGTATTCACAGGCAATGTAAATCTTCCCTGGCGTGTATTAAAACGTGCCGATCGGAACATGCCAGGGGCGCTCCCTGCTAGAAGCTCTTCGCGTCACAGTAAGGTTAAAGTGTGGTAAAATTAATTCATCAATAGGGAGCGGAAGTATCCTGCATTACTGCCAAGGATGGAATCACCTGTTCCGGCAGCAATATAGATGCACTGATGAATTGAAAAAAGAACTCGCTGCTCAATAGATCGATCATATTTAATTGCAGCCCTACAACAAAAAAGCAGACGACCATTGCTTCCTTCAGACTGTTGCTGGTTGATACGGTATCGTGTTCAGCCGGACAGGGGGGACGCTGAATCACGTGACGAAGGAATTGGATGCGAAGACAGCGGGTGCAAGAGAGCAGGGGAACTGGAATCGCCTGCTTGACGGTCGGAGCATGGTATCGCATGGCGAACGAGGATTCGGGAGGGGTTTACGATGAATGAAAAGGGCGATACAAAGAACATCGGACTTCGCGGCATCAAAGTTGCCGACACGAGGATCGGCCACGTGGACGGTGAGAACGGCATCCTTGTGTACCGGGGCTACCGAGTCGAGGACCTTGCAAACCATTCGACCTTCGAGGAGACCGCCTACCTGTTGCTGCATGATGCCCTGCCCGGTGAGGTGGAGTTGCAGGAGTTTAAAAAACAGCTGAGCGAAGCCCGGCCGCTGCCTTCGTTCATCCTCCAGTCGCTCCGGAACTGGCCTCGCGAAGCCAATCCGATGGATGTGCTGCAGGCAGCGGTCCCCCTGCTTGGCATGGCCGATCCAGAGCTGCATGGCGAATCCCGCGAGGCTAATTTTGAGAAGGCGACCCGCCTCATCGCACGGATCGCGGCCATTGTCGCAGCCTGGCACAGGATCAGGCTCGGCAAGGAGCCTTTGCCTGCCGATGATTCGCTGTCCCATGCCGGCAACTTTCTCTGGCAGATGCAGGGTGAGCGGCCCGACGAAGAGGCGGCGAAGGACCTTGATACCGCGCTGGTGCTTCACGCAGACCACTCGTTCAACGCGTCCACGTTCGCATGCCGGGAAGTGATCTCAACGCGTGCGCATATGTACGCAGGTGTCGCTGCAGGCGTGGGGGCTTTATCCGGCAGTCTCCATGGCGGTGCGAACGCGCAGGTCATGAAGACGCTGATTGCGCTTCGGACGGAAAAGGATATCGCGGGCTGGGTGAGGAATGAACTCGAACAGGGCCGGAAGATCATGGGCATGGGCCATGCGATTTACAAGACGACGGATCCCCGAGCCCGGTTCCTGAGGGATATGTGCTTCAGTCTCGGGAAAAAGCTCGGTCAGGATCACTGGTGCAGGCTGTCGACACAGGTCGAGGAGGCGGCAATTGCTGAATTAGCGAAGCGCGGCAAAACGACGATCAAGCCGAATGTGGATTTTTACAGTGCGCCAGTCTATCACATGATGGGCATCCCGGGTGATTTGATGACGCCTCTGTTCGCGGTGTCGCGAATCTCCGGATGGACAGCGCATATCATCGAGGAAATGTTCGGCGATGCCCAGGGAAAACCGGCGCTTTACAGACCGTCGTCGAATTACATCGGCAGTTATTGCGGAAAGTCCGGGTGTGTCTATGAGCCAATGCAGAAGCGGAAATAGCTTGCCGCGTCGGCAGGCAGGGTCCTGAATGAATCGGAGGATGTCCATGCCAGTAAGAAAAACAGCAAAGAAGCGGTCAGTAAAACCATTGAAGTCGGCACGGAAGAGGTCCCCGGCAAACGTGGCCATGAGGACCATCCAGTCAGTGAATCCCTTTACCGAAAAAATTATGAACGAGTTCGTCACCATGTCGCCGATCGAGGTGTCGGCGCTGGTCAGAAAGAGCAGGGAGGCATATGGCGCATGGAAAGAGGTCCCCGGCGCTGAACGCGCGGCGCTGATCAAGGCGCTTTCGACGGTTCTCCGCAGCGATAAAAGAGCGTATGCCGAATTGATGACGCGGGAAATGGGCAAACCAATCAAGGACGCGATGGCCGAGGTGGAGAAATGCGCGTGGCTTACCGACTATTACGCCGAGAACGCCGAGCGGATCCTCCTGCCCGAGGGGATCAAGACTGAAGCGAGGAAAAGCTATGTAACGTTCGAACCGCTGGGCATCGTGCTTGCTGTCGAGCCGTGGAATTTTCCGTTCTGGCAGGTTTTCCGGGCCGCTGTGCCAGCGATCGCTGCCGGGAATGTCGTGCTCCTGAAGCACGCGTCCAATGTGCCGATGACCGCACTGGCTCTTGAGGATGTGTTCCGCAAAGCGGGATTTCCCCCGGGTGTTTTCAAAACGCTTTTGATCAATGTAAAGCAAACGCTGTCCCTCATTGACGACGATCTGGTGGATGCCGTGGCTCTGACCGGCAGCAACCGGGCAGGCGAGGAGATCGGCGCTCATGCAAGCAGGAAGATAAAAAAGATCGTGCTTGAACTGGGCGGATCCGACCCCTATATTGTTCTGGACGATGCTGATGTCGAAAAGGCGGGCCGCACTGCCGCGCAGGCGCGGATGGTCAACACCGGTCAGAGCTGCATCGCTGCCAAACGCTTCATCGTGATGCAGAATGTTGTGGAAACGTTCACGAAGCATTTCATCGCGCGGCTGCGGGAACTCAAAATAGGGGACCCCATGGATGAGGCCACGGACATCGGGCCCATGGCGCGCAAGGACATCCGTGAGGAGTTGAAGGCGCAGCTGCGCGACGCGAAGATGAAAGGCGCGAAGGTGATCGAAATGCCGCAGCCCTTCACGAAAGGGTATTTCTTCGCTCCCTGCGTGGTGCTCGATTCCAAACCGGGGATGAAGGTCCTGACCGAAGAGGTGTTCGGCCCCATCGCGCCGATCATCGCGGTCAAGAGCGAGGATGAGGCCATACGAATAGCCAATGACACGGAATTCGGACTCGGTGCGTCGATCTGGAGCAGAAATATTGAACGAGCAGAGCGGCTGGCCAGGAGGATCGAGGCAGGTACGGTCACGATCAATGATATGGTAAAATCTGATCCCCGTTTGCCCTTTGGCGGCACGAAGAAATCAGGTGTGGGCAGAGAGATGTCTCATTACGGTTTGAAGGAGTTTGTGAACATCAAAACCGTGGTGGTGAGGGAATAATGCAGCTCAGAGTTAGGAGTACAGCGTTCATAGTGGAGAAGACGGAATGAAAGCATCCGATCTGTTCGTCAGGCAGCTCGAAGAAGAAGGTGTGGAATATATCTTTGGTCTGCCCGGTGAGGAGAACCTCGATTTCCTCGAATCACTCCGCTCATCCCGGATCAAAGTGATCATCACCCGCCACGAGCAAACCGCGGCATTCATGGCCGCGACCTACGGCCGTTTGACCGGAAAGGCCGGTGTCTGCTTTGCCACGCTCGGGCCAGGGGCGACGAATCTGGTAACGGGCATTGCGCACGCGCAGTTGATCGGCGCACCTCTCGTTTCCATCTCGGGACAGAAAGCGCTTCGCGACAACCATCAGGCCCGGTTCCAGCTTATCGATATCGTCAGCCTGATGCGTCCGGTTACAAAAGATTCCGTTGCCATCGTGGACCCCGGCGCAATTCCTACGGTCATTCGCAATGCGTTCAAGCTCGCCCAGGCAGAGCGGCCCGGCGCCGTGCATCTGGAATTGCCTGAGGATATCGCGGAAAGCGAGACAAGTGCGCAGGTGCAGAAAACGGGCATGGTGCGCCGCCCGGCGCCCGATCCCAAAGCCGTCATGCGGGCCGCTGAACTGATCGACAATGCCGAACGGCCGCTCATCATGCTTTCTTCGGGAGCCAACAGGCACCTGATCACACGAGAGTTGATGCAGTTCATTGAAAAGACGCGCATCCATGCCGTGCATACCCAGATGGGCAAGGGTGTTCTCTCCGATGCGTCACCCTACAGTCTTTTTGCAACGGGCATCCACCGCCGCGATTATGTCAATTGCGGCATCGACCGGGCCGACGTTGTTATTACCATTGGCTACAACATCGTTGAATACCCCCCCTATGTCTGGAACAGGAACCTAGCAAAGAACATTATTAACATCGATTTCACTGAAGCGGATGTGGATCGCTACTATGATCCCGACATCGAGATCATCGGTGATATCGCCTGTTCGCTCAGGCAGCTTGGCGAATTGATCAAAGCACCGAAATCCGATGGAGTATTTGCATCCATCCGTACATTTCTTGATCAAAAGCTGTCAATGGAAAGCAATCATCAGTATCCGCCAACGCCGCGGGAAATCGTCCGGCATGTTCGGGAAGTGCTTTCGCACGAGGATATCCTTACCCTGGACAACGGCATCTTTAAACTCTGGTTTTCACGGCTGTACCGGACCTACAAGCCCAACACCTTCATTCTGGACAACGCTCTTGCCACCATGGGTGCTGGGCTGTCAGCTGCCATTGCGGCGAAAATGGTCCGACCTGACAGGAATGTGCTTGCCGTGGTGGGTGACGGCGGTTTCATGATGAACTCCCGGGAGCTTGAGCTGGCGCTGCGGTATGCAGTCCCGGTCGTTGTCCTGCTCCTGAACGACAACGCGTACGGCTTTATCAAGTGGGAGCAGCGGGCCAAGGGATTTCCAGCATTCGGGCTTGACTACCAGAACCCGGATTTTGTGAAATATGCGGAAAGTTATGGAGCAGTTGGGATGAGGGTGAACAAGGGTGATGATCTGTCCGGGCTCCTGCGGAAGGCGTTCTCGCTAAAGACGGTCGTGCTGGTCGAATGCCCCGTCGACTATTCTGTGAACTACGAGACCTTTTCCAAGGAACTGGCAAATATCGAGTGCGGGCTCTGAAGAAAGACCGTTGCAATGCATCGGCTGAGCGGATGCGATACTGTCGGAAGCAACAAGGAGGCGTTTGCCATGAAGATATTCAATGCAAAACCGCAAGGGACTGTTCTCGTTGCCATTGCTGCGCTACTCCTGACAGGCTGCGGGAACAGCAGCTCGAGCGATACGCCAGCAGCAACGCAGACGACGACACAGACCGCAACAGTCCAGGCAGTGGATTGTGCCACAGTCACACCGACGGCCACTGTGTCCATTACGGGCTCTAGCTTCAACCCAGCGGCTGCTTCGATAGCAGTAAACGGCGTGGTCAAGTGGACCAATAACGATGGCATCAATCACACCGTAACAAGCGGAACACAGGGCTCAGCGGACGGCATCTTTGACTCAGGATTGGCGACAGGTTCGTCGGTGTGCCTCCAATTCAATAATGCCGGGACCTACAAGTACTATTGCAGGATTCATACGTTCATGACCGGTACGGTGACGGTGCAATGACGGCGTATGACCTATTCTTTGCTCGTCTCTTGCAAGCTTTACTACGGGGAGTGATATCTGCTTAAACTTGACCATTACAAACTGACACCCAGGCGTTTTGCTCTTTCCTTCCTGGTGAACGTGGCGGTGAATACGGTAATTGCCGCCATACTGCACGCGATCGGATTTGGCAAAGGCTTCAGGTACACGTTTGTTTTCTCACAATGCATCGGCCTCTCCATCTATCTTTGCAGCAGCATTGCTGTCCCGATCTACAAAAAGACAGAGCGCACCGCGGTTCAGCTCGCCATCATCATTCTCTCCGTCATCGCAGGTGGTGTGATCGGCACGCTGCTCGGGGCGCTGCTGAATGGGTTCGATCTCAACGTCTTTCTGATGCACAACTCCGCGCTATTTTATCAGGTCGTCCTTCTCGCGCTCCTGTTCGGTTTCATTGTCAGCTATGTCTTCATTTCTCTGCAGCTGATCTCGGAAGAAAAGCTCAAAAGGATCGAGGTGGAAAAAGCATCGGTCCAGACCGAGCTCAAGCTTCTCCAGTCCCAGATGGAGCCCCACTTCCTGTTCAATACTCTTTCGAACATCCTGAGCCTGATCCAGACGGACCCGGCGCGGGCGGGTCGCATGCTCGAGTCATTCACGTCCTTTCTGCGATCGTCTTTTCTGACGGCCCGGCACAGCACTGTGATGCTTGCGCAGGAGATAGAGGTCGTCAGTAACTATCTCGCCGTATTCGAAGTGCGCATGGGGGATCGCTTGCAATACACGATCGATATTCCGGATCAATTGAAGGATTTTCCGATCCCGCCGCTCCTGATCCAGCCCCTCGTGGAGAACGCCATCAAACACGGACTGGAGCCGTCACCCGGGGGAGGCAGCATCGCTATCCGGGTATCGCAGGAAGGTGATGTCGTCCGGATCGTTGTTGCGGATTCCGGCGTAGGACTGCCGGAAAAAGCCCCTGGCAACGGGATCGGACTTGAGAATATCAGAAAACGTCTGGACCTCGCCTACAACGGCCGGGGCAGGCTGATATTAGAGGAGAACTCGCCACAAGGGATACGGGTTGTGGTCGAGATACCGTATGAAGCCAATACGAACGGTCATCGCTGATGACGAAGAGCAGCTCAGAACGTACCTGAAAAAGAAGCTCACCACACTGTGGCCCGAAGTAGAGATCATTGGTGAAGCCAGGGACGGGGAGGAAGCGCTGCGGCTTATCAACGACAAGAAGCCGGAAATCGCGTTTCTGGACATCAAGATGCCCGGGCTTTCTGGCATCGAGGTGGCACGCAAGGCAGTTAGTGTCTGTTTGTATGTTTTCGTAACAGCCTATGATTCATTCGCGGTGGAGGCTTTCGAGAGCGAGGCCGTTGATTATTTATTAAAGCCCGTATCCGACGAACGTTTGAAAAAAACCGTGAAGCGGCTGAAAGAACGCATCGACAGCAATGCCCCAGCTCCAAACCTTTCCGAAGTCCTCGAGCGAGTGACGCGCGCCCTGCAGAATAAACCGGGCCATCTCCAGTGGATCAAGGCGCAGCACAGGGACGGCATCCGTCTTATTCCGGTTGGGGATGTTTTTTATTTCAAGGCTACGGATAAATATACGACTCTCCGGACAAAGGAGGGTGAATTGCTGATCCGGAAAACGATCAAGGAACTTGAAGATGAGCTGGACCCCGCCCAGTTCTGGCGCGTGCACCGCGGCGCGCTGGTGAATGTCCGTACGATCCATGCAGTCGACCGGGGCATGGCCGGCACTCTTGTCATCCGCTTCAAGGATCTTCAGGACCATGTGGCAATCAGCCGCGCCTTTGCCCATTTGTTCAAGCAGATGTAATGACTCACCCTTGAACCGAACATGGTTTCACCCCTCACTCCGCAGGCTGCAGCCTTCATCAGGCCGCCTCAATTTCCTTGAACCGTGAAATAGTATTCGTGTATACTTGGCCTGTCTTCGCCCTCATTGGCTTTTCAGCATTGACTGACGTTCCCGCATCTGTATTGCATCTTCTCAAAGGAGATCCATCATGAGCATCCGGCTTTCTGGAATGCATGTCTGTCCGGGGTCATGCCTGTTCATCCTGCTGTTTTGTTTCGCATCGAGCCTGTATCCTCCTATGGCATATAGCAGTGAAAAGCCAGCCAATCCCGCCGAACCAGTAATAGAAAAACAATCAATCGAAGACGTCATTCCCATTACCGTGGGCAACATGCGCGGTCACAAGATGCTGTACGACGAGGGATGGCTGGTGGTCACGTCGAGCAGCCGGGCGTTCGACTATGCGAAAAGGAAGGCAATTCTGTCCTCTGCGGATGCCTTGAAGCTGGCCATGGCAGACACCGCGCGGCATTCCGGCGAATACAAGACTAATATCAAAGAGGACATCCAGGATTCGGTCAAGACCGGAAAAAATATTGTGACAACAGGCACGAAAAGGAGCGGCCGGATCCTCGAGAAGACCCATGACCTTGCCAATAAAGAGCTGTCATACGCTCAGGAGGGTTATCAGAAGGCCATGGCCGCATTTGTCCAGGGGAACCTGACGCTGCCGAAGCGGACAGCAGAGGAACGGCAGGAGCTCGCGAATCTTCCGGGGAATTATTTTACCGCGCTCAACGCTGATTTTGGAAATGTCTATGTTCTCGCGGAACAAGCGCGGAAAAAATTCTCCGACAAGATCGAACCCGAATGGGATATGGCGTTCCAGAAAGCCAGCAGAGCGTTCCAGTCCGAATATGAGCAATCGGGGAATGAAAAAAATACACTCATGGCGCTCGGCCCCATTCTCTACGGGTATCTTAAGGCGTTTTACCAGGGCCTTGTCGCGCCTGCGTCGAAAACGATCGTTAAGGCTGGTGTCGTGGGGACTTCCTATGCCGTGTTTCTTCCCGTTGCTGCGACATCAGTTGTTGCCGGCAGGACAATCCAGTCCGTTGGACTGACCGTATATTATGTCGGGAAGACCGGCGTGAAGATCATCTCGCCAACCATGGAAGGCGGGCTCTTGAGCGGATTGTCCCTTTTGTCGCTCAGTGCGGTTCCGGTCACTTATGCGGCAGGCGGGGCGGTAGGAGCGATCAATCAGGTGGCATTTACCACTGCCGGTCCTGTTGCCGCCACTGTCGAAGCAACCGCGAAGTCAACCGTCCATACAGCCGGGTACGTTGGATTTCTCGCGTATGATGCGGTCAAAGGGACGACCAGGATTGTTATCAACCAGGCTGCTTCGGGCGTCGTGCTGGGGTATAATGCATTGACCGCCGTGCCGACCCATGCGCTCTTGGGTGTGGTCGATACTGCCGTGTTCCTCGCATGGGACGGGCCCCGCCTCGTTATAGCCGCGGCGCGGGGCAGGATCAAGGATTCCGGTACAGAGACCTATTCGCTCGGCGATCTGCCGATCGGGACCGTAGTTGATCTCAAGAAGCTGGAGAAAGCGGAGGGTGTGAAGGTGGAAGTGCTCTCGTCCGATCCAGTCGTGATACAGAAAGTTCTGGAACAAATCCCGAATGATGCAAGGGAGGCCGATGATGTTCAGCCATAACGGTCACCTCCGGAGTGTGGGGATCAGCGTATTGGCCATGTTCTTCGCCGGGTGCGCGACCACCCATGGCACGGATGATCCTCTCAAGAATACCAGAAAGCTGGTGACTGAAGGCCATGTGTCCTTGTATCAGAACGGGGCGTTTCAGGTCCCGAACACGTCGGTCAGGCTCATTCCCGCCGGGCCGAACGCGCTCGAATTTGCAAAGGAGCTCGCAGGGCTGCGGGCACGGCAGTCCTTTGAACTGTCGATCAAGAACGCGGCGGAATCCGTTAACGTTGTCGCGGAAGGCACCAAGCTTACGTATGAGGTCGCCAAAGGAATGAGCGATACGAGCAACATCGGTGCTGACAGGATCAGGGACTACACGCGTGAGAACAGCACACTGCTCGTCTACCGTTCATCGGACCTGGGCAAAGACATTGTGGCAAAATCCTGGGACCTTTCCAAACGCACGTTCGAGGCCGGCGGCAGGGCAGGTGAAGCGATCATACAGGGCTCCGGCAGCAAGGGAGATTCGATAAGCGACGGAGGCACCAGAAAAGGAATGGACCTGACATCGGGATCGATCGAGGCCGCGAAAGAGATTCAGCACTCGAGCAATGCAGCGGGAGACAGGGTCAGCGCAGGGGGCACGAGCCAGGGGCTTGGGCTGGCAACAGGCTCCATACGGGCAGCGCAAGGCCTTTCTACCTCCAGTACGGAAAGAAGCGGTGAGGCGTTTTCCTATGCAGGTGATGCTTTTGTCAAGGGGTACGTTGCCGTTCCCTCGAAAATGCGCAGACGAGCGGGGGAGATGGGTGAGAGCCTTGCGGACGCGAAGTTCGTGGAAGCAGTTGTGGAGGAGAACGAGAGGCGCAGCCAGTGGTCGACGATCACGTTGGAGCATATGAGCAATACGGTGAACAATTATCCTGGCAATGTCGGCGCTACATTCAAGAAAGCAGGGGATGAGTTTTCCGGCACCTTACGGACCACGGGCTTGAGCTTTTCCATGCTGAAGTCGCTTCGGTGGGTGCTGAAGGGCATCTTGTGGGACGCCACGATCGAACCTGCAATGAATCTCACAGCCGCATCCATTGGCTATATCGGGGTCAACTTCATCGCCTTCCCCGCCATGGTTGTGGGCAGGGAAGGCTTCGTGACTACGAAACTTGCAATCGAGGTTTCGTGGGACACTGCTAAAATGGGATATGACCTCGTTGCCCCTACAGGCACAGCAGCACTGGCCGGCATTTATGGCCTTATGGATTTTGCCGGTTCGCATGTTGTTGCCGGCGCGGCCGCGGTCGGGGGAACGGCTGTGGGGATCGGTGAAGCAGGGCTGAGCCAGGTCGCGGGTGTTGCGGTCAAGGGCGGCGGTCTCATGGCGGCAGGCGCGACAGCGACCGGAGGAACAGTTGCAGGATACACCGGGGCTGGTTTGAGCAGGGCAGCGGGCCTTGTGGTCAAAGGAAGCGGCTTTGCCGCGGGCAAGGGTGTGCAGTATATAGGCGTGCCTCTGGCAAGCGCGGGAATTGCCGTCGGAGGCGGAACCATTGGCACGGCCGTGGGTACGGTCGGCACCGTTTCCGGAGGGACACTATTCGTGGCAGGAGAGGCAGGGGCTGCCACGACCCAGGTGTTCGGCAACATCATTGCCGGAACTGCATTAGCTGGAGGAACCGCGGTGTCAGCAGCAGGAGGCGCGGCATACGGTGTGTACGAGCTGTCCAAGGCGGTCGTTGTTCCCACGGGGTACGAAGTAGGCAGCGGGATCGTCCTGAGCTATGGAACGCTTTCCCATATCGGAGCCCATACCATCCTGGCGGTGTCGGACTGTTCTTATATGGTGCTCTCTCTCGAAGGACCGCGGTGGGTGCTGTACGCAGTGAAAGGCAACACGGGCGATGGCGTGGACCTGCCTGTGGGAGCTGTCGTGGATCTCAAAAAGATGCAGGAGTTTGGGGAGGAGCTTTATTATCTTCCCGTGTCAGACGACGAGATGCGCAAGGTCGTCACCTCGACCTGGGAAAATTTACCGGAAACGGTTAGCGGAAGCGATTAATTCGCATACGAGGCCTGGGATAGTCTCATGGCACTTTATTATTCACTAGTTTTGGGAGAGGCATCATTTTCAGCAGACAACCTGCACACGTTCTCACAAACAGGTTTTTTCAATGACCTTTTTCGCCTCTTCTTTGGTAATGCCATATTGATAGTAGATATAGAGTGACACCATGTCAGCAAGCTGGGCCACGGGAATATCCGGCATAATCTCAAGAATCTCCTCTTTAAAATAGTTTGCTGCTTCACAAATCGGCATGTCGTTTTTCACGTTTTTGTTAATCATTTGTCTTCTCCCTTCAGCTGTCGGATAACCCGAAACAGATTGCCTGTCCGCACTTACTGATTTCAAGTATAAGCAAGAAAACAAGGGTAGTCAAGACGACCCATGGAAAAAACGTATCAAAAGCAATGAATAATAGTGCTGAAACTCTGCACCTTTTTGTCATTCACCCAGACCGTTCATCCCGACTTTCGACCCTTCGTCGCAAACTGCTTGAAAAACGCGGTGGTCGTGACTATAGTTCAATCAGAACAAGCAAGGAGCCAGCAACGATCTTACGGGAGATTATCATGAATATTCTCGAATTCAATAAAGTAAAAAAAGATTACCAGCTGGGCGAGACCACGGTGCATGCCCTCCGGGGTGTGGACCTTGATGTGCAGCAGGGCGAGTTCATTGCCGTGCTCGGCTCATCAGGCAGCGGCAAGACGACGTTGCTGAACCTCGGTGGCGCCATCGACGATCCAACAGAGGGCCAGGTCATCATCGGAGGCCAGGAGGTCTCTCAACTTTCGGACAACAGAAAGGCCGAACTGCGGAACAGATCCATCGGGTATGTGTTTCAAAACTTCAATCTCGTGTCTGTCCTGACCGCGCTCGAGAACGTGATGCTGGCCCTCCAGATCAGGGGCGGACGCATGTCCGAAATACGGGCAGAGGCTGCCCAGCGGCTGGACGAAGTGGGGCTTGCTGATTTCATGAAGCATCGGCCTGACAAACTGTCCGGCGGACAGAGGCAGCGGGTCGCGATCGCACGAGCGTTGATCACGAAACCTTCCCTGATCTTCGCGGACGAGCCCACGGCGAACCTGGACCACCACACCGCGCAGTCCATTATCGATCTCATGAAGGACCTGAACGAGCGCGAGCAAGTGACGTTCATATTCTCCACCCATGACCAGCGCTTGATCGACCGGGTGAAGAGGGTGGTGCGGCTTGAGGATGGGAAGATTGTATAGCATTTAATAAACGTTGATACGGATGTTCACGGACAACAGTTATGATCGCATCGGATTGTAAGATTGAATAATCAGCATATCGCTGCTGGTGTTTTCGCCCTTGTCATAAACGCGATCAGATGTCATCCGTGTCAAAGAATTTGATTTGGTTTTTTCGGGAGGTTCATATGCTCATGTGGTTTACCATCTCATTCAGGAACATCATGAAAAACCGCAGACGCAGCCTGACCACGATCCTCGCCATCGCCCTCGGCTACGCAGCGATCAACCTTTTTCAGGGGTACATGCACAGTACCTATCAGGGCCTGACACTGGCCGCGATACACGGCGAAGGTCTGGGACACCTGACGATATTCAAGAAGGGCTATCTTGACCAGGGAAAGCTCCATCCCGAAAAGTACCAGTTTACGCAAAAGGAGGTTGCGGAGATATCGAACCTGGTGTCAAAACGCGATGACGTGGAACTCATAACACCGCGGCTTTCGGTCGCGGGTATGTTGTCTAACGGAAGAAATTCCACAATCTTCATATCCCAGGGGCTCGTGCCCGCTGATGATGAGGTCATCCGGGGCGAGATGACGGATATCCCGTCGTTTCAGGGGACCTATCTGCGGGAGGAGGAAAAGACGGGCGTTGTCGTGGGTTCGGAGCTTGCCGACATGCTGAACCTGAAACCGGGCAGCGATGCAGTCATTCTTTCCAACACCTATACGGGAATGGCGAACGCCCTTGATGTGAAAGTCCTGGGAGTATATAACACGGGCAACACCGCCACGAACGACAAGCTCATGCTCATGACCTTTCGCCATGCCCAGGACCTCATTGATTTTCAGGGTGCTGAAAGGCTTGTGGTGCTGTTGAAAAACGGACAGGACGCCCAGACCTCAGCGTTGACCGCTGACAGCATCAATAAAATGATCGTGGATGCCGGATTCGCTGTGGAGATCAAGACATGGAATGAGTTGTCCGTTTTCTACAAACAGGTGAAAAACCTGTTCGACATGATCTTCCTCTTTATATTTTCCATCGTGCTCGTGATCGTGATCATGAGCGTCGTGAACACGATGAGCATGGCGGTCATGGAACGGACCCGTGAGATCGGGACTATGCGCGCGCTGGGGCTCAAACAGTACGGTGTAAAGTCCCTGTTCGCGACCGAAGGGGCGCTCCTCGGAATATTGGGGAGTGTGGCGGGCGGCCTCATTTTCTTCGCGGTCTATATGGTGATCACCATTTTACAGCCCACCTACGTGCCGCCGGGATCATCAAACCCGGTGCCGCTCCGGGTGGACCTGGTCTGGCCAATACTGATGCGGAGTCTGTTTGCTCTGGCCATGCTGTCCACGATAGCAGCTTTTGTGCCGGCAAGACGGTCGGCGAAGATGACCGTGGTAGACGCACTGGGACATATTTAACAAAGCGTGATGGCTCAGATGTATAGGCGATGTGTCGGGAACAACAACAATTCAGGAGGTTTATCATGAGGAGAAAGTTTATTATCATAACGGCCATGTTAGTCCAGTTGATGGTAAAAACCGGATTCGGGGAGGCGTCTCTGATTAACACCGCGGTCCCGGAATTTACCCTTCAGGACCAATTCGGCACGACGTTCACACTAAAACAATTCAGGGGGAGTATTCTGGTACTGATCGCGAGCGACAAGGAGGGGAGCGAGCAGAAAGGCCCATGGAGAAAAGCCCTCATCGACCGATACAAAGATGGTATCGTAATTGTAGGGGTGGCGGATTTACGGACCGTTCCTTTTTTCCTGAAAGGTTCGATCAAGTCCGGATTCAAGAAAGACCCGGCAAGTATTCTCATGGACTGGAAGGCGGAGGTTTTCACTGCCCTTGAACTCAAGAAGAATGTTTCCAACATCGTTGTCATCGATCAAAAAGGCAATCTTCGGTATTTGACGTCAGGGGCGGGAACTGACGGGGCCATCGCAAAGCTATTTGCCGAGATCGATGGCCTCAAGTAACGCAGCGTTTCCACGTGGGGGTTTCAAGATGAAGAGCATTGTAAAAGTTGCGGCTATCCTGCTGGCTCTGCTGTGCTGCATAACGGATCTTGTGTACGGTGCTGATCTTCCGGTCAAGGAGATCCTCCGCGCATCCGACCGCGCGCGGGGCAATATAGGCGGGATCGTTTGGCATATCCAGATCACGACGAACGAGGACGGAGCGAAGGAATCCCGGGGCATGACCGTGAAAGTCAAAGGGAACAACACCCTTGCCCGGTTCACGAGCCCCGCGAACATGAATGACCGCATGGTGCTCATGGTCGACCGCAACATGTGGTTCATCCGCTCGGGTCTGAAGAAGCCGGTTTCGCTCTCGCCCAGGCAGAAACTCATGGGCGACGCAGCAAACGGCGACATTGCATCAACGAACTACGTTGAGGATTACGAGGCAGTGCTGCTCGGGGAGGAAACGGTCCGCAACGAGCCATGTTATGTGCTGGACCTGAAGGCCGCGAACAAGAATGTGACGTATGACAGGATCAAGTATTGGGTTTCCAAGGAGCGGCTGGTGGGAGTCCAGGCTGATTTCTATACTGTTTCGGGCAAGCTCTTCAAGACCGCTGAGTTCAAATACGAGAACCACGTACGAATAGAAACAGGCGAGGATATCCCCTTTGTTTCTGAACTGATTATCCATGACGCGATCCAGAAGGACCGGATCACGACCATGACCTATTCAAATATCAAGATCGAGCCGATCCCTGATTCGACCTTCAATCTGAACGTGCTGGTGCGATAAGCTATCCATACCGATGATATGATCAAAGCGGCACGCATTTCCATAAGCTCATGGTCTTTGGTTCTTCTGCTGATACTAGCGAATCCCGGTACTGGTTTTGCCGTGGACGAGGAGCAGGGGCGGACCAGCGACGCTTTTTCCTACACCATCAGCACGCTCGTCTTCGGCAGCATGCTTGATCCCGCTCACTCCACCCAGAACCCGGACAATGCGTTTCTGGATATCTATCGCTATAGCACGGATTTTCAGGTACGGCCCGATCTCTTCCTGGAGCAGCCATACGTAAGCGCGCTGTTCAAGCCGAGATTCACGGCATCCTACCGATGGTGGGAAGACGGTCCTTCAAAAGGCAGGACCGACGGAGCGGACCGGGCTTTCGTGAACGAGTGGAGGGTCCAGGTGAAGCCCCATGAAACACTGTTCCTATCCTTTGGCAAAGAAAAGCTTCTCTGGGGGCCTTCATTCCTTGCGAGTCCGTCGAACATACTGTTTCGGGACATCGAGAAGGCAAATCCCAAGGCTGAGGTCGAGGGAAAATATCTCGCCAAAATGATCTATATACCGGACAACAGGGTCACCATAAACCTGATTCGGTCTACACAAAAAGAAGAGAACGAGCGACAAGAGACATTCAAACCGATCAATGTGCTGAAAGCGGATATCCTGGGAAGCAATTTTCTGATTAGCGCCATAGGCTATGCTCGCCAGGAAGATCGCTTCAGGATGGGAAGCTACGGGCAGTGGACTGCATCGGATGCACTGGTCCTGTATTATGACGGGATCGTTAGCAAAGGGACGGATGCGCTCTATCCTGAGCTGAACTCCTCAAATCCGTTGGGAGGAGCATTTTCCAAGCGGTATGATGATTCCGGACGAATATTTCCAACCGCCCTTGTCGGTGGGTCTTATACGTTCCTGACCGGTTCAACATTCAGCATGGAGTACCTTTATAATGGACAGGGGTATAGCGATGCTGATGCAAGGGAATACTACCGACTCAGGCAGAGCGCGAGCGAACATTTTTTCGACATTGGCCTGCTATCAGGACTGTCGAGGAAAACGCTGGGTGAGACAGTAGCCACGGGCCTGCCGTTCCTGCGCAGACATTACGTGATGGGACAATTTCAGGTCCGGGAGATCAGGAACGTACTGGACTTGATCATACGATATACACACGGCATTGAAGAGGGCGCGGGGCAGGCGGCCACAATCGTGGAATGGCAGATCTCGGATCGGGTGCGGTTTTTCAATATCAACAGCGTCGCGGTGAATGAAGGTCGAACCTCCGAGTTCAATGCGATGGTGTCGAAGAGTTTTGTGGCAGGCATTGAAGTGCATTATTAACAAAGGGGATCGAGCGGAATAATATGCGGCATGTCAGGCGAGCTCACGGATGACGTCCGTGTCGGTCAGGATCGGGAATGCGCGGTAATAATCCCCCAGGGAAAAGACCGTCTCCTGGTCCCTTGCCAGGGTGATGATCCGGCAGGAGCTGTCGCCGGCCATAAGCATGCGCACGGCGATGTCCGATGATACGGGGGCGGCCACGATAATGGACTGAAAGGCCCGCTTCTTCACAAAATTTACCGCTGCAAGCATGCTGTATCCCGAAGCAATCCCGTCATCGACGATGATCACGGTACGGTTCGCAAGGTTCGGGTAGGGTTTCCCGCACCGGTACAGTTGTTCACGCCGGCCGGCCTCCTGTTGCACGTTCTGGGTCGCGATCTCCAGTTCACGGTCTGACAGCTCGAGCCGGTTCACCAAGGGGCGGTTCAAGGCTGTGGTGCCGTCCATTGCAACAACACCATAGCTTGCCTCAGCACTCCAGGGGATCGGTATTTTCATCAGGGGGATGACATCGAGCGGACATCCCAGTATCCGCGCGGCAGCTCCGCCCACGGGTACGCCGCCACGGGGAAGAGCGAGAATGATGGGATTCACCAAGGCCAGCTTGCCTAATTCTTGCGCCAGCCGCTCTCCTGCCTCTTTACGGTCATGGAATATCATGGATTCATCCGTGCATAGTATATCCCCGGCTGTTGATCCCGTCAAAAACAATTTTGTTCGCTGGCATGAATCCTGATTTTTTGAAACCCCTGGCAGCGGCGTGGTATAATGAAGCACACGCTGCCTCATGCTGTCTCCGAGAGCAGCAATCCCCCGTATGCTTGCGCACATCATTTCTCAATTCAATATCCCCGGGTCATTGATCAAGGCGGAGCGGTTCGGATCAGGCCTGATCAACGACACCTATCTGTGCGTGTTCGGCGATGCAGGCGGAATGCGCCATACAATCCTGCAGCGCATCAACACCGCTGTCTTTACCAGGCCGGAGCAGGTTATGAGCAACGTGGAGATCGTGACAGCGCACCTTGCCGCCCGGCTGCGCCGGGAAGGCGTGGTCGATCCCGCCTCAGTCATGCCCGGGCTTGTTGCCACACGGAGCGGCAGATCGTTCCTGCGGGCTGAGGATGGCTCTTGTTGGCGCATGTTCAATTTCATTGCGGCAGGCGCAGTGTACGAGGCTGTTGTTGACGAAAAGCATGCCTATGAAATCGGGCGCTGTCTTGGCCGTTTTCAGGCGCTGGTCTCCGATATTCTCCCGGACGCGCTGTTCGATACGCTTCCAGGTTTTCACTATACGCCTGTCTATCTCGAAGCGTATGAGGCTGTTCTAAGCAGGGACAGCGAAGGGCGTGCGCGGGAGGTCCGGGCTGAATTAGATTTCATTTCCAGCCGCAGAAAACTCGCCTCCAGGCTGACCGATCTTATTGCATCCAAGGAGCTTCCGCTCCGCATCGTTCACCATGATCCCAAAGTGAACAACATCATGATCGATCACGCAAGCGGCAAGGCGCTCTGCATGCTTGACCTTGACACGGTCAAGGCGGGCATCGTGCACTTTGATTTCGGCGACTGCGTGCGCTCCGCGGCCAATCCCGCGGGAGAAGACGCGCAGGACCCCGCATCAGCCCGACTGGACATGCGATACTTCCGATCGATCGCATCAGGCTACCTGCGTGAGGCGGGATCGTTCCTTACGCAGAAGGAGAGAGCAGTACTGGCGTTGTCCGTACAGGTGATCACATTCGAACTGGGGCTTCGGTTCCTCACCGATTATCTGCAAGGGGACAGGTACTTCAAAATACAGAGGCGGGGCCATAATCTCCACCGGGCACGGGTGCAGTTCAAGCTGCTGGAAAGCATCGAGGCGGAGGCAGAGGACATGGCCCGCTTCATCAACGGCTTCCCGGCTTCAGGGTGAAGTTACTTCGAATGGGCTGCAGGACGCCGGCGTGTATCTTAAATCTGGATTTCATTGAGGGAAGTGTAGACGTAGAGCGTGAAATCGTTCTGGATGCGGTCATGGCGGAGCGCGATGGAGGGGGAAAGGTTCTCCAGTGCGAATTTCACCATATCTTCAGGCGAAGTAAAATGCAGTTCATAGTCCCTGAGCGGCGTATGCGAGGATAGGGCATTAAGCGCCAGCCCCTTGTTGCATATCTTGAAGAGATCGACAAGGGTGTTTTTCATGTCATCATCAACCCCCGGCACCTGCAGGTTGAACACACCGCATATGAAAATGTAGTCATAGGGCCCTTCCGGAACCGAGTTGACATCATCCAAGACCTGGAAGCGGCACTCCGGATACTTTTGTCTCGCCAGGCTGATGAAATTCTCATTGATATCCACTCCGGTATATCGGACGTTGATGCCGCGCCGCTTCAGGAATTTGAAGAAGTCCCCGGTGCCGCAGCCGTAGTCGAGCACCGTGGCGTTGTTCAGGTCGGCAGCAGGCGCAATATCGGCAAGCATCGTGTATCGTTTGAGCTGGCCCTGCGGCGTCCAGCGGAGAGCTTCGGGCCGATCGCCGAATTTTTCCAGATGAGAATTATAGAACGACAGAAGATGATCGCGGGAATAAGGGTCCACTTCAGCCTCCCTGTAAGCACGCCATAGTACCGCATCGGGAGCATAATGACAAGGGCATTTGCCGATTGCAGAGTATAGCAGTTCATAACCTGTACTATCCAAAACTATACTGGACCGGTTCAAATGTTTTGCTTGACAAACTTTTTACGTTAGATTATTATGCCGGCGTTTTAGAAGTATTGCTAATTAAAATTTAATATCTGCATGGAGTAGCGTATGACCCCAAGTACCTACCTTCCAGAACACTTCCTCCCCGTTGTTGTATTTCTACTGCTTGGTCTCGCAGTGGGCGTCGGGATGCTTGTCTTCAGCTGGATTCTCCGGCCCCGAAATCCCTATTCAGAAAAGTTATTGACCTACGAGTCCGGCAACACACCCTTTCACGACGCCAACCAGAAGTTCTCCATCCGCTTTTATATCATTGCCATGTTGTTTCTTATTTTCGATATTGAGTCCGTGTTCCTCTACCCCTGGGCAGTGGCATATAACCGCATCGGGTTGTATGGTTTTGTCGAAATGGTGATATTCATCATTATCCTGCTCGTCGGATATGTGTATGCATGGAAGAAGGGGGCACTTGAATGGGAATAATCCAGAATGTTTTTGAAGAAGGGTTCATAACCACGAAACTCGACTGGCTTATGAACTCCGCCCGCGCCTATTCACTCTGGCCGATGACCTTCGGCCTTGCCTGCTGTTCCATTGAGATGATCGCCTACATAGCTGCGCCGCAGCACGATTTTGACCGGTTTGGCACCGTGTTTCGCCCCTCACCGCGGCAATCAGATCTGTTGCTTGTCGCCGGCACCCTGACCAAAAAGATGGCGCCGATCGTCCGTCGTGTCTACGACCAGATGCCCGAGCCCCGATATGTAATCGCCATGGGAAGCTGTGCAAGCTCCGGCGGGATCTTTAATACCTACAGTGTAGTGCAGGGTGTGGATAATATCGTTCCCGTGGACGTCTATATCCCGGGATGTCCTCCGAGGCCCGAGGCGCTGATGAACGGTATCATTACGCTCCAGAAGAAAATTCAGCAAGAGCATTACATCCGGAAGTAGCCAGTCTTCGCAATTATTCTCATACTATTATTATTCAGAACTGATACCGCGCACGACGAGTGTTCGCACGGCACGTCTCAGAATGAGGTTGTATGGACCCCTTACAGATCGCCAAAATGATAGAGGAAAAATTTTCCGGCCAGGTTCTCGGCACGGTGAGTCATGCCGGGCAGGTTGGCGTGTCCGTCAAGAAGGACATGATCAAGGATATCTGTCGCTTCCTTCATGATGAACCATCCCTCAAAATGGACCACCTTGCCGACCTTACCGCAGTTGATTTCTCCCGGTATCCCGGGGACACCGGTCTGCGATTTGAAGTAGTCTACAATATGATTTCAACGGTGCACCGGCACCGTATCCGCATCAAGGTCAGGGTGCCTGAGGATGACCCCCGCGTTGATACGGTCACCTCGGTCTGGCAGACTGCGAACTGGCATGAACGCGAGACCTTTGACCTCATGGGGATCAAGTTCGACGGCCATCCAGACTTAAGGCGAATCCTCATGCCCGAGGATTGGGAAGGGCATCCGCTCAGGAAGGAATATCCCTTAAAAGGCTATTAAAGACAGGTCCTGTGGCAAGGGTCAAGGAAAAGCTCCCAACGCAATGAAGCTTTTCTGAATTCCCTGCCCCATGACCCGAGCCCCTTGACCCTATTATTACCAGGTGAAACCATGTCCGCAACCGAAACAAAAGAGATTGTGCAAAAAGAAATGACCCTGAACATGGGTCCGCAGCACCCGAGTACTCACGGTGTGCTCCGGCTCGTGCTTGATCTGCAGGGCGAGACCGTGGTCGGCTGCGATCCGCGCCCCGGCTATCTCCACCGCGGGATCGAGAAATGGTGCGAGAGCAGGACCTATCATCAGATTATACCCATGACCGACCGGCTGGAGTACATCTCCTGCATGAACAATAACCTCGGTTACGTTGTTGCCGTGGAGAAACTGGCAGGCATCACGGTTCCGGAGCGTGCGCAGTTCATCAGGACAATCACCGCGGAGCTTGGCAGGCTCAGTGCACACCTGATCTGGCTTGGCAGCAGTGTCATCGATCTGGGCGCAGCGACGCCCATTTTCTATGCGTCGAGGGAGAGGGAGCTTATTCTGGACCTTCTGGAAATGGCGTCCGGTGCGCGGCAGACCGTGAGCTATGCTCGCATCGGGGGTGTGCGAAACGACGTGCCCCGGGACTTCATCGATAAATGCCGTGAATTCACCGCATTGTTTCCGAAGCGGCTTGAAGAGTATGATGTTCTGATCCGCGAGAATCGTATTTTCCTGAAGCGCACTGTCGGTATTGGGGTGATGTCAGCAGAGGATGCGGTCAACTACGGGTTGACCGGCGCCACACTCCGGGGCTCGGGCGTGAACTACGATCTCCGCAAGGTAGAGCCCTATGCGGCCTACGATAAAATCGAGTTCGATGTGCCGCTCGGCAAGAACGGGGACGTGTATGACCGCTATCTGGTGCGCATCAACGAAATGCGCCAGAGCAACCGCATCATCAAACAGTGTCTTGATATGATGCAGCCCGGCCCGATTACCACCGACGATCCCCGCTATGCCATTCCCGAGAAGCTGAAGGTCATGCAAAGCATGCAGTCTCTGGCCCATCAATTCGTGCTCATGAGCAAGTGGGTGCCCATGCCCAAAGGTGAGGTCTATATCGCCACCGAAGGCGCCAAGGGCGAACTCGGCTTTTACATCGTGAGCGACGGGAGCGGCAGACCGTACCGCATCAAAATACGCGCCCCATCCTACGTAAACCTGGGAGCTATTCCGAAGATGGCAATCGGGCACATGGTGTCGGATGTCGTAGCCTGCATCGGGACCATCGATATCGTTCTTGGCGAGTGCGACAGGTAGGGGACATGGTAGTCGGATGAAACTGAGCGAGATCATTAATCTTCTGCAGGCTGAAATTCTTGTCGGGAACAGCCATATAGGCGAGATCGATGTGGACCGGTGTTACAGCGCCGACCTTATGAGCGATGTGCTCGGCCGTTCACATGCTAACGGCATACTGATCACGGGGATCACGAATCCCCAGGCAGTACGAACAGCCGATATTGCCGACATCCAGGCCGTTTGTGTGGTGCGCGGAAAACAACCTGAAGCGGAAACGGTTGCCCTGGCAAAGCAGAAGGACATGCCTCTGTTCATCACGAAGATGGGGATGTTTGAAGCGAGCGGCATCCTGTATACGCACGGCCTCCGGGGTGTAGCCGAGCGGCAATAGGCGATGACAGTACAACGTAAAGAACAGGGGCAACAGGACCGTGTGACCAAGACTCAGGAGATGGTCTATGAGATTACGGTCAGTGAGGTCATGGCAACACAGGTGTTTACGGTAAGGCCCGAACAGACCATGGCTGAACTCAGCCTCCTTCTGCGGGACAACCGCATATCCGGCGCACCGGTGGTAGAGAATGGCAAACTCGTGGGCATGATCAGCATTGCAGACCTGATCAATGCCCTTAATGATAATGAGATCAATGCTCCCATCCGGGAGAAAATGACGACCAAGGTCGAGTGTCTTCACACCGATGAATTGCTGGTCCATTGCATTGCGAAGTTTTCCAAATACGGATTTAAACGATATCCCGTATTAAATAGCAGCGAAGAGTTGGTCGGCATCATAACGAAAGGGAGCATAGTTGAAGGCCTGCTCAAGAAACTTGAGGTCGAATACGAGCAGTCTGAGTCAAAAGCTGCTCTGACGCGTCAGCGTCCGACCATGCAGAAGTTTTTTGAGGATGTGACTGCGGACGAAATCAGCTTCACCTTTAAGTTCAGCGTTGCCGGCCAGTCACTGAAGGATGCGGGTAAAGCTGCAAGCGAACTTAAAAATGCTTTAAAAAAACTGGGCATATGCCCGCCGCTTCTCAGGCGGATCGGTGTGGCCACGTACGAGGCGGAGATCAACCTTGCATCGTATACCAAAGGTGGAGAAATCCGGGCCCAGGTGGAAAAATGGGGCATCATCGTAGAAGCAATCGATGCCGGACCCGGCATTCCTGACATCGAACGAGCCATGACCCCGGGATATTCCACTGCTCCTGACTGGGTCCGGGAGCTGGGTTTCGGAGCCGGCATGGGTTTGGTGAATATGAAAAAGTGCGCCGATGAAATGCATCTGAAGTCTTCGGTGCCCGAGGGCACGCATCTGACCATGCAGTTTCACTATACGACTTGACGGGAACCCATCTATGAAACTGAATGAACTGGTAAAAGAATTTGGATTTGCGGTCAAGACCGGCGCCACACATCTCGACCGCGAGGTTACCGGAGGGTATGCAAGCGATCTCCTGTCGGATGTTCTGGCACATGCCGATGAAGGCACGCTCTGGGTCACTCTTCATATCCATCATAATATCGTAGCGGTTGCGGCCCACAAGGGACTGGCGGGCATCGTTCTGGTGCAGGGCAGGGTGCCGGAACAGGACACGGTGGCCAAGGCCGAGGAAGAAGAAATCCCGATCATGGTAAGCGATCTTTCGGCGTTCGAACTGGTGGGCAGATTATATAAGGCGGGGATCCGTGGCGCTGAGGCGCTTTAAAGCAGATTTGCATGTGCATACCTGCCTTTCCCCGTGTTCCGGCCTGGACATGTCACCCCGCGAGGTCGTAAGCGCGGCGATGCAGAGCGGGATAGACCTGATCGGCATATGCGACCATAACTCCGCAGAGAACGTCCTCGCTGTGAAGAAGGCCGGCAGCCGGAACGGCTTGATAGTACTGGGTGGAATGGAAGTGGCTTCATCGGAAGAAGCGCATCTCCTGGTTTTCTTTGATGAGGATGACGATCTCCTGGAGTTTCAGGACTTCATTTATCGCCACCTGCCCGGCAAAAATGACGAACATTCCTTCGGCTTGCAGGTTATAGCCGATGATGAAGATGGGGTGAGCGGCTTTTGCGACCGGCTGCTCATCGGCGCTACGGACCTTCCGGCTCAGTCTATCGTCGCACGGGCCCGTGGCGCGAGGGGCGCCAGTCTTGTTGTTGCGGCGCATGTTGATCGGGAGGCTTTCAGTCTCATCGGTCAGCTTGGGTTTATTCCACCAGGACTGGATCTCGATGCCCTGGAAGTATCGGCGCGCTCGACCGCAGCCGAAGCCCTGAAGCGGTTCCCGGATTGCAGGAAGTATCCGATCATCACCGGATCGGATGCCCACAGCCCGGGAGAGATCGGTAAGCGCTGCACTGTCTTCACCATGGAGGAAGGCAGCGTACTAGAGGTCAAGAAGGCACTCATCGGATCGGACGGCAGGAAGGCGGAGTGTTGAGGCTTTGGAAGACCTTTCGCTCCATATCCTGGACATCGCCGAGAACGCTGTCCGGGCTGATGCAAAAAACATTGAGATCATCCTTAACAAAGACTTGCAGAACGACCTGCTCCGCTTAGAGGTGAATGATAACGGCAGGGGGATGGACTCGGAAACGCTGGCACGTGTTCGGGATCCGTTTTTTACCACAAAACACAAGAAAACAGGCCTGGGTATTCCGCTCCTCGCTCAGGCAGCTGAACAAGCGGGCGGTAGCCTGACCATAGATTCCGCACCAGGCAGGGGAACAAAGGTAACCGCAAGCTTTGTCTGGAGCAATGTAGACCGGCCGGCAATTGGGAAAATGGCGGACTCGCTTATGACGCTGATTGCCGGGCATCCGGACCTGGATTTTTTGTATGAGGTGCATGACGGGGAAGAGCTTTTCCGGTTTGACACCCGGGAAATTAAAGGCGACCTTGAAGGCATCCCGATCAATGCGCCGGAAGTGCTCAAAGCCATCCGGGGTTTGATGATGGCACAACCAAAATTCGAACCGTGAAATTTCAAATTGTCACGAGGTAAACGATGAGTAATGAAGCGGCTGTACAGCAGACTGCCACAGACAACGAGATCATCCTGCCCGAGATGTACCGTAAAATCGACGCGATTGTTGCGAAGTACAAGGGCAAACCGGGGTCACTCATCCCCGTGCTTCAGCAGGCACAGGATGTATGCGGCTATCTGCCGCACGCTGTTCAGCGGTATGTCGCCAAAGGTCTCGATATGTCGCCGAGCGTTGTGTTCGGGGTCGCCACGTTTTATTCGTTCTTCACGCTCGTGCCGCGCGGCAAGCACGTGATCCGTGTCTGTCTTGGCACCGCCTGCTATGTAAAGCGCAGCGAGGAGATTATCGACAAAATCAAGGATGAGCTGGACCTCGAGGTCGGGGGAATAACGCGGGATAAAAAATATTCTCTCGAGGCGGTGCGGTGCCTTGGCGCCTGCGGGCTTGCACCGGTTGTTGTAATCGGGCAGGACACGTATGGAGATGTGGCCGCGACCAAGGTGATGGAGATAGTTAATAAATACGAGTAATGTCAATGCAAGCAGTCAGAACGATAAGGATGGATAGACCATGGCAAAGCTGACGATCGCTGATTTAAAAAAGATCAAAGAAGAGCACCATCAGGGATTGCGCGAAGGCGGGTTCCGGGCAAAAATTACCGTGCACATGGGGACCTGCGGGATTGCTGCGGGCGCGCGGCCCATCATGAACACGATCATGGAAGAACTCGCCAAATCCAACCTCAAGGATGTCGCGATCACTACGTCCGGTTGCGCCGGTCTTTGCAGCAAGGAACCCATGGCCACTGTTGAACTTGCCGGCGAACCGCCGGTGAAGTATATCTCGCTGACGGAAGAGAAGATGCGGAAAATATTCGCCGAACATGTTGTGGGGGGCAAAGCGGTAGCGGAGTTTGCCCTGGTCATCGGGCATGAGACGACCTATTGATTAAATTCGGTTTAAACCGTTTGGACCGTTCAAACAGTTTAAACGATAAACGGGGTAAGGTGACGTGGAGACGACATACCGTTCAAACATAATGATCTGCGCCGGCACAGGTTGCGTGGCGAACGGATCGCTCAAGGTCAAGGATGCGCTCGAGACCGAGCTCATCAAGAGGAACCTGCAGAAAGAGGTCAAGATCGTGCTGACCGGATGCAATGGTTTCTGCGCCAAAGGTCCGGTGATGGTCGTTTACCCCGAGGATATTTTCTACCAATTGGTCAAGCCGGAGGACGTGCCGTTCCTCGTAGAGGAGCACTTCATCAAAGGCCGTCCCGTAACGAAGTTCCTGTATACGCCGCCCGCTCAAAAAGACGCCATACCGGTGATGAACGACATCCCGTTCTTCAAGCACCAGGTACTGCGGGCGCTCAGGAATCGGAGTCTCATCGACGCGGAGAAGATCGAGGAATACATCGCCCGCGACGGATACCTGGCAGCTGCCAAGGCGCTGACCGAGATGACGCCGGAACAGATCGTCAGTGAAATGAAAAAATCAGGCCTCCGCGGCAGGGGCGGTGCCGGATTCCTGTCCGGACTGAAGTGGGAGCTCTGCGCCAGGGTACCCGGTGAGATCAAGTATATCCTGTGCAACGGAGACGAGGGCGATCCGGGTGCATTCATGGACCGGAGCATTATGGAGGCCGATCCCCATTCCGTGCTTGAGGGAATGATCATCGCGGCCAAGGCCATCAATGCCCACTATGGCTATATTTATGTCAGGGCCGAATATCCGCTTGCGGTGCATCGTCTTCAGCTGGCCATTGAGCAGGCTAAGGAAAACGGCTTGTTGGGTATGGACATTCTCGGTTCAGGTTTCGATCTTGACATCGAGATCTACCAGGGCGCCGGCGCTTTTGTCTGCGGTGAGGAAACAGCGCTCATGGCTTCCATCGAAGGCAAACGAGGCATGCCCAGGGCCAAGCCACCGTTCCCCGCGGTCAAAGGTCTGTGGATGCGACCGTCTGTCCTCAACAACGTGGAGACTTTTGCCAATGTACCGCCGATCATCCTGAACGGAGCCGACTGGTTCTCGAGTCTCGGGTCGGAGAAGAGCAAGGGCACGAAAGTGTTCGCGCTCTCGGGTGCGCTGAACAACATCGGTCTGGTCGAAGTGCCCATGGGCATTCCGCTTAAGACGGTGATCTTCGACATCGGCGGCGGCATCAAGGGCAACCGAAAGTTCAAAGCTGTCCAGATGGGCGGTCCTTCGGGCGGGTGCATCCCCCATACGCTCATCGATACGCCGGTTGATTACGAGAACATCAACAAGACCGGAGCGATCATGGGATCCGGCGGTATGGTCGTAATGGACGAGACGACCTGCATGCCGGCCATGGCAAAGTTTTTCCTCGAGTTCACCGAGGATGAGTCCTGCGGCAAATGCGTGCCCTGCAGGATCGGGAACAAGACCCTCCTTTCGATCCTTACGCGTATTACGAACGGAGAAGGCCGCGAGGGCGACATCGAACTGCTGCTCGCCCTCTCGCAGCAGATCAAGGACACCTCTCTGTGCGGTCTGGGCCAGACCTCGCCCAACCCGGTGCTCACAACGATTAAATATTTCAGGGATGAGTACGAAGCGCATATCAAGGATCATAAATGTCCGGCCCGCGTCTGCACACCCCTCATTGACTTCAAAGTTAACGAGGAAAAGTGCAAGAAATGCGGTCTCTGTTTCAAGAATTGCCCGACGGGCGCCATTACCTGGGAAAAGGGCAAGGTTGCTTACATTGATCTGGAAAAATGCACCAAGTGCAAGACCTGCATTAAGAACTGCAGGTTCTGGGCGATCGATTGACGTCACCTTCGCCGCGAAGTCGTCTGAGCGGCAATATAAGGTTTACTTTTTAAAAGGTAAAAAACTATGCAGAAAATGACGGTTACCGTTGATGGAAAAAAAGTTGAGGTTCCGGCAGGGGCAACGATCCTCGATGCCGCGAATGCGGCGGGGGCAAGGGTACCCACCCTCTGCCATGACAACAAACTGCACCCCTTCGGCGCTTGCAGGATTTGTCTGGTCGAGGTGGAAGGCACGCCGAGAAGATTCACGCCGTCCTGCACAACGCCGGCAACGGACAACATGGTGGTAAAGACCACGTCCGACGCTTTGATCGAGGCGCGGCGGATGGTGCTCGAACTTCTGCTGATCAAACACCCGCTCGACTGTCCGGTCTGCGACAAGGCTGGCGAATGCCAGCTCCAGGACCTGGTGCACGAGTACGGTCTCGGTCCGAGCCGGTTCGATCCGGAAAAGGGCTATCTGCCGCCGGATTATGAAAGTGCCATCATTGAGCGGAACATCAGCCGCTGTATCCTGTGCGGCAAGTGCGTCCGGATCTGCGACGAACAGAACGGCGTGGGCGAGTGGGCCTTCACCCGCCGCGGGACTAAAGCGCGGATCAGCACGGACTTTGACCGGCCGCTGGATTGCGAGTTCTGTGGAGAGTGCACGGAGATCTGCCCTGTGGGCGCGCTCACGACACGCCAATTCAAGTTCAAGGCACGTTCCTGGAACCTCGAGTACACGAAGTCGGTTTGCACTTACTGTGGTTGCGGTTGCGGCGTTACCTATGAGACCCGCGACGGCAGGATCATGCGCGTGAGTCCGGCAAAGGAAAATTATCTGTGCGCTAAGGGCCGGTTCGGCTGGGACGCTGTGCATAGCGAAGAGCGGATCACAACGCCGAAGATGCGTGTTGGAGGCGAGCTCGTGGACTGTACCTGGGACGAGGCGCTTTCGGTAATCGCGACGAATCTCAAGGTAATCAAAAATAAGCGTGGGCCTGAGAGCATCGGCGGGTTGGGATCGGTCCGGACGACGAACGAGGACAGCTACGTATTTCAGAAATTCCTGCGCACGGTTGTCGGGACAAACAACGTGGACATGCTGGCGCGGCTGAAGGTGCCGAAAGGTTTGAATGCCGCGTTCTTTTCAGGTGAATTGAGCAAAATGGGGAGCCACGAAGCTATTCTCGTTCTGGACAGCAATGTGGGAGAGATCAATCCCTTGACAGGCATCGAGATAGTCCGTGCCGCGAATCAGCGTGAGCGAAAGGTCATTCTCGTCAACAGCGACTTCAACAAGTTCAACAAGATCTCCTCCGTGGTGATCCCTTCATCGCATGAGAAAGCGGTCGAGGACCTGTTCTCCGCGCTCACATCCGGAAAAGGCGGGGCTGAGGCAAAGGCGGCTGCGGAGATACTGAAGGCGGCGGCAAGCGTTGCCATCATCATACCGGCGCGGATTACCGATAAAGAGTTCGTCACAATCAAGGAACTTTCCGCGCAGCTGAAGAACGTCACTCACTATCCGCTGGTGCGGCGAAGCAATTTTCAGGGATCACTCGACATGGGTGTGCATCCGGCGTATTATCCCGGTTACCGCGGTAGGGAGTCGTCTGCCCAGCTTGCCGCTGTGTGGGGATCTAGTCTTCCCGAGAAACAGGGTTTGAATGCCATCGAGATGATCGCCGCCGCCACCGCGGGTAAGATCGCCGCGCTCTATATCATGGGCGACGACCCGGTGGGCAGCGACCGGCATCTCCGCGAGCCGCTGGACAAACTCGATTTCCTTATCGTGCAGGATATATTCATGACGGAGACAGCGAAAATCGCGGATGTCGTGCTGCCCGCGGCTGCGAGTGCTGAAAAAAACGGTACCTTCACCAACCTCGAACGCAGGCTTCAGGTCCTGAACCGGGCTGAGGAGCCGGTCGGCGAAGCGAGGGCTGACTGGGATATTATCCAGGATGTGGCGAGGCGCATGGGCGGTTCTATGAACTATGCGACGGCCCAGGACATTCTGAAGGAGATCCGGGCTGTTGTTCCGATGTACCGTGAACTCGCAATCGGCGCATGCTGGGCCCGGGAGCAGTCCCCGCTTATCAACACCGATGTCGATCTTTCGCTAGCTTCCGACGCTTTCATGAAGCAGGAAGTGCTGACTGCGGAGCGTCCGCTCTTCTCATCCGGCGGCATGAGCACGCGCTCCCATGAATTGGGAACCATACGCCATATCAAGATTAACGTGTAGGAGCAGAACATGCCCGATATTCATCAGATACTGATTTTCATCTACACTCTTGTTATACCGGTGGTCGTTCTTCTGGTGTTCATTCTGGCAAATGCCGTGTACCTGCAGTATGTGGAGCGCAAGGTCCTCGGCCACATGCAGGCGCGCCTCGGTCCGATGCGCGCCGGCTGGCACGGCCTGCTTCAGCCGATCGCCGATGCAGTCAAGCTCCTCATGAAGGAGGACATCATCCCGGCGAAGGCCGATAAATGGCTTTTCAGCGTTGCGCCCCTGATTGCGGTGAGCATGGCCTTCGGCGCCATGGTTGTGATCCCCTTCGGCCCGATGACGGATTTCTACGGACTGCTCTCGAAAAAGGTTCCGCTCTCCGTGTCGAACCTGAATGTCGGCGTGCTTTTTGTCCTGGGATTTGCCAGCGTCGGAACGTACGGTGTGATCATGGCCGGATGGGCTTCGAACAACAAGTATTCCCTGATGGGCGGGTTCCGGTCGGCGGCGCAGATGATCAGCTATGAAATTCCCATGGCCTTTGCCATCCTAACGGTCGTCCTCATGACCGGCTCGCTGAACTTCTCGGATATTGTGAATGCCCAGTCGAAGCAGTGGTTCATCGTGGCGCTGCCTGTGGGACCGGTGGCATTTATGGTCTACCTGATCGCCGGCATTGCCGAAACGAACCGGGTGCCTTTTGATCTGCCCGAGGCGGAGAGCGAGCTGGTGGCCGGATTCTTCACCGAGTACAGCGGCATCAGATACAGTCTGTTCTTCATGGCGGAATACATCAATATGATGGTGGTGTCGCTGCTCGCAAGCATCATGTTCCTGGGTGGCTGGTTGCCGGTTCAGATTCTGCCGCAGACACTCGGGCATCTGGCGCCGATAGCCTTTATTAACAAGATGCTGGCCGCCATTCCTCCGACGCTCTGGTTGTTCGGCAAGCTCTATTTTTTCATTTTCGTTTACATCTGGCTGCGGGCGACGCTGCCCCGGTACCGGTATGACCAGCTCATGTCGATCTCCTGGAAGCTGCTGCTGCCACTGTCTCTCGGCACGCTGCTCGTAGCTGCAGGAATGAAGCAGCTGGGTTGGATGTGACGGGCTCCGTACGCGTTCGGAGCGGAGAGTTCGGAGTGAGGAGCAGATGATAATGCAAACAATGAAAAAGCTGATCAAGATGGTTTTTATGGTCGAAATTGCCCAGGGCATGTGGCTGACGCTCAAGACTATGCTTACTCCGGCGGTCACGCGCCAGTATCCGACGGTCAAACGCAAGGCGATTCCGGGCTCGCGCGGTCTGCACGCCATGCGGCGCGATGAGACGGGAAAGGGTGCCTGCATCGGGTGCGGCCTGTGCGAAGCGGTCTGTCCTTCCAAGGCGATAACAGTCTACACCTCGGAAAGCCCCGAACATGAAAAGATCGTGAATTCCTACGAGCTTGACCTGCTTCGGTGCGTGTTCTGCGGATTCTGCATCGATGCGTGCCCGGTGTCCGCAATTGTGATGACACCCGATTTCGAACTTGCCTGTTACTCGCGGAACGATGCTTTTTACACCAAGGATCGTTTGATCTCGATCGGAGATGCGTATATGGGCAGGAAGGCGGTAACCAAGCCATGATGCACAAATTAATATTTCTCTACTTCGCCTCGGTCATCGTGGTATCGGCGGTACTCACGATCACGCGCAGAAATCCGGTACACAGCGTCATGTTCATGCTGCTCCTGTTCTTCCATATTGCAGGCATCTTCGTGCTGCTGAATGCGGAGTTCCTTGCTGCGGTCCAGATCATCGTATATGCCGGGGCGATCCTGATCCTCTACCTGTTCGTGGTCATGCTGCTCAACACCGAACGGGAAGTCACTTCAGCCCGTGCGAACAGATTCTGGCCCTGGATGGCCGCCTTCGGTTTGGTGATGGCGGTTGAAATCATTCTTCTCGTGTCGCGAGGGTCGTTCCCCGCCGGGGCAGGCCAGTCCATGCGGCCGTCGGGCCTGGGGGTAAGGGAACTGGGCGAGGTGCTGTATCGGGACTATCTCGTGCCCTTTGAGATCGCATCGCTTGTCCTGCTGGTGGGTCTGGTCGGGGCGGTAATGCTGGCGAAGAAGAACATGAAAGAATAGAATCGGGTCAAGGGTTAGGTAGCAAGGGTCAAGGAAAACCATGACCCCTGACCCAGGCCCCATGATCCTGAATTTTGGAGGTCCAATGATTCCTCTGTCCTGGTATGTGATGCTCAGCGCGGTCTTGTTCACGATCGGCGTTGTCGGTGTGTTGAGCCGGCGCAATATCTTCATCATCCTGATGTCCATAGAACTCATGCTGAACGCGGCGAACATCAATCTGATCGCTTTTTCACACTATTTGCAGTCGTTGACAGGCCAGGTGTTCGCGATCTTCGTCATTACCGTGGCAGCGGCGGAGGCTGCCGTAGCGCTTGCGATCATCATCCTGATCGCCCGGAACCGCGGAACCGTGTATGTGGATGAATTCAACATCATGAAGGGATGATCTGAGTCGCTTGAGTCGTGAGAGTTTATAGATTCTCTTGAGTCGCCAGACCACCGGGGACTTAACTGACTCCCCAGGCTCGCCGCACTCAACGTACTTCAAATCGGAGTGACTATGCTCAAATATACCTTGATACCTCTGCTCCCCTTTGCGGGCTTCCTGATCGCGGGCCTGCTCGGCAAATATCTGAAGGAAAAGGCGGCCTATTTCCCCATTGCGGGAGTCATCGGTGCTTTCATCCTCTCCGTCAGTGCATTTGTTGACGTGGTCAATGGGGTGAAACTGAACGAGAACTTCTACTCCTGGTTCACGATCGGGACATTTTCCGTGAACGTGGGCTTCCAGATCGACCAACTGACAGCGGTGATGTTGATGGTCGTTACGACACTGAGCTCGCTCATCCACATCTATTCCGTGGGGTACATGCACGGCGACAAGGGGTATCCGCGGTTCTTCTCGTACCTTGCGCTGTTCACCTTCTTCATGCTCGTCCTGGTCATGGCGAACAACTTCCTGGTTATGTTCGTCGGTTGGGAGGGAGTGGGCCTCTGCTCGTACCTGCTTATCGGATTCTGGTACGAGAAAAAGTCGGCTGCTGACGCCGGTGTCAAGGCATTCGTCGTGAACCGCATCGGAGACTTCGGCTTTGTCCTTGCTGTGCTGCTCATCTTCCTGACCTTCGGCAGCCTGGATTTCACCGAGGTATTCGCCGCCGTGTCCACACCACTGGCGAACCAGACCTACCACCTTTTTGGGGCCGAGATCGCGGTGATAACGCTCATCGCGCTGCTGCTGTTCCTTGGAGCGACCGGCAAGTCCGCGCAGTTACCGCTCTATGTCTGGTTGCCCGATGCCATGGAGGGCCCGACACCGGTCAGCGCGCTGATCCATGCCGCCACCATGGTCACCGCGGGCGTGTTCATGGTCGCGCGATGCGCGCCGATCTTCTCGTTGTCCGAGACCGCGATGAACACCGTCGCGATCGTCGGCGGGCTGACCGCGGTTTTCGCGGCGACCATCGGCCTGGTGCAGAACGATATCAAGCGGGTGATCGCCTATTCGACCATCAGCCAGCTCGGGTATATGTTCCTCGGTCTGGGTGTCGGTGCCTTTACCGCGGGAATTTTTCACCTCACGACTCACGCGTTCTTTAAAGGTCTTCTGTTCCTTGCTTCCGGCAGCGTGATCCATGCGCTTTCCGGGGAGCAGGACATGCGGAAGATGGGCGCGCTCAAGTCCAAGATCAAGATCACCCATGCCGTATTCTTCATCGGCTCCCTGGCTCTGGCCGGGATATTTCCCTTCGCGGGATTCTTCAGTAAGGACGAGATCCTCTGGAGCGCATTCAACGCATCAGGTCTCGGACGGTTCCTCTATGTACTGGGTCTGGCTGGCGCCCTGATGACGGCGTTCTATTCTTTTCGTCTGATCTACCTGACGTTTTATGGCACCTCCCGCGTCGACCACGAGGTGGAGCACCATGTGCATGAGTCGCCGAAGGTCATGACTGTCCCGCTCATGATCCTCGCTTTCTTCTCGGTGACGATCGGCTGGATCGGGATGCCGGGCGCGATCATCCCTCATGCGAACCTATTTGCGGATTTTCTTTCGCCCCTGTTCCCCCATCACGCGGCTCCGGCGGGAGCGGAGAGCCACTGGCTCGAACTCGGCCTCATGGTGCTCTCGGTCAGTGTCGCACTGGCCGGCATCAGGGGGGCCTATGCCTGGTATGTAAAGAATCCGTCACGGCCTAATCACTGGGCGGATAAGTTCAAGGGCGGCTACAATCTGCTGCTCAATAAATACAAGGTTGATGAGATCTATAACTACCTTTTTGTGGACGGATTGGTACACAAGGTAGCCAAAGTATTGTATACCATCGGCGACGTGAAGATCATAGATGGGTTCATCAATGGCCTAGCAGCCGCCATAGGCGGCACGAGTGAACAGGGACGGAAAATGCAGACCGGTTACGTCCAGCAATACGCCTTCACCATGGGGCTTGGCCTGGTGGTTCTGATGGGCTTGTACTATATATTAATAAACTGAGTTCACGCTGTACTTTTCAAGGAGTCATCCATGCTCGAGTTAAAAATTAATCAGCTCGGATATCCATTGCTGAGCCTCATGATCCTTCTGCCGGTGGCCGGGTCGTTTCTGCTGCTCTTCATCCGGAACGCCGTTCCAGCCCGCTGGATTGCACTGGGCTTTTCACTTGTCGAGCTGGGCCTCTGCCTGCCGCTGCTCCTGAACTTCGATAATTCTACGGCGAACCTGCAGTTCGGCGAAAGCCTGCCCTGGATAGCGGCATGGAATATCCATTATAAGCTCGGCGTGGACGGCATCAGTGTATTATTTGTAGCATTGACTGCACTCCTGACCACCATCTCCATCATGGTTTCCTGGACCGCGATCCAGGACCGCGTACGGGAGTTCATGATAGCGATGCTGTTCCTGGAAGCGGGGATGATCGGCGTTTTCACCTCAATGGATCTGTTCCTCTTCTACATCTTCTGGGAGGCAATGCTCATCCCCATGTACCTCCTCATCGGAATCTGGGGCGGACCGAACCGGCTGTATGCGGCGATCAAGTTCTTTCTCTACACCCTGGTCGGCAGCGTGCTCATGCTGATCGCCATCATCGCGGTGTATTTCACCGCGGGCCGCACCTTCGATGTTCTCGAGATCATGAATTACAAGTTCTCCTACGGTTTTCAGATGTGGGCGTTCGCCGCGTTCTTCACCGCGTTCGCTGTTAAGGTGCCCATGTTTCCGGTCCACACGTGGCTGCCGGATGCTCACGTGGAGGCGCCGACCGCAGGCAGCATTATTCTGGCAGGCATCCTGATCAAGATGGGGGCCTACGGATTCCTCCGGTTCTCGCTGCCCTTCTTTCCGGACGCGACCATCGCCTGGACCCCCGCCATTATGGTGCTGTCAGTCATTGCCGTCATTTACGGTGCGTACATGGCCTTTGCGCAGACGGACTTCAAGAAGCTGATCGCCTATTCGAGCGTCAGCCATATGGGCTTTGTGACGCTGGGGATCTTCGCGTTGAATCTGCAGGGCATCGAAGGAGGCATCCTGCAGATGCTGAACCATGGCGTATCCACTGGCGCGCTGTTCCTTGCCGTGGGCGTTATCTATGAACGCACGCACACCCGGCTTATCGCCGACTACGGCGGCATTGCGGCAAAGGTCCCGGTCTATGCCACGTTCCTGCTGATCATCACTTTTTCCTCGATCGGATTGCCGGGCACGAACGGCTTCATCGGCGAGTTTACGATCCTGCTCGGCGCATTCCTCCATTACAAACCCTATGCTGTAATCGCATCGCTCGGCATTATTCTCGGCGCCGGGTATATGCTCTGGCTCTACCAGCGCGTCGCATTCGGCAAGATCACAAATCCGCACAATGAACACCTCAAGGATATGAATTCGCGTGAAATAGCTGCTGCGCTTCCGCTCGTGGCCCTCGTCTTTATCGTTGGATTGTACCCGAACGCCGCGTTCAAGACCATGCATGCTTCCGCGGCAAACCTTGTGCAGCATGTGCAGGCCAAGGTCCAGACGGCACCTGCGGTTGCTCAGACGGTGAATACGCTCATAGGAAATTAAGGTAAGGAGAGTCCGATGCCCAGCCTGTATCAGCAGTTCCTTCAATCCATAACCCCGATACTTCCCGAGGTGGTCGTGGTGACCGTCGCGCTCCTGGTCCTGATCCTTGATTTAGTTGTGGACAAGGAGCACAAAGGCCTGCTGGGTTGGTTCAGCCTGCTCGGCATTGTCATCGCGGCATACGCGAGCGTCAGTTTGACGGGATTCAGCGGGGCATTCTTTGCCGGAACCGTATATCTGGATCCGTTCGCCACCTTCTTTAAATTCATCTTTTACCTTGCCTGCGGCCTTGGCATCCTGTTGTCCATAAATTATTTGAAGATCGAAGACATCAACCGGGGCGAGTACTATGCGCTTATGCTCTTTGCCACCTGCGGCATGATGCTTATGGCGTCGGCAGGCGACCTCATCACCCTGTACCTGGGCCTGGAACTGATGGCGCTCTCGGTCTACGTCCTGGCCGGTTTCATGCGGAACGATAACCGTTCGAACGAAGCCGCGATCAAGTATCTGGTTCTCGGTGCGTTTTCCTCGGGCATTATGATTTACGGCATGTCGCTTTTGTACGGGCTTGCGGGCACCACGAACCTGGCAGGCATACTCGCGTTTCTCCGGGTCGCCGACCTCGGCAATCCCGTTGTTTTTCTTGCCTTGATCATGCTGGTCGTAAGTTTCGGTTTTAAAGTCGCTGCGGTGCCTTTCCATATGTGGGTGCCCGACGTTTACGAAGGAGCTCCGACCCCGGTTACTGCATTCATGTCCGCCGGCCCCAAGGTGGCGGGTTTTGCGGTACTCCTTCGAGTGTTTCTCTTCACACTGGAGCCCCTGCGTGACCATACTACGGCTATTATTTCGGTACTCGCGGTCCTGACCATGGCGGTGGGCAACATTATGGCATTGTCCCAGACGAATATTAAGCGCATGCTTGCGTATTCGTCTATTGCCCATGCAGGATACGCCCTTGTCGGACTTGCTGCGGGCGGGCCTGATGGCGCTGCAAGCGTCATGCTCTATGTTTGCATCTATGCACTCATGAACATGGGCGCTTTCGGCGTCGTGATCATGCTGCGGAAGGCAGGGGAGCGTGGAGAGGAAATTACTGATTTCGCGGGGCTGGGCAAGACGAATAAGACCGCGGCGTTCCTTATGCTCATCTTCATGTTCTCCCTGACCGGAATACCGCCGCTTGCCGGTTTTATCGGCAAGTTCTATATCTTCAAGTCAGCGGTCCAGGCCGGCCTCATCTGGCTGGCAATTGCCGGCGTTCTGTTCTCCTCCATCAGCGCTTACTTCTACCTCAGGGTCATCATGGTCATGTATATGAACGAACCCAAGGGCAGCATCGAACTGACCACCTCGCCGTCCTTGGCGCTGGCGCTCGCCATCTCGGTCACCGCAGTGATCTTCTTTGGAGTGTATCCTACCGACCTGCTGAACTTCGCGAGGACTTCGATCGCAGGTATCATGTAGGCAGGCTCTTAAAAGCATCCAAAGGATGCCATCATGAATATTCTTGAATGACAGGCCGGAAATAGATTCCGGCCTTTTTGTCTTCCTAGCAGCACATATATTGCGGCGCGAGAGGAACGTGGCGCTAAAGCTTAAAAAACAGGTAGGCTGATCAGCCAGGATAAAGGATGTTTTTTTGATTTTCAAGGTGTTTCCCCTTAACTATATTCCCCTGAAGCATTGGAGTTTTCACAGTCAGGAACAAATAATAGTATAAACGGCGGTCTTCATCCTTAATAGTACATTCATTGCCAAATCCGTTAGCAGCGGATTTCGGATATACCTACAACTCATTCAGTCGCATCCGTACCGCTAATAATAGTGAACCCACCGGCGAAACTGGAGGCTATACAATGCCTACGCAGCAGACAGTTCTTCTCGTTGGCGGCACTGGCCGCACTGGCCAGCGAGTCCTGCAGCAGCTTCTGAGCCGAGGTTTATACGTTCGTGTCATTGTGCGATCTGCCCAAAAGCTCCCAGCGGGTGTCGCGACAAATCCCAACCTGATTGTGGTTGAAGCCAATTTGCTATCTCTCAGCAATGAGGACCTCCAGCGCTACATCAGCGATTGTGATGCCGTCATCTCATGTCTGGGTCACGTTATCAGTTTCAAGGGCATTTTTGGGCCGCCGCGCGACCTCGTCACGCGAGCCACGATGAGGCTGTGCAGAGGGATTGAAGCGTTGAAGCCCGCAAAGCCGATCAAGTTCATCCTCATGAGCAGCGTCTCGGTCAATCATCCAGGAGGCCTCGACACGCGTCGTGGGATGTTTGAAAAGGCGGTTGTATGGATAATTCGCAGCATGGTCCCCCCTGCCGAGGACAACCAGCAAGCTGCGAATTTCCTCCATGAAAGCTTCGGGATGACCAGTCCGTTCGTGCAGTGGGTGGCGGTCCGTCCAGACACCCTCCTGGATGGCGACATTTCGGAGTACACTCTGCATGAGGGCCATGTGAGCAGTCTCTTTGCTCCAGACAGCACCAACATGGCCAACGTAGCGAACTTCATGTGCGAGTTGTTTGTGAACCCTAAGGTATGGGACGACTGGAAGGGAAAGCTGCCGGTGATTATCAACGCCAGGACTTCGAAGAGATGATCGAGAGCATATTGAAAAAGTCTCTCGAATTTGCATGTGCGGCCCAACAAGACCCTCCAGAGGATGCTTGTACTTCGCACGCCAGAGTTTTGCGCTCCTTGCAGGTTATCATTGGCATTCGTCATCTTCATTCATCGGTCGCAGCTGCAATGTAGCAGCATGGCACACTCATCAATCCAGCAGCAAAAACACCTCCGCAGTTATTCTCCGCGATCATCACGCTGCATTTACGGCCAAGGCTCTTCTTTCCTTGCAAGAACAAGGTTTCAAGGCAATATGATATTCCTCATAACCACATCTCCTACCCGGTGCTATACTGTTCTCATGAGACCAGAGGTTAAAGGATATTTTCTCAAGGAATACGGATCCTGGAGTGTGCTGACCATCGCCTACCTTATCGGTCTGATGGTGAGCCATGCCTTTGTCTGGACCGCGATCCCGCTTTTTGTTGCCTTCGCCCTGCTGATCAATTCCAAACAGGCGTTCATGAAATGGCTGCGGAAGTCCGATGGCCGCAGATCCCTCATACTCCTCCTCGCGCAGGTCACCGCCGCCACGATCATCCTTATCGCGATCTTCGGGAGCGACATCCCCCGGTTGTTGCCGCTTCTTGTCATCCCGGCTGCGTATCTTCTCATGAACAAAATGGCGGGAGAACATTTTATTCTAACTGAACTGCTCGGCTTCGCTCTCCTGAGCCTCGCGGCCGTGATGGCCAAGTTTCTCCTGACGAATGGGCTCGATGTAAGGCTCTTCGTGGGCGTGGCGCTGTATTTTACCGCGGGTGTATTCAAAGTAAAGACACTATTATTCAAAAAGACGATTGACCGCTTGTGGACAGTGCTGTATGCAATGGCTGCTGTGTATTTCTACCATATGATGCACCTTCCGGTCATCATTCTCCTGCCTCTTCTTGAAAGCATCTTTGCTGCTGCAACCTTGTACCAAGTGCGGCTCCAGACAACCGGCTGGATCGAAGTAGCCAAGAGCCTCCTGTTTCTCTCCCTGTTCGTCCGGTATTATTAGCGCAGACGGTCCGTACATCTTTCCAGCGTTCCATTCATATGGTATGATTAAGCATGCGCGGCAGACGCGCACGCTTTTTCTTCTTGTTGAGCAGTTTGCATAAAATTGCACTAAACAGCTCGCGAGGTGTCTTGGTGAAGGTGCTGGTTACCGGTGGTACAGGTTTTATCGGTAGCAGGGTCGTTGATCTCCTGGTGGAGAACGGCCATAGTGTGCGGCTCTTTTCCCGCAGGCAGGAGGTTCCGATCTGGCTGAGGGGCAGGGATGTGGAACTGTTCCGGGGCGATCTGGAAGATCTCGATGCCGTCGCTGTTGCCATGATTGGCGCGGATCTGTTCTATCATATCGGCGAAATAAAGAACACATCCGCGCGGGCTGCGGCCAGAAATGTGCAGCTGGTTGAGCACATACTTTCGCACATGGACTCTGCGGGGCTCAGGCGCCTGGTGTTTATTAGTTCCCTGACCGTGGCAGGCATTCCTTTGAGTATTCCCGCCAATGAGGACACTCCGGTCTCGATCATACTTGAGGATCTCTACACGAACTATAAGAGGCAGGGCGAGTCGCTTATCGCACAATCGTCCGGAGCCGAATATGCCATCATCCGGCCCGGGGTCGTCTATGGCTCGGGATCCAGGTATCTCCCCGGTCTGGTGAAAGCGGTGTCAAGGCTCGGTTCCATCGGCTTACCGTTTGTGGGTGCGGGAAACAACATTGCGCCGCTCATCCATGTCCGAGACCTGGCGCTTGCCGTATATCTTGCAGGCATGAATCAGGAAGCTTCGGGCCGGACCTATAATCTTACGGACGGCCTCACCCACACCTGGCTCGATTTTTTTCAAGCGATCGCAGGTTCGCAGGGGAAGCGATTCCGGTTGATTCCCGTGCCGACGTTCCTTCTCAGGACGCCGGCGATCGCATTCGACAAGCTGGCTCGTCTTTTTGATATCAGGTTCAGTCTTGAGAACTATGTGAAGTACGCAACAGCGGACCTGTTATTCGACATGACAAGGGCAAAGCACTTTCTGCAGTGGAAGCCCGCGTATGACCTCGCCGCGGGTGCGGAGGAAATGTCGCGAGGAATGGACAGGAAGCGGCATTGAGCACATACGAAAGGAAATGACTATGGACGCAATGAAGGCGATCACCACGCGGTGCAGCATCCGTCAATACAACTCCAAACCCGTGCCTCAAGAGCTCGTCGATGATATCCTGGGGGCTGCCATGAGCGCGCCGTCTGCCGGGAACGAGCGGCCTTGGCATTTCATTGTCCTGACAGACAGGGCGCTGCTGGACGCGATCCCGAAGTTCCATCCCTATGCTGCCATGCTGAAGCAGGCGTCCCTGGCTGTGCTGGTTTGCGGCGACGTATCGCAGGAAAAGCACAAGGGCTATTGGGTGCTCGATTGCGCAGCGGCAACGGAGAATATGCTGATCGCGGTGCACGCGAAAGGGCTTGGATCGGTGTGGTGCGGCATCTATCCCACCGAGGACCGCGTAGAGAACCTGAAAAAACTGCTGCATCTGCCGGCCACCATTGTGCCTTTTTCGCTCCTGCCCATTGGATTTCCCTCCGAGCTCAGGCAGTCGCCTGACCGGTTCGACAGGTCGCGGGTTCATGCGAACCGGTGGTGAACCATACCCGCTTTTCACACTCGCCGCTTGGTGCGGACGATCATGTACCGCGTGTCGGGCCGATGCCCGGAACAAGAATCTGACGTTTTTACGCATGGAGCACGCATGAGTACCAATCCCCTGCAGGAAAACTTCCCGGATGCAGACAATCTGTTTCAGGCGATCTTTGAAAGCAATCTGCAACCCATGTGGGTGTACGACCTGGAGACCATGAAGTTCCTGACGGTCAATACCGCTGCGGTGGAGCACTACGGCTATTCGCGCGACGAATTCCTTTCCATGGACATTAAGCAGATAAGGCCGCCCGAGGAAGTGCCCCGCCTCGTGAACATGGTATCCCGGCTTGGTTTGGGAGTCCAGCACTCGGGCTCGTGGAAGCATCTCAAGAAGGACGGCACCGTCATGGATGTGGATATCTCTTCTCATGGCGTCCTCTTCAGAGGGCGAAAGGCTCGTTTTGTGATGATCCAGGATGTCACCGATCGCAAGCGCGCGGTCGAGGCGCTCCGAAAATCAGAAGAGAAATACCGAGACCTGTTTGAAAATGCCAATGATGCGATATTCATCATCGGAGACGACCTCCGCTATCTTGATATGAATAAAAAGGCAACTGAGATCCTGGGATATTCCAGGGAAGAGCTGCTGGCGATGAAGATCACCGACCTTGTTCCCTCTGAACAGCTTCCGAAATCGGAGGCTGAGTTCGAGAAATTGAGGGACCGTGGTTTCTATGAGACCTTCGTGGGCAAGGTCAGAACCAAGGACGGGCGTTTGCTCGATGTAGAGGTAAGTTCATCAGCAATCGTTGAAGAGGGAAAAGTCACCGGTTCGCGCGATATTATGAGGGACATCACGGAGCGCAGGAGGATGGAGGACGAGCTCCTCAGGGCGCAGAAGCTGGAATCAATCGGCATTCTTGCCGGCGGCATAGCCCATGATTTCAATAATCTTCTGACCGCGATTCTGGGGAATATCTCTCTGGCAAGGATGGAATCGCATGCCGGCGACAGTATCCATGACCGTCTTGTAGAGGCAGAGCAGGTCCTGGCTCGCGCCCAGCAGCTGACGCAGCAACTGCTCACCTTCTCCCGAGGCGGTGCTCCGCTCAAGAAGACGATCGCACTTCACAACCTGGTCCGGGAGACGGTCACCTTTTCGCTGCGCGGCACCAGGACGCGGTGCGATTTTACCATACCTCCTGACCTGTGGTCGGTGGAGGCCGATGAAGGCCAGCTGAGCCAGGTTTTCAACAATCTGGCGATCAATGCTGATCAGGCCATGCCGAGTGGCGGCACGCTGCATATTCAGTGCAGCAACGTCTTTGTTGCAGAAGGCAGTGCGCCGTTGCTTTCACAGGGCAGGTACGTAAAGATCACCTTTACAGACCAAGGTATCGGAATACCCCGCGATCATTTTAAAAAGATCTTCGATCCCTATTTCACGACGAAGCAGAAAGGGAGCGGATTGGGCCTGGCAACGAGCTATTCGATTGTTACTCGGCATGGCGGCAGCATCATAGTGGAGTCCGAGCTCGGTGCGGGAACAACATTTCAGGTCTACCTTCCCGCATCTCTGCATGCTGACCACAGGGAATTGCCCGAAGAGATACAGAAATCAGCGGGATCAGGCCGCATTCTGGTGGTCGATGACGAAGAAATGATCAGGGACGTCGCCGGCCGGATTCTGGGGCGGCTGGGTTACGAGGTCGCCTGCGCCGAGGATGGACAGCAAGCCCTTGTCCTGTATGGTAAGGCACAGCAGAGCGGCAGGCCATTCGATGCGGTCATCATGGACCTGACTATACCAGGGGGCATGGGCGGAGCGGAGGCAGTCGGCAAGCTGCTTGAAATCGATTCAAAGGCGAAGGTGATCGTTTCGAGCGGATATTCGAACGATCCGATTATGGCGCAGTACCGGGATCACGGGTTCAGGGGGGTTGTCTCCAAACCTTATACGGTACAAAAATTGAACGATGCGGTGCTGCGGATTATCATGGAAGGATAGCACGAAACAACGTAAGAAAGGGATACCGGAATGGACATTGCTGCGGCGCATATCTGCATGAAGGATGCGCAGGTGGCATCTGCGCTGCCCCGTCCGGCATGTCTGTGATTGGGGTCACGAGCGCGCCTGGAGCCCGTTTGGCGTTGACAACTACGATGAAGGTATGTTATGGTATTCCAAGCATTTTCAGCAGTGCATTTGACATCTCTGTTGCATGCCTCGCCAATTTCGGATACGTATAATACAATCACCATAAGCACATCGGCAAGGAGGATCACATGAAGAGTAAAAATGTTTTATTTTCCGGAATAATAGTCCTGGTTTGCTTGTTCTCGCTATGGGGCTGTCCCAAGAGCGTTGAACTGAGCTCCACGCAAGATCAGCAGAAGGAGGAGACAGCGCCGCCTCCGGCAGACGCGCAGAAGGAAGAAGAGGAACGGAAGGCAGCTGAAGCGAGGAAGGCGGCCGAAGCCAGAAAAGCGGCCGACGAAGCTGCCGCGGTTGAAGCTGCAAAGCGGGCAGACGAGGAACAGGCTCGCGAGCGTGCAGCCAGGGAAAAAGAAGCTTCCGGCCTCCAGCCCATTTACTTCGATTTTGATAAAGCATTTGTACGCGATGATGCACGCCCGATCATGAAAGCGAACGCCGCCTGGCTCAAGGCCAATCCTAAAGTCAAGGTCCGGATTGAAGGCAACTGCGACGAGCGCGGAACGCGGGAATACAACCAGGCCCTCGGACAGCGCCGCGCTGCAAGTGCAAAAAAATACCTGACGGATCTCGGCATTGCCGCCAAGCGAATCTCCCTCATCAGCTATGGCAAGGAAAAACCCGTTTGCACAGAGAGCACGGAAGAGTGCTGGCAGAAGAACCGGAAGGGCGATCTGATAGCAGCGACTGAATAGGTATCAACAGACATCGAATCGGAGAAGGGGAGAATCAGGGACGCGGAGAACATGATCGTAACCCTTGTTCCCTTGCTTCTCCGTTTTGATGATTCATGTGCAGCATTTACGCGTAGAGATGTCCGTCGAGATATTGATGAAAAGAATATTCATTACAGTCATTTTGCTTTCCTTCGTGGTTTCCTGCGCACCCCAGGCAGAACTCGTCAGGACCAAGGATGAGATGACCGTCCTGCGGGAAGATTCAAAAGCGGTCAAAGCGCGCATGCAGGAACTGCAGAAAAAGGTCGATCTGGACCAAAAGCGGCTCGATTTGCTGGATGCGAACGTCAAGGGAACCGTTGACGTGCAGAAGGTGATGGCTGATTATGGCGCCAGGTCGGATCAACTCGCGACGGATATTCAGCTCCTCCAGGGCAAACTTGAGGAGAACCATTTCCGCATTACCGAACTTTCCCAAAAGCTTGATGACAAAAGCGTAAAATTGGCGGAAATTTCCGCTCGGATCGATGAACTGGAGGCGAAGGTCAAGGTTCTGAGCGCATCGCCGCAGGCCGTTGCCTCGGCCCAGACCGGGACTGCTGCAGAACAGGAGAAAAAGTCCGCACCGAAGACGGTTGAACCCTCCGAAGCCTACCGCCAGGCAAAAAGCGATTATGATAAAGGGAACTTCGATCTCGCACTCGCGGGTTTTCAAAACTATCTCGCCCAGTTTCCTGACGCAAGCCAGGTGGATAATGCACTGTATTGGATCGGTGAATGCTACTATGCAAAAAAGGATTTCAACCGGTCCATTGAGGCTTTTGGCAAGGTCGTGAAGATACATCCCAAGAGTGACAAGGCGCCTGGAGCCAAACTCAAAATCGGGCTTTCCTATATTAACGAAAAAAATCCGGCCAAAGCAAAAGAATTCCTCAATAAGGTCATCAAGGAACATCCAGGCACGAATGAAGCGGAAATCGCGAAGGACCGGCTCCGCAAGGTCGCCAAGTAACTGCCATCAGGCCTGGCATCCTGGCCCAGAAAAATCCGCACTCCAGCGTCCTTGGTCGCCCTCGATAGGGCTTCAATCACTTCTGTTTGCCCGTGAGAGGCGGCCCTGTAGGGAACTGCAATCCGGGCCGGACGCTTTGATGCACATGCTGTTGTGCGTACTCTAAGATAAAGGCAAGGTGTTGTTCATGAAAGCAGATCGAATACTGGTTACTATCAACTGCATTGTGCTGATACTACTATGCGCAATTGGAAACTTGCCGGGAAGGGCGGAGGCTGCGGAACCAGGCGCCAAAAAAAAAGCTGTTTGGACTGTCACCGAAGCGGAGATTGCGAGGGAACGCGCAGATAATGTTCCGCTTCTCACCATTCTTAAGAACGCGGTGAATTCGGGTGAAACCATCCAGGATGTCATTGCAGCCGCCGTTCATGTTGATATTGACCCGACCCTGCTTGTCAGTACCGCGATTGCCGGTGGATATCCGGCCCAAACCGTAGTGAAAGCAGCACTGCAAGCAGGTGCCCCGCGCAATGCCGTGCTGAAGGGAGCCGCGGCAGCGGGTGTTGATATAAAAACTCTTTCGCCGGAAGTTGTGGATACCGGCGCTGCTCCTTCAAAAGAAGGTAAAGCCAAGCCGGCCTCCGGTCAGTTGTCCCCTAAAAAGACGCTATCCCCCGAGTCTTCGGTGCCTGCCCCTGCGCTCATAGGCGCGGGAGGCATTGTGCTTACACCATTTCCCGCCCCGGCGAGGGAGAACATTGTCATCGATGGCATGATCGTTAATCCGTTCATCACGGTGCGCGAAACGTACAGCGACAATGTTTACTATACCGGAGTGATCAACCGGCAGAGCGATTTTATCACGACGCTTGCTCCGGGTGTGCGGATGAAGTCAACCTCGCAGCTCCTCATTCCTATGGAGTTGGAGCTCTATTCCGTATTCTCCAGGTACAAAAAACAATCGGAGGCAAACACAACCGATCACCACATCCGCGGTGCCGTGGACCTCAAGCCGGGCGGTCAGCTCGGGCTCACTATTTCCGATACTTTCGATAAAGGACATGAACCGCTGAGTTCTTCACCGACTTCAACCGGAATTGTGGAAACCTTCAAAACCAATGCATTGGCTCTGTCCGCCTCCTTCCCGATATCATTCCTGTCCAGAATACAGCTCGATTATACAAGGTCCAGCTGGCGCTTCGATCACGACGAGTTCAGGAGCCGCGACGAAGATCTGGTCTCGCTGTCGTATTTCTTCAAGGTCATTGCCCAGACGTCGGTGTTCGCTGAATATGATCAGACGAATGTGGCGTATGTTGATGATTCTTTTGATCTCAACGGTACGGTAGGCAGAGTACGGGCGGGGCTCAGTTGGGACGCGGGGATGCGGTACCGGGTAACCGTCAAGGCAGGTCTTGCCCGGAAGGACTTCAAGTCGGCAACGAGAACCGATCTGAGCGCAAAGGTTGGGTCCGCGGACATACGCTATGATTTAACAGACGACTTGACCCTCATCGTTATTGGCCAGAGGGATCTCCATGAACCGAACGTTCCGGGTATGGCCTCTTATTTGACGTTCGGTGGCTATTCGGAATTACTGTACCGCTACGATCCAAAGCTGACCGCATTCGTCAGAATATCGCAGGTGCGGGATTACTACGGCTTCAGGACTGATACGACGAGCCTTGCAGGAGCAGGCTTCAGGTATCCGGTAAGGAAGTGGGCTGACGTTTCCGTGGATTACAGCAAACAGGCCCGGCACGCGAGCAATGCTTCGAATGAATACAGTGAACAATCGTATACGTGTATGGTCCATATGTCGTTTTGATTCGCTCATAATAATCTATCGATGTAAAAAAAAGGAAATTCGCATCAGCATATTAAAGCGTACGCATAGGATGAGTGGTGACTGGGCAAGAGAAAGCATCTTAAATCGCAGGTATTCCGGAAGATGCATGATCAGTTAAGCAATAAAACGAATATGGTAAAACATACCTTTCTCCAATCCCCTGAGCAAATAGCGCTTCCCTCCCCCGGTATCTTTTCTTGTGTCGAGTTAAAATGCATTGTACGTTGAAATGTTCAAACAAATCTCGCTATGCGAACTTGTGGACAACGAAAGAATTTCCGGCGGGATCAGCAAGTCATCGGCGGAACGGACGAGGGTCTTGTATGAAACCTTTTGCAACAGAAATCGCCTGCGCTTGAAATTGCGCGGGCGCTCATGGGAAACAATATTGGCCGCATCATTGCCTGCTAGCCAAACGTCAACGGCAATCTCAAGGAGTTCCAGTTCTAAGATTTGCATCAAGTCCTGCCGGAGGCGGACATCATCCTTGTGCTCTTCGACCACAACGAGATCAGAAATATCGACAAAGACCTTCTAAATGAGAAAGTCGTAATCGATACGAGAGGTATTTGGAGATGAAGCAAGTTCTTGTACAGGGCGGTGGAGTGCTTGTTCAGGAAGTGCCTGCACCGCAGGTCGGACCCAGGAATGTTCTTGTTAAAGTGACTCATTCCTGTGTCAGCGTGGGTACGGAAATGGCAGGCGTCACGATGTCAGGGCTGCCACTCTACAAGCGGGCTCTGAAACAGCCTGACAACGTCAAGCGGGTCCTGGAAATGATGAGGGACCAGGGCGCCAAGCGTACCATGGAACGGGTCATGGGGAAATTGGCTGCAGGCTCGCCAACAGGCTATTCCGCGGCGGGCGAGGTTATCGAAGTGGGTGTGGAAGTCGAAGGGTTTGCCATCGGAGACCTTGTCGCCTGCGCTGGCGCCGGCATAGCGAATCACGCGGAAATTATCGATGTTCCTGTCAACCTTGCGGTAAAACTTCCGTCTGGCCTTGATCCCATACTAGCTTCGACAGTAACCCTTGGAGCCATTGCCATGCAGGGAGTGCGTCGCGCATCCCCGACGCTTGGCGAGACCATCGTAGTCGTAGGATTGGGAATTCTCGGGCAGTTAACTGCGCAGTTATTGTGTGTAAACGGGTGCCGTGTGATCGGCACGGACATCGAACCTCGCCGGATCAAGCTGGCACTGGATAACGGGATGCATTGCGGCATAGATCCAGCCACGGAAAATTACGGAGAGCGGGTATATAAACTGACAGACGGTTTCGGGGCTGATGCAGTGATTGTGACCGCGGCAACTCCCGACAACAAGGTCATCAGTGACGCCATGCAGGCCTGCCGTAAAAAAGGTCGCGTTGTTCTTGTTGGCGATGTCGGGTTGGATTTGAACCGGTCGGACTTTTACAAAAAGGAACTCGACTTTCTCATTTCGACATCCTACGGACCTGGTCGCTACGATCCTGTTTATGAAGAAGGCGGGCATGACTATCCATTGCCCTACGTGCGATGGACTGAAAACCGAAGCATGGAGGAATACCTTAAACTCCTCGCTGAAGGAAGAGTATCACTTGCGAATCTTTATCACGAACCCTACGAAATTGACCGCGCATCCGAAGCCTATGATGCCTTAAAAGGGACTGGAGAAAAACCGCTTCTGGTCATCCTGGCATATCCCGACCGACCGGAGGCCATAACGCGCAAGGTCATCATACGAAAGGGGACCGCGCGGACCGGCAAAATACGCGTTGCCCTTGCGGGGGCCGGCGGTTTCGCACAAGGCATGCATCTGCCGAATCTGATCAAACTCAGGAGTCAATATGAACTTCGTGGCGTCATGAGCAGAACTGGCTCGAATGCGCGTGCAGTAGCCACCCAGAACGGAGCTGTCTATGCCACTACTGATTATAATGAGATTCTAAGGGATCCGGATGTTGATCTGGTGTTGATTGCCACCAGGCATAATCTCCACGGGAAAATGGTTCTGCAGGCACTCGAAGCGGGAAAACATGTTTTTGTGGAGAAACCCCTGGCCTTGAACGCAGATGAATTGGCTTCAATTGAGGCATTCTACAAAGGGAAAGAGAATGCGCCGGTGCTGATGACGGGCTTCAATCGTCGCTTTGCTCCTGCAATCACGCGCGCCAGGGATATCTTGTCAAAGAGGACCACGCCGCTCATCATCAACTACCGGATGAATGCGGGATATATCCCACTTGACCACTGGGTGCATACAGAAGAAGGCGGAGGCCGCAACATCGGCGAAGCATGTCATATCTACGATCTCTTCAATGTATTCACGAGCGCAGAGGTAGTAACGGTGCAGGCATCATCAATCGCACCACAGTCACGTCAATGGGCGCGCAACGACAATTTCGTAGCAACGATAACCTATGCCGACGGCTCGGTTTGTACATTGACCTATACTGCGATGGGCGACAATTCGCACCCCAAGGAGTGTATGGAAATTTACGCTGACGGCAAGGTGATTTCCTTGAACGACTATAAATCATTGTCAATCTCCGGCGGGAAATATAAGGGCTGGAATTCCGCGGTTATGAAAAAAGGGCAAATGGAAGAACTTGAAGTCCTTGCGGATTGTTTGCTGCGAGGGGCTGCATGGCCCATTCCGTTCTGGCAGCAGATGCAGGCGACGAAAACCGCTCTCCAGGTGGAAGCGATGCTTGGAGGCGCCCGGTAAATGTGCGGCATCGTTGGAGCGCTTGTCTTTACAGGGGGTAATTTCACCCTGACCGAACCCTATATCAACCGCATGCGTGATGCCATGGTGCTCCGCGGACCGGATGGTGCCGGGACATGGATTTCCCGGAACGGGAAAGTAGGCCTGGGTCATCGGCGTCTTTCCATCATTGATCTGTCGAATGCGGCATCACAACCCATGAGCAATGAAAATGGCACGCTCTGGGTGTCGTTCAATGGGGAGATCTATAATCATGCGGATATACGCGCGGAACTCATCAAGATCGGCGGCCATACGTGGAAGACCGATCACTCCGACACGGAGGTTATCCTGCATGCTTTTGAACAGTGGGGTATTGACTGTTTGCATAGATTCAGGGGCATGTTCGCCATTGCGTTATGGGACGACCGGGCAAAAGCACTATGGCTCATCCGCGACCGTATCGGCATAAAGCCGCTGTACTATAGCGTCCATAATAACCGCATCACGTTTGCCTCTGAAATAAAGGCGCTGTTGCAGGACCCTGACCAAAAGCGTGCAGTGCACGAAGAAGCTTTCTATCATTATCTTTCCTTCCTGACTACCCCGGCGCCACAGACACTGTTCGATGGTGTCAAAAAATTGCCTGGAGGCACTTGGCTGCGAGTCAGTGAAGAGGGGCGAGTGCAGGAACAGCGCTATTGGGATGTCTGGGACCACACAACGTTGCTGACAGGCGTATCTGAAGATGAAATCGCGGTGCGGCTCCTGGACGAACTCCGTACAGCGGTAAAGCTCCGCAAAGTTAGCGATGTCCCGGTTGGTATATTTCTCTCCGGCGGGATCGATTCCAGCACGAACGCAGCCCTGTTCTCGGAAGGTGAAACAGGTCAGGTTAAGACTTTTACCATAGGATATCAAGGAGAGTACGCGAGCTACCAGAATGAGCTCCATTATGCGCGGAAAATGGCTGCGATCGTCGGAGCGGAGTACCACGAGAGATTGCTTACCATGGATGATCTGCTGGATTTTCTTCCGCAGATGATTTACCTCCAGGACGAGCCTATAGCAGATCCGGTCTGCGTGCCCGTGTACTATGTTTCCAAGCTTGCGCGTGATAACGGCGTAATAGTATGCCAGGTGGGAGAGGGCTCTGATGAGCTTTTCTGGGGCTATGAATCCTGGAAGCTCAAGCTCAACCTGCAGAAATATAGCGACTTACATCTTCCCGATTTTATAAAAAAAGCGGGACTCGTCGGACTTAAGCTGGCAGGAAAAGAAAAAACTTCTTATTACGAAGCTTTGCGTAGGGGTGCTGCAGGTCTTCCCGTGTTCTGGGGTGGCGCCGAATCCTTTACCGAGGCACAGAAGCAGGCGCTACTCTCACCTCGGCTTCGGGCTCGGCTCAGAGGCCTCACGTCCTGGCAGGCCCTTGCGCCGATCCATCAGCGGTTCATGGACAAAGCCTGGGAAAAATCTCACCTCAACTGGATGACCTACCTTGACCTTAATTTGCGCTTGCCGGAACTCCTACTGATGCGAGTGGATAAAATGAGCATGGGGGTCAGCCTGGAAGGCCGCGTGCCCTTTCTCGATCATAAGTTCGTTGAGCTTGCCATGAGCATTCCCGAGTCCCTGAAAACGAAAAATGGGACTCTCAAATATATATTAAAGAAGGCCGTACGCGGCCTGATTCCCGATGAATTGATCGACCGGAAAAAACAAGGTTTTGGCGTTCCAGTCTATGAATGGTTCTTTGACAGACTCGGCGATAAGGCTCGCGAAGATCTGAACCAGTTCTGTGATGCTACCGACTTCCTGGATCGAGACGAGGTCATGCGCTACGTTGACAATCGCCAGGGCCCGCAGGTATGGTACCTGCTGAATTTTGCATTGTGGTATAATCATTTCATCGGACAAGAGTCCTGTTAGCGGGGTTGTGTCAAATTGTATAAAGAATCCGTCAAAAGGTCACTTGGCTTAAGAAGAGACGCCTCTCGCCTGTTGTTTCTTTCATTGCTGTTATGCATGATGTTTTCCGCCAATAGCGTTTATGCTATGGGGGCCCTTGCTCGCCTTACCTATCCGTTGGATGGCGCATTCGGCGTGGATAGTGCGCAGCCCTTCCAGTGGACTGCAGTTACGAATGTTGAGGCATATTATCTGTATGTAGGGACATCACCTGGAGCGAAAGATCTGGTTGACACAGGGGAGATACAGACAACAAGCCAGTCTCTGCCAGCGTTGCCTGCAGGACAGATTCTTCATGCAAGGATATGGACCAAGCTGAGCGGCGTCTGGTTTTACAATGATGCGTCATTTACAACTAAGACCGTAATAGTTCCCTCCAAGGCAAACTTCATCTATCCGTTGGAAGGCGCAATCGGCGTGGACGGAACGCAGCCCTTCCAGTGGACGGCAGTTACGAATGCCGAGGCATATTATCTGTATGTAGGGACATCACCTGGAGCGAAGGATCTGGTTGACACCGGTGAGATACAGACAACAAGCCAGTCTCTGCCAGCGTTGCCCGCAGGACAGATTCTCTATGCAAGGATATGGACCA
>CAYUSP010000004.1:389753-550191 GCA_964447405.1 uncultured Nitrospiraceae bacterium | reverse complement strand
CAGTCTCTGCCAGCGTTGCCCGCAGGACAGATTCTCTATGCAAGGATATGGACCAAGCTGAGCGGCGTCTGGTTTTACAATGATGCGTCATTTACAACTAAGACCGTAATAGTTCCCTCCAAGGCAAACTTCATCTATCCGTTGGAAGGCGCAATCGGCGTGGACGGAACGCAGCCCTTCCAGTGGACGGCAGTTACGAATGCCGAGGCATATTATCTGTATGTAGGGACATCACCTGGAGCGAAGGATCTGGTTGACACCGGTGAGATACAGACAACAAGCCAGTCTCTGCCAGCGTTGCCCGCAGGACAGATTCTCTATGCAAGGATATGGACCAGACTGAACGGCGTCTGGTTTTACAATGATGCGTCATTTACAACTAAGGCCGCGATAGTACCATCCAAGGCAAACTTCATCTATCCGTTGGACGGAGCGATGGGTGTGGACGGAACGCAGCCGTTCCAATGGACGGCTGTTGCGAATGCCAACGGGTATTATCTGTATGTGGGGACATCACTAGGAGCGAAGGATCTGGTTGATACCGGGGAGATACAGACAACAAGCCAGTCTCTGCCGGCTTTGCCCGCAGGACAGATTCTTTATGCAAGAATATGGACACATCTCGGCAACTCTTGGTATTTTAATGATGTATCATTTATCAACTATGCTCTGCCGAAGTTTATCTATCCTAAAAACGGTCTAACAAGCGTTGATGTTTGCCAAATATTGCAGTGGGATTATGTCCCAAAAGCTCAAGCATATTACCTTTATTTGGGAACAACAATTGGAACGGATGACATTTATAATAGCGGTGAGCTATATGGAACCCGTTGGTTGTTAGATTCTTTGCCACAGCTATCGTTAGGTGCAAGAGTTTATGCAAGATTATGGATCAAAGAACAGGGTACATGGATAGTAAGTGACGATATTTCTTTTACTGTTCAACGGACGCAATGTGGTAATGCAGATAAAGTAAAGGCTGTTCAATTGGTAACAGCACAAGTTCGCGCAATGGCGGATTTGTCCAATACGCCGTATGCAGGAACTGAATTAGATGCAATGATCCGGAATAACAATAAAAGCCTTGCTTCATGTGGTGATTACACGCAGCAGTTGCTTAATATCCTTGGTTATATGCATATTGGTGAAAGCCGCGCGTTAGAAATAAACATTCTTAATGAAACCCACGTTTTAGTTGAATATTTCAGTGAAGAACAACAAAGCTGGATATTATTGGATCCAACGTTCGATTTAGCTATGAAATTAAAGTCCACGGGTCTATGGGCAACTTATGAAGACGTACAAAATGTCGCGCTTGCTCAAAATTGGGCAGATATCGAATATATTTTATTTGATCCCATAGCAGCAATCCTCACAAATAAATATTACATAGATTATCCCTTGCTGTACTTAAATCGTTTTCATACAACACCTTCAAACCAAGGTAATTCGGCATTTCCGTTCCTGGAATATACTGCATTGCCAATTCAAAAGGGAGGGATTTACTATTATTTGAGAAATGCACAGGGTGGCGTCTCAAATATGATTATTGATGGACAGAATACGTTAATATCCTTTAACGGAGTAGATTTCTTCGCGCAGGGTATTATCCCGAATAATTCAATCAATTTGCCAGAGGGCAGCAATTCAACTATCGAGGCATATGCGTTTAAACGCTTTGTCTTTGTTAATGCGGACGCGACTTTCCTGTATCCGATGAATGGAGCGACGGGAGTAGACTGTTTGTCACAGCCCTTTCAGTGGACAGCGGTTAAGAATGTCCAGGCATATTACCTTTATGTGGGGACAAGCCCCGGAGCGAAGGATGTGTATGATAGCGGCGAAGTTCAGGTTACGAGCCTTTATGTGCCCGGAATGCCTGCAGGTCAAATAGTGTATGCTAGAATCTGGACCAAGGTAGGTAATATGTGGTACTACTATAATGATATTACATTTAACACGAAGGCAGATTGACGTTACCATAGGCGATTCTATTTACCTGTCTGAAAACAGCTAATGGCAAACATTTTAATAATGAATATGCATGCCTACGGGCTGTTATAATTGCATATTTGTAAACATGAGGAGTGAAGAAAGACCTGCTCTCTCAAAGAAAGACCGCAGTATTAATCGTTATGGCCAGTGATTTTATCGAAAAGATTCGAAGGGGGTTGCGAAAACCTCCTCACGTGATATTGCGCAGGATTTTTTTTGAGATTAATGCTCAAGTAGAGAAGGTCATCTCGCCTCAGCGAGCCAAACGCTTTAATGAATACTCTTTGTTAAGGGCAACAAAAGCAACAAACCTGGATTCTTTATGGCTTTCACTCGGTAAGAGGGCATATCCGGCCGTCGCTCTGTTACTTGACGCTGAAAAATACAATGACATGTGCCCTGGAGATAGTCAGCGAATTGAAAGGAGAGCCGAGGATGCGTTGGAACATCGCGTGGACCTCTTGGGTTCAGGTCCCATTGATCTGGGTGAGAGCATAAATTGGCATCAAGATTATAAGACTGGATTTTCGTGGCCCCCTCAATATTTTAAAAGCATTGACTATAACAACCCGGAACGGCCGAGTGATGTTAAGTTCCCCTGGGAAGTTTCCCGAATGCAGTGGCTCATGCCTGCGGGACAGGCATATCTTCTGACTGGAGATGAACGATACCCTACCGCTGTTCGTAACGTGATCAATAACTGGATTGACAATAATCCTTATGCAAACAGCATAAACTGGTCATGCACCATGGAAGTGGCCCTCCGTATTCTCACCTGGACGTGGTTTTTCCATGTTTTCCACAAGAGCACTGCCTGGTCGGATCAAACGTTCAGAGTGAAGTTTCTCTGTTCCTTGTATTTACATGCCGATTTCACGGAGCGCCATCTTGAGTTCTCGGATATCAATGGCAATCACTATACAGCGGATGCGGCAGGACTTGTTTTTGCCGGACTTTTCTGGAGTACCGGGAAAGCACCGGAACGGTGGCATAAAGCCGGCTGGCAAATATTATGCGAAGAATTGCCGAGGCAGGTATTTCCCGATGGCGTAGATTTCGAAGCATCGGTTCCCTATCACCGGCTCGTACTGGAGTTGTTTTTTTTGCCTGCTTATTACCGTCAGAAATGCGGATTCGGGATCCCGGAATTCTATAAGGAACGCGTTGTCAATATGGCTCGATTTACAGCAGCCTACTCTCGGCAGGACGGGTCTGTCCCGCTGTGGGGTGATGCTGATGATGCACGGGCATTGCCGTTTGGAGACCAGTCCATCAACGATCACCGCTACCTTTTGGGACTTGTTGGAACAGCCTGGGATGTACAGGAACTAAAGAACTTTTTTTCCGGACCTCGCAGCGAGATATTCTGGCTGCTCGGCTGCGATAACTGTGATTCCTTGACGTCGAACGGGAATCCCCTATCTAAGCGAACATCCCAAGCGTTTGCTCAGGGCGGATTCTACGTAATGAGAAATAATACAGACCATGTTTTTATTGATTGCGGTCCTGTGGGCATGGGCGGCAGAGGCGGGCATGGTCATAACGACTGCCTGTCTTTTGAAGCGTTTCTTGACGGGGTCCATTTAATCTCGGATTGCGGTGCATATCTCTATACTGCCTCCTATGATGAGCGAAACAAGTTTCGCTCGACCGCGTATCATAACACTCCCATGGTCGATAACGAGGAAATAAACCGCTTTATCGGCAGGGATTATTTGTGGACGCTCCAAAATGATGCTACACCATCAGTACTTCAATGGACTACAAACAGGAGTTTCGATTATTTCGCAGGTTGCCATAGCGGATATGCAAGACTTGAAGAGCAAGTAATACCAATCAGATCTATCAGTTTAGATCATCAACGTCATGCTTTGATCATATACGATGTTTTTCAAGGTTCGGGCATACATGATATCAGCATTTCTCTTCATTTGGCTTTAGGGGTAGGAGTAGAGCGCATTGATAAAAATGTGCTTGTGTTATCAAGGGGGAATGAACGTACTTTTTCGCTGATTTGGTATGACGAACAACAGTGGCCTTTACTGATCGGGGAAGGCCACGTTTCTCCGAGCTACGGGGTGAAGGTGACAGTTGTTCATCTAAACTGGCGGCGCCGAAATGTTCTTGATTCACCGCTCCTCATCTGTATTGTACCCCGTGTCGACGATGCCTCCGATATGCTGCAGTGGGCAATCAATCGTGTTAAGGACAATGTGGTTGTTTGGAAGGACAAGATGACGTAACCTGCATTAGTACTATCTAAGGTTCATTCAAAAAGGTTCTCCCTAAGTTCTCCGAGGTGATAAACATGATGGTAAAACATCCTGAATGCGATCTCCGGTCTTGGCTTTCCGACCATACCGGAGTGGTATCGGATTATTCGCACGCCAGAATTATAAAGAGCTATGATGCTATTTATAAGATGCTGTTGCCTCTGAAGGATATGGTTTATCACAATGCTTACGATGTGGGATGTGGATCCGGTTTTGATTCATTTGCACTCGGCACAGTATTCGATCACGTGGTTGCGGCAGACACGAATAAGCAGGCCATAGATGAAGCCAGGCTGATAACCAGTCGCGCCGGTCTAACCTCCATCTCTTTTGAACATGTTGATGTGGTAAAATACAAGCCGCAATCCAAATGCGATCTTGTGTTCTGTAATTTGATGTCTCACAACGTAGCCTCTCGTATCGCTTTGTTGAAACAGATAGAAGGATGTATGCAGGATGGCGGATATTTGCTCTATGCTGAACTGACTGAAGGCTACGGTCCCATGGAAATCCACCGAGCGGTCAGAGAAAAAGACCAAGCAAAGCTCGTTAGTTATCTGGACCAGGTCTTATGCGGTTTTTCTGAATGCAAAAAATTTCGTTTCTATGAATCCGGATCCATTAAAAAACTCTTGAGCAGCCTGGGCTTTTCTATTTTGGATCACCATGTAGAATATTGGAATGGCTTGGTCATTTCGGAAAAAATAGTGTGTAGAAAAGGACTATCAAGATCTGCAACTTCCTTGCAAACTATTGATGATGACTATGTAAATATAAGCGAAGATTTCAACGAAATTAAAAGCCATTTTAATAAAGCCATATCGTTGCGAAAGAGTTACGGCTATACCGAAAACCAAAAAACCGCTATAATGGAGCTTATCCAAAGTATTGACAATAGGTTTTCTCCCTTTCTATTGTTCTTGCTGATGGACGACGTTGTTCTACCCGGGTTCAAGCGCAGAGCGTCTTATCTTTCACGAATACGACGCAGAGTGTCGCGGCAATTTGGGATTTGGAAAGTAAATGTGAACTTAGATTGGAGTTTCTTGAAAAAGATTGATTCTCGATTCATATCGACAGTTCGACAGAAGGCAAAACTTGAAGCCGAGCAACACGATGACTGATTTTGAGCTGTTCGGTTTAAGCAATGCACCTCTCGACGTTCAGATGCGATATTTGCTGCTTACGGTCGATTTTGAGGCATTTCGACCTGAGTTTATGACACTGTGGAATGAAGCTATGCATTCCTGGTCAGAGCAGGCACAACAACAAGGATTGCCATTTTGTGTTTTTCTATCCGTTGAAGATGTTGTGAAATTGCGGGTCGCAAACACCAAGGCACATGATGAATTGGCACAGGGAATGCGGGCGTTTGATTCCTCAGGAATGTTATTTTATCCTCACAATCATCGCGTGATTGATGTTGATAGCGGAGCCGATCGGGTCGGCGCACCAATCAATCAACCGCCGAAATCATACACAAAACGAAGCAGTATGTTCTTTGATGTTGTGTATCGCCATCAGATCTCTCTTTCTGACTGGTTAAGTAATGTTCATCGACTGCATAATTCCATACTCAAAGAGGTACGCTGCAAGATTCCACGCGTTCCTGTATTTCGCGCAGGAGGCTGGGATTATGGCAGCACCATTGAAGATCTCGATGCGTATATGAACGCTTTAAAAGCTGTCGGTTTCAGGATCGACAGCAGTGCATGTAGTGGTTCATTCAATACGCCTACGTGGCGTATAGGGGCAAGATATGGCAGCAATTGTTTTAAACTGAAGAATGATCTCGTAGAGATCGCGCCTTGCCTTTCTATAAGCTGCGGCAATGATCGTTTAATTCATGGCATTCTTAAAACGTTGTACGAACTAAGAGAGCATGCCAGATTGTGGACATACCGGCCAGGTTGTCTTGTTCTTGTATTTCACTTTGACCATCTTTTCCATCAATGGTCAAATGAAAACATTTCGTATTTTTCGATAAAAGATATTGCAGTAATCAGGCAGCGCATTAAGCAGATGTTTCGATTGATACAAGGTGTAAAATATATTTTTGCTTTAAAGTCAGCTACGTTCGATGATTTAGGCTTATGATCATTATTTCAATTGTTTATATTGCGTTGCTTTCCCTCATTAATTTATGGGCTATAAGAATAATGATGCGGGGATCTGCTTTTGTGCGTCTTGTGGAAGTTGATTCTTTGCAGGATGTAGAAGTTGAGCAGATGCCATTTCTTCGTGAATATCAAGAAAGCATTTCCGGAGAATCCTGGGCGACCTCGCAAGACGAATTGCTAAAAAGTATGGGTGCACTGAGATGGTGCATGAACAGAGTCAGAAACTACCGCCCTGATCCGGTTGGTGCTGAAGACCCTGTTGCGTTATTGAAAGCCGTTGAAGCGGGAAAAGCCACGTTATGCGGAGGCATGGCGGCCATCTTTCAGCATGTTCTGGCTGCTGTTGGCATGCAAAGTCGGACTGTTTTATTGCAGAGCAGTATTTTCAATCCTTATGATGCGCATACGACGGTAGAAGTCAAATTGAACGGAAAATGGGTCATAATGGATCCGACGTTCCATGTCACTTTTACCGGACCAGAGGGCAACTGGCTTTCTGCTCAAGAAATACGGAATAAGATGTTTAGTGCGGTCCAACACGATATTAAAATAAACTTTCATGGTGATGTTACTTATCCTATACGGTTGGAAAATTATTATCTAAGCGTTCTTCACTGTTTTAACAATGTTTTTATCATAGCGAACAGTAAATCTATGATGCTTCTTAAGCTGCCGCCTTTGCGTTATTGGTTTGGCCCAAAACAATTCTTTCAGAAGCTACCTTTGGAGTCCGCATCACATCTAGTGGTTATGCAGCAATGCTATTATGTAACATCAGTAATTCTGCCGATGCTGATAGTGTTCTTCGTTCTTTTCACATTTGCCGTCTTATGAGTATGCGATCTTATGTCATATCTCTTGTAAAACTGGGGAGTAATTTAAAGCAGCGGCTCATCCGCTCCGATTTTACACAAAAAGTATTAGAAACGTTTGCGACCCGCATAGTTCTTATGGCCATAGGGCTTGTTTCCAGTGTGATTGTACCCAAGATCTTGGGCCCCGAAGGAATGGGAATATATGCTTCAGCTCTGGCATTGAGCGATCTTGGTGTTCAATTCGGCAATTTAGGTCTTTACGCGTCTAATACCTATTCCATATCACAAGACAAAAAACTACTTCCCTCGTTGCTAGGCAACAGCCTCCTGGTTAGCTGTGTAATTGGATTTGTGATATCGATTGCAATTTTGATTTTGGAACGTTACACGAGTATTGTACCTGTACATGGCTTTCTCCTAGTACTGACCTTTGTCTGGATCGCATTTGGAATAGCATACATGCTATTTCTTCATCTCTTGCTGGGTTTCCAGGAGGTCCGGTCCTACAATAAAATCGAACTGCTTACGAAAGTAATCAACGTTGCCCTGATCCTATTACTGTTACTATTTGGATTTGTTGCTGTAGAAACAGTTTACATCTTAAATCTGATGATACTAATGCTGAGTTGCTATTGGGTATGGAGGCGGCTCGGCCATTATTCTGATATCACGCCAATTTTCTCGCTATCGTTGCTGCGCCAAAACATACACTATAGTTTCAAAACATATATAGGCTGGTTTTTTACGTTCATCGCGCTACGGTCTGATATTTTCATTGTTCAATTCTTTCTTGGTTATGCTGAAACCGGTCGCTATGCAATTGCCGTGGCAATGGCGAATATTGTTTATATGCTCCCTGTGGCAGCAGGTACCATATTGTTCCCCAAGTTGTCGGCAATGACAGATGATAATCAGAAGCTCGCATTTTCTCTGAAAACAGCGAAGTATTTAGCTTTAACAATGCTCATTCTAGCTTTTTTTGCGGGCTTCCTCGCAGGACCATTCATTCGCCTGGTTTATGGCCAGCCCTATGCTATATCCTATCCAGCGTTTTTGTGGTTACTACCGGGTATAGTTATGCTGTCCGTAAATACCATCTTCATGAATTACTTTGCCTCGACCGGTATGCCTCGTATAGCCATATATTCGCCCTTTCTGGGCGCAATTGTTAATGTCTTGATTAATGTTCAAATGATCCCTTACCTCGGTATCGTAGGCGCATCGATTTCATCAACCATAACCTATGGCATCATGTTATGTTGCAGTTTGGTGATAATGCGCAGGAAAAATAATGTCATGCAAGGCATAGATTGATTCTGATGTATGAAAATAACTTTATACTGACTACAGTTGAAAGGAACATCCATGGATTATGTTTTGACCGGGTACCCGCTATCAAATGATTTTAGAGAATCTTTTGAAAGCAAGGTGGGATGCAACCCTGAATACTTTACAGTTTCCGACTTAAGAAAACTGGCACTTCCTGAGATGCTGATAAAACTGAGGAGCTTAAAGTGTAACATTATATACGTCGTGCTCGAGGATACCAATAGCGGTTCAACACTTTCAGTCCTAAAAATACTTGCTTCTATACCACCGGCACGTCTCAGAGAAATAGTTTTGCCGGACTTTAGCAGAATCAGATTATCTCGTTTCGATGGCTTGATTTCCACAGCGCGTATTATATTTGCATCGATTGCTTCTGTATGGTCCGCTGTCGCATGCAACGTACAATTACGATGGCTGATAAAACAGCGTATAACCAATGTCACATTAAGGTCAACCGGGAATGTCATGCACCTTAACGCGAACTTATGGGTCGGTTTTCAAGCGGGAGGTTCAATAGGTCATGTTGCCGGTGTCGCAAACGCTTTATTGGGAAAGGGATATGGTGTAGATTGCTATTCGGCAACGGGAAAGGGAATGATCAGCAAGTCCGCCAATTATTCACGAGTTTCGCTTTCCACGTATGGCGTCCCGTTTGAACTTAATAATTATCGTTTCCACCGTTATTTGGTGAACCGATTGCAGAAAATAGAGAAAAGGAAATATACCTTCATCTATCAGAGAATGTCACTTGGCAATTATACCGGTGTCAATCTCTCCAGAAGATGGAGAGTTCCGCTAGTTCTGGAATATAACGGATCAGAAGCATGGATCGCCAAACATTGGGGAAAACCGCTACGGCACCATGATCTTGCTGTATTGGCTGAAGAAGTCTGTTTCAAGCATTCGCACGTTATTGTGGTGGTTTCGGAAGTTTTAAAAGATGAGCTGGTCCAAAGGGGTGTTGATGCGAATAAGATCGTTTGTTATCCCAACTGTATAGACCCGAAAATGTTCGATCCTAAACGTTTCGGCGACGAACAACATGCGATGCTGCGAACGAAATACGGCCTGTCTTCGGATACGGTGGTTCTTACTTTTTTAGGCACTTTTGGTCAATGGCATGGAACCGAAGTTCTGGCAGAAGCAATTAAACAGCTTGCTGAGAATGAATCGGAATGGCTGAAACGGGAAAAAGTTCATTTTATGCTAATCGGTGAGGGATACAAACTGCATCAAGTGAAAAAAATCCTGTCACCCGATTATTGCAAGCCATTTTATACCTTGACCGGCGTCGTGCCTCAGGGCGAAGCTCCCCGTTACCTGGCAGCTGCAGATGTTCTGCTTTCTCCCCATATCGCAAACGAGGATGGTACGCGATTTTTCGGTTCGCCAACAAAATTATTTGAATATATGGCCATGGGTAAGGGCATAGTAGCATCTGATTTGGACCAAATTGGCGAAGTCTTGAAAAATAGCATCCATAGTGATTCGTTGACCGTCGGCGAACCATCCGATAATGAACGGCGATTATCTGTTTTGGTACCACCGGGAAATGTCGCTGCTCTTGTAAAGGGCATCAGATTTCTCGTGGAAAATAAATCGTGGCGTGATACATTAGGCGCCAATGCTCGTGCAGAAGCTCTTTTGAAATACACCTGGGAACATCACGTAGAGGCGATCCTGGATAGAGTAAAAACAATCTGACAGGGAAGGTAGAATGGATCAGTACCTGTATTTCATATCCTTCCTGCTTGTTTCATTAATAATTCTGAAACTCGTATGGAGATATTGCGAAAAAGCAATTAGAATTCCCTACAGTGTTTACTGTGGGTTATATTTAATCACAACGGTTATTGGAGCAACGCTATTTGCCATAGTAGGTCCAGAAGTACTTCTTCTCGGCGATATGTCGATCAACATATCTGTTCTCCATGCTGCAGATGTTCAGTATTGGATAATCTTATATGCGCCTCTTATGCTGCCCGGTCTGTTAATTGTAATGTTCAATCGGAGGAATTTAAACAATGAACAATTTGGCTGTGTATTGAATGAATTCCCTCAAAATGTAGACTATATTGCGTATGTATATGTCTTGATATTCTTATCAGGTTATTGCTTATTGGATATTTACAATAATGGCTTGATGTCTAACCTGTCATTTTACTTTGCCGATAAGGGCGATTACGCAGATTTCATGGAAATGAGATTTAGGACATTTGATCGCATCGGAAGCACGAGCCTCGGATTTATCTATATGGCCCTTCCCACGCTTTCACACGTCGCACTCTATGCGGCATTGGCAAAAAAAGAAATAGCATGGCGTGCATTATTCATCGTAACCTTTTTGATAACGTGTTTTCTCAGCCTGACGACCATGGAGAAATCTATCCTTATTGTATACATAATGTCTCTGGCAATTGGTCTGGTCCTACTGGAAAAAATAAAAGTAATGCACCTTGTGATTCTTGGTGCTGGTTATTTTATGCTGTTGACCCTGTGGCAAAGTTATATCGTGGACGATTGGAATTATTTATTGACCATTGCTCATGTGGTGTTCCGGATGGGAAGCAACTTTCCCTTTTATATGCAATTGTATCCGGAAACAGAGCCCTTTACCGGAGTAGATCTCATGTCCATTCTGACGGGATTAAGCAGTTACGAACACAGCGAAAGCAAAATCGTATCCGCTGCTATGAATCCTGATACGTGGTTTGAGGGGAATGCAACAGCTCCTGCACATGCTGTCGCATATGTTGAGGGTGGTGTGTATTATTCCCTCCTCACAGTAGCGGCGATAGGAATATGCATCATGCTCATAGCATCGTTGAAAAAATATATCAATGGACCTCTTGTCTATGCGCTATACATTTCATGCATTCTTTATCTCTACTATCTTACGCAGGTAAGTGTGCAGGGCGCCCTTTGGCAATGCTATGGAATAAAATGGTCGTTACTCCCGATAGCTTCCCTGATTATTTGTACAAAAATAATTCAAATAAATCCTGCGAACAAGCTCAGAGAAATATGATGAGTGGAACATTATGAGCATCCTTCGGACAAGTTGCGAAGGGACCTGATGACAATTGCAAGTAAAATCGTGGAAATGCTTATTAGGGCATCACAGTATACACCACTGAGGGGCAATGGTGGATATTCGTGTGAGGCACTCAACGCAAGCGGGGAAAGCAGCTCAAAATTTCCTCAAGCTGCAAAAGAGGCCAGTCAATTCATGGACTTCGTCGCTCTATTTGAGTCGTCAGATCTTTTGGCCTGGTTTAGAGATAAGGACGTTCTTGATTTGGGATGCGGTTATGGCGGGAAGACAGTTGAATTAATGAAAGTATGCCATGCAAGGCAGGTCTATGGAATAGAACCGTTTGAAAAAATGATCGAGCTATCCCGGCTGTATGCAAATTCACAGGATGCAAAGCAGTGTCATTTTAAGGTGTGTTCTCAATATGAAATACCTTTTGATTCTAACAGCTTTGACGCGATAGTTTCTCATGACGTATTGGAACATGTCGCAGATCCTCGCAAAACCATTTCAGAAATCTACCGTGTCCTGAGACCGGGAGGCAGAGCATTCATAATTTATCCACCCTATCATGGAATAATGTCGCACCATTTGGATTATATAACAAGAATACCAGCCCTTCATTTACTGTTTTCCGCTGATGCGATTATTGAAGCCGTTAATAACATACTTGTATCGCCCGAAGGCAAAAAATATTTTACAAATGCCCAACCGGCACCAGTCTGGTCATACAACTTGAAGCGAAAGTGTTTGCCAACGCTCAATGGCATGACAAGCAGAGAATTCATGGAAATGATCGGGAAATTTGAAGTGGTACAGTTGAAACAGAGGCCGTTGTTTTATAGATACAGATACCATTTAATAGGAAGGGTGGTCCTTCTGGCCGTGAATGCGTTCAGACGATTAAGCGACTTACCGAGAGATGTGTTTTCATCGAGCCTCATTTGTGTTCTTAAGAAAAAGGATATATCGTCATGATGAAATAATGTTATTACCGGTCGTTACTAGTCGGCGATAAAATATTATGAAGGATTGTATGATAACGGCATGAATTGGAAAATTAAAGCAAATGTTCAAAATGTCATAGGCCTTCTCCCTTCATCAATTTCTTATGATGCCTATTACTGGGTACAGCGACACTTTGGAGCATTGCGTACGATAAATCCAGTTGATTTGCTGACTGCGAGCATAGGATTTTATGACAAAATCGAACTCGTAAAACAAAGTATGATCGGGAGTATTGTTCTGGAAATAGGCACAGGCAGAAGACTCAATATGCCTGTTGCTTTTTGGCTGATGGGAGCAAAACAGGTAATAACCGTTGATGTCAATCCTTACTTGAAGCATGAACTGGTGAAGGCCGATTTAGAATTCATCGCATCGAATAAAGAGGATATCATGCGATTATTCGGCGAGAGGCTTCAGGCAGATAGATTTGAGAACTTATTGAAGTTTATCGGCAGCCGGTGGCATCTGAATGATTTGTTCAGATTTTGCGGCATAAATTATATAGCTCCAGGAACTGCCATAAAACTGCCGCTTCAGTCCGGCACTGTAGATTTTCATGTATCGTATAATGTTCTTGAGCATATTCCGTTGAATGATCTTAAAGCGATTCTTGAAGAAGGCAACCGGGTCATTGCAGAGAAAGGTCTATTTGTCCACTCCATTGATTATTCTGATCATTTTTCCCATTCCGACAGTCGCATTTCCTCGATTAATTTCCTCCAGTACAGCGATGCTGAATGGAATAAGATTGCCGGCAACCGGTACATGTATATGAATCGGCTGAGGGTGGATGATATATGCGGATTGTTTAAATCGGCGGGGCATACGCTCTTGATGCAAGATACAAATAGGGGAACTGGCAAAGATGAAGCGATACTTGAATTACTGAGAAGCGGCAGGTTGAAGCTGGATCAGCAATTTGCTGAGAAATCAGAGGACGTACTTGCTACTACGTCATCATGGATAATTTCGCAGAAAAACAAATCGCGCTTGTAAGCGGGAACAGCATGTGCGGTTTACTGGATGCGGTAATATCAGGTTCATTTGACGGCAAAACAATATGACTAAGGCCCATATATGAGTGTAGACCGGATGCCGGATGTTTCAATAATTACCCCCAGTTTCAACTCTGGCCGCTTTATAAGCGCTGCCATAGATTCTGTTCAGTCTCAGACACATAAAGACTGGGAGCTGATCATTGTTGATGACTGCTCAACTGACGACACCCGCAGCATAGTAAGCCAAAGACTTCTCACAGATAAACGGATACGAATGATCAGGCAAACCAGTAATCAGGGTCCTGCCATTGCCCGCAATACCGCATTGGACGCTGCCAGAGGTCGTTATATTGCCTTTCTCGACAGCGACGATTTGTGGCTTTCCAGGAAATTGGAAATACAGCTTTCATTTATGCGCGAGGACAATATTGCTTTTTCTTGTACCCAGTACCGGCACCTATCCGAGGATGGAAGCGTATGCGGTTCTCTGATTTCTCCACTGACCTATTTTGACTACGGTAGATTGCTGAAAAACACCAACATTGGCTGCCTCACCGTAATGCTTGATCGAAACATGGTTGGAGACTTCAAGTTTGACAACTATTATCGTGAAGACTATATACTTTGGCTGCGACTTCTTAAGCGCGGTTTTCGAGCCCATGGAATTCAGGAAGATCTTGCAAGATACCGCATCGTAAAAAAATCAGACTCGAGAAATAAAATGAAAGCATCTTCGGGAGTCTGGCGTGTTTACAGAAATGTCGAAAAACTTTCTTTTCCGTATGCAATATGGTGTTTTATGCACTATGCTTGGAACGGATACGGTAAAAACAAAAGTCTGCGCACCTCAGGGCTCTGATAATTATGAAACGGGCATTCGATCTAATATCGGCTTCAATTCTTATGATCCTGTTTGCTCCGGCTATGCTTGTCATTGCTGCATTGGTCAAAATGAGTTCCCGAGGGCCGGTCATCTACTGGTCAGACAGAATTGGGAAGGACAATGCAATATTCACCATGCCCAAGTTCCGCACGATGCGGATCGATACTCCCGCAGTTGCCACCCACCTTCTCTGCGATCCCGACCATTACCTGACACCTGTCGGCAAGTTCCTTCGCAGATCCAGCCTCGATGAGCTGCCCCAGCTCGTGAGCATTCTCACGGGTGACATGAGCATCGTCGGCCCACGCCCGGCGCTCTTTAATCAGGACGATCTGGTTGCGTTAAGAACAGTGAAGGGGATCCATGTTCTTGCTCCCGGACTCACGGGCTGGGCACAGATCAACGGACGTGATGAATTGCCCATACCGGTTAAGGTTGAATTAGACGAGTACTATCTAAAGAACCGCTCGTTTGCGCTGGATATGCGAATAATTGTGCTGACATTATTTAAAGTATTGAAGCGTGAGGGCGTGACACACTGATGGCAGTTCTGAATCATGCATTTTAAATTTGCATTGAAAGGTCGAGCATGGGGCATGAGGCAAAGGGAAAGGACCATGGGTAATTACGGTATTCGGCGCAGGTGCTCGAGTAGAGCGCATGGTGTTGTGGCGGGAGTGCAATGACGTTTTTTAGAGCGAAGAAAAGCTGTCCCGAACCCTCATCAAGGCGATGACCGCATAGGCATATTCTTGAAAGACACAACTACTGACAGATTCTTCATTGATAATACTTGGAATATATGGTAAATTTTGCAAATGTTGGCTATTGACATACACAAGAGCATGGCGTACCGGGTGACATTGCCAATTACAAAATGAGTGTTGCTTGCTATTGATTAGCAGCCCATTTATTCAGCCACAACCATAAAAGCACATGCCTGAAAGAATTAGGAAAATCCATGTTTAATTCGAAACTCCCGAAGCAGCTCACGGTCTTTACGTCAGACGCCCTTCTCATTGTTGTGTCTGTATATCTATCCTACGCCTTGCGCTTCAATACGATGGATCTTGGCATGCATTGGCCCCAGTTTATGACGATTTCCCCCTTGATCCTTGCGTCGCGCCTGGGGATGTTTGCTCTGATGGGTCTATACCACGGAATGTGGCGTTTCACCGGGGTGCGGGATCTGATCGCTCTGGTCAAGGCCGTGACTATCAGTTCCGGATTTGTCATGGCGCTACTCTTCCTCGGATTCCGTCTCGAGGAATATCCTCGATCGGTTTTTATCATTGACTGGTTCGTTGTGCTGGTCCTGGTAGGCGGAAGTCGATTCGGGTACCGGCTTTATCGCGAGGGCAGGTTCAACATTGAGACGGCGCCGACGAGCGCGGCCAGGAACGTATTGATCGTGGGCGCGGGCAGAGCGGGAGAGATGATTCTCCGCGAGATCCTGGGCAACAATCATTCCGGCTTCCATGCGGTTGGCCTGGTTGACGACGATCGGGCAAAGCGAAGCATGACCATCCATGGTATGCCTGTGCTCGGTCATACCCGTGACATACCGTTTATCGTTCAATCCCATCGAGTTGAGGTGATCATCCTCGCCATTGCGGCCGCGCCTGCCAGGGCAAAACGAAGAATCATGATGCTCTGCAAGAAGACCGGGGTCCCTGTCAAGACGCTGCCGGGAGTCGGTGATGTGTTGAATGGTTCGGTCAGGGTCAGCCAGCTGCGCGATTTCCAGATCGAGGACCTGCTGGGCAGGGAGCCGGTCAGACTGGATACAGACTCCATTGCCAATTTTCTCCGGAGTAAAACCGTTCTGATCACGGGAGCAGGCGGTTCCATCGGATCGGAACTCTGCAGGCAGGTGGCCAGGTTCCTGCCCCGCAGGATCGTGCTGTTCGAACGGTCGGAGTTTAATCTCTACCAGATCCATATGAACATGAAGGAGCTGTACCCTGACCTGGAGATCAATCCGATCATCGGCGACGTGTTGAATCCTTCGCATGTGGAACGGACACTATCCCGGTTCATGCCGGATGTTATCTTTCATGCCGCAGCCTATAAGCATGTTCCGCTCATGGAAATGAATCCGGCAGAGGCACTGCGGAACAACACCCTGGGGACCATGCTGGTGGCTGATATGGCACGGCGGTTCAGTGTCAGCAAGTTCGTGATGGTATCGACCGACAAGGCAGTCCGTCCCACCAATATGATGGGAGTCAGCAAGCGCCTGGCGGAATTGGTCTGTGAAGGTCTCAGTAATGTCAGCAAAACGCAGTATGTGACGGTCAGGTTTGGAAATGTTCTGAACAGCGTCGGCAGTGTGATCCCGCTGTTCAAACAGCAGATCGCAAAGGGTGGCCCAATCACCGTAACGCACCCGGAGATCTACCGCTATTTCATGACCATCCCCGAGTCCGTCCAGCTGGTCATGCAGGCAGGTGCGATGGGAAAGGGCGGCGAGATCTTCCTGCTGGATATGGGGGAGCCGGTCAGAATTGCGGATCTTGCCCGCGATATGATAAGATTGTCGGGACTTGAACCTGATACGGACATAAAGATCGAGTATACGGGGCTCCGACTGGGAGAGAAGATGTACGAAGAGCTCCTCACAGACGGTGAAGAGGTGAAATCCACGCTGCATGAAAAGATCAAGGTCGCTGGCCGGGTGGAAGTTGATGGAGAAGCGCTCCTGTCCAAATTGAATTCCCTGTTTCAGCATCTTCAACTCAACGGTTTTACCCAGGAGATTGTCCATCACATAAAAGAGATTGTTCCTGAGTTCCAGCCGGAGAATGGTGGTCCGAAAGCGCAGCATTCTCTGTTCGATAATCGTAAATAACGAACATCCAACGAACATAAACATTTTATTGACTAAGCATGGCATCTTCGCTACACTCTTCCGTGGCGAGGTAAGCGGGGCGCGGATGAAGCCCTCCGCTAATTATTGAGATGGCATGTATCTGCATAGCCGACCCTGAATAACGCATGAGTTAGCATATCTCAAGTCGCAGGAGGTTCCTAAATGAGGATTATCGTTGTTGTTATCAGTGCAATCATTATTATCATGTTTGGTGTGTTGGTTTTTACAGCGACGCAAGCCCAGGCTGCGGCTGAGGAGCGCGAGGATGATGCGAGCCTGGTCATCAACCGGCCAGTCAATGTCCAGGGACTCACGGGCCTGATTATGATTAACTCAGCGTATACTCAAGCAAAAAAAACAGTTGTCGTGGGCCTCTCAGCTATTGGAGAGAACAGCAAATCGCCGGACATGAGCTATACGCACGGCATTGCGACAATCGTCGCCGGCGTAAGCGACAGGATAGAGGTCGGGGTAAAAGCTCAGATGTCATCCTATAATATCGGAGGTTCGGCTACCCGCGAAACGGGCGGCGGAGACACGGATCTGCTGGTTAAATGGAGATTTACATCGGAGGACGAAGATCTACCAGCTCTCGCGATCGGCCTCGGTCTGACATTTCCAACCGGGGATACGAAAAAGGGTCTGGGGACGGTCAAACACGAGGGGATCCGGATAATGGTGATCGGTTCCTCGGAGAAGGAGTTGGCCGATGATATTGTTTTTGGCTTCTATTTTGAAGGGCAACTTGTTTTAAATGATCAGATATCAGGTAAGACAACCAGCCCCTATGCGGACAAATATGGTGTGCTGAACGCCGGAATGCTGCTGCCCATGACGGAAAGCAATCGATTGCAGGCGATCCTGGAAGTAAGAAAAGTCAAAGGCAAAGATGTCCCGACCATTTACGAAGAGAGTGCCTGGTCTCTTATACCCGGCCTGCGCTACGTGACACCACGCTTCAATATTACCGCTGGAGTGCAGCTGGTCAGACGGGATCAGGTAGGCGCCGATATGGGGGCAAGATACATCGGAACAATGAGCTACAGCTTCTGATAAACCTTGCGTGACCGACAGGTATTTTACGCGCACCTGACCTCCGGTCACGTGCCTGCGTGACAGAGGCAATACTGGGGTTGATCAATAATGTCTTATATATAAACGCCCTTCATTGATACTCTCGAAGTTTTATTTAATGACTCTCCCCAAGCGTTGCCTGTGTTGATGGACACAACAATAATAAAGAACGGTATTTAAGGGGATAATGCACTACCTATTCATGATAACCTGTCTCGTGCTCGCTTTTTCGCACAATACCCAGGCCCAGGACGCTGCGCAGGGCGATGCTTCCGGCAGTTCAGAAACGCAGCAGGTGGACCCACTGGCATCACAGGCTATTTCGGAAGCTCTTCAGCGGGGCGATATACAGGGGGCAAAGAACCTTTATCAGAACCTGAAAAAAAGCCAGCCTCCCTCGATAGCTCCGGTTGCCACACCGACTCCAGAACCGGCCAAGCCCTCCCTGTTCGAGACCACGCTCCCGGGCAACCTAAAGCAGTTCGGTTACGATCTTTTCAACAAGACCGTTTCCACGTTCACCCCTCCGGCATCCATGTCAGTGGGTCCGGATTATGTCATCGGTCCGGGAGACCAGTTCACCATGACGCTCTGGGGCACGACCGAGGGCATCTATACACTCAAGGTCACCAAGGAAGGGAACATCACCCTTCCCAAAGTGGGTGTTGTTCCCATGGCGGGCATACGGTTCGGTGAATTGGATGGAACACTGAAACGTCACCTTTCGAAGTATTACAATGATTTCAATCTCAGTATCGCCATGGGCGGGCTCAAGACCCAGACGATCTATGTTGTGGGGGAAGTCACCAAGCCGGGAAGTTTCTCTCTTTCATCTCTAACCACGGTGTATGGCGCTCTTTTCGTTGCCGGTGGACCGACCAAGCAGGGGACCTTCCGCTCCATTCAGGTCCTGCGTTCCGGCAGGATCATCAAGACCATCGATCTTTACGAGTTTCTGCTAAAAGGTGACCGCAGTCAGGACATCAAGCTCCAGAACGAAGATACGGTGTTCGTCCCCCTCATTGGTCCTGTTGCGGGAATAGCCGGTGCTGTTTACAGGCCCGCGATCTACGAGCTTAAGGGGCAAGAGACTCTTGAGGAGGTCGTGAAAACAGCTGGAGGCCTGCTTCCGATCGCCCTGGGAGGGAGGCTGCAGCTCACCCGTTACGAAGACAACCAGAAGAAGGTTTTTCTGGACTTCAAGCTGGCTGAACAGGAGGCGGCTGCTGGCAAATCATCTGATTTCTTTCGCGAAAAGGTCAGAAACATGGATGCTGTCGTTATAAGGCCTCTCTACGACAGGGTATGGGAAACCGTGAATTTGAGCGGTGATGTGCAAAATCCGGGGCCGATACAGTGGCGGTCGGACCTCAAGCTGAAAGAAGTGATCGACCAAGGTGTTCTGCTCCCCACGGCGCACATAGCCCGCGCGGAGATCATCCGCCTGAACAAGGATTTTACCGACCGCCAGATCATTCCCGTGGATCTCGCTGGATTCAAGAATGGCGATCTGTCACAGAATGTTTTGCTGCAGCCTCAGGACGAAATAAAAGTGTATACCACGTTCAAGCGGGCAGAAAAGGTCACCATGAGCGGCGAGGTCTTGCGGCCGGGTGCATACGAAGTAGCGAAAGGAGACCGGCTGAGCGATCTGTTGCGCAGGGTCGGCGGGATCACGGCTGAGGGTTATGCCTATGGTGCGGTCTTCAAACGCGTGAACATCAAGACTGCCGAGAACAAAAACTTGCTCTTGTTCAGCGCGCGGATGCAGACGCAGATGCTTTCCATTGCCGCGGGCAACGTCGCGACCGCGGTCAGTGCCGAGGAAGCAGCAGCGGCAAAGAATGAGCTTAGTATTAACCAGGGTCTCCTGGAAAGTCTGAAAACGCAACAGGCCCAGAACGATGGCCGTGTTGCCATCACTATTTCCGAAAAAGTGGATGAATGGGCTGGGTCCAAGGATGACCTTATCCTGCAGGATGGTGATTCACTGCACATCCCCAAGCGGCCGCAGGAAGTTCTGATCATCGGGGAGGTGAATAGCCCTGGGGCCCAGATCTATCTTCCCGGTCTGACAGTAAAGGACTATCTTGATCGCCGGGGCGGTGTTACGAAAAATGCAGATCGTGATCTGCTGTTCATTGTTCAGGCCGATGGCTACGCATTCAGCTCTACTTCCCCGAATGTCGGCGATATCGAAAAGACGAAGCTGAAGGCCGGGGACTCCATCTTCGTGCCCCAAAAGACCGAGCGCTATGCAGCCATGCGTACATTCAAGGATATCATCGACATCCTCTTTAAGACCGCGGTCATCTTCGCGACAGTCCATGTTCTTTTTTAAAGAACCGATACATGCAGAGTGGCTCTATCCAGGCACGGTTAGGTGAATATGCAGGAACCGGTTCGTGAAAAGCAGGTTGCGCTTTCGGAATATGGGAACAGAATCTGGCGCAGAAAATGGCTGATCGTCGCTCTCTGCGCCGTATCTGTACTGACTACACTGGCGGTCAACCTGCAATTGCCCAAGTATTATAAATCCGAGGCGGTAATACTCGCACTGGCGCCCGAAACCGGGGGCCTGGGCGCTGCCTTGTCCTCCAGTCCCTTAGGCGCTCTGGCGGGATCCATTGGCGGTATATCCACACCGGCAGACCGGATCTTGGTGTATCTTAAGAGCAGGACCGTTGCTGAGATGGTGATTAAACGGTTCGATCTGGTGCGGATCATTCATGAGGACAAATGGGACGCTGCAAAAGGTTCATGGAAGGATGCCGCAAGGCCGCCACTTAAGGAAGATACGGTAAAAGTACTGAACAAAACGATCACGGCATTTAAAAAGAGCAAGGAGGGCACCATCACCATCACGGTTGAGTGGAAGGACCCGAAATTAGCCGCGGATATGGCTAATTATTATATTGCCGCCCTTACCGAATATCTAAAAGACAAGTCCGTGAACACCACAATCCAGATTATCGATACAGCCATACCAGCTGAAAGAAAATCTCGACCCATCATCAGATTAAATATTGCGCTCGCGGGTTTAATCAGTTTGTTCCTTGGCGTATTTATTGCCATAGCGCTGAATAATAACAGCAGGCAGGAACCTGATCAAGAGCCATGACCTGACATACGAGTCATAGCTCGCCAGGGACCGACGCCTCAGAATCACGCACATACCAATGCACTATTCTCTCCTGTCTTACCCCACCAATGGTTTACTCCGCAGTGAAATAATGGGCCTTTTGCTTAAATAAATATGATACTATTCACTGTATCTATTGCTACATCTGACAAAGCAGTTCATTGAAAAGGTGCTTTGGAGAGAGTCATTTTACCCATCCTAAATTTCGTAACAGCTTGATTGTAAAGAAAGAACTTCATTTTTCCGGCAGTGGCCTGATCATTGCATTAATATGGCTGCAGGGGCACCGTAGGTAAAATCAGAAGAGTGCGGCCACATTGAATAAATAAACAAGGAGGATGTTACCATGAAGAAACTAATGCTTATCGGAATGGCAGTGCTGTTGAGCGCAGGTGTGGTGTTTGCCAAGGATTATGAAGTGAAGAAAAAAGCGGGTGATTTCGACGTAGTCGTCACGATCGACAAAAATCCGCCCGTGACCGGCGACAACGGCGTGATCGTGTCAATCAAGGACGCGGGTGGCAAGTTCGTGCAGGGCGCAAAGGTGGTTGTTGATTATTCCATGCCGGCCATGCCGGGCATGCCGGCCATGAACTACAAGGCTGATGCAGTGCAGAAGGGTGATGTTTACGCGGCGAACATGAACCTGTCCATGGCTGGATCGTGGAACATCGCGGTAAAGATCAGCGCCAACGGGAAGCAAGGCAGCTTGAAGTTCACGATTGACGCAAAATAAATTCACTCCGGATTGCGGAATGCGGATTAAGAACAGCACCATAAGGATTATGCTCCTTGCCCTTGTCGCAGGAGCGTTCTGTCTGTCAGGGGTAAAGGCTTCGGCGGCCGATACTTCCAACGGAACGCTGGAACTGCAGCCGCTCATCAGCGAGGCCCTGCAGAACAACCACGATATCTGGGTATCCGAAGCGAAATGGAAGGCTTCGTCTTCCAGGGTAAAACTGGCAGGTAGCCTTCCGGACCCCATGGTCATGATCGGTTACCAGAACGAAGGATGGAGCGAGTATACCTACGGCAAGATGCAGGGTGCCCAGTGGATGTATTCCATTTCCCAGATGTTTCCCTTTGCGGGAAAACGCGCGCTGAAGGAGGAAATGGCCGCGCGGGACGCCGACACTGCTGCGGCCATGCACCGGGCCGCACGGCTCGGGGCGGTTGCACGGGTGAAGGAGCTCTATTACGATCTGTTCCTGACCTATAAGGACCTTGATCTGGTTCAGGAGCGGACCGCCTTGTTCAACAGGATCGAAGACGCGGCTTTGGCGCGGTATGCCACAGGCATGGCGCAGCAGCAAGAAGTGCTGATGGCCCAGACCGAAAAGTACATGCTGCTCGAACGGGAGACCATGCTGATTCAGAAACGCCAGTCGCTTGAGGTCATGCTGACCGCTGCTGTGGGACGGGACCAGAACGCGTTGCTCGGCAGACCCGTCGAAATCGCGGCTACGCCGGTCACTGCTTCTGAGGAGGAGTTGGTCCGGCGGGCTATGGAGAGCTCGCCCGAAGTAGTGTCCCGGGAGAAAATGCACAAGGCATCAGAGGCCGGAATACAGATGGCTGAGAAGGAATATTATCCTGACGTGACCCTGGCTGGTACCGTGGCAACACGGAGCGGACCCTACGAGGACATGTGGAGCGTCACGGTCACCTTCAACATACCGCTGTACTACAAGTCGCGCCAGGGTCAGGCGCTGGCTTCTGCCCGCGCCATGTCATCGGCCGCGATCCATGATCTCGCGGGGATCAAAGCCATGCTCGCATCAAGCGTTCGGGAGAATTATTCCATGGTCCGCACCTCGGAGCAGTTGATGGACCTGTATCGCACGGGCCTGATCCCCAAGACGAAGCAGGATTTCGAGCTGTCGCTGTCGGGATACCGGATTGGCAAGGTCGAAGGCATTACGGTGGTGAGCAGGTTGAAGGCTCTGCTTGACTTCGAGACATCCTACTGGACGCAGTTCGTGGCGCGGGAAAAGGCGATCGCCCGGATCGAAGCTCTGACCGGGACGGGAAACGATGAGTCAGGAGTCAGGAGCAAAGAATGATAAGAATGAATCCGGTACGAGTCGCGGTCATTGCTGCTGTCGTCCTGCTGATGGGCGTCGGCAGCGTCACTCCAGCCAATGCCCAGCACGAGGGACAGAGTGCGCCAGCAACGGCACAGAAGCAGGCAGCACCGCCTGCCGAGGCACCGACCGTGGAGATACCGCTGGACAAACAGAAAATGATGGGTGTCAAAACCGTGACCGTCGCTCTTCGCCGGATCGGCAAGACAATCAGAACAGTCGGCCGAGTGGAATATGACGAGCGGAAGCTCGCCACAGTCAATATAAAATATGAAGCATGGATCGAAAAACTCCATGCTGATTACACCGGCATGCACGTAAAAAAGGGCGAACCGCTGGCCGAGGTATACAGCCCGGAATTGCTTGCCACGCAGCAGGAATTCCTGAACACGCTTCGCTGGGCAAAATCCTCCGGCGAGGCGAAGGAGGGGGCGGTGTCCGGTATGCTCACCCGGGACGCCGGGGCGATCATCGCGGCGGCGCGCCAGCGGCTTCGGCTCTGGGACATCACTGACGAGCAGGTCAAGCTCATAGAAGAAACCGGAGCAACGGTGCGTACTGTTACGCTGGTAAGCCCCCTGGACGGCACGGTGGTCCAGAAGAACGCGATCCAGGGCATGCGGGTAATGCCCGGAGAGAAGCTCTTTGATATCGCCGACCTTTCCTCAGTCTGGATCACCGCTGACCTGTACGAGCAGGACCTCGCGCTGATCACTCCGGGAGAGACCGCGCTGATCAATCTGAGCGTGCTGCCCGGCAAGGAACTTTCCGCGAAGATCGAGTTCGTGTACCCCGCCCTGACAGGCGAAGCGCGGACCGTGAAGGTGCGTATGACGGTTCCCAATCCCGGCGGCAGGCTCAAGCCGCAGATGTTCGCGAATGTGGACATCACCGTCGGCATGGGCAATCGCCTCGCCGTACCCGACGACGCGGTGCTTGACACGGGCACCCGACAGATCGTCTACGTGGACAAGGGTGAGGGGTATTTCGAGCCGCGCGATGTGAAGCTCGGCATGCGCGCCGACGGCTTTCGTGAGGTCCTGTCGGGTTTAAAAAGCGGCGAAAAAGTGGCCCGGTCCGCGACATTCCTCATCGATTCCGAAGCGCAGCTGAAAGGCGTGAGATGAAGATTCACAAGGCATATAACCACGGATAAACACGGTTAACGGCTGTTTATATGATCTAATACTATTTCTCCGGGTCTCCGGGTAGGTTTAAACTGATAAAGTTTATTTTGTATTTTAACCGTGTGCGAAGCCCGTGGTTCATTGCTCGGGCTTTTATCCCATGGTTGTGAATGAAGTTTCAGGATCGTCTATGATATCCAAGATCATCGAATACAGCGGCAAGAACCGGTTCTTCGTCTTTCTCGTGGTCGCTTTCCTGTCGCTCTGGGGTATCTGGTCGCTCCAACACATCCCGCTTGACGCGATTCCGGATTTGTCGGACACCCAGGTGATCGTCTACACCGACTGGCCCGGTCGGAGCCCGAATCTCGTCGAGGACCAGGTGACCTATCCCATTTCCTCGACCTTGCTGGCCGCGCCCAAGGTCCAGGCGGTTCGGGGTTTCTCATTCCTCGGCAGTTCCTTCATCTACGTCATCTTCGAGGAAGGCACGGACATCTACTGGGCCCGCAGCCGGGTGCTGGAATATCTCCAGTCTGTGCGGAGCAAGATTCCCGTTGATGTGAATCCCGTGCTGGGCCCTGACGCTACGAGCCTCGGCTGGGGATTCTCGTACGCCTTGGTGGATGAGACGGGCGGCCACGACATCTCCCAGCTCCGGTCGCTCCAGGACTGGAATATCAAGCTTGCTCTCGAGAGCGTGCCCGGCGTGTCGCAGGTAGCGAGCGTGGGCGGCTTCGTGCGGCAGTACCAGATCACCGTGGAGCCCAACCGGCTCGCGTCCTACGGCATTTCGCTCATGAAGGTGATGGACGCCGTCCGGAAAAGCAACATCGATGTTGAAGGCCGGGTCATGGAGCTGTCCGGCACGGAGTACATGGTCCGCGGCCGGGGGTACATCACGGGCGTGAAGGACCTGCAGGAGATTGCCGTGGGTTCCGGCACGGGAGGGACCCCGGTCTTTTTGCGCGATGTGGCCAATATCGAGGTGGGTCCGGAGATCCGGCGCGGCCTGGCGGACCTTGACGGCAAAGGCGAAGTGGCAGCCGGCATCGTGGTGGTCCGCTTCGGCGAAAATGTGCTGGATGTGATCGACCGCGTGAAGGCAAAGATTACCCGGGACATTGTTCCTTCACTGCCTGTTGGTGTCAAGCTCGTGACAACCTACGACCGGAGCGATCTGATCCGGCGATCCATTCATACGCTGACCGAGGAGATCGTGAAGCTTACCATTGCGGTGAGCGTCGTCTGCGTCATATTCCTGTTCCATCTGCCGAGCGCCCTGGTCGTCATCCTGACGCTTCCCATCGCCATCATCATCTCCTTCATCTGCATGTACTATCTCGGCGTGACGTCGAACATCATGAGCCTGGGCGGCATCGCGATCGCCATCGGAGCAATGGTGGACGCCTCGATCATCATGGTCGAGAACGCCCACACGAAGCTCGAAGAGTGGGAGCACGCCGGCAGGCCCGGGGACCGCGTCGATGTGATCCTGTCTGCAGCCAAGGAAGTCGGGCCGTCGCTCTTCTTTGCGTTATTGGTTATCACTGTTGGCTTTCTGCCCGTCTTCACGCTGCAGGCGCAGGCCGGCAGGCTGTTCAAACCCCTGGCCTATACCAAGACCTTTGGCATGCTCTTCGCTTCTTTTCTGGCAATCACCCTTACGCCAGTCCTCATGACGCTTTTCCTGCGCGGCAAGATAAAGCCAGAGGATGAGAATCCCATCATCAAAGCAGTGAACAAGGTGTATAAGCCGCGGGTCGCCTTTTCGCTCCGCTTCAGCCGGGCGGTCATCATTGCGGCGATCGTCATCGTCGTTGTGACCGGGCTCATCTTTGTGCCGCCCCTGTTCGGTGTGAATCTGGTCCCTGGCATCAAACTCGGTTCGGAGTTCATGCCGCCTCTGGATGAAGGCTCCCTTTTTTACATGCCCGTAACCGTGCCGGCCCTCGGCATATCCGAGGCTTCGCGGCTGCTTCAGATCCAGGATAAACTGCTCATGACCGTGCCGGAGGTTGCACAGGTGTTCGGCAAGGCGGGCAGAGCCGAGACAGCCACAGACCCGGCGCCAATCGAGATGTTCGAGACCATCGTAAGCCTGAAGCCCGAGTCCCAGTGGCGGAAAGGCATGGACCTCGACAAGATCAAGAACGAGCTGAACGACGCGGTCTCGATTCCCGGTGTGTCGAATTCCTTCACCATGCCCATCAAGGCCCGGATCGACATGCTCGCGACCGGCATTCGCACCCCTGTGGGGGTCAAGGTGCTGGGGCCCAGGCTTGAGGTGCTGGATACGGTCTCGCGCGAAGTGGAGGCAGTGGTAAAGTCCGTTCGCGGCACGCGCAGCGCCTATGCAGAGCGGCTCATGACCGGCTACTTTCTGGACATCCGGCCGAAGCGCGCGGAGATCGCACGGTATGGGCTGTCCATGGACGATGTCCAGACCGTGGTGGCAAGCGCATTGGGCGGCATGACGCTCACGACTACTGTCGAAGGGCGGGAACGCTACTCCGTGAATATCCGGTATCCGCGGGAGTACCGCAGCGATATCGACCGGATCAGACGCATTCTGGTTCCCGTGGAGCGGGGAGCATCTGCTGCATCAGGTGGTATGGGAGCGTCTCCGTCCTCGGGCGGCATTTCCTATGTGCAACTGGGGTCGCTTGCGGATATTGCCATTGTCCAGGGGCCGACGCAGATCAAGAGTGAAGAGGGCCTGCTCGCCAACTACGTGTATATCGACTTCTTCGGACGCGACGTGGGCGGTTATGTGGAGGACCTGCAGAAGGCCGTGGCTGCGTCGGTGAAGCTTCCGGCGGGATACCGCCTTCAATGGAGCGGGGAGTACGAATATCTCATCAAAACGCATGAACGGCTGAAGCTCGTAATCCCACTCACGCTGCTCATCATTTTCGTGCTGCTCTATCTCAACACCAAGTCCACGGTCAAGACCCTGATCGTGCTGCTGGCCGTGCCGTTCTCGCTTGTCGGATCTTTTTGGTTCCTCTGGTTTTTGGGGTACAACATGAGCATCGCCGTCTGGGTGGGTCTCATCGCTCTGGCAGGATTAGATGCCGAGACCGGCGTGGTTATGCTGCTCTACCTCGACCTTGCCCACGACAAATGGAAGAAGGATGGCCGAATGAACACCGAGCATGACCTCAAGGAGGCGATCATGGAAGGCGCGGTGAAGCGGATCCGGCCAAAGCTCATGACCGTGGCGGTTATCCTGGCCGGCCTTGTGCCGATCATGTTCAGCCACGGGGCCGGCGCGGACGTGATGAAGCGAATCGCAGCGCCCATGATCGGCGGTGTTATCACCTCCGAGATTCTGGAACTCACCATCTATCCTGCGATCTATTTTTTGTGGAAGAAGAGGGAAGTGGGACAAGCGGGAAGGCGTCAGGAGTCAGGAGTCGGGAGTTAGGAGTTAGGAGTGCTGATACAGGACCTCTGTGTTCGAACTCCGAACTACTAACTACCAACTTCGAACGCAGTTTATCATTTCTTCGCCTGCGGTTTTATCGCGGCGTCATAGCGCTTCAAGTAGTCGCCGGCTATTCGCTCCGGATCGCAGGTCAGAGCCTTGGCATAGAGTGTAAGAAATCCCCGTATGTACGCCCTCGCAGGGAGCTTTGCAAAGTTTTCTTCTTCAATATATTCCAGATAGCGTGCGTTGACCTTGGTCACATCCGCTATATTCCGCAGTGAAAGGCTTTTCTGCTCCCGCAGCATCTTGATTGTGGGTCCGGTAAATTCTCCAACAAACTCGGACATTGGTATGGTCGGCTCCTGCGGAGGAGCGGTTTTGGTAGTAACAGCAGGTAGTGGCGGTGGCTGACCAGGGGAGTAGCGATTATCTGGAGCCGGTGAAAAAGATGTCTGTTCCGGTTCGGGCTGAAAAAACTGCTGCGGGAGAGGCAATTGCGGCTGTTCAGCAAGCTCGTTCCGGTTCCGCAGCATCAGGTCATAGCGCCGGCGGTTTTCCTCGTATACAAGCGTCCGGTAAGCGTCCTCGATCCGTTGATGGATCAATGCGGTTTCATCCGGTGTAAACAGCGAATAGAGTGCCAGGGAATTTGGCTCGTAGACGCGCCTGATGCGTTCGTACGCCTTGTGGATCTCCTGAGAGGTCGCAGTCGGATTCACTTCCAGCAATTCATAGTAGTTCAGGTCTTCTATACGCTTGGCCACGGCGCTTCCCCCTGCCAAACAAAAAATTATTAATACAGCATGCTGAGCGTCAACTGTTCCTTCCTCAGCAGGTTATGGACAATGCGTTCTATGCATCGGGACGGCCGCGAATACGGGTATTCGATGGCGAGCGGCCGTTTGCTGCGGATAGACTGCCAGACGCAGTCGTCATATTCCACGTAGCCCAGGTATTCGATGTTGATGCCGAAATATTTTTGACAGGCGCTTTTCATCGAAAACCCGATCTGGATGTCATTCTTGGTCCGAACCTGGTTCACGATCAGTTTGGGCCTGAACTTGAGAACCTCGAGTTCCAGGATCTCGCCGACCTCGCGTTCCATTCCCTTCACCCGTTCAATCAGGTCATAGGGGGTCCGAATGCCCATGCTGTTCTTCTGGTCCATCGCGGAATCGATCAGATCCTTGATGTTCTGGTTTGCCACGACCTTTTTGAACCGGCGGTAAAAAGCGCTCTTGATGAACCGATAGGCGTTCTCTATGGCGGTGGGCTCCGGCAGCACCACCAGAATGCCGTGGTCGGAAAAAAGGAAAAAATCGAGAATGTTGAATGAGGTGCCCGCTCCGAGGTCGAGGAGGATATAGTCCGCATCCAGGGTCTCGAGGTGGCGGAGCAGGCGGGTTTTCTGGGCGAAATTAGGATTTGCTGAATCCAGAAAATCCTGGGCTCCGCTGATGAGGCTGAGATTGGGTATGCTGGTTTTTATGATGACTTCCTGAATGCTTTCAACGCGGCGGTTCAGAAAATCCGAGAGTGTCATTTCCGGGACGCCGATGCCGAGGGTGGTATGCAGGTTGGCGCCTCCGAGGTCCGCATCCACGAGCAGAACCTTCTTTTTGAGCCGCGCGAGGCAGATGCCGATGTTGCCCGTGATCAGGCTTTTGCCGATCCCGCCTTTGCCCCCGCCGATTGCCCAGATTTCCTTCTTTCTCAGGGCGTCCTGTATATCCATCATCCGGGCACGTTCTCCTCTTGGGCGACTGCAGCCGTTGGTTCATCGTGCGTCTCCTCCGTGGATGTGCCTGCAAACTGTTCCGGAGGTTTTTCTTCCATGATCTCCTCGCCTGTCTCAAGCTCCTGGAATTCCTTGAGCGTGGGGAGGGAGGAGAGGTCCTTTAAACCGAAATACTGAAGGAATTCCGGTGTTGTGCCATACAGCATGGGTTTGCCTGGAACGTCCTTCTTGCCGACAATCTTCACCAGGCGGCGCTCCATCAGGTTCCGCATGATGCCGCCGATGTTCACCCCTCTGATAGCCTCAACCTCGGTGCGCGTGATGGGCTGCTTGTACGCTACGATAGCCAGGGTCTCCAGCGCAGGCCGCGAGAGCTTGGTGGATGTTTTTACGGTCCTGAACTTGCGGATCCAGCCGTAGTGTTCCGGGCGCGTCGCGAGCTGGAACCCTCCTGCCACCTCAGCCACCATCAGGCCGGCTCCCCGGTCCATGTATTCCTGCTGGAGCGCCCGCATCTGTGCCTCGATCTGCTCAGGCGCAGCTTCCTCGAAGATCCCTTTGAAACGGTCAAGGGAAAGAGGGCTGCCCGAGGTAAACAGCAGTGCTTCAATCGCGGATTTCAGTTGATGATCTTCCAAAGAAAACTCCTTACAAAAAAGTAGCATGTAGCAAAGTAGCAAGTAGCAAGGTTTGTCTTTCCTTGACCCTTGCTACATGACCCTTGCCCCTGATCTATTCACATCGCCGATGGATCTCCGAGCCGCCCCAGTGCGACCTTGGCATTCATTTTAACATCGATATCGGTCGATGTTTCCATGATCTGCCGGATCTTCGGCAGCGCACTCCGCACGATTTCCGGATTCGAGCTGCCGATGTTCCCTATGGCCGCGACCGCGTTCTTGACAGCGTTCGGATGCCCGCTGTCGAGATAGGCGATCAGCCGGGGTACCAGGTCCGCCACTTCCTTCGGATAGTGCAGGCCGATTGCGCCGAGGGCGAAAAGGACGCCGCCGCACGTGGCTTCCTTGGAGAACTCGAGCACGTCAACGAGCTTCGGCAGGATGCCATGAATAAGGGCCGGCTCAATGATCCCGATCTTGCCGAGCGCGTGAGCCGCTGCCTCGCGTTCATCATCATCGCCTGTTTCGAGCATGCCAATGAGGCGTGGTACGATGCCCTTGACGAGTTCGACGTGAGAGAAGCCGATATTGCCCAGTGCGTATGCGGCTTCCTGACGCACGAGGCTCTGGTGGTGATCGAGCATGGCGATGAGGCGGGGGATCGCTTTTTTCGCCGAATCGATGAAGCGATAGCTCAGGTTTCCGACGGCATTGGCCGCATCGATCTTGGCGAACATGTCCTCTTCGTCAAGCAGGGCGATGATCCGATCCAGGTAAGGACGAGTCTCTTCTGGATAGTCGAATCCGACACGGGACAGGAGGTTCAGCGCGCCGGACCGGACATCGCCGTTCTTTTCACCAAGGAGCGCCACGAGGTCGTCGATGAGCGAACGGTCCGCATAGACCGCGGTCTCGATATCGCCGAACTTTTTCTGCAGTGCAAGGGATTTGATGTCGGGTTTCATATTAAAAGTAGCATGGGTCTAAGGATCAGGATCAAGGATCATGTAGCAAGGGTCAAGGAAAGACAAACCTTGCATGACCCTGCCTTTTCATCCAAACAAATTCCCTGTTGCGGTATCCCGGTCCTGGTGGTCGTTCACTGCTTTCATGATCCGGATGGCTCCGAACTGTTCGATCTGGAATGCCTTCACGACCCGTGTTTTGATCAGTTCGAGGAGCGCCAGGAATGTGCCGATGACCTGCGCCTTGGACGATGTCCCTTCGAACAGATCGACAAAGAGGACGCTGTCGGTAAGTTCGAGCCGCGACAGAATATGGGAGATCTTTTCCGTGATCGATACCGCCTCGGCCGTGATCTCGAAACTGGCCTCGGGCATCCGTGCCATTACATCCTTGAGCGCGGCGAGCAGGTCGAAGAGGTGAAAATCGAACAGAAGTGGCTCGTCGTCCGCGGGCACCTCCGGCGCTGCTTCGCTCGGCCGCGTGTACACCTGCGACCACTGCTCCTCCCGCTGCTCCAGAGAGCCGGCTGCATCCTTGAAGCTCTTATATTCGAGAAGCCGCCGGATGAGCTCCGCCTGGGGGTCGATCCCGTCCTCGTCGGCGTCGGGATTCTCGGACGGGGGCAGCAGCATCCGGGACTTGATATGCGTGAGCGTGGAAGCCATGACCAGAAATTCGCCCGCGATTTCCATGTCGAGGTTTTTCATCAGCTCGATGTATTCAAGGTATTGCTGGGTGATGAGCGCGATGGGGATGGAGTAGATGTCGAGTTCGTGCTTCTTGATGAGGTGCAGGAGAAGGTCCATGGGACCTTCGAAGATCTCAAGTTTGATCTGGTACGACATGGATTAGGAAGACCCTCCCTGCATGGGCCGTACGGGTCCGGGCCATGAAAAAATAATTACAGGGAAATTAGCGTTATTTGCCCGAAAAGTCAAGAGAAAACGTTCTGGTAGCAGGCTTTCAACCGAGGATTTCGACTCCGGAGACGCTACAGATAGGGTGACATATTAGCTGCATCCACCCTCGTGGAATCCGCGATGAAGTTCGTCTGCTATAATCGATGGTAGGGGGATCCGGATGACTTCAACTGATGGCGATTACACCGAACAAAAGCTGCTCCGCATGATCCGCAAATGGGTGCCGCGGGAGCGCGTGCCAAAGCGTGTCCGGATCAAGGACACGGCAGACTACTTTCGCGTGGACTATGACGATGTCGTGATTCTGAACGGGGTGCCTTATTTTGTGCGGAACAACGAGCGCGAGGGACGGTTCGGCATCGATGATGAGCAGAAGTTCTGGGTCAAGCGCGCCCGGGACCTTCGGACCGGCGAGGTCAAGATCCTCAAATGGGTTTTCAAGGAGCGGTTCGATGCCAGGATCGGCAACCTTGTGTTTGAGTGCGTTCGCAGTCCGCAGAAGGAGGCGCGTATTCTTGAACTCGTCCGCAACAGGCCGGAGTTCATGCAGGGAACTACTGTGCTCGATTCCTCGGGCAATCAGCTTCGCATCCTTGATTATATCCAGGGTAAAACCCTGGGGCAGCTTACGCTGGAGATGGGCAGGAGTCATGATGATTTTTTTCATACTTATTTCCCCGGCCTGCTCGATGAGTTCATCGGCATCGTCCAGGCCATCGGCTTTCTGCACGAACATAACGAAAAGCATGGAGATGTCCGGCGCGACCACATAATCAAGGATGCCGCGACCGGCCGATATCGGTGGATCGACTTTGATTTCAACTACCGGCACGGCGAGAGCCGGTTCGGCTATGATCTCTTTGGCCTGGGAAACGTCCTGCTCTTCATCACTGGACGGGGAGACATCACCACCTATCAGCTCCTCAAGGAACGCCCGGAAATGCTTGACCGCCTGAACGCTGACGATGTAAACATCGTGTTTCACTACCGGGTGAACAATTTGAAAAAGATCTATCCCTATATCCCGGAGAAGCTGAACCGGGTGCTGATGCATTTTTCCCGGGGCGCCCATGTCTATTATGAGGATACCAGGGAACTCCTGGACGACCTGGGTGAAGCGAGGGAAGAGTTGAAGCAGTGACGACTGAAACGGAGTAACGGGGAACCGGCGAATCAGAGAGGTGACCCGGTATTTTCCCTGATTCGTATTTGAGTACGAAAGGAGCCGCTCATGAATACCGAGAATAAATCGGGTCCTCAAGACAAGCACTTTCTGATTGCGATCGATGATTCGGAAAGCTCGAAGCGCGCGGTTTTGTATGTCGCGGACATCATCGGCGGATTTCCCGGATTTACGGTCACGCTGCTGTCCATCATACCGGAGCCTGAAGAGGATTTTTTCGACAGCGAAGCAGCGCAGATCGCGTGGACCAAGGACAAGCTCGCTGCTGCGAATAAACTGCTCGAAAACTACCGGCAGATCCTGGTCCAGTCCGGATTTTCAGCGAGCAAGGTGCGCATCCGGTCCTGTGTGGGCGAGGAAAAATCCTTTGCAGACGCCATTCTCGACACCCGGTGCGATCTCACCTGCTGCACCGTGGTTGTAGGCCGCCACCACAAGTCAAAGACAGAGGAATTCCTGTTTGGCAGTACATCGAGCAAACTCGTGCACGATGCCAGGAACTGCGCGGTTTGGGTTGTGGAATGATTCAACCCTCGCAATAACTCGTACCTGTGATATAGTGTATGTACAAACAATGATCCAGCAGGATCAACCAACAGAAAAAGGAGAAACCAATATGTCGTTGCAATGGAGCGATGTTCTGGCATCAGGTTCAATGGAGATCGATACTCAACACAAGGAACTTATAACGCGGGTGAACAGCCTGCTTGCCGCTTTTGAGAAAGGCACAACTGACCGGCAGGAGATTGGCAAGATCGTCCAGTATCTGACCGAGTATGTGGTACTCCATTTCGGAATGGAAGAGAAGCACATGGACCATTACAAATACTCGAGCACTACGCAGCACAAGGCACAGCATGCTCAATTCGTCAAATCCTTTATGAAGCTGAAGGAGCGTATGCTCATGGAGGGCATCAATCCGCAGCTGGGCCAGGAAACAAAAGAACTGGTCGTGGATTGGCTAGTAAACCACATCAAGTATTCCGACCGGGCGCTTGGCATGTTCCTGAAGATGAAAGTGTAACGACGCTCTGCTCCGGTGGGTTCGTAGGTGACCCAGATGCCTGACTGCATTCTGCTGCTGTGGAGGGGGGGGCTTGAGTTCAGTCTCGTTGGTAGAAGCTGTGGTATTCATGCGGCGATGGTTGACAGGGCTTTCTCTTCCGAAAATATCATCACGAAATGTACTCCGCATCTTTGATGCAAATGTGCACGAACACCTGTATCGGGACCTCATTACTCCTCGTTGTTCATGTTATCCGCAACTGAAGCGGCGTTTCAACGTTTATTTTTTCTGTTTCAGCATTTCATCCTGATTTCATGCCCCTTTGCCAGACATCGTTATCTAAAACAATCGCTAAATATGCCTATATATGGTATAAAAATCGCCTTGACAACACAACATGTTGTGGTATACTTCGTAACAGTTTTCGTGGACATATATATTTTCTGATTGGTTTTACTTCTCCATGTTTCACATCAAATACCGTTGTAAACTGTACCCGACAGCAACTCATCGCAGGCAGAACCATCAGGACTATTAATGAGGATTTCTCTCATAAACTGTAGTACGCTTCTGGCAAATCAATAGATACTATAATGCCGGGGTGGTCATGTGACCGCCCCGGCTTTGATTTTCTTTACCATTTTTATCATACTTTAGGGAGGAGTTTTTATGAAAAGTGCGGCAACGGGTTCGGCAACAGCTTCCGGGAAAGGGCTTCAGCTGTCTGAGAACTGCCTCAAAGTCCTCGAAAAAAGGTATCTCAAGCGGGATGAGGACGGAACTGTTGTAGAAACTGCTGTCGATATGTTCACGCGGGTTGCGCGGACCATCGCCGAGGGCGATAAGGCCTACGGTAAGACCGATGCTGATGTAGAGCGGACGGCGACCGAGTTCTACCGCCTCATGACTTCGCTCGAATTCCTCCCCAACAGTCCCACGCTCATGAACGCCGGGCGCGAACTGGGCCAGCTTTCCGCCTGCTTTGTGCTGCCTGTGGGCGACTCCATGGAGGAGATTTTCGATTCCGTGAAGAACGCCGCACTCATCCACAAGTCAGGCGGCGGTACGGGCTTCTCGTTCTCCCGCATCCGGCCCAAGAACGATGTGGTCAAGTCCACCAAGGGCGTGTCCTCGGGCCCGATCTCCTTCATGACCGTGTTCGACGCAGCCACCGAGACGGTGAAGCAGGGCGGTACAAGGCGCGGCGCGAACATGGGCATTCTTCAGGTCGATCATCCGGATATCCTCGACTTCGTCACCTGCAAGCAACAGAATGACCGCCTGAACAACTTCAATATCTCCGTTGCCATGACCGACCCGTTTATGGAAGCCGTGGAAAAGGACGGCGAGTATGATCTGGTGACCCCGCGCGGCAAAGCCGTGGTAAAGCGTCTCCAGGCCAGGAAGGTCTTCGATACTATCGTGAATATGGCATGGAAGAACGGAGACCCGGGCATCATTTTTTTAGACCGAATCAATCAGTTCAATCCCACCCCGCATGTGGGCATGGTGGAGTCCACCAATCCCTGCGGTGAGCAGCCGCTGCTGCCGTACGAGTCCTGCAACCTCGGATCGATCAACCTCGCAAAAATGCTTACGCGCAGCGGCAGGGCGATTGACTACGACAAGCTCCGCCACACCGTGCGCGAAGCGGTCCATTTCCTCGACAATGTGATCGATGTGAACCGCTACCCCCTCGAAAAGATCAGCCAGATGACGCGGGCGAACCGCAAGATCGGCCTGGGTGTCATGGGATTCGCCGACATGCTGCTCGAAATGAGCATTCCCTATGATTCAGAAGGCGCGGTAAAGCTCGGCGAGACAGTGATGCAGTTCGTCACGGATGAAGGCCGCAAGATGAGCGAGGAGCTCGCCCGGGAACGCGGGTCGTTCCCGAACTTCAAGGGGAGCATCTACGACGACAAATCCCGACCAGGGGTCGGGATGCGGAATGCGACGGTCACGACCATCGCCCCGACAGGGACCCTGTCCATTATCGCTGGCTGTTCAAGCGGCATCGAACCGCTCTTCGGCCTCACCTTTGTTCGCAGAGTCATGGACGGAGCGGAGCTGATCGAAGTTAATCCTGTTTTTGAGCGGACCGCCAAAGCCCGGGGCTTCTATTCCGAAGAGGTCATGAAGGAGATCGCGGAGCACGGCGGATGCACCGGCGTGGAGACGGTGCCCGAGGATGTGCAGCGGGTATTCATCACGGCCCATGACATCACGCCCGAGTGGCACATCCGCATGCAGGCCGCGTTCCAGAAATATACCGATAATGCCGTATCAAAAACGGTCAACTTCTCGCACAGTGCCACGCAGAAGGATGTCGAGAATGTCTATCTGCTGGCTTACAAGCTTGGATGCAAGGGCGTTACCATCTACCGCGACGGCTCGCGCGACGAGCAGGTGCTGTCCACCGGTGCTACTGATAAGGCGCGCAAGGCTGCTGCCGCCAGCCAGCACGTGACCGTGGCGTCTGCGTCGCCCGAACTGGCCGAGGAAAAGAAGCCGCGGAACCGTCCGGTGCTTACCCACGGCGTCACCCAGAAGCTTCCCACCGGCTGCGGCAATCTTTACATCACCATTAACGAGGATGAGGAAGGCATCTGCGAGGTCTTCTCAACCATGGGCAAGTCCGGCGGGTGCGCGGCGAGCCAGTCTGAGGCTGTTTCCCGCATGGTATCGCTGGCGCTCCGGTCCGGCGTCTCCATAGACGCCATCATTAAACAGGTCAAGGGTATCCGCTGCCCGTCTCCGGCATGGGGCGAAGGAGGTTCGATCCTGTCCTGCCCCGACGCTATCGGACGGGCGCTCGAGCGCTATACCAAGGAGGCAGCAGGCCACAAATCCCATCACAAACCGCGCTCTGCCGTTGCGCAGCAGGCAACGGTCGGCTACGCGTCATCCGACTGCGCCCAGGGTGGGAATACGAACCACTTGGGCCTCTGCCCGGAGTGCCCTGATTGCGGTGGTCTGCTCGAGTTCGGGGAAGGCTGCGCATTCTGCAGGGGGTGTGGATTCTCGAAGTGCGGTTGAGTTTCGATTCCAAGATATGTATCACGCAATGATCAGCATTGAATCTTCTGCTGTGCATGGAGGCCGTTTGAAACGAACAACGATTTTCAGCAACGGTGTTGAAGAATAGCCGCATCGCAGCAACCGGAAGCGTTTTTCCGGTTTTTTTATTGTCTACAGACCGAAATCAGGACGCCTTTGCAACCTATAACAGTCTGAATTGAAAGGAGATTGTATGACTCTTGACGAGGTGATCCTGGAACTTTACCGGCTTGCGGAGTCCCGGAACTGGGATGGAAAGGTCTCGGACGAAGCACTGACCGCTGCCATCGAGGGCATGGAGCAGATCTGGCAGCTCAAACAGGCTGATCAGCGGAAGACCGCAATGGTCAATGCGAACAAGAAACAACCCCGGCTGTGGTGTTAGTCACGTTTATTCACAAAAAACTTGACATTTATTATGGATGCTTCTACATTAATAAAAAAGCGGCGCCGTGCATAGGAGCTCTATCACGCACGGGGAACATTGCGCTGCCGGGCATGGCAGGTCAACCTGTTGAAAACGGGTTATCGGCATAACTCTAAAGGAGGGGAAAGCATATGGGTATTGAGAAGATCGTGCAGTATGATTGCAGGGTATGCGGCAGACAGATCCATGTAACCCGGACCGGCGAGGTATACGAGGAGCCAGTGTACTGTTGCGGCCTCGAGGCAACACAAGTGAATGCCCCCCTGGCGATCAACGCACCTGCTGTGAAGAAAAAGCCGGCCAAGAAAAAAGCAGCTAAGAAACCGGCGAAAAAAGCAGTGAAAAAAGCAGTGAAAAAAGCCGCGAAGAAGCCGGCAAAGAAAGCAGCGAAAAAGGCAGTAAAGAAAAAAGTTGCAACCAAAAAGAAGGCAACTAAAAAGAAAGCTGCAAAGAAGTCAGCTAAAAAAAGAAAATAGGGCGAGGTTAAGAAACAGCAGCCCCCGGAACGGCAATTTCCGGGGGTTTTTTCTTTTAATTTATCCGGGCAGCATGAAGGGCCTGCGGCTGCCGGAGACGACCGGTATCTGTTTCCTGACATTATAATCCCGCTTTCTTTTCTCCTGATGATCAGGGGATTCTCTTTATGCACTTCATTGGAACCCCTACCTGCAGGGCCGGTCCGGTTTCGGGGTCATCGATTGTCCGTGCTCAGAAAGCGTCATGCCATGTCCCTGAAGACAAAACTCACCATTCTCCTGGCTGCTTTCACCCTGATACCGATAGCCCTCTTCGGCGCCATCGTCTTTTCCCGCGCGGAATCCATCTTACGGGAAGTCCGCGTTTCCCAATTGAATGCCCTTGCGGACCTCAAGCAGGACAGGATCGAAACATATTTCAATGAGCGCAGGATCGACATCAGGTCCGCTCAGGCAAATCCCAGCTTCAGGGAGCATATTCCCCTTCTGAATGCCTATCGCCGGAGCCGCAGCCATCCGGTCTATGTGAAGACCGCAAAAGAGCTGACCCGGACGATAAAGCCATTTGTCGACATCTCCGAGTATCTCGACGTGATGGTCGTAAATGCCCGGGGAGAGCTTGTCTATGTAAGCAATCCCGCCCATACCGGAATAAGCGCCGATCTTCCCGCGGATTTCATGATCGTGTTCGATCGCGCACGAACGGAAATCCACTTTACCGATGTATTAATAAGCAAGGAGGCCGGCAACAGACCGATCATGTTCTGCATTGCTCCGATCAATGATTCCCATGGCGCATTCATCGGAGAAATCATTCTTGAACTCGATATGCGGCCCATCTACAACATGCTCCATGACCGGACCGGCCTCGGAGAAACCGGGGAATCGCTCATCGCGCGCAAGGAAGCGAACAGCGTTCTTTTCCTGAGCCCCCTGCACCATGTGCCGGACGCGGAGATGAAGAAGCGGGCCCCCTTTCACGAGCAAATAGCGCATGCGGCCCAGATGGCGGTGCAGGGAATGACCGGCTCCGGCGTGACCATTGACTATCGCGGAGAGGAAGTGCTCGCGGCGTGGCGCTACCTGCCATCCCAGCGTTGGGGCCTCGTTACCAAGATCGACGCATCAGAGGCCTTCGCTTTTGTCCGGACGCTCAGGATCATCATCATTCTCGTGGGCAGCGTTATGGTTGTCCTCGCGGTCATCATTGCCGCGGCGATCGCGCAGGCCGTTACAGTACCAGTGCGGAAACTGCAGAAAGCCGCTGAAGCGGTTGCCGCCGGAGACCTCAGCTACCGGGTTACTGCCACAGCGAACGACGAGGTTGGCCGGTTCTCACGGGCTTTTGATGCCATGGCAGAGGCTCTGCAACGGGACATTGCGGGAAAGAAAAAAGCAGAGGAAGCGCTGCGCAGGTTGAACGCGGAGCTTGAAACCCGAGTCGAAGAACGGACCGCGGCATTAGCCGAGCAGTCACGTTCGATCAATGCGTTCTTTCGTCATTCGATTACGCCCCTGGTGTTCCTTGACAGGGAATTCAATTTTATCCGCGTAAACGATGCCTATGCCCTGGCTTGCGGCCGCGATGTATCGGATTTCTCGGGTCACAACCATTTTGTGGATTACCCCTCCGAGGATCTGAAAACACAATTCGCGAAGGTCGTCAAGACCAAAGAACCTTTTTCAGTCTTTGCCCGGCCGTTTATCTTTCCCGACCATCCTGAATGGGGAACGACCTACTGGGATCTGTTCCTGTATCCTATTCTTGACGGCCAAGGGAATGTGGATTTCCTCGTTTACGCACTCAACGATGTGACCGAGCGCACCCTGAACAGCCAGCGCACGGATGTCACGAACGCACTCCTTGCGCTGTACGCCCGAAAGCTGGACCGAAAGGAATATCTCGATGCGGCAGTGGAGATTCTCCGCTCCTGGAGCGGGTGCCGATACGCCGGCATCAGGATCGCCGACGAGAACGGGCAGATTCCCTATGCGGCATGCATCGGCTTCAATGAAGCGTTTCTTGCGTCGGAAGGAACGCTATCGCTCAGCCGGGACCACTGCGCCTGCACCCGCGTCGCACTTGGTAAACCTGAAGCCCAGGATCTGCCGTATCTGACCCTCGAAGGGTCATTCCTCACTAACGATTCCCAGGCGCTACTGGAAAACCTTTCCGAAGACCAGCGGAAGCGATTCCGCGGCGTTTGTATCAGCAGTGGCTTTATGACCGTTGCGGTTGTTCCAGTCCGGCACCGTGACCGTGTGCTCGGGGTGATCCACCTTGCCGACGAACGCAGGGGAATGGTATCACTCCGAAATGCGGAATTCATCGAGCATCTTGCACAGATCATCGGTGAGGCCGTTTTGCGATTCAGCATTGAGGACGAGCTCCGGAAAAACTACGATTCCCTTCAAAAGACGAGTGAACTGCTGGAGCGAATATTTTCAACTACCCACATGCTCATCGCCTACCTTGACCGGGACCTGAATTTCATACGTGTAAACCATGCGTATTCACGTGCTGAGAACCGCGACCCCGGCTACTTCCCGGGAAAGAACTATTTCGACCTCTGTCCTGATGAGGAACTCAAGAACGTCTTTCGTGAGGTGGTCAAGTCCGGTGAACCACGGTTCGCTTTTGAGCGGCCCTTTGTGTATGAAGGGATCGGGGAGAGCGAGTTCACTTTTTGGGATTGGAGCCTCCTTCCCGTGAAGGAGCCTGACGGAATGGTAAGCGGACTGGTCTTCACGCTGATCGACGTCACCAGCAGAAAACGTGCCGCCGAGGCGCGTGCACGACTGGCTGCGGCCGTGGAGGCGACCGCGGACGCCGTGGTGATCACGGAGCCCATCCGGGGAATCATTCAATACGTGAATCCAGCGTTCGCAAGGATCACCGGCTACACCCAGGAAGAAGTTATAGGCCGCGACCGGCACATCCTGGACAGTGGAAAACATGACAAGGAATTCTTCTTCGCAATGAGGAATGCCATCGTGACGCAGGGCTTCTGGAGCGGACTGGTCATCAACAGAAAAAAGGACGGTTCTCTGTACCATGAAGAATGCACGGTGTCGCCGGTCCGGGACCAGTCGGGCGCGGTCATTAATTACATCTCCGTGAATCGCGATGTGACGGAAAAACTCCGTCTGGAATCGATAGCCGGGTCCGTCAACCTGATGAACAACATCGGTTATGTTTTCGCCGGCGTAAGGCACGAGATCGGCAATCCGGTCAACTCGGTCAAGATGGCGCTCACGGTACTGCTGTACCGCCTGGAGCAGCTTTCCCGCGCCGAGACGGCTGAATATGTGGACCGGGCGCTGTCCGAGATCGGCCGGGTAGAACAGCTTCTGAAGAGTCTCAACAATTTCAATATGTACGAAACGCCGGAGCTCCAGAGCGTGAAGATACAGGATTTTTTTGAGCGGTTTTTGAAACTTATTCATGAGGACTTTACGGCAAAAGGCATCGCCCTGAGGGTGGAGGTCATGCAGAACGTTAGGCAATGCCAGGCTGATCCCCGCGCTCTGCAGCAGGTTCTCTTGAACATCATGACGAACGCCTCGGACGCGCTGGAGGGAATACCAGCGCCAACCATTCTTCTCAGCGCGGCGCGCGAGGGCGATTCCGTTGTCATCCGCGTTACCGACAACGGCATAGGCATGACCCCGGATCAGCAGAAGGATCTGTTCAAGCCGTTCTTTACGTCAAAGCCACGGGGAACAGGGCTCGGCCTCGTGATCGTGAAAAAGATGCTAGCGAACATGAATGGCGGCATCAAAATCGTGAGCAAGCCGGGCGAGGGGAGCACGGTGGAGATTTATTTGCAGGAGGTACCTGATGCAGTTGAATGATAAAAAGACTCTGCTGGTGATTGACGATGAAACGGTCTTCTGCGGTATGGTGAAGGATTTTCTTGAAAGCGACCGGCTCAACGTGCTCTCGGCTTCGACAGCAGCCGCGGCCATGGAAATTTGCGCTGAACAGCGCATCGACGTCGTGCTGCTGGACCAGAAGCTTCCCGATGGTGAGGGGCATGCGCTGGCGCCGGCGATCATCGAGAGGAACGACCGCGCGAAGATCATTTTCATTACCGCCTTTCCTTCTTTCGAGAACGCAGTCAAGGCCGTACGCGCCGGCGCCCACGACTACCTCTCCAAACCCCTGAATCCGGAAGAGCTCAAGCTATCCGTGGCGAATGCGCTCAGGACCCAGGATCTCGAGCAGGTGGAGCAGGTCCACCGCTATGAAAAGGAAAAGGAGCGGCAGGATGCGGTCCTGGTGGGCCAGGGAGCCGGCCTGGCCGAGGTTGCGCGCATGGTGGCATCCGCCGCGCATACCGACGCGCCGGTCCTGATCACGGGCGAGACAGGGACCGGCAAAAATCTCGTGGCCAAGTCCATTCACTACAGCAGCGGCAGCGGAAAAGCCCCGTTCATCAGCATCAACTGCGCGGCCCTGCCCGAGCAGCTGATCGAAGCCGAGCTCTTCGGCTATGAAAAAGGCGCGTTCACCGGTGCAGCAGCCGCGAAAAAGGGCCTGTTCGAAATGGCCGAGGGGGGCACCCTGTTTCTGGATGAGATCGGAGACATGCCTCTGCACCTTCAGAGCAAGCTTCTCTCCGCCATCGACGACCGCGTTATCCGCAGACTCGGCAGCACGTCCACCAAGCCCGTGAGCGTGCGCATCATCGCTGCCACGAATAGCGAGATCGAAAAGGTCCTCGGAGTCAGTTTTCGCAAAGACCTCTACTATCGTCTGAGCGTTGTCCGGATCCATATTCCGCCTTTGCGCGAACGGCCGGGAGACATCCCCGGCCTCTGCGAGTACCTGCTGCACAGCCTTTCAAAAGGCCGTGAGGTCGGACTTGCGCAGTCGGAAGTCGCCAAACTCCAGAATTACGACTGGCCGGGCAATGTGCGTGAACTTCGCAATGTCCTTGAACGGTCGCTGTTTCTGCAAAGCGGTCCGGAGATCAGGCCATCCCTCCTGATCACTGCCGGGACCGGCGGGACTCAATACGCTGCCGCTTCTCCGGGCGGACTGGCCCCGGTCAAGACGCTGGAAGAGACCGAGAAAGCGCACATACTGAGCAGCCTGGCCCGGTTCCAGGGCAATCTCACCCAGACTGCGAAGGCGCTCGGTATATCCCTTTCCACGCTCAAGCGCAAGATCAAGGACTACCATCTCCGATGAACCATGAGGTCAGAATGAGCTGCTCATAACAGGCTATATCCAGCTTTAAACACCTCATGGTGCCCTTCTAACAGGCTGTTTTTCCTTGATACTTTCCTTCCCTCCATTGTGGCACTTCTCTTGCTTCCAATGATCATAGAGTTACTCTGCTCAGTGCATTGGGCAGTCAGGCATGAAAGCAGCATCCAACAGTGGGAGGACATATGTTAAACGATACCAATGTCATGCTTATGGATAACGATACGGTGGAAGATGAACTGGATGAGGAGCGCGAAGAAGGGGACGAGGAGCAGCCATCCGGTGTTGTCAGAAGGACTCGATCGGGCAGCAATGCGGAGGACGGCCCCTCCAGCCTCGAACCGGACATTGTTCAGCAGTACTTAAAGGAAATGAGGAAAACGCCGCTCCTCACGTTTGAGGAAGAGCAGGCGCTTGCCAAGCGCATCGCCCGGGGAGACAAGGAGGCACGGGCCAGGATGATCGAGGCCAACCTGCGGCTTGTGGTGTCCATAGGAAAGCGATATGTCAACCGGGGGCTGCCGTTCCCGGACATCATTGAAGAAGGCAATATCGGACTGATACGCGCGGTGGAGAAATTCGACTACAAGCGGGGCTTCAAGTTCAGCACCTACGCGGTATGGTGGATCCGCCAGGCTATCGAGCGGGCAATCTCCAACCAGGTACGGATGATCCGCCTGCCGGTGCATGTAGCTGAGGATGCATACCGGTACACCCGCACGGTGAGGACGCTTTCTCAGGAGCTGAGACGCGAACCGCTTCCCGAGGAAACGGCGAAACGGATGAAGATCAGCGTGCAGAAGGTCCGTACGCTCTCGCAGGTGACCCGCGAAATTTATTCACTCGATGCATTCATCAGTGCGGAAGGGGATGATACGCTCCGGGACCTGATTGTCGATGACCAGACTCCGAGCCCAGAGAACATGGCGAGTGACGCAAGCCGCCGCAAACAGATTGGTGACTGGGTGGCAAAGCTTCCGGAAACCGAGCGCCGAATTCTCGAATTGAGGTTTGGCATAAAGCAGGAGAATCCCTTGACCCTCAACAGCATCGGCAGGCAGTTCGGCATCACGCGGGAACGCGTGAGGCAGATTGAGAAAAACGCGATCAGGCGGATACGCCAGATGACGTTAAACAGCCGCCTGACCCTTGACGATGTCTTATAGAAGAGGCTGCGCCGGATGACTTCCCATGCGTGGGCGGGCACGCATGGGATAATCATATACTCTCTGTACAGGCAAAAGATTTGTTGCCACAGCCTGGTATGACTGGCAGTGCAAAATAGACCACCCAAATAATCACTGTTCTCTTCCTTTCATCTTCATTGTCATTCGTAAGTCCTCGATTTATTGCGACCTTGCCCTGGTTCTTCATTTAGCATCAGCTTTGCATTAATCCTCATTACTAGGGTCATTCTATAAGATACTATGTACGATAAGGCGGTCAGTGCGTGAAAGACATTCTCCTTGTTGACGATGAAAAAGTTTTTCTACTCAGCCTCGTAGACGGACTGCATGCCTATTTTGGTAACATTAACGTCCTTACCGCGGATAACGGTAAAAAAGCAATGGAGATCCTTACCACGGTGGAGGTTGACATGGTCATTACGGACCTGAAAATGCCGGTTATGGATGGTTTCGAACTGGTCGCTCAAATGAAGAAAAAAATGCCCGGCACACCTGTACTCGTGATGACGGCTTTGCATGATCTGACCTCCTGGCAGAGACTAAAGATCCTGGGTGTAAAGCACGTGATAGAAAAACCCGTGAATTTCCAGGAGATGACTGCGATGGTTGAACGCATGGAGCATGAAGGCTGTTCCTGCTGAGGAGGTAACTTCGAATGCTAGCGACAATACTTTTGACCGCAGCACTGATAGTCGGAGCGCTGCCTCTGCATGCAGCAGCCGGAGAAGCGTCGGCGCTCAAAACGGAGCAGGAAAAGGTCAATTACGCTATCGGAGTCAAGTTTGTCAGGGCACTGGTGCAGCGTCCCGGCACGGTCAATCTCGACCTCGTTATTCAGGGCATGAAGGATGGTTTGACCAGTGAAAAGCTCCTTCTCTCGGAATCGGAGATCCGCATGGCGGGGGCTGCTGAACCTGCGGGCAAAGGACGGAATGAAAAACTGACCGCTGACGTGCGCGACAGGAAGGTTGGCGCTGTTGCTAAAGCGACAACAGTTTCCAGCCCCAGTACTGATGAGGGAACCGGTGCACAGCAATCGCGGCTAATGCCGAATTCATCAGACAATGCCGCTGATTCTGCTCTTCAGACTGTACCTTCGAGACGCGCAAAGGCCTTGATAGAGCGTTCCAGGGCGGCTAAGGAAAATACGAAGCGTAATACTATGCAGGCACGCAGCACTGGCGAGATGCAGAAGTAGGCCGCATCGAATATGCCCCAATTTTTTAAGATAAAGCAGTCAGGGGATTGAAGAATGGCGTACCGATTTATCGTTATCGCAGTGATTATCGCGCGGCTGGCAATGGCAGGCGCTGCTCTTGCTGACGTTGCCGCAGGTGAAGCTGCACTGACGCGGGGTGATTTTACCGCCGCTCTTAAGGAATTCAAATCACTTGCTGAGAAGGGCGATGCCCAGGCTCAGGCGCAAATGGGCTATCTCTACTATCACGGGAAAGGTGTTGCGCAGGACCGCAGGGAATCGGCGAAATGGCTCAAGAAAGCTGCTGATCAGGGAAACACCTATGCCCAATTCAATCTGGGAAAGATGTATGCAGCTGGAAATGGTGTAGTTCAGGACCAAGGGGAAGCTGTCAGATATTACCGCCTTGCAGCGGAGGCTGGAACGAATGACGGCCGCATTGCCTTGGGCCTGGCTTATATCAGCGGAATTGGCGTGGAGAAGAACGAGCAAGAGGCTGCACGGTGGGTCCGCATGGCAGCTGACCAGGGAAGCCCCAGAGCACAGGGTATTCTTGGCAAGCTGTATGCACTTGGCACGGGAGTGCAGCAGAGCGATGGAGAAGCGATTCGCTGGTACCGGGCTGCTGCAAATGCAGGAGACAGCGACGCTCAGGCTTCCCTCGGCATGGTCTTCCTCCTTGGAAAAGGAACAGCAAAGGATCCTTTTCAGGCATATGTCTGGTCCTCGATCGCAGCTGACGCCGGGATAGAGGTCGCGAAGGATATCCGAAGCATGGCTGCAAAAGAGCTTAGCACTACTCAGCTGGCAAGTGCGAGGAAGCAGGCAGCACAAGGGAAACGCAAATGAGCACACATACGCCAGGGTGAGTTCATGCTCAGAGTAGGCGAAAAGGAGAACCCGGCATTTTGAATACTTAGTCCATTATAGACAGTTCAAAATGGTCCGGTCATCACATCAATGGAGCATAGAGCACAATAAACTGTTGATGTTTAGTAAAAAATTAGTATGGCATCACGGGTATGGAATTTGCTATTTGCTCAGTAACTGTAGTTCTCCTGTAACAATCTCAGAACAACATCATATCAGGTCATTAATTACGCTCATGTTGAGCGAAATCCAGGGGGTATATCATGGAAACACAAAGCAGGTTGTCGAAGTTTGGAACACAAATCCGCATGCTAGTGGTCGTAGTAAGTTTGGTCCTGCTTGCGGTACAAGGGGCCTTTGCCCAGGCAGTGATAACATTGCCTGACTATAGCACCCCACTGTTGACCCCTGCGTCACAGGCATCAACAGCATGGACGAACGTGATCCCGAACGCCCTGGCGTCGTACTTCACGTACGTTCCCTACTCGAACGCGGACGCCGTGGCTCTTGGCTTCCCGGCGAGCTGCGGCAATCCCGCGAAGGGCACGCCTGCCGATCTTGCCAGCACCGAGGATTGCTACACGATCACGGTGAAGAAATTTACCCAGCAGCTTGCGCTTCCCGGCATCTTTGGCGGAGGCGCGGGGTTGCTGGACCAGAACGGCGTAGCTTTTGGCGCAGCAACCAAGGTCCATGGCTACGGTTCAGGCGGACAAGGCTGGACCCCACCAGGCGCTACGGCAGTGGTAACAGGCAACGCACCAGCACCATTCGTGGACGGCACCTTGTCAACAGCCGGCATCTGGCATTTCCCGGCGCCTACGATTCGCGGCACCAAGGGGCGCCCGATCCGGGTGCAATGGCTGAACGAGCTGCCGAATGAGATGCCCTCAGGATTCGACCCAACCGTTGACTGCGGATTGAACGCGCCAAATTGTTATCCCTACAACCGCATTGTGACGCACGTTCACGGCGCACATGTGCCTGACGACAGCGACGGCTACGCCGGGGCCTGGTTTACGCCCGGGTTCGCGCTCACCGGTCCCGGATGGCTGCCAAGCACCTATGGTCCGGAAGGCACGTACCGGTTTCCCATGGACCAGGAAGCAAGCACCATCTGGTATCACGACCATGCCATGGGCGTAACGCATAACAACACCCAGATGGGCATGGCAGGCTTCTTCCCGATCACCGATGCCAACGAACAGGCGCTGATCGCGTCGAACATCCTTCCTACTGGCGCGTATGAACTTGGTTTCGCCCTGCAGGACCGTATGTTCGATATCAACGGCCAGTTCGCAATGCCGGACTACCCGGTGTATGACCTGAACAGCCCCGGCTGCACGCTGACGGTGGACGGTCTTGCTGATCCAGCCACATGCAGACGGCTTGACTGGATGAAAGCTGCGGACGGACATTTAATTCCCTATGTTCCGGGCGATCCGCTTCTGGCGTTGCCCATTAATGCCGGCGCTCCCTTCCCCGCTGCCAGCACCACGCTTGAGTACTTCGGCAACATGCCGGTGGTCAACGGCGTGACCTACGGTTCGTATAGTGTGGAACCCCGCATCTACCGGATGCGGTTCATAGGCGGCACCGACTCGCGGACCTGGATCATGAAGCTTGTAACCCGCGACATTGCCGCAACTGTGATTCCGTTCTGGCAGATCGGCTCCGAGCAGGGATTGCTGAGCAATCCCGTACTGCGCAATGACATCGACCTGATGCCGGGCGAGCGTGTAGACGTGCTCGTCGATCTCACGGGCATTGCCCCGGGAACCAGGATCGTCATGAAGAACATCGGTCCCGATGCGCCGTACGCGGGCCCTGACATGCTGCTCGATCCGCTTTACCAGCCGTCAATAGACATTCCCGAGATCATGGAGTTCCTGGTGACCGGTTTGACCGGCACGGACCTTATCACGCGTCCGTCAGCATCGACAATCCTCCGCGCCCCGATTCCACCGCTTGTACCGACGCCCGGCACGGCGGTTCGCAATGTTTCGCTGGTCGAAATCACCGATGAGCTCGGCCGCACTATGCCCACCATCGACAGCAGGGGCTTTTTCCCGGGTGTACTGCCGATTACCGAAGCTGTCCGGCTGAACGATACAGAGGAGTGGAACATCATCAACACCACCGTGGACGCTCACCCCATGCACCTGCATCTGGTGGCGTTCCAGGTAGTCGGCCGTCAGGCCATCAGCACCTTTATCTCCGCGGTCACGGACACCGTGAACGGCATCTATACGCAGCCGCAGTACACCGGCACCGGTCCGGTGATCCCGCCGGCGGCATGGGAGTCCGGGTGGAAGGACACGGTTGACTGTCCTCCTGGTTTTGTCACCACGATCCGGGCGAAGTTCGACATAGCAGGCGACAAGTATGTATGGCATTGCCATATCCTGTCCCATGAAGAGCATGACATGATGCGTCCGATGTCAGTATCAGGGTCGGCCGTATTGAATTTCGCAGCCGGTCCGGGCGGCAGCATCAGCGGCACGCTGAACCAGACAGTTCTGAGCCCCGGATCAGCAACGGAAGTAACAGCGGTACCTAACGCAGGGTATCATTTCGTAAACTGGACAGGTACGGGCGTGTTCATATCGACCACAGCCAATCCGCTGACAGTAACGAACGTCAGGCAAGACATGGACATCACCGCGAACTTCGCGATCGACACGTTCACGGTGACGGGAACAAGCGGCGGCAACGGGACGATAGCGCCGTCGTCGGTGACAACAAACTACAACAATGTTGCGACGTTCACGCTAACGCCTGACCTGCACTATCATATCGCGTCAGTCACGGGTTGCGGCGGTACGCTGACCGGGAACATCTATACGACGGGGCCAGTTACAGCGAACTGCACCGTTGCAGCGAACTTCGCGATAGATGCACTTGCCGTGAACTTCATCGCCGGAACGGGCGGCAGCATCACCGGCACACTGAACCAGACCGTACCATATGGCGGGTCCGCAACGGCAGTGACGGCTGTTCCTGCCGCAGGATATACTTTCGTGAACTGGACCGGTACGGGCGGATTCGTGACGACCACGGCAGCTGCGCTGACGGTAACGAACGTAACGGCAGCCATGGACATCACCGCGAACTTCGCAATCAATACCTATCCGGTTAACTTCATCGCCGGAGCAGGCGGCACCATCAGCGGCACCTTAGCCCAGACTGTAGCATACCTGGGATCTGCAACGACCGTGACTGCTGTTCCCAATGCCGGCTATCTCTTTGTGAACTGGACCGGTACAGGTGGATTCGTTTCGACTGCGGCTAATCCGCTTACTGTGGCGAATGTAACCGGGGCCATGAATATCACTGCAAACTTCGTGATTATTGCGCCAATTTCAACAGTCACCCCGATTTCGCTGCCATTTGGTGATCAACTCATTAGCACGATCAGCACTACCCAGTTTGTCACCGTGGCCAACACCGGCAACGCGCCGCTTATCATTAACAGCATCAGACTGGGCGGCCTGAACCCAGGGCAGTTCGCGCAGATCAGCACCTGCCCGATCAAGGGCGTGGGGCTGGCTCCAGGCGCCTCCTGCACAATAAGCGCAACGTTTGCGCCCAAAACGATCGGCATAAAGAGCGCGACGCTCGCGGTCAATGTCGCAGCTCCCGCGCTGTCGACGATCGTAATGCTCACTGGCAACGCGACCGCGCCGACGTTGACGGCAACACCGGCGATCGTCAGCTTTGGTGCCGTGACGCGCGGGTTGATCTCCGCGCCTCAGATCGTCACCATAGCGAATCCAAACCTTGCTCCGGTCACGTTCAATGTAAACAATGGATTCGCGATCAATGGTCTGAATCCGAAGCAGTTCACGCTCCTGACCGGAGGAACGTGCATCAACGGCGGGATCCTGGCGGCAGGGGCAAGCTGCACGGTTACGGTGAATTTCGCACCGACAGCGAAAGTCGCATTAGGCGCCAAAACGGCTAATCTGGTCATCAGATACAACAGCCCGCTAAGCCCGTTGAACATATCGTTAAGCGGAACAGCGCAGTAGAAGCGGAAATAATCCTCATGCATTGCGGCGCTGCCATTCAGGCGGCGCCGCCTTTTATTTGACATAGTCCTGTGGGGCTTGCCAAAGCGGCTGCTTGACAGTCCGACCGGGTGCCGCTATAATTTTTTAACATTCACGGCTATCACATCCGGACAGCGTCCTCCATCAGCCGCTGATCCATGCACGCGCATGTCCGGGACTCCCCATCGATCACGACCTACGTTACCGCCCTTCAGAAGGAGCTGACCATGAACGTGCGAACGCGCCTCATTCCTTTGTTCCTGCTTGCCGCTATCCTTGTCCCGCCCCCATGGGCGCCCGGTACCATAGAAGCAGCATCCGACTATAAACGCAGCCTTGAGCGCTACACGCTGCCCGAGGTTACCCTCGTCAACCAGGAGGGAAAGAAGGTCAGGCTTCTGGAACTGGTTAACAGCGGCAAACCTGTCGTCGTCGATTTCATATATGGCACCTGCACGACCATCTGCCCCGTTCTTTCCGCGGGATTTGTCAACTTCCAGAATAAGCTTGGTGCCGATTCGACGAAAGCGCAGCTAATCTCGATCTCCATTGATCCGGATAATGATACTCCGGCGGTAATGAAAAAATACCTGAAGAACTACCGGGCCAAACCGGGCTGGGATTTTCTGAGCGGCAGCCGGAAGGATATCGACAAGGTGATGAATGCCTTTGACGCGTATGTTTCGAACAAGATGTCACACTACCCCATCATGTTCATGCGGGCGCCGGGTTCCGATCAGTGGGTGCGCATCTATGGGCTCATCGGAACGGCCGACTTTGTGAAGGAATACGAACGGACGGTGCAACAATGAATGTTTCCCTGTTCATACCAGCGGCAGCGCGGCTGATGGCCCGAGGTTTGGCAATCATACTCGCCCTCCTGGCGGCGGACAGGGGCATTGCCGCCACGGTTCAGCCGCTGATCAACGGCCTTACTCCGGCAGAGGCGCTGAAGCTCGGCGAGCGCATGTATCGTGAAGGCATCCTTCCTTCAGGGGAGCCCATGCTGGCGGTGATGAATGGGGATACCTTCATCGAAGGCACCGCGTTCAGCTGTGTGAGCTGTCACATGCGCAGCGGGCTGGGATCCGTCGAGGGGGCTGTGTATTCCCCTCCGACAAACGGCAGGAAACTGTTCATGTCCTTTGACGGGGTAGCAGAGCCTGTTACGACCGAAGACCTGTTCATGCTGCCCGGCTGGGTGCGCCCTTCCGTGCGGCGCATACCGTATTCGGATGAATCGCTGGCAGCAGCCCTGCGCATGGGCGTAGATCCCGCTGGACGCGTATTGGGCAATGCCATGCCGCGCTATGCTTTGAGCGACGGCGATACCGAAGTTCTGATCCACTATCTAAAAAACCTTTCAGGACCGGTCTCACCGGGTGTGACGCCTGACGAAATCCGGCTCGCCATGGTGGCCACCGAAGGCGTTGATCCGGCAGACCGTGAAGTTGTGCTGAAGACCCTGCAGAGCGTTCTCCAGTCGATCAATACCAGGCCTGACCTGGTCCGCAAACGACTGATGGAATCACAGCGCAAAAGGACCACCGGCGTTGCCATCACACCGGGAGAGCGGGACCGCAGGGCCCGGAACTACATGCTGGATGTCTGGACCCTGACCGGCGCGCCCACAGGCTGGCCAGCCCAGCTCGAGGCATACTACCGGAAGAGGCCGGTCTTTGCCGTGCTCGGAGGCATCAGCGCCGGACCATGGCAACCGGTTCACGAGTTCTGCGAGCGGAACACAATCCCCTGCCTCTATCCGATCACCGACTATCCCGTTATCTCGGAACAGGACTGGTATACCCGCTACCTTTCCAAAGGGATTTACCAGGAGGGAGAGTCCGCAGCGAGGTATCTCGCCAGCATGTATGAGGCAGGAGAGGATATTTCGGTCATCCAGGTCCACACCAATGACCTCGCCGGCCGCACATTGGCCGAGGGTTTCCGGCATACCTGGGAGCAGCTGGGGCGGCCGCGGCCACCTGAAGTGGCCGTTTCCCCGGGATTCCGTCCTGACCAGAAATTCTGGAGCGAGCTGACGGCGACCTATCGGCCGACGGTCATTCTGTTCTGGCATTCTGCGGGCGACCTGGCCCGGATTCCCATGCTGCAGCAGCCAAAGGACGGCTCGCTCCTGATGTTCCTTTCCTACGGACAGTGCGGTGATGCCATCTATTCGCTGCCAATCCAAGCCAGGGCCTTCACCTATATTACCTATCCCTATGATCTTGAGGAAATCGGGAAAAAATACACCTCAACCGATCTTGACTGGCTGAAGAGCAGGCGGATCACCTCTCAGAAACCGGACCTCCTTGCAAAAGCAGCGATCATCAATAATGTTCTGACCGATATATTCATGAAGTTCGACCGCTACTACTATCGCGACTATCTCCTGGATATGGCGTCTGAACTTGCCGACAAGAACCGCACCATACCGCTGTATACCCGCATCAGCTTCGGTCCTGGCCAGCTCTATGCGTCCAAGGGCTGTTATATCACGCAGCTGGATCCGGGAGGAAGCCGAGCCCTGCTGAGAAAAAGCGAGTGGGTGATACAGTGAAGCTGTTAGCCTATATTGGCGGATTGTTTTAACGTATCTCTGCTCTGTTCCCGGAAGTTCTGGACATGCTGAAAGCATGATATGCTGCATCCCGAGGAGGATTCCATGAAAATGAAGATCATCTCTACCCTGCTGTTGCTTTCCCTGCTGGCGCTCGGTGTTCCCGCGTTTGCGCAAAAGGTCGAAGATACCCACCTGTATCGCTCTTGCAAGTATTGCGGCATGGACCGGGAAAAGTTCAGCCACTCCCGCATGCTGGTCAATTACGAAGACGGAACGTCCAGCGGTGTATGCAGCCTCCATTGCGCGGCCCTTGAACTATCAACCATGCTGGACAAAACACCGCAGTCGATCATGGTTGCGGACATGATCAGCAGAAAGTTGATTGATGCAGACACGGCTTTCTGGGTCATCGACAGTTCAAAACCAGGGGTCATGTCCGCGCGAGGCAAATGGGCATTCCAGAAAAAGGAAACCGCCGAGACCTACGCCCGGGAGGTTGCGGGAAAGCTGGTGACCTTTGACGAGGCGCTCAAGGCGGCATATGAAGATATGTATGCTGACACCAAGATGATTCGCGAGAAACGAAAGGACAAAAAAGCCCCCGCTGCCATGGATCATAAGCACTGAACGGCATGATCCTATAAACGGCTGTTGGACGCAGATGAACGCAGATTTTCGCAGATAAAACCGAACACTTGGGCGAAAGAAATATTCACCATGAGGGTGAGTCTTTTCCCGTTTCATCAATTCTAAGTTGTTTGTACTTATCTGCGTTTATCCGGTTTTATCTGCGTCCCAACTGCTCTTTTGAGGTTGTTTAACAGACAGGCAGCGATGCAGTCATTGAACAAGGCCAGGAGCCCTTCTCAGGAAGTATGAGTAAATTCAATCCCGAGTGTCTCTGCGAAACCCTGCTGTAACGCTTTTTTCACTTCCTCCAGCGCCACAGCTCTTCCCAACTCCCCTTGCATACATGTGGCATACTTCAGGGAGCTGCTGCCGGGGATAACCCTGGCTTCGAGCACGGGATCATAATCTATCAGGAGAGAACCATGCTGTAAAAATGCGTTTGACAGCCGCCGCTGGGCGCTGCCGATGATCTTTTTCCCATGAACCACGATCTCATACCACGAGGGAGAGGAAAAGCAGGAGTGATCTCTTACATCCCTGTTTATCAAAGATAGATTCCTGTTTTCACGCGACACCATCTCTGCGGGGATGCCCAGGTTCCTGAGCCCAACGAGAAGTCCCGCGGCAATGACCTTGTAGGTGCCGAGTACATTCAGGGGAAACAGCGGATGGTCTGTCCGGGCGATGACGCTGTAGGTGAGTTCACTGTTATGCAGGACAGCCCTGCCTCCGGTTACGCGGCGGACTATGTCGATGCCGAGTTCACGGCACGCCTCCCTATTCACCGCCTTTTCGATCTTCTGGAACCTGCCGATGGAGACCGTGGGCGGCTGCCATTCGTAGAAACGGAGCACAGGGGTACGTTCGCCTGCTTGCGCGCGGGCAAGAAGCTCCTCGTCTATTGCCATATTGTAGACGCCGAGGTTGGGACCGGAGTCGATGTATGTCCACTTATTCATACAAGGAAGGTTCATTGTTCGGCCGGGTTTTGAATCTGCGGTAGGACCACATATACTGCTCGGGCATTTCGCGGACCCATTTCTCGATTTCCCGGTTCATACGGGCAGCATCCGCCAGAGGATCGTTGGTGGGGAAGTTCTCGAAAGGAGGGTAGTAACGGACTTCGAAGCCTTTTCCCTGGGGTAGGATACGGCTAACGCAGGGAACGACCGCGGAATTCGTTGTGTCCGCGATGCGGCTGAGTGCGGTGACCGTAGCCGCGGGAATGCCGAAGAAGGGTACGAAAACGCTGGCGCGCTCACCCATATCCTGATCCGGCAGATAGTACAGAGGATAACCTTCGCGGACCAGGCGGAGCATGGTTTTGAGGCTGGCAAGCCGGTCAACTAAAATGGCGCCGTATCTGGATCGGCGCTGAAAAAGATATTCCAGAAAAGGGTCACGGGCCTTTCGATACATGGCAACAAGGTTTTTGTCATATCCGGCGCGCATACCACCGATGTCGAGGGCGATAAAATGAGGGGCGAGCAGGATAATGTTCTTGCCCGCGGCGCGGGCATTGTCGAAGTTGTATTCATCGCGAACTCTAACGAGCTTTTTCAGGCGTCGGATGGGAGCGAACCAGACAATGCTCAGGCAGAGAATGGTATAACCGCTCAAGCGAAAATGCTGCTTTGCAAGATCACGGCGTTTTGCCGCATTCATTTCAGGGAAACAGAGCTCGATGTTCTTTTCCGCAAAACTCCGATTTGGTGAGGGGAATAACGAAATGAGCGATCCCAGACCGGTCCCCAGCCACCACAGCACGCGGAACGGCATCCAACTCATGAGGACCATGAGCATCAGGACCGGCCATGCATACCAGTACCGGGGATTGAGAAAGGTTTTTAGTGTGACTGCGGCCATGGAAATTTATCTGCAGTTGACAAATTCAGATCTTTTCGAATAAGGTCGGTATTTTCGTTTTACGTTGTCGTCTCTTTGCACAAAAAAGCCTGAGAGTCGATCGACGCTCAGGCTTGTATTGTTTTTTATCCGCGCACGGCGGACGTGGTCAGATTCCTCAGCCGCCGCCCCGGGATGGCCCGCTTGTGCTGCAAACATGGTTTTCGCCGCCTGCTGCGCTGAATTTGGAGAGTTTCTTTTTCGCCCGCTTTTCGCTGCAATAGGGGCAGACCGTATCTTCGGTCTTTGCACCCATGGACTGAAGCAGGACGAAATCCTTACTGCAGGCCTCACACAGATATTCATAGAATGGCATTACACTACTCCTTTCACGTAAAAACATGATCACAACCAAGACGCCAAGTTCAGCAAACGTCAAGGCTTATGAAAACGATCCGGTCTTTAAATTCGTGACGTTGTGATCGTTCACTTGTTATTGTATCGATAGTTAAAGTGCATCTCTCCGCTGAAAACGTAGGACATAATACTCACGGAACAGCAGCCTGTCAAGGCGAAAATCGTGACATGGTTTGATAGTCTTGGAGATATCTTGCCCATGGCAATGACATCGGTTCGCATCATATGTTCTTGGATTGATGTGGTTTCCAATGGCTGGAAATTAATATTACTCTTGTGTAGGTCAATGCTTTGTGTTAAATTTGACACAGTCTTTTTTTATAAGGAGATGAAAATGAGAATGAATGTGTCCGCGGTTTTCCTGCTGCTCGCCCTCTCTCTCCATCCAAGTTCACTTTTCGCTGCCAACGGTTCCCGGGAGTTTCAACAGGCAAACAAGCATTTTTCCGAAGGAAAATATTCCGATGCCATCCAGGCTTACCGGGCCGTCCTCTCCTCCACTGCTCGTGATATTCCCGCGTCTGTGATCCATACCCGGATAGCGGACAGCTATTTCCGCATGGCTGATTATGGGCATGCCCTCGAATCGTACCAGACTGCATTAAATGCTCAGAAACCGTCTGAACGCGCGCCAACGCAATACTGGATCGGTTTTTGCACTTTCCTCCTGGGCAGGGATGCCCAGGCAGTCATCGAATTTTTAAAGATCCCCGAGCAGTATCCGGCGTCGGGTATGTGGGTGGGTACCGGTTATTACTGGGCAGGAAGGGCCAGCGAACGCATGGGGAAGCGCGACCAGGCCGCGGAATATTATGGCAAGGCTGCAGGAAGCGGTAAGTCCACGCAGGAGCGGTTTGCGCAGAAGAAAGCTGAAACAATAAAAAAAGGGGCAAGTAGCAAGTAGCGAAGAGCGAGTGGCATGTAGCAAGGCAGTCAAGTCAACTGCGCTTTTCCCTGTAGTCTTTCCGTGCTACATGACACTCTAATCCTATGTTAAAAGAACTGAACATAAAGAACTTCGCCATTATCGACCAGGTGCGCGTGGAATTCGCGCCGGGCCTGAACGTATTCACCGGCGAGACCGGGGCCGGCAAGTCCATTGTCGTCGATGCACTGAACCTGGCTCTCGGAGAGCGCGCGAGCGCAGACCTTATACGCACCGGCTGCGACGAGGCCGTGATCGAGGCTGCGTTCGAACTGAACGGCGGCAACGCCGCAGAGGTCCGCCGGATGCTGGGCGAACAGGGCATCGAGGCAAAGGAGGGTGAGGATCTTATTGTGCGCCGGGTGTTGTCGTCGTCCGGCAAGAACAAGGTCTACATCAACGGCAGCCTGGCCAATCTCGCGACGCTTGCTGCCGTGGGTGCTAATCTCGCCGACATCCATGGCCAGCATGAACACCAGTCGCTCCTCTCCCTCGACCGCCAGCTGGACATGCTGGACTCGTTCGGAGGCCTGGAGGCTGACCGTAATGCCGTGGCAGCCGAGTACCGCAGGCTGCTGGACGTGCGCAAGATACTCGCGGAGCTTCAGGAAGGTGAGCGCGACCGGGCGCAGCGCGAGGACATGCTGCGGTTCCAGAAGAGCGAGCTCGACGCAGCCCAACTCAAGCCGGGCGAGGATGCTGAGCTTTCCCACGCGCAGCGGGTCATGGCGAGCTCGGAAAAACTTGCTGCCGGATCCGCCATGGCGGAGGAGGCCCTCTATTCGTCAGACGGGTCAGCGCTCGCGATCCTGAAAAAAGCGATATCCGGGTTGAAGGACATCGCCGAGATCGACAGCACGCTGCAGGGTGCGCTGGAACTTTGCGTGTCGGGCGGTGCCCAGATCGAGGAGGCAGCGCGGATGCTTGCCTCGTACCGGGACAGGGTGGAATTCGATCCCCAGAGGCTTGAAGCGATCGGAGACCGGCTGGACCTGATCCAGAAACTGAAAAAGAAATACGGGAACAGCATCGAGGAGATCATCGCGTTTGGTATGAGGGCATCCGCGGACCTAGAACGCATGGAACGGAGCACCGAGGATATCGAACACTGCAAGTCGGAGATCCAGGCGATCAAGTTCGTGCTGACTGACAAGGCGGCCTTGCTTACGAAGAAGCGGGGGGCGGCAGCGCAGGAGCTCGAGAAAAAAATTGAGGCTGAGCTTGGCCAATTGGGCATGAAAAAAACGGCCTTCACCGTGAAGATAGCACAGGAACCCGGAGGCGAAACCTTCAGCGGGCTCAAGGCAGGGCCGGACGGCGCTGACCGCGTGGAGTTCCTGATCGCGCCGAACCCGGGCGAGGAAGCGAGGCCGCTTGCCCGGATCGCGTCGGGCGGTGAGTTGTCGCGCATTATGCTCGCGCTCAAGACCATCCTGGCCGCGGGCGACCGCATTCCCACGCTGGTGTTTGATGAGGTGGATGCCGGCATCGGCGGCGCTGTGGCGGAGGAGGTCGGCAAGAAGCTCAAAAGGATCTCGACAAAACGCCAGGTGTTCTGCATCACGCATCTGCCGCAGATCGCGAGCATGGCAGGCAGCCACTATGGTGTATCAAAAACGGTAAAGAAAGACCGGACGATCACGGACGTACGGCTGCTCGACAAGCAGGAGCGCGTTGACGAGATCGCGCGCATGCTGGGCGGCAGCACCATAACCGACGCTTCGATTAGACATGCGAAGGAGATGCTCTATCGGGGAGCTTCATAAACGCGTTCTGACAGCAACACGAAGACACGGAAAGGAATTCCCATGCCGAAGATAAAAACCATACTCAACCTGATAGGGAACACCCCGATGCTGAAGCTGCACAGGCTCCCGGGGCCATCGGATGCCGAGGTTTGGGCCAAGCTGGAGGGGTTCAATCCTGGTGGCAGCGTCAAGGACCGGATCGCCATGGCCATGATCGAGGATGCCGAGAAGCGCGGTATCCTGAAAAAGGGCATGACCATTGTGGAGCCTACCAGCGGCAATACAGGGATCGGTCTTGCCATGGTCGCTGCGGTCAAGGGATATCCGATCATTCTCACCATGCCGGAATCCATGTCCCTGGAGCGTCGGCAGCTGCTCGCGGCATACGGAGCGCAGCTGGTGCTTACGCCACGTGAAAAAGGCATGAAGGGCGCGGTGGAGAAGGCGGATGAGATCAAGGCCTCGGGGAAGGCGTATTACAAGCCTGACCAGTTCGGCAATCCCTCGAATCCGCAGGTGCATCGGAAGACGACGGCTAAAGAGATCATCGCGGCTATGGGTTCGAAAAAGATCGACGCTTTTGTTGCCGGTGTCGGTACCGGCGGCACGATAACCGGCGTCGGCGACGTGTTGAGAAGAACGTACAAGGACATCACGATCTTCGCCGTTGAGCCGGCCGCATCCCCGGTGCTGTCCGGCGGGCCGGCCGGGCCTCACCCCATTCAGGGCATCGGCGCCGGTTTTGTCCCGGCTATTCTGGATACCGAGATCTATGACGGGATCATCCAGGTGCAGAATGATGATGCAAAAGCGACGGCGCAGCGACTGGTACGCGAGGAAGGGCTGCTCGTCGGCATATCCTCGGGTGCTGCATGCTGGGCTGCTCTCCAGATCGCAGCCAAGCTGGGCAAAGGCGCCCGGGTCGTGACTTTGCTCCCTGATGTTGGTGAACGCTATCTGACCACGGGATTGTTCGGCAACGGGTAACCGAGTCAGGAGTCAGGTGTGCTCCATCACTCACGGTATCAGGTATTCTCAACCCGGGGGAGGCAATTTCTTCCGGGTTCTTTCATCCTTAGAAGAAAACGTAACCACCGTTAGACGCAGATAGACACAGATGAATCAAAAACCCACTCTGTTAAAGTGTCACATCATTAGGGTGCATTTCTCAGTTAAATTTTGAAGTGATTTTTAGTCTTATCCGTGTTCATCTGTGGTTACATTAGCTGTTATCAGATCTTACCATGAAACCAATTTATCTCGACTATAACGCTAGTACCCCGATCGATGCGCGTGTGCTGGACGAGATGATGCCCTACCTGAAGGAACGGTACGGCAATCCGTCGAGCAGCCACGGGTTCGGCGTAACCTGCAAAACAGCCATTGAACAGGCGCGCGAGCAGGTGGCGGCTTTGATCGGCTGCAATGCATCCGAGGTCTATTTTACGAGCGGTGCGACCGAATCGAACAACATGGTGATCAAGGGGATCGCCAAGGCAAGCGGGAAGGGGAAGCATGTCGTCACGTCGAGCATTGAGCATCCCGCGGTTCTTGAGCCCTGCCGTCATCTTGAACGTTTCGGATATCGGGTGACCTATCTTCCCGTGGACCGTTCAGGCCTTATCGACCCTGCTGAGCTTGAGAAGGCCATTACCGGCGAAACCGTGTTGATCTCGATCATGCACTCGAACAACGAGGTGGGGACCATCCAGGACATCAAAGCTCTTGCCGCGATCGCCGCAGGGCGGGGCGTGTTGTTCCATACGGATGCAGCGCAGAGCGTTGGCAAGGTTCCGCTGAATATCGCCGATCTGGGCGTGGATTTCCTTACCATTGCCGGGCACAAGTTCTACGCGCCGAAGGGGATCGGGGCTCTGTATATAAAAGAGGGACGCAAACTCCCTCCGCTCCTGCACGGCGCCGGGCATGAGCGCGGCATGAGGCCAGGTACGGAAAATACTGCATTCATTATCGGCCTGGGGGCAGCCAGTGTTGTAGCTGCGGGTCTGATCACCAACGAAGGCCCGCGACAGATGCGGCTGGGAAGTCGCTTGCTCGATGGGCTGAACAATGCGGGGCTGACCGTGCATTTGAACGGCCATCCCGAACGCAAGCTTCCGAACACCTGGAACATAAGCTTTGACGGTTTCACGGCCGTGGATGTCATGCAGGCGCTGGAAGGTGTCGCGGTTTCGCCCGGCGCAGCGTGCCACGGCGACACGATGACGCCGTCTCATGTGCTTGTGGCCATGGGTACCAATTTATATCTGGCCCGGGGAGCGATCCGCTTCAGTTTCGGACGGGAAACGACGGAGCAGGAGATCGACGTAGTAGCGGAGATGCTGAAAAATAAACTCGGGAAGTGATTGCTGGTCAGTACCGCAGCCCCTAATGGAAACTATACCATGCCTCATGAAACGATCCTTATAGTAGACGACGAAGAGAACGTCAGAAAGAGCCTTGCCAACCTGCTGCGCGACGAGGGCTACGATGTCGTGACCGCTGGTTCGGGGAGGGAAGGTATCGAGCTTCTGAACGAGGCTCAGCCGTCGCTTGCGCTGCTTGACATCATGATGCCGGAGATGGACGGCATGGAAGTTCTCCGCAGATTCAAGGAGCTGCGCCCCGAGATGCCGGTCATCATGGTGACCGGCCATGGCGGCATCGACGAGGCGGTGAAATCGGTCAAGCTTGGAGCCTATGATTTTATCATCAAGCCGCCGGATGCGGCGCGCATTCTGTTGTCCGTGCAGCACGGCATCGAGGAGCTCCGGCTGCGGGACGAGAATGAAACGCTCAGAAGCAGTTTCGAACGGAAGTTCGAAATCGTGGGCGAAAGCATGAAGATCAAGTCGCTTAAACAGCAGATCGCGCTGGCAGGCCCCACGAACGGCTGGGTGCTCATCCATGGCGAGAGCGGCACGGGAAAGGAACTGGTGGCGCGGGGCATTCATCGGGCCAGCAAACGCTCGAAAGGCCCCTTTATCGAAGTGAACTGCGCAGCGATCCCGCAGGAGCTTATCGAGAGTGAACTGTTCGGCCATGAAAAAGGCTCCTTTACCGGCGCGACCGGGATGAAGCGGGGCAAGTTCGAACTGGCGCACGGCGGGACGATCTTCCTCGACGAGATCGCGGACATGAGCCTGGCCACGCAGGCAAAGGTGCTGCGCGTGCTTGAGGGGCAGGAATTCCAGCGGGTCGGCGGCATGAAAACATTGAAATCCAATGTACGAGTGCTTGCCGCTTCGAACAAGGTTCTTGCCGAAGAAATCAGAAGGGGCGCTTTTCGCGAGGATTTATACTACCGGTTAAACGTCATACCCCTGGAAGTCCCTCCGCTTCGTGAGCGGGTTGATGACATCCCCCGCCTCGCGCGCCACTTTCTGCAGGAATTTGCGGACGAATACGGTCAAAAGCCGAAGACCATGGAGGACGGGGCAATCGAGCTGTTTGTGCGCTATGCGTGGCCTGGCAACGTACGGGAGCTCCGCAATATCATCGAGCGTCTGATGATCATGGTGCCCGGGCCTGTCCTGACAGCCGCGGATGTCCCGCTGCCCGTAAGCCGCGGTCTGGTCTCGCCCAAGACGCCCGATCAACCCCCGGTTCTCCAGGTCCGTGCCACCCACGCGCACCTGAAAGATGCACGCGCTGCATTCGAACGCGAGTTCATTACACAGAAGCTGCGGGAGAACAATGGCAACGTGAGCAGGACTGCGGACAGCATCAACATTGAGCGCAGCAATCTGCATCGGAAGATCAAGGCGCTGGGGATTGAAACTGAAGATTGAAGCCGAAGACAGATGCTGGATGCACGAAGCACGATGCATGATGCATTGTGAGACGGTATATCCTGCTTCTTCCATCTTGTCTATCTTGAATCCTGTATCATTCTCATGATAGAAACTCACAATCTCACCAGATACTTCGACAGCCTCTGCGCCGTGCAGGCCTTCAACCTGTCCGTGGCAAAAGGCGAGATCTTCGGCCTTCTCGGCCCCAACGGCGCAGGCAAGACCACTACGATCCGCATGCTGACCACACTGCTCGCTCCGTCGTCGGGATCGGCCGCGATCGCAGGCCACGATGTTCTTGCGGAGCCGCTCCAGGTAAAGCAATCGATCGGCGTGGTCCCGCAGATGTTGAACCTTGACATCGACCTCACGGCGAACGAGAACCTCGATTACCACGGCAGGCTCCACCGGATGAGCGCATCGGACCGGGCATTGCGGACCGAAGAACTTCTCCGGTTCGTCGGACTCTGGGATAAGAGGGACGCGCCCGTGGAGCATCTTTCAGGCGGCATGCGAAGGCGGCTTTTGATTGCGCGCGGATTGATGCATCGGCCCGGCGTCGTGTTCATGGATGAGCCGACCGTGGGGCTGGACCCGCAGGCGCGCCATATGATCTGGGGTTTGATCGAGGACCTCAAACGGAACGGCATAACCATCCTGTTGACCACACATTACATCGAGGAGGCCGACCGGTTGTGCGACCGTGTCGCTGTTATGCGGCAGGGCCGGATCATCGCGAACGGTGCGCCGAAGGACCTCAAGGCCGCGGTGGGGCGCTTTGTGCTGGAGTGTCTGGGCAGGCATGATTTCCCGCGCCGCTTTTACCATGACCGGGGGAAGGCATTAGAATCGGGCAAGGACATGGGCTGCGATGTGGCGGTTCGCGACGTGACGCTCGAGGACGTGTTTATTCAACTGACCGGGGAAAGGATTGAAGGGTGAGATAAATGCGGAAAGAAAGCAGCATTTCATCTGTGTTTATCCGTGTCCATCTGTGGTTCCGTTTGGATTCTTTATGAACTTCTACCCCATATTCTGGAAAGAGATGATGCTGATCCGCAAAAAGCCCTGGCGGTTTCTTGCATCTTCGCTGGTCATGCCGGTCCTGTACCTCGTGACGTTCGGCTGGGGCCTGGGCCGCGGCATGAACATCAGCAACGGCACCTACCTCGAGTTCGTTCTGCCCGGGATTCTCGCTCTTTCGGCGATGAGCAACAGCTTCGGGCCGGTATCGACATCCCTGAACATCAGCAAACTGTACACCAAAACCATCGAGGAGGTGCTCGTCTCGCCGGTTTCGCCCTGGGACATCACGCTGGGCAGGACGCTTACAGGCCTGGTCCGCGGACTTTTCTCCGCGATCATGCTGCTCTTCGTCGGGGCGCTGTCAGGTGTACGAATGGAAATAACCCCGCTGTTCCTCCTCGTTCTTTCGATGACCGCGTTCTGTTTCGGAGCAGCAGGGGTGGCCGCTGCCATGATCGCCAGGTCGCACGAGGACATGGCGAACTTCAACAGTTTTTTCATCATACCCATGTCGTTCCTGGCAGGCACATTCTTTGCTCCGGACAAACTGCCCGAGCCGTTCCACAGCATTATTCTCATCTACCCCCTGACGCACGCGAGTTTACTGCTGCGCGCGCTCGCATCAGGGGCAGCGCCGGCATTGGCTTCTCTGCTCACTCTGACGGCCTACACGGTGTTCTTTTTTACCCTTGCCGTCAGGATGGTGAAAAAGCAAGTATAGCATTCGGATTTTCCGGAATCCGCGGCCATTGACTAATGCCCCTCCCTCCTATAAAATGCTTCACATCGGTGTCCGCATCATGCCTTCACTATTCACTCATATCGTTGTTTCGGGAGCGCTCGGCAAGAGCTATACCGCGGACAGAATGCCCGCACGGTTTTGGGTCCTGTCAGCGGTCTGTGCTGTGCTGCCTGATATTGATATCATCGGCTTTTATGTAGGCATCAAGTATGGGGATGCATTCGGGCATCGGGGTTTTTTCCACTCCTTTGTTTTTGCTTTCCTGGTCGGATTGCTTGTCGTCGTTTCCGCATTCCCGGCCATACGGCGATATTCGAAGCAATGGTGGGGGATGTTCGCGTTTTTTTTCATCGTGATCGCTTCCCATGGGCTCCTTGATGCCATGACCGACAAGGGATTGGGCGTGGGCTTCTTTATACCCTTTGATGATACGAGATACTTCATGCCCTGGAGGCCCTTCTTTGCCTCACCCATGCGCATTGCTAAATTCTTCAGCAAGACCGGTCTTGAGGTCCTCCGGGAAGAGATCGTCTGGATCTGGCTCCCGATGCTGCTTCTGTTATTTGGAGTCCGGTTCATCAGGAGCCGGAAGAAGGGTACAGCTCCCGCCCGCTGATCGCAACCATTGGTTCTGGTGCTCTTCGCAGTCCCGTCATAGCCCGTAGTATCTTGTTTTTGATTGACTTTTTTTCGACAGGGGGCTAATATCCCTCTCTGTGTTTGAACAGGCACAGGCGAGCTGCAGTTGCCGTGCAGATGCAGACAACTGACAACGACGGAGTCCGTAACAGATGCCGAAAGTACAATTTATCTTTGCCATCCATAACCACCAGCCAGTCGGAAATTTTGATTTCGTTGCCGAGGAAGCTTACCAGAAATCCTATCTGCCGTTCATCAAGGTGCTCGAGCGCCATCCCTCCATAAAGATCGTGCTTCACTATACCGGCATACTGTATCATTTTTTTGAAAAGCATCACCCTGAGTTCATGGACTTGCTCAGGACGCTTGTTGCGGACAACCGGGTTGAGATACTCTCGGGTGGTTTCTACGAGCCCATTCTCGCAGTGCTGCCCGATGACGACAAAATCGGCCAGATCCGCGCGCTTTCCGACTTTATCCGCCGCAAAATCGGCTATGATGCCCGCGGGATGTGGCTTGCTGAACGCGTGTGGGAGCCTCACCTGCCGCGGCCCATCGCTGCCGCAGGGGTGAACCATGTCGTGGTGGACGATTTCCATTTCAAACTGGCGGGTCTCCGCGACGACGAACTTGACGGGTACCATCTTACCGAGGAGCAGGAAGGTGTTCTTCGTGTTTTCCCGGGAAGCGAAAAGCTGCGGTACCTGATCCCGTTCCATCAACCGGAGGATGCCCTTGCGCTTCTCTCGGAGCTTCGGTCCACGGAACGGAACCGCCTTGCGGTCATGGCTGATGACGGCGAGAAGTTCGGCGTCTGGCCCGAGACCTACCGAACTGTGTACGAGGAAGGCTGGCTCGAACGATTCTTCACACTCCTCGAACAGAACAGTGAGTGGCTGGAGACCACGACCTTCACCGAATATCTGGAGAAGGAGCCGCCGCGGGGCAGAATTTATCTGCCAACCGCGTCTTACATGGAGATGGGTGAGTGGGCGCTGCCCACGCGCACCATGAAGGAGTATGAGGACGCCCTCGCGAAGGTCAAAGCCACCCCGGAATTCGCCGGTCTGCGGCCCTTCATGGCGGGCGGCATCTGGAGGAACTTTCAGGCAAAATACCCCGAAAGCAATCACATGCACAAGCGGATGATGATGGTGAGCGGAAAAGTGCACGAGGCGCTCGACTCAGCCGCGGAGCAGGGCGCAAAGCTGCGTTCCGTGTCCGCGCGCATGCTTGACCATCTCTACCAATCCCAGTGCAACGATTCTTACTGGCACGGTGTGTTCGGCGGCCTCTATCTGCCGCACCTGCGCTCCGCCGTGTACGAGCATCTTATCCAGGCCGAGCACATGGCTGATACGCTCCTGAAGGGTCAGGGGTCAGGGGTCAGGGGGCAAGGCAAGGCAAAAACATCGTGGCTTGAGATAGAGAAGGGCGACTTCGACAAGGACGGCAGTGACGAGGTTATGCTCAACTCTGAGCTTATGAACCTGTTTTTGGACCCTGCCGAAGGCGGCCGGCTCACGGAGTTCGACTGGAAGCCGCGGTCCTTCAATCTGACGAACACGCTGACGCGCAGGCGCGAAGGGTATCATGACAAAATCGCCCATGCCTGCGCGAGTACGGACGCGGGCGCGGTTAAAACGATCCACGACCGCGTGGTCGTCAAGGAGGAGGGCCTGGAGTGCCATTTGCAGTACGACCGGTATAAACGGGGCTCGCTTCTTGACCATTTTCTGGAGTCTGGCATTGACCTTCCTCATTTCATGCAATCCGAGCAGTGCGAGGCAGGAGACTTTGTTCTCGGCGCGTATCGCATGGGGGCAAAAAAACAAGGCGCCACGGCGGCTGTCCTTCTCGAACGCTCCGGAATGGTCACCGGGCTTCCGGTCCGTGTAAGGAAGGAGATCACGCTGCGCAAGGCATCGGATTTTTTTGTTGCGCGCTATGAGATCACGAATGAGAGCGGAAAAGAACTGAACACTACCTTTGGATGCGAGTTCAATTTTTCCCTCCTCGCAGGGAACGCACCGGACCGGTATTACGAGATTCCCGGTCATACGCTGGACAATAGAAATCTTGCTTCCTCAGGGGAAACGAACAATATCAAGCAGGTTAGCATTGTGGACGAATGGCTGAGACTCAGGCTCACCCTTTCCCTTTCCCTCGCAGCTAGCCTGTGGAGGGCCCCGGTCGAGACTGTTTCCCAGTCCGAGTCCGGATTCGAGCGCGTCTATCAGAGCTCGATGCTCATGCCGCTGTGGCGCATCTCCCTGCTGCCTCGGAAAACCTGGGAAGCAGAGATAACCGTGAAGGTCGGGTAGTCGTTCGCGTTCTCCGCGATGCGCCGGCGTGGCGCTGTTACCGCACACCGCTGTCGCTATTCCCGCTCGTACTACTCCGAGGCAAATGCTCGACAAAAGGGTCATCGAACCGTTGGCACCATCATGTTTCAGAGAAAGGTTGACAGAAGAATGAGAAGCATATTGATGTCATTCCTGCTTGTTCTGTCGGCTGCCGTACACGCAGCCGCCGCCGGAAGTCCGCTTGGCATGCGGGAATTCACCAGTGTTGACGAACTTGCTGCTTCGATCCAGTCTCACTTTCCCAAAGTGCAGGGTGAGATCAAGGACGTGCGCGGGGATGAGGTCACGTTCACGCTGGGGTCCAGGGACGGTCTGCAGAAAGGCGCGCTCCTCACGGTCTGGAGGGACGGCAAGGAGATCCTCCACCCGGTGACGAACATGGTGATCGGACGAATGGAAGATCAGGTCGGGAGCCTTGAAGTCACAGGTGTCGGCGACAAAACATCCACCGGCGTCCTGGTGAAAAAGATCACCGATCCGAAGCCGGGCGACAAGGCAAGGATCACACCCAAGAAAATAAGTATGGCGCTGGTCCCACTCCGGCCCGACCACGCCGAGATCATCCAGAAGCTGGGTGCGAAACTCAGGGAAGGAAGCAGGTTTACTCTGCTCGACATCGACAAAACCGCGGCTTTCATCGGGGATAAGAAAGAGCGGGACAGAGCGCTGATCAGCGAGATGGGGCGGGTTTTCAAACTCGATGTGGCCGTGACCATTGACATCGTCCCCGCAGATGATAAATACGTGGTGACCGCGGGGATTTTCTATGCCGATGAAGGCAGACCCTTTGATACCATCGTGGCCATGCTGGATCTCAGAACCAGGCGGGACGCCCTCGGCGAAGTAAAGCCGTTTTTTGCCCCCGCCCCTGAGGAGCAGGGAGGTATTCCCGATCTTACCGTGGACGCGCGGCTGTTCGCGATCGCCGATTTCGACGGGACCGGCGGCCTCCAATATGTTTTTTCCGACGGCATCAGGCTGCACGTTTTCAAACAAGGTCTGTCGGGATGGCGGGAAATATGGACCGAGACTGTCAGCTATGGACCGAGTGAAATGCATCATATCAATCTCGACATCGCCGACATAAACGGAAACGGCACTCCCGAGATCTTTATTACCGCCATGCTGAATGGCAAGATCGTCTCCTATGTCGTGGAATGCAGGGATGGAGTGTACCGGCGGATTGCGGACCTCCCCGGCTTTCTCCGGGTGGTGGTTTTTCCCCGGACCGGGAGCATCTTGCTCGGCCAGGCATACGACCCGGCATCGTTCTTTGGCGGAAAACCGAAGCAGTATGTCTGGGCTGACGGGAAGTACACGGCGGGAGCCGAGTTTGTCCTTCCCCGGGGGCTGGGTCTTTACGGATTCGTTATAGCGGAGCTCGGCGAACAGCATCCTCTTTTGGTGGCGCTCGATGAAAAGGAGCAGCTGGTTGTGTATTCCAACAACGCCCCGGTATGGCGGAGCGAAGAGAAATTTCCCTCGTTCGGCATTGTGGTGGCGCGGCCGCTGGCGGGCATCGACCAGATGTTCTCGAGCGGCACCACCGAAGCCGAAAAAGTGAGGGTGCGAGGTCGAGTGCTCGCGCTGGATTTGAACGGGGATGGCAAGGACGAGATACTGCTCCCGAGGAACAGCGGCGCGGCGCTCTTGACCGGATTCAAAGAAGCGGAATTCGTCAGTCTTGGATGGACCGGGGCACGGCTTGAGCGGCGCGGAGCGATTCCCGATATACCAGGGGCGGTGCTGGACTTTCAAGCACTCAAGCAGCCGGGTTTGGGCACCAGGATCGTTTCACTTGTCCTGGTTCCGGGCGGCATGTTCGGCTCCGACCGTATCCGGGTGATGACCTACGCAGCGCCCTAAGGGTCGCAAAGGCTGCCGTGTCAGCGAAGCAAACCGCGTCACGGAACAGAAATGGAGAGGCACAGGAGCGTGAATAGTAAAGACCAGTCTACGGCGGAGCTGCTTACAAGGATTGATAGAAGCAATCTGCCTGGGCATATCGCGATCATCATGGACGGCAATGGGCGCTGGGCGAAGCAGCGCGGGTTGCCGAGGATCGCCGGCCATAAGAAGGGCGTGGACGTCGTGCGCCGCGTGACCGAGCACTGCCGTAATCTCGGCATTCCTGTGCTCACGCTGTACGCTTTTTCGGACGAGAACTGGGGCAGGCCCCGGGAAGAGGTCGGCTTCCTCATGGACTTGCTGGGGACGTTTCTCAGGTCAGAGATCGCAACCATGAAGGAGAACAACATCCGCTTTCGGACGATCGGGCGGATCGAACGGCTTCCCGCTCAGGTACTGTCGTGGATCGAGAGGGCCATTTCCGAGACCGAAGGAAACTCGGCGATGATACTGAACCTTGCCCTCTCCTACGGCGGCAGGGGGGAGATTCTTGAAGCCATCAAGCGGCTGCGCGCCTCGGACAAAGCGTCCGCCGCACTGACAGAAGAGTTGTTGTCTTCCTGTCTTGATACTGCCGGTCTTCCTGATCCGGACCTGATCATTCGTACGAGCGGAGAACAGCGGATCAGCAATTTTCTTCTCTGGCAGGCGGCGTATGCAGAGCTCTATTTTACCGATACCCTCTGGCCCGATTTCGGAGAGCATGACCTCCTGACGGCGATCCTGGATTACCAGGGCCGGCAGCGGAGGTTTGGCCTGACGCAGGACCAGCTGGTGCGGAAATGATGCCGGTAAGGTCATGGAGATAATGCATGTTGTATAAAAGGGTCATCTCGGGCCTTTTGTTCCTCCCCATCTTTTATCTTTTCACCTGGAAACTTGCACCCGCCTATTTCACCGCGCTGGTTCTCGTTGCCGCGGTCATGGGGCAGTATGAGTTCTACCGTATGGCGCAGGCAAAGGGTTATCAGCCCCAGGTGGCGGTTGGCATTGTCTTCGGCGCCATGATCGTTCTTGATTTCCATGCGCCACTGGTGCCTTCATTGGGGCCTCTTTTTCCCGTTGCGGCCGGCCTGCTCGCAGTCATGACAACCCGGCTCTTCTCGGCCCGGCAGGTGGAAGGTGCCATCGAGGATGTCGCTTCGACGCTCCTGGGAGTGTTCTATGTTGCCATGTTGTTCGGGTTCCAGATTGTTATCCGCTCCGGGATAGACGGCAGGCAGTGGCTTGTATTCCTCTATTTCATCATTTGGGCATCCGACATCGGAGCTTACTCCATCGGCATTCCCTTCGGGAAAACCCGGCTCTATGAGAAGGTTAGTCCTAAAAAGAGCATTGAGGGGCTTGCCGGGGCCCTGGTTGCCGCTGCTGCCATGGCGCTTCTGTGCCGGATCTGGTTCATGCCGCCCGTGCATGCAGCCGAGGCTGTTGCAATCGCACTGGTCCTCGCAGGGGTGGGTACCGTGGGGGACCTTGCAGAATCGCTGTTCAAGCGCGATGCCGGGGTCAAGGATTCCGGAATGATAATACCAGGCCATGGCGGCATCCTTGACCGCATGGACAGCATGCTGTTTGCCGCGCCGGTATTATATTGCTACCTTAAAATGAGGTGAAGCAGTGCGGAGAGCGAAGTGCGGAGTGATCGGTGAAGAGAATCGCCATACTTGGTTCCACCGGATCGATCGGGCAGTCAACGCTGTCGGTCGTTGAGAAGTTCCCTGATCGATTTGAGGTCGTCGCGCTCGCCGCGGGGAACAATATCAACCTGCTCGAACAGCAGGCAAGGCGGTTCAAGCCCGCAATCGTATCCGTTGTCAGTGAGCATGCGGCAAAGACACTGCGGGAACGGTGCGCTGACCTTGACCTGCGGATTCTGTCCGGCGTCGAAGGCATGATCCACGCGGCAGCCGCGGACGGGGTGGATGTCACGGTTTCGGCAATCGTAGGGACCGCGGGGCTGGTGCCGACGATGGCGGCCATTGCCGCGGGCAAGGACATCGCGCTCGCGAATAAGGAGGTGCTCGTCACCGCCGGCGAGCTCGTCATGGCCGAGTCCCGCGCGCGGGGGATCCGCATCCTGCCGGTGGACAGCGAGCATAGCGCCATCTTCCAGTGTCTGCTGGCCGGCGAGAACCGGGACGTCAGGAAGCTTGTACTGACGGCTTCCGGCGGCCCCTTCCGCACGCACTCAAAAAATGATCTCGAGCGGGTAACGTTGGCACAGGCGCTCAAGCACCCCAACTGGAGCATGGGCAGGAAGATCACCATCGACTCCGCAACGCTGATGAACAAGGGGCTCGAAGTGATCGAGGCACGGTGGCTTTTCGGCATCGCGCCTGACAAGATCAGGGTGCTCGTGCATCCTCAAAGCATCATCCATTCCATGGTGGAATATCAGGACGGCGCGGTTGTCGCGCAGCTTGGGGTGCCCGATATGCGCGGCCCCATCGCCTATGCGTTGTCCTATCCCGAAAGGCTGGCCGACGTATCACCCGCGCTCGATCTGGCGCAGGTGGGAGCTCTGACGTTCGAGGAGCCGGATCTTGACCGGTTCCCGTGCCTTGCGTACGCCTACGAGGCGCTTGCCGCGGGAGGCAGCATGCCGGCGGTGCTGTCGGCCGCAAACGAGGTCGCGGTACGGTACTTTCTTGAGGAAAAGATCGAATATACCGGCATTGCGCGGGTGATCAGGTCCACCATGGATGCCCACGATCCGGTGCAATTTAAAACCGTGGAGGATGCACTCAAGACGGACCTGTGGGCAAGACGGGAAGCGGAAAAGATTATAGGGGCCGGGGTCCAGGGTACAGGGTACAGGAATGCTTAAGACATGGTGCGGCAGATGGATTTATTTATCCGTGTCTATCCGTGTTAATCTGTGGTTCAAAAAGGAGTTTGTATGACATTAATTTATTTTCTCATCGTGATCGGGATACTGGTATTCGTGCATGAACTCGGTCACTTCATCATGGCAAAAAGAGCGGGGGTTCGCGTAGAAAAATTTTCCCTCGGCATGGGGCCGAAGCTCTTCGGCTATAAAAAGGGTGATACGGAGTATATCGTGTCCGCCCTGCCGCTTGGCGGGTATGTGAAAATGGCCGGGGAAAATCCCGATGAGGAACCTACCGGAGCGGCTGACGAATTCCAGTCCAAGACTGTATGGCAGCGCGCGAAGATCGCTGCCACGGGTCCGCTCACAAACATATTGCTGGCCTTCCTGGTCATGCCGCTGGTATTCATGGTCGGAACCTACAGTGAAGGGCCTGCCAAGGTGGGATTCGTGGAAAAAGGATCGCCTGCCGAGCGCGCTGGCTTCATGGCGGGCGATGTGATCGATCAGATCAACAAAAGAGAAATCAGCGACTGGACCAAGGCGCTTTCCCTGATCGCGGTGAATCCGGATACAAACCTCGAGGTCCTGGTCAGCAGGCAGGGCGAGAAAAAGGCCCTGCTGCTCAGGCCTGAGACCGCCACCGAGCTCAAGATAGGATCATCAGGCCTTGTACCGGACATGCCTGCTGAGATCGGCAAGCTGAAACCGGGGTTCCCGGCTGAAAAGGCAGGCGTGACGGTGAACGACAAGATACTCGCTGTTGATGGACAGACCATCTACCACTGGAACCAGTTCTCCGCGCTCGTGCGCGACAGCAAAGGGAAAAACCTGACACTGACCATCGAGCGCAGCGGCAGTCGAATGGAAATAACCGTTACTCCAAAGGAGGACGCGGGCAGGCATGTGATCGGCGTCGAACCGGTCATGCGGCTGGTGTTCAAGAAGCATGGATTTTTCGAATCCCTTCGCCTGGGATTCGAGAAGACCCTCGAAGCCATTGACCTTACCCTCATCACCCTGAAAAAGCTTGTTACCTTCAACCTGTCGATCAAGACGCTCGGCGGGCCGGTGATGATCGCCCAGATGTCCGGCCAGGCGGCCGCCGCCGGTCTGTCCACGTTCCTGTCGCTGCTCGCCATGATAAGCATATCGCTCGGCCTGCTCAATCTTTTACCCATTCCGGTGCTGGACGGCGGCCTGCTCCTGTTCCTCGCGATCGAGGCGATACGCAAGAAGCCGCTCAGCAGGAAGGTTATGGAAGTTTCTCAGAGCATCGGGGCGGGGCTGCTGATCACCCTGATCGCGGTGGTATCGTACAACGATGTCACGAGGATGTTCTTCAGCAAGTAACAAATCATCCCTCACCTCTCGATTCGCTCCCCTGAGAGCAGAGGAAATAACACCACCCTCGGCCCAACGGGGAGAGGGCAGGAGCTCAGGCGAACGTGGACGAACGCATCACCCGCAAAAAAACAAAACAGATAACTCTCGGCTCGGTCAAGATCGGAGGCGGCACTCCGGTCGCTGTCCAGTCCATGTGCAACACGGATACGCGGGACGCAGCTGCTACGCTTGCGCAGATAGCGACGCTCGAGCAGGCTGGATGCGAGCTCGTGCGGCTGGCAGTGCCTGATGAGGAAGCCGCTCAGGCGCTTGGCAGCATTAGAAAAGGGACGAATCTTCCGCTGATTGCTGACATACACTTCGACTACCGTCTGGCGCTCGAAGCAGTGAAACAGGGTGTGGACGGACTCCGCATCAATCCCGGCAATATCGGCGGGAAGGACAAGGTGGCCGAGGTTGTCCGCGCCTGCAGGGATAAGAGCATCCCGATCCGCATCGGTGTGAATGCGGGCTCGCTCGAAAAAAACCTCCTGGAGAAATACGGCCATCCTACTCCCGAAGCGATCGTCGAGAGTGCGTTCGGCCACATACGGATACTCGAGGATCTGAATTTTACGAACCTCAAGGTGTCTTTGAAGGCATCCGATGTCATGACCACCGTGGCTGCTTACCGGCTCTTCTCGCTGAAATCCGACTATCCGCTTCACATCGGCATCTCCGAAGCAGGCACGCTCTACTCCGGGACCATCAAGTCCAGCGTGGGACTCGGCATCCTGCTTGCCGAGGGCATCGGCGATACCCTGCGCGTGTCGCTTACCGCCGACCCGGTGGAAGAAGTGCGCGTTGCCTATGAAATCCTGAAGTCGCTCAAGATCCGCCAGCGCGGGGTGAATCTCATCTCCTGCCCCACCTGCGGCAGGACCGAGATCGACATCATCGGCCTTGCCCAGGAAGTGGAGCGAAGGCTTTCCCATATCAAGGAGCCGATCACGGTCGCGGTCATGGGCTGCGTGGTGAACGGCCCGGGTGAAGCGCGTGAGGCGGATGTGGGAATCGCTGGGGGCAAAGGCGTCGGGCTGTTGTTCAAGCATGGTGAGATCATGAAAAAGCTCGATGAGAAGGAACTGGCGGATGTGCTGGTGAGGGAAGTTGAGGAAATAGTTAATGACAGGAAGTCAGGTGTCGGTAGTCAATAGTAAGGAAGAGGCGACCCGCTTATTTCTCATGACTCCTGCACCCTGACGCCTAAACCCTTGTTCTGGAGGTTCCATGCGCTTTTCCCGTATGTTCATCCCGACCTTGAAAGAAGTCCCCGCTGATGCTGAAGCAATTTCGCACAAGTTGATGGTGCGTGCGGGCTATGTGCGGCAGCTTGCGGCGGGGCTTTACATTTACCTTCCCCTCGGTATCCGTGTCATGGAGAAGATAAACCGCATCATACGCGAGGAGATGAATGCCATCGGAGGCCAGGAAGTTTCCATGCCCGTGCTCAACCCCGCCGAGGTCTGGCAGCAGACCGGGCGGTGGGACGTCATCGGGGACGAGATGTTCCGGCTCAAGGACCGCGGCGACCGGGACATGTGCCTTGCCATGACTCATGAGGAGACCATGACCTGGCTCGCGGCTCATGACATCCGCTCCTACCGGGACCTGCCGCAGACGTGGTACCAGATCCAGACGAAGCTGCGCGACGAGGCGCGGCCCAAGAGTGGCGTGCTCAGGACCCGCGAGTTCCTGATGAAGGATTCCTACAGCTTTGACAAGGACGAGGAGGGGCTTGACAGGTCCTACCAGCTCCACCTCGAAGCCTATAAAAAAATCTACTCCCGGTGCGGCATCACCTTCCATGTCGTACAGAGCGATACTGGCATGATGGGAGGGTCCATGGCGCACGAGTATATGGCGCCGTCGCCTGCGGGCGAGGATGACGTGGCGCTGTGCGACGGATGCGGGTATGCGGCGAACACCGAGTTGGCTCTGTCATCGCCGAAGCCTTCAGAGAATGGCGAAACAGACTACGAGGAGGTGGCGACTCCTGAGAGGCGGACGATTGATGAGGTGACGCGCTTTCTGAAAGTGACCCCTGATAAGCTGGTTAAATCCATCCTGGTCATGGCAGAGTCGGGGCCGTTGCTCGCACTGGTCCGGGGCGATCAAACACTGCACGAGAAGAAGCTTGCCAAAATCATCGGGCCCCATCGTTCCGCCCAAAAAGACGAGTTGAAGGCGGCTCTCAACGTGCCTGCCGGTTTCATCGGCCCCATGGGCCACAAAATTCGAAAGATTGCGGACCCGGTTCTGCGGAAAGGGTCGTACTTCGCTGGTGCGAACAAGGAAGGATTTCACGTGAAGGGCGTCACCGCAGAACAGCATTTCAGCGACGCCGAGTTTCATGATATCCACATTGCGGCTGCCGGCGACGCGTGCAGTCAGTGCGGGAAGCCGCTCCGCATCGAGCGGGTGATCGAGATCGGAAACATTTTCAAGCTGGGCACTAAATACTCGGCTCCGCTCAAGGCGAACTTCCTCGATGAACAGGGCAATGAAAAACCGATCATCATGGGCAGCTACGGGATCGGTCCCGCGCGAATCGCCGCTGCAGCCGTGGAGCAGGGAAATGATGAGAACGGCATCATCTGGCCGCTCGCGATCGCACCCTTCCAGATAGCAATTGTCCCGGTGAATGTAAAGGATGTGAAGTCCATGGATGTTGCAGAGGAGATGTATGCGGGGCTTGAAGAAAAGGGTTTTGAGGTGCTGATCGATGACCGGGATGAGCGCGCCGGAGTGAAGTTCAAGGACGCGGACCTTATCGGCATTCCCTGGAGAATTATCATCGGCGAAAAAAATCTGAAGGACGGTGTCGTGGAGATCAAGGAACGAAAAACGGGAACGATCGAGAAGGCAAACGTTGCGGAAGCCGTCGATATCATTGCAAAGAAGCTCATTTTAGAAGTGTGAACCGCTCGATCAAGGTTTGGAGCAAACCGGCTGGACTTGTCGGTGTCCTGGATTCAGCTAACATGCGCCCGTTGAAAAAAGAGCTTGAATTCCCGCTGCGATGTGCCTATAATCAGTCGAAATCATGGAGAGTGTTCAATGGATGAGATTGTCAAGCTTGCACTTACTCCGCAGCAGATATCAGATATAAAAAAACAGATAGGATTCGAGCTCAGAGAAATCTATCTCACCAAACGCTCACTGAACAAACTGCGGGTATTCCGGCTTCGCCTCAGTGAAGAACAGCAACAGGTGCTTGAGGAGCAGTTGGGCCAGAAAGTAAAAGAACTGACGGTCACCCGTTCGGTTGCCACGAGAATCCTCTGATTGCTCTGAAGCGGTGTCTCATCCGCTCAACTACATGTCGTTCCCACAATAAACATAAGGAGGTAGTGATTGTGAAAAAATACGTGATATTCGTTCTTGCACTGTTCCTTGCCGCATCTGTTGCCCTGTTGGGATGTGAAAAGAAGCAAGCAGCTCCGCCGCCCGCTGCGCAGCCGGCAGTCGCACCGCCACCCGCACCAGCACCAACACCGGTGCCGATCCCGACTCCGCCGCCAGCTCCTGCAAAACCGGCGAAAAAATAGTTTGTTACACGCGTAAAGCATATTTCGTACAAATCGGCCCCCCTTATGCGGGGGCCTTTATATTTTTTAACGCCTGAGTCAGGAGTTTGCGCCAGTACCCCATCGTCATGACAAAACTGTCAATAGATCAGCTCTGTGAAATTCTGGTCAAGCAGGGAAAGCTTGCACCCGAGCAGGTTCGGGAGATCACGCTGAAGCAGGATGTTCAGCGCATGAAGCTGCTTAAGGCACGGGGGGAGACACCGCGCCGGGGCAGGCTTCATCTCGCGGACGAGGTGTCGGCCATCGAGGTGGCTGCATCGCTCTGTATGGAAGTCCCCGGTTCTACCGGTCTGGTTTTGACGGAGGATATGATCACCGAGGCTGTCGCTGATCATGTCGGACTTCCGTTCAAAAAGATCGACCCGCTCAAGCTCAACCCCGAGGTGATCACGCAGATCCTGTCGCGGGCCTTCGCGCGGAGGAGCGTATCCGTGCCGATAGAACGCGAGGACGATACCTTGACCCTTGCGGTGTCGGACCCCTATAATATCGAAGTCGTCGAGAACATCGAGCGGATGGGGTACAAGGTCAAACGCGTGGTGGCAACAAAGACCGACATTCTCAAGATCATCACGGAATTCTATGGATTCCGGTCGTCCGTGAGCGCAGCTGCGAAGGAGATGATGTCGGATATCGACCTCGGAAATCTTGAGCAATTCGTCAAGATGAAATCCGTCAGCGAGATCGAGGCCACGGACAAACACATCGTAAACGCCGTGGAATTCCTGTTTCGGTACGCCTTCGACCAGCGCGCAAGCGATATTCATATCGAACCCAAGCGGGAAGCAAGCGAGGTCCGGCTCCGCATTGACGGTGTGCTAAACACCATTCACCGGACGCCCAAGGCAGTGCATGCAGCCTTCGTTTCCCGCGTCAAAATGCTTGCCCGGATGGACATCGCCGAAAAACGGCGGCCGCAGGACGGCAGGATAAAAACTGAATATAAATCGAGGGAAGTAGAACTCCGCGTATCGACCATGCCGACCGCTTTTGGTGAAAAGGTCGTGATCAGGATCTTCGATCCGGATATCCTGCTGCAGGACCTTGAGGAGATCGGCTTTGCGCCCCGGGAGTATGAGCTGTTCCGGTCCTTTATCGCCAGGCCCCACGGCATCATTCTCGTGACCGGACCCACCGGCAGCGGCAAGACAACGACGCTCTATTCGGCGCTCAAGAAAATAGCCACACCAGAGGTGAACGTCGTCACGATCGAGGATCCCATCGAAATGGTGTACGATGGTTTCAATCAGGTGAGCATCCAGCCGCAGATCGGGGTCACCTTCGCGAACACGCTGCGGACGATCCTGCGCCAGGACCCGGACATCATCATGGTCGGTGAGATTCGGGACATCGAGACGGCTGAAAATGCGGTTCAGGCCGCCTTGACCGGACATTTGGTCCTTTCCACACTGCATACGAACGACGCGCCGAATACCATTACCAGGCTCCTTGATCTAGGTGTGCCGTCGTACCTGATCTCGTCCACGGTCATCGGTGTCATGGCCCAGCGCCTGGTAAGAAAGATCTGCCATCACTGCGAGAAGTCCTATGAGCTCCTTCCCGAGGAAGCCCAGACAGTCGGGCTTGCATCAGGCGTTGACCGGAAGATCGAAGTGAAATACGGCGAAGGGTGCCCGCAATGCCGCGGTACGGGTTACCTGGGACGCAGCGGCATATTCGAGGTTATGGAGCTGAATGACGGTATACGCGCCATCATCCGCGATAAAGGCGATGCCGAACAGATCCGGAAAGCAGCGTTAGCGGACGGCATGATCGGCCTGCGCGAGGCGGCCGTACAGAGGATGCTGAAAGGCGAGACAACCTTTGACGAGGTAATCCGGGTGACCGGGGAGAAGATGTAGAAAGGCAGGGGCAAGGGTCGAGGGTCAAGTAGCATGTAGCAAGCAGCATGGAACAGGCAGCAAAAGCAGCAGCGTTTATTACAGTTGTTCCCCATGCACCATGACCCATATCCACACACCATGGACACATTCATTAATTTCATATCAGACAACTGGCCTCTGATCGCCGGCGTTGCAACGGGTATATTCATCGCGGCATTTTTCGCCGCGTCGGAAACGGCCATTGTATTCTCCAGCAAATCCCGCATCAGCGAGCTTGCTAATGCCGGCAATGCACGGGCAGCCATGGTGTTGTCGCTTCTGCAGGAGCGCGATAAGCTCCATGCGTCGCTCTTGATGGCGGAGAATTTTTTCATTGTACTCGCCGCTGTTCTCGGCACCATGCTGGCTGTGCACCTGTTCGACGATGCAGCGGTATCCGTGGCAGTCGCAGCGCTGATTATGAGCGCTTTGGTGGTGTTTTTTGCCAAGCTGGTACCCAAGGGCATGGTAGCCAGGAATCCCGACCGCTTCGCGCTGCTGGTCGCCGCACCCATGTATGCCGTACTTATGATACTGTCGCCGATATCCCGCCTGATCAGCGGCGCTGCTGACTTCGTTGCAGGTCCGGGACCCCAGGGCATGTCCTGCACGGCCGTTGTGACTGAGGAGGATATCAAGGCCATGATCAACCTGAGCGAAGAACGCGGTTCGCTCAAGGAGGAGGAGAAGGAGCTTCTTCATAAGGTCTTCGAGTTTGGTGATACACTGGCATCGGAAGCCATGCGGCCCCGGACGGAGGTCGTGAGCGTGCCGGCCAATGTTATGCTGCAGGAGGTGCTGGCCCTGGTGTCAGAGTATGGCTACTCCCGGTATCCCGTGATCGAGGATACCGTGGACACGGTGATCGGCATCCTCTATATCAAGGACATCCTCGTGGCAATGGCATCGGGAGAGGTGAAGCGGGAAGAAGGCATTCAGCGGTTCATCCGGCCCGCGTATTTTATCCCGGAGAACAAGCGGGTGAGCGAACTGCTGGCTGAAATGCAGCGCAATCGCTTCCAGATCGCGATCGTGATCGACGAGTACGGCGGAACAGCCGGCCTGGTTACGCTGGAGGACCTGATCGAGCAGATCGTGGGCAGCATCCATGATGAGCTGGAGTCCGAAGTTAAAGACGTTCAAATCGTTGACGAAAAGAACTTCGTGGTATCCGGACAGTCGGCCATTGACGAGGTGAATGAAATGATCGACACCACGCTCCATTCCAACGATTTCAACACGCTTGGTGGATTCGTATTCGGTCTCTTCGGCAGGATGCCGAAGGTCGGTGAGCAGCTGAAGTATAAGAACCTCAAGCTGGAGATCCTGGAACTGGATGGACGGAAGATCAGCAAGGTCAAGATCACGAAGATGTAACCATACGAAAGACGAGAGACGAGGATCATACTGGTCGGTTGTCGCTTGTCGCTGATTTCAAGGGGAGGTGCGGGTGTGCGAAAAAAAGTGACGGTGGTGGGTGCGGGGCATGTCGGCGCAACCCTGGTTCAGCGGATTGCTGAGGCAGGGCTCGCTGATGTGGTTATGGTGGATGTGGTTGAGGGCGTGCCACAGGGCAAGGGGCTGGATCTTACGGAAGCGGGGCCGGTCCTGGGATATGATTCCCGTATCACGGGAACAAATGGCTACGATGAGACGGTTGGATCCGATATCATCGTGATCACTGCGGGGCTGGCGCGCAAGCCGGGAATGAGCAGGGATGATCTCCTGGCTGCGAATAACGACATCGTGAAGAAGGTTGCTGAGGAAACGGGGAGACGTTCGCCCGGAGCGGTCATGATCGTGGTTACGAATCCCATGGATGTGATGGCGGCAATCGCCATGAAGGCTTGCGGTTTTCCCCGGGAACGGGTCATCGGCATGGGCGGAGTGCTCGATTCAGCGCGGTTCCGTGCATTCATCGCCATGGAGCTCGGTGTGTCCGTGGAGAATACCCATGCCTTCGTCCTGGGAGGCCATGGAGATACCATGGTCCCGCTGCCGCGCTATTCGACTGTGGCGGGTATTCCCATTACAGAACTCATGAGCAAGGAAGCAATCGACCGCATTGTTGAACGCACCCGGAACGGCGGTGCCGAGATCGTGGCCTTCCTGAAGACCGGGAGCGCCTACTATGCGCCATCCGCGGCCACACTCGAAATGGTCGAGGCAATTTTACGTGACAGAAAAAAAATACTTCCCTGCTCGGTCAGGCTGGAAGGCGAATACGGAGTGCAGGGCGTCTTCGCCGGCGTGCCGGTGAAACTGGGCGAAAAGGGAATGGAACAGATTGTGGAGATAAAGCTGGGCGCTGAAGAGAGGGCGGCATTCATGAAATCCGTGGATGCGGTGAAACAGGGATGCGCGAAATTCATGTAGACGAGATCCGGGACAATGTCGCCCAGGTCTGCATTGATGCGGCATGCAACCTGAGTGAAGACGTTCTGACAGCATTCGACCGGGCTATCGAGACAGAGACGGCGTCCACGGGCAGGGAAATCATCGGACTCCTGAAGGAGAACGCGCAGATTGCGAAGGCGGAGCGTGTTCCCATCTGTCAGGACACCGGCATCGCTGTTTTCTTTGTCGAGATCGGTCAGGACCTCCGCATCAAGAACGGCTTCATTGTCGATGCCATCAATGAGGGGGTGCGCAAGGGATACCGTGAGGGATTTCTCCGGAAATCGGTCGTGGACCCTATCACGCGCAAGAACACAGGAGACAATACGCCGGCCATCGTCTATACGGAGCTGGTCCCGGGCGACAAACTCAAAATATCTTTTATGCCTAAGGGCGCGGGCAGCGAGAACATGAGCGCGATCCGCATGCTTCGCCCCACCGAGGGTGTGGAAGGCATAAAAAGTTTTGTGCTGGAGTGCGTGGAAAAGGCGGGAGCGAATCCCTGCCCGCCTATCGTGGTCGGTGTGGGCATCGGCGGCAGTTTCGAGAAGGCCGCGCTCCTGTCGAAGAAATCGCTCCTGCGGTCCGTAGGCAGCCCCAATCCAAAGCTCGAGCTCGCGTCCCTGGAAGAATCTCTGCTCAAAGCAATCAACCGCCTTGGCATCGGCCCCGAGGGTTTCGGCGGAGCGGTAACCGCCATGGCAGTTCATGTGGAAAGCTTCCCCTGCCATATCGCGAGTCTGCCGGTGGCAGTGAACATCAATTGCCACGCGGCGAGGCATAAGACAATAATACTTTGAACTCTGAACTGCTCTGGAGACCCATGCCTGATCCTATTCTCATAACTCCGCCCCTGACCGACGACGTCATCATGAAACTCAAGGCCGGCGACCGCGTGCTCATCACCGGAGTGATCTACACAGGCAGGGACATGGCGCACAAGTACATGGTCGAAGGCCACGGCCGGGGAGAGAAACTGCCATTCGATCCCCGTGGACAGATCCTGTACTATACCGGCCCCACACCCGCGCCTCCGGGCAGGCCCATCGGGTCTGCCGGGCCTACCACCAGCTACCGCATGGACAAATACGCTCCCGCGCTTCTGGAGCTTGGACTTAAGGGCATGATCGGCAAAGGGCCGCGCGGCCAGGAGGTCAGAAAGGCGATCGTCGAACGCAAAGCAGTGTATTTCGCCGCTATTGGCGGTGCAGGCGCCCTTATTGCCAAAGCCATCAAGAAAGCCGACGTAATCGCCTATCCCGAGCTCGGGACCGAGGCGGTCATGCGGCTCGAGGTGGATGCATTCCCGGCCATTGTCGTGAACGACGTGCATGGCGGGGATCTTTACCAGGCGGGTGTAGAACAGTTCAGGAAGGCCGGGGACGCCAAGGAAGACTGACGCCTCCTGCTGCAATATCTAACGAATACCCAAGGAGAGAGCAATGCCGATAAAATCAAAGATCAGAACCATACCGGATTATCCTAAAAAAGGGATCATGTTCCGCGATATCACGACCCTGATCAAAGATCCTGTGGGATTCCGGCTCGTGATCGATACCTTGACCCAACGCTATATGCATATCGATTACGACTTCGATACGATCGTTGGTATTGAATCACGGGGATTCATCATCGGTTCCGCCCTGGCATACACGCTGGGCAAGGGATTTATTCCCATCCGCAAAAAGGGCAAGCTACCTGCTGATGTGGTTTCCCAGGAGTACGAGCTGGAGTATGGTACCGACCGGATCGAGATCCATAAGGACGCCCTCGGCAAGGGGGATCGCGTGCTGCTGATCGATGATCTCCTCGCGACAGGCGGCACGGCGCTGGCTGCTGCAGCGCTTGTGGAGAAGCTGGGTGCAATTGTTGTCGAGATGGCGTTCATTGTTGATTTGCCAGAAGTAGGCGGAAAGAAAAAGCTGCTGGATAAAGGCTATAAGGTCTTTGCCCTTACGGAGTTCGAAGGGGAGTAGCAGCATCTCCTCTTGTATAATCCTGATAAGATAAAATCCAATAAAACCAAGGCATTATTGCTTAATGAGGATCACTTGTAACCTTTTTTCTGTCTGGGTCGTCATATGGGCAAAAAAAAGGAGGAAACGAACATGAAAAGCAAACAAATCTTAGCAGTAGTATTGATCATTGCAGTAGCACTTATCGGCTGCAGCAGTAGCAGCAGCGACAGCGGCAGTACGGTCGCTGGGACTACAACGGCCAAGGTAACGGTCGGAACCATGACCAAGGGAAGCGTTATTGTGGGAGGTGTCCGGTTCGAGGACACGGCAGCCAATATCACGGCTGATGACACACCGAAGACGGCCGCATTTCTTGAAACCGGCATGACCGTGAGGGTAAGAGGCCGGGTCAATGATGACGGTGCAACGGGAACTGCCGAGAGGATCGAAGTCGTGAACGAGGTCACTGGCAGCCTGACGAGCAAGGGAACGGACACGCTGACCATTAATGGGCAGACCGTTCTGGTGGATGGGAGCACGGTGTTTGACGATAGCATCGCCGCCGGAAACATCAGCGGACTGAATGCGGGCGATCACCTTGAAGTTCACGGGCAGCGGGATGCGGCAGGCGTTATCCATGCAACTCGCATCGAGCTGCTGGGCGCCGGAGCCGTGGATGAGGTGAGGGGAGTTGTGAGCGGCGTCACGGGGACGCTGGCTCTTGGCGGTTCATTCGCAATCGGGACTCTCTCGATCAGCACGACTGCCTCCACATCGGTCGTACCTACGGGTGCTGCAATTGCAAACGGAACATTCGTTCAGGTGCATCTGAATGGTACAACTGCAACCAAGATCAAAGTTGAAAACGCGGCAGGAGATGATTTTGCTGCCGGTGCAAACGATGATTTTGAGGTCGAGGGTTTCATCAGCGGATTTACCGCTCATCCGGGATCGTTCAAGGTGAACAACCAGTCAGTGCAGACCTCGTCAAGCACGAGGATCGAAGGCGGAGTGGGCGGCGATCTTGCGAACGATATCAAGGTCGAGGCCGAAGGCCGGCTGACCGGCGGAACCCTCATAGCGAGCAAGATATCGTTCAAGGAATCGGTCCGAATCGAGTCTAATGCCACAGGGACCGGCTCCGCGAACATGCTTGGTAAGGTCGTGAACGTGACGTCCAAGACCGAATATAGCAATCTGACAGGCGACCTTGCCGGCATCAATGCAGGTGACGGTTTGAAGATTCGCGGATATGTCAATACGGATGGATCTATCACGGCAACGAGGGTGGAAAAGCAGAACACCGTACCGAGCGATAGACACATTGTCCAGGGTCCGGTTACCTCCAAGGACGCAACAGCAAAGACGCTGGTTATTCTCGGCTTCACAATCAACGCATCAGGCGCGACCAGCAGCGATGACAGCGTCGATGACAGCAATCCGCATTTTGCGAATATCGATGCGTTCTTCAGCGCAGTAACAGCAGGCAAGACCATTGTCAAGGCGCGGGGCTCAATCAGCGGAACCACGATCACCGCGAACGAGATCGAGATCGAGTAACATGTGCTATTCAACCGGGCGGCAATCTGCCGCCCGGTATTTTTTTCTCCGCGAAGCGATCAAGCCCATAAGTATTATCCTCACATAACAATTTCTGTGTTGTCCCGCATACGCCTTTCTGGAGTGCTATACTTAAATTAATCTCTTCTGAGGAGGAATCGAATGGCAAGCAATGTACCTTCGAAATATATAACTTAAGGAGTACGATATGAAACAGGTCATCCATCCTGCCCGCAATGGAATTGCGATTGCGGGGACTCCTATTGCCAGGGAGTTCCCGTGAAATGCTGGTTTCATGAAGGGAGGTGGGGGCCATGAAACCATGGTCACTCGTAATTTGTATCACGCTCACGGCTCTTCTGCCGGACTGCCCCTCCTGGTCACAAGTAAACCACTCCCCGTTCACATCCATGGAACAGTGCATTGAATGCCACCACAGAGTGTTGCCAACGCATGTGTTGGGCCGGCCAACATCCATGACCGAACCATTTCCACTTGATGCATCTGGAAGGATGGAATGCTTTACCTGCCATAACTGCGACAGCGGAGCCTGTGTAAAGAGAGGAAACACTGCAGGTCTTTGTGAGGTGTGTCATAACTGCAGCCGCGGCATGTCCTGCTTGCTGAATGAAGCACACTGGGGCAACAGCCAAAGGAAGGAAGAATTGAGTTCTGCCTGTCTGGGCTGCCATGATGGCTCGATAGGCCGGCCAATAGGTTCATCATGTGATCACCCGGTTGATGTTACGTACTCGGTGAGAAGTGGTTTCCACACGGTTACCGATGAGCGAATCATAATGGTAGACGACAAAATCTGCTGTCTCTCGTGCCATGATCCTTATCGGAGTGCGGCGCCGCGCCTGTCGAAGTCAAATGAAGGTGGTGCACTGTGCATTACCTGTCATAAAAAATAAACGGCTATGATAGGAATGGCAGCTGGCTTATTGCAGGTGAACGTCGTAGGGATCCGGCAGAATAAAATTGACAGAGGCGCTGCCAGGGGGCAGCGCCTCTGTTTTATTGAACGAGTGAACAGTTGCTATTCGATCAGCAGGTTAGAAGTAGAAGTTCACGCTGAGCCCGAACCGCTGAGTCCCGACGGTAGTCTCTTTGTTCGAAGTGGCGGCGACGCCTGGAGCAGCCGGTGTCTTTGTTTCCTGTGACGTGTACCCGAAGCCAGCGCTGCCTTCGATGCTGAACTCCTTGTTCAGGAAATATTCAGCGCCGAATTCTCCCATCAGTCGAAGGGCCTTCTGGTTGCTGTCCTGCGTGGAACTGTAAAACAGAAAACCGCCGACAAAAGTGGCGAAATCATCTGTTCTCAGGTATTTTCTGGCGCCCGCGCCCATACCGATATCTGTGCCTTTTGCGTCTCCGCCCTTTATGCCGATCCCCAATCCAGCCAGCACAGCAAGGTCTTTCATGATGAAGTATTTGCCTGAGATAAGAAAATCGTCATTTACGTTCACGTTTAATCCTATTGTTCCCTGTTTCAGGCTGTTAGCCGCTGTAGCGGCGCCGGCACCGATGGACAGGATCATGACCACTACCATTGCAGCAATAATTGTTCTCTTCATGTTCGCCTCCTTGAAAATGTGTTAGATTGTACATCCAGCATACGTGCTTTCGCATTCAGCATTGGCGTAGAATATCGCATGCGGTATTTAAATGCAACTAATTTTGTCCCTAGCTTCCAGCCGAATCTCTTGACAAACAATAAGGAACTGATATGCTTTAAAACACTTGGTTCGATTGCTGAAAGAGGACATACGCCATGAACGGAACCTCGGAGCAAAAGCTGCCGCCCAGCCCCGGTGAAGCAAAAAAGCGCTTTATCCTGCTGGCTGACGGGAATGCCAGGGACCTTTTCTCCACAGGCATGCTGCTGCAGCGGCTTGAATATGACGTCTATATGTCCAGTTCTGCGGAAGACGCATGTACAATCCTGGCCGCAGGGTTGCCCGCATTGATCATATCTGATCTTGCTCTGCCGCGTCAGAGCGGCATTGATTTCATCACGCAGGTCAAAGCGGAAGCACGCACCCAGGCCATCCCCATCATTGTTCACACGGCGGTTATTGATCCGCAGATGGAAACACGCTGCAAAGCAGGAGGCTGCGCCGCCTTTCTCCGGAAACCGGTGGAACCAAGCGCGCTGTACCGTGCTGTTCAGCAAGCCATGGAGTCCACACCCCGCGAATATATCAGGCTCAAGACCTTTCTCTGGGCGTCCGTGGGCGGACAGCCATCCTCCGGCGGGGCGGTGAGCGCAGAATTCATAACGGCGCTTTCGGAGAACGGTCTCTTTGTTCAGACCCTAAACCCGCGGCCGGTAAAATCCATACATCCCGTCAGTATGATCATCAATGAACGACAGGTAAACGTGCGCGCCGTGGTTTTGTACAGCTACAGGGTTGGCAGCGGTACGTTCAGGGAACCGGGGATGGGAATGAAGTTTATGGAGATCGCGGATGCGGACCGGTTGTTCATCAAGGCTTTCATCACGGAACAGCTTACCCAGGATATCACTCCTCAGCGCAAACCCGTCTGATTGCCATTCAATCAGCAACGCGATATAATGCGGTTCCGTACCGCTGGACACGTCTTATCAGGCAGCGACACGTCCCTTCGGGCGGTCGGGAGCGCACCGATGATTCTCGATGGCATAAAAAAAATACGGATCGTTCTCCTGGATGCAGCTTTCTCTTTTCGGAAGAACGATGACCTTTCCGCGGCGTCATCACTCGCCTTTTCCGCATCTCTCGCGCTTATACCGGCGTTGTTTTTGCTCACCTTCATGCTGGGCGCCGTGATCGGTTCGTCAGTGCGCGCACTGGCCCGGACGCAGGAGCTGCTTGCCCAGTTTATCCCGGCGTATAGTCAGGATATCCTGCGCGAGGTCCGGTTCATCACATCTCATGCCGGCACTATCGGCGTCGTTAACTCGCTCGTGCTGCTCTTGAGCGTCACCCCGTTTGTCGCTGATCTGCGCGTATTTCTGGGCGTGATATTCCGCAAGAAGCCCAGCCGGCCGTTTCTTCTGGAAAAACTGTTTGACGTTGCGATCAGCATCATATTTTTGATCAGTCTGTCCGCCATAGCAGTGGCGGGAGTTTTGTTCACTGTACTGGAAAAAAAGAGCCACCTGAATCTGCATTGGGGGTATTTCGAGGGCATGGTTCTGGTCCTCTTTGCTGCTGCCGTGGTTTTTGCCCTCTATTATCTCTTCTCAGCGAGGGCGCGCTTCCCTCATTTGCTCATCGGTGCGTTCGCGACCACCTTTCTGTGGTTCGCGATGAGGCCGGCGTTCCATCTCTTTCTTTCCTACAATCCGGGTTATGGATTTGCTTTTGGATCGTTCAAATCCCTTTTTATCGTGATCATCTGGATATATTGCTCACTGGTGGTGTTCCTCGCTGGGGCAGAGATCGCCGCGAGCCTCGGGCGGGATGAAACGGTTTTTATAAAAAGGTTGATGGAGGGAGGAAAGAATGTTCCGGCTGGAGTCATTTCAAAATATGTCATCGCTCATGCTCAGGGCGGCACGATCTTCCAGGAAGGGGACGCGGGAGACCGGATGTTCTCACTCCTGAAAGGCAGGGTGGCCATACGGAAAGGAGACGCTGAGCTCGGCATCGTTGAAGCAGGCAAATGCTTCGGAGGGTTGTCATTCCTGCTCTCCTCACCGCGGGCGGCAACGGCCGTGGCGCTTGAGGACGTTGAGCTGGTTGTCATAGACAATGCCAACATCAATATGCTGATGAACGAGTATCCGGAGTTCGTGGTCGAGATGCTAAGGGAGATGGCGCAAAGGCTGCGGGAGACAAATAAGGTAATGGACTAAAGAGGGAGCATGACACGGATGCGATGCGCAGCCATAGGGTCATACAGACACAGGGCGTTGCAGTTCCACAACCGGTACTGCTGGATGAATGTTGCCAGTTCGCTTCTTCTGCTCGTAGAGGGCAAGTAGTGGTTTTGCATCCATATCGAGAAGGGTCGCATAAATCTTCAGATAACCCCGGTCGAATACGTTTGGAATGATCTGAAATCTGCCCTCCTCCATGGCCGTGAGATAACGTGTACAGATGCAGGTCTTTTTCGCAACATCATTGATGGCAAGTCCGCGCGCCATCCTGCCTTCTTTCAGAATACGGCCGATGTCGTGCATGCAATTCCTCCTCGAACCAGACGTTTTATAAATCGAACAGAGGGGACGTGAAGAACGGGCCTGATGTCAGACAATGTGTTTTCTTGTATCATGAACAGATTGAAAAATCAATGTAAAGTTGTAATTAGCGAAACACCAAAAAAGGCTTCAGTCCTTATCGCAATATATTGGGGGTGCTCAGGCTCAAACAACTGCATGCTGTATTTCAAAGGGGAATTGAAAGGCCTTTTTGTATTGATACCATGTGATGTAACATGGTATAAATCAGTCATCCAGAAGCTCAGGGGTCAATACACTGCGCATGAAATACAAGATCGATCTCCATGTCCATTCAAAATACAGCGGCGATAATGACGCTGATCCCGAGGAGACCGTCCTCAGCGCTATTGAGCGAGGACTCCACGGGATCGTCTTCACGGAGCACTACTTTTACCGGGCCTCGGCGCCTGTGGAGGCCCTGAGGGAAAAATACCGGGACCGTATTCTGATTTTTCGCGGAGTCGAGTTCTCGGCAGCGGAAGGGCATTGCCTCGTGTACGGCGTGAATACTGACGAGTATTCCCTCAGGTACTCGCCCATCGCGGATGTTGTCCGCGTGGTCAATCAGGCTGGCGGTGTTGTTATCCCTTCTCATCCCTATCGTCCGGTGAACAGTCTGGGAGATGCGATCTGGAGGGCAGGGGATATTTGCGCGCTGGAGGGATACAACGGCTGCAACATGCACCCCTACAATATGAAGGCGATGGAAACCGCGAGCCTAATGAAAATTGCCACCACGGGCGGATCTGATGCGCACTTACCGCGTGACGTAGGTTCCTGTTTTACGGAATTTGACGACCCGGTCACGCTGGATAATCTTGTCGAACTGCTGAAGGCAGGCAGATACCGGGGCAGGGACACGAGAAAGATATCAAAGATGATGTTCAGCGGACCGGAGAAGTAGTTACTATTCCCTTCCCACCTTATTCTGTTCCCCAGAAGATGTACACATGCAAAATTCCCCGGACTGAACAAATGATTGTTGGCCGCGAACGCATTATTCGCAAAGAATGGCCGGCAGATAAGGTTGTTGCCGGAATTACCTTGTTTGGGATGCAATTTCTCGGATAGAGAATACGCTCAACCGATGTGGTAGTGGTCCAGCAGCAGCTGTATGCCCCAGGCCATGCCTATGCACACGGGAAGTGTGAACACCCACGCGAGCACGATCTTGCCCGCTATACCCCAGCGCACAGCTGAGAGCCGTTTTGTCGCCCCGACGCCGAGGATGGCGGTGGACACGACATGGGTCGTGCTTACAGGAAGGCCCCAATGGCTCGCCGCGACGATGATCATGGCCGAGGAGGTCTCCGCTGCGAAGCCGTGGATCGGTTCGAGCTTCAGCATTTTGACACCCAGGGTCTTTATGATCTTCCACCCGCCGAAGAGCGTGCCGAAGCCCATGGCAAGCGCGCAGGTCATGACGACCCATTTCGGCACATCGAGCGTCGTGATCACTCCGCCGCTCATGAGCGCCATCGTGATAATGCCCATGGCCTTCTGGGCGTCATTCGAGCCGTGGCCGAAGGCCATGAATGCCGACGAAAGAATTTGGAGCCTGCCGAAGTATTTGCTGATCAGACTGGGGGAGAGGCGGCCGAATAAAAACAGGATCAGCTTCATAAAACCGAAGCCGATGATGATGCCGAACACCGGAGAAATGAGGAGCGAGGTGAGGATCTTCACGATGCCGCCCACGTTCAGGATGCCTGCGCCTCCGTGCGCTATGGCCGCGCCAGCAATTCCGCCGAACAATGCGTGCGATGAACTCACCGGCAGGCCCATGATGATGGTGATAAGGTTCCAGAGGATTGCGGAGAGGAGCGCGGAGATAATCACCACATCCGTGACCGCCAGCGGATCGACGATCCCCTTGCCCACCGTCTTTGCCACGGCCGTCGAGAGAAAGGCGCCAAGGATGTTCATCGACGCCGCCAGGATCACTGCTGACATGGGGGACAAAACCTTGGTCGACACCACGGTGGCAATGGCGTTTGCGCAGTCATGCCATCCGTTTGCGATGTCGAAGACCACGGCGAGTATGATGATCAGTATCAGAATCTCATGCATGTTTCAGGACGATGCCTTCGAGAATATTGGCGACATCTTCAGCGCGGTCCGATGCGTCCTCGAAGAGCTGGTAGATGTCCTTCCATTTGATGATGTCCACGGGATCGTTCTGGCTGTTGACCAGCTTGCCGAGGGCGTCCCGGTACTTGCGGTCAATCCTGTTCTCGAGACGGTTGATCTCGATGCAGTGCTCCTGGACGTGTGCATACTGTTTCGCACGCAGCTCGCGGAGCGCTTTTTTGAGAATGTCCGCCGTCATCTGAAGGTCTTCGGCTATGGAAATGACTTCGGGAGTGGGTTTTTCTATCTTATACACGACCATCCGGTCCACAGCTGCCCAGATAAGGTCCAGGACGTCATCAATGCGTGATGCAAGCGCATGGATGTCCTCGCGGTCAATGGGAGTGAGGAAGGTTTTATTCAGGTCCTTCATAATATCGTGGGTGAGCATATCGCCTTCCTGCTCGTATTCGTAGATGGCCTTCGATTTTTTCTCAAAGGTATCAAAATTATTCAGCATGTCGACAAGTACGTTCGCGGCCCGCGAGACGTTTTCCAACGCCCGGTCGAACATTTCAAAGAAATCGATAGTCTTGGGGAAAAGTGCCATAGATTGGGGTACGCTCCTTCATGAGAAGAGGTATAGGAGGAAGCTCTTGCAAACGATGATGCCGGTTCCGTCTGCTGAAACGGCATTAACGTACCATACACCGGCATATTTTGCAACTGGTAACTCGGGATTTTCATATCCCGCGGGAATGCCGAATCTCTTCAACGGCCGCGGAACTCTTCTCTTCCCCTGGCGGAAAACCTGTGATAGTATTGGATGGTAATACCATCCGGGTGCATGGCCCTAAAGAGAGATCGGGAGGTACGATGAACTGTCCGAAATGTAAAATCGCCGTCACCAAATCGGTACGACGCTGCACCGGGTGTGACTTTAATTTTGGCGAGGATTTGCAAGACCGGTTCTCATTCTATTTTGCCTGGAAGGACGAACTGAAGCGGTTGAACGATCTGCAAAACACCCTGTATGGCGGCATCGCAAACGTTACCGCCAAGATTAAGCGGTATGAGGGGATTATCGAACGGGATCTAGCGCGGAAGGAACCAGTGCCGGCTAGCGGGAATCCGAACAGTGCCAAAAAGAAAAAGCGGTGATATGTTCACCGCTTTTTCTTTGGCTTGTTTGAATATGAAAAGGACCCTTACAGGGCCTGTTCCTTCCAACACTTGTCGCAGAGCCACATCATCCCGCGTACTTTGCCGCTGGATGTCATCATTTTTGCCGCCTGCATGGGTTTGCCGCAGCATTGGGGTACATTGAGATTCACAATGGCCTTTTTGGTGGCGGCTTTTGCAGTCTTGCTTAATTCTGCCATGGAACTATCACCTCCTGATTAATATCACGAAACCCGTGCATTGTAACCATATCGGGAAAAATGTCAAGTAAAATATGTGGTTTTCAGCGCTTCAGACGCTGCCAAGAGGGCACTGCAGGGCACAATATCCTTGACAAGCATAAGGGTTTGTTTTATAAATAGCTATCGCGCAGACGGGCGTGCAGTTCAGTCAATTCGCAGTCCTCAGGTTTCGATTCCGCAACCACGATTAACTATGGAAGATCATAAACTGAGAGTGTTCTGTGCCGTCGCAGAGACCAAGAGCTTCTCCAAGGCCTCTGAGCTCATTCATCTCACGCAGCCCGCGGTGAGCCTTCAGATTCAAGCCATGGAGGAACTGTATGAGATCCGCCTCTTCGACCGGTCCGGGAACAGCATCAACCTGACGCCCGCTGGGGAGATCCTGTACAAGCGCGCCAAGGAGATCCTCGCGCTCTACGCTGAGGCGCAAAAGAACATCAGCGAGATCACCGGCGCAATCAAGGGTTCCCTGTCCATCGGCGCCAGCTCCACCATCGGCAACTACCTGCTTCCCAGCATCATCTCAGCATTCAAGAAAAAAGTCCCCCAAGTCACCATCTCCCTTGTAGTAAGCAACACGAAGACCATCACCGAAAGGCTGAATGCCGGCGAGATCGATATCGCCCTGGTAGAAGGTGACGTGAGCAAACAGCGGTTTGCTGTCGATACCCTTCTGTCCGATGAACTGGTCGTGATCATGTCGCCCGCTCATCCCTGGGCCGAACGGAGGAACATCCCCGGCATGGATCTGATCAAGGAGCCGCTCATCTTGCGTGAAGAAGGATCCGGTACACGGCAGATTATCCTGAAGCACCTCGAGGACCACGGAATTAAACTGGACAGCCTGAAAATCTCCCTGGTGATGGGCAGCACCGAATCGATAAAAAGCGCGGTGGAAGAAGGCGTGGGCGTGTCCATCGTTTCGGCCTGGGCCGCCCGCCAGGCGATCAAGTATGGCACCCTGAAGGCCATGACGTTCAAAGATGTGAAGTTCCACCGGAATTTCAGCATTATCTCACCCAAACGCAACTACTGCACGCATACTGCCAAGGAATTCCTGAGCTTTCTCAAGGTTTACCCCATTAAAGCCCCGCTGTAATCCACAGCCGCTTCCAATTGTCTGCTTCGCCTTGTTTCCATGCCCGCCATTCCTTTATAATAATCCTGCGGAGCATATTGTCACGCCACTTCCGCACCTCAATGCCATCCTTGCGCAGGACAAGCGTGATAGCGCCGTCGCGGTCGGTTCTGCAGACCTTCGCACCTTCCGAAATATATCGTTCGAGGACCTCCGCTGCCGGATGCCCATAAGGGTTGCTTCTGCTCGCGGTGACTACGGCGATCTGCGGATGAACTGCAGCAACGAACGCTTCGCAGCTGGAACTTTTGCTTCCGTGGTGCGGGATTTTCACCGCCTCAGCCTTCAGGTCCGGATGCGCCCGCAGAATATAGCGCTCTGTCTGCGCGCCGATATCACCCGGGAAGAGCACCTTGTTCCCCTCGACCTCGATCAATAGCACCAGGGATTGGTCGTTTTCCGCTGCATACGCTTTGCGGGCATGAGACGAGAAGTCCCCGGAAGGATGGAGGACTCGCAGCAGGGTTGTACCCATCTTTACCGGAGGGTCATCAGCGGAGACATTGCGATAGGGCACATGCCTCTGTTCGAGTGCTTTGTTAAAAGCATCGAATCCCGGGAGGTCCGTATCCTTGTTGCTCAGCCAGACTTCAGCCACGTCAAACTTGTTCAGTATCGCGACGAGTCCATTCATATGGTCCGGGTGAGGGTGAGACAGGATCACGAGATCGAGGCTTCTGATGCCCTTGTTCCAGAGGAAGGGTGCAAGCACTTTTCTGCCGATGTCAAATCGGTTGTCATGGGTTCCGCCGCCATCGATCAGGATCCTGCGTCCATCCCGCAGTTCTATGAGCGCGCAGTCACCCTGGCCCAGATCGGGAAAGCTTACCATCGCATGCGGCCGGGGGATGATGTTCGGGATGAGCAGAAGCGCCAGAAGTGGTCCTGACACGGCCATGCCGATGATGGACGCGTACGGCGGCCGTGTGGAGGACTCGAGCGGTTTAAAGCGCGCGATCAGGCGTGCCCGGACATACAGAGTGAGGGATAGAAAGAACACCGCATACGCGGTCAGCCACAACAAGCCCGGCGACACTGGATGGAATTCCGCAAAGGGGAGGCGGGAAAAAAAGAAGACCATGCTGATGAACAGGTCGGCAGCGAACTGGTTCAGACCGGCCAGGGGCAGATACCCGGTTAACAGCGAGACTATGCCGGAAAGCAATCCCAGGGGCACGACAACCATACCTGCGAATGGCACCACGATCAGATTGGATACAATGCCGATGATCGAGATTTGATTGAAGTAGTGAGCCACCAGCGGGCCGGTGGCAATACTCGCGGCAAGGGACACCAGGATCAGCAGGAAGGTGCCCTGCCTGAGCCGTTCAAGCCGGGTCTCTGCCCGTGTCACGAGGTCGTTCCAGGTCGATACGAGTGCGCCGATGACCAGGACGGATATGAAAGACAGCTGGAATGAAATATCGAGAATGGCTTGAGGGCTTATCGCAAGTATCAGGAGAGCAGCAATGACGAGGGAATGCAGAAGTGCATTCTCGCGGTCAAGGATGAGCGCCAGAAGCCCGGCTGATATCATGATCAGTGACCGGATAGTAGCCATCTGGCCGCCGGCCAGCAGCGTATAGAAAAGCATGAGCGGTAAGGTGATCCAGGCAGCGATCTTTTTAGGATCGGTCATAAGCGTCAAGCGGTGATACCATTGCTCCGGCAGCATCAGCATGATGCCTCTGATAAGACCGAAACAGAGCAGGGCCACCATGCCAAGGTGGGAGCCGGAGATTGAAATGATATGCGTGACACCCGCGGCCATGAACCAATCGCGCAGCTCATCCGTCATGCCGCCTTCTTCGCCTATGACCATGGCTTGCAGGATGGCCGAACCCGGCCCGATTATTGACGCCAGAAAAGCATGGCGAATTCGTTCACGCCAGTCCTGTATGCGTCTGAACAGGCCTGTCCCCTGGCTCAGGACCTGTATGCAATCCTCGCTTTTCACACTGGCAACGCGATAGATGCCGTTCCGCGCAAGGTGTGCGGGATAGTCGAATCCGCCGGGATTGGCATATGCTCCCGGTTCGAGCAGTTTAGCGGAGAAGAAGACAGTATCACCGTATCCCAGATGCGTTATTTCCTCGCGTACGCTTACGCGGATGCTGCCCGAGACCGTTTTATTGTCTATACTCTGCAAGCCCAGGTCAAATCCTGTGCGGTCAGGATTCCGGTCAAGGGAAGACGTGATCGTACCGGTGATCGTATGAGTTTCCTTGTCGAAGGGGCGTGATTCCGAGTAATGGTCGCGGGGGACCCAGCCTGCTGATGTGATATAGGCGGCCATGCCGATGAGGCAGATCGCGAGGATGATGAACAAGGTGCTGAAAGGCAGGCGGCTTCTTCGGCCGAAAAGCACGGCGGTCGAGGACATGGCCGCAGCGGCTATGATGGTGGCGAAGGGGAAATAGAAAAATCCATGGCCAAGAAGAAGGCCTGTGATGTACGCCAACGCAAAGAGGATGATGGATTTCCGCATAGACCGCTGAATGACCGGTTAAATGAGAGGCTCCCTTGCTCATGAGCTTGGAAAAAGCATGGAACCGCAAGTCATACTGCTAAGAGTTATCTGTGCAAATCTGTGATTCCACGACCGTGAACCCGGAAAATCTGCTCACTCAGGAGGAAGGATGGTCCTAGTGTTGGGATCTGTTTGCCGCAAGGAGGCGGAAAATGAAATCCGGCTGCTCGTTCTTGAATAATTTATGACGGTAAGCAGACCATACGTTCAGAGCTTCTTGATGCTTATCCATTGATTGGTATGCCAGCATCTGCGAAGCGACGAGGTATTTTACCTGTGACAGCTCCATAGTGGTTTCATTGTTCAATAAGCGGTTGACCGCGAGGATAATGCCAGGGGCATTGTGTTTTCCCAAGGCTTTGAAGAATATTATCCAATCGGCTTCGATTGCCGTGTCAGCGGAAGTGCAACGATGAAATCCCATTTTATTCCACACGAGATCCAGTTCTTGCGGTTTTAAATAGGGGACCATCTGTTGTAATACATGGAATAAGGTTGCCACCCGTCCTCCTGAAGGAATAAAGCGGCAATCTCGAGACATTCTGCTGAGATTGATAACTGCGTCTTTTGTCTCCTGAGGGAAGGCCCAATAACCGGAACGGAACTCGCCAGAGTAAAAGTAGTCGCGCATGGCCTCGGCATGATATGCAAAGAGTGCTTTTTGGAAAAAAGGCGAGAAAGAAACATCGGTAATGGCGCCAGGCGCCAGGGTACCCGTCATCATCTCCATAACGGGCAGCGGCACAGTGTAGAGGTCAAAAATATCCTGCGCATTCGATCGGAGAAAACGCGCACGGCCCGCATTCTGGTCCAATACCGGGAAATAATCCGAATTAGCACGAATGGAGAACGAATCAATATAGTTTTGGAGCATTTTTTTTGTACCGATTCTCCGGATAGCGATGTCCTGAATGTTGTTGATATGTACCCGCTGAAGCGCTTTAGCGATCTCAGGATGATTCAGGACCGCGGGGTCGATACGTTCCAGGGATCCCGTATTTGTGGCGATGATCAGCATGTCAGCGCTGTTCGGCATGTAGAAAACGAGGTCTTTAAAATTTACGGATAATGCCTTTAACACCGAGACTACCAGCTCAGTATCCAATGAATAGAGCTGCAGCCATTGAGCAAAGACACCCTTATCGTTCAAATGTCTAGCTATATGCTGATAAAACTCATCAGAAAAGAGACTTGCCACTCCGCTTACCCACGGATTCGAAGGCTCGGAAATGATAATATCGTACTTCTTGTTATGGGATGAGAAAAAGGTTTTCGCATCATCGATGGTGATCACGCTGCGGGGATCCGTAAACGCACGCTGTACCCGGGTGCCGAAATACTTCGCTGCTTCGATCATATTCGGTTCAATCTCAATCGTATCAACCTGCGTCAATGCCGGATTGCCGAGAAGGGTATGGGTGGTGAGGCCGGAGCCGAATCCGATATTGGCAACCCGCGTGGCACCGGGATTGAACGCCATGGGAAGCACGGCGATGGTGATCATTGTTGGTTCGTCAATGCATGCATCTTTGAAAGGGCTTGTTTCAATGCCGGCATCGACTTTGCCGTTGGTGCGAATATGCATGGTGCTTTCGTTGTCAATATCGACGCTCACGGTGGCTGTTTTGCCGTCCCGGTGATAGACGAGTTTGCTATTATCGGGAGAGAGCAAGCTACCATCCCGGTACACACCTGATGCCATCTTGTACGGATCGAGATTGACGAAAAAAATCGTGCTGGCGAGTGCGCCGATGCATACGATGACAAGGGCATAGGACCGGTTCCGTTCCGCGGTTTCCCCCCGGGCTGTCCAGGCCAGGAAGAGCCCCAGTGCGATATCCAGGCTTGCTCCGGCGATGATAAGGCCCTTGAGCCCGAGAAACGGCATGCCAACATGGACGGCGAAGAGGATTCCAATGATGCTACCGACGGTGTTTGCAGCATACACGACTCCGATACTCCGTTCACCGTACCCCGTCCGTAAGAGCATAACCGTGATCAGCGGAAGGGTCATCCCGGCGCAAAAAGTCGTCGGCAGCATGACTGCCGCGGCAATAGCATGACTGGAAATATTGAACAGAGTGTATCCGGAGTCGGTTCTGCTAAGGGTGTTCAACAGCCAGGTCATCACGCTGAAGGTATTGCCGTACAGGGGCAGCGTGGTGAGGGCTAAAAGGCCCATCGTCACCTGAATGACCATAAGAAACCGGATCGGGCTGGAGCTCGCATCTATGCGTCCTTGTATCCAAAGCCCGCCGAACGCAAGGCCGAGAATAAATGCGCTCAGCATCAGTTCAAAAGCGTGCGTTGTACTGCCGAGGATCAGGCTCAGCATGCGTATCCATCCGATCTCATACATGAAGGAAGCTGATCCGGTGATCAGCGAAACCATAAGTAACGTCCGATAAGAGCAGGTAGTGTCGGAATGTATCCGGGCATCATGCTTTGAACGGTCGTGATTGACTCCTGATGCAGGGTGTCTGGCAAGCTTCCAAATAATGAGTGCCAGGATTACATTGATCAGGCCTGTCAGCTGCATGGTGCCGGGCAAACCGAGGAGCCGCACGAGCATGAAGCCGCTGACAAGGACACCGACTGCCGCCCCGATGCTGTTGGCAAAGTAAAGCATAGCTACCGATTTACCGGGGTTCTCCGGGAATATTCGCAGCAAGCCAGCGCTCATTAACGGGAATGTCATGCCGAGTAAAATCGATTGAGGGAGGATCAGCAGAGCGGAAAGCGTCCATTTGTACGTATTGACCGCAAAAGGAGTGCCCAGCTCAGGAATGATGGCAGTATAGGAAAGGTGAACCAGTCTGGCAAAGGCTTCATGAAAAAAGATCGCGCAGAGACCGATCAAGCCCTCTGCGATCGCATAGAAGAGAAGGAGATTCTTCCATTGAGCGGATTTACGGCTGCAGATCCACGATCCCAGCGCCATGCCTCCCATAAAGATGGCAAGTACCAGGGTCTGCGCGTAGGCGGCGTGTCCCAGGAACAACTTTAGATAATGAGTCCATATCGATTCATAGATAAGCCCGGTAAAACCCGATAGCGTAAAAATGGCATATATGATATTTCGCTGCATTGGATTTCCTTCGCGGCCCATTGTCAAGCATCTGGTTGGGGTGCAACTCAGGTATGGTGGTTTGTCAGTGCCGATAAGGACGGCCTGACATGCGTCGCGGGCTACCCCAGTTTCTTTCTGATGACCTCAGCAAGGTCCTCAGCCAGGATCTTGATCTCATCCTGGTTCTCACCTTCGAGCATGACGCGGACCTTGGGTTCGGTGCCCGAGTAGCGCACCAGAAGACGGCCGGTGCCTTCGAGCTTCTGCTCGATCTCGGTCATCCGCTTTGCGATTTCGGGTATGGAGGCGAGGTCCTGCCGTTCTCGTACTTTGACGTTCACGAGGACCTGGGGGTAGGTCTTCATGCAGGTAGCCAGCTCGGACAAGCGCCTGCCTGACTGCTTCATGATGGCGAGGATCTGAAGCGCCGAGATGAGGCCGTCTCCGGTCGTGTTGTTGTCGAGGAAAATAATATGGCCTGACTGCTCGCCGCCGAGGTTGTAGCCCCCCTCGATCATTTTTTCCATGACATAGCGGTCCCCGACCGCGGCCCGTACCAGTGTGCCGCCAGCCTGCTGCATGGCCAGCTCCAGTCCGAGATTGCTCATCACCGTGGCCACCAAGGTGTTCTGTTTGAGCCTGTTGTCCTTCATCATGTCGAGCGCGCAGATCAGCATAACGGCGTCCCCGTCCACGACCACGCCCCGTTCATCGCACAGGATCACCCGGTCCGCGTCGCCGTCGAAGGCGATGCCGATCATGGCTTTGTTCGCGATGACGGCGCGGCTGATCACTTCGGGATGGAGCGAGCCGCAGCCCTGGTTGATGTTCATCCCGTTGGGCTCATCGTACAGGGATATAATGTCTGCGCCGAGTTCGGAGAAGATATGCGGCCCGATCTTGTATGCGGCCCCGTTCGCCGAATCGACCACGATGCGGAGGCCCGTCAGGTCCATGCCCCGGGGGATCGAGGATTTCACGAACTCATTGTATCTGCCGATGGCGTCGTCGATGCGGAAGGCCTTGCCAAGCTCGGAGGCGGTCGGCCTGACGGAGTCGATGGCGCCGGAAAAGATCAGGTCCTCTATTTTATGTTCCAATGCATCCGGCAGTTTGAACCCATCCCTGCCGAAGAATTTGATGCCATTGTCCTCGAAGGGATTGTGCGACGCAGAGATGACGACGCCAGCGTCGGCCCGGAGGCTGCGCGTGAGGAAGGCGATCCCGGGCGTGGGTACGGGACCAACGAGCAGCACGTCCATGCCCATGGAACAGAGCCCGGCGGTGAGCGCGCTCTCAATCATATATCCCGACAAACGAGTGTCCTTGCCGATCACGATGCGGTGCCTTCGCTGCGAATCGCGGAACACATGCGCGGCCGCCCTTCCGATCCGTAGTGCCATTTCAGAGGTCATGGGATCCTGATTCGCCACTCCCCTGACACCGTCGGTACCAAATAGTTTTTTCATTTATTCACCCTCTCAATCGTAATCCGCAGTACGATGTTCTTATCCAGGAGCTTTACTGGCTGCCCCCGGTAGTCGATCTTGGGTTCGACGGTAAAGCTCTCCGTGGCGTCCTGAATGTCTATGGGCATGGTCTTAAGACCTTCCAGAGCAGCAATCGCGCTTAACGGACCCTCCACTGTTACTTTCTGGGGCGCCACCGAGATCCCCGAGACGCGGTGTCCTGGTACGGGCGACCCGCGCAGCACGGGCTTCAGCCTGAAGGTCCTGCGGAGAAGCGGTTCCAGCTTCAGCCGGATCTCGGATGGAGATATATGCGTGATGTTCACGCCCGCAGGCCTCCGGATGTCGTCCGGAGACAGGTGCACGGCGTTCTGGCCCGCGGTCGTCGCGGACAAATCGAGGATGCCGATCACTTTTTTGATTGAAGCGCTGTCACGCAGCACCCTCTCGCGTCCCTGCACCCGCACCTCAAGAAAGCCGGGGACGTCTCCCACCACGGTCATCCCGGCGGGGATGTTGCGGAGTTCGACGGGCACCGTCAGCGTCACCTCCGTCCTCCCTTTCGAAGTGACGTAGAACCAGAGCGTCAGGGCGAGGCAGAGCGAAATAAGTTTAATGCCCCAGTTTTCAAACAAATGGTTCAGCAGCTGCATGGACACCTACTTGCCCTTCTTTCTGATAAAAATATCCGAGAGGGTTGTTCTGAGCGCAGGCGCGTCGGCGTTATGCTCGATCTCACCGTTCCGGACAACGGATATCTCTCCAGTTTCCTCCGACACCACGACCACGACGGCATCGCTCTCCTCCGTCAGTCCGACAGCGGCGCGATGGCGCGTGCCGAGTGCCTTGGAAAGGTTTGACGACAGGGTAAGCGGAAGAAAGCAACCGGCGGCCACGATCCTGCCGTCGCGGACAATGGCCGCGCCGTCATGGATCGGCGAATACGGAAGAAAGATGCTCACCAGCAGTTCCTTGCTGACCCTGGCGTCGAGCTCAATGCCCATTTCCACGATGGTTGTCAGGTCGGAATCCCGCTCGAGCACGATCAGCGCGCCGATCCGTTTATTAGCCATGGATACGGCCGCCTTGACCGTCTCTTCTATGAACTTGGAGCCTTCGACGGTCGACAGCGTCTTGAACAGGTGGCGTTCACCGACGCGCGCCAGCGTGCGGCGAATCTCCGGCTGGAACAGGATAACCACGGCAAGCACGATCTGGGACCAGAAACTGTGGATGATCCAGTCGAGTGTGTAAAACTCGAATGCCTGGGACCCTATGAGCACGAGCACGATAAGGCCGATGCCGATCAGCATCTGAAAGGCGCGGGTCCCTTTGATGATCAGGAGAAGCCGGTACAGGAGATAGTACACGAGCGCAATGTCTACGGTGTCGTTGAACCACCGGTATTGCGCAAGGGCCTCTCGTATTTCAGTAAAGTTGTTGAACATAATTATGTGCTATAGCGGACGCAGATTTTCACGGATGAACGCGGATCTATCAAATGCAAGAGAGATGATCTGTCGGCTACGTTTTTCACGTATCCTCATTTTCCGCGTAAATCCGCGTCCAAAGATTATTGTTGTTGTCTTACGATCGCATCTGTCATGCGCGCGACCTGGCGCATGCGGGCCACATCATGGACCCGGATGATGCGCGCGCCGCGCTGGATGCCGAGCGCCACGGTGGCGGCCGTACCCTCTGACCGCTGGTCGGGCACCGGGAGGTCCAGGATTGTACCGATGAAGCGCTTTCGCGAGGTACCGAGCAGGATCGGCCTACCGAGCGACTGCAGTTCATCGAGCCGGTTCAGGATCTGGAGGTTGTGCTCCACGGTCTTGCCGAACCCAATGCCCGGATCGATCATAATCTTTTCCCGGTCTATACCCGCGGACAGAGCGGTTTCGATGCCCGTCTCAAGGTAAGCCCGGACCTCATCCATCACATCGCCATACACGGGATTCTGCTGCATATCGCGCGGTGTTCCCTGGATATGCATGATGACCACGGCCGCGCCGTACGCCGAAATCACGTTTGCCATGTCCGGGGAGAAGCGCAGGCCGCTGATGTCATTTACGATCGAGGCCCCGGCCTGCAGCGCCTTTTCCGCTACCGAGGATTTGTACGTATCAACAGAGATGGGAAGGGGGAGTTCGCGGGACAACTGCTCGATGAGCGGAATGATCCTGCGCAGTTCCTCCTCTTCTGACACAGCTTCGGACCCGGGCCGTGTGGATTCGCCGCCGATATCGATGATATCCGCGCCATCAGCGGCCATCTGCCTGGCATGGGCGATAGCAATATCCGTATTTGCAAACAGCCCGCCGTCCGAAAAGGAGTCCGGCGTGGCGTTCAGGATGCCCATGATATGCGTACGGCTGCCCACGTCAAGGACCGTGCCTCTGCAACCAATCTTATAATCCGACCGAAGGTAGTTGTCAAGCAGAGAGTCGATTTGCTTTGCAAGGGGAACAGGGATGCGCTGATCCGCTGAAAGAAGGGGTGCAAGGCGTTTTAGATGTTCAGGCGCGCCGGTGAAGGTCATTGTACCGGTTCTGCCGGCAGCCAGATCGAGGTGTGTTGAATAAGAAAACGGAGCAGGGTTTGAACCCGCTCCGTTGTGTGTTGATCTGATGATTGTGGAGAGGACGGCTGTCTGCTCAAGGGTGAGTCCGCTCAGGGAGAGTGAAAGCGCACCGTGGCCGGAGATCCGCAGGACAGGAGACACACAGGCCTCCTATGCCGTCGCAGGCTGGCTGTTGATGATGGCATCGATGTCTGTGGCGTCGAGAGTCTCTTTTTCCAGGAGGCCTTTTGCCAGACCGTGGAGCGCATCCGACCGATCCTTGATCAGGGTCTTGGCCCGCTGGTAGTTGTCCATGATGATGCGTTTGACCTCGTTGTCTATCTCGACGGCTGTATGCTCGCTGTAGTCCCGGTGTTGGGCGATCTCGCGTCCGAGAAATATCGCTTCTTCCTTCTTGCCGTAGGAGAGGGGTCCCATGGCATCGCTCATACCCCATTCGCAGACCATTTTCCGGGCCAGCGTTGTGGCGCGCTCGAGGTCGTTGCCCGCGCCGGTGGTCATGTGTTGAAGCGCGATCTCTTCAGCAGCCCTGCCTCCGAGAAGGATGGCAATGTTGTTGAATAAGTGCGCGCGGTCATAGGAGTAGCGGTCAGCCGTGGGAAGCTGCAGCGTAACGCCGAGCGCCATGCCGCGGGGGATGATCGATACCTTGTGCACCGGGTCGGTCCCGGGAATCAGCCTCGCGACCAGAGTGTGGCCGGCCTCATGATACGCTGTGTTCTTCTTTTCATCGTCGCTGATCAGCATGGTCTTGCGCTCAAGGCCCATGAGGATCTTGTCCTTGGCGCGGTCGAAGTCGTCGTTCTCCACCTGTGTCTTGCCGATCCTGGCGGCAAGGATCGCCGCCTCGTTCACGAGATTCGCGAGCTCGGCCCCTGAAAGGCCTGGCGTGCCGCGCGCGATGGATTCGATGTCGACATGGGGCGCGAGCTTGATCTTCTGCGTATGTACTTTTAGCACACCGATTCTGCCGTTCAAGTCGGGCCGCGGGATCACAACCATCCGGTCGAACCTGCCGGGCCGCAGCAGGGCGGGGTCCAGCACGTCAGGCCGGTTCGTGGCCGCCACGAGGATCACGCCTTCATTGCTTTCGAACCCATCCATCTCCACGAGAAGCTGGTTCAGGGTCTGTTCGCGTTCGTCATGGCCTCCACCCAGGCCCGCGCCGCGGTGCCTGCCCACGGCATCGATCTCATCAATGAAAATGATGCAGGGCGCGTTCTTTTTGCCCTGCTCGAAGAGGTCGCGTACGCGCGATGCGCCCACGCCCACGAACATCTCGACAAAGTCCGATCCGCTGATAGACAGGAACGGCACGCCGGCCTCGCCCGCGATGGCGCGCGCGAGGAGCGTCTTGCCGGTACCCGGAGGCCCGACGAGGAGAACCCCCTTCGGGATCTTACCGCCGAGCTTCTGAAACTTCTGCGGGTCCTTCAGGATTTCGATGATCTCCTGGACTTCCACCTTGGCCTCGTCCATGCCGGCCACTTCAGCGAAAGTCACTTTCTTGGCATTCTCGTTCAGGAGCTTGGCCTTGCTCTTACCAAAGGACATGGCCTTGTTTCCGCCCATCTGCATGTTGCGCATGATGAACAGGAACCAGAGGGCCATAAGGATAAGCGGCGCCCATACCACGAGGAAGTTGTACCATGCGGATTCCTTGATGGGTTCGGCATTGATCTTCACACCCTTGGAGCGAAGGTCTTTCACGAGGTCCGGATAGTCCGGCAGATTGGTTTTGAAGGACTTGCCGGTCTTGTAATTGCCGTACATTTCAGCACCCTTGAGCGTTACATCATTGACCTCGCCGCTTGCGATCTTATCCATGATGTCACTGAAGGGAATCTGCACCGCCGTCGGGCTCACCGGATTGAAAAGGTTGAATATGAGCACGGATACGACGACGAAGAGAAGAATCAATGCAAGATTTTTATAGAATGCGTTCACGAATCATATCCTCCTGTAAAGCGGGGGGCGTTTATACTGGCAAATTCCGTAATAATGTAAATAGTAACATATTGATGAAAGCATGACAACAGGATTTATCCATTGGACCATGCTCCGCGTACATCCTTTTGATCCAAAAAAGAGGATCCGGTCCGCCCGGTTGAAGCGTTAGGCGGAGCAGTGAATGAAAAACCTATTGAATTTCCATGGGAATTACACGGGACAACTATGATGACTGCCTTTCCTCCATGGGGAGAACTGCAATATAAGGAAGGTTTCTATAGCGGTCCTGATAGTCAAGGCCATATCCTACAACATATTTGTTCGGTATGCGGAATCCCGCGTAGTCAGCCTCGATCGGGACCTTGCGCCGATCGGCCTTATCCAGAAGCACACAGACCTTTAGTGAGGCGGCCCCCCGCTCCAAAAGCATTTTTTTCAGATGGTCGATGGTCACTCCGGAATCCATGATATCCTCTACCAGGAGGACATCATGGCCCTTGATATCTTCTTTCATATCAGCAATGATCTGTACGGGATGGCTGCCCTTAGAGCTGGTGCAGTGTATGAAGTCCATGCGCACGGAGATCTTGAGGGACCGGACAAGATCGGACATGAAAAAAATTGCTCCTTTGAGCACACCTATCACGAGCAGGTCTTTTTCCGCGTAATCGGTTGATATCCTCGCGCCGAGCTCCTGGATCTTGCGTTGTATCTCTTCACGAGTGAAGAGTGGTTTGCCAAAATCGATTCCTACCATGGTTCCTCCAGTGAGTTAAATGAAGCAATGAATTGGTGAATCGGGGAATCGGGGAATCGAAGTTGGAAGTCCTCAGCGGTTGCTCGGAAGTTCTCCGGTGCACCGATTCACAGATTCAATGGTTTTCTTGATTCCGACGACCAGCACCTTCTTCGTCTCCGGTCCTGGCAGGAACCGTTCATCAGTCCTGAATCCCACGACCCAGATAATCGCATCACCTGATATGAGAAGGGGAATGCTGTCCCGTTTGCTTCGCGGCACTTTCTCGTCCACGAAAAAATCCTGGATTTTTTTGCGTCTGCCGCCCATGCCTGCGGGGCAGAACCAGTCCCCCTGCTGCCTGCTCCTGAGCGTTAAAAGCGGCCCCATCTTAGCATAATCGAACAGAGCCTGCCAATCATAATTTGTACTTTCTGGTCCTGATCCTATGTAGTTAACAAGTACTGTTTCGACGTCGATCCCGAGGTTTGGCACTGTGGTGCTTCCTGACAGGGCGATAGCAAGGCAAAAGCCGCTGACTGGTGCGTTGGCGCCGAACAGGATGCGGTCATATTCACGGGTGATCGTTACATCGGGCAGCAGAGTCATAATTCTTCCGGTCTGTGCATCCGACAGGAAGGCGAGCGCCTCTTCGGCCAGGGGAAGATTCAGCTCGGAAGTTTCTGCGCCGAGCAAATTAACGAGCTTTCTCAGAAGCCTCCGTTGGAATGCGATGGGGAGTGTCATGAATTCATCGCGCTTTACAGCGATGATGTCCCCCTCCCGGATGAACAGGCGATCAGCGACTGCGTTCAGATGCGTCTCGATCGCGTCGTTCTCATCCCGGAGCAGCGATGCTTCGGCAGCGAGTGTTTTAATGATGCGCGGATTAAATTGTTTTAGAACGGGCAGCACTTCCTGTCTGATCCTGTTCCGCGTGTACAGTGGCTTGGCATTCGATGGATCGGTCCGGTATTCGAGACTCTTCGCGTTCATATATTCCATGACCTCTGTACGGGTCACGTCGATCAAGGGGCGGATTATGGCACCGCGTTTCGGCGGGATGCCCGAGAGGCTGTCGGTCCCCGCCCCGCGCATGAGGCGCATGATCAGCGTCTCGGCCTGGTCATCTGCTGTGTGGCCGGTGGCAATGCGGGTTGCGTTGGTTGCGTTGGCCACGCGCTGTAGAAAACGATAGCGCACGTCGCGCGCGCCTTCCTGCGGTGCGAATCCCCGTTCTCGGCAGAAGGCCGGCACATCGAAGGCTTCGATGGTCGCAGGGATCTGAAGCCTGGCAGCAATCGCTGCAACGAAGCGCGCATCATCAGCCGATTCAGCGCCACGGAATTCGTGATTGAGATGGGCGACATGGAGCGTAATGCCGAACTCGCTTGACAGTGAATGCAGCACATCGAGGAGGCAGATTGAGTCCGGTCCGCCCGAGACGGCAACGACCACACGGTCGCCCGCGGAAAACATTTCATACCTGCTTATCGATCTCCTGATGCAATCGAATATCTTCAAGGGACAAGGGGTGGGGGCGTCCATTATGCGTTCGGTGGCCGCACTGCGAGCATTGCAGCTACTTTTCGCTGCAGGACGTCGCCGGTAAACGGCTTTACAATATAGTCAGTTATGCCGATTTTGATGGCCTCCAGGACATGCGCCTGATGCGCCTCCGCAGTGACCATGAGCACCTTCATGTCCTTTAACGCGTCATCGCTCCTGATCATCCTGACGAGGCTTATGCCGTCCATATGCGGCATGTTCCAATCGCTGATGAGGAGGTCATACTTTTTTCTTTTCAGCTCAGACAGGGCGAGGAGCCCGTCCCTGGCTTCGGATATATCAGTGAATTCCATTTCTTCCAAAAACATCTTGATCGTTTTTCTCATGGATTCGGTGTCGTCAACAATCAGTATTCTCACGTTGCTGTAGTTTTGCATGGTTTCTCCTTGAAGGCGGATATCCGGTGACTGATTCGTTCGCACTCAGCAAGGCTTGCCAGAAATTGACAGCGGAGGACCCGCCCAGCGTACGCAGTCCTTATGAGACAGTATAGCATCCTCGGCCTATATTTATCAGACCCTGCCCGTACAATGCAATGAAATAATATCCACATTATGTTCATCAGGACTTATTATTTGCTATACTATCTCAAAACCTAACAAAACCGGGAGGACGAAATATGAAGAAAGTGTTTCATTTTGTACTGGTCATGGCGGCCTGCTTGTGCGCCGATGTTTCCTTTGGAGCAGAGGTCGTCAAAATCGCGGGTTCCGGAGGCATGATCCCGCTTGTAACCGAACTCGCCAAGTCGTTCATGGCGGAAAACCAGGGGGCTGTCGTAATGGTGAACCAGCAGTCCATTCAATCCGCGGGCGGTATACAGGGCGCTGCGAATGGGGAATTGGGCATTGGCATGGCCAACAGGCCCTTAAAAGACGAGGAAAAAGTGCTGGGTCTTGAAGTGATTGAAATTGCGAACGCGAGAGTGATCATTGGCGTGAACAAGAGCATTTCCCTGGACAATCTTTCGAGCGAAGATCTGTGCAAAATATACGAAGGCAAGATTACCACCTGGGATGAGCTGAAAAGCGGCAGCGGCCCGATCGTAGCGCTCACAAAACCGGAAACAGATGCCACCAAAGAAACGATCAGGAAAGCCATCCCCTGCTTTAAAAATCTGAAGGAGTCGGAAAAAATCATTACCATTAAGACGTCTGTGGATATGGCGGACGCGCTTGCCAAGGCAAAAGCCATCGGCCTGACGGACAATGTTTCCATTGTAGCTTCCCGCGGCGCGATCAAGGCCGTGAGCCTGGACGGAATCGCTCCGAGTCTGGATAATGTGAAGGCGGGTAAATATAAGCTGGTGCAGGCATACCGGCTGGTGACCAAGGGAAAGCCGGCAGGAGCGGTCAAGGATTTCATTGAATTCGTCAAGGGGCCCAAAGGAAAGAAGATCATGGATTCCATGAATGTAATAGCTGCTAAATAATTATCAACAAGGAGGAGGACGAGTATGAAGTTATTGAAACTGGTGGTGGCTTTTGTTATCTGCGGTTTTAGTTCCATGGCATTTGCGGCAGAAGGTGATGCACCGGTTGTGAAGGGTAATATCGAGATCTATGGCGCAGCAAAGCTGTCGGTTGATATTATTGAGACCGATGCCAAAGCAACGGGAGCGGATAAGAGTCTTACGAAAGTGTCGTCCAACTCATCACGCATCGGCTTCAAAGGCACGGAAAGCCTGGGTGACAACCTGAGCGCCGTGTTTCAGATGGAGTTTGGCGTCAATATGGACGGTACGACCACGTCCGTGGCAACCGGCGTAACCAATACGACCACCGGTGCGGTCAGCACGACAAGCGTCAACAACTTTAATGTCCGCAATACCTATGTTGGTTTGAAGCACAACAGCATCGGCACCCTGATCCTCGGCACGCATGATACGCCTTACAAATCGTCAACAGGCCAGTTTGATCCGTTCAGCGATACCATGGGCGACTATAATTCGATCATGGGTAATGTCAACGGTTCTGCGAATTTCGACCTTCGACCCAAGGACGTGATCGCCTATGTGTCGCCCACTCTGGGTGGGGCAACCCTTACCATAGCCAAGGTCCAGACGGGCACGGAAACCGCGAGCAGCGGCACCAAGCCGACTGTGGACGCTTACTCAGCCTCGGCGAATGTCAATGCAGGCCCGCTGGCAGTCGCTTTGGCATACGAGATCCATAAGAACGGTGTGGCTTCGGGTTGGGATTCAACAGGCAAAATGAAAAATTCGGGTACCAAAATCGGCGCAGGCTATACCATCGGTGACACCAAGATCGGGCTTATCTACGAAGCCCTCAAGGATGACAATTCGGATTCGGCTATAACGCGAAACGCTGTATACATCTCGGTGACCCAGGCAATCGGCAATGAGAAGATCAAACTCGCTTATGGTAAAGCTGAAGACGGCAAGAATCCCCTCACCAAAACCGGTGCTACGCTGACAGCGGTGGGTTTCGATCACACCTTCTCGAAACGCACGTCCGCGTTCATCATGTACGCAAAGATGAAGAATGATACCGAAGCGACGTACGGCCTCGGGCAGAGCGGCGCGGGAGGAGCATATGTACCTGCAGCTGGAGAAAGCCCGTCAGCCTTCTGTTTCGGCGTTGTTCACAGCTTCTAAATAATCACTTTTTAGTTCTGAATATGCAGTGCAGAGACAGGGCGGGAAACCGCCCTGTTTTATTTGCGGATACCCCTACTTGGCCAGAGACTGTTGCTCACTCCGGCCATTTGCGCTGCCGCTGCAGCAAGCCCTTCCACAACTTTTGTCATACGCCCGTAGTCGAGTGTTTCGGGCAGGTCGGATGGCGTGTGGTAGTTCTGGTTACGATAGAATGCCGTGTCCGTGACCATAAAGGCGGGGTAATCGAATTGGTTGAATGACCAGTGATCAGAGAAGTCGATGCCGATGACGATGGCAGGGGCGCTCAGCGTGATGAGCGGCAGGTCTGTGGATTTCCTGAATTCGCCTGCGATCTTTTCCGTGAAATCTCTGGACCTGCGGTTTCCGACCATGGCTATGAAGTTCCCGGTTTTGGGATATTTCATACTCATGAATGGCAGGGGATAGGATTGCGAGCCTTCCCCGTCTGAGAAGAATCCGATCATCTCAAGGCAGATCATACCCTTGACCTGTGTGTTGCTGTCGCGCAGGCTCTTCGCGTAGTGATAACTTCCCATGTTGCGTGTGCGGTATGCAGGCGGTTCCTCGGTTGAAAATGCAACGAAGCGGATAGTGATCTCAGGCTGCTTCCCGGCCAGCATCCGGGCGATCCCGAGCAAGCCCGCAACGCCGCTCGCATTGTCGTCCGCGCCGGGTGTTGTGCGTACGGTATCGTAGTGAGCGCCGATGATGAGTACCTTTTCCAGCGAGCGCATGCCGCGCAAATCAGCAATGATGTTCTGTTGCGGGTATCCATCGAAGGTATAGGACTGCTTCGAGACTTCGTAACCGAATGACGACAACTCTCCGCTGATGAACGACGTCGACAGTTCCATCCGTCTCATATCATGGAAGGGTCTCACGCCGATCTCGCGACTGAGTTTGGTAACGACTTTTTGAATATAGGATGAGGTATCCATTGCTTCACCAGAAAGGGGATACATAACGATACTGCTGATCACGAGAAGCATGAAGCTGCGACAAATGCAGGCACTTCGCGATTTCATACTGTAAACCGTAGCATAAAAAAAACGGTTATGTCAACCTCTACAATGCGGTATGGATGTCCTCAACATCCAGCCCTACCTCTCCGACCTCGATAACACGAAGACATTTGTTGCTGGTGAGCATGCCTTTCGATTTCAAGGGCATTTCCCAAAAATCCATGCTATCCTAACTAAAGACGCGACGAAAGCACATCCCCGGGCGGTAGGTTGTTCCTGATAATGCCTTGAGATCTCAAGGTCAAAAGCGAAGTCTCTTCCGGCATCGCCTGGGCATCAAAGGTTTTCGGGAAGGATACCGATAAGATCAACATGAGGACGCTTATGGATATCAAAATACCAGATGAAGATGCAAAGGCCCTTCTTGCGATTGAGGAAATGATCCTCTCGAGCATGAAACTGGGTTTTGACCTGTCGGAGCTTGACATATTGGATGACGTCAATGCAAGCCAACGGAAGCTCCAGGAACTGGGGGAAAAGATCGCGGTCACTAATCCGGAACTGGCTGCGACCATTCTTCATATAGCCCATTCCAACTACTTCGACCACAGCGCTCACGGAGATGTCCCTTCCTTTTTTGATGCGGTGCTAAGGATCGGCGCCGACCGGGTGAAAGCACTCATCGTATCCCTCTCGCTGTTCGTGCTCGGGAAAGGCCCGGAGGTGAGGCGTCGTGCGGCGAAAAGCGCCAGCATCGGGATATTGGCCAGGACCATTGCCGAACAGATGAACCTGAAAGACGAGTTCGTCAGGCAGGTGGAAACCGGCGGTCTGCTTGCTCAGCTCGGCATGAATGTTTTTATCAAAGCGCGCAATCGGGGAGTCGAACTCACCGATGAGTTCATCGAAAAATATAAAGTGCACATGGCGACCACACTTGCCGAGCGACTAAAGATGGACCCGTTCATCAAGAAAGCCGTGGATATGTCTGTCCTGGAATTCGATGAAGATTCTCTTGCCCTGGTGGGCATCATCAAGCTTGCCGAGGCGGTGACCGAGGACAGTTTCAAAAAATATGGGAAGCTTGTCCTGAATTCTCCCCTGCCTGATAAAAAAGAAATCCTTGTCAGGACCGTGGGTGATGACGTGCGGAAGTTCTTTTCAGTTCTTGGGCTCGAGGAGTTCATCGAGATCCGGGAGGTGCCTACGGAGCGCCAGAAAGATGCAGCGGGGAAGAAGGGCAATTAGAAATTATCTGGTACGCTAAAACGCCAAAGCTTGTGGCGGGCAAAATACAGGCTGTGACCGACATTTGCCGCTGTTGTCAGGGGTCGCCCCCTGTTTTGGGGGATTTTTAGGATTTCATGCTGCCTCAACTACCCCGGATACCCCACAGAATACCCCACACTATGAGTGGTTGCCAAGGTTTATCATGCACGGGGAAAGATGGTAGAAAAAGAAAAAGCCCCTATTTTCAGGGGCTTTCTTTTTTACTTGGACTGTAAAAAACGTCTGAAATGATTAAATGGTGGCGGTGCAGGGACTCGAACCCCGGACACAGGGATTATGATTCCCCTGCTCTACCAGCTGAGCTACACCGCCCCGGAAAAAATTAGAGGCATACGATACTGTATCAGGGCTTTTTTGTCAAGAAAAACTGACAGTGCTTTTGCGCAGTCACTCCGTCGTCAGGCTCGTGGCTGGCACGGAGAAAGGCGAATGGGCCTTCATTCCTTGAACCGGGTCTCCTCCTTCTGAATCCTCTCCATTTCCTCTTTTTTCGTTTTGCACGAGATGCAGTAGCGTGCAAGGGGACTGACGGTAAGACGCCTGATGTCAATCTCCTCGCCGCACTCCTCGCACAGACCGAAGGAGCTGTCCTCGAGCTTGCGGAATGCGTCAGCGATGTCTTTATACTGCTCGTACTTCATTTCCAGAAGAGAATAATCGATTCCCTGGTCCATATCGAGCGACGACTGGTCTCCGCTGTCCATGGCAGAGTCGATCTTCTGGCCGGTTTCCCTGACCAGTTTGCGGCCTATTTGGGCCTCCAACCCGCTGACGACCTCGTTCCGCTTCTTGAGCAAAAGCTTTTTCAGCAGTGCATTCCTCTTTTGCATGGCCGGGGACAGGCGCGGTTTGGCAGCCTGCGTCTTCTGGACGGCTGGTTTTCCCTTTTTCGCAGCGGCTGTTTTTGGGACTGTTTTTTTGACGGCCTTTCGTGCCGGTTTCCCGGCGGCCTTTTTTGCAGCTTTTTTTACGATGGTTTTCCCGGGTTTGGCTACCGCCCGTTTTTTTGTGGCTTTCTTTTTTGCCGCCATGGTGAGACTCCCTTCATGCTTGACTTTGAAACTCGGGGACTCATTATAGTAATCTATTTAAGCAAATTCAAGACATTTTGTCAGGTGTTTGAAATAATAATTAAACCAGAGCAGAGTAAACCCTTTGCCAGGGAATGTCCGCATGGTAGCATTCTCGGAAGGTTTCTGATAAGATGAAAAGAAAAAGCACAGGGAGATTATGAGAACTGGTATTTCACTATTTATACCTGCTGTTCTGGCCGGAGTACTTTGGTGTGCAGGTCTAGCGTTCGCAGCAACCGCGGAGCATGGGGGAGGGGATTCCTTGGAAGGCGGATGGACTCAACGAAAAAAGATATTGATAGAGTTCGGCCTCCATGTCAAGCCTGCTGAAGAGCGCTCACTCAGGGATTTTAAGGGCGGCGATGACGCGGAGGCTCGCGCCAATGGGCACGGCAAGACCGCCATGGTCTTTCATATGCTGAAAATCCTTGCAGGGGACAAGATCTACGCCCGTATTGTGGACGGCCAGCGCGAGAATCAGTCACGGTCCTGGGATGAAGTCCGGAGCCTCTTTGAAAAGGAACTTGGCCGGGACCTTGGGTGGTTCTTTGAGCAATGGGTGGACAGAAAAGGGCTGCCGGCCCTGAGCGTTGAAAATGCCGCAATCAGGCGGAATGGCAGTAAGTTCGAGATCAGCTTTGACCTGAAGCAAAACAGCGACATCTACATCCTCGATGTGCCGGTTGACGTGCTTTTTATGGGCGGCAGCAGCAGGACCGAGGTCATCAGGCTGGATTCGGAAAAGAAACAAGTGTCGCTCTTATTCGACGATGAACCGTCCGCCTTGGTAATTGACCGGAACTATGATATCCCCCGGCGCCTGCTGCAGGGCGAGATTCCGCCCCTGCTTCCCGCGATCCTGAAGGAGGATGCTCCTGTCGTGGTGCTGCCCGATGCCAATGCGGAAATGTATACCGATGCGGCCGCTGGATGGAAGCGGCGGGGCGGCGAGGAAAAAAAAGCAGATGCCATCAAAGACGCGGTCATACGGTCGTCATCATTCGTTCTCTTTGGCGCCGACAATGCGCTTGCTGGCCGGCTTTTTGGCAAGATCGAGCAGCGCACTGAACCCCTTGCCCTGGAAGCCAGAAAAAATCCCTGGAATCCATCCAAAGTCGTACTGATGCTCCAGGCAACTTCCGCAGAACGAGCTGCTGAATCGATCCGTATCATGGCGCAGGCGGGGGAGTTTAGTACGATATCTCTGGATGCACAGGGAAAAATGATCAAGACGGTTGCGGAGGCGGACCGGGGTATTCTGATTGAACTACGGGCCGAACCCGCGGCTGTCCAGGTTTCGGCGGGGCGGTCGTTATCCGAGGTGATCGAGGGCGCGGCGGGCAAACAGATTGTCTATGTGGGGGAATACCACGACCGCTTCTCGCATCACAACATCCAGCTTCAGGTCATCAAGGCCATGCACCGGAAATACCCGAAGATCGCCATTGGCATGGAAATGTTCCAGCGGCCGTTCCAGAAAGCGCTGGATGAATATATAAGCGGTGCTATCTCCGAGCGGGATTTTTTGAAACAGGCGCAGTATTTCAAACGCTGGTCTTTCGATTACAATCTGTACAAACCGATACTCGATTTTGCCCGGTTTGAGAAGATTCCCGTTGTGGCATTGAACATCCGGCGCGAGATAACCGATAAAGTGTCCAAAGCGGGCATGGACGCCCTCACTGACGAGGAGCGAAAGGAACTTCCCGCGCTCATGGATTTCTCGGACGCTGAATACCGCGTGCGGCTAGGGCAGGTGTTCAGCCAGCACCGCGCTCCCAGTGAACGCAGCTTTGAGTCCTTCTACCAGGCCCAGATTCTGTGGGATGAGACCATGGCGCAGACCATTGATGAATACGTTCGAAAGAACCCCGAGAGCAGAATGGTTGTGGTCGCCGGTCTGGGGCATATTGCATATGGTTCGGGAATTCCGAAGCGGGCATACAAGCGGAATGGCAGGAGCTATGCCGTGATCCTGAATGACGTGGAAATTGAACCAGGCATCGCCGACTATCTTGTATATCCGCAACAACTCGATGGTTATAGCGCGCCCCGGATCATGGCCTCGCTCAAAGAGTCCGGGGGCAGGGTGAGCATTGAGGATTTTCTGGAAGGGAGCGCCGCCAAGAAGGCTGGAATAAAGTCCGGAGATGTTCTGCTCTCCCTGGACAGCGTACCTGTCGAGACCGTGGATGATGTCAAGATCGCATTGTTCTACAAGAAAAAAGAGGATGTGGTACGGTTTCGGGTACAGCGCACACGGTTTCTGCTCGGAGAAACTGAACTTGAATTTGAGGTCAAGCTGCCATGAATCTGTCCACTTCGTAATCCTGTAAATCTTTGCGAGCAAGGGAGGATCGAATGAAAAAGATAATGATCTTGGCGTCAGTGGTGTTGCTGTCAACGGGCTGCTCCGGGGTAGTAGCCAAGAACTTCAAGGTATTCGCTGAACCACCGGATGCGGTAATCAGGGTCGTATCAGGCACTGAACTGCGGGAGCAGAAATACACTTCGCCGGCAAAAGTCAGCGTTGAAGTACCCACGGACCCCGCGCTCGAGGCCAAAGCAGTGCTCGAGGTGTCCCGGGAGGACTATACACCCCGGTCCTTCGCGCTCAAGGACATTGGCGATGGCAGCACCCTGAACATCAAACTGGTGAAGATCCTGCGGGATATCGTCCGCTACCGGTTATCCTACCGGATGATCACCCCTGAAGCATCGCCGGACCTTCGATACCAGGACAAGGTCATCTCCGTATCGTGGATCATTGGAGATCAGGGCTTCCAGCTGCGGCTGGAAAATATGAGCTCCCATGATCTCAAGATACTCTGGGACCGCGCGGAATATCTCGATACAAATAAACAGTCCCATCGTATTATGCATTCAGGGATTCGCTACCAGGACCGGAACAATCCCATTCCCAACCAGTTCGTACTCGCGGGGCAAGGCCTGCAGACTGTCGTGATCCCGGTCAAGAAAGTGGTTTTTTCACAGCAGAAAAAGACTTATGAGATACAATCGCTGCTCCCGCTCGATAGTGAGGCCGCTGTCGGACTGAAGGGGAAAACAGTGAACCTGTTCATCCCGATCGAAGTGAACAGGCAGATCATCCCGTATAACTTCAAGTTTGAAATAATTGACGCGGTCAAGGAGACCACCCAGGGCTGAAGCCGTATGATTTGCATCATAGCAGGCAATCCCCATCGGGTGTAGAATGCAATCATGTTTAAAGAAGGATGCCCAGGAAGCATTGAGATACGTTCACCCAAACCGGAGGATATCCGGTGTCAGAAGTGCGGCGAGAAGATCGAGATCTGGTCGGATGAACCGGAGACCGCTTGCCAGAAGTGCGGGCATTTGAATTCCCGGCCGATCGGCACGTCCTGCATCGAATGGTGCGCATATGCCAGGGAGTGCGTGGGCGCCGATAAACTGGAAAAGCTTCTCAAGGCCGCAAAACACTGAACTATCCACGTTCCTCACGAAGCAAGTGCCACGTTCAGACGATTTGCATGTTCTCATGAGCGGCTAAAATCTGTACAACACTTCCGCAAACCCTCCCTGCCGGGTAACCGTTACCCAATCCAGCTTTGATGTAAACGCCGCACCGTCGGCAAAGTATGTGGTATCGGTGCCATTTGCCGCATAGAGATACAATGTTCGGTACCCTGCCCGCAGACTCGTATTCTCCGACAAGGCATATGCCAGTTCCAGAGAAGCCTCATAACCATACCCTGACGATGATTCGTGCACAAAGTTCGGTGATTGCATCCGAAAGTCGCTCGCGCTTGTTCCGGCCCGGAGGTTCCAGAATCCTTCGCCGCGATAGTGTACGAAGGGATAGGCAGACAGGGATGCGGCATACGACCATTCCTTTGCCAGGTCCTCGTGGAGCAGCACCCCGGCTTTGAGCATGTCCCAGGAAAAATCATACGACGAGTTGAGCGACGTGAAGGCAGTGCCTGCTGGCGGAAGATTAATGCCGTCAAACGGTGTTACTGCCACGGTTTGAAGGCCGCTTCGCATCCGAAGGTTGTCCTCGTAATGCTGAAATCCGAGGACGATGCCCCAGGGAGTGGCTCGTGGGGTTCCAAGCCAGTTGCCGTTGAGATAAAAATTGATTCCCCACAAGGTTACTTCCCCGTCCAGCGTGTTCAGCGATCGTGAAAACTCCAGCCCGCCGCCCGAAGCTGGTATAAAACGGTCGGTGTCCGTGCCCCTTCCTCCAGAGATCGATCCGAAGCCGTAAACCATGTCGAACGAAATATGCGAGGTGACATTCGCCCCTCCTGACATGATGAATATCGGGCTGTCGATCTTTCTGTAATCCAGTCGTGATTCTATCTTCCCGGTCGTTCCCGCGGGAGTGCCCGCATTCACGTAGCTAGTGGTATAGGGAAAGGAGATCTGCCACTGTGCTTTTGCCTGGGAATACCAACCCTGCAGTCCGATGGCGGTCGTGATGTCGTCACCATTGCCGGTATGGTCGTTGCGGTAGCCCGCATGAGCGGAGATCATGGGCAGCGCACTGAGAAAAAAGACGAGCGCAATAACTGTTCTGATATTCATGATGCCTCATTCCTGATGCGAGAGATGCATGCCATTTTCGTTCGCTGGGGCAATGTGAAAAAGGATAACGGCATGCGGTCCTGTTGTCAAGGACGGAAAAACCCTTTGAAATGAGTTCTCATGTTCGAGCTGCCGATAACTTCAACATTCCCACTGGTGAATGACCGTTCACTATTCTCATTGATCTGACCAACATTTCACCACATGCATAATCCCTACGCCTGGTTCGCAAGGCGCTGATGCAACAGCCAAAGCCAAATGAACATACATATCAATGAGTTTGCAACAGGACTCTGACAATTTCCTTGTGGCATATGCCTTGCAAAGTATCATGTCAGTGAAGTTGTTGAGAGACAACGATCGAAGGCTCCGGAGGCTTTCACACAAACTGCTGCACCTGCTCCATGCGAGCAGAATCTATGAATGTGACATGGGAGGACTTCACAATGAAAAAGATAGCATTGATCCTGGGGCTGATGCTGCTGGCGGGTACTGCGGCATATGCAACACCGTCAACACAGATCTGGATACCGTCAACGGATATTCAGCCGTTCAATAAATGGCATTTTGGTTTTGATCAGTATATCAAGGTAAAGAAGACTGATGCGGGAACCCGGGAGACAACGGTGGTCAATAACGGGATCACGGTCGGCGTACTTCCTTTTGAAAAGATACAGGCGGAGATCGGCATTGACCAGCGTACAATCAGCCTAGAGCCCTATGATTCCAATCCGCTCTACTACAATGCCAAGATCGGAACTCCCGAGGATTCGCTGTTCAAGGGCTCTCCCGCCATTGCTGTAGGCGGCTACGATTTCGGTACCAAGAAGGACCTGACTGATTTTAATCTGATCTATGGCGTGGTCGCAAAGACATTCGGCGCCGCAGGCCGCTTCTCGGTGGGTTACTACGCAGGCAATGACAAGCTCTTGTTGAACAAGAACGGTGAAAAGGACGCAACCGGAGTTCTGGCTTCCTGGGACCGCACCATCAGCGAGATCTCGGACAAGCTCTGGGTTGCCGTGGATTACCAGGGCGCAGAGAACGGCTACGGCGCAACGAGCCTTGGAATTGCCTGGAAGTTCGCGCCGAACGTGGGCGTCATCGTGGGCTATGACATTTTTACGAATAAAGACGCCTTAAAGCCGACCGCGACGTTCCAGATCGACATCGACCTGTAATAAATAGATTACACAAGAGTAGTAGCGACGCCATTCACTTTACGGGAGGTTTATCATGAAAAAGCTCATTCTGTTCTGCATCATAGCGGCGATGCTCGCCGTGAGCGGTTTTGCAATCGCCGAGGAAGCATCAGTACCCGCTGCAGCGGCAGCCGTACCCGCTGCGGTTCCGGCACCTGCACCGAAGATTGATACTGGTGACACGGCCTGGATGATCGTGGCAACGGCCCTGGTCATGCTCATGTCCATACCTGGACTTGCTCTCTTCTATGGCGGATTGGCCAAGACCAAGGACGCGTTGAACACCATGGCCATGACCTTTGTCACCTTCTGCATTGCGAGTGTGCTCTGGGTCATGTACGGGTATTCATTTACCTTCGTCGGAGACGGCAGTTTCGTCGGCGACGCTTCTAAGGTCTTCCTGAAGGGGATAGGTTCGAACAGCATCTCGGACCTGGCAAAGACGATACCCGAGTACATCTTTATCATGTACCAGCTTACGTTCGCGGCCATCACCGTGGCCCTGGCGAGCGGCGCGTACATCGAACGCATGAAGTTCTCTGCCTGGGTCCTGTTCTCCGTGCTCTGGATGACGCTGGTCTATATCCCCGTGGCGCATTGGGTCTGGGGTGGAGGCTTCCTGGCAAAGCTTGGCGCGCTTGATTTCGCCGGAGGGACGGTCGTACATGTTAATGCGGGCGTCGCGGCGCTGGTGGGCGCCCTGATACTCGGAAAACGGCATGCGAAAGCGATCATGCCGGGCAATCTCACGCTCGTGATTACCGGAGCGGGGCTCCTGTGGTTCGGGTGGTTCGGATTCAACGCGGGCTCAGCGCTCGCGGCGAATGGGCTGGCAGGAGCGGCGTTCATCAATACCAATACCGCGGCCGCGGTGGCAGCAATTGCCTGGATGTTCGTAGAGTGGATGCACTCGGGCAAACCCACGGTGCTGGGGCTTGCTTCAGGCGCAGTGGGCGGCCTGGTCGCCATAACTCCGGCAGCCGGATTCGTGAACATCAGCGGAGCCATGATAATCGGGCTCGCAGCGGGCATCATACCCTTCTATGCGGTCGCGATACTGAAGCCCAAGCTCGGCTATGACGATACCCTCGATGCATTTGGCATCCACGGCATCGGTGGGACCATCGGAGCGATCCTGACCGGTGTGTTCGCTGACCCGTCAATCAATGAAGCGGGCAAGGGACTCCTGTACGGCAATCCGAAACAGCTCTGGATCCAGATCGAGGCGGTCGGTGCAACGGTAGTCTACAGTGCGGTCGCAACGGCAGTCATTTTCTTCATTATCAAGGTGCTGGTCGGCCTGCGTGTTGATTCGGAGGAAGAGCTTGTCGGCCTTGACGAGAGTCAGCACGGGGAGCGGGCGTATAACTCGTAGTAGTCTGGAGTGGTGAGCCCGGAGTTAGGAGCAAGGAGCGTCGGAATCAATACATCAGGAGGATATTATGAAAAAGATAGAGGCGATCATCAAGCCCTTCAAACTAGATGAGGTTAAGGATGCGTTGAATGCGATCGGCATCCAGGGCATGACGGTAACCGAGGTAAAGGGATTCGGCAGGCAGAAGGGGCATGTGGAGTTATACCGGGGAGCGGAATACGACATATCGTTCATTCCGAAAGTGAAGATCGATGTCGTGGTCGCTGACAGCATGGTTCAACAGGTAGTAACAACCATCATGGAAAAAGCAAAGACCGGAAAGATCGGCGATGGGAAAATATTTATTACGGCCATCGAAGATATCGTCAGGATCAGGACCGGAGAACATGGAGAACCGGCGATCTGATCGATCGTCGTTCATCCTCCCTGGGTCGGCATGTTCATCACATGCCGGCCCTTTTTTATTTCAAAAGCCTCATCCCCGCTTCGTAAGCATCCTTCAGCGCCGTGGCATGCTTCTCAATATCCCCTTTCGCATCAACACCGCCGAAGAAGAGTATCTCGTGTTCGGGCACGCTGCAGGTCCTGAAAAAGCCCTTTGCTGTTGCATCAGCCGTGTGTTTGCCGTCCTCTTTCTTCATGCCTCCGACAAGCAGAAGCAGGCCTTTTCTTCCCAGGGGGCCGGCAGGGATGACCTGTTTCAGCAGATACTTTTCGCACCAAAAGGCCTGACATCGGTCGACCATTGCCTTGGTCTGGGCGCTCAGGCTGTAGAAAAAGATAGGGGAGGCAACGATTATCCGTTCAGCCTCCCTGATCGCCTGATAGATCCCGGTCATCTCGTCCTGCTGTATGCATACCCCGGTCTTGACGCAGCCGCCACAGTCCTGGCAAGGCCTGATATGCAGCGTGTTGAGCTTGAAAACCGTGAGATCGTGGCCGGCCTCGCGGACAGGTTTGAGCGCCTCATTGAGTAGAACCTCGGTATTGCCGTGGGCGCGAGGGCTGCCGTTGAACGCGATGACCTTCACATCCTACTCCGCTTTTTTGAAGGCAGGTTTCTTGGATTTACAGACCGGACACTCATCAGGCGCTTCGCCCTCGGCCGTGTAGCCGCAGACCTGGCAGACATAATAGTCGGTTTCGATATTCCTGCCAAGGCTGTCGAGCGCTTTTTGGTACAGCGCAGCGTGGATCTTCTCCACCTCGTTAGCGTAGTTGAAGCTCTGCAAAGCGCCCTTATTGCCCTCAGCCTGGGCATCAGCGATCATTTTCGGATACATGTTCTGGAACTCATAGGATTCGCCGCTGATGGCAGCCATGAGATTTTCCTTTGTTGATTTCACGACACCCAGTTCCCTCAGGTGATTATGCGCATGGATCGTCTCCGCTGCAGCCGCTGCCCGGAACAGCTTTGCCGCCTGTTTGAAGCCTTCGGCCTCCGCCTTCTTCGCAAAGGCAAGGTACTTTCTGTTCGCCTGGGATTCTCCTGCAAAGGAATCCTGCAGATTCTTTTCTGTCTTTGACATTGTTAATAGTCTCCTTTCGATTATCTCGTAGTATAGTTAAAGGTTCTGTTCAGCGCTCACTTGACTGCGAAGGGAAAACGGCGGAGGTGCTTGCTGTCTGCACCCCCGCCCAGGGGGAGAAAATGCAGTATGTTTATGGCAGACGGGCTTCTACCGCCGCCCAGTCAATGTTCTTGAAGAATGCTTCTATGTAATCCACACGCTTCAGCCCATAATCGATCATGAATGCATGTTCGAACACGTCCATGATCAGGAGGGGTGTGCAGCCCGCCGGGTGGGAAACGTCGTGTTCGTTTACCCAGAAGTTGATGAGCCTTCCGGACTGTGTGTCGAGGTACAGGGCGACCCAGCCGATTCCGCGCATGGTGCCCGTGGCCTTGAAATCTTTTTCCCATGCCTCGTAGCTTCCGAAGGCTGCGGAAAGCTTCTTGCCGAGTTTGCCATCTTTATTGAGGCTGCCGGAGCCTCCCAGGTTCTCGAAATAGTATTCATGGAGCCGCATGCCATTGAACTCCCAGCCCAGTCTTCTCTTAAGTTCCGCGAATTCGGGAGCAGCGGTTTTACCATCCTTGGTGAGCTGGTCAAGAGTATCAAGTACTTTGTTTGTATTCGTGACATATCCCTGGTACAGCGTAACATGGTTCTTGAGCAGTGTTTCACTGAAGCCGGCCATTCCGATAAGTTTGGCATAGTCTTTTGCAGCGTATGGCATGTTTGCCACCTCCATGTAATTTAACATTGAAAACCGATAGGGATAGTATACCAGAGAAAAAGGGGACGAGCACAAGTGGAGCCGGGTATTGCGTTCCTATCCCACTTTCTCCATAGATTCCTTGCCGACATTGCAGACCGGGCATTTCCAGGTCTCAGGAAGCTCCGTAAACTTGACTGTTTGTTCAACTTCCTTGTAAAGCCATCTGCATGCGGAACATCGCCATACACTGAAGTCCTCGCGCGCACCTTCCTTATTTATGACCTCCCATCCCCTGGACGTCCAATCCTCAAGAGGGGGCGGATAGTATCCGGAGAAGATCTTTTTATCGCGCGCATCCTCCACCCTGACCTCAACGATCGCGCTGTCTTTTTTGACGATATAGCTCCAGAAGAAGATATCCGTAGAGTCAGGGCCTGAGAGCTTTGCGGTGAACAGGAAGGAATTGCCGGTCCTTTTTACCTTGGACCAGCTATAACAGCAGGGAAGCACCGCAGTGCAGCCGCATTTGCCGTTCTTTAGCTCCAGCCCGTCAACGCTGAAGCCGCCGGGTATTTTTTCGATAACTGCATCCATTGCAAACAATCTCCCAATCAATTGCCTTCTCCACTGCCTGATCAGGAAGCAGAGAGACGTTTTCCGAAATCGCGGCCGTATGCCTGGCAGGCCCTCATTCCCTCATCGGACTGTACAACGCGTTCTTTCAAGGTTAAGGCGCCAAGGTCGGTCATTTTCATGGCGAACACATTTTCCATGGTGTCGAAGATGATGCCTGGTGATTCACCGCTATGCGTATGCGAACCGAACGAACCGCCCAGCTTTCCCTCAAGACCGGCTTTTTTTGCGGTGAAAAGAAAGGTCTTGAAATTCTCGGTTATGTCCTTGTGATAGGTTGGGCAGCCGAAGAGATAGCCGTCGTAGCCCTGCAAATCCTTTTCGCTCTTGATGTCAGAAAGGGGTTTTACCTCGACCCCAGTACCGCTGAACCTCACTCCTTCGGCTAGATCCTCAGCCATCTTTCTGGTGTTTCCCGCGAGACTAAAATAGACGATCAATGCTTTTTTCATACCAGCTCCTTTCAGGATAGATTTTACAATGATCCAGGCCAGGGACTGTCGTCAGACAGGATCAATGGACCGTCCCCTCCCTGTCGAATACGGGATGATCGCAGAACACGCACAACGTCTCGTTCTCCTCAGACCACAGGCCCACTTCGCCGCCGCACTTCGGGCAGGTGGCAATAATATCAAGGACAGCGGTAACTGTCATGGCTGGTTGTTCTTTCAATTTATGCTTTGACGGGTTCTCTTTCATGTGCTTTCCTCCATCCCTCCCGGGCAAGTCGCTGCATGCGGTTGTTGCCCCACGTCTTGATTTCCTGAAAGTAGCGCGTTCGGTCTGTTGAGGCGAGCCTGACCAGCGCTTCGCGCTCTTTTAAGGAATCGATATGGTCCGAAGGGGTTATTCCCCTCCAGGTGCAATACCCTTCGTCGAATATGAAATCGGGAGTCAACATGCTTGTCGAGGAGGCTTTCTGCCGCAGCATAAAGCGCGCAACCTCCATGTTCAGACCTATGATCCACCCATTATCCGCGATCATCGACTCAGGATCATACGTTATGCGTTGAGAGCAGGCAGGGCAGTATAGATTAGCCACTGCTTCGATCGGCAGTATCTCATCGCGCAACTGAAAGCTTGCTTGGCTTTTTCCGCAGGAACACTTGATGCTATGATCAACACACATTTACAACCTCCATCATGAAATCATTACTTCAATCGTATGCAATCCGGACAGATTCCTTGAATTTCCACGGTACTTTTAAGTACATTAAAATCCTTCAATACACTCCCTGCTGCATAGAGAGTACTTTCTGAGGGTATGTCGATAATCCGTCTGCAGGTTATGCATATTATATGATTATGATCGCTAGTATTGGGATCATACCGTTTTTTTCCTGCATCAAGCGATAATTCCAGAATGTTACCCTTTGCTTTAAGTGCGGCCAGCGTATTATAGACGGTAGCCAGAGACATCGTTGGAAATCTGCTGCTTACAGCCCTGTAAATATCCTCCGCCGATGGGTGGCTGCAATTCCCTTCCAGAAATTCCAGTATGGCAATTCTTTGCGGAGTTAACGTTAATCCTATATTTCGGTATTCAGCTAGCTTCATAGTCATATGTTAGAATAATTATAATATAGTATTAATTCCTTGTCAATATTTTTTACCAATTAACCTAGCCTATCAAAGGCCTCAGTGATTTCAATATAGTTGCTTCGAATAACCTAGTCATTATTTCATAGCATATGCCCGCACTTTAAACAAATGCCCAAATAGTAATCTACCATGATGGGTCTGTAAGGGAAATAAGCTGACACCTATATTTTATTATTCAGCTAAATCAATGTGTTAATTCGGTGATAATTTCATTTTCCAATGGCATAGGCCTTGCTAACTATAAAGGCAGGCACTGATTATCCAAAGGGCAGCTATCCTAGGGAGTATTTATGAAACTGGTCAAATGCATCATTCAGCCGGATAAGCTGGATGAGGTGAAGGCAGCACTATCTGGAATACTGGTGAAGGGTATGACTATTTCAGAAGTAATGGGGTTTGATTATCAGGCAATCAATGCTTTTCGTGTGCAACCTGAAATCCAGACTATAGAATCGCAAAAAAAATTCGCTATTGAGGTAGTTGCGCCGGACAACAGGGTCAGGCAGGTGCTCGATACCATGATCGCAGCAGCGAGATCAGGCAGGGGCGATGATGGAAAGATCTTTATCATGAATATTGACCAGGCAGTGCGGATCAGAACCGGAGAGTCCGACGACGCGGCGCTCTGAACTATTTCACGTTCCCTATAATCAGCTTGTCGAACTACGTTGAAATGTATTTATTTTCCAGGGAGGATATCTTACCGTGAAGGGAATAAAATTAATCGCTTTTCTGCTGGCTCTTGTATGCACGCTGGTTTTTGTACCTGTTGCGGTAATGGCCCAGTCCGCGGAGTCTGCCGCGGGTGTTGCCGCACCCGCAGCAAAGATCGATTCCGGTGACACCGCATGGATGCTCATATCCACAGCGCTCGTGATGCTCATGACGCCAGGGCTTGCCATGTTCTATGGCGGCATGGTGCGCAAAAAAAACGTTCTGGGTACGATCATGCACAGCTTCATCGCAATTGCACTGATAAGCCTGCAATGGGTGCTGTTCGGTTACTCCTTGTCGTTTGGCCCGGATGTGAATGGTCTGGTGGGTGATTTCAGCTGGGCAGGTCTCGCCAATGTCGGTCTCACACCGAATGCGGACTATGCGCCGACAATACCCCATCTATTGTTTATGGTGTACCAGATGATGTTCGCTGTTATTACGCCGGCGCTCATAAGCGGTGCCGTGGCCGAGCGTATGAAATTCTCGGCATATCTTCTTTTTATGCTGGCCTGGACAACGGTGGTGTACGATCCTGTCGCCCACTGGGTCTGGGGTACCGGCGGCTGGCTCAAGAATCTCGGCGTTCTCGATTTTGCAGGCGGTATTGTCGTGCATGCGACGTCAGGTTTTGCAGCGCTGGCAGCGGCGCTCTTTATCGGAAAGCGGAAGGGATTTCTGCGTGAGTCCATGCCGCCCCATGATCTGCCGCTGACCGTGCTCGGTGCCGGGCTTCTGTGGTTCGGATGGTTCGGATTCAATGCCGGGAGCGCGCTCGCCTCGGGATCATTGGCAACGATGTCATTTTTAACGACTCATCTGGCTGCGTGCGCCGCTACGGTGACGTGGGTGTTCGTAGAGTGGTTCCACCGGGGAAAACCGACGATGTTCGGCGCAGCGACCGGATCCATCGCCGGCCTCGCAACCATCACGCCGGCGGCCGGCTTCGTTGGTCCGATGCCAGCGCTCATGATCGGCATTGCAGCGGGTGGAGTCTGCTACACTGCGCTGAATGCCAAGACGAAGTACGGGTATGACGATTCGCTCGATGCATTTGGTGTACACGGTGTTGGCGGAACGATCGGAACGCTCATGGCCGGGCTCTTCGCTTCCACGCTCATCAATGCTGCGGGAGCCAATGGCGCCTTCTTCGGGAATCCGAAGCAGTTCTTTATCCAGGCTGGAGCCGTTGCCCTGGTCGCCGTCTATTCATTCGTCGTCAGTTTGCTCATGCTGAAGGCGCTGGATGCCGTGATGGGGATCAGGGTTGACGCGGAGCAGGAGACCGAGGGACTCGACATCAGTCAGCACGGTGAAGCAGGTTATTCTTCCTAACGACGCTCGTTGTGCGTGGGCTTGGAGCATTATGCGCGAGTTGCTGATGATTGAACAAGGTAGACGCCAAGCAGGATAGAGAATCCTCCGATGATCTGGGACATCGTAATCCGCTCTCCCAGCAGGAGCGATGCGGTAATGACAGCGGCAACAGGCATAAGGTAATGGTATACCATGGTGCGGGTGACACCGATCCGCCTGACCCCTTCGTACCAGTAGACATAGGCCACACCTGCGGCGATGAATGAAGCGAACGCGAGCGCTGCCCAGGCGTCGACTGAAATACCGGACCATGATTGGGCAGCGAGGCTCTGCAGGCTCACGGGAAGGAGCAGGGCGCTTCCGGAAGCCATCGCATAGGCGGTGATTTTGATGGCGGAATATTTCCGCAACAGCGGGCCTGCCGACAGGGTATACACCGCCCACGTGAGCGCAGCACAGAGCGTGAGCAGGTCACCCTTGATGCCGGATGACAGCAGGGTCAGATCGTCGTGGCGGCCGGTGACGATAAGGATCACACCGGCTGTCGCGCATGCAAGGCCGGCGCAGATTCGAAGCGTGAGCTGTTCGCGTCCCCGTGCAAACTGGATCAGCGCTCCAAAGAGCGGGGACAGGGAAATCAGCAGCGCCGAGTTTGCCGCGGTGGTGACCTGCAGCCCATACATGAAAAAAAGGTTGTAGAGGGTGATGCCGATCAATCCGAGCATGATGATCGAGAGGCGGTCCCCGCGGTCAACGTTCAGGGATTCCCGGCGCACGATCATGACCATGAGGAGGAACAGAGAGGCGAGGGCGAACCGGACCACGGTGAAGCCGAGCGGATGAAACTCCGCAAGCGAAAATTTCACCACGGAGAAATTGATGCCCCAGACAAGGGCTACGAATAGCAGGCTGAAGTTGAACATTATCCGCTCTGTCAACGGACTATACCATGAAATCGCTTGAATACTCAAATGTATTGTGCTATCAATGAACCATGGGAACGTCCCGTGAACGCATAAGCGACATCACCCTAGATATTCTGAGCGGCATCATTGACGGTGTGATCGTCATTGCGGCAGACGGCCGTGTGATCATCTGGAACCGGGCTGCCGAGGAAATGACCGGGATCGCCGGCGCCGACTCAGTCGGCAGGCACGCCCGCGAAATACTTGCCGATAATCCCGCGGTGGTGCGCCTTCTCGACAGGACCGTGGAGTCAGGCAGGTCCTATTCAGACTACGAGGCGGAGATCGTGGTCAAGCATGGTCCGCGGCATCCTGTAGGGCTTGTCACGAGCCAGTTGACCGATGAGGAGGGAGTTCCCACCGGTGTCATCCTGACCATCCGCGATCAGGCGGGGGTGCGGGACCTCAAGGACAGAATGCGGAGGGCGGACCGTCTCGCCACGCTCGGATTGATCGCCGCGGGCATTGCCCATGAAGTCAAGAACCCGCTGGTGGGCATTCGCGGCGCTGCACAGCTCATGCGGTCGGACCTGCTGTCTGGCAGGGAGCCTGGCAACCTCACGGAATACCTCGACGTGATATTGAAGGAAGCCGACCGGCTGAACAAGGTGCTGGAAGGCATCCTCGATTTCACCAGGATAAAGCCCAGGGAAACAACGGAATCGAATATACACAGCATTCTTGATCGGGTGCTGTTGCTGCACGAGGAGGGAGCGCGGCGCCAGAGGATCGTGCTTGCACGAATGTATGATCCCAGCCTTCCCGGCGTCCTCTGCAACGAGGACCAGCTGGTGCAGGTATTTCTGAACATCATCAAGAACGCGATGGAGGCAATGCCTGCCGGCGGGAAGCTGACCGTGGTGACCAGAATGTCCGATCAGTTCACGACCGTACAGTCCGACGGCAGAAAGCATCAGCTCATGGTGGTCAAGGTAACGGACACGGGGCCGGGAATCAGCCAGGACCATTTGCAGAATCTTTTCACGCCGTTCTTTACCACGAAGGACCGCGGCGTGGGCCTGGGCCTGGCCCTTTCCTACCAGATCATCCAGGAGCACCTGGGGACAATCCGCGTCGAAAGCCGGGAGAATGAAGGGACAACCTTCAGCGTCTATCTGCCGCTGGCAGGATAACGGTAGTGCGGAGTATAAACCTGAAATGACGAATGAAAAAGTTCTCATAGTAGACGACGACGAAAGCGTCCGCTGGGTCATCAAAAAGGCCCTTGAAAAAGAGGGAATCGAAACCACCCAGGCGCAGAACGGCGTTGAGGCACTGGAGCGGCTCGCGGAAGGCGGCATTGCCATCGTTCTGATGGATATCCGCATGCCCGGAATGAACGGTTTCGAGGCGCTCGAAAAGATACAGTCTGAAGGAAGGGGGGTCTCCGTTATCATTATGACGGCCCAGGCCACCATGCAGAATGCGATTGAGGCCATGCGGCGCGGCGCTTTCGATTATATTACCAAGCCGTTTGACCTCGACGAAGTAAGCCTTCTGGTAAAAAAGGCGATGGATGTCAGGCGGCTGTCCCAGGAAGTTGATCAGCTGCGCGCTGAAGTGCGGGAAAAGTACGAGGGAGGGCTCGTCGGGAATACACCCGCGATGCAGGAAATCTACAAAACCATTGGCCGCGTTTCAGAAAGCGATGCCACGGTTCTGGTACACGGCGAGAGCGGCACGGGCAAGGAGCTCGTTGCCCGGGCGATCCACTATCACAGCAAACGCGCGGGCAGACCGTTCGTGGCGGTCAATTCCGCGGCCATACCTTCGGAACTCCTGGAAAGCGAACTGTTCGGCCATGAAAAAGGGGCTTTCACCGGCGCCGTAGGCCGCAAGATCGGGAAATTCGAAGCAGCCGCGGGCGGGACCCTGTTCCTTGATGAGATCGGCGACATGGACCTGCTGCTTCAGGGCAAACTCCTGAGGGTGCTGCAGGAGCGCGAGTTCGAGCGTGTCGGCAGTACGGTTCCGATCAAGACCGATGTGCGCGTTCTCGCTGCCACGCATCAGAACCTGGAGAAGGCGGTCCAGGACAAAAGGTTCCGTGAGGATCTGTTCTACCGTCTGAACGTCATCCAGATAAACATTCCCCCGCTCCGCAAGCGAAAGGACGACATTGTTCCCCTGGCGGAGTTCTTCATACAGAAATTCCAGGCTGGCGAGACGAGAAAAAAGACGCTGACCCCGGAGACACTCAAGGTCCTCCGCGCCTATGACTGGCCCGGCAATGTCCGAGAGCTGGAGAATGCGGTGCAGAGGGCGATCACGCTGGCGCAGGGGGACAAGATCTTTCCCGACGCACTACCGCCGCAGATATTTAAGCCCGGGCACGGGGCACATCTCTCGTTCGAGAATTTTCTTGAGGAGAAGCTCGCGGACCTGGTGGAGCGCATGGGAGGGCTGGAGACCGGCGATATTTACGACATGGTGCTGCGTCGTGTGGAAAAACCCCTGATCACCCTGGTGCTCAGGAAGACGAAAGGCAACCAGGTGCGGGCCGCCAGTCTGCTCGGCATCAACCGCAATACGCTCCGCAAAAAGATCAAGGAACTCGGTATCCGGGGAAGCCTCGGCAACGAGGATGGAGAAAATGGAGAGAATGAGGATTAACGTGCATCGTTCGTCCGAAGTCCTGAGCGGCTGGATGCAGCGGCCGAAGCTGATGGCTCAACTAGTTCTCGCTCCATATTCCCACTTCGAAACTACCTCTTGATCTCTTGACTAATTTCCGGCTTTGTGATTACATGTATCGTATACGCACCAGCTTGGTTCACGCAGACGACGATCACACTACGGAACACTGTCCGTCCCAACAAATCCTGAGAACGATTATGCCAAACACTTCCGTAATGATGCGCTGCACCAACTGTCTGATGCTGAACCGCGTGCCCCAGGGAAAGATCCTGAGCAATCCCGTGTGCGGCAATTGCAAAAGCATTATTGATCCCCCGCGCAAGCCGACCTGGGCCAAGCCCGAGAGCTTTGACCGCATGGTCGCCTATTGGCCCGAGACGCTTCTGGTGGTTTTTATCGCTCATGCGTGCCTCTACTGCAAGATCGTGGATCCTCTGCTGAACGACCTTGCTCTCAAGAAAGCGGGCATGCTCAGAATCATGAAGGTTGATATCGACACCGAGAGCGATCTGGCGAAACGCTTTAAGATCGAGAAAACCCCGACGTTCATCGTGTATAAGAATGCCGAGAAGGTTTTACGCGTGGACGGCTCGCCCAAGGATAAAACGGACCTGGTAACCTGGATCGAGAATCTCATCAATTTCAAAAACTATTGAGCAGTGAAAAGGAGGGAAGACATGAGAACAACCGTACTTTTAGCCGCAGTGCTATTCATCACGACCATCTCTACCGGATGCCTGTATACCCACGTGTTGATGCCGTACGACACGAACCTCGACAAGACGGTGCTCGGTCAGAAAACAGGCAAGGCTTCCATGCGTTCGGTCCTCGGGCTCGTGGCATGGGGAGATGCGAGCACGGCCGCGGCAGCAAAGCAGGGCGGACTCGCCATGGTGAACCACATGGACAGGGAATTTCTCAATATCGTGTTCGGCATCTACACCGAAACGACCACAATTGTATACGGCGACTGACGGGGACAGGAAATGAACAGGTTGAACTATGCAGCAGGAATTGCAATCTTTGCGCTGCTTCTGTCGGGGTGCATGTCCGGCACTATGCCTATTTCGATGTCCGGCCATGTTTATACTCATACGGTTGAGCCATTGACCGTTGATTTGAATCGGACGATCGTTGCCCCGGCAGGTGGTGAAGGAGACATCAAGCATATTGCCCTGTGCATGGCGAGCGCGGCATGGGACAGTGCCGCAATAGGGGACATTGCGAAGAGAAACGGATTGAACGAGATCTACTTCGCTGATCTGGAGACCTTCAGCGTGCTCAGAATTTGGAACCAGTACACCGTGCACGTTTATGGCAAATAGGGCTGATCAGAGGATTGAGACGGATATCGGCGTGGGAGAGCTGGCTACTTACGCGACCGCGTCCTGAGAAGCTTTGCGGAGAATCCTTCCGAGAAAGATGTTCACGCTGTTGGATCTGTCGAGGAATGATATCGGTGGTGTTTTGCGAATGCCCATATGCAGGAGCTCGTTCTGCAGCTCCCGGTTCCGCCTGTCGTACCGCAGGCCGGAGCGGTATGCATCAGCTGCTTCCTTTTTTTTCCCGGCAGCCAGATATGCTCTGCCCAGGTTAAGATACAAAACCGGGTACATTTTCTCGACCGTGCTCTCACCGCCCTGCAGCGCAAGTTTCTTTACAGAATCCACGGCTGACAAGCATTTTTCAATCCCATTCCGGTACATACCGCCCACCGCCGCATCAAGATACCCCAGATAGGACAGGATAACAGGATGGTCAGGATGCAGCACAATGGCATTCTGAAGCACGTTGTACGCATCGCGCCATTTGCCTCTCGCGATGCAGGATTTCATCATCCTCAGATAGTCTGCAGCTAGGGTGCTTGGAGTGGCGTTTGCAGATATTGGTCTTTCTTCAGCACTGCTGTTCTGATTAGGCAGTTCTTCCATAGGGTAATAGTATCACAACCGCCTTCATGAAGACAAGGGGTATTTGCTGGTCATGCCTGCATTGCCAGGAGTTCCAACAGGATATGATATCCCAGGTAAAACAACATCTTGTGTGAGCCGATCTCCATCCACGGTACGCGGGGCATGAATTGCCATTTCGCTGGTTCTTCAAGAATGCTAGTGCTTCGCTCTGGCGGATCTTCTCCAGATTTCCGATCAGGCTCGCTCCAGAATTATTCGAAAAACGCGTTTTGACTTTCTAACATTGCGGAAGGATGGGAACGAGGAATGTGCGGGAATGGACGGTAAAAAGAGGGCATATGTGGAAATAATACATTGAACACCCGCGCTTTCATCGCTGTTTCCCGGATAGCAATAAGTGCGAGTGGGCTAGTTCCGCTGAACTAGTATACCCTGCTGAAAAACCATCCTGTACGTACGTGGCCGGCTATGACGCTGGCGAGACCTTCGGTCAATGCATCGGTGGATGCCCCGTGCCTTTCATCTGGTTCAGGCGGGAAACGATGGCGAAACCCTTATCGTTGAACACATAACCCTCCTTGCGGATGAATGCTTTCGTGTACTCCAAACCCTTGAACTGCTCGAAGTCAAAGAAGCCAAGCATGCCGGTTGCATCCTGCTGGATATCCTTGCCATCGTATTCCATGTCGAGCCAGGCATGATCGATGACGCTTCCGGGATAGTCGAGCTCGCCTGTCACGACTCGGACAGAGTCAGCGGGAATCTCCATGGCGCGGTAGATGCTGCACAGGAGGATAGCCTTGCCGAGGCAGCTTGCCCGTCCTTCCGCAAGGATGTCCGCGGCGGGGAGCGCAGGCACGGAGGGATCGAACACGATCTTGTCCCGCACAAATGCATAGGCGTTCTCAGGCGTCTGGAGTTCGACAGCCAGCGCATGCACGCTCTTGTCATGGGGAGTGATAAGATGCGGAAGCTCCTGGGGCCAGTTTACGACCATGTCGTGGAACGAGGGTTTCGCGTGGTGCAATTGAAAGCCCACGAACAGGCCGATAGAGAACGCGGCGATGACCGCGGTCGGAACGACGTACCGCAAATGCATGATCCGCGACAGCCAAGCTGGTATCCGAGGCATCAGATCACCACTTTTCATTTCTGATTCCCTTCCATGAATCCCGTAATTTCCCGCCACCATGCCGGCCCCACCGCATCGGGCCAGTCATTGTGTTTTGCTCCGATGACTGTCCACATCTTCTTGTTGTCCAGCAACGATGCATAGAGCTTCTGCGCGTGCCGAATCGGAATGACCTCATCTTGCTCAGCGCCGATCACCGCGATCTTGCCCGGATAGTCCCTGAGATTCCCGATGGTGTCGTAGGTGTCCCGCAGGAATAGTCGCACCGGCAGCCAGGGAAAATGTGTCTTTGCGACGGACAGCAGAGTGTCCCAAGGAGTTATGAGGATCAAGCCGTCAAAACTGCCTGGAGACAATTTTACAACTGATCCAACGACGCCGCATCCAAGCGATTCGCCCAGCAGGAAGAGCGGCCTTCCGTATTGCTCGGAGGCGAGTCGCAGGGTCTCCTTCGCGTCGCTCAAGAAGACTTCTTCTCCCGGGCTGCCCTTCCGTTCCCCGTACCCCGGATATTCAGCGAGGATCACGCGGTAACCCAGTGGGGCCAGCGCGCTCACGTAAAAATCCCTGTCCGCAGCGGTGCCGGCATTTCCGTGGAAGACCACGATCGTCCCTTTGGCGCCTGCTGAAGCAACGCTGACAAAGCCCCGGTACCGATCGGGGCCGGCAGGCCAGAATTGCAGGTGCAGAGCCGAGAGAGCTTTCTGCGAAGGGACGTCTGAACTTGGATAGTAAAGCATATACCTCTGAAGGTTGCAGCCTATAAAAGCAAAAATGAAAAGTAAAAGCATTATACGGCTGATAATTATTGCCATACACTCCTGTTTCCCCAGGTGATGAACGCCTCTCGCCTCACTGATGTGCTGTATCGGAAAAATTATAGCATTGATCGTAGCTGCTGGGCAACCTTTATGACAGATTAAATAGGTATCAGTCATGCGAAGCTTCAGCGCAGGGCGCTCTTTCTCTTTACTCTCCCTCCACCCCGTGGTACTATAGCGGGCTTTTCTATGCAATCAATGCGAGGTCGCAATGACATCAGTGCACGTCCGTACACTAGCACAGGAACTCTCTCTCACGGAAAAGCAGGTTCTGGCCTGCTCAGCGTTGCTCGATGAAGGGGCAACAGTTCCGTTTATCTCCCGGTACAGGAAAGAGGCAACAGGCTCACTGGATGAAGTCGCCGTACTGGCAATTCGCGACCGATTGGCCCAGCTTCGTGAGTTGGACAAGCGGCGCGAGGCGATCGTGAAATCGCTCGAAGAGACGGGCAAGCTGACAGACGAGTTGAAGGCAAAGGTCCTTGCAGCGGAGACGCTGGCCGTGCTTGAGGATATTTACCTGCCCTATCGCCCCAAACGGCGTACGAGGGCTGCGATTGCCCGGGAGAAGGGGCTCGAACCACTTGCGCAGCGATTGTTCCTGCAGGAGCCCGGCATCGATCCTGCTCAAGAAGCTGTTGCCAGCATAAACAGGGAAAAGGGCGTTGAAACCATCGATGATGCACTGGCCGGGGCGCGGGACATTATCGCGGAATGGGTGAACGAGGATCAGCATGCGCGGGCGAGGACGCGCGAGCTGTATAATTCCCAGGGTCTGTTCAAGACCAGGGTCATTATTGGCAAAGAAGAGGAGGGAGTAAAATACAAGGACTACTTTGACTGGCAGGAACCCGTTGCATCAGCGCCATCCCATAGAATCCTTGCCATGAGGCGCGGGGAGAAGGAAGGTTTTTTGATCCTGCGCGCCGCGCCGCCTGAGGAGGAGGCGCTCGGTGTGCTCGAAGCTCTGTTCGTGAAAGGCAGTAGCCCAGCGTCGCAGCAGGTCAAGCTTGCGGTCCATGACAGCTACAAGCGTCTCCTCTCCCTGTCCATGGAGACGGAGATCAGGGTCGCTGCAAAAGAGCGCGCCGATACCGAAGCGATCCGGGTTTTTGTCGAGAACCTGAGGCAGCTTTTGCTGGCGCCGCCGCTGGGCGGAAAAACCGTTCTGGCCATCGACCCCGGGTTCCGGACAGGCTGCAAAGTCGTGTGCGTGGACCAGCAGGGGAAGCTGCTGCATACCGACGTCATCTATCCCCATTTTTCAGAGAAAAACTCAGGAGAGGCAGGAGCTAAAATCAAGGAGCTCTGCATTCGATTCAAGATCGAAGCCATTGCAATCGGGAACGGGACCGCGGGCCGGGAAACAGAGGCATTTGTCAAACAGCTCGGACTGACCGGTGCGATCCATGTCGTAATGGTAAACGAGAGCGGCGCTTCCATCTATTCAGCCTCCGAAATTGCCCGGGAAGAGTTTCCCGATCAGGACCTGACGGTGCGGGGCGCCGTATCCATAGGCAGAAGATTGATGGACCCTCTGGCGGAACTGGTGAAGCTTGATCCCAAGTCCATCGGCGTGGGCCAGTATCAGCACGATGTTGAGCAGCATGCGCTCAAGCGGAGCCTTGACGACGCGGTTATCCGGTGCGTCAATGCCGTGGGCGTCGAGGTGAATACATCGAGCAAACAACTGCTCATGTATGTCTCGGGCCTCGGCCCGCAGCTTGCCGGCAATATCGTCGAGTATAGAGATCAACACGGACCCTTCCGCTCCCGCGAGGAACTGCGCAGCGTTCCCAAGCTCGGGCCGAAGACCTTTGAGCAGGCGGCCGGTTTTCTCCGGATACGTGACGGCGTCAATCCGCTTGACGCGAGTGCCGTGCATCCAGAGAGCTACCCTATCGTGGATGCCATGGCAACGGACCTGCACTGCACAGTTCTCGATCTCCTGAAGAAAGGGGAACTGCGGAGCAAGATCGATCTGCAGAGGTATGTCGCTGGAGCCGTGGGTTTGCCGACGCTGAAAGATATTATGGCTGAACTTGCGAGGCCCGGCCGCGATCCCCGGGATGAATTTGAAGCATTCAGTTTTACCGAAGGAGTGGACAAGATCGAGGATGTGCAGCCAGGCATGAAGCTGCCCGGCGTGGTAACGAACGTGACCGCCTTTGGCGCGTTTATCGACATTGGCGTGCATCAGGACGGCCTCGTGCATGTAAGCCAGCTCTCCGACCGTTTTATCAAGGATCCGAATGAGGCGGTCAAGGTCAATCAAAAAGTGATGACAACCGTGCTTGAAGTTGACCTGAAGAGGAAGAGAATATCGCTGTCGTTGAAAAAGAATCCAATTCAGCAGGGCAAGCAGGAGAACCGGCCGAAGCAGCGGCCGAAACCGCAGGAGCAGGCGGATGTGAATGCTTTGCAGCAGGCGTTTAAGAAAAACAGGACGTGACGGATTTTGAAGGCGACGGAATAGCTGCCCATTCAGTTACACGGTCGGGCGTTTATTCAATACGTTCCGGTGATACTTCTTGTACAACTCTTCGACTTTCGTTCTTGCCCACGGCGTTTTTCTCAGAAATTGCAGGCTTGATTTGATGCTCGGGTCATGAGTAAAGCATCTGATCTTGATGATCTGCCCCATTTTCTCCCACCCATGATGCTCCACGAGCCGAGTCAGTATCATTTCCAGCGTAACACCATGCAGAGGATCTTTGTGCTGTTCAGTCATGGTTGTCCAGTTTTGTAATGCGGGGCTGATCCTCCGGGCGAAGGCCGGTCGGTGTCCAGAGCATCTATGTAACGTCCCTCCGGATGGAACTCCATCGCTTGAACGACAGGGTGATCGCTAAGGGCGACGGAGCAGCGCTCTCTTAATGACTCCATTCGCGTCGCAACGTTGCCTCATCCCGCGTAACTCTTCGCCCTTCTGACAGGTGAATCAGAATGCGCGTGTAATACACTTCCCTCTCCAGCGCCTGGAGATATGCCTCCACATCCTCGTCGCGGAGCGTGCGCTTGCTCTGCGCCGAACCGTTAGCGCCCTCCTTGTTCTCTTGCTGTTCAAGCGCATCAGAACGTTTTTTCCAGGCGGCTAATTCCGGATCGCTCATCAGGACTTTGTCCAGTTCGGGCTGGATCTTTTTCCGCTTTTCCCTGTTGCTGATACCACGCGTCAATGACTGATACTCGCGCTTCTTATCCGGCTTGCGAGCCAGGATCTCCCTGAGCTCTAATCTCATTGCCTCATGCTTGGCATCCATTTCAGTTCCACCGCTCGCGCCCGCAGGGAGCGTCCAGTCCGGGTGCATCTCCCTGTATTTCATCCTGGCAGCGGAGTTGCCGTCAACTTCTCTGAAATATCCGCTCAACAGGGCAAGATGCCGATTGTAATGGGGTACGAGCAGGGCAGGTTCCATGTAGATATTGCCATAGAGCGGCACCATGCTATTTGAGATGGGACTCAGGGCAAATATGCCGAGTACTTTATCGTCGATGATCGTTTGTCGACCCATATTGTCCGCATGCAACGGTGTCTTCTTTGTTCCAACCATGACAATAACCGCATTGAAATATGACGGTTCGTCGTCCGCACCTTTAGTCTTGTAGAACTCACGCGGCGCTACGTGAAGCGCGCTCGGCTTGCTTTCCAGATCTACGCGCAGGCTCTGTTCGAAATTGGAGAGCCACCCGCCGATCTTCGCCAGTTCTTTGGCTGGGAGGGATTCCAGCTTGATCCCTTGCTGGGCATAGAATACCTTGACCTTTTCAATCGGATCGCGGGTTAGAAAGCAGTAGGCTCCTTTACTGTCGCCGCAGGTCACCGGTTTCCCGTTCTTCATATGCTCCGGCACGGAGCCGGGGTATGGCTTGGCCACCAGCGCAGGCAGATCCTGCGATGCGGCCGGCGATCCCGCCGCCGTGGTAAGCGCTGCAAGTGCGAGGACAATCATAGTAATGCGTATATGCATAATGGCTCTCTCATGTTGTTCATCTGATTGAAACAAATCGGGTCAGAAACAAGCCGGGTCAGGTCTCGAATGACCATGCTTCGTCAGTACACTTCACCGGCTATGCTAACCGTAGTATAACATGATCGGCAATTTCTTTCACCGTATATGCGTATTCCACGGGGGCAGCCAGTATACACTGGTTTCGCTTGGCTGAATTCTCTCTTTTGGAACACGGTCGGGACAGTCCGCGTCTGTTCACCAAATACGGCGCACGTGGGATCTTGCTTACCTGTACTCGGACAGGCGCGGGTACTTTTTCTTATGTTCTTAACAAGGCAACACCGCTGTTTCATGCTATAATCCGGCCATGCGATTTATCACCGACCTCCACGTCCACTCCCATTATTCCCGCGCGACCAGCAAAGACATGTGCCCCGAGGGCATCTGGAAATGGGCGCAGCTCAAAGGCATCCGTGTCATCGGCACCGGCGATTTCACCCATCCCGGATGGATCAGGGAACTGCGTGAAAAGCTGGTGCCCGAGGGTAATGGCCTGTTCAGTCTTAATAAACAGTATCGGACCGATGACGTGCCCGCGTCGTGCAAGTCGGATGTTTCATTCATCCTGTCAGCGGAGGTCAGTTGCATCTACAGCAAGAACGGCAGGACGAGAAAAGTGCATTCGATCATCCTGTCCCCTGATTTTGAATCAGCGGAGCGCCTGAACGCAGCACTGTCCATCATAGGTAATGTCAAGTCCGACGGCAGGCCGATCCTCGGCCTTGACGCGAAGAAGCTTCTCAGTATCATGCTTGATATTGCGCCCGAAGCGATGCTGATCCCCGCGCACGCCTGGACGCCCCACTTCTCCGTGCTTGGTGCGGCTTCGGGATTCGATTCCCTGGAGGAATGCTACGAAGAGCTGACCCCGCACATCCACGCCATCGAAACCGGCCTCTCGTCAGATCCGCTCATGAACTGGCGCCTTTCATCGCTTGACAATATTACCCTTGTTTCAAATTCAGACGCGCATTCGGCTGCGAAGATAGGACGGGAGGCGAACATCCTTGAAACAGAAATTGCCTACGCATCGATCATCGACGCCATCCGGACGCGGAAGGGTTTTTCGGGCACCATCGAGTTCTTTCCCGAGGAGGGGAAATACCATTATGACGGCCACCGTGACTGCGGTGTGAGCCTCACCCCGGAAGAGACAATCCGGCATGACTTTCTCTGCCCAATATGCGGGAAGAAGGTCACCGTGGGCGTTATGCACCGCGTGGCAAAGCTCGCGGACCGAAAACACGGGTTCAGGCTTTCCGGAGCTCCGGGTTTTACTTCGATCATCCCGCTGCCCGAGATCATTGCCGAGAGCCTCGACTGCGGCGTGAACACGAAAAAAGTCAGTGCTCTCTACGGACCGCTTCTCGAACAACTCGGGAACGAATTCCATATACTCCTGGAAGCGCCGCTTGATGACATCGAGCGCGCAAGCACGCCGCTCATCCGGGAGGGGATCGCGCGCATGCGCGCCGGCACCGTCGATATCTCGCCCGGCTTTGATGGGGAATTCGGAAAGGTCAGGATCTTCGAGGATGCAGAGCGGAAGGGATTCAGGGGGCGAATAAAACCGGAATAATATCACAGGGTCTTCTGGGTTTGGTGCGGGAGGTACTCCAGATTCTTAGCTCGCTTACTCCGGGGACATTTGCTATTGATCTGCACATCCCCTTCGCGGTCTTAACGTTATTTTGGACCCGTCTAAGGCCACGCTCACTCGACCGCGCAAACTCGGCCTGCGGTCTCAGACATGCGCGTTCGCCCAGCGGGTCGCTCTCTCAGGCCAAGACGGGTGCCCCAAAATAGCGTAGGCCCGCTCCGGGGACGTGCGGGGTTTGGGGAAAAGATTTGAAGCAGGGGCCAGGTTCCCCATGCGGAAATTTAGCCATGCGACCGAGTCCGAACGTAAAGCATTTCGGACTGTCTGAGCCCGAAGGGCGAGTTTCCGAAATGTAGTGAGGACGACCGAGCATGGCGTAAAGAATTTTCGCCGGGGCGCCTTCTTTGGGTCACCTTTCTTGGCGTCAAGAAAGGTGACAATGAACATAAACAAAAAGAACTTAGTGGCACCCACAGGAAAGTCAGATGAGTCATATCACATATCGTTCAAACTTCTTCATCGGAGTACTCTATGGCTAAAAAATACATGGTTGTCCTGATGCTCGGTATCGTTATTATCAGCGCGCTGCTCATTGCCATTTATATATTGAAAAGCAAACCGCAGTACATCGTTTATGATCGCAATTTTGCCTGGAACGTTGAACCCGATCCCGGGGGCGGCGCGGACATTCTGGTGCGCGGGGCCAGGATCGGGGAGATCCGAAACAACATCGTAAGCCTGATCATAGCGCTGAACCGGCCACCCGATGATGCCGACTGGTTCACCCTCCAGAAAGATCCTACGCTGGTCGACTATCCCCAGATTCGTCTGCTCGGGATCGATCAGGCGATGATGCGTATTCAGATCCTGAATGATGAGTACTTGACGCAGCGAATGGGATCATTCGGGGCGCAGGCGTATCTTGCATCGGTGACCTTTACGCTCACGGAATGCCCGAGGATCAAAAGCGTTCAGTTCATTTTCAAGGAAGGCGACCACGCTGTGCCAGGGGAATACACCCGGGAGAGCTTTCCCGACTACCGAATCGTGCAGGACCCGAGAGCAGCGTCGGGATCCTAGTATGAGGGCGATATAAGTCAGCTGCACAACTTCTGGCACGTTCGGACCCTTGGCAGGGGTGGACGCCATGAGATTTTTTATTCGAAACCAAGCAATCCTGGGCTCTGTCCTGCTTGCCTTTACCACAGCCGGGTGCGGCACTCTGGCCAGTGGGCGTGGCTGGGGGCAGGACGCGACACTTATTCCCGGCTGGGAGCAGCTTGGGCGGGCAGCGTGGAATGCCGCGGCATCGCCCGCGACGTGGGGCCCCGCGGCAGGCGCTCTTGCCTTTCAGGTTGGCAGCGCAGACCGGAACCTTACCGATTGGGCGGCGCGGAGAACGCCGGTGTTCGGCTCGCGTGAGCGGGCGGACAGGATCAGTTACGATTTGCGCGACGCTGCTGGAGCGATCTGGCTCGTGAGCGGGATGACCACCCCGGGCGGGGATACGGCCGGAGATTGGCTGTACGCCAAGACAGCCGGTCTCAGCGTGCAGACTGTTGGGGGCATCGCGATGCGCGGAACTGTCGGAGTTGTAAAGGACACCGTTGACCGCGCGCGGCCCAACAGTATCGACCGGGGAAGTTTCCCGTCAGCTCATGCTTCAGGCGCAGCCTTCTATGCGACCCTCGCATCGCGAAACATTGAGACGCTGCACCTGAAACCCATGATGACCATGACATCGGACTTTGCTCTCGGCGCCGTCACCGCGGCGACTGCCTGGGCGCGGATCGAGTCGTACCAGCACTTTCCCTCAGATGTCCTCGCAGGAATAGCCGGCGGTCATTTCTTCGGAGCTTTTGTGACTGACGCGTTCCTGGGCATGGCTAATCCTCGAAATGCCCTCTTCTCAATCGATCCGATACGGGAAGGCGCGATCGCAACGATGAAGTTTAATTTCTGACTGAAGCAAGCGTGTTTTTATCCCTGCGAGCAATTTCAGCCGTTCAAGCGGAAGAGAACGTCTTTTATCCTCCAACGTTCAAAGTATGCAAACGAGTAGTCCAATCAAACACATACACGATACTCTCTACATAACAATTTGATTCCTGCGCAACACTATGATAAGATGCGTTTCCGTGAGTCCAATTATCCCCACCATCATTTCCCGCTCCAAGCACTCGATCTCCCGCAAATGGATCAGCCCCAATGCCGTGCGCGTGCTTTACCGTTTGAAAGAGCAGGGTTATCATGCCTACCTTGTGGGCGGCGGCGTACGCGATCTGCTTCTGGGCCGGGAGCCCAAGGATTTTGACATTGCAACGGATGCAACACCGAACGAGGTAAAAAAGACCTTCCGCAACTGCCGGCTCATCGGCCGCAGATTTCGTCTAGCACACATCCATTTTCATAATGATATCGTTGAGGTGGCCACCTTCCGCTCGAATATCACCGAAGAACCGGAGGGAGAAGCTTCGCTGCCGGGCGAACATCCTCGGGTCCCGGCAGCTGTTGCTACCACGGCATTGGAGGCTCCCGCGCTCCCGATAGCAGAAGGCGTTGCTGCCATGGATCCCGGCGCTCCGGGGGCCAGGCTGCGGCCGCCGCGCATGCTCAAGACCGAGGAGGGCATGATTCTCAGGGACAATGTCTTCGGCACGCCTGAGGAGGACGCGCTCCGGCGCGATTTCACGGTGAACGCCCTGTTCTACAACATCGCGGACTACTCGGTGATCGATTATGTCGGCGGCATGGCAGACCTGCAAAGCGGCCTCATTCGGACCATCGGCGACCCTCTGGTGCGGTTTACCGAGGACCCGGTGCGCATGGTGCGTGCCGTGCGCTTCGCGGCCATTTTGGGCTTCGAGATCGAGCAGAATACCTATCGGGCAATGCTGGAACTCAAGGAAAAACTTGCCCTTGCGTCGCCTGCCAGGATGTACGAAGAAGTGCTGAAGCTATTTCTGCTCGGAGAGGGTGAAAAAACCTATCAGCTGCTCAGGAAAACGGGCCTGTTCAGCGTGATCTTCCCGCGCTTGAACGACTGGATCGACACGGAGCAGGAGGGTTTCCCGCATACCTGGATCGGCAAGGCGCTCGAGTGGGTGGATACCTGCGTTCTCACAGGCAGAAAGGTGGAGCCGCATATACTGTTCGGCCTGATGTTCGGCCAGTATATCCAGGAGCAGGCTGCGCACTTGAGAAAACAGGGAGCACCGGCGCTTGATGCCGTTACCCGCGCCGTGTCCGGGGTCCTGTCCGAACAGGCGCAGCGGGTGATGATCCCGAAAAAGGTCGGTCTCCCGATGCGCGACATGTACTGGAACCAGCAGCGGTTCGAGAAGCGTGAGGGAAAGTATCCGCGCTATTTCCTGCGGCGGCCGGGATTCAGCGACGCATTTGAATATTTTCGCTTTGCCAGCGAGGTCATGGGCGAAAAGAAGGAACTCCGGGCCTGGTGGAAGGAATTCATCCGCGCCAATCCGGTCACACCGGAAGAACAAAAGGATATCCGCCAGCTTGCCGACAGAAAAGCAAGGCCAACCAGGCGCAGACGGAAAAGAGGCGGGAAGCCCCCTGTCCACAAACCAAAATAAAGAAGTTTATTCGCAGGGCGATCCGAGCGTACCCTTGACCCTGTACTTTGTATCCTGGACCCTGTAACGAACCCATGCCCCGACTCCCCCGGTTCTTCATAACGCCCGAGCAGATCAATGATCGGATCATCACGATCTCCGGCGAGGAGGTGAAGCACATCGTCACGGTCCTTCGCATGAAGACGGGAGATGAGCTGCTGCTCTGCGACGGACAGGGGAAGGACTATACAACGCGGATCGTTCAGGCTGACAGGTCGTTGATCAAAACGGAGATCATCAGCCAGGTCTGCCGCGCACTCGGTCATCCCCGGATCATCCTTGGGCAGGGGATGCCCAAAGCGGACAAGATGGACTGGATTGTTCAAAAGACGACCGAGCTTGGTGTTGCGGAGATCGTGCCGCTTATCACCGACCGGACGATCGTGAAGATCAGGGATGAAGAGAAGCGCCTCTCGAGGTGGCGGAAGATCGCCAGGGAAGCGGCCATGCAGAGCGACCGTCCAGACATTCCCCGCATTGATCCCATAGGGACTTTTCATGATTTTCTCGGGACCCCGGACCCTGGACCCGGGACCCTGAAGCTTTTCCCCTGGGAGGAAGGCACGGAACCCATCAAACATGTCCTTCGGCAGGAGCCGCAGAGCAGCAGGATCGTTTTTCTGATCGGACCCGAAGGGGGATTCTCCAAAGCAGAGGCTGAAGCGGCAAAGAGCAGGGGCTTTCACCTGGTGAGTCTCGGACCGAACATCCTTCGTACTGAGACGGCTGCGATAGCGGTGCTGAGCATGATCGGATACGAGTATTTCTGAAAAGGGGTCTTTTCCCATGACCACAGACCGTTCATTTCTGACAAAGTTCGCCTGGCTCTCGATTGCCGCAGCAATCGCCACTATCATCCTAAAGACCGTGGCCTATCAAATTACGGGCTCCGTGGGTCTGCTCTCCGATGCCCTTGAATCGCTGGTGAACCTGGTCGGTGCGATCATGGCGCTTACCATGCTTACCATCGCGGCACGCCCTGCTGATGACGACCATGCCTACGGCCACGGCAAGGCTGAGTATTTTTCGAGCGGCGTCGAGGGCGGTTTGATTCTTGTAGCCGCGCTGGGCATCGGCTGGACAGCAATCGAGCGCCTCATGCATCCCAAACCGCTTGAACAGATAGGTCTGGGACTCGCCGTGTCAGTCGGCGCTTCACTGGTCAATCTGGGGGTTGCCCTCATCCTGCTCCGCACGGCAAAACAGCACCATTCTATCACGCTCCAGGCCAATGCCCACCACCTATTGACGGACGTGTGGACCTCTGCGGGCGTGGTTGCCGGTGTGGGCGCGGTCGCCCTGACCGGGTGGCAATGGCTTGATCCCGCTGTTGCTATTGCCGTGGCTGGTAACATTATATGGACGGGGGTCCGTATCGTCTCTGACTCGGTGTCTGGATTGATGGATATCGCCCTTCCGCCGGAAGATCAGAAAATCGTGTGCGATATTCTGGACAAGCTCAAGCAGGATGGCATCGAATATCATGACCTGCGAACCCGCTGCGCCGGGGCCCGGCGGTTCGTTTCTGTTCATGTTCTGGTCCCTGGCACCTGGACGGTCCATCGGGGGCATGAACTTGTGGAGCGCATAGAGACCGATATCCGCAAGGCGCTGGCCAACGTGGAAGTGCTCACTCACCTGGAGTCCATCGAGGACCCGGCATCGTGGGATGATGTCTGCCCGGCAAAGGAAAACCCTGACGCAACGGACGCATTGAAATAATTATCATGAAAGCTGTTCGACGTAAAGAAGAACAGTTGCCGAGGCAAAGACAGAACACGGCTTCTTTTTGGTAAGGCTCTTGCGATACGAATAACTATCGGGGGGGAAACATGAAAACACGGATAATGACACATTGCGTGGTAGTTTTATCGCTCTTGTGGATTTTGGTTTCCTGCAGCAGCAGCGGAGGAGGGGATGGGAGTAGTGCGCCGGCAGGGACCTTGACCTATACCGTGGGGGGGAGCGTGAGCGGCCTCTCCGGAACCGTAGTGCTTCAGAATAATGGAACTGATGATCTTACCGTCACCGCTGACGGGACCTTCGCCTTTACCACGGCTGTGGCGAACAACGGTGCTTATGTAGTAACGGTGCTGACCCAGCCTGCGCTCCAGACCTGCAGTGCGAGCAATAACAGCGGCACGATTGCGGGAGCCAATGTCACGAACATTGCAGTGGTCTGCTCCGTGAATGCCTACACCATCGGCGGGACGGTGAGCGGCCTGACCGGCACCCTGGTGCTTCAGGATAATGGGACTGATGATCTCACGATCACTTCCGCAGGGTCCTTCACCTTTGCCCATTCGGTTGCGGACAGAAGTTCCTATGTGGTAACGATCAAATCAGCGCCTGCCACGCAGACTTGTCTGGTGACGAATGGCACCGGCACGATGAACAGTGCAAACGTGTCGAACGTGTCTGTGGTCTGCACGAACAAGACGTGGCAGAATCCCGCATCCCTTGCTGATAATATCAGTCCGGATGGCTCGAATATCTTCAATCCTCAAGCGGCCATGGATGACCGGGGAAATGCCGCGGTTGTGTGGACGCAGCTTTATACGGCTTCTCCCGCATGTGGAAACAGCGGCAGCCCATCGCCATGCTACGGCATATTCAAGAGCGAGTTCCGGAACGGGGTATGGACGCATCCGACCGCAACAGCGGACCACATCTCACCAGCCGGTTTCATGGCGGATTCTCCGTCCGTGGTATCGGACAACAAAGGCAATGCGTTGATCGTATGGAGGCAATTTGATGCTTCATTCCTCTGCGCCGGCGACTGCCCCTCGGCATATAAAAGCGAGTTCCGGAACGGCGCATGGTCCTCGCCCACTTCTGTTGGCAACCTTGGAGTAACCAATCCCTACGCATCGCCTCCCCGTGCGGCCATGGATGACAACGGCAATGCACTCATTGTGTGGAGACAGCAATATAGCGCCGGAGACGGCATTTTCATGAGTGAATACAGAAACGGGGTCTGGACCCAGCCGACCTCGACAGCACAACATATCAGCCCGTCAGGGTCGGGACAGACCGCCCAAAATCCGCAGGTAGCGATGGATAGCAACGGGAACGCAATTGTCGTATGGCAGCAGTCCGACGGCGCCTTTTACCAGATCTACAAAAGCGAATACCGGAACGGGGCATGGACCCATCCGGCAAACCTTGCGGCCAACATCAGCCCTGACAGCCAGAACGCCGTCAATCCTCAGGTGGCCATGGACAACAACGGCAACGCCATTATCGTGTGGCAGCAGAATGATGGTCCTACCTATACCCAGATCTACAAGAGCGTATACCGGAACGGAACCTGGACGCATCCGACAAACCTTACAACGGACCATATCAGCCTGGACAACCAGAATGCGAGTGCGCCCCAGGTGGCCATGGACAACAACGGCAACGCGATCATCACCTGGATGCAGGCGAGTAATTCATCGGTGTTCAAGAGCGAATACCGGAACGGGATCTGGCAGAATCCGTCAAGCCTCGCAGACAGCATCAGCCCTGCCACACGCAGCTTGAGCGGTCTGCAGCTTTCCATGGATGACAACGGGAATGCCCTCATTGTCTGGAGTCAGAATGATGACTCCGTTTATTTCTGCAATCCAGCGCCGCCAAATCTCTGTTCTTATACGAATTACCTCCAAGTGTACAAGGCGGAGTACCGGAACGGCGCCTGGTCAAAGCCCTTATCAGCAACAGACAACATCAGCATAAATAATCAACCAGCAGACAGCCCTGCTGTTGCCATGGGCAATAACGGCGATGCGATCATTGTTCAGAGACAGCTGGATGGCTCGATGTACCAGGTCTTCAAAAGCCAGTATCGGTGAGAAGAATTGGATCGTGTAAATCAGTCTGATGATCGGCCCCTGTTCTCCAGGGACGGGGCTTTTTTCAGGAGCAATTTCTCGTGAACGCAGGCAACAGCCGGTATTTCCCTTGACACAAAAAGAGCGGTAATGTTAATATCACGCTCTCTAGAAAGGCGGTTTTTTGCATGAAACTGGCTATCGGTGCCGACCACGGCGGCTTTGAACTCAAGCAGGAGATTATTAAATATCTCCATACGATAAAAAATATCGAGATCGCGGATTTTGGCACTGCCACGAAGGACTCGGTGGATTACCCTGACTATGGCAAAAAAGTCTCGGAAGCAGTGACAAATGGGTCCGTGGACCGCGGGATCCTGATCTGCGGGACCGGCATCGGCATGTCCATTGTGGCCAACCGTTTCCCCAGGGTGCGGGCCGCGCTCTGCCACGACCACTTTACCGCGAAAATGAGCCGACAGCACAATGACTCCAATGTGTTGGTCATGGGCGAGCGCGTCATCGGCAAGGGCGTTGCGTGCGATGTCGTGAAGACCTGGCTTGAAACGGAATTCGAAGGCGGCAGACATAAACTGCGGCTGGAGAAGATATAGACTATTGGAACCACGGGAGCTTCGCTCACACAGGGCTTCGCCACACGGATAAAGCCAAATTCTTGGTTCTAAAATCCCAGGATTTTTTCTGTGCGTGCGGCAAAGCCGCACCCGTGTTTATCTGTGGTTCGATAATTATTTTATAACATAAGGATGAAGCAATGTCAGAACTGAAGCAGATGGATATCGAAGTGTACGATGCGATCAAAGGGGAAGAGGAGCGGGAGCTTTCCAAGATCGTTCTCATAGCCTCGGAAAATTATGTGAGCGATGCCGTTCTCGAAGCGCAGGGTTCGGTTTTCACGAACAAGTATGCCGAGGGTTACCCGAACCGGCGCTATTACGGCGGGTGCCAGTTTGCCGACGTCGTGGAGACGCTCGCCATTGACCGTGCAAAGGAGCTCTTTGGCGCCGAGCATGTGAATGTGCAGCCCCACTCGGGCTCCACAGCAAACATGGCGGTCTACTTCAGCGTTCTCCAACCCGGGGATACGATTCTCGGCATGAGTCTTCCGCACGGTGGACATCTGACCCACGGCGCGAGTGTGAGCTTCTCGGGAATGCTGTACAAATCTTTTTCGTATGGCGTGGACAAAAAGACCGAGCTGCTCGACTATGATGAACTGGAGCGGTTGGCCATGGTGCACAAGCCGAAGATGATCGTCGCAGGCTACAGCGCGTATTCGCGGATCCTCGATTTTGCGCGGTTCCGGAAGATCGCGGACAAGGTCAACGCCTACCTCATGGTGGATATCGCGCACATTGCCGGCCTCATTGCGGCGGGTGTGCATCCGAGCCCGGTTCCCTTTGCTGATTTTGTCACCTCGACAACGCACAAGACCCTGCGCGGGCCGCGCGGCGGTATGATCATGTGCAGGGAGAAATTCGCCAGAGCCGTGGACAAGGTCATATTCCCGGGCATCCAGGGCGGCCCCCTGGTCCATGTGATTGCGGCAAAAGCAGTGGCCTTCAAGGAGGCGCTCCAGCCCGAGTTTAGAGTGTATCAGCGGCAGGTGGTGAAGAACGCGCAAGCCCTTGCAAACCGGCTGACCGAGGATGGATTCCGCATCGTCTCGGGAGGCACCGAGAACCATCTCATGCTTGTGGACCTGACCCCGAAGAACATCACGGGCAAGGACGCCGAAACAGCGCTCGATACCGCCGGCATTACCTGCAACAAGAATAGCATCCCCTACGACCAGAAACCTCCGGTAACCACGAGCGGCATCCGCCTGGGAACTCCGATCGTGACCACACGCGGCATGAAGGAGACCGAGATGAAGATCATCGGCGACCTCATCTGCGAGACGCTGGCGAACATAAATGCACCGGCATCGCTGGCAGCGATCAAGGAGCGGACCAAGGTTTTCTGCCGCAGCTTCCCTTTGTTTGCATCAGGAAAAGTGAATGTCTAAGCTCATCCGACCTTCCTGGGACGAATATTTCATGGAAATTGCGCACCTGGTGAAGAAACGCGCAACGTGCCTGCGCCGCCAGGTCGGGGCCGTACTGGTAAAGGACAAAAATATTCTTGCCACGGGCTACAATGGCACTCCCTCGGGCATTGCACACTGTCTGGACCGCGGATGCCTTCGTGAACAGATGGGCATTCCCTCTGGGGAGCGCCATGAGATCTGCCGGGGCCTGCATGCGGAGCAGAACGCCATTATCCAGGCTGCAAAGCACGGCACGAACATTGACGGCGCCACGCTCTACTGCACGAACCAGCCCTGCGGCATCTGCGCCAAGATGATCATCAACGCGGGTGTGAAGCACCTTGTCTTTGAAGACGGCTATCCCGATGCCCTGGCCGAGGAGATGCTGAAGGAGTCCGGCCTCAAGGTTACCCAGTATAAGAAGCAGTAAACAAGTGAATTGCTGTTCTGAACTCCGAACACGAATCCTTCATCCTAAAAAAGAGCATGTAACCACGGATGAACACGGATAAACACAGATGATTTGGTGAAGTTATTATCCGAAATAAGTTGTTGATTTAGGCTCTTAACCGTGTTTATCTGTGGTTACAACTGCCGTATGTAGGTTTATATGCGATGCCCCTATTGCACCAGCCTCGATAACAAGGTCGTTGACTCCCGGATGGGGAAGGAAGGCGAATCTATCCGGAGAAGGCGCGAGTGCCTCAAATGTGAAGGCAGATTCACGACCTACGAGCGCATCGAGGAAGTGTTGCCGCAAGTCATCAAAAAGGACGGCAGGCGCGAGCCCTTTGATCGGATGAAGATCCTGAACGGCCTCACCAAGGCCTGCGAGAAGAGGCCGATCAGCACTGAAATGCTGGAAAAGACCGTTGAGGCCATCGAGAAATCGCTTCAGGAAAAGGGCATGAAGGAGATCCCGAGCACGATCGTGGGCGAGGAAGTGATGGACCGCCTGCACAAACTGGACGAGGTTGCCTATGTCCGCTTCGCCTCGGTCTACCGCTCTTTCCGCGACATCAACGAGTTCATGAGCGAGTTGAAGGACATTTTGAGCCACAAGGAACTGAAGGCCGTCAAGAACGTGGTCGCGGACAAACCGCAAAAGCAGGACGAAAAGTCCCAGGACCTGGATAAGCTGGTTTTACCTCTTGATACCTGATCACCTGTATGAGCTTCCATGACCGACCTTGTTGCAGATATCGCCGTCGGTGTCTCCCTCTACAAAACATTTCACTACCGTATCCCGGCGGACCTGAAGGAACGTCTGGTCCCGGGATCACGCGTGCTGGTCCCTTTCGGCAGCAGGCGCATTCATGGCACGATAATCGGCTTTCCCGACCATACCAATATCACCGGGCTCAAAAGCATCATTGAGGTCCTTGATATTCCGCTTTCCCCGGCGCTCTTCTCACTTGCCCGCTGGATGTCCGATTATTATCTTCATCCGCTCGGCCTGACCATCGACGCTGTGGTACCCCGGGCCGTCGCGCGGACGAAGCCGAGAAGGAAAAAATACCTGCGCCTGCTGGATGGGGACCACGATCTGGGCTCCGTTCGCGGCTCGAAGCAAAAGGAACTGCTCCTGCTCCTGTGCGATCGCCAACAGGTGAGCATCGATGGACTGAAGGGTTTTTCAACAGCCACGGTCAAGGCTCTCTGCTCCCTGGGAATGGCGGAGATCATCGAACGCGACGAAGGGGACATGCCTGATCAGTCGGCATGGACGCCCGGCATTCCCCCTGAGCCCATGCCCGCGCAGCGTGAGGCGGTAAGGCGCATCTCCGAAAGCGCTGCCGGCAGGCTCTTCAAGGTCTTCCTGCTGCACGGCATAACCGGGAGCGGCAAGACCGAGGTCTACCTGCAGTCCATTAACGGGCTCGCGAAAACGGGCAGAGGCGCCATTGTTCTGGTTCCGGAGATCGCACTGACCCCCCAGCTTCTGGGCCGGTTCCGAAAGCGCTTCGGCAGCAGGGTGGCGGTGCTGCACAGCGGGCTCACGGACAGGGAGCGGGTTGATGAATACCGGCGGATCCAGGCATGCCAGGTCGATGTGGCCATCGGCGCGCGCTCCGCGATCTTTGCCCCCTTTGCCCAGGTGGGCATCATCATCGTGGACGAGGAGCACGAACAGTCCTACAAACAGGATGAAGGGCTTCGCTACCACGCCCGCGACGTTGCCATCATGCGTGCGAAGTTCGAGAGTGCCGTTGTCGTGCTCGGCTCGGCCACCCCATCGCTCGAAAGCTTCCACAACGCGCGTTCCGGCAAATATGAATATCTAAGCCTCCCCGACCGCGTAGACCATCGTCCCCTGCCCGAGGTGGCGATCATCGATCTCAGGCTGCTTCCGAAGAATACCCTCTTTTCCCCGAAGCTGATCACGGACATCGGCTTGCGGCTGTCTAAAAGCGAGCAGTCGCTTCTGCTCCTGAACCGGCGGGGGTTCTCGTCGGTGCTGATCTGCCGTGACTGCGGGGCAGCTGTAAAATGCCCGAGCTGCAGCGTGTCGCTCACCTATCACAAATCCGAACAAACGCTGAAATGCCACTATTGCGGATTTCTCATGCAGCCGCCGGACAAGTGCCCGGCATGTTCGGGCCCCGGTTTGAAGATGATCGGATCAGGAACACAGAGGATTGAGGAGGAGCTGCGGGTGCTCTTTCCCTCGGCGCGCATAACGCGCATGGACAGCGACGCAGTCAAGGGCAAGCAGGCCTACGACACTTTACTCGGCCAGGTTGACCGGGGGGAAGTGGACATCCTGCTCGGAACGCAGATGATCGCCAAGGGGCATGATTTCCCCCGCGTGACGCTCGTCGGCATTGTGGACGCGGACGTCGGCCTGAATCTGCCGGACTTCCGCTCGGCTGAACGTACCTTCCAGCTGATCACGCAGGCTGCGGGCAGGGCAGGTCGGGGAGAGCTGGGCGGCGAGGTGATCATCCAGACCGTGAATCCCGGTCACTACTCCATTACGCACAGCAGGACGCATGACTACGAAGGATTCTTTAAGGAAGAAATGGTATACCGGTCGCAGCTCGCCTATCCTCCCGTGGGCCGCATCATCAAGATCGAGGTCAAGGCGGCCCAGGAAGCGATTGCCGGTGAAGCTGCCAAGATGGCCCGGGACCGCATTCATAGCCTGGTGAGCGGCAAGAGCATAATGCTGCTGGGCCCCGCGCCGGCTCCCGTGTCGCGGGTGCGCGGCCAGTATCGCTTTCAATTGCTGCTTCTGTCAGAGCAGCGCGAGAAGATCCGGGCGCTGGCCATGGAAGGACGGACTGCGGTGGAGGATACGTACGGCAGGAAGTGCCGGGTGATCATTGATGTGGATCCGGTGAATTTGATGTAACGCGCATAGGTTGCAAAAGTTCCTGTGTTGAGGTAAACCTTGCAACGCACTATGCCCTCGTGTATCATTGCACCATGACGGAGAAAGAAAAAGACACCACGGTCGCCACGAACCGCAAGGCTCGCCATGACTACTTCATTGAAGAGACCGCGGAAGCGGGGGTAGCGCTCAAAGGCACAGAGGTAAAGTCCCTTCGCCTCGGCCTCGCGAACCTGACCGACAGCTATGTCCTGATCAGGAATGAAGAAGCCTTCCTGTTCAATGCAAACATCAGCCCCTATACCCACGGCAACCTTGCCAACCACGAACCGCTCCGGACGCGCAAACTTCTGCTTCACAAGGCTGAAATCGTAAAGCTTTCCTGGAAAATGTCCCAGAAGGGATATGCCCTCATCCCGCTCAAGATCTATTTCGTTCGCGGCAAGGCCAAGGTGCTGATCGGGCTGGCGAAAGGCAAGAAGGCGTACGATAAGCGCGATACGATCAAGGAGAAGGAGTCGAAGCGTGAAGTTGAGCGCGTAATGAAGGACCGGAACCGGTGATTGATTTCAGCCCTTTTTAGGATAAAGGCTCTATCCCTTTTATTGTTGAAGTCCTCTTCTATTTCGCGCCCTCGCATTAACAATTCTTCCTAACTCTTTAACTACCAGGCATGCGGTATTGAAAGTCCGGGGGACCTGCTACGGTAAGTTGTGGTATAGTAAACTATAGGGTTCTTACCTGCAGTCCGTTGAAACTGTTGCATCAGCTCGGATGGGGCGAGATTAATGAAAAAAGTGCTTCTGGCGCGCGGCTTGAAAAAGCCGATCATGGAGAAGGGCAGTTTTCTTGAGCGTGCTGGCGTTGCTATCTTTACCGCAGCCACGAACGAAGACCTCCTGAAGGTCCATAAAAAGGAGAAGCTCGACCTTATCGTAACCCGCCTGGATCTGCCAGGGATGAAATGCGAGGAGCTCTTCAGTCTCATCCGGGAAAGCCCGGACCTGCGGGAGGTGTCGACCATCATCATCTGCAAGGACACCCTCGCCCATCGGGAAAGGGTCCGGCATTGCAATACCAATGCATTTTTTACCATGCCGGTTAAACCGGAACTGCTTCACCTCAAGATGCAGCAATACCTGAATGTTGCCCCGCGGAAAGAATACCGAGCCGCTCTTGCAATCGCCATCTCAGGCACATTCAAAAACAGGCCATTGCCGTTCCGAACTGAGAATATCAGCGCGAGCGGTATGCTTATCAGGGCGGAGGAGCCGCTTGCACAAGGCGATGGAGTGTATTTCTCGTTCTTTCTTCCCAATGGAACGCACGTCAGCGGATACGGAGAGATCTCGCGAGTCGAGGCGGTCCCGGCCTCAACGGGGGTTTTTCTGTACGGCATACAATATACTGACATTGAACCGGATGTAAAATCGCTGATCGAGGCTGCGGTCAACAAGTGAGCTGGTCGAAGAGCTCCTTCTTCGTAGAGCATATTGCATGAAGAGCACGGCCATGATGATGCGATCTAATCCCATGCAATACTGAGCCGGGATAGAGACCCCAATAGACCTATGACCATAAATATCTTTGATCAGATATCTCATACGGATTTTCTACGGCTGACTCTCGAGGCTTTTGTGCGGCAGGGGTTCGAGATCGCGAAGAGCAGCGCTGAGGGAGTTGACGGTGTGCTGATAGGCAAGCATGGCGAGCGGATCGCCATTCTCTGCAAGAAATACCGCAGTGCGTTCATCGGCCGGCCGGTGCTTCAACAATTTCATGAAGCCATGGCCCGGATCGGCTGCAAGACAGGGTATCTGATAACAACGACCGATTGCTCGCCCGAAGCGCAGGAATTCGCAAAAGGGAAAGGCATCGACCTTTACGGACGCGAGCGCACGATCGTATTGCTGCGGGCCGCGTTCGGGGATGAGTTTATCCGGAGCGGCAGGATGCCTGAGCTGGGAGCAATGGCAAAAAATGCCCCCGTAGCAGCACGCCAACCTGTCAGTGTAGCGTCGTATGAGAAGGCCCCTGTCTCTGATCGGAAGAGTGCACCTGAACCGGTAAAGCCCTCTGAATTCCCGGACACTCCAAAGCCTGAAAAACCGCCTGGACCGGCAATAACCCCGGAACCGGAAATACTTCCTGAAGCTGCTGCGGCTCAGGAACCCGCACATGCGACAGAGCACAAAAAAGATACGACGGACGAGGCCATCAGTGAAGCTCCGCCGGAAGAAGCGCGGACAGGAGTGAGCATTGAATCTTCCGGAGATTCAGGGGCCGCTGGCCCGGAGAACACGACGACCATTGTCTGCGCAGAATGCAACCGGCAGCTGAGGGTGCCGACTGACCAGGGGATAATAACCGTACAATGCACTGAATGTGGATTGCGACGCCTTTATCAGCCTGAGATGAAGAGCGACGGAGAAGTGAAGACAGCCACCATCATCATGTGTCAGACCTGCTTTCAGCAGTTAAACGTCCCGATCAACCGCGGGAGGCTGAACGTTAAGTGCCCGAAGTGCGGTTCAAAATGGGTGTTCACGCCCTGAAGAATATATTCTTTTGAGAGTTGGAGAGGTAAATCCAACTTTATTATACTCCCAATGTGGCAACCGACTATGTGCCGCGTTCCATGAGCCGTTTTGCCAGACCTGCAGACAGAGTATTTTCTGGTACAATAAATAAATAGAGTTCACCTGCGCCTGGTCTGCGTTCGAGTTCCCGGTGCAGCTACTCATAACTTACAGCAAGGAGGGTGCTATGAAACGAGCATATGTTGTGGTTCTGGTTGTTGCCATGGTTTGTGCGGTTTCGAATGCCGTTATTGCTGCCCCGAAGGTGGCTGGCAAACCAGTTGAATATTCCGCCGCTGGTGTTACTCTGAAAGGCTACCTTGCCTACGATGAAAACGACAAGGGCAAACGGCCTGGTGTGCTGGTGGTGCATGAATGGTGGGGACATAACGAGTATGCCCGCAAACGCGCAATGATGCTTGCAGAGCTGGGATATACGGCCCTTGCCGTTGACATGTACGGCGATGGGAAGACGGCGACGCACCCTGATGACGCGGGCAAGTTCTCATCAGAGACCATGAAGAACTTTCCTGCGGCAAAGGAGCGGTTCCAGGCTGCCATTGATTTTCTGAAAAAGCAGCCCTCCGTTGATCCGGGAAAGATTGCGGCCATCGGGTACTGTTTTGGAGGCGGCGTGGTCCTGAACATGGCTCGGCAGGGGGTTGACCTCCGGGGCGTTGCCAGCTTCCATGGCAGCCTCGCAGCGGTACAGCCTGCACAGCCCGGCGGGGTCAAGGCAAAGGTCCGCGTATACAACGGAGCTGATGACAAATTCGTTCCTGGTGAAGCGATCGCCGCTTTCAAGAAGGAGATGGATGATGCAAAAGTGGATTACCGGTTCATAAGTCTCCCTGGGGCCGTGCACAGTTTCACGAACCCCGATGCCACGGAACTCGGGAAAAAATTCAATCTTCCTCTGGCATATAACGAGAAGGCGGACAAAGATTCCTGGGAGGATATGACGAAGTTCTTTAAAGAGCTGTTCAGCAAGTAATTTTCCCTTATTCGGGCCTGAGACGGCAATCTTGGGCATGCAATTCATCATGAATGGGTACAAATGATGTACCGGGTGGCAGTATGCTGGGATACCCATCGATCACGGGGAGTCCGCGTTTTTTGGGCGCTCTGGCCATGTCCGCGTTTCTGATGACATTCCTTGCAGGGTGCAAGCGTCAGCTGTACCACAGCGCTTCACCGTTCATGCCAGGCTATCCGGTCCGCATAGAGTGCTCGAACTGCCACAAGGATATCCGGGGCAAGTGCGACCATGTCAGGGGCTGGAGCGACAATCACTTTAAAATGAAGCGATACGCGCATGAGGTCTGCGCTTCATGCCACGGAGAGGTGCAGTGTCGCAACTGCCACGTTGATCCGAAGACGAATGAGCTGATCTGGTCGGAGATCAAGCAGAACAGATGGAATAGGAAAAAAGATCTGCCTGAGGCGGGTGCACGGTGATTTTCTGTCTAAATAAGGTCAATGGCGGCAAAAGAGTAAGACAATGATCAAAATGACAACAAGACCCAACATGATAGTTCTGGGGTACGCAGCAGCGGTCGGTTTCTGGTTGTTGGAAGCATTCATCCACGCCTATGTATTCAACATGCACTCAATTCAGGATGAACTTCTCCCCATGATGGACTCCCACGAGCTGTGGATGCGGGTCCTGATCTGCATCGGATTCATCGTGTTTGGTTATTTTACCCAGAGGCTGCTGAACACATTGAACGAGGAAAAAAAACGGGTGGAACTGGTCCATGCGGACCTGCAGCGGGCGATGGACGAGATCAAGACGCTGCAGGGGATCATCCCGATCTGCGCGTCCTGCAAGAAGATACGCGACGACAATGGCGCCTGGAGCCAGATCGAGTCTTACATCAGAAAGCGCACTGACGTGGAGTTCAGCCATGGGATGTGCCCGGAGTGCGCTGAAAAGACGAAGCAGGAATTTTTGGATTTTCAGGAGCGCGCAAAGAAGGCACAACGAATGAGTTGATTGTATAAATAGGAACAATATGTTCGCAATCAGCTTTCTTGGCAACTGATTCCACATTTGCACCGGTTGTCTTCACCCTGACTTCTTCAACTGTATGATGTAGTTGCGTGTAAAAAGTATTTGCCAGACTTGCTGAAGCATCCTTTCTGCCAATGTTGTAATGTTTTCGCCGGTTTGTCTCGCCATTGTTGCCCATATAAAATCGATTGACATTAATTTTTGTCGGACCTATATTAATACGTAATATACCTGTTTTGAGGGCGACCGCTCGTTGACTGTGATTGGATTTTAGTTTGGAGGCTTTCTTAGGAGGCTTTCTCATGAAAACAATACACAGCAGAATTGTACTGGTTTTGTTTTCGACCGCATTGCTATTCATGGCATGCGGTTGCAAGGGAGGTACTTCAGCGGGCAATGGCTCTGTTTACACACTCTCGGGCCTGGCACAAAAAGGTCCTTTTGCCATAGGCTCTCAAATATCAGTCAATGAACTGGACAATAGTTTGAATCCCACCGGCAAGGTCTACAACGTCCAAACGACCGATAGCCTGGGTAATTTTGCAGTCTCCTCAGAGATTGGCACCAACCTGGTTGAAATCGCCGCTAACGGTTTTTATATGGATGAGTTAACAGGCCAGTTGGCTTCATCCCAGATACAGATCAGAGCCATTGCAGATTTGGGCGTGAATACAAAACCGACAGTCAACGTTTTGACTTCTCTCCAGGGGCAGCGGCTCAAATCCCTGCTCTCGCAGGGACACACCTATACCGCAGCCAATGCTCAGTCGCAGACCGAGGTGCTGGCGGCATTCGGCATCGACTCAACAAAAGTCAATTCGCTTTCCAACTTGTATTCAATGCAAATCAATGGCAGCACGGATGCAGATGCTGTGCTGCTCGCGACATCGGTTATCCTTTCCAAAATGGCCGCCAATGCAGCTGTTGCCAATGGAACGAACCAGTCAGCCGAGCTTTCCAATTACATTAACACCCTTGCTGCAGAAATCGCAAACACCGGCGCGATAACGGATCCCACGTTCATTCCTGCGAGGAATCTTGCCGCAACACAAATCGATTTATCAGCCGTGAGGGCCAACTTGGAAACGTACTATGCGAATCGCGGGGTGATAATGGTCGCGCCGAAATTTGAAGAGTGGGTTGACCACAATAACTCTGGCGTACTGCCGCAGCGTCTTGTGCCGGTTTCCGGTCTCCTATTCATCGATGCATCGGGTGTTGAACCGCAACAATTGATCACCAGCAATATGATAACGGTGAGTGGCCTGGGCACAGGCGTTGCCGCGCCAGTCACGGCTAGTCCTGGCACAACCATCATCAAGAATAACACTATCGTATCCGGCACCATTGCAATCGACGGCGACACTATCGCAATGCGTGTCACTTCACTCGGCTTTGGTCTGTCCAATACCTCCACGATCACCGTCGGATCAACCTCTGCAACATGGCGAGTCACGACCAAACCCTTGGGTGGCGCCATAAGCGGGCTGACAGGTACAGGGCTGGTATTGCAAAATAACGTTGGTGGTGACACCATTACAATCCCCGCAGGCAGCACGAGCTTCACCTTTAACGCACCTATTGCAAATGGTAGGAGCTACGACATAAGCGTACTTTCACCACCTACAACACCCCTGCAAGCTTGCACAGTCACCAATGGCGCGGGTATGGTGGGTGCGGCGGTAAGTAGCGTCAGCGTATCTTGTTCTCTCGCTGAAGTTGCATTTTTGGGAGTAATAGGCCAAGATGTCTCGGCACACCTCATTGACATAACCACTGGGGCGCTCACCAGCTGCCCGAGAAGAGGTATGAGTGGAGGTTCCCATTCCATTGCCGTAGATCCCTCAGTCAGGTTCGTTTATGCAGTGAGTAGTTCAAATTATTACAGTTCAATCCGGGGCTACAGCATAAATGCATCTACCGCGGCGCTTACACCGATCTACATCAGTGTGCCGGGGTCCATAGTGAATGATCTCCAAAGCATTACCTTAGATCCCTCTGGCAAGTACGCTTATGTAGTGTATAATTACGACAATCAAGTCTCGGCCTTCAGCATTAATGCAACCACAGGGGCTCAAACCAGCATCGGCACGTACGCGGTGGGAACAGGTCCTAACTCCCTTGCAGTAGATCCCTCAGGCAAGTTCGCTTATGTAGTGAATAACGGCTCCAACAACGTCTCAGCCTTCAGCATCAATACAACCACTGGCGCGCTCACCAGCATCGGCACGTTTACCGTGGGAACAAATCCTAACTCCCTT
>CAYUSP010000004.1:3571-389653 GCA_964447405.1 uncultured Nitrospiraceae bacterium | reverse complement strand
GAATAACGGCTCCAACAACGTCTCAGCCTTCAGCATAAATACAACCACAGGGGCGCTCACCAGCATCGGCACGCTTACCGTGGGAACAAATCCAAGATCCCTTACCGTAGATCCCTCTGGCAAGTTCGCATATGTAACGAATTATGGCTCCTACAACATCTCGGCCTTCAGCATTAATGCAACCACTGGGGCGCTCACCAGCATTGGTACGTTCTGTAGTGCAGAAGGAAGCATAAGCGCCATTGCTATCACGCGAGCGCCGTAGTTGCTTGTCCCTGGTAACGTGCCATGAACTGCCGGCTCAACAGCGTAGTACAAATATTTTGCTGCCAATGGCTGCAAATGCAAGTCCACACCTGTAAATGTGCGTATTATATTGCCAATGATCTCATGATTTACAAATGAACTATACACTTTCGCATCGCAATAGATTCGGAGTAGTTGCCTGCATTCCATGACCGCGCAAAAACCCCAAAAACGTTTACGACAGTTCGCCAGCAGACAGAAGGCACAGGTTCTCCAGGGCTTCTTCAAGACCGGGCCCGGTCAATACGGAGAGGGCGATCTGTTTCTCGGCGTGGTTGTGCCGGACATCCGCAGGGTGGTGAAGGAATTTCGGGATGCGCCGCCCGACGTTGTGCAGGTTCTGCTTGCATCCCGGTATCATGAGGTGCGGCTGCTCGCGCTGCTCATCCTGGTAAACCAGTTTTCGCGGGGGGATGAAAGGCAACAACGAGCTATTTACGGCATCTATCGTAAGAACCTGCGCTTTGTCAATAACTGGGACCTGGTGGACCTGAGTGCGCCGAACATTGTAGGGACATGGCTCCTACACAGGAGCAGGAAACCGCTCATGGTTCTGGCCCGGTCAAAAGACCTGTGGAAGCGGAGGATTGCCATCCTGTCGACATTTACGTTCATCAGGCAAAACGAATTTGATGACGCCTTCCAGATCGCGCGGCTGCTGATCAAGGACAAGCATGACCTGATCCACAAGGCTGTGGGCTGGATGCTGCGTGAGATCGGGAAGCGTTCGATCGAAGCGGAAGAATTGTTTCTGAAGAGGCATTACCGGAACATGCCGCGCACCATGCTGCGGTACGCGATCGAACGGTTCCCGGAAACGAAAAGGAAGAAATACCTTAACAGGGCATAGCCTTAGACCTATGACCCAGAATATCAAGCCATGCATCTGAACCCCGGTAGTCTCACACGAAGCCGCAAAGAACACGAGGAAGACATCTCACTATACAAGATCGTGGATTTACTTTGTGCCTTCGTGTCTTCGTGTGAAAAAATGATTTTGGTTTGATTTAAAACTTGACTGAAAATAAAAATGTCGGTGGGAATAGTATTGTAATGGCGGGATGGAGGGGGTGCATGATCCGGACGTATTTCGTACTGTCCAGCATCACTTGATGTTCTTCAGCTGCTGCAGTTGAGCGGCGGCCCTGTCAATGGCGTTCCTGACGTCCTTGTTGTCAGCGTCGAATACGAGGACCTTTTTCCAGACCCCGATGGCCTCTTCCAGCTTTTCCTCCCGATATCTCATGAGCCCGCTTTCCATAAGAGCGCGGGAGCATGTAGCGATTTGTTCTTCCAGATAGTCGTCATCGAACGTCAGGGTCTGCGCGAAGTCCCTCGTGGTTATCCCGCTTTCAAATAATATGCCATAGCCGGCCCCGGCTTCAGCATACTCCTTCTTCTGGAACGCCGCATCAGCCGTACTTTTTATCTGCTCCCCCATTTTTGCATACCCGCGCCTGACAGAAACAAGGTGATGCTTGTCGTAGGTCTCGGAATAGACTTCCAGCGCTTTGTGGAACCTGCCAAGTGAGTAGTGCTCCTGGGCAATCCTGGCTGTGTCGGCGGCGATGTTGATATCCGGTTTGGCAGGCGGCGGTTTTTTTGGCGGTGCGGCGCAGGAGTAGGCGAACAGGAAGAGCGCCACAAAACAGCAGGCGGTCTTTAAAAGGCGCGTGATCGGCATGGACTAATCCTTTTCAACGGACTGTTCAACCAGCGAGGGATTGGATGCGATCACGCGGTGGAAAACCTCGACAATGGAGGGATCGAACTGCTTGCCCGAGAACCTGATCAGCTCCCGGAGCGCCTCGTCCGGGGTACGGGGGGCCTTGTAGGGACGGGATGAAGTCATGGCGTCGTAGGAGTCCGCGACAGAGATGATCGCGGCATGGATCGGGATGTCATCGGCGCGCAGCCCGTCAGGGTAGCCTTCCCCGTTGAACCATTCGTGATGGTGTCTGACGGCCGGGATGTATTTCTGAAGCGAAGTGGCCCTGCTGAGGATCGCCGCGCCGTGCTCGGTGTGCACCGACATCTCGTGGCGCTCCAGGGGATTCAGGGAACCCTCCTTCAGCAGGACATAGTCAGGGGTCTTGATCTTGCCGACGTCATGAAAGAGGCTCGCGACCTCGAGATCTTCCAATTCGCGGTGTGAGAACCCGAGCTTCTCGCCCATTTTCACCGCCATCTTCGCAACCCGTGTGGAGTGCCCCAGTGTATACGGGTCCCGTGCGTCGATTGCCGCGGAGAGCACCTTGACCGTCGAAACATAGGCGTCCTCCAGCTCCAGGGCCGTTGAACTGAGTTCACCCTGTTGACGGGTGATCAACTCGGCCATCTGGTTGAACTGTTCGGTCAGGATCCCCAGCTCGTCATGAGAATAGATGCGGAGTTTGGAAGTTTTTCCCTTGATAAGCTCGCCCACACCCAGTGTGAGCTCCTGAATGGGGCGGGTCACAAATGACGACAGCACAAGGATGCAACCGATGCCCAGGAGCATGACGACCCCGAGTCCTGCAAAGATCCGCTGACGGGTCTCGGACCGAGTATGAAGCAGTACGGACTTGTTGAGCCCGATAATGATATTCCCGATCTGCTTGTTATGAAAGATTACGGGGGCGCTGATCTGGAAGAAGCTGTCCGAACCGCGCCGTACTTCCGTGACGCGGGTGCCATCCCAGTTCTCACTGAGCTTCTCGCCGGGGGCCAGCCGGAACAACGATCCCCGCTTCGTCAGATCGGTGTGGGTCAGGACCGTGAAGGTTGTGTCGGTCAGCGAGACGTATTCTACATCGGCATTCGCGTCCTTGATCTTTGCAACAATAGTGTCCATGCCCAGCAGGTCGCTGGCCAGCAGGCTATAGGATGCCAGCGCAGCAGTGCTCTTGCCCAGCAGTTCCCCGCGCTTGATGACCTCGTCGAGAATGTGACGGTCCATCGTCTGCATCGTAAGGAACGAGAAGATGGAGGCGGTGACCAGGAGGAGCACAATGATGAATACCGAGATCTTGAATCGGATTGTTGTGAAGAATTTTTTTAGTTTCATGTCGTTTTCAGTCAGTAAGACGGCAATGCTGTCAAGGTGAAGCATAGTAGCATGGCGATATCAGATAGTCAACACCGATGCGTGCATTTACTGTTGAACAATCAAGAGAAATGTGGTGTAATACATCGCACGGCTTTTGACCGCAGCTGAAGGGTCACGTAGCGAAGCAGCATGTAGCAAGGTTCAGGAAGACACGATTATACACCCATGATCATCACAATTATAGCAGCCATGGCGGAGAACCGCGTCATCGGGCGGGACAATGAATTGCCCTGGGACCTTCCTTCGGACCTGAAACGGTTCAAGGAGCTCACCTTTGGGCATTCCGTCATTATGGGCAGAAAGACCTTCGAGAGCATCGGCCATCCGCTTCCGGGCAGGAGGAACATTGTCATCACGCGTGGAGAACACCATCTGCTCGCTGGATGCCTGGTCGTTCCCGACCTCCCCGCGGCAATTACAGCGTGCGCAGGAGAGGCCGAGATTTTTATCTGCGGCGGAGAAGGGGTCTTCCGTGAAGCCCTGGCCATGGCTCACAAGATCTATCTGACAATCATTGATGAAGAGTTCGACGGGGATACCTATTTTCCGGCCATCCCCGATGATTTTGTGGAAATCGGGCGCGAGACGGTTATGGATGATGCGCTGCCTTATGATTTTGTCCAGTATGAGCGGCGGGCAGGCGAGAGAGGATAATACTCATGAAGTCCAAGTCAAAAAGCGTGTATGTCTGCCAGTCCTGCGGTTCTCAGTCTCCCCGCTGGATGGGCAAATGCCCGGACTGCGGCGCGTGGAACACCATGGTCGAGGAGCGGATGGAGAAGGCCGCGGACATCGGGAAAACAAAGCGGGCGGGTGGGACAGAGCCGCTTCTGTTGAGCGATGTGCAGGCACGGGACGAGGACCGTTTCGTGACAAAGATCGGCGAACTCGACCGCGTTCTGGGCGGCGGGATCGTGTCCGGCTCCGTGGTGCTGATCGGCGGGGACCCGGGGATCGGCAAGTCCACGCTGGTGCTCCAGATGCTGCGGCAGGTCTCGGAACTCAGGGGCAAGGCGCTCTATGTTTCGGGCGAGGAATCGCCGTCCCAGATCAAGATGCGCGCCCAGCGGCTCGGCGTCAAGACCGACAACCTTTACGTTCTTGCTGAGACCCAGCTCGAGGAGATCATCCACGCGGCTGACGGGCTTCAACCGCAAGTCCTCGTAATTGACTCCATCCAGACGATGTTTACATCGGAGCTACCGTCCGCGCCCGGCAGCGTGGGCCAGGTGCGCGAGGTTTCCGGCAGGCTCATGATCCATGCCAAAAAAACAGGCATGCCCACGTTTCTTATCGGGCATGTGACCAAGGACGGCGCCATTGCCGGTCCCCGTGTGCTTGAGCATATCGTGGACACAGTGCTTTATTTCGAAGGCGACAAAGGCCATGCGTTCCGCATCCTGCGCGCGGTCAAAAACCGCTTTGGAAGCACGAACGAGATCGGCGTGTTCGAAATGAAGGAAAGCGGCCTGGCCGAGGTGTCCAACCCGTCGGAGATATTTCTTGCCGAGCGGCCTGCGGACGCAACAGGTTCGGTCGTGGTCTCGTCTCTCGAAGGTACCCGGCCCATTCTCGCCGAGCTGCAGGCGCTGGTCGCGCCGTCCAAGCTCACCATGCCGCGCAGGACCTGCATCGGCGTTGACTTCAACCGGGTATCGCTCTTGCTCGCCGTGCTTGAAAAGCGTGTGGGCATGCACCTTATGGGCATGGACGTGTTTGTGAACATCGTCGGCGGCCTCAAAATCGACGAACCCGCCATCGATCTCGGCGTGATCGCGGCCGTGGCGTCGAGTTTCCGCGAAAAAGCGATCAATGCCCAGACCGTGGTCATGGGCGAGGTTGGCCTTGCCGGAGAGGTGCGCGCCATCAGCCAGGCCGAGTCCCGGCTCAAGGACGCGGCAAAGCTGGGCTTCACGCGCTGCGTCCTGCCGCAGCTTAATGTCGAGAAGTTGGAAAAGACGCCAGCACTTAAGAAGATGGAGCTTATGGGTGTGCGGACCGTGGATGAGGCAATGGAGAGGTTGTTTTGATTTGGTAATTGAAAGCGGCTGATACCTGGTTGTATCTGGTTTGTCTCGTTAGCTCCGCTACATCTTCACCTCTTGTTATCCAAAAGGAGATGATCATATGCCCTCTTCCGGATTGCTCTTGTACGGCGCTAACGGATTTATCGGTGATGCGATAGCCCGTTTTGCCGTACAGCAGGGTCTCCGGCCTGTTCTCGCTGGACGCAATGCTGCCCAGATCAAACGTCTGGCAGCTGAATTGGGTCTTGCTCACCGCGTTTTCAATTTGGACGATTCGGCTGCCATGGACCAGGCACTCAGAGAGGTGCGCGTCGTACTTCATTGCGCCGGCCCTTATCTGTACACGTCCAAACCGATGGTGGAAGGCTGTCTCCGGACCGGCACTCATTACCTGGATCTGACCGGTGAAATCCCCGTCTACGAGGCGCTCGCAGCCCTTGGTGCGGAAGCCAAAGCACGAGGCATCATGCTCCTGCCAGGCGTCGGCTTTGATGTGGTGCCGACCGATTGTCTGGCCATGCATCTCAAGCAGCACCTGCCATCTGCCACCCGATTAACTCTCGCTTTTTATGCTCAGGGCCCGGCCGGCCTGCCGCCTGGAACGCAGCGGACAGCCATCGAGATGGCCCCCTATGGAAACCGATCGCGGCGCAATGGACGATTAGAGACACCCGAGCGGAGGAAAACACGTATGATCGACTTTGGCTTTGGCCCCATGTTAGCGACCCAGTTGCCCTGGGGCGATGTCTTCATGGCCTATTACAGCACAGGTATCCCCAATATAGAAGACTATGCGCAGCTGCCGCAAGGGATGCGCCGACAACTGGCCGTGATGGCTTATCTGCGGCCCTTTTTCAAGTCAGCTGCGATACGGCAACTCTTCAAGCGCGGAGTGAAGCCCGGCCCGACTGCCGCGGAGTGTGCCAGGACATCTACCCATGTATGGGGCGAGGTCGAAGATGACCAGGGTCGACGCGCTGTCTCGCGGCTGCATGGCCCGGAGGCCGGGGTCGTCTGGACGTCGCGGACTGCGCTGGCAGCAGTGCAGCATGTATTAGCAGGAAATGCTTTGCCTGGGTTTCAGACCCCGGCGCTGGCCTTTGGTGCTGATTTCGTTCTTCAGACGAAGGGTGTCACCCGTGAGGATATCAACTAACCCAATGATTACCAACGCTTCTTTTCGCACTAATGCGCGCATTGAGAAGAATGGACGCATCAGGCATGTCAGCTGCCCCGATGCGGCGGTCTCGTGAGGATCGACAATCGAGAGGAACTGCGGCATGAAATTACTGACCCGTGCCGGAAGTACCTCACCTTTACGGTACAGCACGAAAAGGAAAAGGTAACGGCGGTCATTGGAAATTTCAGCCGGAACGGCATCCTATTCGAATGCTGCCGGCAATTTACCGCTGGAGACCGCGCTGAATGCTGCCTGCGGCTCAACAAAGCCAACCCGCGCGAAATCACGTTCGGGATCGCGGTGAAGTATTGCTACGAGAGCAAGGGTACGTACATCATCGGTGCCTCTATTCACGCGATCTCGCAGGATAAATGGTTTGACGCTTTCGAACAGCTGTTCGATATGATCGTCACTCGGCAGGGCACATCGTGAACGAAATAGATTCATGCGGATAAGTCGGGTTTCGGTACGTTTCGCCCAACCTGCCAACTCATGAAAACCTCTTTTCAAGAAGGGAAATAATTATGACCCTGTGGAAAACTCAAGCAACATTGGATCAGCTCAAAGAGATGTCAAAGAACACCATGATAGAGCATCTCGGGATTGAATATCTGGAGATCGGCGCTGATTATTTGAAAGCGAAGATGCCGGTCGATCACAGAACAACACAGCCTGTTGGTTTGCTCCATGGCGGGGCTTCGGTTGCTTTGGCCGAGACATTAGGGAGCATGGCGGCGGCATTATGCGTGGACCGGGAGAAAAAAGGGATCGTCGGGATCGAAGTGAACGCAAATCACATCCGTTCGGTAAACCACGGATGGGTCATTGGCATGGCGAAGCCGGTCCATATTGGAAACACTACCCAGATATGGGAGATCAAAATCTATAATGAACTGGATAAACTGGTGTGTGTTTCACGGCTGACAGTGGCGGTCATCAATAAATTGCTCGCAGCCGGGTAGTGCCTGATCCCTGATCTCTGCAGATCAGCTCAGTACTTCTGGATTGTTTTGATACACCCCCTGTGGTATCCTGTCCCTCATGGCAATCGGCAGACTCTGGAAATTCTTTGGCAGCAGGACCGGCATGACCATTGTCGTTTCGCAGTTGGTCATCGTCCTGCTGTTTATCGTTCTTTACACCCGCTACCAGTCCAGCGACCGCTGCGTCTCCTGCCATGCTGATGCAGCGCGCATGGCGAAGCTGGGCTATCCCCAGTTTGTCATGACCCGCGAACAGGTTCAGAAGGAATCCCGCCACCCCAACACGGAATGCCGCGATTGCCACCTCGGCAACGGCCTGTCCAGCGAGCCCGGCCGTGCCCATAAAGGAATGCTGAAGCTCATCGTGCTGGACAATGATCTGAACATCATTCCCCGCAAAGACCACGTCAATCAGCTCCTGCCCGCAGGGGATGACCGTCAGCGGAACATGCTGCCGCGCCTCGCGGATGGGACGCTCGACTACGATGTCGGCACGCTTCTCTGGCATGACCGAAATCCCGCTACGCTCGGATATGACCCCGCAATCGCAACAAAAACCTGCGGCAAATCCGCGTGCCACCCCGACCAGGTGAAGCAGTTCGATACGAGCATCATGGCATCGAACCTGCGCCAGCGGTCCATGCGGGTCTGGAACGACCTCCACGGCCCGAATAATTGAGGGCCGTCATTCGCGGACACCCTGCCGGTCGGCAGGGCAGAGGGCGACCGGTTCTCCTTCGAAAATACCAGCAAAATCATGGAGCAGATCAACCTGCCTTTTACGCGTGAACAGGCCGTTGCCAAACAAAGGGCATGCAATCTCTGCCATACGGGATGTTTGGACTGCCATTACACTCCTACCCGGGAGCGCGGCAGCCATGCCATGAGCCGGATACCTCCGGCTGCGAACTGCACGGGTGGCGGGCGGAGCACTTTTGTCTGCCACGCGGGGACCATGGAACGAAGAAGAGGGGACAGCTATCTGGGCAAAGAATTTTCCGAACCCGCTGGTCTGCCCGAGGACGTGCATGTAGCGAAAAAACTTGTCTGCGTGGACTGCCATCAGACAGGGCCGGGCGGCATGGGGCATATCGAACGCACGGCTTCGTGCCAGGACTGCCATGTTGAAGTTGAACAGGCCATGGCAAGGAGCGTGCACAAGAACGTGACCTGCGAGGCATGCCATGTTAAAATACTCGGAGGCTACGAAATGACCTCATGGGGTCCGGGCATGGTTGCATCGAACCAGAATCCCTTCAAAAAATATTCCTTATACTACGGCCCCCAGGAGCCGCCGATCCTGATTAAGGACCAGAAGAGCAGATGGATGCCCGTCAAAATATGGCCGAACAGCGTCGGCGGCATCAAGGATCCGGTGGAGGCCAGGCCGGGGATCATCTTCCGGTGGCCGGAGGGCGAAACACGGGACGCCTATGCGCAGCTCGGGACGTTCAAAGCGCCCCGGGGGAACAACCTCTATCTGGCGTGGCTGCAGATCGAGCAGGTGGCGCATCCGCTCGGCAAATCCCGTTCCTGCGGCAGCTGCCATGATGATGCGGCGCAGACGAGCTTTGTTTCCTGGGAGTACCTCGATACTCAGGGCGCCGAGCCATTCAAGGGCCGTCAGACCGTTGTGGCGGACAGCAAGGGACTTCGCGTGAAGGACATCAAGGCGATGTCGCGGATCGCGTCCCTGCCTGATGGAAAGACGCTCCACTATGCCGCGTGGCTCCATCTGGGAGATATCTGGAAAACCAGCGGAGATTTTTCGATCCCGAGATCGGATCCGAAGAAATACCGGGAATTGGAATCGGGAATCCGGAGCGCCCAGGCTCGGTTGAAGGCGATCGAACGGGAACTCAAGGCAAACGAGGCGAAAGGGATGGACGTAAAGAAACTTCGCCGCAGTTGGATTGAGGCACGCGCCATGGCAATGCACGACCCGGGGAGTATGCGCATCGTGCTGCCTGCATTGGGAAAGTCATCCGTCCAGCGGTGAAAAGTGCATTGTCGTTGCAGTCCGATTACGAGGAAACCTCCATGAAAAGAATCATCCTGCTCCTCGGGTATGTTTTTCTCGGTTTCATCATGCTGCTCGCAGCAGGGACGGTGTTCCTGATGGTCACGGGCTCCAAACTCGACAAAGAAAGCAAACTCTACGTTGACGCGGCGCTGCCCGCGATCATCGCGGAATGGGACATCCGGGAGGTGCAGAAGCGCGCCAGTCCGGGGTTGCGTTCGAATGTGGACTACGCGGAACTGCAGCACTCTTTCAAGATGCTGCGAAAACTGGGCAAGCTGGAGGCCTACAATGAATCCAGCGGAAACGCCAATATCGCCGTTTCCTTGTGGTATGATTACGAAATCACCGCTGATTACAAGGCGAATGCTGAATTTGAGCGGGGCACGGCGGACATCGACATCATGCTCATCAAGGAAGGCGGCAGCTGGTTGATCCTGAACCTGTATATCAATCCGGCTGTGTACGGGGATCGGCATGACATCATCTAAAGACAGCAGGCTCCGGGAGGAGGCATGAACAGCAAGAGCGGTCTGATACTGTTCTGGCTGATCTTGCTGCTGCACGCAGGCTGCGCTGTGAAGAAACAATCAATGCCGCGGGCCCCCCATGACAATCTGCGTATTGTCCATGAAATCGGCATAATCGTCCAGAACTCCGGCAACAGCCTGATGGTGCGATCAGTCGAGGCGGCATCCCCCGCCAGGGAAGCGGGTGTCGAAGCCCGGGACGTGATTCTTTCCGTTGACGGAAAAAAGCGGACTGCAGCGGAATATGTTGATCTGATCATGGCCAAGAAGGCGGCGGAGCATGTGCTGCTCACCATTCAGCGGAAGAACGATGTCATCAGGTTCGACATCGTATCCCGGGAAACAGCTATGCCTCCCACTGTTCTCGCCGTACGCCGGCTTCTGAGCGATGAAAGGCGCGTGGTGCTTGCCGTCTTATCCGGCAAGATAACCATACATCAGCCGGAGCCCTCGGAATCCTGGGAGGATGTCATGAGGACGAAGATACAGGGGGCTTTCGAACGCAGGTTTGCGGGCCTCTTTGGAGATGATAAACGGTTTTCGCTTGTTGACAGGCTGGAGCTGGGGCCGACCGTGCAGGAGTACCATATCATGGAGTCCGGAACGGTCCCGGACCACGCACGGATCAGGATCCGGGAACTGACCCGGGCGACCCACATCCTTCTGGTCAACTTTACCCGGGATCCTGCTGGCGCGGAGTGTTTTGACTGTACGGATGCCAGCTTGATCGAGGCAGAGAACGGGGCAATCCTGGCCCATGATCATCAGGAGACGACCTCCTGCCGGTAATTGAGGGACGTGGTATGAACACGCTCATCAGAACGATCGAGGTCTTTGGCATCATCGCGTTTGCCCTGACAGGTATTTACGAGGCCCGGAGAAAGGGCATGGACCTCATCGGTGTTTTTTCCGTAGCGATGATAACGGCTTTCGGCGGTGGGTCGCTGCGCGACATCATCCTGGACCGCCATCCTCTCTTTTGGGTCGAGCACTATGAATACACGGTCTTCCTGCTTCTGCTTTCCATCGCGGCTGCCGTGGCCATCGTGGAACTGTACAATAAAAAGCGGATGGTCATGGCCGTGCTGACGCTCGATGCCCTGGGGCTCGGCTTTTTCAGCGCGTCAGGCGCATCCATTGCTGACAAGGCCGGGTGCGCTCTTTTCGTATCATCGCTCCTGGGCGTCACGACCGGCGTGTTCGGCGGCGTCATGCGCGACATCATCTGCAATGAAGTGCCGTACGTTTTTCAGAGGACCGAGCTCTACGCCACCTGCGCATTTATCGGAGCCTGGTGCTATCTCGCTGTAGTGCATACCATGGGGAACGAGATCATGGCGGTCACCGTTTGCATAGGAGTGACATTCATCCTGCGCATGGCCGCGATACGCTATAAGATAACGCTGCCGATATGAAAGACTGAAGACAGAAGTAAGGGGAAAGGGGAGGAAACGCAGATGCCCTATGTGAATATCAAGATAACGAATGAAGGCGCCACAGCGGAGCAGAAGGCGAAAGTGATCGCGGGCGTGACGAAGCTGCTTCAGGACATCCTTGGGAAGAACCCCCAAACAACCTGTGTGGTCATAGAAGAAATTCCGACCGACAACTGGGGCCTGGGCGGCGAGACGATCACGGAGCGGCGGAAGCGGGAGAAGAAGTAGAACTGATCTTTTTTACCGCAGAGGACGCAGAGGGAAAGCTGGTTCGGAGAGGCTTTTTTAACTGCATGCAAATTGCCGCTCAACAGACGCGGTTGTTCTTGATTGCTTCGTGATTTTCTCTGCGTCCACTGCGGTGAAATAGAAGTACTGGAGGGTTTCATATGCTTATCGTGTTAAACCATACTGCTTCTGCGAAGGACATTGCATTCATCAAGAAGACCATAACTGGCATGGGATTCAAGCCAATCGCCATCCCCGGCGCGGAACGGACCGCCATCGGCGTGATCGGCAACCAGGGATGGGTTGATGATTCCCCTCTGCGCGACAATAAGGCTGTACAGGAGATCATCCACGTCACCAAGCCGTACAAGCTGGTGAGCCGCGACTTCCATCCGCGGGATACCGTGGTGACGCTCGGCGGAAAAGTGAAGGTCGGCGGAAAAGCACCGTTCCTCATGATAGCTGGCCCCTGCGCTGTGGAGAGCAGGGAGCAGATCATGAAGACTGCCGCATTCCTTAACAAGGCGGGAGTGCCGGTTCTGCGCGGCGGAGCGTACAAGCCCAGAACCAGCCCCCACAGCTTCCAGGGCTTGCGCGAGAGCGGATTGGAGCTGCTTGATGAAGTCCGGAAGAAGACGGGCCTTCTGGTGGTGACCGAGATCGTAAGCCCGGAGCATGTCGAGATCGTCGCAGCGAAGGTCGATATTCTCCAGATCGGCGCCCGCAATATGCAGAACTACGACCTGCTGACCGAAGTCGGGAAGATCAGAAAGCCGGTGATCCTGAAGCGCGGGCTGTCCGCCACGGTCGAGGAATGGCTTTCCTCTGCGGAATACATCCTGCTGGGCGGCAATCCCGATGTGGTCCTGTGCGAACGTGGCATCCGCACTTTTGAAACCGCCACCCGGAATACCGCAGATCTCGCGATCATTCCGCTGGTGCAGGGGCTCACACACCTGCCGGTTGTCTTTGATCCAAGCCATGCAACAGGAAAGCGCCGCCTCGTGGGTCCGATGACGCTGGCCTCCATGGTCGTCGGTGCGCACGGAGCGATGATAGAGGTTCATCCCGATCCCGAGCACGCTCTTTCCGACGGCGCTCAGTCCCTTCATTTCAAAGAGTACGAACGGCTGCTTTTGCAGGTGAATAAACTGGGGTCGTTCCGGAAGGCGAATCTGTTATGAAAGAGATAACCTGCTGCTCGGGCTGCGGCGCCTGCTGCGAGGCGCCTTCGCTGTCTTCATCGATCCCCGGGATGCCGGAGGGAAAGCCCGCCGGCGTGCGCTGCTTGCAGCTGATGGGAGAATCGGGCTGTGCTCTGTATGGCAAAGCGGACCGCCCAGCGGTCTGTTTGTCCTACCAACCGTCGGAATCATGCGGAACGACACGAGAGGAAGCGATGCGGATCCTTGCGGAACTCGAAGTGATGACGATGGGCAGCCCTGCCCGCGGCGGGGCAACGATCGAAGGGGAGGGTACTGTACGTGGCAGATGCGATAACGAATAAATCCGGCAGCGGTTCCGGGGAAAGAATGAAGCGGCTGTTGATCGTCGTCGACGGCGATGCCTCCAGCCTGTACTACTCGGGAATCCTGCTCCAGCGGCTTGAGTACACAATTTTCACGACGAAGCTGGCTGAAGAAGCGCTTGAGATCATGCGCATTTCGCAGCCCGCGCTCGTACTGACGGAGGCAACGCTTCCGCAGATGGATTCCCTGGAGCTTCTGAAGCGGATGAAGACAGAACCGGGCATAGCCTCGGTTCCCGTTCTCATCATGTCGCCATCGGATGATCCTTCCCTTCGGGCAAACTGCATGAAACAAGGTGCTGCGGCGTTTCTTGCCAGGCCGGTCGAGCCCGAGGTGCTGTATGCAACGATCCAGAAACTAACCGAGACAGCGCCCCGCGGATTCATCAGGCTCACGGTGCAGCTTAATGTGATCGTGGGTGATAAGGCATCCGCGGATGCAACTGCACCCAGCGACTGCGTTACAGCGCTTTCCGAGAATGGGATGTATGTTACAACGCATAACCCCCGAATGGTCGGGACCCGTCTGCCCATGACCATGCTGCTGGATGACAGACAAATCCGCGTGGAGGGCAGCGTGCTGTACAGTTTCCAGCGGGGCCAGGGGCCGCTGCGCCTGCCCGGCATGGGGGTCAAGTTCGTGCACATCGAGCCGGAGGACCAGAGCGCCATCCGGAGCTTCATCAAAAGGCAGCTCACGCATGACATCACTCGGTGATACCCTGGTTCGATGTTTAGAAAAGAACGTGATGATGAATAATACCTTTATGCGTATCGTACTAGTTGCTGCTATCCTTAGTATGCTCACGTTGATCTCATATATAAGAAACAGCGTATGGTATGATGAGGCACTATTGTGGAAGGATGTCATTAACAAAGCGCCTAAGCCGAGGGGTTATATGCGATTAGGAATCGCCTGCTACGAACTGGGCCGCATAGACGAAGCCATTGAACAATTCGGTGCAGGTTTGCGATTATCACCAACGGATGCATATTTCTACAATGATCTAGGTCTTGCCTATGAGAAAAAAGGTTTTCTTGCTTTAGCGGCAGAGATGTATAACAAGGCAATCGAATTAAGTCCGGATTATACCGATGCATTGGTCAATCGATGTTATTTTAGGATCCAACAAAGTGATGTTGTACTTGCCATAGAAGATTGCAGTAGAGCTATCTCCTTAAGTCCTTCTCGAAAGGAAGCCCATGGCAATCGAGGCATAGCATATTCCATGATTGGACAATACGATGCTGCAATAATTGATTTTGAACGTGCTCTTAGCATTGATCCCTTTGATGAAAAAACGTACCTCAATTTTGGATTGGTCTTATTAAAGGTGGGCATGTATGAGAAAGTTGTCGAGCTTTTTAACAAGGCTATCTCCATGAATCCGAATTTCACCAAAGCATATCGCAATCGAGGCAACGCATATTTATACCTAGGCAATACCGTGAAGGCTGTGTCTGATTTTCGCACAGTCTGCACTCTAGGAGATAGAGAGGTATGCAAGTCTTTGCAAAGAGACCTGTCAACACAAGATGCCATCGTGTTGGCTCCAATGCTACAATAAAAATTAACCCCGGTTTTTAGTACAACCGGGGTTGTTATGCATCACGAGTTGATCAGGGTTTTGTCTGGCCTGCAGCGGCAGTCGGAGTTTGAACAGACCGGGGTGCAGCTGCTTCCGCGGAAGGAAGACGGGTGGGAGTAAAGTTCGGATCTATTTCATAGGCTTTTTCGAAGTTCTCGAGGGCGAGTTTTCTGCTGTTTTCGTTACCTGCTCTGCCCTGCAGATAGTATGCGTAGCCGAGATAATAGAATGTCTCCGCCTCAGGGGAGATTTCGGCGGATTCCTCAAATTCCCTGACAGCAGCGTCGATGTTCCGGGATTTCAGAAGCGATATCCCCTTCTCCAGATGCTTTGCAGCGGCCGCGGTGTCGAAGAGTTCATCGGCTGCATAAACTGGTGCGGTGGCAATGGTAAGCATGGCTGTCACGAGAAGGACTGTTAGCAGTTTATGGATCATTGAAGCCTCCTTTCCAGGTTGCACGTTGTGTAACCATAACATACTGCCCCGTGTGCTGTCAATCCCGAGCCTTTGAATCCCCCGGTCTGATCCTGATATCCGCTTTCGCGCGGATTTCCGCCACATACTGATCGAGCTGGTTCTCTATCTTCCGCTGTGTGAGCATTGCCGTGATGGCTTTCTGCACATCCTGAAACCGCCCTTCCCTGAACTCGGAAGGGTGGTCTGTGAAATATGCCTGCGCTTCCTCCCGGCCCACCCGCACGAACAGCCCGACCTTTTTTTCCACGAACCGTTCGATGAGCAATTGCTCACCCAGGAGCCGCGCGAGCTCTGCGAAGGAGATTTCCAGGTCCGCGAGCATGGCGTCGAATGCAGCGTCTGATGAAAACCTTTGCCTGAGCAAGGCGATGCGTCCCTTGAGGTCCTGGTCCGATACATCGACAAACCGGAGCCGGCGCGCCTCTTGGAGGAGCAGCCGTCGGGTGATGAGGCCGTCCAGTACTTCGGACTCCCGCTGAGTGTGTTCCTGACCGGGAGCGGCGAGCAGGCGGTTGAGCGCCATGGTATAGGCAAGTTCGCTCGCGGTGATGACCTCATCATTGACCGTCGCAGCTATCCGGTCAACAGGCAGGGCATTCGTAGCAATCGGGAGGAGCAGAAACAGTGCGAGCAGTCCAGCCAGCATGGTTGTTCGCGGCGTGCTGGTAAAGTGACTGCAGAGGCGTGGAGCATAGGCGACATGCTTATTCATGCGTCCCCCTCGTTGGCGCGGTTTTTTAAATCCGTCATCTTGACCCCGTTCAGATAATCCACAACATTTTCCTTCTTGATCTCCTGAAGCCGCTGGGTGATTTCCGCGATCCTGAGCGCGTTGTTCAGGATCACCTCCAGGCGAAAGACAAGCTCGGGGTCCTTCTTCTCATACCGCTCCATAAGCAGTTCCACGTTGCCGATTACGGTTGTGAGCGGATTGTTGATCTCATGACGCACGGCGATGCCCACCTGGCCGATGGCGCCCAGCCGCTCTGATCTCAGGATCACTTCGCGCATGAGCCGCTGCTCAGTCGTGTCACGCGCGGAGACTTGATAGCCGATGAGGTTATTTTCCGCGAACAGGCTGCGGATGCTCACATCAACGAACGCGTGGCTGTTGTCTCGTTTTATAACCTCGAATTCAAACCGGCTATCTTCGCTGACCTGTCCGTTGTCGAGCAGATGCCGGACAGCTTCGGCGCCTTCAGGGGTGAGAAACTCCAATACGCTCTTGCCGACGAGCTCCATCTTGGTGAATCCGGAAAACGTTTCAGCCGTCCGATTCACGGCGGTCAGCCGGCCTCTGGTATCGATCGTGAAAAGGATATCCCTCGCATTCTCAAACAGGTCCCAGTATTTTTCGCTGGACTGTTTCACTTCAACGTAAAAACGGAAATTCTCAATAGCGAGGCCGAGCTGGGCCCCCATAGCATCGAGCATCTGGACATCAGTGGGCTTGAGCAGGAAGTTCTGAGAGGGATAGAGAAAGATGACTCCCAGAACGATGCCCCGCGTTTTTATGGGAACAATGATGTGAGCATGGGCCTCTGCGTCCTTGCATCGCGTGTGGCGCGGATCAGAACAACCGTCGTGGGTGTACAGGAGCTCACCGGTCTTTGCGGTCAACCCGCACAGGCACTCCCCCATCTTGATCGTTTCCTCATTTTGTACGAACTCAGGGGAGAGCCCTTTATGGGTCACCAGCCGCAGCGTCTCCCCGCGGGGATCGCACAGGAACACGCCTCCCTTCGGTTCAATGCCTGCGAGGCTTTCGATGATTTTGTCGAGGGACTTTGCAAGAACGTCCCTGAGCGATTCTGCAGTGCTCAGGGTGAGCGCGATGGAGTCGATGGAAGCGAGCGCATGGGTGCGTTCAAGCAGTTTATGCTCAAGGTCCGAGTACGACTGCTTGAGCTTTACTCCCATCTCGTTGAACTGCCCGGCGAGGTCCCTGATATCGCGGTCGCCCTTCAGGGACAGCTGATAATCAAGGTTTCCGCGGCTGATCTCATTTGCCCCTGTCTGCATGGCGATCAGAGGTGCGGTGACCGAGCGGTGTATGTAAAGAGCAAATGCCAGAAGGAAACCGGCCGATGCGATGAACATAGTGATAAACAGCAGAAGGATGCGCGCTTTTAGGAAGCTGAAGTACTGGGTAAGCCTGCCGATCTGGACAGTGCGCTCCTCATTATAGATCTTTTCAATATCGTGCTGCATCCGCTCCGAAAGACCGCTCACCTCGATCATCAGGTTCCGGGCTGAGACCCTGTCCCTGCCGGAGGGGTCTCTCAGAGAAAGGATGCGGTCCACCATGTTCCCCACGGAGCTGAACGAACGGTGAAGCTGTTCAAGAAGCTCCTGCTCGCCAGGGGAAAGCTCCCGGAGGTCCAGGCTGTTGAGCCGGGCAAGAAAGGCCGCGCGTGAAACAGCGGCAGCCGCGCGGAAGCTGTCATCCCCGGTCATCATGAACTGCTGAACACTTGCGATGAGGTCCGTGAGCTCCGTTGAGGTGCTGTCCAGCTGCGTCACGTTCTTCTCTTTAACCTCCGTGGAGCCGGCGATTATGGAAAATGCCGTCATGATGTTCTGAAGGGAGAACAGGACGATTGCCATGATCAGGAACATGCCGATTGCGACAAACATGATGATCTTGATGTTGATTTTCACGGTGTATTTCACCTCCTTGTACTACCGAGAACAGATATTCCGTCTCATGGATTAACAGCCCTCAGAACGTATTGCCTATGCTGAAATGAACCTCACCAGGCGATTCGCCGGGTTTGCGGTCGATCTTCTGTCCGTAATCGAGTCGCAAAGGCCCGATCGGGGTTCCATAGCGGAGTCCGATACCGCAGGAAGAGCGAAGATCTTCGAACTTGACAGTCTGATCAGGCCAGACATTACCGGCATCAACAAAGAGCTCGACCCCGAGGCCTTCGCCCGGATTGAAGCGAAGTTCAACATTCAGGACCGCCATGCTCTGGCCGCCCTGAGGTATCCGGCTGTTGTTCGCATCCAGCACGCTCGGGCCGATGGAGTCCTGGGTATACCCGCGAACGGTTGTGCTGCCGCCCACGTAGAACCGTTCATGGATTGGAAGCTCCCGGGTTTCGCGGAAGGGCCACGCCATTCCTGCCCGCGCAGACAGGGCGAGGACGTTGCTGCTGATCGGGATGAACCAGCTGCTCTGCACGGTCAGCTTGGAAAAGTCCGCCTCGGACATAAGCTCCCGCAGGGCCTCTTTCAGGATGATTCCGTAGAGCATGCCGCTTCGGGGATTGAAAACATCATCGCGCAGGTCCCAGACCAGGGCCGGGCTCAGGCTGCTGATGAGAACGCGGCCGCTGTCCTCCGTTGTCAATTGAGCCTCGGGCTTCACCTCATAGTTTCTGACGTTCTCGAACTGGTAGGTGAGGGAAGGCTTGAGTTTTTCATGGGTTTTTCCGACGCCGAAGGAGGCCACGGTCTTGCGTGTTTTATAATAAACCTCGCGCGTATCGGAGTTGATCCTTTTTGAGTCCGACCAGACGAGGCTGAAATTGCTTTCGAGCCTGCGGTTCAGGAACCAGGGCTCCTTATAATTGAAGATCGCACGCTTCAGGATGTCGCTTTGCTCGAAACGGAGGCTGGAGTATTTCGCCTCGCCCCAGAGGTTGCGGTGCGACACCTCGATTGATGCGCGGAGTCGGTCCAGGTCGCCGTATCCCGCGCCGAACTCAACGGCGCCTGCGGGGCGCTCTTCCACCGTGAAAAGCATGTCCTTGACATATTCCCGCTCGCCCTGCCGCAGCGGCTCGAACCGTGCCACGCGAAAGTATCCGAGCCGGTAGATGCGCTGCTGACTTGCCAGAATGGCGCCGTAGTCATAGGAATCGCCGCGGTTCACCAGGAGCTCGCGCATGATTACGGGATCTTTTGTAAGGACGTTTCCCCGCAGGATGATCCGACCGATCGAAACTGCGTGGTCCTCGCTGATCCGGTAGCGCACCTGTACCTTGTTATCCACGGGAGTCTTTTCGATGTCCACCCTGGCGTAGAGGTAGCCCTTGTTGGTATAAGCCGAAAGGATGCGGTACCGGTCCTCGTCGATCAGCCGTTCATTAAACGGGTCGCCGGATTTCAGGGTAACTTTGTCCAGCAGTTCCGCGGACGTGAATGCCAGGTTCCCCTCGACACTGACGTCGCCGGTAGTCGTTCGCGGACCCTCAGTGATATCGATGACCACGATTGCAAAACGCTTGTCGCTGCTCAACACCACATTCTTTTTAATGATTGCCTGCAGGTACCCCGTTTCATGGTAGCGGTCGCGTAGATTGTCGATATCCTTGTCCAGCAGGTCTTCCCGGAAGGGCTGCGAGATGAACCAGCCGGACGCGCGCAACGCCATCTGGGAGGTTATTTCTTTTGCCGGGAAGGCCGTGTTTCCCAGGATTTTGATCTCCTCCACAGAGATCATCGGGCCTTCGTTGATAATGAATTCCAGGTCGATGCCGCCGGGAGGAATGGTTTTGGTCACTTCCATTGCCACCTGGCTGTAACCACGCTCACGGTACATGGTCTTGATGCGCTCCATGCTGCTGTCTATGACAGCGTCCGAGATGTCATGCTCGGTCCAGATCAGGAGCGCAGGCTTCAGGTCGTCCTTGCTGAATTCGCGGTTTCCCGCGAACCGTGCCGTGACATGGGGCCCTTCGTTGATCGTAATATGAATGAAAGCGCGGTTTCCGTTGAAATTGATGTCAAAGGGGCCCGGTTTTGCCGTGGGGTAGCCCGCGTCTGTGTATTTTTTCAGGACAGCATCCTTATCAGCGTCGAGGAGTACATCACGCTTCAACCTTGATCCTGTCGCACTGAGAAGGGCTTTTCGCAGTTCTTTCTCTGTGAATACCTGGTTGCCGGTGAACGAGATCTCCTCGATCAGTGTCGGCTCTCCGGCATTGATGTCAACGCGGAGCCTGACTCGATGAGGCTCCGGAAGCCGCTCCACGTGAAAGGAAACGGAGGCCTGCTGGAAACCCTCGGACTGAAAGAGGGAACGTATGTCAATGCTCAGCGCGCCGAACCGCTCTTCGCGCAGCTCCCTGCCTTCGAGGGGAGCCAGAAGGTCCCTGATCTCAGTGGTTAGTACTTCTCCGTTGTTATGTACCACGACCGCATCAACGACCGTGATGGGCGCGAGGACGAAAACTACCCTGACCCCGCCGGCATCGGGATATGCCTCCGCGGAAATGCTCTTGAAGATGCTTTTCAGATGGAGGGCGGACAGTCCTTCGCGAATCGCTGATGCGGAATAGCGGTCTCCGGGATTCATCGAGAGGAGCGGCAGCAACCGTTCTGGTTCCGGCCAGGGATTTCCCTGATCGTCCTGGAGGTCAATGCGGGTAATGGTCAAGCCGGTATAGGGTGAAGGTGAAGCATAAACCGGGGAAATAAACAGCAGAATGAGCAGAAAGCCCGCGCATGAGCGCAATGATTTCATGGGCAATTTTTAACACATTGAAGATGGAATGTAAAGAAGGATTGGGTGGAGCGAAATGGGTGCCAATGGGGGTGGGGGGTGTTCATTTGGGAATTGCAAATTAAGAATGAGGCATGGGGTACCGAGTGTGGAGTTCGGAGTAGTAATAAGAATCAGTACAAAGTACAGAGTTCAAAGGTCAACGTGGATGCAAAACCGATAAAACTATTGAGTCATTCAAAAGACTCACGAATCAGCATGTTTCCGTGTAATAAGTGCTCTCAGCTTGCTGCCGCCTTCCTAGGTACTGCGCGATAGCTTGCGGCGGTCGCCTACCCTTCGGTCGCTCTGGAACCGTCGTTCAACGATCTGCTCCGGACCTTTTGCGGTCGGTCCTTCCCAGCTGCTGATCCCTCCGCGCAGGCATTTCGCGTTGAGGCCATGGTTCTTCAGCAGAAATGCCGCGACCATGCCCCTCGCATCATTGGTGCAGTAGGTGATATACGCATTCCTGGGATCGAGGGACACGTACCTGTCACGCAGCACTTCCGTCGGGATGCTGAGCGCTCCTTCGATGTGCTCTTCCTCATATTCTGCCGGTACGCGCGCGTCGATGATCACATATTTATCCTTGTATCCTTCAATGGAGATTTCTTCAGTGAAAATATTGTCCAGGTAGGACGCTTTCATGGTCAGGTCAAAATCGGTCTTGTCCAGTGCAAAGACCACGGTATCCTCGTAGGCCCGGCAGGTCGCATTGCGGGGGTCGTCCCGGATCAGCGCCTCTTCGCCGAAGGCATCGCCCTCATGCAGGAGCGCCACCTGCTTTGCCTCTTTTTCACCCTTCTTCTTTTGCAGGACGGCCACCGTGCCGGACTTGATAATGTAGTAGTAGTCGCCTTTTTCACCCTGGACGATGATGTCCTCACCGAGAGCATAGGATCGCTGCGTCATTCTCGCCATGAGCGCATACATCTTGTCCGGTTCCAGGAGCGCGAAGGGCTGCAGGGTTTTGATCTTGTTATACTGGGAGTATTCCTGAGCCTTCCTGAGGAGCATATTCTTGAACGCAGTCTCGTGCTGGATGATGCTCTCGAAATCCAGCCGCGGCAGCCGGTACAGGCCGACCTGCGTCAGAGCGCGGACAGTACTGGCGCAGTTCGAACAGGTGAGCAGCGCCGTTTCGCCGAAACCGTGGCCGCTGCCAATGACGCTGAGCTTCGCCACCTGGCCGAACTTGGTCTTTTGGGACACATCGAGCCTGCCCGATTTCACGAAGTAGAAGAATTCGCCTTCATCGCCCTCGTGTATCACCTCCGTGCCCGCAGGGAGGTTCACCAGAGTGAACTTTTCGGCGAGCACATCGCGTGCCCCGTCTGACAGGCTCGAGAAATAATTGTACTTCTTCAGTTCCGACGTTAGCATTCCCATGGCTGTACTCCTTTCGCTAGCCAACTTCCTGTGCAACGTTCACTACGATAAGCACCGATGGCTATCGTCCCGTTGGTTTGGTGTCGCCGGGCGTCTCTTACGCTTTTGGGTTGAAGTGAGAATACCAGGTGAAGTTTCGATTGTAGATGATATAAAATTGAAATTTCACCATAATTTCTGGTTTTCGATACGCATAGATTCTACTCATTTTCAAGGTTTGTCAAGGCAAACGTCATTTTTTTGCAACGCTTTGCTCTGCTCACCATATTATTTTGGTTGGCAATAATAAAAAACTCTGAGCGGGGTATTATCAGGGGACGGATTGAAAGTTCGGAGTTCGGAGTTCGGAATAAGTAAGTAGATCCTGATTCTGTTCTTCCTTCATTGTTGCTTGCCAAAGGGCGTCAAATTCAGTATGATGATGCGCACGGACTGCAATCCCACCAAAGTCCGATCGTTTGTACTAGTTCATACCACGTGAGAAAAAGCCTATGGCGAATATACTGCGTTCCATTCCTCTGGTGACAACCGTACTGCTTTTCTTCATGTCCATCTCGCCCGCCGGTGTTTTTGCGGTTGAACTCATTGTTGAGCAATCCCCCACGGATACTTCCCACTTTTCAAGCATCCAGGCTGCGATCAACGAAGCCAACAGGGTCATCACAGCCAACACGGGTACGACAACCAGTTACACTATCATCGTGGAGCCTGGAACCTACATTGAAGCGATTACCCTGTACCCGAAGATTTCCGTGCGTGGAAGGGAAACCGCCCGGACGATCCTGTCGGGTGGAGGAAGCGGGCCCGTGATTTCGGCAACCAATGTCACCAGCGTCAGTATCAAGAACTTCACGATCATCGACGCATCGGTGGGTATACGGGTAACGGGCAGCACTTCATCCGTGATCATCACGAACAATGTGTTCCAGGTCGGGACAGCCGGTACAGCGGTGCAGATCCAGACTTCTCCTTCCGCGGAGGTGGTCAATAACACGTTCTATCAAAACGGGATCGGCGTGCAGCGCGATGTGGACACCATCAAGATCACGAACAATATCTTTGCGAACAACGCGACCGCGGTCAGCCAGGGTGGCATTACGAGTGCATCCAATATATTGAACAACGGCTTCTTCTCCAACACCGTGGACGGGCAAAAAGGCACGGATTATATTCCCAATGCAACAATCACGGGTACGGATCCGCTGTTCGTGAACACCACGAAGCGGGATTTCCACCTTCTGGTTCTGTCGCCGGCGATAGATACCGGCTTGTCCACCATCATTGATGTCATTGACGGAACGCCGAGCGACATGGGCGCCTATGGGGGCGGGGGCGCAGCACAGGATATGGACACGATCCCATTTCCCGTTGCTTCGGTGACTGCAGTTATGCCGGACAGCTCCACGGTCGCGGTCAGCTGGGCTGAGAACAAGTGTTTTCTGGTCAGGGGCTACCGCGTCTGGTACGGCAAAACGCCGGGAACTTACGATGGTATAGGGGCAGTGGAGGGCGCATCCCCCATTACTGCGATTACCACGACGAACTTCACTATGCTTTTGACCGGACTTACTACCTCGGTGGTCACGCCTGACAGCCCGGTGCTTGATCCGCCGCAGGTTGCCAATCAAAGTCTTGTCTTGAACTGGACCGCTGCTACCGGTGCGACCTCTTACCGGGTTTACTATGGCACATCATCACCGCCATCCATCCCCATCGATGTCGGAAACACGACAACCTACACCCTTGGCGGACTTGTGAACGGAACGACGTACCATGTTGCTGTATCAGCCGTTGCTTCGTCCACCATCTACGTTACTGTTACCGCGTTCTATAAAGGAAGCGAGACGCGGTCGAGTTCGGTCATCCCCGGTAAAGCCTACGAAAGCGCTTATTCAGATGAGGCGAGTGTCAGTTTCGGCAGCCCCCAGGAAAGCGGCCTTTCGAATGTCCGGTCCGACTTTCCTGAAGCGCTCACCCCCTATCCGATCCTGCCGAATAAGGGCTGCTTCATTGCGACAGCCGCGTACGGCCATTATTCGGAGCCCGAAGTTCAGGTGCTGCGCGAGTTCCGCGATCGTTTTCTGATCACTCATTGGCTTGGCAGGGTCTTCGTGCGCGGGTATTACTCAATCAGCCCGGCTGTGGGGGAGCTCATCCGGGAACATCCCCGATACAAACCTGTGGTACGGGCCGTGCTTTATCCTGTTGTGGGGGCGGCCATGATGGCAACGAAGGCGCCATGGTTGGCTGCAACTGCGGTTGCCGTGTTCGTGATGTTCACGGCGCTGTTCATTATCCTTCGCCAGGTGCGGCGAAGGCGCGGGGAATCGTGCGAGCGTTACTGATAACATGGTAACCCGCGATATTGACATACCCCGCTCCCTCAGAAGCGCCAGCGGCCTTGCAATTGGCGACCATGCCATGATCCGCGAGGGCGACCGCGTGCTTGTAGGGCTCTCCGGCGGCAAGGATTCTCTCTCGCTGCTCCACGTCCTTCTCCAGAAAAAAAACATTGCCCCCATTACGTTCGAAATCGGCGCTGTTACCGTGGACCCGAAGATCCAGGGATTCGACCCATCTCCGCTCAAGGAATATATGCGGGAACTGGGGGTCCCCTATCATTTCATCACGCAGCCTATTGCGGACGAGGCGCTTCTCAGGATGGAAGGGGACACGTTTTGCGCTTATTGCTCGCGGATGAAGCGCGGCATCATGTATTCAACTGCGCGAAGAGAAGGCTACAATGTTTTGGCCCTCGGGCATCACCTCGACGACCTTGCCGAGAGCTTCCTTATGTCGCTCTTTCACAACGGCAGCCTGCATACCATGCGCGCCCATTATGTGAACGAGGATGGCGATGTACGCATCATACGTCCGCTGATTTATGCCCGGGAACAGGAAACCCGCGGGTTCGCACTTGCCGCCGGACTGCCGATCATCCCCTCGAAGTGCCCGGAATGCTCTCCGCATTTCCGCGTGCCCACGCAGCGACGGCATATCAAGCAATTGCTGGCAGAGGAAGAAAAGAGCAATCCCCGCTTGTTCAACAGCATCCTGGCCGCACTCAAACAGCTTCCCATGCTCAAGACCTGAACGTCGCCCCATGCCTGCCGCTCCCGGTGTTTTTCTACATGCTTTTCCAGGCAGATGGTGTCCGGGATAATGATTTCCTTCTGTTTAACTGCGTTTAAACTTCGCATCTGGCCGCGTTTATGCGGTTAAAAATATTGACATCCCGCACCCGCGAAGCATATAATCAATTACTATGTATTCGAGGGTGATCAGAGATTCAGGAGGTCATACATGGCTGCTATTAAAAAACTCGGCGATTTGCTCATAGAGGCGGGCCTCATTGATGATTTTCAGCTGCAATCCGCGCTTTCGCAGCAGCGGAACTGGGGCGGCAAACTGGGGAACGTCCTGATCGAGATGGAATTCATCCGGGAAGAAGATCTGGCGCGGGTAATCTCGGAAAAGCTCAAGATTCCCTATGTCAACCTGTTTGACCCTGAAATTCCCCCGGATGTCGTCAAACTCGTTAAAGCTGAAACTGCCAAGAAGTACACTGTGATGCCCGCGAAAAAAGACAAAGGAATGCTGATGCTGGCTATGACGGACCCCCTTGACATCGAGGCGATCGATGAGATCAGGTTCATCACAGGCCTGACAATCAAGCCGTCCCTTGCCATGAAGTCAGAGATTACCGATGCCATCAAGAAATATTACGATGGTGAGGACATCATCCGCAGACAGTCGGCCATGCCCTTCCCCCAGCGGGGGCATTCGTCAGGCGGCAAGATGGAGATCATCCGCGGAAGCGAACTGAACATGGAGAAGCAGACAGGCGGCTCAGATGCTTCATCTCCAATTCTCAACAAGGACGATGCAGCTCAGCAGACAGTCGATGACTATCGCATGCGCCTTGATGCGCTTATCGCCGTCCTGATAGATAAGGGGCTCATTACCCGCGAAGAGCTGGTAAGCATGATCTATCAGAAAAAAATGGGCCTGTAGTTTCAAGGCGGACCATCACCAGGCCCCTCTCCCTGAAGGGCGCGGGGCTGGCGGCGGAGGATATTTCTAGAGTAACGTGCGGAACAATGAAAGTGGGTATGCAATGAAAATGATAGCCCGAGGCATGATAGTCCTGCTGACCATTCTGTACACCGGGCCGGCAATGTCCGAGGAAGCCGCGGGCCCCCGTATCGAGATGTCCGAGATCCGTCATGATTTCGGGAAGATCTCGCAGGGAACGCAGGTTGTCCATGTGTTCACGGTCCGGAGCGTTGGAAGCGAAACCCTGATCATCGAAAAGATCCAGCCCTCCTGAGGGTGCGCGGCAGCGGTGGTCAGTTCAGACCACCTTGAACCGGGCGCGACCGGGCAGATCAAAGCTACCGTGGATACCGCGGGCCGGTCAGGACGCGTGGTGAAGCACATCTCTGTGTACTCGAATGACCGCACCAAACCGGTTTTGTCCCTGAGCGTGAGCCTGGATGTAGTTCCCTGATCCTTTTCGGCAGAGAGCGAGGCCATGTTTTGTTCAGCCGGAAAAGGCCGCACAATTTTCTTGACAATTTTCCGATGCGTATGCTACTGTCAACTGGTTTTTGGCTGGAATCATCAGATAGAGAGGCAGTAAACCCTTGAAACAGCACAGACATCCTCACTACCCCAGCGATACACCAACCCCGGGCATAGGTCCCGTCCCGGCGGGACTCTAATTTTTCATCATTCACCATCATTGTAAAACAGCAGCGCTTTTTTAGCATGCTTGATAAAATCTGACGGACGTAGTGTCCGCAAAATTTTGGAGGGAACATCCATGCAGAAAAAATACTTATTGGCTCCCGGCCCAACACCTGTGCCACCTGAGGCGCTTTTGGCAATGGCCATGCCTATCATCCATCACCGGGCGCCGGACTTTCTGCCCGTGCTCGATTCCGCGAAGAAGGGCCTCCAGTGGCTGTACCAGACCAAGAATGACGTGCTGATCCTGTGCTCCACCGGCACCGGCGGCATGGTGGGATCCGTGACCAATTTCCTGAGCCCCGGTGATGAAGTGCTCGTACTGAACGGCGGAAAGTTCGGCGAACGCTGGACCAAGATCTGCCAGGCCTATGGCATGAAGGTGGAAGAGGTTCTGGTGGAATGGGGATATGCGGTAAAGCCAGAACTGGTGGAGGCCGCGCTCAAGAAGAACCCGAAGATCAAGGCGGTGTTCGTTCAGGCGAACGAGACTTCCACGGGTGTGTACCATGACATCAAATCGATCGCCGCGGTCGTCAAGAAGACGGACGCGCTCTTTGTCGTTGACGCGATCTCGGCGCACGTGGCCCATGATATCAGGACCGACGAATGGGGACTCGACGTCGTGATCGGCGGATCACAGAAAGGTGTGATGCTGCCTCCGGGGCTCGCTTTCGTGTCCGTGAGCGACAAGGCCTGGAAGATGGCTGATTCTGCAAAGACGCCAAAGTTCTACTTCAACTTCAAGAAGGAGCGGGAGAATCTGTCCAAGAACCAGACGACCTGGACGTCTCCTGTGACGCTCATCATTGGCCTGAACGCCTCCATTAAAATGCTGCAGGACGAAGGGCTCGAGAACGTTTTCGCACGCCACGCGAAGCTCGCCAGGGCGACGCGCGCGGGAGCGGAGGCGCTGGGCCTCAAACTGTTCCCGAAGGAATCACCGAGCAACGCGCTCACGGCCATCGAGTCGCCGGCGGGTGTTGACGGCCAGGCGATTTACAAGAACCTGCGGGAGAAGTACGGCATTACCGGTGCGGGCGGCCAGGACAAGCTCAAGGGCAAGGTATTTCGCATCGCCCACCTTGGCTTCGCGGATACGTTTGACGTGATCACGGCCATTGCCGGCATCGAGATGGTGCTTAAGGGCCTGGGGCACCCCGTGAAACTGGGAACGGGTGTGGGAGCGGCGCAGGAACTATTGATGAAGTAAAATTATAACCACGGATGAGCATGGTAAAGATGTAAACGATCTAATTTGAGGAGTTTGATTTTATCCATGTCCATCCGTGTTCATTCGTGGTTACTATTGGTTTGAGGAGGCATCATGAAGGTTCTGATCAGTGACAATCTCTCCCCCATCGGTGTAGAGATATTAAAAAAGGCCGGACTCGAAGTTGACGCCCGGAGCAAGACCTCGGTCGAGGAGATCGAGAAGATCATCGGAGACTACGACGCGCTCATCATCCGTTCGGCTACCAAGGTCACAGCAGGGCTTCTGGAAAAGGCGACAAAGCTCAAGGTTGTGGGCCGCGCCGGCAGCGGGCTGGACAATGTGGAGATCCCCGCTGCAACCAAAAAAGGTGTCGTGGTCATGAATACGCCGGGCGGCAACACGGTCACCACGGCCGAGCATACCATCGGCATGCTGTTCGCATGTGCACGTATGATCCCCCAGGCATATGCTTCGCTCAAGGCGGGCAAATGGGAAAAGAAGAAGTTCGAAGGCGTCGAGTTGTACGCCAAAACCCTCGGTGTCATCGGCATGGGCGCAATTGGCGGCGTGGTGGCGAATCGAGCTTTGGCGCTAGGCATGAAAGTTCTTGCCTATGATCCGTTCATTTCCACGGAAAAGGCGAAGTCGCTGGGCATAGAACTCGCTGATCTGCCTTCGATCTACAAACGCGCTGATTTCATCACGATCCACACGCCCAAGACCAAGGAAACGGCAAACCTCATCAACAAGGACACGATCGCCCAGATGAAGAACAATGTGCGGATCATCAATTGCGCGCGCGGCGGCATTGTGAACGAGCAGGACCTGTACGAGGCGCTCAAGAGCGGCAGGGTTGCGGCGGCAGCTTTTGACGTGTTCGAGAAAGAGCCGCCGGAAAATCATCCGCTCCTGACCCTTGACAATTTCCTCGCGACGCCGCACCTTGGCGCTTCCACGCATGAGGCGCAGGAGAACGTGGCAGTGGCAGTTGCCGAACAGATTGTCGATTATCTTATTGCCGGGACCGTGCGGAACGCGGTGAACGTGCCTTCAGTGCCCGCGGACCAGCTTCCCATGCTCTCGCCGTACATCAACCTTGCGGAGCGCATGGGCCTGTTCCAGGCGCAGCTCTCGGAAGGAGGTCTGACGCAGGTTACGGTAGAGTACAGCGGCGAAGTGTCCGCCCTCAAGCTGGAACCAATTACGTTGGCGGCGCTCAAGGGACTGCTTACGCCGATCCTGAACGAGAACGTGAATTATGTGAACGCGCCGCTCATAGCCAAGGACCGGGGCATCGAGGTCAAGGTATCCCAATCCAGCGATACGACAGAATACACGAGCCTCATCACCATCAGGATAAAGTCCGGAGGGAAGGACCTCGCCGTGGCTGGCACCCTGAACAGCAGGAAGGAGCCGCGGATCATCCAGGTGGACAACTTCCCGATGGAGACCGTGCCCGAGGGCGACATGCTCGTACTCATGAATAACGACAAACCCGGCGTGATCGGAGGCATCGGAACGCTTTTAGGCCAGAACGGGATCAACATCGCGCGCATGCAGTTCGGCAGGGAGACGCAGGGCGGCATGGCCATGTCGGTCGTGAGCATTGACAGCCCGCTGACCGATGCGCTTATGATGAAGATCAAACAGCTTCCGAATGTGTTGTCGGTGAAATTGATCAAGATCTAACGAATGCGGAACGCGGATTTTCCGAAGGAGAAAAAATGCCAGTATTAGTCGTTGTGGGGGCACAATGGGGCGACGAGGGCAAGGGAAAGATCATAGACCTTCTGACTGAGCGGGCGGATATTGTTGCGCGCTATCAGGGCGGACATAATGCCGGCCATACCGTGGTCGTGGGCATGGACGAGTTTATCCTGCATCTGATCCCTTCGGGAATCCTGCATAAGGGCAAGAAGTGCATCATCGGGAACGGCGTGGTCGTGGACCCCGCCGCACTGCTCGAGGAACTGGACGGTCTCAAAAAGCGGGGAATCAGGTTTGATGAGAGCCTGCTTATCAGCAAGAACGCGCATCTGATCATGCCGTACCATCAGGCGCTTGATATCGCGAGCGAGAAGCACAAGGGCAGCAGGAAGATCGGCACCACGGGCCGCGGAATCGGTCCGGCGTATGCCGACAAGGTCAACCGCAAGGGCATCAGAATGGCCGATCTGTTGGACCCGGCGGTATTCCGCGACAAACTTGCGGTCAATACCGGAGAAGCGAACTTTCTGCTCGAGCGGTTCTATAATGCTCCCTTGGTGCAACTGGACCAGATGTATGAGGAGTACATGGCGTATGCGAAGCGCCTGAAAAAATATATCGCCGATACGACCTTGTTCCTGAACGACGGGATTGCCAAAAACAGGAAGATTCTTGCCGAAGGCGCGCAGGGCACACATCTTGATGTCGACCACGGGACCTATCCGTTCGTGACCTCGTCGAGCCCTACGGCGGGCGGCGCCTGTACCGGCCTCGGCATCGGGCCGAATGCGATCACCGAAATTATGGGTATCGTGAAAGCCTACACGACCCGCGTGGGAAGCGGTCCATTCCCCACGGAGCAGGAAAACGCTCTAGGCGAGCTGCTTCGCGCGCGCGGCAAGGAGTACGGGGCCACGACTGGCAGGGCCCGGCGGTGCGGCTGGGCCGATACCCTCGTCATTCGCCACGCGGTGCGTGTGAACGGTATGACCAGCGCGGCGATTACGAAGCTCGATGTGCTTGATGCGCTCGATGAACTCAAGATCTGTGTGGGCTACAAGTATAGGGGAAAGCTGTACGAAGAAATGCCTTCCGAACTCGCGGTGCTCGAAAAAGGGGTGCCGCAGTATATCACCATGCCGGGCTGGAAACAGACCACCATCGGGATAAAGAAGTACGATGACCTTCCGAAAAAAGCCCGCGCCTACGTGGAAAAGCTCTGCAAACTCTGCGGCGTCAAACCCACGATCATTTCCACGGGGCCGCGCAGGGATGAGACCATCATCCTGGAGCAGCCGTTCAAGAAGACGATAAAAAAATAACAGCTGACGATTCGCCACATCCCCGGAGACGGAATTCGCAGGGGAGTATTCGTCCTGAACGAGCACGGATGCATCGCTCTGTTCCCTGATAGTATGGATTATCTATTGACACGAAGCGTGCATCTCTGATAATATACGCCTCTTCGCGCGTTGGTCGCGGGCCGGTAGCTCAGTTGGTAGAGCACCGCCCTTTTAAGGCGGGTGTCCTGGGTTCGAGTCCCAGCCGGCTCACCATGTTACTGCAGGTATGAGTTGTGAGTGATGAGTTGGGAGCGAATGCAGGTAACGCTGAACTCCACACTCCAAGCTTAAATAAGTCCCCATCGTCTAGTCTGGCCCAGGACACCGCCCTTTCACGGCGATAACGGGGGTTCGAATCCCCCTGGGGACGCCATTCAAATCATGGAGTTACCGGTTTCCGGTAGCTCCTTTTCTTTTGATCAATTCAATAGAATACCGAATCTCTCGCAACTTCTTTCCCTGTAGGTAGCGGATAGCTTTACCCCCGATTTTATTAACCTGTTTTAGTACACTGCTGCTCATGTTACATTTCCGTTAAATTCCCCCGCCCCCCTTGAATTCTCATGAAGATAAATGTATAACTACGTTTATGCATAATAAAATTCTGATCGTCGATGATGAACCCGATATTGTTGACCTCGTATCGTACAATTTGAAAAAAGACGGTTTCAGGGTCACCACCGCTTCTGACGGCGAAGAAGCACTCAGGAAAATCAGAAAAGAAAGGTATGATCTGGTGGTTCTTGACCTCATGCTCCCCGGCTTGCAGGGAGTGGAGCTTTGCCGCATTATCAGAAACGATCCCAAAACCGCCGAAACACCCATCATCATGCTTACCGCAAAGGGGGATGAGGTGGACAGGGTTGTCGGACTGGAAAGCGGCGCTGATGATTATATGACAAAGCCGTTCAGTTCGAGAGAACTCGTTGCGCGCATAAAGGCGGTGCTCAGAAGATCCGGAGACAAGGCTTCAACTGAAAAAACCATCCAGATAGGGAGTCTTCTCATCAATCTGGAAACCCACGGAGTAACCAAGGGCAAAATCCCGCTGGACCTCAGTGCAACAGAATTTAAAATACTGGTTTATCTCGTTGAAAGAAAAGGCAAGGTTTTCAGCCGTGAGCAGCTTGTTGATGCGGTATGGAAGGGGGAGGCCTTTATTGAACCCAGGACTGTTGATGTCCATATACGAAGGCTCAGGACCCAGATCGAGGATGATCCTGCGGCTCCGGCGTACATAAAGACCCGGCGGGGGGTTGGTTACTATGTGGATGGGGAATTATGAAGAAACGCCTCTTCAGCAGGATATTCCTGCTCTATGCGCTCCTGATGCTTGCCGCGATCGTCTTTATAGAAATTTTCATTACCGACACCGTGCGAAGCAGTCATATCAGCGACCTGCGGGACCACCTCCTTTCTCAGGCATCACTTATCTCCAATGACGTCTCGTTTAAGAACTTATCCCCCCTGGACAACCTCTGCAAACAGTTCAAGGAGCAAACCGGTTTTCGGGTAACCATAATCTCCCTCGAAGGAAAGGTTCTCGGGGATTCCGACACCACGTCCTCCCTCATGGACAATCACGCGGACCGTCCGGAGATCCAGCAAGCCCTCCTGTATGGTATCGGCATGTTCACGCGATACAGCGGGACCCTGCATGACGACCAGCTTTATGTTGCAAAGCGAATCGATCGTACCGGTGTTCCTGCCGGCATTATCCGTCTCAGCATGCAGCTCACGCGGGTAAATGCCTCGATCAATTCCTTGAGATCCAAGATCATCGGAGTAGTCATCGCGATTCTGCTTGCGAGCGGCCTGTTCGCTTTTGGCCAGTTGGAGCGCATCAGGAGGCTGACAAAGCAGATCGGAGATTTTTCACGAACGCTTGCGGGCGGCGCGATCGTGAACAAGCTTTATTTTGAACGCGCCGGAGAGTTTGACGAGATTGCCGAAAGCCTGAATACGATGTCAGGGGAGCTGCAAAAAAGCATCTCCGTAAACGAAGATGAAAGAAGACGGCTGCAGGAGATCCTGAGAAGTGTCCCTGATGTTCTTCTGATTCTCGATTCGAACGGGGTGATCCAGCTTGCGAGCGCTGCCGCGTCAAATTATTTCGGTGGGCTCTCGATGCTTGGAAAACAGGTGTTTGAAGTCATACGAAATCCGCATTTTCTTTCCCTCATGGAAGAGGCGCGCAGGGATCATATGCCCGGTGTCAGCGAACTGAGTTTGGATTATCCCGAGGAACGCTATTTCACCGCAATGGTCTCGCCGCTCTCCTCCAGGGAAAGGACGTTGTCCGGTTTTATCATTATATTGCACGACATCACGCAGCTTAAAAAGCTCGAGCAGGCACGCAAGGATTTTGTCGCGAACATTTCCCATGAGATCAAAACGCCGATCACCGCGATCAAGGGTTTTGCGGAAACCCTGCTTGAGGGCGCTTTGCATGATGCGGAGCATGCGGAAAAATTCCTGAGGATCATCAAAGCGAACAGCGAACGGATCAACAACCTCGTGGACGACCTTATGGCGATCTCCAGGATAGAACTCGGTATCATCAAGATTGAGAAATCCCCGGTCGACGTCAAGGACGCAATCGAACAAGTTCTTGCCTTACTGCGGTCCAAAGCCGCGGAAAAGAATCTGTTTCTGAAAGTCGATATTCCCATGAATCCGATTACTCTCACGGCAGATAGGGATAAGCTTATTCAAGTGCTTACGAATCTCCTGGACAATGCGATAAAATTTACCGAGGCCGGAGGAGTTACGATCGGCGTCCGGATGGAAAACGATAAATCCTGTATCTTCATCGAAGATACAGGTATCGGAATACAGGAGAAATATCTGCCGCGACTAGGCGAGCGGTTTTTCCGTGTAGATGCCGCGCGGTCAAGGAAGATGGGCGGCACCGGGCTCGGGCTGGCTATTGTCAAACATTTGGTTAAAGCCCATGGATGGGATATGCAGATCGAGAGTAGGGTGGAAAAGGGGACGAAGGTGAGATTGTATGCAAGTTGATGCGGCTCATCACGGGAACGTGGTGTCAATAGATCAATCCTTGTGGTCTCGAGTCATAATCCTGCAATACGCCTAGGCCTGATTGTGATAATACCATCATCAATTTCCCCCATGCGACGATCTTTATCTCGCCATGATCTTTCACCGCCAACGCGTTGCCATCCGCGATATAATTGGAAGCATCAAGGGTATGCTGTCTCAATTGTTTAACGCAAACTTAATCAACTTGTCATAATCTTGTAACAATTCTTCGGTATAACATATTCATCCAACACTATGACAAGGAGAATAAAATGAAACGAATAACAACAATCACATTGCTCTTGATAGGTATGCTGTCATTCAACCAGGCGCAGGCCGAAGAGATGCTGAACGGCGCAGGCGCCACGTTCCCCTATCCTGTGTACTCGGCATGGGCCAATGAATACAACAAGATAACCGGCATGAAGCTCAACTATCAGTCTATCGGGTCGGGCGGCGGCATCAAGCAGGTCACCGAACGGACAGTAGACTTCGGTGCCTCGGACAAGCCCCTCACGCCGGAGGAGCTTGCCAAGGGCAACCTGCTCCAGTTTCCGGCTGTCATAGGTGGTGTCGTACCCGTAGTCAATCTGGCGAGCATCAAGTCGGGCGAGTTGAAACTTGATGCTGATACCGTGTGCAGGATCTATCTTGGCGAGATCAAGCATTGGAACGATCAGAAGATCAAGGCCCTGAATCCCAAACTGAACTTGCCCGGTAGTGCAATTACCGTGGTCCATCGCTCTGACGGTTCGGGCACAACCGCCATTTTTACCGACTATCTGACCAAGGTGTGTCCGGTCTGGAAGGAAAAGATCGGCACAGGAACCTCTGTAAGCTGGCCCGCTGGCATCGGTGGAAAAGGGAACGAAGGGGTAGCCAATTATGTTCAGCAGCAGGCAAACTCCATCGGCTATGTGGAATTCGCGTATGCCAAGCAGAACAATATGACCCATGCGGTCCTGAAGAACCGCGCTGGCACGTTCGTGGCGCCAAGCTTTGACAGCTTTGCGGATGCTGCCGAGACTGGCGATTTCGATCCGAAGAAGGATTTTTTTCTCTGGCTTACCGACGCGCCGGGCAAGACTTCCTGGCCGATCGCGGGCGCAACGTTCATCCTGCTTGGTAAAGAAAAAAAGGATTCCAATGTGAAGGTCGTCAAGTTCTTTGATTGGGCGTTCAAGAACGGCGATGCCAAGGCGAAGGAGCTTGTGTATGTGCCTCTTCCGAAATCGCTCAAGGCAAAAGTACAGGCATATTGGAAGGCGAACGGCGTGCAATAAGCTATAATAAGAGATGAAAGTATATTGCAATTAGCGAGTCAGATATTTAAACTGGTGGTATCTGACCCGCTTACGCTTACTCTTTATCGTTCGATGGCGTAGAAAGGTTCATCCTTGCCCATATCACCGAAAAAAAACGTTCCTGAGCTGCTTTTTTTCTCCCTTACCGCAGTTGCGTCCTTTACGGTCATCATTTTCATCATGGGCATCATCGTCGTGCTCTTGAAGGAATCCTCTCTCGCCATAGGTAAGTTCGGTGTGATCGACTTTCTGACGTCGACCGCATGGAATCCCGTGACAGGAATGTTTGGAGCGGCTACCACCATTTACGGCACCTTCCTCACGACCAGCCTCGCCCTGCTGTTCGCCATACCAACTGCCATCGGCATTGCTATCTTCGTCACGGAAATTGCGCCGAATATTCTGAAAGGCCCCATCGGCATTGCCATAGAACTGCTGGCCGCCATCCCGAGCATCATCTACGGTATGTGGGGGTTGTTTACCCTTGCGCCGATTATGTCGAAGTATGTCGAACCCGCGCTCCAGAGCACTGTTGGAAAGCTGCCCCTCATTGGTTTCCTGTTCCAGGGCACGCCCATGGGCATCGATATATTGACAGCGAGCGTGATCCTTGCCATCATGATCATTCCGTTCACCGCAAGCATCGCGCGTGATTCCTTCAATTTGACCCCCGCCGTGGTCAAGGAATCAGCCTACGCTATCGGAGCGACGAAGTGGGAAGTGGTCAAGAATGTCGTGCTCCCGTATTCCAAATTGGGTGTGTTCGGAGGGATCGCGCTGTCCCTGGGCCGGGCGCTGGGTGAGACCATGGCAGTCGCTTTTGTGCTCGGGAACAATCACAAGATCGCTACATCGCTATTTGACGCCGCATCCACTATTACCGTAAGCCTGGCCAATGAATTTACCGAAGCGGACAGCGACATCTATCTTTCTTCGCTCTATTATCTGGCGCTCGTGCTGTTCGTAATGAGCTTCATCATTCTGGCGATAGCAAAGTTCTTTCTGCTGAAAGCGGAGAAAAAGTATTCGAGATAAAGAACAGAACCTTTGACACGGATACCAGGGGTAGGCGTTTCCAAGCGACGGGGATTGTTTTATGAAAGAGCAGGCCAGATCCTGTCCGCCGCTGTTAGGCTCTCATCTGCTTTGATCAGTGTCGAAGGCCTATTATTAGCCTGGATCATTATTATGAATATAGAGCAAAAAAGAAAAATGGAAAGCATCGTCGCGCTCAGCCTAAGCGGGCTGGCTGCCGCAATAGGCCTCTTCTGGCTTGTGTATATACTTGCCGATGTTATTATCAATGGCCTTGGCGCTCTGCACGTCAGTCTGTTTTTCAATGACCCTGCGGCAGCCGGCGTAGAAGGCGGGGGACTCAGGAACGCTTTTGTCGGGCAATTGATGATCACCCTGGCCGCCACATTGATCGGGGTTCCGGTCGGCGTTCTGGGCGGGACCTTTCTGGCTGAGTATGCCCGCGGAAAAGCGATTGCGAGGATCATCAGTATCATTGCCGACATCATGGTCAGCGTTCCTTCCATCGTTATCGGTGCTTTCGTCTATGCAATCCTTGTCAGGCCTCTCCATCATTTCAGCGGCTGGGCAGGGGCGTTCGCGCTTTCGATCATTATGATCCCGGTGGTTTTGAGGACCACTGAGGACATGTTGTCACTGGTGCCCTGGACACTGCGGGAGGCGGCTTTTGCGCTCGGAGCACCCTATTACAAGGTGATCATCCAGATCGTTTACCGCGGCGCAGCCACCGGAATTCTGACCGGCATTTTGCTGTCAATCGCCCGTGTGGCGGGTGAAACAGCGCCGCTCCTGTTTACATCCTTCAACAACAATTTTTTTTCAACAGACATGAACCGGCCGATCGCATCACTGACGGTCACGATCTTCCAATATGCCATGGGGCCGTATAAAAGCTGGCATTCTCAGGCCTGGGGCGCAGCACTAGTTATAACCCTTTTTATCCTCATGCTTACGATTGCCGGCAGGCTCATATTAAAGTGGAGGTATAAGCAGTGACCGCAGCTACAGAATTTGAGGTCAAAAGCCTGGATTTTTTCTATAACGGCGATATCCATGCGCTTCGGAATATATCGCTGCCGATATACAAGAACAAAGTTACCGCTTTGATCGGCCCCTCCGGATGCGGCAAGACCACACTGCTGCGGTGTTTCAACCGGATGCACGATCTCTACCCGAGGCACCGGTATGAAGGGGAGATCCTTTTTCAGGATAAAAATATTCTGACGCCTGACATTGATCTCATAAATCTGCGCAGCCGCATCGGCATGGTGTTCCAGAAACCCACGCCATTTCCCATGAGCATTGCCGAGAATATCGCCTACGGCCTCAGGTTAAAGGGCGTCAGGAACAAATCAGAACTCGTGGGACGGATCGAAGACGCGCTCAAGAAAGCCGCGCTCTGGACGGAAGTACGGGATAAGATGAATGCGAGCGCCTATGAACTGTCCGGAGGACAGCAGCAGCGGCTCGTCATTGCCCGGGCATTGGCGGTTGAACCCGAAGTCATCCTTTTTGATGAGCCCACCTCGGCGCTAGACCCTATTTCAACAGCCAAAATCGAGGAACTCGTCGTGACCCTGAAAAAGGCCGTCACGATCATTATTGTCACGCATAATATGCAGCAGGCGGCGCGAGTCTCGGACATGACCGGCTTTCTCTATCTGGGCGAACTCATTGAATACGGGACCACGGAGAAGATCTTCACGAATCCGGACAATAAGCAGACCGACGATTATATAACAGGAAGGTTTGGGTGATGACGGCAGGGAGCAGGGTTCAGTAGCCAGGGTCCAGGAAAAGCGTGGTCAAAACGTGTTGCCCCTGTAAATATTTTTGCATTTCCTGACGCCTTTACCCTGGACCCCGGACCCTAGCATCTTAAGGACTCTTGCCCCTATCTTTACAAAGGAGAAACAATGGCCAAACAAAAAGATCAGGACATCGAAGCACTCAAGGAACGGGTGCTCAAAATGGGCGGCTTTGTGGAAGAGTCCATCAGAAAATCGGTCAAAGCGTTAGTTGAACGTAACGGACAACTGGCGATCGAGGTCATCGACGGCGATGCCATTGTCAATAATTATGACGTGGAGATCGAGGAGGAGTGCATCCGGATCCTTGCGATCTGGCAGCCATCGGGCAGCAATCTCCGCTTTGTCACAACTGCCATCAAGATCATTACTGATCTGGAGCGGATGGGTGATTTGGCTGTTGATATCTGCGAGCGGGCGATTGAGCTGAATGAAGAACCGCCGCTCAAGCCCTATATTGACATCCCGCGCATGGCCGAAGCATCCCAGAAAATGCTCAAGGACAGCCTTGATTCATTCGTTACCGGGGATGCCGACCTCGCCCTGAGCGTGTGCGCGGCGGATGATTTTGTGGACAACCTGAACCATCAGATCTTCAATGAGTTGCTGGTGTATATGCTGAAGGACCCGAAAAACATCTCACGGGCAGTTCGCCTTTCCTACATTACGAAGTATTTGGAGCGCATTGGCGATCATGCCACTAATATCGCGGAAATGGTTGTGTATATGGTCCAGGGGAAGGTCATTCGCCATACCGCATGCGAACCGCGTACTATGAATAGCAAAGCATAAATATGAAACAGGGCTTTGGTACTATTTCAACATCCGGCATGATGCCCGATCGTCCTCCCCACGGCGATATCCGCAAGAATATCATGCGTCACGTGCTTCGCTATTTCCGCCTTTTCCTGCCAAGTAAGACGTACCACGCGTCCGCGAGTATACTTTTCGTTTGATTTTACCTGCCCGTGATGTTATTATTTGCGGCACTCCAAAAAACGAATGGAAAATCCTGAGGTTGCCGACAATTCATGTTGAAAAAAAGGTTCAAAAAGATCCTCCGGGAAGCAAAGAAACACGCCCGCGCGTCCTGGAGGAGCATTAAGTCCTTGCGGATCTCAAAGACCATCAAGAAGCTCTCCCGGGCAGCAGGGAAAAAATTCAAGCCATTCTGGTTCGAGGTCGCAGTTCCCTGGCTCAGAGACCTGACGCCGCGCAAGGCGGCAAAGATTCTGGGCATTGCCTTCGTAAGTGGCATCCTGTTTATCGCGTTTCTATTCTTTGTTCTCTCCTTTGGCCTTCCCACGGTAGAATCGCTCAAGGACTATAAACCGAGCCCGGGTACGGCAATTCTCGCGGAGGATGGCCGCGTGCTGGGTACGATCCGGATCGAGAAGGGTATTTATGTGCCGCTGAAGCGCATCCCGAAGTACATGGTGAATGCGCTGCTCGCGACCGAGGACCCGCGATTCTATCAGCACAGCGGTATTGATTATCGGGGTATCCTGCGTGCGGCGCTCAAGAATATCATTGCTGTCCGTGTGACACAGGGCGGAAGCACCATTACTCAGCAACTGACCAAGGTCGTTTTCCTGTCTCCTGAGCGCAAGTTCAAACGCAAGATCAAGGAGATCATCCTTGCCCGCAGGCTTGAAAAGGAGCTTACCAAGGAGGAAATTCTCGAACTGTACCTGAACAAGGTCTATTTCGGCCACGGAGCGTATGGCGTGGAGATGGCGGCCAAGACCTATTTTGGCAAGCATATCTGGGAAGTCAACCAGGCGGAGGCTGCGCTGCTCGCCGGGCTCCCGAAGTCTCCCCAGGCATATTCGCCCTATAGCGATGTCGATTTGACCAAACTCAGGCAGTGGCATGTGCTGAAACGCATGGTGGCGGAAGGTTTTCTCACCGAGGAGCAGAGCAAGAAAATCTATGACCAGCCGCTCAATCTGGAGAACCTTCGGCCGCAGGAAGAGCTGGCACCCCACGTAGTCGATTACATCAGGAAATATATCGAAAAGAAGTACGGCTCCGATAAACTCTACCAGGGCGGGCTCAAGGTCTATACGACCATAGATGCTGACATCCAGCAAACCGCGGGCATCGCACTCAAGGAAGGGCTCCGCGCGCTCGACAAGCGCCAGGGATTCCGCGGCAGGATCGGGTTCAAGGAGATCAAGTCCACGCCGATCCAGTGGGGATCGCTCCAGGTCCTGGTGAAGCCGGGCGAGGCGTTCAACGGCCACGTTCTCGCGGTGGGGGACTATTACATCACGATCAAGGGGCGGGGCCTTGTGGGTTACATCATGCAGGATGATATGGCCTGGGCGCTGATCAAGCCAAAGAAGAACAAGGAGGACCCCGAAGAGTTTAAAAAACCGACAGAGATCGTCCAGCCTGGTGATATCATCCGGGTCCGCCTGAAAGACTACGACAAGAAGAAACGGCTCGCTTCATTCGTTCTGGACCAGTGGCCGCTTGTGGAGGGCGCGGTGGTCACGATCGAGCCGTACACCGGATATGTGCGCGCCCTGATCGGGGGCTACGATTTCGTCGAGGGCGGCTTCAACCACGCAATGGACGCAAAGCGTCAGCCCGGATCATCGTTCAAGCCGTTCATTTACGGGGCCGCACTGGAGAACGGATTTACACCCGCATCGATCCTCATGGACCTGCCGGTGATCCACGAGAAGAGCGAGTTCGAGAAAAAAGGCTGGAAGCCGTCGAACTACGACGACCGCTTCCTCGGGCCCATGAGGCTTCGCACCGCGCTTGCGCTTTCGCGCAACGCAGTCACGGTGGGTCTGCTCGAAAAGATCGGCCTGGACAAGACTATTGATTTCTCGCGCAAGGCGGGCATCACCAGTCCGATCAGCTACGACTATACGACCGCCCTCGGATCATCAGTAGTGACGCCGCTGGAACTGACCTCGGCGTACGCGACCTTTGCGGCGCAGGGCATACGGACCGAGCCGATCATCATCAAAAGCATCATCAATGCCGGCGGTGCGGTGCTGGAGAGCTACGAACCGCAGCCCGTGGAGGCGATCGACCGGACCACCGCGTATCTGGTCACGAGCCTGCTCAAGAGCGTGGTGGAGGAGGGTACCGGCAAGGGCGCCCGCTCTCTTGAAAAGCCGATCGCGGGAAAGACGGGGACCACGAACAACTACGTTGATGCCTGGTTCGTGGGCTACACCCCGGGCATTGTGACAGGGGTTTGGGTTGGGTACGATAATTCGCAGGCTTCCCTTGGCGACAAGGAAACAGGAGCCCGCGCGGCGCTCCCGATCTGGATAAGGGTTATGGCGCAGGCGCTCAAGGACAAGCCGCCTGAGGACTTTGTGCCGACCGACGACGTCGTGTTCGTGAAGATCGATCCCGAGAGCGGCCTGCTCGCGCGGGAGGGAGCGCTCGAGGTTTATAACGACGTTTTCAAGCGGGGAACCGAGCCGACGCAGTACGCGGACATGGTGAAAAAATCCAAGACCGATTTCTTCAGCCTGGACCAGGGAGATACTGGTGAAGCGCCGAAGAAGATCAATCCGGACGAGATCACGGACTAATTGTATCTACTCGAGTACTGAAAGGGAAGATACAGAAAACATTATCACGCAAAGCCGCAAAGTCGCCAAGAAAAGCAAGTCCGGCTCTTTTATTTTTATTAAATTCAGGATTACAAAGCAGTTGATTCTCTTTGCGACTTTGCGGCTTTGCGCGAGACGAGTTGCTTATGACCTGAGTAGTTTCGATTAATTTCGAATTTGACAGAGGTTGACCGCATGGATTATAAGACGACCCTGAATTTACCGAAGACCGACTTCCCGATGAAAGCGAATCTGAAGGACCTGGAGCCGCGCACGATTCTGCGCTGGAAAGAACAGGATATTTACGGAAAGGTCCAGGAGCAACGCAAGGGCGGGAAGACCTACATCCTGCACGACGGTCCGCCTTACGCGAACGGCCACATCCATCTCGGCCATGCGCTAAACAAGATCCTCAAAGACATCATCGTCAAGTACAAGTCCCTCCAGGGCTTTTCAGCGCCCTATGTGCCCGGCTGGGACTGCCACGGCCTTCCGATCGAACATCAGGTGTTGAAAAATCTCGGCCCCAAGAAAGATACGATGAGCAAGGCCGAGATCCGCAAACTCTGCCGCGAGTATGCCGAGAAATTCATCAACATACAGCGTGACGAGTTCAAGCGCCTTGGTGTGTTCGGCGATTGGGAGAACCCCTACCTCACGATGAACTACGCCTACGAGGCAGCCATCGTGCGCGAGCTCGGCAAGTTCGTGGGCAGCGGCGGCGTATACAAGGGCAAGAAGCCGGTCTACTGGTGCGGTTCCTGCGAGACCGCGCTCGCCGAGGCGGAAGTGGAATATGCGGACCACGAGTCGCCTTCCATCTCGGTGAAGTTCGCGCTGCCGGAAGCAGCAAAGGTATTGACGTCCCTTGCGAATAAAAAGGTTTCTATCGTGATCTGGACCACTACTCCCTGGACGCTTGTATCGAACCTGGCTGTTGCGCTCCACCCGCAGCTCGATTACGTTGCCGTAGACACTGGCAAGGGCGAGGTCATCATTCTGGCCGAAGCGCTGCTTGCGCAGTCGCTCCAGAAGTTCGGCATCACGGAGCACACGGTACTGGAAAAGTTCAAGGGCAAGGCGCTTGAAGGTTTGAAGGCCCGCCATCCCTTCATCGACCGGGAATCACTGGTCATTCTCGGCGAGCATGTGACACTGGAGGCCGGGACGGGCGCGGTGCACACGGCGCCGGGCCACGGCCAGGAAGACTACGAAGCGGGCCTCAAGTACGGCCTCGATGTCTACGCGCCGGTGGACCACAAGGCGCGGTTCACGAAAGAGGCGGGAATGTTCGTGGGCGAACACGTGCACAAGGCGAACAAGGGCGTCATCGCGCTGCTGCAGGAAAAGCATGCGCTGCTGGCCGAGGAAAAAATCTCCCACTCCTATCCCCACTGCTGGCGCTGCAAGCATCCGGTCATCTTCCGCGCCACCGAACAGTGGTTCATCTCCATGAAGAAAAACGACCTGCTCAAAAAGGTCGTGGAAAACGCGGCTACGGTGAATTGGGTGCCTGCCTGGGGCCGCGACCGCTTCTTCTCGATGGTCGAGAACCGGCCGGACTGGTGCATCTCGCGCCAGCGCGCATGGGGCGTTTCCATCGTCGCGTTCACGTGCAGGGACTGCGGCGGGCTGCTTCTGGACAAAAAGGTCATTGATTATGTCGCGGACATCGTGGAGAAGGAAGGCGCGGACGTCTGGTTCACGAAGACGCCGCAGGAACTGCTTCCCCCCGGCGCTGCATGTCCGAAGTGCGGCAAGACCGATCTCGAGAAGGAAATGGATATCCTGGACGTCTGGTTCGATTCCGGCGTCTCCCAAGCCGCGGTCTTGAAGCAGCGGCCGGAGCTTTCCTGGCCCGCTGACATGTACCTTGAAGGGAGCGATCAGCACAGGGGCTGGTTCCAGTCTTCCCTTCTTGCCTCGGTCGGTACGACCGGCAAGGCTCCGTACCGTACGGTGTTGACCCACGGCTTTTTTGTCGATGGCCAGGGCAAGAAAATGAGCAAGTCCGCGGGCACTGGCATCGCTCCGCAGGAGGTGATCGACCAGTACGGAGCGGAAGTATTGCGGCTCTGGGTCTCTTCAGCCGACTACCGCGAGGATATGCGCATCTCCAAGGAAATCCTGACGCAGCAGGCAGAGGCGTATCGCAGGATCAGAAACACGAGCCGCTATCTGCTCGGCAACCTGTCGGATTTTGATCCGGATAGGGACAGGGTGTCTGATGACAAACTCCTCGAGATCGACCGCTGGGCGCTGCACCGCCTGCAAAAGCTTATTCAGCGCGTGGAGAAGGCTTACGATGAGTTCGAGTTCCATGTCGTGTTCCACTCGCTGCACAACTTCTGCGCCGTGGACTTAAGCGCGTTCTACCTCGATATCCTGAAGGACAGGCTTTACACGACAAAGAGCGCATCCGAGGAGCGGAGGTCCGGCCAGACGGCGATGTACGCCATCCTCTCTTCGGTAGTGCGGCTCATGGCGCCGGTGCTGTCCTTTACCGCGGATGAGGTCTGGAACTCCATGGGCGGAAGCCGGAAGTCCGCGAGCGTGTTTCTTGCCGAGTTCCCGAAGGCTGAACCCAAATACCTTGATGATGCGCTCGAAGCGCGATGGGACAAAATACTCGCGGTCCGCGGTGAAGCAGCGAAAGTACTCGAAGCGCTTCGCAGGGACAAAGTAATCGGCCACTCACTGGACGCCGGCCTTACGCTGTTTGCTTCGCCCGACCTGTACAATCTGCTGAAGAACTATGAAAAAGACCTCGCATTCATCTTTATCGCTTCGTCCGTGATTCTCGCCAGGGAGTCAGAAGCGCCCGCTGATGCATACACGAGCGATGCAATCAAGGGGCTTAGGATCGCTGCCAGACCGGCAAGCGGCGTCAAGTGTGGCAGGTGCTGGATGTACAGTGAATCTGTCGGTAAGGTGAAGGAGCATCCGGAGATCTGTTCACGGTGCGCGGGCAACTTATAATAAAGTTCGGAGTAAATAGTTCGGAGTTCTATTGTGAAGAATAAATATTTGTGGTCCGCATCCATCATGGGCGTCATCCTGGTCCTGGACCTGTACTCGAAGCATTTCATCCAGGTCCATGTGCGGCTCCATGATATCTATGCCGTTATCCCGGGATTTTTTAATATCACCCATGTACGGAACAAAGGCGCTGCCTTCGGCGTTCTGGCCAATCTGCCTGACGTCTGGCGGGGAGTTTTTTTTATCACGGTGACTATTGTGGCTGTGGTCGCGATCATCGTGCTCCTGCTGAAAACCGAGGAGCGGCTTCTGGTGTCCGCCTACTCGCTGATCGCCGCGGGGGCTGTGGGTAATGTGATCGACCGCATCAGGTACGGCGAAGTTGTCGATTTCATTCAGTGGTATGTAAAGTCCTATTATTGGCCGTCGTTCAATGTGGCAGACTCCGCCATCACGATCGGAGTCGTCCTTCTCGCGCTGGATATGCTCTGCAGAAAACAGCTGGAAACTCAGGATACCGAATCCGCGAATCGGTGAGGGGCAGAAAGAAGATTATGCATCCCATATTGTTTGAAATACCCAGACTGGACTTCGGCAACTGGACCGTGGGGCCCATTCCCATCCGGATGTACGGCTTGATGATCGCCATCGGCTTCCTGATGGCCACCTTCTTCGCGTCTCGGCGCGCAAAGAAAGAAGGGATCGACCCCGACCGTATCATGGACATGGGCGTGTACCTGCTGCTTGCCGCGATCGTCGGATCCCGGCTGCTGTATATACTGACCAATCTCAGGGAATTTTCCTCCAATCCGCTGGATGTGTTCGCTATCTGGAAGGGCGGGCTGGTGTTTTACGGAGGCCTTTTGGCCGCGGTCCCCACGGGAATATGGTATGTGCGGAAACACAAACTACCAGTCTGGAAGACAGCGGATATTATGGCCCCCTTTATCGCGCTGGGCCATGCGTTCGGCAGGCTCGGCTGCTTCTTCGCAGGCTGCTGCCATGGCGCGCCCTGCAGCGGGCCTCTTTGCATTACCTTTCACGATACGCATTCACTTGCGCCGCTGAATGTACCGCTCTATCCCACCCAACTGATGGAATCCGGCGGAGAGTTGCTGATCTTCGGTATACTCATGTTCCTGTGGAGCCGCAGAAAGTTTGACGGCCAGCTCTTCTGGCTCTATCCGCTGTTTTACTCAGTTCTGCGGTTCGTTCTCGAGTTTTTCCGCGGCGATATCGACCGGGGAACGTACTTCAGCGGCTTGGTGTCCACGTCGCAGATCATCGCGATGTTTCTGTTCGTGTTCTCGCTGTTCATGCTCTGGGACCTCGGGAAACACCGGGTGTCAGAGAACATCGCTGGACGCCGATCTGATCGGCACAAGAATGGAAAGTAGCCAAAGTACGGTTCATGGTCTTAATCCATGTCTATCATAACCCACGCAGTCACGGAAAACCACCTCCATAAGCGTCTCGATATATTTATAGCGCACTACGAACCGCATATCTCCCGCAACCGCATTCAGACGCTGATCAAGGACGGCCGCGCCCGAGTCAACGGCAATATCGAAAAGCCGGGATATAAGGTAAAATCCGGCGACAGTATCACGCTCGATCTTCCAGAACGAAAAGTGCACAAAACGCTTCCCGAACAAATCCCGCTGGATATCGTATTTGAGGACCCCCACATCATCGTGCTGAACAAGCCGCCCGGCCTTGTGGTCCATCCCGCGCCGGGCAACTACACGGGCACGCTGGTGAATGCACTCCTGTATCATTACGGCAGCCTGCCCTCGTCCGGCAGCGGAGAAAACGCCACAGACCGCGCGGGCATCGTGCACCGTTTGGACAAGGACACGTCGGGCGTTATGGTCGTTGCCCGGACGCAGGAGGCGCTCCGCTCCCTGTCTCGGCAGTTCAAAGACCGCATTGTAAAAAAGAAGTACCTTGCCCTGGTAGTGGGCGTCATTAAAAAAGGTTCGGGAACCATCGAAGCCGGCCTCGGCAGGCATGTTAAGGAGCGCAAGAAGATCAGCACGCATTCGAACCATGCGCGAGAAGCGGTAACGATGTTCATGGTCAAGGAGCGGTACAAGAACGCGACCCTCGTGGAGGTGGAGATTAGAACCGGCCGCACGCATCAGATCCGCGTGCATATGGCGCACATCGGCCATCCTGTTCTGGGCGACCGCGTGTACGGCGGCAAGGCTGCTATAATGGCGGAGAGCAGGATTGCGCGCCAGATGCTGCACGCGGAAACGCTGTCCCTGTTGCATCCCGTAACAGGGAATCCCCTGTCGTTCACCGTACCGCCCACAGCGGATATGACCACTGTCATCGAATGGTTGAGAGCAATGAAACAGCCATCTCGTTCTGACGGGACGTAATACCCTCAGCCGTTTTACCAAGTATTCTCTTGACAATATGGTGCATACTGCAATACATTGTTCATGTACTGCATTTTCCAATATTCCCTCCCAATCTCATCACGCATGGAGCATCTTGCATGGCGAAGAATTATTCTTCAAGAGCAAGTTCTACCCATCCGCTGCTCCCGGATGATCATGCACAACCTCTGAATCTCACATCGCCTGATACTTCACATATTACCCCGAAATCCTTTACAGGTTTTATCCACGGTTTCACACAGGTATGTATTGTATCGTGCTACCCGGAGGTGCCTTATGAAGAACCAAAAGCCGTGTGATTGGAGCAGACGGGAGTTTCTTGGATCCATAGCATTAGCGGGCTCGGCAGCCATGCTCTGCGCGAAGCCGGAGCTTGCTTTTGCAGCTCTGGAGCCTCCGCCAGAAACGAAAACCTTGCGACTACGCTACTGGGACCCGGCATGCTGGGCCCCGTTCTATCTGGCTGAACCGCTTCTGCGCGAGGAAGGTTTTACTGATATCCGCTACATAGCGGGGCCGGGGCCGGAGCTTGCGGCCATGTTCAAGAAAGGCCTGGTGGACCTGACACCGGAATTCTCCGTGCTGGGTATGTATAACGCCGAAACGCGGGGTGCGCCCCTGAAATTCCTATCCGGGCTGCACGTGGGATGCTACGCGCTGATCGGGAGCAACCGGGTCAAATCAGTGAGAGACCTCAAGGGCAAGACGGTCTGGGCTGGTTCTGTGGAGAACAACGGCCCCCATCTCTTTTTCACAGCCATCGTGGCATATGTTGGACTTGATCCCCGGAAGGACATTAACTACGTTTGGGTGAAAAAAGACGAGGCTATGGACCTATTCCAGAAGAACAAGATCGATGCCTTCATGTCCTTTCCTCCTGGCCCCCAGGAACTGATGGCAAAAGGGATCGGCCGCCTTCTTGTGGATACGAATGTAGACAAGCCCTGGTCGCAGTATTTCTGCTGCATGGTGAGCGGCCAGAGCGATTTCGTAAAGAACAATCCTATTGCCACCAAACGGGCGCTCCGGGCCATATTGAAGGCGACCGATATGGTGTCAAGGGACCCAGCGATGGCTACACGCGAACTGCTGGCAAGGAAGATCGTGAAGCAGACGGAGGAAAAATACATTCTTCAGACGCTCAAGGAGATCCCTTATGGCAGGTGGCGGGAGTATAATCCCGAAGACACAATTCGCTTTTACGCTTTGCGCATGCGGGATACAGGGATGCTGAAGACCAATCCCCAGCAGTTCATTGAACAATATACTGAATGGCGCTACCTCAATGAATTGAGGAAGGAATTCTGGATGACATGGTAACCGACAGTGATGAAGCAATGATTATCCGTTCAGAGGTCTTGGTCGCAATAGGTGACCTCGTTCCCAAAGGAGATTCTCCATGAAAAGCCAAAGGCCGCGTGACTGGAGCAGGCGCGAGTTTATAGGTGGATTGGCGCTTGCGGGTACAGCGGCCATGCTCGGCGCGCAACCGGAGCTCGCTCTTGCTGCTCAAGAGCCTCCGCCAGAAACGAAAACCCTGCGGCTGCGCTACTGGGACCCGGCTTGCTGGGCCCCGTTCTATCTGGCTGAACCGTTTCTACGGGAAGAGGGCTTTATGGACATCCGCTACATGGCGGGGCCGCAGACCGAACTTGCCAATATGTTCAAGAAGGGCCTGGTGGATCTGTCGCCGGATTTCTCTGTGCAGGGGATGTACAATATTGAAACACAGGGCAGTTCCCAGAAATTTATCTCCGGATTGCATGTGGGATGCTATGCACTGATCGGGAGCGAACGGGTCCGGTCGGTGCGTGACCTGAAGGGCAAGACAGTTTGGGCCGGTTCTATTGAATACGGCGGCCCCCACATCTTTTTCACGGCGATTGTATCCTATGTAGGCCTTGATCCGCGCAAGGACATAAAATACGTCTGGGTGAAAAAAGATGAAGCAATAGAGTTGTTCCAGAAGGGGAAGATCGATGCGTTCATTTCCTTTCCTCCCGGCCCCCAGGAACTGATGGCAAAGGGGATCGGCCGCCTCCTGCTGGACACGAACGTGGATAAGCCCTGGTCCCAATACTTCTGCTGCATGGTGAGCGGCCAGAACGATTTTATAAAGAACAACCCGATTGCCACCAAGCGGGCCCTTCGGGCTATTCTGAAGGCAATCGATTTGGTGTCCCGCGACCCCGCATTGGCCACGCGCGAACTGCTGACAAGAAAGATCGTGAAGCAGGCGGACGAAAAGTATGTTCTCCAGACGCTCAAGGAAATCCCCTATGGAAGATGGCGGGAGTACAATCCCGAGGACACGATCCGCTTTTACGCTCTGCGCATGAGAGAAACCGGGATGCTGAAGGCCAATCCCCAGCAGTTCATCGAACAGCATACGGACTGGCGATTTATCAATGAATTGAAGAAAGAATTCTGGATGACCTGGTAAGCACAGGTGATGACAGGCAGCATTCGATTGTTCATCCTGAAAAGAGCATTTGGACGCAGATAAAATCCGATAAACGCGGATAAAGATTAATAATAAAAATTTTTTTTAAGACTATACAAGACCCACTCATGGGTGAAGGTTCTTTTCCACCTGAATGTTGGGTTTTATCTGCGAAAATCTGCGTTCATCTGCGGCCAATTGCCGTTTTAGGTTCATTGGTTATGACCGCAATCTTGAGGATAGGTTTCAACAGGAGGATGTCTATGAAGATCCAAAGATTGCAGGGCTGGAGCAGGCGGGAGTTCCTGGGCGGCATGGCGTTGGCAGGCACAGGTGCCGTGCTCGGGATGCAACCCGAGTCCGCATTGGCAGCAATTGAGCCTCCACCCGAGACGAAGACAATACGGCTGCGCTACTGGGACCCCGCGTGCTGGGCACCGTTCTATCTGGCGGAACCGTTTCTGCGCGAAGAGGGCTTCTCGGACGTCCGTTACCTGGCGGGGCCGACGACCGAGCTTGCCAATATGTACAAGGGCGGCCTTATAGACATGAGCGTCGGTTTTTCAGTGGTTGATATGTTTCATATGGAGAAGGTAAATTCCCCTCAAAAATTCATTTCAGGATTCCATGTGGGGTGCTATGCACTGATCGGGAGCGACCGGGTGCGATCGGTTCGTGACCTCAAGGGAAAGACCGTCTGGGCGGGGCAGCTTGAGAATGGAGGTCCCCATCTTTTCTTTACGGCTATCGTGTCTTACGTAGGCCTTGATCCGCGGAAGGACATCAAGTACGCGTGGGTGAAAAAAGATGAGGCAATGGATCTGTTCCAGAAGGGCAAGATCGACGCGTTCATTTCTTTTCCGCCCGGCCCCCAGGAACTGATGGCAAAGGGGATCGGCCGTCTCCTGGTGGACACGAACGTGGACAAACCCTGGTCCCAGTACTTCTGCTGCATGATCAGCTGCCATGGTGATTTTGTAAAGAACAATCCTATCGGCACCAAGCGCGCTCTTCGGGCCGTTCTGAAGGCGATCGACCTGGTATCCCGGGACCCCGCGATGGCCACGCGCGAACTATTGACGAGGAAGATCATAAAACAGCCGGATGAGAAGTACATTTTTCAGACGCTCAAGGATATTCCCTATGGCAGATGGCGGGAGTACAATCCCGAGGATACAATCCGCTTTTACGCGCTTCGCATGAGAGAGACCGGGATGCTGAAGGCCAATCCCCAGCAGTTCATTGAACAGCATACTGACTGGCGTTTTATCAATGAGCTGAAAAAGGAATTCTGGATGACATGGTAATTACTGCTGGTACGCATATCAGCCCAGCTATTTTCGGAGTGCCTGCATGAAAAACTGGCTGCCCAATCTTGTGGCGAGAGCGCCGTTTACGGTCCTTACCAAACTAAACGGGGCGTTCTTTGTCATTGTCGCGCTTTTGATCGTCTTCGGCTTCGTGGTGCTGCAGGAACTCGGCGGCGTGAACCGACGGTTCGAGGATGTGAGCAAGCTCCGGCGCAAGGTGGCGGCTTTCCGTCAACTCCAGCACAATACGACGACCCAGCTGTACGCCGTCACAACCGCGCTGTTATCCCCCGAGGAAAGGACGCTGGAAAGCGCACTCCGCCAGCTCCATGAGTTCCGCTACGACCTCGAGCGGCTGCAGTTCGTGACCAAGGACGAGGTCGCACTGTACAACAAGATCGGCAAGGAGCATGAGCAACTGGTCCAGGTGATCACGGAGATCGTGGAACTTACCCGGAAGCGGGAATTCTCCAGGGCGAAGAGCCTGCGGCTTACCCGGACCGCTCCGCTCGCGGACAGTCTCGAACGGCTTACCAACGAGATCGTGAACAGGGCTGAGGCTGAGATGGAGTCAAAAGTCGATGAAAGCAACCGTGCTTATCTGACATCGCGTTGGGTGGTCATAGGATTTGGAGTCGGAAGCATCGGTCTTGCGGTCCTTCTCGGATTTGCGGTTTCTTCATCGCTCATGGGTCCGGTAACGCTGATGGACAAGCGGCTTGGGCAGATCGCCTTAGGGGACTTCTCAAAACGGGTCATCGTGCCGAACCGGGATGAGCTCGGGACCCTGGCGAACAATCTGAACCGCATGAACGATGAACTCAGAAGTCTGTATCAGCAGATCGAGGCTGCGAGCCGCCATAAATCCGATTTCCTGGCCAGTATGAGTCATGAACTGCGCACGCCCCTGAATGCGATCATCGGATACAGCGAGATACTGGCAGAAGAGGCCACGGACCGGGATCAGAAGGACTTTATCCCCGATCTCCAGAAGATCCGGGCATCGGGCAAGCACCTGCTTGCGCTCATCAACGATATCCTCGATCTGTCCAAGATCGAGGCGGGAAAGATCGAGCTCCTGCCGGAACATTTTGATATAACCACGCTGATCGATGAAGTGGCGAGCATGGTCCAGCCGTTGATCGAGAAGAACGCGAACGTGCTTACGATCAACCACGCTGACTGTCCGGGTTCCATATATGCTGATATCACCAAGGTCCGGCAGATTCTGTTCAACCTGCTGAGCAACGCATGCAAGTTTACGGAGCAGGGGACGATAGAACTGGATGCTGTTCGAGAAAAAGCGAATGGCGCCGAATGGCTATCCTTACGCGTCCGCGACACAGGCATCGGCATGACCGGGGAGCAAATGGCAAGACTGTTCCAGCCGTTCTCGCAGGCGGATATTCAGACCGCGAGAAAGTATGGGGGCACGGGCCTGGGGTTGGCCATCACGAGGCAGTTCTGCGAAATAATGGGCGGGGAGATCAAGGTCGCGAGCGAGTTCGGGAAAGGCACAACCTTTATGGTGAAGCTTCCTGTTACAGCATTGGATAATAAAACAGATGCGTTGTCGTTGGCGCATACTGATGAACAATCAAAACCTGCCTAGAAAAGGTGAGCCATGCATAGAATACTCTTGGTGGAAGACAATGAAATGAACCGGGACATGCTGTCCCGCCGGCTCCAGCGCAAGGGGTATGAAGTGCTGATCGCAGTGGACGGCGAAGCGGGTGTGAAGATGGCCTTATCAGACAAGCCCGATCTCATCTTGATGGACATGAGCCTTCCCATAATCGATGGCTGGGAAGCCACGCGCCGGATCAAGGGCCTGTTGGAAACGGCATCCATACCGATCATTGCATTAACAGCGCATGTCATGACCGGGGACCGGGACAAGGCGCTTGAGGCCGGCTGCGATGACTACGATTCCAAACCCATAGATTTCGAGCGGTTGCTGGGCAAGATGCAGGCGCTACTGAAGAAGTGAAACGCAGCACTGCGAGCATAATTACTGCGGTAAGACACTATAGGCATATTCTGTATACCGAAAAAAACATTTGACTAAGAATTTTGCTCGTACGAAATCAGATCAGTATTGTGTGGCAAAAGGAGCGTTTTTATGGAAAGTCAATATGCAAAATATTGGAGCAGGCATCGGTTCCCGGGGAGCCTCGTGCTTTCTGGGCCGATGGTCCTGTTCGCGATACTGTGTTTTGCTATCAGCGCTTTTGCTCAAGAATATCCAACGAAGCCGGTGACAATGGTCGTAGGGTTCAGTGAAGGGAGCTCCACCGATCTTTTTGCACACGTCATGAGCAAGAAGCTTTCTGAGTTGTGGGGCCAGCAGGTGGTGATCGAATATCGCGTTGGCGGAGGTGGTTCCCTTGGCACCGATGCAGTAGCGAAGTCCGCGCCTGACGGTTACACGCTTCTTTTTAATGGTTCCGCTCACATTACGAATGCAGTGCTTTACAACAAACTGCCATACGACCCTATCCAGGATTTTGTCGCGATAGGTCCAATCGCAATACAGCCCTTTATTCTCGTCGTAGGCCCCTCTGCGGGCGTAAAAAGCGTATCTGAGCTAATCGCGCTGGCAAAGGCCAAACCCGGGCAGGTAAAATTCGGCTCTCCTGGCATCGGCAGCGGTGCGCACTTCTGCGCTGAGAAATTCAGGCTTGCAGTCGGCATTGACGTATTGCATATTCCGTTCAAAGGAGGCGTAGAGGCGAACGCCGCAGCGATGTCCGGGAAGATAACCTACTGGCTTGCGCCGGCGGCCGCAGCGTTGCAATCAGTCAAGGAAGGCAAGCTCATTGCGCTTGCCGTGGTTAGTGCGAAGCGTTTGAGAGGGCTGCCGAACGTGCCGACAATGGCGCAAGCCGGCGTAAGGGTTGAGGATACTAACTGGTTTGGCATGTGGGCTCCAGCAGGTATCCCGGACGCCATAGCAGATAAACTCGTGAAGGACGTTGCGCGGGCAGTCGGCTCGCCTGATGTGCGCGAGCAAATCATTAAGCTCGGGGCAGAACCGATGAGTATGTCCCAAGCTGAATTCACACGCTTCGTGCGCAGCGAGTTGGAAACCGCAGACCGTATAGTGAAAGTCATGGGGATCAAACCCTTCCCGAGATGAGAGGTCCTCTTGAGCTTGAATAAAGAAGTCACGCTTGCTCCAGATTTGCCCGATACCATGAGGACGCGGATATGAAAGAGTGGCTGCCCAGGCTTGTGGCAAGGGCGCCAGTTCCGGTTCTGAGCAAACAGATCGGAGCCTTTATCAGTATTGCGGCGCTGTTTATCATATTCGGTATCATTGTCATTACGGTGCTGAGCGGTATTAATCGTCGTTCCGAGGAATTGGGCAGACTCCGGCAAAAAGTTGCCGTGCTTCGGCAGTTCCAGCATGACAGGACCGCTCAACTCTACATTGTCACCGCGGCCCTCCTGTCGACGGATGAACGGCAGATTGAAAGCGCGCTCCAGCATCTCCACCAGTTCCGGTTTGATATCGGGAGCGTCCATCCCATTACACTTGATGAGGTTGAACTAATCAAGAGGATCGGAAAAGAGCATGAACAATTAATCGGGGCGATCGAAAATGTTGCGGATCTTACCCGGGGACTTGAATTCACCAGGGCGTTGGAACTTCGGCAAACCAGGATAGTCCCGCTGGCTGACAGCCTTGAGCGGCTTACGAATGAGGTGGTGAACAGTGCCGAGGCAGACATGGCCGCGAAGGTCAGCGAGAGCAGGATGGTTTATCTGAGATCCCGATGGGTTGTCATCGGTTTTGCGGCCGGGAGCATAGGACTCGCCATACTGCTCGGGTATGCCATCTCTTCATCACTGATGGGACCGGTTATGCTGATGGATGAGCGGCTCAGGCAGATCGCAGCGGGTGATTTTACCAGAAGTATCGAAGTTCCAAACCGGGACGAATTCGGGACCCTGGCCGCTAATCTGAACCGCATGAACAACGAACTCAGCAGCCTCTATCAGCAGATCGAGACCGCGAGCCGGCACAAGTCCGATTTTCTCGCCAACATGAGTCATGAGCTCCGGACACCGCTGAACGCCATCATCGGGTACAGCGAAATGCTGGCTGAGGAGGTTGAGGAACGGGACCAGAAGGACCTTGTCCCGGACCTCCAGAAGATCCGGGCATCAGGCAAACACCTGCTGGCTCTCATTAACGACATCCTCGACCTGTCCAAAATCGAGGCCGGAAAGATCGAGCTCGTGCCGGAAATCTTTGATATATCCGCCCTGATCGAGGAAGCGGCGAATATGGTCAAACCACTGATCGACAAGAACGAGAATGTTCTGACGATCAACCGCCACATTGAACTTGGCTCCATGTACGCTGATATCACGAAGGTACGGCAGATTCTTTACAATCTGCTGAGCAACGCATGCAAGTTCACAGAGCTTGGGACGATCACGCTGGACGCCGCCCGGGAGAGGGCTGATGGCTCCGAACGGTTTTCTCTCAGCGTGCGCGATACGGGCATCGGCATGACCGGGGAACAGATGGCAAAGCTGTTCCTGCCGTTTTCCCAGGCGGACAATCAGATTGCTCGAAAGTACGGGGGCACCGGACTGGGTCTTGCGATCACCAAACAGTTCTGTGAGATGATGGGCGGAGAGATCAAGGTCAACAGCGTATTCGGCAGGGGCACGACTTTTACGGTCATGCTTCCACTGGCAAAGGAATCAACGTAATCCATGACTGAAAAACGAAAGAACATAAAAAAATCCTCCAAGGAGAGCCATCAAGGAGTACAAGAAGAACGCGCTTATCGTATTTATCTTGCCAATGTGCGCGACCGGCTTCGTGCGCCGGTGAGCGCTATCATGGAATACAGCGATATGCTGTTAGAGGACGCGAAGGAGCAGGGACGGGATGGTCTCATATCCGACCTTCTGAAGATCCATGCGGTGGGCAGGAAATTATGCGCGCTCGTTGACGCCAGTCTGGATGAAACGGAAATAACCGCAGCGGGGGAGAATCGCATGGATGCATTCACCTCGAATCTTCGCCATGAACTGCGCACGCCGCTGAACGCGATTATCGGGTACAGCGAAATTCTGATCGAGGACGCGGCTCTGGAAGGAGCTGATGAGCTCATCCCCGATCTTGAAAAGATCCGCCAGGCAGGGCGGCATTTTCTCTCCTGCATCGAGGAGATCGCCGGATTTACCGCTGAAGGATGCCGAAAAACGGAGGTGTTTTCCGCGCTGCCCGCGGCAGGTTCAATAGTACAGAACATCATGAACGACATCTCGACCTTTGAGCAGGAGAGGTCATCCCAGAATATCGCTGTACGGGGGAGCCTGCTTGTCGTCGACGACACCGAGCTCAACCGAGACCTGATGCGCCGTCAGCTCGAGCGGCAGGGCCATATTGTGACGACCGCAGGGAGCGGAAAGCAGGCGCTCGATATCCTGCAGGCCCATACCTTTGACCTGGTTCTGCTCGACATTATGATGCCGGACATGAGCGGCTATCAGGTGCTGCAGCGGCTGAAGAGCAGCGATGAATACGGGGACATACCGGTTATTGTCGTTTCAGCGCTCGATGATGTGGATAGCGTGGTGCACTGCATCAGGATGGGCGCTGAGGACTACCTGATCAAGCCGTTCAACCATGTTCTGCTCAAGGCACGGATCAGGACCTGTCTCGAGAATAAGCGGCTTAAGGACTTGAGCGAAGCTTTAGAACTTCGCAATCTGAAGGAAGACGTGCAGCTCATCGCTGAAAGCCGGGGCATGCAGCAGGTGCTCTCAACCATGCGCTCCGTGAGCAGGAATCCGGTGAACGTGCTTATCCGTGGTGAGAGCGGCACAGGCAAGGAAGTGGTTGCCCGCTTGATCCACCTCGGCAGCGACCGGGCGGACAAGCCTTTTGTGGCGGTCAACTGCGCTTCGATCCCCGAGAACCTCATGGAGAGCGAGTTTTTTGGATACGAAAAAGGCGCATTCACCGGAGCAATCGCAAGCCGGGGCGGACATTTCGAGGAAGCCGACGGAGGTACGCTGTTCCTGGATGAGATCGGCGACATGCCGCAGGCAATTCAACCCAAGTTTCTGCGCGTCCTCCAGGAAGGCGAAGGATGCAGGCTGGGCAGCGCAAAGGCGGTCAAGTACGATCTGCGAATCATCAGCGCCTCAAACAAAGACCTTCGTCAGGAGGTCGCAGCCGGAAGATTCAGGGAGGACCTCTTTTACCGCATCTTTTCCGTGGAGATACCTATCCCGCCGCTTAGAGAGCGCCGCGAGGATATTGTGTCGCTCACGCTGTTCTTCCTGAGCAAAGTCAGCAAGCGCTTCAACAAGAAGATTGCAGGCCCCTCTCCCGAGCTGCTGTCGTTGTTCGAAGAATATCAATGGCCCGGCAATGTGCGGCAGCTGCTGCACGAAGTGGAACACATGGTCGCGCTGGCGCCCGAGAATCAGAAAATATCATTGAGGCACTGTTCGGAGGAGCTGAGGAAAGGGAAGAGCGCCCGGGCGCTGGCCATGGTCGAGAGCACGCGGGATCTGTCGCTTGCGGAACGCATTGAGGAACTGGAGATCACGAGCATCAAGGAAGCGCTCAAGAGGACACGGGGGAACAAGGTCCAGGCATCGGCCCTCCTCGGTATCACGCGGCAGGGGCTGGATAAGAAGATGAAGAGATACAAAATGGCGTGAACCAGGCAACTTGAGAGAACAGGTTTGAACCGCGAGGCCGCGAGTTCGCGAAGAACATCAATGGCAGAGATTTTGCACTTTCTGGTTGTCAGTATCATCGAATTAAACAATACATCAGGAGGTGGTCATATGGCTCGCATAGAGGGGATCAAACAGGAAAAAGCGTCACTGATCAGTAAGTATCTATTTTGGGCGGTCCGGCGAAGGATGGGGCAAGTATCCGAGCCGTGGCAGGTCGCCGCGCATGTGCCCCGCATCCATCTGGGAAGAGCCTTGTTCGAGCTCATGCTTGACAAATCGAACCTGGTGCCCCGGCGTTTAAGAAGGCTTGCCTGCGTCAAGACCGCGATGCTCGTCGGGTGTGCCTCCTGAATCGATTCGGGCGCTGCCGAGGGCAGGGCAAACGGAGTAACTGAAGAGGAATTGAAGGGACTCGCAAATTACCGGGAAAGCAAGGCATTCGGAGTGGTCGAGAAGCTTGTTCTCGATCTTGCCGTAGCCATGACGCGTACTCCCGCAGTAGTCAGCGATGAGCTGTTCGCGGAGCTTCGGAAGCATTTCACAGACGCTCAGCTCGTTGAGCTGACGACCGAGATCGCCCTTTCCAATTACCGGGGGAGGTTCAACCGGGCGTTTCTGTGCAAGCCCGCAGACTTCTCCAAAGGGGCGTATTGTCCGATGCCGGAATAACAGGATCCCAGTTGCTGATGGAATCGCAATAATTCGAAATTAATCTTGCGGGTGCAGGGAAAATCCTTTTGCTCCCGGAAGGCAGTTCTCGGCGTTTCGGCGTTGCAAACAAGGTATTAATCTCCGCAATAGTTTCACTTCTTCCGTCCATCGATTCTGCCCACTTCATCTCTCGTAGTAAATAGTAAACGATAAGGTAAGGTGTAAACCTCGTTTGCACTTTTGTTTTGCTCACTAAATATTGGGGATTCCCCCAATTCGGCGTTTACCTGTAAACATCGTTTACATCTTTTCATGGACCGGCCACAGGGTCTTCGATTCCGTCTGATACCTACGCTGTTGAATTACCGGTTGTTTTCGCCGAATTTCGTTATGGCATTGAACTTGTAATAGGTACCAGCAAAGGACAGCGAAATGATCAGCCGGGGGTGCAGCATTAATACCAGGTCTTACAACGTATTCAGTTTCATTATCGTCATGGTCGGCACACTCCTGACGATCGGCGGACTGTGCATCCTGTTGGTCGGATTATTTCGCTGAATGAGGGAAGAAAACGTCTAATGAAGTTCACTAACGATAGGGGAGGTGGATCATGAATAATGAAATGAAGAGAAGAGATTTTTTGAAGTACTCCGTAGCAACGGGCATGCTGATAGCGGCAGGTGATCGACTGCAGGGCATCGCCACAGCCGGAGAAACGGCAAAGATGACTGAAGTGGACAAGCTGACGATCTGGATTCTGGCGGACAACTATTTTGACACGAATGAGCCGGACACCAAGATCACGAAGCGCTACCGCTCCGTGGCCGGGAAATCAATTCACGCGCAACACGGTCTTTCTTATTATATCGAGACTGTCGCTGCCGGGAAGACAAGCACCTGCATGTTCGATTTCGGACTTGACCCTGCGGACGTGATGGGCAATATCGCTTTATTGGGCCTTGATATTGGAAAGACAAATGCTTTCAGCCTGAGCCACGGCCATTACGATCACTATACAGGTGCGGTCAATATCATCAAGCAGGCGCGCGTTGCCGCGGGAACGCCATTTTATGTAGGCGAGGAGGCCTTTGCCCGGAGATATACAATGCGCCCGGGAGCAACCGAACCTACAGACCTTGGACAACTGAGCAAGGAAGATATCGAAGCCCTTGGGCTGAAGGTCATGGAGGTGAAAACGCCAACAGAGATCATACCGGGTGCATACGTTACCGGAAAGATCGAGAGGGTCACGAGCTATGAAAAAGTGCCTGCGACTCAGCAAGTAAAACGCGGCGAGAAGATTGAATCCGACACGTTTCCCGGCGAGCAGGCTGTTTTCTTTAACGTAAAAGGAAAAGGCCTGGTCGTTCTTTCCGGTTGTGCGCATTGTGGAATCGTTAATACGGTGAAACATGCGCAAAAGGTCTCAGGAACGGAGAAGGTACACGCGATCATGGGAGGTTTCCATCTTATAGTTGCAAAGCCCGAGCTTATTCAGAGCACCGTTGCAGATATTAAAGCCATGAACCCCGACCATATCGTGGGTACTCATTGTACCGGGTTCAGGGCAATGGTGGCTATCAGCAAGGAAATGCCCGAGGCTTTCACCATCAATACGGCAGGAACGAAGTACACCTTTGGCGCGTAGATGTTAAGGGATCAAAATCGAAAAGGAGAAGCATGATGAAAGGGTCAATTAAGGTAGTGGCAATGCTCATGGTTGTTGTTGCTGTACTTGTTGTTGGGACGTTGTCCGGAGCATCGAAAGTCTATGCCCAGGATAAGGGCGCATCCACCGGCTCAGGCGTCACCAGTCATGGCTCTGCAGCCGAAACTGCCCGAGGATTGGTGGGGGCATGGTTTGTTTCAGCCAGTCGCGCCGGGGGGCAGGGTGTGGTACTGCTCACGTTTACGTCCGACGGAACGTTTTTCCGAAGTGGAGATACCCATCCGGTACTCAGCGTAGCCCACGGTGCATGGAAGCAGATCGGCGATCGGGAGTTCGAGGCGAGATACATCGCATTGCGGTTCGATGAGAACAGAAAGTTCATTGGCACCCAGAATACCCACATACGTATCACCCAAGGCCCCGGTGAAAATGAGTTCACGGGTCTGGCCAAGGTGAGCGTCCTCGATCTTAACGGCAAGGAGGAGCGTGCATCCGAAACGCGACTTGCCGGTACACGCATCAAGGTTTAGCCGTTTTGACTGAATGTGCAGGGATCAAAATCGAAAGGAGAAATATAATGAAAAAGTCAATGAAGGAAGTGGCAATGCTTATGTTGGTTGTTGCGGTCATTGTTGTTGGGAGTTTGTCTGCGGCATCGAAGGTCTATGCCGCGGAGAAGGGCGCACAGGGTAGCTGGGTTCTCGTTTCGATCTATAACGAGCAGGACGGCAAGAAGACCGATGTATTCGGTCCCAATCCCAGAGGCTCCCTGATCTTGACTCCTGATGGCAGCTTTTCGTACATCTTGATGCGGGCAAGCCTTCCAAAATTCGCTTCCAACGCCCGCCTGAAGGGAACTGTTGAGGAAAATCAGGCCGTTGTCCAGGGCACCCTGGCTTATTTCGGCAAATACTCGGTGGCAGGTGATAAGGAGTTAATTTTTCACGTTGAGGGCAGTACGTTTCCGAATTGGGACGGCCAGGACCAGAAGCGACTCATTACCATCAATGGAGACGAAATGAAGATGGTAAACCCCACCCCATCCATCGGTGGCGGAACAAACTACATCATCTTGAAACGGGCTAAGTAGACGGGGCGCATGTCGGAGGGATCGGGGAACATACTTTACTCGACCCTCCGGCAAGCGTTATTTTCTCATTGTCGCGCAGAGCTCTAAAGCTGCGAACAATCATCATCGGAGTTTTAAAATTATGCGCGAAGCGATACGGAAACAGGCTAACTGGGGAGATGAGGACGACTATGAATCGGATTAAGCGGCTGATCGCCGGTTTGCTAAGATTCGCGGTGCTTTCAGTTCTGTTCTTTGGATCCTGCATGGGTCCCGGATTATTGTACATGCAAAGTCCCCGGTGGCTCCTCGATAAAGTTGATCCTGGAAATACCGGAGCATATTTTGTCGCTTTCATATCAAAGGACGACAAGGACCCTCAGCAGATTCAGGTAATGAGATACCAGTTCGATTCTGATAAGGGAAAATACTCCGACGTTCAGTTTCATCTGCCAAACGGTAGTCACCATTACCGTCCGGGCCCTAAAGGAGTGGGCGCCACCATCGATGCGACAGCCGATGAGCAGGGCGGCCAGCTTGTTCAGGTACTCGCAATTGGCGACACGCCCTGGACTTCGTTGTCAGAGTACCGGGTGGTAGACAACAAGATCTATCCCCTCAGGCATGCTGTTTCAGCAGGGTGGATACTAATAGGCGTGGTCGTCTGTCCGATCCTGGTCATTGCCTTTGTAAGAAAACCCGTCAGACGCGGCATCGATCGACTTATGCGAATCGATTCCGATTGATGAACAGAGTCAAAGAGTCTCGGTCAGCACACTATTCCGCACCCCTCTGGGATGAGGGCTGGATTACACAAATTGCTCAATCACTTTGGGGGGGATTATGAAAAGCTTCAGTACATTGGCAGCTACAGCCCTATTGGTTCTCACCTTATCCATGATCATGGCAGGCTGCGGCGGTGGCGGTGGCGGCACTCCGGCTGCTACAACACCGATCGTTATGGACACGACGGCTCCATCCGTACCCACAAGCCTAACGGCAGCACCAATCAGCACAAGCCAAGTGGAACTTTCATGGGCGGCATCAATTGATGATACCGGTGTTGCGGGATACGAAGTCTGGCAGGACGGAACCAGGATCGCATCAACAACGACTACAACCTGCAGCGCCACCGGTCTTTCAGCGGGTGCCTCATACATCTATACCGTAAGAGCTTTTGACAGTGCGGGAAATGTGTCAGCAGAAAGCAGTCCGGTATCCGCCACGACCCTTGCCGCAGTGGGAGCGGACACGACAGCGCCGACAACTCCGGGCGGACTCACGACAACACCGACAACATCAAGCCAGATAAGCCTCGCATGGAGCGCATCGACCGATGCAGTCGGTGTAGCTGGTTACAAAATATATCGCGGCGGCGCGTATCTGAAATCAGTGGCAACGATATCGACTCTGGATTCGGGCCTGACTGCATCCACCCAATATTGCTACCAGATATCGGCGTACGATGCGGCCAATAACGAGTCAACAATGAGCCCGCTGTCGTGTGCTGTAACATCAGCTGCCACAACATCCGCCGCCACGGGTGTTTATCGTAAACTGCCCGACACCAACCAGACGAAGAGCTATTCGTTCACGTTCGGCGAAGACAATGACTATACCATCAACCCGCCGTCGTATACCGACAACGGCGCCACGGTTACGGACAATATAACGGGTCTTGTGTGGCAGAAACAGGATGACGGCGCGGCAAGGAATTGGGCGGACGCTGGCGCCTATTGCGACAACCTCTCCCTAGGCGGGCTGACAGACTGGAGATTGCCCAGCCGAATGGAACTTGGCAGCATTGTTGATTACGGAGTATTCAGTCCGGCTATCAATACTGGATATTTCCCCGCCACCATGTCCTTTACCTATTGGACGTCTACGACGAATGTCAGCAGCGCATTGATAGCAAATTGCGTGCACTTCGCAGATGGCAATGCGAGCGGTTGCGGCAAGGACGGGATCTCTAGTTATACTCGGTGCGTTCAAGGCGGAGTTTCCACCACGCAGAGTCTCACAAACAACGGCAACGGCACCGTGACTGACAGCAGTACACATTTGATGTGGCAGCAGGGCGAGGATGTCACAGTGACATGGGTAGCTGCATTGACCTATTGCGAAGGGTCAACCCTGGCCGGCTACACGGACTGGCGGCTACCGAACCACAGAGAGCTTTTATCGCTTGTCGATGACACGAGTACGAATCCATCCATAAATACTACAATGTTTCCCGGCGCATTTACCCAACCCTATTGGTCATCCACTACGATGTCTAGCTACACCTGGGACGCAATGCATGTGAACTTTGTCCGCGGTTACACAAATGGTTACGATAAGACAACGGCCTTCCACGCGCGGTGCGTGCGAGGGGGGCTGTGAGAAGCGTATTTTGCATTTCGGTTTAGTCAAGAGGATCGAAGTCGAATACAAGGGGGCATTATGAAAAGATTCACTATATTGGCGGAAACAGCACTGTTAGTTCTCGCCTTATCCACGTTCATGGCAAGCTGCGGCGGTAATAGCGGAGGTGGCTCATCTTCATCGACCGAAACGCCGCAAGAAACCTTGTTCGTATCGGGCAACGCCTGGAGCGGCGATATACCGGCAAATGCTAAAACAGTGACAGCGGACGAATTTCGCAGCAAGTATGAGGCGAGCGAATTAAAGGTGGTGACTCCGGCTGCGCAGCAGGAACAGCGTACGGCCCGCCAACGCCGGATCGACGCGGAACGCGCTTTTCTCGAAAGTAAGAGTGATATCAGCGAGGAGGAGAAGGCGCTGCTCGCACAGGCGAGCGCCGCGGCTGACATCGACGGTGAAGCGACGGTAACGCTGCCCAACGGTCAGACATTCGCGCTGATCGATCTTGGCACGCGTATCGTAAAAGCGGCAGAGAACTATCGCCTTGCACGCGATCCCAGCAATGCGCTCGCAACGTATTCTTTGTCGTATTCGCTACTAACGGACGAGCTGAAAGCCCAGGTTCCGGCTCCTGACTCCTTGCAGGGCGATCTCAACCTGATCATGCAGGCCACGCAGCAATTGAACACGGCTTTAGCGACGGTGGTCAATCTCGACAACACACGGATGGACCCGGATGCGCCGTCCATGACGATGCCAGCGGGCGCACTGAATCCAGGCAACGGATCAGACAACAACGGCATCTGCACGCCAACAGGTCTCGCCAGGCGTTACTGGTCTCCGCTGCGCAGTTTCATTTCTCCGATCAAAAGCCAGGGCAGTCGCGGTACGTGCTGGGCGTTTGCCGCTATCGCTTCAGTTGAAAGCCGCGAGCGCGTGCAGAACGACCTCCCGGTTGATCTCTCTGAGCAGTTTCTCGTCAACAAGGTCAAGCTCGAATGGTCCGCGTCCGACTTCGTAGATAGCGGTTCTTCCGCCGCTGCGCTGAATGCGGCAATTGAACACAACCAGCTGTTGATGTACGAAATGGACTGGACCTATAACCGCGCAACCGGGCTGCCTAATAACGCCTCCACTCCCGGTGTGGCCGGCACGGCCGCGGCCTACAAAGGCGCATGCACCGGGTACACGGGCGACTGCTCTGAGACCGCACACCAGAGCCAGCCTTTCTGCGTCCCTATGGTCGGGGGGCTGCCGTACTGCGGTTACTTCATTACGACTTTTAACGGGCCGGGAATTGCCGCAGGCCCTGTAAGGCTGGTTTGGTCCAGGTCCAAAGGAGATCACTTTGCCCTGGAAATATATCGCGCAATGCTTGCGCGCGGCGAGGCGCTGATAGCGTTTTTCCCCATGTATGAGGGCTTCAAGGCAGCGCCCGGGACCGGCATTGTGTCCGATTACAGCAAGCAGATGCGCAACGCGGCGAACGTCCTGGTAGACGGTGACTACGGCGGACATTTCGTACAAATCGTCGGCTTCCTCAGCAATGAAGAGATGACGTTTCCCGGATCGCCGGTCAACGTTGGCGGCGGCGGCTACTTCATCATCCGCAATTCCTGGGGTTGTGCTGCAGACGGCGGCTACTACTATGTGCCTGCCGACTACGTGAGCACCCTCTTCTCGTCGCTTGAAGTGCTCGAATTTGATACACGCCGCAGCGCACGCTGGAACAGTGAGCAGGTGCCTCCGGGTGGCAGGACTGGGTTGGCGATCTCACCCGGGGGTTCGAGAATGCTCGACCTTCGTGTGCAAGCAAACCTTGCCGCTGCATTTACGGTGGCTCATCCAATAGCCAGCTACGTGCGGCTGACTGTGTCGTCCAGCCGCGATGGTATAATGTACAACGGTCAATGGCTGGTTAATCCGCCGGCGAACGGGAGTATCTTCGCCAACTCGCTCCCGGTGAAATTCCAGACCGAGGGCCTTCGCACGCTGACGATCACTGCTCGGTACGGTGCGCAGGTTGTAAGTACAACCATGGATATTACCGTTATTAATACGCCTCCCGTCATCAACTTAGAAAGCACTGGTACCCCACAGCAGAACGAAAACTTCGTAATCAATGCGAAAGTCACCGACATAAACGAAACCAATCCAGCCGCGATGTGCACGGCGATGACGTGGTCAATCACACCGCCTGATATAATCGTCCCCGGCAGCGGCTGCATGCGCGTGATCAAATTCGGCGCAACAGGATATCGTGAAGTGAGTGTAACTACGCATGACAGCGAAGGCAGCTCGGCTACCCGTGCCGGTTTCTTCAATGTCTCATCGCCGCCAATCAATCCGTATCCACGTATCACTACATTCGGCGTATACTCGCGCGATTTATACCTCAATGGCGCACTTTCGGGCTGCAGGTCGAACCCGGTCGCAGACAACGCGGTGATCGACCTTCGTGAAATCGGATGCAAGGTGAGTATATTGGGTGCGGACCTGCCGCGCTACCTTTCGAAGCTCGTGATCGAAAATCCGACAGCCGAAGCGCTCAGCTATGACTGGACGTATTCCATCTCCTACTCGGTTTCCGCCCCTCCGTCGTATACCATGACCACGAGGACCGCAACACCGAGTTTTGATATGAACGCACGTGTGTTTGGTTTACCGGAAACAGCGTATACGTGTACGCTCGACGTGACCGTCAACGCGTCTGAGCCGTCACGCAGCAAATCGCAGCGCGTGTGGAACGGGCTGTGCATTAATGTGGCGGATGTGCCGCGGTGAGCCTCATGTAGCATGTTGAAGTTTGAATGGAGAGCGAACAATGAAAATGTCCAAAAAAGATGTGGCAACGCTGTTGATCGTCCTGGGTGTCGGCGGGTACAGCTACTACGGGAGCGAGACAGGGACGGGTCCTATCGGCTGGATGAACTATGCGCAACAAGCCATATTCGGATCGTACGACGGGAGATTCAGCTTTTTGCTCGCAATCTGTTTCGCCGTAGCGCTGGTCGCAATCGCCGAGTTCGGATGGAAGATGGTGTCCGGGTCGCGGGATAGCGATACCAATGAACAGAGCATAGCTTCCCGTCTTCTTTTCGGCCCAAGGGCGGCATCGTCCATACCCCCTGTCCCGCAAAATCCAACTGCTGCCCTCGCTTCGCAGAACAAGGTATTGCTGCAGTCAGCGGGCATTGTCGTTATCGCCATCTGGACCATCGGCTTTGCGATCTATTGGTCGTACGCAGCGGAGCAACGCGAGGACGCCGGCGCGCAGTATGAACAAATCGATTTGAGCAATGGCGCTCCCCTGCGCCAACCGCAGGGCTCCCATATCGCGCTGCAGGGCGGCGTGCCCCTGGATGACGCGCTGGCACATACGACCGAAAGCCTGGGGACCACGAGAGAGGACTATCAGCTCGTACCCATCGCCCCGCGCACCTGGGTCAAAGGCCAGGCTGTGGTTTTTGTGCTGAAGGTCAAGGACCGCTCAGAGCTTCAGGATCCGATCCCGACAAGCCCTTCAGCACAGGGCAAGCCAACAACAACCAATTCCCTGATGGCCCGAATCGACGGCCCGGTGCCGGGTCCCGTTGCGCTGGAGTTCAAAAAGATCGGTGTCACGCTTGGCGAGCCGAATTACCTCCTGCACCTGGTGAATACGAGCGACGGCAGAGTAAACACAGTGTCGAGTGAGGACGCCTTCCTGTTCTATCTTGGATTCTGCGGACTTCTCAGCGCGGCCATTTGCGCCATGATGGGTATGGTGTGGTTCATGCGTGCCAGGGCGGCAGGTGAGGGTTTGTCTTAGGGGCGCGGGAGCTTACTCATCTCGCAGACCAGAGCGAACCACGGCAGCTATTTCGGGAAAGGTGAGGTTCACGATGGGTTTCGAACTCAAGGCTGTGATCGGACAAAATGCTTTTCTGCGGGAATGGAAACCATTCTTTCCCTCACTGGTGCTCTGCGGGAACAGCGGTGACCTCAGGCTCGTGCCGCTCACGAACAAGCTCGTGAGCGAAATATATGCTTGGTTGGCCGCGCGCGGGATCCCGCTCCGGGACGGCTCCTCGGAGGGACAGGCAGCCGAGACGTGGCTTGAGGTCGCATCCACGCATGCCCGGCTGGTCTATGTCGACGCTTTCGAATTCGGGAACAGGGGGCATGAAAAGTACACGATCTGGGCTGATGGGAAGCCGATCGACACAACGGACTCCTTGCGGGAATATTTGCAATATTTTCGGGAACAAGTCGGGATTGATCCGGGACCGGGATTCGATGTAGAGAAGTATCGCGGCGAAGACGCAGCGGAAAAATGGGCCGCCTATGAGGCGGTGGCTGATCCACGGCTTCCCCAAAAGTCGGATTTTCCACCAGGTTCAGCGTTTGTGATCAATGAGTTTGATTCGCCCCTTGTTTCCGTTCCGAACACGGACAATAAGACAGTTAGGTGGTTCAACTGGTATGGCGGCAAACCTCGTGCATATGACCCATCAGTCCTCAAACAAGGCAACAGTTGGGACGCTGATTCGTTTGAGGAATGGATCGGAGTCGTTGAAGCATCACTTAAGGGGGAGTCTCCTGTTGAGCTGCCGACGGCTCCCATTGTTGTTGATAAGGACACTCCCGAAGCGAAAGGACATACGGAGCTTATATGATGCGTCTAAGCAGTTGTCTTCTGATGACAGTCGTCTTCTCTGCTCCGTACCTTTACCTCGGATCTGCTCCCGAGGACGTAACCCCGGCGTTGGACCGGGCTGAAGCCAGGGCTGCCTTCGAGTATTTGACCAAGGTCCGCGCTGATATGCCCGCCTTCAGCAAGGAGATGGGTGTCGCGCTCAAGGAAGCCAAGCCCGTCACGGCACTTGCATGGAATGACATTCTGGCCAGCGTCGCGGAAAGGAAGGCGCTGGATATGGCAACACGGGACTACTATGGCCATGTGACGCCGGAGGGTATCGGGATCAATATCATGATCCATGAAGCCGGATACACACTTCCCGATGATTTCGTGAAAGACAAGACCAGGAACTATTTCGAGTCAATCGCGTCAGGCTATCCCACAGGCAAGGAAGTGATTAAAGCGCTTATCCTCGACAAGGGCAATAAAGAGCTCGGTCATCGAAAACATTTGCTGGGCCTCGACGCGTGGAACAAAAAACATAAGGAGATCGGGGTCGGCTTCGCGCGGAATCCAAAGTCAATTAATCGCTTTTACTCGTGTGTTATCATCGCTCACCACTAGTTATTTAAAAAGAAATCTGAGTACATGGCAAGAATGTTTTCGCGCAAAGACGCAAAGTCGCCAAGAAAGGGACTAAGAGAGTCTCAAGCTATTGGATTTAAGCCACAGACTTAAAAGTTTTCTTTGCGTGCTTTGCGGAAGTGCTAAGTGGCCGCTTTTCTTTCATAGGCCATTGCGCGAGACGCCTTTTGGTTCCGGTATGTCCGGGTTAGGCGGTCTTGACAGAACGACTGATATTACAAGGAGGATTTCATGAGAACTCTTTAGGATAAAATCTTGTACCCTGAAATATTACAAAGCTTGTGGTATGGAGGATAAAGATACAACGAAAAAGACTTGCCGTCAGGCAGGAATACGTTACACCAATCAAGAAAGGAGAATAACGATGAATAGGAAAGCGAAGTATGTGTTGTTAGCAATAGTGTTTATGGTGAGTGGTAGCACGATTTTGACACCAACGGTGTATGCTGAGGAGGCGAAGTTCGAGCTCAAGCCGGGCGTGAAGATGTGGGAGGTCTTGGCGGAACGCACGGGTAAGCGAACGACACTGCGCATGCAATCCGGTGAGGACATCGAAGGAGTCGTCGTCCGAGTCGGCGACGGTCTGGTACATGTCTCGAAGCTTGCTGGTAAAGAATATTATGATGCAATGGTCAACATCGACCGGATCAGCGCTGTGATCGTCAGGGTGCGTGACCATTAAAAGGCTGGTGGGGAATCTATAGGGTCAAGTATTGCTCCCTGCAATTTCGCAAAATGTGCGGTACGGAAAATACGGATGCAACGATAAGACCCTATAGATGCTCCTTGTCCCGAAGGGACACCAACGTCATGAAAAAGTTTACTAAAGAGAAGTTCAAGAAAACTCCTTTAGACTTGGTGGCGGCGCGGCGATAATGTATGGAGCGAGATCAGCGGCATACTGAAAGGGGCGGGGGTGAAGGAGTGAGAGATCACCTATGATGCCACTGTTTCCTATCCGCAAACGAACATTTAAAAAGAGTGCGCCGGGATAGAGCAGCGGAACCGGAATATTCAGTATCCGCATCCGATCACCACCAGGAGAATTGACATGGCAAACGACAACATCACCTTCCCCATGCGGCCGATAAAGGTACGCATGCCCAGGGGCATCTTCTTCCAGTTCTTCGCTTTGTTGTGGCCCGCCTTATTTCTGTGCTGCGTGGCAGCGGGAATCATAACTCTTATATCGTTTCTCACAGCGACGGCGATCCCTGAACTCGTATCCGACTTCAACCTACGCGACACGGCGCGTCCGCTCGCGGGGGCAATCATCGAGCAGAGCAATTGTGCAGATCGGGATGATTATCTCATGGGCTGCAGGACGACGCTGCTGCTGAGACGGCAGGGCCTGCCAGAGCTTCGCAGGGAGGTCAATTACTTATACGTCAATTTCCATTCAGGGAAATACACTTTGAAGGTCGTGGCCGATCCTTCACAGCCGGAGAAGATGACCACCAACTTTGCACTTTACAAGCTGTGGAACCGGACGGTGACGCTCTTGCTGTTTTCACTGGTGCTCCTCCTGCTCGGGTTGTTCGCAGCCTGGTGGATTACCACGAGATCGATAGGACCCTTGCTCGCGCAGTGGGCAGTTGTCCGGGCGCTGTCGAACCAGGTCCTTCGCCAAACGCTTCTACGGTTGGACGATCGGAGTTACGACAGCTGGTACGTGAGCACTCTCACGCCCACGGGCGCCGGGAAGTCCTGCAGGTGGTTAACATCAGAGACGCCGATCATTATGAATCCATCGCAGAACCTTGTGCTTGGCGTGACAACGGGTGATGGATCGAAGTGCATGCCGCTCGGTATACAGCTGTCCTGGATAGATCTGACCGATGCGGAGCGCACGCAGATGCTGGAGCAGGTCGGTCTTGAGAGGCTTAATAGAAGAGATATGAGTTCGGACGATATGGGAGATTAGCAACCCATTGGGGAACAAGGCAGATGACCATCTGGACCGAATACCAACACCTATCAATTCACGGTGTGATTGGCTGGAGAAACATGAAGAGGATCCTTGTAATACTCTCGCTTGTTCTTATCCATATGGAGGCTCACGCGTTGGATATCTCCCCCCATGACGGCCCTAAACCGATCGCCGTCCTGATCCAAACCGACCCGTGGCTCATGGTTATTGGTTCGGATACACCCAGGGTTGCCATGTATGATGACGGCCAGCTTATCTATGTCAAAAAAGATCAGGACAAGAGGCAGGCTTTCTTTCACAGGTCGCTCAGCGTTGACGAGCTTGTCGCAATTAAGAAGAAGATTTCCTCATTCAGCGAATACGCGAAAATGAAGCGATCTTACGATTTGCCCTCCGCTATAACTGACCAGCCGGATACAAAAATATATCTCGATCTGGACGGTCGAACGTTTGCTGCATCTGTTTACGGCCACAGGATGCCCGGCGCGACACTTCCCGGGCGCACATCCTCCAAAGGCAAACAGGAGACGGAATCACTACCCAAAGCGATCAGAGACTTGATTACATACCTGACTTCTCTGGACTTCGCTGATGCGAAGCCGTGGGAGCCGTTGTATGTTGAAGTGATGATATGGGGATACGACTATGCACCTAACGAATCCATTCACTGGCCAAAGGAATGGCCCGGGTTGGAATCCCCCCGTACGCTCAAACGAGGTGATTCCTATTCGATCTTTCTACCCGGGGAGGAGCTTCCCAGGCTTCGTGCTTTTCTGAAGACGCAAAAAGAAAGAGGGGCTGTGGCGATCGATGGAAGGAAATGGGCAGTGTCGTTCAGATATACATTCCCGAGCGAACCTGTTTGGTTAAAAGCATTCCGAGGCGATCCAAAAGAGCAGAAAACCAATAAGACGAATCTGCGCAGCGATGAATAGAAGCGACTGATGCGTATTATTACAACAATCGGAGAAAACAAATGTCTACCCTGGAACGTGCCATCGAAATCGCCGTACGCGCTCATGCGGGCCAGATCGACAAGGCGGGACAACCATATATTCTGCATCCGTTGCGCGTTATGTTTGCCGTGGAGAGGTTGCACGAACGTATGGCTGCCGTACTGCACGATGTTGTCGAAGACACGCCGATCACGCTCGAGAACCTGAAATCGGAAGGTTTCCCGATGGCAGTACTGGACGCGATCCGGGCACTCACTAAGATGAAAGGCGAAGACCGTATTGAGGCGGCAAGGCGCGCAGCAGAAAATCCCATCGCCAGAGTCGTGAAACTCGCGGATGTCTCGGATAACATGGACCTGAGCCGTATCTCGCAACCGACCGAGGCGGACTATGCGCGAATCAAGGTGTACGAACAAGTTCGAGCACTGCTGATTTCCTACCGCGCGCCCTAATCCATGGACTTGAGCGTTTGATGCACTGCATGCATATCTGCTCTGTGGATATCTGGTATAAACCCTAATTTCACTTGATTTTTCCAGGCATCCTGCTATATTTGGCCTATCTAAATCAACTGTGGGGGGATGCTTGATATGCGCCGTATACCTTTCCTTATAACACTTTTGTTCATCGGTATGGCTGGCTTTTTCACAGTCCACCATGTGCGAGCTCAGGAAGCCGAGTTGGTGATCGCAAAATACGGCAAGTTGACGGTCAAGAGCTCCCTTCCTGACGCAAAGGTGTATGTGGATGATATATACAAGGGGGCTGCCGGCAATGTCATCGAAAACATCATGGTCGGTGATCATATCATAACCTGCCGCAAGGATGCCGAGGCGCTTACCGGTAGGTTCACCATCAGAAAGGACGAAACACTTCGGCTGGAAGCCAATTTCGACGACAACAAACTGGCTGTGTTCGTGGATCGCGAAAAGATCGAGAAGCCAGAAAAGATCGAAAAGGTGGAGGCACCAAAACCGGAGAAATTAAAAGTGGAGCCTCCGAAGGCGAAGGTGGAAGCACCGAAGGCGGAGAAGCCCAAGAAGCCTGTGGTCGAAGTTAAAAAAGAAGATCGTAAGAGCCCCGAAGAAGAGCGACGCACCCTTCACCTGAGCATGATCAAGGCCTACTTTGACGACATTGACGCGCAGGAAGTCAAAATCTTTCACAAGGTCAATCCGAAGGTGGTAAGCAAGTTTACGGAGAAGAAGGGCCACGCGGGAACTTTTTTCCGGACAAAAAAAGATATTCTGCTTTGCGAAAAAGGACCCTGTGAACAGCAGTGGGCTGTGTCGTTTGCCTACACTGACGAAACGGGCAGGGCCGACACCATCGGCCTGACCTGGAAGCAGACGGTCTTCAACGGCATGACCCCGGCAGGCACGAACAAGCGCGATCTGCTCTATTGCGTGGGCAGCGAATGCAAAAACCTTGAGGATACGGCCAATAACAACACGCCGCTTGCTGCGCAGATTGGGAGATATCATCTTACCTGGACGAAGTCCTCTCTGGTCGTAAGGCGCTCTGACGTCATGAGGGAAGTGACTGCTGCCGGCGGACTGGTTGAGGCATATTAACGCTGGCTGAGCAGTTACCGGCGGAAAAAAACAACAACAGGAGGTTGATCATGAAGACATTTCACGGTTTCCTTTTGGTTTGCGTTGTTGCTGCAGTGTGTATGCTGATGCCGGTCAATGCGTTTGCGGGAGCGCAAAACTCCATCAATCTGGGCGCGGGCGGCATGGTCGGCCCTGATACAACGGCGTCAGCGTTCTTCGTGGAATACGAGCGGTTGCTCGGCGGGAGAATGGCACTGTTTGTGCGCGGCGGGCAGGTAAAGTACACATTCGATGACGGGACCTACGTTGAGGACGGAGAACCAAAAGGCTTCGATATTGGAGTCCGCGCCTATCCCATGGGGGGCGGCGGCATGAGAGGTTTTTTTGTGGGCGGCGGGATCGGGTCGTGGAAGACGGACTGGACGTTTACCGACGACAAGGGCCGGACATTTGAAACGAGGGGCAAAGGAGATTCCACCGCAGTAAGGGCGGATATCGAGGTTGGCGGCAGATTTAACCTGGGAACAGAGACCGTCTCGCTCATGCCGGCTTTCCATATTGGCCACTTTTTCTCGAGCAGCGGATCCTGCAAATACACCTATCCCGCGAACCGCGCAGGTCAGAACTGCAGCCAGGACAGTGAGATCGGATTGTATGGTTTCCTCTCGGTGACCGTGGGAATCGCGTTTTGATGATTTTCTACGGCAATGATTATTAACAAGTGGAGAGACAATGCGTCTCTCCCTTTTTGTTTCAATATTGTTTCCTTCCACAAGCTACCAAAAAGTCCTTGCAACTCCTTAAATAATAAACTATAATTCCCGAACCTCCGCACACAGGCATTTAATCCATGTCCAATCAAAACATACAGGATCTTCGGAAGAAGATCGATGAGCTCGACGACCATTTGCTCGATCTTCTGAACGAACGCGCCCGGATCGTCATCGAGGTTGGCAATATCAAAAAGGCGGGTAACCTCGACTTTCACTCGCCCGGCAGGGAGCGGGAGATCCTGGAGCGTCTGACTACGAGGAACAAAGGCCCATTCCCCCAGGATACCCTGCGCGCCGTATACCGGGAGATACTGTCCTCTTCACTTTCCCTCGAACGACCTCTCAAGGTCGCTTATCTTGGACCGCGCGCCACGTTCACGCACATGGCCGGTATGCAGCAGTTCGGGCTTGCCGCGCAGTACGTTGCCGTGGAGAGCATCAAGGACGTGTTCACCGAGGTGGAGCGCGGACGTGCTGATTACGGCGTCGTCCCCATCGAGAACTCCACCTCCGGGGCCGTGATCTACAGCCATGACATGTTCATCGATTCTGACCTCAAGATCGCAGCGGAGATCGTGCTTGAGGTTTCGCATCATTTATTGAACAAGTCGGGAAAGCTCGAGGATATCAACAAGATCTATACCATCGCGCCAGCTGCAGCGCAGTGCCGGCAGTGGCTTGAGAAGAACCTTCCGGGGGTTCCGGTCCAGGACGCACCGAGCACGGCCCGTGCCGCGGAAATGGCATCTGATGATCCTTCCGCCGGCGCCATAGCCAGCGAGATGGCGGCTGTCTTATACGGGCTCCAGATCGCGGGCAGGAAAATAGAGGACAACACGAATAATATCACGCGTTTCCTCGTGATCGCCCAAAAATCCCCGGGCAAGACGGGACGCGACAAGACCTCGATCATGTTTTCCATCAAGGACAAGGTCGGAGCGCTGTATTCGATGCTGGCTCCTTTTGCCGAGAGCAACATCAACCTGAACCGGCTCGATGCGCGGCCGTCCGGCAGAAAGGTATGGGATTACGTGTTCTTTCTCGACATGGAAGGCCATATTGAGGACGAAGTTGTTGCAACGGCGATAGAACGTTTGAGGCAGAACTGCATGTTCCTGAAGGTGCTGGGCTCGTATCCGAAGAGCGGGTAATGTTAGTTCTGAGCGTAGAGTTCGGAGTTGGGAGTAAACTTTAGATTGGAGTCGAGTCCATGATCAATGTTTCGGAAAACATCAGGAGCATCAATCCTTACGTACCCGGGAAGCCGATCGAGGAGCTCGAGCGGGAGCTGGGAATCACCGGCAGCATCAAGCTGGCGTCGAACGAAAATCCCCTCGGGCCTTCACCCAAGGCTGTCGCAGCTGTCAAGCGGGCAGTAGAGGGGTTGAACCGGTATCCCGATGGAAGCGGTTTTTACCTGTCCCAGGCGCTGGCGAAAAAATACGGCGTAGAGATCCCGCAGGTAATACTCGGCAATGGTTCGAACGAACTGATCGAACTTCTCGTCCGCACCTTCGTCCAGCCGGGGGACGAGGTGATTTCAGCAGACCCGTCCTTTGTCGTGTATAAGATGATCACCCAGGCCGGCGGGGGGGCCAACGTGGTCGTACCTTGCAAGGAGCTCAGACACGACCTCGATGCCATGGCCGATCGGATCACGGCCAGAACGAGGCTTGTGTTCATAGCGAATCCGAACAATCCGACCGGTACGATGAACACCAGGGTGGAATTAGACCGGTTCATGGAGAAGGTCCCTGAGCACGTGATCGTGGCCATGGACGAGGCCTACTTTGAATATGCCACCCATGCGGAATACCCCGATTCCCTGGACGATCTCAAGGCCGGCAGAAATGTTGTCGCGTTGCGGACATTCTCAAAGATCTATGGTCTTGCCGGGCTTCGGATCGGGTACGGTATCACGACAGCTGAAATCGCTGAGCTGATGAACAAAGTGCGACAGCCCTTCAACACCAATTCCCTTGGACAGATCGCGGCATTGGCGGCGCTCGGGGACCGGAAGCATGTGGACAAGTCGGTTGCGAACAATAACGAGGGGAAACAGTTCCTGTACCAGTCCTTTCAGCGGCTCGGCATAACCTATGTTCCCACCGAGACGAATTTTATCTTTTTTGAAACCCGGCTCGACGGGCGCGAACTGTACAGCGGTCTTCTGAAGCAGGGAGTGATCATCCGGCCCATGGGCGGCAACCGGCTCCGGGTAACAATTGGCCTGCCAGGGGAGAACCAGCGGTTCGTGAGTGAACTGGAAAAGCTCCTGCAGGTGTAACGCGCAGAGAGCAGAGAGCATGGCGTATGCCGTGAAAGATTTTAATGGCGTGTTTTGTGCGCGTTGCGCCATGCGAGTATCGAGAAAGGGCAATCATGATCATCGTCGTCAAACCCAATGCAACCGAAGCTGAAATTGACCACATCATAAAAAAGATCAAGGACCATGGCCTGCAGGCACACGTGTCCAAGGGCACGGAGCGGACGATCATCGGCGCCATAGGCGACGAGGCGATCCTGCAGAGTGTCCCGCTTGAGGCCATTCCGGGCGTCGAAAAGGTGCTCCCGATCCTGAAGCCGTTCAAGCTGGCGAGCTGGGAATTCAGGAAGGAAAAGACCGTCATCAATGTCCACGGGCAGGAGATAGGCGGCAAACGGATCGCGGTCATGGCCGGCCCCTGCGCCGTTGAGAACAAGACGCTCATGGTCGAGATTGCGCTCGCAGTCAAAAAGGCCGGTGCGAATTTTCTCCGGGGAGGGGCGTTTAAACCCCGGACCTCGCCGTACGCGTTTCAGGGGCTCGAAGAGGAAGGACTCAAGTATCTGGCCGAGGCGCGCGAACGCACCGGTCTGCCGATCGTTACCGAGGTCATGGACCCCCGGGACATTGAATTGATAGCGAGATACGCGGACGTGCTTCAGATCGGCGCCCGGAACATGCAGAACTTCAGGCTTCTCAAGGAAGTCGGAATGTGCAGGAAGCCGGTGCTGCTGAAGCGCGGGATATCAGCGACCATCAAGGAATGGCTGATGTCTGCTGAATACATCATGTCCGGCGGTAACCACAATGTGATCCTCTGCGAGCGGGGCATCCGTACCTACGAAACAGCGACGCGGAACACGCTCGACCTTTCGGCCATACCCGTGCTGAAGCAGATGACCCATCTGCCGGTCGTGGTCGATCCGAGCCACGCGGTCGGGAAATGGGACCTGGTGGCCCCGATGGCCAAGGCATCCGTTGCCGCTGGTGCTGACGGCCTGATCATCGAAGTGCATTCCAACCCGGAGGAAGCATTGTGCGACGGGGAACAGTCCCTGAAGCCGAAGAGCTTCCATCAACTGATGGACGAGATGAGGCCGATCGCTGCAGCCGTGGGAAGGGAAATATAAAATCAGCACTCAGCGGTCAGCGCACCGTTTACTACCTGAAAGCGATTTTTCATTATGAGCATGCACTTCAATGATGTCACCATCATCGGCGTGGGCCTCATCGGCGGGTCTCTTGCGCGGGTGTTGAAGGGCAGAGGGCTTGTTGGGCAGATAACGGGCGCGGGCAGAAGCCGCGAGACGCTTGAACTTGCCCTTAAACTGGGCGTGATCGACCACCTGGGGCAGGGATCGGGTCACGCGGTTAAGAACGCCGACCTGGTGGTCCTGGCATCTCCGGTCGGCACGTTCGAGACGGTCGTACGCGAAATCGCACCGCACCTGAAAAAGGGCGCGATCCTGACCGATGTGGGGAGCGTCAAAGGTGGTCTGGTGAGCAAGATCGACGCCCTGATGCCCGCGGGCGTTCATTTTGTCGCCGGGCATCCGATAGCCGGCAAGGAAAAGCACGGCGTGGCACAGGCAACCGAGATCCTTTTTCAGGGTACAAGATGCATCCTGACCCCAACGAACAAGACTGATCCCGGGGCCCTCGAAACGGTCCGTTCGATCTGGACGGCGGCCGGGGCAGCCGTGGTGCTCATGGACCCTGCTGATCATGATCACATATTCGCAGCGGTGAGCCACCTGCCCCATGCCGCGGCATATGCCATGGTGAGAACGGTGGCGGAATACAGCTCCGGGCCGGATAATTATATAAACTTTGCGGGCGCCGGATTCCGCGACTTTACCAGGATCGCAGCAAGTTCGCCGGAAATGTGGCGCGACATCTGCCTGCTGAACGGCGCGAATATCATCGCGATGATCGAGCATTATCAATTCGAACTCAGCCGCATCAAGAAAGCGATCAAGCACAATAACGGCGAGAAACTGGAAGCGCTGTTCCGGTCGGCAAGCGAGCTCAGGAAGGGCATGGAATGATTGGTTCCGATCTCCACATCCAGCCCTCCCGCGGTTTGCGAGGCGAGGTCTCGCTTCCCGGGGACAAATCCATCTCGCACCGGTCTGTTCTGTTCTCGGCAATTTCCCAAGGCGATACGCACATTACCGGATACCTGACCGGAGAAGACACCCTGAACACCGCGAAGGCAGTGCAGTCCATGGGTATCACCGTTGAGGGCATGGGGACCGAAAGCCTTGTCGTACGCGGCAGGGGGCTGGACGGTCTGGCCGAACCAACAGGTATTTTAGATCTCGGGAACTCCGGCACCGGTATGCGACTGATTGCCGGGCTCCTTGCAGGACAGAAGTTCTTTTCCGTGCTGACCGGCGACCAGTATCTCAGAAAAAGACCCATGGCCAGGATCGTCGAACCGCTCCGTCGCATGGGCGCGAACATAGACGGCCGGTCCAACGGCACGCTGGCGCCGCTCGCGATCCGCGGTAGCATCGTCAAAGCTATCGAATATGCAAGTCCTGTTGCCAGCGCGCAGGTGAAATCAGCGATCCTGCTGGCGGCGTTGTATGCTGACGGCGAAACAACGGTGACAGAGCCGGCCAAGTCGCGGGATCATACTGAGCGCATGTTGCGTTTTTTCGCCGTGGATGTTCGAGAGCAGGGGGCGAGAGTGACGATGCGCGGAAGGCAGACGCTGCGTTCGCCCGGGGAACTGGTAATCCCCTCCGATATATCATCAGCCGCTTTCTTCATGGTGGCGGCATCCATTGTCCGTGGTTCTGACCTGCTGATCAGAAATGTCGGTGTGAATCCCACACGCACCGGGATTATTGATATCCTTATTGCCATGGGTGCTGACATTACCCTGGAAAAACGACGGGAACAAGCCGGAGAGCCGGTGGCTGACATCCGGGTGAGGCACCGGAAGCTGCGGGGTGTGGAGATCTCAGGCGATTTGATCCCCCGGGCGATCGATGAGATTCCGGTTATCTCGGTCGCTGCATCCTATGCCGAAGGAAAAACCGTAATCCGCGATGCTGCTGAACTGAGGGTCAAGGAGTCCGACCGGATCAGGACCATGGCAACTGAGCTCGGGAAATTGGGGGCGCTGGTGACAGAGTATCCGGACGGCATGGAGATCATAGGCAAGGAATCGCTCGAGGGCGTCGAGTGCGATTGCCACGGCGACCACCGGATCGCCATGTCCATTGCCGTCGCCGGACTCGCTGCTCGCGGTGAGACCGTAGTGCGCGATGCAGGGTGGATCGACACCTCGTTTCCCGGCTTTGAACGGCTGCTTAAGCGATCGGCCGATCTCTAGCAGCCTGGGCAAAGCATGATCATCGTGAATATCATATACCGCATCATTCCCATCCTGCTCGCCTGCTTCCTGTTTGTTGACGACGCAACCGCCGCCGCGCAACCGGTCTTTGGCCCGGTGAAGTATGAGGTGAAGGAGCGGTATGGCCGTGAAAACCGCTATCGGGTGAATGTACCCGCCTCCGGAGGGTCGTATATCATTAAACTGCAGAATGGCGAGCGATTCACAGAGCGGACGGACCTTCTGGAATTCACTCTCAACCGAACCATGCTGCTTCAGCTGCGGCATTACGGGTATCCTTACCTCGCCTGTTTTGTACAGCTGCAGCAGGAGAATGAACTGGAGTTGATGATCAGAGACTTCGATCCCGCGGCGTTCAAGAGGCCGGCACTACCACCAAGGAACGTTCTCCTTACGGTGCTTCCCGGGGATGGAAAACTAACCTCTATCGTTCTCGGCGCCCTGTCCTGGGATGGGGTGCTCGCCTATGCCGATACTATCGTGCGTATCCGTTCAGCCGAGTCGTCCGCTCTTGCGCGCGGCGCAGCGGGTCTGCAGAATGAAAACGAAACACGCGCGCGAGCGATGAGGCAGCTGGCGGAGCGCAGGGATGGAGACGCGCGGGAATTTTTACTGCATGTCTTCCAGGACCAGGACGACCGGGCAGAGGTGCGGAGCGAGGCTGCCCTGGCTCTCGGAATGCTGCGCGATCGGCAGGCGATCCCCTTTCTATTTCAGGGCTTGCTCGATCCAGTCGAAAAGATCAGAATGGCGTCGGCACAGGCGCTCTCCCGGTATGAAGAAGGGGACACCAGGGAACTGCTCTCGCAGTTGCTTCACGAGATGGATGCCTTGATGGGCTCGGCGGTTATGCGCACCATCTCGCGCGCCGGATGGATACCGGTGGGCAACCTGCTCGAGCTCGGGGACTCGGCAGATGCTGATGTCGCAAACATGAGCATCGAGCTGCTGATCGGGTGCCGCGATAAACGCATCGTTGACCGGATGATTGTCCTGCTGCAGGATCCTGGCCAGAGGGACAGGAGGCGCGTCATTGCCGTGCTCCGGGAAAGCGGTGATCCCCGGGCAATTGAACCGTTGACCAGGATGGCCGTCGATCCAGCAGTACGCAATGGCATGGAACTGGATCTTGCCATGGCGTTGGCTGTCCTGGGTGATTCGGGATCAGCGGACCTAGTTGGGCAATTGATCAATCTGGTGGACAGCCGCCACCCAGCTTATAACCGGTTGATAGTGGCTTATAAAAGAATGATCGGGATGGAATAAGAGGCAGCAGTAAGAAGTAAGAAAGTATTCCCCTGTTCAGCGGTTGCGGCATTCAATGAATAAAAAAGGTTTGGTCATAGCTATTGACGGTCCTTCCGGCGCAGGCAAGAGCACGGTCGCAAAACTTCTTGCCAGGCGGCTGAATTATGTCTATATCGATACCGGAGCAATGTACCGGTCCATCGGATGGAAGGCGAAGCGGGAGCGGATTGATCCGCAAGATGAACAAAAGCTTGTTGACCTGTGCCAGCGTACCGAAGTGACGATCAGACAGAACCAGGGCGATCCGACCTTTCACGTGGACGACGCCGATGTGACGGGAGAGATCCGTACACCGGAGATGGGGATGATGGCGTCCGCGGTGTCGAAATCGCCCGCCGTGCGCGCACGGCTGCTTGTGCTTCAGAGAGAGCTCGGCAGGGATGGCGGTGTGGTCATGGACGGAAGGGACATCGGCACGGTCGTGTTCCCAGATGCAAACAGGAAGTTTTTTCTCGATGCAAGTGCGGAGGAGCGGGGAAGGCGGCGCTACCTTGAACTCAAGGCAACGGGCATGGATGTCGATCTTGCTCGCATCACGCAGGAGATTCGCGACCGCGATCTGCAGGACAGCAGCCGAGCTATTGCCCCCCTGGCGAAAGCCAAGGATGCATTGCTGATAGACTCAAGCGGTATGGCCATTGAGCAGGTCGTCAACCGCATGCTTGAAGAAATAGCGAAGGTAATGTAAACGGCATGGAAGTGTATCTGGCGGACAAAGCGGGATTCTGTTTTGGCGTGAAACGGGCAATCAGCACCGCGTTCGAGGCTGCGGGGAAAGGCAATGTCTTTTGCCTCGGGCCGCTCATTCATAATCCCCAGGAAGTGGAGCGGCTTCGGGAGGCGGGGGTTCGCACAGTCGACGACTTTTCTATGCTTGATCCCGGTGATTATCTCATCATCAGATCACATGGTGTTCCACCCCAGGTTCTTGTCCAGGCCAAGCAGAAGGGACTTCAGATAATCGATCTGACCTGTCCTTTTGTCGGAAAAGCTCAGCGTGACGCGGAGTTGTTGCGGAAGGAAGGTTATCAGGTGGTGGTGATCGGGGAGAAACAGCACCCCGAGGTGCAGAGCATCCTTGGTCATGCCGGAGACAATGCGGTCGTGGTGGAGTCGGCGGATGATCTGGACGATATGAGAATTCATTCCCGGATCGGGGTAGTTGCGCAAACCACGCAATCATATAGCAATTTTTCGGAAATTGTGCTAAAATTGCTACGTCTTTCCAAGGAATTAAAGGTCTTTAACACCATCTGCCATTCCACCAAGGAACGTCAAGATGCCGCACAGGTACTTGCAGGCCAGGTTGATGTTATGCTGGTGGTCGGCGGCCGCAACAGCGCCAACACCAGCAGGCTGGTTTCTGTGTGTCGGCAAGAGGGGAAACCCACCCATCTCATAGAAGTTGCTGATGAGATCAGGCCCGAGTGGCTTAAGGGAGCAAGCAAGATAGGAGTAACGGCAGGCGCATCCACACCAGACTGGATCGTGGAACAAGTGCTGGACAGGTTGAAGCAGGGGAACGTCGGATGAACACCAGGGGCGCCGACCACCTATTTTCAGGAGGATGTAATTTTCATGAGCGAGAGGCGCGGTAATAATATCGAAGACGAGGAAGACAACAATGCTCCCGAAGGGGAGATGCCCGACACCGAGTTTGAGCAGCTGTATAGCCAGTCTCTGAAGAGCTTCAAATCAGGGACAGTCGTGCGGGCACGGGTCCTTCAGGTCCGCTCCGGCTTTGTGATGCTGGATCTGGGGTACAAATCAGACGGGGTCATTCCGGTGGATCAGTTCACCGAGGAGGAGTTGAAAGCGCTCAAACCCGGCGATGAACTCGAAGTTCTGCTGGAGGCTGCAGAGGACTCGAATGGCAACCTGATGCTCTCGCGCGAGAAAGCAAAGAAACTGCAGATTTGGGATGATCTGAACCGGGCGTACCAGAGCGGTTCGCCGGTGAAGGGAACGGTGATGTCTGCCATCAAGGGCGGCCTGACGGTCGACATTGGAGGAGTGGAAGCATTCCTTCCGGGGTCCCAGATTGACACCAAGCCCGTGCATCAACTCGGGAGAATGGTGGGGCAGGTCCTCGAATTGAAAATACTCAAGATGAACTCCGGCCGGGGCAACATCGTTCTTTCGCGCCGTGCGCTGCTGGAACAGGGCATGAACGCGAAAAAGGAGGAAATGCTGGCCACGCTCGTCGAAGGCCAGGTGGTTTCCGGAGTGATCAAGAATGTCACCGATTACGGCGCGTTCGTGGACCTCGGCGGAATTGACGGACTGCTGCATATCACGGACATGTCCTGGGGGCGGATCAGCCATCCTTCGGAGATCGTGAAGGTCGGTGATAAAATCGATGTGGTGGTGCTGAAATACGACCGCGATAAACAGAAAGTTTCGCTCGGCATCAAACAGAAATCGCAGGACCCGTGGCAGGCAACCGCAGAAAAGTATCCCGTCGGAATCAGGGTGCGCGGCAAGGTGGTCAATCTTACCGACTATGGCGCTTTCATTGAACTGGAGCAGGGAGTTGAAGGACTGGTGCATGTTTCCGAGATGTCCTGGACGCAGCGCGTGAAGCATCCATCCAAAGTTGTTTCCGTGGGCGATGTCGTGGAAGCGCAGGTGCTTGCCCTGGACGTACCCGGCAAACGCATCTCGCTTGGTATGAAGCAGATAGAGCAGAATCCATGGCAAACCATCAGCGAACGCTATCCTGTGGGATCAGCAGTGGAAGGCAAGGTCAAGACCATCACCGACTTCGGTGCCTTTATCGGCATCGAAGAGGGTATTGACGGGCTCCTGCATGTCTCGGATATGTCATGGACGAAGCATATCAAACATCCCTCCGAGCTGCTGAAGAAGGGTCAGACGATCCGCGCGGCCGTCCTTTCAATTGATCCGCAAAAGGAGCGCATCTCACTCGGGTTCAAACAGCTTACGCCCGATCCCTGGGATACTCAGGTCCTGGACCGCTACAAGGTTGGGCAGGATGAAACCGTCAAGGTTACGAAGAAAGCCGAATTCGGCATTTTCGTCGAACTGGAATACGGACTCGAAGGACTGATCCCCGCTTCAGAAGTGCCAAAAGATTCCCCTGAAATAAAAGAGGGGGAGCAGGTTACCGCCCGCGTGATCAAAGTGGATAAAGGAGACCGCAAGATCGCTCTTTCGATCAAAGCGCACGTCAAGGGGCAGGACCGGTCAACGTTGCGGGACTATATGAACCAGCAGGAAAAACCCGATACATCCATTGGCGCGCTCCTGAAGGAGCGGAGCTGATTCTTCATGAAGAAGAGACCCCTACTTATCGTTGCATTGACCGCAGCAGTTCTTGGAGCTATTTTTTTCGTCATCCTGGTTCTGGCTTCGATGCTGTCCGGAAACAGGCAAACGTCAGCCCGGCTGAAGGTCGGAGGTGCAGACAAGATCGCTCTGGTTCGCGTCCAGGGGCTGCTGATATCGTCCGAACATGTCGTGGAGGAGCTGACCGATTACGCCGAGGACTCATCTATCAAGGCGATCGTGGTGCGGATCGACAGCCCCGGCGGAGGCGTGGTCGTATCCCAGGAGATTTTTAACGCAGTTAAGAACGCCCAGAAGGAGGGCAAGAAGATCATCGCCTCCATGGGTACCGTGGCAGCGTCCGGAGGATACTACATTGCCGCAGCTGCGGACAGGATCGTTGCGAATCCCGGCACGCTCACGGGCAGCATCGGCGTGAAGATGGAATTCGCGAACATTGAAAAGCTGCTCGAAAAAATAGGCGTGCAGGGAATGGTCGTGAAGGCGGGCGACTACAAGGACATGGGCTCGCCGTACCGGGGCATGACCGAACAGGAAAAGAAACTGCTCCAGGGCGTTATCGATGATGTTCACAGCCAGTTCATAGAAGCGGTCGCCGAAGGCAGGAAGATGCAGGCTGCCGAGGTCCGGTCCATCGCGGATGGCAGGATTTTCACAGGAAGGCAGGCACTCGAACTGAAGCTGGTGGATCAGATGGGGGACCTGGCAGAAAGCATCAAGGTAGCAGGTAGTCTGGCAGGGATCAAGGGGAAGCCAGAGGTCGTTGAGAAGAAAAAGAAGATCCCGTTTCTCGATTTTTTTAAGGAAGAATCCGCTGCCTGGATCGGGGATCTGATCGCTCGCAGCGTGCAGAATAGCACCATGACGCTGCAGTATCTTTACCATTAACAACCATAAGGACGAGGAGGCTGATTCATGACTAAGGCGGAGCTGGTGGACAAGATTGCCGAGAAAAAACCAGGTTTGACCAGGAAGCAGGTTGAGATCATCGTCAATACTGTTCTCGACGGCATCAAGGATGCGTTGTCCCGGGAGGACAAGGTCGAGATCAGGGGCTTCGGCAGCTTCCGGATCCGTCACCGGCGAGCCAAGGAAGGCAGGAATCCCAAGACCGGAGAAACGGTCTCGGTCCCGCCCAAAAAAGTCCCCTTCTTCAAGGCTGGCAAGGAAATGCGGGAGATGGTCGACGGCAAGATATAGTCCCTTGGTTCACCCTTCGATCTTGATGATTCCCTTCTGAATGGCGAATTTTATCAGCCCTGACCTGGTGTGGATATTGAGCTTTCCGCCTATATTGGTCTGGTGGGCGATAACGGTTTTGACGCTGATATCGAGCATGTCAGCAACTTCTTTATGAGTATGCCCCTCAGCGACAAGCTTCAAGACCTGCTTCTCCCGGTCGCTCAGCTTGTCATAGGGATTCTCTCCTTCAGGATGCTTATCCCCCTGCAGGTAGCCTGCAACAACCTCAGTGGCAATGGATGAATAGAGATAGAGCTCGCCCCGCGCGATTACCTTTAACGCCGTGACCAGATCGCTTCCCACCGCTTTTTTCAGCAGATACCCGGAAACCCCCGCTTTGAGGAAACGCGCAATGTATTCACGGTCCTCATACTGAGTCAGCACGAGGATTTTGGTCTCCGGATGCATCTTTTTGATCTCAATCGTAGCCTCGAGTCCGCCGAGCTTGGGCATATTAATGTCCATGATGACGATATCCGGGCGATATTTGTTCGCTTTCTCGATGGCCTCGATGCCGTCCGATGCTTCAGCAACAACTTCGATGTCCTCGCACAGCTTGAGAAATGCGACAATGCCTTCGCGCACCAGGGCGTGGTCGTCTGCGATCAGAACCTTTTTCTTATGCATGTACAACCTCCGCTTCCGTGAGGGGGATTCGAATGTAGATGCGCGTTCCCTGCCCAGGGATGGAACACAGCTCGATCTTGCCGTTGATCAGGGCCACGCGTTCCTTCATGCCCATCAGGCCCAGCCCCCGCCGATCCCTTATCTCATGTTCATTGGGAAGCAGTAGCCGGTTGAGGTCAAAACCGTCCCCGTCATCCTCGATTTCCACCATTACAGCGTCATCATCGATCCTGCACAAGACAAAGACATTTTCAGCATGCGCATGACGGGCAATGTTCACCACAGCTTCCTGAACGGTCCGGAACAGAGTGATCTCCACCTCGGGGCGGAACCTCCGATCCTCCAGCTTCGAGGTGTTGATGAAATAGTTGATGCCCCGTTCGCCGAGGTGCATGTCGAGCACGGACTTGATCGCTGCCACCAGCCCGAGGTCGTCGAGAAGGGTCGGCCGGAGATTCTGGATGATGCTGATCACGCCCTCGAGGGCTTTCAGAATGATCGCGCGGATCGCCTCGATCTTTTGCAGGGAGGTCTGATCGGGGTTCAACTTGAAGATGTCGATCCGCATGATCGCGGCGGATAGTTCCTGGAGCGTGTCGTCATGCAATTCGCGACCAAGGCGTTTACGCTCGTCCTCCTGGGTGGAGATTACTTTTTGCAGGAGTAGCTCCACGCGCCTCTGGCTTTCATTGATCTGGCTTGTCCGTTCCTGAACCCGATATTCAAGTTCCTGAGTGTGGCAGGTTATACGATCCATGGATTCAAGGAGCTTGAGCCGCATGATTTCAAAGCTCTTGCTGAGCTGGCCGATTTCATCGTTGCCCTGATGTGAGATGGGTTTTGAAAGGTCCCCTTTGGAGATGCGGTCAGTGCCCCGGATCAGGTCTTTTAGCGGGTCCACAATGCTGCGGCTGATGCCGATGGTCAGAATAAAAGCCGTACCGATGAAAATGACCGCAAGCGCGAGGAAGGTCATCTTCAGATTGGAGGCCGGCGCGAACACATGCTCTTCCGGTTCCTGGATCGAGATGCCCCAGGGCGCCATTTCAAGAGGGACAAAGGCAAGCGTCATGGTTTCCCGTTTACGGTCAGTGCCGGAGACGTGGCAGCTGTGACAGGTGGCCACACGTTCTTTCTTCTCGCTGATCAGGTTGGTGAAAAAATCCTCCCGGTTATACTGCAGCAGCGTTCGGGAACTGTCTGTTGATGAAATGACTACTCCGTTTGAATCGACGATGTCAATGAAGTTGCCCATGCCCAGGGTAATCAGCCCGAGCATCCGGGTCAGGGTCGGACTGGTGGGATCGATTTCTCCCCCTGCGGCACCCACAGTGTTTCCGCTCTTGTCCTTGAGCGGAACGAGAATGTACAGGACACGCCTGCCCGAAGGTTCGAGTGTATGGATGTTCGATACAACAGGTTTGCCAAGGGCGATTATTCTGTTGATCGGCTCCATATTCAGGATGTTGATTGCCACATCCCGAATCCTCTCGGGATAATTCAGCATGACGTTGCCCTCCTTATCCAGCAGGAAGACCCCATCGGTGAAAATCGAATATCGGTAGGCTGCCTTGAGCAGTTCTCGCTCGGGCCCGAAGTCGTTGTCCCGCAAATCAACCTTTGCGGAAATCGACAGGTCGTACAGCCTGTTGATATTATCCTTAATCAGGTTGTCGATATTGTTGCCGATCAGGCGGGCGAGCGCAAGCTTCTCATTCAGGGAATGTTTGATGTTTTTCTGAATGATAGAGTAGCTGGCGACACCGAAGGCCAGCAGAATGATGGAAATCCCCGTAATGATGGTGAGCGTTATCCGCTTTTGGAGGCCGCTTGTGCGTTCGGGCATGGTGGAATTATATATCAACTGGTCAAAAAAAGATACCAACCGCGGTTCAGTTTTTCAGCTCAGTGCATGCCTCGATTTCCAGATCAGCAGCGTCAGTATTCTGCATTTCCGCATCATGATAGTGAGCGCGTATGTTCTCTGGAGTTGTATTCTCAAGTGCGGCGAGTTCAAGTATGTGGTCATGCACCATGCGGTTTCGTGATATGCGGCCGGTAAAAATGCTGGTGTTGAGGGGGAACACCTCGGGGCTGAATATGGAGTTATAGGTGTGCCACAGAGCGACAATGAGAAATACAACGAGCGCTCCGTTCATGTGCATCACTTTTGACAGGGGTATGATCTCCCCAGATATGAATGGGGTGAAGAACAAGGGTTTCCAGAGCACGGCGCCAGTGAGGATCATCAGGATCGCGCCGGTGAGAATGCCCCAATATTCGAATTTTTGGGTGTAATTGTACCTGCCGCCCTCAGCCGGGTGGGGTAAATTACCCAGATAGTACTTAATGTTATGCACCGCACTTTGTATATCGTTTTGTGTAATAACCATGGAAGGCTGCCATCGTTTAACGATGATGCCATGGACTGCGACAGCGATATGAACCACAGTAGCTAGGGACAAGCCAAACCCGGCATAGCGATGCAAAAGCCGGATGGCGTCGATTCCGCCGACCAGCTGGATGAACCAGCGCAATATATCGAAGGTGAAGTACGTCTGGGACAGTCCGCTGATGACGAGAATGGAAAAGATGGATGTGTATACCCAATGTTCGATGATGCGGCCCTTACTGAACCGTTGGTACACGTTTTTCATAATATTCTCCCTTGAACGTTGCGATGTTCTCTGTAGAGACTGGTGACCCCTGAATAGTGAAGCCTGTTCATCGGTTCATAGCATAGCGCCAAATATGCAGGAGAACCTGAAGAATAAAACCAATCACCAGGATCGGTATGAATATCTGGAACATCATGCCGGCAAGATAAACCAGCGGCGCCCGCTTGAGACTATGGTCATAATGCGACAGCCAGGCATCGGGAAACCGTTTGTAGGTGTCATCGTGGCATTTTTGGCATCGCTTAATCAGATTAGTCTTGACGATGGTCGCCTCGGTGCCGCTGGTGCCCATGATGTTATGGGTCCCATGGCAATCAGTGCATACGGCAATCGGCCTGTGCGGTTTGGCTGCATCGCCCATCTGCATCTTCTCAATTCCCAGCTTCGTACCATGAAAGTCCGCAAGGTAAGACTTCACGACATTCGTGGACAGGCCGTATTTTCCCACGACCTCTTTTTTCGCATGGCAATTGCCGCACATTTCGGGGATGCGCTCCCGGTAATCGATTGAAAAGGGATTCTGGATCGTGTGGGCCGTGTGACAGTCGATGCATACGGGAACGTCCTGGTTGTGTTCGTTGAACAGGGCGTTGCCGTGCACGCTCTTGGCATAAATGGTGTATTCCTGCGCGTGGCAGCGCTGGCAACGCTTTGCGCTCGTGGTCCGCTCCTTGCCAACGCGATAAACCTCATGAGCCCCATGGCAATCGGTGCAGACCGGAGCATTCAGTTTTCCTTCTCTCAGCACGGTGTAATGAATGCTTTCCATGGTCTTGGTATATTTATCGAAATGGCAGCGCCTGCAGTTGTCCGATGACGCAAGTGTAAGGTCACGCCGGGTCCGGAATTGTCGCCGGGGATGATCTTCGGATGAGTAGCTATAGTGGCAGTCGGAACAGCTGAGCTTGGCGTGCACCGAGATCCTCAGCAGGCCGGGGTCCACCTTGAGAGCAACGGTTTCGCCGTTTCCAAAGTGCATAGCCATGGACCGGTCATGGCATTTCATGCAATACTGCTCTTCCGTGGTGAAGGAACTTTTTCCTGACACGCGCGTCACCGCATGAGACCCGTGACAGTTTGTACACAAGGGCGCTTTTCCGGACCCCTCAGCCTCGAGCATTCCCTGGTGTACGTTTCGCCGTTTTAACTGCTCTTCCGAATGGCATTTTCTACATACATGGGAGGACTTGACCTGGTACTGCTCTTTGGACTTGAATACACGGTTCGGGTGTTTTCCGGATAAGAAATCAAAATGACATTCGGTGCAGGATAATGATTTATGGACGGAGGACAAAAATGTATCAGGGTTCACGTGGGCAAGCAGCGACTCATTGTTTTGGAAAAATTTGACAATACCAGGCCTCGCGTGGCACTCCAGGCACCGCAGGTGTTCTTCTGTTGTTGAGGCAGTATTCGCCTGCGCCAGGCCGGCTGTCAGCACCAGCACTGCGATCAGGAAACCGGTCCGAATCGGTCCTCGTGAATCTTTCATGGTGTCCCCCTGAAAAAGAGGGATGTCCGCATCGGGCGGAGAGATCAGTACGTTGCGCTCGCGGGAGCATAAGTTGGTCTTACGCTGCGGCACCCTGATATCATCGTTTTGAAGGACATCCCCCTGAATACCCCTGTACCCTGAACGAAATCAGTGCTCGTCCTTATAGTCCGGATGTTCACGGAGCACCGGCATCCGGTTCAGGATCCACCGGAAAATGAGCACGTGCAACGTAAAAATAGCCAGGACGATCATGGCCTCTTTCCACGGCGGAATAATGTGGTGAAAATGGTTCGGAAGCTGCCAGTTGAAGGCGATCGTGGAGACGTTGATCCTGTTCACGATGATACCAAATACCGCGGCGAATGCGCCGAGACGCACAATTCCCGCGCTCTGTTTTTTCACTCCCAGTGAAAAAATAAGGCCGGGCAGGAGTACGAAACAGAGCATTTCCACGATGAACCAGTATCCATAGGGCGTGTTCAGCAGGTTCCAGTGGTTGTCATGAGCCACGCCGATGAGCTTCAGGGCAAAGTAGACGTAGATGCCCACCGCCGCGCCCTTTCCCAGGCCGATCGTGAGAGGGTCCAGGTTGCTGAGAAATGTGTGGTCCGTCTTGTCCCTCAAAAACTTTGCGCCGAGAGTGCTCACGACAATGACCATGGCAAGCGCGGCGTAAATGCTGGAGCTCAGGAAGAACACGGGCAGATACTGCGAGTACCAGAGCGGGTGCATCTTTCCGGGCGCAAGCAGGAACATAGCGCCCAGGGCTGATTGATGCAGGGTCGAGAGGATGATGCCGGCGATGGTCAGGCCGATCGTGGTCATCATCGCCCATTTGCGGACCCGCTGCGACTTGAGCCACTCCAGAATGGCAGGGCTGAACTCGAGGAGCTGAACAGTCAGATAGGTGGCAACATGCCAGGCCACCAGGAACAGGACGGACGCCGTGCCGAAACCGACCGCCATGGGGAAGTAGATGCGCCAAGGTCTGCCGAGGTCGGTCAGCAGATAAATGACTGCGAAGAGGTATCCTAGGAATCCGGTGAGAACACCCAGCCGCACCAGCGAGTGATATCGCTTGAAGCCGAAGATATAATACGCTGTGGCCATGACAAAGCCCGTAGCAGACAGCGGAACCCCGGAGAAGAGCCCCCATCCGAGAAGGATGCCCCAGGGATAGTCGTTCGATGCATCAGTGACAGAGGCCAGGCCCTGCACAAAGCGGATAACGATGAGGGGCAGGCCGATGCTCAGGATCGCGGAGGCGATCAGGTTAAAGGGTGTCATGAGAGAACGGAGGTACTCCGGCCAGCTCATTCCCATCAGCAGCTTATCCATGAACCAGGACTGGAATTTGTCCTGTTTTACTGTTGCAGTGTAGTCGTCGCTCATTTTCCTTCCTCCTTCTTGTGTGAGGCGATCTTCTCGTCGCAGACCTCATCCCGATGGCGCACTGCGGCGTAGCACATGCCGAAGAGGGCCGGCCAGATCGTGAATACGAGCGGCACTGATGAGAGAAAGCCCTTGGTCAGCTCGATAGGCGGCTTACTGGGTACGTTCGTCGGGAAACCGACCTGCTCAAACGGTACTCCCGAGAGGTAAATCCAATTCGTTCCCCCTGCTTCATGCTCCCCGTAAATATGGTCGATGTACTTGTCCGGATTCTTCTCGATCCTGTTCCTGGCGATCTTGATCAAGGCTTCCCGTTTACCGAAGGTGATGGCCCCGGTGGGGCAGGCCTCTGCGCAGGCCGTGATCTTGCCGTGCTTTACCCGGGTGTCATAGCACATGGTGCATTTCACGATCTTGGGCTCCAGCGCCTTCTCGTAATCATACGCCGGGACATAGAAGGGGCAGGCAACCATGCAGTACCGGCATCCGAAGCAGAGATCCTCATCGTACCGTACCGCGCCCTCGGGTGTTTTCGAGTAGGCATGAATGGGGCAGGCAGAGGCGCAGGCCGGCTCCTTGCAATGGTTGCACTGGATCTTCCGGTAGACAGGCATGTTTTTGTCCTTGGGATTTTCGTACCGGTTGACCACAGTGTAGGCGTGTGCGTCGGGACGGCGAATCTCTTTAAAGACCGATACCTCATCGAACGGAACGTCCGGGCTGGGCAGTTTGTTCTCTTCATTGCATGCCTTTTCACAGCTGCGACAGCCAACGCATGCTGTAAGGTCGGTCAGCAGGCCATAGCTGTTCGGGTAACCGGCAAAGTCCTCGGCAGCTTTCGCCAGCGTGCCCGAACCCACGGCAGCGACTCCGCTGATCGTGGCCACGGTCCCGAGGAATGCCCGCCGGTTCATGCCGCAGATTTTTTTCTGATCAGGACCAGGTCCCGCCTTTTCACAGGCGGGCCGGACCTTGATGACGGGTTCATCCAACTTTTTTATCATACCCTTTCTCCTTTGGCAAATATTCTTTTTTTGATCCTGTCATTACATGAACTCGTCACTCATTTTCGAATGACCAGACCGAGCCTGTCCGCTCTTTTGGAGTGGCACATCTCGGTGCAGCCTTTCGGATTCAGGCCGATGTTTCCCATGCCCTTATGGCATGAGAAGCACTGTTTGTGGTAAGCGACCTTCAGGCCTGGCATTCCGGGATTGTCCCGATCCTGCGAGGCGTGGCAGTTCTTGCAGGCCATGAAACTGTGGCTGACCGAGTTCTTGAATGACTGCGGCGTGATCGTATGGCATTGCTTGCACGGCAGGTCGTTGGCCATGGTGTGCTCGTGGTGACAGGCGGAACAGTTGCCGGCTATTGCCGTGTGTTTCGGATGATCGAACTTCACCGGGCCGTATTCATTCTTGATGCTGTCCAGTACGCGCATACCGGGCTCTGCCGTTGCCGGGCCCGGTGATCCGGCAACGAGCAGGATAAAACTTGCTAGCAACACAATGCAGGGTATTATTTTCATAGATTCGTCCCTTTCTTCGATATCATCGGTTGCGGCGAACCTACTTCTTGTCGCCCTTGCCGGTTTTGGATTCAGACTGTTTCTTCTGCCTGCCTGTAAAATAGGCTTCCATGGGACGCCAGTCAAAGGAGATGTCCTTGCCTAAGACCGTGGATACGCCCTTGACAGCCAGGTTCACGACTTCGGAGAGCACGACAAAGAAAAATCCAACAGGAAGCATGACGATATACGCCAGACCGACGAATGGTGCCGCTGCAATCTTGCCCGCGAATTTCATAATGCCTCCACTTTGTTTGATATACGCAAGGTCCTCCTTGCTGGTGTTAACGACAGTGGCGAACGGCCGGGGTTTCAATGCTTCCCACATCACAACAAATATCCCGATCGAGGCAACTGAGATCAGATACTCGACCCCTTTAACATGGGTCATGAAATCGAATAACGTGTTCATGGTATTTCCTCCTTGGGATTGGCGGTTTTTCATCCGCCGGTTATGAGGGAACCCAAATGATTCTGTCCATGCGGGTTCCGGTGGCTATTTCTGCTCCTTTTTGTCCTTCTTCTTTTTCCCTGACAAATATGCTTCTTTCGGTTGCCAACCGAACGACAGGCTCTTCCCGATCAGTCCCAGCAATGCGTTGACGACCTTGCCCGCAGCAAGCGTAGCGACGGTCGCGATGCCGACGAACGGAAGGCTGATTACATACAGCAATCCGATGATCGGTCCTGCGAGGAGCATAACGCCCGCGGGGATGCGGAAGTAAGTTGCTGCAGCGCCTCCGCTCAGGATGGCTTCCTGCTCTACATCGATCCTGGTTCCTTTTGCGAGATCCCAATATGTTCCTTTTCCAACCTTGTGTCCTGCTTTGTACTTAAGCATGTGAATCACCTCCTTTCTGTTTTGGTTTAGTTAGTTTATAGCAGGGCGCAGGAGTTTTGGAAATTGGAAGAATATCCTATTCGGAGTGCTATTTTATCCTATGCAGTTTGTTGATGTATTGGTGCAGATTAATGCATGCGCTGGTTAGGAAGAGCAATGCAGCAAGTCCAGGCATGCAACGAGTTGTGTCATTAAGAGGAAGGTTAAGCGGATGAAGGATTAATCAGGATTGACCGTACGGTGGTTATTGCGGCGCTTATTATGAAACGATATTATTGATTTCACCTGCAACTGTGCAGATTTCATTGATTGAAACAATCAATGAAATCGGGTTGTAAATTGCATATGAACTTGGAGTTCACCCGCGAAAAACGCGAAGCGTTTTTTGTCGGGTGCAGCGGTCTCAGGTTATGTTATTATGTCCCACAGTTATGACTACATTTCCCTTTTTGTGGCCTTTATCAACATACCGGTGCGCTTCCACGATCTCCTCCAGCGGATATTGTCTATCAATGACCGATCGTAACTTTCCGGCTTCAATAAACTCTTTAAGGGAAACGAGATCAGCAGGATTTAAATTCATGCTGCCTTTTGAGGTGGTGAGAACGTTCAGATACATCCCGGTCTTCTTGAGCAATTTATTAACTTGTGAAGACGCAAGTTTGCCGACTGCATCAATGATAACATCATAGGTCTCGTCGTTATTGGTGAGATCGGACATCGTGTAATCAATGACCTTCTCTGCTCCCAGGGACTTTACCATTTCCAGGTTCGCGGTACTGCATGCACCGGTTACGTCCGCTCCAAAAACATATCTGGCAAGCTGCACGCCAAATGTGCCGACGCTTCCGGAAGCTCCATAGATAAGGACTTTTTGACCTCGCTGGATGTTCGCTTTTCTGAGCAGACGCAGCGCGGTTACCCCCCCATTGGGAACCGGAGCAGCTTCTTCATAGGTCATAGCGGACGGTTTTATTGACAACGCCCCATCTTCCGGTAGGCATATATATTCAGCATAAGCGCCAAATCTCATCCCGGTAGCCGCGAAAACCTGGTCGCCTTTCTTGAACAAGGTAACGTTGTTGCCGATTGCTTCAATTTCACCTGCCAGCTCCATCCCTAATACGTTGTTTCTGGGTCGCGTGAAACCGAGAAGTATTCTCATGATGGGTTTAAAAAAGAAATCCTTTACAGGTCCTAGGCCGGGCTTGAAACTTCGAATCTTGGTGTCACCGATATGCACTGTTGCCGCGTGTATTTTTATCAGTACTTCATTATCTTTTGGCGTCGGTTTTTCAACCTCTGTGAGTTGAAGAACTTCCGGTGATCCGTATTTTGTGCAAACAATGGCTTTCATAAAAATTCCCTCACATTTTATACAATATTTTCGAAACGCAACGACGCGGGTCACGCGCCACCTTCTGGCCCGTTGCTGTGGACCAGCTGGTTAAATCGTTCGGTCATCCTGCATAATCAATAGCGGCGGGCTTTTTCAGCAGTGACTGAAGTTTATTTGGGTATAATATTAGTAGAAGCGACAAACTAAATGAGAGCGTAGCTCCAATAAACTGAACATACGCATAGCTTCTAGAGTCTATAGGGTCCCCATCTCAAATTAGACGGTAGGTTCATCGACTGCAACAAGCAGTTCGTTAACTCGCTGCTTGATTGCCGCGCTAAATTGACGGATCTTCTGTGTGTCCAGTCGTTCGGCCTCCTCGAATGGCCAGACGAAGCTGCAACGGATACCGGGCCGCGGGCTAGCTGACTTCCGGTCAGTGTTAGTGAAGTCGCGGTCGAATAGCTCACGATCGGTTTCCTGCGCGAATCCAAGACTAACAAGTTGGTCCCAGAATGTCGCCCAGTCGGTGCGATCAACTTGTCGCGTCTCGCCGATGTGCTTCTGCCAATGGCGCATATACTCAGCAGAGGAAACCGTAGCCCTTGTCCACGACAACCCTTTTGCCATGAAGCCGAAGTGGAAGTTAGGCGACACCCCCCAGCCTTTAGATTCTAGCGCCAATACTCTCTCCGGAGCCTTCGGTCGCTTATAGAAGATACGCGCCTGCTCTAAAGTGTCGGCCGGATACATCGCCAACTGTACCTCCCGCTTCTCCGGGACGTATTCGATGTGGGCTGAAATGACGGCGTGATGCCGGCGCCGGCCGGGCAGGGTTATGCTATTAACGCGAATGGCCTCGCCACCGATTGCGTCCTTGATAATGGTGTCTAGTCTGCGCCTGATTCGCGAGGGTTCTCCGGCACAACTGTGAAGTGTATTGAAGGGTCCCAATCGTGGGAAGTTTCGGTCAACGAATTCCAAGAAGTCCAGGAGAATGATACGCTCGGCTCCACCCGTCAAGGCACGCTTCTCATCGGCGAGGTCTTCGAAGGCGGAAAGGATGTCTCGCCACGAGATCGAACAGACGTTGTCGTCAAAGTGAACGGGCTGTTCATGCAGATTGATATAGCGCGCTTGGAGGTCGTGGACGGGGCCATCCAGTTTGGATTCCATGACGATGACGAGATCGTTATCGTAGCGGACGATCCCGTCGAGTACCTGCACTCGCTCGGATTCCATAACGCCCGTTACCACTTCAGGAGCATCCGCAGTGCAGAGGACGCTAATTCCTCTGATCGACTCATCGGTTGGTTTGGATAGAATGAGTGCACACTGCGTGCTAAATGTCGGTTGGGGTAGTTTGTGGAGCTGGCTTCCAGGGTCAATCAGCGATAGCCAAGCCTGATGAGCGATAGGGCAGTAGCGCAACACTACGAGAAGCGCCCGGGTGAGCTGATTTTCATGGCCGGGCGCCAGCCTCTCGTAAGGCTCAAAGAAGTTCAACGGAACTGGCATAGGTCGCTCCTTATAGTATTGACGAGCTCCAAGAGAATCCTATTGGGGTCACTGACGGTATTGTAACAATCTAATTACAAAACATCTCGTTCTTTTTTAACGTCATTCAGGCTTGTCCGGAATCATTCTTTAAGCGCGATATACCGCAATACGATTCCCGACAAGCGGGAATGACGGCTTGTTGGGAGTGATACTCGTTCGTATTAATTCGTCACTGCACTAGATTCTTGCTAAGATAGCTGATCAGACTTGTCAGGTTCAACATGAATTATGAACTTTTTGAATTGTACAACTCTTGCGTAGTTCAGGATGTGCTCGCCAAATCTGCCTCCGCCAACACCAACAACAGATTAATACGCTGGCAATATTCTGGACGGACAATTCTCCATAGATCAAAATCTACGCACCGCTTCTCAGTGAATCATGCTCTCGGCCATCCGTATCAGCTCAAACGGATTTGATTTAAGGAGCACGGTGATGGTCTGATTTTCCTCGGTCCAGGTCAGCCCGCTGCACGGCTCGTCATTTTTGCATGTACCGACCGTCAGCATGGTCTCTTTGCCCTGCAACGTATAGCGCACCTTTTCCTTGATGGTCGTGATGCGGATCGGATCTTCGATGTTCATGGTGGGTCCTTCTGACTGCGAGATTACAAGAGCAATGTCGCGCTTGTTCGCGCGGGTGAAATTTGTGATGATCGCAAAGTGCGGTTTGCTCTGTGCCAGAATGGTCAACGGCGGCCAGGTAATCTGCTGGGGGAAATAGGCGGGCACCTTGATGTCCTTCCGGTTCAGGGTCTTGCGCACCTCATCAATGCTTCCATACTGGCGGAGCGTTTCTTTCTGCAGGACCAGGGGAAGCCAATTGAGAACCAGGAGGGTGACGACGACAGCCCCTATCGCGAGGAAGAACGTCGAAACGGTTGTCAGCTTCTTGTTCATGGTTGCCTCTCAGCGTTACACAATAAAATAGTTCAAACAGGCTATGGCCACTATCGTCAGCGCGTACGGTACGATCCAGTTTTCCCGCATTCCCGCTTGGCCTGACTCCAGACGCTGGATCCTGCCTTCCAGGCTGAGTGCATGACTGTAGTCTTCGATGGATGTTGCGGCAGGATCCTCTCCGGGCGACGCCACCGGTTTATGGAGAAATATTTTGAGAGCTGCGATGAGCGCCGAGGGGCGGTCGGTCATGGAGACCGCGATATCGTCGCAGATCTTCTCCTCATTTCTGACAATCCGCCTGAACTGCACCAGTATAACGGGATTGAAGAACATGAGAATCCGGAGAAGGAATATGACGATCAGGAGCGGGCGCCTGCTCCGGGCGATGTGCGCTATCTCGTGCGCGATCGCCGCGTGCAGCTGGTCCTCCGTCAGCGTACGCACCAATCCGGTAGATACATAGATGGCCGGATCTTTGCCCGTAGTGGAGAACAGGAACGGGTCGTCCTCCTCGATCGCTATGATATCCGGTTTCTTGATGCCGAGTGTGCGCGAGGCGGTATCCAGGAACGGACCGATATCCAGGGGAGTTCCATCCACATCTGACGGATGCGAGCTGAACGAATGCCGTACGATGGGGAACATTTCCTGGAAGAGAAAGACCAGTGTTGTGAAACCGAGCAGAGCAAGGAGCAGCAGGCTTACGGGGACCATCCCGAAGATTTCCATAGAAAGCCAGCGGTTAATATCGAAGAGCGAGTCAAGCCTGAACAGGACTGAACTCCTGTCTGGATTGAGCATCTGGTAGATCGGGAATAAAACCATCGGGAGGAGCAGCGCCACGACACGGAAACGCTGCCGAATAGCCGGGTCATCGATCTTCCACGCCTTGATCGCCCGGTCCGAGATCACGGCCGCGATAATAGAGTGGCAGAATGACTGGGCCACATACATGCCTGCAAATGAATTGAAGAAAGCTGCTAGGGTCATAATTCATGGCGAAAATGGCTGATAATGCTAGCAACAATTGGATTATTATACCGGAATAGAACTATCGTTGCCAGCGGAGATTCATGAACCTGGAAAGAACATTTGGGCCGCAGATCAGATCGGATAAACGCAGATAAAGACATGAAAAATAGAAATTCTCAGGCTGGTAAAAGACTCAGCAAGTTATTGAAGGATCTTTTTAAACAATTGAGCGGTTAATCAGCGAAAATCCGCGTTCATCAGCGGCCAACCGCCGTTTTCAGGATGAACCCTCACAAGGTGGGCCCTGTTCCCGGGTGAGCCGCGGGGAACGCATGGAATAAAACCTGCCGGTTTTCAGGTGTAAAGAAACCTTGTTTCCATTATAATGAAACTGTGCAGCGGGCAGGAGCAGGGGAGGGGCATACGGAAACCTTCGATGTTTTGAACTGCAGGGGAGAGAAGACCGGTGAGGTCATCAGCCGCGATGAGGCCCATGCAACAGGCGCGTGGCACGGAGCATTCCACTGTCTGATCATCTTCGAGCGGGACAAAAGGGCGCATGTCCTGTTTCAGAAGCGGTCTTCGCAAAAGAAGATCGCTCCGGGGAAGTTCGATGTGAGCGTGGGCGGCCACTATGCTTCAGGAGAGGATGCCATGATCGCCGGCCCCCGTGAGATCGGGGAAGAACTCGGACTCGGGGTCCGGTTCAAGGAACTGGTGCCTTTGGGGCGCAGGGTGTTCGTGTACTGCTTCTCGCCCGGGGTCATGGAGTATGAGTTCCAGGATGTGTATCTGTTGCAGCGCGACATCCATGCGGGAGCGCTCATACTTCAGAAAGAGGAAGTTGCGGGTGTCATCGAGATGGATGTGGATCAGGGGATCAGTCTGTTTTCCGGCAGCATCGCGTCGCTCGCCCTTTCGCTGACGCGGACCGATGGTTCACGGGAAGCCATTACAGCATCAACGGACGACTTCGTGCCCTGTTTGGACAGGTACTATCTGAAATTGCTTCTGCTTGCGCGACGCTACGTGAGCGGTGAGAGGGAACTCCTGCTGATCTGAGCGCGACGCGGCAGGGCTTGTGGCCGGTCCCGCCCAATCGGTCATTGGTAGGTTTTTGCAAGCAGGTATGCAGCTACGCCCGCGCCGGCGAACAGCAGCATGATCAGGCCCGAGAAGTTCCTCCGTGACTGGAGTTCTGCAAAAAGGGCGTTCACGTTATTCTGAAGTCCATCCAACTGCAAGCCAAAGCCATCCGTCTTTTTCTTAACAAGGGATATGTCGACCGTGTGAAAGAGCGTACGGAATTCCGCTTCAATGCGAAACAACGCCTTGTTCTCCTCTTCTGTATAAATCCCCTGTGATGAGAGCTTTTTCAGGCTGATATCGAGATCCCGTATTTTCCGCTCGGTCGCGAACAGCGCCTGCTTCATGATCCTGGCCCGCTCGTAGGTATGGCACTGCGCGCACCGCTGGTCGTTAATGATGTCGATGTTCGCCTTTTGGATGCCGTGGGAACCGTGGCAGGTGACGCAGTTCGGGCCGCTGCCTGATGCTTTGAGCGCTTTGCCGTGGCCGCTTTCGGTGTAGTTTTTCAGAATGCCGATATGGCACTTGCCGCAGAAAGCGGGCACGTCCTGATAGTGCGGCGCACCAACGAAACCCCGTTCCCGCGACATGGCCAGGCCCGCATCCGTCGGGTCGCCGCCGTGGCAGTCGTGGCAGGCTACGCCGTTCCGGTTATGCCAGCTTTGCTTCCACTCTTCGGGGATCTTCCGCAAGGAGGGCTTCATCATATCGGAATCATGGCATTGCATGCAGACCGGCTCCTGGTTCTCCACTGCCTGGCTGACGACAGCCATGACGAACGTCAGGAAAACGGCAAACAGGTATTTCATGAATATTTTCCCCATATCGTAAGAACCACCCATCCGATGAACGTGGCTATGAATAAGGCGAACAGGGCGCGCCGCTTCAGCAGGTTGTCCTCTTTTTTACTGTCCAGGAACGGCCAGAGCAGGAACAGCGTGACCATGATGGATTGCAAACTGATGCCCACGAATTTGTTCGGGACCAGTTTCAGCATTTGATAGGGGGCGAGAAAATACCATTCCGGCTTGATATGTGAGGGAGTTTTGAACGGGTCCGCCGGGATGTTCGCGTCCTCAGGCAGGAAGAGGGTAGGAGCAAAGGTGATGATGAAAAACATCAACGCGAAAAAGGCCAGGACCATATATGCTTCCTTCAATACGAAGTGCGGAAAGAACGGATAGCCGCCCGGATGGTCCTCATGCCTGAATGCGGTCCAGGGTTGAGGTTCTTTGGCTCTTCCGAAAGGAGGGGAGGAGATCCCGATCCTCCTGACGAGAAAAAGGTGGAGGCCCACGAGCGCCAGGAGCAGGGCCGGCAGGACCGCCACATGAAGAGCGAAGAACCTTCCGAGCGTGACCCCGGACACGTTCGGCCCTCCCTGCAGGAAGGTCACGGTGAACGAGCCGATATACGGAATTGCGGAGGGAATATTTGTCACGATCGTCGTGGCCCAATAAGAAAGCTGGCTCCAGGGCAGGAGGTAGCCGCTCAGACAGAAGGCCAGCGTGATGAGCAGCATGGAGGCTCCCGCAAACCAGGTCAGTTCCCTTGGTTTTTTGTAGCTGTTCAGGAAGAAGACCGAGAGCATGTGGCACCCGATCGCGATCACGATAAGGTTGCTTCCCACCACGTGCATCTGCCTGAAAAGCCAGCCGTAGGGCAACGTCACCATGATGTTCTGGACGCTCTTGAAGGCATGGTCAGGGTGGGGGACGTAAGCGGTGAGCAGGAGAATGCCCGTAGCGATCTGGACGACGAATCCCGCGAGCGCGACGAATCCGAGGGTAGCGAAAAGGTTGATGTTCTTCGGGACCAGGTATTCCGTGAGCTGGGTCCTCACGAGTTCTTCGAGCCCGATCCTGACCTCTATCCAGTTTTTAACTTTGTTCCACATGGAATTGCCCTCTGCCACGACTTCACGCGAACCTCAAAATTCTTTGACACTGATAAAAGCGGATTTAAAAGTATGAAAAAGCATGATTACTAATTTTGATTTATCCGACCTTATCATAGCCTTTATCGGATTTGATCCGTGTCAAAGGTCCTTTTCAAGGTGTATATCGCTATCCGATAATGATCGAGTCTCCTTCGACCTTGATCGGAAACTGCTGCAAGGGCTTCGGAGGAGGTCCGAAGGTCACGTTTCCCGAAAGGTCATACGTCCCGGCATGGCAGGGACAGAGCATCCTCTTTTTGTCTTTTTGATAATCAACAAGACACCCGAGATGGGTGCAGACCCGGGAAAGAGCAACATACCCTTTGTCAGGCCTGTTGATGACCACGCAAGGGATGTTGTTGAAGACGATGTCCTTCGCTTCTCCAATGGGGAGTTCTTTTTTGCTGAGCACGAACTGTAGTGCTCCTGTTACAGCGGCCGGGGGTGAGAAATACTTATAAAGGGGGTACAGGAACGAGGCAAGAGTCGTCAGCCCCAGGAACGTGATTATCTTTTGTAAAAAAGCGCGTCGGTTTGTCATAGGTCTCTTAGTAAAGACTATACCACGGCGCCAGCATTTGTCAAATGAATGAAACCAGCATAATCCGCTGTCCTCCTCATCCAGCTTGACTATCAGGTGCATTACGATAGAATAGGATAGTACTTCATCCTGGGAATTATGACATGGGCACAATTGGTGCGGTTCTGGCTGTGCCTTTGGCGGGTTCGAAATCCTGCCTGCCCTGCGGAACTGAACGCTGAATCCGGTACCCTGAACTCCGAACTATGACAACATCCTCCTACGACGTCATCATAATCGGCGCCGGCCCCGCGGGAATATTCGCGGCGCTGGAACTCGTCAAGAAAAACGGCCTCAAGATCCTCGTGATCGAGAAGGGCAGCGACATTCAAGCGCGATCGTGCCCTATGGTCGCGGCGGATGTGCAGTGCGCCCAGTGTGACCTTTGCGGCATTCTGTGCGGATGGGGCGGCGCGGGAGCCTACAGCGACGGCAAGCTTACGCTTACTCCCGAGTTCGGCGGAAGGCTCAAAGAGTATCTGTCGGACGAGGACCTGGCGTCCTTTATCGAATATGTCGATTCCCTGTATCAGTCATTCGGCGCCGGAGGAAAGGTTCATGGCGAGGATACGGAAGCGCTGTCGCGGCTCAAGAGGAAGTCGGCCGGCTACAATCTTGAGCTCATACCCGCGCGGATAAGACATATCGGCACGGACCTGTGCAAAGAGGTGCTCATCGCGATCCGGAAGTATCTCGAAGGAAAAGTCGATGTTCTGTTCGATGTACCTGTTAAGAGCATCCTGACGAGCAACGGGTGCGTTACCGGCGTTGCCATGGAGGATGGAAACGTTATCAATTCCCGCTATGTCATTGCCGCCGCAGGCAGGGAGGGATCAGCCTGGTTGTCCGGGGAGGCCAGGCGCCTTGGCCTGGTGGTGCAGAAGAATCCCGTGGACATCGGGGTACGGGTCGAACTGCCTGCGCATATCATGAAGGACATAACCGACATTGCCTACGAGGGGAAGTTTATCTACTACACGAAACGATTTCGGGACCGGGTGCGGACGTTCTGTATGAATCCTTACGGTGAAGTGGTCAAGGAGCACAGCGAGGGCATCTACAGCGTGAACGGGCACAGCTACCGGAGCAGGACCACGGACAATACGAACTTCGCGCTGCTGGTGAGCACGGACTTCACCGAGCCCTTTGACGAACCGATCACGTACGGCAAGTACATTGCCGGACTGGCGAACCTGCTGGGAGGTGGCGTCATGGTGCAGCGCCTCGGAGACCTGAAAATGGGAAGGCGATCCACGGCTCTGCGCATCGCGGATGGCACGGTGAGGCCGACCCTTGAGGACGCGACTCCCGGGGACCTGAGCTTTGTCCTTCCCTACCGACACCTGCATAATATAACGGAGATGCTCGAGGCGCTGGACAATGTCGCGCCGGGCGTGAATTCCGGGGACACCCTGCTTTATGGCGTGGAAGTGAAGTTCTATTCCGTGAAACTGAAGTTGACCAACGGCCTTGAGACCGGGATCAGGAACCTGTTCGCAATCGGTGACGGAGCGGGAGTTACCCGTGGGCTGATCCAGGCTTCGATATCGGGTGTGGTCGCGGCGAGAGAGATCCTGGGGAGATGAACGTTTGATGTTTAAAAATAGTTGCTTGTTCGGGCAGAGAACACTCAACCGTAATTCGTCTTTTTCAGGCAGTACCGTGTTTTTTCCCGGAGTTGTTTACCTCCAGCGCGACCAGGTAATCGACGAATGCTGATATCAGCGCCCGGTATTGTTCCTTCAGGTCGGTGAATTCCACTCCGATCTCAAAGTACGATTCGTCATTCTCCTCGGTCAGACGGCAGGACGCTATCCTTCCATGAAATTCCACGTGATTATCCGCATTGAGCGAGAGCCCCATCGGGATGATGCTGCCGATCTCGAGGTTCTGCTGCGTCCGCATGAGCATCCCGCTGAGACTGATGTCCTTCACGGTGAACTGGGAAGGGAAGCTCAGCACCTGTTCACCCGGGGTCATGATCTGGAACCTCACCTCCATCCTCCGGTTGACCATCGTCGGGATATCTTCTTTGAGGTCGTGGGAGATGGTCTTTAAGAAAACGCCGATCTTGTCCGCCGAGCCCTCCTTGAAGAGCATGCCGGCAGTATACAAGGGAACACGCTCACCCTTTTCATTGTCTTCGAATCCGCTCAGCGCGGACCGGACAACGACGCTCCGCACGACAATGCTTTTGCCCCCGTCTCCCAGGGTGATCATGTATTCATTGCCGATGTTCAAACGCCGGTCCGCCTTCAACGCAACTCCGCCAAGGCTGATATCAATGATGTCCACCTTGTGAGCAAGCACCATCTTGCCGTGGACTTCCGTAAGGCTCAGCTTGAATCTTTTGTGTCGTCTATTGTCCTGCATTCGCCGTTTCCGCCCCTTACCACCGCAATCGGGATGCATCCCGATATGGTTTAACCTTAACAGATACGCCGGATAAAATCAAGAAGGATGCACCTCAACAGAGTTGACTTGTCCATGCCTGTCGGCTACAATGACACAACATCAGGATATTGAAGGAGGTGCGTCCATGGCGCAGTTTTTTGACGTGATCATCATAGGCTCCGGCCCCGCGGGTCTTACTGCCGCGATCTATCTGGGCAGGGCCGGCCAGAAGTGCGTTTTGCTCGAAAAGGATTTTGTCGGGGGATATACCGCCAAGATCGCCCATATCGAGAATTATCCCGGGTACGAGACCATCAATGGTATGGACCTCACCCAGATCATGGCAAAACAGGCTGAGAAGTTCGGCGCCACGATTGTGTATCCGGTCGAGGTAGTGGATATGGAACTAAAGGGTGAACTCAAACGCGTCCGTACGCGCGACGAAGTGTACGAAGGTCATTCAGTCATCATCGCGATAGGCGTTGCCCGGAAAAAGCTCGAAGTGCCCGGGGCCAAGGAGTTCCTCGGCAAGGGTGTATCCTACTGTGCGACCTGCGACGGCAATTTCTTTAAAGGGCGGAAGGTCGCCGTGGTCGGATCAGATAACGAGGCAGCCGAGGAGGCGCTCCACCTGGCGGATCTTGCTGAGAAAGTAACCATAGTGCCTCACAAAGAACTCGACATGGTGAATGCGGTGCTTGCCCGACTTCGGTCCAAGCCAAATGTGGAGATACTTCCTGTGGCGAAGATCCACGCGGTCGTGGGAGATGAACTAGTCACGGGGCTGAAGATTACTCAGGACGGCGCGGAAAAAGTGCTGCCCCTTGAAGGTGTTTTTATTGCCATGGGCTCAACTCCCATCTCTCAGCTGATACTGAAAGCCGGTGGTCTGACCGATGACCGCGGGTGCCTTATCGTTGACAAGCACCAGCGGATGAATCTTGATGGCGTTTTTGCCGCTGGAGACTGCACGTGCGGCGGCATGCAGATCGTGGCCGCGGCCGGCGAAGGCTCCGTCGCTGGCATGCGGGCTGCGTCCTTTGTCCGCAAGATAAAGCAGAAGGTGGAAGGGAAGCAATAGTGCTGGGTCCAGGGGCCGGGGTCCAGGGTCCGGTTGAAGCGGAGCGGACATCATGACCCTCAAAGACATGCTCGGCAGAAGCGGCGTCGTTTCCCGCGAGGAAGCCTTCAAGATACTTGAGCACGCCCTTATTTTCCCTGCACTTTCTGTAGAAGACATCTCCATCAGCAACGCACTGGGGCGCGTTCTTGCCCAAGACATCATCTCTTCAGTTGACCTTCCCGATTTCGACCGTTCCACCATGGACGGATACGTAGTGCGCAGCGCTGACACGTTTGGCGCCGCCGAGTCGCGACCCGCGCTGCTCTCCATTGTCGGCGACATCCTCATGGGAACGATGCCTGAGCGGGCCCTGTCAAAAGGCGAAGCCATGAAGATCGCGACAGGCGGCGCGCTTCCCATTGGAGCTGACGCGATCGTCATGTTCGAACAGACGCAGCCCGTGGACGCGGGGAGCATCGAGGTGGTCAAGTCAGTTGCTCCGCTTGAGAATGTCATACAGACCGGAGACGATATCAAAAAGGGCGGGGCTGTACTAAACCGGGGCCAGAGGATCAGGCCGCAGGACATGGCCGCGATGGCCGGCGTTGGCATCACCCGCGTCACGGTCTATGAGAGGCCGAAGGTCGCCATCATTTCCACGGGAAACGAGATCGTGCCCGCGGACACGGTCCCCGGGCCTGGCCAAATACGCGACACCAATTCATACAATCTCGAAGGCCTGATCTCGCTCGCAGGAGGCGAAGCAATCAAGATGGGCATCATCCGCGATGAATATGACCATCTCAAGAAGACGCTCGACGATGCTGTCAGAACATGCAGGGTCGTGCTCATGACCGGCGGCAGCTCCGTGGGCACCGCAGACCTGTCCGCAAAGGTGATCAATGACACAGGCAGTCCCGGTGTGCTGGTGCACGGCGTGGCGATCAAACCGGGTAAGCCGCTTATTATCGGCATTGTCCAAACCACCAGGAGCCAGGTTCCGGTTTTCGGCCTGCCCGGCCACCCCGCGGCAGTCAACATCTGTTTCGAATTGTTCGCAAAACCCATCATTCTTCGCATGACTGGAGAAGTGCCCGATCCCGCGCTTGCAGGTATAGCGCTGTCCCGGATCGTTAAAGCCCGTCTCGCGAGGAGCATCTCGTCCAATCCCGGGCGCGAGGACCATGTACGGGTCATGCTGGAGAAAAAGGACGACGGCCTCTGGGCGCGTCCGGTATTCGGAGCCTCGGGGCTTATCAGCACACTGGTGAAGGCAGCGGGTACTGTTGTGGTTCCGATGAACATGATCGGGATTGAAGCGGGCGAGGAAGTGGAAGTACGCCTTTTCTGAGCAGTGATCGGATTGAAAAAAGTCATATCTCAGGCGAAGCAAAAATACACAGCGAGAAAACCTCGAACAGGTGGTCACTGCAGCAGCACGCGGCACAAGTTGAGGTGAGCGAATCCCGTGGTCTTCAAACAAAAAAAATATCTCTCCAACGAACCTCTGGCTGATGCGATCAGAAAATACCATGACGCATTGACATCCGCAGGCATTGGCAAGCCGCTTCCCGGCGAGGTCATCCCTGTTCGCGCCGCTCTCGGCAGGATCACGTCCGAGGCGGTCATCGCGAAGCTCTCATCACCCTTTTATCATTCAGCGGCCATGGATGGCTACGCAGTCCGGTTCATCGACACCTTCGGTGCAAGCGAGACAAGGCCGAAGCGGCTTGCGGCTCCTGCGCAGGCTGTTGCGATCGACACCGGCGATCCCATTCCTGATGGCTTCGATGCGGTGATCATGATCGAAGACGTGGAGAAGGTTTCGGATTCCGAGATCGAGATCCTGAAACCGGCGACGCCGTGGCAGCATGTGCGGCTCGTGGGAGAGGACATTGTTGCCACGGAGCTTATCATTTCCGAGAACCATCTCATTCGCCCTGTTGACATGGCAGCCATGATCGCGAGCGGTCATACGAGCGTCATGGTGCGGAGGCAACCGGTGGTGTCCGTCATCCCCACGGGAACGGAGCTCCTTGAGCCAGGAAGTGAATTGAAAAAGGGCGGCATCATTGATTTCAACTCGACAATGCTCTCGGCCATGGCAGAGGAGTACGGCGCCCTTGCGATGCGAAAGCCCATCGTCAGTGACAACGCCGAATTTCTCAGGAAAACCATCGTGGACGCGCTTGCGGATTCCGATTTGATTGTGATCAATGCAGGTTCATCCGCAGGGCGTGAGGACTTTACCTCCAGCGTGCTCGCGGAGCTTGGGTCGGTGATCGTGCATGGCGTGGCCATCAAACCGGGTAAACCCGTGATCCTCGCCATCGTCCGGGGGAAACCCGTGATCGGCATCCCGGGGTATCCGGTCTCAGCCGCGCTCACCTTCAACCTTTTTGTCAAGCCGCTGATCCACACACTGCTCGGCCTGATGCTCCCGGTGCCGGACACGATCACAGCAAAGCTTAGTCGTCAGGTCGCCTCCTCGCTCGGGCAGGAGGAATTCATCCGTGTCAAGCTCGGAAACGTGTCAGGCAGCCTCATCGCCATGCCGGTCACACGCGGAGCCGGCGCGCTCATGTCGCTCGTGCGCGCTGACGGCATCATCCGTGTGCCGGCGCAGAGCGAAGGCATCGCAGCCGGCCACGACGTAACGGTCGAGTTGCTGCGTTCCATCCGCGATATCGATAATACGCTTGTCTGCATCGGCTCGCATGACAATGCGCTGGATGTGCTCGGCAATTATTTAAAAAGAAAGCATCCGGAGTTTTCGCTTTCGTCGGCCCATGTAGGAAGCATGGGCGGACTGCTTGCGCTGAAGCGCGGCGAGGCGCACCTGGCTGGCACCCATCTCCTGGATGAGGAAACGGGCGAGTATAACGTCGGTTCAATCAGGAAGCTTTTGCCGGAAAAAAAGATCATGCTCGTTAATCTTGTCTACCGCACACAGGGCTTTATTGTGCCCCGTGGAAATCCCAAGAACGTCCGGGGATTTGAGGACCTGAAGCGGCCCGATATCGTGTTCGTGAACCGCCAGGCAGGCGCCGGCACCCGGCTGCTTACGGATTTGTATCTGAAGAAATTGAACATTGACCCGAACACGGTAAAAGGGTATCATCACGAGGAATTCACCCACATGGCAGTGGCGGCCGCCGTGCTTTCGGGTGCCGCGGACACCGGCCTCGCGGTGCTTTCCGCTGCCCAGGCCCTTGGCCTCGACTTTATTTCTGTTGCGAATGAACGCTATGACCTCGCGATCCCGCGGGAGTTTCATGAACTGCCGATGGTGCGGGCTCTGCTTGGCATCATCCGCGAGGACAGGGGATTTCGCGATCAGATCACAGCAATGGGTGGATATGACGTTGCGGACATGGGGAAGGTGATTGCGGAATTGTAGAATCGCAAAACAGTTTCCTAGGAACATAGAAACGGCATATTTTGACACGGATTTACACGGATAAGAACCGGATATAATCAGATTTTTATCGGGGAATACATCTCAACCAGGGTTACAGGCCATTATGAACAGCGGCGCGAATATGTATCCGCTTTTATCATACATTCAATCCGATTCTTCCGTGTCTAAGGTTCGTTTAGCATGAAAACAATTTTGGAGGTTTCTGAATGTTCACACTGGCAATAGCAGCTACACCCGGCCTGGCTCCGGGCATTGTAGGATTGTTCATGGAGTCAGGATGGATGGGCAAGGTGATCATGGGATTTCTCCTGATCTTCTCGGTCATTTCCTGGGCCATGATCCTGCTTAAATATCAATTCCTGCGTCGGGCCGAGCGGGAATCGCAGACATTCCTCACCGAATTCCGGAAAAACAGGAACGTGCCGGAATTGCTGAGCTTCGCCGAAACGAAAAAGTACAGCCCTCTTGCCACGCTCTTTCTCGAAGGCCATAAGGAGACGGATGCCATCATTAAGTCCTTTCCTGAAGGTTTAGTGAAAGCCGAGGACCGCGCGCTGGTGACCCAGGAAATCGAACGCGCGCTGACCATAACGGTGCAGGACGAGATTACCTACATGGAGCGCTACATGGCGTTTCTGGGCACGACTGGCACCGTCGGCCCCCTGCTGGGGCTGTTCGGCACGGTCTGGGGGATCATGGACGCGTTCTACGCCATCGGGCTCAAGGGCTCGGGCGACATCGGCGCGCTTGCGCCGGGCCTTGCCGAAGCGCTCATCAACACCTCGGGAGGGCTCTTCGTGGCCATCCCCGCGGTGATCGCGTACAACTACTTTGCGGAAAAGATCAAGGACATGGCAACGCGCATGGATTCGTTCTCCATCGAGTTTCTGGGGTTCGTGAACAGAACCTATCTGAGGAGGTAGTATGATACGGCAGCGGAGAACCAGTCATATCATGCGGGAGCTCAACCTGGTGCCGCTGATCGATGTGCTGCTCGTGGTGCTGTTCTTTTACATGATCATCTCTCCGATGATGAGCCGGGGTCTGGACGTGAACCTTCCCAAGTCGGAGGCGAACACGGTCAAGTCAGAGGAACGCGTTGTCCTCACGGTCACCCGCAGTCAGGAGCTCTTTGTGGAAAAGGAGCGGGTGGACATATCGCGGCTCAAGGACGTGCTGACCGCTATCCGGGCTTCGAAGCCGCAGGTCAACGTGTATTTGCGCGCTGACAAAGAGGCCCCTTACGGTGCAGTGGTGCAGGTCATGGACATTGTGAAACGCGTCGGGATCGACAAACTCGGCATGGTGACCGAGGCAGCGCCGGGAGGCGAGACCGCTCGATGAAATTGCCTTCCGGCAAGAGGCTCGGGCAGTCTGAATCCGAACTGATGCTCGCCGTCTCCTTCTCCTTTTTTCTGCATTCCTGTGCTTTTGTTGCCGCACTGTATTTGTATATCGTAGTTACTCCGAAGGCCGACATCCCGCCGTTCTATAGCGTCAAGCTCGTTGGCCAGCCGCTTGATTTGCCCCAGCCGCAGGAGACTGCTCCGGCGCCCGCTGTCGAGCAGCCTGCTCCGAAAAAAATGAAACCCGCGCCAAAGCCGGCGAAACAGGCGCGAAAAATGCGGCCCGCGGTGTCGAAAAAAGGCGATCTGCCGGAGCTTTCTTCGAAACAATCGAAGCCTGCAAAGCAGGACCAGGCAAAGACCGACCTTGCCCCGTCATCACCTTCTGCCATGCCGGCCGCCCCGTCCGCGGCTCCAGCGGCACCAGCGGCAAAAGTCGAGGGTGTGGCGGTAGGCACGACCTCTCCCGAGTTCAAGTTTCCGCCCTATCTTGCGATCATTCGGGAAAAGATCGAGCGGAACTGGAGTCCGCCTCCGGGCGTCCGGGACATGAAGGTCAAGGTTTTGTTCAGGATCCTCCGTTCAGGCAGGATCGGCGATACCAAACTCGAGAAGTCGAGCGGCAATTTTTATTTTGACCAGGCAGCTATGCGCGCAATTCTCATTTCGAGCCCTTTCCCTCCCCTGCCGGAGGGATTTTATAAGGAGTTCGAGATCTTTAGCGTCGACTTGATGGAGAGAGATTGAAGGGCAGGGGGCAGGGGCTGGTAGCAAGGGTAAAAGTGTCAAAGTGTCAGAGTGTCAAAGGATTAATAGTTCAAATGCTAAAACGGTTACTTCTACTCATAACACTCGGTTTGCTGTTCGTCGCGCCTGCCGCGGGGCAATATTATCTCGGCGTGATCAAGGGAGAAGCCAAGAAAATTCCCATCGTGGTCCTCGATGTCGATGATGCGGTGGGGAATGCAGCCTTGCGGCAGGTGGCAATCGAGGTCATGCAGGCTGACCTGCAGCGTTCCCAGATCTTCGATGTCATGGACCCGAAAAAACTGGACCTTCCTTCACCTGGCAGCAACGAGCCGCCGGAGGAGTTGATCAAGCGGAGCGGGACCTTTGGTATTACCGGAGTGGTGTGGGCGAGGGTGCAGAAAAAGGACAAAGACATTGTCCTGACCGGGAAACTGTATGACGCCGTAACGGGAATGCGGATCGCGAGCAAGGATTACTTCGGCAGCGAGGATACCTTCCGCCGCATGGTCCATACCTTTGCTGACGAGATCGTATCGCGGTATACCGGTGAAAAGGGCGTCGCCCGGACGAAGATCGCCTTTGTGTCCGACAAGACCCGCTTTAAAGAGTTGTATGTCATGGACTACGACGGCCAAAACGTGCAGAAGATTACCGCTGACCGGTCCATCTGCCTGTCGCCCGCATGGAGCCCGGATGGGAAGACCCTGGCCTATGTGTCCTATCGCGACAAGAACCCCGACCTCTTCGCTCTCGATATGGAGACCGGGAAACGCTGGAAGATGTCGGGCAGTGAAGGCCTGAACATCTCACCATCCTGGTCGCCGAACGGGAAACGCCTTGCACTTGCCATGAGCAAGGACGGCAGCACCGAGCTCTATACCATGAACAGGGACGGCGGGGATCTGGAGCGCCTGACCTACGGGCCTTATGACAACGTTGCTCCCGCATGGTCTCCGAATGGAAGGGAGCTCGTGTTTACGTCGGGAAAAGCGGGAACACCCCAGCTTTATATCATGAACGCCGAAGGGGCCGATGTCCGGAGAATAACCTATGAAGGCAGTTATAACGCTTCACCGCACTGGTCGCCGCGCGGCGACCGCATCGTATTCGTATCCCAGGTGAAAGGCCTGTTCAAGATCGCCACCGTTAATCCCGACGGATCGGATTTGCGCCTGCTTACGAGCGGTCCGGGAAGCGATGAGAACCCCAGCTGGTCGCCATCGGGCCGCCAGATCGTTTTCAGTTCGAACCGCGAACGCCGCTCCAACCTCTATATCATGAACGCTGATGGTACGGACCTCGAACGGATCACGCCGAACGATGCCAACTATACATCGCCTACCTGGTCACCGTAATCGGATGCCCGGGCAGGTGCGGCTCCGCTTCCCGCATACCCGGCGCATCTTTGTTATAATCAAAGCGAGAAAAAACGGAACTACGGTAAAGATATCAAAGCATTCTGCCGATGAGTAGTCTATCGTACCGCTCAGTGGCTCGACGCGAAGGCCGCGATACATCTAAGACAGTGTCTCAAGAATCATATCCTGAAGAAACGGAGTGCAGGAGGTGTCTCCATGCTGGCTATAGGAAAAAAGCTGATCTCATGTTCAGCTGCGGTACTGATCTCTGTAGCGCTCACTTCACCGGTTGCTGCCCGGGAAGTTATCCAGATCGCGGGTACCGGAACCGGCATCGGAGTCATGAAACTGTTGGGTGCAGCCTATGAAAAAAAGCACCCCGAAGTCCGCATAGAAGTACTCCCCAGCATGGGCACGCCGGGCGGCATCAAAGCCGTACTGGACGGTGTGATCAGCCTGGCAATCGCCGGCCGTTCGCTGAACGACGAAGAACAGCAGGCGGGTGTCGCGGGTGTTGAGTTCGCACGGACGCCGTTCGTCTTTGTCACGCATAAAAACAATCCGCAGGAAGGGATCACTTCCGACGAACTCGTGAGCATCTTCTCTCTGAAGACCCTGACCTGGAAGCACGGCGGACCCATCAGGCTTGTGCTCCGCCCGGCGCGCGAAGCGAGTTCAATGCTCCTCAAACTCATTTCACCGGAAATGGAAAAAGCCATGGCCATAGCCCTGGCAAAGGAAGGCATGATCTTTGCCTCTACAGACCAGGATTCCGCGGATCTTGTCGCTCGTACTCAGGGATCTCTGGGCACCTCGACCCTGACCCAGATCATCACCGAAAAACTTCCCATCAAGATACTGTCCCTGAACGGGCAGATGCCGAATACGAAGTCCCTTGCCAATGGATCCTACAAGCTCTTCAAACCTCTCTATGTCATCACCTCACCCCGTTCGTCCGCGGCGGCCCGGCGGTTTGCCGAATATGTCGGATCCGCGGGGGCGCGCGCGATCATAGAAAAATCCGGCAATGTCGCCGGCCCCTTTCACTAAGGTGATGATGCCGGACCGCACATCCATACGCAAAGACTCGAGCACCGCAGTACTGCGGTTGACGATGCTGGCAGCCCTGGCATCAGTGCTGGTAGTCGTCTCGCTCCCGTTCGGCTATTTTCTGGCGGTTTATTATCACGAAGGGGGCGTGTTGGAGTCTGAAGCGCAGACAGACTCCTTCTTTGTGTCGCGGCTCGCTTCTGATAATCCCGTGTTGTGGCAGTACCAGCAGCACCGGCTTGAGGACATCCTGGACCGCAGACCGCGGGGCGGCACCAAAGAGTCCCGCAGCGTGTTCGGCCGCGACGGCAACTTGATCGCGAAAAGCGCTGATGTGCTTGAACCGCCGATGATGCGGCGCACCTATCCGATCCTGGATGCGGGCATGCCTGTGGGAACGATCGAGGTCAGCAGTTCTCTCCGCCCAATGTTCATAAGAACTGCACTCGTGGCGCTTCTGAGCACGCTTCTGGGCAGCATCATTTATTATTTGATACGCGTCCTGCCCATCCGGTCCGTACAGAAAGCGGAGGAACAGCTTCAACATTATGCCAGGGAATTGGAAGAAACCAATGTCGACCTCCAGTCGTTCATTTTCAGCCTTTCCCACGATTTGCGCACACCGTTGGTAACGATAAAGGGTTTTGCCGGGGAGCTTGCTCATGCGCTTAAGGACCACGAGCAGATGATCAAGCAGCAGATGAACCATTTCGAGGAGCAGCAGCGCAAACGGATCGAAGAAACGCTGCATGACGAGATCCCGGAGACCCTCGGCTTTATCGATATGGCATCTGACAAGATGAGCAATATGATCAGCGGTGTTCTGAAGCTGTCGCAGGTCCATCAGCTCAAGCTCAAGCCGCAGGTCATTGATATGGATCAACTCGTGCATACGGTGCTGGTCCGTTTTCAGGCAGCGATCAAGCGAAGGAATGTCACCATCAATTATGCGGGGCTGCCGCCTCTGATTGCAGACCGGATTGCGGTGGAAGAGGTCATGGGGCATCTCCTCGACAATGCCATAAAATTCCTGCTTCCCGACAGGCCCGGCATGGTGGAGGTCAGCGGTCGTCGGAGTTCGCAGGAAACCGTTTTCAGCATACGCGATAACGGGAGGGGCATAGCGCAGGAGGACCTGCCCAAGATCTTCGGCCTGTTCCGGCGTGCGGGACAGCAGTCCATCCTTGGCGAAGGCATGGGGCTTGTGTATGTAAAGGCACTTGTCCGGCGGCACAACGGACGCATCTGGTGTGAATCCACGGTGGGCTCGGGGACCACAATCAGCTTTGCCATTCCCCTGAAGACCCCGATTGGCCAATACCCTGCAATACGAGAGGAGAACATGAATCATGATGAACCAGATGCCGGTGACCATTCTTCTGGTCGAGGATGATCCCGGACACGCAGTCCTTATAGAGAAGAACCTGCGCCGCGCGGGAATCTCGAACAGCATTGTGACGCTCGACAACGGCCAGAAAGCCGTTGATTTTCTCTTTAAGAAGGGTGACTACGAGGGGGATGATCATCCAGCACCGCCGCTCATCCTGCTCGATCTCAACCTTCCTGTTCTGGACGGATACCAGGTGCTCAAGATCCTCAAGAGCGACGAACGTACAAAACAGATCCCGGTGGTCGTCCTGACCACGACCGACAACCCCCAGGAGATCGCGCGCTGCTACGAGCTGGGGTGCAATGTGTATATCACCAAGCCGGTAGAGTACGAGACGTTCACGGACGCAATCCGGAAGCTCGGGCTGTTTCTATCCATCGTGCGCGTGCCGCACCAGGCGTAGCAGAGCGCCATGAGTAGCCTGGCGATCATAATCCAAGGTAGGGGAGGTCGCATGAGATCCATACGAATGACATGTTTATCTATTGCTTTTTTCGCGGTCTGTATGACGATGTTCTTTCTGACGGAAGCGACGGCGGAAGTAAGAATCGGCATACTTTCGTTTAGTGACGAAATGCGCTATATAGACGCCAGAAAAGGCATGATTGACCGGCTCAAAGAACTCGGCTTTGCGGAGCCCGGCACATCGTTTATGATCGACGTTTCAGGTGCCAGCAAGGCGAAGGCAGCAGAACTAGTGCAGAAATTCGCTACCGCAAAGCTGGACCTGATCTTCACGTTAGGCACCAGCATAACCATACCAATGGCCCGTGAGATTAAGGAAGTGCCGATAGTATTTAGCGTTATCTACGATCCCGTTGAGTCAGGAATAGCCAAAGATTGGCAAAGTTCAGGCAATAACACCACCGGTACCAGCACCAAGGTCTCCATGGCAAAGGTCCTGGACGCCCTGCTTTCCTTTTCACCGGTAAAAAGACTCGCTGTTCTCTATACTCCTGGTGAGAAGAACTCCGAATTGCAACTCAAAGACCTGCAGAGTGTCCAGGCGGCGTACAAAGTCAAAGTTATCCCGGTTCCTCTTACCAAGAAGGATGAGCTGTCACAGGTTTTGCCCGAGGTCATCCGTACCGTGGATGCAATGTATATCACGGGCAGCAATCTTGTGGGTTCTGAAATATCGTTAATTGTGGATATTGCTGTGAAGGCTAAGGTGATTACCATAACCCACCTCGATGACATGGTCGATAAAGGGGTGCTCCTCGGAGTCGCATCGGATACCTATCAACTGGGCCGTATTTCCGCTGAAAAGGCGGTGAAGATATTGAGGGGCGCGAAGCCGTCATCCATTCCCATCGAGACCCTGAAGGAATTTGATTTGATGCTGAACATGAAGACAGCGCGGGAGGGGAACTATCAGGTCCCGCCGGAATTCATGAAACTGGTGAAAAAAAAGATCGAGTAGTGTTGACGGCCGCTGATCGTCTTGTGCCCGACCAGCGGATACCTTGAGTAGGGTGCTTTCTGTCCGCCGCGCCCGGCAGTCCCTCGCGGAGTAATTGTCATGCTCATGAAGGAATTCAAGAAAAGCATCAAGTATGATCTTTTGAAGATCATCGTCATCATTTTGTTCATCAGCACGGTCGCATTAAGCGCAATTCTCGCTGTACTCGAAGGCGCGATTCATGAGAGTTCCCTGATGAACAAAGGGCATGGCCTGGCATTCCTGCTGGGTAAACTGAGCCAGGACCCCTTATTGCTGAAGGATTCAATCCTGTTGGATGCCATCGTGCATGATGCAATTAAGGATGACGATGTCGTTTATGCGGTTATTTCCGACAGCGAGGGCAAGATCCTCACCTCGTTGTACGCCAGCATCGATTTTAGTTTACCCAGACTGAAGGCCGCCCTCGCAAAGCTATCCAGGGAAAGTGATTTGCCGGACTATATTGCCGCCATCAAAAAGGCTGAGTCAATACAGGAAATTACTGCACCGATCATCGTGGATGTCAAGACCATGGGCGCGGTCACTGTTGGATTGTCAAAACATAGCGTTCGTCAGCTGGTAGCGCAAACGGTCCTGTCTGTTTTAACGCTCAATGTGCTTGTGGCGCTCGCATTGGGGATCGCGTTGTTTTATTCCACCACCAAAAAGATCATAGCCCCGATCTCGCAGCTGGCCGGCGCGGCCGACCGTCTGGCGCAGGGCGATCTCTCGACCCGGGTCGACGTGAAATCTGCGGGTGAGGTGCAGCGTCTGATTGACAGCTTCAACCGGATGGCCGGCGATCTTGAAAGGACTACGGTCTCGAAGAATTACGTGAATGATATCATCGCGAGCATGAGGGACACGCTTATCGTCGTCTCCCCCGACGGCTCGATTTCGCGAATAAACATGGCCGCCAGTTTTCTCCTGGGTTATTCTGATACGGAACTGGTCGGCCAGCAGCTCAGCCGCGTGGTTCTGGATGAACCAGGCTCTCAGCAATCGGTATTGGAAACGGTGCTGGAGAACAGTTCCATCAGTTCGGTGGAAAAGTTCTACCTGGACAGGAAAGGGAAAAGAATACCGATGCTTTTTTCAGCGTCGGTCATGCGCGGTGTCGATGGCGATATCCAGGGAATCGTCTGCGTAGCGCAAAATATGACTGACCGTAAGAAAGCTGAGGAGGCGCTGCGGGAGAGTGCCGCCAGCCTGAGTGCGACTCTCAATGCCACCGCGGACGGAATATTGGCTATTGGCGCAAGCGGAGAGGTGCTTTTTTACAACCAGCGTTTCACCGAGATGTGGAATATACCCAAGGCCATTCTGAACACGGGCGACGACAACGCCCTGCTTGGCCATGTACTGACGCAGCTGTCCGATCCCGATGCTTTTGTAAAGGAAGTAAAGCGTCTCTATGATTCGAATGAAAGCAGCTTCGACACGATATATTTCAAGGACGACAGGGTATTCGAACGCTATTCCTTTCCTTTGCACCAGGAAGCATCGCAGCCGCTGGGGCGGGTGTGGTCGTTCCGCGATATTACGGAGCGCAAAAGGGCGGAGATAAAACTGCATAATTACTCTGTGGAACTGGAAAAGATCAATGAAGAGCTGAAAAGTTTTGCCTACATTGTTTCGCACGATCTCCGTGCGCCATTGGTAAACATCCGGGGGTTCTCCGAGGAGCTTATTCATGGCATTAGTGAGATCGGCCCGCTGCTGGAAAAGTATCTTGACGGCTTTGAGGAAAATGAGCGTAAAAAGTTCAGCGTCGTCCTGAAAAAGGACATACCGGAGGCGCTTTTATTCATCAGTTCATCGGTCAAACGCATGGACGGTCTGATCAGCGTGATCCTGAAGCTTTCCCGCGTGGGCAGGCAAACGCTTGCTCCGGAGCGGCTGCAGGTGCAGGAGATGGTCACGAACATCGTCAACTCGCTCACGCACCAGATCGAATCCCGGAACACGCGCGTCCGGATCGGGGATCTGGCCGAGATCACCACTGACCGGACCGCGCTGGAGCAGATCTTCGGCAACCTGCTGGACAACGCGATCAAGTATCTTGAGCCTGGCCGTCCTGGAGAGATCGCAATATCCGCGGAGGAGCACGGGGACGAGATCATTTTTCATGTCCGCGACAACGGCAGGGGCATGGCTGCGGAGGATATTCCCAAGGCCTTCGAAATCTTCCGCCGCGTCGGGAGGCAGGATACGCCGGGTGAAGGCATGGGCCTCGCGTATGTGAAGACTCTGGTCCGTCTGCTGGGCGGCCGCATCTGGTGCGAATCAACGCCGGATGAGGGCGCCGTGTTCAGCTTTGCCCTGCCGCGCGTTACCAATACAGCGGTTGCCACCACTCCGGGAGAGGGAGGTCAACGGTGAGCGATAAACAACCCCTGACCATTGTGATGGTGGAGGATGATCCGGGCCACGCCCGCCTTATCGAGAAAAACCTTCGCCGGGCCGGGATCACGAATGAGATTGTATCCATCGAGGATGGCGGTTCGGCCGTAGCCTATCTGTTCGACCATGCTGGCGATCAGGGCGGCCGGGCGGCCCCTCCCTTGCTTGTTCTGCTCGACCTCAACCTGCCGGTGCTTGACGGCCACCAGGTGCTCGGCCGGCTTAAAGGAGACGCACGGACCCGGCTGATCCCCGTCGTGATCCTGACCACGACCGATAATCCGCGGGAGGTTTTTCAGTGCTACGAGGAGGGATGCAGTCTCTATATTACAAAACCGGTCGAGTACGAACAGTTCGCGGATACGATCCAGAAACTCGGCATGTTCATTACGATCGTCAGTGTGCCGGAGGTGCAGGCAAATCATGGCTGATATCTCGTTGAAGCGTATACTCTATATGGAGGACGATCCAGGGCTTTCCCGTTTGCTGCAGAAGAGTCTCCAGCGCCGCGGGTTTTCCGTGGACACTGCCGCGGACGGGGAGGAGGGCCTCCGGATGCTGGCAGCAGAAAGCTACGATCTGCTCCTTGTGGATTACAACATGCCCTTCCTCGGCGGGATCGACGTCATCCGCGCTCTCTCGTCAAAGGGGCTGCTGATCCCGACGATCATGGTCACGGGCCAGGGCAGCGAGGACGTGGCGGTCGAGGCGTTGAAGCTCGGCGCATCGGATTATATCGTCAAAGATGTGGAGATGAAATATCTTGAACTGATGCCGGTGGTCATCGACCGGGTGATCTACAAGCAGTACCTCATCAAGGAACGGCAGCAGATGCAGGAAAAAATGCGCGACAGCGAGGAGCGGTACCGCCTGCTTGTGGAACTGTCGCCTGATGGCATCGTCATCCATGCCGAGGGACGGCTTGTCTTCGTGAATCCCGCCGCGGCCCGGTTTCTGGGAGCATCGTCCGTGGATGCTCTCCTCGGGAAACCTGCGATCGATTTTGTGCATCCCGATTACCGGAGCATCGCCAATCAGCGCGTCAATCTTCTGGAAGAGAACCGCAGCAGCGTCCCCTGGATCGAGGAAAAATTCATCAGGATCGACGGAAAGGTCATCGATGTGGAGGTCGCGGGTGTTTCCTTTAATTATCAGGGTAAACCTGCCGTGCAGACGATCTTCCGCGACATTACCGATCGTAAGCTGGTCGAAGAGCGCCTGGAACGCATGGCCTTGTACGACACGCTCACCGGTCTGCCGAACCGCACGCTGTTCTTTGATCGCATGACCCAACTCCTCGCTTTTGCGAGGCGGAACCAGTATATCCTGGCGCTTCTTTTCATTGACCTGGACCATTTTAAGACTATCAACGATAACTTCGGCCATGAGATCGGTGACAAGGTGCTGGTCGAGGCGGGACAGCGGATGAAAGCATGCACGAGGCACGCGGATACGGTCGCCCGCATGGGAGGCGATGAGTTCATCGGGATCTGCGGCAGGATCACCGCTTCCGCGGACGCGGCAATTGTCGCGGAAAAGATCGTCCAGGCCCTCTCCAGCCCGTTCCAGATAGACGGGAAAACCTGCACCATCGGAGCAAGCATCGGGGTCAGCCTTTTCCCGAATGATGGTGATGATGTGGAATCACTTCTCCAGAAAGCCGATACCGCAATGTACCGGATCAAGAAAAGCGGGAAGGGGGGATATGCGTTTTTCTCCCCGGTCTGAGATTACTGCATGTCCCTCCTAAGCGTGATAGCATCCTGGAGTACTACACGATGCCGCATGCCGGATTGATGAATGAACACGAACTGGGGCCGATCAAAGGCCCGTTCCAGCGCGCGAGGCTTCATCTCCGGGGCGGACGGCGGAGGCTCGAGCAGGGCAAGACAGCGGCAGGCATTGTAACCCTCTATGACGCGCTGGAAGGCGCGATGCGGTCGTTCATCGAAGACCCCGCGAACCGCTTACGCCTCGACATCCGCGATGGTGAAGATCTGAATAGCGAGAAGACGCAGTACGCGCTCCTCGTACGGTCCGGCGTGCTTGACAGAACATTCGATTTTTCTGCATTTGACCGATTGACGGAAAGGGCGCTAAAGGAAGAGCTTCCTGGGTACGATTACCGCGCACTGCTTACCGCGATCGAGTCTATCATGACCCAGCTTGGAGTCCTGCCCTTTGATGACAATGCGCTTCCGCCGGAGGATCCGAAGACCTTTTAGTGCGTAGCAAGGGGCAGGTAGCAAGGGTCAAGGAAAACAGATACCTTGCTGCTGTGCTACTTGACCCTGTGGTTAACTATGAACCGACTCGCAAGCGAACGCTCAGCATATCTCAAACACGCTTCACATCAAAAGATCGACTGGCATCCCTGGTCCGATGAAGCCTTTGAACGAGCGCGGTCCGAGGGCAAACCGGTTTTCCTGAGCACGGGCGCTGTGTGGTGCCACTGGTGCCATGTGATGGCAAAAGAGTCCTTTGAGGATGAGGCGATTGCCGAGCTTATGAACGAGTGGTTTGTCAGCATCAAGCTCGACCGCGATGAACGGCCGGATATTGACCGCAGGTATCAGCAGGTTGTTGCGGCGCTGGGCGGAGGCAGCGGCTGGCCCCTGAGCGTTTTTCTTACGCCGGATAAGAAGCCCTTCTTTGGCGGGACCTATTTCCCTCCCGACGATCTGCAGGGCAGACCGGGGTTCAGGAAGGTGCTTACTCAGGTCAGCGCTTACTACCAGGCGAATCGGGAAAGGGCGGAGGATCTTGCGGCACGGGTCATGGATGCGCTCAGGCCCGAAGCGGCGTCACCAGGGGACATCGGACCAACCCTGCTTGAAGACGCGGAGCATGCCATGCTCGCGCTTGTTGACATGCAGAACGGCGGATTTGGATCTGCGCCCAAGTTCCCCATGCCTGGGGCCCTGGAATTCATCCTGCGCAGGGTGAGCGGAGGCGGCGCAGTTCCAGCACGAAATGCCGCCATCGGCATGCTCGATGCCATGTCGCGCGGAGGCCTCCATGACCACCTGGGCGGAGGTTTTCACCGCTATTCCGTTGATGAGGCCTGGATCGTTCCGCATTTTGAGAAGATGGCTGATGACAATGCGGGCCTGCTCAGAAACTATCTCGATGGCTATGCTGTATTCGGGGATGAACAGTATCGTGGGGTCGCGCTGGGCATTATCGCTTTTACCCGTGAAGTGTTGTCGGACCCAACTGGCGGTTTCTACGCGAGCCAGGATGCGGACGTGACGCCCGATGACGAGGGCGGCTACTTTACCTGGACAGAGGACGACTTCCGAAGGACGCTCGATAGTGAAGAGTACCCCATCCTCTCTCTGTTGTATCTTCATGACCGGGGAAGCATGCACCACGACCCTGCGAAAAAGGTCCTTTTCATTGAACGAGCAGGGCGGGAACTCGCGGAGCGCTTCGGCAGGAGCATGGACGATATCCTGACGCTGATCCGCAGCGGCAATACGAAGCTGCTATCAGAGCGAGGGCAACGGCAGGAGCCGTTCATTGACCGCGCGTTGTATACGTCGCTGAACGGCATGCTGATCAGCGCCTGGTTCCATGCGTTTGCCGTGCTCGGCGAGGATGAAGTGAGGGCTTTTGCCGTCAGGAGTCTCGAACGGATATTGCGGGAGCGTCTCATTGAAGGGAACCTGTATCATACGGAAGGCGTACCCGGGCTGCTGGACGACTATATCCATCTCGTGGATGCGCTGATTGGGGCATACGAAGCATCGGCAGACAGGAAGTATGTAGAGTCAGCAGACGCTCTCATGCAGAGCTGTCTGGATCAGTTCTATGACAGCGGACGGGGCGGTTTTTTTGATACTGCCGGCGAGGTGTTGGGATTGCGGCTCAAGAGGATCGAGGATGTTCCCCATCCGTCCGCCAATGCGTCTGCGATCATGCAGCTGTTGAAACTCGGCCGCATCCTTGGCAGGGAAGACTACCAGCACAAGGCGGAACAGTCGCTCAAGGAATTCGTGGCACAGGCGCGGGACATGACCGTGCATGCAGGCGCGTATTTCTGCGCGCTCGATGCGTTCTTCCGGATGCTCACATTGACCATTGAAGCCCCTGTGGACAGCGAGCTTGCGCGCGCCGCGCGTGCTTTATCAGGATCAGTTCCCGTGGCCATCCTCTATGGAGAGGACAAAGGACGGGTTATTCCGTGCTGCAATGGCGTATGTTATGAACCTATTCACGAGGCATCCGGCTTTGCAGCATATCGATCCGGCGGGAAGCCATGATCGAAGCGAGGTAATTGACGTGACGGCAGATGATTTCCTCAAGGTCTTTCCGGCATTCAAGAAGGATTCCCGCGCTGTAGTCGAGGAATTGCTCTCCTCGGGTCGCGTACAGCATGTTCCGGAAAACACACGTCTGTATGCCGAAGGCGACGCCTGTCAGGGTATTGCGTTCGTGCTGTCCGGCGAGATCCGGGTATTCAAGATCGGCGAGACGGGCCGTGAGATCACCCTGTACGAGATCGGTCCGGGCGAGACGTGCATCCTGAATGCTTCATGCATCCTTTCCGGCATGACCTATCCAGCGAATGCGGTAACGTCCGCGGACACGACGATACTGATCGTGCAGTCTGCGGCGTTTCACCGGCTGGTCAGGAATCATGATGAAATGCGGAGCTTCGTTTTTACCCTCCTGAGCCAGCGGTTGACAACGGTCATGGCCTTGGTGGAGGAGGTGGCCTTTGGCAGGATGGACGAACGGCTTATGGCATACCTCATTGAGAAGTCCGACCACGGCAGACTGGACAGCACGCACCAGCGGATCGCCAATGACCTGGGAACGTCGCGGGAGGTAATCAGCAGGCTGTTGAAGGACCTGGAACGGAAGCAACAGGTCAGTCTTTCGCGGAGCTCGATCACGCTCTTGAAGGCGTGATGTTCTGAAGTAGCCTCATTGCTGCGTTATTAACCTTGCACAGGGCCTGCTGTTTCTGGTATCATTTGTTTGGTGACTAAGTCACAGACTTTCCTCATGCGATACCGTATGATCGTATCAACAAGGCACACAGAGCGCCTTGATCATATCGATTTCTTAAGGAGGAACTGGAAATGAAGAAGAATGTTGGAGGAGTGGAGCGTATTATAAGGATCATCGCGGGGGCGGCAATTCTTTCTCTCGCATTTGTGGGTCCGCAGACGCCGTGGGCATATCTCGGCATTGTGCCGCTGGCGACCGGTCTCATCGGATGGTGCCCGCCTTATGCGCTTTTCGGCTTCTCGACCTGCAAGAGCTGCAAATAAGCACGGGACCTCCGGGCCCCATTTCGCTGCCGTACAGAGGGAGACAGTCGCATGATCATGAAGGAGTGCACCTGGTGCGATGCTGAACTGACCCAGTTGTTGAGCGACATTAAATTTTCAGCATTCGGACTCACCATCTCCGGCGGCAAGAACGGATGCATACGCCCTGTCGGCAGCGACGAATGTCCAACGTGTGGTGCCCCGAAAAAAGACACCAAAAAGAACTCTTCCTGATGCTATTCCTCACGCGGGAGGCGCGAAAAGCGTTTCCCGCGAATTATTCCCCACCCTTTGCATGCCACGGTATTCCCCCCTCTCGTGCGGACCACGTTCCCAGTACCGCTTTGTGATGTTCCAGGTCTGAAAAACGCTTTTTTAGAGCCGACTCTTTCGGATCTCCTTTGACACAAAAATCCAGATATAACCACTACCCTCTGTTGCATTAGTATGCAATAGTAAGCGATACTTGCCCGAAAAATAATCTTGACAGAAATAAGCAAAAAAGCAACAATATGCCTTCCGTGCCATCGGCAATCCATTGCCATTCAGGACCCATGACAAACGGCAGTACTTTACCGAACAATAAAATATCCTCAGGAGTTTCCAGCCTCGATATCCTGATCGACGGTTTTTCCATCGGCGACAATGTCGTATGGGAAATAGAGGCCGGGACCGCGTACAGCGCATTCATCCGCAATTTCATATCACGATCGTTCCAGGACAGCCAGAAGGTGATCTATGTGAGCTTCAACCGGTCTCCCCAAACCGTGTTGAACGATCTCCGGGCTCTTTTATCGTCCGAACATTTCACGCTCGTTGACTGCTTTACTTCGGGCAAGGGGAAGAACGACAATACCTTTCTGAAATTTTACGAAAAACCCGATCACGGGGTGGTCCGGATCGAGGACCCCCGCGACATAGAGCGGTTTACGGAAACGCTCAACGCCATTGAGGACAAACTGGCGCCTGGGGCGCGTTACGTTTTTGACAGCCTCACGGGTATGCAGGACCTATGGGGCGATGAGAATGTTACTCACCGGTTTTTCACCTACATGTGCCCGAGACTTTATGACCTGGGCACCGTGGCATACTGGATCCTGGAGAAGGAAGCCCACAGCCCGCGGTTCAAGGCAAACCTCCGGCATATTACCCAGGTCGTGCTTGACCTTTCGAAGCGAAAAAACAGCCTCTCCCTGAAGGCGCTGAAACTGGAAGGCAGGCAGGACCGGGAGGGATTCAAGTCCCACCAGTTTGATGTCCGCGGCGACGTGGTCACGATCTCTTCGCTAAAAAAGGAACCCGCCTCGGACATTGGCGCGAAATTGAAGGAAGAGCGGACGCGGATCGGCATGAGTCAGAAGGAACTGGCCGACAAGGTCAGCCTGACGCCGAGTTTTCTATCGCAACTCGAAAACAGCCAGGTGAGCCCATCGCTCAGCACGTATCTCCAGCTCTGCAAGGCCCTGGGTATCAATGCGGGCCAGCTTCTGGAGTTCAGCGAAGGCACTCCTTCAGCGCCATGGCTTGTCAGGAAAGAAACGATATTTACGCGTCCTCCGGTGCGAGAGGACCAGGCACAGGTGTATGAGGCGGCATCGGGTGGCAAGCTTTCCGCGCGTATCGTAGTCATGCAGCCGGAGGCTGTCGTGAGCCGGCATTTTTTTTATCACAAGGAGGAGGAACTGATCTATATCCTGCAGGGCGATCTTTCCGTGACAATCGGGGGCAGGGAAGAGAATGTCGGCGCCGGAGACGTGATCTGCCTTAAGGACTCGTTCCCCTCGCTCTGGAAAAATGAAGGAGGTGGTGAAGCCCAGTTGCTTGTACTTTGGTAGGCTCGCGGAATGCGCGACGCGCAGTGTTGGGTGGGATTTTTTTTGCCTTCAAGGTCAAGTAGCGATTAATTGAGCCGTATGGACTTAAGTGGCACTAAAGTGATTCTGCGGTAAATCACCTGCTGCGCAACGTGAATGGCATGGGTATTTGAAGGATTTTGTATAATGTTACGGATCGGAATTGGCCTGCCCTAAAAACTTTCGGGTATGCGTACAATCGTGCCTGTTTGGTAAAGCAGGGATTAATTCATTGAGATTGGCTTAAGTAGAGCTTAATACCGTTTTACATAAAATAAAGACTTGCTATCAAAAAGATTACCGGAGATCCGGGATGCACAATACGTTAAAAAAAAGGAGATGACCATGAACCTGCAACAGCCAAATGCAAATGATGCAACCAGAACAGCAAATCGATCAAGAAGCGTTTCACCCATGAGCGGACTTTGCACCCGTTGTATTGACGGATGCAGAGGCAACTGCGAAGTCTTCAAGGCGACCTTCAGAGGCAGGGAACTGCTCTATCCGGGACCATTCGGAAGCATAACCGCCGGCGGCGACAAGAACTATCCCATCGATTACTCGCATCTCAATATTCACGGATATGCACTGGGATGCAAGGGGCTTCCCGCGGGACAGGTTGGCGATCCTGACACCGCACGGTTCCCTAATGTCAACACCGAGACGAGCTACGGCTGGGATAAAAAAGTAAAGATGCAGGTGCCGATCTTCACCGGCGCGCTTGGATCCACCGAGATCGCGCGAAAGAACTGGGAGCACTTTGCTATCGGAGCGGCTATTTCCGGCGTCACGATCGTCTGCGGCGAAAATGTGTGCGGCATTGATCCAGAGCTCGAAATGGGAAGCAACAAGCTGGTCAAAAAAGCGCCGGACATGGACCGCAGGATCGCCTTGTATAAGAAGTATCATAAGGGATACGGCGAGATCCTGGTGCAGATGAACGTCGAAGATACCCGGCTGGGCGTCGCGGAGTACATCATCGACAAGCACAAGCTCGACACCATTGAGCTGAAGTGGGGCCAGGGCGCCAAGTGCATCGGCGGCGAGATCAAGGTGAACTCCATGGAGCGCGCTCTGGAACTGCAGAAACGCGGCTACATCGTCACCCCGGACCCGTCCGATCCAGTTGTGCAGGCAGCGTTCAAGGAAACAGCGATCAAGGAATTCGAGCGACACAGCCGTCTCGGCTTCATCGGCGAACAGGAGTTCTACGCCGAAGTGAACAGGCTCAGGAAGCTCGGATTCAAGCGGATCACGCTGAAGACCGGCGCCTACGGCCTGCGCGAGCTTGCCATGGCGCTCAAGTGGAGCTCCAAAGCCAAGATCGACCTGCTGACTATTGACGGTGCACCGGGAGGAACCGGCATGAGCCCCTGGCGCATGATGGAAGAGTGGGGGATGCCGTCCCTGTATCTGCATGCGGCTGCATATGAATTCGCGAAAAAGCTTAAGGACAAGGGCGAGCGCGTTCCGGATATCGCCTTTGCCGGGGGGTTCAGCAGCGAGGACGGCGTATTCAAGGCCCTGGCCATGGGCGCGCCCTTTGTAAAGGCGATCTGCATGGGTCGCGCACTCATGATACCGGGCATGGTCGGCAAGAACATCGAGCACTGGATCAAGGACAACGATCTTCCGAAAACGGTGAGCGAATTTGGGAACACCGTCGAAGAGATCTTCGTAAACTATGAGGATGTGAAAAAACTGGTCGGCAACAGCGAGATCAAGAACATCCCGCTCGGCGCGGTCGGCATTTACAGCTACTCGCAGAAGATCAAGGTCGGGTTGCAGCAGCTGATGGCGGGAGCCCGCTGTTTCAATATCGATTCGATCACCCGGAACGAACTGATGTCGCTTACCGAGGAATGCGCCAAGGTCACCGGGATACCCTATCTCATGGATTCCTACCGTGAAGAGGCGATGAAGATTTTGAATTCGTAATTCGAAGCAAAAAGCAGATACCGCCACAGAGACGCTGAGGACACAGAAGAATGCAAATACGGGAACGTACCTATTTACACGTTTTCTCCGTGCCTCCGTGTCTCTGTGGCAATAGTAAGTTCTCTTTTCATACATTATGATTCTCAACTGAATAACTCAGGGGGGACTAAGACTATGAATTCAGGTCAGGCGAATGCAAGTTCAGCAACAGGAACACGAAATAGAGTTCAGGACGCGGCGCCGCAGTCCGGCATATGCTCGGTCTGTCTCGACGGGTGCCCCGGGCCCTGCGAGGTCGGCAAGTCATCTTACCGCGGCAGGGAGGTCCTCTACCCGCTTCCATTCGGCAAGGTAACCGCGGGAGCAACAAAGCAGTATCCCGTGGACTATTCGCATCTAAACATTCAGGGCACCTGTGTCGGTGCCTTTGGCGTGGCAGCGGACCCGGACAAGGCGATCTTCCCGGCGGTGTCCACGAAGGTCGAGCTGGGGCACAAGCACAAGATCAAGCTTGAAGTTCCGATCTTCACCGGCGCGCTGGGATCCACGGACATTGCCAGGGACAATTGGGAAGGGCTTGCCATCGGCGCGGCCATTTCAGGGATCATGGTCGTGATCGGCGAGAATGTCGTGGGCATGGATTCCCGGGCAGAGATCAGAAACAATGCGGTAGTGAACTCGCCGGAGCTTGAGCGCAGGGTGAAGTGCTTTCAGGAGTGGTTTACCGGTTCCGGCGAGATCATTCTCCAGCAGAACGTGGAGGACACACGGCTGCGAACGGCCGAGTACGCCATTGAAAAGCTCGGGGTGAACTGCATCGAGCTCAAGTGGGGGCAGGGCGCCAAGGACATCGGCGGGGAAGTGAAGCTCAAGACGATCGAGCGCGCGGAGGAGCTGAAAAAACGCGGGTATATCGTACTGCCCGATCCCGGGGACAAGTCGGTGAAAAAAGCTTTTGCCGAGGAGGAATTCAAGGAGTTCGAGCGCCATTCCCGACTGGGAATGGTCGAGCAGGAAGGATTCACCAAAGCGGTGCATCATTACCGGAGCGCGGGCGCGAAGTTCGTTTCCCTGAAAACCGGCGCGTATCGGGTCTCCGATCTGGCGCGGGCGATCCGGTATTGCTCGGACGCGGAGGTCGATCTGCTGACCATCGACGGCGCGGGCGGCGGCACGGGCATGAGCCCCTGGCGCATGATGAACGAATGGGGCATCCCTACCATCTATCTCCAGGCCCTTGCGTATAAATTCGCATCCCAGCTCAAAGCAAAAGGTCGGTACGTCCCTGACATGGCCATTGCCGGCGGTTTCTCGCTGGAAGATCACATCTTCAAGGCGCTTGCGCTCGGCGCGCCGCATTTCAAGGCGGTCTGCATGGGCAGAGCACTGATGATTCCCGCTTTTGTGGGAAAAAACATCAAGCAGTGGGTGGACGAGGACAAACTGCCCGCGGATATCAAGAAGTACGGCGACGTTCCGGAGCGCATTTTTATCACTGCCGAGACGCTCAAGACAAAGTACGGCAAGGACTTCGCGCGGATCCCGTGGGGGGCTGTTGCCATGTACACGTTCGTTGACCGGCTTAAGCTCGGCCTGCAGCAGATGATGGCGGGCGCGCGGAAATTCGGACTTCGGCATATTGACCGCAGCGATATCGTGTCCCTGACCCGGGAGGCCGCAGAAGTGACCGGCATCCCCTATGTCATGGATTCGGACATGAAGGAAGCTGAACGCATCCTGTGCAATGGTGTGTAAAGAATTACCTGTTTATCGCCATCGTACGTTTTATTCCAGATTGTCCGGCATAGTTGCTAAGGAATAAAATTCTACGCAAAATGGCTAGAATATTTTCGCGCAAAGCCGCAAAGTCGCCAAGAAAGGTGCACAGAGTGGCTCAGTTTTCGGCTTTAAACCATAGCCTTAAAGGTTTTCTTTGCGCGCTTTGCGGCTTTGCGCGAGATGCCTTTTTGGGTTCCAGCTTGTCCGGCTCAGGAGCTCCATCATGAACAAGACCCTGCACTCGATTCTTTCCATTCTCGATAAATGCTCGACCGTCACCGGATCACGGGAGCTCTCCCGCAAGCTCACCAAGCATGGCGTGGAGCTTACGGAGCGGACCGTGCGGTATTACCTGAAGCAGCTGGACAGTCAGGGGTATACCGAGGTCTTTGGCAAGGAAGGCCGGAAGATAACCGCCCGGGGGCGGGTGGAACTGAGGCACTCATTGGTTTCGGACAAAATCGGATTTGTGATAAGCAGGATCGAGACGCTTTCCTATCTCACGACGCTGGACCTGGCAACCATGGAAGGCGACGTAATCCTGAACGTCTCCTGGTTCCCGCGGAAAAACCTCCGGAAAGCCCTGGCGCTGCTCAAGCCGGTGTTCTCATCACCTTTCGTGATGAGCGACCGGGTGATCCTTGCTGATGAAGGCGAGGAGATCGGCGAGGCCCGGGTGCCGCAGGGGATGGCGGCACTGGGCACGATCTGCAGCGTGACCATCAACGGGATCTTCCTGAAAGCGGGGATCCCCGTCGCATCCCGGTACGGAGGCGTTGTCGAAACAGCCGGAGGCAGGCCCCAGCGCTTCCAATCCCTCATCAGCTACGCGGGTTCGTCCCTGGATCCCCTCGAGATGTTCATCAAAAGCAGAATGACCGCGGTTTCCGAAGCAGTGGCCGGGGGCAACGGCACCATCCTCGCCAGCTTCCGGGAGATCCCCGTCGTCTGCCTGGAGAAGGCGGAAAAGCTGAGCCGGACGCTCGAAGAACGGGGCATCCGGGGGATCCTGATGATCGGAAGCCCGAATAAACCGCTTCTCGAAGTGCCCGTCGGCATCGACAAAGCAGGCATCGTGATCATCGGAGGCCTTAATCCCGTGGCAGTGCTGGAGGAGCACGGCATTGCCACGGTGAGCAAGGCCATGTCGACGCTCTTTGAGTATTCCCATCTGGTGCCGTTCAAGGAACTTGCAGTCCCTTCGCGCGGCAGATCGTAATTTTTATTGAGTCGCGATCCTTTTCAGGCACTCTCCATGCAATCAGCCCTCCTATTCATGACTCCTGTTGTTCTTTCTGTATTGATTTTCAGCGCGGACTGTACTATTCTGCAGTACCGCTTTACGGATATTTTACCATGGAAGGCGATGTGCGGTTGCCACTTCATGTTGTCTGCGATTACTCGAATGAAAAACTGGTTGATGTGGTAACGGCGTATATCCCGCAGAAACCATGGTGGATTACGCCGATACGAAGAGGGCTAAAATGATAAAGAAAACTGATGTTTCAAAAGAGCCGTGCACGGACTGTGGTGGTCATGTGAAAAGGAAATATATTTCCCAGGCATTCGAACGCGGTGGCGTTACTGTAAAACTATCCGGCATTGCCGCGCTTGTCTGTTCAAAATGCGGAGAGATCTATTTTCAACCGGGCGGTTCAGAACAAGTAGTTGCGGCCGCCAACTCCCTTTTTAAACTCGCAGCTGCAGAGAGGCAGTACAAACGACCGCTGACAGGCCAAATCTGTCGGGCGTAGCGAATCCCCGCTTGTCCTTTAAAGAGGGCTTGTTGACTTTAAGTCTTTCTTTCCGTACATAGCATTTGTCTTTATTGTTGTAAATGATTGACTACTTCTGAACTATGGTAGTTTTTATTCATTGCAACAACGTCAATTATCAACCAGTACCAAATAATCTCTCGTGAAGTCCTTGTATCTCACAAAAAATACAGATATATTATCGCAAGTAATTAAGGCTGCTTAACTTTCCTTAATGGAGATAAGCAAATGACAAAAAATTTACCGTTTGTGACAATTTGTTTGATTATTACAGTTGGCCTAATGGGCTGCCCGAGCAAAAGCAGTGATGAAGCAAAATCGTATAGCATATCAGGAACCGTTACATCATCAGGTTCTGCTATACAAGGTATAACTATAACTCTTAGCGGAGCAAGTATAGCCACAGCAACACCCGATACCGGTGGCAATTATTCTTTTACCGGCTTAGCAAGTGGTACCTATACTATAACACCTATCAAGACAGGCTGTTCTTTCAACCCCGCATTAAACGTACAGACGATTAATATTGCGAATATTGCAGGGATTAATTTTATTGGCACTCTTGATACGGCGGAAACGCTAAATCTAAATATAGCTGCCAATCCGAATGTGGATACAACAAACTCATATACGTTGCGTAAAACATCGATGTATGTCGATAGCGGAACATTCCCTAATCACTACATGACAGCACATGCGATCGCATATGCAGACATTAACCGCGATGGCAACATGGATGTCTTCCTATGCGAAGTATCTGGCACAGTTAACAGGAAACCAGTGCAAGTACTTATAAATAACGGTTCCAATATATTCTCTGATCAAACATTAACAACTATCACCAATGCAGAACCTGGGGCTGTCCATGCCCGAAAAGCGTTAACAGGTGATTACAATGGCGATGGCTGGCCGGATTTTATTATCATCGCGCATGGATATGATAGACCGCCCTTTCCTGGTGAATATCCTTTATTGTTTCTCTCCAACGGCAATGGGACTCTTCGCTATGTCAGTGGGTTCGAAAATCTGGTGGGCTTTCATCATGGTGGCGCATCGGCTGATATTGACGCCGATGGTGATATTGATATATTTATTACTGACACTATCGCGCCATTCTTCTTAATCAATGACGGCAATGGTAATTTCACAAAAGATACTAGCCGCATTCCATCAGAAATTAATATCACAGGAGGTACAGCAGAGCTAATTGATATTGACAAAGATGGCTTTGTGGATCTCGTCGTAGGAACTACTATTTATTGGGGGAGCAGCAGCGGTACGTATAAAGCTTCCAATAAAACGACACTACCCAGTATAGAGGGCTGGGATGCCGTAGTGGACTTTGCAGCTGAGGACATAGATAGTGATGGTTTCAAAGATTTAATCATAAATCGCACTGGGAGCACCAATTTTTATGTAGGAAGATATATACAAATTCTAAGACAGGCTGCGAGCCGCACTTTTTCTGATGAATCAGCATCGCGGATAACAATGAATACAACTCAGGGCTGGATGTACTGGCTGAGGGTTCAGGACATTAATGGCGACGGACATGTCGACATTTTTATTGACGATAAACACGGGCAAATCACTATGTGTCCTATGGATTACAATGGTGACGGACGGATTGATGTCTATGCATCATGTTTGGGTCAGTATGCCTGGCTGAACGATGGCAATGGGAACTTTTCGCCATTTACTGGCACGATTACACCATCCTTGTAAAAATTTTCCAGCGAACAAGTTAATTTACGCAAAAGCACAAAGAATGTTACTACTTGTTTCTCATTAACTTATCAACACCTACTCATCGATGAATTTCGCAGCATGCAAAAGATATGTGCAAATTTATGCCTTGCAGTCGTTATAGGTTCATTTTTGTAATCTGTAACCTGCAATTTTATTTAATTAGCAAATCAGCCACTTGATTGATTAACATACTCGTCAATCAAAATATTCGGCAAAGTATTTCATCTTTAATAAAAGAGCACAAGACATCTAGCTGCTGTTTACGGACAATTTACATAATATTCAGCACTGAAAATTATATTATTAATAGTGCCATAGCCAACTATCCCTTCATAGAGAACACCTTGCGCCGCATACGGCCTGAATGAAACGGTATTAAATCCCCAAAATTCTGTTTGGCTTGGACCACCTGTATTATTAATGCATTGACCCATGTTGTATCCATTTAAACTTCCTGGCCAGGTCGAACACACAATACCATATTTGGTAGAACCACCTTGGCCATTGTTTGGAACAGACCATCCTTGCAAAGTTATGCCATTCGGAGCACATGCTACTCCGTGCCAATTTACTCTATAAGTAGTCGGCGTATCAAGTGTACAAAATGCATCTAATATCTTAATACCACTAGCATTACATGAAACAGATATAGTCGCAACATTGACATTAAGATCCGACGACTTTTGTTCCGCTTTTATGGTCGTTGTCCCGCAACTTACGGCTGTAACTACACCTGTTTTTGGGTCGACAGATGCAATAGTATCATCAACGGAGCTCCATGTAATGTCTTGCACTGGTATGGGCACCCCATCTTTGTCTTCGTTAATGACGACCTCTGGGGTAGGGAAAAAGGCAGTCGTGCCCATTGCACTTAACTGGACAGTGCTGCTCTGGCCAGACAGAACAACAGATGTATTTGCAACTCCATGCGGATCATGAATGATATTTGAAAGATTTTGAATGTGCGGCAGTGGATCAATCCTACCTGATACATTCAAAGCGTTTACCGGAAATGGTATCCATTCAAAATGAAGATGAGGATTTTGGCCTCCGCATCTTTCATTGTCACTAATTCCAGCCTCTGCAAATTTACCACCCTTTTTTACTTGTGTCATTGTACCTTGGCTCAACAAATGTGCATACAAGGTCTTGGAACCATCAACATGTGTGATTATTGCAGTATCGCCATAGCCCTCGAGACGACGCCACTTGATTGTACCATCAGCGGCTGCAATTATTCCTTCGCCGTCAGTGGTCTTGAAATCTACACCACGGTGATAGCCAACAGAATTGTGGGGTCTTGGCTCGCCATAATGTCCGTCAACATTGAGCCTGCCAGTCGAGCATGCGCCGTTGTAACTAGCAACTGTCCGCTTTGTAGTAATAGGCGAATTTAACCAAACATCCAATGGCCCAACCGGATAATGCAACGCCTTTGCGTACCATGGCGCAAGCTTTGCCGGTGATTTCATTGTCCTAATATCATTAATATACCCGATGATGATAACTGCTTCATATGTCCCATTGCCTGAATTGTTCTGAGAAAAAAAATCTGGCGACAAATCTAGGGAAAGAGTATGCAAAGCACTGTCAAATGTGCTAAAAATTGCGTCAAATCCGTTTATATTGTCATCAATATCCGTCTGACCAAATGCGACAATTATTGCATCTGCAGGTAAAGCTGAAGTGAAGCTAATCGGGAGATTAACAGTTAGCTTAAGAGGTATGGTAGGTGAAGCAGAAGTCCCAAGATTAATCCGTATCTCATAGGGTTGCCGTGCGACCACATCAAATATAAAAGTAGCATGATCAAATACCAGTGCGGTGGCTTGGTTGCTCGTTGCTGAAACAGTTACTTGCTGCCCTGTAAGGAGGCTTCCCGCTGACACATTAATGGTGGCAATATTTGCTAAAGTAATAGTTTCACTTGTCCCAGTAATGACAGATGTAATATTTCCGGAAGCCGCTGTCCCCAGTGTCGGCGTCGGCGGCAGCAGTGTTGTGGCATTTGTGCTTTCCTTGTTCTTTTTATCGCAACCCGTTAAAATCAATGTTATAAGAATCAGCGCCAGACAAATCAACCTTTTAAGGAAATGTAAAATCATATAGCATAATCTCCCCAGAAAGTACCACTCGTGTCGCTTAATGATTTCATTTTTGCGATAATTAGTTGCGCTTGCAAAAAAGGTATCGACAAAATTATGCTTAATGTCAAATTGAAAGTCAAGATGTTTAAAGTGCAGAGTTTAAACCAGTAGCTGCAACACGTTTACCTATTGTAGGAAGTGTATGAGTGATATTTATGGTCAAACTTCAGAAGTGATATCTTGTGGATTTTTATTAACAAGGCGCAATGGGTATATATAATCCATGAACTTTGATGTTATGTTTAAACCTGAAACAGACAATTGTTTTGTCTGGTCGATGTTATAGAATTGTAGGTGAACTCCATAGTTCCTCTGAGCCTCAAACCGCAGCGGTTTCAGGTTGAACTCATTGGCCGTATGCAAGGAACGCACGACCGCGACGCAGAGTGCTTGAGAAACCTGAAACACTGCAATTTTCGCTTGACAGTGCAGCTAAACCCGGTGTATTGTACCCACTCGCACGGCAAGGTATTACCGTCGAAAAGCCCCTCAAAAGGGGCTTTTTTTGCCGTCGTTTTATGGCGCAGGACGCTCTCCGTATGATCACAGGGAGATGGATCTTCTCGCCAAGAACCTGGATTCCGATGAACAGAAAATAACCTTATCTATCATCCACAATCCAAAACATCCGGTCTATAATAAGATGGTAAGCGATCACGGCTGCTGGCTGTTGAATTTCGTATCCGGATGTTACCCGATCGGGTGAGTTCCCAACGCTGCGGGCATTACTAAAAGAGGAGCAAAAGCATGTGTCGTTTGAGCGCAATCACCTCGAGCGAGTATATCTCCCCCATGGAGAACATCCACGCGCTCGAGACCATGAAGGAAGGGCATGACGGGTCCGGCCTGGGGCTCATGCTCAAAGACCTGGGCGGGCCCTTTGAGGAGTTCAAGGGGTACCCGGTGCTGTCCGCCGTCTGCTCGGGCCAGGGCCTGCAGGACCTGGATGAGTACATGAAGGCGCACGGATTCAAGGAAAAGCTGACCTGGGCGCCGAACATCAAGAATGTACCGGGCATTGAACGCCGGGAGCATTATCTTGCCAAGGTGTACGATTATCCTGAAAGCTACTGGGACAAACCGCTGTCCGCAAAGGAGGACCTTCTCCTGAGCACGAGGCTTGCTCTCAGAAAAATGGGCGAGCCCGATGAGTCCCTCTTTGTGTTCTCCTTCTATCCTGATGTGCTTACGCTCAAGGAAGTAGGCGATCCGCTCCAGGTCGGCGAGTTCTTCGGGCTCGACCGGTCCGATGTCAAGTCACGGATCGTCCTAGCCCAGGGCAGGCAGAACACCAATTACGCCATCTATTTGTATGCCTGCCATCCCTTTTTCATCCAGGGCTACGGCACCATGACGAACGGTGAGAACACGGCCTTCGTTCCTATCCGCGAATACCTGATGGGCCGCGGCAATCCTGGATACATGGGCTACAATTCTGACTCCGAAGTATTCACCCACATCCTGCACTACACGAACCGCACCCTCGGCTACCCGCTTCACTATTACAAGGACGTGATCACACCTCTGAAGGACGCAGAGATCGCGAAGCGGTCCGACGCGGAGCCGCTCCGGCTTATCAAAAAATCGCTGCGCCCGCTCTGCATCGACGGCCCCAACTGCGTGATCGGATTCACGCCCGACGGGTCCGTGTTCATGGCGCAGGACTCGAAAAAGCTCCGGCCCGGGGCTATCGGAGGCAAACCCGGCAAGTATGCCCTCATGTCCGAGGTATGCGGCGTTGACAGCGCGGTCCCGGACCGGGATAAGACCCGGGACATCTTCCCCATGAAATACGATATGGCGATCATCGCGCCCGGCGCGCGGGAGGTTACGGTATGGAATCAGCTGCACGGTTAGACAAGAACCACCAGCTCTCGCTGAAAGAGCTTCCGTATATCATCCAATGGCGCGAGGACCGCTGCACTCGCTGCGGCCGCTGCACCGCCGTCTGCCCGGTGAAGGCTATCGAACCCACGATCTACACCCAGCGGGTGGTTACATCAGAAGGGGCTGCGCCCGAACCGAAGGTTAGCCGCCGCCTGAGCCAGGTCGTGCGCCAGACCACGGACATCGAACGCTACTGCATCGGCTGCGGGACCTGCTCCCTCGTCTGCCCGACCGACGCCATATTCCCGGAGTACAATTTCCAGCACAAGTTCTACCACTTCAAGAACAAGGGCGGCATTCCCTATATGCGGGGCGGCAGGCGGAACGATCCGGCAATGTCGACGCTTGACAAGCTCAAGTTCACGCGTATTTCCATGCTTACCGACCCGGCGCTTGACGCTGGCAGGCACGAATTCCGCATCCGGACCCTGCTGGGAAGAAACCTTCCGGCTGAGAAGCTTCCGCTCAGGGTCGAGGGCGACAAACTGCTGCTTACCAATCACACGTTCATCCCGCCGGTGCGCGAGATCTTCCCGATCCGCATCGGTTCCATGTCCATCGGCGCTCTGTCCCCCCACATGTGGGAAGGCCTTGCCATGGGCATCACCTACCTCAATGAGGTCGAGGGCATCCCGGTGGTCATGTGTTCGGGCGAAGGCGGCATGCCTCCGAGCATTTTGAAATCAAGGTACCTTAAGTACTTCATTCTCCAGATCGCCTCGGGTTACTTTGGCTGGGACGAGATCATCCGGGCGCTCCCGGATATGATCGAGGACCCCTGCGCCATCGAGATTAAGTACGGACAGGGGGCAAAGCCCGGCGACGGCGGTCTGCTCCAGGCATACAAAGTGCTCGGCCTGATCGCCAAGATCCGCGGCGTTCCCCAGTTCGTGGACCTGGCATCACCACCTACACATCAGACGAAATACTCAATCGAAGAAGCGGTCGCGAAAATGATCCAGTCCATGTCCATGGCCTGGGGCTTCCGCGTGCCGGTCTATCCCAAGATCTCAGGCACGAAGACGGCACGTGCTGTTCTCAATAACCTTGCCCGCAATCCCTACGCAGCCGCGCTCTGCATAGACGGCGAAGACGGCGGCACGGGCGCTGCGTACAACGTGTCCATGGACAAAATGGGGCATCCCATCGCATCGAACATCCGCGACTGCTATCTGGACCTCGTGAAGCAGGGCAAACAGAACGAGCTTCCACTGATCGCCGCAGGCGGCGTGGGCAAGGGCGGCAACCTGGCGGCGAACGCGGCCGCGCTCATCATGCTCGGTGCATCAGCCGTGGATATCGGCAAGTACATGATGCAGGCTGCTGCGGGCTGTTTTGGCGACGAGTACAACCGCTGCAATGTCTGCAATCTCGGCAAATGCCCGCGCGGCATCACCACGCAGGACCCCAAGCTCTACCGCAGGCTTGATCCCGACAAGGTCGCCGAACGGGTTGTGGAGGTGTTCAAAGCAGCCGACATGGAGCTGAAGAAGATCTTCGCACCCCTGGGCAGGAGCACGGAACTGCCGATCGGCATGTCCGACGCGCTCGGTGTAGGTGACAAGGAAATAGCGGACCGGCTGTCGATTTCGTATGTTTGCTAAATAACCACGGATGAACACGGTTTAAACCGTGTGCGAAGCCCGTGGTTTAAATAGATAAAGGTAAAAACGATGATCATCAACGGCAACATAAACGGAAAACGGGTCTCCTCCAAGGAACTGGAAGCACAACTCCAGAAGGCACTCAAGGACGGCGCGCGTGAGATCACGGTCCAGGCAGACGGCCAGCACGGCATCGGCGGCCGCATCTGGCCCCAATACGGCAGCGTGAAAGTGACCATCGAAGGCACCAGCGGCCAGCGCGTGGGCAGCATGGGCATGGACGGCACCGAAATACTTGTTAAAGGAAGCTCATCCGACGACGCGGGATGGCTCAACTGCGGCGCGATCATCACGGTGCTCGGTGATGTGGCCAACGGAGCGCACAACGCGGCAGCCCAGGGCAAGCTCTATGTGCAGGGCGGCGGCGGCGCGCGGTGCGATACCATGACCAAGAAAAACCCACGCTTCGCGGACCTTGAGTCCTGGTACTTCAGAGGCGTGGGCGACTCCTTTGCCGAGTTCAAGGCGGGCGGCATTGCCGTGGTCTGCGGCGTGGAGCCCCGAGATCCAGAAAACATCCTGGGCTATCGTCCCTGTGTGGGCATGGTAGGCGGCACGGTCTATTTCCGTGGTCCCATCAATGAATACAGCAAGGCCGATGTAAAGCTTGCGGACCTTACTCCGCAGGACTGGGAATGGTTGTGCGCGAACATGAAGCCGTATCTCACGGCTATCGACCGCATGTCCCATTACGATGACCTGACTCGGGATGTTGCAGCCTGGAAGAAGCTCATCTCTTACACACCGGCGGAGAAGGCAAAAGCAAAGGGCAGGCTCAAAATGGGCCTGTCCGAGTTCCGCGTGAACGTATGGGAGAAGGAAGTGGGCAAGGGAGGCATGTTCGGCGCCTATCTCACCCATGACCGGTCAGTGCTTCCCTATATCACTACTGGCGAGGAACGCAGATGGATGCCAATCTGGAAGAATGACAAATATCTTCCTCCCTGCACCTATGCCTGCCCGTCGCGCATCCCGTCGCATAAACGGGCGTCTCTCCTCAGGCAGGGGAGAACCGCGGAAGCATTGTCCCTGGTGCTCCAGTACAGCCCGCTCCCGGCAACGGTTTGCGGCACGGTCTGCCCCAATCTCTGCATGACCGATTGCACGCGCGGCAGAGTCGATGAACCGCTGAACATCAAGGAATATGGCACTGCCGCGTTGAACTTGAAAGCCCCGAAGAAGGCGAAGGCGACCGGCCAGAGCGTTGCTGTCATTGGCGGTGGGCCAGGAGGACTTTCTGCTGCATGGCAGCTCGGTTTGAAGGGGCATACCGTCGACCTCTATGAAGCTTCGTCAAAGATCGGCGGCAAACTGGAGATGTGCATTCCCCGCGAGCGTCTGCCCAAGAAGATCCTGGACAAAGAGCTCGCGCGTTTCGCAGAGATCGGCGTCAAGGTGCAGGTGAAGTCGCTGGTGGACAAAAAGAAGTTCGATTCCCTCTATAAAGACCATGACGTGGTGGTCATAGCCGTGGGCGCGCAGGAAGGCCGAGTGATCCCGTTTCCGGGACACGAGGACGTGGTTAAGGGTATCGATTTTCTCAAAGAAATAAATTTTGGCAAACCGCGGAACATGAAGGGCAAAAAGGTCGTGGTGATAGGCGCGGGCAACGTGGGTATGGACATCGCCTGCCAGGCCTGGGACCATGGAGCCGAGTCCGTGATCGCCGTGGATGTTCAAAAACCAGCTGCATTCGGCAAAGAAATGGAGCTTGCCGCGTCAAAGGGCACGCAGATTCAGTTCCCGAAGCTGACAGAGCGATACGACGCCAAAGCCAAGAAGATCTATTTCAAGGACAACACGAGCCTCGACGCGGATGTGGTCATCATATCCATAGGCGACAAACCAATGCTGGATTTCCTGCCGCCGTCGATCAATACCGAACGCGGCTATATCACGGTCAATGAACTGGGCCAGACCTCGGACGTGAAGGTCTTTGCCATTGGCGACGCTACGAAGCCGGGCCTCGTCACCCACGCCATAGGAGCGGGCAAGGTTGCAGCTGACAAGGTCCACGCCTTGCTCATGAACACGGATTACGTTCCCGAAGAACGGCTCGTGATACCCTACGATCGGATCAAGACGCAGTATTACGAGGTCTGCCGCACGGACATCAAGTTCACTCCACGGAAAGAAGCGGACCGCTGCATGTCTTGCGGAAGTTGCCGGGACTGCGGCATGTGCGTAGAGTCGTGCTATTACGGGGCGATTACGCGCAATAAGCTCGCCGCAAACTCCTTTGAGTATGTCGTGGATGAGTCCAAGTGCATTGGATGCGGATTCTGCGCCGGCATCTGCCCCTGCGGCGTGTGGGAGATGAAGGAGAATGTGTAACTAACGTTTCTTCGAAATCTGAACCTGCGCCTCACCATGGTTGTTAAGCCCTTTGCCTGAAATACGGTAAAGGGCTTTTTTTTACATATACGTAACGGGTTTCGAGATGAATGCATTGGACGCAAAGTTGAAGTTCATGGCACTTTTTTGCATTGTTCCATACGCAAAAAAACCGGTTTATAGACAGACTGTTTGACATGACAAAATCCATTTGGTAGGCTCATCATATACTCCCCACCGTTGTTGCAAAACAACATATCGCAAATTATCAACACTATAATGCCGCAGGAGATCACCTAAGGGCTTCTTCCTGCGAACCCACTGGCAGCTGCAAGGTATGATGTGAGGCAAATACATGAAAGCCATCCCCTTTAATGCATGGGTCCTTGCTGTTCCCCTGTTGTTTCTTCCTCTTTATATTGCCGTGCGCCATCGAGATGCGACAAAACGCATGGCCGATATGTCCGGCAACACACGAAAAGAAAAAGCAGTCACTATTGCAGCTTCGTTAACCCATCATCTATTCATGCTGCTGTTCATATTCATACCGCTGTCATCAAATATGCTTGCCGTTGTTATCGGAGCTCCACTTTACGCGATTGGCTTGATCGGATTCGTAGCCGCAGTGGCAAGCTACATCAAGGCAATTCCGGAAGGCCTTGCAACACATGGTATCTACAGAATAACCAGAAACCCGATGTATGTGACAGCGCTTTTGGTTTATGCGGGCATGGCAATGATGACGATCAACCTTCTCCTGTCTGTATTGCTGATCGTGATGATCTTCTTGCATCACCTGATGATACTCTCGGAGGAGCGTGCGTGTGTCATACGCTTCGGGAAACAATACGAACAGTATAGGATAGATACCCCAAGATACCTGTTCCTATGAAAACTAAACGCGTGAATGACTCCAAACAGGGAATCGAGAATAAGGCCGAAAGTGCCACGTCTCTTCCCCGCATGCATGCTATTGGAATGAACAAGGACCTCGTGGCCCCGTGCGGCATGAACTGCGCCATCTGCAGCGGCTACCTTGCCTATTCACATGATCTGCCCAAGAAGCGTGGAGCGATCCTTCATTGTGCCGGATGCAGGCCCCGGAACAAGAAATGCGCTTTTCTCAAAGGCCAGGGATGTGCGATATCACAAGGAGAGGCACGGTATTGTTACGAATGCCCGAAGTTCCCTTGTCAGCACCTTTCCCACGTAGATGAACGATACCGAAAGAACTACCAGTACAGCCTGATCGACAACCTTCGCGTGATCGCCCGGGATGGCATGGACAAGTTCCTGAAAAAAGAAAAAACTCTTCACCAATGTATCACGTGCGGCGGGATGATCTGCATTCATAACAAAAAATGCTACACCTGCGATGAGATCGTGAGTTGGCGCAAATAAAGGAATCATGACACCCGGTTCTTGGACACTGACGGCCCAGCCTGTCAGTGCCCGCGCCAGGTCATCCTGCAGATCTTGCTAGCCTTATCTACCTATCGAGCGGTTATGGAGGTCAGCATATGAAGAAAGTCACCGCCTTCCTTGGCACAGCCCGCAAGCAGCACACCTATTACGCGGTTCACCAGTTTCTGGAAAACCTGAAGTCGCTTGACAACGTCGAGTGCGAGATCGTCGCGCTCACCGACCACCGGGTGGAGTTTTGCCGGGGCTGCAAAAACTGCTTTCGCAAGGGCGAAGAGTTTTGCCCGCTGAAGGACGACCGGGATGTGCTAATTGAGAAGATGATGGCATCGGACGGGGTGGTTCTCGCGACTCCGAACTATTCGTACCAGGTCTCAGCGATCATGAAGACGTTCCTTGACAGGCTCGGTTTCGTCTTCCATCGCCCGCGCTTTTTTGGCAAGACCTTCACCAGCATCGTGGCCCAGGGCATCTACGGCGGATCGAAGGTGGTGAAGTATCTTGACTTCGTGGGAATGGGCCTAGGATTCAACGTGGTCAAGGGAAGTTGTACCACAGCCCTCGACCCGATGAACGACAAGGAAAGGAGCAAGATCGACAGCGTCGCTGCAGAGCACAGCAGGAGGTTCCATGCCGGACTGTTGCAGCCGCAGTATCCTGTTCCGACGCTCTTCAAGCTCTTAGCCTTCAGGGCAGCCCGGACGAGTATGCGGGTCATGCTGAACGAAACCTCTCGAGACTTTACGTACTACCGGGACAAGGGCTGGTTCGAATCCGACTATTACTTTCCAACGCGCTTAGGTGTGTTGAAGAAGGCGACGGGCGGTCTCGTTGACACGATCACCGCGCGCATGACGAACAACAGGGAGAGTTAGTCTGGATAAGATATTGTCTGACTTGCAAGAGGAGGACATTGTGTCGACCATCAATGCTTTCATCAAGAGGTACCCCGTGGCGACCTACTTTGCCCTAACGTTCGCCATCTCATGGAGCGGTATCCTCCTGGTGATTGTCCAAACCGGCGGAATACCGGCCACCAAGGAACGGTTCGAGATGGTGATGCCGTACGCGGTCCCGGCGCTGCTCGGCGGGCCAGCTATCTCAGGCCTTCTGCTCACCGGTCTAATTTATGGAAGGCAGGGTTTTCGCCACCTGCTTTCCCGCTTGCTCAAGTGGCGTGTGAGCGTGCGCTGGTACGCGGCAGCGCTCCTGATCGGCCCGCTCGTGCTGATGGCAGAGCTCCTTGCACTTTCGCTCTATTCTTCGGAATTCCTCCCCGGCATATTCGCTTCCGACGACAAGGCGTACCGGTTGATGTTCGGGATCGCGGCGGCGCTTTCGGCCGGGATCTTCGAGGAGGTGGGGTGGACGGGGTTCGCCATACCGGAGTTGAGGCAGCGTTACAGTATCTTCGCAACTGGACTCATCGTAGGCGTGCTGTGGGGAGCGTGGCACATCCTTGCGAACGTCATTTTTGCAAGCAACGCTTATTCCGGTGGGCTCTCACAGGTCGTCTTTATTACCGCGAGAGGCCTCGGTGATCTTGACGGGATTCTGCCGGCCTACCGGGTGCTCATGGTGTGGGTCTACGACCGCACCGGGAGCCTTCTTGTAGCGATACTCATGCACATCAGTCTTACCGCCGGCACGATCATCTTCGAACCTCAAGGGATAGCAGGAATGCCTCTTTTGATCTATGACCTTGCATCGACCGCCGTGATGTGGATCGTGGTTGCAGCAGTCGTCGCGGCGCATGGCGGGCGGCTCACACGACAAGTGCTCCCGGGGCAGACAGATTGAAGAATGCATCTTCCTGTTAATAGGTAGGGTAGAATGCGAAATCCGACAAGGCCATTGGCCGTGCTATGCTTTAACCTAAACTACAAGCTGAGAGCCGGAAGTTGAAGCCAATACAAAATGATAGACCTTGTTGTACTGTTTTTTACGAGCGACCAAAAGGAGCGCTGCAAATGAAACGCTTGATTTCTTTTGTGGATTCGACTGCAAAAACCGCTCCAAGGAGCCGCAACAGGAGCCTCTCGAACCTTTCGAGAATGGGTCACTGCGCGCCCGCTGTCATGCAGACTCTTCTTGACCTGTCGGCGCTGCGGGCGACCTGGCTCGTCCGCATGGTAGCGGGCCTCCCAGGCGGCATCGGCAATACGGGTCAGGAATGCGGTGGAATCACCGCGCCGCTTATCCTGTTAGGACTCCAGCACACTTCGGATCCGATGCGAGGAGGAGTGCCGATGATCGTTTACAAGGGCCATGATTTCCTGCAGCGCTTTGAATCGAGCTGCGGCGCGATCCGCTGCTCGCGGATTCGCGGCCAAAGCCGCTTGCCGCTCAAATGCATCCGCGTTATTCTTCAGGCATCTGAACTTTTCGAAAAGACGCTTTCCAGCGACTGTGCCGACGCCCTATCCCCGGAACGTTGCGAGGCATACGGTCGCCTGAATGCGTACTATGCTGAGCAGGGATTCCACTGCGCCCACGCGGTGTTTTATCGCCTGCGAGACAGCATTCCGGTAAACCAGGAATTGCTTGACGGCACCTCGGGCTTCATGGGCGGGACGGTTTTCACCGGCAGGTCGTGCAGCGCCTTCGTAGCCGGCGTCATGGCCCTTGGCCTGGCGCTCGGCGACATCGAGAACAGCCGCCTGCGCGTCCTGCGGATGATCGGCACAATGGCGGTCGGTGGTGATGCTTTCGCCGACAACCTGAATGCCTTCAATCGGACTATGAATCGAGGTCATCGACTTGGACAGTGGTTCGCGGCGAGGTTCGGCAGCACCCGGTGCAGCGCGATCGCGAACAGTGATTTCTCAAGAATAGACGGTGTGGTGCATTATATTGAGAAAGACGGCGTGACGAGGTGTGCCGCCATGGCGCAGGACGTGGCGGATGAGGTCCTTAGCATGATCAGGCACGCCCGGGACGGGCAGCCTTGAGGAGGATGAGAGATGAGAGTTCTTACGATTTACGCACACCATAATCCGAGTTCGTTCTGCCATGCGATTTTGGAGCGGTTCAGTGACGGCCTGCGCGATGCCGGACATGTGCATGAAGTGGTCGACCTGCATGCCATTCATTTCGATCCGGTGCTTCGCGATCACGATGAACCTAATTGGATCGATGACAGCGTCCCCGACGACGTGCTGGGCTCTATGCGCTTCAGTGAGCGGTTGATGGAGCGAGCCGGCAATCCCCTGAGCAGGCTGCTGCTCAAGCGGTGGATAGGCAACAGAACAGCGCGGGACATAATCCGTGAAATCCGGGGCCGGGGCGGTCCGCGCGATGTCAAGGAACAGCAGGAGAAAGTTGCACGAGCTGAAGCGTTGGTCTTCATCTCGCCCGTTTTTTTTGTCGGATTCCCGGCCATACTCAAGGGATGGATCGAACGCGTCTTTTCGTTGGGCTTCGCTTTTGCGCTCAAGCCAGAAGGCTGGCGAGGCGATATCCATGGCCGCGTCCCGTTGCTCACGCACAAGAAGGCCCTGATCATCAGTACCACGTTATTCGACGAGGCAGCGTATGATTCGGGCCTGCGGGCCGCAATGCAGACGCTTATTGACGACTACGGATTGCGGTATCCTGGAATTCAAAACGTCGAGCACGTTTATTTCTACGCCTTGCAGGGTGCCAATGATGCGACCCGCAAAGCCTATCTCGAGCGGTCGTATCAGCTTGGTAGGAACTTCGCTCAATAATGCGCGATTGAGGACCGGTCCAATGCGGCAGTGAGAGCATGGCAATACCTGCGAAGAGGTCATAGGGACCGAGCGTGTCGCGCCCGCAGAGTGCGTGTGCAACCGGTAAAACCGAAACCGACGCCGGTCCAGGATGTGATGCATGGTGCAAAAGAATCTTCTCATCTGCGGTATCCTCGCTTCCGTACTGTATGTCGCTTCAGACATCATATCGGCCATGCTATGGGAGGGCTACAGCTACACCGCGCAATCCGTGAGCGAGTTGAGGGCCATTGGGGCGCCGACCAGGCCTCTTCTGGTTCCCATTCTGCTCCTCTATGCTATGCTTGAGATAGCATTTGGATTGGGCGTCCGTAGTGCAGCCGGACAAAAGCGCGCTCTGCGTATTGCGGGAGTTCTGCTGATCGTGCTCGGGGTCGTGGATCTGGTGGCGACATTCGTTCCGATGCACCTCCGCGGGGCCGGGTCAACGCTGACCGATGCGATGCACATCATCATTACGGTTTTGACAGTACTCTTGATCCTGCTGATCATTGGGCTCGGAGCCGCCGCTCGTGGAAAATGGTTCCGCTTCTACTCGATCGCGACAATTCTGATACTCTTTGTTTGCGGAGCCTGGGCATTCATGGATGCTCCCCGAATCGCAGCCAACCTGCCGACGCCGTGGGTCGGGGTGAGGGAGCGCATCAACATCTATGGTTACATGCTCTGGATGGCGGTGCTGGCTATTGTCCTCTTGCGCGGACGGGATATTGGAACACCAGAAAGGGGGCCAGTTAAGCGTTAACTTCTTCCCAAAACAACAAGAATATGGTCGCGCCAAGACGCCAAGGCGCAAAGAAAGACGAGCAAATAAAGGGCGTTCACAAGGAGGAGCCATGAAAACGATCGTCGCGGATGCCGGGCTGGTGGCCTATTGCGGATTGTATTGCAGTGCATGCAGGGGATACTTGAAGGGAAAATGTCCCGGATGTCATGATAATGCCAAGGCGACATGGTGCAAGGTGAAAAGCTGCTGCACGGAGAACGGATACGCTTCGTGCGCTGATTGCAATACCAATCCGGACCCGGCAGCATGCAATAAGTTCAATAGCGTATTGTCGAAGGTCATCGGAATCATTCTGCGTTCAGACAGGCGGGCCTGCATCCTTCAGATAAAAAGTGCGGGCATAGCACGACATGCGGAAATTATGTCGGCGAACAGAAGGCAGTCCATCAGGCCGGCGTAGCGTTCTCCTTGCAGAAAAAACCGGTGCAATGTCTGTATCGATAACAAGGACACTAGTATGAATACAACCAGAAGGCCGGCGGCGATCGCAGCAGTATTATTTCTCATTGCGCTTGTTCTAAACATCATTGCCACGAGCATATACAAGCCTGTTCTTGACGGTCCGGACTACCTTGCCGCCGCCTATCCGGACAAAACGTCTGTGATGATCGGGGTCCTGCTCGACTTCACCTGTGCTCCTGCCATGATATTGATACCGGTCGTCTTGTTCCCCATCCTAAAGATGTTCAGTGAAAGAATAGCTCTTGGGTATGTCGCTTTCCGGCTGCTGGAGGGCAAGCTCCATATTTATCTGGCGGTCAACTCTCTGTCGCTCATCAGTTTAAGTCAGGGATCTATTAACGCGGGAGCTTTGTTCTATTATTTACTCTATGCATCAAAACTCATTCCTCGTTGGTTGTCAGGTTGGGGTTTTTTGGCAGTTGCATTATTATTAACCGGCGCCTTGCTGCATATGTTCGGCCTCTTCGTTACCAGGCCATTGATGGCGGTCATGCCCTATTTTGCGCCTCCCATAGGTTTGCAGGAGCTGGTCATGGCAGTATGGCTTATTTTCAAAGGATTCGATCCAGCTGCGATTGAGTCACCGCAAATAATAGCGGGCTCAAGATACCCGGCTCCTGAACATTGATGGTGCAACCTGTCACGGCCCACGCCGATCGATCCACAGGCTATGCTAATGATTTCACTTGATCCATGAGGATACCTGTGAAGATCACTTCACTGATATGAGCATTGTTTATAATGGCAACGATATCCAACTGCACCAAAAGAACCGTCTATGACAGTCTGCGCTACGGTCAGGAGATGGAATGCCAGAAGCTTTATGGCGCTGACCAGCAGGAATGCCTGAAGCGGACCGGGATGAGTTATGACGAATATCAGAAGCAGCTCAAGGAAAATCAGGCACAACGTTGATGCTTTACCGGTATTATGTCTGTATGACGATGGCGGAGAAAGGCAGGAATCAACGTGGCCCAGGGATTGGGCCGAAGAAGAGGAGAAATACACATGAGCCAGGCAACAGAGAGACATGCTATGACGAAAATGAAGGTCGTCTACCAAATACCGCGAACAAGTGATGTGAAAATTCGCAAAGACGTGGAATACCGGGTCACTGATGCGGGGGCGCTTACCATGGATATCTACTATCCGCCTGATTCAAAAAGTGAAGCGCGTACGCCCGCGGTGGTATTCATAACCGGATATCCTGATCCGGGATTTCAGAAGATGCTCGGATGCAAGCTCAAGGACATGGAATTCTACATCTCCTGGGGACAATTGACGGCTGCCTCGGGACTGGTGGCAATCACGTACACGACCGGTACTGATCCGGCAGCAGATGTTCACGCATTGCTTCAATACGTTCGGAACAATTCCGCTGTTTTAGGAATCGACGAGAATCGGATCGGCGTATGGGCCGGCTCTGGCAATGTTCCTAATGCGTTATCGGTTCTGATGCAGGGAGCTCGGGAGTATCTGAAGTGTGCTATTCTGTGTTACGGATTCATGCTTGACCTCGAAGGAACCTCAAGCGTGGCTGATGTAGCCAGGCAGATCGGCTTCGTAAATCCGTGTGCGGGGAGATCAGTCGCTGATCTTCCCCAAAATATGCCTCTGTTCATCGTGCGAGCAGGCCGGGATGAAACGCCTCATCTGAATGAAACGATAGACAGTTTCTTGGGCAAGGCGTTGTCCTGCAATCTGCCGATCACATTCGTGAATCACGCTGAAGCACCACACGCGTTTGACCTGATGCACGATAGCGAAACCTCTCGCGAGATTATCAGGCAAATACTGAGGTTTATGCAGTTCCATCTCTTGGCATAGGGAGATGTAGGGGATTAGTCATCACCCAACCTGAGCGAGAACCGGTCGTCTGACAGCGCTGGTTGCGCTCTCCGTTAAAGGAAAGGACACGATATGTCTACCTTCACAGCTAAAAAAGTAAGAAATAGCGCTGTTCAGCATTTCATAGCGCCACCCAACAAGGTATTTCCTCTCCTTTGCCCTGTCCGCGAATACGAATGGATCGAACCTTGGCAGTGCGAAATGCTGAAATCCGACTCAGGTGTCGCTGAAAAGCACTGTGTCTTCAGAACGCGTATGCCAGGAGAATCATCAGACGACGTTTGGGTGATCAGTCATTATGAGCCAAATGCCAGGATCGAGTTTGTCCGAGTGAATGCCCTCAGGACAATGTGTCTCTCCATAACGCTTATAGATAATGGTGACGGCACAACACGCGCGGTGAACGATCTGCTCCTCGTTGGCCTCACTGAACAAGGAAACCAGGCGCTCGGCAGCATGTCAGATGGCTTTTCTTTTGAAATGCGCATGGGAGAAGCCATGCTGAATCACTACCTGACTACGGGAAACCGGTTGCCATTGCAGGACGCAATTGCATTAGCATCAAAGCAGAAATGAATAAGCCGTAGCCAAAAAACGCAATTGGAAGGTCATGTAGAGCAACAGAACACGATACCTAAATAGTCCGTTATTCCCGATATCAAGGAGGTACATTATGAACAACCACAATTACGACTCATACTGCGGGATCTACTGCGGGGCCTGCGACATCCACAGGGCCTATAAGACTGGGCAAAAGACCAGGCTGTCCGAGTTCTGGTCAGGACCGCTGCTGAAGACGTTTCTGCGGTCACAAAAAGTGGACTATCATGACAGCAGCACGTTGCAGCTCCAGTGCGATGGATGCAAGTCAGACAATGTGTTCATAAACTGCAAGATCTGCAGGATACGAGCGTGCGCGATGGATAAGAAGGTTGAGCATTGCATCGATTGCACTGCATTCCCCTGCAAGATGCTAATTGATCGGAAAAAAATCGAAGGCCTGCTCCCGCACATTAAATGCTCGCACGCAAACATGGAGACGATCAAAAAAGATGGCGTCACGCAATGGCTTGAAGAACAGGAAAAGCAGTGGCAATGCCCGGATTGCAGGACAAGCTTTGCCTGGTATTCAACCAAGTGCGGCGCTTGCGGCAAGGACCTGCGAAAGAATGCTTTTAAATTCAACGTCGTTCAATCGGCCATATTAAAGCTCGGCATTCGCCTGGCATCGCTTAAGAAGAGCTAAAATCGCCAATGCGGGTAACATAATTCCGGACAACTCATATGACTTACCATGGAACTGAAAACTCTCGGATTTGATCAGTGGTTTGAAGACAAAAGATCGGAGGCGCTGCGGCCTGATTGCACTGCGGCTCGCGTGACCGCGGTCCACAGGGACAGTTACCTCGTAAGAAATGAAAACAGCGAGGTGTTCGCTGAACTGGCAGGCAGTTTCATCTACTCCGCTGATTCGAGTATGGACCTTCCTTCGGTCGGCGACTGGGCGCTTGTTCAATATCACAACGATGACACATTAGCTATTATTCACGGCCTTCTCCCGCGGAAATCGTTTTTACGACGGAAGACACCCGGCAAAAAGATCGACTACCAGATGATCGCGGTCAACATCGATGTCGCCTTGATCGTCCAATCCTGTGATCTCGATTTCAATCTGCGCAGGCTGGAGCGTTACCTCGTAATGGTAAACGAAGGGCATGTTGAGCCAATGCTCCTCCTGACAAAAAGTGATCTCATCAGCCCCGAGAAATTGGAGCAGAGAATAGCAGACGTACGTCAAGCGAATATCAACTGCAAAGTCCTTCCGCTCAGCAATGTGACGGGTTTCGGCATAGATCAGGTGCAACAACTACTTGAGCCGGGCAAAACGTATTGCCTGGTCGGGTCTTCGGGAGTGGGCAAAACAACGCTCTTGAACCATATCATTGGAAGCGATAGATTCGCGACAAACACGGTTCGTGCAAGCGATGGGAAGGGTAGACACACGACTGCGCAGCGTCAACTGGTCATACTCGATAAAGGGGCCATGCTGATCGACACACCTGGCATGAGGGAACTGGGGAATATCGGCGTCAGCTCAGGGCTTGAGGAAAGCTTTGCTGATATCTGGGGCCTTACAAAGAACTGCAGGTTTGCCAATTGCACCCATATGCAGGAGATCGGCTGCGCACTCCTGGCTGCGATCGAGAACGAAACATTGCAACCAGACCGTTACCAGAGCTATATGAAGCTGATGAAGGAATCTGAATACAATGAATTGTCCTATTTTGAAAAGCGAAGGAAAGATAAGAAATTCGGACAATTTGTCAAGTCAACCATGAAAAACCATAGGAAGAAGTGACGGATCATGCACCTGGCGCTTATTTTAATATAGGTACTGAAGAAATAAAATTCTATGCAAAATGACGGGAATATTTTCGCGCAAAGCCGCAAAGTCGCCAAGAAAGGCATAATAAAGAGGCTCAGGTGTTTGGTTTTAAACCATAGGCTTAAAGGTTTTCTTTGCGCGCTTTGCGGCTTTGTGCGAGATGCCTTTTTTGGTTCCGACTTGTCCGGATTTGGGTGTTCAGGAGACATTGGGAGGTGCTTATGGAGCCTGTAAAAACATATGAGAATTTCCCCGTATCAATGATTCTGATCGCACTTGGGGTGACTGTCTCGATCTATACACTGGGCGTGGCCATACTGTCCGGCTTTGGGACCATTGTGGCCGCGCTCTATCTGCTGTACTGCCTCGGCAATGAGATCCATGTTATGAGGATGAGTTGTGTTGACTGCTACTACTTCGACAGATGGTGCGCATTCGGCAGGGGCAAACTTGCCCCGCTCCTGTTCAAACAGGGAGATCCGAAGCGGTTTATATCCAAATGCATCTCGTGGAAAGAATTGCTGCCTGATATGCTTGTGCTGCTGATCCCGCTTGCCGGAGGCATCGCGCTCCTGATACGGAGTTTTTCCTGGGGCACGGCGCTGATGCTTGCGGCGCTGCTGGCGCTGTCGTTCGGCGGCAATTATCTTGTCCGGACCCGGATAGCCTGCGCCTACTGCAAACAACGTGAACTGGGCTGTCCAGCGGAGCAGTTTTTTGGCAAGCAGCAAGCGTAGCGTCTTTTGGGCAGGAAGTATATGATTGTCCAGGTTCTTCAGAAATTTATCGGGATAAGGTCCATACTGTTGGACAACTTATTAAACCCTAGTTAGACTTCCTTTTATGGCACGTCCTTTTTGCATAGTATATCCCGGCGCAGATACGAAGCTGGAATTTACTTCGTTCGAATGAACCAACAAGCTGACTATCTGCATTGGTCAGTGGTTAGCCGACTTATCCGGAAAAAAACCTATATTGCTTTTCGTACATTTATGTGATATTTGTTGTCCATACACTACTATAAGTTTCAAGGGGACGAGAGCATCCGGAGAATAAGCAGATTAAATCGCTGTGGCAGGGCGCCGGTTCGCCCGATCGATCCACAGCAAGAGAGGGAGGGAATGCCATGAAAAAGATTTCAGGTGTGGTGATTCTTGCGCTCTTCTTGTTTGTTACCATGGTCGGCTGCACAGGAGGCAGCAGCAGCGACAGTGCTCCGGCGGCGACCGCTGCGCTCAGCACTGTATGCGGTCCGCGATTCAATTTAACAACTGGTCTCGCCTGTCCGGACAATTTGTGCAAGAGCGGTCTCATTGTCGGAACTGCGGATGACAGGGTCGTGGGGAGTTATAGTTTCCAAAATACGGATGCCATGTGCACGAAAGCGTGCAATACAAATTCCGACTGTACAGGGATATCCTTTGCTACAACCAATAGGATGATTGTGACCAGCGAAACCTGGGCATGTGTTACCTCCGGTACGGGCAAGTACTGCGCTGTGTCCGTGGTCGCCCCGGCGGGTAGCGGCAACTCCTGCTCGGGCTGTGGAGGCGTTTTTTGCTCGGGGCATTGCATCGGTTGTCCGCAATGCGCGACGGAGTTCATTCAGTATACTGACTTATTCAATTCTCAGCTGGTGCCACAGGATGCCGCAAGATGAAATAGTGGCCTTGACGCATCCAACCCGTTTCTCTGAACATGACATGAAGGCCCTTTGCCGGAACTGTGGTAAGGGGTTTTTTTGTCGGAAGATCGAAAAAAGCAGTGAATCATAAAGTGCGACCTATCGCGATGTGCTGACTGGGGGAGGACGTGCTGAAGACTAAACTTGCCAATATCAAGATCAAGGCTGTGCTTGTCGGGGCTGTGGCGGACAATGTTGGGACCCTTTTCCTTATGACACTTCTGGCAAGCGCGCTTGTATCAACAGGCCTTTCCGAAACCGAGGTCATGATCCGCATAAAGAGCACGAGCGGCCTGCTCTTGGGGCTCATCATTGGACTTGGCTGCACTGTCCTGGGCGGGTACATTGCCGGCAGAATGGCGGGAAGGGAGGAGATCCTGCACGGAGTCGCGGTCGCGGTCATCGGAATGATCATGGCTTCCATCTTCCGGGAAGGCGGCACCCCGCTCTGGTTTGAAATCATCGGCTTCATTGGCATGCTTCCGGCCGGGATAGGTGGGGGGTATCTGGCGCAAAGGCGGCGTGTTGGTCCAACGTAAACAGCGCGTAGAGCAAAAGTCTTGCATAATAGAATGTTAATGAAACTTATCCGGGATATATTCATTGGACCCGCTCTCGCTTGTGCACTCCTGTCCAACCCTGGCCTGGCATCGGAGAGCGATGCGGAGAAAGCCGCTGTCACGGCCGCTGAGCAGTGGATCGCGATCATCGACAGGGGTGACTATGCGTCAAGCTGGCAGGAAGCTTCTGATGTTTTCCAGTCAGCGGTCAAGCAGAAGAGATGGACCCGCAATGTTCCCCTGGTTCGCGACCCTCTCGGTGGGGTCATAACCAGAACCGTGGTGAACGTTAGCTTGATTGCAAATCAGCCGGGAATGAATGACGAACAAAATGCCATTGTAAGGTTCAAAACATCATTCCAGAATATGCAGTCTGCAACCGAAACTATTATGCTCACGCCGGACAGGGACGGACGATGGAGGGTCCTGGGATATTACGTAACATCGGGATATTTCGACCTGCAGGGCCTGAAGGTGGCGCTTCTGCTGCTGATCGTGATCATTGCAGCATGGTATCTTGAATTGAAACCGGGGAGCAGTGTTGCACGGAAATGATTCAAATGTGCTGCAGTTAAAAGAAGATCATATCCTCACACGAAGGCACAAAGGCACAAAGAAAGACAAGTGATAATCGTTCAGTATATTCTCCGTGGACTTTGTGATCTTTGTGTGAGAACGGCTTATACGATGTTGTCAAACGAAATGACGAGGATGGATCCATGAAAGAAGGCTTCCAGCGGTGAAGACGCCTGCGATAAGCTTGATCTCCATCCTGCTCCTTGTGGGCGCGGGGCAGGGGTTGTTCTTTGCCCTTGTACTTGCGCGGATAAAGACCGGGAACCGTGTTGCAAACAGGTTCCTTGCGCTGCTGCTTCTTCTATTCTCCTTCGGACTTATTGACGGGTTCATGTCGGTCACCTACTATTATCTCCACTATCCTTTCCTGATCGGGATCCAATGGCCGCTCATGGCTGCGTATGGACCGCTCGCCTATTATTATGTTAAGTCCCTGACAGAACCCTGGCAGCGCGTCGAACCATTTAAGTTATCAGTGCACTTCATGCCAGCCGTTATTTTTGCCGTCTACCTTGCACCATTCTTCCTGTTAAAAGCCGATATCAAGGGAAAACAATGGCTGCTGCAAAGCCTGTTCAAGAATTACTCCGGCCTCGCTAATCCGGTCCTCATCGTCTTCATCATACAGATAGCCGGATACTTCATTCTGTCTCTCAGGCTTCTCAGGGTCCATTCACGCAGCATCAGGCAAAATTATTCTTCTATCGACCGCATCAATCTCAGCTGGCTCAGGAACCTTCTCATCCTTTTCATGGTTCAGCTCGGCATTTTCGCTCTGGTAACTTTTCTGTTGCCGGTTTATGGCATATTTCTCCAAGCCGCCTATTTGTACAACCTCGTAGTCGTCGGCATCATTTACTTTATGGGTTATAAAGGCATCAGCCAGACAAAGATATTCACCACCTCGGAACTATTTCCTCCTGATGCTGTTGCGCCAGCAGGGGACAGCGGGGTCGATCCTGCCAGGGCACCGACGACTCGATTGGAAGGACCCGAAGAAACCGAGAAATATGCAAAGTCTTCTCTCAGTGACGAACAGGCGGATGCGATCCTCTCCAGGGTCACGCGGCTCATGGAAACTGAGAGACCCTATCTTGAAATGGGGCTGACGCTCCCGATTCTGTCCAAGATGCTCGATGTCTCTCCCAACCACCTCTCGCAGGTGATCAATGGGAAGCTCAATAAGAGTTTTTTCGATTTTGTGAACATGTATCGTGTCGAGGAAACGAAAAAAGCATTGATCTCGCCTGAATCGGACCGGTTCTCGATTCTCGGGATCGCAATGGATGCGGGATTCAATTCCAAGTCCTCCTTCTATACAGCGTTCAAAAAACACACAGGCATGACCCCCTCCCAGTTCAAAGAACGCCTTCCCCGGGAACATTCTGCATAGGATGGCCGTTTATTTTGGAAAATTGTGGTCCGTTCGTATAGGCGCGGACGACAACACCTGAATTAATGGGTATATTGTTGCTCATAGACCATATTGAACGACTCGAGAACAGGACATTATTTTCATGATGATGAAAACTCAAAATCTGCGACAATCAATAAATCTGTTTCTGACCGTTTTATCAGCGCTTACAATACTGCACATTTCTATTCCGGCATATGCAGCATCAGCGCGTGATTCGACGGAAATTAACATTGCAGATGCCGTGCCCGAGACCGAGCTGGTCAAGGATCATCGATTTCGCGGGTATCTCGGGGGAGAGATTAATTATGCCCAAGGGATCGTTGAGAACTCACACTATAGAGGCAGGCTGGTGGCCCCTCTTTTTTTTATAGAGTTCGACGGTCAGCTCTATGTGAGCAATAAAGGGGGAGGCGAGGCCGGCGTGTGGTTGTGGCAAACGCAGGGTCACAGGAGGAAAGTGGGGGTGAGTGTTCAAAACCACCCCAACGTGACGGCTTTTGACGTTGTGGCGAGGCGTCAGGCATCCACTGACGGTGTTGTTAAGTTTCAGTGGAAAACGCCGACAAACTACTCTCTGCATCTGGATTACAACCACGACATCGGCAATGTCAGCAATGGCGATTCCGTCCAACTGGTCCTGTTGCGCCATATCATGCTCCGCCAGTCGTTGTTCGGGCATGATTTTATGCTCGTGCCCAGCATCGACCTGGAATGGGAAAGCGCCCGGCTCGTGGATTATTACTACGGTGTGCGACCCGAAGAAGCGACGCCGGACAGGCCGGCCTATGTCGGCCGTGCAACGATAAATGAAAAGGCACGGGTCACGGGATTCTATCTTATCAACAGGTCCTGGACCGCGTTCGCGGGTGTCCAGGCTGCTGCTTATGGCCCCGGTATCACGGACAGCCCGATCGTTACACGTCATGTCACCCTGCGAGGTTATATCGGAATGGCCTGGCTTTTTTAGGTGGTTTTGATGAATCGCGTTGCCATGAGGCTGCCAGTTTGACAGTACGCCCGTTAATATATTCCTTGAAATGAATATCCATTCGTATTATTCTGTCTGCCGAATAAGGGGGCAAAATGAATAGAATATTCATCGGAATTGCACTTGCCGCCGCACTCTTCTCTGCACCTGCCTCTGCCAAATTCGACCCTGCTTTTACCTGGATCACCATCGAGACGCCGCACTTCCTGATTCACTATCATCAGGGAGAGGAAGAGCTTGCGCAGCGGGCAGCGCGCATCGCGGAAGAAGAACATGCCCGCCTTGTCCCGCGCATCAAATGGGAGCCCAGGGAAAAGACCCATCTGGTCTTCGTGGACAGGGCGGATTTCAGCATGGGCTCGACAATGAATTTTCTGACCTACAATCATATCATCTTCCTGACCGCGTATCCCCATGGTCAGACGGCCTTTCCTGTTGATTTTTTGAGGGTCCTGATCGCGCACGAATATACCCATGTGCTCCAGATTGACATGGTTCACGGCCCTGCTGCAATCCTGCAGAAGATCGCCGGCCGGGTCTACTTTCCGAACTACACCCTGTTCCAGCCGACCTGGATGATAGAAGGCCTGGCTGATTACGAGGCTGCGGGGCAGCTTTTCAACGGGTATGTGCCTGGTACTGACATGATCGTGCGCATGGCCGTGCTCGAAGACCGCTTACCCACCCTCGACCGCATGTCGACCTACTTCGTCACCGAATGGCCCGGCATGGGCACGCCGTATATCTTTGGCGAATCATTCATCCATTACCTGTCCGATACATACGGCAGGGACAAGGTCGCTGACATCAGTGTGGAGTACAGCGGCAGAATCGTTCCCTTTCTGGTGAATGCGACGGGCGAGCGGGTGCTGAACAAATCCTATGAAGAGCTGTGGGGGGAATGGAAGCAATCGCTCGAAGTGAAATACAGAAAACAGCGTGACGAGATAGCTGCAAAGGGGATTACCGCTTCCTTCTCACTCACACGAAGGGGCTATGCGAACGCCAACCCGTCCTTTTCACCCGATGGCACAAAGATAGCATACACCGTTTCGAATGCAGATGAGTTTCCGGGTATCTATATAATGAACGCTGATGGCACAGACGTTCGGAAGCTTGTTGAGAATGCCTATGCAGACGGAAGCTTGTCGTGGAGCCCTGATGGCAGCCGGCTCTATTATTCAAAGCTGGATTTCTGGCGAAATACAAATCAGTTTAACGACCTCTATTATTATGACCTGAAAAAAAGAACGGAAGAGCGGCTGACCAGAGGGCTGCGTGCGCGGGACCCGCATCCTTCTCCGGATGGCGCAAAGCTCTTGTTCGTTATGAACAGATTGTCCAAAACGCGGCTCGCATCGATGAACATCAGCCCGGACCGGACGTTCCCGGCGCAGGAGAATGATGTCATGTTATTAACGGAGGAAAGTACGAACCAGTACGCTACCCCACGTTTCAGCCCTGATGGATCAAAGATAGCGGCGAGCGTTGCCACTCCGGAAGGATATGCCGATATCTGGGTCCTTGACGCACAGGGGAAAAAGATGGCTGAGCTGTCGCATGACCGCGCAAATGATTTCGATCCGGCATGGAGTCCTGACGGCAATAGTATCTACTTCGCCTCGAATCGCACAGGTGTGAACAATCTGTACGCCTATGAGCTGGGAAAAGGAGAGATCATCCAGGTAACGAATGTCCTGGGCGGCGCTTTGCAGCCTTCGCCTTCGCCGGACAACAAAACGCTTGCATTCGCTTCCTACTCCTCAATAGGATATGACATCCACACTATTGCCATTGACGCCTCTACCAGGAAACCTGCTGAACCGTTCATCGATCCTTATCCGGCAATGCTCCCTGAGGTAGCATCGTCAGTGTCCGCGACGCGGCCCTACAGCCCGGTCTCGACCATCCTTCCCCACTACTGGATTCCGGCGATCATAACCGGCACGGAAGAGGGCACCTTTGTCGGTTTTACCACTTCCGGCCACGACGTAGTCCAGCGTCACCGCTATGATGGGACTGTGGCATACGGTTCGAAGCTTAAGCGCGCGGGGTACTTGGTCAATTATTTCTACGATGGGCTTTATCCTACGCTGCATGTTCAGGCATCCGATATGTACGCCACCTATGGCGGACTTCTTTCGGACCCCACGGGAACGAGGGACTACGTTGAACGCAACAGGTCCTACGACCTGTCTGTGGCTATACCGGTTATGAAGACCGCGATGCAGCAGCAATTGACCATCGGATACCGGCGCAAGGAATCGTCCCACCTGACAGACCTGACCCCCTGGGCCGGGTACAACGGGCCAATGCCTTCTGAGGGGACGTTCGCGTCCGGGTATGCGTCCTACCTTTTCAACAACTCCCGGAAGTACGGATATTCAGCCAGCCAGGAGAACGGGCGTGCATTCGCGCTCGGATACGAGCGGTTCGATAAATCGCTCGGAAGCGATTACGCATACTACAAGTTCACGGCTGATTGGCACGAATTCATTGATCTTCCGAAAAACCATCACGTACTCCTGGCAAGAGCCTTTGTTGGAACCTCGAACGGCGATTCGATCCCCGCAGCCCAGAGGGTATTTCAGATCGGTGGTTACAACCCCGGAGATGTGGGCATCTTCATCAATTCGCCGAACGTTTATTTACGCGGATATCCCACGAACTCAGTCCGTGGACAAAAGGCGGGCCTCGCGATGCTGGAATACCGTTTTCCTATCAGGAACGTGGAGCATGGATGGGATTCCAAGCCGGTCTTTATGAAAAAAACCCATGGTGCGGTTTTTGTCGAAGCAGGCAATGCCTGGGACGGCACATTCTCCACTTCGGACCTCAAGCGCTCGGTAGGCATCGAGCTGAAGGTTGATCTTGTAACCTTTTACGCAATGCCAATTACCTGGAGGATAGGCTATGCGCAGGCGTTGGACGAGCCGCGGCAAGGGAGAGGGACACTCACGACTGGCCTCTTTACGCCGCTGCAGCTGTGATCTCTGCGAATCTGGCACTGTGCTGCTTTCGCGCTGCCGATATAAGTCAACTGCGGGTGCAGGAGTTATCTTCAGTTCATGATCTGTTGTGTCCCGCTGGCCTGCCCATCGTTGATTAATAAGTTGCGAATCTTGTTGACTATGTGGCGTGCTTTTGATAGTTTCATGGTATACGGAGTTCAGTGGTCAATTCTTACCACCTGAAGGTCCGTATAATCCCACATCAACAAAAGGAGATGTCCATGAAACAACGTACGTTCATACTGGGTATTCTCGTAAGCACAATGCTCGTTGCTGCATCGTCAGCAAGTGCTGAGATGTTAAAACCCTTTGTGCTCGGTGCAGATTCACAACAGACAGACCAGGAAAAGGCGGTTGCCGCAGCGAAGACGGCATTGCAGGCACAGGGTTTTGAGGTCGTCGGCAGTTACTCGCCCTATGCAAATGCCGTGGTGATTGCAATCACGAACGATGTCCTGAAAGCGAATGCCGCCAAGAGCGATTTTGGAGGGTATGGTGCGGCTATGCGCGTGGCGATCACGAAAGTGAAAGACAAGGTGCAGGTATCCTATACGAATCCACCTTACTGGGCAGCAGCGTACCGGATGCAGGGCAAACTGGAAGAGGTAAAGGCGAAGCTGGAATCAGCTCTGGGCAAGCAGAAGGATTTTGGATCTGAAAAGGGCCTGTCGGAAAAGGACCTGAAAAAGTACAATTATACCTTTGGCATGGAAAAGTTCGACAGCCTCGGAAAACACGAGCTCGCAGAGTTTAAGACCTATCAGGAAGCACTGATTGCCGTCGAAGCAGGTCTGGCTGCTGGGAAGGCAGGTGTTACCAAGGTGTACCGCGTTGACATCCCCGGCAAGGAGGAGGCCGTATTCGGAGTCTCCCTGGCCAAGGGGAATGGAGCGGACAAGTACATCATGGACTACATCGATTTTGGTGACATCAAGTCGACCGCCCATCTTCCGTATGAGGTCCTGGTGTCAGGGAACAAGGTCTACCATCTCTTTGCGCGGTTCCGCATCGCGATCAGTTTTCCCGACCTCAGCATGATGGGGAGCAACAGCTTCATGTCTATCATGAGCGCTCCGGGCGCGATCAAGGAATCGCTGACGGAAACCGTGAAAGGTACAACCGGGAAGTAAGAGTCCGCTTTCGAGCCCGTTACCTTTGTTGGTGACGGGTTTTTCTATTTTATCTTTACAACTTGAAGGTTCTGCTATATTGTTTAACGAGGCTCCGCCTCAGATCGATTAATCATGAGCTAAAAATCAAAATAGGTCTCACACGAAGTCACGAAGCCACGAAGTAATTCAGGATTCAAGCTTCAAGCTTTTCTTCGTGATCTCCGTGGCTTCGTGTGAAAAGTGGGTTTTGTTTTTGATTCAAAACTTGATTCAATATCCAAGATGTTGGTTTGTAATGTACTATAGTTGCGAGGTCTTCCACGCGCAACTTCACTATCGAGGAGTGCAAGTTCATGGAATTCTTTAATAGCTTCAAGTTCAAGGCGATCCTGTTCGGGACCCTGGCAGTCATCCTGCTTCTTCTCTACAGCTATTTCGTTGCTGATACGATCGAAACCAGGATCACGGACGCCCAGATGACGAAGGTTGACGGGAGGTTCATGATAGCCACTGAGTACCGGCCTCTCGTGAATGAGGACGCCTGGTTCAGGTTCAAATTCGATTCCGGCACGGTCCAGAATGACGCTGTCAAGTTTCGTGGAAAACTGGTTCGGATCAAGAAGTATGGATGGAGATTCTCGCTGTTCTCCAAGTACGAGAATGTGGTGAAGATAGAAGAGGTGAAGTAATAAAGCAGTTCCCAGTCTGGAGTAGAGTGTCGGGGTAATGCGATTTGCCCGGATTTGAACGTCTTGCTTTTCCCATTCGTTTCGAGTAACCTCCCCTTCATTGCCATGGAACTCTGGGTCCTTCTTGCATTGCTTAGCGCAGTCTGCGTTGCTACCAGCGACGCCCTTACCAAGCGGGTCATAACACACGAGAACGAATATGTGATCGCCTGGTTTCGGGTGATATTCGCGCTCCCTCTGCTGCTCGCAGCGCTGGCGCTTTCCGGACCGCTGCCTGAGATCGACAGCACGTTCCTTGCGGCTTTCTGCGCTGCCTTGCCGTTGGACATTCTCGCGATCCTGCTTTACTATAAGGCTTTGCGTCTTTCCCCCCTCACGCTGTCGCTCCCGTTTCTCTCGGTCACTCCTGTCTTCCTGATCCTCGTGTCGGCCGTACTGGTAGGCCAGGCGGTCACCGCTGTCGGCGGAATCGGCATTGCGCTCATCGCCATAGGAGGGTATACGCTCAACTTATCCGCTTTTCGTCTTGGATTTTATGAGCCGCTCCGCGCGGTTCTGCGTGAGCGCGGCTCGCGGTACATGCTGATCGTAGCGTTTATCTACAGTATTACGTCCGCGCTGGGCAAAATCGGCGTAAGTCACTCATCCGCCCCCTTTTTCGGAGCCGCCTACTTTTTGGTGCTTGCGATCATCATGCTTCCGATCATCGCGAGGAAGTCAGGAGGGGGGCAGCTGATTGCCCTGCTCAGGGGGAACTTCCGCGTCGCGGTCATTCCCGCATTGTTGGATGCAGTGGCAACGGTGGGGCATTTCTATGCGGTCAGCATGACGAATGTCGCCTACATGGTCGCGATCAAGCGCACGAGCCTCCTTTTCGGCATGATGTATGGATTTATTCTCTTCAAAGAAAGGAACCTGCGGGAGCGCCTGCTCGGGTCGCTGCTCATGTTCGCGGGTTTCATACTGATCGTTGTATATTCCTGAACCAACCGATACAGGACTGAGGGGAGAATATCAGGGTTCGAGAAGTGACCCATAATGATCGTACGTGTTTATGAAGACGGGTTTGCGCCCAGAAAACGGGCCGAGGAACATCGCTCCCGCAGATGACGGAGAACAACGGTGAAGTTGTCCTTATTGCAGTAGAGGCCAATGGGCTTATGCGACCCGTGTCTCTTTATCAGAATGTAATGACGCAGGGGCCTTACAATGACTCTGGTGACATCATTGTAGTGGATAAACACATCCCTCTCTGATTTAGCAATCGAACCTGCCGCAAGGTCAGTCAGATTTCCTGCGAGGATTCCGACAATGATGGCGGCTGTGGCAGAGATCCTTGCCTCTTTACCGAACACGCTCTGAATGCCCAGGCTGGAGAGAATAAAATTGACCCGAAACCCGCCGAACGTATCAATGGCTTTTCCTGCGAGGACAAAGATAATCAGCAAACCGGCTAAAAGGCCTGAGGCAAGATACAACCCGTTTAAACTCTGGCTCATGAAGATAAAGAGCACCCCCGTTACCAGAAAACTTCCTCCAAGGCTTAAGGCCACTCCGCGCCATGCTGAAGGGTTGGACAATACGCGGACCGTAGTTTCCCATGAGATGAGCACTGTTTCTTCAGGTTGTGAAGCGGTATCTTCCATTGGTTCATGTCTCCTTTGATTTTGGGGATGTTGTAGTGGTCCAGCTCCTCGATAGTCTGGACATTGAGATGGATGTAGCGGACAAAAGCAAGGAGATAGTAGCCTTCATCGCATAGGAAGGATTTATATCAAGTCTGGCTTTGCGAGACAGGCGCTTAGTGTATGAAATAGTGGCCACCGTGTCAATTTATTTATCAAATAACAACAACGTCCGTACGCAGGTTCTCCTCCCAAGCGTGGAAAATCAGTATAGATGTCGGATAACCGGGACAACGAAAAAAGCAGGCCATTATCCGGCCTGCTTTTTTCAACATGCTAAGCATTTCATGAGGCCTGTCTATATTTTCTGTAACACCGCCCCAAGTTCATGCGTTATAACATTATTAACATCAAGTCTTTTTGCAATTCTACTCGAACGGAACCGGTTGTCTTGCGCCGAGCAGTTCGTTAAAGATCTTGCTGCCATCCGCGACATCGGAGCGAATGCCACCTGCTGCTGTTCCCATGGTATCCGGCTCCCAGGCTGCAGCATGCCCAGTGTAGGTTTCAAATGGTATATCCTGCCTTGCGCCGAGAAGTTCATCAAAGAGCTTGCTTCCATCGAGTACGCCTGACCGTATTCCTCCGGCTGCAGTTCCAATTACCGATGCACCCAAAACGTTCATATGCACGGAATAAGATTCAAAGGGTATTTCCTGCCGGGCGCCAAGCAGTTCATCATATACCTTGCTCATATCAGTTGCCCGCACATCCTTTGCATATGCCAGCCCAATCGCTGCTACAACTAAAACCGCCGTTAAAAGGCTCGTAAATTTTTTCATGGTATTCACCTCGTTTAACGAAACATGTACTTCTTGATTTAAGTGTAGCACGGTATTTCTAATTGTCAAGCAGGTATGCAACTAAGAAACAAGGCCGGGAGGCCTGGGAGGTCCTGCGCGCTCGTCCTGTCCTTGACAAGGCTGGGCTTCCACGATATCATGCGCCATGTCATCCGGAACTGCCAGAAAAACCGAAGTTTTCAGGATTCTCTATGAATTCCGCTTCGCAGACAATTCGCTCAGGCAATTCGAAATCCTTCTTGACAGGAAAAGTCTGGCATACCTTGGCGAACCGCCCAACACCCTGCCGGAATGGACGCAGCTTACATTCTGCAAGTGCGCCATCTGTCCGCTCAGCGACTACAATAATGCACGCTGTCCGGTCGCGATCAACCTATCCGGGATTACCGATGCGTTCAAAGAACGCTCATCTCTCGACCATGCCGATGTATCCGTCATTGTAGCTGAACGCACGTATTTCAAATCTACAACCGTGCCGCAGGGATTAAGTCCGCTTCTCGGGATAATTATGGCAACCAGCGGCTGCCCCATAATGGAGCCGCTGAAGCCGATGGTGCGGTATCATTTACCGTTCGCCAGTCTGGAGGAAACGGTGTTCAGGATGGTCTCCATGTACCTGGTCGGGCAATTTCTGAGACACCATGAGGGGAAAAACGCTGAATGGAAGATGGATGGCCTTACGCGGATATATGAAGAGGTCGCCGCAGTGAACAGGGATTTTGCCCGGCGCATTCATGATGCGGCCAAAAGCGACGCGAATGCGAACGCGCTCGTGAATCTGGATATCTTCGCCATCATGGTTCCCCGTCTGGCCGAGGACATGCTTCAACAGATCAAGCCGTATTTTGCCGCGCACTTGAAGTGAGTCCCCGGCAGGTATTCTGCCGCGTGGCGCACTACGCTTAACACGCTTTGTTCCCCGTGAGTTCTTACTGCATGCCGGAACCGTGCCCGGAATGCCCCCCATCACCATCCGAAGTAAGCGCCCGCTCCACCATTGGATCAAGCCTGATATACGCCCGAACACTCCCGTTTTTTAATGTATAGGATGTCATAAGGACATCGGGAAACGCGAACTCGATCGGCATATAGAGCGGCCGAAGCTCAAATCCCAATGTATCGCCGGCTCCATCCTCAATCCTGTCCAGTTTCGTATGCCAGACATCACGGAAACTGCACCGAACAAATTTTTCCGCCTGCTCCATCGCCTCACCTGCCGAAAGCCCACTCACTATTCGATAGGATGTGCTTAAAGAGTAGATTTCAAACGGCTTCCCATTGTTCTCCTTGACCAGTATCGCCACATTCTCTATGTCCGCGGGATAATGGCATCCATATAGGTAGAGATCATACCTTCCCTGTACATCCGCGGCGAATGCCGGGCTTGTTCGGAGTTGAGTGCCCGCCGTGCACGCCTGCAGCATGATAGTAACTAGCAGTACGCTCCCCAGAGCCGCTATGGTACGCATGGTAATCATTGTAAAACCTCCCTCAACCTGTCATGTTCCATGAATGCCATGCCAGATAAGTTCCTCTATTTAATATTACCCCCTACTCATTATTACATCAACAGGGATTTGTCGAGTCTCCGACTAATCATTCCAGCCTGGCGACATTAAGGTGCAGAACAACCTGTATTTTTTTCGCCGGTTTACTTGCCCATTCACCAGTGATGTTATATACTAAAACAGTATTTTCGAAGACGATAAAGGCTGTAGATTGTTGATCACCCAGAGGTAAATGAAAAACCTTCAGAAAATCATAATTGTCAGCTTTGCACTGTTGACCGTCGCCATTCTGCTGGCTGCGGGAAGCATGGCTGTGTTCGTTCCCGGCTCCTCACTGGGAAAGACCATCATGATAATCCTGCTGGTGTCCATGTCTCCGCTTCCCATTGTCATCTCGGTGGTCGTGACGCGGGCCCTGAGCGCGTACACGAAGCAGTCGGAACAGTTTGCCACCCGCGATCCCTTGACCGGTCTTTATAATCAGAGCACGTTCTGGGAGTTCCTGGGATATGAGATCGAGCGGTCGCGCCGGCAGGACTACCGCTTCACCATTCTGCACGTTGACCTTGATAATTTCAAGGTCATCAACGATACCCATGGACACGAGGCTGGTGATGCATACCTCATCGAGTTCTCATCGCTTTTTAAAACAGCGATACGCAAAGGAGATATTGCGGCGAGGCACGGAGGGGATAATTTTACCGCCATACTGCCGATCTGTGACGAGGCCCAGGCATACATAGTCGCCAAGCGACTGCTCGACAGCCTGCGGGAGCAGTCGTTCCTGCTTCCCGACGGGACTGCAGCGCGGATAACAGCCTCGATCGGCATGGCTGTTTTCCCCGACCATGCAAAGGACGCGGAAAATCTGTTCCTGCTTGCCGACAGCATGCTGCATCAGGCCAAAGTATCAGGCAAGGACCGGGTTTCTTTGCCCGGTGACGAAGCTGACGTAAACCTGCTCAAGAGCGCGGGCGCGAAGAGCCTGTTCATCATGGATTCCATCAGGAAAAAGCGCATTGTCCCGTATTTCCAGCCCATCGTTGATGTGAAGGACCAAAAGATACTGGCGTATGAAGTTCTGACCAGGATCGTCACGCCGGAGCGGGTCATACCGGCAGCCGAGTTCATTGAGGCCGCTGAGGGCATGGGCGCGATCGGCAAGATCGACCAGATGCTGATAGAACAGGCCTTCGATGTTGTCAAACGGAGCGCTTATCACGGAAAGCTTTTTTTAAATCTTTCACCCAAGGTGCTGGTGTTGAAAGAATTCATGCCCGGCGTCCGGAAAATGATGCTTGATTACGGCATTGATCCTTCGCAGCTCGTTTTTGAGATCACGGAACGCGATACCGTAAAGAACATGGATACGATAGAAAAGGCGGTCCATGAGCTGAAAGATCAGGGTTTTCAATTCGCTATCGATGATTTCGGCGCAGGATATTCCTCTTTTCAGTACATCCGCATGTTTAAAGTAGACTTCCTCAAAATTGACGGCATCTTCATCAAGGAAATGACCGGAAATAGCGGCATGGAGAATGCGATCGTATCCAACATTGCCAATCTGGCCAGGGACCTTGGCATCAAGACCATCGCGGAGTTCGTCGAATCAAAGTCATCGCTGGGCCTGGTTGAGTCCGCAGGTGTGGATTATGCCCAGGGCTATTTTATCCAGCATCCACGTCCCGATCTGTCATCGACTGGCGCATAAACGCGCAATCGAATCCTCCGCTTCTCAGAGCACCCGCTTCGCAGGCATCCCGATCAAAAAGTGCTACAATTGAATCATCAGTTCATACAGTATTTTATTGCCGCGTGTTATTGCGGAAGGAGGTAGATATGAGAAGATTTAAACTTACCGGGATGGTACTGCTGGCTGTTCTAGCAATACTTGTTCTGAACGGTTGCCACCGGAGTCCGGAGCAGCGTGCGGAACGCTTCATGAAGCACCTTGCAGAAGAGCTGAACCTGAACGAGGCACAGAAAGCCGAATTCGACAAGATCAAGAATGAGTTCCTCGCAAAGCGGCCTGACATGGTGAAGATGCGCACAGATGTTATTAAGGAAGCGAACGAACTGATGAGGAGCGCGGCTCTTGATAAGGCGAAACTGGACGCGATGGTGGAGAAGAACCGCGCCATGGCAGGAGACATGATGACCTTCATTGGCGCCAAGTTTGCGAAAATCCACGAAATACTTACGCCTGAGCAGCGGGAAAAGCTTGTGACGAGAATCGAAAAGTATCACAAGCACGAATGATCCTAAGAAGAGCATTTGGGACGTAGATTAAACCGGATAAACGCAGATAAAGCCGGAACAAAAAGTGTTTTGAACTTCAAAAAAGAATCACCCAATAGGTGAGTTAGGCACGAATTAAAAGATAATGGGGTCTTCCGGATTTGTTGTGGGTGATCTATACCGGGTTTTAACTCGGTTGATCTTAAACTCTATGGTTTTTCTGCACATCCACTTCGCGTCCTTAACGAAATTTTGGACCCGTCTAAGGCCACGTTCGCTCGACCGCGCAAACTCGGCCTGCGGCCTCAGACATGCGCGTTCGCCCTGCGGGACGCTTCCTTAGGCCAAGACGGGTGCCCCAAAATTTCGTAGGTCCGCTCCGGGGACGTGCGGGGTTTGGGGTAAAGATTAGAATCGGAACTTATTACAGGGTTCCCATGCGAAAATTTACCATGCGACCGAGTCCGAGGGTTAAGCATTTCGGACTGTCTGAGCCCGAAGGGCGAGTTTCCGAAATGTACCGAGGACGACCGAGCATGGCGTAAAGAAATTTCGCCGGGTGCCCTTCTTTCGGTCACATTTCTTGGGCACGCAAGAAATGTGAAGCAGCAAAACGCTTTGGAAGTAATATAAATCAACACATTCACCGTTTAGCGACCCACATAAATGTCAGAAGACCCAGATACTGTTTTATCTGCGCAATCTGCGTTCATCTGCGGCCAACTGACGTTTTCAGAATGATCCTGGTCGTTATCCCAGATTCTTCCAGTATTTCTTCTGATGGGCAATGATGCTTTGAATAACACGTTCGGCAGCAGCAGCTGCGGGTGCGGGTGTGTAATGGTGCGGTTGGAGAAAGGTGTTCAGAACCGCGCGTACGCCTTCACGCAGGCCTTCGGGATTATAGCCGCCTTCGAGAGTCAGCAAAACCCTCCCTTTGCAGGTCTTTTCCGCGAGCTCCCGGATAATGGATGCCAGAGCACCAAAGCCTGCACCTGTCATTCTCATGCCTCCCAATGGGTCCTTGATATAGGGATCGAAGCCAGCTGACACGAGGACCAGTTCAGGTTTGTATTCAAGGGCGATTGGCAGAAGGATGCGGTTGTACACGTCGGAGTATTCCTGATCGCCGAAACCATGAGGAAAGGGCGCATTGACGGTAAAGCCAGCCCCCGCGCCGCTTCCCACCTCGTCAGCTCCGCCGGAGCCGGGGTAGTAGGGGTATTGATGGGATGAAAAGAACAGCACTGACGGATCGTCATAGAATGAATGCTGGGTGCCATTCCCGTGGTGCAGATCCCAATCCACGATCAAGATGCGTTTGAGACCGTATTTTGCCTTTGCATAGGCTGCTGCGATCGCGATATTGTTGAACAGGCAGAATCCCATGGCGCGGTCTCTTTCGGCGTGGTGGCCGGGAGGGCGGACAAAGGCGAAAACAGGGGCCGCGGGCCGGGGACCAGGATTCAGGAGGGAATCCACAGCCTGAAGCAGGCCGCCTGTTGCAAAGCATGCAGATTCGTACGAACGGGCCGATGTCCCCGTGTCCGCGTCGAGCTGTGCATGGGACCGGTCAGCGGTTTTTGCGGCAAGATGAATGTACGTGCGGTCATGCACCAGCGCAAGCTCTTCCTCCGTGGCTGCTCGCGGTGCGATAAGGGGGAGGGCGGCGAATTCCTTGCTGATGAGGTCGTGGATGACAATGAGCCGGTGAGGGCTTTCGGGATGGCCCTCACCGGGGTTGTGTTCGAGGTAGCGGTCGTCTTTGACAATGGCAATGAATGACATGATCAGTGCGTGATGATGGTCAGCCAACCTTCGGAGCCTTCGCGATCGGCGGCGGGGCTGCCTGCTTATAGTTGACGACGCTCATCGATTCAAGCCATTTCTGCATTTGTGGCGGATTGGGCAGCACGGACGGGAATTTGGCATCCGGGGCGCAGACAAACAGGACTGTTTTGACCAGGTCCGTCACGCTGAATTCTAGGACCTTCTGGAGCGCTTTTGGAGAACCGGTTTCCAGGAGAAGGACGCTTTCGCGGTACCAACCGTCTCCCCGGGGCGTTATGGGCCCGCAGGGGATGTGTTCCGCACTCCTTGTTTTGACCCCCATTTTTTGCGCATACCCGGAAACATCGGCCCTGAGCTGCTGGAGACCTTTAAAGGCCGGGTTGGAACAGATGCCCGCCTTGCCCCAGCAGATGGGGTCGAACCGGGATATGTTGATCCCGCAGCAAAAGACGTACCGGTCCTGCCCCGCGTCGGGTGCCTGCCGGATGATAATGTACAGATAATCGTTCTTGTACTCAAAGGATCGGATGGGCTGGTTTTTCAAGGTGGACTCCCTTCCTGCATAATGAAGTTATGAGATAAGCTACTGCGGCTATTTGCCCTTTTTAGTCTTCGAGGTTTTCTTAGTGCTGGTGCTCTTTTTTGCCGCAGGCTTGGCCTTGGATTTAGTCTCGCAGACCTGCAGCTTCTTCTTGAGATCATCGTTTACCTGGTTCTGGTCCTTCAGCATCTGCTCGAGCTTTGCATTGTCCTGCTTCAACATCTCGGATTCCAGCCGGGCAGCGTCCCTGTCTTTACGTGCGGTGTTTGCCGTGTAGAAGCTCCAGCCCAGCAGCAAGGTTACCAGTGCGGCAACGGCGAAGAAAATCAATTTTGCCTTCTGCGCATCGTCCTTTTCATTTCTGTCAGATCGTTCCATCGTTCCTGTATATCCTCCTTGGTGAGTTAGAAATAAAAAATCAAAAACTTTTATCGCGCAAAGTCGCTAAGCCGCAAAGAAAAAGAAAGGCAGGGCACTTGAACTTGCACCAGATTCCAAAGGTTGTCTGGGCGCTCTGCGCGACACGCCTTTCGGTTACCTCTGTTCTCTACTTGTACCGCCTGACCTCGAAACGAGAGAGCTCCACCGGCGCGCCGGGCGGGATACCGGCTTTCTGCATCGCGATGCTGATCTGGTAATCCACGGTATCAACGCCCTCGAGATCAGGCAGGAGCAGGCCGCGCCGTGCGCCGGACTGCACAATGACGCCAAAGCGCCGCGGATCGAGATCTTTTTTACTGTTGATCTTTTCCGGCTGTGTCAGGACATCGACAGTGTACTCGACATCACCGAGTTCTTCGGCCCGCAGGCAGGGAAACCGCGGATCGCATGTTGCCGCGCTAACAGCGTTCCTTGCAGTCTCCTGGGCTATCGAAGGTTCCTGGGGCTGGAAGGTGCCGATGCAGCCGCGCAGCACTCCGTGAATCTTGAGACAAACGAAAACTCCCGCGCGTTCCCTCATGTCAGGCGGCAGTTCATCATCCTGTATGTCAAGGATTTCGCGGTCCCTGACATAGAGTTCGACGGCACGTTGAGCAAGCTTGACCAGGGGATGCATTACATCTCCCGCTGAACGACGTAGTCAGCAAGAGCGGCGAGGGCCTGGCGCGGCGACGATTCGGGGAACGCAGCCAGCGCATGCTTTGCCTCGTTCGAGAGCGTCTGCGCCAGATTGAGCGCATCGTTGACCGCCCCGTGTTTTGTCATCAGGCCCAGAGTGTAGGACAGGTCGTTCTCGCCGATGGTTTCGGCGTTCAGGATGTTCCGCAGGTTGTCCTTTTCACCTCCGTCGGCCTTGCGCATGAGATAGATGAGCGGCAGGGTGACCTTGCCTTCGGCGAGGTCTTTGCCGAGCACCTTGCCGAGCTGTTTCTGGTCAGCAGCATAGTCAAGGGTGTCGTCGGTGATCTGAAACGCGAGCCCCAGTTTTTTCCCGAAAGCGGTGAGGGCGTCCTCCTGTGACAGAGGAGCCTTGCTGATGATGGCGCCGAGCCGGCAGGAAGCGGAAATGAGCACGCCAGTTTTGCATTCCACCAGGCGGAAATAGTCCGCTTCGGTGATATCCGCGTTCTGGATATGCATGAGCTGGAGCACTTCGCCTTCGGACATGGTGGTCGTGGTTTCCGACAGGACATCCATGACTCTCTGGTTCTGGAGGCGGACGGCGTGGTAGAGGGCTTTGGAATAGAGGTAGTCACCGACGAGGATGCTGGCCTGGTTTCCCCACAGGGAATTTGCGGAAGACCTACCTCGGCGCACGCTCGCCTCGTCCACGACATCGTCGTGCAGGAGTGAAGCGGTATGAATGTATTCGACAACGCAGCCGAGCATGTATTCAGCATTGTGCTCGCGATATCCGCAGAGCCGAGCAGCAAGGAGGTGGAGAAGCGGCCGGAACCGTTTGCCGCCAGCGCCGAGGATGTACTTGCTGACTTGTTTGATGAGGGGAACGTCGGTGCCCAGGCTCTCATGGATCCTGTGCTCCATGCGCTCCATATCGGACTTGTATTCTTTTAATACATCCTGAAGGGTTGTTATCATGAGGTTTTTCCTGAATAGACGTCTTTTTGAATAATAGGTGAGACGTGGGGTATTGTCAAGGAGTTTTACAGAAGAGCAATTACAGGCACGGGTCCCGAGTGCGGGACATAAATCCTGGGAAGAGCATTTAACCACGGATTAACACGGATAAACGCTGATGAATAAAATATGAAAATCAAAGTTACCGTAGTTAGAGCGAGTGAAGTCCGATCTACCGGTTTTTTTTATTTACCGTGAGCGAAGAAGTCGTCCGTGGTTAATAAAGAGAGGCGGAAGCTCACAGTTTCATCGCCTCGTTCACTTCAGCCAGGGTCGTCTGCGCAACGGTGCGGGCTTTTTTCGATCCTTCGACAATGATCTCCGCGATGCGCCCGGGTTTGGCGGACAGTTCCATTCTGCGGTCCTGAATCGGCTTGAGATAAGCGAGAAGATGCTTCAGGAACTCTTTTTTGTCATCCACGCATCCTATGCCCGCGCTTCGGCATTCGACATTGACATGATCGCACCATTCTTTGGGCGCGAAGATCTTGTTCAGCGCATACAACGGGCAGACCTCGGGGTTGCCGGGATCCTGACGCCGCACGCGCGCCGGGTCAGTCACCATGGCCATGACCTTTTTGGTGATTACTTCGGGGCTGTCTGACAGATACAGACAGTTGTTGTAGCTCTTGCTCATCTTGCGGCCGTCGGTGCCGGGCAGCTTGGGATACTCGGTCATGAGCGGTTGCGGTTCCGGGAACACTTCGCCGTAGAACTGGTCGAAGCGCCGTCCTATCTCACGGGTGAGCTCCAGGTGCGGGAGCTGGTCAATGCCCACGGGAACGAAATGCGCCTTGTAGATCAGTATGTCCGCTGCCTGGAGTACGGGATAGCCCAGGAATCCGTAGGTGTTCATCTCCCGGTCCTGGATCTGGTCCATCTTTTCCTTGTAGCTGGGAACGCGTTCGAGCCAGGGAAGCGGTGTGGACATGGACAGGAGCACGTGGAGAACGGCATGTTCGGGCACGAAGGACTGGCGGAAGAGAACGGCTTTTTCAGGATCGAGCCCGGCGGCAAGCCAGTCGATGACCATTTCGTGGACATACGTCCTGAGTTTCGACGTATCAGCGTAATTCGTGGTAAGCGCATGCCAATCCGCGATGAAGTAGTAGCACTCGTACTGGTCCTGGAGGCTGCGCCAGTTGTTGAGCGCACCCATGAGATTGCCAAGGTGCAGGAGCCCGCTCGGCTGCATTCCGCTTAAGACACGTTGTTTAGGCATAGGTAAGAAGTCCTTTTGATCCTTTGGGTGCTTCTGCGCTGCTGTTGCTCAATCCCCGGTTTCCCGCGTTGACTCTTAAAACAGTTTTTCACCGATGAGGAGCGCAAGCAGCAGACTTACGACCGGCGTCATGACCTTGTCCAGTACGCCCAGCATGAAAAGCCCCAGGACAATGAACATGCCGTAGGGCTCAAGCCGGTAATATACCGCCGCCTGCTTGAGGGGGAGAAGCCAGTAGGCGACCCTGCTCCCGTCCAGGGGCGGGATGGGTATCATATTGAGCACGGCAAGCACTACATTGATCATGATCCCGTAGACGAGCATGTAGGAAAATGGTACGGCAAACCAGTTCCAGTATTGCTGGGGCATCTTGTTGTCAAGGCCTGCAACGATTACACGGAGTACGAACGTGAAGCTGATGGCCATGATCAGGTTGATCGCCGGCCCGGCGATGGATGAGATGGCCATGTCTTTCCGGGGATTCTTGAAATTATTGGGATTGATCGGAACGGGTTTTGCTGAACCGAACACGAACCGTCCGTCGGTGAGCACGAACAGGGCGATCGGCATGATGATCGTACCGAAGAGATCGATATGCGAGATCGGATTCAGGGTGAGCCGGCCCATGTCCCGCGCGGTATGATCGCCGAGCCTGTTCGCGACCCAGCCGTGCGCGACCTCATGAAGCACAATGGCAAAGATGAGGGGTGGCGCCATGATGGCGATTTTCTGTATGATATGCAGTTCGGTCATGAGCAGAGCGATACTAAAAGAAAAGGCCGGGGCTTGTCAAGGGAAAAGGCGCTCAGGGCTGCTTTTCAGCTGTTGCAGAGACAAAATTACCGTCCTGCACCTTGATGAGGAAGAGCTTCTTCTGCGCTTCGCCGACACCAGGGAATGTGGTCGATCCGGATATTCCCGGGTAGTCCTTCAGGCTGAGCAGCTTGTCGCGTATGGCAAGAGGAGTGTCCTTCCTGTCCTTAAGGAACATGAGAACCATCATGGTGGCGTCATACGCCTGTGCCGCGAGGATGTCCGGCGCCTCCTGATAGGCCGAGCGGTAGGCATCGATGACCTGTTTGATAGCCGGGTCCGGGCTTTCCGGGAAAAAACCGTCCGGGAAAACCGCACCGTCAGCATGGCGGTCGGCGCGCTCGAGCAGGTCAGGGGTATGCCAGTTGTTCGATCCGATCAGCGCGATGCCTTTGATGTTGTAAAAAGCGAGCTGGGGGATGATGAGTCCCACCTTTTCAGCATGGCCCGGGAGATAGAGCGCATCAAAGCTTGGCGTGAAATCATTCAATAGCTTTTTCCGTTCAGCGTCATCCTCGGGGATGATCACTTTCCGGGACCGGAGATCGATCTCCATGACCTTGCGTGCGTACGGGCCGAAGTCCTTGACATCGGGCGGATAGGCGATGGATGCGAGAATCTCGGCATTCCGTTCCAGCCCCCGCGTGAACAGGCGCGCCAGATCCCTGCCATAGGCGTCATCCGGATAGAACAAGACGAATTTTTTCAGGTTGAGCCCGAGCGCATACTGGGCCGCGGCAGCTGCCTGTGTAGAATTGGTAAGCGCGTTCCTGAACAGCCAGGGGCTCAGTCTGCCGATGCCGTCGCCGGATGCAGCGGGTGTGATAACGGGAACCTTCAGTTTTTCCAGGGCAGGGGCCAGCGCTTCAGCCTCCTTGGTCAGCAGCGGGCCGATGGCGGCCACGATGCCTTGTGAGGCAAGCTCCGTAAGCGCCGCGAGCGCCTTGTCCGGGGAGCCTCCGGTGTCCCTGATGAGGACCTCTACCCGGTTTTCAGGATCAATCAGATTATACGTATGCACGGCAAGCTGGATGCCTTTCAGTACCCGGTCTCCGAAAAAGGCGAGCTGCCCTGACTGCGGCAGAAGCGCGCCGATATGATACCGGGGAGCAACAAGCCTCGCGGTCGCTTCGCTCAACTGCATTTCCGCGCGCGTTTTTTCCGGATGTCCGGGGAATTTGTCAAGAAAGTCCCTGCTGATGGTGATTGCATCGCGAAAATTCCGCTGCTCGATGAGCATACCTGCGAGTTTGAGGCGGGCAATGTCCGACGGGTAGGCTGACTGCATTGACAGCGATCTCAGTTCTTCCTCGGTCAGGTTCGTGTTGACGATCTCACGGACCCGGTCGCGGTATCCGGCCTTCTGCTTTTCGTCCTGCGTCATTTCGGACAGCGCAGACAGCTCTTTTACCGCAGCGGGATGATGCTTCTTGAACAGATACGCGGTCGCAAGCATTTCCGCGGTGCGCCGAAGCTGGGCAGGGTCGCTGATCTTGCTACGGTCCTCGAGATTGGCTATGGCGAGGTCGTATTCCTTTAGTTCAAAGTAGCAGATGCCGAGCTTGTAGCGCGCCTGGAGGATGAAGGTGGATGACGGGTACCGCTCAATGATTTCCTTGTAGTATGAGAGGCCGCGCGCGTAGTCGCGAAGCGTCAGTCGGATCTCACCCATAAGGTAGAGGGCGCGGTCTCGCTGCTTGCTCGCGGGATACTGGACAAAATAACTTTCAACGGTTTTTGCCGATTGTTCGTACTGTTTGCCTGCCAGGAAATTCTCAGCCTGGTCAAGGATTTCCCGGGCGTTCTTTTCCCAGGCAGGCTCCGGCGGCAGCTTGGGTGCGCAACCAGCCGGGATAAGAGCAGCAGACAGTACGATGAGAACCAGTATGAGCTTGGTGAGGGAGAGGGTGCGCCAAAACGGCATGGATTACTTTCCTTTTATTGCTGCTGCTTCGGCCTTCGCTGCCTTGCGTTTGGCCTTCAGTACTTCTTCCTTGCGTTTCCGTCTGCGGTCTAGTTCTTTCTGCCGTTCACGCATGAAATGAATCTCCTTTCAATAAAATCAGTGTCACGAGCCTGCACACTATAGCGAAGAACGGGGGATTTGTCAATAACTACAGTAGGGCAGAAGGTAGAAATTAAGTAGGTAGAGGTAAGAAGTAAGGAAAAGAATAAAATGATCGGATGCGGACAGCTGCTGCCTGTCCGACAAAATTTTCCTTGATTTATTCCGGATGATGTATTAGATTACCCGCTGTCAAAAACTTATTCAGGCTGTTGTCCAGGTCTGTATGGGCGAGTAGCTCAGCTGGGAGAGCGCCGCGTTCGCAATGCGGAGGCCGAGGGTTCGATCCCCTTCTCGTCCACCAATTTTTCTTCTTACCCCTACAGCAAAGCCTTGCATGGAAATCCATGCAAGGCTTTTTGCGTTATCCATCATCGGTCGCAGAGAGAGGTTGTAGTAGCGATACTCGTGTCGTATGTAACATTCCTGCACCACCGACGCCTGTCGGGAAAGATTAAAATCCGGCTCTCCGCTGTAAGCTAATACGTTCTCCCGCATATCAGCCCATAAATGGCGGTCCCATTATTAGTGCCTGACACGCTGCAATCCTGAGCAATGATGCCATCCGTATAAGCGCTTCGTGTTGCCACCCCATCCATGCGCAAACTGGTTGACTGAAAGTTTGTACTCGTATAACCGCTGGCGAAAGAGCCCGTATAGGTAAGAGTGCCCGTAAGTGTAAGCATGACGCCGGATCCGGTGGCGCTGCCCGTTCCTGATATCCTGCAGTTCGTCATGTTATACGTGAGGTTTACGGTTGTAATACTGTTATTGCTTCCATAACCTGTTGTTCCCGTGATAGCCACTGTGCCGCCAAGCGGGCAACTGGCGGATGGAATATTCTGATTTCCGACAGGATGTCCTGCCAGGTTCTGATTGTAAATAGTGCCTACTCCGCTGCCGATTTGCCAGACCACATCCGAGTCCAGCACATTTTGAGGATAGGGGGTAGGGCCGCTGCTCCCGCTGCTACTGCTTTTCCCGCAACCCGAGATAAACGTGGCCATCATAATTCCCGCAAGCAACAAATACGCAATTTTGCTTTTCTGCTTCATGATCGTTTCCTCCTTGCCATTCTTCCGCATTCGTACGACTGCATCGTTTGCATCGTGCAGTTAAGATTTCCTCTTTCACGAATCTCGAAAGATCACAGGGAGTGTCTGAACAGGCAGGTGCAACGAAAGGCATGTCCTAACTATGTCGCACTTAATGATAAACCTTTCCGATCATGTGATGCAAGGTAATAATGGCGTTTTACCTGTATGATGGGTATTTGATCTCCAAACGATAAAGCCCTGCATCGAGTCGCCTGCAAGGCTTTATCGTGATGTATAAAAGTATGTGCTACAAGAGTCTACGGAAGTGGTACTCCCCGGTGCGAGGGCACATGCCGTCCGGGATGGTGCGGAAAACAGGCTGAAAAAGCCAGCAGCATAACAACTGCAACTACCATCAGTATCACAATACGCCTCATACGGACCTCCTTGGTGGGAATTTTTTGTAGTAGTAATTTTACAGATATTCATACAGAATATCAATGCCAAAGCGTAAACCCTCCGCATAAATTCTTGCCTTATTTGGCATTGTATTGTACATTTCCCCTTGGTACTTCCATGCTCGGTCATAAAAAAAGATAGCGAGCTGTAAAAAAAAGGAAGAATTGTCTTGTGAGGATGATGCGTATCGATATGCACCTGTTTATTTTCTGTATCGCCATTACACTGGCTTTTTCAGGGTTGCAGACGCCAGCAATGGCTGAGGAAATATTGCCAGCTTTGTCAAAGGACGAAATGACATTCTATGTGAAGGTCATTGAACCTGCGTTGAGAATCATTAAAAAGGCTATGCCTCCCGCACCCAAGGGCTGGATCGTTGAAAGTGAGGCTTCGATAGAATCCCAGCTTACAGCCTCGACCATGTCCGGACCAGGTTCGCGGCAAAACAGCTACATAATCACCTACAAGCGCACCGCGGACATTGCTGCCGAGATGGCCAAGCTTGATGCCGCTTATGAAATCAGCAGGAAAAAGCATCAGGAGGAAGCTGGTGACCGTTTGAGTGTTCTTGAGAAAAAACGATCAGATAACGAGACGGCCCTGCAGAAAGCAAAGAAAAGCGGGAATAAAACAGAGTCGCATAAACTGTCCACTTCGCTCGATGAAATCAGACGGCAACAGGAAGCGGTCACCCAGGAAATCGCCAAGAAGGTAATGATCGATACGGAACCGTTCCTGGTCAAGGATGCCTCGATCACCATCCGTGTATTGCTGAACGAGGAAGCGGCGGAGTTCCCTTCGGGTAAGGGTTTCCGGGGACAGCGGGCAGCTTTCACTCTCCGCAAGGAGGGTGAGCGCGAAGGGGACCGGGGATGGAAGGAACCGCAGACCTTTCTCCTGTATGGCAACTGGAGGGAGGTGTCGCATGACCGATTCGTTGCAAAGATGCAGGATTACCGCTATGTCCCAAAGGTACAGACGATCATGCTGCTGATTTCCGGCGACCCGTCACGGGTGGACGAATTTCTCGCCTTGATGAACATGCGGTCAATTCTTAATTTGATGCAGTAGGCGAACTCCTGGTGAACTGAGCATCAGGTACAACGGCTTTGTTTCAGGGATTTATCAGGGACCGATCAGCGCCCTGTTCTTCGATAACTGCCAGTATTTTCCGACCCACGATCTTCAATCTGCCTTCAGTGTACAGCTGGATAGCGCGGGAATAGATAGTATGCTCCTGCTTCAGGATGCGCGCGGCAAGGCTGTCTTCGGTATCCGTATCCAGGACAGGAACCACGGCCTGGATGATGATGGGCCCGGTGTCCATGCCCTCATCAACGAAATGCACGGTGCAGCCCGAGAACTTCACCCCGTGTTCGAGTGCCGCTTTCTGCACGTGCAGGCCGGGGAACGAGGGGAGCAGGGCAGGGTGGATATTCATGATCCGGTTCGGAAAGGCCCTGATGAGCGTCGGTGTGATGATGCGCATGAAACCGGCAAGGCAGACAAGTTCGACACCATGCTTCTGCAGTTCTTGTACAAGTAGCGCGTCATACGCGTCCCGCTTGCCCTGGTACCCCTTGGTGCTTATATGGACTGCCGGGATATTGTGCTTGCGCGCGCGCTCCAGGGAGTATGCATCGGGCTGATCGCTGATCACCACGGCAACCTCAGCCGTGATTAGGCCCTTTTCAATGTTGTCGATGATGGCCTGGAGGTTCGAACCCCGTCCGGAGACGAGGATGCCGAGTTTTGTTTTTTTCATGAATGTTACCGTTTGAAGGGCATGTAGCAGGTAGCATGGAGCAAGTAGCATGGGGCGATAAAAAAACCAATTCTCACCATGACCCTTGCTACGTGACCCTTGCCCCTTGACCCTATCTTTCCACGTACTTCACGACCTGTTTCCCCTTTGCGATCTCACCGATTAAAAATGCCTTGTCACCGAGCATACGCGCCTTTTTCATGAGCGCGTCCGCCTGTTTTGCCGGCACGGCGAGGATCATGCCCAAGCCCATGTTGAAATCCCGGTACATTTCGGCATCATCGATGCCGGCTTTCTTTTTTATCAGCGTGAAGACGGGCGGTATCTCCCAGGTGCCTTTGCGGATAACGGCCTGAGTCCCTTTTGGGAGCATGCGCGGAACGTTCTCGGTAATGCCGCCTCCGGTGATGTGCGCCATGCCGAGTATGTCATGGTCTTTACGCAGGTTCATCACCGTCTTCGCATAAATGCGGGTGGGCGTCAGGAGAACCTGACCGAGTGTCGATTGCCCGAGTTCGGTCAGGACGTCGTCCACGCCGTATCCAGCGCTCTCCAGCAGTGCCTTGCGCACCAAAGAAAAGCCATTGCTGTGAAGCCCGGACGATGCCAGGCCGATGAGCGCACTGCCGGGTTTGATCTTCGATCCGTCGATGATCTTCTTTTTCTCGACCACACCCACGGCAAAGCCTGCCAAGTCGTATTCATCCTCTCCGTAGAAGGACGGCATTTCCGCTGTTTCTCCGCCAATGAGTGCGCATCCGGACTGCTTGCATCCGTCCGCGATTCCCTTTACGATATTCGCGTGTGCTTCCGGCTTGAGTTTGCCGGTGGCGAAATAATCGAGGAAGAACAGCGGTTCCGCGCCTTGGACAATGATATCGTTCACGCACATGGCCACAAGATCGATCCCTATGGTATCGTGTTTGTTCATCAGGAAGGCGATCTTGAGCTTTGTCCCCACGCCGTCAGTGCCGGACACCAGTACAGGGTCTTTGTACTTTTTGAGCGCGAACAGGCCGCCAAAGCCTCCGATGTGCGACATGACCTCCGGCCTGAATGTGGACTTTACAAAGGGTTTTATCTTTTCGACAAAAAGCTCGCCGGCATCGATATCGACACCGGCTTCCTTATAAGTTATGGCCATACCGCTCCCTTCAGAAAAATTTTGACGATAGTACCTGTAATGTCCAGGGATGTCAATATGTCAATATGAATTCAATAAGCTGCGGAGAGAGGTGCGGTCTCGGGGCATCCTGCGTGTAATGCTTCCTGTCAGTTGATCTTCTTCTGAATGTTCTGTACCGTGGAGTGATTCAGGAGCTTCATGAAGCGTGGGTCAGCCATGAGCCTGGCAACATCGCCAGCGTTGACCGCCTTCATGAGCTCAGGGTCCTCCAATATCGCCTTGAACGCGGCATCGTCCTGCAGAGTCCCGATCAGTTCCATGACCTCGTTGTTGCTCATCATACGCTCCCGGATGCGGTCCGTTCCAACCGGTGGATTTTGGGAAGCCTGTTTTTGCCTGATTGTTCGTACCTTTGACTCCTCGATATGGAGGGTGCCGAGGCTGCCGGATTTGACCGTGTACAGGCCATTGTTGAGGGATACGACCTCTCCGGTCACGATGCTGCCATCATTCAGCTCCAGTTCGCGGATTTCGCCGGCAATCGCACCGGAGGCAAACGTCAGAATGAGCATCCCGCATACAAGGACGTATTTCACGGTATTGAGCGCTGGCAAGGAGTGTATCATATCTACAGCTTAAGCCAATCTTTCCGCGCTGTCAAGACCGCGCGATTCATATTCACGGGTAAAATATCTGCTATAATGAAAGGGGAATCGACATCAGGATCGCCTCAACACGTTTGAAACCACACCTCGGGTGTGTTCCCGCGATAATTATGTGATACTCAGGTGAGTCTTCATGAACAAGTCCCCCCTTCGTCGATGGTTAGGATTCGCCATGCAAGGCCATGGGTTGTCGTTTCTTGTCGCCTGGTCAATGGTGATCATCGTATCCGTTGCCTGGAATTATCACCTTGCCCGGGAAAACAGTGAGGAAAAGGCGCGCATTGAGGCGCGGACGTTGTATGAACTGAACCTTGTCTATCGCCGATGGTCAGCTTTGCACGGCGGGGTGTATGTGCCCGTAACCGAAGCGCTGCAGCCCAATCCCTATCTCCAGACGCCCCTTCGCGATGTTACGACCAACGACGGCAGGGCGCTTACCCTCGTCAATCCGGCATGGATGACGCGGCAGGTATTCGAACTGCTTGCGAAGCAATCCACCTTGCCGTTCCTGAACCACCTCACGAGCCTCAAGTACATTCATCCAGCCAACAAACCCGATGCGTGGGAGGAGCAGGGCCTGCGCGCTTTTGAGCGGGGCCAGACAGAGGTCAGCGTGCGCGCCGTGATCCAGGGGCAGCCTTATATGCGGCTTCTCAAACCGTTCAAGACCGAGGAAGGCTGCCTCAAATGCCATGGCCATCAGGGATACAAGGTTGGCGATATCAGGGGAGGGCTCGGCATTTCCATTCCGCTTGCGCCGTACCTCGCGGCCGAAAAACGGGAAAAGACCGGGGTGGCGGGCACGCATTTCCTGCTCTGGATCATCGGGGCCGTCGGCATTGCCATTTCCACCCGGTCGCTGCAGACTAAGCAGCTGGCAATATCAGAAAGCGAGGAAAAGTACCGCCTCCTGTTCCAGAACCATCCGAATCCTATGTGGGTCTACGATAGCGAGACCCTCAGATTTCTCATGATAAACGATGCCGCTGTCCAACAGTACGGTTTTTCCCGGCAGGAGTTTCTCTCCATGACCATAAAGGACATCCGTCCGCCCGAGGATGTCGAGAAACTCATGCAGAAGGTGGCGGAAGTTTCTGATGGGATTGATCATGCCGGGATTTGGCGGCATCTGAAGAAGGACGGAACGCTGATCTTTGTTGAGATCACCACGCATAGCCTCCTGTTCGAGGGGCGGCGCGCGGAGCTTGTCATCGCGAGCGATGTAACGAAGCGAATGAAGCTTGAAGATCAGCTCCGCCACGCGCAGAAGATGGAAGCGGTCGGCCGCCTTGCCGGCGGCGTGGCTCATGACTTCAATAACATCCTGACGGCGATCATCGGCTATAGCAGCCTGCTGCTTATGAAGATGAAATCCGAAGAACCTCTGCGGCATAATGCAGAGGAGATCATCGCCTCGGCACAGCGCGGCGCCGCACTCACACAGCATTTGCTTGCGTTCAGCAGAAAGCAGGTCTCCAATCCGCGGCCGGTCAACCTGAACAGCATTATACAGCGGATCGAGGGGCTTCTGCGGCGCCTGATCGGCGAGGACATCACTCTCGTTACGAAGACTGAAGAAGGCGAACTCATCGTTGTCGCGGACAGCGGACAGATCGAGCAGATTCTGATGAATCTTGCGACCAATGCGCGCGATTCCATGTCGAACAGCGGGACCCTGACCATCGAAACCAGCACGTTTGTTCTCGATGAGCGCTTTATCGCGGCGCATGCCTACGGCAAGAAGGGTCTCTACGCCATGATCGCGATGACTGACACCGGCATGGGCATGGATCAGCATACCGCGTCACGCATATTTGAGCCGTTTTTTACGACCAAGGAGGTGGGCCGCGGCACGGGCCTTGGCCTTTCCATGGCGTATGGGATCATGAAGCAGCACGAGGGCTACATCAATGTCTATTCCGAGCCGGGTGTGGGCACAACATTCAAACTGTACCTGCCGATTGCGCGTGTTGCAGCAGAGAAGGCAAAGGCTCCGCAGGCGGTATCCCTTGAGCGTGGTTCCGAAACCGTGCTGCTGGCGGAAGATGACGAATCACTCCGCATGCTCGCCCGGTCCATTCTGGAGGAATTCGGCTACAAGGTCATTGAGGCCGTGGACGGCGAAGATGCGCTGGAAAAAATCAGGCTGCATCATGAGCGAATCCAACTGCTGTTGCTTGATGTCATCATGCCGAAGATGAATGGCAAGCAGGTCTATGATGAAGCGAGGAAACTGATGCCTGGAGTGAAAGCGCTGTTTATGAGCGGTTACACCGCGGATATCGTGAATAAGCGGGGGCTGGTCGGCGAGGGGATGGAGTTCATCCCCAAACCCGTATCTCCCGGAGAGCTACTTAAAAAGATCCGGACCGTACTCAACAGCTGATACCAGCGCATACGCAGGAGGAACCAAAGAATGAATTGTGACAGGAAATTACTCTGTGCAGCGAGCATCATTGCAGCCCTGCTGATGCCTATAGCAAGTTGGGGCAAGATCGGAGGAGGCGACATCACGTTTCGTCCGGATGGAGCCGCAGGGGTAGTCTTCAGCCACGATGCGCATGTTGGCAGGGCGGCGCTGAAATGCAAAGATTGCCACAATCATCTTTATACGACCGTGGGGGGACACCAAAAATCGTATATGGCGGAAATGATCAAAGGCCAGTCCTGCGGAGCATGCCACAACGGGAAACGAGCGTTCACGGTGAGGGCGACCTGCGAGCGTTGTCATCAGTGACGGTAAATCCGCAGACGCTCGTTTGAACCACGGATGAACACGGTTGTAAACCTAAATTCGTGATTTGCTATGAACGAGATCATCCGCCAATGAGTGTTTCTCACTTTTGCATTCATTGTTAATTAATATCTGTTGATTTTACCGTGTTCATCCGTGGTTAATTACTCTGTTTAGGTAGCCGCGTCTCCTCCTCATCCATCTCCCGCCGGATCTCGACCATTTCCTGGAGCAACGCTGATAGTTGCCGTGATCTTCTCGGCGGGCGCTTCGCAAACTCTGCAAGAAGCGGTTCGCAAAAATACAACGTACATTTCAACGGCCTCATCCAACGCGGCAGGAGACAACCCTGCGGACCCATGCTTTCGCATGGCCCTTCCCCCGGCATTGTGCTGTCACGCACAGGTATTGCCACTTCCAGGGCATTGAGAAAAAGCAGGTCCCCTCCCCTGTAGAGTCCATGTTGCTGCCTGCAGCAGACATCCTTGCATCCGGGGCAAATGTCGCGGGTATACTCCTCGATAAGCGGGGAGGATTCAATCAGAAGCTGCATCAGCTTATATGCAGAACTGGCTGGGTCGCGATTCATGGCTTGTGCAGGAAAATGCTTTCCATGGTCAGGATGGACATGACGATAAGGAGATAGGCGTTTACGCTTCCGAACAGCGAGGTGGTCCGCTGTTCGCGTCCTGATGCCACCAGACTGCGCGCCTGCCAGAGCAGCCAGAGCGACAGCGTGACCAGCGAACAATAGACAGGGAGCGAACGCGCCGGACCATAGAGCGGCAGAAGCAGGCAGGCAACGCTCGCTGCAGCAAGCCAGACAAAGATCAGCCGGGCAAGTTGGTGGAAATGCATATGACGGGTGAGCGACGGCAGGCCCGCGCGCGCGTAATCTTCCGGATGCCGCAGGTGCAGCAGCCAGAAGTGCGGCACCTGCCACAGAAAGAATATAAAACAAATCACCGCGAGCCGGGCATCGATGAGCGATCCGTTGGTTGAGGCCCAGCCGATGGCCGGGGGTATCATGCCCGAGGCAGCGCCCGGGATGGATGCGAAGGCTGTGAACTTCTTGAGGCGGGTATAGACGCCATTATACCAGAGGAGCGAAAACAGGCCGAGCAGCAGGGGCGAGGCTCCTGACGAGTATAGGAGAAGAAACCCGGGAACAAGCAGCGCCATTGCCGTGATGACTCCCCGGAGAACGGAGATTTCGTTGGAAGGTATCGGCCGTGTCCGGGTCCGGTCCATCTTCGCATCGAGGTCCCATTCCTGGCATTGATTCAATGCGGAGGCTCCGCAAACCAGCAGGAAGACGGCGGCTGCAGGGGTTGCTGCGCCAGCTGCGCTCTGCCAGGGACCGAGGAAATAACCGGTAGTCGTGGCAAAGGCGGCGAAGGCGGCAATGTTGATACGGCAGAGTTTGAGATAGGATCGAATCATTAGTTCAAAGTACAGCGTTCACGCTAAACGACTTAAATAGTTTTTAGGCATAACACTGAAACATTCACCTGAAAGCTCCAGGGAGAGCGTCACTTCTGCTGCTTCAGATACTCAACGACAGCATCGATCTCCTGATCCGTCATGAGGCCCTTCTGCGACGGCATGATCGGCGGGAAACCTTTGACAATATCCGCCAGGGGCTCTGTCAGGGAACGACGGACATAGTCATCATTCACGACGAACTCCCGCTCTTTGCCGTTCGTGATCACAAACTCACGCCTGTTGAATAGTCCTTTCAAGGTGGGGCCGACCTTTGCGGTCCCATCAAGCGAATGGCATGCATCACAACCCTTTTCCCGGAACAGTTTTGCACCGTCAACAGGAACTTTGCTCCGGATAGCGCCCTCGTCAGTGGCGTACCACGCTTCGAATTTGTCCGCAGGCATTACTTCAACTTTCGTGAGCATGGACGAGTGGCCAGTGCCGCAGTATTCCGTGCAGAAGAGATCGTACGACCCCGCTTCGTCCGGCATGAACCACAGATAGGTTTCCCTGCCAGGAACCGCATCCTCCTTGATCCGGAACGCGGGAATGGAAAGGCTGTGGAGGACGTCTGTTGAGGTGATTACGAGCTTGACCGGCCTTCCGGCCGGCACGTACAGTATGCCGCTTCGCTTGCCATTCTCATACTGAAAGCTCCATGCCCACATTGCGGCTGTGACCTTTACCAGCATGGCATTGTCCGGCACGGTCCTCATATACTGAAAACCTTTCCAGCCGGCAAAAAACATGGCGAGCACAAGCAGTGTGGGAACGACGATCCAGGTGATCTCCAGAGTAACACTCTCCCTTATTTCCTCAGCCACCGGATGCCGGGTGCTCTTGAACCGGAATACAAAGTAGATCATGACGCCCGTGACGCCCACCAGGAGAACGACGGAAATGCCCATGATGAACAGGAATACCGCATCCACCGAACCCCAGAGATGTTGCCAGCCCATGGTCATACTGTCACCGGTACCCGATATCGACGAACGTGAGGCCGATCATCACTGCCAGCGTAACGATCGGCATGAGGAGCAAGAGTTTGAAAAAGCGCTTTTCGTTTTTGAGATGCATGAAGAACCAGCAGACCAGACCGGCCTTCGCGGACGCGATGGAGAGCGCTGTCAGTGTGCTGAATGCTCCCAGACGAGGTCCGGCCGAAGCAACCGCGATGGTAATGCCGGTAAGTGCGATCAGCGCGGCCCAGACCACAACGTAGACCCGGCTTCCCCCACTGTGCGGTTTCTGGTATTCCCCGTTGTTCATGATTTACCTCCCACGCCCGCGCCGCAGTGCCTGCACGTTTCCGGCGTCACCATTGACCACACGAAAAGCTCCATCCCGAGAATATTCACAGGCCTCAGCAGGAGCGGCATGTTACATTGCGTGCACCGGGCCCGGAACGCATACGTAACATAGGCAATGACGCTCAGCAGCAGGAACACGATGATCATCAGTTCTCCGCCCTGGAAGGCCCAGGCTCCGAAACCCAGAAGAAAGAACAGGGCAATCCAGGCGATCAGTACGATCTTATGCACGCTGCGTCTGTTCAACAGAGGATCTCCTGCTTAGCTCATGGCAAATCAAATTCTTCTCATCATGGTACAAAAGGTTCTTTCGTAAATACGTTGAAAAGCTTAAATAGAGAATCAAATAAGAGAGCTAACAGAATCTTTGACACGGATAAGAGCCGATAAGAAAAACGATTTACACTGATATCTCAAAGCATTATCCGTGATAATCATGTTTGAATCCGCCGTTATCCGTGTACAAAGGTTTGTTGCAATGATTCTTCCGATGGACATCGTCTGGCTTCTTCAACTGACACGATAACCGGATTTACAGGATTTTTAATCCTTGCTTAATCAGAAATTAATCCTGTAATCCTGTCTAAGATCATCGTACCGGTTTATCCGGATTACGTGATCAGATAGAAAAGCGGGAACAGATAGATCCATATCACGTCCACGAGGTGCCAGTAGAGCCCTGCGTTCTCCAGCCTGCCGAAATTGCCGCTGGTCAGTCTGCCCCGGAGCGTGGACAGGAGCATGATGCTGATCACCGCGAGTCCCGCGATCACATGCAGTCCATGCAGCCCGGTCATGACGTAGTAGAGGCCGTAGAACAGGATGTCTCCATGACCGCGCACCAGAAGTTCGGGTGCGTCCGGGTACATGCCCTGCTGGATATGGCCGCTCCATTCGAAATATTTGTTCACCAGGAAAGCCATGCCGAGGACGAGTGTGATCAACTGATAAAGAGCGGAGGTCCCGGCAGCACCCGTTCTGAGGGCCGCAAGAGCGAGCGCCATGGTCAGGCTGCTGGTGAGCAGGATCACTGTGTTCACGGCGCCGAGCGTTGCGCTCAGTTCCCGGGCAGCCTCGTGGAATGCCTGGGGATGCAGGGAACGATAGACCGCGTAGAGCAGGAACAGCCCACCGAACAGCAGGATCTCGGTGAAGAGAAAGAGCCACATGCCGAGTTTTGACCCGGTGTAGTCGTGACGTTCGGTCATCATGAGTTATATGCCGTTTCAGCTGTTTGAACTGTTGAAAAAATATGGCCCCTTCGTGACTTCCGGCATGGTCTTGAAATTATCATGCGGCGGCGGTGAGGTGGTCTGCCATTCCAGCGTTGCAGATTCCCAGGGATTGTTCCCTGCCTTTTCTCCACGGGTGATCGAGCGGATGAAATTGTAGAACATGAGTGCGAGACCTGTTGCCAGAATCCAGGAGCCGATTGTTGATATCAGGTGCCCGGTATGATATGCGGGAGGATAATCATAATACCGGCGGGGCATGCCCTGCCAGCCGAGGATGAACATGGGGAAATAGAGCACATTGAATCCGATGAACAGAAAGGCCCAGTATATCCGCGCGAGCCGCTCGCTCACCATTCTGCCGGAGATCTTGGGAAACCAGTAGTGGAGCGCGGCGAAGAACGCAAAGACCGTCCCGCCGAACATCACATAGTGGAAGTGGGCCACAATGAAATAAGTGCCGTGCACGTGGATATCCGTTGCCAAAGCCCCCTGCACCAAACCGGTCAGACCGCCGATGGAGAAGAGGAAAATGAAGCTGAGCGTGAAGAGCATGGGGGAGTCTACCCGGATCGACCCCTTGTACATGCTTGCCAGCCAGTTGAAGACCTTGATTCCGCTCGGCACGGCCACGAGGAAGGTGAGGAGCGAGAAGACGATCCGCGAGGTGTCGCTCATGCCGCTGGTGAACATATGGTGGCCCCAGACCAGGTAGCCGAGGAGGGCGATGGCAATGCTCGAAAATGCGATGGTCCTGTAGCCGTAGATGTTCTTGCGTGAAAAAACCGGTATGATATCGCTGACCGCGCCCATGGCGGGCAGGATCATGATGTAAACCGCGGGATGGGAATAGATCCAGAATAAATGTTCAAACAGGATCGGGTCTCCTCCCTTGGCGGGATCGAAGAATCCGATACCGAAGGAGCGTTCGACGATGATCAGCAGCAGGGTTATGGCAAGTACCGGCGTGGCGAGCAGCTGCACCCACGCAGTGGCGTAGAGCGACCAGGTGAAGAGCGGCAGGCGAAACCAGGTCATGCCTGTCGTACGAAGCCGGTGGATTGTCGTGAGAAAGTTGAGCCCCGTGAGCGTGGAAGAAATCCCGAGCAGAAACACGCCGAAGACCGCCAGTGAAACGTTGGTGCCCGATCGGATGCTGTAGGGCACGTAAAAGGTCCATCCCGTGTCCGGCGGCCCCCCTCCGGTGAAGAGCGCGGAGAGGATGACGAGCGCTCCGGACAAATAGAACCACCAGGACAGGAGATTAATTCGCGGGAAAGCAACATCCCGGGCTCCGATCTGGAGCGGGAGCAGGAAGTTCCCGAGCCCAGCGGGGATGCCCGGGATGATGAAAAGAAAGATCATGATCACGCCGTGGACGGTGAACAGCGCGTTATAAGTCCTTGCCGTGATGAAGCCCGTTCCCGGAGCGATGAGTTCCAGGCGCATGGCCAGGCCGAGCAGCACGCCGCAGATGAAGAACGTGAACATCGATACGAGGTAGAGAAGCCCGATGCGCTTGTGATCAGTGGAGAATATCCACGCAAAGATGCCTCGCTGTCTTTCCTGATAATCGTAAAAATCCGGTTTCATGCTCGTCGCGCGATCTCCGGTTATGATGTCTGGCTTTCCAGCCGGTTGTTCTGCTTCTGCATCTCGGAAGTGATATCGCCCGCATAGCGTTCCAGCGTTTCATCGGGGTTGAACAGGAAGTGCACGAGCACCCTCGTGAAGGGATTGGCCACCTCAGCGAATTCGGTAATGGTCACGATGGTCTGATAAAAGCCGGCCTTTTTGAGTTCCACGACGCGGACCGTGCCGAAGGCGGCTGCGCGGATGATGTCCATTTCGATGCGGGCAAGAGCGGATTTGTTTCGGATTTTGAAGGTCACCGGCCGCCCCTTGACCGGGTATTCGGTCCATGCTTCCGGATCAGGGGTCTGTCCGATGATTTCAACCTTTCTCAGGCCCGACCTCCATTTGATCTGTCGGGCATGATTTATCAGCAGGTCCCAGACCGCTTCTGCATCGCTATTCAGTTGAAAGATTCTTTGTGCTGATTTTCTCTTCGGCAGAATGAGCCCGATGAGCAAAACAGTCATGACCAGTGCTATGAGTACAATGTGAGCGTTAATGATTATTGTCATGGTCGTGCGGGTTCCAGTTTCCAGTCAGGGCATCAGGCGCTTTTTTTATTCGATGTAATCACCAGGTATGAAAAGAACCCGAGCGCGAAAACGATCATCACAGTTCCGGTCACCTTCAGAATATTGAAGGCATATGATTTTTTGAGCGGATCGTAGCTGAAGCAATACATCAGCACGCGGTGGCCGGCAGAGGACACTTTCCCTTCAACAGCCTCGTTGATAGCCATGGTGAGATCGAACGGAAAGAACGTCACGCCGTCAAGGTACCTGATAATCCTCCCCTGCGGCGATATTACCACGAGGGTGACGGGATGGGAAAAATCGCTGCCGTCCCTCTGAAAGCGAAATCCGATGGAATCAGTGAACGATCTGATGTTTGCCTCGTCCCCGGTCAGGAATGTCCAGGCTTCCTCGGGGAAGGGTCTGCCAATAGCCTTGAGATAATTCTTTTTTTTATCGCGTGCTATCTGCGGCGTGTCTCGGTCGTCAAAACTGAGTGCAATGACCCGGAAATCCCTGCCCGGGACCTTCATGTCAAGCTTCCCGAGCGCCTGCGCCAGGCCGGTCAGGAGCAGCGAGCAGGTGCGGGTGCAGCCCAGATACACGGGCGCTATGATCACAGGCCGGTCGAGCAGATCCTTAAGTCGGACTGGCTTGCCATTTTCATCCGCAAAGGTAGCATCCGCAGGGAGGTATTGGCCCAGCTTTTCGTCGAGTGCGATGTTCGCTTTATCCGCCTTTGCTTCATGGCCCAGGGCAGGAGCCGCGAGAAACAGCAGACAGAAACCGATTGTCAGAATACAGCGGTCCATGCGAGGTGGATGCTTTCCCTTCATTACACTTTCCTATTTCCGGAATGGCAGGGTAAGCTTATCGCAGAAGCACAACAGTTGTCAAGCATTCCAAGGGCCATATCAACCCAAAGTCAACCTGTCCGCTCGTGATTGCGCGAATGTTTTTCCATCCATACATCACTTTTATCCCCGTCTAGGGGGCAGTTATGACAACTCTGATTGAATGCTACTCGTGCGGCGTTATTGGAGGCGGGAGGGGCCGGCGCTGCTCAGGAGAACAGACCGGGCAGTAGGAATCCCCCTGGTCCAGGGGGCATACATGGCCTCATTCAGGGCAACAAATGCAGTCCTTCGCAGGATTGCCGCAGACAGGGCATATATCGCTTTGTTCATTCTCCATGGCGGATGCTCCTTAGACGCAAAGAATCGAGCGATATGCAAATTCTCGACTCCAGCTGAAGGGGGCTGGGGCTACCGTGAAAGCCATAAATATACCATACCTCACGAGGACACTGAAAGGCAATGCAAATTCACCGGTTTATCACTGTTTGTGTCGCTCAAGCAATAATTTTAGATTGTCTAATGCGCGGAACTTGAATTTGACACTACCGGGATGAAGTGCTATAGATTAATTATAGTACGAAACACAGATCCCGATAAAGCCGCCCGATCGTGAGAGAGGACGGAAAGCAACGAATCTTCAGGGGAAGATGGCCGTGCTGCCGAAGGATATGACCAGAGGCATGCCCGGCTTTTTTTATTTAACCGGAATGAAAAGGAGGCGAACATGAATACTATCACGATTAAGAATATTTTAAAGCAAAAAGGCTATGGTTTTAACGCCATAGGTCCCGAGGCAATTGTCTATGACGCGCTCGGGATTATGGCAGAGAAGAACATCGGCGCTCTGCCTGTTGTGGAGAACGGCGTATTGATCGGTGTTTTCTCGGAGCGGGACTATGCCCGAAAAGTCATTTTAAAGGGCAAATCTTCGAAGAATACCACGGTGCGTGAGCTTATGAGCAGCCCCCCGATCAGTGTGGAGCCGGCAGTGACGCTGCGGGACTGCATGGTCCTGATGACGAAGAATCGCGTGCGGCACCTGCCGGTTGTGGACGGCGGCATACCCATCGGCGTCGTCAGCATCGGTGACGTGGTGAATACGATCATCTCGGACCAGGCAGCCACCATTGAGGAACTCGAGGAATATATCGCCGGGACGGGATACAGGGCGTAAATCGCTCGGAATCAAGTGACATGAAAGTGGAGCCCCAGGTTTTTAGAGCTTCGGCGATACCGTATCCAGCAGTTTGAGGAATGATTCGCGCGCCGCTTTACTGTTCAGAATGCCTTCATGGGTGTCGTTGAATCCGATTACGCGCGCGGCGGCTGTTTGCAGCGAAGGCAGCAACTGGGAGCGGAGCGAGACGGATCCGTCGCTGCTCTCGCCCAGCTTGAACTTCGATGTGTCCAGATAGGAGAAATAGAGGTGGAACGGCAGCTGGCGCGGGTAGGGTTTGTTCAAGAGGCTCTGGAGAAAGTCGCTGCCTGCTGCAATATCCCGCCATGCGGGAACCATGACCGGGGCGATCTCAAGGGCTTTCCGAGCGGCTTCGTCTCCAGCGTAGGGTGTGGAAAACGAGCTGTAGAGGGCGAGCGAAGGGGGCAGCCCTTCCGATGCCAGGGTATTGATCGCCGAGAGGGCAACCAGTCCCCCCATACTGTGGGCGACCAGTACGATGCGGAATCCATTGCTATCCTTCGATGATCTGCCAACGGATGCAATGTACTGTGCCAGCACGGAGCCAAGCTTGTCCAAAGGCAGGCCCGACGGATAATAGAAGAAAAAAGGCTGGAATCTCGCGCGGTCTAGACTTTCAGCGAAATACTTCCAGTCGCGCGGCGTTCCGGAAATGCCGTGGACGAAGAGGACCATGACCTTGTTCTTGTCGAATTCCTCCAGCCCGAAGAAGAAACCCTGATTGTGGGCTATCAGTTCGGATGGATTGTAGAGGCCTGTAGTTCCGTATTTCGGATCGAAGAATTCGCTGTCCAGGGACTGGTGAACATAGCTTGTGGGCCGCACCGTCTCGCTAAGGCGAAAGTCTACCTTGCCCGGATGTTCGAAATCAAGGGTGATCGACGGTCCGGCCATGACCGCCCTGTTGTTCGACTTCTCGGCGTATACCGTCACTTTTGTTCGTCCGATAAGTTCATTCCACTCAAAATCCCTGTTTCTGTCCAGATCGGCGAAAACCATCAGCTCATAATCGCCCTTGGGTAGGAATGCCATATACTCCGTGGCCGGCGCCTGGATCTGGACGAGGAAGACTTTCTCGTTTTTTCGGTATCGGTCGCTGATAGCCACCAGGAGCAAGGGTTCATGCCGCTTTTGCGGATTCGCGATCGCGCCTTCGACGATAAGGGAGTCCTCGGGAGCGATTCGGTTCAACGCTGACATGCTCGGGAAATTCTGAAAGGTCGTGTTCCAGTGCGATTTGCCCATGTAGTAATTCAAATAGCCGCATCCAGAGATGGTCAGGGCAAGGCCGAGAAGGAGAGCTGAGGAAAGAATCCTCATGATCAGGTATGCTCGTTTGTCAGATCGCATGGCAGCGCGAGCTCTCGTATGATATGGTTCAGTCAACTGGATCAAACAGACAGTGACCGGCGCACGTTGCCGCCGGATTATTTCGCCTTCTTCTTCATTTCCTCGTCGCGGAGCACCCTGCGGAGCACCTTGCCCACAAGGGTCTTCGGCAGCGCATCGCGGAACTCGATCTCCTTCGGCACCTTGAACTTGGAGAGCTGCTCTTTGCAGTACTGGATAATCTCATCCGAGGTGGCGATCATGCCGTCCTTCAAGACGATATAGGCTTTGATCTTCTCGCCCTTGAATTCCTCCGGGAGTCCGACGATGACTACGTCCTTCACTTTGGGGTGGGCGAACAGCACCTCTTCCACCTCCCGGGGATAGACGTTTTCGCCCACGGTCTTGATCATGTCCTTGATGCGGTCAACGATGAAAAAATAGCCTTCCTCGTCCATCCTGGCGATATCGCCGGTGTGGAGCCATCCGCCCCTGAGCGTATGGGCCGTTTCCTTCTGATTGTTCCAGTAGCCCTTCATAACCTGCGGGCCTTTTACCACAAGTTCTCCAATTTCGCCCACAGGCATTGCCTTTGCTCCGGTCTCCAGGTCCACGATCATTGCATCCATGTCCGGGAACGGCAGGCCGATGCTTCCCAGTTTTCTCCTTCCGAAAACAGGATTGCAGTGGGTAACCGGGGAGGCCTCGGAAAGACCATACCCTTCCACGATCCGGGCCTTCGTAAGAAGCTCGAAGCGGTCCTGTACTTCACGCATAAGGGGCCCCGCACCGCTGATCGCTGCCTTGATCGAGGTGAGGTCGTATTTCCCAATGTCCTTGTAGTTGCCAATCGCAAGGTACATGGCCTGGATGCCCGGAAAGATCGTGGGCCGGTATTTGTTAATGCATTCGAGCACTTCCTTGGTATGGAACTTGGGGAGGATGATCAGTTCCGCTCCCATGAGCACCCCGAGATTCATGGCGGTGGTCATGCCGTATACATGGAAAAAGGGAATCACGGCCAGGATTCTCTCCTTGCCCTCCTGTCCGCCGACGAGCCAGACCTTGTTATGCACGGCATTCGCTACGAGGTTTCGATGCGTGAGGATCGCACCCTTGGGTGTGCCGGTCGTGCCTCCGGTATACTGCAAGATAGCTGTGTCATCGGGAGCCACGGGGGTGGTGACCGGAGTTGCGGGAGCTTCTTTGAGCAGGGACATGAAGTCATAGATCGGCGGCACCCTTTTTACGCTCACCCACTGTTTTTCGATCTTCGCTTTGATGGGGTACAGGAAATTGAGCGGGAAGGGCAGATAGTCTTTGATGCCGCAGAGGACGAGCTTTTTGACGTTTGTTTTAGGCAGGGCACGGGAGATAACGGGATAGAACATGTCCACTGCCACGAGTATTTCGGCGCCGCTGTCCTTGAGCTGCACTTCGAGTTCGTGTTCATGGTAGAGGGGATTGGTGGCGACGGCGATCGCTCCGGTTCGAAGCGTGCCGTAGTAGGCGATGACCATCTGGGGGATGTTCGGGAGCATGATAGCCACCCGGTCACCTTTGCGAACCCCCAGCCCGATGAGCGCATGGGCGAATTGGTTTACCTGTTGATCCAGTTCAGCATAGGAGATCTTTTTTCCAAAAAAAAGGAGTGCGGTATTGCCGGAGAATTTGGATGCGGTTTGTGAAAGGACGCTGCCCAGCGTCAGATCGGGATAGGTGAGATGAGGGGAAATGCCTTGCTCGTAAAATTTCGTCCAGGGACGTTCAGTGTACGATGTGGTGGCTTCCATTATAATACCTCCTCGACTCCGATTTGCGCATTAGCGGCATGGCTGAGGTAATGCAATATCAAGGACCGGCTGCTGTGCTGCATTTTCCAGTCTTCCATAGTAGTATAGCATTGGTAGAGCTCTATGAGGAGCGAACGCCGGTTTTTCTCTGCGGACGTCTGTTGCCGGGACCGCTGCCGGGACGACGAGCTCCGGGGCCAAAAGGGGTGCGGGCCTGCCGTTCCTGGTCGTGTTGTTGTTTTTCCTCCTGCGTACGCCGGATCTCCCGGAGATACATGCCTTCTTCGGCCCATTCCACCGGTATCTTCTGGCCGATGTATTTTTCTATGTCTTCGAGGGAATAGACGTACTCTTCGTCTGCCATGCTGATCGCCTTGCCGGTTGCACCAGCCCTGGCGGTCCGTCCGATGCGGTGGACATAGTCCTCGGCATCCTGGGGCAGGTCGAAGTTGAATACATGGGTCACGCCCTTGACATCGATGCCGCGGCTGGCAACGTCGGTGGCAACGAGGACCGCCAAGTTACCGGCCTTGAAATCCGCGAGGATTCTGAGTCGTTTCTTCTGCTCGATCTCTCCGGTGATGGCCTGGGTCTTCCAGCTGTTCCGGTTCAAGCGTTCCACAACCATCTCGGCGGCGCGGCGCGTGTTCACGAAGATGAGCGCGCGCTCGGGCGCCTCACGCTTCAGAAGGCCCAGCAGCAGGGGGATCTTTTCATGCTTGCCCACGTGGTAGAGCACTTGCTCAACCTTTTCGACCGTCAGGGTTTCAGGTGTGATGGAAATTTTCTCCGGCAGGTTCATATGCTCGTAGGCCAGTTCCATGACGCGGTACGAAAGGGTGGCCGAGAAGAGCATGGACTGCCGTTTGGTATAGGGCGGAAGCTTCTTGAGCATGAAGCGAATGTCATCGATGAAGCCCATGTCGAACATCCGGTCCGCTTCGTCGATGATCAGGTAGCGCGTTTTTTTCAGGCTGTACACGTGCTGCTTGTAGTAGTCGATGAGCCGGCCCGGCGTGCCGATCAGGACATCAACTCCGTTCTGAAGGGTTTCCATCTGTTTGCGATAATCGATCCCGCCATAGACCGCGAGGAGCCGAAAGCCGGTGAACTTGCCGATGCGCTCAGCTTCGTGGAAGATCTGATCAGCAAGTTCGCGCGTGGGAGCGATGATCAGTGCCTGGGGAGAGTCTCCGGAATCAACGGCCGGATTCCTGATCATGCGGGTGAAGAGGGAGATGAGAAAGGCCGCTGTCTTTCCCGTGCCGGTCTGTGCCTGCGCCGCGATGTCTTCGCCTCTCAAGGCCCGGGGTATCACCGCCTCCTGCACGGGAGTGCACACGGTGAATCCCGCATACTCGATTCCCTGCGTGACTCCGAAAGGTATGTCTAGTTCATTAAAGTTCATGGGAGCTCCTACGCTGAGGACTTATTGTCAACAGGAAATGGAGCGTAGTATACCATAAGCCGCGCCATGAGAGAAAGAAAAAATGCGTATGTCCGGGCGACAGACATGGGTCGATGTTGTAGGTGATGGACAATTATGGACGCATTAGAGAGGAGCGGACCATGAACAGAGGCGTCATGAGGGAGTGATCCGGTCCGCTATTGAACGGTACGTCGATTGGGCATGGTTTTCTATGTCAGAGCGGCAATGTGCTTTATCCATGCGGTAACGGCAGACAGTGTACTCCTCGTGACGGCCGTGTTCGCACTGTCGGGCTGAGTCTCAGAAGCGTGCAATCGGCATGGGGATTCGAGGTGTTGAGAACAAGTATTATTGTGATTGTTGGCGAAATAACAATAATAGTTAGCACCAATTATTGCGAGTGCATATTATTGTGTTGATAAATTGTCTAACACCACGATATATAATTTGTTTAACTTTCTTGTTGACAAAACATACACTCTTGTTGTATATTTGTCCACAAGGAGAACGAAACGTGCTGACAAAACTCTTCTCCTCGACAAGAGCCGAGCTTTTGGGCCTGTTCTTTAACAATCCGGATGACCGGTTCTACTTGAGGGAAATTGCCCGCCACATAGGCAAGGATGCCGCAGGCATAAAAAGGGAACTGGATAATCTGGTCAAGATCGGGCTTCTCGCTAAAGAGAAGCGGGGTGTTCAAAAGTACTATTTCGCGAACAGAAGTTCCCCGGTATTCGCGGAGATGAAAGGACTGATCTTTAAAACAACGGGAGTGCAGGGCGCCATGAAGGCATCGCTCTCGCGGTTGAAAGGGGTTAAGGCTGCATTCATCTATGGTTCCTATGCAAGGGGCTCGGAAAAAGAGGAGAGCAACGTAAACCTCATGGTGATCGGGCCGGCGAATATCACCGAATTGAATGATATGGTCATGGGCCTTGAGGAAAAGCTGAAGCGGGATATAGACTATCTGGTGTTTGACGAGCAGGAATATCGGAAAAGAAAAGATTCCAAAGACCCGTTTATTCGAGAACTGCTGAAAGGCAAAAGGATTTTTCTGGTCGGTAAGGAAGATGATCTATAGCGAACTAAAAGAATCAGGCATGGTTGAGGAGCGGGCTGCGGACATATCCGAGGTCATTGCCCTCGTGACCCGGGCGGAACGCGATCTTGCAACGAGCGAGCTTCTGCGGGACAAGGACGAGGAATGGGCTTTTGTGGCGGCCTACCATGCCATGGCGCGCTCAGCACGCGCACTCATCCTTTCTGAGGGATTCAGACCCAAGGGTGTACGGGGCAGGGATGCGCAGAAGACTGTAATAACCGTAGCGGGTGTGATTCTCGGAGAGCAGTATAAGAGTCTCATTAACAAGTTTGACCGAATGAGAAGAAAGTATCAGAGCTTCGTGGATGATGCAGGCAGGATAATATCAAAATATGAGGCTGGTCAGGCGGTCAAGGATGCCCAGGAATTCACCGTGCTTGTAAATGGCAGAATTCGCGAAAAGTACTCCCAGATGTCCCTGCTGAATGATGTACCTCAGCTTGTTTCAAGATAACGCCGCTGGTTTTATGCGGTACGCCGAAAGGGGGTGGACAAATTATGGCAGCCAAGAAGAAAGCCGCGAAGAAAGCAACCAAGAAGAAAGCAACCAAGAAGAAGTAGTTATTATTGTGCAGTCCCCGGAGTGGGACCACCGGGGGCGTCAAAGCCCCCGGTGTATTTCATTGATCAGCAGGCATTTATACGTTATCACTCATGAACACCAGGTTTTCACGATCCATTGATATCCACTCTCTCTCATGAAAGGCGGTGATGTCAACATGGCAACGAAGAAAGCCCCGGCGAAGAAGGCAAAAAAGACCACAAAAAAGAAATAAATATGTGATATGATACAACCGTTCACATTTACTGAATTGAATCTCCGCCACGAAGCTAACCTTCGTGGTTTTGTTTTTCCATTGATTACCATCAGGCATGGTATTCCCCGGTAATCACCAGTGCCCGGGAAGCGACCACGACAATCATGTACAAACGGAATTACGTCAAGACGGAGCGGCGCCCGTGGGCCGGAGGCAGGAAAAAACTCTCCATAGCCGCCTCCATTCTGGTTGTGCTCTATTTTCTCACGACCTTCGTGCTGGGAGAGATGGGTCTGGTAAAATATTTTCGGATGAAGGCGCAGTATACCGCCCTCAACGCGGACCTTGCCCGGTTAAAAAATGATAATAGCAGGCTGCGGCGTGAAGTGCACTCGCTCAGGAGCGATACCGCGCATATGGAACGCATAGCCCGTGATAAACTGGGGCTTGCACGCCCCGGGGAGATAGTGTACTATTATAACGATAAGCTTGATTAGGTAAGCTTCAGACGGCTCCGGATGTTTTGCATGTGGTCCGTCTACCGTTTCAGTGTCGTATCGTGATTATCGCGGAATGATCGCCTAACGCAGAGACAACCAGCCAGATAGAAAGCACGGAGTAACGCCCTTCTCCCAGCCTATGTCCGACCATCCACTTTATATAGCCTTTGTCTGGCACATGCACCAGCCCTATTACAAGGACGACATTACAGGCTCCTACATCCTGCCCTGGGTCAGAATGCACGGCATCAAGGACTACTATGACATGCCGGCACTGCTTTCAGATTTTCCTGATGTTCACCAAACCTTCAATCTTGTCCCGTCCCTCCTGAAGCAGATACAGGATTATGTTGAGAACGAGGCAACGGATAAATTTCTCACGTTGACGCTCAAACCCGCTGCTGAGCTGGATAATGCGGACAAGCTCTTTCTGCTCAAGAACTCCTTCATGGCGAACTGGGATACGATGATCAAGCCCTACCCCGGTTATTGGCAGCTGCTTGACCGGAGGGGTTACAGCGTTTCCCCGAACGATCTGCGGAACGCCACCCGGTACTATACGACCCAGGATTACCTGGACCTGCAGGTCTGGTTCAACCTCACGTGGTTCGATCCGCTCTTCAAGGTTAATGATCCCTTTCTCAAAGGCATGATCCAGAAGGGATCGGGTTTCACCGAGAATGAAAAAGTGCTGCTGGTGCAGAAGCAGCGCGAGGTCATGGCGCTGATCATCCCCGAGTACAAGCGGATGGCAGGACTCGGCAGGATTGAGCTTACGACCACTCCGTTCTACCATCCGATCCTTCCCCTGCTGTACGATACAGACCTGGCCAAGGTCGCCGAACCCGGCATTCATCTTCCATTCAACCGCTTCGCGCACCCCGAGGACGCCAAGGTGCAGATCGAGCGGGCCATGGTTTACCATGAGAAGCTTTTTGGATCGAAGCCCTCGGGTATGTGGCCCTCCGAAGGGTCGGTGGCCGAGGAGATCATCCCGCTCATCGCCAACGCGGGCATCAAGTGGATCGGCACGGACGAGGGTGTGCTTGCCCGGTCGCTCGGCATCCATATCGACCGCGATTTCGCGGGAGTCATGAAAAATCCCGATGTGCTGTATCAGCCTTATCTCGCGGGAAAAGGGGATGACCGGCTTTCCGTTGTATTCCGCGACCATACGCTCTCCGATCTCGTGGGTTTTGTGTACTCAAAATGGGATTACAAAAACGCGGTGCATGACCTCATTGACAGGCTGCACCGCATACGAAAAGGGATCTCCTCCGGCCCCCGGCTCATTTCCATCATTCTCGACGGCGAGAATGCGTGGGAATACTATCAGAACGATGGCAGGGATTTTTTCCTGTATCTGTATGAACGGCTGAGCGGAGAGCAGGGCCTCCGGTGCGTTACAGTCGGAGAGTTCCTGGATAAGCATCCGGCTCAGACATCCATCGAAAAACTGCACGCAGGCTCATGGATCAACTCGAACTACCGCATCTGGATCGGGCACGAGGAGGACAACCGCGCCTGGGACCTGCTGTCGCTGACGCGCCAGTCCCTTGTGGATAACGCCGCCGGATGCGGGGACGCGGACAAGCTCGCGCAGGCCTGGGAGGAGATCTACATCGCCGAAGGCAGCGACTGGTGCTGGTGGTACGGGGACGACCACTATTCGGAGAACGACGAGGAGTTCGATTTTCTTTTCAGGAATCATCTGATGAACGTCTACCGCATTCTGGGGCTCGACATTCCGGACGAGCTGCAGATCTCCATTCTTCGCGAGGACCGTCAGGCGCTCCCGACCGTGGATCTCACCGCGTTCATTTCACCGATCATCGATGGACAGGTAACGAATTATTTTGAGTGGCTGCCGGCGGGTTTCTACGACGTGAGCCAGGGCGGCGGAGCCATGCATCGCAGCGCCTCCATCGTCACGCATATTTATTACGGATTCGACCTCAAGAACATGTTCGTGCGGCTTGATCCGAGCAGCAGCCTCAAGGATGAAAAAGTCGAGGACCTCGCGTTTTTTGTCAATTTTCTGAATCCCAAGGGATTGGACCTGGAAATACGCGTAATGCCGCGCGAACGGCGTGTGGCAGCTGCGTTGTCGCGCAACGGAAGCGGAGCCCGGGCCCAGATCGCGACAATCAATACGGTTGCCGCAAATGAAATCATCGAGGTTGCCGTACCCTTCGAACTGCTGGGCGTCAAATCAAACGACGATATCCAGATATTCATCACCGTGGAGCGGTTGGGTTCGGAAGTGGAAAAGTGGCCCTACCGGGGCTACATTCAGTTCAAGGTCCCCACCGATGACTTCGAGGCCACAATGTGGCAGGTGTAGCGTTACGCGAGCGTTTTGAAAATGATGCAGTATTTCATTCCGAAGCGGATAAGTGATGCGTGTGAGTATTCTTACCGTCCAAAACATTCGCAGAGCCATCCAGGGCCTCTTTCTTCTCCTCTTCCTCTTCCTGTTCATCCAGACGGAGTCCAAGGGGAATGACGAGCTCGGGTACCCGGTGCGCCTGTTCCTTGATTTCGATCCGCTCATTCTGATATCAACACTTCTATCCGCCCATGCCGCAGCCAAGGCTTTCTATCTTTCCCTCATCACCATCGTCATCACGGTCCTGTTCGGCAGGGTATTCTGCGGATGGGCGTGCCCGCTCGGCACGTTGAACAATCTCGTGGGCTCGATCAGGAAAAAGGCTTCTGCTCATAAGGGCAGGGGATGGTACCGGATCAAGTACTATATTCTGACGGGCATGATCATATCAGCGGTCTTTACCCTTCAGCCGGTCGGAATCATGGATCCGCTCTCGCTCCTGATCCGATCTTTTTCCATCAGTGTTTACCCGCTGTTCAACTATGGTGTACGCTCCGCGTTTGATACCGTGTATTCCGCGAATCCGGTCGGCTTATCTGCGGTCTCGGAGCCCGTGTATCTGCTGCTCAAGAAGTCCGTTCTGTCATTCGAACAATCCTTCTACAACCAGAACCTCTTCATTGGCTCTCTCTTCTTCATCATTCTTGGTCTTAATCTAGTGGAAAAGCGGTTCTGGTGCAAATATCTCTGCCCGCTCGGCGCCCTGCTCGGATTATTCTCGCGTTTTTCGCTCCTGAAACGTTCAGTGAGTGAGGATTGTACTGAGTGCGGCGCCTGCGCGCGGGTATGTCAGGGGAATGCGGCGCCTGACCAAAAAGAACAATGGAAAGATACGGAATGCCTGTACTGCTGGAACTGCGATGATGTGTGCCCACAGAACGCTGTTCACTTCGGATTCGGCGACAGGAAAGCTGCGTATACCATGGACCTTGGCAGGAGGCGCATCATCACCTCCATGGCCGGCGGGATCATCACCGTTCCGCTGCTCCGGATCACTCCGCTTAACCGGACGAACGCACAGGACCCGGGTCTCATCAGGCCGCCGGGATCACTTGAGGAAAAAGAGTTCCTGAAGCGGTGCGTAAAGTGCGGAGAGTGCATGAAGGTTTGCACCACGAACGGACTTCAGCCCACGATGCTCGAAGCGGGTGCGGAGGGCATCTGGTCGCCAATGCTTGTTCCCCGCATCGGTTACTGCGAATACCGGTGCACGCTCTGCGGCCAGGTCTGCCCCACGGGCGCCATCAAGAAGCTCACCATCGAGGAAAAGGCCAAGGTAAAACTGGGTCTTGCCATGATCGACAAGGGGCGTTGTCTTCCCTGGGCACATGCCGTGCCGTGCATCATGTGCGAAGAGGTTTGCCCCACTCCGAAGAAGGCGATCTGGTTCGAGAAAGCGCAGGTGCGGGACCGGAAGGGTAAGGTGTTGACGCTCCAGCAGCCGCGGGTGGATCTTGAGCTTTGCATCGGGTGCGGCGTCTGCGAGACCAAGTGCCCTGTGCTCGGCAGGCCGGCGATCTATGTTTCCAGCGTAGGGGAGAGCAGGTCAAAGGAGAACCAGCTTCTGATGACGTGATGGGGCAAGGAAGGTCTCCTTGTTACGTGCCACATCGCTACATGACCCTGGTTTTTTACTGTTCCGTGACCCTTGACCCATGACCCTTGACCCTGTTTTTTTTGCGGCAGGAGGCCGCGCTATGACAGAAACCTATCTTCGCTGCAAGGCACCCCAATGCAACAAAACGCCGGGTAATATAACAGCCCGGATGGCGCGCGCGCGCCTGGAGTACCGGCTGAGACATGATCCCATATCCGTGTACAAGTTTTCCTGCGACAAGTGCAAAAAGACCTCGACCTATTCCCTCGAAGAGATCGTGGCCCTGATCCCGCCCGATGACAGACCGAAACCTTTGCCGCATGACTATTTCTGGGCGCACATTTTGTACGAGTTGGCCGCCTGGAAAAATCCGGATCACCGCGCATTTTTCGGCAGCAGGGTGCTGGTCCAGCGGCTGCTTACCGAGTCCGACAAAAACTGGTACGGCATGCTGAAGTCAACATCCCCCTACGCGCCCACGCTCGAGATCGGAAACTATGTACGGGGCGGACCCCGGAGCAACTATGAACTGTGCCTCTTCGTCGTGGTTGACGGCAAGCAGGTGCCTATTCCCCGCCCTGAGCAGATTCCGAGGAGCATCAGTTTCGGCACATTCGTATCGCCCCGCGACAATGACAATGAACTCCTGTGCGCGAACCTCGCGTGCAGTAATCCCATCTGCAATCACATTTTCAGCACCATGACCTTTACGCGGTTTCAGGATGCAATAGCGCGCGAACAGCTCGATGAAGCGGCGTTTGATGAAGTTACGTTCATGCCGACCCTGACGCTGGAGTGCCCTGTCTGCGGCACCTGCAGGGTCATTGATGAATCCTCTTTTGAAGGTCTTTTCAAGGAACGGGACTGAACTCGCTTTTCCCCCCACACTGACAACGTATTTTGATCACGATTCGCCGTGCAGACAAAGGCACGACATAAGGAGAAAACACCATGCCTGAACCGGCAACGAACGCCGACTATCCGCTGTACCCCGGCCTTTCCAGCAGGATCTTTCAGCCTGCGGACGCTTTTGAAGGGGTAACCTCCGGGGCGCGGATATTTGTGGGCACTGCCTGCGCAACACCAATAACGTTGGTAGCAGCCCTGGAAGGGCTCAAGAAGGACCTGAACGATGTGCAACTGATCCATTTCATCACGACCGGCTTGGTCACCGGGGACCCAGGGGAGCTCAAAACGAGGTTTAAGCATAGATCGTTCTTTGTTGGCAGTGATATGCGGGAAGCCATGAAGGCGGGCATGGCTGACTATGTCCCCATCTCCATCTCCGAAGTCCCGGGGCTGATAGAAAGCGGCCGTATCACATTCGATGTCGCATTGATCCAGGTATCGCTTCCCGACGATTTCGGGTATGTGAGCCTGGGCGTGTCAGTTGACATCACGAAGTGCGCTGCCCGCCATGCGAAAAGGGTCATCGCCGAAATGAATCCGAACATGCCGCGGACTCAGGGGGACACCTTTATTCATGTCGACGAGATCGATGCCTTCATCATAGCCGATGTGCCGGTTACCGAGTATCTTCATAAGCCTGCCGACGCACGGGCCGAACAGATCGCCCGCTATGTTGCCCGTCTTATCGAGGACGGTTCAACCCTGCAAATCGGCCTTGGCCAGATCCCAAACGAAATGCTGCGCTTCCTCACGAACCGCAGGAACCTGGGCATCCATTCCGACGTTATCACAGAGCCCATCGCCGATCTCGTGGAGCGGGGCGTCATCACGGGCATGGAAAAGACTTTCCACCATGGCCAGATCGTCGCCAGCTATTGCCTGGGAACCAGACGCCTGTACGACCTCATTGACAACAATCCCATGTTCTCATTCCATCCCCTTGATTACGTATGCGACCCGCTCCTCGTCGCGAAGAATTCAAAGATGGTGTCTGTTTCCCAGGCTTTTGCTGTTGATCTGACCGGACAGGTCTGTTCGGACCAGTTCGACGGCGAGTTCTACAGCGGAGTGTCCACGCAGCTCGATTTTCTTCGGAGTGTGTCGCTTTGTCCGGGCGGGAGGGCCATCATCTGCCTTGCCGCTACCACGGAGGACGACAGCGTGTCCCGCATCCGGCCGCTCCTGCACAAGGGCGAAGGAGTTACCATTCCGCGGTCCGACGTCCACTACATCGTGACCGAATACGGCATGGCATACCTGTACGGGAAATCGATCCGCGAACGCGCGCTGTCGCTCATAGAGATCGCCCATCCCAAATTCCGTATGTCTCTGCTCGAAGAGGCAAAGCGGCTTGGCTATGTGCGTGAGGACCAGTCATTGCGCAGCAAAACCGCCTATCCCGAGGCAGAGGAACTGCAGGTCATCCTGAAGAACGGGAAGAATGTTCTAATTCGGCCGGCAAAGGCAAGCGATGTGGAGGGGCTCCAGAACATATTTTACAAGCTGCCGCCCGAGGATGTGTACACAAGATTTCTGAGCACACTGAAATCCCTTTCCATATCGGAGGCACAGCATCTCTGCAATGTTGATTACGAAAACGAAATGGCTTATGTCGCCGTCATCGGAGAGCGGAACGAGGAAAAGATCATTGGTACTTCCTGCTACTTCCTGAATCCGACAACAAATCTGGCGGAAACGGCGTTTATGGTCCTTCCTGAGTGGCAGCGGACCGGTTTGGGTACGCAATTCCAAACAATCATGATGGAATACGCCAAGAAGAAGGGCATACGGGGATTCTTCGCCGACATCCTGCCCCAGAACACGATGATGCGACGGCTTGCCCAGGCAGTGCCGAACGCCAATGTCAACAACCTGGGCGACGTCATTGAGGTGACCGTGCTGTTCTGATGGTGTTGTTACCATCCGGCATTTTTTGGCCGAAGCTGATAACTTTTCATCTCCACAAAATAATATTTCGCAGCAATCGTCTCCCAGCGTGGATTTCAAATAAGACTGCTATTATTGCCATCTATTGCAGATACTATTTAGCTTAACGATACAATTCGTATCGATATTGTTATTGCGGTGTTTCCTTTAGTAGCAATTATCTCAAAAGCATTTTAAAAGTTGGCCGTTGTAATGTTAAATTATATATAAATCAAAAATTTACAATACATTTATTTAGAACCTTTAGGATTATCTTGCGATGCATTGCAATCTATCTAATCCTATGCTCAAGAAGGATGGAAATGTCTGCCGGTCAATGTAATGCTAATATTTACAATTGGTTGGTTGTCATGAATAATTCAAGCTGGACAAAACGTCGCTCATAAGTAGTTGCATTAGTATTTATTCCATTAACTTCTCTCAAGTGACTTCCTCATAATCATTCCGCCATTTTTACTGCTTCCGCTCACACTGGTATTTTAATTGCTTTATAGATGGTTGCTTAGTTTTATGAATCGCTTGTTTTATATCATGAATCTGTAAAAGCTATTTATAGAATCGTTAGAAATCTATGCAGACAATGATTGCCGAAGACATAACTAATTTTCTGAAAAACATCCCCCCCTTTCAATATTTGGGCGAGCCAGATCTCAAGGCCGTTGCCGAGAACCTGACCATAGAATTTTATCCCAAAGGTACGGTTATTCTTAAGCAGGACGATCTCGCAAGCGACTCGCTCCAGATTGTCAAGAAGGGCAGAGTCAGGGTTTCCATACGGACCGAAGGTGGTCAAGAACTGATCATTGATCACCGGGGAGAGGGGGATACCTTCGGACTCATCTCCATGATGGGGAACGACAAGCAAAAGACCACCGTCACGGCGATCGAGGACGCAACGTGTTATCTTCTGGGCCGCAAAAAGATCATCAGGTTGATCGAGTCCAATCCCTCGTTTACCGAGTATTTTCTGCAATCCCATTTTACACGCTATGTGGATAAGGTTTATCGAGATATCCACAATAAAGGGTTGTTCTATGGGAGCAGTGATCACCTTCTCTTCACGACACCGGTGGGGGACATCGTCACCAGGGATGTGATAACCCTGCGCGAAGAGGCATCGATCAAAGTCGCTGCCCTCGAAATGGCGAACCGAGGGATCAGTTCACTGATCATCATCGACTCGCATGGATTGCCTGTGGGCATCGTTACCGACCGCGACCTCTGCGAAAAAGTAGTCGCTCGGGGCCGGAACATCGATGGTTCGGTCAGGGATATTATGTCCCTGCCCCTGGTGCGCATAGATGTCAAGGAGTACTGTTTCGAAGCAGTGCTGAAAATGTTCAAGCATAACGTCCACCATATTCTGGTGATCAGAGATGGCAAACTCAGCGGTGTTCTGACCGAACACGATCTCATGCTGCTGCAGGGGACCTCGCCTCTTTCGTTAGCCAAGGACCTGGAGTATCAGGAAAATATCGTAGGGCTTGCTCCGATATCATCCAGGATCAATCGACTGGTGGGTATTCTGCTTCGCGAAGGAGCCAGAGCAAGCAATATCACCAGAATCATCGCCGAGTTGAACGATCGGCTTGTGCGCAAGGTCCTTGAGAATGCTGAGAAACAGTGCGGACGGCCTCCCGTGGCCTATTCCTGGTTTGCGTTTGGCAGTGAAGGACGCAGGGAGCAGATTTTCAAGACGGACCAGGACAATGGCATTGTCTATGCCGATCCTTCTAACTCAAGTCAGGACAGCGCGGTGCGCGCCTACTTTACCAGACTGGCGCTATCGGTGCGTGAAGGGCTGATGAAGTGCGGTTATCCCTACTGTCCGGACGATACTATGGCGGTTAATCCGAAATGGTGCCAGCCGCTCTCGGTATGGAAAAAACACTATTCTTCCTGGCTCGGTTTGTCTGCGCCTGATACCGTGCTCCGGTTTCAGATTTTTTTCGACCTTCGTTATCTTCACGGGGACGAGGCGTTAGCTGCTGAATTGAGCGACTACGTGACAGCGGGACTTAAGGACCGGAAGGTTTTTCTGCAGCACCTGGTCTCGGCGATGATCAAGAGTAAACCGTCCCTTGGTTTTTTTAAAACATTTCTCGTGGACAAGGACGGCGAGTACAAAGACCAGCTGAACCTTAAGGAATGCGGCATTGGACCGATTGTGGACATTATCAGGCTCTTCTCATTCGAGACCGGTGTTCACGAAACTTCTACCCTGGACCGCATCGAGGCAATGAAGGGAAAGCACCCAATAATCGACTCCATGGGAGATGAGCTTGCCCAGGCGTTCGAGTTCATCTTGCTGCTCCGGACCAGGCATCAAGCCGAGCAGTATGAGCAAGGGCGGGTACTGGATAATTACATTGATCCAGCCGGATTGAGCAGTCTTGATAAACGGATTTTGAAGGAATCGTTTCAGGTCATCGGCCGTGTGCAGGCAAAGGCTGCCGAGCTCATCGCCAGGGGATGACAGGTGTTTCACGGAAATGTGCGGGTTGAGAGTGTCTTTTAGAGCCAGCATACGAATCGATCATAAAAGGGGGGTGAGGCGATAGGTCAGATGAATTACTTACTAGGGTAGTTTGCTGCAAACCATGACATCATGAATCGTACTCGAATGAAACACTGTACCAGAGGTTAAACACATATTATGTAAAAGGAGGATTACACAATGGCTGTTGCAACAGAAAAAATTCAAGCAAAAGCGCCGCTAACCAAGGAAGAAAAACTGGTTATCACCGCATCATCGGTCGGCACCGTGTTCGAGTGGTATGATTTTTATCTTTACGCGACACTGGCACCCTTTTTCGCCACACTCTTCTTCCCGAAGGGGAACGAGACGGCTGCACTTATGTCGGCTTTCGCTACGTACGCGGCAGGTTTCCTCGTGCGGCCCTTCGGCGCGATCGTGTTCGGTCGCATCGGCGACCTTATCGGCCGCAAGTACACATTCCTGATCACGATCGTGGTGATGGGTCTTGCGACGTTCTGCGTTGGTCTTCTGCCGACCTTTGCGGCGATTGGCTGGACTGCACCGGTCATTCTTGTTTTGCTGCGCCTGCTGCAGGGTCTCGCCCTCGGAGGCGAGTACGGCGGTGCTGCGACTTACGTTGCCGAACATTCCGCCCACGACCGCCGCGGTTATAACACCAGCTGGATCCAGACGACTGCCACGGTCGGCTTCTTCCTGGCGCTTCTGGTTATCGGTCTCTCCCGCGTGTACATGGCCAAAGAGATGTTCGCTGAATGGGGCTGGAGAATTCCGTTCTGGATTTCGATTGTTCTTCTTGGGGTTTCGATCTGGATCCGGCTCAAGCTGTCTGAGTCACCTGTCTTCAAGAAAATGAAGGAAGAGGGCAAAGGTTCCAAGGCGCCCCTTACCGACAGTTTCCTGCGATATCCGAACAACAAGTACGTGCTTCTCGCGCTGATCGGCGCAACCGCCGGCCAGGGCGTCGTCTGGTACACCGGGCAGTTCTATGCGCTGTTCTTTATGCAGATCACGCTCAAGCTCGACTTCCTCACGACCTACACCTTGATCGGAGCATCCCTGCTTCTCGGCACGCCGTTCTTCATTTTCTTTGGCTGGCTCTCGGACAAGATCGGCCGGCTCAAGATTATCCTGATAGGCTGTCTCATCGCGGCTGTGACCTATTTCCCGTTGTTTGCTGCGCTCACCCACTATGTTAATCCGGCCCTCGAGACGTTCCATGAAAAGACGAAGATCTCGGTCACGGCCAATCCGGCAGACTGCTCGTTCCACCTTTTCGTAGGACCCTGGAGCAAGTTCACGGAATGCGACAAGACGAAGGACACCCTGACGAAACTGGGGCTGAACTTCGCGACCATAGATGGCGCACCGGGATCGCCAGTCATCACCCAGATCAACGACATCAAGATCGAAGGCTTCAAGGATGCCGAGGTCAAGGCTGCCCTGGCCACTGCAGGGTATCCAGCTGCTGCGGACCCGAACAGGATCGACTACCCGATGGTTCTGCTCATCCTGTTCATCTTCTTGATCTACGTGACCATGGTGTATGGTCCGATAGCAGCGTTCCTGGTCGAGCTTTTCCCGACCCGTATCCGCTATACGTCCATGTCACTGCCCTACCATATCGGCAACGGCTGGTTCGGCGGCATGCTGCCTCTCACGGCAACCGCGATGGTGGCGGCCACAGGCAATATCTATTACGGTCTGTGGTACCCGATTGTCGTTTCGATCATGACGGTGGTGATCGGATTCCTCTTCCTGAAGGAGACGAAGGAGCGCGACATCACGACCTACGAGCATGAATAGTGTTTTTATCAGTTAAAGAAGATATTCCCCTGCAAATCGCCTTGAGTATGGCGCATTGCAGGGATTCTTGAAAATCAGTATACAGGTCCGGCGGTCGGCATATGCCGACCGCCGGACATTCTTTTTCGGATGGGGTTATGCGGATAGGCCTGTTTGCCGATATCCATTCCAACCGCGAGGCATTGGAGGCTTGTCTATACCATGCCGCATCGCAGAGGATCGATCGCTATATATTCCCGGGCGATCTGATCGGCTACGGCGCTGATCCCGTATGGGTGCTGAACACCGTGATGCATTATCACGAGAAGGACGCGGTCGTGGTGTTGGGGAACCACGACGAGGCGGTTTTTGCCGCGCGTGACAGGACAATGCATGACGATGCTCTGTACGCTGTTGAATGGACAAGGTCGCAATTGTCGGAAGTACATCTAAGTTTTCTCACCAACCTGCCAAAGAGGGTTGAACAGTCAGATTGTCTCTACGTCCATGCGAATGCATGGGACCCTGGCGGCTGGCAGTATATAGCCGCAGTCCCGGAGGCAAAGCGGAGCCTGGCAGCGACGCTTTGCAGGTTCACGTTTTGCGGTCATCTGCATGAGCCGGACCTGTATCATCAGGGCGCGACCGGACGGGTCATTCCGTTCAAGCCAGTCTCCGGAGTAGAAATCCCGCTGGGCATCCACCAGCGCTGGGTGGTCGTGCTCGGGTCAGTGGGCCAGCCGCGCGATGGAAATCCTGCGGCTTGTTATGCGGTCTATGACAAGGACCGGAACCTCCTTACCTATTACCGTGTACCGTTTGATACCGATACAACGGCAAAAAAAATCCGCGAGGCGGGGCTGCCGGATTGGCTCGGGTCCCGTCTGGAAAGTGGAGTTTAAGCGCGCATGAATATGAAGGAGCTGCAGCCGGGTCTCGTGCTGGAGGGCTTCAAGCTCGAGGAAAGGATCTACACGGGGGGAATGGCGTCCCTCTGGAGGGTGACGCGGGACGATTTCGCGCTGCCCCTGGCGATGAAGATTCCCCGCCTCGACAGCGAAGAGTCATCCACGATCACCTGCTTTGAGGTGGAGCAGATGATTCTCCCGAAACTCTCGGGGCCTCATGTTCCGCGATTCATAGTAAAGGGAGATGAGACAAACCAACCCTTCCTTGTCATGGAGCGCATCCCGGGAAAGTCGCTCGATGCGCTTCTGAAATCGGCGCCTCTCCCTGCCGAGGAGGTAGCGCGGATCGGCGCCCTGGTCGCAACGGCGCTGCATGATATTCACCGTCAGCACGTACTGCATCTTGACCTGACCCCGGACAACATCCTTTTCCGAAAGAGCGGAGAAGCGGTCCTGGTGGATTTCGGGCTCTCGCGGCATGAACAGCTTCCCGACCTCATGGCGGAAGAGTTCACCTTGCCTCTGGGGACGGCGCCGTATATTTCACCCGAACAGGTGCTGAGCGTCCGGAGCGACCTTCGCAGTGATATTTTTTCGCTCGGGGTCATCCTGTACCTGCTGATTACCCGAGAGTTCCCCTACGGCGATCCGAAGAGCCTGGCCGGCCTCAAGCGGCGGCTGTACCTGGACCCCGATCCTCCGAGCGCGATCAACCGGGAGTGTCCCCGCTGGTTGCAGGAGGTTATTCTCACCTGCCTTGAGGTGGATCCGGCGCGGCGGTTTGGCAGCGCCGCTCAGCTCGCGTTTGCGCTGGAGCATCCCAGTCAGATTCAGCTCACCGAACGCGCCGAGCGTAGTGTTCGAGGCAGCTTCTGGTCAGTTGTCAAGCGGCTGATGCGGTATTACCGGTCCGGCCATGTGGCCACCCGGTCAGTCACCCGGCATCTGGATGCGGTGCCGATTATCATGGTTGCCGTGGACACGTCGGCGGGGATGGAAACACTGTCCGAAATGCTGAGGCAAACGGTGAAACGCATCGTTCATGCGGAGATTAACTCGCGGCTCACCTGCGTTACCGTGCGAAAGACGCCTTTCGTGGGGCTCGATTACGGTCTTGACGAATCGGGCAAGAATCTCACGGTTCAGTATCTCGTCGAACTGAAGCACTGGGCCCGGCCGCTGGAGCTGTCGCCCGATCGGATCTCGTTTCATGTATTGGAATCACCCGATCCGGGGACAGCGCTCGTTCACTATGCCCGGGCGAACCACGTTGAACATGTCGTAATCGGTGCACGCGGCAGTTCTTCACTTCGCCGGTTCCTGGGCAGTGTATCTTCGCAGGTTGTTGCCCAGGCGCCGTGTTCAGTCACGGTGGCCCGAGTGCATGAGATCGATGAGTTTATGAAAAGTGATCCAACCGGTTATGCCGGGCATGGATAGGGCCAACGAGTTTTGCGGAGCAGTGCCAGGCGAATTCAGCTATACTCAACCTATGATTGTACGCAGCGGGTACGTGAAGCCATGGGATGGCTCGTGAAGAAGCGTATCACGCTGCTGCGTGAGTACTCTGTTCCGCTGCTTGCAGGTGTCGCGCTGGCAATGCTTTGGGCGAATGCGGCGCCGGATAGCTATCGTGATTTTTTACATGGACGCGTGGGCGGCGGTTTAGGTGTCGAGTTTCTGGCGAACGATGTTTTCATGGTTTTTTTCTTCGCCCTTGCCGCCGTGGAAATCACCCGAAGTTTTCTTCCGGGCGGCGCCCTGCATTCGTTGAAGCATGCCGTTAATACGCTTATCGCCACGGCGGGGGGTGTTGTCGGGCCGGCGTTTGTGTATCTTGCACTGAATACAGTCATCGGCGCTCCCGAATTGCAACCAGGCTGGGGGATACCGACCGCGACGGACATAGCGTTCGCCTGGCTGGCGGCGCGCATGATATTCGGGAGCAGCCATCCGGCGGTTTCCTTTTTATTGCTTCTCGCGGTTGCCGATGACGCAATCGGACTGGTCATCATCGCGGTGTTTTATCCGGACCCGCACCTGACGATTGCCCCGATGTGGTTGCTTATGACCGGCGCGGGCATTGTTGCCGCGTATATTCTGCGTGTGCTCCGGGTCCGGAGCTACTGGCCTTATATTCTTGCCGGGGGAATACTTTCGTGGACAGGATTGTACCGGGCGCACGTGCATCCCGCACTAGCGCTCGTATGCATTGTCCCGTTCCTCCCGACGGCGGCAGGGGAGCAGAAACCGTTCTCCGGTGCGCGCCGGGAAGACCATTCCACCCTCGAGCAATTCGAGCTCGACTGGAAGGTCCTCGTGGACTTCGGTCTTTTTTTCTTCGGGCTGGTCAATGCCGGTGTTGCGATTGCCGCGTTTGGCAGCGCCACCTGGCTTGTTTTGGCGGCGCTTCTGATCGGGAAGCCGGCGGGAATTCTTTTTTTTGGGGATCTGGCGGTCAGGCTCGGTTATCCGCTGCCACCGGGAGTCGGGAAAAAGGAGCTTTTCATCATTGGTATTATCGCGGGATTCGGATTCACTGTAGCCCTCTTCATGGCGGGCGAGGCATTCCCGAATCCGTTGCACCAGGATGCGGCGAAAATGGGCGCGATTATGAGCGTTGGTGCCGCTGTACTGGCGGCTGTTTCTGCGCGGTTCTTGGGAGTGCCGGGTGATACGCGTCGCAGTTGAAATCGTATGAAGGGAGAACCAACCGGCCAGGAAGCGGCCGAGAGGGATATTTTGGATTCAATTCACTCATACAAAGAGGAGGAACAAAATGTCAAAAGATGATATTCAGGTTTTGTCGACGGAGAAAAGGACGTTTCCGCCGTCGAAGGAGTTCAGTCAGAAGGCGCACATCAAGAGCATGAAGGAGTACGAGGACCTGTACAAGCAGTCTGTGGACAATCCGGAAAAGTTCTGGGGTGAACAGGCGGAGAAGAACCTCACCTGGTTCAAGAAATGGGACAAGGTCCTCGATTATGATTTTCACAAACCCTATATCAAATGGTTCACGGGCGGCAAGCTGAACGTGTCGGTAAACTGCCTTGACCGGTACATCACGACTGCCACACGGAACAAGGCCGCACTCATCTGGGAGGCGGACAGCGGCATTTATAAGACCTTCACGTACCAGCAGATGTACTATGAAGTGAACCGATTCGCGAATGTACTCAAAAAGAAGGGCGTCAAGAAGGGCGACCGGGTCACGATCTATCTTCCCATGATCCCCGAGCTTGCCATATCCATGCTGGCATGCGCCAGGATCGGCGCGATCCACAGCGTGGTGTTCGGCGGCTTCTCAGCCAAGGCTCTCCGCGACCGCATCCAGGACTGCCAGTCCAGCATGGTCATCACGGCTGATGAAGGACTGCGGGGCGGCAGGTTTGTGCCGCTGAAGGCTAATTCCGACGAGGCGCTGCTCGAATGCCCCACGGTCAAGGACCAGGTCGTGGTGCAGCGGGCCGGGACGGGCAAGGTCAATATGGAGCCCGGGAGAGATACGTGGTGGCATGAGGAACTTGCTGCCAAGGACATCGCCAACTTCTGCGAGCCCGAGAAAATGGATGCCGAAGACCCGCTCTTCATACTTTACACCTCGGGTTCCACAGGCAAGCCCAAAGGCGTGCTGCACACCACGGCGGGGTATTTGCTCTTCACGAACATGACGTTCAAATGGATCTTCGACTACCATGAAGAGGACATCCATTTCTGCACCGCGGATATCGGGTGGGTAACGGGCCACAGCTACATCCTGTACGGACCGCTCTCCTCCGGCGCCACGAGCATCATGTTCGAAGGTATCCCGTCCTATCCCGATCCGGGCAGGTTCTGGGACATCGTGGACAAACACCAGGTAAATATCTTCTACACCGCTCCGACGGCCATCCGGGCGCTCATGAAGGAAGGGGAGAGCTGGGTCACGAAGCACAGCCTCTCAAGCCTCAAGGTGCTTGGGAGCGTGGGCGAGCCCATCAATCCGGAAGCCTGGATGTGGTATCACAAGAATGTTGGCAGGGAAAAGCTGCCGATCGTGGACACCTGGTGGCAGACCGAGACCGGCGGCATCCTGATCACGCCGCTGCCCGGAGCCATGACCACCAAACCCGGCTCGGCAACGCGGCCATTCCCCGGCGTGGTACCGAAGGTGGTGAAGGAGGATGGCTCACCTGCAGGAGTGAACGAAGGCGGATATCTCGTGATAGACAAGCCCTGGCCTGGAATGCTTCGCGGCACTTACGGCGATCCGGAGAACAAACGCATCAAGGAAGTCTACTTCAGCCGGTTTGCAGGTAAATACTTCACAGGCGACGGCGCACGGGTGGACGAGGATGGAGACTTCTGGCTCATGGGCCGGGTCGACGATGTGATCAACGTGTCCGGCCACAGGCTGGGCACCGCAGAGGTGGAGTCCGCGCTTGTTTCTCACGAATCCGTGGCCGAGGCCGCTGTGGTGGGATATCCGCACGACATCAAGGGCGAAGGCATCTATGTGTACGTGACACTTAAACAGGGCATAGAGCCGACGGATGCTCTTAAGAAGATCCTCACCGGTCATGTGCGCTCAGTCATCGGGCCGATCGCAACGCCTGACAAACTCCAGTTCGCGCCAGGACTGCCCAAGACGCGCAGCGGCAAGATCATGCGTCGGATTCTTCGGAAGATCGCCCATAACCAGGTCGATGAGCTTGGCGATACCTCGACGCTTGCCGATCCGAGCGTGGTAGAATCGCTGGTCAAGGGTAAATTGTAGACAAGAGTATTGAAACAATCATTGTTGTAATGAAAGGGGGACGTTCTTCGTCCCCCTTATTTTATTTCTGCGTTTGCTTAAGCTAACGATAATAAGACGTTTGTTTCTCAATTGCATTGCATCACGCGAATATGCATCAGCAGCAGAGTGCGGGAGATGGACTATCGCCCGGTAACCGATTTGCCAGCAGATATTATTACACCTAACATTTCACAGCTAATGTCGCCGGTTGGCATCAAATTAGAACTTTACGTTGACAGCGGTGATTGTAGAGCCTTAATATTGAATGCAAAGACAAACAAACAACATTTGCTGGAATTGCGGTATCACTTTGGATTGCATCCAAAGCAGCACATGTTTCTCTGAGTTCGAATCCATTAGTTCTCTGGAGGTGAATGATGAATCAGGACGCTGTCTTCGTAAAAACCGCGAAAGGTATTGAGGAAGTCCAGAAAAGGAGCTACAGCCTCAAACCCCCTCTTCGGACTCTCTTAATTATGGTTGACGGCAGGACGAAAGCGGCCGCGATTCTGAAGCAGACCTTGCCGCTTGGAATCACCCCGGAACAGGTTGATCAGCTCTGCACTGAGGGATTCATTGAAAACGCTGCTGTGACGACCGCACCGCAGCTGGATTTGCCCGATTCAGTTCCGATCGCGGCGGACGCGTTGTCCAGTGAAAGGTATTCGAGTGCAAAGCAGTTCATGAACGATACCATGGTTGATGCTGCAGGCCTTAAAAGCTTTATGTTCACTATGAAAATCGAGAGAAGCGATACCATGGACTCGCTGCGCAATCTGCTCCCGGAATACACACGGCTCATCGAAAAGTCAGCCAGTGCATACGAAGCTGCGGTATTGATAAAGCGTGCCAAGGAATTGCTCGCATGAGGAGCTTTTGACAAAGTGACCAGACAAGCTTATAATTGGTTCACTTGCCATTAAATTCTGTCCCATCCGGGATGTATGTCAGTCTGGCGCAGGATGCAATTTACTGAAGGTATTACCAACCCATTTATGGTTATGCAATCTATGAATGGGTTTTTTATGCCGCGCATTCCGGCGACAATGGAGGACATCATGAAACAATGTCTGATGCTTCTGCTGTTGATTGTTGTCACAACCGCGACCGCTGCTGAGCAACGATTTACCGTCCCGCTCGAAGATTCCCCCTCGACAGGTCCCGCTGACGCGCGGATTACGGTGGTCGAGTTCCTGGATTTCCAATGACCCCATTGCATGGCGGCCGGTCCGACCGTCAAAAAGATCATGGAAACGTATAAAGGCAAAATCCGTCTTGTCATCAAGAACTTTCCTTACCTCTACCGGGACCACTCGCACATCGCCGCGGAGGCGTCGCTCGCAGCGCGGGACCAGGGAAAATACTGGGAAATGCACGACCTGCTGCTGAAGCGCTCCCCGAAGCTTGACCGTGCCAGTCTCATTCAGTACGCGCAGGAACTGGGGTTGAATGTGAAGGCTTTTACTGAGTCCCTTGACGGGAAAAAACATGCGGCTGAGATCGAAAGAGACAAAAAACTTGCCGCGGAGTTGGATCTCTACAATACTCCGACGTTTTATATCAATGGCCGCAAGGCAGTGGGTGACCGTCCGTTTGAATATTTCAAAAAAATCATAGATGAGGAACTGGCCTCGAAGCGGTGAGTGATTAGTTCGCAGTTGGGAGTTCGGAGTTTGGAGTACAGGCAGTGAATATATGCGGAGTCACCTATGAAGCTGTCTCGATCCTTGATTTGCTTTAGCCTTATGCTAGCGATGGCCAGCACCTGCTTTGCCGGCAACCTGGAACCGTTCATGTCCGTTCCCGTACCAGAGCAGAACCCGCAGACGCCTGATAAAATAGAACTCGGCAAGAAGCTTTTTTTTGACCGCCGCCTTTCTGGAGATGGAACGATGAGCTGCTCCACCTGCCATGACCCGGAGCAGGGTTTTTCCGACGGGCTTGAAATATCCCTCAGCTATCCGACGACTCGGAACTGGCGAAACTCGCCCACGCTCTTCAATGTGGCCTTCCAGAAATACCTGTTCCACGACGGCCGCTCCCTTACGCTGGAGGATCAGGCGCTGTTCCCCATGATGTCCGCGTTTGAAATGAACAGGAACCTGGATTTTGTGGAAGAGGTGATCAGGTCGGTCCCTGAATATGTGGATGGCTTCAAGAAAGTGTTTGGCGGGGAGGTGACGCGCGAACGGATGGCCATGGCTATCGCCGCGTATGAACGGACTCTGATCTCGGTGAATGCGCCGATTGACCGGCATTTGAAGGGAGAAGGCTCTGCGCTTTCGGATAACGCAAAAAAAGGCCTGGTCATATTCATGGGCAAGGGCAAATGCAGCGAATGCCATTATGGAGTGAGCCTCATGGACGACCGTTTTCACGCTCTGAACGTGCCTGAGAATCCGGAGCATCAAAGCGATCCGAGGATCGCCGCCACCCGGCGATTTGTCGGAAAAGTGTCCCGCTATGACGACTACCGGAACCTGACAGAGGACCCGGGCAGATACCTTGTTACGAAAAACAAGAAGGACTGGAAGGCTTTCAGGACCCCGACGCTGCGCGAGATCAGCAGGACCGGGCCATACATGCACAATGGCATTTTCGCATCCCTGGACGAGGTAATCGATTTTTTTGACAAGGGCGGCGGCAAGGGGAACACGGTGCTAAAACCGCTTGGCCTGAGTGAAACGGAAAAGGGGCATCTCAAGGCATTCCTTGTGGAGGCTTTGTCAGGCGAGCATGCTGCAACGCAGTATCCCAGAGTGCCGTAGGAGCTGACAAACGATGACCCTGGACAATCGTCTGCAGGAAATCATAAAGAAGAAGCCGCATCTCACGGAACCATTCCGTTTCTACGAAAAGACTATGCGGTTTATTGACGCGGTGAAGAGGAGCGGCGTTGCTGCCAATCTCCGTTTAAACGCCTATAGCCCGGAACATTCCGATCTGGTGTTCAGTCATTTTGCACCCCTTTTCGATTTGCCGGACGGAACCCTGTCGCCACTCCGTCAGGCGCTGGAATCGGGTGATCTCGATTTCACCCGGCTTCCGTTGCTGGAGATTCCGGCATTTTCCCTTCCCTATGCGGAAGACGACCTGATTCTGCTCCTGTTCCTTTTGAGCAGGCCATACTTTATCAGCATGCGTGAGGCCCGTTCCGGCGATCCGGTTTGGGAGCAAGGGACATGCCCGGTGTGCCAGGGCAAACCGGTGCTCGTGTCGTCCCACGCTGGTGGCGGGTTCAAGGCTGCTTGCTCATTCTGCGGGAGTATGGGAATACTGCCAAAAGCTTCTTGTCCAATATGCAATAAGGCTGATAAAGCGGCTATTCGTACTACGGCGTTTGATGGAGATAAAGGTTTCAGGATTCGGTCATGCGACACCTGCCGTTCCTATGTGAAGCTCGTTTCTGCCGCCCTGTTGTCACGCATGGGACCCGACAGCGCGGACATTGCGAGCCTGCCCCTGGACATCCTGGTGCAGCAGAAGGGATACCATCGTCGCGCGCCGAATCCGTTGGGAATGTTGAGGATGTCAACGAGTGGATGATCACCGGTTCGGCAGACGCTAAAACTGATCAGATTGGAGATTGTATGCTTCCGCTTGGTTTTCACGTATGCAGCAGCAATATCTAAGAGGTCCTGTAAATTCACCCCTCGCAACAGAATGCAATACTAAAGTACCCGACTCCTGCCTGATCCAGTAACCTCTGTCGGTGATTGCTCACTTCATTACAGTTTTGAAACGTCTGCAACATTAATGCTGCGCTATCTATTAAAAAAAATGCGAGGAGGAATACACTCATGCAACGAAATGTGATAAGCCTTAACGAAATGTTCTTTCCGGATAATTCCCGCGCTTAAGTGCATCGATGTCTGGCTGCGCCTTGACATCCCACCTTTTGTTAGATAATAATACAAATAGGTTCCTCCTTCCTTCGTATAGTTATCTCATAGTCCTTGAGTATGATGCTGTTTTTGCAGCGAAGACTATTTCCCTGCAACTCAATTCACAAAAATGCAGGGGAATTGCATTTGGCAGGCAGCGCAAACAATTATAAAATACGGCGGCGGTGAGTGTAATTTCCACGCAGGCCTGTGTTGCCCATACGATATTTCCTGATGCCGCAAAACCGGGAGGTCTCTATGAATACCAGAGTGTGGTGCATGATGGCAGTACTGGCGACAGCAATATTGCTTACCGCTTCCTGCTCAGGCAATAAGGATGCTGCTGTGGAAGCACCACCTCCTGATACGCAAACGACCGATACGAGGGCTGTCGTAAAGGGCGCCGTGCATGACCGCAACGGTAATCATGTTGCAGATGCTGCAGTGAAAAGTCAGAACTCATCAACGCTGGCACAGACTGACAGCGAGGGCAAATTTTCAATAATCCTCGAACCGGGAGCCCACCGCTTGACGGTTATCAAAAACAACATGGTCGTGCTGGAGCAATGTCTCGTTGTGGCGGAACAGGTCACCTACGATCTCGGTGACCTGGATCCATCGACGACCACGAACTGCGATGTGGTCTGCACGAACGGTCCTGACAGCTTCGACCGGGACTGCGATGCCCTGCCCAATGATGTCGAAACCGCCGGATGGGAAGTCATCATCACGCTCGGCAGCGGGGCCACGGAGACTCGCCACGTTTCGAGCAATCCCGACATGAAGGACACCGACGGGGACGGGCTGACCGATGCCGAAGAATATGCCATGCGGACCGACCCGGGCCGCATTGATACGGACGGGGACTTGTTGAGCGACTACGCCGAAGTGATGGTATATAAAAGCAATCCGCTCGTGGTGGATACGGACGGGGATTCGCGCGGCCCGCAAGGAGATAAGCCGTCCGATCCCAACCTTTGGGACGGATACGAGGTTCTGGTTTCGCACACCTCGCCGGTCCTGGCGGACACGGACGGCGACGGCATGACGGACTACGAAGAGATCCATTCCGGCGGAACGAACCCGCTCGTGGCGGACCTGCCGATCCTTGCGCTCGAAGTGTATGGCGATCCCCGTCTCGAAGTGAACACCACCATTGTGTCCGTGTGTACCAAGACATCCCTGAATCTCACGAGAGAAGCGCAGGAGCGCGTGAACACGGACAACGTGACCACCAAGATGTCGATCGAAAACACGGTCAAGCTCCATACGGAAGCCGAAGCCGGAACCGGCACCTGGCCGCCATCATTCAGCGCGAAGCTGACCACGGATTCGGAATTCAAGCAGGGCTATATCCATGATACGACCGCGAATTTCACCCAGACCTCGGTGCAGGAAGCCCAGACTATGGCCGCCTGCTGGGATGAACACGGCACGAATTTCTCGAACGGCAGGCTGAGCGTTGCCATGAAACTGCGCAACCAGTCCAGTCTGACTTTCAAGGTGAAGGACATCGCCATACTCGCCTACCAGGTGACCACGGGCAGCAGTTTCCGGCTGATCGGCTCGCTCGATCCTGATGGAGCCCTGCCGGCGAACGGCGTGCTCGGCCCGCACGGCGACATCAGCATGACGTTCAAGAAGACCGATATTGATGCCGAGACCACGAAGGCGCTCATATCGAATCCCGCTGCCATGACGTTCGAGATCGGCGGATACTCGCTCTTCCAGCTGGATGACTGGGGCGTGAACGAGACCGTGAACTTTGCCAAGCTCGGCGAGTCCGTGGTGCAGCAGACCGGCCTGCTCACCATCGACTACGGCAATGGAATAATCGAACGCCGCATGATTGCCACGAACGTGAACAGGAAGCCCGATGGTTCGGCACGTGGCGTCACGCTGAAGGAGGCGCTTGCTACCATTCTGTCCGTCACCTACCAAACGGAGGTGCAGAAAGATAGTGCAGGGAGCGTTATCGGCAACAAAGTTCTAAAGAAGGTCAAGAACGTGGCAACCTATCAGAACGATCCGGTAAAGGCGGGACGCGGTTTCTGGGTCGTCGGCGGTACCAGTGACGCTTTTGCCGAAGGCATTGATGTCGATTTCGATGACATCGTCCTGAAAAGCGGTGAACGCATCAGCCTAGTATTTCTCAAGGACACGGACCTTGATGGTATTTTCGACAATGAGGAAGCCCTGCTCGGCACGGACAAAAACAGCATGGACTCGGACGGCGACGGTCTGTCCGATTATGAAGAGGCAAAAATTGGATGGACCGTTACGGTGCGCAACACCTCGTATCGCGTGTATTCGGATCCACGGTTCGTGGATGTGGACGGGGATTATCTCAATGACGCCCAGGAGCGGGCGTTCGGCACTGATCCCCATAAGAAGAACACGGATGGCGACACCTTGGACGATACCAATGATCCGTATCCGCTCTCGCCTCCCTGTCTGAGCGGGAAACTCCTCGGTCTCGCGGCATGGTGGAACGGATCGACCGTGGGCTCGGCCCCGACCATGACGGCGCTGGATGTCTGGTCGGGTGCTACGCACAGCGGCACCGGAGATCCAGGAGGTTACGCGAGCAGCGGCCCACTTTCCGGCACAATATTGTCGGATAGCTGGAAACCGCCGTACGATGCAACACCTGGGCTGAACGCGCACTTCAACTTCAACACCGGCACCTTGGTGCAGCACGATCAGCAGATCGTTGTCGCGGACTCTGCCGCACTCGATCCGGGCCGGAGCCTGAGCCCGCAGGCAGTCACCCTGTCCGCGTGGGTCTACTGGAACGGCAATGCCACGGGCGCGTCGTGGGCGACCATCCTCACAAAAGGCCCGCTCCCCTCGGCGTCCTATTCCCTTCTCGTAGGGACGGACGGCGCGATCAAGTTCAGGATCTTCCGGTCAGCGCATTACAAGTGCTTTGGCTGGTTCTTCGGGTGGATCGACGGCCTCTGCGCTGATTGGGACGAGAACCGCATGGAGGAACTGCTGGGGCCGAAGGTGCCGCTCGCGGACTGGGCGCATGTGACGGCGACGTTCTCGCCGGCAAGCGAGCTGATGAAGGTCTATGTCGATTACAACGGTACGACGACCTCCACGCAGGGCATTACGAACTACGCCGGGAGCTCTCCGGACTACTATACCACGAACAACCTGATCACGAACAGCGATCCGCTCCGGATCGGACTTGATGCCGCGCCCGCGTCGTCAGTATGGCCGTTCCGCGGCATGCTGGACGATGTTCAGGTGTACGGCCGCGTGATGACACCGAACGAAGTGACCTTGTTCAACGACATCGGCCTCTGCGCGCCATAGTCCTTGCGGCGGGATCCACCTGGGATGCTGCTTCGGGATTCCAGGTGGATTTTGATCGGTGATCAGGCGGGAAAACCTTTTGTTGTGATTGAGTGCTGCGCAGCGGCGTCATCGATCATGAAGTTCGCACCGGTGAAAAGGAGATAAGACCCGCAGGCTAGGTGCTGACTTTCTTGATAGCATACTTGATCTTTTCAGATTCGGGATCTCGCTTCAGCGCTTCCTGATATGCGGCAAGCGCCTTGGCCTTTTGGCCGCTTCTGGCATAAAAATGTCCGAGTTCCAGATGATATTCGGGCTTTGATGGCGCCAGCTTGATAGCCTTGACGAAATATTCCTCCCCCTCATGGCCTCTGCGCGGGATTCGTGACAGGGCAAGGCCCGCGCGGAACTGGTATTCAGCATTGTCGGGATCGAGCCGTATGGCCCAGTGAAAGGCCTCGTTCGCTCCCCAGTAGTTTCCCTGCTGGAACAACTTCATCCCCTCGTTGAACTGGGCAAGTGCTTTTGCCTGGCTATCCGCTTTCCCGCTCTGCGCCTTTTTATCCACCTGCCTGCTTTTGGCTCCGTCCACCATTTCCAGGTTGTACTTGTCGCGGGATTCCGGTGAAATGAGCGTATCATATGCCTCATGGACCCGGGAAAAGAGCCCCTCAAGCTTGTCCTTCAAATCGTCCATCTCCGCTTCAAAGTGCCTGTCCGGATGATAGAGCTTGGCTACATGGAAATACGCCTTCTTGATCTCCTGCGTGGTAGCATTCCGCCCTATGCCAAGCATCTCGTAATGGTTATGCTGCTCCATACTTTCGAAAGCCTGGAGGACCATCTCGCGGGTGGCCACTTCGCTTGCCTTGGCATGCTCCGCGCCTTTCTTTCCGCTGGGGGCTACCGTTTCCCGCACGACATCGCGCACGAACCGTTTGTCCTCTTCCGCCTTGATCTCCCCTTTTTCCAGCATCCGGAGAGCCAGGAGTACATAGATTGCCTTGAGCGTGTTGAAGTCGCCGAAGCCGGATTGGCCGCAGATCTCCTGGATGCTTTTGTTCCCGTCGACGAGAGCAAAGACATCCTTCTGGTCCTGATTGAGGTTGGCGCTTTGGAAGAGAAGGGATGGATCAGTGGCAGGGCGGAGGATCGTATTGATCGGAGGAAGCGACTTACGGACACCCTGCCATTCCAGGTCGCGCACTCCCTCTATAATGATGTCGCCGGTGCTCATCTGGAGCGGCACGATTTCCGACACTGGCAGAGGGCCATTGTCATAGATATACCTGCCGTCGCGCCAACTAAAGAGGCTGTGGATGATCTCCTTGACCTGAAGCTTGGCGCCTGCTACGAGGTCCTGCGGCTTGATGAATCCGCGCTCAATAAGGACGGAGCCTGTTTGCTTGCCAGTCTGCTCGACGAGGTTCACCGCAATATCGTACTGTTCTTGAGTGATTTTACCGGAGCGGAGGAGGCAGTCCCCGAGTTGCTCTGCGTTGACATTCGAGGTGGCGTAGATGATCTCGCCATTTTTAAAATATACTTTTTTGACTGCATTGTCGCGGGCGAAGACCACGGTCCCGGACTTCTTCTCTGTTCGGAGGTCCTGGAAAAGCCACGGCAGGGTCATGTCCTTGATGTCACCGGTTGGCGCGATCATGGTAATTCTCATCCTTCAGAAGACGCCGGAATATTCACGGCTGATAATGGGCGTCATTATAGCATTTTTTTTAAGATTGAGCTGCATGAAAAAAATGGTGCTTGGCAAGAATGCTCCATCAGCGGCCTAATGGGTGATTGACTATCGCACTTGATATTACTATAATGAAAATAGTAGTCATCCTCTGTCCGATGTTCGCGGTTTGTTTCCCCATTTCTGATTGAATAGCAACATAACGGAAAGGCACATGCGACGAGACTTTTTTCTTGGTATCGATATCGGATCGGTTTTCCTCAAAACGGCGCTTCTCGATTCGAAGAAGAATCTGCTCTGCGAATCGTATACCCGCATCCAGGGTGACCCGCTTGCTTCGCTCTCCCTTGAACTGAAATCCCTGCATGCGCACCATCCGGCAGACCGGATCGCGAAGGCGGGCATTACCGGCAGCGGCGGCAAACAAGCAGCTGGGATAATCGGCGCTCTGTTCGTGAATGAGGTCCTTGCCCAGTCGGCGTTCACCGAGCACTTCCATCCCACGGCGCGCACGATCATCGAAATGGGTGGAGAAGACGGAAAACTGATAAGCCTGTCCCGCGACCCGTCAACCTCCCGGATCAAGATAGATGATTTCGCCATGAACGCGGCCTGTGCCGCGGGCACGGGTTCGTTCCTGGATCAGCAGGCGGCGCGGCTGCATCTTTCCATTGAAGAGTTCAGCGTGTTGGCTGAAAAATCCATATCGCCTCCGCGAATCGCCGGCAGGTGCAGCGTGTTCGCCAAGAGCGACATGATCCATCTGCAGCAGATCGCCACTCCCGACCACGACATTGTGGCAGGCCTCTGTTTTGCCATGGCCCGGAATTTCAAGGCTACGGTCGGTAAGGGCAGGAAGTTTATCACCCCGCTGCTGTTCCTGGGCGGTGTGGCTGCCAATCACGGCATGCGCAGAGCCTTCCGCGAGGTCCTCGGTCTGGCAGCGGCTGACCTGGTCGTGCCGGCGCATTATAATACCTCCGGCGCCATCGGTGCGGCGCTTATGGCTCTGGAAACAGCAGCGCAATCGATGCCGTATCACGGCCAAGAGCCGCTCACCAACCAGTTCCTGACCGGGAAAAAGGATGCTCGGAGCGATGTAGATCCGCTTAACGTCCCGTGCGGGATCATGCCGAATCCGGACCAGGATGTTCAGTTGGCTGTGGACGGCGTGATCGACGCCTACCTGGGTGTGGATGTAGGGTCCGTTTCCACCAATGTTGTCGTTATGGACAGGAGCATGCGGGTGCTGTCAAAACGCTATCTGCCTACTGCGGGCAGGCCGATCGAAGCGGTCAAGCAGGGGCTTGCCGAGGTCGGGGCGGAGATCGGGCAGCGGGTGCGGATACTTGGAGCAGGCACGACCGGTTCGGGGCGGTATCTGACCGGAGACATGATCGGTGCTGACGTGGTGCGGAACGAGATCACGGCACAGGCCACGGCAGCTGCGGCAATCGATCCCGAGGTGGACACCATCTTCGAGATCGGCGGACAGGATTCAAAGTTCATCAGCCTGCGGAACGGCGCAGTGGTCGACTTCGAAATGAACAAGGCGTGCGCCGCGGGCACAGGCTCCTTCCTCGAAGAGCAGGCTGAACGGTTGGGCATACGTATAAAACAGGAGTTCGAGGGAAGGGCATTCCTCGCAACATCGCCATGCCGGTTCGGCGAACGCTGCACCGTGTTCATGGAATCGGATCTCGTCCATGCCATGAACACCGGCTCCACGGTGGAAGAGCTCACTGCCGGCCTCGCCTACTCCATCGCCTACAATTATCTCAACAAGGTCGTGGCCGGAAAACCGATCGGGAACCGGATATTCTTTCAGGGCGGAGTGGCGGCGAACCGGGCGGTGGTGTCCGCTTTTGAGCGGATTACGGGCAGGCCTGTAACGGTTCCTCCGCATCACGAGGTAACCGGCGCCATCGGCGCGGCGATCCTTGCCATGCGGGCGAGCCTTGGCAGCAGCACGTTCAAGGGCTTCGATCTGGGCAAACGGGCCTATACGATTACGACCTTCGGCTGTGTTGAGTGCGCGAACCGGTGCGATATCCGCAAGGTCATATTTAAAGGGGAACAGCCGCTGTTCTATGGCAGCCGGTGCGAAAAATATGATGTGAAGAAAATGACAGGCGCGCAGGGGGCGGTCACTGACTTGTTCGTTGAGCGGGAAGCTCTGCTTGCCGCGGCAGGCCCTGCCATTCCCGTTGATAGCGGGGCCCCGACCATCGGCATCCCGCGGCTGCTCTACGTCAGTGATTTTCTGCCGTTCTGGCAGGTCTTCTTCAGCAGCCTCGGTTATCGCGTCGTGCTGTCAGAGCGGACAAACAGGACGCTCATTAATAAGGCCCTTGAAGCCACCGCAGCGGAGACCTGCTTCCCTGCCAAGATCGCATTGGGCCATATTCTGGACCTCCTGGAGAAGAAGGTGGATTTCCTGTTCGTGCCGAGCGTGGTCCAGCTTCCCGGTTCCCGCTCGGCGAACAATAGTCAAGGCGCGCAGGCTTGTCCTTATGCGCAGGCATTACCGTATATGGCCCGGTCCTCCGTGCATTATGGAAGCACCAGGGCAATAGAGCCGGTCCTGCTCATGCAGGATGAACGAAACTTTAACCAAAGCATACGGTCCCTCGGGAGGCTGCTGGGAAAAAAAAGGCCGGCAGTGGCAAAGGCCCGGCAGCTCGCGCTTCAGGCTCAGGAAGGATTTCTCCGTTCTCTTGAAGAGCGCGGGAAGGAGGTGTTGTCGTCGCTCAGAAGCGGAGAAAAAGTGTTTGTGCTGATCGGCCGGAACTACAACACCTGCGATTCCGGTATGAACATGAACCTGCCTTCCAAGATCAGAGACCTTGGCGTGAGGGCCATACCCATGGACCTCCTGCCCCTCCACAGCGTCGACCAGTCAGGTTTCGAGAGCATGTATTGGCGGTCCGGTCAGAAGATCCTGGCTGCTGCGCGGTTCATCCGCGAGCACCCAAACCTGTATCCCGTATATATCACCAATTTCGGGTGCGGGCCTGATTCGTTCATCACGCACTTCTTCCGGCAGGAAATGGGCAGCAAGCCGTTCCTGCAGCTCGAGATCGACGAGCACAGCGCCGACGCAGGAGCCATTACGAGGATCGAGGCCTTTCTGGACAGCATCCAAAGCGCCCGCTCGGACAGGAAGCAGGGGCCGTTCGCGGTCAGGGAGCGGAGCACCTTGCCGCTGCGCAGCAAAAAAGTGTATCTGCCGCCCATGACCGACCACGCCCACGCGCTGGCAGGGTCGTTCCGCGCCTGCGGAGTAGATGCCGAAGTGCTGCCGGAGTCCGATGCCGAAACGGTCCGGATCGGCAGAGAGCATAGTTCGGGGCGCGAATGCTATCCCCTGGTACTCACCACCGGCGACATGATCAAAGCCACACGGCGGACAGGTTTCGATCCTGATCGCGCGGCATTTTTCATGCCCACCGGCAAGGGGCCATGCCGGTTTGGCCAGTATAACCGCTATCATCGGCAGGTCCTGGACCACCTCGGTCTTGAAACCGTCGAGCTTATGTCGCCCATGCAGGACGAATCGCTGCACAGCGACATGGGAGTGATCGATAAGGATTTTCTCCTCATGGCCTGGCGGGGGGCATTTGCCGTGGACATGCTGCAGAAGGCGCTCTGGGAGATCCGGCCCCACGAGAAGCAGCAGGGGCAGACGGACCGCGTTTACCAGTCGGCGCTCGAACGGGTAGCCCGCACCATCGAGGCGCGGGCAAACCTGCTATCGGTCCTGGGAGGCATCTATGAGGATTTTTCGGCCATCGCCGTACATGAGCGTGTCAAACCAGTGATCGGCATCGTCGGCGAGATCTACATCCGATCGAACCGCTTCAGCAATGAGGACGTGGTAAGGCAGATCGAAAGGCTGGGAGGCGAGGCATGGGTGGCCCCCATATCCGAGTGGTTTCTGTACGTCAACACCATGTCTATTCGTTCAGCGAAAATGAACCGCTCCTGGAAAGATCTGATGAAGGCCTACCTTACCGGCCATGTCCAGCATAAGGATGAACGCCGTCTGCTGAGCGGCTTTAACGGCACGCTGCGGAGTCTGCACGAGCCGACCATTGACGAGACGCTGCGCAGGGCGCAACCTTACATTCATCGCTCCTTCGAAGGGGAGGCTGTGCTTTCCGTGGGCAAGGCCATCGATTACATCATGCGCGGCGCCGCGGGCATCGTGAACGTGATGCCTTTCACCTGCATGCCGGGGACCATCGCTACCGCCGTGCTGAAGCGCGTGCGGGAGGACCATGGAAATATCCCCCTGCTGAACATTGCCTATGAAGGACAGGGTGATTCCCAGACCATTACTCGTTTGGAAGCCTTCATGCATCAAGCAAAGGCCTTTCAACAGTCGTAGAAGCATAGTGTATATGCAGCGATAAAGGCATCAAGCATTGCGATGATATCGCTTCTTTGAAACTGTTGTATCAAAGGCCTTTTATTAAATATCAGCTTGACACAATGCAGGGAAAACGGTATCATTCGCCTATCCGTGGACATATACCGGACATTTTAAAAAGAAGCAGAGGAGAATCAAATGGCAAATGGTGTAGTGAAGTGGTTCAACAACAGCAAGGGGTTTGGGTTCATCACGCAGGAGAATGGTGAGGATGTGTTCGTGCATTTTTCCGCTATTTCAGGGGATGGCTTCAAGTCCCTGAACGAGGGTGACAAGGTCACGTTCGAAGTGGTGAAAGGCCCCAAGGGTCTGCAGGCAGCCAACGTAAGCAAGCCATAAGCAACCCGAAAAAAGTCAAATTTAACTACTCCAAAGGCCCCGGAGCATTCCGGGGCTTTTTTTATGCCTCGTGCGTGGAGCGATTTTTCTTGAAACCACTATGGAACCCGTGGCATCCCGTTACTGATATTTTGCGGTAATTACGCAACTGGTTACTATGAAGGAGCTGTAATGAAATTTGAACCGTTCAAGTTCCATCCAAGCATCACATCCGGGATCAGGGCTCTCGGCTACACAACACCAACGCCCATTCAGGTGCAGGCCATCCCGCCGGTCATGGCGGGAAAAGACGTCATGGGTCTGGCACAGACCGGCACCGGCAAGACTGCAGCTTTTGTACTACCGATTCTGGAGCGATTACTCCAGGGTTCGCGCGGCCGTGTCCGCGCCCTGATTATTGCGCCAACTCGGGAACTAGCCGAACAGATACATGTGGCGATCGCTACTCTGGGGCGCGACACAAAGCTGAGAAGCATCACCGTCTATGGCGGCGTGAGCGTGAATCCACAGGTCCAGAAGCTGAGGACCGGCGTTGAGATCGTTGTCGCGTGCCCTGGTCGCCTGCTCGATCACCTCAACCAGAAGACGATTGACCTGTCCTTTGTTGAGACCCTCGTGTTGGATGAGGCAGACCGGATGTTCGACATGGGCTTCCTGCCCGACATCCGCAAAATACTGAAACACATACCGGCAAAGCGGCAGACGCTGATGTTCTCCGCCACCATGCCCGATGATATACGGCGCCTGGCGCATGACGTTCTGCGCGATCCGGTCACGGTGCAGGTGGACCACGCTGCGCCCTTAAACACCGTGTCACATGCGCTCTATCCCGTTGAACAGCATCTTAAGACCGGGCTTCTCCTGGAACTGTTGAAGAACACGGATTCCGAGTCCATCCTGATCTTCACGCGCACGAAGCACCGGGCAAAACGCATCGGGCAGCAGCTTGAGAACGGAGGGTATCGGGCCGCGTCACTGCAGGGCAATCTTTCGCAGAACAGGCGGCAGGCCGCGCTCGACGGATTTCGCGACGGTACCTATCAGATACTCGTGGCAACGGATATCGCGGCCCGGGGAATTGACGTGTCCAGTATTTCGCACGTCATCAATTATGACATTCCCGACACCACGGACGCTTATACGCACCGAATCGGGCGCACTGGCCGCGCGGCAAAGACGGGCGACGCGTTCACCTTCGTAACGCGTGAAGACGAGCCCCTGGTCCGGAACATCGAGCGGGTTTTGGGCGCAAAGATCGAACGGCGGACGCTTCCGGGATTTAATTATCACAAACCCGCACCTGCAAAGGATGCTGAATTTGCGCGTCCGCCTCAGCCGTCGCGTAATCGCGGCGGGCATCCGGGAACGAAGTCAGCAGCGGTCCGAGTATCTGCGAACCAGGCACCGGCTCATCACGCAGGGAAAACGCGCAGCATTGCTCCGCATGCCCCTGCGGGGACTGCCCGGCCGTCAGGAACAAGGTCCTTCAAACCGCGTCCAGCAAATAAGCCGGGTTCCGGGCGCTGAACGTGTATCGAAAAAACCTGAGAACGGCATGATAATGTGATAAGAACAGGCAGGAATGGAAATACACAAAGGCGGTGATAGCTCACCGCCTTTGTGTCTCTTGTTATTCTCATTGAGGTTTGACGCTACTGTTAATCCGTATTTCGCAATACGCCATCAGACTACGCTTTTTCCGCGGCAGCCTGTTTTTCCCGCATGGCCGCAGGCGCTGATACTGCGTATCCGGCCACTGTACCCATGAGGCTGCCGACAACGATGCACACGGCTGCTGCGCACGCAATACCGACCAAAATGCCCATGACCACTACCGCCCTGACGAGCAGCGTCGGCTCAACCGCTCCGCCCATAAGCTTTTGGATCAGGATCAAGGTCCCGAAACTTCCGAAATAAAATCCCGGCATAATGCCGAATGCCAGAAATACCAGCCCCCCAACCGTCGCACCGATCTTCATTCCCGCTTTTACTGTTTCGTTCTTCATTGTCTGTCTCCTTTTAGCCGCAGCTGTATATTGAAATACCTTTATTCCCTGTTATACTTAATCGTTTCTTGCCACGGTGTATTGCATTCAGCGTGCCAAAACGCAACTGGTTGAATTCATACGAGTGAGGCGTGAAAGCCGTTTTGCAGACGTGAGAAAAGGCATGATCCCGGTTATTAAGTATGCAAAGAAAAAAGGGGGGGTGATCCGTATAAATGGATGAATAGTCTTATCGGTAGCCTGAGCGGTCAGTGAACATCATGACGAACTTTTCGAACATATCCTGCTGGAAGTGGTTCAGGAGCTTTTCCTTCATGAGTTTAAGCGCGTCAAAGGTGTTGAGCTTCTGCTTGTAGGATCGCTCGGCGGTGAGGGCGTCGTACACATCGGCAATGCAGCAGATGCGGCCGTACGTATGGATATCTTCTTCCTTGAGCTGCCGCGGATACCCTGAACCATCCGCACGTTCATGATGCTGCATGACGATCACCTTGCACTCTTTGGTGAGCTGGTTCGTTTCCGATAGAATTTTGAATCCCTGGTAGGGGTGTGTCCTGATCTTCTCCATTTCCTCGTCAGTCACCTTGCCGGGCTTGTTGATGATCGAGGGGTCGATGCGGACCTTGCCTATATCATGCAGGAAAAATCCCGCCCCCAACTCATGCATGTTGTGCGCGTCAGAGCCCTTGAACAAGTGTTTTGCCAGCATCACGGAAAAGACGCCCACATTGACCGAATGGGTATACGTGTAATAATCATATGAAGTGATCTTGAGCAGTTCCTTGGAAGTGGCATCGTCCGCGATGATCATGTCCACGACCTCGGCAATGCCTTTCTTTGCTTCGAGGATGTTTTCTGCCTTGGGATCCTCAAAAAGCCGCTCAACGAGAACACGGGATGATTCATACACGATCCTGGATTTTTTTTCGGGAGTCAGCTTCTTGTCGTGTATGGCCTCGCGCAGCTCGGCCGGTATGAGCTTGTCGGGTGTCCATGTTTTCGGGGGCGTGCTGGCCCGCTGTTCGATGGATCTGCTTGCTGCGGCATCCGCTTCGGCAGGAGACAGGCCCTTGAACGTGTCGATGACGATATCACGGATGCCGTAGTCGATAATCTTGTCGATCTGATCCTTGGAATTAATGACGAATTCGTTCGTGAGGAAAGGGTGCTTGAACCACGACACCGGGAGCACGATATGCATCCCGATCTTGAGGTCCTTTGCTTTTATGGTCTGCTGCGAGTTGCTCATATGGTATCCATTGTAGCAAAAAAAAAGCAAAGACGCCCGGGGAAGAGGCGTCTTTGCTGAAAACAATGAGGGTAGCTGGTAAAGTCTATGCCCAGCGGCTGCGTGCGGAGCTCCGCGATCTGTCGAAATCGCCGAACTTGCCGCCGTCCTTTTTTACGCTCCTTTTGTCCTCACGGTACGAGCGGTCGCTGGCATCTGCACGACGGGGGAACGGGGAACCGGCATTCTGCCTGGGTGCGGAGGCGGTGAAACCCGGGCGCCTGCCAGCCGACGCGCCCTGCCAGCGTTTGCCGGACGCAGGGGCCATTCTTCCCCCTGGCTGGCTGCGCGTCTGGCTGCTGCGCATCGGCCGTGCGGGTTCAAGGCCCGGGATCACCTGTTGTGGGATCGTCTGGCCGATATAACGCTCAATGGCGCGCAGCGAGTCGAGTTCGCGGAAGGAAGCGAAGGAAATGGCGATGCCGGTTGCTCCTGCGCGGCCGGTGCGGCCGATGCGATGCACGTAGTCCTCGGCGTTCTTCGGAAGATCGTAATTGATGACGTGGGTGATGCCCGAGACATCGAGGCCGCGGGCCGCGACATCCGTGGCAACGAGAAGCCGTATCTTGCCGCGCCGCATGTTCATGATGGTTCGGTTCCGGGCGTTCTGGCCCATGTCGCCGTGCAGTGCAGCGGCTGAATGCCCCTGGGCGTTCAGTTCGCTTGCGAGCTGGTCGGCGTTCCGCTTGGTGCCGGAAAAGATGATCGCCCGGGTCATGCCGCTGTCCGCGATCAGATGGTTCAGGATGCGGTTCTTATGCTGCATGTCGTCTGCGGTGTGCAGGCGCTGTTCGATCGCTTCGAGCGTGGTCTTTTTGCCCGCGATGTCGATGCGCACCGGGTCCTTCAGGAGCCGCTGGGCGAGCTTTGCCATGGCATTATCCATGGTGGCTGTGAACATCAGGGTCTGGCGGGTTGCCGGGGTCGCGGCCGCGATGGCATCAACGGCTTCGCTGAATCCCATATCGAGCATGCGGTCGGCCTCGTCGAGCACGAGCATTTCCAGGCGAGAAAAATCGATGCGCCCCCGCTCCATGTGGTCGAGCAGACGGCCTGGTGTGGCAACGATAAGATCCACGGGCTGGGACAGCAGCCGCTGCTGTTCGAAGTAGGGCATGCCGCCTAGGATGACGCCGCTCCGTATGCGCATGAAGCGGCCGTAAGTCTGGACCGCGGTGGTGATCTGGTTGGCCAGTTCGCGCGTCGGGGTGAGCACGAGCACGCGGGGGCCTTTGGACCTTCCCGTTGAAGTTGACGGTGTGCTCAAACGCTGGAGGGCGGGCAATACAAAGGCCGCTGTTTTGCCGGTCCCGGTCTGGGCCGTTGCGATCAGGTCACGGCCTTCGATGACCTTGGGGATGGCCTGCGTCTGGACCGGTGTGGGCGTTGTATAGCCGCACAGGCTTATTGCTTTCATGATGGGTGCTCCGAGCTGCAATGCTGTAAAAGACATGATTCTCCTTTGATCGTCCGGCCCGGGAAGGGTGCATCGTTCCCCGGACGGAGATCCTGTTAAGGGTTGGCGTGCGTGCCGCAAGGACACACCTGTGTCCTTGAGTACGAGTACGGCCGAGCACAAATATGACCGGCATAACTACATCGTTCGCCAACCATATGTGCTGCAGTGATTTCAGAGCGGGAGCTGAAAACAAGGGGGGTTGATGATCGATGATATGAAGGGCAGAGAGATGGTGACGCGTGTGTGTACTTCAGTCAAATCCTGCCGCAATGTTAAACAGTCGGCGTGCATAATACCGGATTTTCGGGAAATAGCAAGAACTATTTGCGATGAACGCAAAAACAGTTGAAACGCTAGCCGCGGTGATTGCGTGGTTGAGTCAGATTGTAAAGCTATTGAATAGTCGCGATAATGGTTCGCTTACCGGTGGGGATCACAACGGCATACTCGGTCTCGGATTCAGGTCCAGGCTCGATGTTTTGCCCTGCAGGTGATGCAGGTATCCGGCAAGTGCGATCATAGCGGCATTGTCGATGCAAAGTCCCATGCCGGGAAGATACAGCGTCAAGCCCTTTTTCTCAGACTCATCCTTCATCTTCTTCCTCAGCAAACTGTTCGCTGCAACCCCTCCGGCAACAACGATCCGGTCAACACCCGTCTCCAATGCCGCTTGCATGGTCTTATCCACGAGTGTGTCAATAACAGCTGCCTGAAAGCTCGCTGCCACATCCTTTACGTTCATTTCTGGATTAATGCCCCTATCCTTGCTCGTAAAGAGCGCGACGTGATTTCTGACAGCGGTTTTAAGTCCGCTGAAACTGAAATCATACCCGGCCAGATGGCCTCTCGGGAATTTCACCGCAGAGGGATTGCCTTCCTGAGCGAGTTTGTCGAGTACGGGGCCGCCTGGATACTCAAGGCCCAGCAGCTTTGCTACTTTGTCATACGCTTCGCCCGCCGCGTCGTCACGGGTCTGGCCTAGCAGTTGGTATTCGCCTAGTCCTCTGACATGATAGAGCGCTGTGTGGCCGCCGGACACGAGCAGCGCGATATAGGGATAGCCGATGCCGGGATATTCAATATGTGCCGCGAGGATGTGCCCTTCGCCATGGTGTACACCGATGAAGGGGATGCCCCGTGCGTAGGCGATAGCCTTGGCCGCTGAAACACCCACGAGCAGCGCGCCGATGAGGCCGGGTGTGTAGGTTGCCGCAATGAGGTTGATGTCATCCAGACTGACAGCAGCCTCTGCGAGTGCCTCGCGAATAACGGGAAGGAGGTTTTTGAGATGTTCGCGGGAGGCGAGTTCTGGCACCACACCGCCGTACTTCTTATGAATGTCGATTTGCGATGAGACGATGTTGGACAGGACCTTGTCGTCACGAAGTACGGCGGCCGCGGTCTCGTCGCAGGAGGTTTCTATTCCGAGGGTAAGCATGGGATTCATTGATCAGGGGACAGGGTCCAGTAGCCAGGGTCCAGGTAATATACTTCTCGCTTATATCGTTCCTTAATCGTTACTTCCTGCACCCTGGACCCCGGACCCAGGACCCTGATTTACACCCTGACCCTATCAGTTCATGAGTCTCGACACCGGCACGATCTCGATCCCCTGTTTGTCCGCTTCGGAGATCCATTTCCGGAGTTCGCTGATCGTGGCGGGGTGGGGGTGGCCGATACCGATGGCTTTGCCGTGTTTGCGGGCTGATTCCGAGAGTTCGTCCAGCTGCTTTCTTATATAGACCGGATTGTCGCCCTCATTGTCCAGGAACACATCGCGTCTGGCTGCTTTGAGCCCGAACTCCTTTGCGGTTGCATAGGCAACACTATTCGGGCTCGTGACGCTGTCAAGGAACAGGAGGTTTCTGGCCTTCAGCTCAGCCATCAGGAACTTCATGGCTTCCTTGTTCTCGGTAAGGGACGAACCTTCATGATTGTTGATACCGATGGCTCCGGGAACCGAATCCACATCGCTGCTTACCGTGGTCAAGAATTCCATGGGCGTCATGTCATTGCGGAGCATGCCGGGTGCGGCTTTCCCGCCCTTGCTGTGGTGCTCCATGGGCAGATGGATTAGAACCTCGCGTTTTTCCTGCCGCGCCATCTCAGCGATTTTCACGGACTGGGGCAGGCCCGGCATGATTGCCATGGTGATCTTTTTTGACAGCGAGGCGATCTCGCGGGCCTGCTTCATGTCCTGGCCCAGATCGTCGATCACGATTGCCACCAGGGCACTCCTCTCGCCCGGGCCCAGGAGCCTGCTCTCCGGCCGTTTCTTCATTCCCGGATCTTCCCGTTTGTCGCTTTTTTGATCCCGCTGCTTTGGAACTGAGGTCTCGGCCTGTTTTGCCTGCTGTGGTGGTTTTCTGGTGTCCCCCGGTCGGAATTTGCGCAGCGGCCCCCACAGGGTGAGTGAGATCACGATCAGGGCGATTACGATGCCGCCGATAAGGTACCTGTCCAAGTTTTTTCCGAACCATTTCTTTGCCATGGCATGAATTTTATACAATATTAGGGCTGAAAAAACCAGTTATATTTTACCGAACATGGAGCAGAGGCTGTGTTCATGTTTTTGAAAAAAAGCAATAATAACCACGGATGAGCACGGTTAAGACCCCTGATTCAAAATATAGAGAGAGCCAGATGCAGAGTAATTTTCAATACCGGTATTAAACCGTGATCCCGCATACACGCGGGACCGTGGTTAGACTATTTGCAGGTGCGAGTAGCAGTATTTTTTAAGGGTTGTCGGTTTTTTGGCTTGACTTGGCCGGGGACGGATTTTATACTGCTTCTCACGCGCATTCTCTGCAGGTCATGGAGCGCGGAGGAGGTTCCACAAAGACATGAGCTTCGAATATATACAGGAAATTCCCCAGCCCAAGGAAATCCTAGCCGCGCTGCCGCTCTCGCCGGAGATCACTGCTATCAAAAGGAAGCGCGATCAGGATATCAGCGATGTCTTCTCGGGCAGGAGCAGCAAACTGGCGCTGATCATCGGCCCCTGTTCAGCTCATGATGAGGACGCTGTATGCGATTATATTGCACGTCTGGCAAAGGTCCAGGTTGAAGTACAGGACAAGCTCATCCTGATCCCGCGGATTTACACCAACAAGCCGCGCACCACGGGGATCGGATACAAGGGCATGGCTCACCAGCCGAACCTGCAGGAAGAACCGAATATCGTGGAAGGCATCAACGCTATCCGGAAAATGCATATCCGCGCGCTCAGGGAGTCCCATCTGCCGGCAGCGGATGAGATGCTCTATCCCGGGAACTACCCGTATCTCGAGGACGTGCTGAGCTATGTCGCAGTAGGCGCACGGTCCGTGGAGAACCAGGCGCACCGCCTGACCTGCAGCGGGCTCGATATTCCGGTTGGCATGAAAAATCCCACCTCGGGCGACAATGAAGTAACGCTCAATTCCATCCAAGCCTCGCAGGCTCCTCACGTGTTCAGCTACAACCGGTGGGAGGTGAAGACTACGGGAAATCCGCTCACGCATGCAGTCCTCCGCGGAGCAGTGGATTATCACGGACTGGCTGTGCCCAACTATCACTACGAAGACCTGCAGCTGTTTGCCGAGGCTTACCAGAAGCGGGGGTTCGCGAATGCCGCGATCATCGTGGACACGAACCACGCGAACTCGAACAAAAAATATGCGGAGCAGCCGCGGATTGCCATGGAAGTCATGCAGAGCCGTCAGCATTCGCCGCTGCTCAAGGCAATGGTCAAGGGTTTCATGATCGAGAGCTTCATTGAAGAGGGTAGTCAGAAGGTAACCGAGAATGTGTATGGCAAATCCATCACGGACCCGTGCCTAGGGTGGAAGGACTCGGAAAAACTGATCCGGAAGCTGGCTGAGATAGCGTGATCAGCGGAATGTATATCGCAGATTTAAGGCTTCCCTGATGTTTGGGAAGCCTTTTTATGTTAGGCGAACTTGACGAAGTGAACAAAATGTTGTACCTTTTGCATCAACAGCATCGCGCTGTCGATGGAATACAGATTGCATATTTGTGGGGGTATGAAATGAACTGTTGGGAATTCATGAAGTGTGAGGAGATGACATATCAATCGTGCCCTGCCCACCCGCACAAAGGGCTTGACTGCTGGAAGGTTACAGGCACCAAGTGCGCAAAAGGAACGATCGTCAAAGCAAGCGCCCTTGAAAAGATCGCGCATTGCCATAGCTGCAAATTTTATCAGACCTACGCGCATAAGTTTTAACGACAGCTGAACAAAGACCTTCCTATCCTCCATGCTGCCTGCTGTTAGGCGCCATCAGCTGGAGCAAAAACCCCCGATCAGTGGTATATTTGAGCTATGATCTCATCGATCAACACCATAGGTTATGCCGCTTACCCCGCAACAGGAAGCGTGGCAAGGACTGCCGACCCTGCGGTAACTCAGGTTAGCGGAGCTGCCGTCCCCGGAGTCCAGAAGGCTGAGCAGGGGCCGGGCATCGGCCCGAAGCAATGCGGGACCTGAGCAAGCCGAAAGTATAAGGATCGGTCAAATGATCCTTCCGTGTCTTTCCAGACGCCCACATCCATTGCGCCGCAGCTTGCCGCGAGCGCGGTGCGGGCGCACGAGCAGGAGCACGTCCAGAACAACGAACAGAAGGCTGCGGCTGAAGGCATGAAGGCAATCTCAACAGTCTCGATTCACTCCGCTGCCTGCCCCGAATGCGGCCGCATCTACGTTTCTGGTGGAACGACGACAACGACGTTCTCGTCCAAACAACAGGCTGGCGCGGCCGCTGAGCAGGAAAAAGGGACACTCGTAAATATCAAAGTGTGACCGGAACAGGAGATGAAAAATGGATGCGATACGATCATCAGCACTGACCGCTGCTATGACAATGTCCCTACAGATATCCCAATCTATTCTGAAGCAGAATGCTCAGGCCGAGCAGGCTATTGCTGCCATGGTCGAGCAGAATGCTGCGCAGATCACGCAATTGCAGCAAGAGCGGGGCAATAGTCTCATTGATATCAAAATATAGCCCCTCGTTATACTTAAGTATCCTTGCAGCATTTTGTCGGTCCATTATGTAACCTCATACAAGTACAACCATACCTCGTCATGCTGATTAGAATCCCTCATGACTCTGATATGCCCAGGCCGAAGACTATGTTCAGCTATCCAAGCCATTTGTTCGTGACGCCCCTTCTAACACAAGCTCAGCAATTGGAAACTAAGATTGAATGCTCATCGCATTTTGAGCAGGTGCTCAGGTAAATTGCATTGACTAAAAGGTTAAGGGTATTGATGATACTCATGGCCCAGCTCAAAAAAGGAGGTATCCCTATGAATCGTTCATTGGTCGTCTTTATCACGATGGCGTTGCTTGGCTTCTTATTCGTGTCCGGCTGCAATGGCGGAAGTGGGTCAGACGGAGCAGCTGGACCTGCTGGAGTTGCCGGCCAAAACGGACAGGACGGCGCAACCGGTCCGACAGGGACCGTAGGCCCCGCTGGCCCGACCCTCCCATCAATCACGTCAACCAATCCCGCAGATCTCAACACCTCGATTCCCCTTGATGCGGTCATCCAGGTGGTTTTCTCCAAACCCATGAGCGCTGCAACCATCACCGCGGGGTCGTTCACGGTAACGGCAGGCTCCACGCCGATCGCCGGCTCGATTTCGTACAATAGCGGTTCCAGGACAGCTTACTTCGACCCGACTACCGCTCTTCCGGCCTTCACTTATTTCACCGTAACTCTCACCACTGGAATACAGGACACGAGCGGCAATGCCCTGACACAGAACTACTCGTGGTCGTTCACGACCGGAGGGTCGCTCACTGTTTCGAGGCTCTATGTATTAAGTTCAGCCAACCAGATCGCGGTATTCAACAGGCCGAGAAGCGGCGATATGACATCACTTCCTGACAGACTCGTCTCCGGGGCAAGTACATCGCTTAATAATCCATGGGGCGGTATATGGCTGGATTCGGCCTCGAACCGTCTCTATGTGAGCAGCTTTGGCTATAACCATATACTCGTATTTAATAACGCGAGTACGGTCAATGGAAACACCGCACCCTCGAGGATCATTTCCGGTGCAACAACCAGCCTTCATGGACCGGTCGGAATCTGGCTGGACGCAGCCAATGACCGACTTTATGTCGCTAATTGGAGCGCCAATAGTATTGTCATTTTTAGCAGTGTAAGCTCAACAAGTGGGAACATCGTTCCGAGCAGGATCATTTCCGGCCCGTCCACATCGCTGTCAACACCTTTTAGCCTTTGGCTCGATTCGGCAAAAGACCAGCTTTATGTTTCTAACCCACTGGCGAACCGGATCACGGTATATAACAATGCGAGCACAACGAGTGGGGATATTGCACCGAGCAGAGTGATTTCCGGCCCGACGACCTCAATTAATTTTGTTTATGGTATCTGGTTGGACTCAGCTTCCGACAGCCTCTATGCAGCTAACTTTGGAAACAACAAAGTCCTTGTTTTCAGCAATGCGAGCACCGCAACTGGGGACATCGCTCCTGCCAGGATCATTTCCGGTACCAACACCGGATTGACCAGCCCTGCCGGCATCAGGCTTGACAGCGCGACCGACCGTCTTTACATTGGAAATTATAACGGGAGCAAGGTCAGTATTTTCAAGAATGCAAGCTCAGCAAACGGAAATATCGCGCCGGATATCGTGATTCCATTTACCAATCCGACCGGTCTGTGGCTTGACACGGATCAATAGTGAATGCGCAACGCTGAAGAGAGTGGATAATGAATCGGACCATAGGGCGCGGACGAGGCTTTTTGTCGACTGGCGGAACAGCCCCGGCTTTGCCGCCTTGGCCAGGGGGATTAACTGAGACGCTGATAGGGGGGAATACTGCATGGATCTTTTCGAAGCAATACAAAACAGAATAAGCATCCGCCGGTTCAAACAGACACCGGTGCCGGATGAGGACATCAAAAAAATCCTCGATGCAGGCAGGATGGCTCCGAGCGCAAACAATACTCAGCCGTGGAGCTTTCTGGTCATACAAGACCCGAGTGTGCTGAAAGACATGGCGCAGGCAGTGCGGGACATGATCGACCGGATGGTCCCCTTTGCCGAGGATGATAAGCAGGCGCAGCGGCTTTCAGCATACAAAACCAGCTATTACACGTTCTTTGAGAAAGCACCTGTGGTGATCGCGGTTTTCATGGAAACGTACGACACGTCGTCGAACCGTCTGCTGGCGAAAATGGGATATGCTCCTGATGACATCCTGCGGCTCCGGCCTAACCCGGGGCTCCAGAGCGTCGCGGCGGCTGTCGAGCATATGCTGCTCGCCGCCCATGCCCTGGGCTACGGCTCCTGCTGGATGACGGGGCCGCTTGTTGCACAAAATGAATTTGAAACACTATTGGGCTATGGCAAGGAAAAATTTATCGCGGCACTTATTCCAATGGGCGTTCCTGATGAGGCTCCGGTTGCGCGGCAGAGAAGGTCTCTGGACGAACTGATGAGATCGATTAAATAGGTCCATGTGAAGCTGGAATAGAGAATGAGTTTCGGTATATCCGGATAAGCCGGAAAGCTTTTCAGACACATAAGTCACATAGGTACACTGTAAAAGCAAAAAAATAGGAGAATATAGGTAAAGCGTTCAGGACCATCTCTCCGCGCGATCAGCCTCAGCTCAATTACACAGCCAGAAAATAAATTGTGTGGATGCAATTATTTTGTGAAAATTGAGATGATTTTGTTATATAATCTGGTTCAATGATGCAATGCTGCTTGATCCGGGAAGGCTTCTGTTTCGTGTCTGTCAACGCTGTTCAGGACTGGAGGCTGGCGGATGAAAGTAACCTGTTGGGGGGCAAGGGGTTCGATAGCAGTGTCGGGGGCTGAGTACGTCAAGTACGGCGGCGATACGACCTGCATGGAGATCACGAGCTCGAACGGCGACATAATCATCGTTGATGCCGGCACGGGCATGCGCAGACTGGGCAACAAGATGCTTGCCAGCGGGAAGCGTGAGTTCTCGCTCCTCTTTACCCACGCTCACTGGGACCACCTCATGGGGTTCCCCTTTTTCAAACCCATCTACATGAAAGGGACGAAGATCAGCATCTACGGCTGCCCCTACACAAAGCGGTCAGTGCAGGATATCCTCGAGAAATCCATGACAGCGCCCTATTTCCCCGTGGAATTCGGCCAGCTTGCCGCCGAGTTCAAGACGCAGGCTGTATGCAACCGGGCTTTCAGCATCGGATCAATTCACATTAAGCCTATCCAGTTGAACCATCCCAACCAGGGCCTGGGATTCCGGTTCGAGGAAGACGGAAAGAGCTTCGTCTTCCTGACGGACAACGAACTGACGCTCAAGCACCCCGGCGGCTCAACGTACGATGAATTCGCCCGTTTCTCCGAAGGCGCGGACCTGCTGATCCATGATTCCGAGTATACGCAGGAGCAGTACAAAATGACCAAAAGCTGGGGCCATTCAGTCTACACCGATGCGCTCCAGCTGGCGATTGACGCGGGGGCGAAGCAGTTCGGTCTGTTCCACCACAACCAGGAGCGGAGCGATGCTGCGCTGGACGCGCTGGTGGATGATTGCAATCGCATCGCCGGAGAACAAGGAGCGAACCTGCGCTGTTTCGGTACTGAAGCAGGGAAAGAGATACCGCTTTAGCAGCTGCTTTTTATTGGGAAAAAACTACGTTGACCATGAAAAGGGGAACAGTACGTTCCCCTTTGTTACGTTCATAATCAGTGTATCCTATACCACCTTGACCTCGACGAAGTCCTGACCTGCTCCATTCCAGAGGAATCCCCTGAGTTCGGCGATCTTCCGTTCCTTCACGGACACGACCACGTGGACGGCAGTGGGGAACTCGGGCTCGCCGAAGACTGTCTGGACATCCTTGTCCATTGTGGAGAAGTAGGCGCCGCAGTCGATGTGCGAATGGTAGAAGCAGACAACCTGCTCGCCCTTCGCTCCCGCGTCAGCGAATATCCTTTCCATTTCGTTCCGGTCCATGTCATAGGCTTCGCGGCTGGTGCGCGGGTGCTGCTCCGGATCCAGCGCGTGCAGTTCGTCCTGCCGGTTCCTGCAAGGGTGGACCCGCTGGATTGAGGAAGTGCCGGTGACGATTCCGCAGCATTCGGATGGATATTCAGCCATGGCTTGTTTTGAGATTGCTTCAATGGATGCGGGGGTCAACATAAGGTCCTCCAAAACAGTACAGGCTAAATACAAAATGTCATTTCTGTAAGAAGAATTTGATTTTAATCAACCTAACCCGGACAAGCCGGAATCAAAAGGCATCTCGCGCAAAGCCGCAAAGCGCGCAAAGAAAACCTTTAAGTCTATGGTTTAAAGCCAAAAGTCTTAGTTTCTTTTTACGTCTTTCTTGGCGCCTTTGCGGCTTTGCGCGAAAATAATCTTGCCGCTTTGCGTAGAATTTTACTCTTCACTGTCTAAAACTCCCTGCTCAGATACCTGTCCCCGCCATCAGGAAACATCACCACGATGGTGCCCTGCTCCAATTTTCGCGCCACGCTCAGTGCCGCGGCAAGCGCTGCTCCCGAGGATGTTCCTACAAACATTCCTTCTTCTCGCGCCAACCGTTTTGTTATTGCAAACGCTGTTTCTGTATCCATGGTGAGCCGTTCATCAGGAAAGCTTTTATCAAAGATCCCCGGCACGATCGCGCCTTCTTCGAGGTACTTTGTCCCTTCAATGCCATGCATGGAGTTGTCCGGGTGTACGGACAGAATCCGGATGTTTGCATTGAATTTTCTGAGCGCCCGTCCCGTGCCCATGATCGTGCCGCCAGTCCCGACGCAGGCGATGAAATGGGTTATGGACCCTTGAGTCTGGCTGATGAGTTCGGGGCCGGTGGTCAATTCATGTGCCCTCGGATTGGCGGGGTTGTTGTACTGGTCAGGCTGGAAATAGAGCCCGGAATCTTTATTCAGAATGTCTTTTGCCAGGTGTATCGCGCCGTCAGCGCCTTCAAAGGGGCTGGATAAAACCAGCTCCGCGCCGAATCCTGCCATGATCTTTTTCCGCTCTACGCTGGCATTCTCGGGGATCACGATTCTGACGCGGTAACCTTTGACTGCTCCGATCATAGCGTACGCAATGCCCGTGTTGCCCGAGGTTGAGTCGAGGATGGTCCTGTCCCGGGTCAGCAGGCCCGCGTCCTCGGCATCCTGGATCATGCGGAAAGCCGCGCGGTCCTTGACCGAGCCTCCGGGATTGCCGCGTTCGAGCTTCGCGAAGATGCGCACCCGCGGGTCGATTCCCGAGGCAAGGGCATTGATCCTGATGAGCGGGGTGCTGCCGATCGTGTGCAGGACTGTTGATGCTGACGTGGAATATCCTATTTCCTGTGGCTGGTCCATGAGGGTAGGGCATTATAACAGGAGTCAGTGGCAATTTCATCAGGGAGTTTGTTTCGAGAGGAGACCGAGTCGTGATGACCTGCACATGCCGCCTGATTCATGAAAGATGAGTAAAGGATCGTAACGCATGTGATAACTGCGAGAATATAGATGATATATTAGCCAAAAGTTTAGATGCATATGTTCTAAAGCGTGAATATTACCTTGCAATAAAATGTATCTGAAGTTTATAGTGTCTTACACGAAATGACTGTTCTTCAATCGGGCTTAATATACAGGATAAAAATAGGAGGGGATAATATGAAGGTTGAAAACACGCGCCGCGTTGGAGGATTGATCATTCTTGTAGTACTGATCATGCAGGTGATCACAGCAGAGGCTTTCGCAGCATACCAGTGGATGAACGGTAATTTTTCCTATACCTATACCATAAACTGCGTCAGTCAGATCCAGGGGTCGCCTTATTCGGAACCCTTGACCATGGAATACGTGGGATTCGGAGCTGATCCGACAATCCCGCCCAAGGTAGGGGACATCTACTACGGAAAGATTGTGGTGAGCACGCCCGGCAATCCCTGCGCCGGTCCCTATGTGCATGTCGAGGTCGGGTTGCCGAAGTACACTGAATTCGCTGTTGATGCTGCACACCCCATCGAGTGTTGGACGGAACGGCCTGCTGTTGTGCAGGGCGATTCTGTGGATCCCTATCATCAGATAACAGATGGCTCCTGTCCCACGCAACCCAGTATGGGCATCTATGGTACCGGCTTCTACAGCCTGGATTCGACACAGGGGCCCTGGCCGCTTGCGACGAGGCGGATACTCTCCATATTCTTTCCGCTCAGATCGTCCGCTCCGCTATTGGGTATTGCAGGATCGCAGACCCTTCTCGTTGGCGCCATTCAGGGTATTGACGGGTACAATACCTGGGACGGCGCACAGGCAGGGTGGAACGGCGTATCAGCGCCGAGTTCCGGTACGTATCAGTGGGTGACCGTTGCTAATCATACGCCGACATTCACGACTCATTCGACAACGAACATCACCAATACCACGGCCCATTCGAGCGGAACGATCAATCATAATGGCGCGAGGGGATCGATCTATATCGAAATAGGCACCAATGGGTCCAGCTATCCCTTCTCGCTTGGCCCCTATTCTGCTCCGTCGTCTACAACGGCATCCATATACGCAGACTGGAGCGGTCTCGTTTCGGGAACCACCTACCATTGGCGCCTCCGCTATGTTCGCGTCGACGGTACTCCCGGCACCACATTCACCGGCGCTGACCAGACATTCACGACAACCGGTTCGGTCGGCGTTACGCCGGTAGGCCACAACCTTGCTCTGACAGCAAGCAGCATAGCTCACATCGAAGCTACCACATCGGACATGGGAGCGCATTACACGCTGACCCCCGTGATCGATACGCCGGGATACTATTTTAAGAACTGGAACATCGTCAGCAGTCCTGCCGGTGTGACCATAACGGACACGACCAACCCCTATGTTCTGACGATGGATAGAACGTACTTCGCATCGATGGATCTGGGTTTCTACAGCGCTGACCTGTCGATCACTGCTGTTTCCAGTCCGACCTCGATCAGTCCCGCTGATCAGGTCACCTATACACTGTCGGTAAAGAACAACGGGACGACATCGTTAGCGCCCAATGCGGAACCAACCGCGCACAATGTTGTGGTCACCGATATTCTGCCGCCTGGCATGGCCTATGTTTCATCGTCCGTAACGGGAACAACCTGCACCGAGGCAAGCGGCACAGTCACCTGCAACCTCGGAATCATCAGCAACGGCGCTACCGTTCCCATTACGATCGTTGCCAAACCTTCCGCTGGATTAGTGGGGCAATCGGTCATCAACAAGGCGATTGTGTCCAGCGCTGCGTCGGAAGATCTCGTCATATCGAACAATACGGCCACTGTGAGCACGACTATAACCGCCTATGGCATCGGCCAGGTCTCAAGCGCGGTCACGGGAACGACAGCGATTAAAGGGGCTACTAACATTTCCATGATTCAGCTTATCAGTCTTGCAACGGGTACCGACAATATGAAGATCGAAAAGGTTACGATACAGGACGGCGGAACGGGAAAGGCGGCCGACATCACATTGGTGAAATTATATCTTGATGTGAACGGAAACGGCGTTGTGGATGCAGGCGATACCGTGCTTGCCAGCGGTACTTTTGCGGCGAACAATGGTTCGCTTGATCTGACGCTCAGCACGGCGCTGACGGTGACCGCAGGAACGACCCCGAAGCTGCTGATCACTTATGATTTCAACACCACGCTGGCATCGGCGCTGCCATTCGCGGTCTTCCCGTTAGCGTTTGCAGGAATGATTGCTTACAGGCGTGTGCGAAGGTGGCTGGTTGTCATCGTTCTGTTTCTGATGGCTGTCGGGTTCAGCGCGTGCAGCAGCGGAGGTGGCGGCGGCGATTCCAGTGTAGCGAGCAACCAAACGACCACCACGTCAACCGGGACTCCGGCGACGGCTTCGACCTATCAGGTAAGGGTCACCGGAGTAACGGCCAGAGGAGCGACATCAGGGAATGCAATCACGATCCCGGGATTGCCGATCACGGGACCAACGATAACGGTGAATAAATAAAACAATATGCAGGGAAGAAAGGGATAAGAACATGATAACGAAACTGAGAACTTACGCAATGCTCATAGCAATCGTTGCCTTGCTTGCCTCCTGCAGCAGCAGCGGAAGCAGCGACGGCGCAAACAGTGGTACAACCTATACCGGCACGCGGCAATGGACCTACATGGTCTACATGGGCGCGGATAACAATCTTTCCGACGGAGGCTTGTACAACCTGAATGATATGGAACTGGTCGGCTCCTCGGCCGGCGTTGCCATTGTCGTGCAGGCGGAGTTCAGCCCGAGATATACAACAGGGATAACCGGGCTGACGTCGGAAACAGGCAGGGTCTATGTGGAGAACGACCATAATCCCAATGCGCCGAACCTGAGCGCCGGCACACTCATCGGGAATGTTGACATGGCCAATCCCGCCACCTTGACAGCTTTCATCACCTGGGCGAAAACGAACTATCCGGCGCAGCATTACGCTCTGGTCATCTGGGACCACGGCGCGGGCTGGAAAGCGAAAAAACTAACGAGCCCGCTGAAAGGGGCGGTGACCGATGAATCGGCTGCGAGCAGCGGGGCGCTCATGAGCCTGCCGAACCTGGCAAAGGCTGTAGCGGATTCGGGCGTTCATTTTGACATCATCAATTTTGACGCTTGCCTCATGGCAATGTATGAGGTGGCTTACGAGTTCAAGGGCCTGACTGACTATATGGCTTTTTCCGAGCACACAGAACCGGGCACGGGGGATCCGTATCAGCCGATCCTTGCCGCGCTCACCGCTAACCCAACAATGTCAGCCAGGACCCTTTCAAGTATTATCGTTGACAAGTTCAACGAATTTTACGTTCCCAATACGCGGGAAGAGACCACGAAATCCGCGATTGATATGGCGCAGCTCGCGGCACTGGACACGAAGATCATTGCCCTTTCCCAGGCCCTGACCGCGGACGCGTCCACCAAAACCGTGGTGCAGGCAGCGCAGTTGAACACGCAGAAATATGCCTATCCGGCAAATCACGATTTGTATGACTTCTGCTCCTACGTAAATGCGAACATGGTTTCCGGGTCCGCAAAAACGATCTGCGGCGAGATCGTGACGCTCCTGGGCAGCGTGGTCATTAACAGCAAATATACGGGTGCCGGTGTTGCGAAATCCCATGGGCTTGCGATCTATCTGCCCCAGGCAACGGAAACAAGCGCATCAGACATCACGGATTACGGAAAACTGAAATGCAATCTCACGACCCGTGCTTCAGCAGGCGGTACCTGGGGCTCCTATATTGAAAATCTGCTCGGCGCCACACCCTTGCTGACCTACGGTGTTGGCGATTTCGCGCTCTACCTCTCCTGGACCAAGCCCAATGGCTCTGCCTGCGATGCTGACCTCGATCTCTATATATTCGAGCCCGATGGTTCGGGCGGCGGTAAGGTTTATTCTCCCTGGATGGGCCAGACCTCGCCGAACGGCTTCTTCTCGCAGGAGTCGAGCCAGGCAGGTAAATCAGAGGAATTTTATATTGCCAACGCACAGGTGATCAAGGGAGACTATTACTTCCTTGCGAATTATTACGCAAGCAGCCCCACCTGTACGCAGGCAGCGGTGCATATAAAGTTCCAGGACCCGGTTACGGTGAATGGCACCTGGACCGAACCTTGGCCTGCGGTGCTCCTTGATCTTTCGAATAAGATACCGACTCCGAATCCCTGTACTAACCTTGCATGTTTTAACACCTATTCTGACTGGTGGGTTCCTGGATTTACCACAAGGCTCTTTACCGAAGGAGTTTTGCTGACCAGTATAGATCTTCCGATCCATACCCGGAACAGCCAGTTCATCTTCCGGAACCAGAGGGGCGGGGTGCTGCAGGGAATTACCCAGTAAGCAGAAAGGGAAAAGTAATGGGACCGAAGAACAAACAGATGTTTGAGATTGCGATAATTGCGTTGTTTCTCGTCATGGCATGCACGAGTGTGAACATCGCTGGCTCGTCAGTGAATAGGGATGGCGAGAATGTTAAAAAAGACGGGGCGGTCATACCGATCAAACAGATCATTGACGCGCCCGCAGACTATGAGGGCAAAGAGGTCAGGCTGCAGGGTGTTTTTCTTGGCTGGAAGGGCGGCTGCGCCTCGTCCGTCATGCTCACCCGAAGCGACTGGGTCTTACAGGATGATTCCGGGTGCGTCTATGTTACCGGCCGTCTCCCGGATGCTGTTTCGCCTGCAACACCCAAGGGCGAGAGCATCCAGGTAATTGGCCGTGTTTTGGTTAATAAAAAAGGCGGGCCGACTATTCAGGCGGTCCTGCCGATTGTTCTGAAAAAATGATTGCTGCCGATTTGCTGCAGATTGGTCAAGAAAATTGTCGTGATTGCCTGGCAAGGCAATAGAAAAGAGGAATCACTATGAACCGGTACCTTAGATATGTGGTGTTGCTGATTGTTTCTGCGTTCATACTTGCGTCTTGCAGCAGCGGAGGAGGCGGAGAACCTGTTGCGGCCGCGGGCGGCGGCACAACCGTGAGCAATGGTACGACGACGGGCATTGTCACTATCCAGGTTGCGCCTGATATGAGTGCTGTGCTGGAATCCATGGCGCCTGCGGAGCGAAAAGCGGCGCTGGACAAGGTCAATCTTGCCTGGGGGAACATCAACAAGGGATCCCTCGATGCTGACAACCAGGCACTGGTTGCCTATATTCGAACGCTTCCGGAATTCGCGGATGCAGGGGTAGCTGAAGACAAGACCGTCTGGGCAAGGTTCAAGGACGGTTACCCGGTAAATTTCGTGACGAAGATCGTTCCTCCGGGCACGGTTCTGCCGGCAGCAGGCGCGGGAGCCGGGACCGGTCGCGCTGCCATGCGCGCTCCGATACCGCAGGGTGACAAGGCCGTGTTGATCGATGTGGACCTACTAGCGGAAGGCTCCCTTGCCACCATAGAACCGGCGCTGCAAAAGAAAGCGTATGTGCCAAGCCGTTTGCGCGGCACTGTTGCCGACTTCATGTCGATCAAAAATGTATCGGTGCTTTTTATTTCATCCCATGGCGGATCGGTAATGACAAAGCCAGGAACTCAGTCGTATGGAGTGATGACGAGCGAAAAGATAGCCCCCTTTGACCCGCTCAATGCCAATGCAACGAGCCTGAGCGCCATGTACCGGGCTGGCGAACTTGCCATGTCCGGAGTAAGGGTCCGCGATACGAACGGCGTGCAGATCTCCGTGCCCGGCTCGTTCTGGACCATCACAGAACTGTTCGTAAAGAACAACTGGGCATTCACGGGCAACAGTCTTGTGGTGCTGGACACGTGCGAGCTGTATCTCGATGCTACCCTGACTAAAGCCGCGGACAAGGCGGTGTATCAGAATTTCCGTGCCAGGCTGGCCGGCGCTGGCGCTTCCGCCATACTGGGCTGGGACGGGCAGGTGAGCCCGGGATTCGCCAGCGATGTCATGCAGCTCTTCTTCGACCGGGTGCTCGGCGCCAATGCCTATCTCCCTGAAAACCCGCCGCAGCGGCCGTTTCCCTATGTGGAAGTCCGTGACTGGCTGGCCAGCAAGGGCAAGGCCCGGGAAGCCGGCGGTGGCGGCTTGAACCTGCAAGGCACGGGTCAGCTGGTGCCGACCATCCAGCGGGCGGTCGTGTACACGCCGGCATCGGGTGCCCTGTATGCGGGGAAGTGGATACTTGAATTGTCCGGTGAGTTCGGCGTCGAAGCGGGCACAGTCACTGTCAACGGCAATGACCGGCCCTGGCTTGAGTGGAAAGAACACAGCATCATAGCAGAACTGCCCGCAGCGATGGACAGCCCCGGTTCGTCCGGTGATATTCTGGTTACCGTGCGGGATCACAAGAGCAATGCATTGCCGCTTACGCAGTGGGTCGGGACGATCAGCCAGTCGCAGTCAAATACCGAAATCGGATCCGGCGCGACGGTCAATGTCACCTGCCCCGTGCGGATGACCTCCGATGTTCACTTTAACCGCAATATACCCGGGGATACGCCGCAGTTCATCAGCGTCATGGTCCTTGAGGTGCCGGGGCCCTGCACCTATTCATTGTCAGGCACTTGGTCCATCACAACCACTAATTATGAGCTTACCGGGAGCGGATCAGCCGCGCCTTTGGCTCTATCAAAGATCTACGGCAGTCTGCTTTACACGGGCGGTGCTTTGGCGCTCCCGGTTGATCACTCCGGCGGTTTGATGCCGATGATCACGCTGCAGGGGAATCTTAAAAAAACCGACACTTCGACCAATCCTGTTACGGTAAGGAACGAACAGGTGTTCGCAAGCTGGGCATATGCACAAACTGGCGTGAACACGACCGGTGTGTCGCTCGGTGCTGATTACAAGTTCTCAGCGTCAAGAAGCTGCATAGGCATGGCAGGCACCAAGCCGACCGTCTGCACCGAGACATGGAATGCGCCGGCGCTGTTCCTCACAATGCCAAATGCCACGACCCAGCTGTGAGGTGTTGTCTGGCCATGATATTCAGGCAGCGCGAAATATTAGGGATTTCCGGTCTTTAGAAAGCTTGCCGGGATGATGAGGTAGAGATGCCTAGCAAGGTGATCGGTGCTGATTCGATCACAGCGATTGGAGAAGAAGAATGAAGAACAATCAAGCTTCAGCTGTAATGGAACTGCTGTTCATGCTCCTGCTGCTGGCCGCAACGATTGCAGGGTGTAAAGGCTCATCTGGTCAGGCAGGACAAGACGGCATATCAGGTTCGACAGGCACAACCGGTGCGACCGGCCCTTCGGGACCTGGTGTCACCTGGGTGGAGGTCATGGGCACATCGGTCCAGGCAGTATCCAATACCGGCTATATGGCGAACAGCGTTTCGCAGGTCACCATCACCATGCCCGTCTCACCCGCAGTCGGCGATGTTGTGCAGGTGTCCGGCCTCGGTTCAGGAGGCTGGAAAATCGCACAAAACGCCGGGCAGTCCGTAGTAACGGAAAACCTTCCCAATACCTATGGCGCACTCTGGACCGCGCGGGCTCCAATCAGACAGTGGTGCTCTGTTGCGTCATCCGCTGACGGGATAAAGCTGGTTGCGGCAGCGTGTGAGCAGCAGCTTTACACATCCGTTGATTCAGGAGCTACCTGGACAGCGCGGGAAACAAATCAACAATGGACTTCGGTGGCCTCCTCCTCTGACGGGACAAAGCTCGTGGCTGTGGGCGCCACCTATATATACACATCCGTTGATTCAGGCATAACCTGGACAGCGAGCGGTCCGGCCCATTTTTACAGATCTGTTGCATCATCGTCAGACGGGACAAAGCTCGTTGCAGCAATGTCATTCGGCCAGATTTACACCTCTATTGATTCAGGCATGACATGGACGGCGCGTGATTCGGCGAGAAACTGGTATTCTGTTGCCTCGTCCTCGGATGGGGTCAAGCTTGTTGCTCTGGCCAGAGGTGGCCAGATATATACATCCACGGATTCGGGTGTAACCTGGACAGCGCAGGGGGCAAGCCTCTTGTGGCAATCTGTTGCCTCGTCCTCAGACGGGACAAAACTTATAGCTGCGGCCTGGAACGGCCAGCTCTACACATCCACGGATTCAGGGATAACCTGGATTGCCCGGGAATCCAACAAATGGTGGAACTCAGTTGCCTCATCCGCGGATGGTACTAAGCTTGCTGCCGTGGTAATGGCAGGCCAGATATATACTTCCACGGATTCAGGCGTGAGCTGGACTTCGCGGGAGTCGAACAGAGAGTGGACCTCTATAGCCTTATCCGCGGACGGAGCAAAGCTTGTGGCAGGGGTGTATGTCGGCCAGATCCATGCATCAGAGCCGCGCACTTCAACCGGGACAGCCGGTTCGATCAGCGGGGCGCAGTATGATACCATAGCGTTGCAGTGTGTCGACAACGGCTCGTTCATGGTGCTGAGCCATGAAGGGGACCTTACGGTTCAGTAAAGAAGTGGCGTCTTTACAAATATAATAGTGTTGTTTGGGATGTGTCATTGTTGTAAGTGATTTATAGTCCGATAAGTAGTAACTACGCGGGAATGCGAGGAGGACGCTATTATGAAGATTCGCTTGTTCACTTTTACAATAGGTATTCTGATTGGATCAATACTCCTGTTTGCTTGCAGCAGCGGTGGGGGTGGGGGTGACGCTGCGCCGGCATTGACGGCGCCGGCAGCACCGACCGGCCTTGCGGCTACGGTGGTCTCGACCAGCGCCATTAACCTCACGTGGACGGACGCATCGAGCAATGAAGACAATTTTATACTCGAACGCGGTACCGACGGAACAACCTTTGCTCTGCTGGCAACCACGGCTGCGAACGTCACATCCTACTCCGACACCGGTCTTTCTTCTGCCACGCTCTACTATTACCGCATCAAGGCAACGAACAGCGCTGGCGAATCCGCGTACTCGACGACTGCCAATGCCACAACGCAGTCGCCTGCCCTGGATCCCCTGGTGCTTGCGCCGCGCTACTCTATCGCGCCCAACTGGAATGACTATGTGAACTCATCGAATACCGCAACAACGTGCAGCGGTACTGAGATTGGCGGATATACCGCGTGCATTCACGGCGGTGAGAACCTCGTCGTACCCGTTGTGGGCAAAACGAGCTGCACGGGCATCACGGCAACGGACAGCCTCGGGGCCTTTGCCTGGTCCTGCGACGGAAGCACGAATCCCGTCAGAATGGTGACAAAAGCGTTGAACAGCGGGAAGTATCTCTCCGACCTCATTGATTTCACCACCACCGCATGGAAGCAGAACGCGGTCACGGTGTATGATGGCGGTACCGCATACAACAGCACGTCAGCCGCAATCTGGTGGACGAACCCGGTCATCCTGAACAATTCCGGCGGCAATCTCTCGACAGCGGGGACGATCTACACGGTAAACTCGAATCCAAGCCTGAGCTACGTAATAAACGCGAACAAGGTCGGGTTGGTCATCAAGCCCGGTTCGATGGTGACCGCGACAACGAGCGACGTGATTTCGGTTATTACAAAAACCTTTGTCTGGATCGAAGGCGCTGTTGACGGTGGTGCTTTCGCCAGTAGGGGCGTTTTGCTGGACACGGTCAATTTCTCGGTACTCAGGAACATTGCGGTCAAGAATGCAGCTGTCGGCATTATGCTTAACAGTTCAAATAACAACAGGATGATGGGGCTGCGTTCCGCAAACAATAACGGGAATGGCATATTGCTCAATGCTTCTGGAGACAACATCCTTGCCGACATAACCATATCGAATAACGGATCGGGGGCATTTATCAATGGCTTTGGCAATACACTAGTAAATATGACGAGTAGCAATAATGCCGGCAGTGGGATATTTGTCAATGGTCCCAATAATAAGCTGGTCTCTATAACACTGTCCCATAATAGCAGCACTGGGTTGGAAACAAATAACTCGCCGAATACCTTCATCGCTGATGTGGTGAGCGAGAACAGCGGTTCTGGCGGGATCGCAGGAGGCTTGTATATACAAAGTTCCTCTGACAATACGATCGCCAATTTTGTATCCGCGGAAAATGTAGTAACCCCGACGATTCTGCTCAACACTACATCAAATAACTATTTCACGGGACTGCTCAAAGTTGCATCGAGCGTCGCTTCTCCCTGCATATTCGCGGGTGTTAATACCAATCCCGGACTTACGGGAGCAACTTGTGCAATTCAGGGGCCGATATCGAACGCTAGTGTTTCAACGGGCATTAGTTTGGGTGCGTCATTTGTTGCCAAAGTGACGACGAATGACTCGGCAAATGCAAGCGATATAAACGGTCTTCGGGATGTTGGAGTCTTACTGGATTGGAACTCATTCGAGAACACTTATCGGAGCTGGGGCAAGGACGGCGGTGCATTCCCCAATGTTGACCAGCAGGGCAGATGCGTTACATCCGGCAACTGTCGTATATGGGACTGGAGCCTGAAGTCCGCGGACACGATGATTAAAGGAGTTCTCACCCTGCCTGCAGGCAATGATTTCATCTCCCATAAGTGGATCGCGGGGAACCAGCCGGCATGCATTGCGATTTCGGGTGCGGCCTGGAACAGCAGCTCGAGCACCTGCTTCTCTGAGGTTCTGCGCAATGCAGTCGAGATCATCGGCGACGGTATCGGGAATGACAACGGCTTGTGCGAATCGGGTGAGACCTGTCTGTACACGCCGAACATCGGGAGCTACCAGGGCCATGGCAGTCTGATCTCGGCGGGCACGTTCACCAATGGATTCATCTCAGGTGTCACGCTTTTGAAATTTACGACAAATGGATATTGAGAAAAGCATCGGAATACGGGTGAAGAGGGAGAAATAAACCATGAGGACCGGACAAAATATATCCCAGTTGCTTTGTGTTGTGATCCTGGCAGGCATGGCCGCTTGCACAAGCAGCGGGGGGGGGGGAGATGGTAGCGGGGTCGCCAGTTATACGATCGGAGGTGCCGTGTCCGGCTTAACGGGTTCCGGGCTTGTGCTGCAAGACAACAGCGGAGATGACCTCGCGGTATCAGCGAATGGTGCGTTCACCTTCGCGACACAGTTAGCTGACAACAGTGCCTATGTTGTCACGGTCAAGACCCAGCCCTCAGGTCCTTACCAGACCTGCACGGTTAACAGCAGCAGCGGCACCGTTTCCGGCGCTAATGTGACCGGTGTCGCAGTCACCTGTGTAAATGCAAATACCATAGCTGTAGATGTCCCGGTGATCAACACGATCCGTGCCGTGAAACTGGACTGGACGAGTGTGCCGGGAGGGAGCTACGACATCTATTACTCCACGGCACCGAACTGCGACATCATCAACTACACCGCATGCCCAGGCGGGACGAGGATAATGAACGTTACCGCGCCTTACACCGTGAGCGGCCTGACCAACGGCCAGGGCTATTATTTCACGTTCTCTGGTCGGGCAGCGAACGGGGACGCCTATCTCGGAACAGCGGAAGGCAGGCCAGACATTCTGGTGTCGAAGGGGGCAGCCAAGGCCCTGGTCACCGACGCCAGCGGCACGGTCTATGTTGGCGGCTACTTCACTCAGATAGGACCGCGAACGGGGTATGGAACACCAATTGATATGCAGAAAGGCAATGTACGGGCCGCTTTCCCGGTGATCAATGGCAGCGTGAATGCCGTGGTAAGCGACGGCAGCGGAGGCTGGTACATCGGCGGCGCATTCACCAAGGCGGGAGGCATGACCCGCAGCAATCTTGCGCATATCCTGCCTGATGGAAGTGTGAATCCGGCCTGGGGTCCCGTGGCAAACGGCGAGGTCCTTGCGCTTGCGATATCCGGCAGTACGGTCTATGTGGGTGGTAAATTCACGTTGGTGGACGGCTTTGCGCGCAACTACCTCGCTGCCATCAATGCAGCCGGAACGCTCACGGCATGGGACCCGAATGCCAATATGTGGGTTTTAACACTGGCAATCTCCGGGAACACGATCTACGCAGGCGGTCAATTTACAACTGTTGGCGGCACTACCCGCGCCTACATCGCTGCAATGGACAGTTCCGGTGCTCTCACAACATGGAATCCCAGTGCGGATCAATGGGTGAGCGCATTGACGGTCACAGGAAATACTATTTATGTGGGCGGAGTCTTCAGTAATATCGGCGGCGCTCCACGAAGTCGTCTCGCCTCACTCAATTCCTTTAGCACGGGTACTGCCACAACCTGGGACCCGAACATTCAAAACTTCGGCGTCCCGTTCACCCTGGCCGCTTCCGGCGGCAATGTCTATGTAGGCGGGCGCTTCACGACGATCAACGGTGTAACCCGAAATTCTCTCGCTGCCTTTGATTCTACGGGCGCGATTACGGCATGGGATCCGAATGCGCCCGACAGCTATATTTATACGGTAGTTGTCTCCGGGAACACGATCTATGCAGGAGGAAACTTTAAGACCGTTGGGGGACTGACACGCAACGGTCTCGCAGCAATAGACAACACCGGGGCTGTCACTTCCTGGGACCCGAATCCTAATGGCGTTGTTCGGGCGCTTTCAGTATCCGGCAATTCGATCTATGCTGGCGGGGGAGACAGTTATAACAACTGTCCGGGTTGCGGTGACGGTTTTACGAGTATGGGCGGAAAGGTACGCAATTATCTCGCGGCCTTTGATGCGAATGGTGCGCTCAGTGACTGGAATCCAAACTCTGACGCTATTGTTCATACCATGGCAATGTACAACAATACCCTGTATCTGGGCGGTGAATTTACTAACATAGGCGGCTATGCCCGTAATCGTATTGCGTCCCTTGATGCTGCGGGCACGGTCACACCCTGGAATCCGAATTCGAACGGACCTGTTTACACGCTGGCGTTCTCCGGAAATGCGGTCTATGCAGGCGGCTGGTTCTCGACAATTGGTGGAAATTCTCGAAACAATGCCGCGGCGATCGATGCCAGCGGAATTGCCACAGGCTGGAATCCTGATGCGAACGGATATGTCACGGCTCTGGCCATTTCGGGGAGCACGGTTTATGCGGGCGGTGCTTTCGGTTCATTTGGCGGAGCAAATCGTTACCATATCGCGGCGATCGCATCCAACAGCACGGCGACCGCCGCGACGGCATGGGATCCCAGTGTTCATCTCGGAATAAGCACGTTTGTCGTCTCAGGGAGCGCGGTCTACGTAGGGGGGCATATTTTTGCAGTAGGCTCGGGGCTTACGACCATCCGGCACGGCCTCGCAGCATTCGACGCCGCGGGTACAGGTGCAGCAATGTCCTGGAACCCTGATGCTAATCAAGATGTCAATGCGCTGGTACTTTCCGGAAGCACGTTCGTGGCAGGCGGAGACTTCAGCACTATCGGCGGCCAGGCGCGCAGCGGCCTTGCGGCGATCGATGCCGCTGGTGCGGTTACGAGCTGGAATCCCAATGCGAATGGCTACGTCAAGGCGCTGGCGATATCAAGCAGCACACTCTATGCGGCAGGTACTTTTGACGTTGGCGGCGGTAAAACGCCGTATTTTGTGACCACAGTGCCGTAACGTGATATACATGAAATATTGCATAAAAAATGGAGGATGCGGTGAAAATAATTATTGTACTTTTGATGTTGCTCAGTACCATGACGATGGCCGGTGCATGCAGCAAGAGCAGCGGCACGGATTCAACAGCGACCGGCACTGAGACCACGACGACCACAACCACTACAACCACCACAACCACAGCATCAGGTGTCGGGCCGACAGGAGGAACAGTCAGCGGAGTTTATGGTGCACAACTGGCAATTCCCGCGGGTGCGCTCGCGACGAATGTCGATGTTGTCGTATCCCGCGACAGTACCAGTGCGCCAGACTTTCCACCAATCGGTGTTGGTGCGGCGGGTGCTGCATATGAGCTGACGCCGCACGGCACCGCATTTTCACTTCCGGCGACAGTTCGCGTACCCTACGATCCCGCGCTGGTGCCGGCCGATTCCTCACCCATATTATACAAGGCCGAACTGGGCGGCAGCTTTGCCGAAATCCCGTCCACGATCGACAACAATTTGCTGGTCGCGGACATCACCGGCCTGTCCTGGGTCATCCCCGCTTATGCTGCAAAGAGGCCCCGGAATGTGTATGTGATGGTTGGCACGAGCATCGCATCGTACAGGATAAACACCACGACCGGCGCGCTCTCGGGGCCGACCAGCACGGCGCCTACCGGACAGTCGCCTTCCTCGGTCGTTGCTCATCCTTCCGGGAGGTTCGCCTTTGTGGTGAACGGCGGAAACGCGAGCGCCAATGGTGTGGATGTGAACAGCGTAGCAGTCTATAAACTTGATGCCACGACCGGCACGATCAGCGGGCCGACGAGCACCATTCCGTCGACGACCGCTGTGTCGGCAGCGAGACCGGTCTCGGCAATCGTTCACCCCTCAGGCAAGTTCCTCTATGTGGTGAATTACTCGGGAGTAGGCGGCAATTCTGACATATCCCTCTATACGATCAATGGAACCACCGGTGCGCTCACTGGTCCGGTCAGCACTGCGGACTCGGGAGGCGCGCCTCCCACGGCGCTGGCCTTTGATCCTTCCGGCAAGTTCGCCTTTGTTACCTATGCCTGGAGGCCAAGCACTCCGGGCGGCAATGCCTACTACAATCGACCAGTAGCTTTCTCCGTCAATCCCACAACCGGAGTGTTCTCCAGCCCCGCGATTGGTCCATCGACCACTGACACTCCCTGGTCTATTGCGGTTGAACCCATGGGCCGGTATTTATTCGTGGGGACCATAGGCAACAGCAGCAATTTAGACGCCGTGCTTAGCTATCAAATTAATGCAAGCACGGGTGCGCTCACCTACTGGAGCAGTAAAACCGTATCAAGCAGCGCTGCATCCCTTGCCATGGATTCACGGGGACGCTTCCTGTACATAGGAAAGCAGGAACCTTTTTACAATAAAAACGTGGAGGTCCACAAGATCGATACCACGACCGGTCTGCTGACCTCGATGTCGACATCGGTGCTTACTGGCACCGGCTCCATGACCGGACCTCTCGCGATCGTTGCTGAGCCCCAGGGCGATTTCATATACGTGATGGACATTAATAATGCCCTGGTAGCCTACAAGGTCACGGCAGCCGGCGGATTGCAGTCAGCCGGAACAGTGACCGGAGTTACTATTCCCGCTACCATTGGGGTCGGCATACCCTTTACCTTCGGGGCAACTGGAACGAGCCCCATATGGATGAACAACTGCACTGTAGGCTGTTACGTAATACTTGGCTCCAACAGCAGCAGTGGAACCGGTGGCAGCAGTGGCGGGAGCAGCAGCGGAGGCGGCAATGGCATGCAGTATCTTGATGTGAGAAATGACCCCGTCTGGGGAGGCTGGATATACAGTACGCCTGCGGGAATCGACTTCGGACGCGCCTGGGTCGCGGGTGCACCGAACCAGTTTACCGCAGAGTTCGCAACGGGAACCACAGTGCAGCTGTGCGAACAGCCGAATCCCAACCTGTATCAGGCGTATGATGTCACGTGGTCCGGAGACTGCAGCGGGACGCAGACGTGTACCAATGTGACCATGGGCAACGACAAGACGTGTCGTTTGACCCTGACACCCAGATAAGGATAACCCGATAACGATTAGATAATGCCAAGGCGGCTGGTTCGAGTTCGAACCGGCCGCTTTTTTATGGTTCCCGCTCGGCGACCATTGCCATTGCCCGCGAAGCATCCGAAACTTCCGTTCCCTTGGCGATCACCACGATGCCGGACGGTGTGACATGGTATCGTTTGCTGTCCGCTTCCAGATCGTAACCGATCTCTGTATCGGGCAGAATGGTAACATCCTTGTCAATGATGGCGCGGCGGATGCGGCAGTGCCTGCCGATATCGACGTTTTCCATAAGGATCGAATCGGATACCTCGCTGTAGCTGTTCACGCGGACATTGGGGGAGAGCACGGAGTTCTGCACCCTGCCGCCGGAGACGATGCATCCATGCGCCACGATCGAATCGAGCGCGATGCCGAGCCGGCCGCCCTTCTTTTCCTGCGCAAATACGAATTTGGCAGGAGGATTCTGCGCCTGGTAGGTGCGTATGGGCCATGCCTTGTCATAGAGATTGAGAAGCGGATCCACGCTGACGAGGTCCATGCTGGACTCCCAATAGGCGTCGATGGTCCCGACATCCCTCCAGTACTTGGCTTCCTTCTTGTTCTCATCCTTGAAATTGTAGGCGCAGACCCGCGATGTTTTCATCATCTGGGGGATGATGTTCTTCCCGAAATCGTGCGCTGTATCCTGGAGTGCGTCGGATTTGAGGTGTTCCAGCAGGGTTTTTGTGTTGAACAGGTAGATGCCCATGGACGCGAACGCCATATCCGGACGGCCTGGTATGCATTTTGGATTTTTCGGTTTTTCCTCGAAATTATGGATACAGCCTTCCTCATTCACCTCCATGACGCCTAAAGCCCCCGCGCTTTTTTTAGGGATCTCGATAGCGGCCACGGTGGCATCGGCCTGTCGCGCCTTATGGAAGCGGAACATCTCGGAGTAATCCATCTTATAGATATGGTCTCCCGCGAGCACCAGCACGTGTTCCGGCGCGTCCTTCTCTATCATATAGATGTTCTGATAAATGGCATCCGCAGTGCCCTGGTACCATTTCTCCCCGACGCGCTGCTGAGGCGGGACGGAGATGATGTACTCGTTCAGTTCTCCGGAAAAAAGGTTCCAGGCGAGCCGCAGGTGCTTGTCGAGTGAAAGTGATTTGTACTGGGGTAGCACTGCGATCTTCCTGATCCCTGAATTGATGCAGTTCGAAAGGGTAAAATCGATGATCCGGTAAATGCCGCCAAACGGCACAGCCGGCTTTGCCCGGTGGATCGTCAGGGGATGAAGACGCTCGCCCTTGCCGCCTGCCAGGATCATCGCAAGAATGCTCATGAAACAGTGTTCTCCTTTGATGGGGGATGGGTGTTACGATCCGTGAGCTGCCCCGATGCGATATTCTGCTATCTGCTGTCGGATTTTAGAGTGACAGTTTGAATAATAGCAGGTGGCAGCAGGGCTGTCAAACCACGTTACAGCTGCCACAATGGGTAGTTTCGCAGTTGTGATTCAAGGCAAGTTATGAAAGAGCCTTGTACTTAATAACGGGCAAATTATTTTTTAATTTTTCCTTGATTTTTTAATTAGTGATTGCTATTATGCAGCCTCATCGCAATCGCTTCTATAAATATTTTTTATGGACTCATTAAGAATGGGCTGGAAATTGACCCTGGCTTGTGCTTAATGACGCAGCGTATCCCTTCCATAACGCATTGAATTCTCAAGCTTCGAGAGGGAGGTTCCTACCGTGCTTCAGCAAGAAGACTTAAAGAAGGTTAACTCAGTCCTGGATGATGTGGCAGGCCAGCGGGGCGTGCTTATCGCCGTACTCCAGCGCGTACAGGAAAAGGTCGGTTACCTGCCTGAAGAGGCCATGACGATGATCGCCGAACGGATGTCGCTGTCCCTGAACAACGTCTACGGTGTTGCGTCATTCTACAAGCATTTTCACTTCAAACCTCGGGGCAAGAACATTGTGAAGGTCTGCATGGGAACAGCCTGTCATGTCCGCGGCGGCAAGGCGGTGCTGAACGAAATGGAGAAGCAATTCGGGATCAAGGAAGGCGAGACCACGCCCGACCTGGCTGTCACACTCGAGACTGTGGGATGCGTTGGCTGCTGTGCGCTGGCCCCGGTCGTTACGGTCAATGACAAGGACCTCTTCGGAGAACTGACGCCCAAAATGGTAGAAGATATCATCACGGCAGTGAGGAGCGAACATGGAACTCACGTTTAAGCGGCTGGAAAACGTACAGGACCTCGATGCGCTGCGGCAGAGGCTGCTCAAGGAGCATCAGGAGAGCGAAGCACACCGGGTTCGCGTCTGCTGTGGCACTGCATGCCAGGCCACGGGATCGCTGAAACTGATCGAGCAGTTCGAAAAGGAGGCTTCGCAGAAGCAGGTGAAGCTCGAGATCGTCAAGACCGGGTGCCAGGGATTCTGTCAGCGCGGTCCGGTGGTGATCCAGGACCCGCAGGAGATCTTTTACCAGAAGGTAAAGGTGGCGGATGTGCCGACGCTGTTCGCGGATTCCGTGCTGCATGGTGTGCCCTATCGAAAACAGCTTTACCGGGAATTTCCCTTGTCGGACCCCAATGAGAAAGTGCAGGACATCCCGTTCTACAAGAAACAGAAGCGCCTTGCGCTCCACCGGAACGGTGTGGTGGATCCCTGCAATATCTATGATTCCATCCGTGAGAACGGATATGCCGGCCTCGCAAAAGTGCTGGCGACGATGAAGCCCGACGAGGTCATTGATATCGTCAAAAAAGCGAACGTTCGCGGCCGCGGCGGCGCGGGATTCCCCGCGGGCCTCAAGTGGGAGCATACCAAGAAGGCGAACGCCAAGATCAAGGCCGTGGTCTGCAACGGAGACGAAGGGGACCCGGGTGCGTTCATGGACCGCTCGCTCATGGAGGGCGATCCGCATTCCGTCATGGAGGGCATGATCATCAATGCCTTTGCCATCAGCGCGCAGTATGGTTACATCTATGTTCGCCACGAATATCCTCTTGCCGTGAAAAACCTTGGTATCGCCATCAATCAGGCGCGTGCCATGGGAATTCTGGGCAAGAACATCCTTGGATCCGGACTCGACTTCGATATCGAGATCAAGGAGGGCGCTGGCGCCTTTGTGTGCGGCGAGTCCACCGCCCTCGTGGCTTCGATTGAAGGTGAGCGCGGCATGCCGCGTCCCCGGCCGCCCCGCCTCTCAGAAGCTGCCGGCGGTCTCTGGAATATGCCCACGAATCTGAACAACGTGGAGACGTTCGCCAACATCCCCACGATCTTCACCAAGGGGCTCGACTACTATCTTTCCATCGGCACCGAAAAATCGAAAGGCACGAAGGTTTTCGCCCTCACCGGCAAGATCAAGAACACGGGCCTTATCGAGGTTCCCATGGGCATCACGCTCAGGGAGATCATCTTTGATATCGGCGGCGGTATGCTGAATCCTGAGCGGCAGTTTAAGGCGGTCCAGACCGGCGGTCCCTCTGGCGGATGTATTCCCGCGCAATTTCTCGATATGCAGGTGGATTTCGATACCCTGGCTACCGTGGGATCGATCATGGGTTCAGGCGGCATGGTGGTCCTGGATGAAGACGACTGCATGGTGGATGTTGCCAAGTTCTTCCTTGCCTTTACCAAGAGCGAATCCTGCGGCAAGTGCCCGCCCTGCCGCATAGGCACCTGGCAGATGTATGAGCTGCTCGACAAGATCACAAGCGGCAAAGGGGAAAAGGGCGACATCGACAAGCTCGAGAAGATGGGCAAGCTGGTTGTGGCTGGATCGCTCTGCGGCCTTGGCAACAGCGCGCCGAACCCGGTGCTCTCGACCATAAAGTACTTCCGCGAAGAATACGAAGAGCATGTGAATGACAAATACTGCCGGGCCAAGCGTTGCCAGGGGCTTGGGTCGTACCGGATATTGCCCGAGCACTGCATCCTCTGCGGGCTGTGCAAACAGGCCTGCGCATTCGACGCTGTTTCGGAGCTCCGCGACCGATTCTTCATAGACCAGGATTACTGCACCCAGTGCAAGGCGTGCTACAGTGTGTGTCCCACGGAAGCCATCGTGATCGAGAAGAGGAGGGCTCATGTCGCAGCAAACAAGTAAATGCCCTGTTAACGATGTAAGGATCAAACTTACGCATTTCTACAATGACGACTCCAAGGACGGCATGTGCTCCAAATGCCATCCCTGCAAACTGGGACTCTTCGACGCCATCAAGATCCTCGAGGCAATTCAGGCCGGGAAAGGGCAGGATAAGGACCTAGCGCAGCTCAAGCGCATCGCCCTTGAGGTGAAGGAAGGCGGCATGTGCAAAAAAGGCAAGGACCATGCGGACATCCTTTCGGCGTTCCTTGCTGCCGGCTCCGCGGACCTCGTGCGGCATATCAAAGGGGTCTGCGCGCACCGGGAATGTGCTCAGCTGGTCCGGTACGAGATCGACCCCTCGCTCTGCACCATGTGCGACAAATGCCGCGAGGTCTGCAAGGTGTATGCGATCGAAGGTCAGAAGAAGCAACCCTATAAAATGGGCTTCACACCCTACCGGGTACGGCAGCCGCGCTGCACCCATTGCAGCGAGTGTATCAAGGTATGCCCCGAGAATGCCGTGGTGGTCGTCGAACAGGACCGAGCTGAAGCAGGGAAAGAGCCAGTTCGCTCCCTGGTCTGCACCTGCGATATTCACGGCAAAGCGGCTGGCCAGCAGGCGCCCGCCTGTTCCATTCACGATATGGCGGGAGCGGTTAAGTAAAACACATTATGAATCCGTCAGGTGTGAGGCGCACGGGGGAAATTCATTCGTTTCCACCTACCGCTTTTTCGCCAGTCGGGTTTTTCGAATTTCTCAGGAGGTTACTATGACGACCAAGATGGTGAACATGGAATTTGACGGCAAGGCCGCAGCGGTTCCGGAGGGAATGACCCTGGTGGACGCCGCGGCGACCGTTGGTGTCCATATCCCGAACCTATGTCATATCAAGGAGCTCAGGGGAGTGGGCGCATGCCGCATGTGCATGGTGGAGATCGAGGGCATGAAGGTTCCGGTCCCCGGCTGCACGACCCGGACCAAGGAAGGCATGAAGGTCCAGACCAGGACCCCGAAGGTCGAGGAGATCAGGAAGTTCGTGACCGACCTGGTATTGTCCTTCCATCCGCTCGATTGCATGACCTGCCCCAAAGCTGGCGCCTGCGACCTGCAGCGCTATGCCGCAGATCTCGGCATACGGGAATCGTCTTTTGGCCGAAAGAGCTTCAATTACGAGCTGAACGACAAGAGCCCCTTCATTACCATAGACAATAACTACTGCATCCTCTGCGGCCGCTGCGTGCGGGTCTGCAAGGAGCAGGGCACGAACGTGCTCGACTTCATGGGCCGCGGCATAACAACAAAAGTCTCGACCGCATTGGACAAGCCGCTTCATGAATCCGGCTGCACATTCTGCGGTTCCTGTGTGGATGCCTGCCCGGTAAATACCATAATGGAGCGCGACCGCTGGCAGCACGGCCGTGAATGGGACCTGCAGAAGCAGGATACGACCTGTACGGCGTGCGGTTCCGGCTGCAGTGTGGTGACCAGCAGCAAGGACGGTAGAATTATCAAAGTGAACGCCAAAGCTGACAATGGTTATATCTGCGCGATCGGCCGTTTTGGTTTTGATTCACTGAAAGCCGCAAACCGTATCACTACTCCCCTCAAGAAGCAGGGTAATAAGCTTGTGCCTACAACATGGGAAGACGCCGCCAAGATCGCGGCTGATGCGCTTAAGAAGGCGGGCGCGAATGCCGGGTTCATCGCCTCCGGTTCGCTTACCAGCGAAGAGGCGTATGCGGTCCAGGAGCTTGCGCGGACGGTGACCGGCAGCGCAAATGTTGATACACCCGCCTCCGTCTATGCGGGCGGGATGCTTACTGCCGTGAATACCGCATACGGTGATGCGGGTCTTACCATCGCATCCCAGGCCGACCTCGGGTCAGCTGATGTCGTTGTCGTAATCGGTGCAGACCCGTCTCAGAAAAAACAGGTGTTGCAGGAAGTCGAGGTTATGATCCGCCGAAGGGCGCAGGCGGGCGCTAAGATCATCGTTGTTAATCCCGACAAGATCGAGCTTGCCGGTCATCAGAATGCCATCCATCTGCAGTTAAAGGCAGGCAGCGACACGGTCCTGCTTGCCGGGCTGATGAGCGCGGCCCTCGCTGAAGGCGCTGCACCCGCGGCAAAGGGGCTTGATGCGCTCAAGAAGGCGCTGATCAGTGTTGACCAGGCGGCAACCGGTTCCGGCGTGTCCGCGGACCTGATTGTGAATGCGGGCAAGGCCTATGCCGCTGCCAAACACGCTGTCGTGGTCATCGGAAGTGGAGTCTCGGCGAACGAGGATGCATCCCTTCAAGCGCTGAACCTTGCGCTCGTCAAGGATGCCGGTGTTCTCCCTCTGATGTTGGAAGCGAACGCTCTCGGTGTGGTCCAAATGGGCTGTATTCCCGGAGCGTCTAAAAAAGCAGGCAAGAGTTACCAGGAAATGAAATCCGGGACCAAGGCATTGTTCATTGCCGGTACGGTTGCTGACAATGATTTCAAGTCCGACATGCTGATCGTTCAGGCCAGCCATATGACGCCTCTTGCCGAAAAGGCGGACCTTGTACTCCCCATGGCATCGCTGTATGAAAAACAGGGGACGATTATCAATACCTACGGCATGAGCAAGGCAGTATCTCAGGCTCAGCCTGCTGCTGGTGAGGCCAGGGATGGAGTGGAAATAGCGGCCGAGATATCGGCAGCAGTCAGCAAAACCAAGGCTTTCAAGACCAAGGATATAGGCGCTGCAGTCAAAAAGATAAAAGCCGGCAAGTCCACTGCTGGAGCATTTAAGCCGGTTGCTGCAAAGGCGGCAAAGCCCTATGCTGTATATGCCTCTGTATTGATCATGGCCATGAACCAGGGTCTTCTTGCTGGTTCGGGCATATCAAAAGTATTGGTGGTCAAGCAGCCGATATTGCAGAAATAGCATCGGAATAATGCAAAGCGTGCGAATGTACGATTTACGGTCATAAGGTACTGTCTTAATACAGGGGATGCTGAATCTCCTTTAAGAAAGGAGTTTTGAACACCATGCGCGAAGACCAGAAATCAGTTGATCCGGGTGCCCAGGCCCTCCTGAAGGTGGCGGGCCAGAAAAAGATAATTACTTCCTTTGAGCGGGCTGAAACGCTCAAACCCTGCCCCATCGGGCACCAGGGTGCTTGTTGCAAAATGTGCCACATGGGCCCCTGCCGCCTCGTAGGGAAGGAAGACGAGGCAGTGGGTGTATGTGGAGCGTCCCTGCCGGTTGTTACGGCGAGGAATTTCGCCCGCATGGTGGCCGCTGGAACGGCAGCGCATTCGGACCATGCGCGAGACCTTGCGAACACGCTGCTGGCTGTTGCTCAGGGCCATGCCAAGGATTTTAAAATAAAGGATGTTCGTAAACTGAACCGGGTTGCCGGTTATCTCGGCATTGAAGTTGAAGGAAAGTCAGTGAATGAAGTGGCTGAGAAGGTCGCGACTAAATTCCTGGAACAGTTCGGACAGCAAAAGGGAGAACTCGCCTATTTGCAACGGGCGCCGAAGAAACGGCAGGAAATCTGGAAGAAACTCGGCATAGCGCCCCGCGCCATTGACCGCGAGGTGGTCGAGATGATGCATCGTACGACTATGGGTGTGGACCAGGAAGCGAACAACATCATGCTCGGCGCGATGCGCGCAGCTCTTGCCGACGGCTGGGGCGGCTCCATGATGGGTACGGACATCTCCGATATCCTGTTTGGCACCCCAAAACCGGTCCAGTCCAAAGCCAGTCTTGATGTGTTCAGGGAAGACTTCGTAAATCTCGTGGTCCACGGCCATGAACCGTCATTTGCCGAGATGCTCGTGGTCGCTGTGGAAGACCCTGAAATCGTAGCATATGCCAAGTCAAAAGGTTCAAAAGGTGTAAATCTTGTGGGTATGTGCTGCACGGCGAACGAGATCCTCGTCCGGCATGGAATTGCCGCTGCCGGAGGATTCCTGCAGCAGGAGCTGGGCATCCTCACGGGCATGGTCGAGGCCATGGTGGTTGATGTGCAGTGCATCATGCCCGCCATCGGCGAACTCTCAAAAAAATACCATACCAAGATCGTGACCACGACCAACAAGGGCAAGATGAAGGATGCCATCCACATAGAGTATGATGAGCATCACGCTCTGGACCTGGCGAAAAAGGTTGTCCGCCTCGCGATCGACAACTTCCCGAACCGCAAGAAAGAAGATGTTCATCCGGCAAACGTTCAGCAAAACGATATGATTGCCGGATTCTCGGACGAGTATATCGAGTATATGCAGGGTGGTCTGTACCGGGGCTCATACCGGCCGCTGAACGATGCCATTATCTCGGGCCGCATCCGCGGCATCGTTGCAGTCGCAGGTTGCAACAATCCGAGGATCTGCCAGGACAGCATTCACAACTTTCTTACCCGCGAGTTGATCAAGAACGACATCCTGGTCGTTCAGACCGGCTGCTCTGCTCATGCTTCGGCAAAGGCGGGTTATATGACGCCGGAGATGGCGCTTGAGAATGCAGGAAAAGGCCTGCGCGAGGTATGCGAAGCCATTGGTATCCCGCCGGTGCTCCACCTGGGTTCCTGCGTGGACAACTCCCGCATCCTGACCATTGCATCGAAGATCGCGGAAGAGGGTGGTCTCGGCGACGATCTCGGCGGTCTTCCTGCTGTGGGTATCGGCCCCGAGTGGATGAGCGAAAAGGCCATTGCCATCGGGACCTATTTCGTTGCATCCGGTGTGCCGATCATATTTGGTGCGGGCTCCCCGGTCAGTGCAAGCAAGACGCTCAAAGATCTCATGGAGGTCAAATGGTGGGATATGGTGGGCGCAGGATTCTACTTCGAGGAGGATCCCGGCAAGATGCTCGAGCTGGCGCTGAAGCTTATTGATACAGCCCGGGAGAAGCTGAAGCTCCGCAAATACGAATCAGGAAGATTCGGCACCGAGCGGGTGCTCATGGATATGGCTGCACGCCGTGGAACGTTTGCAACACCGCACGGGGTGGATGTGTAGGCGGGCACTGATGAATTTGTTCAAAGAGAGGCCTTACAGCCTCTCTTTTTTTTTCTCTGAATCAGAGCAGCACATGGTTGAGTAATAGGTTGTAAGGAGAATTCGTGTATCACGGGGAACGATTGAATGCCATTACCCATCTGCCCTGGCGCTTGCCGGTTCCGTGGTTCTTGTGGTCCTTGCTAGCCTCCAGGGCGATCCATGGAAGATTGTCAGCTTCAGCATTTATGGTGTCACGCTGGTGGCTCTGTATCTCTTTTCCACCCTCTATCACAGCATCAGTGGCAGATACAAGGCGATCCTGCAGAAGGCTGACCACTCGGCCATCTATCTGCTTATAGCTGGCACTTACACACCCTTCATGCTGGTTACGCTCCGCGGATCCTGGGGCTGGTCACTTTTCGCGATTATCTGGGGACTGGCACTGGCCGGCATTGTGCAGGATATATTTCTCACCACAAAACATCGGAGCCTATCCCTTATCATTTATCTGCTCATGGGCTGGCTCATTGTCGTAGCTGTCCGACCCCTTGTCCAGGCTCTACCCACGGCTGGCATGGCCTGGATCATCGCCGGCGGCATAGCGTACACCATGGGTGTGTTCTTCTATGTCCTGGACAAGCGGATCAGCCATGGTCATGGCATATTCCACTTTTTTGTGTTGGGTGGCAGCTGTTGCCACTACATTGCCATACTGTCGTACGTCTTATAATCGGACCAAACGAACAACTTCACCCCTTTATATTGTAGTCATTCTTCGGACATCCCCAAGCGCTCGTACCCCGCAAAAAAAATTAATCATATCCAAAATAATTCTTGACATTCTGTTTTTTATACGTATCATAGTGACTATACTTACTATAAGTAATCAGAGTAAGCTATCCAGTGAGGTTGTCATGGTCACGCGCAAAGGGCTGAAGAAGTATAAGAGTAGCTATAAAACAAGTGAGATATGCAGCCGGTTCGATATCTCGCGGGCTACCTTGTTCCGGTGGGAAGGCGATGGTCTGCTTTCCGGCGTGGAGCGTGACTGGCGCGGCTGGAGGATTTATAATGAGGCCAATCTGAGGGATATTGAGAAGATCATTAAAGGAAAGATTTCAGGGTGATTCTTCTTACTAGGAAGCGGCCGCACACGGAGTACCGATGATTTTTTCAAAGAAAATAGAGCCGATTGCTTTGGATATTGGATCAACCTTCATCAAGCTGGTCCAATTGAAGGGCTCGGGCAAGAACTATCAACTGGTGAAGTTTGGCATGGTGCCGTTGCCACCCGAAGTGATCGTTGAGGGCGCGGTCATGGATGCCGGACGGGTGGTGGACGCGATCAAGGAACTCCTTGCCTCCCAGAAAGTAACGACCAAGGAAGTCGTGATCTCGGTATCGGGCAGTTCGGTCATCATTAAACGGGTATCCGTGGCTGACATGACTGATGAGGAACTGGCCGAGTCCATTAAATGGGAAGCCGAGCAATATATCCCGTTCTCGATTGACGATGTGAACGTTGATTTTCAAAAGCTCGGAGCCGGCGCGACCGAGGGGCAGGCAGATGTACTTCTCGTTGCGGTCAAGAAGGACAAAATTAATGATTATGTCAACCTCGTCAAGGAAGCTGGGCTGGAGCCTGTGGTCATGGATGTGGACGCATTCGCTCTGGCCAACATGTACGAGTTGAATTACAGTGTTGAAGCAGGGACAACTGCATTGCTGAATATCGGCGCTTCAGTCATGAATATCAACATTCTTAAGGACGGGATGTCTATCTTTACCCGCGATATAACCGTTGGCGGCAACCGTTATACGGAGGCGTTGCAGCGTGATTTCGGCCTCACCTATGAAGATGCGGAAAAGGTGAAGCGGGGTGAAGAGGTCGATGGGGCTGATAAGGAACAGATTGCTGGAGTCATGTCTTCGGTTACGGATGACATCGTTGCCGAGACACAGCGGTCTTTCGATTTTTTCCGCTCCACGACCGGCAGCGATAAGGTCTCGCGGGTGTTCGTATCGGGCGGATGCGCACGCGTGGGCAACTTCACGGCGGTGCTTTCCGAGCGGCTGGACGTGCCCGTAGAGATTGCAAATCCGTTCAAAAACATCAAGGTTGATGCTAAACGGTTCGAGTCTTCGGTCATAGAGGAGTCAGCTCCCTTATGCGCCGTAGCGGTCGGGCTGGCGATCAGGAGGCCGGGAGACAGATGATAAAAATAAATCTTCTGCCGACAAAAAAGAAGCCTCCCAAGAAGGTAATCGATCTTCAACAGCAATTGATACTCGCTGTTTTAGTGTTGCTGATTGTCGTCATGGGCATGGGCTATTACTGGATGAGACAGAGCGACCGGATAGCTCTGCTTGAACGGGATAAGGCCTCGTCAGAAAGGCGCATCGCAGAGCAGGACAATCTTTTGAAAGAAGTGAAGAACGTCGAGGAAGAGCGCAGGAAAGTGGCTGAGAAGATTGAAATCATCGAAAAGCTGAAAAAGAACCAGGCCGGTCCTGTAAGACTGCTCGATGAAGTGAGCTCAGCGCTACCCAAGGGCGTTAATGTGTCGTTGTTAAACGAAACCAACAATACCGTCAATATCGACGGCGACGCATTCACGACCGACGATGTCGTCCGGTTCATCGAAAATCTGAAGGCATCCCGGCTGTTGAAGGATGTCGTACTGCTGGAAACCAGTCAGACAACCCGCGAAGGACTTGATGTCTACCGATATCAGCTGCGGTTCGTCTATAAAGGGCTATGATGGCGCCATTCATAGAAAAAATACAGAAGATACCGAATAAAACGCGAGCGATCGCATTTGGCGCTTTTATTGTTTTGCTCATCATCGGGTATATTTTTCAGTTCCAGATACCCATGAATACAACGATCAAACAGCTCGAAAAGACCCTCGCGGAGCTGCAGTCGAAGATTCAGGATAATGACAGCAAAATCAAAAAGCTTGATGATTTGAAAGCTGAAGTTAAGTTGTTCCAGCAGAAGCTTGTGATTCTGACGGAACAGCTCCCGCCGGAGTCTGAAGTTTCGGGATTATTGAAGCAGATACAAAGCCTGGTGAACCAATCGGGACTTACGCTGAAGCAATGGAAACCGGATGCGCGAAGAACGCACGCAAGCGGGCTGTATGAAGAGATACCCATTACGCTGTCCCTGACCGGAGGATATCACAATACAGCTGTGCTGTTCGATCGTATTGGCAAGCTTACCCGCATCGTGAACATCCTGAACATTAAAATGGGCAGTATGAAAATGAACAAGGACGGAACCATCGACATCACCATCAATTGTACGGCGATGACATTCTCGACCGTGGAGAGAAAAGTTGAACCAGCCACAGCAAAAAAAGCACGCTAAGCGCGCGGCAGTGGTATTCGTGCTGTTTTTCCTGGCAGCCGGATCGCTCGTGACGGGGTGTTCGGATTCAGGCAAACAGCAGGCAGTGCCGGTGCCTGTTGCCGTCAAGCCGAAACCGCAGCTCGTGACGCAGGCAACTTCTACCGCGAAAGAGGAACAGCCTCCGGTCTATTCCTATAGCGCTACTGGAAAACGCGATCCCTTTGCGCCTATCTTTGTGAAGGAAGATAGAAGGGCCCAGGCTCAATCCGGCGATCGGTCTCCTTTGGAGCGATTCAATCTCCATGAATTTAAGCTAACCGGCATCGTTTGGGGTGGTTTTGGCTATAATGCAATGGTGGATGCTCCCGATGGGAAGGGCTATTTTGTGCGAATAGGAACGATCATGGGTCCTAATAAGGGAGTCGTGAAGAAAATTACGCAGCATACCATGGTCATAGAAGAAAAATTCAAAACGATTTCGGGCGAGATAGACCGCAAGGAAATAGTCATTGAGCTCCGGAAAAAACAGGAGGGGATGCAATGAATCATGCTCAACCGCCGAACCGATACGGGTTGATTATCCTCATCTCTTTCGCAGCGATGATCCTTACAAGTTGTGCTGCCAAGACACCGTCCTCGGAAAGTCAGCAGGGACCGCTTGTCCAGATCAATAAAATAGAACCGCGGGATGTGGATGGCAGAACGGAAATCACTATCGAGGGATCGGAGCCTATACTGCAGTCAACCTCCTTTCAGCTTACAGAACCGCTCAGGCTTGTCGTGGATATTACAGATGCCGATATCAGCAAGTTTTCGGCAAAAATACCGGTGAACAGCGGCGCCATCACCGAAATTACCCCCAGTCAAAAAGATACGATTTCACGCCTTGAAATAGCGCTATCGCAGGCAGTTGAAACGAAGGTGTACCAATCGGGCGGCAAGGTGATCGTTGAGGTAAGCAAGCCTGCCGAGCAGCCACCAGTAGCACCTGAGGTGGTTACTGCCGTAACAATAACAGAGACGCCGAAGATCGAACCTGCGCCCGAGCCGGTGCAGGCAGAAGCTGCGGTACCTGAGGCAAGTGCAGCTACGGTAATTTCTGCCGTAAAAGCGTCTGCCGGGAAAGACGGCGTTAAAGTCGTAATAACCGGTGATGGCGCTATGGCGCCAAAGACCTTTATGGTAGGCGGTAAAAAACTTGTTATTGATATCCCTGGTGTAAGGAGCAAGGTCAAACCGAGTGTCATACCGGTAAGAAAGGGCGGCCTTGATCGGGTACGTGTGGGACAGCATAAGGCGCCGGACCTGAAGGTGCGTATCGTCCTTGATCTTAAGAAAACAATGGAGTACACCGTAGTGCCGGAAGGCAATACCCTGATCATTGTTATGGGAGCGGCACCGGTTTTGGCAAAAGCCCGAGAGGAACAACCTCAGGAGAGAGCGGCAGCCCAGGGACAGGAAAAGGCGCCGTCAGTTGCAGTAGAAAAAGAAATTGCGCCTCCCGCAGCAGAACCGGATAGTAAAACCGTTGCGGAAGCGGCACCGGCCCCACCGGTGAAAAAAGAGATCGTTGAGGCTGAGAAGAAAGTTCCGGAAGGTCGTGAGAAAGCGTTGCTCACCGGGACCAGTAAATTCTCAGGCAGAAAGATATCGCTCGATCTGCAGGATGCCGACCTCATCAACGTGATGAGGCTCTTTGCAGAGGTGGCAAACCTTAACATCATATTGGCTCCCGATGTAAAAGGTAAAGTCACCGTGCGCATGGTCAATATCCCCTGGGACCAGGCCATGGACATCATCCTGAAAATGAACGGTTTGGGATATGCCCTTGAAGACAACATCCTCAGAATAGCTACGATAGGATCATTGACCAAAGAGTCTGAAGATGAGATGAGGGCAAAAGAAGCGAAGAAAAAGGCAGAGGACCTGATCACGCGGATAGTACCGGTCAATTATGCAAAAGCCGCTGAAATTGAATCGACGATTAAAAAGTCACTTTCCCCGCGGGGAGAAACCGTGACCGATACCAGGACCAATACGCTCATCATCCGCGACATAGCACGGAATGTTGATGAAGCCGTGTCTCTCATAAAACTGCTGGACAAGCCCATTGCGCAGGTAATGATAGAAGCCAGGATTGTTGAGGCTGCGCTTAGCTTCAACCGGAGTCTCGGCGTACAATGGGGTGCAAGCGCAAAAGCAGATGCGGCACACGGTAACCCGATCGGCTTGTCGTTTCCCAATTCGGTTGGTGTGACCGGCGGCCCAGGAATGGGTGCGACTCCTTCGGGAAACGGAAACTTCTTTGTCAATATGCCGGCACCCGCCGGTGCGGGAGCCGGGGGAGCAGTCGGATTCACCTTTGGCTCCATAAGCAAATCATTGAATCTTGACCTCGTCTTGTCAGCCTTGGAATCAACTGGTGAAGGCAAGGTTATTTCGACACCGCGGGTCAGCGCATTGGATAATAAAGAAGCAAAGATAGAGCAAGGTGTGTCAGTTCCTTATCAAAGCAGTTCGGCTTCAGGAGGAACCAGCATCCAGTTCATTGATGCCAAATTGTCGCTCGTCGTGACCCCCCACGTTACGCCGGACAATAAAGTGTTCATGAAGATCCAGGCAACGAAAAACGCCCCGGATGCTTCTCAGGTATTCAATGGCCAGCCTTCGATCCGCAAGAATGAGGCTACAACCGAGATCCTTCTTGCTGATGGAGAGACTGCGGTCATCGGCGGTATTCTAGTCATGGACCGCGGCCAATCTATCAGCAAAGTGCCGTTTTTCGGAGATCTGCCCCTGATCGGCTGGTTGTTTAAGACCAAATCGACCAGAGAGGACAAAAGAGAACTGATCATTTTCATAACACCGAGAGTAATACGGCAGGAAGTGATTTAGAAAAGTGCGTAACGGAGGTTTCCGATGCAAAAAATGAAAAGAACGATACCCCTGATGATCTTGATGATATTGTCGGCAACGATTCTGTTGGTTAATGCCTGCGGCAGGAAAGAGGCCGCCACCGATGGATGTCCAGCGGGTTCGTATATGGCAAATTCTACTGATAAGATTCTAGGTGGAGGTAAAGAAACGTATGAACTATCTGGTGGAATTGGCACTGACCCATTGACTAGCGTGGGGAACTTTGCGCTCCGATATACACCCGTAATCTTCACGGTTGTTGAAAAGAATGGTGAACCTCGTAACAATGTTTGTATAGTTTTATACACAAATGGTTATTATTGGGCTGATTACGATTATTCAATCCCATTGACTGGTACGGGAAATTATAACAGGATCACTATGTCAACGGATGCTTCAGGACGTATAGCAGTGTATTGGGCAACTGAGATCTTGCCGCTTTCCGCACCTACGCGTGCAGGTGCTGCTGGTCTTGACCAAAAGGGTAACAGCTTCCTGACGGCTAATACTGGCGTCCTGAGTGCAACTTTTGAAGTAGATTGGACTGTCAAAGGCAATGTACCCTGATAGCATTAACGGCATTAGTCATGATTTTTTTTGCATGTGAGAAAAAGGCAGGGTTTATTACCCTGCCTTTTTATTTTGCTCAACATTACAAAGAGTAGTGTAATCGACTGTTCAGGGTCGCGGTTCGCTGATTATCATAAGTCATTTTAATAAAACAGGCAGGTCAATGCTACGACCTGCCTGTTTTTTTGACCACCCTCAATTGTTTTTGCTGTTTCAAGGATAAACGTCTATCTCCGGAAATTATTGTTCCTTCCTCCGCCACTACCACGGTCAAATCCACCTCTGCCGCCGGGTCTGCCTCCGCCCTTGTTGCCCCGGTCTGTCTGGGGCCGTGCTTCACTCACATTGAGCGCGCGGTCCATGACTGTTGTACCGTTCAAGCCAGTGATAGCTTTCTCAGCATCAGCATCATTAGTCATCTCGACGAAACCGAAGCCTTTGGAACGTCCAGTTGCAGCGTCAGTTATAATTTTAACCGACAGGACTTCTCCGATCGGTGAAAACAGGTTCCTGATCTCATCTTCGGAAATATTGTAAGACAGGTTTCCCACATACAGTTTTTTCGCCATAATTCCTCCATGTCCGTTCGGTACTAGTGTTTCGATCAGTGAAAATGAAGCTGCGTCTGCTGTATTTCACTGAATCGATCTTACCCGCTCTGGCGGAGAAAAGTCAACTATTTTTCTTTTTATTGCTCCGGATCCGCGGTTGTTCCTCACGCCGTTTTTTTGCGAAGATCCTGAGCGGTGTTCCTCGAAAGCCGAAGGCCTGACGCAGATTGTTTTCGATGTACCGAATATAGGAAAAGTGAACGCCTGCCGGGTAGTTGACGAATGCGATGAACGTTGGCGGTTTAATGTCGGCCTGGGTGATGTAGTAGTATTTAACCCGTCGCTCGCGGTACAGAGGGGGCTCATGAGCGGAAACCAGCCGTTCAAAGACCTGGTTGAGTTCGGATGTGCCTATGCGCCGACTGCACTCTTCAATAACTTTATCGACTTCTTCAAAGACCTTGGTGATCCGCTGGCGGGTGGTCGTTGAGATGGTGAGCACCGGTGCATAGTCCGCGAACTTCAATCGCTGTTTGACATCCGCCATGAATCGCTTATACGCTTCTTCACGGTCCTGAACGAGGTCCCATTTATTCAGTACGATGATGATCCCCTTGCCAGCTTCGTGTGCGAGGCCGACGATACGTTCATCCTGTTCGGTAATGCCTTCCGAAGCATCGATAAGGACAAGGGCCACGTCGGCACGGGATATGCTCTTCATGGCGCGCATGACGCTGTATTTCTCGATTCCCTGGCTGATTCTGCCGCGGCTTCTGATGCCGGCAGTGTCCACCAGTGTATAGCTTTTGCCGTAGAACTGATAATTGCTGTCCACGGAATCTCTGGTCGTTCCCGAGACTGGGCTCACGATCATCCGATTTTCACCGATGAGCGCGTTTACGAAAGAGGATTTGCCGACATTCGGCCTGCCGATGATGGCGATCCTCGGTATTTCCGCAACAGCGGCCTCATCGGTCGCGACTGATGAACCGGATAAGGCTGCTGCAAGCGCATCCATGAAGTCGGAGAAGCCTGATCCATGTTTTGAGGAAAGAGGGTGGGGTGTTTCTATGCCGAGGCGGTAAAAGTCCGGCAGCATTCCCTCATGACGCTCACCGTCCACCTTATTTACTGCATAGATCACGGGCTTTCCCGAAGCCCGGAGCCGCTGCGATACTTCAATATCAGCCGGGAGCAGCCCTTCTTTGCCGTCCATGAGGAAAATGATGAGATCTGCTTCTTCCACGGCAAGGGTGGTCTGTTCACGCATCTTCATATACATGGGGTCCGCGGTTTCTGGATCGAATCCACCGGTGTCCACAAGAAGAAAATGCCTGCCCGACCATGACGCCTCGGCATAGTGCCGGTCACGAGTAACACCCGGCTGATCCTCCACCACGGCGAGGTTCCTGCCGATGATGCGGTTGAAGAGGGTGGACTTGCCGACGTTTGGCCGGCCCACTATGGCAACGATAGGATTGGGCATGATTGATGAAAACCAGTCTCTGACACAGGCCCGAACGCCGGTCGAAAAGCGACCGAATAAATCAAGCGAAGGGCGAGACGCATCAGGCTGATTAGTGCCGCACTATATCACTTATACTCGAACGAGTTCAAGAAAAAACCTTGCTTACCCCGGATATTTATGATATTTTTTGTTTCCAACTCTGAGGAGGTGTTCATGCGAAAAAGCCTTGCTTTATGCTTTTGCCTGATGATTCTGAGTGCATCAACTGCGCAGGCTGAATTTTATCGCTGGGTGGATAAGGACGGCAAGGAGTTCTTTACCAATGAGCGCCAGAAGGTACCGCGTGAGTACCGGGACAGCGCTACCGCGGTTTCTCCCGACGCCTCGAGGGTAAGTGTAGGAGAAAAAGCAGCCCCGCATGGGAAAGCTGTCTCACGGGTCCCGGAACATAAGGACAGGCTTGGCAGGGGAGAGGAATACTGGCGTAAACGGGCTGACAAGCTCAGGAAAGAACTGGCATCCCTCGAGGATAAATATGATCTGCTCCTGCAACAGGAGAAGAAGGAAAAGGACAATCCCCGAAAACAGGTTGTCTCATCTGGGAAAAAAAGAAATGCGGTTTCGGGTAGAGAAAAAAAGAAAGCATCTCTAGAAAAAGACCTCGCCAGGAAAAAACATGAGTTGGAGGTTGAGCTTCCTGATGAAGCCCGCAAAGCTGACGCGTATCCTGGCTGGATACGATAAGCGCCGGCTGTAGCGATCGTCCAGGGCAGGAGTGAATGTTTCTTGCGAGGGATTGGCGGATATCGTGTATCCCCAGGGCTAAAGTACTGAGACCGCGGAAGCAAACCGGGAATTGATGCAGGCATGAAAAAAATTATCATTGCCGAAAAGGTTTTGAAGCTTATCGAAGGGCGCGACACGATCTTCAAACGCGGGGGTATTGCGTTGTTGACCGCCAGGTCAGCAGAGGAAATATACAGCCTGCATGGAGTGAAAAAGGCCGACCTTATCATTGTCAATTATGCACTGCCGCTCATGGGCGCTGTCCAGCTTTGCAAAGAGATACGCGGCAATTCCCTGTTAAAGAAGGTTTCGATCATCGTCATCGGCGACCGCGAACAAATGAGGGAAGCCCAGTGCCTTAAGGCGGGTGCGAATGCGTATATTCCCGATCCGAACGATCCGGCTCTCCTCTTTTCAACAGTGTCCGAATTGTTCCTGGTCCCGCATCGGACGGATATTCGCGTACCGATGCGCATCACAATACAAGGCATGGAAGGCAATGCCGCTTTCCGGGGAGTATCTCAAAACCTCAGCATCTCAGGCATGCTGTTGGAGACAGATCACGCCATAACCAAGGGAGAGCGGCTGACCTGCACATTCAGCATAGCGAACCGCGAGATCGTGGCTCAGTGTCAGGTCATGCGGGAAGGCAAGTCGCTATCCGGCAGGCACCAGTACGGTATTAAATTTGTGAACCTTGATACCAAATCCCTGATCATTATCGAGCATTTTGTCTCAGTGAAATCACCTGCCTGACCGGGTTCACTGATCGGGTTTTGTCAACAGCTGCAGCAGGAGGATTTGTTTGAAAGACCGATACGATTTCAAAAGCGTTGAAGAGCGCTGGCAGCGGGCATGGCAGGAGCAGGCTACCTTCAAGGCAACCGAGGATCCTGCCAAGCCGAAATATTACTGCCTGGAGATGTTTCCCTATCCGTCAGGCAGGATTCACATGGGGCATGTGCGGAATTACGCCATCGGAGACGTGATCTCGCGTTATAAACGCATGCGCGGGTATAATGTCCTGCATCCCATGGGATGGGATTCCTTCGGCCTGCCGGCGGAAAACGCGGCTATCAAGCACGGCATCCATCCCTCGAAGTGGACGCTCGAAAACATAGCCTTCATGCGGGACAAACAGCTCAAGCGTCTCGGGTTGTCCTATGATTGGGACCGGGAATTGGCCACGTGCCTTGAGGACTATTACCGCTGGAACCAGTGGCTCTTTCTCAAGATGTATGAACGTAACCTTGCCTACAAAAAACTGTCCTATGTGAACTGGTGCCCATCCTGCAGCACGGTCCTGGCGAACGAGCAGGTGGAAAACGGCCTCTGCTGGCGCTGCAGCTCCGTGGTGACCCACAAGGAGCTGGAACAATGGTTTTTTAGGATCACCGCCTATGCCGAGGAGCTTCTGTCCCATTGCGACAAGCTCCCGGGCTGGCCCGAGCGGGTGCTTACCATGCAGCGGAACTGGATCGGCAAATCCACGGGTGTCGAAGTGGATTTCATCATGGAGCAGAGCGGGGAAAAACTCGCGATCTTCACCACCCGACAGGACACGCTCTTTGGTGTTACGTTTATGAGCATTGCTCCGGAACATCCCATCGTAGAGACGCTCATCAAAAACAGCAAACAGGCTGACAGCATCCGTGCATTCTGCCAGCGCATCATGAGCGAGGACAAGGCAAGCAGGACTGACGATAAGCAGGTAAAAGAGGGCGTCTTTACGGGTGCGTATGCAATCAATCCCCTGAACAATGAAAAAATACCGGTATGGATCGGGAATTTCGTTCTCATGGACTATGGCACCGGTGCGATCATGTCCGTGCCCGCCCACGACCAGAGGGACTTCGAGTTCGCGAAAAAGTATGATTTACCAATCCGAGTGGTAATTCAGAATGAGGCGCGGGACCTTGACGCAGCATCCATGACGCAGGCCTACACCGATGACGGTTGGATGACAAACTCGGGAAAATTTGACGGAATCTCGAACAGCGAAGCAAAAGAGCGGATCGCCGATCATGTCGAGCGGAGCGGGTTCGGCAAACGGACTGTGAATTGGCGGCTCCGCGACTGGGGCATCTCGCGCCAGCGGTACTGGGGCACGCCGATCCCGATCGTATACTGCGAAACCTGCGGGACCGTGCCGGTTCCCGAGGATCAACTGCCGGTGAGGCTACCCATGGACGTCGAATTCACCGGAACGGGAATTTCCCCCCTTCTCGAATCCGCCTCCTTCCGGTCAACGACCTGCCCGCAATGCGGGGGCTCGGCAAGGCGTGAAACCGATACCATGGACACGTTCGTGGATTCTTCCTGGTATTTTCTGCGATACTGTTCGCCAAAAGCCGAGACAGTTCCTTTCGAGAAAAAAGCAGCTGCCTATTGGATGAATGTCGACCAGTACATCGGAGGGATCGAGCATGCAGTGCTGCATCTGCTGTATGCGAGGTTCTTTACCAAGGTGATTCGCGACCTCGGCCTGTTTGATGGTGATGAACCATTCAAGAACCTGTTGACGCAGGGGATGGTGATCAAGGACGGCGCCAAAATGAGCAAGTCGAAGGGGAATGTCGTGGACCCTGACTTTATCTTGTCAAAATATGGAGCAGATACTGCCAGGCTTTTTTCGCTGTTCGCGGCTCCACCGGAGCGCGACCTGGAATGGAGCGACCAGGGTGTGGACGGCGCCTTCCGTTTCCTGCACCGCATTTGGGCCATCGTATATCGGCATAGCGACGCTGTCCGGCTCGTTCGGCCCGCAGGGCCTGAAGCACGGGGGGACAAGCTTTACCGAAAGACGCATCTTACCATAAAGAAAGTGACCGAGGATATTGAGCGGGAATTTCATTTCAACACAGCCATTGCCGCGCTCATGGAACTGGTGAACGAGATATACGACTACTCGTCGGCAGGTGTTCCTGATGACAAACTGCCGGTCCTCCGTGTGGCAATGGACTCGCTTGCCCTGCTGATAGCTCCGTTCGCGCCTCATTTCGCCGAGGAACTCACCGAATCGCTGGGGGGGCATGGCTCAGTCGCAAATGCCGCCTGGCCGGAGTACGATGAGGCTGCCCTTGTTGCTGCGGAGATCACGGTCGTTTTGCAGGTGAATGGGAAGGTCAGAAGCAAAGTTGTCCTGCCAGCGGGATCGGCTGACACGGAGATCGAAGCTGCGGCACTGGCCGACGCTAAAGTGAAGGAATATCTGGCTGGCAAGGCCCCCCGGAAGGTTATCGTGGTGCAGGGAAAGCTGGTTAATATTGTGGTGTAATGCAATGCGGAATGCGGATCGCGGATTGGGGAATAACAGCTACCTGCTCATGGCGATGTTGGCAGCAACTCTGCTCGCTTCTTCCTGCGGGTACGGTTTTACTCCTGTAGGCGGTATCATCCCGGAAGGCAGCAGAACCATTGCCATTCTTTCGCTCGTAAACGGCACTGCCGAACCCTATGTTGATGTGGAAGTGACCAAGGCGATCACGTCGGAGTTTCTTGCGGACGGAAGGCTCAAGGTCGTGAACGGTGATAGTGCGGACCTGTTGCTTCGTGGTACGATTACCAAGTTTGACGTTACCCCGTTGTCATATACCTCCGGTTCTTATATCCAGCAATACCTGGTCAGCATCGGACTCAATGTGAGCATCGAGGACGTGCAGACGCACCGGATGATATGGCAGGAAAAGGGTATCGGCTCCGTTTTTGTTTCCTCCTACGCGGTGGCGATCGGAGATATTTCCGCGACAAAAATCGCGAAAGAAACGGCGATCAGGAGTTCAAGCAGGGACATCGCATCAACGATCCGGAGCCGCGTGTTGGAAGGATTCTGAATCAGCACACGTTTTCGTGCTGACCGTGTCATGGTATGGCGTACTTAGGCATTGTCACAAAAGATGAATAAAAAGGTCGACCAATCCTTTTCCCTCCCATGATCAAATACCACGACATTATATCCGGTCTGAAGCAGGGGAAGGTATTCCCCCTCTACCTGTTGTTCGGAGAAGAGGAACTGCTGATTCAGGAGGTGGTGGACCTCATCATTGAAAAGGTTGTGGACCCATCAGCCCGGGATTTCAATTTTAATACGCTGTACTGCAAGGAAACCTCTGCGGGCGAGTTGGTCAACCTGTGCCAGACACTTCCCTTGCTGTCCGAACGGCGGCTTGTTGTTGCAAAAGAAATCGAAGCTTTCAAGTCAGCCGATCTCGACGTCCTTGTATCCTATCTCAACGATCCCTCGCCGAGTACGTGTCTCGTGATGCTTTCCAATCAGGCGAAGTTTGAAAAAAAAACAGTCCTGGCCGCGGTAGAGGCCCATGGAGCAGCAGCGCGCTTCTATGCATTTCAGGAGCGGGAAGTATTGTCCTGGATCGATTCATGGGCCAGGCAGCGGGGTTTGACCATGCAGCGTGATGCGGCGCTGTTTCTCCTGCAGGTCACGGGGAACGACCTCAGAAAGATTAACAATGAGCTGGAAAAGGTCGTGATCTACCTGAAGGAGAAAAAGGCGATCACCTTCGAGGATGTAAAGACAATTGCTGGGGATTTCAGGGAGTATTCCACCTTTGACCTTGCGGATGCGATAGGATCCCGGGACCGTGAAAAGGCGCTTGTGATCCTCTTCCGTCTGATGCAGGAAGGCGAGTCGCCTGTTGCCTTGCTGGGATCGATCTCATGGAATTTCCGGAGGCTGGTGAAAGCGAAGACCCTGGAGGCCTCGGGGCTCAGCCCTGATGACATAACGCGCCGCCTCGGGGTGATCTTTCATCAAGCGCCCCTGTTCAAGCGCCAGATGCAGCGTTATCGCATAGAAGAATTTCCAGGTGTATTCGGGATGCTGCTGTCCGCGGACAAGGCGCTTAAATCGAGCGGGATATCCGGCAGGCTTGTTTTGGAGAGAATGATACTGAGATTATGCCAATCAGGATAAAACGAAAAGCAGATAGGTCTTGACGTTGTTGGTTGGTGTTAAGGGAAAATAGTTCACCTACGAGTATGTAATTTCGATAGGGCGAAACAATCATGTAATACATCTTGTTAATTGCACATGAACGACAAGTTGGATTGATTAGGTTATTCTATAAATCAGCAGGCTGGAGACCCGTCTTCTTCGCAATGCGAGCAAGCATGCGGGGGCCGATTTCAGTACCATCATGAAAAGCGAAGACATAATCTGGCCAATTAGGCCGTGAAAGAATGCGGTGGGAACCGGCAGTTTCTCGTTTAATGGACCAGCCGATATGAAGGAGTGCGGCAAGAACCGCGCGGGCTTTCGCGGAAGGCCATTGACTCATGCAGTGACCGCGAAAAGTTCATCGAGTTCAGGGATGGTCTCGCCATGATCGATCCGATCCGCAATCACCCGTAGGGCAAGTGCCTCAACTTTGGCAATGGCATCTTCGCGCGTTTTTCCATACGCCAGGACGCCCGGGAGGTCGAATACTTCGGCAATCCAACGCCCATCTTCTTCTTTTTCGATTTCTATCTTCATTTTAATTTCCTCTGATGATAAATTTATCTGATTGTGCGGCTGTTTGCAAGCCTAAATTTATTACTTACAATATTTTAGGGACAGGTCCATACTTTTTACCTTCAGTTGTGTCCGCACAGAATTCTGCTCACATATGTGGAGTGCACGCCGAGGTGGGCAGCAATTGAACGATGAGTATATCCGTGCTTATCGACAGTCTCGGCAAATTTCCTGTCCCCTAGCGTTTAACGTTCGGTATACTCTGATTGAATTTATTATCGAGTCTTGGTGAAAGAAGTGAAACCCAACATCCTACTTGAAGCTGTCGGGTTTCGCGCTGTTCTACCCGACCTACGAAACTGGAAGCTTCGGGGCTCAGCCCTGATGACATAACGCGCCGCCTCGGGGTGATCTTTCATCAAGCGCCCCTGTTCAAGCGCCAGATGCAGCGTTATCGCATAGAAGAATTTCCAGGTGTATTCGGGATGCTGCTGTCCGCGGACAAGGCCCTTAAATCGAGCGGGATGTCCGGGAGGCTCGTTCTGGAAAGGATGATCCTGAGATTGTGCGGTGCTTGAGTTATGGTACTTGCTCGGAGCGGGACACGAAAAAAGGCCCATCCGGTTGTTGGATGGGCCTTTGCAGTACATTGGTCGTCGGGTGTGGTTTACGCTGCGCTGACTTTGCCTATCTTGCCGACTTTGGTCGAAAGACGGGAGATCTTGCGCGAAGCCGTGCTCTTGTGAAGAATACCCGCTGAAGCCGCCTTGTCGTAGGCTTTCATGGCCTTGACCATGGCTTCCTTTGCCACGTCGGCATTCTTGTCTTCAACCGCCTGCTCTACCTTTTTTGCCAGGGTTTTGAGCATGGATTTTACGGATCTATTGATAAGCTGCTGCTTATCTGCCTGTCGTTGCCTCTTGAGTACTGATTTGTGAATCGCCACTTCTTGCCTCCTTGATAGTAAAAACAAAAAAACCGAGTAATCTTGTAACATAAAGGAGCGACAGGTGTCAAGAAAAAAAACCTTTTCTTGGCCGTTGTTTTCTGTTAAAGTCACCTCTTGTTTCCGCGTTTTTTCGAGGTGAATCCGCATGTCAGAACAGGCACGGGTCGTAAAGGCAGCAGGCGTAGTAGGCGCTGCCACACTGGCAAGCCGCGTTATGGGATATATCCGGGACATGGTGATGTCCTGGGGATTCGGAACAGGTCTTGCCGCGGACGCCTTCTACGTGGCTTACCGCATACCAAATCTCCTCCGTGAACTGCTGGCCGAAGGGTCCATGTCCGCTGCTTTCATTCCTGTTTTTACCGAAACACTTACCAAGGAATCAAAGGATAGCGCGCGTCATCTTGCGAGCGCCGTCTTTGCCCGGCTCCTTGCGATCCTCATCGCCCTGACGCTGCTGGGAATCATCTTCGCACCCTATGTCGTCAAAGTCGTTGCCTGGGGGTGGGCATACAAGGCGGAGCACGATAAATATGTCCTCGGTGTAACCCTGACGCGAATCATGTTTCCGTATCTGCTGTTCATCGGCCTTGCAGCATTGACCATGGGCATGCTGAATTCCCTGCGTCAGTTCCTCACTCCCGCGCTTTCTCCGGTCATGCTGAACGTGATGACGATTTCCGCGGTCCTGTTCAGCCTGCAGTTCCTGGCCGAGCCGATCCTCGGGGTGGCTGTCGGCGTCGTGCTGGGTGGGATGCTTCAATTCTGGATCCAGGTCCCTGCGCTCAGAAAACAGGGGATGTTGCCGCGGCCCCAATTCGAGCCCACTCATCCAGGGGTTAAAAAAATCGGCAAGCTAGCCCTGCCGATCTTCCTCAGTTCTTCGGTAAATCAGTTCAACATCTTCATCGGCACGATATTCGCTTCTTTTCTCGCCACCGGCAGCATCACCTATCTATTCTACGGCATGCGATTCATCCATTTCCCGCTCGGCATCGTCGGCATTGCCGTTGCTACCGCGGTGCTTCCGACCATGTCAACGCAGGCGGCGAAGCAGGAAATGACCGAATTCCGGGAAACCCTCTCATTCGGCCTTCGCCTCGTGCTCTTTATCATGTTTCCAGCCATGGCCGGTTTGATCACCCTTCGCGTGCCAATCGTAAACCTGCTGCTTGAACACGGGCAATTCGACCATATCTCAACACAGGGGACCGCGTCGGCGCTTCTCTTTTATGCCGTTGGCCTCTGGGCATTTGCCGGCGTTCGGATCGTAGCGCAAGCGTTCTATGCTCTGCAGGACACCAAAACGCCGGTCAAGGTCGCGGTCCTTGCGCTGTGCAGCAATATCCTGCTGAGCGCCGTCTTTATAACGTGGACGCCTCTTGCCCACGGTGGCCTGGCTTTTGCCACATCGCTTGCCGCCATGATCAATATCGGATTCCTCACTGTGCTGCTCCGGAAAAAAATAGGCCGTATTGACGGAAAGAGAATCGGGATCTCACTTCTCAAGATCGTCCCCGTTTCCCTTGTCATGGGTGCAATCGGATGGTGGGTGAGCAAACAGCCGGAATGGCTGCTGACGGGCAACCTGCTTCGCAAGAGCGAACTGCTGCTGGGCGGGATATTTGGAAGCATCTTCTTCTACGTTATCGCAATGTGGATATTGAGGAGCGACGAATTGAAGTTCCTCTGGAGGATGATACGGAGAAAAAAAGGTGGGTAAAGCGCTTGCCACTCGAACCATGCAGACTGCGGGCGAAGGTATGCAAATAGCTGTTCACCAGACCGCTCTGGGCTGGATAGGAGTTGTTGCTTCGGCAGCGGGTATCCGACGGATCATACTGCCGAGGGATTCGAAGACATCGGTTCAACAGGAATTGATCCGCGCGGAAAGCGGAATCAGACGCTCAAAGTCTTCCAGGGCATATGATCCGGATCTTCTCCACAAAGCGGTCACGCTCCTTGATCAGTATTTTTCCGGCGAGCGCGTTTCGTTTGACCTGTTGCTCGATCTGCGATATTATACCTCCTTTCAGCAACTTGTCTGGCAAAAGGCTAGCCGGATTCCATACGCTGAAACGAGATCGTATGCCTGGGTCGCGCAGAGGGCAGGGAACCCGCGAGCGGCCCGGGCCGTGGGTCAGGCAATGGGCAGGAATCCTGTGCCGATCATCATACCCTGACACCGCGTCATCAGCTCGGCAGGTTCGCCGGGCGGGTTCTCGGGCGGGATAGGAATGAAGGAACGGCTGCTGGAGCTTGAAGCACATGGCAAAGGCCGCGAGTAATTGGCATCGCTACCGGGTCCCGCTGGCCATTCTCGCGTCCGCAGGCCTGGGCGTCTTTTTGTGGCTGAGGTTCCCCCTTCATCAAGATCCTCAAAGGAGTAAAGACACCATGATTCTTACAAAACTCGTCGTCGGACCGCTCCAAGTGAATTGTTTCATCCTCTCAGATGACAAAACCAGGGAGGCAGTGGTCATAGATCCAGGAGATGACGCATCAGACATACTCAAGATAATCAATGATAAAGGGCTGAAGGTCAAGTATATCGTTAACACCCATGCTCATTTCGACCATGTCGGAGCGAATAAAGCCATCAAGGACGCCACAGGGGCTGAATTGCTGCTTCACGAAGCGGATGCCTCCAGTCTGGCGATGACCCAGCATCAGTCGCGGGCTTTTGGAATGGAATCGAACCCCTCGCCGCCTGCTGACCGCTTGGTGAAGCATGGTGATACGATCACTGCCGGTGAGGTATCGCTCAAGGTGCTGCACACGCCCGGCCATTCTCCCGGGGGGATCTGCCTGGTGGAACAGGGCATTGTTTTTACCGGGGACACCCTGTTTGCAGGCTCCATTGGCAGGCCTGACCTGCCCGGGGGCGACCTCATGACGCTTATCCGGTCCATCAAGACACACCTGATGGTCCTGCCGGACGAAACCAGGGTGTTCTCCGGACACGGCCCGTCCTCCACGATCGGAAATGAGAAGGAAGAGAATCCCTATTTGAACAAACAATCGGGTTTTGAATAGGCGCTTTCACTTGAGGTTTTCAGTCTGCTGTGGTACATTGTCATCCCGCTCTTTTGTTGGGGCACAATGGTGAAAAAAGGAGAATTGCGATGGTAGTCGGCCCTATCCGTGAAGGTCTTACTTTTGATGACGTACTTTTGCTGCCCGCTAAATCAGATATTCTACCCAAGGATGTGGATGTGCGCACCCAGCTGACCAGGCGGATACTGCTGAATATTCCCCTGGTGAGCGCTGCCATGGATACCGTAACCGAGGCGAAGCTTGCGATTGCCCTTGCGCAGGAAGGCGGTCTCGGTTTCATCCATAAAGCATTGCCGATCGATGTGCAGGCCGAGGAAGTGGACAAGGTCAAAAAGTCGGAGAGCGGCATGATCATCGACCCTATCACGATCTCGCCTGACGCCAAGATCTCCGATGCTCTGGAGGTCATGAAGAAGTACCGCATCTCGGGCGTGCCGGTCACCAAGGGGCACAAGCTCGTAGGCATCCTGACCAATCGCGATCTGCGGTTCGAAACGCGGTACAATCTCAAGGTGTCCGAGGTGATGACCAAGGACCCGCTGATCACGGCACCGATCGGGACAACACTCGAAAAAGCCATAAAAATATTGCAGAAGCACAAGATCGAGAAGCTGCTGATCGTGGACAAGGACAACTCCCTGCGCGGTCTAATTACCATCAAGGATATCGAAAAAAAGATCAAGTACCCGAACGCCTGCAAGGACAAGCTCGGACGATTACGCGTGGGTGCAGCCGTGGGTGTCGTGGACTATGTTGAACGCGTACCTGAGTTGCTGAAATCCGGAGTTGATGTCATTGTTGTGGACACGGCCCATGGTCATTCTCAGGGTGTAATCGACGCGGTGAGGGGAATCAAGAAAAAATATCCCGACCTCGACGTAGTGGCGGGCAACATAGCCACCGCAGAAGCAGCGAAGGATCTCATCCGGGCAGGCGCAGACTGCGTCAAGATAGGCATCGGGCCAGGTTCCATTTGCACCACCCGCGTGGTGTCCGGTGCGGGCGTTCCGCAGATCACCGCGATCATGGAATGCTGCAAAGAAGCGGACAAGGCCGGCATCCCCGTCATCGCGGATGGCGGCATCAAGTTCTCCGGTGATATTACCAAAGCCCTGGCAGCAGGTGCGTCTCTGGTCATGATCGGAGGTCTGTTCGCGGGCACCGAAGAGAGCCCGGGAGAAAGCGTTCTGTTCCAGGGCAGGAGCTACAAGGTGTATCGAGGCATGGGTTCGATCGGAGCCATGGAACAGGGCAGCAAGGACCGTTACTTCCAGACCCATGAAGAAGAGCGGGCCAAACTCGTTCCCGAGGGCATAGAGGGCCGTGTGCCATACAAGGGAACCCTGTCCGCGAGCGTGTATCAGCTCATCGGCGGTGTGCGGGCAGGTATGCATTACTGCGGAACGGAGAATCTGAAAGCGCTCAGGGAACGGGCGCAGTTTGTTAAGATCACCGTCGCAGGCTTGCGCGAGTCGCATGTCCATGACGTGGTGATCACCAAAGAGGCGCCGAACTACCGACTGGATTAACAACCGGAGGAGGCGTTGCGGTGGTTCATTCGTTCGTGCCAGAGGAGGGTATATGAAAAAAATATATGCCGTTATCCTGTCTTTTGTACTCGGTTCATTTGTTCTGGCCGGCTTCCTCATCGCGGGGGATACGGAAACCAAGGTCCTGTATGTCTGCAATTGCGGCGAAGCCTGCACGTGCGGAAAGGCAATCTCCTCGAATCCGGGCGCTTGTGATTGCGGCAAGACCCTCATGCCCATGCACCTCTTGAAGCGCGAGGGCACTGAAGCATACCTCTGCAGCTGCGGCAAGGATTGTGACTGCAAGGTCAATGAAAAAGAACCCGCTAAATGCGGTTGCGGCAGACCGGTCAGGAAGGTCATTTTACCGAAGGAGCATGCATGCGGAACGTGCCCGGATCGGAGCGAGGGCTGTCCACAGGAGGCAGCAGAAGGCAAGGCCGGCTGCGGGCAGTGCGAAAAACCATGCCGAAAGATATGATCTTGTCAGCGCAACGCGGCTTACCCTGAAGGTACTGATATGATACACAGAGCGGAAAAGGGAAAAACGCGCATCGGACAGGGGAAAAAACCAGTACGTGCACATCATGCCAATGTTTTTTCACCCTGCAGTCCTGACATGACAATCTGCGGAGACTGCGACGACAATCGAGCCAAACAGAAGTGCCCGCGGTTGAAAGAGTTGCTTGAAAAACAGAAACACTGAAATTTGCTGTTGCCAATCATCTGATATTCTTCTTCGCAGGTATGCCCTGTTCAGGGTGATCTTGTTCTCATACGGCATGACCGGATAATTCATCGCAATGCATCAGTTTTCGCATCGGTCCGGAGCAAACGGCCTTCGTTATAAATGACAACTATGATCAAATTCATCCGCCAGAAATTAAGCCGAAAAATTCTGATCGTGCTGACGCTGAGTGTGGCGATGGTCATGAGCGGTGTTATCTTTCTGACTGTTAACCAGGAAACCAAAGAAATGCTGAAGGAGGTTGACGCGGGAAGCGATGATCTGACAAACGCGATCTATGCCGGAATCAAATACCCGATGTCTGTGGGCGACAACAATGCTGTTGAACGCCAGATGATCGACATCAAGGAAAAGATGCCTGATGTGGAAATATTCATCTGTGACAGCACCGGGAGGATCGTCTTTTGTTCCCATCCTGAAAGGCTACGATCGGATGTTGGCAAATACATCGCAAACCAGAACGCGCTGTCGGCGCTCGGGCAGGTGTTAAAAACTGGAGAACAACCGTCCAGTGTGTTTGAAGAGCAGCAAGACGGCCGCCACTCTCTGGTCCATTTGCATGCGATCATGAACCAGCCGGAATGCCACCGGTGCCATGGATCCGCAAAGACAGTTATCGGAGCCACTGTTCTGCGGAAATCCGTGGACAGAAACTATGCCGCCATCGCCGGACTCAGGAACAGCAACATTTTCATCAGCTTGCTGGGGATCGCTGCATTCGTGTCACTTGCTCATGCGCTTCTGTCCAGGATGGTCAGCAAACCGATTGAAAGGCTTGCAAATGACATCAGAACTCTGCCGGCTAAGATTTCGAGCGGAGCCGAGCTGAGTATCGCTGACAGCGACCGGACCGATGAGGTTGGCGTCCTGCAGAATACCTTCAACCACATGACCAATGAGCTCGTTGACAAGACGCGTGCCATCGAGCGATCAAGCAGCCAGCTTGAAAAAGCCAACAAGGAACTGGAGGCCTTCGCCTACTCGGTTTCCCATGATCTCAGAGCTCCTCTCAGGAACATTGACGGATTCTCGAAGATCCTGCTGGATGACCACGCGGATCAGTTGGATGATCAGGCGAAACATTATCTGAAACGGGTGAGGAACGGGACTATCCGGATGTCCGAGCTGATCGATGACATGCTGACATTCTCGCGGATCGGCAGATCGGAGCTTCGCTTGCGGCGCGTGCAGTGCAGGAATATCATTGATGCCGTCCTTGAAAACTACTCGGAAAAGCTTGAGAATAAAAAAATAACCGTCACGGTCGGCGAACTTCCCGCGATTTACTGCGATCCGGTCCTTATGCAGAGCCTGTTCGCGAATCTCATATCGAATGCCATGAAATTCAGCAGCCATGCACAACAGCCGCACATAACCATAGGGTATGAACGGCGGCAAAATGTATTTTTCGTCAAGGACAACGGCATAGGATTCGATATGCAGTATCATGACAAGATATTTCAGGTCTTTCAACGGCTGCATCTGCCGGAGGAGTATGAAGGCACCGGCATCGGCCTCGCCATCGTGCAACGGATCGCGGAGCGCCATCAGGGCAAGATCTGGGCGGAATCATCAATCAATAACGGCGCCACGTTCTACATACAACTGCCAACTTCACAGGAGGAGTGATACGATGAGGAAGCACATCAATATTCTGCTGGTCGAGGACAATCCTGACGATGTCGAATTGACGGTCCATGCCCTCAAAAAGAATAATATAGCCAATCCGATTGCAGTTGTACGGGACGGCCAGGAAGCGCTGGATTACCTTTTCTATCAGGGCAAGTACAGCGGAGGAGTTCACGACCTTCCGCATCTGATCCTGCTTGATCTGAAACTGCCCAAGGTGGACGGCATCGAGGTTCTGGGGAAGATTAAGAGCGAGAAAACGTTAAAGCTCATTCCTGTCGTGGTGTTGACATCGTCGAAGGAAGAAAGCGATATGGTGAAAAGCTACGACTATGGGGTGAACAGCTACATCAGGAAACCGGTGGATTTCGACCAATTTGTTGATACCGTAAAGCAGGTCGGTTTTTACTGGCTCCTGATTAATGAGCAGCCGACAGGCAAATAGGAAACGATGGAAGATCGGAAAAAACTCAGGATATTCTTTCTCGAGGATAATCCCGATGACGTCGAGCTGGAGCTGTACGAGCTCGAAAAAGCGGGGTATCACATCGAGCATGCGTGGGCGCGGAACCGCAGGGAGTTTCTCGACAGGGTCAAACTATTCAGCCCTGACATCGTACTTGCGGATTATTCCCTTCCCGATATTACCGGCACAGAGGCCATCGAATTATGCGTCAAGCAGCAGGTGGACGCACCGGTGATACTCATAACCGGCGAAGGCAACGAACAGATGGCTGTGGACAGCCTGCGGCTCGGGGCGGTTGACTACATCATCAAGAGGAACATCTCCGGGCTTCCCGCGCGCATATCGCGTGCTCTCGAAATTTGGTCCGACCGGAAGGCAAAAAAGCAGGCCGAGGCAAGGGGGAAAGAGCTTCAGGCGCTCCTGTTCGAGACGCAGAAAATGGAGGCCATTGGAAAACTCGCAGGCGGCATTGCCCATGATTTTAATAATATCCTGCTGGGAGTCATCGGATACGCGGACCTGTGTCTAGCGGATCTGCCTGCGAATCCCGAGGTGCGCAGCAAACTGGAGACCATCATTTCTTTCTCGCTCCGGGGCGCTGACCTCGTTAAGCAGCTGCTGATCTTCAGCAAAAAAGTGCCCATGAAATTTGAAGTGACGGGCCTTAACACGTTTATCGCTGATACGGTGCGGTTTCTCAAGCGGATCGTGGAGGAAACCATCGAGATCAAGCTCGATCTGATGCCGGGCAGCTCGAACATATCCTGCGACGCGAGCCAGTTCACGCAGCTCTTAATGAACCTTGTTCTGAACGCTCGCGATGCCATGCAGGGCAAGGGTGTGATAACGATCAAGACCAGCCAGTGTGCATTGTCGAGCGTTCCTGTGCAGGTATTCGCTGATGGCCACCCCGCCAAGTCCTATGTTTGCCTGTCCGTTGTCGACAACGGGATCGGCATTGATGCGGCTGACCTGGAGCGGATATTTGATCCTTTCTTCACGACCAAGGATGTGGGTAAGGGAACCGGTCTCGGTCTTTCCATCGTCTACTCCGTGGTAACAGCGCATCGGGGAGCAATCAAGGTGTCGAGCGAGAAAGGCAAGGGGACGACATTCAATATCTACCTGCCGATGCTCGAGTCGTCATCCCTGGAAACGGCAGCCTATCAGCTGCGGGTCGGGGAGGACGCCGCGGAGGCTGAGGAAGGGAGCCGGGAAACCATCCTGATCGCTGAAGATGAGGATGCGCTCAGGGAGCTTGCCGCCATCATCCTCGGCAGACAGGGATATACGGTGCTCCTGGCCCGGGACGGTGAAGAAGCGTCTCAGATCATCGGATCAGGGAGGCACAAGATCGACCTCATTCTTTCGGACATGATGATGCCCCACAAGAGCGGTATTGATCTTTTTCGCTCAGTTCGTTCAACGCACCCTTCAGTCAAGTTCGTCCTCGTGACTGGCTACAGCCTCGACCAGGAGGACGATACCCTCCTGAAAAATATGAGTGCAGTCATGACAAAACCCTATACGGAAAAAACCCTGAGGACGGTCATCAGGGAGGTGCTGAGCCGGTAACATGGTCGCAGAGCGGCGCTGCCACGCCGCATGACGGTGGTGAAATATAATCGTCGAAACCACATTTGTTCTTTTTGCAGGGAAACATTCGGACCGCAGATATCAGTAACCAGGAAAGGAATACCATGGAAGAACGCATTCAAAAGATCATATCCGCGGCAGGAGTCACCTCGCGGCGCGCAGCGGAACAGCTTATCACCGAGGGCAGAGTGACGGTGAACGGCCAGGTTGTGACCGAGTTGGGCACCAGAGCTGACGCATCAAAGGACCACATCAAGGTGGACGGCAAGCTGATCAATCCAAAGCAGCCGCAGACCTATATCATGCTGAACAAACCAGCCGGATACATTACTACAATGTCCGATCCCGAGAGAAGGCCCACAGTGCAGGATCTTCTGAAAGGGATCAAGGTGCGGGTCTATCCGGTTGGGAGGCTGGATTACAACACCGAGGGCCTGCTGCTCCTGACGAACGATGGTGATTTTGCCCATCTGATAACCCATCCAAAGCATGAACTGCCGAAGACCTATCTCGTCAAGGCTAAAGGCGTGCTCGATGACCGGCAGATTGAGGAACTTGAGGCCGGCATCTTTCTTGACGATGGCAAGACCGCTCCGGCAAAGATCAAGAAGGTCCGCAAGGAGGCGGCGAATTCCTGGTTGGAGATCACGATCCATGAAGGGAGGAAACGCCAGGTCCGGCGCATGTTCGACCGCATAGGCCGTTCCGTGATCAGGCTTAAGAGGATCAAGACCGGAGGATTGACGCTGGGCGACCTTCCCGAGGGCAGTTTCAGGCATCTCTCCTCAGAAGAGGTTCTCCAGCTCAAGGAAATGGCTCAAAATCCGCGGGGCGGCGAGATGTCAGGTCAGACGACAAGTGCTCCGCGCAGCAGGACACGGGCAGCGGCGGCCAAAAGCCCCGGGCGCATCTCAGAAGAAACCATGAGGGAAATCCAAGCAAGAGGGCAGAAAAAACCGCACAGAGGTTTGAAGCCTGACCTCAGGCCCTGGAGGATGGAGGATCGGAGTACAGGCGGTCCGTCGAGACCCGCGGTAAAAGGACCGTATTCCGCAAACCGAAGTCGTACGCCAGGGGGAACGACGTACGGACGCCAGGCAGAGGGCCGTGTACAATCCAGTCAATGGAAGCCGCGCACCGGGGACTCACCAATAAGACGCGATAATGCGAATGTGGCGGGACGCTCGCGCCCTGCTCGGACTACGGGAGAACAAAGGACGGGTGCCCCCAGGCCGTGGAAGACTGCGGACCGCGGCAGCAGTGCTTCTTCACGACCCGTGGTGAAGGATCAGTATCCCGCGCGCCAAAGCAGCACGCCTGCGGAAACTGGATCCGGTCGCGAAGCAGGCGGCCGGACACAATCCAGTCAATGGAAGCCTCGAACAGGTGCCACACCCGTGAAGCGCGACAATGCTTATGCTGCTGGACGTTCGCGCCCGGCTCAGACTGCCGGAGGACAACGGACGGGTGCCTCAAGGCCGTGGAAGCCGGAGGATCGCAGCACAGGCGGTTCGTCGAGACCCGCGGTAAAAGCTCAATATCCCGCCCGCCAAAGCCGGACGTTGTCGGCAACACCCTACGGGAAGCCCGCCAGCGCCAGGGTACCTTTTGGTCAGGCGCAGCCGCGAAGCGGAGGCAAAACATTCAGCCGCAATACCATGACTGCCACGGGAAGACCTCGTCCCAGCCGACCTGCAGAGGGACAACGGTCAGACACGAGGCGCAGCCCTGCTGGCAGTAGCAGGCCTGTAGCCGGTAGACCGGGAAGCGGTAAGCGGCCTATGGGCCGTCCCGGGGGCCGTCCTGGGTCACGCGGCAAGTTTTGATCTTGGGAGCAGGCGTTGGACAAAATTCAACAAAAGGGGCATCTCCGCGCGACGGTGATCATTGAAGGCGTGGTTCAGGGGGTATTTTTTCGTGCGAGCACTCGCGATGAGGCAGTGCGGCTTGGTGTGGGCGGATGGGTGAGAAATCTGCCTGACGGGAAAGTCGAGGCCTTATTTGAAGGAGAGAAGAGGAAGGTGGAGGAGATCGTCGGTTGGTGCCACCGGGGCCCCACGGGCGCCAGGGTAAGCAAGGTGGATGTCCGTTGGGAACCCTATCAGGGCGTGTTCAAGCATTTTGACATCCGTTATGGATATACTGTATAAATTCCCCCTCCTTATAATTCTGATGCTGTTTGCCGGCTTTGCGTGCGAAGAGGCGAAACCTCCCGAGCAGAAAAAGCCGGAACCAGTCGTCATTATCAAACAGAAGTACCGGCTGCTAACCGTTGAGCAACGCAATGAGCTGGCATTTCCCGGAGATCTGATAGCCCAGATCGAGCTTGCGGCCGGCGGCGAGGCCGAGCCATTTTTCATGAGCGTTGTTGTGCCTTCCGAGAATATGAAGGGTGAAAAAGGCTTTGAAAAAGATCGTTTGATCGGTTTCAGTGTCCACACGAAACGAACCGACGACCTTATGCAGTCTTACCGCTCCAAACTCCGCGCCAGGGGATATTTGCTCTTCAGGAGCCATAAGAGCTACGGAAAACAGAATGACGTGGTCACCGTTGTCAAGGGCAGTAACTCTTATGATCTTCTGAAAATACAGGGGACGGAAGCGCCGAACTATAAGCTCGACACAAAAGCGGTCGTCGCATGGCTTAAGGAGAGGCAGAAGGAAGCTTCGTTTGTGATAACCGGCGCCGGACCTGACTGGCTCGAAGCGATATTCACAAAACCCCCGAAGAACATGAATCCCTTTGCAAAAAAGGTTGTATCCTTTGCTCCGGACGTGCTGGAGCGAGGACCCGGCACTACGGAAAAACTCGTTGAACGCATGCAGCGTACGAACGGATTTTATCTCGTATGGGACTGATGGGGTTCAAGTAACAGGATCGTATTCACAAGGAGTAATAGATGGTGAAAGATATCAGTCCGGGAGACCGGGTGGCAAGAGTCGTGTTTGGTATCGCGATGCTTTCCGTGGTCTTCGATAATCCGCAATCGTTCTGGTTTTATCTTGGTATTATTTTATGGGCCACCGATCTTGCCGGCTGGTGCCCTCTCTATGCACTTTTAGACATCGCTCCAGGCAAGAGCTGCAAGTACAGTTTGTCTCCAGGAGGACACTTGTAGAGAGAAACATTCCATAAAACTTTCACCCCCCTCAGCACGAGACCTTGTCGGAAAACTTTACAACTAATTTTTCCCCTCCATATATCATCACAATCAAAATTATTACTATTTGACAATAAGATAGCTGCTACTGTGTGGAGTAAGGTGGCAGCGGAAGTCCCTTGGTTAACGGTTTATCAGCCAATAAAAGCATGGAATTTCTGTCGGAAAAATTTACATTTATATCATTCATCTTCAGCCGGATTTAATTATCCAGCATTATCAGCCATTTATTTTTTGGCACTTCCATTGCTAACTATTGCATTCAATAAATATCCACGATAAAATCGTAAAAAAATAGGAGGATTTATTAATGACTATGATGAAGTCGCTTAAGATCTTTCTGGTAGCAGGCCTTTTCTTAGCTGGTATGGCGGGATCATCGTTTGCAGTTCCAGTGCAATCGTCCGCTAATGGGCACTGGTATGATGTTATTCAAGATCCTTTGTCGTGGGCTGACGCAAACCTTGCAGCCGGCAACCTGTCGAATAGCGTCGGCAGTGACTGGTATCTGGCAACCGTAACATCCTCAACAGAACAGAATTTTATAGCATCATTGCTGGGAACCCCCAGTAGTCGTACCCTCGGATATCGACTTGGCGGCTTTCAGCCTGCTGGATCCGTAGAGCCCAATGGCGGATGGTCATGGGTGACAGGTGAGGCATTCACCTATACCAATTGGGGCGGAGGTGAGCCGAACAATGTCGGGGGTGAGAATTATCTGTATATGGACGATCGGTATAACTGGGGATGGAATGATTATCTCGCGGCCGCTCCCACTGGTTTCTATATCGTTGGCTACATCGTTGAACACAATGACAACGCCCGGGTCCCTGAGCCGTCTACCATGCTCCTTCTGGGTTTAGGGCTTGCCGGTTTGGCTGCTTCACGTAGCAGAAAATCCAACTAAGTTATTTACCCTGCATGATTTCAGGAAGGCAGAGCCGATGAGGCTCTGCCTTTTTCATTACAAGAACCTTAACGTTCCTCCGCACGGATAGACTATTCCGAACTCCGAACTGAAGAGCATCGGGAACTTGCTGTCGATTCCTCGAGCGTCTATTGGATGGAAAATACCGGTGGAGCAGTAAAGAAAGTCGGCATTGCCAATGGCCCTGTCAGGTGCATGACCCCGGCTTAATTTTGCAACCGGCTTCGCGCTTTTTCTCGGCCAGCCGCACTTCGCGCCGATCCCGCGCTTCACGATGCCTGTGTTTCTCTTCTTCCGTTTCTAGGATGAGCGGCGGCACCTCGCGGGGCCTGCCCTGGGCGTCGAGGGCCACATAGGTAAGATAAGCCGATGCCGCGTGGCGGATAGTACCGGTGAGGAGGTTCTCCGCTTCGACGCGCACTCCGATCTCCATCGAGGTCCTGCCCACGAGGTTCAGGCTGGCCTTGAAAAATACTACATCGCCCACGAAGACAGGAGTATGGAAGTCCATCCGATCGATCGAAGCAGTGACCACATTCGACCGAGCATGGCGCGCGGCGACCACGCCGGCTGCTTCGTCGATGTGTTTGACCACTACTCCGCCATGCACGTTGCCAGCTGGGTTTGCATCCTGGGGGATCATCATCTGGGCCATGATGACACTGCTGTCCTGTACACGTTTACCCTCCATATGCCACCTCCTTAAGTTTCTGTCCTTTGCCGTAATTTGCCAGAAGTGCATCTTATCAGATATAGCTGGATCGGGTCTATTGTTATCTCGCAATACGGCTAAAGTGTATTTATACTTCCTCATTTCTTGGACCCAATAAGGCTGTCCCTGACCCTGCTGTTCTTAATATCCTCTATTTCATGTGCGACGAGCACAAATCCAGTTACTTCTTGGAAATAATTCTATGAATAAACGTATCTATGGGGCAGCGCGTCATCTCTATATGCTGCTTTACACCTGACTGATCGCAATAAGCTTCCAGACGTTGTGCCCGATCGGCTTCGCAAAGGTATAGCACTGCCTGAACTGCCCCATTGCCTGTTTCCCTTGCGTCATGCGGATAATTCAGCTAAAGTATCCTTACCTGTCACAAAAAGATATATTTGTCGCATTGGGATTTCAACACTGGTATGGAATTATTTGGGGACTGAAAAAGATCAAATGTGCTGCGCAATGTCTTCACCGCGTCCTCTGCTGTGAAAGATGTATAAGTATTGAATTTACATGCTGTACCCGGGGAGACTGCAATGAAAAATAACGTATCGAAGAACGCGGTCATGATCTTTGCCACGGCCGCACTGTTCGTCCTGCTCATCAGCGCGAAGGAGGTGATCTCCTTTCTGGTGGACTGGAACTTCTTCCGTGAAACCGGTTTCGAAGCTATCTTCACCAGGACCTTCGAGGTGAAAATGCTGCTCGGGCTCGCTTTTGGGCTGATAGCTTTTTTCACGATAGGGATCAACGTCCTGATCGCGGGAAAACACCGGCTGCCGCTCGGCATGATGAATCCGATTTGGGAGAGCATTCCGCAGCTGCAGCGCTTCGACCTGAGCCGGATGATGGTCGGAATCTCGTTTGTGGCCGGATTCCTGTGTTTTCTGCTTGCCTTTCCCGTGGGCATGCAGTACTGGGCCCAGGCGCTCCAGTTCCAGCATAGCGCGCCGGCTGGCATTGTTGATCCGGTCTTCAACAGGGACATCTCGTTCTATCTCTTTCAATATCCGTTTCTCGACGCCGTAAACCTCCTGGTGCGAGGCCTGCTCGTGGCCGCATTCGTCCTGACGGGAGTGGTGTATGTGCTCCGGGGCGGGCTGGTGATAACCAACAAGTCCATTGCCGCAGATCCCTTCATGAAGCGCCACCTCGGGGTGCTGGTGTCTCTTTTCCTGGTCGGCCTCTCGATCAGCTTTGTTCTTGACCGCTTCAGCCTGCTGTTCAGCGAGCATGGCGTGCTCTATGGGGCTTCGTACACGGATGTGCATGTGCGCCTGATCGTGCTCGGGGTGCTGGCAATGCTCTCGCTGACAGCAGCAATCGTGGTCTCCGTGTTCGCCACGCGCCGGTCCCTCACCATTCCGGCGATCACGCTCGTGCTGCTTGCCGCGGTATATGTCCTGGGCCTTAGGATTTATCCCGCCGCGATCCAGAACTTCCAGGTCTCGCCGAACGAGAGCGTGCTGGAGCAGCCCTATATCGCGAGCCATATCAAGTTCACCCGCCTGGGTTATGGCCTGGAGAACATGGAACTGCAGCCCTTTGCTGCGAACAAAGTGCTGGGCTTCGCGGATATCAAAAAGAACCTCTCGACCATACAGAACATCCGGCTCTGGGACGAGGCGCCGCTGCTCAAGACCTACAGCCAGCTGCAGCAGATCCGGACCTACTATCATTTTAAAGACGTGGACAACGACCGCTACACGATAAACGGCGAGCAGCGGCAGGTCATGCTCTCCCCGCGGGAGTTGTCGTATGCCGATCTGCCGGGCAAGTCCTGGATCAACGAACGACTCGTCTTCACTCACGGCTTCGGCCTGGCTCTGGGGCCGGTGAGCGGCATCACCAAGGAGGGTTTGCCCGAGTTCTATATCAAGGACATCCCTCCCGCCGTGAGCGCGGGGCCGCAGGTGACCCGTCCTGAGATTTATTTTGGCGAGAGTCCGAACGACTATGTGATCGTGAATACCAAGACCCGTGAGTTCAGCTATCCCACGACCAAAGAAAATGTCTATACCGTCTATTCCGGAACCGGGGGCGTGCGGCTCACGTCAGTCCTGTCGCGGATCCTGTATGCAGCCTACTTCGGGAACATCAACATTGTTCTGTCCAGCGATGTGACGAACGAAAGCCGTATTCTCTATAACCGCACTATATTAAAGCGGGTGATGGAGATAGCGCCGTTCCTGTCCTTTGATCCCGACCCCTACCTGGTCATCCAGGACGACGGCAAACTGTCCTGGATCATCGACGCGTACACGCAGAGCCGCAGCCTGCCCTATTCAAAGCCGCTCGCGAGCGGGACCAATTATATCCGCAACTCCGTCAAGGTCGTGGTGGACGCGTACGACGGCAGCGTGGCATTCTATATCGTGGACCAGAATGATATCGTTGCAAAGAACTATGCCGCGATCTTCCCGACGCTGTTCAAACCCATAGCCGGGATGCCCGCTGACCTCAAGCGGCACATGCGCTATCCGCGCGCGTTGCTCCAGATCCAGGCGAAAATGTTCTCAACCTTTCACATGACGGATCCGGCGGTCTTCTATAATAAGGAGGATCTTTGGGAGATTCCATCGTACCGCCAGAAAGTCATGGAGCCTTATTATCAGATCACGAAGCTCCCGGGCCATAAGGCGGAAGAGTTTATCCTGCTCCTGCCGTTCACGCCGTCCAAGCGGGACAACCTTGCAGCTTGGATGGCGGCGCGATGCGACGGCGAGAATTACGGCAAGGTTATTGTTTATACCTTCCCGCGTGATCGCCTGATCTTCGGGCCGCGCCAGATCGACGCGCGCATCGACCAGGACGCCTACATCTCACAGCAGTTGACACTCTGGGGCCAACACGGGTCCGACGTTATCCGCGGGAGCCTGCTCATCGTGCCGATCGAGGACTCGCTCATCTATGTGCAGCCCCTGTACCTGGTGGCAACGGACAAGGGTGGCCTGCCGGAGTTGCGGCGCGTTATTGTAGCATACGGGAACGATGTGGTAATGGAAGAGACGCTTGAGGCTGCGATCCAGCGGTTGTTCTCCGGCACTCTGCCGAGCATGCGCATGCAGGAGAATGGCGCTCCTGCCGTCGCACGCCAGCCAAAGGAGCTGGGCAGCAGGGCATTGGAACAATTGCGCAAGGCGCGGGAAGCGGTCAGGAAAGAGGACTGGACCGCGTATGGGAAGCATCTGAAGGAGCTGGAGGACACGCTCCGGGAGATGGCGAAGTAGGCCCGTGGACGGGATTGCAGGGTGAAGGAATCCGTACAGGAAGCAGATAGTGCACTGGGTGACGCCTTATCCTGTTTTGTTTTGACATGATTATGCTTTTGCGATAAGGTACCTTCATGTACATCCTCGGTATAGAAACCTCCACAAAGACGGGCAGTGTAGCTGTTGCATCGCGGGATGGTATCATTGTTCACTACAGCCTGAACATTGAGGTTACGCACTCGGAGCGGCTCATGGCCACGGTCGACCGGGTGCTTGCAGACTCGGGTCTGACCATTACTGATATGGGCGGGTTTGCCGTCGCGATCGGTCCTGGATCCTTTACGGGCTTAAGGATCGGCCTGGCCGCGGTGAAGGGTCTTGCGCTCGTGACAGGGAGGCCGGTTGCCGCGGTCCCAACACTTAAAGCACTTGCATGGAGTCTTCCCTATGCGGCATACCTGATTTGTCCGATGCTCGATGCGCGCAAGAAGGAAGTCTACGCAGCAACCTACCGCTTCGAGGGGGCCGATCTCGTTCAAGTCATGGCCGAGGCAGTGATCCCCCTTGCCAGCCTCGCTGACCGCATTTCTGAAACAACAATATTCACGGGTGAGGCGTCCCAGCTCTTCCGAGCGGAGATAATGGACAGATTAGGCGACCGGGCATTGTTTGCACCGTTGTCAGCGATTCTCCCATCCGCCGCCGTGGTCGCGAAGATCGGCAGGGAGATGATCAATCGCGGAATGCAGGCAGATCCGGACAGCCTGACGCCCATGTATATTCGCAGACCAGAAGCGGAGGTCGCGTGGGGAAAAAAAGCTCGTTTAAAATAGATGTTATGAAGAAAGAGGACATCGATCAGGTCCTTGCAATCGAGCAGGCATCCTTCACCATGCCCTGGTCGCGGAACCTCTTCCTATCGGAGTTCAGAAGCCCGTTGGTCTCCACGCTCCTGGTCGCACTCAAAGACACGCCAATACGCACGGTGATCGGTTTTATCGTATACTGGCTTGTTGCTGATGAAGTGCATATTTTGAATCTCGCTTCCTTGCCGGCATATCAGCGCCGGGGAATGGCAACACAACTGGTGCTTGCCGCCCTTCGTCGTGCCTATACCAGGGGCGCGAAATCGGCTTTTCTTGAGGTACGGGCATCCAATGCAGCAGCCCGAAAGCTCTATGGAGGGCTCGGATTCACTGGTACGTCTATTCGCAGGGATTACTATGATTCTCCTGTGGAGGATGCGGTTGTCATGTCCCTTGTGGAGGCTGCGTTTATAAACCTCATGGAGAGAGAAGCTAGTCGTAATAATCTATAACTATCTGTATTTACATGGTTATTATATGCTTGCCTTTTTATCTTAAATATGATAATTTTTTCCTGTCAGCATTATGGACCGTTGCTCTTTTCCAACGCCTTTTCACAGACATCACACCCCAAAGGAGGGACGCATTATGAATGTGGAGGTAAGCGAAGAAGCACTTGCAGCACGGCTCAGACGTGAAGATACCGAGTATCAGAAATGGGAACAGGAACACAAGCAACTCGAAGCAAATCTGCTCATCTTTGAAACCCACCGATACCTCACTCCGGAGGAAGATTTAGAGAGAAAACGGATTCAGAAACTGAAGTTGGCTGCAAAAGATAAAATGATGGATATTGTCAGGCGTACACGCGTTGGGCAAGCCTGATAACCTAGCGGCAGGGTGAATCTACCTTGCCTTTTGCTTTTTTATCAAACGAATGTGGTTTTCGAGATCCCTCTTTACTGATGAGTGTAGAGAGGGATTTTTTTATTGACTATACTCCTTTATCTATGTTAAAAATAACAGAACATTGTTAAAAACCGATGGTTTGCGGCCCAGCGTCAAGCATGACCCAGGCGTACAGAAAAGTACGCCTTATTTGTCAGAGGTGATCCAGGCGGCTCGGGTGTTTTAAAGCCGCCCGAATTCCAATCAAGGAGCATTGATTTTGAGGAGCGATCGTATCAAAAAAGGCCTGGAGCGTGCGCCGCACAGGTCTCTTTTGTTTGCCACTGGCATCACCCGGAGTGAGCTTGATAAGCCCATGATCGGCGTTGCCACGAGCTTTACTGACCTGATCCCGGGCCATATCGGGATGCGCGACCTTGAACGGTTCATCGAGAAGGGCGTGCATTCCGGCGGTGGTTGGCCGCAGTTCTTCGGCATTCCGGGCATCTGTGACGGCATCGCCATGGGCCACACGGGCATGCACTATTCGCTGCCGTCGCGCGAACTGATCGCCGATATGGTTGAATCCGTTGCCATGGCCCATGCGTTTGACGGTCTGGTACTGCTCACGAACTGTGACAAGATCACGCCGGGTATGCTCATGGCTGCGGCGCGGCTTAATATTCCTACGATCGTGGTGACCGCCGGCGCCATGCATTCCGGAAACTTTCAGGGCAAGCGGGTGAACCTCATCAGCGCTTTCGAGGCCGTGGGCAAGGTCCGGAAGGGCGAGATGTCTTCGCGCGAACTTGCGGAGCTCGAGACCTGCGCCTGCCCGGGGCCGGGTTCATGCCAGGGCATGTTCACGGCCAATACCATGGCCTGCGTCACTGAGTCGCTCGGCATGAGCCTGCCGGGATGCGCCACTGCTCTGGCGGTGTCCGGTGAAAAGCGCCGCATCGCATTCGATAGCGGCAAGCGGATCGTAGGACTCGTGAAGGAAGACCTCACCCCGCGCAAGATCATGACCAGGAACGCCTTTGAGAACGCCATTCGCATCGATATGGCGCTCGGCGGGTCCACGAACACGACGCTCCATATCCCGGCCATCGCCCATGAGGCAGGGATCGAGCTTTCCATCGAAACCTTCGACACCATCAGCCGCACCTCGCCGCATATCTGCAACATGCTGCCCGGCGGTCCGCATTATATGGAGGACCTCGATGCTGCAGGCGGCATTCCCGGCGTGTTGTCGCGATTCAAAAAAGTGATCAAGAGCTCACCGACGGTGAGCGGCAGAACCATTGATGAGCTGGCGAAGGCGGGTCGCGTCAGGAACGACGATGTTATCCGGCCGCTCGACAAGGCCTATCACCAGCAGGGCGGTATAGCGGTACTATCGGGCAATCTTGCACCGAACGGATCGGTGGTAAAACAGACTGCCGTGAGCGATGGTATGATGCAGTTCGAGGGCACGGCCATTGTGTTCGATTCCGAGGAGGAAGCCATGAAGGCCATCCTCGCGAATAAAATCAAACCCGGCCATGTGCTCGTCATCCGCTATGAAGGGCCCAAGGGCGGGCCGGGCATGCGCGAGATGCTTTCTCCCACCTCGGCTATATCTGGCATGGGACTGGGCGAATCTGTTGTTCTGCTGACTGATGGCCGCTTCTCGGGAGGTACGCGGGGTCCCTGCATCGGCCACATCTCTCCTGAGGCAGCCGAAGGCGGGCCCATCGCGATCGTGCGGAACGGCGACCGGATCGTTCTTGATATTCCGAACCGCAAGCTCGAAATAAAGCTGTCCAAGGCAGAGATCAAGAAGCGGCTTGCCAGATGGAAGCCAAGGGAGCCGAAGATCAAATCGGGTTGGCTTGCGCGGTATGCAAAAGTTGTCACTTCGGCCAATACGGGAGCGATCGTAAAGGCATAGAGATCCCTCGGGTCCTGGGTCCGGGGACTAGGATCCAGATAAATAATGATTTTACCGGTTCCAGGACCCTGGTCACTGGACCCCGATTCATGAAGGTGCGATTATGTCAACAAAAGAGATCACGGGTGCGGAAATATTTCTTGAATGCCTGAAGAAGGAGAAGGTTGACACGCTGTTCTGCTATCCCGGCGGCGTGGTGCTTAAGATCTTCGACGTTCTCTACGATCAGAAGGACCTTCGCATCATCCTGCCGCGACACGAACAGGGTGGTGTGCACATGGCAGATGGCTATGCCCGCTCCACCGGCAAGGTAGGTGTGGCACTGGTCACGTCCGGTCCCGGTGCCACGAACGTGGTCACGGCACTGGCCACGGCGTATATGGATTCCATTCCAATTGTAGTATTTACGGGACAGGTGCCGACTGCCCTGATCGGCAACGACGCCTTCCAGGAAGCGGACATCGTCGGCATAACCCGGCCTTGCACCAAGTACAACTTCCTGGTAAAGGATGTCAAGGACATTGCAAAAACCATCAAAGAGGCGTTCTATATTGCCTCGACGGGGAGGCCAGGTCCGGTGCTTATCGACCTGCCGCGGGATGTCGTGACGAGCAAGGCCGAGTTCCATTATCCGGACAAGGTTGAGATCAGAAGCTACAATCCTACGGTCACCGGCAACAAATGGCAGATCAAGCAGGCTGCGGAGGCCATAGCCAAGGCGAAGAAGCCTGTCGCCTATATCGGTGGGGGGGTCATCCTCTCAAATGCCGCGGCCGAGATTCTTGAATTTGCCGAGATCACGAAGATCCCGGTGACGCATACCCTCATGGGAATCGGCGGGTTCCCGGGCACGCATCCGCTGTCGCTCGGGATGCTCGGGATGCATGGTACCTATTATGCCAACATGACCATACACAATTCCGACCTGATCGTGGCCATCGGAGCCCGGTTTGACGATCGGGTGACCGGCAAGGTGGAGGGATTCGCTCCGGAAGCCAAGATCATTCATATTGATATCGATCCCACCTCGATTAGAAAGAATGTGCGCGTGGATATCCCGATCGTGGGCGATGTCAAGCATGTGATGACGGACCTCAACAAGGAGCTTCATCATATTAAAGAACCGTGGGACCAAATCCGTAAGAGCTGGAGCAGGCAGATCGAGGCCTGGCGTGAAGAGCGGCCCATGGCCTATGAATATGCAGATGACGTCATTAAGCCTCAGTTCGTGGTAGAGAAGCTCTACGAGGTCACGCGCGGGGATGCTATCATTGTGACCGATGTGGGACAGCATCAGATGTGGGCAGCGCAGTATTTCAAGTATGACAAACCCCGCCACTGGCTGTCCTCAGGCGGCCTCGGGACCATGGGTTACGGCTTCCCGGCCGCGATTGGGGCCAAGGTGGCAAATCCCCATCGCGACGTGTTCTGCATCTCCGGTGACGGGGGCATTCAAATGAACATGCAGGAGCTTGCCACCGCAGTTGAAAACAAAATTCCGGTGAAAGTGGTGATCCTGAACAATCGCTACCTCGGCATGGTGCGTCAATGGCAGGAGCTGTTTTACCAGGAACGATACTCATCAGTGGACCTCGGCAGCACTCCCGATTTTGTGAAGCTCGCGGAAGCCTACGGCGCAATCGGCCTGCGTGCCACGAAGCCGTCGGAGGTTGAGGCCGTGCTGAAAGAAGCATTGAAGGCGAAACAGACAGTGTTCATGGATTTTGTGACCGCACGATTCGAAAAGGTTTTCCCGATGGTCCCGGCGGGAGCGGCGATCCATGAGATGATATTCGGGGAAGAAAAAAAGAAAGAGGAAAAAAAGCTCAAAGCGGTGAAGTAAAGCTGGTCAGGGTGTCGAGTTGGGAATCTGGCGGGCATGCAGACTCGGATGATGAGGCGAGAAAACAATGAAACATATCATTTTAGTGCTGGTGGAAAATAAATTTGGTGTGCTTTCCCGCGTATCGGGATTGTTCAGCGGCAGGGGATTCAATATCGAGACCATATCCATCGGCCCGACGCTTGACCCCTCAATATCGCAGATGACGATCGTCACCACGGGCGATGAACGCATCCTTGAGCAGATCATCAAGCAGTTGAATAAGCTGATCGACGTTATCAAAGTTACGGACCTCGCGGACAAGGAATTTGTCGAGCGAGAGATGTGCCTTATCAAGGTCAATGCTCCAGCCGAACACCGGGCTGAGGCGCTTCGTATCGCGGACATATTCCGAGCACGGGTCGTTGATTCCTCACAGAAAAGCTACACCTTTCAGGTCACGGGGGACGAAAAAAAGATTGACGCGATCATTGAACTTTTGCGGCCCATCGGCATCAAGGAAATCGTGCGCACCGGTAAGGTCGCGATAACGAGGGAATGATGTCGCAGCCTGGAAGCATCCGGACAAAGATATGGCCTGCCGCTGGCCAATGCGCGAGCCCGCAAATATACGGGCGCATCGCGGGATTGATGCTGATTGTCGGATCGTTGCTCGTTGGCTGCGCTGAGAAGGGCCCCGTTCTCCTGAGTGCATCGTACCTCACCTCTGATCGGACGGTAGTGATAAAGGGAGCGACAGCTGCAATAGCTGTCAATGCGCTGCGCGATGAACGCGGCAAACCTGTTACTGTTCTCGGGAAAAGAACGATCCCCTCAGGGCAGGCCGATGACCTTGTTGTACAGCCGAGTGTTGCTTCCGTGGCTACCTCGGTTCTGAAACAGTCGATTACCGCTCGAGGCTATGCCGTAAAAGTGGTCGACGGGTGGGACCTGACTGCGGAAGGCATGCGCGTATATGGCGCATTGATCGTAATCGGAGGAGAGATCAAGACGCTCTGGGTGGAGTCAACTCCTTCGTCTCTAAACACGCATGTCAGCGCTTCCGTGCAACTCAGGATGGTTGTCGGCGATGCTGCGGAAAGAAAGCTAATTCGGGTCATTGAGGTTCGGAGCAAGGTTGACCAGGATATCCTGTATTCTCGCGAAAAGCTTCAAGCGGTGCTTTCCGAGGCAGTTTCATCCGCCATTGACCAGATGTTGAATGATGAAGAAATAACAAAGCGGCTTCAGTAAACGTTACCAGAGTTTGGAATGCGCGTAGAGCGGCAGGTCGCGTGTTCTCTAAATTCGACGTTACCATAACCGAATACTTGAAAGGGGACACAATGAAACTTTATTACGACAAAGACGCCGATCTCTCCATCATCCGCAGCAAGAAGGTGGCCATCGTGGGCTATGGCTCCCAGGGCCATGCGCATGCGCTGAACCTCAAGGACAGCGGCGTCAATGTCACGGTGGCGCTGCGTGAAGGCTCGCCCTCGGTCAAGAAGGCGCAGACCGCAGGCCTCGTCGTGAAGAACATCGCCGATGCGGTGAAAGAGGCGGACCTGGTGATGGTGCTGGCGCCGGACGAACACCAGCGCTTTATTTACGCTGACCACATTGCGCCAAATCTGAAGAAGGCTGCGACGCTCGCCTTCGCCCACGGCTTCAACATCCACTATAACCAGATCGTGCCGCGCGCCGATCTTGACGTGATCATGATCGCCCCCAAGGCCCCAGGCCACACGGTCCGAAGCGAATTCGCGAGGGGTGGTGGCGTTCCCGACCTGATCGCTATGTTCCAGGATGCGTCCGGCAAGGCCAGGGCCACCGCGCTTTCCTATGCCTCCGCCATCGGCGGCGGCCGCACCGGCATCATCGAAACCACCTTCAAGGATGAAACGGAAACGGATCTTTTTGGTGAGCAGGCTGTGCTCTGTGGTGGCTGCGTGGAACTCGTGAAGACCGGCTTCGAGACGCTGGTCGAGGCTGGGTATGCGCCAGAGATGGCGTACTTCGAGTGTCTGCATGAGCTAAAACTCATCGTTGATCTCATGTACGAAGGCGGCATCGCCAACATGAACTACTCGATCTCGAACAATGCCGAGTATGGCGAGTATGTCACCGGCCCGAAGGTGATCAACGAGTCGAGCCGCGTTGCCATGAAGGAGGCGCTGAAGAATATTCAGAGCGGCGAGTACGCCAAGCGCTTTCTCCTCGAAGGCATGACCAACTATCCGGAGATGACAGGTCGTCGGCGCCTGAATGCCGCGCACCAGATCGAGATCGTGGGCGAGAAGCTTCGCAGTATGATGCCGTGGATCACCGCCAATAAGCTCGTGGACAAGAGCAAGAACTAGAACGTAGAAGTAAGAAATCAGGAGATACCATAATAGCATGATGAAAAACTATGGCATACCCATTGCTTCCGAAGGATGGCCGTTTATCATCCCGCTGGCGATCGTTACGGTGTTGCTGTTCGCCTTTGGCTGGAAGAACACGGCCTATGTTTCGCTGCTGCTGACGCTCTTTGTCCTGTTCTTTTTTCGTGATCCTGAACGAACAGTGCCCATGGGAAACGATGCAGTGGTGTCACCCGCTGACGGCCGGGTCATCGTGATCAAGGATATATTCGAGCCAACATATCTAAAGCAGGATGTGAAGCAGATCAGCATTTTCCTGTCCGTTTTTAACGTACATGTGAACCGTGCGCCAATCGGGGGCATGGTCGAGCTGGTGAAATACAATCCAGGAAAGTTCCATGTTGCGTCCGTGGACAAAGCCTCGCTTGACAATGAGCAGACTGCCATGGTTATCGTGAGCGGGAGCCGCAAGATCCTGGTCAAACAGATTGCCGGGCTCATTGCGCGAAGGATCGTATGTTACGCAAAGCCCGGGGATGCCGTCAAGGCCGGTGAACGGTATGGTCTGATCCGTTTCGGCTCCCGGGTGGATATATTTCTTCCGAAGGACTCGGACATCAAGGTGAAGATGGGCGATCGTATCAAGGGCGCTCGCGACATTATCGCGGTACTGAAATGAGAAAAGGTATCTACATACTCCCGAACCTGATTACGCTGCTCAGTATGTTCTCGGGATATTATTCCATTATTGCTTCCCTGAACTCAGACTACGAGCGGGCTGCGTGGACGATCATGATAGCTTCCGTTTTTGACGTACTGGACGGCTGGGTTGCTCGTATCACGCATACGGCGACGCGCTTTGGCATCGAGATCGACTCCCTGTCTGACGCCATCTCCTTCGGCGTGGCGCCGGGTGTTCTTGTGTACACCTGGACTCTTTCCTCTTTTGGCAAGATTGGCTGGGTCGGATCATTTTTCCTTGTCGCCTGCGCGGCGCTCAGGCTTGCCCGTTTCAACGTCCAGATGGGGGGCGCTGAGAAAAAACATTTTACCGGGCTGCCCACACCGGCTGCTGCCCTGGTCATCGCGACCACGGTGCTGGCTTACGAGGAGGTCATTGATATCCTCGAGAACTGGAAAATGGCGGGACTTGCTGATGCCATCGGCAAAGACTACTGGGTGCTTGCCCTTACCTTTATTCTGGCCGGCCTCATGGTCAGCAATATAACCTATCACAGTTTGAAAGAGGCCAACTTGAAGGAGCGCCGTCCTTTCGGCATCCTCGTTGTCATTGCAGGATTTCTAGCGGTCGTGGCATACCATCCTTCGCTTGTGCTCTTTGTGGTTTCCATGTCCTATGTCGCCCTGGGTATTGTGGAAGCTCTTGTCGGCCTGCTGAAAAAAACGAAAACCGCGGCTGCAGCATAGACGACCGGCCGGCACCATGGCGAATAATGCGCGTGAGAACTACGGTCTTCACCATTGTTCCTGTCATGGTTTCCATCGGTGCTTTACGTTTCCTTTCTGGTATCTCTCCAATTGTCCTGCGGTGCAACGCATGGCGCAGAGGATGTTATGAACAAGATGATCAGGATATTCGATACAACGCTTCGCGACGGGGAACAGTCCCCGGGTGCCAGCATGAACGTCGAGGAAAAGGTGACGCTGGCGAAGCAACTCGCCCGGCTTGGTGTAGACATAATCGAAGCGGGTTTTGCAATCAGTTCTCCTGGTGATTTCGAGGCGATCAAGCGGATCGGCGGGGAAGTCGATGGCCCGGTAATCTGCAGCCTCGCACGAGCGCGGGTGGAGGATATCGACCGCGCATGGGAAGCGCTTAAGGATGCACCCAGGCGGCGTATCCATACGTTTCACTCCACGTCGGACATACACCTGAAACATCAATACCGCATATCGCGGGATGAGGCGCTGAAACGATCGGTGGCCATGGTAAAGCACGCACGTGCCTACGTGGATGACGTGGAATTCTCGCCTATGGATGCATCACGAACGGATATCGCCTACCTGCATGAGGTCGTCGAGGCTGTTATCGAGGCCGGTGCCGGGACGGTGAATATCCCTGACACGGTGGGATATTCCACGCCCGAAGAATTTGGTGCCCTCATACAGGGGATCAAGACGTCGGTCAAGAACATAGACAAGGCCGTGATATCGGTCCACTGCCATAATGACCTGGGCCTCGCGGTCGCGAATGTGCTTGCAGCGATCCGGAACGGGGCCGAGCAGGTCGAGTGCACGGTGAATGGCATCGGCGAACGTGCGGGCAACTGCTCCATGGAGGAAGTAGTCATGGCTCTTCGCACGAGGAAGGATTTCTTCGGCGCGGACACGCGTGTTATCTCAGAGGAAATACTGCGGACGAGCAGGTTGGTTACCAAGATAACCGGTATTCCGGTACAGCCGAACAAGGCCATTGTAGGAGCGAATGCTTTTGCACATGAGTCCGGCATCCATCAGGATGGGCTTTTGAAGGAACGGACCACCTATGAGATCATGCGGCCGGAGTCAATCGGTCTGGTAAAGACCAACCTCGTGCTCGGCAAACACTCGGGAAGGCATGCTTTCCGGGATCGCCTCAAGCAGATGGGGTATGAACTGTCCGACGATGACCTCAACAAGGCTTTCGACCGGTTTAAACGCGTGGCTGACCAGAAAAAGGAAGTTTTTGATGAAGACCTCGAGGCCATTGTTTCGGATGAAATGCAGCAGATACAGGAGGTTTTCGTGCTGAAGCATCTTCATGCTGAGAGCGGCACCGGAATCACGCCCACAGCTACCGTAGAGATCGAAGTGCGCGGCGTATTGTCCAGGCAGACCGGGATCGGTGACGGCCCCGTGGACGCGGTCTACCGGACCATAGCGGCCATGACCGGGACAAAAAGCAAGCTTGATGCCTATCTGGTAAAGGGCATCACCGGTGGAACGGATGCTCTTGGCGAAGTGACCGTAAAGATAGAAGAGGATAATAAAAAGGTCGCAGGACATGGCGCGGATACGGATATCATCGTGGCGAGTGCCAAGGCTTACGTCAATGCGCTGAACAAATTGGAATATTGGAAGAAGGGAAGGGCAGACAGTAATGGAGCCTGAGGTGTCCGAATCTGACAGGAAAAACCTATGATGACTATTACAGAAAAGATACTCGCGACTCACTGCGGCAAAAAAAAGGTGGAGCCGGGCGAACTGATCAACGCGAAGCTGGATCTTGTGCTTGCGAACGATATCACCGCTCCCATCTCGATCAAGGAATTCAGGGCTGCCGGCGCCACCAGCGTGTTCGATCCGGACAGGATCGCGCTGATACCCGACCACTTCGCGCCGAACAAGGACATCGCATCCGCAGAGCAGTGCAAAATGCTCAGGGAATTCTCGCGGGAAAATGACCTCTCGCTCTACTTCGAAGTGGGCAGGATGGGCATAGAACATGCGCTTCTTCCGGAGCAGGGTATCGTTGTTCCCGGTGATGTCATCATAGGCGCAGACAGCCATACCTGCACGTACGGCGGGCTCGGCGCGTTCTCGACCGGGGTAGGGAGTACTGATGTGGCTGCGGCCATGATCACTGGCGAGGCCTGGTTTAAAGTCCCCGAGAGCATGAAATTTATCTATTCGGGCAAACTCGGGAAATGGGTGGGCGGCAAGGACATCATTCTTCACACCATCGGAGATATCGGCGTTGACGGCGCATTATACCGGGCCATGGAATTCACCGGCGAAGCGATACGAAAGCTTCCCATGGCGGGCAGGCTTACGATCTGCAACATGGCCATTGAGGCCGGCGGAAAAAATGGCATCATCGAGCCAGACGAGATCACCGAGAAATATGTGGCAAAGCGGGCGCGCAGGAAATACCGGTTCTACAAGAGCGACCGGAAGGCACTGTATGTGGATGTGAGAGAATATGACCTGACCAACATGGAACCGCAGATCGCTTGTCCTCATCTGCCGGAAAATGTGAAGCCGGTGAGCCAGCTCGCTGCAATCAATATAGACCAGTCCGTTGTCGGCTCCTGCACCAACGGCAGGATTGAGGATATGCGCGAGGCAGCCAGGGTGATCAAAGGACACAAAGTGCATCCGTACGTGCGCATGATCGTAATCCCGGCCACGCAGGCGATTTATAAACAGTGTATCAAAGAAGGCCTGGTCGATACTTTTATTGATGCCGGCGCTGCTTTCAGCACACCGACATGCGGGCCTTGCCTCGGCGGCCACATGGGCATCCTTGCGGCCGGTGAAAAAGCCATCGCAACCACTAACCGGAACTTCGTGGGCCGCATGGGTCATCCCAAGAGCGAAGTGTACCTTTCGAACCCTGCCATTGCCGCTGCGTCTGCCGTGCTTGGACGGATCGGCAGACCGGAGGAACTGAAATGAAATTCAAAGGCAAGGCATGGAAATTCGGCGCTGATGTGGATACTGATGCGATCGTTCCCGCGCGATACCTGAATACCTCCGATCCTGCAGAGCTGGCGAAGCATTGCATGGAGGACTCCACTAATCCCGATTTCATGAAAAAAATGAAACAAGGCGATATTATGGTGGCTGATAAGAATTTCGGATGCGGTTCATCGCGCGAGCATGCTCCGATTGCCATCAAGGCTGCAGGAGTTTCCTGTGTGGTTGCCAAAAGCTTCGCACGGATATTCTATCGGAATTGTTTTAACATGGGACTTCCCATATTCGAAAGTGCAGAGGCGGTCGAGGGGATTCAGGAAGGTGATCAAGTTGAAGTTGACGCGGATGCAGGTGTGATTCGTAACTTGACGTCGAACAAATCCTTTAAGGCATCGCCGGTTCCGCCATTCATGCAGGAGCTTATTGCTGCCGGCGGACTTATGGCATATACCAGGAAAAAGGCCGGTTTGTGATTACAGCTGCACTCCGGTTCGAAGGAGGCAGCCTGGAACAGGCAGGATTACGTGTCGTCAATATGCAAAACGTGCGTGTATTTCGGTGGCAACCTTGAGGAGACAGCTTTCTCCATGGAATGCAATGATTCTCGGACAGCATGTTCATTGGATTGTATCCCGGGCGACACTCTCTGTATCGAAATGCAGACGAACAATTGCAGCGCGAAAAAAAGTAACATGGCAGGTTGAATAACTGCGCATGCGATCGTATCCTGACGAATAACATATTTGGGGGGTATACAGGGAAGATGAGTAAGACCTACAAAATAGCAACGATTCCCGGTGATGGGACCGGACCCGAAGTTGTCCGGGAAGCGAGGAAGGTGCTGGGAGCGGCTGCGGCAAAAGGCGGGTTCAAACTGGAGTTCACCGAATACGACTTCGGCGGTGCGCGGTATCTGAAAACCGGTGAAACGCTGCCTGACAGCGCGATCGAAGATTTCAGGAAGTTCGATGTCATGTTCCTTGGCGCGATCGGACATCCTGACGTGAAGCCGGGGATTCTTGAGACGGGCATTCTGCTAAAAATCCGATTTGCCCTGGACCAGTATATCAACCTTAGGCCGGTAAAGCTTTATCCCAACGTGGAAACGCCGCTCAGGGACAAGGGCCCCGAGGACATCGATTTTGTGGTCATTCGCGAGAATACGGGCGGCATATACACAGGCCACGGGGGTGCAACGCGTGTGGGTACGTCTGAGGAGATCGCCACGCAACTGATGATATACGATCGTCGTACCGTCGACCGTTGCCTCAAATATGCCTTTGAACTGAAGAGAAGGCGCAACGCAACGAATCCCAAATATGCCGCAAAGCCGATCACGCTGATCCACAAACGGAACGTGCTGACCCATTGCGGCGACCTGTGGTACCGCGCGTTCGAGGAGATGGGTGCAAAGCAATACCCGGAGCTCAAGAGGGACTATAACCACGTGGATGCAGCGAATATGTGGTTCGTGAAAAACCCCGAATGGTTCGACGTGGCGGTCACGGAAAACCTTTTCGGCGACATTATCACCGACCTCGGCGCCATGATCCAGGGCGGGCTTGGTGTTGCGTCAGGCGGGAATATCAATCCCGATGGTGTTTCCATGTTCGAGCCCATGGGCGGCAGTGCTCCCAAGTACGCAGGGCAGAATGTGATCAATCCCATGGCTGCGATTGGCGCGGCTATGATGATGCTTGAATCGCTTGGTGAAACAAAGTCCTCCCAGGCTCTTGAAACGGCAATGATTGCGATCATGAAGAAAATGACGAGCCAGGCAGCCGGGAAAATGGGATACACTACAACGCAGGTGGGCGATATGGTTGCAGGGTTGCTGTAAAACACAGGTCTGTGTTGATAATTATGAGCTTGTATCAAATACACTATTAGGGAGCAATGCAATGATGCGAGTAGGATTCATTGGTTGGCGAGGCATGGTGGGTTCGGTGCTCATGGGCCGGATGAATGAAGAAAAAGACTTTACTTTGATCGACCCTGTGTTTTTCACCACCTCGAACATAGGTGGCAGGGGGCCGAATGTCGGAAAGGATGTGCCTGCGCTCAAAGATGCCAGAAACATAGATGATCTGAAGGCAATGGATGCAATTGTCTCTTGCCAGGGCGGTGACTATACAACCGAGGTTTATCCCAAGCTGCGCACCGCGGGTTGGAAAGGTTTCTGGATTGATGCGGCCTCCTCGTTGCGCATGACAGGCGATTCGCTTATTATTCTCGATCCCGTAAATATGAATGTCATCAAGGACGGCATGGCGAGAGGCATTAAAAACTATATCGGCGGAAACTGCACGGTGTCCCTCATGCTCATGGCTCTGGGCGGTTTGTACGAACGTGATCTGATCGAGTGGATGTCTGCCATGACCTATCAAGCGGCATCAGGGGCAGGCGCAAACAATATGCGCGAGCTTCTGAAGCAGATGGGCTCCGCACACGCATCCGTGAAGGGCCTCCTGGATGATCCCTCGGGCGCGATCCTGGACATTGATAAAAAAGTGTCAGATCATGTTCGCTCCGACGCGTACCCCAAGGAATACTTTGGCGTACCGTTGGCATGTTCGGTAATCCCCTGGATCGACAAGCAGCTTGAGAACGGCCAGAGCAAGGAAGAGTGGAAGGGGCAGGCCGAGACGAACAAAATCCTCGGGCGCGAAGGGAATCCTGTTCCTATTGACGGCACCTGTGTGCGCGTCGGCGCGATGCGCTGCCACAGCCAGGCACTCACGATCAAGCTGAAGAAGGACATCCCGCTCGACGAGATCACGGATATGATCGCCAAACATAACAAGTGGGTGAAGGTCGTCCCGAACGTACGCGAGATCACTATTCGTGAGCTGACACCCGCAGCGATCACGGGAACGCTTACCGTGCCGATCGGACGTTTGCGCAAGATGAACATGGGTCCGACGTTCCTGAATGCCTTCACCTGCGGCGATCAGCTTCTGTGGGGAGCGGCAGAGCCGCTTCGCAGAATGCTGCGCATCGTTGTGGAAAAGTAATAAACATGCTTAAGAAGAAGAGCTCATACGTCGTTGCTGTTGCCGGTGCCACTGGGGCCGTTGGTAAGGAAATGATCGAGATCCTTGAAGAGCGCAGTTTTCCGTTGAGTGAGCTGGTACCGCTTGCATCGGAGCGCTCCGCTGGGGAACGGATCTCATTCCGAAATAAAAACTGGGTCGTAAAGCAGCTGACCAAAGACTCCTTTCAAGGTGTGGATATCGCGCTCTTCTCAACAGGCGCCGAGCGCAGCCTGGAGTTCGCCCCTTCGGCAGTGACATCCGGCGCAGTCGTGATCGATAATTCGAGCGCCTTCCGTATGGCACCCACGGTGCCGCTCGTGGTGCCTGAAATAAATGCCCATGTAATCGAGGGCCACGCGGGCATCATTGCGAATCCGAACTGTTCGACCATTGGCTTGGTCATGGTGCTCAAGCCGATCCACGATGCGGTCAGAATCAAGCGCATTGTGGTCACTACCTTCCAGTCTGTTTCCGGGACTGGGAAAGATGCCATCGAGGAACTGGCGAGCCAGACCGTGGCGCTGTTGAATTTCAGGGACATCGAAACGAAGGTTTATCCCTACCAGATCGCGTTCAACTGTCTGCCTCATATCGATGCTTTCCTCGATAATGCTTACACAAGGGAAGAGATGAAATTAGTCAACGAGACCAGGAAGATACTGGAGGACCAGTCTATCGGGGTGACTGCGACCACAGTCCGCGTGCCCGTGTTCCGCTGCCATTCAGAGTCAGTAAACATTGAGACCGAACGAAAGATCTCTGCCAACGAAACGCGGGCCATACTCTCGGCGTCGCCGGGCGTCATGGTGTACGATGACCCGAAAAAGAACCTCTATCCGTTGGCCATTGATACGGCAGGCAAGGATGACGTTTACGTAGGACGAATACGGGAAGATGAGTCCATCCCGAACGGGATCAATCTGTGGATCGTATCAGACAATCTCCGCAAAGGCGCAGCGCTGAATGCAGTGCAGATAGCAGAATATCTTGTAAAGTGAATTCAGCGAATTGCAATCACCCTGCTCACGTCGGGGGTCATGCGCCATTCTCGCTGTGCTGCTCTCTAGAGGCGGGTGCTTAATATCTGACGAGGCCCATGTATAATCTGATCTCTAAAATAATCGATAAGCTCGAAAAGGGACTGAGCCCGAGGGACAAGGTCATCCTTGTCACTCTCATGCTTGTCATAGCGATTCTTGGCATTGTTCTCGCGGTCCGGTACTACAATTACATTCAGAAGAATCCTGAGTTTTGCAGTAGTTGTCATTTAATGGAGGATGCATATAAGGCGTGGAAGCTGAGCGGACACCGAAATATAGTCTGCCAGGACTGCCATCATTTAGGCATGATCGAGCAGAACCGGTTACTGGTCAAATTTGTTTTTACCACAGACCGGCGGACCCCCGAGCCGCATGGCAATGAGACGCCCTGGAGGACCTGTACACGCTGTCACTGGGATGAGGCAGCTCAGGGATCGCTTACTGTGAACAAGTCAACAGGGCATGCGAGGCATGTATTCATGGAGAAACTCGCCTGCAAGGATTGCCACAGCCGCACGGTACACTCATTCAGGCCGGTAGTAGAATCGTGTATTCGCTGTCACAAGGATTGGGAGATTCATGGAATGGGGATGGAGGAGATTTCCTGCCTGCGGTGTCATGCCTTCCTGTCGAAGAAGCAGGATGCGTTTATTCCTGATCGGCAGCGATGTCTCTCATGCCACCGGAAATCATCAAAAACATCATTCCCCGACCGGGTTCCGATGGCTCGCCTGAACTGCTATGAATGCCACAAACCCCACGCCCGCATCAAACCGGTGGATGATGATTGTCTGCGTTGCCACACCCGTGAGGTTTTGGCGCAGAAGGCTGTCCACGCATCACGGAAGCAATGCAAAACCTGTCATACAGCCCACTACTGGATGCCGAATAAATAGGATTGGGGGAGCTTGCGAAGAGGTACAGGCTTCTCTGGATTTACGATCTTTTCCTGCTGTTCTTTACAAAAAGATCGTTTGGCTCGACCCGGTAGATGCTGCACAGAGTCATAAGCTTCATCAGGCTCGGATTTGTTTCCTTGCCTGATTCCAGTCGTGAGATGTATCCCTGCGTGATCCTGCCCCGATGATCAGCTGCAACTTCAGACAGCCGAGAAACCTGGCTCATCGACAACTTCCGTTTCATTCTTAATTGTTTGAGTTTTTCCGAGATATTCATATCGGATTATTTATAACCGGCTTTTATTCTAAAGTCAACATAAAGTTGCAAAAATAATTTTTGCTAGCTGTACCATATTGCAAAAGATTGTGCTATACTACTAACCATAACTTGAGATTTTATATAGTTAGTTTCTTAGAAAAAAAGTGTTAAAAATTTTAGCAAAAGGGGGACGCCATGTATCGTATTGAAATATTGGAGAAAAAGCGTTTAGAGAGGGGTCTGAGCTATACTGAAATCGCTGACAGGCTTGGCATGCACAAGGTTACTGTATCAAGAACTCTAAAAGGCGTTACCATGAAGCCGCGGACAGTGAAGATCCTGGCAGACTACCTTGGTGTAGAGATGGAGCGGATTGTGCAGTAAGGTTTTCCTCTTCAGTTTCATCTTCCACGTTCTCAAAATCATATGCAATGCGGAAAGTTCATCTGCAATGAACTCCTTTAATGCATAAGGAGGTCAGACGCAAATGTGGTTAGGGTAAGGCATCCGTGCCTTGCCCTTTTTTTGTTTATGGATGTTCACTAAATGTGGTACTATTTTCATTCGCTCTATGCTTGATTCAAGACCCGGAGGCATCATGGACATTTTTTTAGAAGCAGCCATTGCTGCAGCGCGCAGTGCAGGGATGATCCTCAAAGATAATATCCACGGATCAAGGGAAATAACCTTCAAGGGTGACATTAATCTGGCAACCGAGATGGATATTCGTTCCGAACGGGCAATAGTCCAGCTGCTCGCAAGCGCCTTCCCAGATCATGGCTTCATCGCTGAAGAAGAAACCAGGATTCAGAACGGGGCGGGATACACCTGGATCATCGATCCGCTTGATGGCACGACCAACTATGCTCACGGGTATCCCTGCTTTTCCGTATCCATAGCACTTGAACGGAAAGGCGAAATCGTGCTGGGAGTAGTTTATGATCCCATGAGGGATGAGCTGTTTTCGGCAATGAAAACACGGGGTGCGTTCCTGAACGGACACAAAATCCGCGTTTCCCATGTGGACAAGCTCATAAACGGTCTTCTGGCGACAGGCTTTCCCTATGATCGGAAAGTAAGCGACAGGAACAATATGGGGTATTTTCATGATCTGCTCATGGCATCGCAGGAAGTTCGCCGCGATGGATCTGCCGCACTTGATCTGTGCTATGTGGCTGCAGGCCGGTTTGACGGTTTCTGGGAGCTGAAATTGAAGCCATGGGATGTGGCTGCGGGAAGTCTTATTGCTCAGGAGGCGGGCGGTATGGTTACCGATCTGTCCGGGAATGAGTTCAGCATCCACGACGATGAGATACTGGCGAGCAACGGCAGGATTCACGGTCATATGATGGATATTTTGCGGAACACCGGAAGTCCAAAACTTGATAGTGCGAGTACGAAGGAGACCGGTTCTCACCTGTGAAAAGTGAAATGCCGACAGAGGTTGCACTGGTATGCTGCCCTGACTACGATCGTGAAAGAACCCATGCTGCGGTAAAACGTGCGGTAGATCTGCTGGGTGGCATGGAGACCTTTATTCGACCGGGAGAGACCGTGCTGATCAAGCCGAATCTCCTGAAAGCCAGGCCGCCTGAAGCGGCGGTCACGACCCATCCCGAGGTTGTCCGGGCGGTCATCAGGCTTGTGAAAAATGCTGGCGGTATAGCGCTGGTAGGCGATAGTCCGGGGCTCGGCGAGCTGAGAGTGGTGGCTCAGAAAGCCGGAATTCTGGACATTATCCATCAGGAAGGGGCTGAGCTGGTGGATCTGGACGAGGTCATTGAAGTGAGGAATCAGGGCCGATTCCAACGCTTTGAGATCGCACGACGCGTGCGTGATGCAGACGCGGTCATCAATCTACCCAAGCTCAAGACCCATGGCATGACATCACTGACCGGAGCAGTCAAGAATCTTTTTGGGTGCGTACCGGGCAAGCGCAAGGTACAGTGGCACTTCAATACGGGTGTGAACCACGATCTTTTTATGACCATGCTGGCAGAGTTGTGCGCTTTGATCAAACCCCGGTTGTCCATTATGGATGCCATTGTCGGCATGGAAGGGAATGGACCGGGAAGCGGAGATCCTCGATGGATCGGAGCAGTACTGGCGGGACGTGACCCGGTTTCCGTAGATGTTATTGCAGGCAGCATCGTGGGTGTCCCTCCGGGTCAATTGCCGATAATCCAGGCCGCGGCTGCCGCCGGCATCGGCGAGGCCCGTCTGGACCGTATCCGGGTTATTGGCGATGCAATGGATGGCGTTCGTATTTCGTCTTTTCTTCTTCCGCCTCAAGCACATCTGGAATGGAACTTGCCGGAATGGGCGCGCCACTCGCTCAAGAATGCCCTGACGAGCAGACCAGTCCTCAATAACCGCCTGTGTGTGCATTGCGGAATCTGCCAAAGCCACTGCCCGCAGCGCGCTATCGATGAGGTCAACGGGAAGCTTGAGATAAAGTACCGAGACTGTATCCGCTGTTTCTGCTGCCAGGAATTCTGTCCCCAAGGCGCCATCACGGTGGGCAAGGGGTGGGCGCTCAGGGTAATGCCATAGGTTTATGTATCATCGCAGTGGGGATGAGAATGAAACCGGTCAGCCTCCAACTCCGGTCCATTCGCTCATGATCGTCCGCCATCGTCCTGCTCTTCCTTTTCCCTATATTCCGGCATATCGAGAATTGCATCGGCCTCTGCCAGGTCCTCCTCATTGAACTCGAATACCTGATCGATGGAACAGAGAACCGGGTCCTGTCCACGCCGCAGGAGCTCCCGGTGTATGAACGGCCTGATCGTTATTGGTACGGATGGATCGGCATACAGCTCGCGAAGATCCACGAGCCTCATTTCCTGCAGGAAACGAACGGACAGCGCGAGGGGCGTCAGCATATTGCGGACGAGTGCAAGCCGCACGAATGTTCTGCGGGACCAGTTTGGGTGCTCCCCGATCATGCGAACCGTTTCCGCAATCGTTTTCTCGAGGCTGAGGAGCTTAAACAAATGGGCTTCGGTAAGGTGGGGATTATCCAGGATACATCCTACGACTTCGGCGTCATGGTCCTGGAGCAGTTTCAAGAGAACATTGCCGGCAGCCTTCCTTGCCAGCGTTATTTTGTTCCCCAGAGGCATGGTGGGTATGCGTTCATTGATGATCACTTCTATCTTGTGCCTGATCACGAGAGGGATGGTGCGGTTGCGGGTGATTGCCTCCAGGTCGAAAAAGCGAAGGTAGCGTGCTATCGAGAGGGAGCAGGAGACCGGTGTTTTCGGGTTGCGTACAAGGGCAAGACGGATTGGATAACTTTTAGACCAGCGTTTATCCCGGTAAATGTTTTCCAGAATATCCTGCGGCAGGTTTTTGCGGTTCGCGATAATAAGGACATCGTCTTCCGCCAGGTGTATGTTATCGAGCAGCGCCCTGATGACTGCGGGAGAAGGGTCATGAACATACTGTGCTACCTCTTGCTCCTGTGCAGTTGCGGCGCCGGCAATTTTCATTGCCTCATTTCCTTCCATGAGTAATTATACGGCGTTTTTAGACTATTGACAAACGATAATATTTTCGGTATTTTTATACCTCAATATCGCATTTACTGTTCTCAATATTGCTTTCCAACCGGATATCTAATCGATAGTGCATTAGCATTCTGCGATGGCCGCTATGGAACGGACACTCCTCCTCAATGCGACATTTGAGCCGTTAAAGATCATCTCCTGGCAGAGGGCGATCACCCTGCTGACGCAGGGCAAGGTGGAGGTGATCGATTTCTATGATCGGGACATCCGGGGTGTGTCCCTTACGTTTAAACTTCCTTCCATACTCCGCCTGCTCAAACTCGTTCGAATCAGACGCGCCAGCCGCGAGGTGCGGTTCTCCCGGGCAAACATCTATCAGCGTGATAAATATTCCTGCCAGTATTGCGGGACCCGATATCCCGCGGAGGGTCTGACGTTCGACCATGTACTCCCGCAGGTGCAGGGAGGCGTTGCCACTTGGGAGAACATCGTGACTGCCTGCCTTTCCTGCAACAACCGCAAGGGAGGGAGGACGCCGCGCGAGGCGAACATGAAATTGATCCGTCAGCCGGTGAAACCCCGGTGGATGCCCGTAGTCACTTTGAAGATCGGGTTCAGAAACGCTCCTTTAAGCTGGAGGGATTACCTCTATTGGAATATTGAATTGAACCGGGATGGCTGACCTGAATCCTGTGCTTCTCCTGTACTGCTATTACCCTTCCGTCCTGCGAGGTTTTGCAGCCACACCTCAGATTCACCCGGCTTTTTCATCTTGTCAATACAAGCGTTTAATGCTATATTCCGAATCGCTGATGTACTATTTTTTCGTCATGGAGGCCTATCGAAATGAAGAGAATGCTGGCATGGTGTATGGGCATCGCACTGATGCTGTCCGCAGGACAGTCCGGCGCTTTTACCCGCTTTTCCCAAAATGAGTTCACGACCGCCGAGTGCCTTGATCCGGGCATGACCCAATCCGGGATCCATTTTACCCTCGGTGATCACTATAAGAGCTACTATCCCGAGATCCGTTATGGTCTGGGTGCTTTGATGGAGATCGGCGTCAAGTTCGGCGCAACATCGGCGAAGATCGATGCGAGCGAAAAACTTGGCGCGCTTGTGGGAGTCGATCTTAAGTACCAGTTGGTGAGGGAAGCGGATGGCGTCCCGATTGACTTGTCCGTTGACCTGGGCTTTGACACGACGATCATCAATAGCGGGAATGCAAGTGAGTTGTCTTTTGCCACTATTGTCAGCAAGAGCTTCCCCCTGACAGATCGCGGTTATAAACTCGTGCCGTATGGCGGGTTAGAAATGGCATCTCTGCGCGGTTCGCAGGTCTCCGAGAACGGCACCTCCATGTATGTTTTCGGAGGGCTTGTGTGGAAGTTGAGCCAGAAATTCATGCTGCTCCTAGAAGTAAAAGCCGGTCCCAGCACGGTGGGCGGAGCGGGCATCAGGTTTGAATACTGAACTGATCCTTTCCGGACTACGATCCGCATTTTCCAGGCTTAGACAGCCAGGTCCAGCCGTCGCCGTAAACAGATCCTTATGGATATCCCTCGTTCAGGACAAATTCAGATGATCCCCATGCCGGAGATTCTGGAAGATCTTCGGCAGAACAGGGTCTCGGGCACACTCACCGTCCGCAGCAGCGACATCGAAAAATGCATTTATATGCGTGATGGTCAGATCGTTTTTGCCACGTCCACAGGGATGCATGACCGCCTTGGCGAGATCCTGGTGAAAATGGGCAAGCTGAAGAGAGAGAACCTTGACCATGCGCTGCGGTTGTGGTCCAAGGGCGCTGGATTGAAGAAGCTGGGTGCGGTGCTCGTGGAGAACGGATTCGTGGCCCCCCGGGACCTGTTCAGCGGATTGAAGGTCCAGGTGAAGGATATTATTTTCAGCCTGTTTCTCTGGACCGAAGGTAATTATATATTTGAAGAACGACTGCCTCCTGATCTTATTCAGCTCCAGATCGATTTTCAGGAACTCATACGCGATATCATCCAACGGATACAAAAGGAAGCCTGAGGTGAATGCGCTCTTGTCCTATTCCCGCATGAAGTATATTTGCATGCTGATCGTATTATGACATAGACCATGACCTGATGACCGCATGGAGCGAGGTATCTTTACGCATCTGTTCCGCTTCCGAGAGGTGAATAAAATGGGTAGTTTCGGATTTTCTGAAATAATGATCGTGCTGGTGATTGCATTGGTAATCTTCGGGCCGAGCAAACTCCCCGGGCTGGGAGAAAGCCTTGGCAAGGCGATTCGGGGGTTTAAGGAAGGGTTGAAAGACAATCCTGCTACCCCACAGACTCTGCAGAAGAAGGATGAAAATAAGATGTAATCCAACTTCCTATCCGGTGATGTTTATATGGGAGTGATAACAGAGCATGGGGAGTTGACCCATGCTTTCATTTTATTACGACAGGCTTGTAGAATTGAAGCTGGAGAGCCTTTTTCACCTTGCTTTTTCCCATGAACTATATTATGATTTTTCCGGACATGATGTAGGCCTCATGATCATTCGAACCCGTCCTTTCTATGCCTGACAAAGTTTCCCCGACAAAAGGTATTATAAAATCCCTTGGCCTGGTTTTCGGCGATATCGGTACGAGCCCGATATACACCCTGACCGTTGTCTTCTTACTTCCTACCATTGTCCGAACCCCGGACAGCGTAACCGGTGTTTTATCGCTCATATTCTGGACACTTGTTTTGCTCGTTACCGTGCAGTATGCCTGGCTGGCGATGAGCCTTGGCAAGCGAGGTGAGGGCGGCACTATCGTTCTACGCGAGATATTGGTTCCGCTCCTTAAATCCGGCAAGCAGGCTGCGTTTGTAACGATCCTCTCGTTCATCGGGATTTCACTCATCATTGGAGACGGCGTCATTACGCCGGCCATCAGTATTCTGTCCGCGGTCGAAGGAATCCTTCTTATCAAGGGTTTCGAGGGAATGAACCAGTCTTCTCTTGTCGTCATCGCAGGCAGCATTGCCATTCTGCTCTTCTCGATCCAGAAAAAAGGAACCGAGCGGGTGGCAGGCGCGTTCGGTCCCTTGATGGTTCTCTGGTTTGCCGTACTTGCGGTCTCGGGCGCGTTTTCAATCGTGCAGGCCCCGTCGGTGGTTAAAGCTGTTAATCCTTACTATGCCGTGAAATTCATGCTCGAGCACGGCGTGGTCGGTTTTTTTGTCCTATCCGAGGTCATTCTCTGCGCCACCGGAGGCGAAGCCCTGTATGCGGATATGGGCCACCTGGGCAGGGAACCGATCGTGCGGGCATGGAACTTCGTGTTCATAGCGCTCGTTGTCAATTATTTCGGCCAGGGAGCTTACTTGATCGGTCATCCGGAAGCGCGGAACGTATTATTTGAAATGGTGAACCACCAGGCGCAGTTCCTGTATGTCCCGTTCCTGCTCCTTTCGATTATGGCCACGGTGATAGCGTCACAGGCCATGATAAGCGGGATGTTCTCGATCGTGTACCAGGGCATCACCACGCGCATAATGCCGATTTTCAAGGTGGATTATACCTCCGAGGAGAGACATTCGCAGATCTACATCGGGTTCGTAAACTGGTTTCTGCTATTTTCCGTGCTCTTTATAATCATGGAATTCCGCGAGTCGAGCAAGCTTGCGGCTGCCTATGGCCTGGCGGTCACCGGCACCATGACTCTTACCGGCATTTTCATGACTTGGATATTTCTGCTCAAAAAGAACTATATTCACGCAGTGGTTGCCATTCTCGTGACATTTGTGAGTTTTACCTTTTTTGTATCCAATACATACAAGATTCCGCACGGTGGCTACTGGTCCATCATTATAGCCGCTATTCCACTCCTGATCATTTTGCTCTACCGTACCGGCCAGCGCAGGCTCTACAATGCGCTCCAGCCTTTGCAGATGGACGTTTTTCTTATCAGTTACAATCAGATTTACCAGACGATGAGCAAGATCAGAGGAACGGCCCTTTTTTTTGCTCGGGACGCCAAAGAGGTACCGCCCTACATTGTCCACACCATATTCAAGAACAACATCATATACGAAGATAATATTATTATATCAATCGTCAAACGCGACGATCCTTTCGGCATCACGGGTTTCTTCAAGGAAGAACTTTCTCCGGGACTCCGGTCCTTCGAGATACAGACAGGATACATGGAAGTTCCTGATGTTGAGGAGATTCTGCGCGAAGCCGGGATCAATGAAAAGACCATCTTCTACGGAGTGGAGGATATCCTTCCGAGCAACATAATCTGGCAGGTTTTTTCCATTATTAAACGACTGACCCCGAATATTGTGCAGTTCTACAAGTTACCGTATAACAAACTTCATGGCGTCGTGACCAGGGTGGAAATGTAGCAGGGAATAGGGCTCAATATGAAGATATTTGACGTTGTTAACAAAGTTGACAGATCGGGTGAGTACATTCTCGGAGAGAAGGATACGGGGAGCCACGCATGCTATATGATCTACGGCATACTGATGCCCGGGGAGCACGAAAGAGAGTTGTGCCCCGGCCCAGGCCATGAAGAACTGATCCTGGCAGTGCGCGGCGATCTGGACCTCGTCGGATCATTCACGGGAACACTTCACCAAGGCAGGGCGATCCATCTATCCGATACAGAACGGGTGACAGCAGGCAACAGCGGCTTTGTTTCAGCCATCTACCTTATCGCTGGAGGACATGCAGGCGGCGGGCATCAGTAACGGAAGGGATACCTCTCAGGAATGCAGCATAATCTGGAACTAAAAAAAATAGATTGGCTCTATCGATTCAAGAAAAAGATCATCAGCGGCATTCTTATCGCCCTGACGCTGTCGATTGTCTGCACCATGGTCCTCATCGCGGTCATCCTCAGAAACCGGCTGATTGAAGACAGCAAGGTGCAGACCGTTGAGCTGAGCAATGTGATCCGGTTGAGCCTTGAGAACCTCATGATCATGCGCAATCCAGGCGGTATCCAGGATGCGCTCGAAAGCATAGGGACAGGCAATGTCGCGGTTACCAAAGCATTCATCCTTGATAAGGACGCCAGGGTCAGGTATTCCTCAACCCGCAGCGAAATCGGAACGCAGCTCGACCGCATACGGGATAAGTCCTGCAGGGGGTGCCATACCGGGCTGGTCATTGTCCCGCGTGATACGACTACGATCATTGAAGCAGACGGCCGGGATGTGCTGAGGAACGTCAGTATCATCTATAATACCAAAACGTGCCAAGGCTGCCACGATCCCTTGATCCGCATCAACGGCAAGCTGATCATAGACCAGTCACTGCAGCCTACGTATTCATTGGTCACCACAGTAGAGATCATCATTGCCGTGTCTGGTGTTCTCTGTCTGGCTTTCCTGATTCCATTCCTTTCCCGGTATTTATCGAACGGCGTTGACACCTATATTAACGAGATTCGGTCGAAATCTTCTGAACTGACCCTTCTCTATCATGTGGTCGAAAGTCTCAGCAAGAGCATTGCCATCGAAGAACTAAAGCCTGTGGTAGTCGAAATTCTGCGCGAATTGTTTGATCCCGATGAGATTGAGATCATTCTGCCCCGGGAGGAGCGGGAGTTCGGCGGTATCATCTGGCGGCGCAGCGAAAACAAGATCGACCGGCGCCTCGTCCGCAACGATCCGTACCATGATCAGATACAGGCCTGGATGAAAGGGAACCTCACCGACGAGCTCATCTCCGGAGACCGGCGTGAAGTGATCATGCCGATCATCAGGGGAGACAACCGTTTGGCCCTGATCGTGGTACGCAACGATAAGAGCCAGTTCGATGAGTTCGGGATGGGTCTCGTGAAGGCTGTGGGAAGCCATATTGCGGTGGCTTTTGAGAATGCAGCGCTCTATCATATTGCCATAACGGATGAACTGACCGGCCTGTTCTCGAAGAGGCATTTTTGGAGCTCGATGGACAAGAAGTTTTCGCTCTTCGAGCGATACGGAGAAAAACTGACGATCCTCATGCTGGATATCGATGATTTCAAAAAGATCAATGACACTCACGGTCACCCGGCAGGCGACCAGGTTCTTAAAGAAGTAGCGCGTTGCATCCTTCTGTCCACGCGGGACGGTGATCTGAGCTGCCGCTATGGAGGAGAGGAGTTTGCCGTGATTCTGCCGGCGACAGACAGCACGGCGGGTGCGATTGTTGCCGAGCGTATCCGAGCGATCATCGATGGTACAGTGTTCAGGCACGAACAAATCGAAATGAGGTTGACGGTAAGCATCGGTCTCGCAAATTGTCCAGAGAACGCCAAAACGATCCGCGATATGATCGTGGAGGCGGACAAGGCTTTGTACGAGGCCAAAAAGACTGGCAAGAACCGGATCACGCTGAGCAGGGCAAGGACATCATAAATTCTCACAGGGGTCGAAATCTGACCCGGTAAAAAAACTTGCAATTCCATTTAAATGTGGTATATTGTCTTTGAAGGCGGTGATGACCATGGCAGACGGTATCAATTCGGCACTCTCGGCGATCGGCGCTTATACAACCATGATGAATAACAGCGCGCAGAATGTCGCCAATCTGAACACTGAGCCTTACAAACCACGGGAAACGGTCATGCAGGACGCGGCTGCGGGAGGCGTAAGCGCCATGACTGTTCGGAATCACAACGTTGACCGGGTCGATTTATCCAAGGAAGCTGTTGATATGAAGGTCGCCGAGTATGGCATCAAGGCGAATATCGCTGTGCTTAAAAGAGAGCAGGAAGCGCAGAAGACCATCATCGATATCATCGCGTAGGCGCTGCGCATTCATATTGAGGGATTGAATATCACGGGCTGCCGCTCATATCAGAGCGGCAGTTTTTTGATTTCTTCGAGGGCAGGGATTGTTTCCGTTCCGCTTAACGATTGCAACCGGTCGCTGAACTTTTCGAGCCGTTTACCCGCATCGTCATATTTCGTTTTCAGGTAGTCACATCTTTGTTCAGGGGTTCGATAATCGTAACAGTTTAGCACATCTGGTTACTACAACATATTGTGTGGCAACAAAGACCATTCGATGCCATCAACACTGGAATAATGTTATTGCAATTATAACTCCATGTGTTATAGTGTCCTATATGATCAGCAGCTTCGCCAATAAGGACACCGAGACATTATACATAACGGGAAAGAGTAAACGGTTTCCTTCTACGATCATCAAGACAGTATTGCGAAAACTTGATTATTTGAATAAGGCGAAGACATTGAGGGATCTTGAAGCTCCACCGGGCAATCGTCTGGAGGCACTGAAAGGCACTCTGAAAGGGAAGCACAGCATCAGGGTCAACGTTCAATTTCGCATCGTTTTCAAATTCAGCGACCGCGAAGCATCCGAAGTCGAAGTCGTGGATTATCATTAAGGAGATACAACATTGGCAAAGTACGAACTTAAAAGAAACCCGACCCATCCCGGGGAAATTCTGAGAGAGGACTTTTTGTCACCGCTTGGGCTTACCCAAACCGAGCTGGCCAATTCGCTCAAAACCTCGTTCAGAACCATCAACGAGATCTTGAATGAAAAGCGCAGCATCAGTCCAGACATGGCGCTGAGGTTGAGTCGCTATTTCGGCACATCGCCCGATGTCTGGATAGGCCTTCAGACGGATTATGATCTTTACTGGGCCGGCATGAAATCACAGAAGACGATCAACGAGATTAAACCGCATCATGGAAAGCGCGCCGCATAGTGTGTTTTGCCTTGTATTCAGAAGTGGTTAATGAAATTCAAAGCAAAAAAGTGGCATACGGGATACTTCCTGTAGTGTTGGAGTTTACATCTTCAGAAACAATCCATACTTCAAGCGGCAATCATTGACACCTACCCCATAAATACCCTGTCGAATTCATTGACATCATGCTGATTCGAGCATAAAATCGGCCGACAATGATATCCTGCCTTCTTTAATAGCTGCATACAAGGAGAATGAACATGGCGCCTATCTTAAAGAAATATTGGTGGCTTGTATTACTTGTGATTGCAGTGCTGATCCTAAAGCTTTTTCCTGATAAATTGCCCTTTCTAGAAAAGATCGAACGATCTAAGACGAATACGCCTTCCTCGATGAGCGTATCTGACGGGCGCCCCGCGCTCGGCGACAACTTTGAACTTCATCCTAACAATAGAGTCTCCTATCTGGCCGTAACGTCGGTCAAATACACGGTTAAGTCTCCTGCAACTTTCACAATGGATGGAGAGGCCTTCGAACCGAAAGTATCACCGGATGGCAGCAAAATCATATTTATTATAAAAAGTAGCAACAAAGCAAAGCTCGCTGTGGCAGATCTACAAAAAGGCGATATCACTCCGATTGATACGAATATTGACAACGTTGCCAATCCGGCCTGGGACCCAGAGGGGAATAAGATTGTCTTCATAGGAATGTCCGGAAGCTCATCAGAAATATTCACCTATGAAATGGGAACCAAGAAACTTTTCCAAGTTACAAACGACAAATCAAGAAAGAAATATTGGCCGAGATTCTCACCGTTCATGTTCAATCAGCAATATCGTATTGCCTATTCTTCAGAGGAAAAGAGGCGAAAAGATATCTGGTGGGTCAGGGCGAATGGTGAAAATGATATGCCTTTGACGTTCTCTCCTGAGAACCTGAAGCTGTATCAGAGTGAGAAGAAAAGTATATGGGACGATATTGGTAATGCAGGTGTTCCAGGAAGATTGCCGACAGAAGGTGGCGATTTTCCCGAGTGGTCCCCTAATGGGTTTCTGATAATTTATAAGATGCAAAATAATAACTATAATGCGATTTCGTATTCATATGATAGCTGGTGGGTGCCCAGTAAAATGCAGCTCATGACAAAGCCAAAAGGACTATTGACCTACGCTCCAAATCAGGCGTCACTATTGGAATATATCTCTTCAGAAAACAAAGCTAATCGCATCAACGTTGGTAAAACGACAAGAACAAGTATCTTGACAGGTAAAGAACTGACATCCATGCCTTGCTACTTTCCAGATGGCAAGGCACTGGCATTTACACATTTGCTGAATGGAAAGAATGTTCTCTCTATCGAACCCTTTGAAGACTCTCTTGGAGATATCGTAAATCTCTGGATGTATAAGTACGACGATAACCAACAAGATAAGCTAACAAAGAACCAATTACTCTTTCTACATTCAAGCAATGATCGTATTTATAATATCTATGAAACGGAATTTTATGCCGTTTGTGGCGGCCCCGACTCGACTGAACATGCGAGGCCATACCTGGTAACGAGCGACGCAGTTTTAGAAACCTTTTATGCGGCTTTTTCAGCTTTACTTAGCTATACAGAAAGAACAGAGTTCGTCCAGGCATTAACGGACTTTGCATCACACGGATACGAGACGGCCAAGACAAAGAAACTTCCCGAGGATGTTCAAAACTTCTTTTTAATCGGATTAACGTTATTAAAGCCAGGCGAAAACACGGCGCTTCCAGCGAAGGTGACAGAGGAAATCATCAAAATAAAATCTGCCAAAGGATTTGGTGACTCTTTATTCGAACAGAGATTAAACTACGATGAATTCCTTGTTCGGGGCAAGTATGAGCGAGATAAAGATTTGCAGAAATATTTTCGGGCTCTCAAATGGTTTCAAGTTTTCAAATTTGATCTCAAAAAGGAACAGGATAGAGCTTTGGTTACAGCGCTCCTTGAACTACTAAAAGAGCCCGCGGTTTATAAGCCGCTGGAAAAAATCAACGCGCGTTTAGAAGCTAATATCGGTCAATCACGATACTATGGTCCATCAACCTTAATAAAGCTTTCAGGTGATGGTAACCTCCCAGAAGTTAAATCATCATTACCGTGGCTAACAGTAAAGGACAGCTTTCAGCTGTTCCCTTCTATTTACACCCTCGACTCGTTCATTTTTGACGAGCTGATTACTCATACGAACAGATTAGACACTGTCGGCACAGGAGATGTGCCACGACTTCTTCCCGTTGGCTTGGACATCATGGCCTCGTTCGGTTCAAAAGAAGCTCGTTCAATCCTGCTTGACGAGATGAAAGAGAACCGTTTCCATAATTACGAATATAAGCTCGATGCCGTTGCGCAAAGACTGGCAGCCTTCCCGCCAAATGTCTGGGACAGCAATCTGTATCATGCGTGGCTAGGCATGCTGGATGCTCTTGTTAATAAGTTGCCATCCAATACGCCAGAATTTACTGAATCGAAGGCTTGGAAGCGAAAGAATCTGAGCACTGCCCTGGGCAGTTGGGTAAATTTACGTTACGAGACGGTAGCTTATGTTGAGAATGTGGTAGCGGAATGCGGGGAGGCCGGTTATGAATCGGTAATAGTAGGCTTACCAAAAGGCTATGTCGAACCAAATCCGGAATTTTTTAAGCGGTTAAACGTGGGATTTGGAAAGGTGCGGCAACGGTTCAAAGATGTTGTTCAGGACAAGGAATTACTAAATGCGATAGACGATCGAATTGGCAAGTTCCAAACACATATGACGATACTAGAGGAAATCGCGGAAAAAGAGCTTATTGATGAACCCCGTACCGATAAGGAATATGCTGAAATTCTCTATATCGGACGAATTGTTGAGCACTTCATCCTTATCATGAATAGCATCAGCCCTGATCACGATGAATACAGGGCATTGTCGAATCCTGATTCGATACAAAAGATTGTCTATGTTCAATCAGCGCTCGACGGGACTAAGTTGTACGAGGGGCTTGGCCCGGCTAACGAAATCAATGTTGCAGTGCCATTTTATGGGCGCAGGCAAATAGTTAAAGGCCCAGTTTATTCTTACTATGAGTTCAGGTCTCAAGAAACTTGGAACAATGAACGTTGGAAGAAAGAATACGATAAAAAGAATGGTTTGCCTCTGTGGATCAAAGATTACTACGAAGGCACAGAAACACGCTCACTACAGAGAGAGTGAGTTGCGAGTCATTGTTATGAAATTAATGTGGATTCTCTGCTTGTTAATATGTTTGGCTTTCCCGTCAACAACATATGCTGAAGTCCTTCAGCTTTTCGGAGATGTATTATTATCGCGCGGAATTCAGGAAACCATTGCCCATGAAGGTGTTGACTCATTGTGGAAGGGTACATCGGCTCTTTTTTTGCAGGATGCTATCCGCATTGCGAACCTCGAAGGAGCTGTTGGAGACAAATCGTTGTGTTCTCACGATCGACAGCTTTGTTTTCATATAGACAGAAAGGCTTTGTCTGGCCTTGATAAATTCGATGTAATCAGCCTTGCCAACAATCATTCCCTCGACTTGGGACCAAGAGGCCGAGCAAGCACCGCAAAAGAATTAAAAAGAAGACTCATCGTTCCACTTGTGGGGAAGCATTACTCAACTATTGTCACGACTGAAAATGGTTCAATAGGCATTGTCGCTGTAACTGACGTTGTGAATTCTCTTTCCGATAAAAAATATCTTGTCATGGCAGATGCTTCAGAAGTCCTTCAGAAAATCAGCAGATTAAAGAAGCTGACAGGCGTGGTCGCAGTGTATGTTCATTGGGGGAAGGAGCTTGATAATATTCCAACAACACATATGAGGCAGCTGGCCAAAAGCTATGTTGATGCCGGGGCTGACATTGTTGTTGGCCATCATCCACATGTCGTCGGGAAGACGGAATGTATCAATGGACGACCGGTCGTCTATTCCCTCGGCAACTTCCTGTTTGATCAAAAGTACGAAGAGACGAAGCAAGGTGCGGTGTTGCAATGCACACATTCACGCAATGGCGCGCTATTGTGTTCGCTAATAGAATTGCAATCTCCCATGAACTCGTTTGTTCCTAACCTTGTCATGAATAGTCCACGTTATCATGAAGAAAATAGAACCCTTGGTTTATGTGTCCCAAGTCGGCCACCCGTATGGGCCGGTGTTTTTTCAAAAGATAAGATTCCCCGCAGGTATATTATAAAACAGGCGAATTCAGGTGTTGCGTTATCTGCTTTAGAAGAACTTGAACCGAATGAAGACAAGGTGATATGGAATGGCCCGCCGATGCCAATTGAGAAGTTTCAAGCTGTCGATCTCAATGGAGACGGCGTGTCGGAAGTAATGCTCATTCAGAATATTTTCTCAACACTTGATAATGAGGTAGCAAAAAGAGTCTATATATACAGCTTGGACAGTGGGTTAAGAGCGTTGTGGCGCGGCAGTGGTCTGAGCCGGCCGCTCTTGGATGCTCTATTTGCTGAAAAGTCAGGAACTGTGGGGAATAAGCCACTTTTGATTGCACTTCATTCGACGGATTCATTTCTTGTACGAGATAAAAATAAAAGTGGAAGTATTTTGATGAGCTATCGTTGGAATGGATTTGGGTTTACTGGTTTTAAAGAAAAGCGTTTTCCAGTAAAAGTTGAACGGCTTTCATTATCAAAAGATAAAATAAGGCTGGTTAATCATGAAAATATTGTTGTTGGCGAAGTCAGCATCAAAGAACTGATTTGATTTATTTGGCTGTATAGTACAAGTAGTAATCTGTTTTGAATTTTAGTTAACACGCGTGTAGGATTGTAGGTGAACTTGTTGGAACTTGTATCAGTTAGGCGTTTAGTCTACAAGGCCGGTGGTAACACTCTGATCAAAGCGGCAGTTTTTTTGTTTCTTCGAGGAGAGGGGGTGCGTCCGTACCACTTAACGACTGCAGCCGGTCGTTGAACTTTTCGAGCCGTTTGTCCGCATCGTCGTATTTCGTTTTCACATTTGTGAGATGTTTACCCACCAGATCGAAATCAGATCTGAACTTCTCAAAATCGCCTGACAACCGGGCCAGGTTCTTCAGGATTTCCTGGGCCTGCTCCTCTACGTGCAGACCCTTGAGGCCGAGAAGGATGGTCTGCAAATACGCATAGAAACTGTTTGGTGAGACGGGAATAACACGTTTGGTAAAAGCGTAGTTCAGAAGGCCCTTGTCGGTATCAACGGCGTCATCCCGGATGATCAGTTCGTAGTAGACGTTCTCGGCGGGGATGTACATGAGAGCGAAGTCAAAGGTTCCTTCATCCGGCAGTATATACTTCCCTGAGATTGCATCAATGTGTTTCTTGACATCGCTGATGAATTTCCTTTTTGCCGCCTTCCGCTCCTCTTCAGATTGGGTCTCAACCACGCGTTTGAAGTTTTCCAGGGGGAACTTAGCGTCCACGGGTACAAGACCATGGCCCAGTTTGATGACTGCGTCCACGGTTTCATTGCTCTTGAACTTGTACTGAAGAGAAAAATATGCGGGCGGGAAAATCTGGGCCAGGAGGTCGCCGAGAAAGAGCTCTCCCAATCCGCCGCGAAGCTTGGGCGACCGCAGGATCTCCTGCAGGCTCGCTATGTCCTTGCCCACTTCGAAGACCTTCTTGGTTGCCTCGGCAAGACCGCCTAGACCCTTGCTCACTTCTGATACCACCTTGGCCGCGTTGTCCAGCCTCGCGTTCAGGTCACCGGTCGATTTCTGGAGTTGTTCCGTTACCTGGCCCAGCCGGGTGTTCATTAGCGATGCGGTCTGTCCAAGCTGCGCGTTCACCTGCAGGGTGATCTGGCCAAGCTGCTGGTTCACGTTCTCCTGGCTTTTGTGCATTGCATCAGTGAGTTGACCACGGAGGGACTGGACTTCCAGCTGGAGCAGCGATGCGGAGGGATCAATGGGCTTTTTCTGCGACTGAACCACGAGCCAGAGAAGGATCAGGACGACAGCGGCGAGCAATATAAGAATGGCGGTCAGCATAGTAGTTTGGAGTGTTAGGTTGGGAGTGCAGAGTTGGCTGTTTGGAAATAATGATACTCCAGACTACAAACTCCCGACTCCGCACTGCTTCTAAGGTATCTCCAGCATCCGGTCGAGCGCCCTTTTTGCGTTGATGCGTATGTCTTCGGGCACCTTGATGACATACTGCATATGTTCCAATGCAGCCAGTACGCTGGCGAGGTGCGTTCGCTTCATATTGGGACAAATCATTTTTTTTGAGAGTAGATAAAACGATTTGTTCGGGCTTTCTTTCCTCAGACGGTGGAGCAGGCCTTCCTCGGTGCCGATGATGAATTCCTTCTCCTTCGATTCCCTGCAGAACCGCAGCATACCCGAGGTACTCGTGATGTGGTCAGCCCTGTCCTGAATTTCCGGCGGGCACTCGGGATGAACGACGAACAGGGCAGTCGGATGCTCGGCTTTGGCGCGGACGACATCGTCCATGCTGAGCTGGACGTGATGTATATTGCAGAACCCGTCCCAGGCGATGATCTTCTTTTTCGTCCGCTTGGCGGCGAACGCAGAGAGGTTCCGGTCGGGAATGCAGATGACCGTGTCTTCCTTGAGCGATTCCACGACCTTGACGACGTTCGACGAAGTGCAGCAGATGTCACTTTCGGCCTTGACCGCGGCCGAGGTATTTACATACGCTACAACCGGAACGCCGGGGTGCTGGCGCTTGATGTCGCGGAGCGTGTAATCGTCGGGGAACTCAAAGGTGATGCCGTATAATTCCTTGAACAGGTCCCGCTTCGTTTTCCGCGGCCCATCCGCGGTCACCATGTCCGCCATGGGGCAGCCGGCTTCCATTTCAGGCAGTAGTACGGTCTTGTCCGGAGAAAGGATCGAAGCGCTTTCGGCCATGAAATGAACGCCGCAGAAAACGATGACACGAAAGTCGGTCCGCGCCGCGGCACGCGACAACTCAAGGGAATCACCGGTAATATCGGCGATGTCCTGGACTTCGGGCCGCTGATAGTTGTGGGCCAGGATAATCGCATTCCGGTCTTGTTTTAGCTTCAGAATTTTATCGCGGAGAGGCTGAATGTCGTTCGAATCGGTCGCCATAGGTGCACGATAATACCGATAATCGCACGGGATTGTCAAATAGAAAGTAAACAACGGATACGGGTGTCCTGCGATGAGTTTCCTGGATAACCATATTGCTTGCAATTACCTTGACTTCACTGCCGATCTGTCAGATAATTTGCATCATGCGGCGCGTTGCCTCGGCAGCGCGATTCGAACATCATGACAACTGGGAGGTGGAATGTGATCAACCGTATAGTAGGAGTGCTTGTTTGCATCATGGTTCTCGGTGTTTCTCAGGCGTATGCAGAGCAGTATCCATCCAAGGTAGTCTCCATCATTGTTCCGTTTTCCGCAGGTGGTCCCACGGATACGTCCGCCCGGCTGCTTGCACAGTACATGGGAACCGCGCTCAAGGCACAGATGATCGTGGAGAACGTGGCCGGTGCCGGCGGCACCCTGGCTGCCGACCGGGTGGCGAAATCCGCACCGGACGGGTATACGGTTTTCTTCCATCACATCGGCTTCTCCACAGCCCCGTCGCTCTACCGCAAGCTGCCCTATGATACGATCAAGGATTTTGAGCCCATCGGCATGGTTGGCGACGTGGCTATGACGCTGGTTGCGCGGAAGGATTTTCCTGCCAAGGATCTGAAGGAACTCATCGCGCATGTCAAGGCGAACAAGGACAAGGTGAATCTGGCAAATGCCGGCCTCGGCGCAGCCTCGCACCTCTGCGGCATGCTCTTCATGAGCGCAATCCAGACTGATTTCACCACCATCCCGTATAAGGGCACGGGCCCGGCCATGAACGACCTTCTCGGCGGCCAGGTGGATTTCATGTGCGATCAGACCAGCAATACCGTGAGTCAGATCAAGGCCGGCAAGGTCAAGGTCTATGGCGTGACGACCAAAACGCGCGTCGAAGCGCTGCCCGATGTACCGACCCTGCAGGAGGCCGGGCTGCCGAACTTCGAAGTATCGGTATGGCAGGGCCTGTACGTTCCCAAGGGGACGCCGAAAGCTATCATCGACTCACTGGTAAAGGCGCTCCAGACCGCGCTGGCGGATCCCGTATTGAAGCAGCGCTTTGTCGAACTGGGCACGATCGCGGCTTCGAAAGAGCAGGCAACTCCAGAAGCGCTCCGCGTGCATCTCAAGGCCGAAATTGACAAGTGGGCGCCCATCATCAAGAAGGCCGGCGTGTACGCCGATTGACGTTTCCATGCAGATCCGCAATCCCAAGGATTTCTGGACAGGTCTTATTTATATTTTATTTGGCGCGGGTGCCCTCATCATCGCACGCGAATATCGGTGGGGCACTGCGTTCAAAATGGGGCCGGCATACTTTCCGGGAATCCTGAGTATCCTGCTGATACTGATCGGCATCATTTCCATTGTGCGATCGCTGATAAAACCGGGAACTCCCATAAGCAGTTTCACCTTCCGGGGCGCGGCTCTGGTCACTGCCGCAACCGTGCTCTTTGGCCTGCTTCTCCGGGGCGCTGGACTGGCTATAGCTCTGCCCCTGCTGGTGATCGTCAGTGCCTACGCGAGCAGCAAATTCCAATGGTCCACGTCTCTCGCATTGGCAGCCGGGCTCACCGTGTCCTGCATCCTGATATTTTTGAAGGGCCTGGGAGTCCCACTTCCAATCCTGGGCTCATGGTTTGTAAAATAGTTACAGATGGTCCTCTAAGCGTACTCTATGGAACTCCTTGCAAATCTTAGCCTGGGCCTTGCTACCGCGATCACGCCGACAAACCTTCTGTACTGCCTGGTCGGCGTTTTTCTGGGCACGCTAATCGGCGTTCTCCCCGGACTCGGCCCCACCGCAACGATCGCCATGCTGCTGCCGGTAACCTTCACACTTCCGCCGGTGTCCGCCCTCATCATGCTTGCGGGCATTTACTACGGGTCCCAGTACGGCGGCTCAACCACCTCGATCCTGGTCAATGTTCCGGGCGAGGCGGCGTCCGTGGTTACCACCCTTGACGGATACCAGATGGCGCGTCAGGGGCGAGCCGGTGTAGCTCTGACCGCTGCCGCTGTCGGCTCCTTTTTCGCGGGTACCGTTGCGACCCTGCTCCTGGCGCTGTTCGCACCGCCGCTTGCCGAGGTGGCGCTTAAGTTCGGGCCTGCAGATTATTTTTCTCTGATGGTCATGGGCCTGCTTGCTTCCATTGTCCTGGCCCAGGGCTCGCTGCTGCATGCCATTGGCATGGTCGTGCTCGGCCTTCTCCTGGGTCTGGTCGGCGCGGATGTAAACTCGGGAACGCAGCGCTTCGCGTTCGGCATACCCCAGCTTGCGGACGGCATTGGTTTCGTGGTCGTTGCCATGGGCATGTTCGGTTTGGGTGAGATCATCCGCAACCTGGAGAACGAAGCAGAGCGCTCGTCCGAGGTGGCGAAGATCACCACGCTCATGCCGACCAAAGAGGACTGGAAACGGATGGTCTGGCCCATACTACGGGGAACGACAATTGGATCCGCGCTCGGGATCCTTCCGGGAAGCGGGTCCATCCTCGGAGCCTTCGCGGCATATTCCATTGAAAAGAAGGTTTCGAAGCATTCAGCCGAGTTCGGCAAGGGCGCGATCGAAGGGGTTGCTGCTCCCGAGTCGGCGAACAACGCCGGTGCGCAAACATCCTTCATTCCTATGCTGACTCTGGGCATTCCTTCCAATCCAGTCATGGCTTTGATGGTTGGTGCCATGATCATTCAGGGCATTCAGCCGGGGCCCTCTGTGATGACCGAGCAGCCTGCGCTGTTTTGGGGCATCATCGTGTCCATGTGGATCGGGAACCTGTTCCTGATCATTCTCAATCTACCGCTGATCGGGATATGGGTGAAGATCGTCTCGGTGCCCTATCATATCCTCTTTCCTGCGATCCTCGTGTTCTGCGGCATAGGGGTATTCAGCTTGAAGAACACCGAGTTTGACATCTATCTCATGGCATTATTCGGCCTGCTGGGGTACTTGTTCACGAAACTCGGCTGCGAACCCGCGCCCATGCTTCTTGCTTTTATCCTCGGTCCGCTCATGGAGGAGTACCTGCGGCGCGCACTGCTGCTGTCACGCGGCGATCCCCTGGTCTTCATTCAACGGCCTATCAGCGCAACCCTGCTCGGGCTTGGTGCGCTGGCCATCATTGCCGCGAGCATTCCCACTCTCGTCAAAAAACGGCAGGAAACCTTCCGCGAGGAATCCTGAATCGGGAAGTCTGGGGCGCACTAAATTCTCCCTGCTCAACCAGTACCCTCAACATGATATCCTATCGTAAAATAACCACGCTCGATCCGGAATACAGCCAGGAAAAAGAGCTGAGGAACAGGATTCTGCGTGCTCCGCTCGGGCTTGTTTTGTCTGATGATGATCTGCGCGGCGAGGATGATCAGATTCACCTCATTGCGCTGGACGGGAAGAACACGGTTGTAGGGTGCGTGCTGGTCGCTATCTATGGAGATACGGGACGTGTCAGACAGATGGCGGTTGATGAGTCATTTCGGAACAGGGGAGTCGGCAGCGAGCTCATCCATCGCGCGGAACAGGCTGCAGCTGAAGCTGGTGTGCGTATCCTGTCGATTCACGCGCGCCTGACAGCGAAGGATTTCTATGGCCAGCGGGGATATTGCGCAAAGTCTGATGTCTTTATTGAAGTGACCATACCTCACCTTGCCATGGAAAAGGTTCTGCAGCAATGAAGCGCAGCGGAACCTATGTGTTGTCAGCGCGTTTCTTCAGTTTCTGGATATCCGCCATGGCCTTGGCCGCGCACTCGGGGCAATACCCGTGCGTGAATTCAGCCTCGGAATTGTCCCGGATATATGATTCGATCTGCTGCCAGTAACCTTTGTCATTCCTGATCTTCTTGCAGAACGCGCAGATCGGGAGAAACCCGCTCAGGAGTTTAACTTTGGATAGAGCTTCCTGCAGTTCGTTAATCAACGTTTCCCGCTCGGCCAGGAAACGCTTGTGAGCCCTTCGATACTCGATGATCTCCGCGCATTTGTAGATCGCAGCCTCCAGCTTATCCGTGTCTACTGGTTTCATGACATACTGGTCCACGCCGATTTCAATCGACTCCAGCATATAGGATGTGTCGCTGTATGCCGAGGTCACGGTGATGGGAATCCCCTTGTTCTCCTGGCGGATCATCCGTAACATCTTCAACCCGTCCATGACCGGCATGCGGATGTCCGTCACGATAATGTCCGGGTTGGTCTTGCGGAACAGCGCGAGGCCTTCAGCGCCGTCCCTTGCAACGGACACTTCTCTCGCGCGGCGCTTCAGGAAGAGAGATATTTCTTCACGGGTGGTTGCGTCATCCTCCGCGTAGAGTATATGCAGATCGTACGGTTTCTGCTCAATCATGCCTGTTTCCTTTCCTCAGTCTGCGGCAGTTCAATGATGAAGACCGCGCCTTGATCACCATTCCTTGCGCTCAGCCGACCATGCATGTGGTCCTCGATGATCACTTTGGACATATAGAGGCCCAGGCCCGTACCTTTCGAAGGGTCCTTGGTCGAGAAGTAGGGTTCGAAGATCCTGTCCAGAATGGTCTCCGGGATGCCGCACCCGCTGTCAATGACCTCGATGATAATTGTTCCGGCTTCATTGCTGAACTTAAATATGATCAGGCCGCTACCATCCCTGCGTATGCTGTTGCTTTCGCGATAATCGATGATGGCCTCGCGGGCGTTGTTGAGCAGGTTCATAATGACGTGCTCGAATTCGTTTTGGAAACCCATGAGAGTCATATCCGGGCACGCTATGATGTCTTCGACTTTGGTGAAGGTCTTTCCGTGGATGTGGCAGGTTAGTTGGAAACTGATATCATTGGCAGCAAGCTGAGCCGAGAACATGGACAGAACATCTCCCGTGGCTTGCATGGCATCAAAAACAGTCTTTTCCTTGTCCGGTTGGAAAAATCGTCTGAAGTCGTCGATCGTATGGGACATATGCTGGACCTGCGACATGGCTTTCTGAACAGTATGCTCTATGTAAGCGCGGTCCAGTTCACCATGCGCCTGGGCATCGCGGATGTTCTGGATAATGAGACCCAGCGCGTTCAGGGGTTGGCGCCACTGGTGTGCGATGGCGCCGAGCATCTCGCCCATGGCAGCCATTTTTGATTGCTGCACCAGCATTTGCTCGCTTTTTGTGCGTATGGCGATCTCCTCCTGGACCTTTTGTTCAAGATTGCGGGTCAGGTCCTCGAGCTGCCGGGTCTTTACGATAAGAGCTTTTTCCGCCTCTTTTTTCTCATGGATGTCTTCAAGCATCCATATCGATCCCGCGGCCATATCTTCCGGATTCACAGCGCTTCCTGTAAGGCGGAGCCAGAATTGGCGGCCGTCCTTTTTGATCCCCATGCACTCTGTCGTATAAATGCCTCCTGACGATATTTTTGCATATCCTTCTTTGCCTACACGCACGTAATCCTCATCATGCACATAGAGCCGGCGAGCATCGAATCCCCAAGCTTCTTTCGCCGCATAGCCGAAAATTCTGTCGAAGCCGGGATTAGTCCAGACGAGGCGGCGGTCCTTCACATAGAGCACACCGACAGCCATGGTGTTGAGAATGGTGCGCTGCTCGGTAGCAAGCTGATGGATTTTTTCTTCTCCCTGCTTGCGTTCGGTAATGTCCGTCGCGATCTCCATGCGAACGATGCGTCCATCCACCCAGTGAAGGGCCCTGTCGCGAATGTCGTACCATCGTCCATTAGCAGTGTTCTGGAACTCCCATTTATAGATCCCCGCTGGTTGGCCTGACCCATCAATTAGTTTGTTGTTGGTGCAGAAGTCGCAGGGACCTGACTGGCTTGTCTGGAGGGTTTTCCAGCACTGCTTCCCGGAGATATCGCCGAAGATATCCTTAATGTAATTATTAATGAACAACAGCTCGTAGGTGTTCATATCCGCGACATACACGATGGCATCGAGGCCATTCAAGACGGTGAGCAGTCTTCCATGAGCATCCTTTAACTGCGCCTCCGCCAGCTTGCGCTCGCTGATGTCTCTCGTATTGCTGATAATATGAGGAACTCTTTCGATTTCGGTCACATTGGCTGAGAGACTGCCGAAGAACATGCTGCCGTCTTTTTTCCGGAACTGAAATTCAAGACCCCGGCAAAATCTATTTTCTAGAAGCTCCGCCACGAAGCGTTGGCGGTCTTCGGGCCCCCAGAGCCTCAGATTAAGCGTCGTATTCCCGACCAGTTCCTCTCTGCTGTATCCGAAGAGCTTCGTAAATACATCATTGATATTGGTGATGATTCCGTCCTCAAGGCGGCTGATCAGCGCGGCATCAGGGCTGGTGCTGAACAGAAGCTCAAAGAGCTTCTTGGATTCCTGCAGCGCCCTCTCGGTCTCCCTGCGCTTGGTGATGTCGCGGGCAGTGGCGAACGTTATCCCTTCCTCTTTTGAAAAAGTGGCCTGCCACGACAACAATTTGTAGGTGCCGTCCTTGCACTGATAGCGATTCTCGAAATTGAGCGAAAATCCTATTTTCTGCTGCCGCGCCATCTCATCGAGGGTCGGCTGCTTATCGTCAGGATGGATGAAATCAACGAACGGTTTTGCCACAAGTTCGTCTGCGGAATATCCGAGCATTTCTGTGCAGGCGGGATTTACCTTTAAAAAGGCGCCGTTCGGATCGGCTATTACCATGATATCTGCGGAGGTCTGGAAGAATTTATAGAACTGCTCGCGCTCAGCCTCCATTTTCTTGCGTTCGGTGATGTCGTCAGCAGAGGCGATCACGACCTCCTGGCCGAAATACGTTCCGCGCATGAGGCGCACTTCCTTGGGGAACGCCTCCCCGCTGGCGCGTTGACCCCAGAACTCGAACCGCTGCGGCTCCCCGGCGAATGCACCGGCAAGAGCCGCCATGGTCGCATTGAGATCGTTCCTGCCCGGAGCTGACATGTCGCCGGGTGTTTTGCCGATGAGCTGTTCGCGCGAAAGGCCATACATCCGTTCGGCTGCGGCATTCACATCCATGAACCGGCCTTGACGGTCCATCACATATATGGCTTCTCCCACGCCGTTGAACAGCCCGCGATAGCTGTCAAGGCTGCTGACGAGAGAATCCTCCGCCTTTTTGCGTTCGGTAATGTCGTGAATGATGGAATATAATACGGTACGATCGCCGGACTGTATGGGGCCGGAATAGACTTCGACATCCCGAAGGGCACCATCCGCCCGGCGGTGTTTGAACACGAAATAGGTACGCTGCTCGCTTTTCGCCGCCTCCATTTCCATCCTTACCGCGTCGCGCGATAACGTGTTAATGTCGGTGATTTTCCTTGCCAGAAGTTCATCGTGCGACCAGCCGTAAAAGGTAGATGCCGCAGGATTAGCATCGATGATGGAGCCGTCTGTAGGATCTATGACCAGCGCGACGACATGCACTTTTTCGAACAGGCTGCGGAAACGCTCCTCGCTTCCTCGAAGGGCATTTTCCGCATGCCTGAGATGGGTGATGTCGGCTGCCACATAAACGATGCCTTCCGGCTCGCGGTCCCTCCTGTCGAATAACAGGGATGCTGTCACATTCACGTCATATTGTTGGCCCATCGCGGACCAAACCATCTCACGGGAAAGAGGCTTTCGTCCTGTTATGAGTGCCGCGCTGAAATCCCGGGGAATGGGAAGCATGCTCATGAGGTCTTTACCGAGCACGTCGGCCTTGGATGATCCGATCATCCCGATAGCCACGTCGTTGATGACCTTGATCCTGTGGTCCAGGTCTGTGACGATCACGGCGCCCTGCATGGTTTCAAGGACCTGTTCTGCGGCCAGCTCCGGAGTGATGTCCACCAGCCGATAGCGCAAAATGACGTACGTGCTTACTGCGATAAAGAAACCCACGGACATATAGCCGAACGGATAGATGGGAATGCCGAACGTGGGAAGAAAGTCAACAGAGCCGACGTAGCCGCCGATGAAAGCCGTTAACAGGCCGCGATAGCGTTTCTTTTGCCGATCTGTCGTGCTGTGCCGGTAGGCACGCCAGTAAAGTCGCATGCTCAGGACCATGATGCAGATGAAATAACCTATGAATGTAAAGCCAAGAGGGCCGTACATCCCATAATTGCCCCAGAAGAAGTGATCGATCCGGCGAATGTGCAGGTCCGTAAAGAACAGCCCAAGCGTGAACAGGATCGTAGCAATGATGCTTGCCGCGATGACGGATCGATAGCGCTGTGTGAGTTCGAAAAGTTCTGTTGTCAGGACCAGGACGCTGAGAGGGATGAAAATGGCGCCTAGATTACCCAGTTTGCTCCAGAACAGGGCGAGGTTAAGGTCAAGGCTTGCGTTGTTCAAGGCTGCGCATACCTGATAAAAGCTGACAGACATGCACATGAGGAAGAATGATGCACCGATCCTGGAAATGCGCTCACGGGAAAGAACGAAGAATCCAAGGCAGGCGATCGCCATACCTGAGATAAGCATGGGAAGCGAATAGAGCGTGAAATTATAATTTTCTGGATTTACGAGCTTTATCATCATCGTGCCTGTAACCTGTCATGGCTGGCGGATATATATAGTGCGAGACCTGGTGTATCGTGTTTCCGGCAACGGGGTACTGCGTACCATGCGGTTTTGCAGCAAGGCGTTCTCTGTACGGAAGACCTATTCAAGCCGGAGTCTTTCTCTACATGACGCAAGTATAGCAAAAAAAGGAGCGCGGTTTATTGTTATGCCGGGATAAAATTCACACGCATGAAGTCATTATGCGCGCACTGCTAACGGCTTTTCAGTTGCGCATGGCCTGCTTTTCGGGTATTCTGTTCATCATGTCTAAACCCGCTAAGTTCAAATCAGGCTTCATCTCCATCATCGGCAGGCCGAATGTCGGCAAATCCACGCTCTTGAACACGCTTCTCGGTGAAAAGATTGCCATCACGTCGAGCAAGCCCCAGACCACGCGGAACCGGATCCTCGGCATCATGAGCCGGCCGGGTGCGCAGTTGGTGTTCATGGACACTCCTGGCATCCATAAGCCCATGCACAAGATGAACGAGGTCATGGTCAAGACCGCCCTGCAGACCTTTAAAGAAGTGGATGTGATCCTCATGCTGGTCGAGGCTACGGCAGAGCCCGGAGGAGGGGACCGCTACATCATTGAGGCCCTATCAGGCATCAAAACTCCGGTGATTTTGCTGATTAACAAGGTGGACCTGGTGAAAAAGGAAGCGCTGCTTCCGCTGATCCAGGCTTACAGCAGCCTCTTCCCCTTTGCGGAGATCATCCCAATGTCCGCACTTAAGAACGATCTGGGCGGTTTGATCGAATTGATCATGGAACGCCTGCCCGAAGGGCCGAAGTATTTCCCCGAGGACCAGCTTACGGACCAGCCCGAGCGGTTCATCGTGTCCGAACTGGTGCGGGAAAAGATCTTCGAGCTCACCAAAGAGGAGATCCCATACTCCACGGCAGTGGTCATCGAGGAGATGAAGGAGGATCCGGACATTACGCGGATCCATGCGGCGATCTATGTAGAGCGCGACTCCCAGAAAGGCATCCTTATCGGCAAGGGCGGCATCATGTTAAAGCAGATCGGAACAAAGGCCCGCTTGGACGCGGAAAAGCTGCTCGGTGTAAAAGTCTTCCTGAAGCTTTACGTGAAAGTGAAGAAAGACTGGCGCGAGGACGACCGGATGCTGAAGAACTTCGGGATCATCACGGAAGAATAATGGCAATGCCGAATTGAGAGTTAGGTGCTCAAGCATTAAAATCTACATACCAGGGCAAGAATATTTTCGCGCAAAGACGCAAAGCCGCCAAGAAAGGCGAAAAGTGAGTCTCAGACTTTTGGTTTTAAATATAGACTTAAAGATTTTCTTTGCGTGCTTTGCGGCTTTGCGCGAGACGCCTTTTGTTTCCAGGTTTGTCCGGGTTAGAAGTTTAGGGATTGAGAAGGAGTAGGTATCTATGCATGCAATGATCATGTGGCTGGTGAATACAATCGGATCTATGGGCTATACCGGCATTTTCCTGCTCATGGCCATGGAAAGTTCGGTTATTCCCGTGCCGAGCGAGCTGGTCATGCCGCCTGCCGGGTATCTGGCCCATCAGGGGAAGATGAACATCTGGATCGCAATCCTCATGGGAACCGTGGGAAGCCTTGTTGGCGCGTACGCGAATTACTATGCAGCGCACTATCTCGGCAGGCCGCTGCTTTTGAAATACGGAAAATACGTCTGGATAACGGAGGAAAAGTTCGCCAAGGTCGAGCAGTATTTCAGGGACCACGGCGAGATTTCTACCTTCATCGGCAGGCTCATCCCTGTGGTGCGCCACCTCATCTCGCTTCCCGCGGGGCTCGCAGGCATGAACCACGTCAAGTTCTCCGTCTACACGCTTGCGGGCGCCGGCATCTGGGTCACGATCCTCACCTTCATCGGCTATTTTCTCGGAGCAAAACAGGAGCTGATCATGCAGTACTCCCATCAGGCTCTGATCGGCGTAGTCCTCGTGAGCGCGGTGATTATCGTGCTCTATGTCAGGAACCATAGGAAGAAGAAGGCCGCTTAGGGAAATATCGCACGGTAAAGCGCCAGGCTAACGCAGCATCTTGAAGGCATGCATCCAGTCGTTCCTGAGGAAGCCGGGGATGCACCAGAGCATGCAGAGCGGTTCGATCGCACGCGCCGCTTCCACCTGCCCCATATCTTCGGGAACCCAGCCGAATAATTCCACGAATGATTTTACCATCTTCTTCGCGGGCTCGTCATTTCCGCAGATGAACATGGTCGGCTTGCCGCCTGAGAACGGCGGGTTGATCATGGCCGCGTTTCCCACGGAGTTGAATGCCTTCACGAAATGGATATCCGGGAATTCCCGCTGCAGGCGCTCCATCAGTGATTCGTCCAGGGTGGTGAAGAACCGGAGCACACCGTTGACGGGCGGAGCATCCGCTATGGGATTGGTCACATCCATAACGGTTTTGCCGGCCAGATCGACCGGGCCTGCCGAGCGGATCGCCTCTGCCGCTGCCGTGCCCTTGACCGAGAGGACCGCGAACTCCCCGAACTTCGCCGCGTCCGCAAAACTGCCGGTTCGGGCTTTCGGGTTCTTCGTTTTCCAATCCGCGAGCTTTGCCTGATCGCGCGTCCCGAGCATGACCTCATGCCCGTATTTTAAAAAACCATCTGCCAGTACTTGCGCTACGATGCCTGATCCGATGATGCCGATACGCATAGTAACCCTCCCTCGATGTGATTATGATTCTTATTGTACCACTATCAAAGGCTCAATGAGCCGCACTGTCACGATTTTTTAACTTGCAATTCCCCGCAGCTTGCTGCGGGGTCACCCTATAGGTCCCTCCCCCTTGATGGGGGAGGTTAGGTGGGGGTGACGAGTACGAGCATCGGATACTTCACCCTCCCCTCAATCCCCTCCCATCAAGGGAGGGGCGAACATTATAATTAAGATACCACGCAGCTTGCTGCGTGGAGGTTCATTTAAGCAAAGAGGGCGCGATTCCTTCTTTGCACGCAGTGTATGACCGTGTATAATGACCTGCGTAATGCAGCCGGAGGTTGTTGTTGCCGCCTCAAACAGATAGTACTGCCCATCCAATTCAATGAAATCCAGGACTGAAGCCATAATCATCAGCAGCATGAACCTCGGCGAGGCGGACAAACTGGTCACGTTCTTTTCCTTTGACCGGGGTCTGCAGAAGGGCGTGGCAGGAAACGCCCGCAAGTCATTCCGGCGGTTCGGAGCGGGGCTCGAGTCCTTCACCCATTGCAGGCTTCATCTGCATGAGCGGGAGCACCAGGAACTGATGCGCATCGAATCCGCGGAGATCCTCACCCAGCTGCCTGCTATCTGCGGGGACCTGGGCCGGGCTGCTGCCGGAGCCGTCATGCTGGAGCTCGTGAAGGAATTGGCGCCTCCGCATGAGGGGAACCCTGCTGTCTTCCTGCTTCTTCTGCAGGTCCTCCAATTGCTGAACGAAGGCGAAAGACCGCTCTTTCTGCTCCGCATCTTCGAAATAAAACTGCTGTCGCTGCTCGGCTATCAGCCGCGGCTGGACCATTGTCTTTCCTGCGGCTTGCAGCCGAAAGGGGATATTGTGTTTGTCGGGTTGAAGGGCGGGATGCTCTGTCCGGATTGCATGGTCTCCTCGGGTAGTGATCAGGTGAAGCTCTCACAAGGTACTGTGGGATTCTATTATCAGGCTCTCAGAATGGACATGGACAAGGTAACGCGGCTCAAACCCTCAGCAGGCATCATGCAGGAGCTCGACCGGGCATTTGCAGATCATTTTTTTCACATTCTTGGCAAAAGGCTGAGATCACGCGAGTTTTTGAGAACGGTATGCGCACTCTGATTGGGCAAGGCGGAATGCAGGGACGGGTCAGCGCTTTTTTCCTGGCTGTCCTGCCATCATGATCAGCGTAAAGGCAGCGCACAGGTAGGAGAACACATCACCGAAGCGAGTGTAGAATGTTGGCTTATGGCCGGGGGCTATCGCGTGCGTCAGACGCGCTTCCTTGAAAATTCCCGAGGTTTCCAGAATAGTTCCCTTTGAGTCAATGAAGCCAGAGATGCCGGTGTTCGCGGCGCGTGCGACGGGAACGCGGTTTTCCACTGCCCGAAAGACCGCCATGGAAAAGTGCTGGTAGGGCGCCGCTGTCCTGCCGAACCAGGCGTCATTCGTGACCGTGGTGATGACGTTGGCGCCATTGGCTACGAACCTTCTAACGAGGTCGGGAAAGATGATCTCGTAGCATATGACTGTGCTCAACTTCGTTGTTTGCCCTGCATGCTGCACGGTCATGACCGCATAATCATCCCCGGCCTGGAAATCCCCGATCGCCTGCACCATTTTTTCGACGAAGAACAAAAGGCTTTTGAGCGGAACATATTCCCCGAACGGCACGAGGTGTATCTTATGATACGTTGCGCCAAGGGTGCTGTCGGAGTTCAGCAGAAATGCAGAGTTTCGCCCGATGATATGCTTATTAGGCGTCACTTCATACGTGGGGCTGCCGAACAGGAGTGGCACCCCGCTCCGCTTTACGAACGCAACAAGGTCCGCGGTGTGCGCGCTGTCGCGAGATGCCGATCCGTTGAAATAAAAAGGCGTGGCAGTCTCGGGCCAGATCACCAGGTCCGGTTTCTGTGCGAGCGCTTCCAGGGTGAGCCGTTTGTACGTGGATAGGGTCTCCTCCTGGTAAGCGGGGTCCCATTTTTTGTCCTGTTCGATATTGCCCTGCACAACGGATATTTTCAGCAATGGCTTCTGCTCAGGCGCTCGCAGTTGCAAGTATCCATATCCAAGTACGCCTGCCATGACGCAGGCAACGGCCACAGCGCCGCCATAGTATTTTTTGTCCACAAAGAGTTCTGCCGCTGTCGCGTTCACCAATACGATCAGAAAGGACACGCCATATACGCCGGTCACGTTGCTGATTTGAATAACCGGTAGAGCGTTGAACTGAGAATAACCGAGCAGAGACCACGGAAAGCCGCTGAACACATAGGTGCGCGCAAGTTCGAGCGCAGTCCAGAGCGCGGCCGCGGAAATAAAAAACAGGCGGGGCGACCTTTTCCTGAGTTGCACAGATGCAGCGCCGAAGAGCGCGGGGTAGAGAGCAAGGTAAACGCACAGGAGCAGGGTGACGAGCGAAGCGGGAATGAGCGGTATGTGTCCGTAGAAATGCACGGAATTCGTGACCCAGTGGACCGTGCCCGCGAAGTACACGAGGCCGGTGATGCCGCCAAGCCAGAAGCCGTTTTTAACGCTTTGATTCTTGAGTGCAAAAAAGAGAGGGATCAGCGCGATCCATGCAAGGAAATAGGCATTAGCCAATGGAAAGGCAAGCGCGAGTAGAATTCCGGAAAGAACTGATAAGGCAACTGAACGGAAGTTCATGCTACTTGGCCGCCTTATGCTCCTGCATCCATTTAAGGAGGCCGTCCTTCATACTGTTGTTGAGGCTCGGATTGTCCGAGGATGCGGGTTGCAATTGCGGCTGAGGCTGAGGTTGCGGGTGTGACGGCCGGGGCTTGGGATTGGATGGCCGGGGCTTGGGAAGGGAGGGTTTTGCCACGCGCGTCGGTTCGATCGTTTCAGGCGCCTGACTCGCACTTGGGTGCCGGTGTCGCTGCTCCTGCGGAGGGGCAGACGCGACGCAGGATACCGCATGCCGGTAAACGAACTCCTGCTTGCTGTTTTCCACGATGATGATATAACCGTCGAAGGCTTTGATCCGACCAGTCACGCGAACTTTATTCTGCAGAGTAAAGGTTACCATAGACCGCCCTGCCTGAAACTCTTCCATCATTCTGTCAAGGAGATTTATTTCCATGGTGCCACCTTCAGCGGTTGATCGTGGTGATCGAGTGCTTGTAGTACAGATGCTGCTGTTCTCCTTCTTTGAGAAGGAGCGTGAAATTATCGAAGGCTTCGATGTTTGCCCTGATGCGGTGTCCGTTGATAAGGTACAGTGTCAGCATCTGGTTCTCGCGGATCGCCTTGTCGAGGAATTCATGCTGGATGTTCGGTCTCGCCGCTGCATTATCATTGTGCGGTTGATCGGAAGGAACTGCTGGGTGCTCAGGTTTTGTTACAGTGACAATGGAGCGCGGCGCGGTGATGCAGGATAGTTCCTGTTTCAGGAGGGTGATGATCTTGCCGTTTACTTCAAGATTGACATCATAGCGGCCGATATCGCGGATGATGCCTTCGTGCTCGATTTTGTTCATCTGGCAGATTCGCACGATGATGCCTGCTGTCTGCGCCTGAGTCAGGAACTGCGGTTCAATATCGAGCTGCCGTGAATCTTCCTTCAGCGCATTCATCGGCGAAATGATAGCTGAATTCATAGTCATTTGCAAGGTAATTTTCAGTTTAGGCAAGTATACTCACAGCGGCAAGCGCAGGTATTCAATTTGACAATGCAGCTAATTGTGTTATAGTTAATTTTATTCAACCTGCACAAAATCACATCCACGGAAGGGGGTTTGAGATGAAGAAAGCGAACTTGACCGCAAGTGTTGTGGCTGAACTCAATACCCTGGCCAAAAAGAAGAAAATGGCCCTGCCAGTGAAGGCGAAGAAGGCGAAGAAGGCGAAGACCGCGAAGTCGCCACTTGCCGCAGTTGCCCCCGGGAAAAAACCGGCTAAGAAGGCAGCATCATTGAAGAAGGCCGCTCCACAGAAACCTGCCGCAAAAAAAATAGCCGTTAAAAAGGCTGCTGTAACAAAAGCAATTGGAAAAAAAACAGCCGTAAAGCAAGCAGTCGCAAAGAATCTAGTCGTAAAGAAGGCAGTCGTAAAGAAGGCAGTCGTAAAGAAAACCGCGCCTGCGGGAAAAACTGGTAAATCGGCAAAGCCTGCAGCGAAGAAACTCCTGTCAGCGGTCAAATCGCGGACTGCTATTTCTTCCGTGCGCGAATGGAAGCTTCCCCCTGGTGCGGAAGAACCCCTTATGGCTCAGGAGCGGGTTGCGGAGTCCAAGTATTATACCGGTCCGAAGCCCATGATGCCTGTTGCAGACACCGGTGAACTGCCAAGGGGCTACAACGAGGAAACAATTTCAATCTTGTCACGGGACCCCTATATCGCCTATGCTTTTTGGGAGGCGACTCCGGCACGGATTGAGCGCGAGAAGACCTGGTTCGGATGGGACAGCAAACTGTGCGTGAGAATCTATGATATTACGGGTGTTCAGTTTGACGGCCGCAACGCCATAGGCTATTTTGATCAGGAAGTCGTGGACCGCGTCGGGAGCTGGTACTTCGATTTTGGCAGGCCCACCCATTCGTTCTGCGCTGATCTGGGGCTCATGTCTCCGGAGGGCAGATTTCTCACCATTGCCCGGTCGGAATACATCACAATGCCCCGGGACGGGATTTCAGACGTAATCGATGAAGAGTGGATGCTGGCTGATGAGGAGTTCTGGCAGCTCTATGGTTATCCTGAAGGATTCCGCCAGGGGGTCTCCTCGCCGGAGATGCAGGAAATGCTGAAACGCAGACGCGCGCTCGAGATTTCCTCTCCTGGCCTGGTTTCTCGTGACCGGATAAAGCGGAAATAACCAGTCGCTACGGCTGTTCTTATGATGCAATGGCTCCGCATACCTTAGAATGTCATGGTCCATCCTAACATGGATGGACTTTTTTTTGACTGGACCAGTTCTGGAAAGCCCACCCCTATGCTGAAAAGAAAATCCGATCATACAAAGAAAGCCATCGTGAAAGACAGCAACACGGCCGGAGTTGGGATGGAAAAGGGATATCTGGCGCTGGTCCTGCACAGCCATTTACCCTATGTCCGTCATCCGGAGCACGACCAGTTCCTCGAGGAGGATTGGCTCTACGAAGCCATCACCGAAACATATATTCCCCTCATCAATGTATTCGACGGCCTTGTCAGGGACGGCGTCGATTTCCGCGTCACCATGAGCCTGACTCCCACGCTGATAGCGATGCTCACCGACCCGCTGCTGCAGCAACGGTATGTTCGGCACATCGACAAGTTGATCGAGCTTTCGAACAAGGAAGTCGAGCGGACCCGGCACATGCCCGAGTTTAATCCCCTGGCGCACATGTACCAGGGCATGTTCATGAATGCACGTTCGGTGTTCGTGGATAGGTATGATCGCAACCTCGTAACAGCGTATAGGAAATTCCAGGACCTGGGTGTGCTGGAAATCATCACCTCAGGTGCGACGCACGGATTCCTGCCGCTGATGGAAAACAAAAACGCGGTCCGCGCACAGGTACAGGTCGCGGTCGAATATCATGAGCAGCATCTGGGTAAAGCACCCGGGGGCATCTGGCTGCCGGAGTGCGGGTATTATGAGGGGCTTGATGAAATCCTGCACGAGGCCGGCATCCGCTATTTTTTCACGGACTCACATGGACTGCTCCATGCTTCCCCCCGTCCCAAGTATGGTGTTTACGCGCCGATCTTCTGCCGTTCCGGTGTTGCGGCATTCGGCAGGGATGTTGAGTCGTCTAAGCAGGTTTGGAGCTCCAAGGAAGGCTACCCCGGTGACTATCATTACCGTGACTTCTACCGTGATGTGGGATTCGATCTCGATTACGATTACGTGAAGCCTTATATTCATCCCGACGGCATGCGGGTAAATCTGGGCGTCAAGTATTACAAGATCACGGGCCCTACGGACCACAAGGAACCGTATGTGCGCCAGCGGGCGCTCGATCGGGCTGCCGAACACGCGGGCAACTTTCTCTTCAACCGTGAAAAACAGATCGAATGGCTGGCCGGCATGCTCGCGGATCGAAAACCGCTCATTGTGGCCCCCTATGATGCTGAGTTGTACGGACACTGGTGGTTCGAGGGGCCGGATTGGATCGACTTTTTCATCAGAAAGACCGTGTTTGACCAGAAGACGGTCCGCCTGGTTACTCCGAGTGAGTATTTAAAGCTGAATCCGCTCTGCCAGGTGGCTGAGCCGTCCCGGTCGAGCTGGGGCTCCCGGGGGTATGCAGAAGTATGGCTGAACGAAACAAACGACTGGATCTACCGGCACCTGCACAAGGCTGCTGACCGCATGGTCGAGCTGGCACGCGCACACCCCTCAGCGGATGGCCTGCTTCTTCGCGCGCTGAATCAGGCGGCACGGGAGCTTCTGCTCGCCCAGAGTTCTGACTGGGCGTTCATCATGAAGACAGGCAGTCATGTGGAATATGCCGTCAAGAGGACCAAAGAGCATGTGCTTCGATTCACCAGGCTGTATCACGATATCAGGGAACAGCATATTGACGAAGGATGGCTCTGCGATATAGAATACAGCGACAACCTGTTCCCGGATATCGACTATCGAGTGTATGCTTAAGCCATCGACCATTAAAGAGCTTCAGTCCATTGTCGGCCCTGCCAACCTTTCCACCTCGCCTGAATCATTGATAGCCTATTCCTACGATGCAACGCGGCGGGAATCAGCACCCTGGGCTGTTGCCCGGCCCGCCACAGCCGGGGAGATCGCCGCGATCCTCAAGCTCGCGAACCGGGAGCTGTTTCCTGTCGTGCCGCGCGGTGCGGGTACCGGCATGTCCGGAGGGTCCGTGCCCATACAGGGCGGCGTTGTCCTGTCCTGCGAGCGCATGAACCGCATCCTGGAGATCAATGAAAAAGACCACATCGCCGTCGTGGAGCCTGGTGTCATAAACGGCGATTTGCAGCGCGAGGTCGAGTCGCGCGGCCTGTTCTATCCGCCGGATCCGGCAAGCCGCAATTTTTGCACCATGGGCGGGAACGTGGCGGAATGCGCCGGGGGCCTCCGCGCGGTGAAATACGGCGTCACGAGAGACTATGTGATCGGCCTGGAAGTTGTACTTCCCACAGGCGAGATCCTCAATACCGGCGCGCGCACGTTCAAGAGCGTTGCGGGCTATGATCTTACCCGGCTGATCGTGGGTTCGGAAGGAACGCTTTGCGTTGTCACGAAGATCACGGTTAAACTGCTGCCTCTTCCTGAATCAGTGCGCACAGTTGCCGCGTTTTTTTCAGATATACAGCATGCTGCGTTGGCAGTGGACAGGATCTTTTCGAGCGGCATTGTCCCCTGTGCGCTTGAACTGGTCGATGAGGCAGCGCTCAGGGCAGTGGAGGGCTACCTCAAACAGGACCTGTCACGGGGTGCGTCTGCCATGCTGCTCACGGACGTCGATGGTCCGGCGGAAACGACCCGGCTCGATGCGAACAGGACAGCTGATATCATGACGCGCGCAGGAGCGGTGCGCGTGGTGAAGGCAGGTTCCGCTGCCGAAAGCGAGCAGCTCTGGAAGGCGCGGCGGTCCATCTCCCCCTCGCTGTATGCGATCAAACCAAAAAAAATAAACGAGGACATCGTGGTTCCTCGGAGCAGAATTCCCGATATTTTGAGCGAGATCGCTACTATTGCGAAACAGCATGACCTCCTGATCGTCAATTTCGGCCATGCAGGCGACGGCAACATCCATACCAATATCATGATCGATGACGCGGACCTGCCGAGGGCTGAAGCCGCGGTAAAAGAGATATTCGCGGCCGTGCTCCGCATGGGCGGAAGTATTACTGGAGAGCATGGTATAGGATTGTCCAAGGCCGCATATCTGCCAATGGAATCCGGACAGGAAGCGATTGCCGTCATGAAGCGCATTAAAACGGCGTTTGATCCGAACAACATATTGAATCCGGGAAAGATTTTTTGACAACTTGCCCGTCATGCTGGAATGCTTTACAGCCTGAGGCATTTGTGGTATTGTCAATCATCGATTTAGTATCAGGAGAGAATATATGAAAAAAGAATTTACGGTCATCGTTGAGCAGGATGAAGCGGGATATTTCGTTGCAGAAGTCCCTGGTCTCACCGGATGCCATACCCAGGCGAAATCACTCGATGTTTTAATGGAACGTGTTAAGGAGGCAATCGCGCTTTGCCTTGAAGTGCAGAAACCCAAACCTTCGAAAATGCACCTAGTGGGTGTTCAACGCGTAGAAGTGACAGTATGAGTACGTACCCCGCTTATACGGGAAAAGAACTAGTCGCTCTTCTAAAACGTGCCGGTTTTATCGTCGTCAGAACGCGCGGAAGTCATTCTTTTCTTAAACATCCAGATGGTCGTTCGACCGTGGTCCCGACCCATGCCGGAGAAACAATAGGTCCCGGACTTTTATCAAAGATTCTTCGGGATTGCGAGATGACAAAAGAAGATGTACAGAAGTTCCATAAGAAACAATAATAGCATGCCCGCCTCCCTCACTTTTTTTCGCGCTTACACGGCTCTCATAATTTACACTGTCATAGTTCTGATCATTGTATGTTCGGTCAGTCTTCCGGCAAATGCGGAAGAACCATCCGTTTTCGAATCTCTTCGCTCAGAAATCCAAGCACTGCAGCAGGATGCGGCGCAGCTCGAAATGGAGAACCGCGGCTTGAAATGCATGCTTGCGGATCAGGATGACGGCGAGGTGTATCTGGTTGTTGATACGGAAAGCAACCGCCTGACGATGCGGCAGGGGAACGATATTCTGCATACTGCCGTGTGCGGATCCGGCAGCAGGCAGTTGATAGAAGCTGAAACAGGCGGCAACTGGTATTTCGAGACGCCCATGGGTTCCTTTACGGTCCTGGGCAAGGAGCGGAATCCCGTATGGATCAGGCCGGACTGGTCCTATGTGGAGGAGAACATGCCTATTCCTGCTGAGAACGATCCCGACCGGCTCGTGCGGGGTGTGCTGGGCAAATACGCCCTCCTTCTCGGGAATGGATATAAGATCCACGGAACGAAATGGACGAATCTTCTGGGTACCCACTTTACGCATGGATGTGTGTCCCTGGGTGATGACGACCTGGAACTGATCTATAAATCCGTGAACATCGGGACGAAGGTGTATCTTTATTAGTGCGAAGTGCGGAGTACCATTATCATGAACACTTTTGGATTTGTCCTGTATTTTGTCATGGTCCTTGCCGTTCAGGTCGCAGCGGGAGAGGAAGCGGACGAACGCACTGCGCTCATAGAACAGAGGAAGTCCTTGCAAGCCTCCATCGCAGCGCTTACAGAAGAGCAGGGCTTTCTGGTCTTCCAGAGAACGATGTACAGCACGGATGCAAAGTACCTGGTTCTGAACCTTTCGAAAAAGAGCGGCAGGCTTCTGTATAGAAATCGTATATTAAAAGATTTTCACTATACGGAATCAAAAAGATTTTCCGGTGAGCACATCAAGCCCGGTATGCTGGTGTTAACCAAAAAGTCCGAGGGGGCGCAGGGCCGGAATGCGCTGGTTTTCGGCAATGCGCTCATTCTCCAGTGGAGGCGCGCAAGTGTCCCTCCGCTGGAGGTCAAGATTCCCTTTATCACTGTGACAAAAAAAGAAATGCAGTCGCTTTTCTTTGCCGTTGAAGAAGGCGCTCTGGCATATGTGATACGATAGAGATCATCAGGACATGCTTCGTTGATGTGCTCTTAAGCGCCACCACAGGGCACTTTCGGATTGACTCACCGCTATTTCACGGTATAATAACTTCATGCGCGAACTGAACAGAGGTGAAGAGTTTTACGACGGCACAGCACTGCTCGGCGACCCGGTCCACGGATATATCTCCTTCACCACTCCGCGTCTCGCGGGCGAAAAAACAGAAAAGGACCTGATCGACACGCCCTGGATGCAGCGGCTGCGCCAGATCTACCAGCTCCAGAGCGCGCGCTGGGTCTATCCCTCGGCAGAGCACAGCAGGTTCCAGCACTCGCTGGGCGCTATGCACCTCGCCGGGAGGTTTGCCCGCCATCTCTATCCGTCCCTCAAGGCCGCGGCGACTGACTGCCCTTCCGCGAATTATATCGAGGAACTTCTGAGAGTCACGGCGCTGCTGCACGATGTCGGCCACGGCCCGTTCGGCCATTTCTTCGACGACAATTATCTTGAACAATTCGGCTTGACCCATGAAAAGCTCGGACAGCACATCATCCGCACAGAGCTCGCTGACATCATCCGGTCAATCCGGCGAGGGCCCGGAGGGGAGTTCGCGAAGCGCGAAAAACTGGACCCTGACCAGATCGCTTTCCTGATAGGTAAAGGGGTGGCGCCGACAGCGAAACAGCCCCGGTGGCTCGCATTTCTGCAGCCGCTGCTCTCGGGCATTTACACCGTGGACAATCTTGATTATGTCATGCGAGACGCCTACATGTGCGGCGTTGCGATCGGGGCAGTGGACATCGACCGGCTCATGTATTACACGTTCTTCACGGACAAGGGGCTCACGCTCCACAAATCCGGCCTCTCTGCCCTTAACATGTTCCTGAACGCGCGCTTGTACATGTATACCAATGTGTATTACCACCGTACCACGCGGGCGATCGACGAACATCTGAAGGAACTGTTCAAAGACACCATGGCCGCGATCTTCCCCTTTAATCCCGTTGACAACCTCCGGGAATATCTTGAACTCACGGATTGGTCTCTCCTGGAAGCCGTGCGCAAATGGGGCAAGCAGCAGGATGGCGCCACGGCCATGCTGGGACGCGAGTGGGCTGCAATCCTGTCACGCGAGGTCAAATGGAAGATGGCGTACGATATTACGCTCTCCATGCGGGTATTCGAAAAGGGGAAGTCCATTATTGATGAGCAGGAACTGGTAAAACGCATCCGCCGCAACCTTCCACCCGCGCTCAAAGACCTGCAGTTCTGCGTTGACATGGCCAGCCAGGATCCCCGGCCGGTGAATCCCTTGATGATGGGCGAACGGCAGATATATGTCTTCAACCCCTCGACGCGTAAGGTCGAGAAGGAGCCGCTCAAGGATTTTTTCGACTACATCCCGGCCCGGGTGGTGCAATGCCGCGTTTTCACCCTGAGCCATGACCATGATGAGGAACTCGCTGATATCGTCGAGAAGGTCCTTGGAATCCAGGAAGAAAGCATCAAGACGAACGTTTGAATTTATGGGAAACGTACCGCCCATGGCCTGCAGCAACTCTCAGCTCCATGCAAAACCGATGGCTATTTCATTAAGTTTCCGGTGCCTTGCTCATAATTCTGCTATACTAATAAAAACCATCCGCCAATCTTTTCAAGGGCGTAATGGTGGGGGCAATGAGTATTAAACCAGAACATAAGGTCATTTTTACAACAGTTATAGCTGTTATCGTTATCTGGATCTTTGATGCAGCTTATGATGCATTTGTCGACCACGAAGGGGATTTTGTCACTCTTCTAACCCATGTGAACGAGCACGAACCCTTTCTGCGTCTCTTCATGACTGCCGGTTTTCTTGTCTTCGGATTCATTGTCGCATACATTCTCTCCAAACACCGCCTTACTCAGGAAATGCTCAAAACTGAATCCGCTGCGATCGAGGCTTCCATGGACGGCATCGCGATCTACGATCAAGAAGGTAAATACGTATACGTGAACCGTGCATACGCCTCGATCAACGGATATGCCAAATCCGACGAGATCATCGGCAAATCGTATGCAGTGGCATACGAGGAAAGTGAACGGCTTAGAATGGAGCAGGTTTGTTTTCCCGCGCTAAAAAAGAGCGGCCAATGGCGGGGTGAACTCGTCGCGCGGCGAAAAAATGGCAGCGCCTATTTCCAGGAAGCTTCCGTTACCATGCTTGAGGACGGCGGAAGGGTCTGCATTGTCCGTGATATAACCTGGCGCAAAAAACATGAAGAACGGCTAAGACGTTCAGAGCATTTTTTAAACACAATTTTTGACAGTATCCGGGATCCATTCTGCATTTTTGACAGGAACCTCCGGATCATCCGGGTGAACGATGCGTATGCGAGGCTCAAGAACAGGACCGCCGACGAAATGATCGGACAGTATTGTCACAGCGTTCTTGCGAACCGCGATATCATGTGCGAGGAGTGCGTGGTCGGCAAGACCCTGAAGTCGGGAGATCCCTGCGCAAAGGACAAACTTGTGCTCCAGCCTGACGGCACCCAGATATGGGTGGAGATCTTCACCTATCCCATCCTTGACGAACAGGGAGTTGTTTCCCATGTCGTCGAATATACCCGGGACGTAACGGACCGCAAACGTTCGGAAGAGGAAAAACTGGGGCTGATCGAAAAACTGGAATACCTCTCCAGAACGGACGGCCTGACCGGACTCATGAACCGCAGGGCCCTGGAGGAGTGTCTGACCTACGAGCTTGACCGTGCAAAACGCTATGGGAAAGACCTGTCGCTTGTCCTGTTCGATATCGACAACTTCAAAGCCATCAACGATACCTATGGCCACGACGCTGGAGACCGGGCATTGCAAAATATATCCATGCTCCTGAAGTCGATCCTGCGCAAGTCCGACTTAGCGGGACGCTACGGAGGGGATGAATTCATGCTGATCCTGCCGGAGACATCGCCAGGCGGCGCAGAAAATCTCGCGGAAAAATTTCTTATTATGCTGAGGGAATCGTCATTTCAATTCGACAGCCGGACTAACGCACCTCTTTCGATCAGCATCGGTGTGGCCGCACCTTTTCCCAACGATGTTCACATCGACCATCTTATTAAACGTGCGGATGACGCAATGTATGAATCCAAAAAGGCAGGCAGAGACAGGGTCACCATAAAAACACCATAGTCCTTCAGTCCATCCAGGACTGCCGTCGTAGATCCAACCCTCACTATCGCAATTCCCCCAAACAAGTAAAGCAGCATTTCCTGTATGCAGCAGTTATCGCAAACTCAATCAGCAAAGCCTGTCCCCTCGTGCTGTCCCTGGATGATCGTGTTCTATCTCAGGGAACGCGCTGCTGATTCGATAACAGCGAGGACCGGCGCGGGATAAACGCCTACCCAGAGTAGAAGCAGCATAATCGATGCGAGAACGGTGATCCCGAGCCGGGCAATCGCGGGTAGAGGCAGTTGCTCATCCTTGGACGGCGTGAACAGAGCTATGACAATGCGAAGATAGTAAAACAGCCCCAATACGCTGTTGATCGCCAGGGCGATCATCAGGAACCAGAGCCCGGAGCTTACCCCTGCGGCGGCTAAATAGAATTTCGCAATGAAACCGGCTGTCACTGGAAGCCCGGCGAGCGAGAACAGCGCTATCGTGAATACGCAGGCCAGCAGCGGTCTCTTCCATGCAAGGCCCCGATAATCCTCAAGCCTGTCCGCGTCACGGTCCTTTGTGGAGAGCAGGGCGATGACTCCGAATACACCGAGGGAAGTGATGCAGTAGATAGCGACGGAAAAGAGCGCCGCTTTTTCGGCAAGCATGCCGCCGGCAATAACCGGAATAAGGAGATAGCCTAGATGTGATATGGACGAGTAGGCAAGAATGCGTTTTACGTTCGTCTGAAACATGGCCAGCAGGTTGCCTGCGAACATGGATGAAACAGCGGTGATGGTCATTATTGCAATGAGAGACGGATGGGACTGCGTGTTAATCCCGGCTGCCATGCGAAGGACGAGTGCGAAGACTGCCGCTTTTGATGCGCTTGCAATGAATGCGGTTACCGGCGCGGGAGCGCCTTCATACACATCGGGTGTCCAGAAATGAAACGGGACCAGGGCGAGCTTGAAGCCAACGCCAACCATGATCATGCATGCACCGGCCAGTACATATACGCCGTATCCGGACACTGGCATGGCGACCGCTTTCAGGGCCAGGCTGCCGGTGGCCGCATAGACAAGGGCCATGCCAAACAGGATACAGGCGGAAGAAACAGCCGCGAGAATAAGATATTTCAGGCCGGCCTCCACGCCGCGGTTGCTGTGGCGGAGATAGGCTATCAGGGAATACAGTGATATGCTCAGCAGTTCGATGCCGAGGAAAAAAGATGCGAAATGCATGCTTGATGCGAGAACAGCGCAGCCGAGCGTGGCAATGAGCAGCAGGAGGTAGAATTCCTCGCGATGGCCCTGATGCAGGTTCAGGTAGGAATAGGAGAAGGAGGCAACACCCACGGCAGACAGCAGTATCAGGCCGATGAAAAAGAGGGCGAATCGGTCGACGATGAGCAGCGGCGTCACTTCCCGGGGGGGTAGCCCTGCCAGGACGCATACGGCAGCAAAAGAGAGAAGCAGGCCGGTGTGCGTCAGGCCGAACGCTAACGCATGGCTGCGGCGAATGGCTATGGCAAGCATGACCACAACCGATGCGGTGATCAGCACAAGAAACGGGGAGAGAGCAATCAAGTCGGAGAGATTCATTGCGTTCCTCTCTGAACGGCTGCTGGTTTTTGCGTTGAGGCGGGATCGTACATACCCCGCAGAACCGGCTCCACTCTGTTAAGGACAGGCCCCGGGTAGAGGCCGAGCCAGAGGAGCAGCATGGCCATCGTTGCAAGCGTCCCTGCTTCACGCTTTGAAAGGTCCGCAAACGTTAATCCTTCGCTGCTACGGCCATGGAATACGCGCTGGACGATCCAGAGCGAATAGATTGCCGCGAGCACCAGTCCGCATGCGGCGATCGCGGTCAGAATGCGGTGTTCCCCGTACGCGCCGAGCAGCACCATGAACTCAGCCACAAAATTAGCGAGCCCCGGCAGACCGAGCGAGGCAAGAGCAAAGAAAAGCCCCATGCCTCCCAGATTGGGCGCCAATGACCATACACCTCCCATCCTGTCCAGTTCCCGTGTATGCAATCGTTCCTGGATGATGCCGATGATGATGAACAGAGCGCCGGTGCTGATGCCGTGAGCCAGCATCTGGAACACTGCCCCGGAGCCGGATATTTCATTGCCGGCAAAGATCCCGAACAGGACAAAACCCATATGGCTGATGCTGGTGTATGCGACGAGGCGCTTCAAGTCCGTCTGGCCAAAGGCGAGCAGCGCGCCGTAGATAATGCCGATGACAGCCAGCACCAGCATCGCCTGGCTGATCAATGCCATGGCATCAGGGAACAGGGGCCATGCAAATCGCAGCAGGCCATAGGCGCCGGTTTTGAGCAGAAGGCCGGCGAGAATAACACTTCCCGCTGTAGGCGCTTCAGTATGCGCGTCAGGCAGCCAGGGATGAAACGGCACAACCGGTAGTTTTACGATGAAGGCAAGGACAAATCCCATCATGATCCAGAAGGATTCAAGTGGCGTGAGGATGGTCCCGAGCAGCAGGTTGTAGTCGAAGGTGTAGGTCCCGGTATTCCGACCATGGACGAAGTAGAGCGCAAGGATCGAGAGAAACATCAACAGGCCGCCAGCCTGAGTGAAAAGGAAGAACTTGAGTGCAGCATAATGGCGGTTCTCATGCCCCCAGAGGATGATCAGAAAGTACATGGGCACCAGCATCAGTTCCCAGAAGAAAATAACCAGAAAAAGATCCAGAGCCAGGAACACTCCCAGAATGCCTGAAATGATCAGGAGCAGGTTCATGTGGAAGAAGCCAATGCGTTCACGGATCTCTGACCAGGAGCAGATGATGGATACGATGCCGAGGAGCACGGTCAAGGCGATAAGGATGAGGCTCAGGCCGTCGATTGCGAGGTGCAGGCTGATACCGAGTGCAGGTACCCAGGGCCTGTTCAGTTCGATGAACCAGTTGCCATTGCTGGCAGGGAACTGTACATCAGGAAGCGTCCACAGCACCAGCACGAGGACCAGGTCGAAACCGAGCGCGGACAGCGCGATCCAACGGGGGAGATCGGTTTTTTTGCTGTCGGATATCCAGGCAGCCAGCCCGCCGAGCAGCGGTATGGTGATGAGCAAGACAAGGATCATTCTTTAGCCCCTCCCTTGATGGGAGGGGTTGGGGAGGGTGAATCTCGTAAACAATTTCTATGAATCACTTCCATCACGCCCTCGATATTCGTCAGGACTTCATGATTCCAGAATCGCAAAACAGTGAAATCCTGTGATCTCAGCCAGAAATCACGATCAGCATCTCGTTCTTCAGAATGCTGACCACCGTCAACTTCAACGATCACCTGTCTATCGTAGCAAACAAAATCCACAATATATCTGCCAATCGGTTCCTGTCTTCTGAATTTCAAGTGCTCAAGTTGACGAGACCGTAAGTGTTTCCATAAGAAACGCTGCGCATCGGTAGCGGACCTTCTTAGTGCCTTCGCGTTCCTGGTTAAATTGACAGTCACACTCAGCCCTCCCCAACCCCTCCCACGAGGGGAGGGGCTACGGATCAGTAATAAAACAGAACAATCCCTAAAAATACTATTGCACCCATAACCATTCCCATCGCGTACCAGCGGATATTGCCGGTCTGGGTCCTGGCAAGCACCGCGGCCATTAAGCGGCCAGTCGAGGCGATGGCTGTGTAGGCAGAGTCGACAAAATCCGACTTGCAAATCTCGGCCAGACGATCGAAAGGCCGCATGAACAGCCGATCATAAAGCGCATCAACGTTCCATCCGGCCAGCATGAATCGCCGCAGGGGTTCGATAGAGGCGCCGGCAGTTGGATGCATCCCGCGGCCAGCATGACGCATGTACAGCAGGTAGGCGATGAATATGCCGCTGAACTGGACGATCTCAGTGATGATCAGGATGGTCATCTCGGTTGACGTGTCCGCATGGTCGAGTGTAAGCAGCGGCAGCACGGGCTGCAGCAGGTTCGAGAAAAGCCTCGTGTCACCGAACAGCGGCGGCAGCTCGACGAATCCCCCGATGATCGAAAGGACGGCGAGTGCGATCAGCGGTGTGGTCATGTGCCGGCCCGGTCGATAGCCCACTGCTGTTTTCTGGTCGCCAAAGAAGGTCAGGAAAACCATGCGGAAGGTGTAAAGGGTTGTGATGAATGCGCCGATCAGGCCGGCAAACCAGAGCCCTTTTCCGCCTGCGGGCGAGGCCCAGACCTCCCAGAGGATCATGTCCTTGCTATAGAATCCGGCTGTTACGAGGGGAAACGCGGACAGCGACGCTGAGCCTATCAGGAACGTCCAGAACGTGATGGGGAGCGAGCGACGAAGTCCCCCCATCTTGAACATATCCTGCTCGTGATGCTGGGCAAGGATCACCGCTCCAGCGCCGAGAAACAGCAGCGCCTTGAAAAAGGCGTGGGTCACAAGGTGAAAAATGGCGGCTGACCAGGCGCCTACCCCGAGGGCCAGGAACATATACCCGAGTTGGCTGATCGTTGAATAGGCGAGCACGCGTTTGATGTCGCGCTGCGCGAGTGCGCTGATTCCCGCGACGAGCAGCGTTGCCGTACCGATAAAGGCAATGGCGTGCTGCACCACGGGCGCGAGCTCGAACAGAACGTGAGTGCGGGCAATGAGGTATACACCGGCGGTGACCATGGTGGCGGCATGGATCAATGCGCTTACGGGCGTCGGGCCGGCCATGGCGTCAGGCAACCAGACCTGGAGCGGGAGCTGGGCCGACTTGCCAAGCGCGCCGCCCAGCAGGAGCGCAGCCGCAAGAATTGCGGTGTTGGAACCGATCGGCCACTGCTCCTGCGCACTGTGCATCAAGTCCTGGATGTTGAGCGTGCCGAGCTCCGTGAAAAGGAGAAAGACGCCCAGCGCCATTGCCGTGTCGCCGATGCGGGTGACGATGAATGCTTTTCGCGCTGCTTTGCCGTTCGCGGGGTTCTCGTACCAGAAACCGATCAGGAGGTAGCTGCAGAGCCCCACGCCTTCCCAGCCGAGATACAGGAGGAGCAGGTTGTCAGCGAGCACCAGCGTCAGCATCGAGCCGACAAAGAGGTTCATGTAGGCAAAGAACCTGCTGTAGCCCTTGTCATCCGCCATATATTCCATGGAATAGAGGTGGATGAGAAAACCAATGATCGTGATGATCAGTATCATGACCAGGGAAAGGACATCGAGGGCAAGAGACACCGGAATCTCATACCCGCTAAATCGCATCCAGGTCCAGAGCCTTTGCACAATGACATGACTTTGCCGCGAACCGCCGGTGAATTCTAGCGCCATTGCGAGCGAAAGGAGCGCGCTTGCACCCACCGTGCCAGTGCCGACGAAGGCAATGGTTTTCCTGGAGAGCCGGCGCCCGAGCAGAGCAAGCACGAAGAATCCGGCAAAGGGAAGCGCGGGGATGAGGGGCAAAAGATAATTCATATGAGTTCAGGGTCCAGGATCAAGGGTACTGATTACTGCCTCTGTCTATCCTTTCATGGTGCTTGCGGTGTCGGCATCGAGGGTCTTGAAGTTGTGATACAGCTGCAGTACGAGCGCCAATCCAACTGACACTTCCGCTGCTGCCATCGTCAATATGAAGATAAACATGACCTGGCCGTCAGGCTGACCCCAATGTGAACCTGCGATGACGAACGCAAGTCCGGAGGCGTTCAGCATGATCTCCACAGACATGAGCATGAATACGATGTTTCTTCGAACGAGCACGCCTGTCAGGCCGAGGATGAACAGGATCCCGGCAAGGATCAGGCCGTGCTCCATGGGGATGGAAGAGGTCATGCTTCCTCCTTCTTGGTGTTTCCCTGTTTGTGCGGTCTGCCCAGATGATACGCCCCGACAAGTCCGGCCAGGAGCAGCATGGAGGCCAGTTCCACACCCAGCACATAGTGTCCGAGCAGTGCGATGCCGATCTGTTTGGGAGTTATGGTATTTGCAGTCATACCGGTTCCTGGTCCTGCAAAGACCACGAACCCCAGTTCCGCGGCAAGAACGGCACAGAGGATCACAGGGCCTGTCCATATGCCAGGGGTCAGGAGTGCAGATTCCTCACGCGCGTGCGCTCTGCCCAGATTCAGCATCATAATCACAAAGATGAAAAGGACCATAATGGCTCCGGCGTAAATGATGACCTCCAATGCAGCGATGAATGGCGCGCCGAGGATGAAAAAAATCATTGCGACGGAGAGCAGCGAAACGATGAAATACAGGAGCGCATGCACTGTGTTGGTCCGGGTGATGACCAGGAGGGTGGAAATTACAGCGATCAGTGATGATAAATAAAAGAGAAGGTTCATGGCATCAAACTCTTTGCATCCACGGGTTTTTGCTCGTTCTCAGCTTCTCCCTTGCCCTTTTCCTTGATGGATAATCCCGCGAGGCGGTAGTAGTTGTAGTCAAGGTACTTCCCCGGCCCGCTGATGAGCAGGTCCTCTTTCTCATAGACCAGGTTTTGGCGCACGTACTCGCTCATTTCAAAGTCCGGCGTCAGCTGGATCGCATACGTCGGGCAAGCCTCCTCGCAGTAGCCGCAGAAAATGCAGCGTGAAAAATTGATCCTGAAGAATTCAGGATATCTTCTGCCATGGTCATCCTCCGTTGCCTGGAGCGTTATGCAGCCCACCGGGCAGGCAACGGCGCAGAGACTACAGGCGACGCACCGCTCTTTGCCGTCAGGATCGCGGGAAAGAATGATCCTTCCCCTCCAGCGGGGTGGAATGTAAGGCCGCTCCTCGGGGTATTGGATCGTCACCCGCTTGCGGAACATGGTCATGAAGACCGTATAGAGTGTTTTGAGAAGGCTGATCATAATTAAAAACCTTTGACACGGAAGATGCGGATAACAGCCTATGATAACGGCGGATAAAGTTCTGTCTGAAAATTAATGCACCGATGTATCCGGCCTTTTCCGTCGTAAATCCGCTTTAATCCGTGTCTAAGAACTTTTGCTATCCTCCATAAAGGCTGAATATAATCAAAAAACCTCTGACACGGAAGATGCTGATAAATGTTTATGATAAAAGCGGATTGAATTCTTAATTTTATAAACCATAAAGCATTATCACGTCTTTTCCGCTCTTAATCCGCTGTTATCCGCCTGTGCCCAGCGTATACGAGTGCGTATGCGCGAGTGCAGGGTACGTCTAAGAACTTTTCCAAAGAATTACCGCTCCGGTAACGACCAGATTGAGGAGCGACAAAGGCAGCATCACTTTCCACCCGAACGCCATAAGCTGATCATACCGGGGCCGGGGGAAGGATGCCCGGAGCAGAATGAAGAAACAGATGAGCACGAACGTTTTTATCAGAAACCAGGCAAGGGGCGGAAGGACAGGCCCGAGCCATCCGCCGAAGAACAGGGCCGTACTCAGAGCGGAGATGAGGGTCACCGCAAGATACTCGCCCGCGAAGAACATGCCGAACTTCATTCCCGAGTATTCAGAATGAAAACCGGCAACGAGCTCGCTTTCCGCTTCAGGCAGGTCAAAGGGAAGACGGTGGGTCTCGGCGATCCCGGCAATGAAGAACACGACAAAGCCGATGCATTGCGGAACGATGAACCAGCAGCCGCGCTGGGCTTCGACGATATCGCGTAGATTAAAGGAACCCGCGAGCATCACCACTCCCATGAGAGAAAGGCCCATGAAGACCTCATAGCTCAGCATCTGCGCAATGGAGCGGAGGCCGCCCAGGAACGAATATTTGCTGTTCGAGGCCCAGCCGGCCAGCGCAACACTGTAGACGCCCATGGATGACATGGCAAGAAAGAACAGCAGGCCGATGTTCATGTCCACAACCCCGATCCCGGGCGCAAAGGGTACTACGGTAAAGGACATGAGCACGACGACCATGATGACCGCGGGAGCAATAATGAACACAACCTTGTCCGCAAAGGGAGGGATCCAGTCCTCCTTGGCGAGTAGTTTGATGACATCGGCAAGCACCTGCAGCAGGCCGAACGGCCCCACGCGGTTCGGACCGTACCGCTCCTGCCACAGAGCAAGCAGACGCCGTTCGAGCCAGATCAGCATGCTGCCGATGGTGAGAACGGAGAATAAAACACCGAAGAGCGTGACCATATGTTGTGTTGAATCGCTCATGTTTTGCCGTTGTTGTCTGTATTCCTGGTTTTCGCGATATTGGCTATGGATGGAGCGTGCATGCTTAATTCCTCTGAACCGAAGAGGTGATAGGGATCTTCATTGTCCTGCCGGTCGGCAATGCTTTTTTTGCGGTTCACGGGAAAGAATGACGTCTTTGCATTCATTGCCGGCTCGATCAGCCTCTTCCCCGTATCATTGCCGTTGACCGTCTCTCCGAGCTCCTGCGGGAACTTATTTATGGACTGGGCGGAGTTCCACCCAGGCGACCAATAGCGCGCGGTCAACGGCGCGGGCGGCATGCCTTGATAGCCTTCCATGGAAAACGACATCGCGGAATCTGGATCATCTGCGGGCTTGGGCTCATGAACCGATTCGTTCGCAGTCAAGGCTGTGCGGCCGCTGAAACGGTGCGACTGGCGGGGGATCTTCATTCCTTGAATCCTGAAATCATCAGGCGGCGAGATTTCCCGGACAAGGGCGAAGATGGGCAGGGCATCGGCCATTTCTTCCATGAGATCATCGAACGAGCGCCTGCTGTCAGCTGCCCGCACACCGCTCTGCTTCATTATATCATCGATCCATTTCCAGCTTGCCTGAATGTCTCCGGCGGGCTGGAAAACCTGATAGAACCGCTGTGCCCGCGACTCATTGCTCACGAGCGAGCCCATGGATTCGGCAAATGTCGCAGCAGGGAGAATGACATCGGCTTTTGACGTGGTTGCATTGAAGACATGGTCAAGGACAGTGACGAAACGGGTGCGTGTTAACAGGGAATCAATCATCTCCTTGTCCATTCGATGGTAGAGATCATTTTCGAGGATAATGAGTGTATCGATATCTTTGCGGGGGATATCTGTATGGTTTCTTCCGGCTATCAGGCCGATACCAATGGCATTGCATTCATGGACAACATAACTGAGGGCCGCCTGCTTTCCCGCAGCACGGAGAGAGAAGGCGACATTGGCTGCTGCCTTGACGACCGCCTCATTCTTGCAGCCAATTCCCGAGATCACGAGGGGACGCTGCGCCTTCATGAGCATGCCTGCTATCGTTATAGCCAGCGCACGGGCATCGTCAGTACTATCCGGCACTACCGGTGCGTGTGCGTCAATTTCATGGGCTACTGCAAAACCGAGCAGGGCAATGTCTTCAGCCGATGCATGATAAGATCCCACTGCCGCATCATCCAGCCTTGTTCCCGCAAGTGAGGCGATGAAGATTGTGCTTTTCGCATCCTGCCCCGCGTTCCGGACCGCGTTGTCGTCCCAGTTCGGGATCTTCATTGATGCCGCGGTTTCGTACTGCCCATGCCTCGCAGCCTGACGGACAGCGAGTGCCAGCATCGGCGCTGTATTCGTTACGTCCTCACCCAGAACGAGGATCGCATCGGCATCCCGCACCTCTCGCAGGGAAGGAGTATGGACAGGCCCGTTCCTGAGGATGCCGATTATCTGCGACACGAGCGAATGCTCCTGCACCGACATCCCGGAAAAGAAATTGTCCGGGCCGACGAGCGTGCGCAGCGCGAAGTTGGATTCCAAAGACGCACGCGGAGAACCGATCCCGACGATGGTTTTGCTTTTGGTCATACTTGTCGCAATCCGGTCAAGGGCGGCTTGCAGGGCAACCGGCATGAGTTCCCCATTTTCTCTAACCTGCGCCTGTTTGATCCGTTTGTCACTATTCACAAACTCGTACCCGAATCGTCCCCGGTCGCAGAGGAAGTATCCGTTCACCTCGCTGTTATGTCTGTTCAGAATCCTCCTGAGCTTGCCTGAACGTTCGCCGGCTATCGTATTGCAACCAATGCTGCAATGCACGCACAGGGATGGCGCTGTCTGCAGGTCCCACTTGCGCGTATAGTGCTTCTTCAGCGTTTTGTCCGTGAACGCCCCGGTGGGGCAGATTTCGACCAGATTGCCGCTGAACTCGCTCTCAAGCATGCCATCCTCATGGCGTCCGAAGAACACATGATCGTGAGAAGCGAACACGTTTAGGTCGCGGCCTCCGGCAACGCCGCGATAAAACCGGACGCAGCGGTAGCAGGCGATGCATCGGTTCATCTCGTGATTAATGAACGGCCCGAGGTCCTGGTTGCGGTGCGTGCGCTTTTTGAAACGCGATTTGCGATAGGTATGGCCGGTTATGATTGTCATGTCCTGGAGGTGACATTCGCCGCCTTCGTCGCAGACCGGGCAGTCATGGGGATGGTTCTTCATGAGAAGTTCGATGATTCCCGCGCGGAATGTTTTCGCCTCGGGATCGTCCACGGAGATCCGCATTCCCTCGGTCAGCGGCGTCATGCAGGACATGACGATCCTGCCGCGTGCGTCCTTGTCGTCCTTGAACTGCTTGACCGCGCACTGGCGGCAGGCGCCCACTGAGTGAAGCGCCGGGTGCCAGCAGAAATAGGGCAGATCAAAACCCAGGGACAGGCATGCCTGCAGGAGGTTCTGGCCTTCCTTGACCTGGTGGGGCTGGTTGTCGATGTAGATGGTAATCATTTCTTTAGACACTGAGGACACTGAAAAAATATGATTAAAAGACCTTTCGCTTGACAGTAAGTTTCGGCCCGAAATTAATTAAAAGGCCGACCCGGATTCCACTTGCTTTGAGATAATTAACAAGTTGAACTTCGTGGATACTTGCAAGCTCAGAAATAGCTTTAAGTTCAAGAACGACCGCGGTTTCGACCACAATATCTGCAATGTACTCACCAACAACTATTCCTTCGAATAATACTTGGACAGGAGCCTGTTGAATTGCTTTCATGCCTGACTTAGTGAGCAGAATCATCAATGAATTTTCATAGACCTTTTCAAGAAATCCATGGCCAAGTTTCCGATAAACCTCATGGGCGCAACTCAAGATTCTGTCTGTTAAGTCCGAGTGAAGATAATTATCATACTGTCTTTTCATAGTTTATCAGTGTCCTCAGTGTCAAAAAACTATTTCCAGGAGCATTTCCTTTCACGGATATGCCTCTCGAAATCCTCCCGGAAATACTTCAGCGCGCTCTGGAGCGGCTCGACCGCTCCCGGAGCAAGGGCGCAGTAGGTGTTGCCTGGTCCGAGGTGTTTTGCTAGAAGCGAGAGCTGCTCAATGTCCCCGGATTCGCCCTGTCCATTCTCCATCGCATTAAGAATATTCTCGATCCAGGGAAGTCCGTCGCGGCAGGGCGTACACCAGCCGCAGGATTCGCGGGCGAAGAATCGTATAAGATTATGTACGAAGCCCACGGGACAGGTCTTGTCATCCAGTACGATCATGGTGCCCGTGCCCAGCCTGCTGCCCGCTTTCATTACGGAATCAAAGTCCATAGGCACATCCAGATGGTCCTGCACCAGAAAGTCCGTTGATGCTCCGCCGGGAATCAGGCCACGGAACGCATATCCGTCCTGCATTCCGCCGGCATACTCATAGAGCAGTTCCCTGATCGTGACGCCCATGGGCAGTTCCCAGATGCCGGGGTTTCTGACACGGCCGCTCGCTCCGTAGAGTTTTGTGCCGCCATCAGGACTTTTGCTCAAACCCTTGAACCAGTCAGGGCCGTTCAACACGATATGAGGAATGTTCGCGATCGTCTCCACATTATTCACGATCGTGGGTTTGCCGAAGAGCCCGCACACCTGGGGGAAAGGCGGTTTGGAGCGAGGTGTCGCCCTCCTTCCTTCGAGGGCGTTCAGGAGAGCGGTTTCTTCACCGCAGATATACCTGCCTGCGCTTCCATGGATACGGAGGTCGAGGCTGTATCCGGACCCGAGGATGTTCTTTCCCAGATATCCCGCTTGATATGTTTCCGAGATAGCCTTCTCTATCAGCTTGATAGCCCGCTTATATGCCCAGCGGATAAATATAAATGCCTGTTCAGCCTCAATGGCGTAAGCGCTCACGATCACGCCTTCGATGATCTGGTGCGGATCGCCTTCCATCAGCAGCCGGTCCTTGAACGTACCGGGCTCCATTTCGTCTGCGTTCACAACCAGATATTTCGGACGGGGTGCGTTCTTTCCCATGGGTATAAAGCCCCACTTTGCACCAGTGGGAAAACCGGCTCCGCCCCGGCCGCGAAGATTGGAGGCTTTAATAATATTCTGCACATCCTGCGCTGACATGCCGAGTGCCTTGCGCACGGATTGATACCCACCGGCCTGCTCGTATTCCTTGAGCGAGAGCGGTTCTTTGCCAGGCTGGATCTTCTTTGTGAGTGGTCGTTCCATTTAGGTATACTTATTTAGAATACTGTTTATCATATCCTGAGTAACCGGGCCGTACAAATATTCATCCACCATCATGGCAGGAGCACGGTCGCAGGCGCCTAAGCACGAGACGGGAAGCAAGGTGAACCTGTTGTCGCTGGTCGTCTCGCCGAATGCGATGCCGATCCTGTCCCTCAGTATATCCAGCAGGGGATTATATTTCATTACCCAGCAGGAAATGCTGTCGCAGACCAGGATCACATGCCTGCCGACAGGCCTTCGGAATATGAAACTGTAGAATGTCGCTACCGCATCGAGTTCAGTGGGTGACATGTCGAGCAAGGCTGCCGCTTCGCGTAGGTGCTCATCAGACACCCAGCCGTGATACCGCTGAATGATATTCAGCGCATCTACGGATGCGGCCTGCTTTGTCGCACAGTGCGCCAGCTCTGCATTGATCTCTTGTTTTATTTGTTCAGTCAGCATTTGCTTTTATATCCTCTCCCTCTGGGGAGAGGACTGAGGTGAGGGGGTGTTCTCAAATGAATCAACTGATCTGATAATCATTTCACAAACAGCTTCAATATTCGTTAATATGTCTCTGTCGCTGAATCGGAGAACTCGAACACCGTGACCTTCCAGGATCATTGTTCTTTTAGCATCATTAAATTTACCTTCACCTGTATAATGCTGACCACCATCAGCCTCGATTGCGAGCTTGCGTTCAGGCGCATAGAAATCAAGAATATATTTATCAACTGAGAACTGTCGTCTGAACTTGATCCCATTGAGTTGACGATTACGCAGAACCTGCCAAAGCTTTCTTTCTGCGTCTGTCTGAGCTCTCCGAAGTGCTCTTGATTGATCAATAAGAAGTCTTTTCATCCCCCTCACCCAGCCCTCTCCCCGCAGGGGAGAGGGGGCACACACTACCGGTCCAGATCCGCCAAAATAAAATCCACGCTCCCGATGATCGCAAGCAGGTCCGCGATCATCGACCCTTTACTGAGTTTCGGTACCATCTGCAGATGCGGGAACGACGGCGTACGGATGCGGGTACGGTACGATACCGTGTTCCCGTCACTGATGAGATAGTAGCCGTTGTTACCCTTAGCCGCCTCAATGCTCATGAAGGCCTCACCCGCAGGGATTACCGGGCCCCAGCTCACGCCTACGAAATGATTGATGAGCGTCTCGATATCGCGCATGGTCCGCTCCTTCCGCGGAGGCGTGGTGAGTGGATGAGCGGACTTGCAGGGTCCCGCAGGCATGTTGTCCACGCATTGCTCGATGATGCGCAGGCTCTGGCGGATCTCCTCCACGCGAACGAGGCCGCGGTCATAGCAGTCACCGTGAACAGCCGTCGGAATGTCGAACTCGAAGTTCTCATAGCCTGAATAGGGGCGCTTCTTGCGGAAGTCCCAGTCAAATCCGCAGGCGCGAAGCCCCGGTCCTGTCACGCCCCATTCGATTGCCTCATCTTTTGAATAGACGCCGATCCCCTTTGTGCGGGCCTTGAAAATGGCGTTCTGCATGACCATAACGTCGTAATCCCGGAGCCGCTTCGGGAGGTATTGCACGAAGTCGCGAATGAGGCGGTCCCATCCCTGGGGTAGGTCCATGGCAACGCCGCCGATGCGGAACCATGCTGGATGCATCCGCCCGCCGCACACTGCCTCGACGATATCGAATATGCGCTCGCGGTCCGTGAACATGTAAAAAACGGGGGAGAGCGCACCCACGTCCTGCGCAAAGGTGCCGTACCATACGAGATGGCTCGCGATGCGGAAGAGTTCGGCCAGCATCACCCGGATCGTTTTGGCGCGGTCAGGCACTTCGATGCCCGCCAGTTTCTCCACAGCAAGGCAGTAGGCCATGTTGTTCATGACCCCGCCGAGATAATCGATCCGGTCCGTATACGGAATGTAGGTGTGCCAGGTCTGGCGTTCCGCCATTTTTTCCGCTCCGCGGTGATGATAGCCTATATCTACCACAGAATCGGCTATCTCTTCACCGTCGAGTTGGAGGATGAAGCGTATCAGGCCGTGAGTGCCCGGATGCTGCGGCCCCAGATTAAGGAACATGAAGTCGGAGCTTTCCGCAGTGCTCGCCATGCCCCAGTCCTTGGGCCGGAACTGAAGTGCTGTTTGTTCGGTTGCTTCCTTTTCATCGGGCAGTTGGAACGGCCCTATCTCAGTGGCGCGCGCCGGATGGTCCTTGCGCAGAGGATGGCCGATCCAGGTAGGCGGCATCAGGATCCGCCTCAAGTGGGGGTGCCCGTCAAAAATGATGCCGAACAGGTCCCAAACCTCGCGCTCGTACCAATTTGCCGACTGCCAGAGTCGGGTTATCGAGGGAAGTGAGAGTGATCCGTTCTTTAAAGGCACCTTGATGCGGATGTCTTCATTCCGGTCGAACGAGAGAAGATGGTAGACGACAGTGAACTCGCTTTTAGGCTGGCCACTCCTGTGATTACGCACCCGTTCATCGATGGCGGTAAGGTCATAGAGCATAGCATAAGGACGGTCAATGCCGGTTTTGAGGTGCCGGAGAACGTCAATCGCTTTTTCACGGGTGGTCCAGAGCGTGGGGATTTGGTCGCACGTGGGCTGGACAGCGAGGATGGAATCGCCGAAGGTTGTTTGGAGATCAACAGTGATGGGATGGGTAGAAGTCATAGACTCTTTCGTATATTACCGCAGAGGACGCAGAGGAAAGCCATCAATAAACCGGATGTTACGTCGCTAGGTCTTTTTAGACCGTCGCTTGATAATATATGACGCACAGACTACGCCGAGTCCGCTTGATATGCTTCCATAAAAGCTTCCGAAGGCCAAGGCGATTGGCCACATAGATGCGCCACCGCCTCGATATGGGAGAATAAATTCATCGATAAAAATGAAAACAGGCATAATGCATGAGGGAAGTAACCATGAAATTATTTCGCTTTTACCCCGATACCGAAGCATGAATCCAATAATAAAAATAACAAGCAAGACAATAGCAGCTATCATGTAATTGAATTCCTCTGCGTCCTCTGCGGTAAACGCGCATCGATGTTACACTTCGTCCGGTGATCGCAGGATCGTGGCTTTTTGCCGCTCCTCACGTTTCAGGTCGCGCATGCACGGTTTGTCGGGTTTTATTATATCCTGCGGTCCCGCGACCCAGGACAGCGGTCTACGCTCCTTGCCGATCTGCTCTTGCAGCATCAGCAGCCCCTCTATGAATGCCTCCGGCCGGGGCGGGCATCCGGGAACGTAGACATCAACCGGCAGGAACTTGTCCACGCCCTGCACCACGCTGTAAATGTCGTACATCCCTCCGGAGTTGGCGCAGGAACCCATTGAGATCACCCAGCGTGGCGCCATCATCTGTTCGTAGAGCCGCTTGATGATCGGAGCCACCTTGATGAACACCGTGCCTGCCACGATCATCATGTCAGCCTGGCGCGGCGTTCCTCGGATGACCTCGGCGCCGAAGCGCGCTATATCGTATTTGCTGGTGAGGCTGGTCGCCATCTCCACGTAGCAGCAGGAGAGCCCGAAATTGAAGGGCCAGATGGAGTTTTTTCTGCCCCAGGCAAGCATGTCCTGCAAACGGGTCAAGACTACGCTCTGGCGCATCGCGTTTTCCGCGGAATCGTGGTTTGGCTTGGTTAAAGTATAGTTCATAGCGTAGAGTTAGGAGTAAGGAGTTGGAAGTTCGGAGAAAAGAAAAGCTGTCACACCGAACTACGAACTCAGGACTTCGAACTGGTTTTAATGAACGCACTCCATTCCAGAGCGCCGACCCGCCAAAGATAAACGAGCGTGGCTACCAGAATGCCGATGAAGATCATCATCTCCGCATATCCAAGCCATCCGGTATCTCGCACGCTTACAGCCCAGGCGAAGATGAACACTGATTCGATGTCAAAGATCACGAAGAACATGGCGATGAGGTAGAACTTGACGTCAAAGCGGACTTGTGCAGTTCCGGTCGAAACGATGCCTGACTCATAAGGTTCGTGAGTCTGCTTTTCGTAGTGACGTTCACCCAATAAATGGGAGAGCGATGTCATGGCAGCCACGATTATGATGACAGCAGCGAAATATACGCCAAGCGGCCAGAGAATAGCATCAGAGGGTGGTTGCATCATGTAAAGAGAATAACACAGGGGTAGGGAAAGTCAAGAAAAGAGCATGGTTAAGCATGCGAATATCAAGGGTAAAGTACAAAAGAAAAGCGGGGCTCAATGCCCCGCCTTTGAATGGATCGTGACGGTTATTTTACGGTCACATTAGATGGAGCAGGCAAGACTGCCGGAGCAGGAGTGGGCGCCGGAGCTGGTGTCGCTGCTGCCGTTTTTGTACCCATGGCGTCGTTGATGATCTTGATGCCTTTGGTAGACTCATCCACGGACCGGGTGAGCGATTCGCGAGCTAGCTCGGGATTGTGGAATCCATCCGAGTTTTCGGCAGTCCAGTACTCCCACAAAATATGAGCCTTCAGATGCTGGTCCTGTGCCTGTTTGATGGCCTCCGGAGCGACATTGGCCTTTTTCGCTTCCACAATCTTGTCTATGAGCGAGGCCAACCAGAACTCGGCCTTTCGCATTTTGCCCTTGAAGTGCGCCTTCACCGAGTCCATGGAGTATTTTGCCTCCTCCTCGGTCCACTTGGGATGGCACTTGGATGCAAGGCAGGTCTCCTTCAGCTGCACACGCGGTGTCACGGCAAAATGCGAAGTGTATATCTTCCCGGTTTTTTTGTCCTTCATTTTTGGCGTGTGGCAGGAATCGCAACCGGCCCCTGCTTTCGCATGTTTGGAATTATAGAAGGTCTCCGCTTCCGGATGCTGAGCCTTCCACAGGAGACCACCGGTAAGAGCGTGCTTAAAATCAAGGAAGTTAACCTGCTTCACGTAGTGGTCATACAACCCCAGTACGTCCTTGTACGGGAAATGATTCGTCAGTGAACTGTCCATGGTGACAGTGTATTTGGACGTATCTGGATTCCGGGGGTCGTATCCGGGATTGCAGTTATACTCCACATGGCATTGGCCGCACTGCAGCCGGGTGTCATATTTTTCCAGGATGGCTATCTTGCGATTGAAGCCCCGAAGACCCATATCGATGACTTTGAAGTTTGTGTGCTGCTGGTCCTTGTGCCACAGTGTATCCGCTTCCGGTCTTGTCAGCGCCTGGATAAGTCCATCGCGCACTACCCGCGGCTTTGCCGCGTGCGGATCGTGGCAATAGAAACAGTTCAGGCCGTGGTTCAGGTCCTTGGCCAGATCCGGAACAAGGGATTTCCTCGACCACTGAGCTCCTGGCAAAGGGTCGCCCATATACGCCCACTTCAGGATATGGTCCTGGGTTTTGCATTGCAGGCAGACTGGATTCGCTGCTGCCGCGCTCTGGGGAAGGAACGGTTTGTGTATCGTAGCTGTAGGCTGGGTATCCATGAGGATGTCCCATGCCTTGCCCTTCTCGAGAATATAGTTCCAGCCGTTCTTGCCCTGGAATCTGCCGCCATACGCCCGGTCCACTACATAATGGTCCGTAAGCATGTTCACATGGCTGCGGGTGAGATTGTGCTCCTTGGTGAAGCCATGTCCTGCCATGAGCTTGTCCCAGAAAGGATTGGGCGCCCTGTTCGTGAGTTGAGACTTTTCATCCCGCGCAGGACGGTGCAGGGCCACTTTCATAAAGCTATCATACTGTTCCTTATGGCATTTCCCGCAGGCTTCCCAGGACACGTCAGTTGCCGGTCTGGTATCCGGCCCTGGATTGGCCAAATGCGCCTCAAGTCCGGCGTGGCAATTCACACAATTGACCTTTATGTGCTTGCCCATCGTGTGCAGTGTCTTTATGGGATCGTGGCAGCCATAGCAGGTTTCGATAACCGCAGGTTTCTCCGTTGATTTCTTTGAAGGATCTGACTTCTTCTTGCTCTGCGCATCCGCGCTTCTGAGCACCGGTGCAATGCACAGTGCCAGTATTGCGAAGAATGAAAGAATAACCAAGTAGTGTTTTTTCATTATTCAATTTCCTCCTTATCATTTATTGATGCATTGCTGAATTATGCAAATGCTTGCATTCTGTGCGATTATGGGAACTGTTATTCACCTCCTTCGCGAACGTAGTGTCTATAAGTGATTTATTGATTGTATAAGTAATAGTAGCATAAGAAGAGTGCTGCCGCGAATATGCAATTCGCAAACGGGTGCATTTAACCACACGCGAAAGGTGTGTGGTATGATATAGGTCATAGGTGGCATATACATTGAATATATGGCAATTTTGCCTTGACTTTGAAAAAGTTGTGCACTATAGTATGAAATCTTAGAGGAGGTCTGAATGACAAAAGCAGATATCATCTCAGAGGTTTTTGACAAGGTTGGCCTGCCAAAGCAGGATGCTGAGGAAATGGTGGAGATGATTCTCGACATGATCAAACAGACCCTCAAGGAAGGGGAGACTGTGAAGCTTTCCGGTTTCGGAAATTTCGTGGTCAGAAAGAAAAATTCGCGCAAAGGCCGCAATCCCAAGACCGGCCAGGAGATCGAGATCACCCCGCGGAAGGTTGTCAGTTTCCGGCCCAGCATGATCTTCAAAGACCATGTCATTGAACCCCCAACAACCACTGCTGCCGAATAAGCTGTTTTTCCGGATCGGTGAAGTCAGCCGCCTCACCGCACTGGAACCGTATGTTCTTCGCTATTGGGAAACTGAATTCCCGCAGATCAAACCGGATAAGGGCAAGTCAGGCCAGCGCCTTTATAAAAAAAAAGATCTGGAACACATTCTACAGATAAAACAACTGCTCTATAAAGAAGGATACACGATCGCCGGGGCCCGCAAGAAACTGAATGGAAAAGGCGACCAGGATGCGCTTGAGTCGGTCCTGGAATCGGCAAAAAGGGAATTGAGGGAAATACTGGAATTATTGAAATGATAGGGTCATGGGGCATGGTTCAAGGGTCATGGTGGAATTAAAACCTTGCCCTTTGCTACTTGATACTGGACCCTGCAGTTAAACAACGGGGCGTGGCGCAGCCTGGTAGCGTACTCGCTTGGGGTGCGAGTGGTCGGCCGTTCAAATCGGCTCGCCCCGACCATTTTTTGAAAGGCCCGGAAATCCTCCGGGCCTTTCGCTGTTTTCAGGCATATTATCAGGAGAGTGTATTATGATCCTTGTAACCAACGACGACGGTGTGTATTCTCCCGGCATTCAGCTCCTCGCCAAACGGCTGCGGGAACTGGATTCCGTGGTGATCGTAGCCCCGGACCGTGAGCGGAGCGCGGCAGGCCATTCCATGACGCTCCACCGGCCGCTGCTGATCGAAGAGCTCAAGGAATCGATGTACAGCGTGAACGGGACTCCCACGGACTGCGTCAACATCGCAGTCAAGGGGCTTCTTAAGGAAACACCGCGGCTGGTGGTTTCGGGCATTAATAAGGGCCCGAATCTTGGAGACGATGTCACATATTCAGGTACCGTTGCCGGCGCGATCGAAGGCATCCTGCTGGGCATCCCGTCGTTCGCCGTGTCTCTTGCGGCGCGGGAGGATTTTCTGTTCGCTGAGGCGGCAGAGGTGGCGTTTCGCACTGCGGCCCGCGTGCTTCAGGACGGGCTCCCCACGGGAACGCTGCTTAATGTGAATATCCCCAATTTCCCCGTATCTGAAATGCGGGGTACGAGGATCACCCGTCTCGGAAAGCGTATTTACCATCAGATGACCGTGGAGCGGGTTGATCCGCGCGGAAAGAAGTATTACTGGATCGGCGGCGGTGAGCCGGACTGGGAGCGGGAGGACGGTACGGATTTCGATGCAATAGACCGAAGGATGGTCTCGATCACTCCGCTTCACCTCGACATGACAGATTACGCATCCTTTGACCGCATGCGTGATCTGGAAACGCTGTCGTACGCTGATCACATCCGGCACGGGAGCGCCGAGTGATTAACTTCGAAAAAGAACGTAATCGCATGGTGGACGACCAGATCGTTGTGCGAGGTGTCAGGGACGATCGCGTTCTGGCCGTCATGCGCAGGATCCCGCGGCATGAGTTTCTGCCCGAGGCCATCAGGGGTATGTCATACAGCGACAATGCACTACCGCTCGGAGATGGGCAGACCATATCCCAGCCATACATGGTGGCGCTGATGTCGGAGCTTCTGAGTTTGAAAGGGACGGAGCGGGTGCTAGAGATCGGCACGGGTTCAGGATATCAGGCGGCTGTGCTTGCGGAGTTGAGCGAAAAGGTCTACACCGTAGAGCGAATCAAAACGCTGGCTGACAAAGCCCGGGCAACACTCGATAGTTTGGGATATAGAAGCATTGCGATAAAGGTCTTTGACGGAACATACGGGTGGAAGGAGATGTCTCCCTTTGATGCCATCATGGTAACAGCCGGTGCGCCCGATGTTCCCGCTCCGCTCATCGAGCAGCTTGCCGTTGGTGGCAGGATGGTGATACCCGTAGGGGACCGATATGGTCAGAGGCTGGTGAAAGTTGTCCGAACCGCTGAAGGACTGGTCACGGAAAAAAGCATCCCCTGTGTGTTCGTTCCGCTCATCGGGAGCCATGGGTGGAAGGAGTAAATTTAGATGTGAAAGGGATTGGTGATCCGGAGGCGGTTGTTAATTAGCTGGCCATGCTGCAAATCTTCTGAATATAACACGGAACAATCGTTTTCCAGTGCTGCTGCAGTTATCAAGCTGTCCCAATAAGAATATTTATACTTTTTAGTCAGCTTGAGAGCGGTTGTGATCGTACTTTCTTGAATTGGAACGAATCGGAGCGCGCGCATGAATGCTTGAGAAGCTTCCACAACCTCATCAATAGTGAGAAGGTGTTTTTGAATGCAGATACTAATGAATTCGCTGATGACCTGTGAGCTGATGACTGCATCTGAGCTATTAAAGATAACTTCCCGGGCTTTTGCTTTCCGCGTATTGTCGTTGCTAATAAAGTAAATAAGGATATTTGTGTCGATGAATGCCTTATCGGGCATGGATTTCCTCCCTGTCGAATTTATATCGTGCAGGGAGTTTTACTTTGAATTTATTGAAAATTGAGTCGAGTATCAATTCCTTTTGAGACGTAACGACGGCAACGTGTTCTTTGCCGAACATCTTTCTAATCTTATTCACTTCATTTTTATCTCTTACCTCAACTATGACTTTCATAGCATGCCCACCTTGGTCAGTAAAGTGAAAAGTAATGCTGCAAACCTGTCTTCATTATAACTATAATAAAGCGTATTTCAAGGCATTTTTTCTACCCACTGCAGGTACGGCGCGATATCACCTGATGTGCCCGGCCAGAAAACAGCGCTCATCGTAAACCACGTGCGCGGTGAAATCGGTAGTTTCAATCTGTATAAGCTAATTGAAAGGCGAATTCCCCCTGTCTAAAAAGCGACATACCCATAAAATACCCATATATTCCAGTGAATTTATCTTTACAACATTGAAACACACTGCTAAAGTAGCCTCACCCTGACAGGGATTTATTGCTACTTTATGCTGGAGATTCTGTGAAAAAGAAACTGGTTATCAGTGCAATTCTTCCATACTTCATTATCATCCTGTCGATCATCCTGTCCTCCTGCGCGGGTAGCAGTGGCGGCGATAAGCCAGGTGCAGGCGCAACTGCGATTGAAACCGCTGCAACCGACACCACGGCCCCGATGGTCAGTTCCACCGCTCCCGCGAACAATGCTGTTAACGTCGCACCGAACGCCGCGATCAGTGTGACTTTCAGCGAGCCTGTTCAAAGCAACACCGTCTTAGTCACACTTACTGGAGTCACCGGCACGGTCAGCTGCAACGGAGTAACAGTTACTTTTTCGCCGACCAATACGCTGGCTTACAACACAACCTATACCGCTACAGTCAAAGCGCAGGTGAAAGACCAGGCGGGGAATGCGATGACACAGGACTATGTCTGGTCGTTCACGACCGGCGTCGCTCCTGACACCATCGCACCGACAGTCTCGAGCACCAGCCCCGCGAACAACGCCACCAACGTGGCAGTGAATGGGGCGATCAATGTGACGTTCTCCGAAGCCATGGATGCCACAACCATCAACACGACCAACATCATGTTGAACGGGGTGTCAGCTACGGTAACGATGAACGGCATGACGGCGACGATCACTCCCGCCTCCAATCTGTCCTACGGTACGACGTACTCTGGGATAGTGAAGAAAGCGGCGAAAGACCTCGCCGGCAACGAAATGGCAACGGACTACACCTGGAGTTTCACTACAGGTGCGGCACCAGACACCATCGCACCGACAGTCTCAAGCACCAGCCCCGCGAACAACGCCACCAACGTGGCAGTGAATGGGGCGATCAATGTGACGTTCTCCGAAGCCATGGATGCCACAACCATCAACACGACCAACATCATGTTGAACGGGGTGTCAGCTACGGTAACGATGAACGGCATGACGGCGACGATCACTCCCGCCTCCAATCTGTCCTACGGTACGACGTACTCTGGGA
>CAYUSP010000004.1:0-3471 GCA_964447405.1 uncultured Nitrospiraceae bacterium | reverse complement strand
ACGGCGACGATCACTCCCGCCTCCAATCTGTCCTACGGTACGACGTACTCTGGGACAGTGAAGAAAGCGGCGAAGGACCTCGCCGGGAACGAGATGGCAACGGACTACACCTGGAGTTTCACTACAGGTGCGGCACCTGACACCATCGCACCGACAGTCAGCTCCACATCACCCGCGAACGGAGCCACGAACGTGGCAACGAACGCGGCCGCGAACATCACGTTCTCCGAAGCCATGGATGCCACAACCATCAACACGACCAACATCATGTTGAACGGGGTGTCAGCTACGGTAACGATGAACGGCATGACGGCGACGATCACTCCCGCCTCCAATCTGTCCTACGGTACGACGTACTCCGGGATAGTGAAGAAAGCGGCGAAAGACCTCGCCGGGAACGAAATGGCAACGGACTACACCTGGAGTTTCACTACAGGTGCGGCACCCGACACCACTTCACCCACGGTCATCTCCACCACTCCGGCAAACAATGCGGTGAACGTCGCAACAAACGCGACGATCAACGCGGCGTTTTCGGAGGCGATGGACGCTTCAACTATCAGCACCGCCACTTTCACAGTGGAGGGTGTTGCCGGAACAGTGACTTACGTATCCGGCATAGCCACCTTTACCTCAGCAACAGCTTTGGCTTATAACACGACTTACACAGCCACGGTCAAAGCAGGGGTTAAGGATTTGGCAGGGAATACCTTGGGAACGGATTATTCCTGGTCGTTTACTACCGGGAACGACCCGAACCTCTGGAAGCTTCCGAGCCATGCGATGGCCAGGTCGAGCGTAGTCGATGGCTCAGGCAACCTTTATGTTGCCGGCGTCACATCGGGCGCTTTTCCCGGCTTCACCAACGCCGGCTCCTATGATGTGTTCATCGCCAAGTTCAATTCAAATGGAACATTGGCGTGGGTACAGCAGAAGGGGACGGTGAGTGAGGATGGTGCAGGACATTGGTCTCTTGCCTATAACAGTTCTGAAATTTTCCTTTTTTGGGGAGAAATAGGACAAAATAGGGCTTATGTATCCTCATTTAATGAAAGTGGCAATGAGAACGTAACTTTTTTAACGCCAGCCAATTCAACAGCAATTACATGTGATTTAAGTGGCGTTTATATAGCCACGGCAATTGGCGAGCTTAAGAAAGTTAACAAAATCAACGGGGCTGTTATTTGGACATGGGTATCTCATTTTGGGTCTCCTACAGGATTTTCCAATGTCAAAGCACTTGATGGAAATATATTCATTGTTGGTGCGGGTGGAAGTGGTCTTGCTAATTTAGTATTTGCAAAAATTAGTACGTCTGGGACTGAAGTTTGGACTAGACAATGGGGAACAACTGGTCAAGAGGCTGGATATTCCCTAGCAACCACACAAAACGCATTATACATAAGCGGTAAAAAGGGTTGGTTTGGCGATGGTACAGAACATTACATTTTTCTCGGATATGATTTAGATGGAAATTATCTGTGGGAAAATGACGCAACAATGTTTGGCGGTATCCCAAGAAATATGGTTGCTAATGATAATTTTGTCTGGACTGTTGGCGTTTCATCATTAGTTAGGTTATCGTCGATCGGTAGCGTTCTGAATTCAGTAGCGGGTAATATGAGGTCAATAGCGCTTTACGAAAACGTTCTCTATGTAACAGACGATTCTAATGTTATCAGTCGATACAAAGCTGATACTCTGGATAAGCTATAATCTTTCAGAGATCAGACCATAACAAGCGGGAACATATGGGGTGCCTTCATATGATTATCAGGCTTAGGAAATTAGGTATTGACAGAAATGCCCTTCTCAGAGCGTAGGTAGGGCTGAGTCAAAGCGAAACCCGATATCTCATCATCGTTTGCCGCAGGTTTGAATAAAGCCGGCGGCATTTCTTTTTGCTGTTATTGCAGAGATGGGGCGCTCAGGCAGGGTTGCGGAGAAGAATCCATTCAGGTTAGTACGGTTTCACAATATCAAGGAACAAAGGGGGTCAGGCTTAGGAAATTAGGTATTGACAGAAATGCCCCTCGATCAATCGATGCCAGGCTCCAGATAAGTAAATGCTTTATACACGTCATCCGACCGTCATATTTTGTCTCTCTGCTTGACCTCCTACCCAGTATGCTGTAAAAGTGAAATCAAAGCACTGAATAACCATGACGCAGCGAGATAAGATACTAAAAAGAAACCTGGGCGGAACATCGGATGCTAACATTGGATTCGATGAACTTTGAGGGTTATTGCGCTCCCTCGGTTTTTCCGAACGAATACACGGCAGCCATTTTATTTAGAAGCTCTATCAGGTTAAGCAGGTCCATAATGTGATCGTGAAGTACAAGCTTGGAGGGGATATCAATGGTTAAGTACGAGGTCATTATCTATTGGAGCAAGGAGGGGGAACCTATGGGGTCAGGCTTAGGAAATTAGGTATTGACTGAAATACCCTCCTCTGATAGATTCCGGTCATGCCACGGAAGCCACGGATAGAATTTAATGGCGCGTTCTACCATGTCATCACCCGCGGGAATCAGAAGCAAGAGATATTCAAAGCGCCCGATGATTATCAGAAATACCTTCACCTGCTCACGATCTACAAAAACCGCTATCATTTTCGCCTCTATGCCTATGTTCTCATGGGCAACCACGTCCATCTTCTGATCGAAACACAGGAAGTCCCTCTTTCCAAAGTATTCCAGGGAATCAATCAGAGCTATACCGTATATTTCAACAGAAAGTACCACATGGTCGGCCACTTATTTCAAGGCAGGTATAAGGCCGTGCTCTGTGATAAGGAGAACTATTTATTGGCGCTTCTTAAGTACATCCATTACAACCCGATTCGGGCCGGGATCGCCAAAGAGCTTTCCGAATACGCTTGGAGCAGCCACAATTCATATACCGGAAAGGACAATCCCCCGGGTGTTGTCGATACGGATCAAATTTTGCGCGTGTTCTCGGAAAAGAAAAGCCGGGCGAGGAAAAAATACCAGAACTTTATCGAAGAAGTCGGCGGACTCAAGAAAGAAGATGTTTATGCCGTCATCGACCAGCGTGTGCAGGGAAGTGATGAATTCGCGGAGCAGGTCTTCCGCGAACATGAAAAGAATGCCGTGAAGCCATGGAAAAAAGAGTACACCCTGGACCAGATCGCGGAGGGGATCAATCATCTCTATGCAGTAAGCCCGGAGTCACTGCGGTCTGCGGGAAGGATGAGATCGTTATCGGCCGGCCGGTGTCTGTTCAGTCTCGCGGCAAAGGATTATGGGTATAAAGGGGTCGAGATTGCGGAATACCTCGACAAAGAGCCTGCATCGATCGTGGAATATGAACGAAAGCGCGCTGATTATGCGGGTGAACTGCGGAGATTGAATGGATACCTGAAAAGAGGCGGCAAAACCTAATTTCCTAAGCCTGACCGTATGCGGTAACAACTGAGTATCTTGCGGGTTCAAGTCCCGCCCGAGG
>CAYUSP010000003.1:494840-760031 GCA_964447405.1 uncultured Nitrospiraceae bacterium | reverse complement strand
GCCATCGGACTGATACCACACGGCAATGGCATTTCCATTCGGGTCAATAGCGATCTGGGGATTGTAGGCATCTCCTGTATTATCGGTCTCGATGAGCCCTGCTGTTCCCCAGCCCGTACCAACAACATAGCGGTTCGCCCAGATGTTATTCAGTGCGCCATCGGACTGATACCACACGGCAATGGCATTTCCATTCTGATCAAAAGCGATCTGGGGATATTGGGCATCGCCCGCATTATCGGTCTCGATGAGCCCTGCTGTTCCCCAGCCTGTACCAACAACATAGCGGTTTGCCCAGATGTTATTCCGTGTGCCGTCGGACTGATACCATACGGCAATGGCATTTCCATTGTGATCAAAAGCGATCTGGGGTCTGGAGGCGCTCCCCGCATTATCGTTCTCGATGAGAGCGGCTGTTTTCCACGCTCCATCATGCGTGCTCAATGCGGCTGTGCCCACCGCGCTCCTGCTCTGGGTATCGGTGACCGTGATCGTGGCGCTGCCGTTTGCGAGAGTCATATTCGGCGCAGTGATCGTAACGGTGTCCGTTCCGCTGCCGCTTGCAATGGTCCATCCTGTTGTCACCGTCCAAGCATAGGTAAGCGCTAGCCCTTCAGCGCTCTGCGCGCTCACCTTGATAGTAACTGTTCCGGTCCGCGCGGCGGGAATCCCGCTTACCGCAATGCTCTGGATCACCGGCATCGTAGGTCCGGCTGCCCCTGCGGGGCCGGCTGTCCCCGTTGGCCCGGTTACCCCGATCCCCGCTGGTCCGCTTTCTCCGGTGCTTCCTTTGCACCCCGTCAGAACCAACATGGCAAGCATGCCTGCGATAAGGAAACCGTTCGATCTGTTCTTCATCGTGCACCTCCTGTGATATCTTCCCGAACTATTTATTCAGGGAAACGATTGCAATAACAAGTAACAGCGGTTTGTGGCTCCCATATGGAAATATCGAAAGAGCAAATAGAACGTTATAATCGGTTAACAGCAGCAGTGCCTTCTTTGGATATTAAAACGTTCGTACTTGAGAAACAAGGTAATAATGACGTTTCACCTGAACAGCAGCTCAACATATGATCAGCAAGCAATCTCAGGTATTAAATTACCGCGTTCGTGGCAGGCATTCACTTGGACGCGGATGCTGTTGCCAATTCGCGTTACCACCAGTGGCAGTCCTGTACATGCCCTGATACGGGTGTTAAGGTGTTTGTGTGATGGAAAAAATGCAGATTAATACTTTGTTAGTTTCATGGTATGGGAAATGCAAAAGTACGGGCAGTTCATTTGGTGGTTCTTTGTTGAGCATTCTTTTGCGAAGAATTATGCTTTGTCTCTCCAATCTTCTGCTTTTTCCACTTCTCATATTCCTCCCGTGTTTTAAATTTAGAATCATGGGTTGCATGAAGTGGAGTATTTGAGCCAGTCTCGGTTTTCCTGGTTTTCAATTGCTGCATGTTTTTTATTTCTGAAACTTTTATACGAGAAGGCATCTCTTTATTATTTGTTTTTAAATTCAGCACCGTATTGCCATCAAGCCCATGGTGAAAGCGAGTAACAAGGTCAATTTCTTTTTTCTCATCACCTAATTCAAACTCGATCTGTTCGCTGTTCTTTAAAATAACCTTAATCATGACCACCCCTCCCCGTTGTAGGATACACTGAGGGGGACATCCTGTCACCCCTTGCGATCCTTTGCAGCGCGATTTGGCGAACCGCCCTCTCCGGTTTCTCGTATGAGCGTTACGGACAATTTCCCAACCGCCTTGCCTTGACCTTCATGTTCATGGTCCTGCCCGGGGTCTGCATCTTCATGGTTGAATCGTAGGCATCCCCCTTGTAAACCGTCTCACCACTGAACTCACCGGCATTCCTGCCGGTACACTTCATCTTCCAGGTAGCCTTATTGCCGGTCTGCTTATAATCGGTAACAGTACAGTTCTTGTCAGTAGTGATGGTTTTTTTCTGGTCCTTGACATCTTCCTTGGTGTAGCAGTGTTTGATTGTAGTCGGCGCCATTGGCACAGGCATGCCAGGTATATCCATGGTGCTGACCAGTTCCCAATATCCGTCACGCATGGTGTCGGCAGCAAATCCGGAAGCGGGAAGTACCAGGGCGAGCAGAATGGTAATGACAATCTTTGTCATAAAGAAACCTCCTCATGATACATATATTTTAACTCCGCAAGGTGAGAAAGGCACCCGTGGTATTGGTTGCCTGACTGTGTCGCAGACCGTGAAACAGCTCAGCGCTCCTACCCATGGTTCCGGAGCCGGAGCTCCAGAGGATGTGGCTTCAGATAGACCTGTTGGCTGAGACAGGCTTCCTGATATTTCCTGACATAGTGATTAAGCAGGGTGATCGGCACGATAAGAGGCGCCAATCCATCATTATAGCTCGTTATCACGTCAATCAGTTCCTTCTTCTCATTGGAGGAGAGCTTTTCCTTAAAGTATCCTGCCATATGCTGAAGGACCTTCGTGTTCTTCTTTGTCGTTGCGAGGTGCCGCAGGCCTTCCATTAGCGTTGCGAGGTAGTTCGCAAGAAGCTCATCCCGCGGCTTGTTCTTCACCCTCGCTACTATTTCCCCCAGCGCGGAATAGTGTTTCCGGCTGTGCGCCATGATGCGGTACTTGTGTTCCGTATGGAACGCGACCAGGCCGACAAGCGATCCGTCTTCTTTAATATACTCCTGCCAGCGTTGGTATGCGAAGACGCGCTCGATAAAGTTCTCGCGGAGAGCCGGGTCATGCAGCCTGCCCTCGTCTTCCACCGGCAGCAGGGGGAGGGTGTCCATAAAGGCCTTTGCGAAAAGCCCGGAGCCGGTTGCATGGGGTTTTCCTTCCTTATTGTATATCGTGACCCCACGCATACCTGAGCTGGGGGAGCGGCTCTTGAATACAAATCCGCAGAGCTCATCCTTTGCCAGTTCCGCGGTCTTCTTCCTGGCCCACTTCCTCATCTTTGTTGTATGATCTTCTCGGGTCCGGATCGTGACGAGCCGCGGGTCCTTGGGGTTGCCGACCAGATGCATGGCCTCGCGAGGCACCGGCAGACCGCATTCCACCTCGGGGCAGACCGGTATCCAGCGGACATACTGGCCGAGGGTGTTGTTTAAAAAATGGTCGAGCTTGTGGCCGCCGTCGTAGCGGACCGGGTTGCCGAGGAGGCAGGAGCTTATGCCGAGGGTGATCTTGTTCATGGATTAGTACCCGGATAGCTACAGAGACACTGCGGCACAGAAGCACAGAAAAGAGAGATACAAAATGCAGGGGTATGGATTTTATCAGTGCCCGGATTTGCCTTTGTATCTCTGCGGCAGAAACTTCCCTTTCAGGGAGTAGATTTCTCAGCCGCCTTCTTCAGGTCACTCAGCATTTGGATGGTAAGTTCCCGGACTGTTCCTTCGGGGAAGGTTATTCCGCCGAACAGGAACGGCAGCCCCCAGAAGGTTTCGCGGCTCGTGACCAGCACACTATTCTCTTCGTGTTGGAAAAGGAACTCATGCCGGGAGAATACGCCGAATTCCGCACCGGTCCATACGACCTTCTCGCCTGATACAACCTCCTCGATCTTCACCTTGACCGTGACAGGCACCAGGTAGGGCCGAATGCGGAACCGGAATCGCTCGTTCTGCTCGATAATGCCGGAGTCTGAAACGATGTCCCGCGTGACCGTATTCCATTCTGCCCAGCCAGCGAGATTAATAAAGGTCTTCCAGATAATCTTGAGATCAGCGTTGATCAGTATGGATTCTTCAATAATCATGGTCAATCCCGCGTCCTCGCCCTGACCACTCGAATGAGTTATGATTGAAGACACGGTAAGATTAACACAGCAGAAAATGTTTATCAAGAAATGTATTATCCGGCTGATTTGACAAATGACGGGTTCGTGCTATCCTGAATATAGGCTGGCTGATGGAATCTTTTTCAAGCAGGGGAAAGGCGCATAACATGAAAAATAGCTATTCAATAAAGATAATATCGATTATGGTTGTACTAACCCTGACGCTTGCAGGTTTTGCTATAGCGGCGGGCGACGCGCCGCAGATCAAGCTCAAAGACAAAATTGGCAATTACCTGACTGATGGGAAAGGAATGACGCTGTATTACTTTAAGAAGGACCAGATGGATAAAAATTCCTGCACTGGACCGTGTCTGGAGAACTGGCCCATTTATTACGGCGACCAGATAGCCGCTCCGCGGGGATCCGATGCAAAGGAGTTTGGCGTGTTTACCCGGGCTGACGGCAAGAAACAGTCCACATTCAAAGGCTGGCCGCTCTATTATTTCAAAGGTGATAAAGCTGCTGGCGATACGAATGGACAGGGCGTGAAAGATGTCTGGTATGTGATCAATCCAACGACGCTGACTTCGTGCGACTGATACCAAAGGGAATGATTCACCAAAGGCAGGGTCCGCGATGGATCCTGCCTTTTTGCATAAGGGGACAATCACCGGAACATCGGAACAATAATGCTGCATAGTAGCTGCACTCAACTCGTGCTTAAGGAGGATATGATATGGACCCTGTCGTTCATTTTGAGATGCCCTACGACAATCGAACGCGCATGGCGAAGTTTTATAAATCAACATTCGGTTGGCAAACAAAGATGCTTGGCAAGGAGATGGGCAATTACGTTGTTGCAACTACCACGGAAACCGGCGAGAGCGGCCCCAAAAAGCCTGGCGCGATCAACGGGGGCTTTTACCAGAATAAACCGGATTGGCCCGCGCAGTATCCCTCTATCGTTATTGCTGTTGACGATATCAGGAAATCAATAAAGAAAGTGATTAAGGCGGGGGGTAAAGTACTGGGCGAGCCCATGGAGATACCCGGCGTAGGACCGTATGTCTCATTCATTGATTCTGAGGGCAACCGCGTGAGCATGCTTCAGCCCATCCCGTACAATTGGCATGCGCCGAAGACAACACAGCGGAAAAAACTCCGGCCTTCCGGGATTTCCAAAGCCAAAACGCGATCTTCGCGAAAGGCCGTCTGACATTTCGGTCAGCGGGATTGACTGCGAACAGCGTGTGCGAAACCAGTGTGTTTGCCTGTAAAAAGGAGATTGACATGACGACATGGAAATGCAACAAGTGCGGTTATACACTAACCGATGACAGGCCTCCGGAAATCTGCCCCTCGTGCAAGGAAAAGTGCGAATATGTGGATGTTACCTGTTACATCCCCGAATGCGGGGGGCCGGCGTCCGGCAACGTGAATACACAGGTTTTCCAAAAGAGCACTGATATTGATGAGTAGTCGAGAAGTACAGAGAAGGGATGCTCGCGATGATCGAGAAGGACCCGAAACAGATCGTGAAAGAGATTATAGAAGTGCACGGCGGATTGGAGTACTGGAACAGTCTTGAAGCGCTGGAAGCGGAAATATCAGCAAGCGGTTTCCTGTTTACCGCGAAGCAGCGGCCTGTTCTGAAGCGGGTTCTCATGAGGGCATCGATCCGTGAGCCGAGGTTTTCTTTTCTGGATTATCCGAAGCCGGGGCAGACTGCCGAACTCATCGGAATCAAAGAGGTCCGGATCGTTGACAGCAACGGCGTGGTACTCTCGCGAAGGGAGAACCCACGAGACGCGTTCAAGGGGCTCCGCAGGCTATTTTACTGGGACGACCTGGACTTCATCTACTTTGCAGGCTATGCCACCTGGGGTTACCTTGCCATTCCATTCCTGCTGGCACGTAAAGGGGTCGTAACGGAAATTCTCGATCCCTTGCCGGGCGCATTGTCAGGGCTTTCGCGGATCCAGGCCACTTTCCCCGATGACGTCCCCGTGCATTCCACAAAGCAGATATTCTATTTTGATGATCAGCTCCTTCTTCGCAGGCTGGATTATACTGCCGAAGTCGTTGGCGGATGGGCGCACGCCGCGCATCTGTGCGAAGACTATCGGACCTTCGGCAGGATCAAAGCCCCGACACGGCGTCGGGCACTCCCGCTGCTCGTGGGCAACACGCCCATACCGGGACCGGTGCTGGTGAAGATAGATGTGCATGATATCCGACCGATATCAGTATAAAATAAATAGTGGAAAGGCTGGGATATCATGAGTGTGCTGATCGGCAAGGAAATCGCGAAAGCATTAAAAAGTGAATTGATCAAGATCGAGCCGCTCGACAAAACGCAGATCGGGCCGGGTTCCATCGACCTTACGCTCGGAAATGATTTCAGGATCTTCAAGAAAAAATCAAAAGTGTATCACGTTAAGAACGATTCTGATTTTCAGGACATCACCAAGGCGGTCCATGTCAAGGATGGCAGTTTCATCGTGATCAAGCCCGGTGAGATGGTCCTGGGCATCACGAAGGAAAAGATCACTCTTGCTGATACCATCTCCGGCCGGCTCGAAGGCCGGAGCAGGTTCGCGCGCTTCGGCCTTGCAGTCCACGTGACCGCCGGTTTCATGCATCCCGGCATCTCCAACCATCAGGTCCTGGAGATCGTGAACCTGGGCTATGCGCCGCTGGCTCTGTATCCCGGCACCAGGATCTGCCAGTTCATCTTCGAAAAATGCGACGGCCGCGCCACGTATAAGGGGAGATTTGTAAAGCAAGTCAAACCATGACCTCTCTGTTCAGTCATTACCAGCAGATCTGGATTTTGCTTATCTGCGTGCTTATTGGTTGCGCTTATCCAGGAACCAGGAGCGTAACTATGGATCCCGGTACATTCGGGGATGATCTCTCTCTGCGGACAGGTAACAATGATCGTCGCTATTTGCTGCATATTCCCCCGGGGTACACTAGTTCCCGTTCCTATCCTCTCGTCGTGGTTCTGCACGGCGCGTTCAGCACTGCACGGGAAATGGAGAAATGGTCGGGATGGAGTCAGCTCGCTGATCGCGATGGCTTCATCGTGATGTACCCCGAGGGCATAGGCATCCTGGGATTTTTGCAGCACTGGAACGCAGGGCATTGCTGCGGCAAAGCTGTTGAAGATAATTGGAACGATGTGGCCTTCATAGAGGCTGCCATCAAGGGGATTGGCAAACAGTACGCTATCGACAAGCGCCGTATCTACATGATGGGTTTTTCGAATGGGGGCATGATGACCTACCGGTTTGCAGCGGAACGATCATCCTTGCTGGCAGCTGCAGCCTCGGTTGCCGGCGCCATCAACAGCAGGGTGTCGCAGGACGCATTGGAGTGGCCTCTGCCGGCACCGGAGCGTCCGGTCCCGTTCCTGATCATGCATGGGGATGCGGACAAGACGGTCCCCTATGAAGGGGGGAAACCCCTCGACCGCAAAAGCGCTCGGGAGTATCGGCCGGTTTCCCATGCAAAGGATTTCTGGATCGCTTCCAACAAGTCTGCTGCAGGCCCGGTTTGGAAGGACGCGTTTAACGGGATGGTTGTAGAAGAATCATGGAAAGATGCCAACAACGGGAACGAGGTGCGGACCGTCCGCGTGTTCAACTGGGGACACGAGTGGCCCGGAGGGCCCTTTATGAAAGCGCTTCCGGAAGATCATCCGCTGAAAGGCTTTGATGCAACGCAGATCATATGGCAATTCTTTCAGCAATACCCGATGGACTAGGGTAACATGCATTGACACGAGTATCACGTGATGCGATCATGAAAGGGCTTGCCATGATAGACGACCAGGTACTGACCCTTAAACAGCAACAGTTTAATGCTGCCATGGAATTATATGAACAAAAAAGCATTTATACCGGGATCGGCAAAGTAGTGTCCATCCTCGTTGTCTCGTTGCAGCTTTTAGTTCTGTATCTGGTTCTTCCTCTTTCCCTGGGAGCGCCATTGCAGGTTCTCTCGTTTTTCACGGCCTATCTGGCAGCTGACTTCCTCAACGGCCTGGTCCATATGTACATGGACAATAATGGCAACTACGATTCTCCGGTTGGGCCGTTGATCGCCGCCTTCCATTTGCACCATAGAACCCCGCTGTATAAAGAAAAAACCCTTCCGGTAGTTTACTTCAATGAATCAGGATCAAAGATCTGGCTTGTGGGATATCTCCTGGCAGCAGCCTTATTGATCGAGAGCGCAATTCTCCCTCCTTTTCTTTCCTGGACCCTGGCGTATATAGGGATAGTATCCTCTTTTGCGGAGGTTACTCATTACTGCTGCCACGTTCCGGATTCAGGGATTACTCGGGTGATAAACAGGAGCGGCGTTTTTCTGTCCAAACGACACCACGCGCGACACCACATCGCCGACAATGTTGATTACGCTTTTTTAAACGGCCTGACCGACCCGCTCTTGAATGTCATAGCAAAAAAGTTCTATCGCGGCTATAAGAACACGACCGACCTGCATTATGCTGCGTATACCGGCAAAGGAACGGAAAATCGATAACGAATTAAATTCGTGTATCATTTCCGTGGCAAATGAATCAGACCATGTCAAGCAACTGCAGCAATTTCCCGAACGTTAGCGTGATGTTGACAGGAACGGGGCTCATCGGTATACTACGACAACTCAACAACAAATCCACATGCAAAAGGGAGAACAACCATGGAAAAACCGAGCAAATCCGCGACCGGGCTGAAGGAGCTTATTAATCATGCCATCAGTGATCTCGAGATCACTCCTGACGAATATAACCAGATCATGGAGCACGCGAATAAAGACGGCCACATCGACAAGGAAGAAGAAGCACTGCTTTCCCAGTTTCACCAGCTCCTCAATAACGGTACGATCAAGCGGGTCCGCGGCTAGCAGCATATCCTGTGATCGCATTCCTCAGTCCGCAAGTGGGATCGCCTGTACTGCAAGCAGGAAAACATCCGCGCGTACGGGCATGAGGGGCATATGATAGTCGATCGCACAGCGAGGGAGCACGCGTGACGAACACCGACTTGTCAAAACTCAAGCTTGATAAATCCGGTGCGAACTTCCAGCGAAAACAGAAGATCCCGCGGTGGGGCCTGATCGCTCTGGGTGCCGCCGTTGCCGTGTCCGCTGTTGTAGTGATCGCAGGCAACCCGACTCTTGAAGTTGAGACCTCGGTTGTTTCCCGCGTCTTCCCTTCCCAATCTTTCACCCTTCTGAACGCAAGTGGATATATCGTAGCCCAGCGTAAGGCTGCCGTGGCATCCAAGACTACTGGCCGCATGGAATGGCTCGGCGTGGAGGAGGGGAGCAAGGTCCGTGCAGGAGCGGTCATTGCCCGGCTGGAGAACAAGGATGTGCTGGCAGCAAGCGATCAGGCTGTTGCGGGCGTGAGCAGCGCAAAAGCCGAATTGGCCGACGCGCAGCAGCACTTCGGCCGCATGAAGGAACTGCGGGAAAAGGGATATGTGGCGCAGTCCGAGCTTGAAGTTGCTGATACGCGCCTGAAACGGTCTCAGGCCGCGGTGGCTGGCGCGGAGGCGGCTCTCCGGTCGGCGCAGGTCGCCGTTGAGTATACCTTGATCCGGGCGCCATTTGACGCTGTTGTGCTGACAAAGAACGCCGATGTGGGCGACATCGTTACGCCCCTGGGAGCCGCGGCAAATGCCAAGGCTTCGGTCGTGACCATCGCGGATATGACCTCGCTCCAGGTCGAGGTGGATGTTTCAGAATCGAACCTTTCCAAGGTGAAGAAAGACCAGCCTTGCGAGATCCAGCTCGATGCCCTGCCGGACAACCGCTTCCGCGGCGTTGTGCATATGATCGTTCCGACCGCCGATCGGAGCAAGGCATCGATTATGGTCAAGGTGCGCTTCCTGGAGGTCGATCCGCGCGTCCTACCCGAGATGAGCGCCCGCGTAGCCTTCCTCGAACGCGCTGTTATTGGCAATGAGGAGGCGCCCAAGACCGCGGTGAACCCGGCAGCCCTCGTTTCCCGGAACGGGCGGCAGCTTGTGTTCGTGGTAAAGGATGACAAGGCCAAAGAGACGACGGTAACGCTCGGCGGAAAGATTGGCGACGGAATCGAAGTTGCCAGCGGCCTGATGCCGGGCGACAAGGTCGTGCTGAATCCCCCGAAAAAGCTCAAGAACGGTTCGACTGTCACGCGGAAAGAAAAATAGTGGACCGCTGCCCCCAAAACATCGTCACTGTCAAGGACCTCAATAAATCCTACCAGCGTGGGTCCCAGACGGTACCCGTGCTCGAGAACATCACGTTCGAGATCTGCGACGGTGAATTCCTGGCGCTCATGGGGCCATCCGGATCCGGCAAGAGCACTCTCCTGAACATCCTTGCGGGCATCGACAAGGCGGACAGCGGTTCGGTCATCATCGGCGGCGTGGACATTTCGACCCTTTCCGAAACAGACCTTGCCGGGTGGCGCGCCATCAATGTCGGCTTCATCTTCCAGTTCTACAACCTCATGCCGGTGCTCACCGCCTATGAGAACGTGGAACTGCCGCTTCTGCTGACCCGGCTTACCCGGAAGGAGCGGCGCGAACATGTGGAGATGGCTCTTGCAGTCGTGAACCTCCAGGACCGCATGGACCATTACCCCTCCCAGCTCTCGGGCGGACAGCAGCAGCGAGTGGCGATCGCCCGCGCCGTGGTCACGGACCCGACGATCCTTGTTGCCGACGAACCCACGGGAGACCTGGATCGCGTCTCGGCAGAGGATGTGCTCGGACTCATGACTCGCCTCAACAAGGAGTTCAACAAAACAATCATCATGGTGACCCATGATCCCCGGGCCGCGGAAAAGGCCCATCTGGTCCGGCACCTTGAGAAGGGCGTGATGAACGATGTTCGTGCTTAAGCTCATCATCCGGAACGCCTTCCGCCACAAGCTCAGGTCAACGCTTACCATTGTCGGCGTCGCCATTGCCGTGCTGGCCTTCGGGCTCCTGCGAACCCTTGTTGCCGCGTGGTACCTTGGCGTGGAATCCTCCTCCGCCTCCCGTCTCGTGACGAGGAACGCCATCTCCCTGATTTTCCTCCTGCCTGCCTCATATCTGGAAAAGATCCGCCAGGTTCCCGGCGTTACTACGGTTTCCTCGGGGAATTGGTTCGGCGGGGTCTATATCGACGAGAAGAACTTCTTCCCTAATTTTGCGGTGGAGCCGAAGACCTACCTGGATCTTTACCCGGAATACGTGCTCACTGCCGAGGAAAGGAAGGCCTTCCTTGTAGACCGAAAAGGCTGCGTCGTGGGCAAGAGCACGGCAGAGCGCTTCGGCTGGAAGGGCGGGGACATCGTGACCCTGCGCGGCACCATCTTTCCCGGCCAGTGGGAGTTCGTGGTGCGCGGCATTTACCGGGGTGCGGAACGCATCACCGACACCTCGCAATTCTTCTTTCACTGGGACTATCTAAACGAGTCGGTTCGGAAAACCGCGCCGCAGCGGGCGGACCAGGTCGGATTCTATGTTCTGGGGCTAACCAGCCCGGACCTGGCTGCTGAAGTATCGCTTTATGTAGATGGCATGTTCAAGAACTCACTTGCCGAGACGCTAACCGAGACGGAACGGTCGTTCCAGATGAGCTTTGTGTCCATGACCGAGGCCATCGTGGTCGCTATCCGGCTGGTCTCCTATGTGGTCATCGTGATCATCATGGTCGTCGCGGCGAACACCATGGCCATGACAGCCCGGGAACGCATTGCCGAATACGCCACCCTGAAGACCCTGGGCTTCGGCGGCTGGCATGTTGCAGGCGTGGTCTTCGGCGAGTCGCTGGTTATTGCCATGGCCGGCGGGGTAGTGGGCGTGGCGCTCAGTTTCCCGGCGGCAGAGTGGATCGGCCAAAAACTGGGCGCGTTCTTCCCTGTGTTCCGTCTCACACCGGAGACCATCTATCTTGATTTCCTTGCAGCATTTATCGTCGGTGCTGTGGCAGGAGTCTTCCCGACCTGGCGCGGCGCAACGATCAGGATCGCTGACGGATTGAGGAGAATAGTGTAAGACACGGTCGAATCTTTGACACGGATCACGGCGGATCAGAAATCCGGATAAGGGCGGATTTTAACAATCGCAATCCGAGGTTCATCCTCGCTTCTAGAACGAAGCTGTTAACATTAAAAGAATGACGTGCTTAACACTGAGGGATACGGACCTATTTAGGCGTTATCTGCCAATATCCGCTTTTCATCCGCTCCTTCCGTGTCAAAGATTTTTTAATCTTTAGTCTCATACGCTAACTATGGCCATTCCTTTCTCCTACAGCTTCCGGAACCTCTGGACCCGCCGTCTCACCACGGTGCTGACCGCTTCGGGCATGGCGCTTGTGGTCTTCGTGTTTGCCGCAACCTTGATGCTGGCGACCGGGCTCAGGCAGACGCTGGTCCAGACCGGATCGTTGGACAATGTGGTCGTGATCCGCAAGGCTTCGCAGACCGAGGTCCAGAGCGGCGTGGACCGCAGCCAGGCCGCTGTGGTCGAGTCCCAGCCCGAGATCGCCGTTGGCATTGACGGCAGGCAGCTCCTGGCCAAGGAGATCGTGGTGCTCATTTCCCTGCCCAAGCGGGGCACGGACAAGCCGTCGAATGTGGTTATCCGCGGCATCACCGATGCATCGCTCGCGCTGCGGCCGCAGGTGAAACTGGTTGACGGGCATATGCCCAGGCCGGGATCCTTGGAGGTGATCGCGGGCCAGAGCGTGGCAAAGCGTTTCAAGGGCGGCGGTATCGGCGAGACGCTTCGGTTCGGCATGCGCGACTGGACCGTGGTCGGGACCTTTGACGCGGGCACCACGGGCTTCAGCTCCGAGATCTGGGGGGACTCGGACCAGCTTATGCAGGCATTTCGCAGACCGGTGTACTCATCAGTGCTCTTCCGGTTGAGGGATGCCTCGGCCTTTCCAACATTGAAGGAACGGATCGAAACGGACCCGCGTCTTACTCTGGAAGCGAAACGCGAAAAGCAATTCTACAGCGACCAGTCCGAGATGATGGCAACCTTTCTGAGCATCATGGGAATGACGCTTACGATCATCTTCTCCCTCGGCGCAGTCATCGGCGCCATGATCACCATGTACGCGGCCGTGGCCAACCGCACCGCCGAGATCGGCACGCTCCGTGCACTCGGGTTTCGAAGGAGGAGCATCATGGTCGTGTTCCTCGTGGAGTCCCTTCTGCTGGGCCTCGTCGGCGGGCTTGCGGGGATTTTCATTTCGTCGTTTCTGCAGCTCTTCACCATCTCGACCGTGAACTGGCAGACCTTTTCGGAGCTGGCATTCTCCTTCAGCCTCACCCCGGAAATCGTCGTGCAGTCGCTCATCTTCTCGCTGATCATGGGCTTGGTGGGCGGTGTGCTGCCGGCCTTCCGCGCCAGCCGCATGAAAATCGTCGAGGCGCTTAGAGCCTCATAGACGGGCAGCGGGATATGCGGTTTCATTCTCCCGAAACGCCATTCTCATATATAATTAAGTAAACAGCAGTGCGAAAACGGGGGACGTGTCTCGCCTTGCGACCGTAGCAAGCTAAGCGGTTCCCGGGCGCGTCCGCAAAGGCCGCCAGTCGATCAATTAAAAGAACGCGTTGCCAGGTCTTCGTGTGCAGTAATTGCAGCGGGCGCTTGGCGCGTTTGAGAAACATATTGTTCGGTTCCTCTGTGTTGGGACCGAGCATTTATCGAGAAGAAAAAAAGGAGTCCGCCATGATCAATGCACGGATTGCAGGTCTGTTAATCACTCTGACCGGGTTCCTCTGCCTGCCGGATCCGGTGGCTGCGGAATATGTATTCAATCTGCAGGCTGCGGAAGTATTTACGAGTAAGAATGATGTCCGCATCCCGGGAGATACCGGGACGCGGTTTTCGTTCTCTGACGACCTTAAGACCGACACCAAATTCACCGGGCGGCTGGAAGCCGGGTACATTCGTGATATGCGCGATTACTTCGGTGTCGTCGTTTCTCCGCTCAGCTTGAGTTCCCACGGCCGTTTGGACCGGGATATCCGCTTTGCCGGAAAGACCTTCCCGGCAGGAACGGACCTTGACGCCACATTCCGCTTCGACTCCTATCGCTTTACCTGGCGCAGGAATCTCGTCACTCGCGATGATCTCGACACCTGGGTGGGATTGACTGCCAAGGTCCGTGATGCGGCGATCACGGTCGAGGGGGGCGGCCTGCGGGCCGAGAAAAAGAACACCGGCTTCGTACCGCTGATCAATTTCCTTATTGACTGGCGGTTCACGAAGCCCTGGACGTTCCGCGTTGCCGGCGACGCGCTCGGCTCGACACAAGGCAGGGCCGAGGACGTATTTTTCGCGATGATGTATGACGTCAGCGGCTCGACCAGATTCTTTGCCGGCTACCGCGTGCTGGAAGGCGGTGCCGACAATAGCGAAGTATATACATTCTCGCTGTTTCACTATGCAGTGGCAGGTATGGAGATACGCTTTTAACGCTACTTGCTAACGTATGTGCTTTGCTCCGCAGCTGCACCACGGGAGACGCCATGTCACCAACGACACCTGAACGATCCGATCTTCGGCCTTATCAGCAGGAAAGCAGTGATGTGCTGCATGCTCTCGCGACGTCGGACCAGGGACTGTCGTCGTCAAAGGTCCACGAACGGCTGATCGAGCACGGCCTGAACCGCCTCGGTGAGGAGGACCGGATCAGCAAGCTCCGGATCCTTGCGGGTCAGTTCACGAGCCCCTTGATCTACATCCTTCTCATCGCCGCTGTGGTGACCGCCCTGCTCGAGGAGGTCGTGGACTCGGGCGTCATTCTGACGGTCGTGGTCCTGAACGCGGCGATCGGCTTCTTCCAGGAATACCGGGCCGAGGAGAGCGTCCGGGCACTCAAGAAGCTGGTGGTGCCGAAGGCGCGGGTGGTCAGGGACGGCAGGGAGCACGAGATCGACAGTGCGGAACTGGTGCCAGGCGACATCGTCCTGCTCGCCTCGGGCGTCAAGGTGCCGGCGGACATCCGGCTCGTGAAGGCGCTGGAGCTCAAGACCGACGAGTCCATGCTGACCGGCGAGTCGCTGCCCGCGCAGAAGACCGTGTCAGCCATTGCCGAACCGAACCTGCCGCCCGGGGACCAGCGGAACATGGCCTTCCTGGGCACGGTCGTCGTGAACGGCCGCGGCCGCGGCGTCGTGGTCGCCACGGGCGCGCGCTCCGTCCTCGGCAGCATCGCCCGCGAGATTCGGGAAGCGGAAACAGCACCGGCGCCGCTGCAGCAGAAGTTCCACCGCTTCTCGGCCATGATCGGGTACGTGGTACTGTCGGCATCGTGCCTTCTCTTCGGCATCGGGTTGCTGGTCGGCGAAACGGTCAAGGACATGTTCATGACTGCCGTGGCCGCGGCCGTCGCCACCATCCCCGAGGGCCTTCCGGCGGTGCTGACCATCGCGCTCGCCCTGGGCGTCCGGAACATGGCGCGCCGGAACGCCATCGTCCGGAAGCTGCCGGCTGTCGAGACCCTTGGCAGCACGACCGTCATCTGCACCGACAAGACCGGCACGCTCACGAAGAACGAGATGACCGTCAAGGTGGTCCACGACGGCCAGCACGTCTTCGAAGTGACCGGGACCGGGTATGACCCTGGCGGCGAGGTCCTGCACGGGTGGCTTCCCATCACGGAGCAGGAACGAAAGGACCTGTTCCTGAACCTGCGGATCGGCCTGCTCTGCAACGAATCAGAGGTCTACGAGGAGGACGGCACGTACCGCGTCGACGGCGACCCGACCGAGGGGGCGCTCATCGTCTCTGCCATGAAGGCGGGCCTCCGCCCCGAGGACGAGAAGCGGGACTGGCCGCTCGTCTCGATGGTGCCTTTCGAGTCCGACCGGGGCTACATGGCGACGCTGCACCGACACGACGGCAGGAAGTACATCTTCGTCAAGGGCGGCCCCGAGCGTGTCATCGACCTCTGCACGTCCTGCCACCTGACCGGTGCGCTCCGGGCGAAGGAGCTCCTCAACGCAGCGCATCGGTTCGCGTCCGAGGGCATGCGTGTCCTGGCCATGGCCTACAAGGAGGCGCCGCCGGACCTCGAAGAGCTCACGCACGGGCACGTGGAGGGTGATCTCACGCTTACGGGTCTCCAGGGCATGATCGATCCACCGCGGCCCGAGGCTATGGACGCGGTGAAGGGCTGCCGGAAGGCGGGCATCCGCGTTGTCATGATCACCGGCGACCACGCCACCACCGCCGGCGCCATCGGGAGGATGATCGGCATCGGGGACGGCACCGGTGCAGCGCTCACGGGCAGGGAGCTCGAGGAGATGGGCGACGACGAGCTGTTCGAGAAGGTCAGGACCGTGTCGATCTTTGCCCGCGTGGCGCCGCACCACAAGCTGCGCATCGCCCGGCAGCTCATCCGGCACGGCGAGATCGTGGCCATGACGGGAGACGGCGTGAACGACGCGCCGGCGCTCAAGGCCGCGCATATCGGGATCGCCATGGGCCGTACCGGAACGGATGTTGCCAAGGAGGCGTCGGACATGGTAATCATTGACGACAACTTCGCCACGATCTTCGCGGCGGTCGAGGAAGGCCGGATCGTGTTCGACAACATACGGAAGGTCGTCTTCTTCCTGATCCCTACGGGCGTCGCCGCGATCCTGTCGATCATCGGCACGATCGCGCTGGGGCTTCCCATGCCGTACACGCCGTCGCAGCTGCTCTGGATCAACCTCGTGACGAACGGGCTCCAGGTGCTGGCGCTCACCTTCGAGCCGGGTGAGCCGGGCGTCGTCCTGCGGCCGCCGCGTGACCCGAAGGAGGGAGTGATGTCTGCCGTGCTGGTGCAGCGCACCGTGCTGGTCGGAGCGCTCATCGCCGCCGGCGTCGTGTACAGCTTCCACCACGCCCTCGCCATCGGCGAGCACCTCGAGCAGGCGCGGACCATCGCCGTGACCACCATGGTTTTCTTCCAGTTCTTCCAGACCTGGAACAGCCGGTCCGAGACGCTGTCGGTGTTCCGGATCGGCCTGCTGAGCAATCCGCTGCTGCTCTTCGCCATCGCAGCGTCTGTCCTGGCGCAGCTCGCGTTCATCTACGTGCCGGCGCTGCAGTGGGTCTTCAAGACCGAGCCGCTCACGGTTCAGGAGTGGGGCCGGGTATGTCTGCTTTCACTTACCGTCGTTTTTGTCGTCGAGATCGACAAATGGCTGCGCCGAAGGAGGGAACATGCTTGATCTGCTGAAGAAGTTCGAAAAGGCGGTAACGGCCACGCTGGTCATATTGATGGCCGTCGTCGTTCTGCTGGCGACCATCGAGCTGGGATGGATCATCATCAAGGACATCATCACTCCGCCGGTCCTCCTGCTCGAGATCGATGAGCTGCTGGACATCTTCGGGCTGTTTTTGCTGGTGTTGATCGGCGTGGAGCTGCTCGAGACGATCAAGGCCTATCTCAAGGATAATGTAGTGCACTTCGAGGTGGTCCTGACCGTGGCCATGATCGCCATCGCGCGCAAGGTCATTACCCTGGATGTGAAGGAGCTCGCGGGCATGACGCTGGTGGGCATTGCGGCCATCATCCTGGCGCTTGCGGCTGCAAGATACTGTTACCGGAGAGAGAAGTAAGTGTTTCCAGCAGTCGCATCCAATGGTCCGGGCAAACTGCGAGCTGTTCTTGTGCAGGGCATGCTCTGGACGGGGATATGGCGGCGATGCCATGAATGATGTCCTGAACAGAGCGGTGAGGCATGCCCGGAGGCTGATCGTTCTCGTAGTAGGTGCGACGATCCTTCTGGCCGGAGTGGCGATGATCGTTCTCCCCGGGCCTGCGGTCGTGGTGATACCAATCGGTCTCGCTGTCCTTGGGACGGAGTTCATCTGGGCCCGCAGGCTCCTGCGCCGGGTGAAGGCTGCGGTAGCCAGGCACGGGGCCCAGTGAAAAAAATGATAAAATGAGAAGAGGGGTGGCTCATCGATAATAATATGAGGGAGGTGCATGCATATGAGATCAAGAAGAACGACTTATGGGTATTTGATGTTCATCGCTGGTCTCTTCCTGCTGCTTATCCGATTGGGAGGCTCTCCTGCTTCGGCGTCGCCGCAGAATGAGGTTGCGATCAAGGGATATGACGCCGTGGCTTATTTCAAAGCCGGCAAGGCAATGAAAGGCAGCGGGTCATTCACATTCCCCTGGCATGATATGACCTGGCATTTCTCGACCAAGGAGAACCGGGACCTGTTCGCGGCAAGTCCGGAGAAGTACGCCCCTCAGTATGACGGGTATTGTGCCTGGGCTATGACCGAGTCCCGGCTGGCGATAACGGACCCGGAGGTCTGGAAGATCGTGGACGGGAAGCTGTACCTGAACTGCAGCCAGGAGGCATATGGGAAATGGAGCAGGGACATTCCCGGCCACATCAAGAAGGCGGATGTCATCTGGAAAGAGAAGTTCGGAAAGAAATGATTCGTCACAGGATCGAGCATGAAGACAACACCGGGCAATGCCGAGGATGCCATGAGAAGACGTGGCTTACGGCCCTTTCTGTCGGCCGTACTCCTGCTGCTCTTGCAGCTCGATGCGAATGCGGGCTCCTGTAGGCCGACGGAACCCGATGCTCTCGGTCCGTATTACGAGCCTGGCTCGCCGGTGCGCGCAAGCGTGGGGAAAGGGTATGTCCTCGAGGGCATGGTCCGCTCGGCGAAGGACTGCGCTCCGATCAAAGGTGCGGTCATCGAACTGTGGCTTGCCGGGCCGGACGGCGGATATGGCGACGCCTATCGCGCAACGGTCATTGCCGACGGGAAAGGCGCATACCGGTTTGAGAGCCATGTCCCGCCGCCGTACTCGGGCAGGCCGCCGCACATTCATCTCCGGGTCTCGGCCCCGGGATTCGATATCCTGATGACGCAGCAGTATCGCGAAGAGGGGAGCCGGAAAGGGACGTTCGATATCGTCCTCGTCCCCGTGAAATGACGCCTGCGGGGGCGGGCCGTCGCTGCCGAACTTATAGGGTCACGAACCGACGGACGATGCTAATCACAAGAGAGGATCCCATGCAAGAAAAGGAAACAGGCAGGGTCGAAGCTTTCAGCGACGGCGTGTTCGCCATCGCTATCACGCTTTTGATCCTCGAGATCAAGGTGCCAAAAATGTCGCACGACAGTTCACCGGCGGAACTTGCCGGGGCGCTCATCGGCCTCTGGCCGTCGTTCCTTGCCTTTCTGCTCAGCTTCTTTGCCATCCTGATCATGTGGATCAACCACCATGGCTTGTTCAACATGGTTCGGCGGACCAATCCAGGTTTCTTGTATGCAAACGGTTTCCTGCTGCTCCTGATCAGTTTCGTACCCTTTCCCACATCGCTGCTCGCCGAATACCTCGACGGCAGGGCGCTGAACGCGGCCGCCGCATTCTATTGCGGGACCTTCATCTTCATCAGCATCGGCTACAATCTCATTTGGCAGTGCATGGTACGCGGAGACCTGCTGCAGCACGGCATCTCGGCGGCCCATGTGCGGAAGATCTCGATTGCCTACCGGTACGGCATGGTGGTGTACGCCGCATCCACGATCGTCGCGCTCTATAACGGCTATCTGGGCCTTGGCATGAACCTGTCGCTCTGGGTGCTCTGGGCCATTCTTGGTTACAAGCCACGAACATCCTGACCTTTGATGCCCTCTGGCTCGATTATTTCGGAAGGAAATGATCGCATGACCTTCATCCTGCACGTAATCGGTTTATTCATTCTTGTCGCCGCCTCGGAAATGCTGAACGGGATCGCCAGAACGATCTTTCTGAACAAGCGGGTCGGAGTGATGAATGCGAAGCGGATATCGCTGCTGCCTGCGCTGGCCCTTTGTCTGCTCATCTGCTACTACTATGTGCCGTTCTTGCACATCAGGGCCGACGGGGGGTTGCTGGTCCTCGGGATATCATTGTCCCTCTTCATGGGGCTGTTCGATGTCGTGGTGGGCCGGTTCATCCTGAAGATGCGCTGGGAGACCATCCTGGATGACTTTGACATCAGGAAGGGGAACCTGCTGGGGCTGGGCATGGCCATCATGGCGCTCTGCCCGCTGCTGGCGTCGAGGATGGGCGGTTTCTAGAAGAAAAAAACCTATATGCTGCACTGTATGGCACGAATCAGAGAGAACCGTCAGCATTGCGTAAAGAGGTAGTGCACCGCACACCATTCCTGCTCAACCTGGCATCTTCTCTTGTCAGCCGGAGAGTTCTTGCGACCATCCGGAGCCGATCAAGCGGATGCCGACTGGTTCGAAATATGGTATATTTTGATATCTAATCAAACACCCTGGCTACGGTTCTGACAGGGTAATTCCAACAACGGAGGTGTGTAATGAAGAAGATGGTGCTCGTTTCGGTCGTAACAATGGCGGTGTTTGCTGGTCTTGCGGTCACGGCGTTCTCACAGATGAAACCCGAGGTGCTTGTCAAGCAGCGTCAGGCAGCCATGACGCTGCAGGGGAAGTATTTTGGCCCGCTTGTCGCAATGGCGAAAGGCGAAGCCCCCTTCAACGCGGAGACCGTCGCGCGCAATGCCGGGTACCTGGAAGTGCTTGCCAAGATGCCCTGGGACGGCTTTGATGCCGCCACGGCAAAGGAAAAATCCGCCTCGCTCCCCGCGGTCTTTTCCGACACGGCGAAGTTTAAGGCGGCAACGGATGAGACGCAGGCAGCCGTGGCCAAGCTGGTCGCCGCATCCAAAGGTAAGGACGAGGCCGCCACAAAGGGTGCTATCGGCGCACTCGGCAAGACCTGCGGCGGGTGCCACGACAATTTCCGTGAAAAGAAACAGTAGGGACATTGATGGCTTGGTACGGCCCCGCCCTGATGGGCGGGGTCTTCTTTGTCACAGGATGGAGTGGATATGGGAAACAGGAAACAGACAGTCGCTATCGGATTGTTCGTTCTGCTGCTGACCGGATCGAATGGCCTGGCGGGAACGGTTGAGGATGTGAAGCGGGGCGCCTATCTGGCAAGCATTGCCAATTGCGCGGGATGCCACACCGAGGACCGGGAAGGCGCTATACCCTATGCAGGCGGACGCGCGCTCAAGACCCCCTTTGGCACGTTCTTCGGACCGAATATCACTCCGGACAACGATAGGGGAATCGGTCGCTGGAGCGAATCCGACTTCATCCGTTCCATGCGCCATGGCGTCCGTCCCGATGGAGCGATCTACTTCCCGGCATTCCCGTATCCTTCATTCACGGGGATCAGTGACAGCGACCTGAAGGACCTGTGGTCCTATCTGCGCTCACTCAAACCGGACAAGCTCGCAAGCCGGCCGCATGACCTCGGGCCGCTCTTCGGGATGCGTTTCCCTCTCCGGGGCTGGCAGTGGCTGTTCTTCACGCCCGGGCCGTTCGTTCCGGATCACGTGCGTTCGGGATCTGTCGACCGCGGGGCCTATCTGGTCCAGGCGGTGGGGCATTGCGGCGAATGTCATACGCCTCGCAACCTGGCTGGTGCTCCCAAGAAGAAGAGCTATCTCAAAGGCGGTATTGGCCCGGACGGCAAGAAGGTTCCTGACCTGACGTCATCACGGCTGAAAAAATGGAGCGATCAGGATCTGGCGAAGTATTTGAAGACCGGAATACTGCCGGACGGCGACGTGGCCAACAAGGCCATGGAAGAGGTCGTCACAAATGCCACCAGCAAGCTGACACCCGCTGATCTGGCGGCGGTGATCTCCTATCTGCGGACTTTGCAATAGCCCCTTCGCCTTGGTCCCTCCGCTCTTGGCGGACGAAACCATCGATCACCGAAGCCTTCTGGACCTGGAAGACTCCTTTGTTAGGATGGTTGTCTGACCGATCGTTTTCTGAATAAATAGTGCGCCACCCACCATTCCTGGCCATCGCGGAACCCCCACAGCTCGGCGCAGGCCATGAAGAAGAGCCTCCATCGCTGGAACCATAGGGCGGCGTCCTGCATCCCGTAGGTCCGCTCCAGGACCGGCATGACTGCTTCCTTCCGCGCGTCCATGTTCTGCAGCCAGTGGTTCGCGGTCCTCTCATAGTGGGTCCCGTCCACGCGCCAGTGGTTCTCAATGGCGACATCATCCTGGAAATAGAGCAGCAGGTCGTCGGATGGCATGATGCCGCCACTGAAAAAATGCCTCCCCATCCAGTTGTCCTCGCCCTCGTCCTCGAACAGGTAGGCATATTCCTTGTGGCAGAAGATGTGGACGAAGAGCTTTGCGCCGGGCCGCATCCAGGAAGCGACCTTTCGGAGCAGCAGTTCATAGTTCCGCATGTGCTCGAACATCTCGACCGACACGACGTTGTCGAAGCGATTCTCAGTGCAGAAATTGTTCATGTCCGCCGTGACCACCAGGACGTTCCCGATGCCCCTGTCACGGCAGAGTGCTGTGATGAACTCCCGTTGGGGATTGGAGTTCGACACGGCCGTGATCCGACTCTTTGGATACTGCTCCGCCATCCAGAGCGTGAGGGAACCCCATCCGCAGCCGAGCTCCAGGATGTCCATGCCATCGGAGAGCTGCGCTCGCTCGCAGGTGAGCGCGAGCATCCTCTCCTCTGCCTCGTTCAGGCTCTCCATCCCAGTCGGATAATAGCAGCAGCTGTACTTGCGGTTCTTCCCCAGTGCGAGGAGGAAGAACTCCGGCGGGACCTCGTAGTGCTGTTCGTTCGCAGCCTCGGTCAGGACTGCGATGGGGCTCTAGCGCAGCATTGCGATGAACTGGCGCTGGTGCTCGCGGAGCGCCTCGATGCCGCCGCGCTGCTCTTCACGAAGTCGCTGCCGATTGAGCGTCCGGATACCGGCGCGGATTAGCGCATCCGGCAGGCGGCCGTTCTCTGCAAGTTCGATGATCATGCTCATGGTTAGATCTCCAGAATAAAAAGGTCCCATCATCCGCTCGATGATAGGACCTGATCATGCATCGAAAACAACTTATGCCGGTATTACTTGATCACACCGCAGGTAATCCGTGACAGGCCTTCGCTCTGACTCTATCAGATGAGGTCGAACCGGTCCAGGTTCATAACCTTGTTCCAGGCTGCGACGAAGTCTTGCACGAACTTTTCTTTTGCTTCGTCCTGCGCATATACTTCGGCCAGGGCGCGCAGCTGCGAATTGGAGCCGAATACCAGGTCGACCCGGGTGGCGGTCCACTTGAGTTTGCCGGTCTTGCGGTCGCGGCCTTCGAAGGCGTCCCGGGCATCGGACACGGGCTTCCAGACCGTGTTTATATCGAGCACGTTAACGAAGAAGTCGTTGGTCAGCGTCCCGGGCCGTTTCGTGAAGATCCCGTGCTTCGATCCCCCCGCGTTGGCGCCCAGCACGCGCAGTCCGCCAGCGAGCACCGTCATCTCAGGCGCGCCCAGGGTCAGGAGGTGCGCCTTGTCCACGAGCATCTCCTCGGCTGTAACTTTAAAGGCCTTCTCCTGGTAATTGCGGAATCCGTCAGCCTCGGGCCTCAGCACATCGAACCCTTTCACATCGGTCTGGTCCTGCGTGGCGTCAGCACGGCCCGGGGTAAAGGGCACCACCACCCTCTGGCCTGCGGCCCTGGCCGCCGCCTCGACGGCTGCACAGCCTGCCAGTACGATCAGGTCTGCCATCGAAATCTTCTTGCCGCCTTTCTGGGACTTGTTGAACCTGCCCTGGATGCCCTCCAGGACGTTCAGCACCTTGGCCAGCTGCTTGGGCTGGTTCACTGCCCAGTCCTTCTGTGGAGCCAGGCGGATGCGTGCTCCATTCGCGCCGCCGCGCTTGTCCGAGCCGCGGAACGTGGAGGCCGATGCCCAGGCGGTCGAGACCAGCTCGGACACGGACAGGCCGGATGCCAGGACCTTCTTCTTGAGGGTCGCCGCGTCCTTCGTCGTGATCAGCTTGTGCCTGACCTTGGGAAGCGGGTCCTGCCAGAGCAGGTCCTCGGCCGGCACCTCGGGACCGAGGTAGCGGGCCTTGGGCCCCATGTCGCGGTGGGTCAGCTTGAACCAGGCGCGGCTGAAGGCGTCGGCAAGGGTCTTCGGGTCCTTGTGGAAGCGGCGCGCGATGGGCTCGTAGATCGGGTCGAAGCGGAGCGACAGGTCAGCCGTGGTCATCATGGGCCGGTGCTTCTTCGACGGGTCATGGGCGTCGGGGATCATGTGCTCCGGCTTCACATTCTTCGCATGCCATTGCTGGGCGCCGGCCGGGCTCTTGGACAGCTCCCACTCGTAGCCGAATAGCATGTCGAGGTAGCCGTTGTCCCATTTTGTGGGGTTCGGTTTCCACGCACCTTCGATGCCGCTGGTGGTGGTGTGCACGCCCTTGCCAGTACCGAAGCTGTTCTTCCAACCCAAGCCCATCTCCTCCAGCGGGGCGGCCTCGGGCTCGGGCCCGACCAGTTTAGGGTCCCCTGCGCCGTGGGCCTTGCCGAAGGTGTGGCCACCAACGACAAGCGCCACGGTCTCTTCGTCGTTCATGCCCATGCGGCCGAAGGTCTCGCGCACATCTCGGCCCGAGGCCACGGGGTCGGGGTTGCCGTTGGGGCCTTCGGGGTTTACATAGATCAGGCCCATCTGCACGGCAGCCAGCGGATTCTCCAGTTTGCGGTCGCCGCTGTAGCGTTTGTCTCCCAGCCACTTTTCCTCGGAGCCCCAGTAGATATCTTCCTCGGGCTGCCAGATATCCGTGCGGCCGCCGCCGAAGCCGAAGGTCTTGAAGCCCATGGATTCCAGCGCCACATTGCCCGCGAGGATCATCAGGTCGGCCCAGGAGATCCGGTTGCCGTATTTCTTCTTGATCGGCCAGAGCAGGCGGCGCGCCTTGTCCAGGTTGCCGTTGTCGGGCCAGCTGTTGATTGGCGCAAAGCGCTGGTTGCCCGTGCCGCCGCCGCCCCGTCCGTCACCGGTGCGGTAGGTGCCGGCGCTGTGCCAGGCCATGCGGATGAACAGGCCGCCGTAATGACCGTAATCAGCGGGCCACCAATCCTGCGTGTCGGTCATAAGCGAACGGAGGTCCTTCTTCAGGGCTTTCAGATCAAGTTTTTTGAATTCCTTTGTGTAGTTGAAATCGGAGCCCATTGGATTGGACTTGGGGGCATGCTGGTGAAGGATGCCGAGGTTCAGCTGGTTCGGCCACCAGTCGCGGTTTGATGTTCCTCTGCCGGAAGAGGTCCTGCCGGTCTTGCCTGTTACCGGGCACGTGCTGTCTTCGTTCATGATGATAGGTACTCCTTTCGTTGAAATGGCGTACATTGATCTTATTGATCCAATCGGCTTGTGAACAGAGTACTGGTGTGGGCCCTGTCGTCGCCAGGATGTGGATGACCTTGCGCCGCGGTGCAGTAAGCTAGAAGTCTTTTCCAGGGAGGTTTGCACACAGCAGGATCTCGATATTGTTCGGCTTTGCAGGGGATTTCATATCTGGAATGGATCCGAAATATAGCTAACCATATCTCATGAAGCGCACGATGTCAAGACGGGTCCTGCAATGTCTATAATGGTATTGACACTGGCATAACCCGCAGTGAGCGGTACCTTCATGGAGTGAACGGACGGGATTCTGCTCCCTTGATCCCGATGGTGCAGGTGGAGTCCCTTCGGTGTACTGCTTGGTACGGTCTGACATTCGACATCAAGCGGCGAGAGACAAGGGCCAAACAACGCGGTCAAACGGATTATTTACTTGAAATCCGTGCGAAAAATGATAATATGAGCCGCTGTCATATGACCATGCTGTGCTGGAGAACTGTTAGATGATCGGATCGATCCTGAAAAAAATGTTCGGCACCGCGAATGAGCGGGAATTAAAGCGCATTCAGCATCTGGTGGACGCGACTAATGCGCAGGAGGACGGAATTGCCCGGCTTTCCGACGCCGAGCTGCGGGCCAAAACTGATGAGTTCAGGAAGCGGCTCGAAGACGGTGAGACGCTGGACGACATGCTTCCCGAGGCGTTCGCGGTCGTGCGCGAGGCGTCCAAGCGGACCCTGGGCATGCGCCACTTTGATGTGCAGCTCATCGGCGGCATCGTCCTGCACCAGGGCAAGATCTCTGAGATGAAGACCGGTGAAGGCAAGACCCTGGTTGCGACGCTTCCCGTGTACCTGAACAGCCTCTCAGGAAAGGGCGTTCACGTGGTGACCGTGAACGACTATCTCGCCCGCCGCGATGCTCAGTGGATGGGGCCCGTGTATTCGTTCCTGGGTCTCACGGTCGGCGTGATCGTGCACGGCCTTACCGACGAGCAGCGGCAGCAGGCTTACGCCGCGGACGTGACCTACGGCACAAACAACGAGTTCGGATTCGATTACCTTCGCGACAACATGAAGTTCGATCTTGCTGATTACGTCCAGCGCGAGCTCAATTTCGCCATTGTCGACGAGGTGGACTCGATCCTGATCGATGAGGCCAGGACCCCGCTGATCATCTCCGGACCCACGGAAGATTCCACGGACAAATACTACAAGATAAACCGGATCATCCCGAGCCTGCAGAAGAACACGGACTATACGATCGAGGAAAAGACCAAGACTGCGGCCCTGACCGAAGATGGAAACATCAAGGTCGAAAAAATGCTCGGCGCCGGGAACCTGTACGACCCCGCCAACGTGGACCTCGTGCATCATGTGCATCAGGCGCTCAAGGCCCATGCGTTGTTCAGCCGCGATGTGGACTACGTGGTCAAGGACGATCAGGTTATGATCGTGGACGAGTTCACCGGCAGGCTCATGCCCGGCAGGCGCTGGAGCGACGGCCTGCACCAGGCCATCGAGGCAAAGGAAGGCGTCAAGATCGAGAACGAGAACCAGACGCTTGCCTCGATCACGTTCCAGAATTACTTCCGCCTCTATGCCAAGCTCGCGGGCATGACCGGAACAGCGGAGACCGAGGCCGCGGAGTTCGGGAAGATTTACAATCTTGATGTGCTGGTCATTCCCACGCACCGCCCCATGGTGCGCAAGGACAGCGCCGACTACATTTACAAGACCGAGCAGGGCAAGTTCCTGGCTGCCATCAGGGAAATCGAGGAACTGCACAAGAACGGCCAGCCGGTCCTCGTGGGCACCATATCCATCGTCAAATCCGAGACCCTGGCTGCCTTGCTAAAAAAGAAGGGCATCCGGCACTCGGTGCTGAATGCCAAGTACCACGAGATGGAGGCCGAGATCGTGGCCCAGGCAGGCCGGCATGCAGCTGTTACGATCGCCACGAACATGGCAGGCCGCGGCACGGACATCGTGCTGGGAGGCAATCCCGAAGGGCTCACGCGCCAGGCGCTCAAAGGCAAGGAATATACCTCTGAGGAATGGGACAAGACGCTGGCCCAGTTCAGGGAGCTTTGCGCCGTTGAAAAGGAAAAAGTGATCGCCGCAGGCGGGCTCCATATCCTCGGCACGGAACGGCATGAGGCGCGGCGGATCGACAACCAGCTTCGCGGCCGTTCGGGCCGGCAGGGCGACCCCGGTTCGTCGCGGTTTTATCTTTCGCTTGAGGATGACCTGCTCAGGATATTCGGATCGGACCGCATCTCGGGGCTCATGGGCAAACTGGGCATGGAAGAGGATATGCCGATCGAACACCGCATGGTGTCGCGCGCCATTGAGAATGCGCAAAAGAAGGTCGAAGCGCACAACTTTGAGATGCGGAAGCACATCCTCGAGTACGACGATGTCATGAACCAGCAGAGGAAGGTGATCTACGAACAGCGCCGCCAGATCCTTTCCGGCACGGATCTGAAAGATGAGATGCTCGGCCTTGCCGAGGAAATGCTCGACGGCATGCTCGGGTTCTACTGCCCCGAAGACGCCTATTCCGAAGCCTGGGATATCACCGGCCTCACCGATGTGCTGGCCGCGAAGTTTTCCTACCGCATGGGCACCATCGATCCGCAGAACCTGTCCCGCGATGAGTTCCGCGAAAAATTGTGGCAGGCCCTGAAGCAAAGCTATGACGAGAAGGAGCAGCAGGCCGGTCCAGAACTCATGCGCCACCTCGAAAAGGTCTTCATGCTGCAGGCCGTGGACTACCAGTGGAAGGACCACCTGCTTGCCATGGACCACCTCAAGGAAGGCATCGGACTCCGGGGATACGGACAGAAGGACCCGCTCATCGAATATAAAAAAGAAGGCTTCGAAATGTTCGAGGAAATGAAGCTCCGCATCGTCGAGACCACCGTCGAGAACCTCTTCCGGATCAAGGCCGCAGCCAAAGACCAGGGCGAGGAGATCGAACGGAAGCAGAAGCGCCAGATCGCCAATCTCACGTTCGTCGGGGCCGGCGAAGCGGCAGCCTCGGTCCCCCAGCCGGTGCACGCGGGAGCCAAAGTGGGACGGAACGATCCCTGCCCCTGCGGAAGCGGGAAGAAGTACAAAAAGTGCCATGGGAAGTAATTTGAGTGCGGATTAAGGATCGCGGAGCCTGTACCCGGAGCCTATCAGTGGAACCGTGAATACGGGGCAGGTGGAATAATAACCGCGATCATACGCATCCTTCGTTGTTGACTGCACACCATGCGAATCGCGGGCATACAGATAAGCGCCGGTCCGGAAACCGAACGGAACATCCAGCGCGCTCTTGAGATGGCGGAAGTGGCTGCCGAGAGAGGAGCGAGGATTATCTGCTATCCCGAACTTTTCCTCACTCGCTGGTTCCCGAAACAGGAGGACAAGACCCTCTTCTCCTGGGCGATCAATCCCCTGGGTGAGACATTGGGCCGGTTCCAGCATACTTCGCAAAAGACCGGGACCGTGATCATCGTCCCATTCTTCGAATCAGCCAGCGGGAAATATTACAACAGCGCCGCAGTCTTCGATTGCGGAAAACATCTCGGGACCTACCGAAAACTGCACATCCCCGATCTGCCTCAATACCGTGAACAATTCTATTTCTCGCCCGGCGACGCAGGCCTGCCCGTATACGAGACATCGCAGGGCAGGATCGGCGTCCAGATCTGCTGGGACAACCTGTTCCCCGAGGCCAGCCGCGTCCTTGCGCTCAGGGGCGCGGAAATTGTGTTTGCGCCCACCGCGGCATCGATCAATACCCATACCCTTTGGGAACGTGCGGTCTCCTCGAACGCGTTCACCAACAACATATTCGTGTTCCGGGTGAATCGCGTGGGGAAAGAGGGGGAGCTGTCCTTTTACGGGCGGAGTTTCTGCGCGGACCCCTGGGGGGAGACGGTTTCCGATCTTGCCGGAGGCAAGGAAGCGATCGTACTGGCTGATATCGATCTTGCTGAACGGGAAGCAGCTGTGCAGACCTGGGGCTTTTTGAAAAAGCGCCGACCCGGAGAGTATGGGGAGTTGGTGAAGTGATACGCGGCTGTTTCCCGTCCTGCGGGGGCATAAGTATTTCGTCCGCAACGCAGAATATCCATTGTCCGCAAGGCTATTTCTGAAGTTCTGCTCAAGGAACTGCAGGAGTATCCGTTGACGCCCGCCTTTACAAAAGCTGTTGTTCGTAGTCGTCCGGTTGTCTTTAAATGGATTTACACCTCTGTGCTTTTATGTTACTATGACCCAGTTGTACTCTCCTGCTTCCTATGGCCAAGACGCATTCAATCGGGGAAAACTCAGTTATATCGGATAGATTGCGCAGGGCTCTCTTCTGGTGGTGGGGCAGCATCGGATGCAGAGTGTCTTTTTTTATGACAGTAGCTCTTATCCTGGTTGCCTCGCTGGTGGGTGCGTTCTATTTTCGGGAGGCGAAAAGGACCCTGGATGCCGAGATCAGGGACAGGGCTTTGTATGTGGCCCGAGAAATAGCGGCGCTTACCGCTGATGATATTACCACAGGGAACCTGCTCGAGATTTATCGGAAGATAGCCCCCCCTTTTGCGGCCGATGATGAGTCCCATTCCGGCAATTCCCTGCGGTATCTGATGGTGTACAATCATGCATGTAAAATGCTCATCGCCAGTACGGCCGCGGAGGTATATTTAAGTAGCGGCGCCTCCTTTTATACAAGGCCCGGCAGCAACCTGCAGGACCGCGAGGATACCACGCTTCACTGCGATTCCGACGGCGGCATCACGGAACCCGTGTTCCGCATCAAGGCAGACGGCGTGTATGATCTTACGCTTCCGGTCATGTCGGGAGCCGACCGAGTGGGGTATGTCCGGGCGGGCATCTCCAGTCAACGGTTTGAGCAGAAATTCTCGGGATTTATAACAAAATCCGCGGTTGCGCTGATCGGGATCCTGCTGGTCGGCTTGGCATTCAGCCAGATCATCGCGATCAGCATTACGCGGCCCATCCTTCAGCTCAGCAAGGCAGCCGACCGGTTGAGCCAGCAGGATTGGGATACTCCTTTCCCTGTCAAGGGATCTGATGAGATCAGCAAACTCGGCCACACGTTCAACCAGATGGCGCTGACGCTCCGGACCCGCGATACCAGTCTATCTCGCGGGAACCGGGACCTCTTTCTGCTGCATACCGCCGGCCTTGACCTTATGGAAAGCCTTGACCAGGAGGCGCTGCTGGTCAAGATCGCTGCAAGAGCGGAGGACCTCGTAAGGGCCGATACGATCGCCATTTCCGTGGTTGACCGGTCCGACCGCATGCTCAAATATCTGGGAGTATACGGCTCCCGATCGCATGTTATCCGGGGGCTGGAGATGCCGGTCGAGGCGGGGGGCATATACAACTGGCTGGTAAGCTATGGCACGCCGCTCCTGATTCCCGATGCCCTGGCTGACTTCAGACTCGACAGTACCTCCATGAAATCGCTCGGCTTCAGGAGCATCATGACCATCCCGCTGTGGTCAGCGAATACTATGACGGGGTTGATCACCGCAGTCAACAAAAAGGGCGGAACGAACTTCGACAAACATGATCTCAGGCTATTCACCGTGTTTTCGAGCCTTGCTGCCGCAGCTCTGCAGAATGCCTCTCTCTATTCCGACCTGAAGGGGAAAATGAGCGAGCTCCATGCCACTCAGGAACAGCTCCTCCATTCCACGAGGATGGTGGCCATCGGCGAGCTCTCGGCGAATGTTGCTCACGAGATCAACAATCCGCTGACGAGCGTGCTTGGGTATACGACCCACTTGATCAAGACACTTGACCTGCCGGATGAGCCGAAGCGGATTCTCGGGCTGATGGAGCAGGAGACGCTCAGGGTGCGCAAGATCATCCGCAATCTGCTCGACTTCGCGCGTCAGCGGCCGTCATGGATGCAGCCGGGGGATCTGACCCAGCCGCTCCGGGAGACCGTGGCGCTGCTGCAGGGTATTGCCGAGCAGGCGTCCGTCAGGATTCAGGAGGACTATCCTGAATCGCCGGTGATCGTCAACATGGATCATAATGAAATGAAGCAGGTGTTCATTAATATCCTGAACAATGCGCTCCAGGCCATGCCGCACGGAGGAGTTATCGCGATCAACGTCGATATCGCGTCCGAGCAGGAATGTTTCGTTGTTATCCGGGACTCCGGTGTGGGAATTGCGGCAGAGCACAAGAATAAAATATTTGAGCCGTTCTTCTCCACCAAGGAGAAAGGAGACGGTACAGGGCTGGGGCTCTCTATCAGCTATCGCATCGTGCAAAATCATGGCGGCAGCATCGAGGTTCAGAGCGAGCAGGGGCAGGGAACCACGTTCCGGGTGGTCCTTCCTCTGTATAAGCTGGCGGCGGTATAAGGCCGGCGAGGGGAGACTTATGGCACCGTATAAACGCATGACAACAATCCTCCTGGTAGCGGTGTCCCTCGCGTTCGGGGCATGCGAGAATAAAAAAGCGCCCCCGGAACAGAAGAAAACGCTGGGGCAGCAGGAGCTTCTCATCGGGCTGATTCCCGAGCAGAATGTATTTCGGCAGCGGGAACGCTACATGGTCCTGCGAAAATATCTGTCCGACCGGATAGGCATGACGGTCAACTTCACCAGTCTGAGCCGCTACGGAAACATTATTGAGCGGTTTGTTGCGGAAAAAATGGACGGCGCGTTTTTTGGCAGTTTCACCTATGGCCTGGCTCACAGCCAGCTGGGTGTGGAACCGCTCGCGCGGCCGGTCAATATGGACGGGACTTCCACTTATCACGGGTACATCTTTGTCCGCAAGGACAGCGGTATTCGCAGTGAGTCCTCCATGAAGGGGAAGCGTTTTGTTTTCGTGGAGCGAGCCACAACCGCCGGATATATCTTTCCGCTCGCGTATTTCCGGGAGAAAGGCATTGTTGACCCTCATTCCTATCTGGGGGAGACCTTTTTCGCCGGCAGCCATGATGCCGCGATTTTGGCGGTGCTGAACAAGGAAGCGGACATAGGAGCCGCGAAGAATACCATCTACGACCAGTTGATGTCGGAGAATCCCCGGATCGAGAAGGAGCTCATGATCATTGGGGCCTCGGGCGTTGTACCCCAGAACTGTTTGGCGGTCCGCAGTGACCTCGATCCTGATATTAAAAAGGCGCTCGTCAAGGTGCTTGTCGAGATGGAGAAGAACGAAGAAGGGCGGGACGCGCTTCGCCGATTCGGTGCCCGCGGATTCATCGAGACGAGCGACAAGGACTTTGAATATCTCTACAAGATCACATCGCAAGTCGGCATCAATCTGAAAACATATCACTATCGGAACGAATGAGCGGCATGATACCATGAAAAAAAGAATCCTTATTGGCTTTGGCATGCTGATCGCGATCTTCCTGACCGGGAGCGTGATCGCCGCGATCTATATCACCAAGACGACGCAGCGCATGGACAAACTGATCCAGCTGCATCAGGTCGAGATTCTGCGGGAAAGCCTTATCATCCATCTGCAGCAGGTACAATCCCATATCTATATGAACAGGACCCGGAGGGGCGGCGATGTGGACGTGCTGATCGCACAGGTCCAGGAACTTGACAACGTTATGGACTCCTGTCTCGGCTGTCATCATGCTCCAGAGCTTGCCCAGGGTCTGCTGGGCATGCATGATATGGCCGGCGATTACAAGGCAGCCATCAGCCGGCTGGTAACGGCGTCCGCGAATCCCGCCCGAATCGCCTCGTTCGAGCGACGTGCCCATGAACTGGGGCAGGAACTCATTACCATGACGCAGGGTATGGCCTTTACCGCAAATGTGCGGCTGCAGCAAAAGACCCAGGATACCCTTACCACCATCCGTGAGATCAGGACCGTCCTGTATTTCACCCTCTTGCTCGGATTCTTTCTTGCGGTGATCATTGCATGGTACCTTGCGGATAGTCTGGAACGTCGCCTCAGCAAACTGCTCGTTGCGATCCGACTCATAGCACGGGGCGACTTGCAGCAGCGCGTGGAGATCAGCGATGACCAGGGAAGCGAATTCAAGGAACTTGGCGAAGCCTTCAATGCGATGACCCAAAACCTTCACCGCTCACAGCGGCAGCTGGTGCAAAGCGCAAAACTGGCTGCGATTGGCGAGATGGCTACTAATATCGCCTATGAAGTCAACAATCCCCTGACCGGCGTGCTGGGCTATACCGGGCTGCTGCTGAAGGCGGACGACATACCCGAAGATAAAAAAGCGTACTTAAAGACCATAGAACGTGAAACACTGCGCGCCCGGGAGATTCTGAAGAGCCTGCTTGACTTCTCCCGGCGGAAACCTCCGCAGCTTGTCAAAACCGACCTCTGCGGCGTCGTGCAGGACACCATTTCGCTGATCAAGGGTCAGGCTCGGATCAGCAACGTAGAGATCACCACCAGCTGTCCCGCCGGGCTGCCGCTTGTGGCGATGGACAGCGACGAAATGAAACAGGTATTTGTGAATCTCATCAGCAACGCATTTGTCGCCATGCCGCAGGGAGGGTCCCTGCTGATTACGAGCCGGCTGTCAGCGGACTTTACCGGGAAGGAGCATATCACCGTGGAGTTCATCGATACAGGCACCGGCATCCCCGAAGAGCAGCTTGACAGGATTTTCGATCCTTTTTTCATGACGCGTGCCGATGGAGACGGGACCGGTCTCGGGCTCTCCATCAGCTATATGATCGTTCAGAATCACGGCGGCAGGCTTGAAGTTGAAAGCAAGGTTGGCGAGGGTTCCACTTTTCGGGTGATTCTGCCGGTGTAGGAGAGTTCCTCGAGATCGTTGTGTAAGAGAGCGGCAATACCCGGGAGTCCGAGGCAGGAGCGCAGGGCATGATGCCATGCAATTAAGACGTCAAGGGTGTCAGTGACTTCATGGACCCGCCCGACTCGATAGACTCAATGGATTATTGGACAGGAGTTATTGCATGGCAGGAGAGAAAATCCTTGTCGTTGACGATGAAGATGCAATCAGAGATCTTTGTAAACTGATCCTTGAGGCCGAGGGGTACCAGGTTTCCACGGTATCGAACGGTGCTGCGGCGCTGGATGAGCTTGCGAATGCGGCTACGGACCTGCTGATTACCGACATCAGAATGCCGGGCATTGACGGACTCGAGCTGTTCGAGCGGGTCAAGGTCATGAAGCTGGACATCGTGACCATCTTCATCACCGGCCATGGCACCCTTGACACGGCGATCGAGTCCCTGATGCGCGGCGTGGATGGTTTCGTGCTCAAGCCATTCACCCAGGAAGAATTGCTGGGAGCGGTCGACCGCGCAGTCAAGCGCAGCCGGCTTCAAAAGGAGAACATCAGGCTGAAGGCGCTCATTCCCCTGTTCGAGATCAGCAAGCTTCTGGTCACCGAGATCGATCTCGCCCATCTCTTCAAGATCATCACCGAGGTGCTGGTGCAGGAATTCCATGTGGACCGTGTTTCGCTCATGCTGATCGATGAGGCGAGCGGCACGCTGCTGATCCGGGCATCCCACGGTCTTTCCACGGACCTCGCGCTCAAGGCCAGGCGCCATGAAGGAGAGGGAGTGTCCGGCCTGGTACTCAAGCACCGGAAGCCGCTGATCATCTCGGCCGGCAAGCATCCTGACGCGGACGTCATGAGCGCCCTTAACCGGGAGAACATGCCGGCCTCCTCCATGTCGGTCCCGCTCATGGGAAAGAACAAACTGTTCGGCGTACTGAACGTCAGCAAGCTCTCCGGGCCATCGTTCACGGAGAGCGACCTCCAGATCGTCCTCATCCTGTCCAGCCAGGTGGTGACCGCCATGGAAAACGCCGCTCTTTATGAGAACCTGCGGGAGAATTATTTCCGCACCGTGCAGGCGCTTGTGGCTGCTGTGGAAGCGAAGGATCCCTACACGCGGTGGCACTCCACTAATGTTGCGAAATACGCAGTGGCCATCGCGCGGGACATCGGCATGAGCCCCTCGCAGCTGGAAGAGGTCCATATCGCCGCCATCCTGCATGATGTGGGCAAGATCGGGATCAGCGAATTGATCATCAGCAAACCGGAACGGCTCAGCAGGGAAGAATTCGACATCATGAAGGATCACCCGGCACACGGGATCAGGATCCTTGAGCCGATAGGCTTCTCAGCGTTTATCATCAATGCGATCTATCAGCATCATGAGCGGTATGACGGGAAGGGGTACCCGCGCGGCCTTGCCGGGGAGGCGATCGCCCTCGCTGCGAGGATCCTCAATGTTGCCGATACGATCGATGCCATGATCTCCGAACGGCCTTATCGCGGCACTATTTCGAGCCAGGAAGTGTTCGTTGAACTCAAGCGGGAGTCGGGCGGCCAGTTCGATCCTGTTGTTGCCGACTCCGCGAGGAAACTGATCGAGAAGGGGCTGCTGAAGCTGGGCATGCATTCCTACCATCAGTACTCGACGGGCAGTGACAAGACGGATAAACATGACAAGGAAACTTCCCACCAGTAAATCGCGATTTCCATTCATGCGAACCGAAAAAAAGACACCTCTTGGCAACGATCCTTTCGGAGGTGGGGCCGGTCAACCCGCGCGTTCCGGAGCCGCGATCCCGGCTGCACCCGGCTGGAACAACGAACTCCTTCTGCACATGGGAGGCCTGCTCGACAGTGTGACCACCGGCATCATCTCGCTTGACGGAGAAGGCGGCATCAGGATCTTTAATGCCGCGGCGGAAAAATTATTCGGCTTGCCGCGCGTGATGGTGGTTGGCAAGCATATGGCGGAAATAGGCAAGATCATGGGATTCGATGACCATGCGCTCCGAGCACTATGGGAGCGTTTGTCCGATGCGGTCTGGGCCGCAGGTGCCGCCATTGACCTCGAATATGATCTGCTGTCGAAGCACGGCCCCCGAAAGACCATGAGCTACAGCGTTTATCCCCTCGGCAAAATGGCCTGGTCCGTCGGAAACGGCGTGGTGATCATGCTTGAGGATATTACGCGAAAAAAGGAGATGGAGGACCAGATCTCCGATGCTCGCAAGAGACTGGTGGCCATGTTCGACGGCATCACGGACGGCATCCAGGTCATTAACAGTGATTTCAGGATAACCGCCGCGAATAAGTCAATGACGTCGCTGCTCGCCCGGAGCATCACACCCGGCGAGCGGTGCCATGAAGCCTGCTCCTTCGGGACCACGGTCTGCAATGACTGCCCTGCCGAGGAGACGTTTCGCACGGGATTGCCGGCATCGACCACGAAGAGACTCCCCCGAAACGCCGGCGTGGCCGAGGACCGGGTCGTCGAGATCAGCTCGTTTCCTCTGCTGGACCGGGGCAACCGGGTCGTTCAGGTGGTCGAATACATCAAGGACGTGACCGAAAAGGTCCGGCTCGCAGAGCGGCTCGAACAGTCGCGCCGCCTCGCAGAGCTGGGAGAGATGGCCGCCCGTGTGGCCCACGAAGTGAGAAATCCGTTGAACGCGATCACTGGAGCGGCGCATTTTCTGTCCACGGAATATGCAAACGATGAAACACTGCAAAAGTTCACGAGCTTGATCAAACGGCAGGCTGTCCGCGTTAACCAGGTGGCCTCCGACCTCCTCTATGTTTCCAAACCGATCCGCATGAATCTCACGACGCTTCAGGTCAATACCGTGCTTGATCAGGCGCTTGATGCTCTTGGTGAGCAGCTCCGCACCCAGAAGATCGAGCTGGTGCGCGACCTTGATCCGGGGCTTCCGCATTTGCAGGCGGATGAGCTGCAGATAGAACAGGCGCTGCACAATCTGCTGCGCAATGCCGCGGAAGCAATGCCCGGGGGTGGGACGCTGCGGGTTTCCACGGCGCAGGCAATGGATCGGCCGGCAGTCGAAATTCGCATCCAGGATTCGGGCCCGGGAATTCCCGAGCAGGATCGGGAGCGCGTCTTCCAGTCCTTTTATACGACCAAAGTCAGAGGTACGGGGCTTGGCCTGACCATCGTCCAGAGGGTCTTGAAGAGCCATGAGGGTGAGATCGTCATCGATCAACCCTCGTCCGGCGGCACCCGGATCCTGGTGAGGCTTCCTATACGCTGCTGTTCCGGCATGCAGAGCAGTGCACCCGGAGCACATGGAGAAGCAGTACATTCGGACAAGCCATATTCCACGGTCCTCAATCAGACCCCCCCCCTATGAAAGGCTCCCTCTTAATAGTCGACGATGAGCCCGACATCCTTCTGGTCATGTCTGCCAACCTCAGAAGGGAAGGCTATGAAGTAGAGACGGCGGAAGACGGCGTTTCGGCATTGAGATGCCTTGAGAGCCGCGATTTCGATGTCATTATCGTGGACCAGCAGATGCCGATGATCACGGGTATGGACCTGCTCGAGAAGCTTCGCAAGGGAGCCTTCCCGGGGCCGGGCAGGACTGACATTCCGGTGATCGTCGTGACCGCTTACGGGACGATAGAGATGGCTGTCAAGGCAATGAAGGAGGGCGCCTACAGCTTTTTAACCAAACCGATACAATATGAGGATCTGAGCCAACAGGTAAAAAATGCTGTTGAACGCAGGAGGCTTTTCCGGGAGGTGGAAAATCTCAGGCATGAGGTGGAGGAGCGTTATCAGTTTGGCAATCTTTTGGGAAGAAATCCGCACATGCAGGGGATATTTCAGCTCATCCGTACAGTGGCCGAGACCGATGCAACTGTGCTGATCCACGGAGAGAGCGGCACAGGCAAAGAGCTCATAGCCCGGTCGATCCACTATAACAGCAGAAGAAAGGACCGCCCATTCGTCGTTGTGAGCTGTTCAGCCCTTCCCGAGACCCTCCTGGAAAGTGAACTGTTTGGACACGAGAAGGGATCGTTTACCGGTGCGATCCGGCAGCGCATCGGTAGATTCGAGATGGCGGATGGTGGTACGCTGTTCCTCGACGAGATCGGGGAAATGTCCATGCCGGTCCAGATGAAGCTCCTGCGCGTACTGCAGGAGCGTGAGTTCGAACGCGTGGGAGGTAATCATCCCGTAAAAGTCGATGTACGGGTCATTGCCGCCACGCACAAGGATCTTCATCGCGCTATGGGTGAACGGTTGTTTCGCGAGGACCTTTTTTACCGGCTGAATGTTGTTCCGATCAAATTGCCCGCATTGCGGGACCGGATGGACGATGTCCCGCTTTTAGCCTCATTTTTTCTCAGGAAATATTGCGAAAAAAACCAGAAAACGATTACTTCTATATCACCGGATGCGCTCACTGCGTTGCTGCGGTATTCCTATCCCGGAAACGTGCGCGAACTGGAGAATCTTATCGAACGCGCAGTGATCATGGAAAAGGGCGACACCCTCAGCCGTCTTGACTTGAAACGTCCGGGAGGAACAGGAAAGTTCACCGCGTCATTCCCCGGAGGAGGCGATATCCCGCCTTTTCGGATGATCAAAACTGAGGTCGTTGCGCAGTTTGAAACAGAATATTTTACCCAGCTTCTCAAAATGTATGCCGGAAACATGACCAAAGCGGCTGGTCATGCGGGGATCAATATCAAGAACTTCCATGAAAAGATGGCGCGGTATGGTTTGAAAAAGGAAGATTTTAAGTGACAGAAGAAAGAAAAAGGAGATAAGACGTAAGAAGTAAGATTATAGGCTTTTTGAGAATCCAGCTATCATGGATGCTATTTCGTTTGCTTCCTGAGTCAGTTTTTCAAAAACCGCATGATTGCAGTAATTCAATCGTAATGATATTTCCAGACAGGCCAATACCTCATAATCAGAACGTAAAGCAATTTCAAGAAATCGCCTAAACTCTTTTCCTGATGTGCTGCCACTGCCTTCGGCAATATTAAGGGGGATTGAAGTTGCGGCCCGTCGTATCTGACTTGTCAGCCCATAAATTTCATCCTGCGGAAAACTCCTGCTGATCTGGTAAATATCCACAGCGAATGCTATGGCTCGTTGGTAGATTTTTAGATTTCTGAAGTTATGTTTTTTCATGTTGGACGAATTATATTTGGTAGTTCTCTTACTTCTTACTTCTTACTTCTGTCCTCTCCGACACCCCGCAAACGCTTGTAGAGGGTAAAGAAAGCAATTTCTGCCTTAGCTTCTTGCCTGTAAGTGAAAGCAGCAGTAAAAAAATAACGGAGAAACCCAGCGAATTGAAAATGCGGTTCTCTCTGAGCAGCAGATTTGCCAGGACCATCACGGGAAATCCAGCCAGCATAAGCACCCAGCCTTCACGGTATCCAAAGCAAAACGCCTCATTGCCGACCATCCCAGCCGCTCCAGCGCAGACGAGCCCGATTCCTGAGAGCAGAACCAGACCCGCATATTGTTCCGGGGCCGCGAAGGCACCGACTACTTGAAGAACGAGCCCTGCGATCACCGACCCGACTATTATCTTCTTGACCGGGCGCATCCAAACGAGAAGATAGATTGCAGAAAGCAGTACGCCGGCTTCGAACAGCATGATGCCTATGGTATAGAACGGGCTGTCGAGCGGATACAGCACAGCGAGCAAGGCAGCACCGCATACCTGGAGCACCATGCCGGAGCGGTATGCGATGTCGTGGCGGCGTCCGTATGTGAGGCCCGCCATCGTTATCTGTTCTTCTAAGGAGGGAGAGGTTGACATGACGAGCGTTATAGCATGAGTTATTTGTGATGGCAAGGGGAAACTGAAATGATGATCCCGGGAATTGGCGGCGACTGGTTAGCCACAGGTCCGACTGATTGATCAAATCGCAGCTGAGGTACGTCAGACTTTTTGGGACCTGTTTCATGAATGAATGGTGTTATATGCGCGGGCAATCTTTTCTACGTCAGCAAGTCAGCGAGTTTATAGTTTCGGTAATCTGCAACTGATCATGTTTTATTCCCATTTCAATGAGGTAGAAAAGTCTTGACTTGACTATGCGACTTTGTTATATTTGCCCTACTTCAATTGCTTCCAAATGCTCATTGAATGCTTGCATCACGTGTTTTGTCTTCCCCGGTTTTCACATTTCGTTGTTTGTAGTTGTTTGTGCTAGTGGCAGATTCGTATGAAATTATCAATCAATGATAACCACTGACAGACCTACATATCACCATTGCCAACGTGTTCGCGTTGAGCAATACATCAGTTGTCCCAAAAGCAGCAGCAAGGGATTCCGCAAAAAAAATACAAGAAATGCAGTAAAATTTGAAATGCACATCAGCTCACTATGTGGACTTGAGTCTCTATCCTTCGTTTGTTCAAAATTTTGATACAAAGATGAAAGGGGGGGTGCTGTCCCAATAAACCGCAATAATGCATCGGCATCATTTTGAGTTGTAGATAAAAAAGAGGTTACCTTGTGTTCCGGAGCAATTCGGGGCAAAATCAATGTTAAGGGAGGATGAATGATGAAGAAGTATTTCGTAGTACTGTTGGCACTGGCGATGGTTATGATCAGTACGGTGGCCCTGGCCGCGGATGTTACCATAGGCGGGCAGGTATTTTTGAGAAGCAAGAATTTCAACAACCTGGATTTTAGTGATGCAACAGCTGACACGAGCGCCACAAGAGACGTTAGCACGCAGGAGAGAGTTCGCATTGACATTAATGCCAAGGCAGGCGATGCCAAGGCTAAAGTGACGATCGAGAACGACTGGGACACATTCGGCAGATATGAAGCAGAGCAGGGAACCACGACGGTAGTGACCGGTGGCACGAATACAGCTGGCAATTACGTTGCCACCACTGGTCCCGCAAGCCGCATCAAGCTTCGCGAAGCATGGCTCCTGACCCCGATCCCGGGAACGCCAGTCTTTTTCAAGGCTGGTCATATGTTCCTTCAGCTCAGCAATGCTTGGTTCATTCGTTCCAACAAGTATGGTTCCGATGCCTTAGTAGCCTATGCTGATTTCGGCGGACTCCATCTTGGCGTAGTGGATGTGAAGATCTCCGAGGGAGCGATCAATGCCAGCGATGACATTGATGCCTATGTGCTCGTTGCCACCAACAAGTTTGGTGATGCCACAGCCGGTATCAACATCTTACAGGCGAATGACCGTCGAAATGGCTTTGGATTCAATACAGCCGGTTATGACACGAAAGCCACGAACGTCGGCTTGCATTTTGGCGGCAAAGTCGGCCCGATCGATCTCAAGGCTGAACTTGACATGCAGTCTGGCACAGCAAAGGGTGCTACCACCTCGGCAAAACTCAAGGGCAACCAGATCGTAATCGAAGGCAAAGTGCCGATGGATGCTCTCACGGTGAACTTTACCGTAGCCCGCGGTTCCGGCGTCAAGCGCAATTCGACCTCACCTGACTTCAATCAAATGGTCACCTTCCTTGACAAGGATGTTCACTACACGCTGGTCTATGAATTCTTGGTCGCTGGTGCATGCGGCGCGAAGAACCAGGGCTTCTGCGGTACCACAGCGCTTAATGCAGGCGCCATGTTCGCAGCTACAAAGAACCTGAGCATTGGCGGCGATATCTGGATTCTGCAGGCCACGGAAAAGGTCGCGAACAAGAAGGAAGTTGGTGGTGCAGATACTTCCGAGCTCGGAAACGAAATCGACCTCAAGGCGAACTGGAAGCTTGCTGATGGCGTGACCTGGAACTGGGTTGTCGGCCATCTTATCCCGGGCGCAGGTCTGGGCAAGGATGCTTCAACCAACATCCAGGGCGTGCTTACCATGGCGTTCTAAATCGTGTTCGCACAGTAATTGTGCTGATACGGAAGCAAAAACAAACCCCCGGGGGAGCAATCTCCCGGGGGTTTTTTATGTTATGCGATGTAACGGTGAATCCGGATTCCGCTCTTCACCGGAATGGCGGTAACAGGTATAAGTTCGACGTACTATGCAGCTTTCAAACCTGAATTTCTGCTTTGCTCTGCTATTTTGTCCTTGGTTCTTGCCAAAACCATTGATCTCTCGTTATGGGTTCTGCAGTTTCGCTGCTTTAACGACATGCTTGAGCAGCACACGCGTCGTGACCGTGCCCACACCACCGGGGACCGGAGTTATAGCTCCGGCAACATCCTTTGCCGGTTCGGTGTCCACATCACCCACGAACTTATCACCTTCCGGATTAATTCCCACATCCATGACCGTGGCGCCCTGCTTGATATAGTCCTTTGTGATCATCTTTGCCTTGCCGATTGCTGCAACAAGAATGTCTGCTCTGCGGCAAACGCCAGGAAGGTCCTGCGTTTTTGAGTGGCATACGGTGACTGTCGCGTTCTCACCCAACAGCAGCATGGACATAGGCTTGCCCACAACCATGGAGCGGCCGATGACCACCGCTTCCTTGCCGCTCATGGGGATCTGATAGAATTTCAGGATTTCCATGACTGCCTGGGGGGTTGCCGGCGGGAAGCCGGTCATATCGCCGGCCATGATCTTGCCGGCGTTCACTGGATTGAAGCAGTCAATATCTTTTTCCGGAGCGAGAATGTGTTTTACAACATCTTCGCTGATCTGTTTTGGGAACGGCCGCATGACGATGATACCGTGAATGTTCTTGTCCGCGTTCCGCTGTTTAAGCGTGCTGACAAAGTCTGCCTGACTTGTAGTTCCGGCAACCTGCTCTATTTCACAGGCAATGCCGTTCTTTTCCGCCATCTTTTTTGCGCTGTTCGCGTAAAAGATCGAATCTTCCGCATCGCCCACGATCATGATCCTGAGCGCTGGATTGCAACCCTTCGTCTTGAGCTCCTGGACATCCTTCTGGATATCCTGGTCCATCTTCTGAGCAACTTCTTTGCCGGTTAATAGTTTAGCTGACATGTGTTCTTCTCCTTCGTCGAAGAGGGTCAAGTAGCAAAAGCACTGTAGCAAGTAGCATGGGGAGAACCATCAAACAAGATCGTTACCGCCCGCTCTTGGATCCTTGCTGCTTGACCCATGCTACATGACCCAATATTTTAGCCCATTTTCTTATACGTCGTTTCCATCACTGATTTTTCCAGAGCCGCAACCTGGCCGAGCACATCCTGCATGCGTGTCCAGGTGTCTTGGTTGTATGCATCATCCTTGATGCTGTTCACGTTGATCTTGACATTGAGCGCGGCACTCTGCGCACAGGCCTGGGCGAGCAGCACGGCCACGCCCGCGTCGCTGACCGCGCCAACATTCCCGATATCGGCAGCGCGACGGGCGAGTTTCGCCACTTCCAGTGATTTCATCCCGATGTCAAAGGGAACCTGGCAGGCATTTTTCAACGCCACCTGCATCTTTGCAGTGCGCGCAGCTTTTTCCGCATCAGTATTCTTTGGCATCTTGTAAACTTCGGAAAGAGCGCCATATACTTCGGTGTCCTTCTGGATGAGGTCCTGCATTTCTGTTCGCAGTTTTTCCGATTCCTTGAGCAACTGTTCGATCTGAGGCTGAACGTCCTTGTATTTTTCCTTACCGAGGGTGAGATTCGAGACCATGCTTACCAGTGCCGCACCGAGCGATCCGGTAAGCGCTGCTACGCTGCCGCCTCCAGGTTCGGGAGATTTGCTGGCCAGTTTGTCCATAAACTGTCGTATCGGTTGATCGATGTACATCGAATTGATCCTCCTATGCACAGAATTGCTGCGATTGATTCGAGCTGAAGAATAGTGAACTTGCCATTCTTTGTCAATAAAAAAAATGCCGTGTGTCTGTGGGAATGGCGTGCGGAACGAGTGTGCCGGCAACAGAGAAATATCAAGCGAAAAACCCGGCATAGTCTGAACTTTAGAACACATCAACCCGAGAATAACAAAAGTATTGCTTGACTAAATTTGACCTGCTTTGGTATTATGCATTGCTGTTTTTAAAGGGAGATTATCCTGCATGGACCTTTCGCATGGTTTGACGCCGTATGTCCTGCTTTACTCACTCGTCATGGGGATTATTTCTTTTGCTTCTCCCTGCATTCTGCCGCTTATCCCCTCCTACGTTTCCTATATAACCGGGATCAGTTACGACGAGTTGGTCAGCAGGGAGACGCGCCGGAAGAACATGAGCATTACCCTGCTCCATTCACTGGCATTCGTGGCGGGGTTCTCGATCATTTTCGTGCTCCTCGGCGCCACGGCGAGCCTTGCGGGCAGCATACTTTCGCAGCACCTCGATGTCATTCGTATTGTGGGAGGAGTGCTGGTTATTATCATGGGTGTATTTGTGATGGATGTCGTCAACATCCCATTTTTGCAGCAGGAAGCAAAGCTCAGTCTTAAATCGCGGCCCGCAGGTTATTTGGGTACGGTTGTCGTCGGTATGATCTTCGGAGCAGGTTGGACGCCATGCACCGGGCCTTTTCTGGGATCGGTCCTTGCTCTTGCCGTGACGAGCGATACGCTGGGAAGCGGGATGACACTGCTCATGTTTTATTCGCTCGGTCTTGGCGTACCATTCATCCTTTCGGCCATCGCCATCAGCGCCTTCCTTTCGTCATTCAATGTGTTAAAAAAACATTTCAAGGCAGTCAAGATCACCAGCGGCATCATCCTGATCATCATGGGCGTGCTGCTGATTCTGGATAAAATGACAATCCTTATTCCACGGTAAAAATCCGAAGGGAACAGAAAAAACATATGGCACCAGAAAGCCTCGATGCAATGAAAGACAAGGATGCTCCGCTCTATACCATGGGTATTGCAGCCAAACTCGTCGGGACGACGGCACAGACGCTGCGCCTCTATGAAAAGCACGGCCTCATTCTTCCGACACGGGAGCGCAGGAACCGGCTCTATACGGAAAATGATATTAAGTGGCTGCGATGTATCCGTGAACTGATCCATGCGAAGAAAATCAGCATTGAAGGGATCAAGAAACTACTTGATTACGCACCTTGCTGGGAGATACGGGACTGCCCGGACGATCGTCGGGTAATCTGCACGGCATTCACGAACAAGAGCAAACCCTGCTGGGAAACCACCCGATGCCGGCAGGACGCGGACTGCACAACCTGCGTTGTCTTCCTCCGGGACGGGAAAAAAGTAGCGAAGAAATAATTGAGCACAAAAGACGATAAGAACAGACTGTCAGAAGACAGACTAACAAGAGATTAAAGATAGCAGTCTGAACCAAAGAGCTTTATTGGGTTTGCCTGTCATCAATCTTCTAACCTCTGCCTCATGGATGTTCCTCCACCCACACCTCGCCTTCCGGCGTGGTCTCTTTTTTCCAGATAGGCGCAGTTCTCTTTAGTTCATCAATGCAGAAGCGGCATGCTGCAAATGCTTCGTCGCGGTGCCCGGCCGCGACGAGGACGAGGACGATGTCGTCGCCCGCGGGTATGATGCCGGTGCGGTGTATGATCGTCGCATCGAGTATCCTATAATCCCTGATCGCCCGCTCTCTCAACTCGAGAAGCATTTTTTCCGCCATGCCGGGATAGTGTTCGAACTCCAGCTGGGATACCTTTTTATTCCTGGATATATCGCGGGTAGTCCCGAGGAATGCCACAATCGCTCCGATGGACGCTGATGAGGTTTTCAGCCGAGTTGTTTCCTCTTCTATGGAAAAAGGCTCTTTCTGTATTCGGACTACGCCCGCTGACGGACCACCTCCCGAGAACGGCGGCATAAGCGCAACTTCATCGCCATCCTTGATCAGTGCATCCCTGCCCGCGAGCTCCTGATTGATAGATACAATGATCCTGCCGCAGGATAGCATTTCGGACAGGGCGGGATGCTCCCGGGCAATCCGCTCAATAAGGTCTGATAGGGTGAGTTGTTGTGCAGCTATATGCAGCTCGCTCTTTCCTGCCTTGTCCTTCAGATTCGCAAATAACTTAATCGTGATCATGTATGTTCGCGTCCTTTAAATCCATGCTTCAGCAGTTGGCAGAGTAATCTGTTCCTGCCCGGTGACATCCGGCATCAACCTGTGCTCTATCATGCATTGCAGCATTTCGAGCTCGTCCTGCTCGAACCATGTGAGGCTGCAGAAACTGCAGCGGTCTATTTCAATCAGGTGGGCCTGGCTGTAAAAGCACCTGAACATGGGATTGCCGCATTTCGGGCACGGCAGAAGCGCAACCGCCTTATGCCCACCCGCAGCGTGTTTCTGAAGCGTAACTTTCATTTGATTTGCCGAAGCGACTGCCTTGGCAAGAGATACGATCCTCTCCGAGCACAGACGCTCCCGGCTTGTTCGAGCGATGATCCGGGGTATTTTCATCATATCCACCAGAATGCCGGAACAAAATCTGCATTGATAGATCTGAGTGCCTTCATAAGAACTTATAACGAGCTGCTGGCTGCAGGCAGGGCAGGAAAAATCCGAAAGAGGCCGCTCCTGCGAGGCAAGTTTAGCCATGAAAATGGCGTTGAGGGAAGGCTCTTTCGAAGCGCGGTCCACGGGATGATTCTTGCCCTGCGTGACCCAGGTAAGGGGCGACAACCACAGCAGTTCGCCGAGTTCTGCCGGCGTGAACGGCCCCTGCCACTTTTGCTGGGGATTCATGGCATAGTATCGAAGTTCCACCTTTGTCGGCTTGTGATCTGCTGCCCCCGCTGAACGGGCATCCAATTCAGCGATGTTCGCATGCGCCATGGAAAGCAGAATGTCCATCCTTTTCCGGAGCGGAGGATGCGTGGACAGCAGGTCGGCCCAGAATCCTTCGGTTTCGTCCATGAACGCTGATCGGGGATTCACGATACAGAGCATTTCGTATCCGCTGCCGATAAAACCAGCGCCCCGCCAGCTTCGCGACAGCATATAGAGTGTCTCTGCGAGCGCGATGGGGTTTCTGGTCATGCGTACAGCTGCGGCGTCGGCCCGGTACTCGCGCTCGCGAGAAATGAACATGTTCAGGAGCTGGCTCAGTTTCATCAGCAGCCAGGCCAGCAGGAGCGTGGGCGACGCAAAGGCCCGGCCCTGTGACGTCGCGCTCATTTTTTCAATGGCAGATACATACGTGCCGAACAGGCTTGCAGCTACGGTGGCTTCCAGGCAATCCCCTGAAAGGATGTGGTGCGCTTCATGCGCGATGACCGCTTCGAGCTGGGGCCGGGTAAGGCGCGACAGCAGACCTTCCGTGATTCCTATCGCAGCCTCGCCCCTGAGATCCGCAACCGCCAGCGCATTCAGGGAGAATGAGGGAATCACGGTGCACTGAATCTTCCGTTTGCTCCCGGTCACGACCTGGATCTCCTGTATGATGTTCAGGAACATCGTATGCACGTCGTCCTGAGGATCGGGCGGCTGGCCTTCGAGGCCTTGTATTACCGTCCTGACCGTGTCATATGCGGAGAACCAGAAGTGAATCCCTGCAATGAACAGCGCAGCCAGTCCGACAATCAACCAGAACTGCAGCGCGCCATGCCAGGGAATGGGGAAAAAGGCGGTTACAAAGAGAGCCGCTATCACGAGGTACAACGCGAGGAGAACGAGGAAAAAGATTCCTATGCGCCAGCTCTTCTGCCGTTCTATGTCAATAAAGGTAAGGGGCATGGTGAGGGTCAGAAGACAGAGGACAGAAGACAGAGGACAGAAGAGAGAAGTCAGACAATAGACAAGGTATACAAGCGTGCGGTATATTGGTTCAGTCTGTCTTCTTACTTCTGTCCGTTCTATTTCCTTATGCTCAGATTCACAGCCGGTGTGGCCTTGGCCTGCTCCTCGGCTGAAAAATATTCCTCGGTCTGAAAGTTGAACATTGACGAAATGATATTGTTCGGGAAGACCTGGAGCCTGGTCCGGTAATTAGCAACGAGGTCATTATACAACTGTCGCGCGAAGGAAATCCTGTTCTCGGTTGAGGTCAACTCCTCCTGGAGACGCAGGACGTTTTCGTTGCTTTTGAGCGCGGGGTAGTTCTCCATCACGGCAAAGAGCTTTCCGATGGCCTGGGTCAGCATGTTCTCAGCGTCGGCTTTGGATGCGGCAGATCCCGCGGAAACGGCCTTTGCCCGGGCTGAAATCACTTTTTCGAGGGTGTCCTGTTCGAATTCCAGCGCGCCTTTCACAGCTGCCACCAGGTTCGGGATCAGATCATGCCTGCGTTTCAACTGCACATCGATCTGCTTCCACGCATTCTGCACCTCGTTCCGTAACGATACGAGCCCATTATAGATCACGATGATCCAGATAATGACCAGGCCAAGCACAGCAAGCAGTATCCAGCCAACCATAGCGCCTCCCTCGAATCTTCTTAGTGTTTGATCGCGCAATTCCGCGGTCTGTCAACGTGAAAAAAGTATAGCATACTCATCAGCGTCCCTGCATAATAAATTCACTCCCCAGCAAGCAACGGCATGTCCGAACGGGGAAAGATTCCCCGCGCCTCGGCTTCATCAAAAAGCCTCCGCACCGCAGCCATGCCATCCTTTCCCAGGTCAAGTGAGAAGTCATTCACATACAGGTCTATGTGGTCCTTCATCACGGATTCATCCATCTCCTGGCTGTGCTGTTTACAATAGGACAGCACCTCATCGGGGTGTGAATTCGCATAATGCAGGCTTTCCCGGATGCCGGCTTCCACCCGAAGTAAAACATCTTTGCCGAGCGCACGCCTGCCCAGGATGCCGCCCAGGGGGATCGGTAGGTTGGAGAACCGCTCCCACCATTCACCGAGGTCGATAAGTTTTTCGAGTTTGTACAATGGATAGGTGAATCGACTCTCGTGGATGATAAGCCCGGCCAAAACTTCCCCGTGCGCTACCGCGTCCATGATGCGGTCGAAGGCCATCACCTTTAGATTCGTGATCTGGGGATCGAAGAGACGAAGGAGAAGATGGGCTGTCGTGAGTTCGCCGGGAATGGCGATCAAACCTTTCCTGACCAAATCCAGCGTTGTTCCCGGTTTTGTAACCACGAGCGGGCCGCATCCCCGGCCAAGCGCGCTGCCGGACCGGAGCAGGGCGTATTGCTCGCGCAGATGGCCGAGGGCGTGGTAGGAAATCTTGGTGATGTCGAGCGTACCCTCGAGTGCCATGCGGTTCAGCGTCTCGACGTCATCAAGTTGTTCACGGAAGGCGATATTCGGAATCCTTACTTTGCCGTGGGTGAGAGCGTAGAAAATATAGGTATCGTTAGGACAGGGCGAGTAGCCTATCGTGAGCACGGCAGTCATAACCGCCATCCGGCGAGCATGGTAAGGACCGCGTTCTGTACGGCCGCCGTGGCGCGTGAAATGTCCCATTTCTTCGGATCTCGGTCCTCGACCATGTTCGATATGCCCCGCACCTCAAGCCACGGCAGGTTATGCAGCATCGCAACCTGGGCCACGGCCGCTCCCTCCATGTTCTCGCAGAGCCCGTGATGGCGCTCTTCAAGCTCCCGGGCCCGGGATGCAGTGCCGGTGCAGGTGGATAAGGTGACGAATTTTCCCACATGAATATTGCCCTCATGCGGACGGGAAACTAATGAGTGAAGCGCCTGCTTCAGCAAGGCTGTTGGCGCGGGATACGTTGTATAGATGACTGCAGATGCTGTTTTCAGGAGCGGAATACCGATATACTCCGTATCCTTGAATCCGTCCAGGGTCAGTACCCCTTCATCGCCGGCGATCTCTTCCTGCGCGAGGGCGATATCCCCGATGCGTGCGCCTGACGAGGGGTATGCACCCCCGATCCCGAAACTGATGATAACCTCCGGATCGAACCGGTCGAGCAGCAGCGTTGCCGCGTGTCCCGCATTAACCTTGCCCATTCCTCCCACGCACAGCAGCACCTGCTGGTCAGACACCGTCCCCTCAACGATCATTTTGGAACCTATTGCGGAGGATCGGGAAACATCTATGAGCGGCAGAAGAATATCCGCTTCAGCGTTGACTGAACAGAGCAGGGCGATCATGGCTGACGCCCCTTGAAGCGATGCGGATGACTACTCATGATTTTCCCAATTGCAGCATTACCAGACCGGAATTTGCATCCGTGGCTTTGCGGGCTTCTATGCCGAGGATCTCGGTGATCACTGCTTCCACGACCAGATACACGCGTGAGTCCTTGCGAATACATCCGGTCACGGTCTCGCTTCCGCGGCCTATTGCACCGTGCAGATGGATAATTGGCTCATTCTCCTGCCAGAACAGCGTGCCGAAGCCAAGAACTTCTCTGCCATCATTGAAGTTGAACCACACTGGTTCTGGTGGTATCACCGGTTCCCTGGGACCGGAGACGACACCGCATGAGCGCATGCCGCCCAGAAGCATTATCGTACCAGCCCGGATTTTTTCTTTACCAGCTAATTGCTTGATTTCTTTAAGGAGATCGTCTTTATCGTCAAATTTGAGAATAAAAACCCTTCCATACGTTCCCTGTCTATAGTCCATGATATTGATCCTAACGTGAGTGCGGTTGTAATGGGATATATTTTTTGAAGGTCAATTTATTGCGAAAAAACCCCCAAAAACCCAAAAAATACGCTGAATAGTACCATACTTTTGATTGCACTTCTACTGCAAATTTGCTATGATGAGCGCGATTTTACGGGTTTTTTCGCTATTTTTCTTTAACAAAGCTGAACTGTAAGTGTTCCATTTGTGGAGGGGGGATAATTTATGCTGCGTTATCTGACTGCTGGGGAATCGCACGGCGAGCTGCTCATGGGCATTATTGAGGGCTTGCCAGCGGGCCTTCTGATACGAGTCACGGATATAGATAGTGATCTTGCCCGAAGGCAGGGTGGATACGGACGCGGTGACCGGATGAAGATCGAAAAGGATACGGTCAAGATCTACACCGGTGTCCGCTGGGGAAAGACGCTCGGCAGCCCTCTTGGCCTCATGGTCCGCAACAAGGACTGGGAGAACTGGCGCGACAAGATGTCACCAGATCCCATGTTCCTGAATTCTGCTGACCCCGTGACCCGCCCCCGTCCCGGCCATGCGGACCTTGCCGGCGCCATGAAGTACGGATTCACGGACATAAGAAACGTTCTGGAGAGGTCGAGCGCACGCGAGACCGCCATGCGGGTCGCTGTAGGTGCCGTGGCAAAAAGGCTGCTTGAGGAATTTGGGATCGATGTTATAAGCCACGTGCTGTCGATAGGGAATGTCCATGCCAAGGTACCCATGGCACCAGCAGAGACCAGGAAAAAAGCGGAAGCATCGGAGCTGCGGTGCGCTGACCATGAGGCCGAGAAGCGCATGATGCGCCGGATCGATGAAGCACGGGCGGCCGGTGACTCGCTGGGTGGCGTGTTCGAGGTGCTTATCACCGGTGTGCCCATGGGACTTGGCAGCCACGTGCACTGGGACCGGAAGCTCGACAGCAGGCTTGCCGCCGCACTCATGAGCATTCAGGCCATCAAGGGAGTAGAGGTCGGTGCGGGATTCGGTGCAGCCAACAAGCCCGGATCCCAGGTACATGATGAGATATTGTGGAACAAGAAGGACGGTTTCTATCGCAAGACCAATCTGGCGGGCGGGATCGAGGGCGGCATCAGCAACGGTGAGATCATAACGCTTCGGGCGGCAATGAAGCCGATCCCCACACTGATGAAGCCGCTCCGTTCCGTTGATCTGGTAAGCAAGACGCCGTTCAAGGCAAGCGTGCACCGCTCCGATGTCTGCGCCGTGCCCGCGGCAGGAGTAGTGGCGGAAGCAGTGGTTGCCTTCGAGATCGCAGCGGCCATGATCGACAAGTTCGGCGGCGACAGCATCGAGGAAATGAAACGCAACTATCATATGTTCAACAAACAGCTGAACGCTCGCATGGAGAGGGAAGAGGAGCAGGCGAAGAGGTAAGAAGATAGAAGTAAGATAGAATCCTTCACCGACGTTTCCCTCTTATCAATAGTATGTTCAATAATATCATTCTCACTGGTTTCATGGGCGTGGGCAAGACCAGCGTAGGCACCCGGCTTGCAAAGGATCTGGGTTATGAGTTCGTTGACACTGACCTCCTCATTGAAGCAGACCAGCGGATGACCATTAGCTCGATTTTTTCAACACACGGTGAACCCTATTTTCGTGATATCGAAGAAAAGATCATTCATGAGGTCATGGAGAAGGAAGGCCAGGTAGTGTCCACGGGCGGCGGCGCGGTGATACGGGAAACGAACCGGCAGGCATTCAGGAAGGCTGGCTTTGTCGTTTGCCTGTCAGCCCGGCCCGAAGTTATCTACGAGCGGATCAAGCATGAAACCCATCGCCCCCTGCTTCAGACCCCTGATCCCAAGGCCCGCATCAAGGAACTCCTCGACAGCCGGGAAAAATTCTACGCACAGGCAGATGTGATCATCGACACGTCCCAAAAGTCCGTGGTGGACGTTATTCAAGAGATCAAAGAGAGAATTAAATATGCATACTGTTAGTGTCAACCTCGGCGACCGGAGCTATGACATCGAGATCGGTTCAAGCTTGGACAATATCGGCGCCCGCCTGCAGGGTCTGGGCCTCGGCAGAAAGATGGCCCTGGTTACGAATCCCCTGGTCAAGGGCCTGTACGGCAAACGCGCCGCGGACAGCCTTAAAAACGCGGGATTCACGGTCATGTCCATCGAGGTGCCGGACGGGGAGCAGTACAAGAACCTTGATTGGGCGAATGCCATCTACACTGCGCTCCTGATCAACAGCTTCGACAGAAATTCCGCGCTCGTAGCTTTGGGCGGCGGAGTGATAGGCGATCTCACCGGCTTCGCAGCCGCGACCTTCATGCGCGGCGTGCCATTTATTCAGGTCCCCACATCGCTCCTCGCCATGGTGGACAGCAGCGTGGGCGGCAAAACCGGCGTGAACCATAGCATGGGCAAGAACATGATCGGCGCATTTTATCAGCCACAAAAAGTGCTGATGGACCTCGAAGTGCTGAAGACCCTTCCCCGCGAGGAGCTGCTCTCGGGAATGGCCGAAGTGATCAAGTACGGAGTGATCCGGGACAGCGCCTTCTTCGTATATCTCGAACAAAACCGCGACAGGATCCTCTCGCTGGATGCTGACGCACTGAACCATATCATCAGCCGGTCCTGCGAGATCAAAGCAGACGTTGTGAGCAGGGATGAGCGCGAGGGCGGGCTTCGTGCGGTCCTGAACTTTGGCCACACCGTGGGGCATGCGATTGAAACTGCGGAGAACTACACCATGCGCCATGGCCATGCTGCGGCCATCGGCATGGTCTATGCGTCGCGGCTTGCTCATAAAGCGGGTTTCTGCGATTCGTCGGTCCCCGGGCGAGTGGAAAAACTCGTCACCTCCTTTGGACTGCCGGCCAGTCTGTCTTCACTCAGCCGAAAACCGTCCGTGACGGAACTCATGGAAACGATGCAGATCGACAAAAAGGCAGAAGGGGGAAAAGTTAAATTCGTTCTGCCGACTAAGATAGGCGAGGTTGTAGTCACCAGGGAATGGGAGGAACAGCATCTGCGGGCACTGCTCGCGGAGTAAGGGAATGCATATCAGGGAGGGAAGCCATGGGTGAATATTTCTGGAATTGCGCGTTCTGTGGCACGGACCAGACCGTGTCCGATGCGGACCGTCAGGTAAGCTTTGCTGATCTCACCGGGGAAAACGCAGACGGACCGCGCCGCCTGGTGGTGAAGTATGTGGTTTGCCCCAATCCGAAATGCCGCCGGTTCTCCCTGAATGCTTCGCTGCACACCCTTGAGACATCGGGCCACCACCGGTCTTACACGGGTAAGCACATCAAGACCTGGCCGCTCATTCCGCCTTCACGAGCCCGGTCTTTTCCTACAACCCTTCCGCATAATATTCTCGAAGATTATCAGGAAGCTTGTTTTGCCGCCGAGTTCAGCCCCAAAGTGGCTGCAGCCCTGTCGCGGCGCTGCCTCTCCGCAATGCTTCGTGATTTCTGGCAGGTCCAACCCGGCAGTCTCAATGACGAATTCCGCCAGGTCAAGGGCACGGTGGACCCGCTCACCTGGGAGGCCATCGAGTCTGTGCGCAGGAGCGGCATGATCGGAGCTCGGATGGAGAGTGAGGGGGCCGCAATTCAGGACACCGACTCCGGCGAGGAAAAGCTCCTGATCGGCCTGATCGAGACGCTCATTCATGACTGGTATGTTGTGCGGGAAGACAGGAAAAAACGGCTGAAGGACATCAGGCAGATCACGGGTGAGGAACCTCAGGAAGCAACGACCGGGGAATGATCTGACAGAAATGCTGCGCTGAAAGTGATGCGTTTTTCTGCTATACATAAGTATCAGCCATGGATGCTCTCGCTTCGAAATATCTTGCCAAGCTGCTTTCATTAACTCCCCAACCCATCTATCTCGTCGGCGGAGCTATCCGCGACCTCCTGATAGGCAAACAGGACCTCAAGGACATAGACCTGCTCATGCCTGAAGGCTCGGAGGCTGTGGCGCGCACGTTCGCTGATCTGATTCAGGGCAGTTTTTTTTTCCTGGACGAAGATCGAAAGATAACGCGCGTCATGAAGTATGAGAACGATGGCTCCTTTCAGTTCGATTTTACGAACTTCGAAGGTCCTGACCTGCAGGCCGATCTTGGCCGTCGGGATTTCACCATCAATGCCATGGCGCTTGACCTGCGGGAGTTCATGCGTGATCAGTCTCTTGCAGGACTGATCGATCTCTTTCATGGTAAAAAGGATGCGGAGAACAGGGTCATTCGCGTGACAAGTCCGGAGGTTCTGGATGAGGACCCTCTTCGTCTTTTGCGCGCAGTGCGATTTGCTGCTGCGTTGGGATGTACGATCGAGGCATCGACTGCGGAGCACATCCGGCAGCGCGCAAGCCTGATATCGCGGCCAGCTCCAGAACGCGTTCGGGATGAGCTCTTTATCATCCTTGCCGAACGGAATGCTGAACAGCATCTCACGCTCCTGGATTCACTTGGTCTTCTCGCGCCGCTTCTGCCGGAACTCGAAACGCTCCGCGGCTTTGCTCCCGGCAGGTACCATGTCCATGATGTCCTGACCCATTCCATAAAAACAGCGGGGTATATCGATGCGGTACTGGATGATCTGCAGTCACTTCCACCAGAGCATGCAGCTGCTATACTGGCGCACCTCGATGAGCTGCTCGAACACCAGGTCACGAGAAAGGCAGCGCTCAGATTCGCCTGTCTTATCCATGATAATGCAAAGCCCGAGACGTTCACGAATGCGGACGGCCATGTCCGGTTCCATGGACACGACAATCTGGGCGCGGACAAGGCGGCGGGCATTTGCCGGCGATTGAAGCTCTCGAAAGACACGGAAAAAGCGGTCACCCGGGTCATCAAACAGCACATGAGGCTGTTTAATCTTTCCGCTCCAGGCGGTCCGGGAAGAAACGCCATGTACCGCTACTGCCGCGATCTCGGAGAGTCTGTGCCGGAGAGTCTGCTCCTTGCCCAGGCGGACGCGCGCGCTACATTCGAGATCATGCCCAGGGAAAAGTTTACGGACACCTCGAAGACCATGGCTGCGGTCCTGGAATTCTACTTTTCAAAATTCCTGAAGGTCGAAGAGAAACCACTGATAAGGGGTGAGGACCTCATCGGGATTGGACTTACACCGGGTCCGCGGTTTCGCGAGATTCTGGAGGAGATTAAGGAGAAGCAGGCAGAGGGAGTTATCGCGACCAGGCAGGAGGCGCTGGTGTATCTGGAGAGATTCAGATAATCTTTCACCGCAGAGGACGCAGAGGGTGAGAGGCGAGGAGGTCAAAAACTGGCAGGATAGACAGGAGGTCTGGAATAAATGGATATAAATGGGGTTAGTGGTAAGATTATTGAAGCTGCAATGAAAGTTCATTCAGCTTTGGGTCCTGGTTTGCTGGAAAGCGCGTATGAAGCATGTTTGCTGCATGAACTACGAAAGCTCGGATTAACCGTGCTTTCTCAAATGGCCTTGCCGATCCTGTATGATGGCTTGAAGATCGATGCCGGATATAGAATAGACCTTATGCTTGACAATTGTGTTATCGTTGAATTGAAGGCAGTTGAGAAAATATTGCCGATTCATGAAGCACAAATTCTTTCATACCTGAAATTAAGCAATAAAAAGCTTGGGCTATTAATAAACTTCAATGTTGTTCATTTGAAAGATGGCATTAAGAGAGTCGCCAACGGATTATAGGCCAGCGGGTTTGACTTCCTCTGCGTCCTCTGCGGTAAAAAAAGGTTTTGAGGTTTGTGTTATGACAAAGAATTATAACGATATGTCCTTCGACGAACTCAAAGCCGAGCTCAAGCGGTTGAAGGATAACCTGTGCGACCTGCAGGACATGCACTCATTCACCTTCGTGAAGACCTCGGTGCACATCGGCGCCGAAAAAGCGCAGAATTTGACCACGGAATACGAGGAAGAGTGCAAGTTGCTTAACGAGCAAATCACGGCAGTGGAGAAAGCAATGAGGGATAGAGGCGCACAGCCGATTGTATCAGAGTGTTGACGCGAGCAATGCCAGCGTCGGAAATTCTTCCTTGACCAGGATAGTCTCCTCTTTCAACAGTCGCATTGCCTCGGGTATGTGCTTGCGGAAATATTTTTTCCCCTTGACCACAGACAAAAATCCAAATGCACCCAAAGCCTGCATATGTCTCTGAAGCCGGCAGGGGATCAGGCTGTTCAAAAAAGCCTGCTCATCGAAATTTTCCGAACATTTCTTCATTTCCGCCACATAATAACCAATAAGGCGCTCCCGGACGCCTTCATCCAGCCGGTGGTACGGGTCCCACAGCATGGATGCGACATCATAACCTGGCGGCGCCATGCGTGCGCCCTGGAAATCGATTACGCGCGGCATGTCTCCATCCGTGATCATGATATTCTGGCATTGAAAATCCCGGTGGATCACGCTTTTGGGCAACGCAGCTGTCCGCTCCGCAAGCCGGTGGAATTCGTTGTCCAGTGCCGCCCGATCAAACGCCGCGATATCTTTCAGTCCGGTGACGAGCCGCTCCATAAAATAACCTGTTTCCCACCGTAAATGATCATAGTCGAATACTCGCGCACTGAGTGTCGGGCACCCGTATACATGATTCGTGACCCTGGTGTGGAGCTGCACCAGGATGTCGAGCACCTTCCGATAGACTTCCTCGACTGCATAAGCCGCGTGCGGAAGCTTCAGGTATGAGTACAACGATGTGTCTCCGAGGTCCTCGAACAGGGCACGTTTGCCCTCAGTGTCTGATGCAATGAGCTCAGGCACGGGCACGGTATGTTCTTTAAAGAACCTGGTGTAAATCAAATGGCGATCATAGTCCGGATCATCCTGCCGGCACTCCATGAGGACCGCGGTCTTACCATTGTTCCGTACGCGGAAATAGCGCCTATCCGAGCCGCCGAGTCCTATCAGGATTGCGTCGGACCAGAATGGCGAGTTGGGAGTTGCAGCTGTGCAGTTGCTCATGGCGTGAATCCCAAAGTGCGACGAGAAAAGCGGATCGTTCAGCAATACGCGTTTCTTTTCCGCCGCATGGACCGACGGCTGCATGTCGGATTCCGTAAGTGCGACCGCGTAGTCCGGACCGAGAATGCAGTCCGCATGACTGCCGGAAACGTTTGCCCCGGGCATCACAATACAATTCCTGAGCCGGGAGCTGTCCTGTACTTCCCCGTTTGACTCGAGCACCAGATAACCGTCGCTCAGGATGTTCCCGCATCGTGCCGCAGGGGAGACATGCACCATTTCCCCGTTTTCACGCAGGGCGTCCAGTACACCTCGTGCATAGGTCACTGGATTTCCCACGTCGTTCCAGTACGAGCCGGTGACATCCCAGGCGCGCACTCGAAAACCAGCCTTGGACGCGGCTATCCACGCGACCGTGGCATGTGAAACGCCGGATGGCAGAAACTGCAATATGTCCGGTGAGTAGATTGCGACGCCGGTATAGGCGACCTTGTCCGCAGTGGTCGATGCGTCCGGTTTTGATGCTCCCGGGTTTTCTACATCCAGGACCTGGCCGTGTGTATCGATCACGACGTTGGCAAGCTCCGGCAAACGGTGGCATACAAGTGTGGCGATATTACCTGAAGAGAGGTGCTCTTCGATCAGGCGGGTGAAGTTGATATCAAGGAGGATGTCTGAGTTGTGGACGATGAAGTTCCTGCTGGAGAGAAATGACTCCGCGTTCTTAAGCGCGCCGCCGGTCCCGAGGATCGGGTCCTCGGGAAAGAATGATATGCGGTCAGCCCAGGTAGATCGTACAGCCCATTCGCGTAGCATATCCGGCTTGTAGTGGAGGTTAATCCCTATGCTGCCGTTGCAGACAAGAGTGAGTTTATCGAGAATGCCTTCGATGATTGGCTTGCCGAGTATCGGAAGGAGCGGTTTGGGAATGTGGTTCGTGATCGGTCTGAGCCGTTCACCGAGGCCAGCTGCGGGGAGGAAAATGTTGAGATTGAATTCAGGCATAAATAATTGTTACCGCAGAGGAAGCAGAGGAAATCAACTCCAAGGAAATCTTAATTCAAAATTATTTCTGGTTTTTAAACAAAGCTTAATGCCTTGCCCGCCGTTGCCTTCCTCGCCATGCTTCCCCTCTGCGTCCTCTGCGGTGAAATGGTTCTATTTATAGAGCAAGAATTGCTTCCTTGTTTTTTCAAACGCCTTCGCTTCTTCCTTCCACCACGCTTCCATATCATCAATGTCCTTCCATGATTCGACGTCCTTGCGCAGCCGATCGCTTCCCGCCAGGATGTCGATAGGAAGGTTCACTTCTTCATATTCATAGGGAGGCTGGTTCCACTTGAAGTCGCGGGGATACGTATTGTGGATGGCTTTCAGGATCGCTACTCCGGTCTTGAATGGTTTGAACCTGTCACGGTTCGTTACATGGATCTGAGCGCCGTTGCAGAGTGCGTTCGCGTGTTTCTGGAACGTGGGCTGGAACGAGAGGGGGCGGAAGATCACGCCAGGCAGCTTGAATTCTTTGAGAACGTCCACAATAGCCTCGGCAATGATGAACGGTGCACCGAAGATCTCGAAGGGCCGCGTGGTACCCCTGCCTTCCGAGATGTTCGTGGCCTCGAACAGGCACATGCCGGGATAGACCAGAGCCGTATCGGGTGTCGGCATGTTAGGTGAGGGCATTACCCAGGGCAGTTTTGTCTGTTCAAACCACATGCCGCGCTTCCATCCCTGCATGGCGATGACACGGTAGTCCAGCCCGGCATGGAATGTGTTTCTGAGATAGGATCCGATCTCTCCGATGGTCATGCCGTGGCGGATGGGAAGGGGACGAAGCCCGACAAAGGACGCGTATTCGGGATTCAGGAGCGGCCCTTCAACGCTCTGCCCATTTATCGGATTGGGCCGGTCCAGGACAATCACGGCCTTGCCCGCGCTCCTGCACGCTTGCATGCAGAGTTCCAATGTCCAGATGAACGTATAATATTTGCTCCCCACATCCTGAAGGTCGACCACCAGAACATCAATGTTCGCCAACATCTCAGGGCGAGGTTTGCGGAATTTACCGTATAAACTGTAAACAGGGAGGCCGGTGGACTGGTCTTTGAAACCCTCCCATTCGATCATATTGTCCTGGGTCTGCCCGAGGATCCCGTGTTGCGGGCCGAAGAGCGTAGTGAGCTCGAAGCGCTTCGACCTCATGCATATTGTGACCGCGTGCTGCAGGTTGCGGTTCACGGAAGCGGGATGCACGACGAGCCCGACACGCGCGCCTTTGAGGTCCCGGGGCCACTGTTTGTCAATGAGATCCAGTCCAGAGAGAACGTTTTTGTCGGCCAGCATGGGCGAATTATAGTGAGTCTCATGCTGATTAGCAACAGGAAAGTAAGCGCTTTTTTCGATAATCATTGAAAAATAATCCCGCCTTGTCTATAATCCGGGCATGTCCTATAAAGTCGTTGAAATCAGCACGGTGACCGATGAAGAGATCGAACGGACCCTGAACGAATGGACGGCGAAGGGATGCGTGTTCGAGAGCATCCAGTTTGTGACCTCCGTGTCCTCCAAGCGGCCTACTATGGCATTCATATTTTTTTCAAAGAAGGGATGATCGCGCTTTATGCGGGTTCTCATCATCAAGAACATCTTCAGTGAAGGGCCGGGTACGATCGCGGAGCATTTGCTTGCGCGCGGGATACCCTTTGCGGTCGTTGATCTCAGCGCGGGCGATGATGTCCCCGATCCCGATCAATTTTCCCATTTTCTGGTCATGGGCGGACCCATGGCGGTGTACGAAATGCTTACCTATCCCCATCTCGTACACGAGGCACTGCTGATTGATCGGGCCATAAAAATGGACAAGCATGTACTCGGAATCTGCCTTGGTGCGCAGATGATCGCACATGTGCTCGGCAGCCGTGTCTATCCCGGCTCTCGCAAGGAGATTGGATGGTCCGAAGTTGAACTGACGCGCGACGGATTGAAAGATCCCGGTATGTCCGCTCTCACGATACCAGGCCGGGACCGTGCCCAGGTCTTCCAATGGCATGGCGACACGTTCGATCTTCCTGCTGGAGCTGTATGCCTCGCATCTTCGGAGCTCTATCAGAACCAGGCTTTCCTGTTTCGTGACAGGGTGTATGCGCTCCAATTCCACATCGAGGTCACTCCTGCCATGGTGCAGGAATGGCTGAAGAACGAGAAGGGCATCGATGTTTCCGACGTTGCCATTGACTCGGAACGGATATTTCCCGGCTACCGTGAGCGGGCAGAGCGGTTTTACCAGGGGTTCTTCATTGCATGATCGATTGAACCGGACGGCTGTTCGGAAAGCATTGCAGAAGCGGCCAGGACAGGGAAAAACCTTTTACTCTCAAATTGTTAACAATTGACAAGAAACCCGCCAGAGAGTATAATTTTTTATGACGAGGTAAGAAGCATTAGGGGGGCATTTCTGTCGTGAAAGAAGAAAAAACACTGTATACGCTTGTTCTCATTGCTCTTCTCACGTTTTCAGCTTATTTTCTTGCTGATACGGTGGATGCGATGATCGGCAGGAGCCTTGATGCTGCTCCGAAGTACGCGGCTCCCTTGGACCGTGAACGGCCAGCGATCGAGCCGAAGCGCGAGCTCTCCGATTATTCCTCCATCCTTGAACGCGGGATCTTCGGTGATGGAAAAGGGCCTTCCGGGGGAGCGACAGCAATCGAAGCCACCACCTACAAGCTCATCGGGACGGTGGAGGGCGCGAATTTTTCCGGCGCAGTGCTTGAGGACAGCACGGGCCAGGCTTTTTACCGGACGCGCCAGAAGCTGCCTGATGGTTCGCAGATCATAAAGGTTATCCGCGACAAGGTCACGCTCCAGAAAGCGGATGGCGGGACCGTCGACATCCAGATCATCGACGACACCAAGATCGTCTCCATCCCAAAGCCGGGCGTAAACGGTGTAAAAAAGCTCTCCGATGGCAAATGGATGGTGGACCAGAAAGAAATGATCGCGAGCACGGAAAACATGAGCCAGATACTGACGCAGGCGCGTGCGCTGCCCCATATGGAGCAGGGAAAGACCGTGGGGTTCAAGATCAGCGAGATCGTGCCGGGCAGCATCTATGAGAAGATCGGGATCCAGAACAATGATGTGATCCAGCGGGTCAATTCGCAGGATGTTGACGATCCCTCCAAGTTCTTCCAGCTTTACCAGGGACTCAGGAACGAGCGGTACATCTCCATTGACCTCATCCGCGGCGGTCAGCGCCAGACGCTGAACTACGAGATACGCTAACACATAAACCGGGGAACCGGGGAACGGGAGCTACGGAATATTGGCCCGAGAACCTTTCCGAGGCCCCCATTCCCCGATTCTCCGGTTCGTATTTTCCTGTACAATTCAAATCACGGAGGCGACGAGTGAAAAGAACAGCGGCCCTGCTGCTTCTCATGGGGCTCATGGGCATATCCGCGGCTAACGCTGAAGAGAAGAAGCCCGTTGCCCCGCCCGATCAGGCCGATCTTCAGAAGGCAAGATCCGGCGAGGATTACATCACCCTGAACTTCACCAACATCGACATCAACGCCCTCATCAAAGTGATGAGCGAGCTTACGCGCAGGAACTTCATCCTGGATGAACGCGTGGTGGGCAAGATCACGCTCATGACGCCGACGAAGATCTCACCCGACGAGGCATACCAGGTGTTCCTTTCGGCGCTCGAAATCAAGGGGTTTACAGCCATTGAGGACGGAGCGGTGATCCGCATCATTCCCGCGGCCTCGGCCAGGCAGAGCGGGCTCAAGGTGATGCAGGATGGCAGCATGAACGGGGAGGGGTACGTAACCAAGCTCATCCGCATGAGTTTCGTCAATCCGCAGGAGATCGTGCGAACGATTTCCCCCCTCGTTACCAAAGACGGCACGCTGATCGCCTATCCCACCACGAACTCCGTCATCATTACCGACTCCGTGCATAACATCAGGAAGATCGAAAGCCTGATCCATGCCATGGACGTGGCGGCGCCCGAAGGGAAAGGCAAGATTAACGTCTACTATTTGAGGAACGCAAACGCCGAGGACATCGCTAAACTGATGCAGGCGCTTGTCTCCAGGCTGCCGGTGCCGCCGGCGGGAGGAGCGGCGCAGCCCGCGGGACCGTCCACGATCCTCGAAGGCGCGGTCACCATCACTGCGGACAAGACAACGAACTCGCTGATTATTGTCGCATCGCCAGGCGATTTCGAGATCATGAAGGACGTGATCCAGAAACTTGATATTCGCCGCCGCCAGGTCTATGTCGAAGCAGCGATCATCGAGATGGGTCTGGCAAAGCAGCGGGAACTCGGATTCGAGTTCCGCGCTGTCAATCAACTGAGCGACAGCAGCACGAATGCCGTGGGCGGGACGAACTTCGGCGGCATCGCCAACGCGACGGTCAGCGGACCTGCCGCATTCGCGGGCTTCAATGGCCTGGCCGTGGGAGCGGTCAAGGGTACCTTCTCTTTTAAAGGTGTGGAGTACATGAACATCGGCGCGCTCCTTCGCGCGGTGCAGACTGACGGCGACGTGAATGTGCTGTCCACGCCGAACATCCTTACCACGGACAATCAAAAGGCCAAGATCATGGTCGGCGAGAATGTGCCGTTCATCGGCAGTCAAACCCAGACTCCGGCAACGGCCGGCTCCATCCTGACCGCCATCGATCGAAAGGACGTCGGCCTGACCATGGAACTGACGCCGCAGATCACCTCGGAGGACAACGTCAAGCTCGAGCTGAACCTTGAGATATCCAACGTGATCGCGACTGCCGGATTGAATCCGAACCTGGTGGGCCCGAGTACGAGCAAGCGTTCGGCAAGCACCACCGTCGTAGTGAAAGACAAGGAAACCATGGTGATCGGCGGGCTGATCAGGGACAATGCGACAGCGTCAACCGTGAAGGTGCCGCTGCTGGGCGATATCCCGATCCTGGGATGGTTCTTTAAATACAAGACGACCAAGATCGAGAAGACGAACCTCATGATTTTCATTACGCCCTACGTGATCAAGGGAGACGCCGAGGCCGGCGAACTTACGAGGCACAAGAACGAATCCCTGGATGAGTTCCGCAAGGAATACCGTATTGACAAAAAGGACCGGGGCCTCCCGGGCGCGCACGAGAAAAAACCTACAACCGGCGAACAGTCAGGGGCTGGGCAGGAGCCGGCTGCTGGCCAACAGCAGTCAGCACCCGCCGCGACGACGGTCACTCCTGAGTCGAGCCGACCCGCCGAGGGCGCCCGGTGAGACGCCTGCTCGGCGAGATACTTGTTGAGTCCGGGCTTTCGCCGGAGCGGCTGAAAAAGGCGCTCGAACTCCAGAAAAAGCGCGGCGGACGGATCGGTACGCTGCTGGTCCGGTTAAACTTTGTGACGGAGGCCGATGTGCTGAAGGCGCTCGGCGCCCAGCTCCGCCTTCCGTTCCAGGGCGAGCTCGGGGAAATCGACCGCGAGCTGGCCCTCAAGGTTCCCATCACCTACGCAAAAAAAGCGATCGCCGTCCCGCTCCGCAGGGAGAACGGCTCGGTCGTTGCCGCCACATCCGAACCGCTTGTCCTCGCCACGCTTGATGATCTCCGGGCCCTTTTCAACGCCGATATATCGCTGGTGCTTGCCCCGTCCGAACTGATCCTGGACACCATCAACCGCCTTCACAGCGAGGACATGAACCGCGCCGAGGATACGGTCCAGGAAATGGAGGAGGATGACCTGTCCTTTCTCGCGGTGGAGCTCGATGAGCCCGCGGACCTGCTGGAGGCCACCGACGACGCTCCGATCATCAGGCTGGTGAATTCGCTCCTGTCCCAGGCCATCCGCGAGCGCGCGAGCGACATTCACATCGAGCCCTTCGAAAAAGAGATGATCGCGCGGTTCCGCATAGACGGCATCCTGTACAACATTCTCACGATCCAGAAGCGGTTTCAGGCCAGCATCGCTTCGCGCGTCAAGATCATGGCCGATCTGAACATCGCAGAACGGCGGCTGCCGCAGGACGGCGGCATGCGCATCAAGATCGGTGGCAAGGATGTGGACATCCGTGTCTCGATTGTTCCCACCGCGTTCGGCGAGCGGCTCGTGCTCCGCCTCCTGTACCGCGAAAGCGCCCTGCTGCCTCTCGATCAGATCGGATTCACCGGGGATACCCTTACCAGGTTCAATGCGATGATCGAGCGACCCCACGGCATTGTTCTCGTTACCGGCCCGACTGGCAGCGGCAAGACTACCACGCTGTACGCGGCGCTCTCGAAGATCAACTCTCCGGACAAGAACATCATCACCATCGAAGACCCGGTCGAGTACCAGCTCAAGGGCATCGGGCAGATCCAGGTGAACGCCAAGATCCATCTCACCTTTGCCGCGGGGCTCCGTTCGGTTTTGCGTCAGGATCCGGACGTGATCCTTGTGGGCGAGATCCGGGACTCCGAGACCGCTGAGATTGCGATCCAGGCCGCGCTCACCGGACACCTGGTGTTCTCCACGCTGCATACGAATGATTCCGCCGGTGCGGTGACCCGGTTGATTGATATGAAGATCGAACCGTTTCTTATTTCCTCGTCGGTTATGGGGATCCTTGCGCAGAGGCTCGTGCGCGTGCTGTGCAAAGAGTGCCGTGAGCCATACCAGATGACCGCCGGCGAGATCGCGGAACTCGAGATCAGGACAGGAGCCGCGGGCATCACCGTGTATCGGGCAAAAGGGTGCGAAGCCTGCTTCCACACCGGCTATTTTGGCAGGAGCGCGATCTATGAGCTCCTGACGGTGGATGACGAGATGCGCCAGATGATTATGAAGAACTCGGATGCTTCCATGATCAAGGCCCTGGCTATGGAAAAAGGCATGCGTTCGCTCCGCCAGGACGGCGCAGAAAAGATCCTCGCCGGCATCACGTCAGTTGACGAAGTAGTGAGGGTGACGCAGAAGGAAACGTGAGGTAAGTTCGGAGTTTGGAGTTCGGAGATGGAAGTGAGAATCGCAGTTTCGGTCTTTATCTCCGAACTACGAACTCGCGACCCCCAACTGAATTAAAACCATGCCGGTCTACGAATACAAAGGCGTTACCAGCCAGGGAAAGAAGATATCCGGTGCCCAGGACGGGGAAAGCCTCAAGACCGTCCGGACGAAGCTCAAGAAAGACGGCATCATCGTTCTTGAGATCCGCGAAGGGGACGCTGCCCAGGCTGCCCGCAGGGGGGCATCAACCACCGTGTTCAGGCGAAAGGTGCGTCTCGGCGACCTGGCCACCTCCACGCGGCAGCTTGCGACACTGTTGTCATCGGGGCTCCCCCTGATGGATGCTCTGACCGTGCTGGTGGACCAGGAGGAGACCGAGGCCCTGAAGGCCGCGCTCTCCGCGGTGCGCGACAGGGTACGCGAAGGCGCATCGCTTGCGGATGCACTCAAGGATAATCCGCAGGTCTTTTCGCCGCTCTATGTCAACATGGTCTCGGCTGGTGAAGCGAGCGGGACTCTTGAGATAACCCTTGACCGGTTGGCGGATTTTCTGGACGAGCAGGTGCGGTTCCGCGGCAGGATCACAGCGGCCCTTGCCTATCCCGCGTTCATGACGATCATCGGCGCAGGCATGCTGTTCTTCGTGTTCAGCTTTGTAATGCCGCGCGTCGTGGGCATGTTCGAGAACACGAAACAGCAGCTTCCGTTCGTGACGCTCATGCTGCTTGGGATCGTGCGGCTGCTCTCCTCTTACTGGTGGGCGATCCTGCTGGCGCTTGGCCTGGGGATATTCTATTTCCGGAGATATATCGGCACGCAAGCGGGAAGAGAGGCCGTTGACGCCTGGCTGCTGCGTATTCCCGTGTTCGGCGGGCTTATCCGCATGATCACGGTATCCCGGTTCACGCGGACACTGGGCACGCTGCTCCAGAGCGGAGTTCCTACGCTGACTGCCCTTGATATTGTCAGAAATGTAGTGGGGAATACCGTGCTGGCGAATGCGGTCCAGAAGGCCCGCGACAACGTACGTGAAGGCGAGCCCATCGCGGACCCGCTGCGCAGGAGCGGCCTGTTCCCGCCCGTGGTCGTGCAGATGGTTGCCGTGGGCGAGAAGAGCGGTGAACTCGAAAAAATGCTACTCAAGATCTCGGATTCGTTCGACCGCACCGTGGAGACGCGCATCACCGGGTTTCTGGCGCTCCTGGAACCGGTGATCATCCTGGTGATGGGCCTGATCATCGGTTTCATTGTCATCGCCATCATGCTGCCTATGCTTGAGATGAGCTCGGGGCTGAGATGATAACGGCAGGGTTTGGAAATCAGGGTCAAGGAGCAAGGGTCAGGGGGCAAGGAAAACCGGATATTGTCAGGTGGTAAAAGGAGACTCGGTATGAAGACAAGAAATCAAAAGGGTTTCACCCTCATCGAGATCATGGTGGTGATCATTATCCTCGGTCTGCTTGCGGGACTGGTCCTTCCCCGCATTCTGGGGCAGGAGGAAAAGGCGAAGATCGGGACGGCAAAAGTGCAGATCCGGTCGCTGGAAAGCGCGTTGGATGCTTACAAACTCGACAATGGATCGTATCCTTCCACGGAGCAGGGGTTTGACGCCCTGATCAGGAAGCCGGAAACAGGCCGCGTCCCGCCGAAGTGGCGCGAGGGCGGCTATCTGAAGCCGGCGCGCATTCCCAAGGACCCGTGGGACAAGGACTACGTGTATCTATCGCCGGGAAGCGAAGGCAGAGAATATGAAATCATCTCCTACGGCGCTGACAACGAGCCGGGCGGCGAGGGCAAGAATGCCGATATCCAGAGCTGGAAGATAGAGTAGCTTGCCATGGGTCAAGGGTCAGGGGTCAGGGATCACGGGTTACGGAACAGCCCCCGCGGATTCACACTCGTAGAACTTGCGGTTGTTATTGTCGTATTGGGAGTGATGCTTTCGCTCGTGATCTCCCGCCTCGGGGACATGGGAGAAGCAAACCTCAAGCAGAGCGCGCGCCACTTGACTGGCACCATACGGTTTCTGCGGGACGAGGCACAGGCAAAAAAAGCGGTGTTCCGCCTAAGGTTCGATATTCCCAACGGACACTATTGGGCCGAGGTTCTCAGCCTGGCTGGAGAGCAGGCTGTGGAGTTCAGAAAATATCACTCCGAGATGGGGAGCGAAGGAATCCTTTCCGGCCAGACCGCTTTCAGCGATGTGCGGGCGGGCAGCCACTCCGATGAACATTATATCCAGTTCACACCGGACGGCTGGGTGGAGAAGACCTTTATTTACCTGAAGGACGCGGATGAAAAGATTTTCACCCTGATCGTGAGGCCGCTGACAGGGGATACGGAGCTCCGCGAAGGACGGATAGAGGAGCGATGATGGATCAAGGGTCATGGGGCAGGGGTCATGGGGCATGGGGAGAACCGAGTCTCCGGGCCGGATTTCAATCCTTCCCTCAAGGAATGAAAGGTTTCACCCTTCTCGAAGTGATGATGGCCGTTTCGATCATGGCGTTTGTACTGGTCTCACTGCTGGGGCTCAAAAACAGGAGCATGCAGAACGTCCTGGCAGCAGAGCGGATCACCACGGCCACGCTTCTTGCGAAGCGGGTGATGACGGACACGATCGTAAAGCGGCCGCGCCTTCCTGCGGAGGATGAGGGGGAGTTCCCCGAAGTGGAGTTCAAAGAGTATCTATGGAAGAAGGTGATTTCACCCACTCCCCTTACCCAGATCATGGAGGTGCGCATTGCTGTTCTCTGGAAAGAGGGGGACCGGCAGGAAATGGTAGAGCTGGTGGGGTATGAGTAGCAAAGGGTCAGGGGTCAGGGGCCAGGGGCCAGGGGTGGAGAACAGTAATCAATCCTGTAGGTGCTCTGATTTCCCCTTACGCTTCATGCCTCTCGGTTTCAAGGGATTTACGTTGCTCGAAGTACTGCTGGCGACTGCGATCCTCGCCATCATTGTCACAGTGATCTATACGAGTTTCTCGACTGCGGGCAGGAATGTGGAGCAGGCGGAACTGAAGAGGGACCGGACCGACCTGGCGAGATCACTGCTTGCGAAGCTGTCCGACGACATCACGAACGCCTATTACAATCCTTCCATGAAGGAAGCGGTCTTTTACGGAAAACGATCGTCGCCGGACAGGGAGGGGCCCCGGCTTGACAGCGTTGCGCTGACAACGCTGACCAATTGGCGGAAACCCGACTCCAGGGAGATGGACCTGTGGGAGGTCGGCTACCGATTTGAAGAAAAGCCTGATGGCAAGGGGACCGTGCTGGTCCGGCGGGAAAAACGGGATATGAAGGACAGCGTACCGCTCGAGGGCGGTGTTGATCTGGAAATAACGGATGGCATCTCGGAGCTGATGCTTCGGTACTCCGACGGCTTTGCCTGGACTGATGACTGGGACAGCAGGAGCCTCAGAAAACTTCCGAGGATGGTGGAGATTCGCATCTCCCTCCAGGAAGGTTCGTCCTACGTTACACTCGTTGAAGCGGGGCGGTGATTAGTTCGGCGTTTGGAGTTCGGAGTGCGAAAAAAGGAACATACAATTTTGAACGATCGGGGTGTCGCACTCCTGATCGTCATGCTGGTGACAGCGCTCTTGATCGCGCTGATCTTTGAGTTTGCCTATGGCACCAGGATCAGTCTGCGGGCGGCAGCCAACTTTCGGGATAGTCAACGCGCCTATTTTCTTGCGCGTTCGGGAGTGAACTTTGCAGGGGCGCTGCTCTGCGACAACCTGAAGAACGGCAAGCCACAGGATAACATCGAACAGCGGGATTGGCAGACGGTGCCGATTATGACCGGCAGCGACACCGAGCTTCGGGTGCGTTGGGAGGACGAAAGCGGCAAGATCAACATCATCGCCATTGCGAAAGGAAATGATGCCTACAACCGGCTGACGAAGCTGTTTGACATCAAGTCGGTCAGCCAGGATCTTCTCGACAGGCTGGCAGATGAATTGAAAACCCTGCGCCTCGTTACCGAACTTCATCAGGTTCTGAGCGACGAGGAATATCGCAAGGTGAAGGACTTCGTAACGGTCAGCCCCACGGGTAGAATAAACATCAACAGCGCGCCGGGAGAGGTTTTGCAGACCCTGGGCTTAAGCCCGGGCATGGCCGGCATGGTCGTGGAACGCCGGAACAAGGACCCGTTCAAGAAGCCCGAGGAAATGAACGCGTTTCTCGGTCCGGAGAACACCATGGTCGCTGGATTGCTTACCGTGACCAGCGATGTTTTTAAAGTCGATTCGTTCGCTACGGTCGGCGGGTATACAAAGCAGATTGAGGCCATTATAACGCGGTCGGCTTCGGGATTTTCGATCAGCTACTGGAGAGCGTTGTGAAGATCGTTGGTTTGAACATAGATAAGGGCAGGCTGGCAGCCGCAGTCGTGGTAAAAGGCCTGCGCAGCACAGAGTTGCAGGATTCCTTCAGTGTCCCGTTTTCCACGGATGCCGAATTGGTAAACATCCTGCGGGAGAAGGCAGTATCATGGGCAGGCGCCCGGATCATTTCATCCATCCCAGGCCGCTACTTCAGCCAGCGCCTTGTAATGCTCCCTTTCTCTGACCGCAAACGGATCGAGAAAGCCCTCCCCTTCGAGATCGAGGACAGCGTTCCTTTTTCCCTTGATGAAATCATTCTTGACCATCTGGTGATGGACAAGCCGAGCCAAGGCGGAGAAGCAGGCCAGGAGATCGCCGTACTCGGCATCATGCTCTCGAAGGTGGTACTGAGACAGCATCTCGCTCTTCTTGCTTCGGCAGGCGTGGACCCGCAGGTCATAGTCCCATCGTTCCTGGGTTTGCATCGCGTTGCAAAAATGATCGCCATGGAAGGCCCATCCATACTGATCAATGGCCAGGACCTGTGCATTGCGAATGGCAAGGTGATTACGGCATGCAGGAGTTTATCCAGCGCCGGGTTCAGGCATACGCTCAACTCCCTGGAAACCGAGGCAGGAGCGCGCATAGAGCGCGCATACTCCCTGTCCATGAACGAGGAACTGCGTGCGGAGCTTGTTGATATGGGAATTCCCCTTGAAGAGGTGGCTCCGGAGTTCGGAAACAGGAAACCGCAGGATCCCGTAAGCCTGGGGCTTGCGCTTTCCGACGCGGTGAACTTTCGCAGGGAAGAATTCTCCTACCGGCTGGCTGACAGCGGTGTGCGTAAACGTCGGCTGACGCTCATTGCCGCCGGTGCCGCAGCTGTCCTGCTCGCTGCAACGAATATCGGCGTCAAGGCATACTTGGTACAGTCCAGTTACAGCAAACTGGACCGCGAGATCAGGGAGAGCTATCGGCAATTGTTTCCCGATGCGACGGCAGTAGCGGACCCGGTGCGGCAGCTTGGCGCCAAGCTCGAAGAGGCGAAGAAAAAATTCGGAGCCCTTGGCACGGGTACGTCGGCGCTTGATGTCATGAAGGCGGTGACCGACGGGATACCCAAGGAAGTGCGCGTCAGCTTTCAGGAATTCAACCTCGAGGGCGATCGCCTGAAGCTTCAGGGCGAGGCGTCATCGTTCGAGTCGGTGGATAAGATGAAGGCCGAACTGCAGAAAGCAACGCCGTTCAGCGAGGTGGTAGTCCAGGACACGCGCATGGGAGTGGAAAACAAGGTGAAGTTCCGGTTCGAGATCAAGCTGAAACAAACGCTTTGAACAAAGATACAATCTTCATAACCACGGATGAACACGGTAACTGCGATCAGATTAATGCATACGAACAAAGAACTTCTGTATAGAGATTTGACTGGGGAGATTACTGACTCGGCATTTAATGTCCATAAAACTATTGGGTGCGGTTTGCTCGAAAGAGTGTATGGAAACGCTTTAGTCTGGGATTTGGAACTAAAAAAGAAGAAAGTTGTTTCACAGCAGGAATATAGAGTTTTATACCGGGATAAAGATGTTGGCGTGTATTATGCCGACCTTGTTGTAGAAGACAAAGTTATTATCGAGGTAAAGTCTGTCGAGAAAATAGACGACGTTCATCGTGCCCAATTGCTTAACTATTTGAGAATATCGGGCGTTCGTGTCGGTTTGCTCATCAATTTCTCCCGGCCCACTTTGGAGTTCGAAAGGTTTGTTGTTTAACCGTGTTCATCCGTGGTTATAAAGAGGAGTCATTTCTTGAAGCTTGAAGCTCGGGACAAAAAAGCTCTTATCTTTGGCGGCGTGGGAGCGGCGGTTATTCTGCTCTCTGTCTTCGTGGTATCGCCCCTGACCTCGGACATCGCACGCAAGCGGGAGCTGATCCCGAAGAAGGAGCGGGACCTCGCTGACATGCGCGTGCTCAAGGAGCAGTATGTCGAGATGCAGCAGCGGCTCCAGCTTGCTCAGGCTGCCGCGACAAAAAGGGGCCCGCTGTTGACCGAGATCGAGAACCTGACAAAGCGGGCTAATCTCAGCAGCAAGATCGTTTCCCTCAAACCGCAGGCGGGTGTGCAGTCAGAGGGTTTCAAGGAAAGCCTCATTGAAATTAAACTCGAGGGCATAACCTTGTACGATGTCGTGAACTACGTGCATCTACTGGAAAAGGACACGATCAGGATCAAGAAACTCAATTTCAAGCCCCGGTATGATAATCCTAAATTGTTGAATGCCACAGTCCTTGTTTCGAGCGCCGGATAGCCCATGATCAACATGAGTCCGCTCATACGCCGCTTGCTCTTCACCGCATACTTTGCCGTTGTTTTTCTGATTTTCCTGCTGCTGCTCTTTCCCTTCGATCGCATGAAGGCCAAACTCGAGTCAGAGGTGAGGACGCGAACACCGCTCGAACTTTCGGTCGCACGAATCTCGCCACGCTTTTTTAACCGGGTCATACTGTCCGACGTGGTCGTTTCGGACAAGACCGGAAGAGTGCTGTTCGAAAGCCCCACTGTAGGAACCACTGTTTCGCTCCTGGGGCTGATCCGGGGTACGCTTGCCCTGGACCTCAAGGCGCAGGCATACGGTGGAGAGCTGCTCGTGAAAGCACAGCAGGGCAAGGACCGCCAATACCTGTTCCTGGATGCCCATGATCTGGATATTGGATCGTATAGTCTGCTGAAGACCCTCGGTTTAAAGCTGTCCGGAAAACTGGGCGGGACCATAGAGATGACCGGGGATGCGGGCAAGGGCAGAATATGGCTTAAGGCCCTCACGTCACGCGAACTCAAGATCAAGGGATTCCCTCTTCCAGACCTTGATTTTGAGCAGGCGTGGTTCGAGGCCGAGATCAAAGGCGACCGATTGACCATAAAAAAACTCGAGCTCGACGGCAAGGAATTGAAGTTGCGGTGCCTCGGGGACATGGTCCTGCGTGAACGCGGCACGCTTAACCTTACCCTGAAGGTCAAACCTTCAGAAAGACTGGCGCGCGAACAAGCCGCGATTCTCTCATTTCTGAAGAATAAGGACTCGGAAGGGTTCTATCAATTCACTCTCGGCGGTACGGTCGCCGAGCCAATGCCGAGGCTGTAGCCATCTCAGCAACAACGTACTAAGAGCGCTTGATGCCCTTTTGGAATGCGCAGAGTACATCCTGTAGTTGTATACATCCAACCATTATCTTTGTCATCAAGCATCCCTGCGAATATCATCAAACAGCGAGAGATTTTGACGCATTCAGTCGTTCACAATATACTCTGGACATAAGGATCTTGTGCTATAGTTGTCATAAGGGACTTGCATCCGCTGGCACGGTTGGTACGCGGATTGCCGTTCACCACAGCGCCTATTCCCTATCTACGGAGATAACGCCATGAATCGTAATACAGCCATGATCCTTGTTGTTGCCCTCATCGTTGTGTCCCTATCAACTAACGTCTTCGCGGCTTCGCAATCGACATTTTCGATCACTCCGCCGCCCATTGCCTCTCCCGTGTTTGATGCCAAGGAAACGCATGTGAAAGTGGGCGGTGTCTATCTGAACATGAAAAGCACTGATCCGGGCATGGATTTCAAGCTGAGCGGCTATGGATTGGACATGGTTACCAGGAAGTCATTCGGGAATGTCCTGGCGATCGACTGGTCGGTGGGGGTGATGTATTTGAAAGGCGATATCAAGTCGGCGCTTACCGGCACCTCAAACGCTAAAATGGATATCAGCGGCGCGAATATCCCTCTTAGTCTAAATCTCGAGGTCCAGCCACTAAAGACCGACATATTCAATTTCATCCTTTTTGCGGGGCCGGCGGTTAATATTTCGGCAATGTCGATAAAATCCAATACGGTAATTGCAGGGAGGACCTATTCGGACACCATAACCTCCTCATCCTTTCTTTACGGCCCCCAGGGCGGACTGCAAATGGGCATCAGGCTCGGCGATTTCCATATCGATCTCTTCGGCATGGGAACGAACCTGCGGGGTACGCAGGATACGTCCTCGAGCTACGGAGGTTCTACATCGACTTCGATACCCGCTTATACAACCACATCAATGGGCGGTGATCTGGTCTATGATCCATGGGGGCTGACGCTCAGTTCGATCCTGCAGGAAGCGAAACAGGGAGATAACAATGGTTTCAAGACCACCATCTATCAGCTTTCATGGAGCCATAAGTTCTGAGGAGGGAACAGCCTATGGTGTCTAGACATCTAAGAATATGATGTTAATCTCATGCTGGAGTTGTTTTGCTATAGTTAACATCGACATCCCATCGTGTCCGCGATGCTAATCCGGGAGGAGCATGAAACTTCTGATCGTTGATGATGAGAAGAACCTGCGGCAGGTCCTTGCAGCCGAGCTCTCCGTTGACGGCGATGAGGCCGATACCGCAGAGGACGGCCTCAAGGCACTGGAACTTCTCGAAAAAACGGAATACGATGTGGTGCTGCTGGACCTGAACATGCCCCGCATGGGCGGCATCGATGTCCTGAAGAAGATACGGGCCCTCGACCTCCCCGCGGAAGTGATTGTCCTGACCGCAAATACGACCATCACGGCCGCGGTCGAGGCCATGAAGCTCGGGGCCTATGATTACCTGACCAAGCCCTTCCGCCTGGAAGAGCTCTCGCCGGTCATTGAAAAAGCCTTTGAAAAAAAGAAACTCCGCAGCGAAAACCTTATTCTGAAGACGCAGATCGAGCTGCAGCAGGACAACCGGCACATCGTGGCCAAAAGCCTTGCCATGCGGGAGCTGCTGGAAACCGTCAAGAAGATCGCTGCTTCCGAGTACCCGGTGCTGATCACGGGCGAGAGCGGCGTGGGCAAAGAGCTCATCGCAGCGAGCCTGCACCACGGGTCGAAGCGGCCGAACAAACCGTTTGTCGCGCTCAACAGCGGAGCCATCCCCGAGAACATGATCGAAAGCGAGCTCTTTGGCTACGAAAAAGGCGCTTTTACGGGCGCTCAGGCCAGGAAACTCGGCCTTCTAGAAGTGGCGAACACGGGCACCCTTTTTCTTGACGAGATCGGCGACATGCCCCAGGCGCTCCAGGTGAAGCTGCTCCGCGTCATAGAGACCGGAGCTTTTTTCCGGCTCGGCGGCATCCGGGAGCAGAGGGTCGATGTCAGGTTCGTTGCCGCGACGAACAAAGACCTGAAGGCCGAGATCGCGCGTGGTTCCTTTCGCCAGGATTTATATTACCGCATTTCTTCCCTCATAGTGCAGATCATGCCGCTGCGCGACCGGCCCGAGGACATCCCGGAACTCATTGAGTATTTTACCCGCCGCTCCTCCGCGTTTCGCCACAAGCAATTCAGCAAGGAAGCGCTGGCAATCCTGTCCCGATACTCCTGGCCCGGGAACGTTCGGGAACTGCAGAATGTGCTGCACCGCGCCCTGCTCCTGTCGAAGACTGATGTCATCGAACCATCAGACCTTCCCCCGGACATCTGCGGAGCGCAGCAGAGCGGCAGCGCCCGTCTTGACGATGTGGAACGAGAGCATATCCTGAAGGTCCTGAAAGCGTCCGGCAACCAACGAAATAAGGCCGCGGAAGCTCTCGGCATCGACCCGAAGACCCTGTATCGGAAGCTGGCAGGGTATGGATTGAACGAGTGAACCGGATGGGAACGCATCGTTCAGGAAGACCTGGATGACACGAGAGAAAAAGAAAAAAACCTCCGCTCCGAAACCAGGCACCGTCGATCTTGAACAACCGGCCCTTGATCGCACGCGGGACCGGACGACGTCGAATCATGAGCTCGCTCAGGAGATCGCCGACCGAAAACGGGCCGAGGCCGCGCTTCAACAGGTCAACCGTGCGCTCAGGACGCTCAGCAGGTGCAATGCGGCGCTCATCCATGCAGAGAACGAGCAGCACCTTCTTGACACTATCTGCTCGATCATAGTGACAGAAGGCGGATACCGCCTCGCATGGGTCGCATATGCCGAATATGACGAGGCAAGGACCGTTCGTCCTGCGCATCAGTGCGGATATGAAGAAGGATATTTAGACACCCTGAAGCTTACCTGGGCGGACACCGAGCGCGGCCGCGGTCCCACCGGAACTGCTATCAGAACCGGGCGACCCTCGATCATTCAGGATATCCTGTCTGATCCACGGTATGAGCCATGGAGAGCTGATGCCTTGCAACGCGGCTACCGGTCGTCCATTGCCCTTCCTCTGGAACTCGACGCGGATATCCGGGGGGCGCTGAACATCTACGCGGCGGAACCGTACGCTTTTCAACAGGAAGAAGCCACGTTCCTGACCGAGCTGGCCGGGAACGTGGCCTTCGGGATCATGGCGCTCCGTACCCGAACGGCCCGCCAACGCGCCGAGGACGCGCTGAAGGAAGCGCTCCACTCCGCTGAAGAAGAAAAGAACAGGTCAGCTGCGGTCATCGCCGCGATCGGCGACGGCATCAGCATCCAGAACACCGAGTATCGCGTTCTCTATCAGAATGAGGTGCACAGGAAACTGGTCGGCGACCACGTGGGCGAGTTCTGCTACCAGGCTTACGAACGCAGAGACGCTGTCTGCGAAGGGTGCCCTGTTGCCCTGTCCTTTCAGGACGGCAGGATCCATACGGTGGAGCGAAGCGCACCGACCGATCAAGGGCTCATCCATGTTGAGATCACCGCGTCTCCACTCCGCGACCCCTCGGGCACGATCATCGCCGGCATCGAGATAGCACGGGACATTACCGCCCGAAAGCGTTCCGAGCGGTCATCGGCCGAACAGGCGCGGCATGCCCTGCTCGGTTCCGATGTCGGCGTTGCCCTGACCCGGGGAGACAACATCCGGCCCATGCTCCAGTCCTGCGCAGAGGCCCAGGTGAAGCATCTGGACGCGTTCCTTGCGCGGATCTGGACGCTGAACGAAGGAACGAACACGCTTGAGCTGCAGGCAAGCGCAGGCGCCTATACCCATCTCAACGGCGCCCACGGCAGCATACCGCTCGAGCACTACGATTATAAGATCGGATGGATCGCAAAGAACAGAAAACCGCACCTCACCAATATGGTGATCGGCGATCCGATGATCAGCGACCAGGAGTGGGTGCGCCGGGAGCAGATCGTTGCTTTTGCCGGTCATCCGCTGGTTGTGGAGGGCCGTCTCGTCGGCGTCATGGGGATGTTCTTCCGGCATGAACTTTCCGAGGCCACCATGCAGGCATTGTCATCGATCGCAAATGAGATCGCGCTCGGCATCGAACACAAGCGCGCGGAGACGGAACGGGAAAACCTCATCAGGGAACTGAAGGTCCTAGTCGACAACGTCAGCAACTCCCACCGGGAATGGCGCGATACCTTCGACAATATCCAGGACCCGATCTATATCACCGACGCAGACTATACCATCAAACGGGCAAACCAGGCGTTCATTGAGTTTGTGGGCAAGCCCTTTTCCGAGGTCATTGACCGGAAGTGCCACGACCTGCTCCATGGGACAGGAGAACCCTATCGCCACGGTCCGCACCAGTCGCTGCAGGAAACAGGCATGCCCGTTGACATCGAGATGACGGACCCGGTCCGCAAAAGGACCTTGGTGGTGTCGCATTTCCCCTATGCACTGGCGGACGGCAGGTTCGGCGGGTCGGTCAGCCTCATCAGGGATGTCACCGATGACCGGGAAAAAGAGATGCGGCTGATCATGGCGGAGCGGCTGGGCTCCCTGGGCCAGATGGCCGCCGGCATTGCCCACGAGATCAACAATCCGCTTGCTTCGATCCTAGGCTGCGCCGAGGCGCTGCACATGCGGGTCAAAAAGGGAAAATTCGATGCCGTCCTGTTCGACAAGTACCTGACCATCGTGCAGGAAGAGGTGGCGCGGTGCAAGAACATAACGACCAACATGCTCTCCGTTTCGCGCAGTGCAGCCGCCGAGCGGGGCACCATCGATATCAATGTCACCCTGCAACGGACCATCGAGCTCGTGGGATATCAGGGGCGGTTGAAGGATGTGCAGGTCGGCATGGAGTTTGCTTCCGGATTGCCCTTGCTGCAGGGGAATGAGGGAGAACTGCGGCAGGTTTTCCTCGCCGTCCTTATCAACGCTCTCGATGCTATGAACGATTCCGGCATGCTCACCATCGGGACTCATCAGGAGGGGAACGCCCTCATCATCACGATCGGAGATACCGGTCCCGGCATCCCTCCGGAACTGGTCAACAGGGTCTTTGATCCCTTCTATACAACGAAGTCCGGACAGGGGGGCACCGGCCTCGGCCTTGCGATCGCCAGAAAGATCGTGGCTGACTATAAGGGCGATATTACCCTATCCTCCGGTCAGGGGAAAGGGACCACGGTCGCGATCACGCTCCCGCTGGAGCAATAATCCTTCTGGACCAAGAAATGCGCTTCCGTATTCGTTTCGTCATTCCTTGACCCCTCACGCTACGCTTCGCCGTTGTCCAGCACGACGCGTATTTTTTTCAGTAACGTTGCCATGGGCACGGGTTTATACACCACGGGTACGTTCTGTTCGATCAGCGTTTTCTGACGCACCATGTCAGGATCGTAACCGCTCGCAAAGATGACCTTGATGTCGGGCCGCGTCAGCCGGATCGCGTCATAGGCATCCTTGCCGGACATGCGCGGCATGATCAGATCCAGCAGCAGGAGCTGGACCCGGTCCTTGTTCTCCGTGAACTTGTTTACTGCATCCTGGCCGTCAACGGCTGTGATGACCGTGTAGCCGAAATCCTCAAGGATCATCACGGTCAGTTCCCGCAGGGTGCTGTCGTCTTCAGCCAGAAGGATCGTCTCCGCGCCCCCTACAGGCTGCTCCATTTCGATCGGCGCGTTCTCGCTGGCTGCAATCGCTTCATTGACGGGCAGATAGATCCGGAAGGTCGTGCCGTGGCCGGGTTCGCTGTAGACCGTCACCTGGCCATCATGCTGCTGCACAATACCGTAGACGACCGACAGCCCCAGGCCGGTTCCCTTTCCCACTTCCTTGGTCGTGAAGAACGGTTCGAAGATCCGCTGCCTCGTTTCCTCATTCATCCCCTCGCCCGTGTCCGATACGCTGATAACGGCATAGTTGCCCGGCATGCCGAGGCCGTGCGAGGACGTGAACGATTCATTCAGCAAGGCCTGCTCCGTCGTGATTGTGAAAATGCCGCCCTTGGGCATGGCGTCCCGTGCATTCGTGGCAAGGTTCATGAGGACCTGGTCGATCTGGTAAGCGTCAGCAAAGACCGGGATGGCTCCTCCGGACAGAATTGTCTTGAACGCGATGTCTTCTCCAATGACCCGGGTCAGGAATTTACCCACTTTCTGGATGCCCTCGTTCAGATCAATGGGTTTCCGGTCGATGGGCTGCTTTCTGCTGAACATCAGGAGGTCCTTGGTGAGATGCGCAGCACGGTCCGATGCCTCCAGAATGTGCTGGATGTTCGGACGGTGCGGGTCGTTCGGCGCCATTTTCATGAGGGTCATATGGCCATAGCCGGATATTGCCGAAAGAATATTGTTGAAATCATGGGCCACACCGCCTGCGAGCGTGCCGATGGACTCCATCTTCTGGGACTGCCGGAGCAGCTCCTCAAGTCTCCGGCGCTCCGTGATATCGCGCGTTATGCCGAGCAGGGCGATGATCGCATTATGCTCGTTGCGAAAAGGCACCGCACGGGTCTCGAGCCAAACATGCCGCCCCCGTAATCCGACCATCTCGAAGATCAGAGTGCCGGACTGTCCTTCAAAAACACGCGACGTCAGGTCCATGAATGCCTGCCGGTAATCGGACGTGATCATAGGGCACACGCACTGGCCTCGGACCTGCTCAAAAGAGTCAACTTCGATCATGTCCAGTCCAGCGCGGTTCATCATGAGCAGATTGCCCTGCGCATCGATCATCTTGACGCAATCCGGTTCAGTGTCGATGATCGTCTGGAGCAGGTTTTCACTCCGCTTTAATGCCTCTTCCATCCGCTTCTGTTCTGTAATATCGATGGTATAACCAGCCAAGAGGGCATTATTGCCCTGCTTGATCGGGAACTTCATCGTAGTATAATTGCGGCCGTTTAGGTCCTCATCGATTTTTAAAACCTCGCCCTTGGCGACCACGGCCCAGTCATCCGCGGTGATCTTTCCCGCGAATTCGGCAGGGAACAGTTCTTCCATGGTCTTGCCGATCATATCCCGGCCTCCAACGCCGATCATCTGGTAAAAATTATCGCTGGCCTGCAGCACGCGGCTTTCCGTGGGACTTACTTCCTTAATGTACGTGTAAATCGGCGAATGGCGCATAAACAGGGCGAATAATTCGTTGGTTTTGCGCAGCATCTCGTCCAATCGCTTGCGCTCGGTGATGTCGACAAAAGCCGTGACCGCCCCGATCGGTTCACCCTCATGGAAGATAGGATGCGCCCAGTATTCGACCGGAAACGAGGTTCCATCGGAACGCCAGAACACTTCGTTATCCGCATGATAGCCGTCCCCTGTATGATAACAGCGATAGATGCGGCAATCATCGGCGGGATAGGGGGTGCCGTCGGGCCACGTATGGTGGATGATCTCGTGGATCTGTTTGCCGATGATGTCCTCTGCCTGCTGGTAGCCGAGGAGCCGGAGTGCGGCCGGGTTGCAGAAGGTGCAGTTGCCCTGAAGATCAACACCGTAGATGCCCTCGGCAATGGAATTGAGAAGCAGGGAGATGCGTTCCTCGCTCTCGTACAGCAGGCCCTGGGCACGCATACGCTCGCCGAGCTCATTCTCCACTTCCTCGGTCCGGTCCCGTTCCCGTGTGAAGGCATCATTTACCGCCCGGCCGATCTCGTCAAACTCGGATATCCCCGTCGCTACGACGTCATGTCCTTTGCTGACATTGGAAACCATGGCGGCAATGGGCTTTGAAATGCTTCGTCGGAATACCATATACGAACCTGCGGAAAGCAGCATAAGGGCAAGAATAATAGCGGGAAGCAGCCACTTGACTTCCTTGTCCGCATGGCTGCTCATTGAGTGTTCGGCGACGGTGATGATATCCCATCCCCAGAGCGGAAGGTAATTTGAAATACAGAGATAGTGCTCACCTGCAATGTCCAGAGAGAACGGGCCATTGACGCGGTGTGACAGGATCGACCGGGTCGGTCCCGGATCGAGCGTGGAAATGAGCACCGTACCGTCAGCTGCGGCGATAAGCCCCTCCTGACCCGCGCGGGACCAGGAGATCCTGATCGCCTCCAGTACATTCTTTTTCTTTGCCTCGACAACGACAGTACTTCCGGTCAGCTTGGCGGTAGTGAGTTCGGCAGCCGCCATTTCGAGGATCGTGGTCACGTTGCTGGCAGCCGCCTGGACCGTGAACTCCTGATAATCCTCCCGGATGTGGTTCGTTATCACGGTGATCAGCGCCAGGAGACCCAGCGAAGTGATCAGGAAAAGGGCGAGAATCGGGACCAGGAACCTTACTCCCAGGCTTTTTCTATCGAACTTCATGCATGATCTCCTGGTACACGATGTTCAGCTTCAGGACAGAAGCAAGGAACTCCTCGGTCGGCAGTATGAAACCATTCTTGATCTCATCGTCCCAGGCCTTGGTTAACTCGGCATCCTTCTCATTCGAAAGCGGTTTGAGTTTAATGAGTTCGGTGACAAAGCGTTCACGATTCGCGGTTGGCAGTACTGGCGAGGCACAGAAGGAGAAATTCGGAAGTGCATCAGAGGTCATCAGCACGCGAAGAGGCTCGTTTTTGAACTTCCGGTACAGGGTCTCTTTCACCCCTGCAGCGGAAACCTCATTGGTAAGCAGCGCGGTCATGATGCGGTCCTGGCTTTCAAAATAAACCGGCTGGAAAGCCTCTGCCGCGAGCCCCGTGTCCTTCAGCATCTTCATCGGCACGATATGGGCCGCTGTCGAACCTTTGAAAAAACCGACCTTCTTCCCGCGCACCTTGCCGAGCGTGGTGACCGTGGGATCGCCGGTTATGATGATCGAGTGGTATGACGGCTTGCCGTCCCTGCTCAGGGCGGCAAGGAATGGCTTGATGCCGCATTTCTGGTTAGCGCGGCCCAGGGGCACGGGGCCGAGCAGCGCGATGCCGATCTTGTCGCTGCACAGGTCCTCGATCAGGGAATTGTGGTCAGGGTACAGGGTCAGTTCCCAGGGAAGGCCGGTCGCGGTCCTGAGATGCTGGATGAAGGGCGTGTACAGGAGCCATATCTTTTCCGGGCTGTAGAACGGGATTACCGCTATTGTGTAACGGGACCGTAGGGAAGGCGCGGTTTCCGCATGGACCAAGGCCAGGGAAAGCATAATGCAGAAACAGAAGCAATACACCAACCGTTTCCACGTCAGTATCTCTCTGATGACCATTGGCTCTTTCATGGGTGCCTCTTCATTCCCTGCTACGTTCCCCTCTTCTCCAATGCGCCTGCCTGCTAACTATGCAAGATTTGGTCCCTGTCATCCATTCGTCCGTATCTGGAATGAATGAAAATATTTTATCAGAAATCAGGCGGCTTTTGCGTATCAATCGGTAACAATTCCGGAACCTGTCATCACGACTGCTGTGTTAATACGGCTCGTTCGGGCTTTCTACCCGCATCGCCGGGCAGTTCGCCCGACAACTCCAGCATGATCCGCAGCGCATATCCAGAAGAATCATTGTGTTCAGATCTGGCAGGGCTATTGCTATAGAGGGCAACAGACAACGAGACATCCATTCCAGGAGATTTCCATGAAGATCAATTGCTGGGAACATAAAAAATGCGGAAGGCAGCCTGGGGGACATAGGGCACAGGAACTCGGCGTATGCCCGGTCACCATGTATCAGGAGCTTGACCGTGCCCATGGCGGTAAGAACGCCGGCAGGGCCTGCTGGGCGATCGCCGGTTCCCTCTGCGGCGGCAAGGTACAGGGTACCTACGCGCAAAAGCTTCATAATTGCTGGACCTGTGATTTCATGAAAGCCGTTAAGATCGATGAAGAACCATCGCCGCTCGGTTTTTCCGCCACGCGCCTCGGCATGGAGCGATCGATCCAAAAGCAAACGATGTCTCCGATTGCGTCGGAAGCCTCTGACCGCAACGCGAACAGGCATTAGGTCCTGCATCCCGTTGGCCGGCATACCCGAAAGGCTCCATACTATTGATAGATAAAGGAGATGTGCGAGCATGAAAAAAAACTGCTGGGAGCACATGAACTGCGGAAGAGAACAGGGCGGCAAGAACGCAGTGGCTCTGGGTGTCTGCCCGGCCGCGATCGACAACCGGCTGAACGGCGTCCATGGCGGGAAAAACGGCGGCAGGACCTGCTGGATAATCGCCGGCACTCTTTGCGGCGGCAAGGTGCAGGGGACCTTCGGCATGAAATATAAAACCTGCGAACAATGCGATTTTTATCAGCATACCCGGTCGGAGGAAGGGTTGGACTACAAGCTTTCCATAGTCCTCTTGAACAAGCTGAAACCGGCTCCAGCCGCGCGGCCCGGGTTTGATGGCATCACCCCTGACGGGGAACTGACATTTCCGCAAAGACCGGGAGCAGGTTGAACGGGTAACCGCAGTCAACAGGGAGAATCCATGGCGAAAGTCCTCATTGCTGTACTTGATGCGAACCTTGGATACGTTCTGGGAAGGGAACTGGAGGACGAGGGGCATATTGTCAGTCGCATGTCCCGGGACAGGGGATTAACCGCGTTCATCGCGGAAAATCCGGCATACGACGCTGTTCTCATAGATTTCCTGATTTCATCCCTGAGCGAGCTCAGGTCGCTCCGCGCGATCAAAAAGACCTTTCCGCATATCCATATAATCGTCTTTGCCGACAGCGTCGCTCCGCAGGAGCGGGCGGCCCTGCTCAATCATGGCGCAGACAAGAGTTTTACGAAACATGAGCTCAATGACCTGAAGGAACATCTGCGCAGCAATTTCTGTATGCAGAGCAGCTGAGACGAGGTCTCCGGTACGGGAGGAAACGCTAACATGGTACACAATATGACCATAAAATCAAAAATGATCGCCCTGGCCTGTGTGGTCAGCGCACTCACGCTGATCGTGGGGGCAACGGGATTCTTCGCAATGAACACCTTGGCCGCCCATCTCACCGATATTGCGGACAACAAACTGCCGGGTGTGCAGAACCTGCTGCTGATGCAGGAGGCACAGCAGGAGGTTAAGGCGCGCGAACGAACGCTGCTGATCACGGGCCTGGAGCCAGAGCGCGTCGATCGTCAGCTGCAGGTCATCGGGGAAGCGCTCGAACGGGCCGAGGTTTCGCGAAAAGCCTATGAAGCCCTGCCGCGGGAACTACCCGAGGATAAGCTCTGGGCGGAGTTTTCCCCGGTCTGGACCGTCTGGCAGAGGGACGTGCAGGAGTTCGTCCGGATCGCCCGGGAGGTTCACCGGACCGGGGACCGCGGCAGCTACGCCCGCTTGAAGCACCAGGGGCTGGATGTGGAGAATGACTCCTTTAATGCAGCCATGGCCTTGCTGGACAAACTGACCGACGTGAACCGGCAGCATGCTGATGAAGCGCGGACGCAGGCGCACGCCACTGCCTCGCTGGTCAGGAAGGTCCTGATCGGGGCGATCGCGGCAGGCGTGGCGCTGGCGCTGCTGCTCGGCTTGATGCTCGCAAGAGCCATCACCCGGCCGATCGCCGAGAGCGCTGCCATGGCCGTTCGCCTCGCGGGGGGAGACCTCACCACGCGGGTCGGGAACACCGGAAATGATGAGATCGGGGCCATGACCAGGAGCTTCAACAGCATGGCGGACACGTTGGGGGACATGGCCAGCAGGATGCACGCCATGTCCGACACCGTGGCCAGCAGTTCAGAGGAATTGTCGTCCACCACGACCGAGATCAGCACGGGATTCCGCGAACAGTTCCGGCAGATCGAACAGTCTGCCACGGCCATTACGGAAATATCCCAGACCGTCATGGATGTCGCCAGGAACGCCTCATCCGCGTCCGAAGCCGCGCGCAAGTCGGTCGGATTCGCCACAGAAGGAAAGCACGTGGTCGAGGGCACGGTCAATGACATGAAGAGCATCGCTCTGACCGTGGAGGAATTCGGAAAGACGATGATCGCGCTCGGCCAGAGCAGCAAACAGATCGGCGAGATCACGGGCGTGATCAAGTACATTGCCGACCAGACGAACCTTCTTGCCCTGAACGCCGCCATCGAGGCTGCGCGGGCAGGTGACCAGGGGCGGGGCTTCTCCGTTGTGGCCGATGAGGTGCGCAAGCTTGCGGAGAGGACCACGACCGCTGCGGGGGAGATCGCCGCCATGATCAAAACCATACAGCAGGAAACGGGCGATGCCATGCACAGCATTGCCGAGGGCGGCAAAAAGGTCGGGGAAAGCGTGAAACGGGCGGGCCAGGCGGAGCGCTCCCTTGAGGAGATTGTGAAAGCCTCGCAGCAAAGTCTGGACATGGTGCAGTTGATCGCGACCGCCACGGAACAGCAGTCCGCGGCCACCGAAGAAGTGTCGGCCACCATGGAGCACATCGCAAGCGTGTCGAGGACCTCGGAGGCCAATATTGCACAGATCAATTGTTCATCGGCCGACCTCGCAAAGCTCGCGTTGGAGCTGAACGGGCTGTTGTCCTGGTTCAAGGTCCGGCAGGAGCAGGGCGGACATGCGGTTCCCGTATCGGTGAAGGTTGTCGCGCAGGAGCACGCCCGATCGCGCGCACTTGTCCTTGCGACACGTTGAAAGGTGTTCATGATATGATGCAGAGCGCACCGAGAGAAGAGGAGTCCCTGGCAGCAGCACGGCCACGCGAATATCAGGGGGCCGACGTGCGGGCTAACCGCATGAAGCGGCTCGCAACGCTCAGCCTTGCGCTGACCGGAGACCCAATCGACGTGTTCCAGCACATCGCGGGGATGATCGGCGAACTCCTCGATGTCCCGATCGTGAACCTTTCCGAGGTCCGGGGCGACGAACTTTTCTTTCTCAGCACCTTCATCAAGGGTGATGTGCAGGCCTACACCGGGGTCTGTAAGCTGGAAAACACGCCCTGCGGGATGGTGCAGCAGTCAAAAAAGCTTCACATCGTTCATGACGTCATCAGCAAATTCCCCCAGGCGTTCTTCCTGCAGAACTTTAATGCCTACACCTATTGCGGATTCCCCGCGCTGGACGGGAGCGGCAACGTTGCTGCCGTGGTCTGCGTCCTCGATGAGAAACACCATGACTTCTCCGAGGAAGACAGGGACCTGCTCAATATCCTGGCGCACCGGATCGGCCTGGAGCTCGAGCGCCAGAAACACATGGACGAACAGGCCCGGAAAGATGCTGAACTGAAGATAGCGGTTCAGCGTGCTGAGGAGCAACGGGACTTTACCTGCAATCTGCTCCAGAATTCCGCCATTGCCACGTTCGTGCTGGATGCGAACCACCGGATCCTGATCTGGAACAGAGCCTGCGAGGAGCTGACCGGCATGCCCGCTTCGGCTATGATCGGCACGGACCTGCAGTGGCGGCCGTTTTATGAACAGCAGCGGCCCGTGCTCGCCGATATCATCCTGGACGGGAATGTTGAGCTGCTATCGGAGCTGTATCCCAAGCACTCTGCCTCTGTCCTGGCCGCCCAAGGACTGAACGCCGAGGGGTGGTTCAAGAACCTGAACAATAGGGAACGGTACATCGTGTTCGATGCCTCGCCGGTCCGTGACAGCAGCGGTTCCGTTATCGCGGTGGTCGAGACCTTGCAGGATTTTACCGCCCAGAAAATGCTGGAAGAACAGGTCCTCCAGTCAAAACATGATTGGGAGGACACCTTCAATACCATCACCGATATGATCACGGTCCATGACAAGGACTTCAATATCATCCGCGCGAACAAGGCCGCGGAGCAGATTCTCGGCCTGCCGGTTCTGTCCGAGTCACGGGCAAAATGCTATGAACATTACCACGGGACCGACTGCCCGCCAGCGGGCTGCGCAAGCTGTCAGAGCCTTAAGTCAGGCGCACCTTCGAACATCGAGGTCTATGAGCCCCACCTGGGTAAGTTCATCGAGATACGGGCCATCCCCCGCTTCGACAGCAGGAACGAGCTTGCCGGTCTGATCCATGTGGTCAGGGACATCTCCAAGCGAAAACACGCCGAGCGGGCGCTCAAAGTTTCCGAGGAGAAGTTCCGCACCCTGTTCGAGGAATCCAGGGACGTATTCTACATCAGTACGCCGCAGGGGAAGTTTATAGATATCAATCCCTCGGGTGTCGAGCTCTTCGGCTATGCCTCCCAGGAAGAACTGCTGTCGATCGACATCGGCCACAGCCTCTACGTCGATCAGTCGGAGCGGAAGCGTTTTATCGATTTTGTGCACCAGCATGGTTATGCAAAGGACTATCCGGTCCAGATGAAACGCAAGGACGGCAGGACTCTGTCCGTCATCATTTCGAGCACGCCGCTGAGGAACAGCGCCGGAGAGATCACCATGTTCCGCGGGGTCATCAGGGACATTACGGAGCAGAAAAAGCTCGAGGAACAGCTCTTTCATTCACAGAAGATGGAGGCGGTGGGACAGCTTGCAGGCGGCATCGCCCATGACTTCAACAACATCCTGTCCGCGATCATCGGCTACGGCAGCATCATGCAGATGCGGATCGGAGGGGATGCTCCGCTCCGGCACAACATTGACCAGATCCTGTCTTCGGCGAACCGTGCCGCGGACCTTACCAAAAGCCTGCTCGCGTTCAGCAGAAAGCAGATCATCAATCCCAAGCCGCTCAGACTGAACGATGTGATCGGGAAGAGCCTGGACTTCCTGACGCGTCTCATCGGCGAGGACATCGAGGTCAGGACGGTCCTGAATGGGAACGATACGACCGTTCTGGCAGACAACGGACAGATCGAACAGGTCCTGATGAACCTGGCTACCAATGCGCGGGACGTGATGCCCGATGGCGGAACGCTGTTCATGGAAACGGATATCGTGGAACTGGACGGGGAATTTATCAGAAAATACCCGTACGGAAAAGAGGGCAGGTACGTGCTGTTGTCGGTGACCGATTCGGGCGCGGGCATGGACGAACAGACCAAGGCCAAGATATTCGAACCGTTCTTTACCACCAAAGAGCAGGGGAAAGGCACGGGTCTCGGGCTTGCGATCGTCTATGGCATCATCAAACAGCACAAGGGGTACATCCACGCGTACAGCGAAAAGGGCATCGGCACGACCTTCAAAATCTATCTGCCCCTTATCGATGCCGAGGTCAGCGACACTGCAGAGGCTTACCAGGGGCAGGATATCGTGGGCGGTACGGAGACGATCCTCTTGGCCGAGGACGATGCGACGGTCAGAAGATTCACCGTGGGCATGCTTACGTCGTTCGGCTACAAGGTCATTGAAGCGGGGGACGGAGATGAGGCTGTCATGCGTTTCAGGGAAAACAGCAATGACATCAGCCTGCTGCTTACCGACGTGATCATGCCGAAGAAGAACGGCAGGGAGGCGTACGGCGCAATGCGAACAATCCGGCCTGCGCTTCCCGCGTTATTCACCAGCGGCTATACCCGGGAGGTCATGCAAACCAAGGGGATCCTCGATGAGAGCCAGGACTTCATTCCGAAACCCGTTACCCCCCACCTTCTCCTGCAGCAGATTCGCAGGGTGCTTGACCGGTCCCGCGCATGAGGCCGTGGCGGACTGCGCTCGGGAGGTCCGTTGCCTAGAAATCGAATCCCGCCGAAAAATATACCGCAGTGCGGTGCTGCGATCCTGAACCGACGTCGAGCCGGACAGGCCCGATGATCGTGTCCGCATGCAGGCCGATACCTGCTCCGCTCCGCAAGTGGTTGATGGACATCTCATCCCTGCTGTCCCAGACATTGGCCTCCTGGCCAACAACGTTCAGGTAAATGGCCCTGATCGCCTTGAGCTGGTATTCCTTTATCTTCCAGCGGTACGCCGCGGAGAATCCCATCATATTCGCACCAATGAACTCCCTGCGCTGATATCCCGCGAGCGGTACGGCCAGCAGGGTGCCCATGCCTCCGATGCCAAATCGTTCCTGGTAGGGCAGCTCCCCGATGCCCAGACCCCCCGTTGCCTCAAGGGTCAGCGTATGTCGTTCCGCGAATGTCACGTTTCCCTGCGCCTGGGCAACGCTCCTGGTAAAATCACCACTGCTGCCCAGCCCAATACGGGCGATCTCATGCGAACCCTTGAACAGCATGCCTTTCTGCGGAAAGGGGTGCTCGTCGCGCGTATCAAGGGTAGTGAGGAAGGCGAGGCTTCCGATGCGCACGTTGTCGCTCGCGGGATCAAGGCCATTCGTCTCCGTCATCGAGTCCGTTGCGTAGCGGTACCGCAGGTAGGTGTCTCCGAAGCGGAACCACTGGTATCCGAACAGGGCCTCAGCCCCGGTCCGCGTTAGATCAAAGACATTGGTTTGGTGTTTATCCACATACACCGGGTATTGGCGTTTCCGGAAGAAGGCCTGCACGGAATGGATGAAATTCGCATCCAGGAACACGGGTGACTGGTAGCCGAGGGTGAGGTCCGTATAGTTGCCGTAGCGCGTGTTCAGGTATGCCTTGATACCCCTGCCGGTTACGTTGTCCACAATGACGTCCGTGAGTCCGGTGAAGCGGTCATCGAGGTCGTAGCGCAATCCGAATCTGACTTTGCTTGTGGGTTTTTCCCTGATCCTGAGTGTGACATCGATGCCTCCCTGCGGACTCTTTGCCATGTCTGCCGAGACGGACTCAAAATAGTTCAGGGCATAGAGCTGCTGGATGTCGAGCGCGGCAGTGTGAAAATTGAGCGGTGAGCCGGCGCGCGTGGCGGTTTCGCGCTGGATCACCGAACGCTTTGTCGTCCTCTGGCCGGAGAGGGTTATGGAGTCCACCCTTCCTTCATAGAACACCAGCTCAAGCGTGCGGTTGTCCGGTTTCATGCCTGCCCGCGCGATGCGGGTCAGAAGGAAGCCCTTGTCACGGCACGAGGCCACGATCCTGTCCAGTTCACTCGACAGCCTGATTGAATTGAGCGGTGTCCCTTGCTGCCAGGCGATGGCGGAAAGGATATCCGCGGTCGGAACAAGCGTGTTTCCCGAGATTTCGATGGACCGGACCACGGGGTTTTCCTCCACGGTGAGCACGGCCAGGGCGCCCTCACCATCTTTTTCCAGGCTCAGCGCAACGTCATTGAAGTATCCGAGTTGGAACAAGTCCACCAGTCCGGCGTAGATGTCGTCATACGACGGTTCCTGCGGGAACAGGATGGGTGAGAGCGCGTAACGGATCGTAGCTTCAGAGACAAGGGAATTTCCCCGGACAGACAAGCTGGTGATTCGATATCGTTCCGCCCGCGCCCTGTCCGGGACCTTGGGTCTCATAAGCTCCCGTATGCGGGGAAGCGCGGCGCGCGCAGCTTCCTCGCCTTGCTTCATGATCAGATGCATGGCCGGGAAATCCGCAAACGAGAACATCGAGGTGTCCGGCGTTATCACCAGGTCGGCGAGCGCCGCCTGGCGTATGGATTCGCGGCGGACCTGCAGGGAGATGGACTGGCCCATGATCTCGAGGAGCGAGGTGAGCTGTTCCTTTTTTTCAAGCCCGGCCGATGCATCCACGGCAATGACCACGTCGACGCCCATTGATCGCGCCACAGACACGGGAAGATTATTGACGAGCCCGCCGTCCACGAGCATCCGCCCGTCGATCTCCACGGGCTGGAATACGAGCGGGAGCGCCGCGCTGGCGCGCATGGCTTCATGCAGAAGTCCGCGGCCGAGGACCACGGTGTCGCCGCTCTCGATGTCCGTAGCCACGGCGCGGAAAGGTATCCGAAGCCGGTCGAAATCCATGTCAGCTTCGAAGGAGGCAGCGAGCGTTTTGTCCGCGAGCAGGTTCGTCAGCTTCTGGCCCGCGGACAATCCCGAAGGCGGCATGAAGCGTCCGCGGTAAAAGGTGAACTCGAGCAAATGCCGGCTTCCGGCTTCCTTCTGTTCCTGCGTCAGAAATACACGCCGCGGTGTGTCCGAGAATATATCGTTCCAGTCGTATTCGGAGAAAATGCTTTCGATCTGCTCGGGCGAGTAACCGGCCGCGAAGAAGCCGCCCACGCCGGCGCCCATACTGGTACCCGCAATGGCGGCGACGGGAATCCCCTCCTGGACAAGGACCTTCAGCACGCCGATGGAAGATGCAGCTCTGGCGCCGCCGCCGGCAAGCGCAAGGCCGAGCTTCGGGAGGTTCTTCGTTTGCGGGGTGATCGCCGTCTTAAGGCTGCCGCGGGTCGTCACATACAGGGGCCTGATCTGGAGGGGCAGCGTCTGTGAAAAGGCCTGCTCCGCGACCAGGAGAAGTACGAGGCAGCAGGCGACTGTGAATCGGGTCAACATGGTAGCTACTATAGCATAACCGGGTCATACCAGTCATGCGGTTTTACAGCCGGGATGCTTGACTTTCGTGCATCTTGAGTGATATTATCCAGCCTGTTTTAGTACTATTCGAGAGGGACAGGATTGGTGACCATGCATAAAAAAACGCATACCTGCGGTGAATTGACGAAAAAGGACGTGGGCGAGACCGTAACGCTCATGGGATGGGTGAATACGAGGCGCGATCATGGAGGGCTCATCTTTGTCGACCTCAGGGACCGGGGCGGTTTAACGCAGGTAGTGATCAATCCAGAAACTTCAGCGGACGCGCACAAGCAGGGGCACGACATCCGGAGCGAGTTTGTGCTCGCCATCACGGGCACAGTCTCGCTGCGGCCGGGCAATACCATGAATCCCAAGCTTCCCACCGGCGAGATAGAAGTGCTGGTGAGCGCACTTACCATTCTGAATACTTCCAAGCCCCTGCCGTTCATGATCGAGGACGAGACGGATGTGGCGGAGAGCCTCAGGCTTAAATACCGCTATCTCGACCTCCGCAGGCCAAGCCTTCAGAAGACGCTCATCACCCGCCATGTAATAACGCGGACCGTGCGGCGCTTCCTCGACAACAACGGGTTCATCGATGTCGAGACCCCGTTCCTTACCAAGAGCACTCCCGAGGGAGCCCGCGATTATCTGGTTCCGAGCAGGGTGAATCCGGGGACGTTTTTCGCTCTTCCGCAATCACCGCAGCTGTTCAAGCAGATCCTTATGGTGGCCGGTTTCGAGCGCTACTACCAGATCGTAAAGTGCTTCCGTGACGAGGACCTGCGTGCGGACCGTCAGCCCGAGTTCACCCAGATCGATCTCGAGATGTCGTTTATTGATCAGGACGACGTGATCTCGCTCATGGAACAGCTCCTGGCCGAGGTCGTGCGGGAGGTCAAGGGCATCGAAATACCCACGCCGTTCCCGCGGCTGCCGTTCCGCGAGGCCATGGACCGCTATGGTTCGGACAAACCGGACACCCGATTCGGTCTTGAACTGAAGGACATCTCCGATATTGCGAAAGCATCGGACTTCAAGGTATTCCTCCAGGCAGTGGAGCTTGGGGGCCAGGTCAGGGGCTTTGCAGCTCCGGGGATGACGGGGCTGTCGCGAAAAGAGATCGACGATCTCACGAACGAGGCCAAGGTCTTCGGAGCAAAGGGCCTGGCATGGATAAAGGTCACAGACACGGGTTTCGAATCTCCGATCGCCAAGTTTTTCAAAGACGGCCAGGTCAAGGCTATAGCTGAACGGCTTCAGGCAAAAGCAGGGGACCTTATGATGTTCATCGCCGACAGCCCGAAGATCGTCGCCGAGACACTGGGGTATCTGCGGCTCCTGATGGGCAAGCGGCTGAAACTGATAGATGAGAACAAGCTCAATTTCCTATGGGTCACGGATTTCCCGCTCGTGGAATGGAATGCCGAAGAAAAAAGATACGATGCCATGCATCATCCCTTCACCGCTCCCCGGGAGGAGGATCTGGACTTCATGCAGTCCGATCCGCTCAAGGTCCTGGCAAAGGCATATGACATCGTGCTGAACGGCTCCGAGATCGGCGGCGGCAGCATACGCATCCATCGCTCCGAGGTCCAGTCCAAAATGTTCGGGCTCCTGAACATCAGCGAGGAGGATGCACGGAAGAAGTTCGGGTTCCTGCTCGAAGCCCTGGAGTTCGGCGCGCCGCCCCACGGCGGCCTGGCTTTCGGCCTTGACCGGCTCACCGCGATCCTGACCGGAGCCTCGTCCATCCGCGACGTGATCGCGTTTCCCAAGACGCAGAAGGCGATCTGCGTCATGACCGAGGCCCCGTCGCGCGTATCGCCAGCGCAGCTCAGGGAGCTGTCGATCAAGCTGGATATCGTGGAGTAACGAGGCTGTCCGGGTTGGTCGAATTAATCCAACCGCGACAACGTTTATGATTTCCGGAATGCCGGGTGTGAACATACCGGTTAAAAAACACTATCTGAGGGAGGGGAAACACATGAAATGGATAGCTATCATCATTGGTGTTGCATTGTTAATTGGCGCGTTCTATATCATCATGACGAAGGGCGGCGCGCTGGAGATGCAGCAGGAGCATGCGGTGGAAGCGCCGGCAAGCTCGGGGACGCATACCGCAGCAACGACAACCACGAAGTAGATAGTTGATCGGGTAATGCCGCACTGTTCCCCGCGGACTTTTTCTTCCATAGCCGTCCGCGACGTGAACGCGTTTCCCGGGAAGCAGGAAATGTGCTACATCCCGGCGTGCGGTTCTCTGCACGCATCGCCGGCGAAGAACCCTTATGCGTCGATCAAGCTGAACATAGTTGAACAGGGAAGGGAAAGAAGGGTACGCGACGCAGGATGCAGGATCGTGCATCGTGAATCTTGTTTCCTGGACCTTGGTGTTATTATGAAGTGCAAAATCTGCGGGCAAAAAGTTGAGTTGAGATTTGGCTGAAAGGCAGTTACCTTGCGCTGCACGTCGTGCGGCAGGGAATTCTCAGTTAGCGAATATGCGGCACTGATCGACGATGAGACGTGGGAAAGGATCTCACGCCGTCCGTGCAATAGGGTGTAATAGCAAAAAATCATCTGTCATAGATCGCAGTTAAACCTACCTATAGCATTCCTGGAAGAACCCATGATTAAAAGCTATACTATACTATAGCGATTATTCATGGGTTTCGCGCATTCATGCTCGACACACTATATAAACAACCTGCTGAAAAGTCGAAAAGCATTGAAACGGTCTGCGCGCGAAAAAACTTCCTCTTCACAAATTCATGTGTTCCTTTACTTCGTACAGGATGAGGCAATAATGTTTTTTTCAACGACCTGTTTGCTGATTTAGTCCGATTTGTCCGGGTCAGGGAGATGTGCATGCATTATTTTCGATTGACGGTTGATCAGACGCTTGCGGAGCTGAAGAGCAGTCGGGATGGATTGAGCGCTTCGGAGGCAGGTCTGCGTTTTGAACATCATGGCCCGAATGAGCTTGTGGAGAAACGGAAAAGGACCCCGTTCATGATGTTTCTGGACCAATTCAAGGACTTCATGATCCTCGTTCTTCTTGCCGCTGCAGTTATCTCCGGTTTTATCGGGGAGGTGTCGGATACTGCCGCGATAATCGTCATTGTTGTACTGAATGCCATGGTCGGTTTTATCCAGGAATACCGGGCTGAAAAGGCGATGGCAGCCCTCAAGAAAATGGCGGCAACGTCCGCAACAGTCCTGAGGAGCGGCATGCCCCTGACGATTCCGGCCGCCGAGCTGGTGCCGGGCGATATCATACTGCTTGAAGCGGGAAGAATCGTGCCTGCTGACATGCGATTGTTGGAGGCAATTCAGTTTCGGGTCGAAGAGGCGGCGCTTACCGGTGAATCCGTGCCTGTTGAGAAACAGATAAAGGAACTGCGCGAGGAAAACCTCTCTCTTGGCGACAGAAAGAACATGGCATACAAAGGCACGTTCGTTACCTCCGGACGCGGGACCGGCATCATCACCGCAACGGGCATGAATACGGAACTGGGAAAGATCGCGTTTATGCTGCAGGAGGAGGATGAAGTAAAAACACCGCTGCAAAAGAGGCTGACGACCTTTGGCCAAAAACTTGCGTTTGCTGTTCTGGCGATCTGCGCGATCGTGCTCGTTATCGGCATTATGCGGGGGGAAGCGCCCATGCTGATGCTGCTTACGGCGATTTCCCTTGCGGTTGCGGCGATTCCCGAAGCGCTGCCTGCGGTCATTACCATCTCTCTGGCGCTGGGCGCGAAAAAACTGATCACGCAGCATGCCCTTATCCGGAAGCTTCCCGCTGTCGAGACGCTCGGTTCCGTAACATACATCTGTTCGGATAAGACAGGGACGCTGACCCTGAATAAGATGACCGTTGAAGAAATCTGGTGCGACGGGAAAATTCTCAAGGGGCAGGGATTGGGGGGCAGGAGTCAGGGTGCACATGACAGTCCCGGACCCTGGACCCCGGACCCTGATTCCTTGATGTTCACCGCGCTAGCCTTGAACAATGATGCACAGCAAGGCACGGATGGCAATATCATCGGTGATCCCACTGAAATCGCCCTCTATGATATTGCACGGAAACAGGGTTTTGAGAAGACAGAGCTCGAGAAACAATTTCCTCGGAGAGAAGAAATCCCTTTCGATTCAGATAGAAAATGCATGACGACCTTCCACAAGATACCAGGGGCAGGGGTCCGGGGTCATGGGTCATGGGGAAATGCGCAATACGTCTCCTTTACCAAGGGCGCGATAGATGTTCTCCTGGACAAATCCGCGAACATGATTACAACACAGGGATCCGCTGTTGTTGATCGTGAAGCGCTTGAAAGAACGAATGCAAGCATGGCTGCCGGGGGTTTGCGGGTGCTCGGCATTGCCATGAGGACATGGAGCGCCCTGCCTGATGATCTGTCCGTAGATAACGTTGAATTCAATCTTACTCTTATCGGCCTGGTCGGGATGATGGATCCGCCCCGGAAAGAAGCCAGCGAAGCCGTTGCTCTCTGCAGGCAGGCCGGGATCCATGCGGTCATGATAACGGGCGATCATCCTATCACGGCAAGGGCAATAGCCCGGCGGCTGGGTATCATAGAAGACGATGAAAAGGCGATCATCACCGGAAGGGAGCTTGAGAAGTTATCGCTCGAGGAATTCGAGGATCGGGTCGAGCATATCCGTGTGTATGCGCGCGTCGCTCCGGAGCAAAAGCTGAAGATCGTGAAGGCGCTTCAGGACAAGGGCCACTTTGTCGCCATGACCGGTGATGGAGTTAATGACGCGCCGGCATTGAAGCGGGCTGACATCGGGGTTGCCATGGGCATTACCGGAACGGACGTATCCAAAGAAGCGGCCCATATGATCCTGCTGGATGACAACTTTTCGACCATTGTAAAGGCTGTCCGGGAAGGCAGGAAGATCTACGACAATATCAGGAAGTTTATTAAATATCTGCTGACCACGAATTCAGGCGAGATCTGGACCCTCTTTCTCGCGCCGCTCGTCGGACTGCCGATCCCTCTGCTGCCCATCCATTTGCTCTGGATCAACCTCGTGACGGACGGTCTTCCCGCTCTTGCGCTCTCTGCGGAGCCTGCGGAAGGCGATGTCATGAACAGGCCTCCCCGGCACCCAACAGAGAGCATCTTCGCGCATGGGTTGGGAGCGCATGCGATATGGGTGGGCCTTCTGATGGCTGGCGTCGTTCTGCTGGTTCAGGCATGGTCCATTAGAACGGAACACGCGCACTGGCAGACTATGGTCTTTACCGTGCTTTGCCTTACGCAACTCGGCCATGTGCTTGCCATACGGTCCGAAAAACAGTCGCTGTTCACAATCGGACTGTTCTCGAATCCGTATCTGCTCGGGGCTGTTCTGCTGACCTTCATGTTGCAGATGGCAACCATATACACGCCGATGCTGAATCCGATCTTCAAGACCGAGCCACTGACCCTGAATGAGCTACTTATCACACTGGCAGCATCGTCAATCGTATTTATTGCCGTGGAGATCGAGAAGTATATTAAGAGGAAATCAGCGTTGGTATAGATCTTTGGTTAACTGGCAGGAATTCTCGACAAAGGGATATTCGGACTTGATCAACGATGAGAAGTAGGAAAGGCTCTCCCGCCTTCCCTGCAACCGGGCGTGAAACTATCGTAAAACCAGCAGTTTGCGTTTATCTGCCCATCTTCAAACGGTCAGCAAAATATATCGGCAACCCGCTCGGTACGATTGCTTCTGCGGCCTTCTCCACGTTATAAGGCGCCCGCAGGAATTCGACGGTTACCTTATCCGCCGTTATATCGACCAGAGCAACGCAGGCTCTCGGATCGCCGTCTTTCGGCTTGCCCACGCTTCCGGCATTGATAAAGAGCTTGTTCTCAAAGTCCTTCCAATAGGATTTGTGGGTGTGGCCATAGATCAGAATGTCGGCGTCAATCCTCCCAGCCATCTCATGAAAGAACTTCTCCGGCCGGTCCTCAAACCAATATAGGTTGTTCCGACGCGGGGTGGCGTGAAAAAGCGCTACCTTCCTGCCCTGGTCAACAAAATTAATCTCAACCGGCAGGTTCCCGAGAAACTCTTTAGTTTCGTGCGACGCATGCTCCTTCGTCCAGACAAAAGACCGGTTCGCCATTTCTTCCTGCACTGGATCCTCAGCTTTGCACCCGCAATGCTCCCGATTATTGGCAACCGCTTCGTCGTAATTGCCCTGTACGCCTTTGATATCGTGTTCGATAAGGAAGGCAACGACCTCGTTCACAAATGGCGAATATCCGCCCAAGTCTCCAAGGTGGTATATCTTTTCAGCGCCCGCAGCCTGCGCCGCTTTGTAAGCAGCATTCAGGGCTTCGATATTTCCGTGTATGTCACCAAATATCGCATGCTTCATCCAGGAACCTCAAAATCCCTGATCTTACGATCCTCATGAAAGCGCATCGGTTTCCCTGACCCTGCAGGATTCAACACTGAAATAGGTGCGTTGAAAAAAACGTGCAACTGTTACGAGCCCGATCATCACCGGAACCTCCACGAGCGGACCGATGACCGCTGCGAAGGCTGCGCCGGAGTTAATGCCGAACACGGCCACGGCAACAGCGATCGCGAGTTCGAAATTATTGCTTGCCGCGGTAAACGCCAGCGTCGCGGTCTTCGGATAATCCGCCTTGATCTTCTTTCCGAGGTAGAACGAGACCAGGAACATGACTACGAAATAAATAAGCAGGGGAATCGCTATCCTCACCACGTCCAGAGGCAGTTTTACGATAAAGTTGCCTTTCAGTGAAAACATAATAACAATGGTAAAAAGCAGCGAGATGAGGGTTATGGGGCTTATCTTTGGAATGAAGATCGTCTCGTACCACTGACGGTTATTGATCTTGATGAGAACGAAGCGGGTCAGCATACCCGCGATGAACGGGATGCCGAGATAAATAAAGACACTCTCGGCGATCTGGCCGATGGTCACGTTGACAACGACCCCTTTGAGCCCGAACCAAACTGGCAGGACCGTAATAAAGATATATGCATATACAGAAAAGAAAAGGACCTGGAAAATGGAATTGAACGCCACAAGACCGGCCGCGTATTCGGGATCGCCGCAGGCAAGGTCGTTCCAGACGATCACCATGGCGATGCAGCGGGCAAGACCGATCATGATGAGGCCGACCATGTACTCGGGATAGGACCGGAGGAAGATGATCGCGAGCGCGAACATCAGGATCGGGCCGATGATCCAGTTCTGGACCAGCGAGAGACCCAGGACCTTTTTATTGCGAAAGACCTCGCCGAGTTCCTCATACTTGACCTTCGCAAGGGGCGGGTACATCATGAGGATCAAGCCTATGGCGATGGGTATGTTCGTCGTTCCAACCTGGAAGCTGTTTATGAAGGCTTCTGTTCCTTGAATAAAATATCCGAATCCAACACCCAGTGCCATGGCGTTGAAAATCCACAGCGTTAAATATCTGTCCAGAAAGGAAAGTCTGTTAACTGGCGCCTCGCTCATTGATACCCCTTATCCTGAAAATGGAAGTTAATGCTTCTCAACCAAATTCGTTCGACATGCCTCTCCGCAGGTGCAGGCAAAGCTTTTAGCCTTCGCTTTTTCGAAAGCCTCTTTTCCTTCCCGATAGCAGAGACCTGCGATCACGACAGCTCCGATGGAATCAATTCCGCCTATATGGGTGAGTTCGTAGCCAACACTTGCAATGAGCAGAACGATGGAGAGCTGCAAACAGGCGCGGGTGCAGGCGGCATCGGCAAGGATGGCCTGTGAATTGAGCCTGGTCCCCACCTTCACCTTGGCCCGGATAAGCAACCACATGGCGACGATGGAAATTGCGGAGATAACGATGCCCCAAAAGGTTGTCTGCGGTCTATGGCCCTGATAGAGATCGATCGCCGCGGTGATGGCCAGTCCGACGAACAGCAGGTAGAATCCCGTTCCGGTTATGCGAAGCGCGGTTTGCTCGAAATGGTCCGGATTCTCTCCGTCATTGTTCCTGATGCGTTTTACCATGTGCCAGATGCCGATTCCGGACACGACCTCGACAAAGGAATCCAACCCAAAGCCGAAGAGCGCCATGCTCTCATCCTCGAGGCCGAAATAGACTGACACCAGGCCTTCGGCGATGTTGTAAAATATCGTCACGAGCGCCAGGGTGGAGGCGAGTGTATAGAGCTTTTTCTTATCCTGGACTAATCCGATGGAGATCATAGGCAGCATACTACCTGATTGGCCGGGCTAATTCCATCATTCCGATACCCTTGAATTAGAAATCATGTTGACATTTCCATAAAAACATAATAATATTTGCATATAATTTAAATGGCTTTGATCGAATATAGTTCCATACTGTTCCTGGTGCATGTATGATCCCCGTCAACAAACGTACCGATCTTCTGAAAGTCATTGCTCACCCAATCCGCATCAAAATCCTGGAAGACCTTGTCCTGGGCGTTAAGTGCGTCAGCGATTTCGAAGAGTCCCTGGACATCAGCCAGCCGAATGTATCCCAGCATTTGAAGCTCCTGCGTTCTCACCATGTTATCGACTTTTTTGTGGACGGGAGGCTTAAATGCTACTTCCTGAAAGAGCCGATTATTCCCGAACTGCTTGGACTCCTAAAAAAAGAATATGAAGAGGACGTTCCGGCGCCTGCATGCTGTCCGGTTTCAAGAAAAGGGACTTATCCAGGTGAAAGAAGACGATGAGAGTTGCATCCACAATCGCGTTGGCAATGCTTAACCTCTATTCTCAGAGTCACCACTGAACGCCGAGCTGTTCACAAGGTGTTCTGAGTACAAATAGGTAAGTCGAGGAGGAAGTATGGAAGCAGTAATCGGGTTTTTCCAGGTTATTCACGTTATCAATGCGATGCTCATGGCATGGCCGTTCTACGCGCTCGTGGCGGTGAATCAGCGCGGCAGGTTGGGGCCTCCCATAGGTGATAGGGTTGATGTTTATATGGAAAACATCATCAAGAATAGGACGATCCCCTGTTTCGTGTTCCAGGCGACGGCGCTTGTGTCGGGGGCGGTTCTTGTCGTGCTGCGAGGACGGGCACTGGGGGACCTCGTTACCGAACCCATTCTCGCAGTAAAATTTTTCCCGCTTCTGCTGATCGGTGGCCTGCTGACATACGTTCACGTGTCGTTGCAACCGCGGATCGACGCCCTCTTCGCGCTGACCAACGGTGCGCCGGCGACCGCTGAACTTGCGAAGCAGATCGGCCCGCTGCGTATTCAGCGGAAACGTCTTGCCACGGTTTGTTTGTTCGTGGTGCTCCTCTCAGCAATGCTGGGGGTTCAGGTCTGGGCCCCCTTTTCACTATGGTTTACGCTGGTACTGACTGTAATGATAGGTATCTTTACCTGGAGGGCGTATTCCAGTGTTACTCCGTATGGATGGGCATAACTGCGGAAAATGGCGGAGATGAACCTGTTGAGCGTCGAGGACCAGTTCTTTAAGTCGATTACCGTGTTAGGTATCGTTATGGCCAGCCCCCTAAACGCTGCGTTTTTCAATTTCCAGAAGAGGGATCTGATTGAAGGCGTAAAGGTCGCCGATCCGGCGCATTATTACAATGAAACTGAAATCCCGGTGGAGATAAGCCTGGCATCCTAAGCAACAGCATGTGCTGAAGGAGGCAATGATGGGAAAACATATTATAACGTTGTATATGAACGATCCTATGGGCTTGCGCTGAGCATCGAACCTTGAGTCCGCCCGTGTGGCGGAAAAGGAATTCGGTGCGGAGATCAAGGTCATCAAGAGATCATCACCGGAATACGCTCAGGAAAAAGATCCTCCCCCCTGTCCATCCGTAATGGTAAACGATCGTTTTATCGTCAAGAACGGTACGGTGACGAGTGAAACGCTCAAGGCCGCGATTCAGGGCAGCATCGTGCAGGAGAAACCGGGCGGCATTTTTGCCGCGCCCACCTGAACAACGGCGGGCGGAGCTGGAAGCTGCCGCACGGATGCTACACCGCTTGCCATTGATTCATCTTCAGACCTGGGCGGGATAAGGCAGGCGATCAGGAACAAATACGACGCAGTATCGGTTTCTGCAGCCGGAAAGTTTCAATATCCCGTCGGGAAGGAGGGGCCGCTAGCCTTGGGATACGACCAGGATATTCTGGAGCGCACGCCTGAGCAGTTTTTTGAGTCATCATGTCCGGTGGGGAATCCGTTTTCTTTAGGCAGGATCGAACAGGGAAACTCAGTGCTTGACTTCGGATGCGGAGCGGGATTAGACCTTTTCGTGGCAAGCAGGTTGGTAGGCACAAACGGGCGTCTGTGCGGCCTCGATTTGACAGAAAAAATGGTGCAAAAGGCGCGCGAAAACCTTGCGGCTGCATCCGTAATGCATGCCGAGATCAAGGTTGTCGATTCTGAAAAAATACCGTATGACGATAATTCGTTTGACGTCGTAATATCGAACGGGGTCATAAACCTTTCTCCCTGCAAACAGACCGTGTTCAAGGAAATATATCGCGTCTTGAAACCCGGTGGGAAGATCCAGTTTGCGGATATTGTTTTGGAACAAGCATTGCCCGCCGGCCTGTCGGGAAGCGCGGAGTCCTGGTCTCAATGAGTCGGCGGTACGATCCCGGTCGGGGATCAAGTCGAGTTGCTGCGGGAAGCGGGATTTCACGATGCGACATTCGCGGGTAAAACGGGTTTTCGGACATCGGAATTCACCGTCGCCGCACTGTTCAGTGGCAGGAAACCACTCAAATAGCATACCGGATAACGCTTTATAGATTGAGTACCGGAAAAGGGGGTAACCATGGATATCAAATTGACCGAGCTTTCCAGCTGCGCGGGTTGAGCAGCGAAGTTCAGCCCTGCTGAACTGTCCCAGGTTCTGGGACATTTACCCAAGTCATTGGATCCGAATGTGCTGGTTGGCGCAGAGCACGCTGACGACGCTGGCGTGTACCGCATCAACGACGAGACAGCGATGGTCTTCACCGCTGATTTTTTTACCCCGATCGTGGACGATCCGTACTGGTTCGGCTCGATCGCAGCCGCAAACTCGCTGTCTGACGTATATGCAATGGGCGGCAAACCTTTGGTCTCCCTCAATATCGCGGCGTTGCCGAGCGGCGCGGACTTTGCCGAGATCAACCGGAAAATAATGCAGGGCGGCATAGACAAGATGACCGAGGCGGGCGTAACCATCATCGGCGGCCATACGGTGAAAGACAAGGAGCCAAAGTTCGGTTATGCAGTCCTGGGCCAGATCCATCCTGCAAAGATCCTCGATAATACCAAGGCAAAGCCGGGTGATTCGCTGATTCTGACCAAGCGCATTGGAACCGGTATCATTGCCACAGGACTGAAAAGAAAGGCCTGCACGCCGGAAACTGCCGAAGAGTTCACCCGTTCCATGGCAACCCTGAACAAACGGGCCGGCGAGATCATGCTCAGTATCGGCGTCAGCACCTGCACGGACATCACGGGCTTCGGCCTGATCGGCCATATGAATGAGGTGCTGAGCGCAAGTGGTTGCGCGGCGCGGATACACACGGGCCGGATCCCCTTCTTTAAAGAAGCCATTACACTTGCTGACAGTGCTATGATCCCTGGCGGTACACGTGCAAATGAGAAAAGTTACGCGCCGTGCACGGAGTGGGGCAGCGGGGTGACCGCTACGGAGAAGGCTCTCCTGAATGACGCGCAGACATCCGGCGGATTGCTCATGTTTGTGCCGAAAGACAAGCGGGACCGCCTCATTGCTGCGCTTGAAAAGGAGAACGTGCTGGCAGCGCATATCGGCGATGTGCTTGACGCGGCCCCATCTGGTCAGAAGCGCATCTTCGTGGAGAAATAAATGGACGCGGCGTTGTTCCTTTTTCTGGCAGCTGTAGGCGCGTCCGTTGGATTTCTATCAGGACTGCTAGGGATAGGGGGCGGCATAATCATGTTCCCCCTCTTGCTCTATGTCCCGCCGCTGCTGGGGCTCCCGGGCATTGGCGTCAAAAGCATCACCGGTCTGACCATGGCTCAGGGTTTTTTTTCAGCCGTGACAGCACTACTGCACTATAACAAGAACTCACTGGTGAATAAACCGCTCGTGCTTACACTCGGGCTGTCGCTGTTCCTGTCGTCTCTTCTTGGGGCGCTCTATTCGAAAAATGTTGCTGACAGTCCACTGCTGATGGTTTTCGGCGCTCTGGCGCTGATCGCGGCAATCATGATGCTCATTCCGCGGAGCTACCAGCTGGATGATCAGACCGAGGAGCAAGTCACCTTCCACAGGACAACAGCGGTCGTGATCGGTATTGCGCTAGGCTTCACCATCGGTCTGGTCGGCCAGGGCGGCGCGTTCATTCTGATCCCCACGATGCTGTATGTGCTAAAAATCCCGCTGCGGGTAGCTCTCGGCAGTACGCTGGCTATCGGCTTGTTCTCCTCCTCCGCGGGCATGATCGGGAAGGTAACGATTGGCCAGGTCCCCTTTCTCATGGCGCTACCGCTTATCCTGGGAGCAATCCCTGCGGCCCGGTTTGGAAGCATCGTGGGCAAGAAAACCAAAACGCAGTATTTACGCTGGCTGCTGGCTGCGATTATCGGAGCCACTGCCATCAAAGTATGGATCAGCATTCTGTAATAATGAGCCTGGATCGGTTGGCAGGCCGCCTCCGATCGACCAAGGCTGTCATGACAAGAGAAAGGAATTCAATATGAGTGATCTTTTTAATAATGACAACAATGCTCCCAAACTATGAAGTCCCACACATGGCGGAAAGGGCGAGTGAAAATCTCACCCAAGCGGGAGCAACTAATTTCGAGATTAGGTCAATCGATACCCTCACCCTGCCTTACGGCGACCGGTCCTTTGATGTCATTCTGTCAAATGGCGTGCTGAATCTTTCACCGGACAAGGAGGTCAGTCTCCGGGAACTGCATCGCGTTTTGAAGCCGGGAGGCAGGTTCCAGTTTGCGGACGTGGTCCTCGAGCAGGAACTGCCCTCGACCTTAGTAAACAGTGCGGAATCCTGGTCTCAATGAATAGGCGTCGCGATCCCGGTCCGGGATCAGCTTGGGCTGCTGGAAAAAGCGGATTTTGCCCCCATTGTATTCGGCGGGATGACCGGTTTTCGCACATCGCAGTATACTGCCGGTGCTCTGTTCAGCGCAAAAAAACCTGCATGAAGCGATAGCCCGGGAATAACTGTATGGGGCATGTTGTCCGATTCGAGAACGGATTTGTGCATAATCGAGGGTGCAGGGTGTTCCTAAAAATATTTTTTTTATTGTACAGGAGGGATACTATTTTGTAGTATACTATTGATACGATATTCACAATTTCGGGTACTTTCAGAGGTTTGTGTGGGTTTAAGAACATTCCACTTGGTAGTATCAACACTCCTTCTTGCCATTGCCCTTCTTTTTTCCGGCTGTTCATCTCAGGGTCGTCAAAAAGCCACCGCCAAAGTGACGCTTGAGTTCTGGGGAGAGGAATCACTTCCGAACGATCCGCTCAGAATACCGAGACTCACCGGCGATGCGGATCGTGCGCCCGCTGATCCGGTATCATCCAGCGAAGTAGTCGTTATCGTACACCCGGCGTATTCGCTCTTTTTTCGTGATCCCTGGAAGGACAAGGGATCCTATGCGAAGTTCAGCTTACTAAAATCCCAGTATGAAAATGAAGCAGCAGCAATAGAAAACCTTGCCGCGACCGGCCAGGTCGTTGTTATTGTGGTTCCGGGTAATTTCACTGCTGACAGCATAGCACCGAAGTCATTTGTGGCTTATCTGAACAGGGTGACGGCGGCAGGCCAGTCCATGTATTACGTCTTTTCAGAAACCTCAAGTTCAGGAACTCTCCCGACAGGGGAAATGGTTAATTTCTTCGCCTTCCTTCAGAAGGTCAACGCCAAAAAAGTCTTGATAGGAGGCGGTTACATCGGCCGGTGCCAGCGCGAATTCCACAACCAGCTGAAAACGTATCTGGGGCCGGGTAGCATGCCGATTGTTATCGTTCCCGAATACTCTACTATTTCACCTGATGACATATCTGATTCCGAGGCCCGCTACATCGTCAGCAGGATTCGACAGCAGGATTACACTCCTGTCGTCGAGTTCATCGATAAAAAAACGAGGGGCCAGGCGGAAGTGCAGTCCATTCCCCAGAAAAAAGAGATGTAGTATGCAGCTGGCGCGGCAACCCAGGTGTGTACCGTGTAAGACCGTTTCAAATCATGTATGCCTGCTTTTTGCTCTAACACTCGTGTTGCACGGTCGTGGTCATCGTTTTTGTTCAAGACCCTGCTGTCTGAAACAACCTTACCTTACGACGTTTGCAGTCTGACCAGTTCTTGCACCCGCCGCGGTTGAGCCTTCGGGCAGGATTCGATGACAATAACGCTGCAATCATGGTGTTTTATCTGTTTACCTTGCTTTTGGAAAGGAAAGGGGGAGGGATGGGTGAACAGGAAGGCTAGGCAGCATCCGCCCACGCCTTCAAGAAGGTATGGCAAAAATGGAGTACATACGTTACAATAATTCATAGTATCCTTTATCGGATTGATGCGATTGTCGTATGGTGAGGGCCGCCCTTCAGGTTCCGGACTTCGTGTTTTCGCCAGAAGACGGAATGATCCTTGAGATGGGCGGAAATCTTCGGCTCCGCAATTTGGTGAACAAATACCGCATGCATTCGATCAACAAAATCAACCGCATCCTCACCTGGCTTGCCGGCAGTGTTGTCTTCACTCTGGCGCTCATCTTCCCGCTTTTTTATTTTATCATGTCCTACCAGTACGCCGCAGGAAGCCTGGACGCTGAGGCGGAGGGCAATGCCCGCATCATCTCGCAGATCATCAGCAACAATCCATCGATGTGGCAATTCGAGCAGTTGCGGATCGGGGAGTATCTTTCGCGCCGGCCGAGACAGGGCGAGGAGGAAATTCGCCGTGTCCTGGACCTGAAGGGAGGGCTTGTCGCGGAAAGCGTCGATGTCGTTCCGGGTCCGCTGCTTAAGCGGGCGACCATGCTGTACGATTCCGGCGTGGCGGTCGGCAGTATCGAGATACAGCGCAGCCTCCGTCCGCTCTTCCTCCGGACCGGCCTCATTATTGTGGTCGTCCTGCCCCTGGTCGCATGGATCTTTTACATGTTGCGGGTCATTCCCTTGCGCGCGATCCTGCGCAGCGAGCAGGAGCTTACGAATGAAAGGGACACCGCGCAAAAGTATCTTGATGTGGCGGGTGTCATGCTCCTTGCGCTTGATGCCGGACAGAAAGTCATACTGATCAATAAAAAGGGTTGTGAGATCATGGGTGGTGCTGAGCATGAGTTCCTGGGCAAATCCTGGTTCGATCAGTATGTTCCTGAAAACCTTCGTGAAGCCGCAAAGGCGGAATTTTCACGGCTGATGAAGAAGGGCGAAGAACCGGGTGCGCCTTTTGAAAATCCGGTGCTGACGCTCGGCGGCAAGGAAAAGATCATGATGTGGCGGAACATTGTCCTGCGGGATGCAGAGGGGAAGGCGATCGGCATGCTGAGCTCGGGTGAGGATATCACGGAGCGAAAAAACCTTGAAGTGCAGCTTCGCCATTCTCAAAAGATGGAAGCAGTAGGACTGCTGGCGGGCGGTATCGCGCATGACTTTAACAATGTCCTCGCGGTGATCGTGGGATACGGAAGCCTGCTGCAGATGAAGATGCCCGGGGATGCACCACTGCGCCATCATGTCGATCAAATTCTCCAGGCTGCGGAGCGTGCGGCGCGCATGGTGAAAAATCTCCTCGCCTTCAGCAGAAAACAGGTCATTGAGCCGAAGCCCGTTCAGGCGAACGACATCGTGACGGGAGTGGAAAAACTGCTCTCGCGGCTGCTGCGGGAAGACATCGAACTGCGGATCACTCTTTCGAACGAGCCCATGACAATCATGGCGGATTCAGGACAGCTGGAGCAGGCCCTGATGAACCTTGCCACCAATGCGCGTGATGCGATGCCCAACGGCGGCGTATTCCTGATCAGAACGGACCGCGTCATGCTAGACCGTGAATTCGTGAGCAGCCACGGGTATGGCGCCGAGGGTGCGTTTGCCAGGATTTCCGTGTCTGACACCGGAATTGGAATGCCGGAAAGTATTCAGCAGAAGATCTTCGATCCGTTCTTCACGACCAAGGAGGTTGGGAAGGGAACAGGGCTGGGGCTCGCTATGGCATACGGGCTCATCAAGCAGCACAACGGGTACATCAACGTATACTCTGAGCTTGGCAAGGGGACCACCTTCAAGATCTACATTCCCCTGGCCGAGACTCGCGATCATGCCGCCATCCGTCAGCATGCCATTACTTCGAAGGGAGGCACGGAAACCCTGCTGATCGCTGAGGATGAAGCTAATGTCAGAAAGATGATGGTAAGCGTTCTTCAGAACGCCGGCTACACGGTGATCGAGACCGGCGATGGGCAGGAAGCTGTCCAGGTGTTTTCGGACCGAAGAGCGGAAATTAAACTGGCCATCCTGGATGTGATCATGCCGAAAAAGAATGGACGGGTGGTGTTTGAAGAGATCAGGGCTATGCAAGCGGATATCAAGGTGCTCTTCATGAGCGGTTATACCGCCGATATTATGAAGGAGCAAATCTCGCCGGGCATCGAGGCCCCCTTTCTCTCAAAACCGGCATCCGCGAATGAGCTGCTTTTGAAAGTGAGGGAGATACTGGACAGGTGACCTGTCCGGCCACGGTTCCGTGCGGCAGCTCCTGTACTGTATGGCTGGTGGCGGCAAAACCGGGGTGGTGGTCGACCTGAACATGACAATGCCGCAGATACAGACCAGAGATGTGATTATTATCGGAGCCGGAGCTTCGGGTTTCATGTGCGCTATGGCCTGCGGGGCGCGCGGACGGCGCGTGCTGGTTCTTGATCATGCGGCACGGACATGCGCGAAGATAAGGATTTCCGGCGGCGGCCGGTGCAATTTCACCAACCTGAGCGTGACGCCCGACCATTACGCATCGCGCAATCCCCACTTCTGTAAATCAGCACTTGCGCGTTTCACCCCCGGGGATATCCTTGCCCTGATGGAGAAACATCACCTCCCGTATTTTGAGAAGGAAGCAGGGCAGCTCTTTTGTTCTGCTGGTTCCCTTGAGATGGTCTCCATGCTGGAACGCGAATGCCTGAGTGTTGGAGTGGAGACGCTCCTGAACTGCCGCATCACGGATCTCGGCAAGAGTGGAATGTTCACCGTGGAGACGACCCGGGGCGCATTTGCCTCGGAGTCACTCGTTGTAGCCACGGGCGGCCTGTCCTATCCTAATCTCGGCGCGAGCGGTTTTGGCCATGAAGCAGCGCGGAAGTTCGGGCTTGACGTTACGCAGCTCCGTCCCGCTCTTGTCCCCTTTGTTTTCACGGCCCAAGACCGGCAGCTCTTCGGAGGGCTGGCCGGCATTTCCCTGGAAGCAGCTGTCACGTGCGGTGGAAGGACCTTCCGCGGAAATGTTCTTTTTACGCACCGCGGCCTGAGCGGCCCGGCCGCGCTGCAGGCATCACTTTGCTGGACGCAGGGAGAGGCGCTCACGATCGATCTGCTTCCAGGCCGGGATATCCTCAGCGACTTTATTGCCAGGCGCGGGAGCAACGTAGAGCTGCCCAATCTGCTGTCTGAATTCCTGCCCAGGCGCTTCGCTCATGCCTGGTGCGGAACTCAAGGTGCGGAAAAACCCTTGAATCAGACGGCAGAGAAAAATCTCGATGCAATCGCGCGCATGATCCACGCCTGGGAAATTCTTCCCCGGGGAACCGAAGGGTATGCGACCGCGGAGGTGACCGCAGGAGGTGTGAACACCGACGAGATTTCTTCAAAGACCATGGAAGCAAAGAAGGTGCCGGGGCTCTATTTCGTCGGAGAGGTACTCGATGTCACGGGGGAATTGGGTGGTTACAACCTGCATTGGGCCTGGGCCTCAGGTCATATCGCAGGGCAGTATGCTTGAGGCAATGATACTTCAGACGCGCGACCTGCGTTTGCTCCGCGTGAAGTCTTGATCTCAATACGGATGTACCAATGAAAATATTCCTGTGGATTGTCAAGGAGCTATGAAATGAAAGACACATTGGTTTTCGGGGGTGTTGCGGCAGTTCTGCTGATCGGCCTGTTCGTGCTTTCAACGGGCAACAAACCTCCATCAATTCCCGGGGATCTTTTCCACGCGGGCGTCAGCAATAATGCCGCATGCAGAACATGCCATACTCCGGGCAGGCAGGCGCCGCTTAAAGATGCGCACCCGCCAAAGCTGGAATGTCTGATATGCCATAAGACGGCCAAAAACTGATCTCGCCCTGAGTTGGCAGTCGGGAAGGATTTCATCATCCAGATCGTTGCCTCAAATTCTGGGAAGAACTCATGTGGTAATTAAAACTTCTTCGCAATGCGTGCATCGTGAATGTTTTTCTTTGACAATGAATTGCATACTCTTTAATATTCTATCCTGAGGTTTGCTTCCCAAAGATGCTTGTCAAAGGGAGTGTTCCCCGCAGGTCATATCACGGTATCCCCAGGGAGGAACAGGATGGAAGGCTATCGCTTTCAACAGTTCGCATATCTGGTCGTGCCCTTGACGCTGGGAGTGGAATTCTTTCTTACCGCGAAATCCGAGCGCAGGAAGGAAGGCAAGGAATCAGCAAGGGCGGTCACGATGGATGTCTTCGGGTATATTTTCATCGCGCTGATTCCCGCGTTGTTTCTGTTCACTATTTACAGCCTCGAGTATAAACGGTTTTTTCTCATGGAACCGCTCCTGCACCGGCTCGATCGGTATGGCGTCATGTTCTTTTTTCTCGGTGCATGGTGGCAGGTTTTTCTGATCACCTCGCTCAGGGCCAGAAGGGCCGTTGACCGCGGAGGAAATTATTTTCTTCAGGTATGGCTTCCCTATCTGCTTTTTGGAGCATTTATATCCGCACTGATCTTGTGGGTAGCACCATGGAATCTTATGTGGGTATCGGTATTCTGGTTCGTGTCGACCTGCGGGCTTTTCAGTCTGGTAGGGGCATCCCCCGCCACGATATCCAAGTTTTTACTGGTAGTGGCCATTGTGACTGTGGTTTGCGAGAATATTCTTTTTATTGTCCTCGATGCCATCATATAAATAGCGGCCGAGAGGATCGGTCACCAAGGAAGGCGGTACTATCTCGGTATGAATCATCTTGAGTTAAAAAAAATCACTCAGAACGCTCTGGAAAAGAATGACGTTGATGCGCTGGTTGAGCGCATTTGCCAGGAGAGGCTGTCGTTAATCCCACTCATACGCTTTGCGTACGATAAAGACACACTCGTAGGGTGGAGGGCGATCAAGGCCGTGGGTCGTGTTGCCAGAGCCATCTCCGGAACAGACCATGAAGTGCTGCGGGTTACGGCAAGAAAGCTATTATGGTCGCTCTCCGACGAATCCGGAAGCATCGGATGGTCTGCTCCCGAACTTCTGGGCGAGATTGTAAGCGCGGATCCTCATGCATTTGCTGATATCATCCCTTTGATTGTCGAGGTTTATGGTATCGAAGAGCGGACATTCAGGCCGGGTGTTGTATATGCACTGTCACGAATTGCTGAGACAGCCCCTAAGATAGCTGCCAGATACCAAGATATTGTCATCAATGCACTCGATGACATTGATCCTCTCGTAAGAGTATATGGTATCGAGCTTGCTGGGATAATTTTACCCAAGGCACTTGAGGATGGTCTCTGGTCAATAGAATACTGTAAAAAGGTATATATTGCCTTAGATAACCTGAAAAATGATGATAAAGTGGTTTGGTTATATAAAAATAACGGCTTTATTGATGTGCAAGTGGGTGATATGTCTAGTTCCGTCGTTAGTCAATTAAGAAGTATGTTGTCTTGATCTGCTATATTTTTTTGACATAAACTTGACAACAGCATACTCATATTTTATAATGTAATCATCATTAATGAGAGGCGGACATGGGCTTGGCAACGAAAAGAGACTACTATGAAATCTTGGGTGTAAGTAGGGATGCGTCTGAAGCAGACATTAAAAAGGCGTTTCGAAAGCTTGCCCGCAAGTATCATCCTGATGTGAATCCCGGTGTTAAGGCTTCGGAGCAGCAGTTCAAGGAAGTAAGCGAAGCGTACGAGGTCATCTCTGATCCCAAGAAGAGGCAGCAGTACGATCAGTTTGGACATGCTGCGTTTGACGCGGGATATGGCCAGGGGAGTGGTGGGCCGGGTGCCGGGCCCTCGGGTTTTCACCAGGGAGCGGAGTTTTTCAGTGGCGGCAGGTTTGATGATATATTCGGCAATATATTTGGCGGACGGCATCACCCGCAAGGGCCGAGCAAGGGTGAGGATGTAACCTATTCTGTTGAGGTTGACCTTGAGGACGCCATTTTCGGCAGAACTATGCAGGTTGATCTGCAGCGGGAAGTGAGCTGTACTTCATGCGGAGGAACGGGGGCGCAGTCCGGCTCGTCACGAAAGACCTGTCCGACCTGCAGGGGAGCGGGAAGCATTGCACAGTTAGTCGGTTTCATGCAGACCGCTCGACCTTGTACGACCTGCAGGGGAGAAGGGACAATCAATCAGAACCCCTGCAGAATTTGTACCGGAGCCGGAACAATACCGAAATCGGAAAGCATCAATGTCAAGATACCCGCCGGTGTGGATAACGGATCGAGAGTGCGAGTCGCGGGCATGGGTGGTTCCGGTGAGCAGGGAGGGCCTGCGGGGGATGTGTTTATTGTAACCCGCGTGAGGCCGCACGGATATTTCGAGCGCAAGGGAGACAACCTTTACTCCGAAGAACCGGTAACCTTGAAAGAGGCGGCCTTGGGCGAAAAGATTGAAATACCCACTGTAGACGGAATCGTTTCCATGACACTTCCTGTTGGCGTGCAGACCGGTCAACAGCTCAAACTGAAAGGCAAGGGCGTGCCGCATCTGGGCGGCGGTGGTACGGGCGACCACTATGTCACCATCAAGGTAATGACGCCAACCGGGTTGTCCGAACGTGGGAAAGCGATACTGCGCGAACTGGATCAGATGCATCCCAGTGAGCCGAGGCGGAACGTAACGTTTAAAGGATTCAGGAAGAGATCGTAACTACTCGTGACGGGGTGAGTCATGGCAGTGCGTGAGCACAGGTTGTTTATGATAAGCGCGGTATCGGAGATGCTGGAAATACACCCACAAACACTGCGGCTTTATGAGCGGGAAGGCTTCATCAAACCCAAACGAAGCGGCGGAAACACGCGGCTCTATTCCGAAGATGACGTGGAGAAGCTCGAGATGATACTGCGCCTGACCCGCGAACTCGGCGTGAACCTGGCTGGTGTTGAAGTGATCCTCTCGATGCGGGAGAAAATGGAGAGGATGCAGCAGGAGATGGAGGGGACGGTAAGGATGCTGCGCGATGAACTGGCACGCGAGATGCGCAGGCGGGACGAGGAAATGAAGCATGCGATCGTTCCGGTGCGAAGGATAATGGTGAAACGCGAAGACTGATGTACAGTTTAAGATTCAGGGTTCATGGTTCAGGTTATTGTAGAACACTGTTCAGTACAGGCGTCGAGCATCCTGAATCATGGATCTTGTTTTGACAGGAGGATATCATGGCTCGATTTGATAAATTAACGCTTAAGGCGCAGGAAGCGGTGCAGGCTGGACAGGATGCTGCTGCAAAACGGCATCACCAGCAGGTAGAGGCTGAGCACCTGCTGCTCGCACTCCTGCAACAGATGGACGGCGTCGTACTTCCTGTGCTCAGGAAGCTTGGCGCAGACGCCGGCAGGATAGGCGATGAGGTTGAGGATGCCCTGAACAAACTGCCCAAGGTTGAAGGGCTTGTCCAGACGTATCTTTCGCCGAGACTCAACAGGCTTTTTGAAAAAGCGCAGCTGGAGGCGGAGCGGTTAAAGGACGAATACGTAAGCACCGAGCATCTATTGATAGCCGCGGCTGACGGAGAGGGTCCTGCGCGTGACGTGCTGACGCGGCATGGCGTTACCAGGGACTCCATTTTCGCGGTCCTGGTAGATATACGGGGGTCACAGCGCGTCACGGATCAGACCCCGGAGGACAAATATCAGGCGCTTGCCCGGTACAGCAGGGATCTGACGGAGATGGCCCGACGGGGAAAGCTCGATCCTGTGATCGGCCGCGATGAGGAAGTCAGGCGCGTGATACAGGTGCTGTCACGCCGTACCAAGAACAATCCGGTCCTGATCGGAGAACCCGGTGTTGGCAAGACGGCAATCGTTGAGGGCCTGGCGCAGCGGGTGGTCAGCGGCGACGTTCCCGAGGGCCTGAAGAACAAACGCGTGCTGGCGCTCGACATGGGCGCTCTGATAGCCGGTGCGAAGTACCGGGGCGAGTTTGAGGACCGGCTTAAAGCCGTGCTGAAAGAGGTCACGGAGGCGCAGGGCGACGTCATCCTGTTCATCGATGAGTTGCACACCGTTGTGGGAGCCGGCGCAGCCGAGGGTTCCATGGACGCTTCAAATATGCTGAAGCCGGCGCTTGCTCGCGGTGAACTGCGCTGCGTAGGGGCCACGACGCTGAATGAGTACCACAAGTACATCGAAAAGGACCCGGCCCTGGAGCGGCGGTTCCAACCAGTGCTTGTGCGCGAACCATCGGTGGAGGATACCATCTCTATCCTGCGCGGTCTGAAAGAGCGGTATGAAGTGCACCACGGCGTCAAGATTATGGATTCTGCGCTGGTGAACGCCGCTGTCCTGTCGCACCGGTATATTGCCGATCGGTTCCTGCCGGACAAGGCAATCGATCTTATCGACGAGGCGGCGTCGCACCTTCGCATGGAAATCGACAGTATGCCCACCGAGTTGGATGAGGTGGAGCGTAGGATCAGACAGCTCGAGATCGAACGGGAGGCTGTGAAGAAGGAGCAGGACCCCGCCTCCCGTGAGCGGCTCGTGAAGATCGAGGGAGAGATTGCCGCGCTTTCTCAAAAGCGGGGAGGCCTCACGACTCAGTGGCAGTTGGAAAAGAGCGGCATCCAGAAGATACGTACCATCAAGGAGCAGATCGAACAGACGAAGATCGCAGCCGAAAAGTCGGAGCGCGAAGGCAACCTGGGGAGCGCGGCGGAGCTTCGATATGGCAGGCTGCTGGAACTCCAGAAGCAGCTCGATGCTGAATCGGGCGGCCTTGCCGAGGTACAGGCACACCAGAAGATGCTGAAGGAACAGGTCGATGATGAGGATGTAGCGGAGATCGTTTCCAAATGGACCGGCGTGCCGGTCAGCAGGATGCTTGAAGGCGAGATGCAGAAACTGATCCACATGGAAGACCGGCTGCGGCTACGCGTCGTGGGACAGGATGAGGCTGTCACGGTCGTATCCGAAGCGGTCCGCCGTGCGCGGGCGGGGATTCAGGACCCGAACCGGCCCATCGGCAGCTTCATCTTCATGGGACCGACCGGCGTGGGGAAAACTGAACTTGCGCGGGCGCTTGCCGAATTTCTGTTCGATAATGAACAATCCATGATCCGGATCGACATGTCCGAGTATCAGGAGCGCCATACCGTATCGCGCCTCATCGGAGCTCCTCCGGGGTACGTCGGCTACGACGAAGGGGGGCAGCTCACCGAAGCGGTTCGCAGACGGCCTTACGCAGTCATCTTGTTCGATGAAATCGAGAAGGCCCATCCTGAGGTTTTCAACGTGCTTCTGCAGCTGCTCGATGACGGAAGGCTGACCGACGGACAGGGAAGAACGGTGGACTTCAAAAATACCGTGGTGATCATGACATCGAACATCGGGAGCCAGTATATTCAGGATATCCAGAACGACGAAGAAGCCATGCGGCGCATGGTCATGGAAGCGATGCGGCAGCATTTCAAACCCGAGTTTTTGAACCGCGTGGACGATATGCTGATCTTTCATCCACTCGATGCCGAAGCGCTTAAGAAGATCGTTTCGATCCAGGTCGGAGTGGTCCAAAAACGGCTTGCTGACAAAAAAGTGGAGATCGAGCTGACGGAGGGCGCCAAAGAACTTCTTGCGGAAGAGGGCTTCGACATGGTATTTGGTGCACGCCCGCTTAAACGAGTCATTCAGCGCGATGTCCTGAATCCGCTTGCATCAAAAATTCTGTCCGGTGAGGTCAAAGAAGGTTCACGGATTGTCGTTGAAGCAGATGGACGGAAACTGGTCTTTAGACCGGACTTGAAAACAGCCGGTATTACGTAAGCCGGACGAGCACCGACCCCAATTTATTTTTAATAATAGGTGGGGAATCCCAAAAAGGTATCTCGTGCAAGGCCGCAGCCTGCACTTTCGTAAATGCTGCCATATACAAAGCGCGCCAAGAGTATCGTTAAGTGTTTGGTTTAAAACAAAAAGGCTAAGACTCTTTTTCACGCACTTCATGGCAATTTTGCGGCTTTGCGCGAAAGTCTTCTTGTCCTTTTGCGTAGAATTTGATTCTCTAGTGTCTAAGGGCGGGTTATATATTAATTGACAGATAGTTGTATTTTGTAAGGCCTTAAAGTGAATAACTGCATGTTTTTTTACTTGATGCTGGCGGCTGATTACTGTAAAATATCAGCGAAGAATATAGCTAATAATATTTTTGGCGAAAAAATAATATTATGGTATAGTTGATGATGAAGTCGGGCCAGACTCTTGAGTAAACAGGCGGATAATGCCGAAACCCAAAAAAATAACGAAGAATAAGAAGCCTTTCAGCTCACCCGAGCGGGATTTCAAAACGCTCTTCTACCGCAAACTCACTGAAACCCACCTGTTTTATGATGTGGGAAAAATCATCGCATCGGAACTCGAGCCTTCCGAGCTGATTCAAAAAATCATGTCATCCATCGTCAAGGCGGTGTCCTTTGAGGATGCTTCGGTTTACATTGTCAAGAAGGACCTGACAGGCCTAGAGCCGCTGTATCTGCACAATCCCCAACTGCAGTCCAGAATGTCCCAGATGATCTATTTTGACAATGGCGCGCCAGGAGAGATCGCGGCCAGCGGAGAACCGCTGTTCCTCGAAGATAGGACACTCTTCGAGACCTTTCTGCATCATCCTGACGAGGAAAAGGTACAGGGCAGCTATATTGGCATTCCACTCAAGAATGAGAATCGGATTGTCGGAGTCATGGGCTTCAGCCACAGCAAACCGTCCGCATTCCGGGTCGAAGAGTTTGACCTCCTGCGGACGCTGTCCCATCTTATCTCAGCTGGGCTGGAAAAAGCCGAGCTCTTTAAAAAGACGTTGGAGCTTGCACGTGTGGATGAACTGACGGGTCTCCTCAACTACCGGGTGCTGATCGAGAAACTTGAAGACGAAGTTCGCAGAAAAATCCGGACCGGCAGGGAATTTTCTTTCATCATGATCGATATCGATGATTTCAAGCGGATCAATGACCGTTATGGCCATCTAGAAGGCAGCCGGCTTATCGCGCAGATGGGGCCGCTACTCAAGATCGCGTGCAGGACCGGGAGTACAGATACCTGCTTCCGCTACGGCGGTGAGGAGTTCTCTATCCTGCTGGCGGAAACGAATGTTGAAGAGGCGCTCGCGGTGGCAGAACGTGTGCGCAAATCGATTGATGAATACCCTTTTACGGTAAAGGTGGCGCACCCCTTTGAGCGTGTGACGGTCAGCCTCGGCGTCGCCACCATGGAAGCGGAGGGAATGAAAACCTTCCCCGAACTTATCCACGAAGCGGATGTAGCTCTCTACCGGTCAAAGGCGCTCGGCAAAAACCGGGTGACCTGTTTCAGCGAAGCATGCTCCATGCCAGGCGTGAAACTGGACGCGGAGCACGGTATAAACTGATAGGATCAGAAGCATCCCAGCTGGCACGCTGCGATCTTTATCTTCAGTTCGTTGCAGATGCTGCCGATTTCCCGCAGCGAGGTGTTCAGCTCTTCCGCTAGATCATGTGCCTTTCCGCACGTCAGCCGTCCGCCCACGGCTGCCGCCTTTATTGTTTCAACTATCGCATCCCTTGTCATTCGCGTTAACCTCCGATTGATGCATAGTACACGATAGATGCTGATCAGCGCAAGTCAGCGTTCATTGCGAACAGGGAACCGTAATACCAACCCGTCTTTCTCGTCTGGAATTCGATAGTGATTTATGCTACTATGCTACCCTGCCTGCCGGGGAAAGGATGCTGCGTTATGCGGTCTGACGTCTGGGTATTTCTGTTCATATTAGGCATACTGCTCTTTACCTGGCCCATCATGAGCATTTTCAAGGGCAGCCTCGGATTCTATCTATTTTTCATCTGGTTCGTATTCATCATGCTGATTCTCGTCGCGGCGATATTTTCCCGGCGGGATGACGGTGGAGGATAATTGTTCTCTCCCTGGCTACTGCTCCTTATCATCTTTTCCTACCTCATGCTCCTTTTTTCCGTTGCGTATTTTGCTGAGCGGAAGGAGCTTCAGGGGAAGAGCCTCGTTGCGAATCCGTATATCTACTCGCTTTCTCTCGCGGTATATTGCACGTCCTGGACGTTTTACGGTAGTGTGGGCAAGGCGGCGCATTCCGGCTTGAGCTTTCTCACCATCTACATTGGCCCCACGCTCATGGCGGCGCTCTGGTGGATCGTGCTGCGCAAAATTGTGTATCTTTCAAAGGAGAATCGGATCACCACGATCTCCGATTTCATCTCGTCGCGCTACGGCAAATCCCTCGGCCTCTCTGTCCTGGTCACGTTCGTGGCAGTCATCGGTATCACTCCCTATCTCGGGCTTCAGATCAAAGCCATCATGACGACCTTCTCCCTCCTCTCGGGGAAGCCGCACAGCACGAACGTCGAGGGATGGTTCGTGTCGTTGCTGCTCGGTGTTTTCGCGGTTATTTTTGGTGCTCGCAAGCTCGATGCGTCGGAGCGCCACGGGGGCCTGGTTTTCGCCGTTGCTTTCGAATCGGCAATCAAGCTGGTGGCATTCCTGAGCGTCGGGATTTTTGTGACCTACGGCCTGTTTGACGGTTTCGGCGACATATTCGAGAAAATCCGCCAAGGGCCCTATTCGCTGCTCATGCAGATCGGCGATGTATCACCGGTGAGCTTCATGGAGTGGACCTCGCTTACGTTCCTGTCCATGATGGCCATTCTTTTCCTGCCCCGCCAGTTCCACGTGGCTGTGGTTGAAAATTCTTCAGTTGATCATATCAAAAAGGCCATGTGGCTTTTTCCACTCTACTTGTTTTTAATCAACATCTTCGTGCTGCCCCTTGCGTACGGCGGCCTGCTGCTCGGTGACATTCCGCCCACAGCAGACTATTATGTTCTTACCATACCGATGCATTATGGCCACCCATTTCTCGCACTCTGCGTGTTCATCGGAGGATTCTCGGCGGCCACGGCCATGATCATCGTGGAGTCCGTGGCGCTTTCCACCATGGTCATGAACAGCTTTGTCATGCCGGCATTCTGGAATCTTCGGGCGTTTAAAAATTTCTCCGTGGTGATGCTGAACATCAAGCGGAGCGTGATCCTGGGCTGTGTATTTCTCGGCTACAGTTTCGCCGCGTACATCGGCGAGTATTACAGCCTCGTGGACATCGGGCTCAAGTCCTTTGAGGCGGTCACGATCTTCGCACCCTCGATGCTGCTGGGCTTGTACTGGAAAGGCGGGAACAGGAAAGGCGCCATAGCCGGGATAGTCGCGGGATTCGCAGTCTGGATCTATACCCTGCTTATCCCCGCGCTCATGAGGGCAGGTATCGTCGAACCGGGCGGGCTGATGGAGGCGGTGTTCCGGTCCAGACTGCTGAATCCCACGGCGCTCTTCGGTCTCGAAGGGCTGGACCGCTGGAGCCACTCACTGTTCTGGGGCTTACTGCTGAACCTACTCTGTTTCGTGGGGGTCTCGATTTTCACCCGACAGTCCGATGCCGAGATACGTCAGGCCATTATCTTCGTGGATTCGTACTCGCCGGCCCAGTTTACGCAGGTCCACCGGCCTGCGGACATCGTTGAGATCGAGGGGATTCTTGGCCAATACATCGGCGTGAATGAAGCACGCGAAGCGGTTGACGGTTTTCTGAAAAAAAACAAGCTCGCGCGCACATCGATTTCAAGTGATTGGCTCCAGCAACTGCGCGAAGAAGCCGAGCGCATTCTTTCAGGCGCGCTGGGGCCGTCCATCAGCACCCTGGTATTTCAGGAGCGGGCGGTGCTCACCCACGAAGAAGCGCACCGTGTTTCCGATTCTATTCAGCAGATTTCCCGCAGCCTGCGCTACTCCCGCCAGGAACTCGCCGAGGCAAACCGGCAGCTTGCCATGCTTAAGGAGTTCAGCGAGAATATCATTGAAAGTCTGCCGCTCGGCGTTGCCACTCTCGATGACTCCCTGCGGGTCACCTACTGGAACAGCGGAATGGAAATGATCACCGGCGTGGAGAAGTCCGACGCGCTGCACCATGAAGCGGAAAGCCTCCTAACCTGTCTTGAACCACGCCTCTTCAATCCGCAGCTGCGCGAAGGCGAGATCACCTGCAGGCGGAGCTTTGAACCGCAGATCGTGCTGAAAGGTTATCTGAGCAGGCTCACCGGAGCACGCAAAGGTTATGTCCTGGTGCTCGAGGATATCACCGAGAAGAAAAAAATCGAGGAAGAGCTTTTTCGCGCGACGAAACATGCAAGCGTGGGGAGGCTCGCGGCAGGTGTCGCCCATGAGATCGGGAATCCTCTGGCATCCATCTCCTCCCTGGTCCAGGAACTCCAGAACGAGGGCTCCTCGTCCTTTGAAAAAGAGTCGCTCATCACGATCAATGAGCATGTTCACCGGATTGCCAGGATCGTGCGGAATCTTGGTGATTTCGCGCGGCTGTATCCCCGGCAAAAGATGCCGACCAGCCTTCGAGACATTCTGGAGACCACTCTGAACCTGATCCGGTACGACAAAAACTTCCGGAAGATCGAAATCCGCACCGATGTGCAGGACACGCCTCCGCTTAAGATCGATCCGGACCAGATCCAGCAGGTGTTCCTGAACCTGATCCTGAACGCCCGCGACGCAATGCCCGACGGCGGCAGCCTCGATATATCCGTGAAGAAACTGAATGGTTTTGTTGAGCTGGCTTTTGCCGACAGCGGGTATGGTATTAATGCAGAGGTGAAGGACAAAGTCTTTGATCCGTTTTTCAGCACCAAGGGGCCGACCAAGGGGACCGGGCTCGGGCTGAGCATCTGCTATAGCATCATCAAGGACCACGGCGGCACGATCGAGATAGATTCTGACCGGGCCGAGGGGACGCGATTCATAATCAGGATGCCTGCGGAAGAATAAGAGGCAGGACTGGTCTGTAGATTTGAGAGGAATGCATGTCAAAAAACATATTGATCATTGAAGATGAAGATACCCTGCGGGAGTCTATTAAAAGGATTTTTCTGAAGGAAGGTTACGCCGTGGAAGGGGTCGATTCGGCGGAGAAGGGATTGACGCTGCTCGAAACCACGGTGTTCGACGTTATCATTTCAGACATCATCCTTCCGGGCATGGACGGCATCGAGATGCTGATCAAGGTGCGGGAGCAGACACCGGACCAGATATTCATCATCGTCACTGCCTATGCTTCGCTTGACACCTCGGTCAAGGCGCTCCGCGCCGGAGCTTATGATTACATCATGAAGCCCATCATTCATGAGGAGATAAAACAGATCGTCCGCAATGCCCTGAAGCAGAAGAGTCTGCAGGTAGAGAATGTGCTGCTCAAACGGGAGATCGGGAAAGATTATGATTTCAGCAGTATTATCGGCGAAAGCCCGGTCCTCAAGACGATCCTGGATGAAGTCAGGAAGATCACCGATACGAGGAGCAACGTCCTGCTGCTGGGAGAAACGGGCACCGGTAAGGAGCTCTTTGCGCGCGTGATTCACCATAACAGCTCGCGCCGGGACATGCCTTTCGTGCCGATCAACTGCTCGGCGATACCAGAAAACCTGCTCGAGACGGAGCTGTTCGGCCATGTGCGTGGCGCGTTTACCGGGGCCGTGGCCACGAAAAAAGGCATCCTCGAGGAAGCGGAGGGCGGCACGGTGTTCCTCGACGAGATCGGGGACATGACCATGGTGCTGCAGGCGAAACTGCTGCGGGTCATTGAAGACCAGGTCATCCGTCCCGTCGGGAGCACCAAGAGCGCAAAGGTGGACATCCGGTTCATCACCGCGACGAACAAGGACCTGCGGGCGGCGGTGAAACAAGGCACCTTCCGGGAGGACCTCTATTATCGGATCAATGTGATCGCGCTCGAAATCCCGCCGCTTCGGGAGCGCAAGGAGGATGTCTCGGCGCTTATGCAGTATTACCTCGAAAAATATTCCCGCGAAATGGGCAAAAAGCTGAAGGAGGTCTCGCCTGAAGCACTGGACCTGATGATGAGCTATGAGTGGGCGGGGAATGTGCGCGAATTGCAAAACGTTATTGAACGGGCTATCCTCATCTCAGACGGAGACCTGATCCGGCCAGAGCATCTGCCGGCGGGCCTGAAATCTGCGGCCTACAGTTCGGGCCCGCTTGATACGCGGCTTTCGATCGAGGAGTATACCAAGGCTTTCATTCAACAGCACCAGTACGATTATAACGAACAGCAGCTGGCGGATATGCTTGGTATCACCCGGAAATCGCTCTGGGAAAGAAGGAAAAAATGGGGAATCCTCAAGGAACGGTGACCGGTGTCCGCCGGTTCTCTCAACTCATGGTCTGCGCACGGCCAACGTGTTTGCAGCAGGCTTCTCGTATACAAATATTGACTAACAGAGTAGATTTCGGTACTATGTGCATTCAAAAAAAATATCCATCTCAGGAGGAGCACAATGGCTGAAGAAAAGAAAGAACCCTGGCTCAATTATCTCGCTCTTACCACCGTGATATTTGCGGTTTGCGCTACACTTTCCACGCTCAAGGGCGGTGGGTTCTCGACACGGTCGGTGATGTCCCAGTCGCAGGCTTCGGACCAGTGGGCATTTTACCAGTCAAAAAGCATCAAAGGCTATGTTTATGAACTGCAGCGGGAAAAGTTCGAACTCGATCTCAAGGCGAACAAGGGAATGCCGCGCGCGCTGGCTGCTGACTACGAGAAGCGGATTGCGGCCTACCGGGAAAAGATCGAACGCTATGACAAGGAAAAGGAAGAGATCAAGAAAAAGGCGGAGGAGCTTGAAGCGCGCCGTGATGCCGCCCAGCTTCACTCAGGTGCGTTCGGCATGGCGGCCATGTTCCTGCAAATTGCCATCCTCCTGTCCTCGATCGCTGCTCTCATGAAAAAGAAGCTGTTCTGGTTCATTGGCATGGGTGCGGGAAGCTTCGGGCTGTTGTATTTCTTCAATGGATTCTTTCTTTTCATGAAGTGAGCATCTGCCAGCACGCTCGGGCTGTGCCATAGTGCTGCACTGAGCTGCGTATTGCTGCATGAAAGGGGAGCATGGCTATGAATCGTTTTAAGTGGCAGCTCATACTCGGCATATCGCTCCTGGTGTCATCAGCAGTTCTCTATATCGCCCAGATAGCGATCTTTCACAATACCCGGGACACTTTTTTTTATCTGCTTCAAGATCTGGCTTTCATCCCTGTGCAGGTTCTTTTGGTCACGCTGATCCTCAATCAGATGCTGAATGTCCGTGAAAAGCTTGCTTTGCTGAACAAACTGAACATGGTCATCGGTACTTTTTTCAGCGAGGTCGGATCTCCTCTCCTCAAGTCGTTCGCCGCGTTCGATCTGCACCGCGACAGGATCAGAGCCGAGCTTCTGGTAAGCGCCGAATGGTCTGATCAGCAGTTCGCGTCCGCGATACGATCGATGAAAAGCTACGATTATCAGGTGCAGTATCAAAGCGGCGATCTGACCGCGCTTAAAGCACTGTTACTGGAAAAGCGCGTCTTTTTGCTCGGCCTTCTTGAGAATCCGAATCTGCTTGAACATGAAACCTTCACCGACCTGCTCTGGGCCGTGTTTCATCTCACGGAGGAACTCGCCGTCCGAGTAGATCCGGAGCATCTTGCCCCTGCGGATGCCAAGCATATTGACGTTGATATCAAGCGGGCCTATTCCGTACTTATCGTGGAATGGCTGTCCTACATGAAGCACCTGAAGCATGAATACCCCTATCTGTTTTCGTTCGCGGTGCGGACGAATCCCTTTGATCCGCAGGCGTCACCTTCCCTGAAATAAAGTACCTCTGCATGGGTGCTTCGGGATATTCCCGCCCGTACATCAAATATTTTATATTTGCAGATTTGAAGGGTGCAGGGATATGAGAAATCTACCACCCGGGCAGGGGCCGGACAGGGGAGGTAAAGAGGAGGATTTATTTGGGGAAATTATTGCACTGCGTCAACGCTGCGAGAATGCAGAGGTGGTGCGGCGCACTATTTTTTGAAATCCACCGCATTCCCCCTGCTCAAGATATCAATGCTTTTTTGGACCATAGCTGTCGCCGAGCGTTCTTTGACCAGCATGACAAGCACTTCACCGACCACCTTCCGGGGGAAACCCTTTTTATCGGGTTCATGGTAGACAAGAAACCGGTCTCCGATCTCAACGCCATCCACACTTCCCCTGTCTAAGTAGACAAAGTCCATTTGAGAATTGATTGTGCGCCTGTCAGTCACTTCGAGGATGAAGCCCGAGATGTCCTTGGCCTTCTTTTGAGCGGAGTGGTAGATAAGCCCTGGTTCTTGATAGGGCGTCAACAGGTTGCCCCTCTCGATCGCATCAAACGAGAGGGTGATGCGCGCGGTAAGGATTTCCGGGGTATCCTTGGCAATGATCTGGAGGATGCCAAGGCCTTTGATCAGTTTACCGAACGGCTTTCCGGTCTTGGGATGTTTCACGTTGTTCAGCGGTGCGTAAATAAGAAATTTATCACCAACGGTGATGTTTTCCCTGTTCTGCATTGATACATAAACGATATGATCATAGCTGAAAATGGTTTGCTGCGTTTCAGGAGCTCCTACGATCATATCTCCCTTCTCCACATCGCTCACAAAGCCAGCGCTCAGCATTGCGTATTTGTCGATGAGGGGCAGGGCCTGTTCCTCGGGCAGAATAAGTGTGGACCTCGGTGATGCGGTTTCTTCAGCGGCCGGCTGCTGCGGCTTCGGTTGACGAGCGCGCGCAGCGGCAATGCCCTCCCCAAGCAATACCGTCTCTTCCACGGGTATGGATGCTTCAGGTGCTGCTGTTACCGGTTCAGGAGCTGCGGCCTTTGGCTCGGTCTTTTCTGGCTCCTTGGCTGCTACCTGTGATTGCATTTTATCTTCAACAACCGGTGATTTTGGTTCGGCCTGGAGCGCCCGCTCGATCGGGGCGAGGCTGGGCATCGTCAGTTTGCTTCCAGCAAATATGAGATCGGGATTGGTAATGCCGGGATTGGCCTTCCAGATAAATGGCCAGAGAAATGGATCCTTCAGAAATGTGTTTGCAATATCCCAGAGCGTATCTCCTTGCTTGATGGTGTACGTGGAAGGGTCATCGGTTTCTCCGACGTTTTTGCTTCCAGCAGCAGCCACTAAAGGAGAGGACATCTGTTCAAGGGTATGAGCCGTCGTTTGCGGGGCTGCAACAACCCCCTTCGGATCTTCGCTGCGCGCAGCAACGGGTACGAGGATGAGCAAAAGGATTAAGAAAGCTGCTTGCAGTTGGGCTTGTGGCCGCGTTGTCATTCCTGCCTCCTTAAGTGAGGGACGTTTCCGAAGGATTTCCCCCTGATTCTTTGCCGATCGAGGGGTTGTTTTTGTGCGTCAATTTTCATAAAGATATACGAGAAACCTCTTGTTTGTCAAGATAATAAATCAAGAACATCATAAACCTGGCCTGGATTCCGGCCTCAAACCAGACCTTGCATTTGCCCGATGTTTTTGGTATTCTGCCGGCACCATGACCACCGATAATCGAGAGGAAAAAACCGGCTGGAAGGGAGTCCTCACGCTCGTCGGCTTTCTTCTCCTAACCGTGCTTGCGGTCGTCCTGCAACTCAAGTACCGGGGCTTCGAAGGTCCGCTTTCCGACAATATCCTCATCATCATCCTGATCAACGCGAACTTCCTTCTGCTGTCGGCGGTCATTTTCACGATGGCCAAGAGCCTCTGGAAACTCTGGATGGAACGGAAGCGGGGCGTTCTCGGCGCTCGGTTCAGGACCAAGCTGGTAGTCGCGTTTGTCGGTCTATCATTTATTCCGCTTGTGCTGCTTTTTTTGTTCGGGAGTGGAATGTTCACGCGGAGCATCGAACGGCTTTTCAGTCTTAGGATAGAAAACTCACTCAAAGATTCGGTATCCGTGGCGCAGGAGTACAATGACCGGCTCCAAAAGGAAGCCACTCATTTCAGCCGGCAGATCAGCATGCAGGTGGCCGAGGCCGGGTTGCTGACACGGTACGAGCGGCAGGTGCTCAAGGATTACCTGGCCTCAAAAGCAGGGGAGTACGGGTTGGGTTCAGTGGAGCTCTTTACCGGCCCCCGGGAACGGGCAGTTGTCATCATTACCGGCCAATATCCTCCCCAGACCTTTACCCAGACATCGGCTGATCTGGTTTCCCGCGCTTTCGCATCACAGGAGGTCGCGGACGTGTCAGGGTCGCGGAAAAAAGGCGATATCATGCGCGCTGTGGTACCCCTGTATCAAAATGCGCAGCCGGGCGAAGGAAGTAAAATCATCGCGGCGATCGCGGTTAGCTTCTATATTCCCGAACGTCTTGCAACGAAGGCTGATAATATCCGCGAGGGCTATGCACAGTACCGCTCGGCGTTCAGCGGCAAGGAGCCGATTAAGATGTCCTATCGGCTCGGATTCCTGTCGGTCACCCTGGCGCTTCTGCTTGCCGCCATTTGGGTGGCGCTCCGCGTGGCCGCGGGTATTACGGTTCCTATCCGAAGGCTGGCGGAGGGAACGGCAGCTGTGGCTGCGGGCAGATTTGACTACCGGATTGACGAGACGTCGGGCGACGAGGTTGGAGTCTTGATCGACTCGTTCAATAAAATGACCAGCGATCTCCAGTACTCGCGAATTCAACTGGAGCAGGAGGTCAACTACAAGAAGACGATCCTTTCGAACATTGAAACGGGCGTTATATCAATCGACAGAGCGGGCAGGATTACGACTGTCAATCATTCAGCATCAGAGATTCTTGGAATCCGTGAAGTGGATGCACTCGGTAAACGCTACGATGAAGCGTTCGGATTCATCGAGTTGGATCCGATCCGTAAATTGTTCCGCAGGGTAGAGCAGGGGCATGGACGGGCGGAGGAGGAATTGCCGCTGAATGTAAGGGGCCGGATGCTAACACTTCGCATGCGCATTACGACCCTGCGGGATGGAAGCGGTACACCCCTCGGGTCGGTTATCACCTTCGATGATCTGACAGAACTGCTTCGCGCGAAGAAAGCGGAGACGTGGCAGGACGTCGCAAGGAGAATTGCCCATGAGTTTAAAAATCCCTTGACCCCCATTAAGTTGTCCGCGGAGCGCTTAAGAAAGAAACACGCCGAAGGCGCGCCTGATTTTAATGCGGTGTTCGATGAATGCAGCAGGACCATCGTACAGGAGGCGGATGGACTTCGAAAGCTCGTAGATGAGTTTGCCGACTTTGCGCGCATGCCGAACTCGAATCCGGTTCTGCAGTCGCTTCTACCAGTACTGGAGAGCGTTTTGCAACTGTATGGCAGCGCGCACAGAGGCATTGAGTTTGCGAAGGATTTCGCAACTGGCCTTCAAGATGTACCGCTGGATTACGAACAGATGAAGCGTGTTTTCATTAATTTGTTCGAGAATGCCGTGGAAGCCATGGGTGGCATGGGTCGAGTTCAGGTTTCGGTGAAGAAAAACTCCTCTGGCATGGTCCAGATCGATGTCGCGGATGATGGACCCGGGATCGCCGCTGAGGACATCCCCAAACTGTTCCAACCCGAGTTCTCGCGCAAGAAGAAAAAGAGCGGACTGGGTCTCGCCATTGTGCAGAGGATAATCAAGGACCATGGCGGTTCCATCCGTTTTGAACAGAATAGCCCGCGGGGAGCTCGGTTTATCGTGGAACTGCCCGCAGCGAAAAATGAAGTACCGCAGCAGTCAATGCAGCAGGCGCAAAATTCGTAAGGAGGTATTTTTTCTTTGGACACCGCATCCACTATTCTGTTAAGCGTTTTTGCGATCTATCTCATTGCCAAGCTGTTTGGTGTTCTGAGCCGGCTGGGAATCAAGCAGCTTTCGCCAAAGGAGCTAGAACAGCGAAAGGGCATGGTGCTCCTTGATGTCCGTCCGGCCAGGGAGTATGACGAGGGACATATCCCGGGAGCAGTGCATGTGCCTCTTTCAGACATCGGCAGCAGGATCAAGAAGCTGAAAAAGGATAAAGAGCTTGTGGTCTACTGCCGCAATGGCAACCAGAGCATCTGGGCGATCAAACGGCTCATGGGTATGGGGTATAAGAATCTGTATAATCTTAAGGGCGGCTACAGTGATTGGAAAAGAAGCCATCGATGAACTGAGGCGTGACTATCGCAGAAAAAAACCGGAGATCGTAAAGCGCCTCCACGAGTTTAAGGTGGTGTATCTACAGGGCGACGCAGCTATTTTTGAAGAGTTGTGCTTCTGCATTCTTACCGCAGGCAGCAGCGCGAAGATGGGCATGCAGACTATTACCGCCCTTCGCGACCTGCTTCAAACGGGCTGTCTCGATGACCTTCAAGAGCGTGCACGGGTAAACCGGACGCGTTTCTGGCGAATGCGACCGGCGTATATCGTGCATAGCCGAAAATATCTTGAACAGGCCTGCGGTATGCAACTGAAAAAACTGATCGCCTCATTCGACTCCAGACTCGTACGCCGGGATTTTTTCGCGGATAACAAGGGAATCAAAGGATTGGGTTATAAAGAAGCCAGTCATTTTCTCCGCAACATAGGTTTCCCGGGTTACGCAATTCTGGACAAGCATATTCTGAATAGTTTGTGTGAACTGGGAGTGATCACTTCGAGTACGCCGCCGGCCACGCGTGCAGGATACCTCTCGATCGAAAAAAAACTGGAGCGCTTTGCTGAAAAGATCGGGATAGACATGGATCATCTTGATCTGCTCCTGTGGTCGCGAAAGACCGGCGAGATCCTGAAATGATACCTCACGGTTTGTAATGACGAGGTTCACTGGATCCGCCCAACGGTCATGAATGAAGAAGATAATACTGCTTTCCGCTATCGTCATTGTTGTAATCCTCTTCGCGTCACCCCTCTACCGGGGTTTTCTGAGTTTGCTCATTGTCCTGGACAGCTTACGCCCGCCCGAGCAAGCGGTAATGGGGAAGTTTACACGGGCTCCAGTAGTAACGCGAGTTGCAATGCCCGGGATGCGCGGGAAAATCAGCGCCGCCCTGTATCGTGCCCGCGGGGAAGGCAAGCCGTTTCCCCTGCTTCTGGTACGCGGCTTGCAATCCATAGACAGGGATGACCAGCAGGTTGCTCTTCTAGCCAACAATCTTGCTCGTGCGGGATTTCTTGTTCTGGTCCCCGATATCGAGGGGATGAGGACGTATCGCATCGAGAGTGAAAGTGCTGAGGACGTTTTGCTAAGCTTCCAGTATTTGGCAGCGCTGGCGCCTGCTTCACCCCGCGGCGGATTGATGGGCATTGGTTACGGATCCGGACCGGTGCAGCTGGCGGCAGCTGATCGACGGATTCGGGACAAGGTCGGAGTTATAGCAATCCTCGGCGGCTACTATGATCTGCATGAAGTCCTGCGGTATATATTGACCGGCTCGTTTGAGTATGGCAAGCATCGCGGCCGCGTCAGGCCTGATGATTCGCTTCGTTGGGAGCTGGCTTACAGGAATCTGAATTTGCTGCCGCGTTCTGAAGATCGTGCAAAGCTTCGGGAACTGATTCAACTGCGCAACAAATACGAAAAAGCCTCCGCGGAAAGGATCGCGCGTTCTCTCGACGGTGAGGCTAAGTCGCTCTACGACATTATGGCCAACAAGGTGCCGGATCGTTTCGATGAACTGTACAGGAAATTGCCGCGGCACATGAAGGAACTATTGCAGCAGATGTCACCGTCGCGCGCTACGCCTAATACCACGGCAGCATTTATCATCGTGCATGGGATGGATGATTATTCGGTCCCCTACACGGAGAGCCTGAAAATAGCGAATGCACTCGGTGATAAACAGCATGTTACGCTTTCGCTTCCGCATCAAATCATGCAACGTGAACAAGGTGGGCAGGATGCATACGGATGGTACAACCGTTATATCATGAGCGGTTGGAGCCTTTTTCTCGCAGTCTTCGAGCTGACCGGCTGGTGCAGTAACTGATTGTTCCTTTTCAGAGCGAGGTGCGGATATGACGAGGCCAAATGTGATTAAGGACAACATTGGGATAGTTCTTCTTGAAGGTAATGTACCGGGATCGCAGGAGTTATTATGAGCAACCAGGGCATGCGAAAAGCAGTTGTCATCGGCGCGGTGGTCGGAGCGCTTGTCAGCGTGGGAACTGCACTAGCCATGGACATATTCATGTCAGGGACATTTCAGGGTACCTGGTGGGATGCAGCGGCAAAGGATGTGAGTAAAATATTCGGACCAACATGTGGACAGAATGCATTCGCGGTGGGGCTTGTCCTAATTTTTGTGATGTCATTTCTTGCGGGTTTTGGCGCACTACTCGGAGCAGCTGGAGGCCTGATGATGAACAGGTTTTTCAAGATCATTTTAAAACTGTAAACGGCTAGTTTTGCAAGAACAATTTAAGTTGTTATATGTAAATATACCTGTTTTTGCGTTTGACGATAAACACTCACGCCTATGAGCATTAACACTCAGTTTTTCAATTAATATTAATATTTTCGTCACTCATCCAGAATTATATCGTTTTGATAATAATGATAAAAAAAAGATACTGGCCATGGTATATATATTGCATTATTATGGGCGAATTGCCGTATAGTATTACGGTGTTATGTTTGGTAAGTATCTAATTGTTTGATTTTATTGTTATTATGCGGAGAAGTGCAATGACAACAAAATATGTGCTACCTATGCTGTTAACATGCTGTTTAGTAATGGTATTCTCTTTTCCAGCGTTCGGCGGAATAGCTAGGAGTAAGCACGATTTTTCACCCTTAGGTACATCGAATTTTTCCGGTAATTTTAGGCTCCCTTCTGGAGCGATCATTACTGAAGTATGTGTTTTCTGTCATACACCACACAGTTCATCTACTGACAACGCATATAAAAATAACAACGGCACGGGTTCCAATATCGCGCTCTGGAACAGGATTGTGCCAGTGGGAGCCGGCACAGCGAATAGTAGCAGTAGATATACGCTATACAGCAGCCCGTCTTTGACCAGGGTAAACATGCAAACCCCGACCGGCCAAAGCTTGATGTGTCTCAGTTGTCATGATGGGGTGACCTCGATTGCGGTTGGCGATGCGTCAGTGGGATCAAATGTACTGCTCAACGGCCCAGGGTCCGGTAATCAGCCCATTACTTTGACAACCCCTGGTCTTTATGATAAAGTCGGTGATATTTACTGGAACGACCCCCTTGTAGGTGGATGGGGCGCTAATATCGGCAACCTACTTCCTGGTTTCAACCCTTTAAGCGATAAAATCGATTTGAGTAATGACCACCCGGTATCTTTTTCGTGGCCACTAGGCGTAATACCAGGGATCAAGACAACAGCCCCGACCAATCCCAGTTTGCGTCTTTTTGGTTCTCTGAGAATGATGGAATGTTCTACCTGTCATAACGTTCATGATAATACGACGTACCCGCCTTTTTTGGTAATGTCCAATGGCGGCAGTGCAATGTGCCTTGCATGTCACGATAAATAAGTAGTGGGCAAATGCAGAATTTTTGTGCGGTGAACAGAGCAGCGGAGGTGAGTATGATTCGAAGATTAAAAATAACAGTCATAACAGTGATCGCAGTGCTAGCGGGCATCAGTGCTGCCGTTGCGGCGCCGGTATGGTTGTCATCCATAAAAGTTGATGGCAAGTTGGACCTTACTCATCCGCCGTCAGTTATTGCACAAGACTCACAAGGGAAGTTGTATGTTATTTCCGTATTGCCGAACAATGTTATACGAATATTCGATAACAATGGCATTTATCAGAAATCGCTCAATTTTGATGAAAACACTCGTCCGACTGCCATTGCAGTGGATGCTGCTGGTCTGATCTACGTTTGCCTGGAAAAGCAGGACGATGGCAGATTTAAGGATGGGAAAATCGCAGTATATAATCCTGACCTGTCTTTTTCGAAGTATTTGGGCGAGGCCCAGGGTCCGGTACAAGCGAATAAGATTGCTATTGATAAAGAGGGGAAAATTTACATTGTAGATAGGCTCCGTTTGGGGGCAGTCAATCATGGCATGGTATGGGTGTATGACTCTGATGGTAACTTACTGACCTCATTCGGTTCGTATGGCAATGGAAATGGCATGTTAAATGGGCCTCTGGGTATTGCTATTAATGAAGCGTTGGGAGAAATTTATATTAATGACATGGCTCTCCAAACTGTTGGCGGTACTCCTGGTACGTCGGCGCCCAGAATTCAGGTCTTTAATAAAAGTGACGGGTCCTACAAAAGGACTCTTCCCATCCAGTTAGGGAGTCGCACTGTCACGGGTGATCTTGTAGCGCCTCGAGGCATGGCAATTGATAAGAGCGGTAGCCTCTATGTTGCAGACATTGCTAATAATGTAGTTGTATTTGATCCCCAAAATGGAACTGTCCTTACTGCAAAAAACATCTTTGGCCTTCCCCTTAAGCAACCGAAAGATATCATAATTGGCAATGATGATGTTGCTCATGTGGTATCTTCCGGAAGTATAGAATCCTATGCTCTGGACGGTTATACCACTCTTACTGCGAATCCCACAGCCCTGTTTTTTACAGCAACTCAATTCAGCGGCAACCCTGCTTCACAGAATATTTCGATAACGACTACTGGAACGGGAACCGTGACCTGGTCATCATCCGATAACCAGGCATGGATAACCACCAGCGATGACCAGCTCACAGCAACAGTTACGGTTGCTGTAAATATAGCCAGCCTTGGCACCGGAACTCATTCGGGTGCGGTTATAATTACATCGGATGCTGGACAGTCCACTATTCCGGTGACGCTGACTATTAATTCGGCGCCAGGCCTTTTCCTCAATAATGGTTCGGTTACTTTTTCAGCAAACCCGGGGGTGAATCCTGCTCCAAAAATCGTGGGTTTCGTATCGCAGAGTTCTCCCATACGCTGGACCGCAACATCCGACTCACTCTGGACCAGCATCACCCCGACAGGTGATACGACCTCAGCAGCGGTTGTATCCATTGATATGACGAAATTGCCGCTGGTCAGTGCCCCTTCATATACCGCGACCATAACATTCAGAACAGATCCTATTGGCCAATTCGGCGACTCCAGCACGCTCATGGTAAGTCTGAATATTCTTTCTGCATCCCGGGTTGTCGTAACTGTGAACAAACCTAATGCCACCTTTACGCTTGCAGGGCCAAACATTAATAACAGGGGAACCGGTAGTCTGATACTTGAAAATGCCGAAGCCGGCAGCTATACTGTTACCTTCGACACCTTACCAGGGTATAAAAGGCCGTTTCCGCAGGTGAAAATGCTGGCTGCGAACAACGAAATATCCTTTACAGGTAAGTATGTGTCATGGAAAGACCTTGCTGCGAAGAAAAACATCGTTTCCGCCAGGGGACCCTGGGTTAATAATGATGCGAGGGTAAAGTCATTTCGTGCTGACGGGACCGCGATTAATCCAGATCTGATGGCAATGGACAGCGGATATGGCGCCACTGTGGCGGTGGGAGATGTAAATGGCGACGGGAGTGGTGAAATCATCGTCGGCAGCGGAGCCGGCCCGGAAAACACAACTCAGGTGCGCATCTTTAAAGCGGACAAGACCACCATTCTGGCAGATTTCATTGCTTTTCCTGGGATGAAAGGTGGTGTTCATGTTGCGGTAGGTGATTTTGACGCTGATGGCAGGGACGAAATTATTGTGGCACCTGCTGGCGGCGCCGAAAATGCGGGAATAGTAAAGATTTACGCCTATAATGACGATGGAAGTATGACAGATTCAGGGTTAACCATCCTGGCACATAGCTCATTATCGGGTGTTAATATTGCTGTTGCTGACGTGGATGGCAATTTTAGCCCCCGTTTGATCACCGCCCCTGTTTCCGGCATGGAAAATGATCCGGGATATGTTAAAATATGGAAAGTTGACACCTCGAAAGGCATGAGCAAATGGAGTGCACCGTTTACCCCTCTGGAGGAGATTACGTTACAGGGCAGGCATGGCGCTGCAGTGGCTTCAGGAGATGTTGACGGCGACGGCAAGGACGAAATAATCATTGCCTCAGTCGCGTCGGACACTCTGTCAGGAGAATCGAACGGATCAGTGGATGATAAATCGCAGATCATTGTTTATAAAGCAGATGGTACTGAGCTCAAACGGTTTACGGTGGTCGAGGATAGGCATGGGGTGAATATTTGCGCGGCGGACCTTGATGGAGACGGCATCGCGGAGATTATAGCTGGCGTTGGTGCTGATCCGGGAATCCGCGAAGCCGCTTCATCTTCGGATGACCGTGAAGAACGTAAGAATAAAAAGGGCCGGATCACCAGGCAGAAGACCGAGCGCGAAGACAATCACGATGACCGTTTCAGTGGGATCATCCGGGTCTACAACGCTGCGGGAGTTCTTCAGTATTCAGTAACTCCGTACGAGAATGCCAAGTACGGCGTGAACGTTGCCGTGGGAGACCTGGGATTATGAGGCGTATCCAGCAAGAAGGAGCGGTGACCATGATAAAAAACACGTTCATGCCAATCGTGCTGCTGATATTTATTATCGGCGGTATTTTTATGGCGCTGGATGACTCCTACGCCCTCGACGCTCCGCACAACGGTTCGAATGCTATGACCTGCGCAACCTTCTGCCATGCCACCAGTGGATATGCCTGGAAAACGCAGACCATAGATCCGTCGATAGACCAGACCTATGCCAACAATCTGTGCAAATCATGCCATAATAATCCCCCTGGCCTGCCAATGAGTTCCAAAGCGCAGGATGCACAGACCCATTCCAGCTTCAGGACATCGGCATCCTATGGCATCTGGGGCTTGGAGTGCCGCACATGCCACAACCCGCATTATCAGAAACAGATATCTACGTACCCTTCATCATCAATAAACAGCATATTGACCGGTACCATTACATCGGTAACCACGCCGAACAGAATGACGGTGCAGCTAAGCAGTAGCATTACCGCCAGTACGTATATCGATTATATTATTATTCCTGATATCAATAATCCCTTCCTGATGTACCAGATCACTGACAACACCGCCGGGACGACCGTGGTAATCACTACCAGTCCAATAGACCCGCTTAATACGTATTATGTAATGGCCGGCAACTCGGTCGTGGTTCGCTACAACGGACAGATCAAGGACCGAGTCACTACACCGAACAGCGGCGTGAAAGCGGTCCAATTCTTTAACAATACCGGCCCGAAATCATTTGCATCCGGTACGAATCCTGCGGATGGTATTTGCCAGGTTTGCCATACCAAGACGAGGTATTTCTTGAGTGACGGTTCGGTTCTGGATGCCGGCCACCCTGCGCCAGCCGGGTCGAACTGCACTGCCAGCTGCCATCAGCACAAATTCGGATTCAAGGCCGACTGCACACAGTGTCACGGCAGCCCGCCTCTCGTCAACACTCCGGGCGGTCCAAGCGGACTTGCCTATATGTCATCCGTAACACCGAGCGTTACAGGAGCACAGTTCGCGGGAGCACATAATGCGCATGCCAATTCCTATAACATCGATTGCGGAGTCTGCCACGACAACGCAACAGGTTCCGGTTTATTGCACAAAGATAACACGATGAGAGTCAAGATGGGATTCAACATCGTTGTCAATGGCGCCAACGTTGGCGGGCGGTATGACGGCCAGACAACGGCAAACTATTTGGCGACAAACGGCCTGACCTCGGTAACCAAGACGGGTACCATGCGTTGTAATAACGTATATTGCCACAGCTCTGGCCAGGGTCTGACCGGCAATGCTGCCACACCGGTTTACTCCAATCCTGTTCCTGTCTGGAACAATCCCGCGACCAGCGGTTGCGGGATCTGCCACGGCGTCAACTCCGCCACGATGACGACCGGCAATCATACCCAGCATTTGACCTTTACGGGTGTCACCATCAGTTGCGGCGACTGCCATACAGGAGCGACCTCATCAACCTACACCTCGGCGAACCATATCAACGGGTTAATTGATGTAGCAAAAGGGTACACTATGGGCGGCGCCCCGGGCAATAATTATGGTTCGTGCGGTAGTTCGTCCGCGCCCATCAATTGCCATGGCAACGGCACTCCCACATGGGGTATGAACGTCACAGGTATTGACAAATGTACGGTTTGCCACGGTTCGCCGACCGCGGGCACAATGGGATCATCCGCCAGCTATAGCATTGCACCGGCAGTAGATCTTGCGCAGCAGTCCACCGGCGCCAAGGTCGGCGCTCATACAGCGCATTTGAAGACCAATGCCATCAGCAGGCCGCTGCTCTGCAATGAATGCCATGTTATCCCGGCGCTGTCGCCAGCCGGGATTTGGAGCCATATTAATGACACGGTTACCCCGGGAGTGGCGGAAGTGACGTTTGCCTCCGGCACGTATGCGTATGCAAATGGAGCTTCCCCGAATTATATAGCGGGAGCCTGCAACAACACCTATTGCCATGGCGCGAGGATGCCGAGAGGCTCGACTGGTGGCGCGGATAGTCATCCGACATGGAGTGACACAGGCTATATCACCGGTGTGAATACACACGATTGCGCCCAGTGTCATGGATTTCCTCCCACAACGGTTGCGGTCAATTCGCACATGCCAGGTGGCAATCCTGTTGCCGCGACCTCGTGTACGGGTTGCCATAATGCGGTCAATGCTTTGGGGACGGGCTTCACGTCCTCTGGTCTTGTCCTCCATATTAACGGATACCTTGAGGCGACTGGTTGTGATGGCTGCCATGGTAATCCTCCGACCACGGCAACCTATGGCGGAACAACAGGTCTTGTCGGAGTTGCTTTGGGCAACGCTGACACGGGCGCTACCAGCCCGCTCAGCCCGGGAGCTCATAACAGACACGTTAACAGCGAAAGCATGAACTGCGATGCTTGTCATGCCGGCTCGCCGATGGGCGCCTCAGTTTTCACGAGCCTAAGGATCTACATGGGCTTCAAGATCGACAGTGCGACATTCCCCGGTTTTGTGGGCTCGGCAAGCACGGGCACGTTCGCTGGTTATAATGCTCTTTCGAGCGGTTACTCCTGGAGTGCGAGCTATCCGGGAACGCAGGTAACGACCACGAACAACCGGAATAATACCTGTTCTTCTGTATACTGTCACGGCGCATGGGGCGTGAACAGCTATGGTACGGACACATCGCCGAATTGGATTAACCCGACAACCGGCGCGTGCAATACCTGCCACGGCGCATCAGCCGCTATTCCTCCCAGGCTGGGAGCTCATGAAAGACATACCGCCTCGCTCACCAGCACGGGCTATCAATATGCCTGTACGCTGTGCCACAATGCGACCCCGCATGTTGACGGCAAATCGCAGGTGGCGTTCAATGTTGCCGACACCAGGGTCGCACTCGGCAGCTATGGTGGTACGTCGACCATGCTCGATGCCTACGGCAACTGCTCCAACCTCTATTGCCATAGCAATGCCATAGCAACGGTGACTGCCACTCTCTTGTGGAGTTCATCGACGCCAATGCCTTTAGACTGCACAGGCTGCCACGGCGGAAATGCGGCAACGCCTACAGCGTCAAGGATGAGCAGCAATGCCCATACGAACCATATCAGCTCGATCGGCAGTGTTGGCCGCCTCCTTGCCTGCGGCGATTGTCACAACGCAACGGTAAACACCTCAAGTGACAGGTCCATTCCGTTGGCCAATAAATCGATCCATGTGGATAAGCTGGTTAATGTCAAATTCTTTGATAACGCTGGTGCAGGTCTGGTCCGCGATTCCGATGGTCCGACCTACAATGGCCAGCCGACGACGGGTTTGAATGGTGCTACAGTTGCACCGAATACGGTTTTTGGTTCTTGCAACAATGTCTACTGTCATAGCAGCGGTAACTTGACTGGCCCCGGCGGTTCTATCGTGGTTTCTGGCAGCGTGCCGACCTACAAACAGCCCGACTGGAACGTTACACCGGTTGGTTGCTCCGGCTGCCATGGCAGCGGAACGATGTCCCACCCGACGTATACCAGCGGCGCCGGCGGATCGAACACGGCAAACAGCCACGTGAAGCACGTGAACAGCGGAATGGGATGCGCCTACTGCCACGTGAACACTGTAGGATCGAACACGACCACATCGCCATCAAGCATGCCTGCAAACACCTGGCACTTGAACCGTACTGAGGACGTGGCGTTCCTGGCAATTGGCGGGATCACGGGAGCGTACAACTCAACCGTGAACAACAAGACCTGTTCCGCGACCTACTGCCATGGCACGCTCACCACGAGCCCATCTTGGGGCGCCGCAGGGTCTACGAACTGCAATAGCTGCCACGACTCGTTCGGCACAGGCCTCTCAGGTGCGCACGACAAACACTATAATACGACAGTCCTCCCGACAAGCATCGCTTCGAACACGAACCACTATCCGTCGGGCTATGTCTATGGCTGCGGCAACTGCCATCCGAGCAACCTCCATGCTGGCGGCCCGGACTCAGCCCTGGGCGATGCGAATATCAGCACGTCGGGTCAGAGCAAAATATCAGCATATGTGAGCGGCGGAACAGCCACGACCGACGCTCGGGGATGGAAGTCCACGGTGGGTGGTTCCTGCACGAACTCCTGCCATACTGATGGCAAGGTCCCGGCTGGTCCGCCTACCTACCCCGCACTTGCGTGGACCGCTCCGGATAGCAATTGCTGGCTCTGCCACGGATCTGCTGCAGTATATCCATCAAACTTGACTGCGGCGCATTATAAGCACATCTACAACTATGCCTACAGCGGCGGCAACTTCAATTTGTATTGTGGTGCTTGCCACGCTGCGACCATGGTGCCTGGCAGCAGTTCGACCTTTACCACCAACGGCCTGCTCTCGCACCTGAACGGGGTCAGGGATGTCCAGATGGATGCATTCTCGGGCGGTGCCGGAGTAACGATCGCCGGTCCTCAGGGCAACCAGACCTGTTCCAATACCTATTGCCACAGCAAAGGTACGGCAGCAAACGGCATCCATTCCGCTGTAAGTTGGACCGGGACCATGACGTGTACAGGTTGCCACGGCGCAAGCGCCGCAACGCTTACCACGGGCGCGCATGCGAAGCATCTTCAGACATGGACCCCGAACGGCATGATCACCTGCCGCGATTGTCACGAGCAGACAACCTCGACGAACACGACGATTACCAACTACCCGAACCACGTGAACAAGAACGTAACGATCGCGCTGAGCGCCGCATCTTCTGGACCCTCGGCAACGTATGCAGGCAGTGTGGTTGGCGGAGGGTCCTATACGAACAAGTTGGTCGGAACTGCAGCCGGAACCTGTAATACCACTTACTGCCACGGCGGCAATTCGCAGTCTTGGTCCACGGTGAATAATTTCGCCACCTGCGTAAAGTGTCACGGCGTCGGGAGCGCCACGCCGACCATGTTTGCGGCAAATCCCGACCTGGCAGCTCCTGGCTACATATCAGTATCCAATCCTACGGGTACGGGTGTGAACACGCTCGGCACCTACGGCACGTATTCCAGCAAAGTATCGAATGATCCGAAAGTCGGCGCGCATGATGTTCACAACCGAGGGGCAGGCGGATATACGAACGGAATTGCATGCAATGAGTGTCATGCGGTTACCGCGCTCAATTCTGCAGGCCACATGAACGGGCAGACCACGTTTGTCTGGGGCACGGTGGCGAGCACCAGCACAACGCCGACTTACATCGCGGCAACGAACAGCTGCGCTACGAACTATTGCCATGGCGCTGCATTCAATGCGGTAACCACCATGGGTACTGACACGACGCCGATCTGGACTGATGGCGCATATCTTTTGACCAGCGCGCCCGCATCAGCATCGAACAAATCAGATTGCGACAAGTGTCATCTGTCCCCTCCGTCAACCGGCACACACGTCAGCAATGGCGTCACGTTCAGTGCCACTGCCTGTAATGGATGCCATGGGCATAACGGAAACGGCGCAACACATGTGAACGGTATCGTGGAGCAATCCGGCAGCGCTTGCGATTCATGTCACGCCTATGATGTGGATCCAATCACCCTTGACTGGGGCAAGAACCAGAAGGCAGTCGAAGGCTGGGGCGCCCACGCGGTGCATATTAACCACCTGACGGCATTGTCTGGGGTGACCCTGAGTGCGACCGGTGACCAGTTCAACACCGCGAACTTCAACGCGGTCTGCGGTGTGTGCCATGCCAGGTCCGGTGTCCATGATATGGGCGGCACCCCGAATACCAGAACGATCAACTTTGGCGGTGTTAACGATTATCAGTTTGCGGTCAGCAGTGGCACTCCGACGTATTTAGGTGTCACCGGGGTCTCGTCGGCAGTTACTCCGAAGACCTGTTCGAACATCAGCTGCCATTTCCAGGGTTCACCCGTATGGGAAGGCCTTTAATATAAGGTTTAAAAAAAGTTGTTAAAAAAGTTGTGGGGGAGGAAAAATATGATGAAGAAGAAGAGTGGTTGTACAAAAGTGAGAGGAGAATCAAGTATGAAAACGCACATGGTAGGTAGCCTGCTGTCCTCAGGATGGTCGGCCAGGGTAAGCAGAGTATTGATTTTTACCGTACTCTGCACTGCTTTTGTAGGTCTGGGATGGTTTCAGCCCACTGTGGCTGATGCCGAAACTCTGCAAGTTGGTGGTCCTGTATCATTAACCACGACCACCCGGTTCGACACTGCGGCCTATGTGCTCATGTCACGGATCACAGTAACTGCCGTGACCGGCGTGACGAACGACACCAATGTGGTGTTGAGTTCGATCACCGTGACAGCTTCCGGCTCAGCGACCGCCTATAATGCCGTAAGGATCTACCTGTCATCGACGGCAACCACAACATTGCCGACTGACGCAATACAGATAGGCAGGGTTGCACCCTATTCCGGTGTATCAACCGTGATCCCTCTTATAGCATCGAAAGCGACTTTTTCGGTCAACTTAACCAAATTCATTTATGTGCTGTATGATATGGCGCCGGGCCAGGCGCCCAGAACTACAGGGGTAACCGTTACGTCAATGGCCCTCGGTGGAGGAGCAGACGTGCTCAGTCCGCTTCCCCCGTATGCGTTCAGCTCCGGTACTCTCACCCTTACAGCTGGCGGGGCAAAGGCCACGGTAGTCAGCTGCACCGACTGCCACGGTGACATTGCAACTGCCAGCTTTAGCTATATGGACGGTACACGAAGCGGGACAACCGGCAGCTTTGTCGGTTCACACAATAAGCACGTAGGGACCATGAGCTATGACTGTTCGGCCTGCCACGTAAAGCCGGTGACCATGAGCCATCGGAACGGTTTTGTTAATATGGCGAACCCGGCATTGCAATATGGCGGAATCTATAACAGGGCAACCGGACCGACCTATAGTTTCCCCCAGATGAGCGCTCCTACAATGAATACTTGCACCACTGTCTACTGCCACAGCAGCGGCGCTGGCACCAACTCCACGGCAATATGGGGCGGATCCATGCCAACGGATTGCACAGGTTGCCACGGCGGCAACGTTGCCTCGGTGGCCCCTCTTACTACCAACGCGCATGACAGACACATTGCCACGACTGCTGTTGGCTGGTCCATTACCTGCAACAGGTGTCATGACGCAACGGTATCGGCTGACCGTACGATTGCAAACGTGGCACAGCACACGAACAATGTGATTAATGTGCGGTTTAACAATGTTCTTAACCTGGACAGCGATTCGCCGACATATAACTACAATCCAGCAACATCCGGAACGATCGGTGGATCGCAAAAAGCGCCGTTATCAGCAGTAGGCGCATGTAACAATGTATACTGTCACAGCACTGGTAACCTGACCGGAGCGGCGATGGCCCCAATAACAGGCCTCGCGACTTTCAAGACCGTCACCTGGACTGGAACGATCGGCTGCGACGGCTGCCACGGCGATGCTGCCGGGAATGCCCATCCAGTATATGCCACCGGATCGAAAGGATCTGTTACAGCAAACAGCCACAGGAAACACGTTGAGAGCAGCAACCTGGGCTGCACCTATTGCCATGATCTGACTACCTCCGGCACGGGCACGCTGCTCGCCTCGCTTACGCTTCGGAGCGGCGGCACCACCTCTCACTTGAACCGCGTTGAAGACGTCTCCTTCATGCTGAACGGCGGCCTGACCGGCGTGTACAATGGGGATAAATCCTGCTCCTCGACCTACTGCCACGGCACTGCATCCGCGTCACCGTCATGGGGCGGTACCACGGACTGCGCAAGCTGCCACAACGCAGCAACCAACCTGTCCACGGGTACGTCAGATACGAGAAACCGCCATTGGCAGCATCTTGAAACAGCCACAACTGCTACTAACTTCCTGGCGACAAACCGTACCGTAGCAGCAACCTATGATTTCAACTGCGGTGTTTGCCATTACAACCAGCCACATGCGCAGGGTTCCGCATCATCCGGCGTTACAGCGTCGGTAAGCTTTAGTATCCCCTGGTCTACGGGTTCACAAGGCGGCTCTTACTCAATAGGCACCACCACCGACGTACGTGACACCAGGAACTGGGCCTACAGCACCAGCGGTACCTGTAATAACATTTACTGCCATTCGAACGGTGCTCCTCTGGGCAGTGGTGGAATATTCACCGGGGTAGCGGTATCCTGGGGCAAGACGTTAGCCTTGGCGCCGAATGACTGCAGCGTCTGCCACGGCGGCAGATCGGACAGCACCCAAGGTTTTGGCCCGATCGCGACGAACAAGCATTCGCAGCACATTAATACAACATTAGGATATAACTACAACTGCCGTGAGTGTCATGCCGGCACCACGACAACAGGCACCACCATCACGAACAAGGCGAACCATGTGGACGGGACCAAGGACGTTACATGGTATGCGTCAGGATTCAACGCGACCGGTACTCCGTATGGCGCAGGACCGAACTGCGGAAACATCTACTGCCATAGCAACGGCAGAGCAGCCACAGCTCCGTTTACTTCGAGAGTCACTCCGTCATGGAACGGCGGCTCACTTGGCTGCGCGGAATGCCACGGCAACTCAGCCGCAACGCTGACGACAGATGCGCACGAATTTCACGTAGGCGCTGTCATGGCCGCGGGTACGATCGGGTGCAGCGACTGTCACAGAGCGACCACGCTCAACAACGTGTCGATCGGCACCTATTCAAACCACGTGAACAACAACGTTACCATTCTGTTCAGTACCCTCTCAGCAACCAGCCTGGCATCGTATAACGGCGTTCTGGTGGGCACCACCACTACCCTTCAGAGGGCTGCTGGCAGCCTGCCCAAGGGCGCTTGTAATGCGACCGTATGCCACGGCGGAAATTCCGCGGCATGGGATGCAGCAACGGCCGGCAACGCCACCTGCGTGAAGTGCCACGGCGTTGTGAATGCAACACCGGCTCAGTATACAGCAAACACGGACCTGGCGGCCCCCGGTTACTATTCAGCATCCGGACCCACGGGAACGGGCGTGGACACCTCGGGCAACAGCGGCGTCTACTCAGGCGGTGTATCAACCTGGCCGAAGGTCGGCGCGCACGATGCACATAACCGCGGGATCGGCGGATACAAGCAAGTTCCTATTACATGTAATGAGTGTCACAACGTTACCGCACTCAATTCTCCGGGCCACATGGACGGACAGACTACCTTCAGCTGGGGCACGTTGGCTTCAACCACGCTCAGCTTTGCCATGACGCCGACCTACATCAAGGCGACAGGCAGCTGCGCCACGAACTATTGCCATGGCGGTGCTTTCGGCGCAGGTGTCATAGGTACCGACCCGACACCGAGCTGGACGGATGGCACTTACCTTGCGAATTCAGCTTCAGCAGCGAACTCGGCGGATTGTAACAAGTGTCACCTTTCTCCTCCGACGAGCAACGCAAAATTCGCGCATGGCACCATCCCCGTTACTCCCACGGCTTGCACGGGCTGCCATCAGCATAGCGGCTTCGGTCCGACTCACATGAACGGCGTACTGTATGGCGCCGGCTCTTGCGACACCTGCCACGACTATGACGTGGATCCGATCACAGGAGACTGGGGCAGGAACCAGCAGGCAGTTGAAGGGTGGGGCGCCCATGCAATCCATATCAGCCACCTGAAGGTCCAGTCCGGATTGACGATGTCCGCGGCGATCGATAGCTTTGGGACCAGCACGGTTTACAAAGCGATTTGCGGCGTGTGCCATTCCAGGACAGCGCAACATGATATGTCCGGTGGTCCTACCACGACCAGACAGATCACCTTCGGCGACGGTTTGGCAGGCGTCAATTTCGCCCCAGGAGCAGCTCTGTATAACGGTATAACAGGAAGTACTTCGCTGCAACAAGCGAAGACCTGTTCGAACGTAAGCTGTCACTTCCAGGCATCTCCGGTCTGGCAGGGATGGTAAGAGAGCGGACAGCGAAGTTGACGTAGCAGCAATCAGTAAGAACAAAACGTTACTGCTCCGCGGAAGCGAGGCATGAACGGCAGATGATAACCCCTCACCCTGTACACTCTCCTTCTATAGGAGAGGGCAGGGTGTGGGGTGATTTTTAGTTGAAATCTCCATGGAAATCCATTAAGGTGAGGTCAGTATGAGAATGAAAACGGATAAAAATCCAAAATCCTCAGCATGGCTGGCGCGAGTCGGTCGACTACTGACCTTCACTATTATCCTTGGTATGTTTTTGAGTATGGGGTTATATCAGCCTCATACAGCTGATGCTGAAATTCTCACTGCTTCATCGCCAACAGCAATCGCCTCGGGGAATAAATATGCCACCGCAGCCTATGTGATAATGCAGCGGTTCCAGCTGGACAGCTCGACCGGCGTTCCAGATGACACCGTGGTGACGCTGAGTACCGTGACCATATCAAATCCGGGCACCGCCAATGTGGCCGTGGGCAGGGTGTTTTTGTCCACAACTTCTTCATCGACTATGCTAAGGAATGCTGTCGAGATAGGCAGAACAAGGGGCAGCGTATGGAGTGCCGGAACGATAACTACGATCGTGACTAACCTGGTTCCAACATCACAGAGGAGCGTTACAACCGGAACACCGGCTTTCATATATATCGTCTATGATATGCTTTCCACCCAGGCAACACGCACGACAAGCTCCAGCGTAACGGGGATCGGAGTGTTATCACCGGACACCGTCCCTGTCCAGCCAAACTACTCATCTAATGTGATCAACCTCCTGGCAGGCGGTGCCAAGGCCACCATAGTCAATTGCTATGACTGCCACGGTGACATGTCGGGAACGAATACCTGGAGCATGGACGGCCCGCGCAGCGGGACAACAGGCAGCTTCATCGGTTCTCATAATACGCACATAACGTCGCTGAATATTGCCTGCACCGTATGTCATTCCGGCGGCGCTATCTCGTCTACGAACTTCGGTCATCGCAACGGTTTTATCAACATGGCCAACCCGATCAATAATCCAGGAGGTACCTATTCCAAAAGCGGTGCCACCTACAGTTTTCTCCAGTCGAGTGTTGCGACGACCCTGACCATGGGCACCTGCAATAACGTATACTGCCACAGCAACGGCGCGGCAACTGCTACAGCTACGCCGACCTGGGGCAACAGCGCCACGGGCGACTGCGGGACCTGTCACGGCGTGAATGGAAGCACGCCTGCTTCGTATCCGGCATCGACCCGGCACGCGCAGCATGTTGGGGCCTCACTGGGATACAAGTTCGACTGCGCTACATGCCACTATAACGTAGTATCCGTGACCACGGATGCAACATTCACTCCTCAGATAACTTCAACGACGCTGCACGCGAACAACAGCCATAATATCGACTGGGATACATTCAATCCGGGCGGGAACGCCTATAATACCGGCACAAAGGAATGCTCGAACCTCTACTGCCACAGCCAGGGTACCAGGTCCACGACCCCCTATTCAATGCCGGTCACCACGGCAAACTGGAGCATCCCGCTTGGATGCGATGGCTGCCACAAGTTCGACAACTCTGCGCCCGCCGCGAACCGGATGAACAGCGGGTCGCATGCGGGGCATGTCCAATCGAGCGGCCTGGGATGTTATGCCTGCCACCTTGCCACCACGACGACAGGGACCACGATCGCGAACTTCTGGACCCATGCGAACAAATTTGCAACGATCCAGTTGAGCCCGACGTATGCTTTGAGCAGCGCAACATACAGCGGCATTGCGGCGGCTGGAACGAATTCGTTCCAGAAAGCGCTTGCTTCCGCCTACGGTAGATGCAGTTCAACCTATTGCCATGGCTCGTCCGGCTCATCACCAACCTGGGGTAACAGCACCACGAACGCCACTTGCGTGAAGTGCCATGGTGTGCCGGGCGCCTCGCAGCCGCAGTATAACGCCGAAACCAGGATCGCCGCTCCTGGATTCGTCTCAACAGCTCCTGTAGGCACGGGCTTGAGCACGGCAGGAGCCTGGACCAACACGGACGTGAAGGTCGGCGCGCATGACTCGCATCTCAGATCAGTTGACGGCATGTCGAAGCCCGTTGTGTGCACGGAATGCCATAACGATGTATTGACGACCTCGGCCAGTTTCACCGGCCATATGAATGGATCGGGAACGCTTAAATTCGGCACGCTTGCCTTGACCGGCGGCAATACACCGACCTATATCGGCGGAAACTGCACCAACAACTATTGCCACACCGCGAACCGGAATCCCGGCGCAGCAGCCGGTCAGGGAGGCCTGAACTGGTCCTGGAGCTGGAGCACCCCGACCATTATCGGCACCAGCATCTTCAACAGCTGCACCAACAAGTGTCATGCGATGCCTCCGGGTTTTGGTGTCAGCGGCGATACTCATCAAACGATTACACAGGTCAACAGCGCATTCTCGGCTACCGTACTTAATCAGTGCAGTAGCAGCGGCGGAAGTGGCTGCCACCCGACCATCACCGCCGGTGGGACGTCCATAGCAGCTCTGTTTACGAATGGGGGCGTTTCACACATCAACGGCTCGGTCGAAGGCGGCACCTGTCCCGGCTGCCATGCTTCCTATATTAACTCCACGTTGTTAACCAACTATACGAGCGGCACAAGAACCAGGCGTGATCCCGTGAAAAATGAATTCGGTCTGGCCTGGGGGCACAAGACCAGTAAACGCGGCGCGGTTGACCCGGAAGACTGCATTGTCTGCCATCTTGAGGGCGATGGGACATCCCATCAGACCTCTACGTACCATAAAAACGGCTATATTGATCTGCGTGATCCGGATGGTGTGGGCGAAGCCCAGATCAGAAATATCGCCAGCACCGCGGTATTCAGCTTTGTTACGTTTACTACGAGGTATACAGCCGGGTCGAGAACAGCGAACGGCCATACCCTCGATACCGTGGACAACGTGGTGACACAGAAGTTCTGTCTGGCCTGCCATGACGCCAACGGCGCGACCAATCCCACTGCGTGGACCACCTATACGACTGGTACCATTGCAAAGCAATACATGCCTTTTGGCGGTGTCTATGTGGGAGCGACCTATACATTGAGGTCCGGTGCCAGCACCACGGGCGGTCTGATCGACGTCAAGTCTCAGTTCAACACAACGAATTCCTCGGTCCACCCGGTCAGAGGCCCGCTTAACAGGGACTTCCCGACTTCCGTCAGACTTACTACACCCTATAATGGTCAGATTGTCGGCAGGGTAAATGCGGGCGCCGTGAAAACGAACAGCGTTGTTATCAATTGCTTTGACTGCCATAATAACAGCGCTGCCACGGGAACGCTCTTATATCGGACGAATGTTGCACACGGTGCTACAACCACACCCCTGCGCGGTACAGTCTATGATTCGGCTGCATCGCTCTGTAAGGTCTGTCATACTCCTTATACCAGTACCACAACTCACGGTCCTGGATCAGCGTGGTCAGCTACCGGTTCGAGCCATAATGTGAGCTCGAATTGTCACGCTTGCCATGCAGGCCAGGGAGGTACTGCAAGACTACCGCGGCCGTATGGGGCGCAGGATTATCATGGTTATAACTCGCGGGTCGGCGGTGGTCTGTGGCCGACGGTTAATTCACGACCATATGCTTTCATCAGAGGCTGGAGCGGTACTGCTTATCATAGGCCCTTCAGAGCATCTGAATTTACCACTGGCAGCGCTACCTGCGGTACTGGTCCTTGTCCAACTGGCCAAAATATCGCCAACGGCACGACGACAGCTTACACGCCCGGCGGATCCTATTAGTTCATATTGGTAAATCATGTTGTTCATAAGCCCTGCCTTAAAAGGCAGGGCTTTTTGTTCGTGAAAAGGCCTTTCTTTCAGGATGATTCAATCATTAAGAAGTGGAGTGCCAATGACATGAAGAATATATCAGCTGCGTCCTGCTTTACAGCATGTTTTTGCCTGGTGCTTTTATTGTCTCATGCAGCATGTATTGGCAACCAGGAGAAGCCTATTGTTACACAACGCGTCAGCGGGGAAACTATCCTTGCAACGATCGCTGACAATGATAAGGTACAATCGACTTCGGTAAACCATCAGGCGATACCTTTAGCAGGGAACCGGTCGGCTCCATTGCAGGTAACATTCAGCGAATCAGGATTGGGCGCGGCTTATATCATCAATAAGGGCGGCAAGGTTGCCGTTGTGCATAACAACAGAAAAGGCAAATACTTTTCCGCTATCGGCACCGTTGTATTCAGTTCCGACGGTCGGCGTATCGCCTATGCAGCGCAGGCGGACAACGCGTGGCGCATGGTGATTGACGACAAAGAGGACCGACGATTCGACGCGCTGCTCACACCGGCATTCAGTCCTGATGGGCAGCATATTATGTATCTGGCCAAGGAAGGCGATAAATGGTACATTGTCGTGGACAACAGGCAAAACGTCGGGACAGAGGCAAGTTACGCCACGCCCGAGTTCAGTTCTGATTCAACCTCGATCGCCTATGTTGAAACAGCAAATACCAACGACAAGATGCGATTGATCGTGAGTGATCTGACCTTCGGCAGGGAGCGTGTCATTTGGTCCATTGGGGACCTGATGTTAACAGCAAACAGGGACAAGACCAGGATTGCCGCAACTCAGGTGGTGGGTGGTAAACTCCGAGTAATAGATCTCAGCTTTGCACGGCCTGACGATGTCCATGAGGGCCCGTTCTATGATCTTATCGAAAGGCTGACGTTCGGCGATGATGGCGCGAGTGTGTGCTACTGTGCCCTCCGGGACAGGACGCGCCTGCTAGTGTTGGATAAACGAGAAGAAGTCCTCCCTGAGGGGAAACTGCCCGAATTACCGGTGGTCAGACCTGATAAAAAAGGGGTAGGGGTTTTGCTTGCTTCGCGAGGCCGATATTTTTTGCATCAGGCTTTTTATAACAGGAAACAGCGCGGGACAATATACGATGAGGCAGCCGGCCTTGTTTACAGTAAGGACAGCCGTTTTTATGCTTATGCAGCGCGGAAGGGTAGGAACTGGTTTGTGGTTGTTAACGGGAAGGAAGGTCCGGAATTTGACAGGGTGATTACACCCAAGTTCAGTTCGGACAACACACGGCTTGTCTATATAGCAGGGAAGGCTGGCAAGCGATTCATTGTGGTCGCTGATACCGGTGGTAGGACCGTGCAGCAGCATCCTGCCTATGATTTTATTGATCAAATGTCATTTGCCGCAGATGGGAAGTACATTGCCTATGGCGTGAAGGAAGGGAATAATCTTATCTGGAAAGTGGATGGGTTGTGAGAGGCACAGGGGTGCGGTAATCCGATGTTATCCGCGGTCTAACTGCTTGTTCCAGGTTCAAGGGAGTGATATGAAAAAGAGCATTCTTTTCGCAGTTTCCTTGTTATTGGTCGCCGCTTGCAGCAGACAACAGGGAAAGCCCGTGACAGCATCTTCGCCTGCTGCAGCCGAAATGGTGACTACAACAACGGTGCTGGCAACGATCGCGGACCATGAAAAGCCGCGGGCGGCTGCGGCCCCTGCGGGGCATGCGGCTGGGCAGGTGCCACCGGGCCAGCCTGCTGCTTTTCAGGTGATATTCAGCGATACAGGAAGGGCCGTGGCCTATATTGTAGAAAAGAACGGCAGGGTCTCTGTTGTTCATAACGGCAAGGCGGGCAAGTACTATGGGGCCATTGGTGAAATCACGTTCAGTTCTGACGGCAGACGCGTGGCTTATGGCGCTCTTGCTGGTAAAAAGTGGTGCATGGTTGTCGATGGCAAGGAAGGAAGCAATTTTGATGCTGTTGGTACTCCCCTGTTCAGTCCGGACAGCAAGCATGTAGCGTATTCGGCAATGCAGGGCGAAAGATGGTTTCTGGTTGTGGACAAAACCGTCAACTCAGGCACGATGACGAGTTATTCAGGACGTGAATTCAACGCTGATGCAACCCTGATTGCGTATGTCGAAACTGCGGATGATGCGAACAGAGGGCGTTTGGTTGTTAGTGATCTGGCCTTCAAAGCTGAAGCAGTCATCATGGAAGGGGTCAGGTCTCCTTGGACCACGAACAACGACAAGACCAGAATTGCGGCAGTAAGCCGGGAGGATGGCAAGGTCAGGGTGATCGAGTTCAGTTTCGGCACGCCCGCGGCCATCAAAAAAGGGCCGTTGTGTGACGTTGTCAACAAACTTGGATATGGTCCAGATGGCGTTTCTCTTGCGTACGATGCGGAAAGGGCCGGAGAACATGTGCTGATATTCAACGACAGAGAGGAAAGAATTCCAAAAGGAACTCTTGTTGAACCACCTGCGATCCGGCCCGACCTGAAATCGGTTGGCGCGATCATTGCCGCCACGGATCCTGCAGCCCAGCATTTTTCCGTTGATACCGCAGTTAATGCCGTGAGTATGCATCGGTTTTATCGCGACGCCGGGAAGGGTAAAGTGTACGAAGAGGCTTCCAACCTTATTTACAATCGAGAGGGTAGCAGTTACGCATACACAGCACGGTCAGGACAGAACTGGTATTTGGTTGTCAATGGCAAGGAAGGGCCGGCGTTCGATCGCACAGTCTCCCCGATCTTCAGTCCCGATGGAACGAAGCTGACCTATCGGGCGAGAAAAGACGGTTTGCGTTTTGTCGTTGTTGCCGATATTAATGGCAAAACGATAAAACAGCACCCCTCGTATGAACAGGTGTTTCAGCCGGTGTTTACCCCTGACGGGAGATCCGTGGCTTACGGCGTAAAGGACGGCAACAAACTCATCTGGAAGGTGGAGGGATTATAATAATCAAGCGGATCATGGTCCTGCTGTTGTTTTTCCTGGTTGGGGCTTCTTCTGACTGCTATGCCGAGCTGCCTGTCTGCAGCAACCGCATCATTCGGGAAGTGACGACGCGGGTCGGATGCACTCTCGGGGAAGCGCAATGCTGGCTGACGATGGGCGGATTCTGTACTGACTATATCCAAAAGATGGCGAACAACAGGTCAACCAGCAAGGAATTCACCTTGAGCAATAAGATTAGGCCAGAGGACGTCAGGAAGGGCGATATAGCCCAATTCAATTCCTGGGCTCATTACGCGTATATTGAGAACGTCGTCAAGGATAAAAACGGAAAGCCGACTGCGATCGACGTGTCTGAGTATAATTACGGTACCTGCTGGGTGGATCGGGCGACCATGGTCACGGACAAGTATAAAACTGTCAACAGGCGGTTCGGTATTCCCGTTACAAGCGTAGACGGGGGATTTTGGCGATACTGACCGTAATCCCGGCGGATCAGATCAGTACTGCAGTGCCGCGAACATTTGTGTTTGCGGATATTCCCGGAAAGACTACTTCCTGAATATGTGGAACACGTTATACAGATTCTTTGCATCCGTCAGACTGGCTCTTGCACTGCTTATCATTATCCTCGTCTGCTGCGTGATCGGCGTCACTGTCGTTCGCGGTGAACAGGCAGGGGCGCTGATTTTCGGAACCATCTGGTTTAACGCGCTGCTGGTAGTGCTCGTCGTGAATGTGGCCTTCTGTTTTTTTGGCAGGATATGGGGGAGGCGCGTGACGATCATTTCCCTCGGCATGATCCTGTTCCATTTGTGCTTTGTCGCGATGCTGGGCGGCATAATCTATAACAGCATGTTCTTTTTCCGCGGATTGATCAGATTAACCGAAGGGGAGACACTCCCGAGCGGGGATATCCACAGCTATGATTATACGGAACGCGGCAGGTTTTTTGACCTATCAAAACTGAAGGGCGAAACGACCCTTATTAAAATGCATGCCGGCCATAAGGTCGATGGCGCTGATATGAAAGCGGCATATGAGATCTCCGTGGGTGACGGCGGCAATAAGAAGCAGGGTATATTATATATAACCAACAGCCTTGAGCATAAGGGCTTTCAGTACATAAATGACAGGGAGGGTTATTCCCTTCTGGTCATGTTGCATGACAAGCAGGGGAGAGAGCTCTACGGCGCCCACGTTCCTCTCCAAAGCATAAAACAGAAAGACAAGAATGACAATGATATCTATCTGTATACGACGGGCACGAAGGAGGCCCCGGGCAGTTTCCCTTATCCTCAAGAGCCGCTGAAGCCGCTTTTCGCGCTTCAGATTGCATTTCAGCCGTCCTTGATCAAAGACAAGGAAAGGGATGGCAGCGTTTATTTCCAGGTATGGCCGCTTCAGGTTGCGGATACAGTGCCGGATGTTAAGCCGGTCGTTGAGGGGAAAGCGGAGATCGGAAAACAGATCAAAGCAGGCGAATACTATCTTTCGGCCACCGAGGTCCGCTACTGGGTCGGCATGTATGTACGGTATGAACCCGGGAAGCCGATCGTACTCGCGAGCCTGTGGGTGGGACTGGGGGGCTTGATCATCACGTTCGTCGGGAGGATGAGGAAAAAAAGCTCGCAATGATCGGTTGTCTACAGCCATCGCGCTGATGCATGTTATGCAAATATCCACTGCTACTGTGAAAAATTGCAGATATTATCTCTCGAGATATAATTTTATGGATAGAAAGTATATGCATCAGGTGCCCCAGTTGACACGTATTGTATAGTGCTGTATATTATATACAGCAGTCTGAGAGGGGGTCGGCATGAAAAGTTCTGTTGCAGAGAAAAGGACCCAGGTCTATTTCCCGGAGAAATTATACCGCGATGTCCAAAAGAAAGCAAAAGCCGAGTCGAAATCAGTGGCCGCCATTGTCCGGGAGGCGGTTCAGAAGTATATTGCGGAAAAAGAAGTTGACTGGAAGAATGACCCGATTTTTAAGCTCGCGGGTATTATGAAGACCGGCGCAACAGACTTGTCAATAAATCACGATCATTACATCTATGGCATTAAGAAAAGGACCGAAGGCAAGTCAAAGTGAAAAGAGTATTTATTGACACGAGCTTGTTTGTCTCCCTTTTTGAGGAAGATGATGACCGGCATGATGAGGCAATGCGACTTTTTCAGGATGCTATGGCGCAGAAAATTCGCGTGGTCATAAGTGATTATATTTTTGATGAGTGTATTACCACGGTAAACTCTCGCGCGCATCATGACATTGCGGTGAAGGCCGGCAATTATATGCTGAGCAGCAATGTAATTGAGCTAATCTGGCTCGATCAAGAGCTGAAACTCAAGGCGTGGGAGTATTTTACAGCGCATGCGGACAAAGGCTATTCTTTTACCGACTGCACGAGTTTTGTTCTGATGAAGGAAATAAAACTAACTCAGTATATGGCCTTTGACAAGCACTTCGAGCAGGCCGGTTTCCGTCGTTTCGCTTCATAATCAATAATCTTGTTATATAGGGGTGCCACATGAATACCGAACACGTACTTTTTTGGACTGCGGTAGCATTCTATGGTGTAAGCTCATTCAGCTATATATTCGGCGTCATTTCAAAGTATGAAAAGCTTTTCGCCGCAGGACTGTACTGCGCTGTCGCGGGCTTCATACCCCACGTGGCAGTGATCGCCATACGATGGACAGCGACCGGCATCAGTCCCTTTATCTCCATATCCGAATCTCTCACCCTCGGCATGTTCTGTTCGGTCCTGATCTTCATAAGCCTCGAATTCGCTAAAAAATCGATCCAGCCGCTCGGTATGCTGGTCATGCCGACCGCGTTCGTCCTTATGGGATGGGCGGGAACGCTGTACAAGGATGCGGCGACGCAGCTCGCTCCCGCCTTGCAGAGCGCATGGATCTGGGTCCATATTGTCGGAGCAGCGACAGGCTTCAGTGCGATACTGACCGCAGCGGGTCTCGGTTTTTTGTACCTGCTGAAGGAAAATTATTCCAATGAAATAATCGAGAAACTGCCTGGTTTGCAGGACATTGACAACCTCAGCTACCGTTTCATTGCCGGTGGATTTATCATGTACGGGCTTATGATCATCTCGGGCTGTTTCTGGTCGAACCAGGTGAAGGGCAATTACTGGAACTGGGACCCGGTGGAGGTCTGGTCGCTCATCTCGTGGCTCACGTATGGGATCTATTTACATTTGCGGATCACCTTCGGCTGGCGCGGTAGGAAACTTGCGTGGTATGCATTGATCGCTCTTGCTGCCATGATCATAAGCTATTGGGGAATACCGTTTACTGTGGAGACATTCCATAAGGGTTTCCGGATAGAGCATTAAGGCGAGATGAATTGCATCCGACAATAGTCCGTAGTCGGCGTTAGAAGTGCTGTTATTTGCCGGCTGCTCCGACGATGGCGAGACGTTTCTGTCCATGCACAACAAGGCACTCAATCGCACGGTGATTGAGGCCGGTTCTCTCACAAGAGTATTCCAGGCATGCGCAAAGCCGCTCTCATTCTGTTTCTTTGGCTCTGTACCGGTTTTCTTGCAGCCCTGACTTTCTCTCGTAATTCCATCTATGAGAATCCCGTCACGCTCTGGAGGAGCACTGTCGCGAGAACTCCTGACAAGGTGCGGCCGCGTCTGGCTTTAATCCGCGCGCTGCTGATCATGGAAACGCTGACAAGGAATTCCCGGTTTTACTGGGAAGCCCTGGGCGAACTCAGGGCAGTCCAGCAACTGCCTGACTATGAGACTGAAGACCAGGGTGTGGTCTACGAACAACTGGGGCTGGCTAATTACAATCTGGGCAGAGTGGATGACGCCATCTCTGTGTGGAAGGAAGGTTTGAAGCTATTTCCCTCAAATGCAGTTCTTGAAAGCAGCATAGCTTTTGCCTTGGAAGAGAAAGGGAACTACGACGATGCGCTGGGATATGCTTTGGATGCCAAGAAACATGCCCCGACGCTGCCGACAGTAGCGAATACCCTGGGTCTGATCTATTTAGCCAAGGGTGAATACCTAAAGGCCGCGGAGCAGTTCCTGAAATTCCAGGACCTTCGGCCCGAGGAATCGAGCGGCTACTGGAATGCTGCCCTGGCCTTTGAAAGGGCGGGTCAGTATCATAAAGCGTATGAACTGACGCTCCTGTATCTATCCCGCGAGACTGATTCTGATCATCGGGCAATGGCTGAAACCTTCTTGAAAAATATGACGGACATGAAAATACGGTAAACACCCAAGATCAATCGGAATAAATGCATGGGAATATCGGCGTGTGAAGCTTTTGGTTGAAACGAAGCACATGAATGTCAACATAATGCGAAGAGTGGACTATTACGCTGGTGTGCCTCTTTGTTTACTCGGGACGCTCATTAAGAAAATCTGTCTTCTCTCGTTCCCCACTAACCTAAGTAAACCGATCAGAAATATATTATTCATCGGACTTTCCGAAACGGGCAGCAATGTTCTCGCGAATCCGGCAATGGTGAAGCTTAAAGATACGCTGAATGCGAAACTGTATTTTGTCAGTTTCCGGAGTACAAGTCATAGTTTGGAACTCCTGGGTACTACCCCGCGCGAAAATATATTTCGAATGCAAGATGCAGGGATAGGAACTCTTGTCAAGGACGCGATACGCTTTTTTGTCTGGACACGAAAGAACGATATCGATACCGTCATTGACCTTGAGCTTTTTTCCCGTTTCACCGCTATCCTTGCGGGTTTTTCCGGAGCTATTCGCACGGTAGGTTTTCATGCGTTTTACAACGAAGGTTTGTATCGAGGCGATTTTCTTACCCATAAAGTCGCCTATAATCCGCACCAGCATATGTCAAAAAATTTCATGGCCCTGGTAAACGCGCTGCTGTCTGAAAAGGCGGAGCTCCCCTATTCGAAAACAACAATTACCGATAAGGAGATCACCCTGGGAACGATAGCCGTGAGCGAGCAGGCGACGATCTCAATGGTTCACAAAATCAAGGAGGTTTTTCCCGGCTTTGATCGGCAGTTTCACAAGATAGTTCTTTTTAATACGAACGCATCTGATCTTGTTCCGCTTCGACGGTGGCCAAAAGGCCATTTCATCAGGCTGGCCGACATGGTTCTCGGAAAGTACCCTCATGTCGCCATTCTTCTGATCGGCGCCGATCATGAACGCTCCTGGAATGAGAGTATCGAATGTGCCGTGAAAAGCGAAAGATGCGTGAATTTTGCCGGCAGGACAGCTCTTATTGAACTTCCCGTACTCTATACGGTGAGTGCTTTCATGGTCACGAACGACTCGGGGCCTGCGCATTTCGCGTCCATGACTTCCATGCCCGCGTTCGTTCTGTTTGGGCCGGAGACTCCGGCATTATACAGTCCGCTGGGGATCATGACGCCAATCTATGCCGGATTGGCTTGTTCTCCCTGCGTTTCAGCTGCAAATCACAGAAAGAGCGTCTGCAAGGACAATGTCTGTCTTCAGGTTATCACACCGGAAATGGTTTTTAGTATCATAAAGCCGGGGCTGGATGCTTTGCAGTAAGCGGTTTGACCTGTTCAGGTTGTACCTCAATCTTACGCCGCGTCTCCATGCAAGAGACCCCGAGCGATGTTCCGTAATATGGATATTGCCACGGCGGCCTGATGTTGTAGATTTTACTTATTACCGTCAATCATCCTGGCTAACCTGAAGTCCTCATTTGCCAGATCAATCCTTCCCATTTCTAAATATATATTTCCTCTTTCAAAAAAATATGCTGAACGCTCCGGAGCGTTGTCCAATGCTATTGCACTGGTGTAATCAGCTATTGCTCCGTCAAGATCACGCAGCTGATTCAGAATCCGAGCCCGCGTCGCAACAACTTCGCGCATTGCGATCCGGTTATTTTTTCTTGTGGCGATCGCAAGCGCTTCATTTATATCGGCCAAGGCTTTTTGATGCTCGCCTTTCAGTGTAAAAGCCATGCTGCGCTGAAAATACATTTTGCCGGAAAAGTGCGGCTGGACGTCAATGGCCCTGCTCCACAGTGCAACGTCGTCCTTCCAGAATGTAATCTGCCGCTCGGTCAAATAAATGCCGGTGAGCAGCATGAGCAGTATCCCCGTCCGGACGGCATACGTGAGGTACCGGAAATCGGATAGTCTTGCAAGCAGGGCGGTTAAGCCGAGCGCACACAGTAGCGAAATCGGAATTCCCGGCACATACGTGTATCTATCCGCCATTGCGGTGAGCGACACCTGAGTAAATCCGAGGACAGGGATAAGTGTGAGCAGATAAATCAGCCATGCCGAAATTAATACCGGCTGACGCTTTATCAGCAGTGCCGCGCACAGCGTAAAAGCAGTTAAAAATAGAACGGGAATCGCGTACTCGCGAGTCAGCATCGAGACATTCAAAGGATGCAAATAGAATGGGCTGAGCTCAATTGGCCATAGGGTGACATATATATAGCTCATGATCGACTTTATCGCGATGAGAGCACGCGACAGCATGTTTGATTCGCTCATCGGCATTACTGCGCCGGCGTGTGCGTTCATGATAATGACCGAAATGAAACCCGCACATATCGCATATGGTGTCTTCTCCAGAAGGAGTCCTTTGATATCCTGCCGGTTAAAACGCTCCAGCGGATACCAGTCAAGGACCAGGAGTATCAACGGCAGGGTTACCAGCATGGGTTTGCTGAAAAGGGAAAGGCAATACAAGACGACTGACGGCCAGTAAAAAGCGGTGGTAGTAAAAGAAAGCGGGTGTGCAGTGTTTTGCGTCCGGGTTATGGACACTTGAGCATGTTGTAAATACGCAAGAACCGCCGGAAGTCCGAAGAAGAGGCTTAAAACATCCTTTCGGCCGGTCGCCCAGGCAACCGCTTCCACGCGGAGCGGATGAATCGCAAAAAGAAGTGCTGCAAGCAAAGCACAGAAAATGGCGCCATTTCCGGAAAGCATTGAGGACTTCGCATTGTCAGTTCTGTTGAGAGCAATGTAGACCCTAAGCAGCTCAAGAAAAAGTAGAAATATCATGCCCGCATTCAAGGCATGGATGATATTATTGGTCAAATGATATCCTGCCGGATTCAAACCCCAAACTGCATATTCAAGTGCGAACGAGATCCATACCAGCGGTAACCAGTCAGAACAATAAAAATCAGAGAATGCCCACAGGAGGGTATCGAAATTGAGATGTCTAATATGTTCATTGTTGATAATGGTAGCGCCATCATCCCAGGTCAGCAGTAAATCATTGTAAATATCCGGAAGGAAGCATAACAAGGTGACGATGATGATCACTAGAAAAACAAATCGGGTTTTCCCGTCATCCCTATTTTGTTGCACGGCAGCATCCCGCCTTGACATAGATATCTCCCGCATTCGACCGGACGTCATGGTATCGCGTACGACGCATAGTGCACCGCATTTATGAAAGCATAACATAATACGTTATCACGGGCAATATGATTAGGATCGGCATTGCGATGCATGGAATGACAGAAATCTATTGACAATTGCGCTGCTATCATGGAAATTACAAGAACATGATAAGTTATGACTCTGATTCCGGACGCAGTCAATGCAGGTAACCGTGGCAACATTGCGGAAGCGTGGAAGCCGCGATAGCGACATCCATCTATGACCCTGTCTACTTTGAAAATAGCGTGGATTGCCCGCATGTCCGAAAAGGGCAGGAGGGATCTGTTGTTCGGCCTTTTGGCCGCTGCCGCAGCGTTCCTCGTTTACGCAAACACAATAGGAAACGGCTTTGTGTGGGACGATGCTCAGGTCATTGTGAACAAGCACGCATTGAGAGGAGATGTTCTTACGCTCTATGTTATTGCAGATACCGTGTTTGACACTGACGTCAGCCACTATTATCGACCATTAACGTATACAACCTATCTGTTGGAAGAGAGATTTCATGGTCTGAACCCCTTGTTCATGCATCTGGTCAATGTTCTGCTGCATGCCGCGAATGTTTTCCTTGTCTATTTTGTTGCCCGCTCACTAATGATGTCTTCATACACCGCATTCGTCGCCGGGCTTATCTTTGCCGTTCACCCGATAAATGCCGAAAGTGTGAATTTTCTCTCGGGTGGCAGAAATACGTTACTTGCCTGTTTTTTTGTTCTTATTGCATTCCTGCTCCACGAACAGAGTATTCGGAAAAATGCATGGTCCAGTGCAGTTGCCGGCGCAGTCGCTTTCCTGGCGGGGCTTTTGTCAAAAGAGCTTGCAATCTGTGTACTGCCCCTCATCCTTGTACAAGAGCATTATCATAACATTCGAACATCACCCGATAACAGGAGAAAGGCAATAGGGAGATTGCTCCCCTATCTGGCGGGTTTGGCAATTTACATGGTAATGCGTACTAATGCCCTGTCACAAACAGGCATGCCGATAGATATTACGCGTATTGGATCACGGCTTTGGGACAATATTTACATTATCCCGCGATATTTCATGACCATGGTGTGGCCCCTGTCCCTGGATATGAGATATCACCTGCCGGAGGATTATCATCCACTTGCGCTGCAGCTTGTCGCTGCATGGGGTTGCATCATAGGATTACTGTGGTGGGTCCTCAGGAAAGATGATCGCCGTGTTACTCTATTCGGGATAGCGTGGGCCGCGGCATTCTGGATGCCGGTAAGCGGCCTCATTGCGATTCCCAGCGCTCCTCTGGCTGAACGGTATCTCTATGCACCAGCGATCGGGTTGTGGCTGGTCATTGCTGATCGAACGTCCTGGGTATTCGCTTCTTCACCTGCGACCATGCGAAAATTCTTCGCGGCAGCTGCCGGTTTGCTGCTGGTGCTGGCATCTCTGACCATAGCGCGCAATTTTGATTGGAAGAACGATATCACCTTGTTTTCGAAGCACGTGAAGCAGAATCCCGAGATTCCGGGTGCTCATAAGACTCTGGGATACGCCTACCTTGAAGCAGGCAATCTCGATGCGGCGGAGCGAGAATTTACAAGGACGCTTGAACTGGACCCCACGGCAAGGGCGATGTATAACCCATTAGGAACGATACGACTCGAAAAGGGCGATCTTGAAGAGGCTCTATTTTATTTGACCGAGGCGCTGGCCGCATTACCCGTAGACCAGGATGCGAGAATGAAGAGGGCCAGGGTTTACGAACAACTGGGACGTCTCAAAGAGGCTCTTTTGGATTATCAAATTTCCCTATCCATCCCCGGTGAATACGCCGGGTCCGGGTCCCGTGAATATGCTGAAAAAAAGGTGCGTGAGCTAGCACGCTGACCGGGATAGTTCGATGACGCCGTGCAAGGGAGGAACACCGCGATACACATCGGGAAAAGTGTTGAATGCGACGCGGCGTGATCAGGAACGCGAAGATTATGCTTTGCAAACCCTGGCTGCGAGTTCCTGCCGCAGGCCGCCTGCGGGTGAATCCACTATGAATATTCTCGGCATATCAGCGTATTATCACGACAGCGCCGCCTGCCTGGTGCGTGACGGAGAGATCATTTCTGCCGTTCAGGAGGAGCGTTTCACCCGCAGGAAACATGACCCGACTTTCCCGCGGCAATCGGTGGAGTATTGCCTGAGCGCCGGCGGGATATCAATACACGAAGTGAATTTCGCGGTCTTTTACGAGAAACCGCTCCTGAAATTTGAGCGGATCATCGAGACCTCGCTGGCGTATGCGCCACGCGGCATCGGGCAATTTCTCGCGGCGATTCCTCTCTGGCTGAAGGAAAAACTTTGGTTGCGGGAAGTGATACGAAAGGAATTGACGGGGTTTGCCGGTGAGCTTCTTTTTACGCAGCACCATGAGGCGCATGCCGCATCCGCCTTCTATCCTTCCCCCTATGAAGACGCGGCTATTGTGACGGCCGACGGTGTAGGGGAATGGGCCACCACAAGCTGGGGTGCCGGTATGGGCAATCAGATCGATATCCGATGCGAACTCTCGTTCCCCCATTCCATTGGATTGCTCTACTCGGCGTTTACCCATTATGCCGGCTTTAAGGTCAATTCCGCCGAGTATAAGGTCATGGGCCTCGCTCCGTACGGCAGACCAGTGTATGCGGACCTGATTCGAGAGCATCTGATCGACATCAAGAAAGACGGATCGTTCAAGCTGAACCAGGAATACTTCAATTATTGCTCAGGGCTGACCATGACGAACGACAGGTTCCATGCTTTGTTCGGCGGTGAGCCGAGAAAACCGGAAGGCCCCCTGACGCAGCGAGATATGGATCTTGCAGCCTCGGTCCAAAAGGTGACAGAAGAGGTTATGCTGTGCATTGCCAGGCATGTACGTAAAGAAACGGGTCAACGCAATCTCTGTCTGGCCGGCGGAGTGGCGCTCAATTGCGTGGCAAACGGGAAAATCCTTCGAGCTGGCATCTTTGACGACATCTGGGTCCAGCCCGCTGCCGGCGACGCAGGAGGGGCGCTGGGATCGGCTCTTTTTGTCTGGCATGCAATTCAGGGCAATAGCCGAGAGGTGAAGCGGGGCAAAGACCGGATGAAAGGCTCGCTGCTTGGGCCCGAGTATAGTGACGATCAGATAGGGACCTTTTTGGCGCAGAACAGCATCCCGTTTGTGCATTGTGACGAGGCTGAATTGCTTTCAAGGGTCAGGGACCTGTTGATAGCCGGTAAGGTTATCGGCTGGTTCCAGGGTAGAATGGAATACGGCCCCCGAGCATTGGGAAACCGAAGCATCATCGCGGACGCGCGACTGCCGGATATGCGGAAGAGGTTGAATGCCAAGATCAAGTTCAGGGAATCGTTCCGGCCTTTTGCTCCTGCCGTGCTTGCGGAGAAGGCAGCGGTATACTTCAACCTGGACCGGGAAAGCCCCTATATGCTTCTGACGGCCGATATTCAGAAGGAGAAACGCGCGCAGTTGACTGCGCAGGAGGAGAAGCTCCAGGGCATTGAACGATTAAATGCTGCTCGAAGCGATATCCCGGCTGTTACGCATGTGGATTATTCCGCCCGAGTTCAGACCGTTCACAAGGACACGAATCCGCTTTTTTACGCCCTGATCGAACGATTTTATGAAAAAACAGGCTGTCCGATCATTATCAATACATCATTCAATGTGCGCGGTGAACCGATCGTGCGAACACCTGAAGACGCATATCGATGTTTCATGGGAACGGAGATCGACTATCTGGTGCTCGGCACACATCTTATAGGAAAAACCGGTCGATCAGAACTGCGCGGCGCGCGCGACGGATGTGCGAATCCGCCAACGCCGGTGATGCCTTCGTGATCCGGGAGATACAGGAGGAACTGTCGAGACTTGATAGTTCTGTTCGTTCCTTGCGGCGGTTCGGGCTGCAGTGTGCGGGTTTGGCCGGAGGTGTGTCAGCGGCCATGCTGTGGCGAGGATATCAGGTCGGCTGGTACATTGCAGCAGCTGGAGCGTTCATGCTGCTGTCCGGGCTCATTGCACCTCGATCCTTGTGCCGGCCCTATCGGTTCTGGATGCTGCTCGCGCTTGCGCTTGGATGGACCTCAACACGCATCCTGCTTACGCTGGCATACTGGATTTTGGTGACGCCGATCGGCCTCCTGATGAACATAATGAGAAAGGACGTGCTTGATCAACGTATCAATAAGGATTCAACGAGCTACTGGAAAAAACGCGATGCAGTCGGTGATAAGAAACAGTATAAAAAGCAGTTTTAACGTCTGACGATCGGTCGCCAAGCCGGGAAGGGTTTGAAGTCAAGATAAGATCGACGGCGTTTACGTCCGGGCACAAATGTGCGCGGTCTCTATACGGACGGGAGTGAATATGGGGAAACTGGCGATCATTTGCGAGCTCTGGGAATTCATGAAGATAAGAAAAAAATGGTGGCTCATACCGGTCATCATATTCCTTGTTCTGCTGGGCGCAGTAATATTCCTGACATCCGGTTCAGCGGTCGCTCCATTCATCTATACGTTATTCTGACTTTTCAATAAAGAGCGGCTGGATCAGTGCTCTCCATTACTCCTCCGCTCTGGCACCGTCAGATGTCGTTCTACCATGAAATCGTAGATGATCCCGGCCAGCATTCGGTGTGTCCGGTCGCTGAAGTGGAAATAATCGAGGAACTCCCCGTAACCGAACTCAAAATGCAATGCCTCCAGCTTTTCCTCCAGGTCCAGCACATGGACACCAGGCCGTTTCAACTGTCGTAGATAGTCGATGAGCGGGCTCTTGGCCCGCAGGTCATAAGTGAATAATTCCGCGTCGCGTGCCTGTTTCAATAAGTCAAGGGATTCACGGTAATGAGGCGACGACATGCCCCGCAGATACAGGGCGGTTGTCGTGTGGACGTCCCCGAACGGTTCCGCCCGGAGGTTGCCAACGGGAGTGATCAGCACGACCGGGATCTTCTTTGCCGCCGCCATCGCCAGGATCTCTTCATTATTGACGATGAAGTTCTCCAGGATGAGCTGATTGACCGGCGTATAGTCATCGCTGTTAATATCGAGCAGATGAAACCGCTCGAACGTCCGGATCAACCGCGGACGGATGAGTCGCGAATACCAGTACCAATCGTTCGAAAGGATCACGCCTTCCGGCCGGTCCTTGTCGTGAAGGAGATAGGGGAGGGCGAGCAGTTCATCGAATTTCTTGAAGTACGTCGGCATGATGAATCCGTTGTAGGGATTATTATAGTCGTTGTGCCCATAATAGAGGACGATGACATCCGGTCTGGCTGCTTGAAGCACCTCCTTGATCCGCTGCCGCACCGAAAGGGAATCGATCCCGCTGACCCCGAAGTTGACCGTCTGCAGACGTGCCGATCGCTGTCCCACGTAGTCCGGAAAGGTCCCGCCGTCAGACAGGACCAGGGACGATTCACCGAACATGAAGATGGTCTTCTTTGCAGGATCGAGGGTATAAACAGCATCAGGCAGGGGGAAGGATTTCGGTTCCCGTTTTGCCATACGGGCCTGCAGATCAAGCGTGATCCGCTCCATACTGAGCGACCGCAGGTCATGGAGGTCGCGTCCGACAAGGATCGCAAGGACGACCAGGAAGAATGCCGGTGTGATGACGACAAGGTAAAAGCAGATACGCTTCAGATGCATGGCTTTGCCTCAGACGCGGAGCGTTCGGATTAGTGGTGTTCATTATACCACGATGCGCAGGCGTGACGCTATCCGCTGATTCGTCTCCGCGCAATCCGCACCGGGTTGTGTCATGGGGCGATATGCTCCACCGAACCAAAGGATATTGCAGCAATGGAGTGTCCAGCGTTATGGCACTATCTGGATAGCGCGGCCCGCGGTATATCGTTGTTATTCACTTTAGCCTCAAAATGGAGTATTCTAAACCATGAGCAACTGCATCATGCCCGACATAGATGCTGAATGCATACCTGAAAGGCACTTGCAGGAGTACTCCTTTCGCATCGCCAAAGGCATGGTCCTGATGATCTATTCCATACAGGACCTCAGAGGAACGGTCCTGTATGGATGAAACACAAAAAGACTGGATCAGGGGTTTGGCAGTTGCTGCTGTTGCATGTATGGTTTACGCAAACTCTCTCGGAAACGGTTTTGTAGCGGATGACCCTGTTGTTATTCTTCACAATCCTGTGCTGCAAGGTTCTCCGCTATCGCTTTTCAACACGATTGATTCAATCAGTGATACGCAGATCCTTCCCTTTTATCGTCCACTTACCTACCAGACTTTCGCTGTCGAGGGGCGGCTGCATGGATTCGATCCATTTCTGATGCATCTTATCAATGTATTGCTGCACGCTGTCAATGCCTTCCTTGTTTACCTTCTAGCCAGGTCCCTTTTTAAAGACTATCGCCCCGCACTTATTGCAAGCCTTCTCTTTGTGGTTCATCCTATTCATGCCGAGAGTGTAAATTATCTGTCAGGCGGTCGAAACACCATGCTGGCATCTCTGTTCGTTCTTATGGCATACCTGGCGCATCAGCGAAGCATAGCCCGGGATAATCTATCGCATGCATTCGCGGGCGCGCTTCTCTTTCTGGCCGGCCTTTTCTCGAAAGAGTTCGCATTGATGGTATTGCCGTTCATTGTAGCGCAAGAGTGGTCATCACTTCGAGGAAAAGGGTCGCATGCATGGTCAAGGTCAGTTATGAGATTGGCTCCCTATGCGGTGGCATTGGCAGGCTACCTTTTATTACGATGGTGGACACTTTCCGGGCTTGGCCTTCAAACAGGTCTCATTCCCGGATTAGGTGCCCGGAAACTGCATGAGTTGTACATCATCCCGGGTTTCGCGGAACGCATTTTAAACAATATTTACATCATTCCCCAATATCTGTTGACGATCGTCTGGCCAACGGCGCTTTCACCAAGATACGCCGTTCCCGGTGAACTTCTCGCCATCGCCCCGCAGCTTGTTGCTGGGTGGGCTTGCGTGATCGCATGTATTGCATGGCTGCTAAAACGGGGTGGCAGCAGGCCCGCGTTCTTCGGGCTATTCTGGCTTGCAGCGTTCTGGATTCCGGTGAGCGGTATTTTCTACTTCTCGATCATAGAGATGGCTGACCGGTATGTTTATCTGCCCGCGATCGGGCTGTGGATACTTACTGCCGATCAGTTGTCGGGACTATTCCGCAGCGAAAAAAAAATAGTCAGACGATATGCAGTTGTTTTTATAGCGATCGTTATTATCACGGCTGCCGCTTTGACTGCGTGGCGCAATCTAGACTGGAAAAGCGATCTGACGCTTTTCTCCCGTATGGTTGAACAGTATCCGGAAAATGCGCATGGATATTTTAATCTCGGCAGGGCATATCTTGCCAGGAATGGGCCGAATGATCTGAAGACGGCCGAACAGAACCTTGAACAGGTCCTGGTCTTGGACCCCTCAGCACCCACTGTGCAGGCGCTTCTGGGATATCTGCGTTTGCAGCGGAGAGATTTTGATGGAGCGTTGCAGTACTTATCAGAAGAGCTTCGCTACTACCCATTGGACAGAGAGGCGCGTATCAACCGGGGGATCACCTATGAACAAATGGGCAGGTACGAAGAAGCTCTTTCGGATTATGAATTCTATCTGACTATCCCGGGTCAGAACGATCTGCAGGGATCCCGGGAATATGCAGAAGCGAAGGTGCACGAATTAGCGAGATGAATTGTTTTCCCCTTGGCAGCACCACGAAAAACGGGGAAACCCGATTGGCAGGCATCACGATCCTTTGTGATTTGATCGAAAGACGCTTGGCGACGGTTCCATCGAAAAGGAGTGTCCGCAGATGACTCCCTTTTACCTCAGGAACAGATCATGGGCGCTCCAGACGATCGGAGAGGAAATGCGTGATCTTGCATTCGGACTTATTATCGCGGCTGTCGCATTTCTTGTCTTCACGAACTCTCTGTGTAATGGCTTTGTTTGGGATGATGAGAATGTCATCAAGAACAACCAGGCATTGCGCGCTTCGGTCGGTTCACTGTATAACCGGGTCGATACCGCAAGTAAAACCGAATTAACACCCTATTACCGCCCCGTGGCCCTTCTTACGTTCCTGGTGGAAGAACGCTTGCATGGGCTCGATCCTTTTTGGATGCATTTTGTCAACGTCCTGCTGCACGCTGCCAATGCTTTACTGGTGTATTTTCTTGCAAGATCGCTTCTCCAGGATGCGTCCGCGGCGCTTCTGGCCGGACTCCTGTTCGCGGTCCATCCGATAAACGTGGAAAGCGTGAACTTCCTTTCCGGCGGCCGCAATACGATGCTCGCCTGTCTCTGTGCTCTTCTCACCTACCTGCTTCACCGCAAGAGCATCCATCACAAAAGAATAATCCTCGCATTATTTGCAGCACTGTTCTTTCTGGCGGGGCTCTTGGCCAAGGAGATGGCCTTTGCGATCCTTCCTTTTATCATCGCGATGGAATTCAAGGCGTACCAGGATGCCGCGCCTGGCGGGCTGTACCAGGCTGTTGCGCGACTGATCCTCTATGCGGGTGCTGCCCTGGCGTATTCACTATTGCGGTTCAATGCGCTGTCCGGCGCCGGGGTGCACATGGAGATACTGCAAGGACTTGGACCGCGACTTCTGGATAATATCTATATAATACCCCGATACCTCCTGTCGGTGCTCTGGCCTGTTTCGATTAGCGCGAAGTATTTTGTTCCCGACGATTTCCATCTACTGGCTCTTCCGCTCGCTCTGGCGTGGATTTGCATAATTTCACTGCTTGGATGGCTGCTTACCCGTGGAAGGAGCGCGACTACGCTCTTCGGGCTGGCATGGTTCGTTGTCTTCTTATTGCCGGTAAGCGGCGTCATTGCATTCCCCAGCGCCCCTCTTGCTGATCGCTACTTGTATGCTCCGGCAATAGGGCTATGGATCATTTTGGCCGACCAGATCAAGATGGCGGTTCCTCCCGGCACAGGGTTTCGAAGATACAAAACAGCCGCTGCCATGATCGTACTGTTTGTGATGGCGGGCTTGTCGGTAGCCGGCACTACCTATTGGAAAAGCGATGTGGCGCTCTTCACCAGAATAATTGATCTGTATCCGGACCGCGCCTTCGGCTATCATAACCTTGGGTGCGCCTATCTTGACAAGGTTGGCGACCTCGATGCAGCTGAAAAAGAATTTATGAAAGCGCTCTCTCATGATCCGGTTTTTCCACGGTTGCATACGCAACTGGGATATGTCCGTTTTCTTAAACAAGACTTTGCAGGAGCCATCCGATACTATAACGAAGCGGTAAAACTGAATATTAATGACGCTGAAGCGATACTAAACAGAGGCATTGCTTTTGAAAAGCTCGGGATGCTCAATGAAGCGTTGACGGATTATCGACTTTTTCTGGAAGTGCCGGTCAATGAACTTGACAGGATGATCCCTTTTGCAGAGGGTAGAGTGCGCGAGCTTTCGAGTAGGTGAGCGTACATACTTACAAGAGTAACGCGAACTTCTTCGCTCATCATTATTCGACACTGCGTACAGAAGGCCGTTCATAAGTATTGCAATGAGTTCCGCATTCGAGTTAAGATACAACTCGTTGCGTTCTTTGCCGTGATCTCAAAATATTAAAAAACTGATGACCATGACGCGCTATCTGAGAAGATCGCAAATGAAAAGACAGTGATCAAGACATTCATGAAAAGATGCAAGAAGAGAATCGGCATCAAATGGAATTTTCGCCAAATGCGGACCGAAGTCCGTTGAAAACTGGCTGTTTTCAACAACCATTATCAACTGATGACTTCGTACTGATCGCCTACGATTGAAAGTTGGATTATCCTTATGAAACTTTGCATCATTTTCCCCCCCTTGCCGTTCGGCTGGGCGCCGATAGCGCCTCCGATTCTGGAATATCTTGCCGCGCTAACCCGTAGAGAGGACCCGGGCATCGAGATCGAGCTTATCAGTGCCAGCGCTGATCCCGAGGCTCTTGAAACCCTGGAATGCGACCTTGCAGCGATCAGTATCCTGACGCCGACCGCCGTCCCGGGTTATAGGATCGCGGAAAAATTGCGTGCGCGGGGCATCAAAGTCGTGTTCGGCAATATACACGCATCCGCCATGCCCGAGGAAGCCAAATCCCACGGCGATGCGGTGGTGATCGGCGAAGCTGAGTCGGCCTGGCCTCAGGTGCTGAAGGACTTCCGCGCTGGTCAACTGAAGCCATTTTACAAGGGTGAGCGGATCGAACTGGATGACCTCCCCACACCGCTTTACGGGCATTTGCGGGGGAAACGCAAGCACCAATTCCGGGTCGTGAATACTTCACGCGGATGCCCGTACAATTGCACGTTTTGCTCGGTCAAACCGTTCTGGGGAGAAAAGATCCGGTTTCGTCCCATTGACCACGTGGTGCGCGATGTGGCTGCGATCCCGGAGAAGATGTACATTAACGGCGATGAGAACATCTGGTGGACAGGCAAGGAGCAGCGCGCCATCGACCTGTTCACCGCGCTCAAGGGAAGCGGGAAGAGATGGATGGGTTTCGGCAGTCTCCGCCCGGTAATGTCCGCAGCAGGCAAGCGCATGTTGAACGCCGCCCGTGAGAGCGGCATGCTGACCGCATGGGTGGGTTGGGATGCCATGACGGACGAAGGGTTGAAAGCCTACCAGGCTGACGGCAAGATCGGTGTTGATCGGGAAGCAGCAGTTCGCACCATTAAGGACCATGGCATCGATGTGTCGCTGTTCTATATGTTGGGAAGCCGGGACGATTCGCTGGATGACTTTAAGCGCTCTGTGGACGTGGCGGACCGGTTAGGCGTGAGCATGCACCCGTCCCTGGTCGTACCGTATCCGGGGACCAAACTGCGCCAGCAGTATGAGCCTTATCTCTATAAAGAGATGGGCTGGGAGTATTATACGGGTGCCTATGCCCTTTTTGATCATCCGGATCCGGCAATGACTCCCGAGGTACGGGAGGAACAGTTCTACGAGACTTCACTGGAAGTGCTCCGGCTGGGGAGGGTCCTGCGGCATATGTTCAGGATACCGAAGAAAGCTTTTCCCCATGCGCACATCATTTCGCTTATGTCCCAGATTCCGGTGCGGCACGGGTATAAGATCGCATATGAAAAATGGAAGGTCACTCGGGACGCAGTGAGGGAGAAAAGACGCATCAGGTGATCATGCTGCCTGATTGTTAATCAGGTGCTCATTTCTTATGCGTTCTGATGGCTATGTTGACGGAAAACCTTGTAGTGAGGCATGCAGTCTGCTGAAATGTAAAGGCTTCATGGCTGCACTAACTGCTGTTGGAGGCGCATTTATTGCATTATTAATACCGGATACATATCAGAATATCATGTACCGGGAGGCAAGAACGTATGTCTACAAAGTCTTTTACCCCCATGAGCGCTTCCGAAGCTGATGCCGAACGGCATCGCCTGACGGAGGACGTGCTCAAGTTCATCGCAGCTGGCGTGGATTCCAATGTCCCGGACTTCAATGACTACTGCCTCAGGATGTTTGCCCTGCACTACGAGGTGAACACGATTTTCCGTGAATTCTGCGATATCAAAAAGGTGAAGCCAGGAGACATTTCTCAGTGGCAGGACATTCCCATGGTGTACAACGACGTCTTCAAGACCCATCTGGTTGCGTCCTTTCCCCTTGAGAAATCGGTGATGTCGTGCCTCACCGGCGGAACCACCAGCCTGACCCAGCGGGGCCGCATCTTTCGCGATGAGGACGGGAAGCGCCTGGTGTTCTCGGCCAACCGGATGATGACCGAATCGTACCTTTTCCCTGATTTCACAGAAGGCAAGCGATGCCGCATCCTGATCCTTGCACCCAGCCCGGAGATGGCGCCGTCCATGGGCATGGCCATCGGGATGGAGCAGACGCGACTTCATTTCGGAACCCCGGACAGCATGTTCCTGCTCGGGAAGTCGGGTATCGATGTAAACGCCTTGATCAAAGCGTTGCGCGAATCCGAGGCCAGCGGGGTGCCTGTAGCTCTCATCGGAGCAACATCGGCGTATGTGTATTTCTTTCAGGCATGCCGCCGGAAGAAGATGAGGTTCCGGCTGCCTCCCGGGAGCCGGATCTGCGATGGGGGTGGCTACCGGGGTAGGTTCGGCGTCGTGACCCGCGATGATTACTATGCCATGGTGCAGGAGATACTGAATATCCCCGGGTCGCATTGCGTCAATGTGCTCGGCGAGGCAGAGACAGCCACCAACCTTTTCGACGATTCTCTGCGCCGCGTTGTCAAGGGACTGCCTTCGAGGAAGCGTACGAGGCCGGTGCCCCCGTGGTCCCGAGTTCTGGCCATGAGCATCGATTGTCTCAAGCCTCTGCCGGATGGCGAGGTGGGACTACTGGCGCACTGGGACCTGGCGAACGTGCCCACGGTCCTGGCGGTCATCACCGATAATCTGGGGTATACCACCGACAACGGCACCGGGTGCGAGATGGTGGGCCGCGCCAAGATCGAGAACGGCAAGGTCTCGCCATTGCCCGACGAGGACCGCACTGCGGGAGCGATGGGCGACTCCATGGTCTTCCGCATGCTGGAACGGTATGTGAATTTCTCCATCGAGTTAAAGATGGCAATGGCCAAGGACCCGAAACTCGAGCCGAGCATTCGCGAGGAGATCGAGGCACGGCCTGGCTCGGTAGCGTCCTGCCCCCAGGTGGTGGACGAGATCCTGGTGTCGCAGGCTGATGCAGAGGCCGCGGAACTGAGAGATCAGGCTCTTGGCGCGTTCAAGGATCAGACTGAGCGGCCAATCGATTGGTTCAAGGGCGAAGCCGAGAAACAGACACTGAAGGACCATCCCGCGGGACTGAAGTCGGAGAAGCCGGGACAGAGTAAATCGAAGAAGAGGTAGGGCGTTTGAGCTCAATCAGAATTGATCCTGCGCGATTGAATCTCACGATCATCGCGTCGCAGTACCCTTTTTCGGGACGTGTGCCCCTGGTCCCTCCAATCCTTGAATATCTTGCCGCGCTTACCCTGCGGGAATTTCCCGATGCCGGTATTACCCAGGTGGACGCGAACCAGCAGAATATTACTCCTGAAGGAATTCAAACGAACATAGTGGCGATCAGCGCCATGACTGCTACGGTCACCTGGGCGTATCGTTTTGCAGATGCATGCCGAAAGCGGGGCATCCATGTCGTTCTGGGAGGCATCCATCCCACGGCACTCCCTGACGAGGCTGCTTTGCATGCGGATACCGTGATTATCGGCGAGGCTGAGTCGGTCTGGGGAAACGCGCTTCGTGATATCCGGGCAGGCCAGGCTAAGAAGTTCTACCTTGGTGAACGATTGCCTCTGGTGAACCTGCCGAAGCCGATTGACGGCAAACTGAAAGGGAATTACCGGTTTCGCGCCTTTTTTACGATGCGCGGCTGCCCTTACCGATGCACCTTTTGCTCGGTCCGGAGGTTCTTTGGGGACACGATACGATACCGGCCTATCCCCGAGGTCGTGGATGAGATAGAAACATGCGCGGGCAACATATGGTTCAACGGGGACGATAATATCTGGGGTGGAAACACCCAGCGCAGCATCGACCTGTTCAGCGAGCTGGCAAAAGGGACGAAGCGCAGCTGGTACGGATTCGGCGATCTGCGCTCGGTCCAGGGAAAGCAGGGCGAACGTATGCTGAAAGCCGCACGAGAGAGCGGGCTTTTTTCCGTATGGGTCGGATGGGAAAGCGATGACGCGCATCTCCGTGCCTTCAATGCCTCGGGGAAACAGGGGGCCGACCGGGTGGCCGCGGTGAAGATGATGCAGGATGCGGGGGTCGATGTAACGCTCTTTGTGGTATTGGGGGGCAGGCAGGACTCTCTGGATAGTTTTAGACGTACGCTCGAACTTTCCGAGAAGCTGAATGTGGGCATACACCCCGTGCTTTTAACACCTTTGCCGGGGACAGAACTGTACGAAGAGTATAAGCCGTTTCTTATCCCGGGACTCGGATGGGATTCTTTCATCGGCGTGAAAGCCGTATTCAAGCATCCGGAGCCGGCGATGTCTCCAATGCGGCGGGAGCTGGAATATCACCAACTCAATCAGGAACTGTTCCGGTTCAGCAGCATTGTGAGAAGGATCGGGGCCCTGCCCTGGTCCGCATTCCCCAAGAGCCATCTCTTATCGTTCATGACACAGATGCCTATGAAATTGGCCTTTAGTAAGGCATACGACGAATGGAAAGCGAACCTGCTTATTGCGCAGGTGGAGACCACGACCCCGGATACGGAAAGCATGCGATCCGGGAACAGCAGGGGAGACGGCATTGCATCTCGATGGAACGGCGTAGTAAGGAGATCAATGCTAACGCTGATCGGAAAATCGAGGGGCATTCTCTTTAAGATATATGTCTCCTGTCTTCTTTTGATTGTTCTCCTTTCCGTTTTAAAAAAATCAGCACCGGGTGCGGGCACCACCCTTGACCGGGCAGGTGGGGTCATGTTCTGGGTATTGGTTATGGCTGCCGCTTTCAACATCCTTGGCCGTCTGATCTATACGAACCAATGGGGAAAGGCCGTCAAACACATAACCGGCATCAAGCACGGTGGCATGGCCGTCATAACAAAAGAACTTATGTATGCATTGCTGATTGGCGCCGGTGTATACTGGGCATATGTCAGAGTGTTTGAACTGAACTAACATATCGTCAAAAGCCGGATCGTAGGTAATCAGGGAGCAAATACTATGAAAAAAGCCTTCACCATCTTTATCGGTTTTTTGCACGACTTCGCCGCAGGTTGCTGGGCTGCCACGGTCCTCGCGGTGTACTGGGTCGACCGCATCGCTTCGCAGCGCCCGGAAATTAAGGCCGTTCTCGACGGTCTCGAGCAGCGGTTCTTCTGGGCAGGGGTGGGGTGCACCGTGGTCGTCCTGCTGGCCGGGGCGGGACGTACCTTTACGTACGCCTATATTGGCAGTGTCTATGGTGAGCAGTCGGAACAGCTTCGCCGGAAGATGCTGGTCATCAAGCATGTCATGCTGTTCACGGTCTTCGGTCTCGGCACCTGGTGGCAGTACCTCTTGGCTTTTTCCCGGTAATTACGTCTGCCGCATTCTCAATTTCCTTTTGATTTCCCCAAAAAAATTGAGTATTATATGCAATTAGCGCGGTTTGCCGATCCCGCAGCGCAATGGGGAAAACGACCGCTCCATCGAACGGAGTATTGCGAAAAATACAAGTATTTCAAACTCATTAACGGGCTGAAAATCATCAAGCATCAGGTTCATCGGGCCACTGATAAGCTGTGACGATGTTTCAGCCGAGGATAAAATGAAAAAGAACGCAAAAGTATTGCTTATTACCCCGCCCTACCATTCCGGCGTCGTGGAGTCGGCGGGCGTCTGGATGAACATCGCATTTGTCTATCTCGCTGGCAGCCTGCGCGCTGCTGGTTACGAACCGGTCATTTACGATGCCATGAGCAAATGGCATACCTATGACGACATCCGGAAGCGGATCGAAGCAGAGAAGCCCGATGTGGTAGGCACGACGGCATTTACCGCCGGCATCGTGGACGCCCTGAAGGTCCTCAAACTTGCCAAGGAGATCGATCCCAAGATCACGACCATCATCGGCAATGTGCATCCAACCTATTGTTATGACGAGATCCTGACCACACCGGGAAATCCGGTTGACTACATTGTCATGGGTGAAGGTGAGCACACCCTGGTAGAGCTTATGGATTGCCTTGCAGGCAATGGTGAACTTTCGAAGGTCCGTTCGATCGCCTTTTCCCGCGATGGCAAGGTGCAGGTCACGCCGCCCCGGCCGTTCATTCACAACCTGGACAGCCTTCCCGTGGCATGGGACCTTGTGGACTGGTCGATATACACCTATAAACCCATGAAGGAATCCATACTGGCCATCGTCAGCACTTCGCGCGGCTGCAACCAGAAGTGCAGCTTCTGCTCGCAGCAGCTGTTCTGGAAACGGAACTGGCGCGGCAGGAGCGCCGAGCATGTCGTGGCCGAGCTCGAGATGCTCAGGGACCGCTATGGCGTGAACGTGGTGATGTTCGCCGACGAGACGCCGACGCTGGATGGAAAGAGGTGGGAACGCATCCTGGACCTGCTGATCGAGCGAAACGTTGGTACCAAGATCCTGATGGAGACCCGCGTCGATGACATCATCCGCGACGAGCACATCATGGACAAGTACCGTCTGGCAAACATCGACCACATCTACCTCGGTGTCGAGGCAACGACCCAGGCGACGCTGGATTCGTTCAACAAGAACATCAAGGTGGAGGATTCAAAACGCGCTCTGGATCTTATCAATGCTCAGGACATCGTGACCGAGACTTCCTTCGTGCTCGGCATGCCAGACGATACGCCCGAAAGCATGGCAAAAACGCTTGAGTTGTCGAAATTTTACAACCCTGACATGGCGTTCTTCCTCGCGATCGCACCCTGGCCCTATTCCGAGATCTATCCGAGCCTCAAGGACTACATCGAGGTCAGGGACTACAGCCGCTATAACCTGGTGGAACCGGTCATCAAGCCGAAGAACATGACGCTTCAGGAAGTGCAGGACTGGCTGGGCAAGGCGTCGCGGGAGTTCTACACCCACAAAATGAACACGCTCGACTCCATGACCCCCAAAAAGCGCGAGTTCATGATCAAGTGCATCCATATCATCGCCACCAGCTCCTATCTTGCCAAGACCATGAAGGGCACTATGCCCGAGGACATCAAAAAAATGCTCCACGCCTTAAAGGTGTAGAGCTACCCAGCAGACTCGTTTCAGCTGCAACAATCCAGATGGAATCATCAGTGCTTGCCGTGCTGGCGGTCGACCTCCCCGTAGACCAGGCGCGATATCTCCCTGATGGAATCATCGAGATATTCAAATGAACTGCCGCGGCTCATCACGCAGAGCAGGTAGGGGTCGTTGGGGTAGTAAATGATCCCGCAATCATGCAACTGCTTTATCTGTCCTGATTCTCCAAGCGATGCTTCGCCGAACTTGTGGGAAGCGACAATTCCCGCGGGCAGTCCCCCGATCAATCCCTGCTTAAAATCTACTTGAGACATATATTCAAGCGCCTTTTCGGACATCTTCTGGTTCAGGTACGAAGCGTTATACAGTATCCGGAAGAACGCGGCGTACTCGCTGACCGTCACCTGGTCCTCGCGTTGTCTGATCCGGGGGATTTCGAGGCCGAGATCAATATATACTTTTTTCTGGATGGATTGGTTCATATTGGTATAGAGCAAAAAATAGGCGTTATTGTCGGAGTAGACGATTGTCCTGAACAGCAGGTCTTCGATGATGTAGGATTGCCCGTATTCCAAGACAAATGTGGGTTTAATGATCTGGGGGGCATTCATGTCCGGCAGATTTACAAAGGTTAATTTCCGTCTCAGAATGTCCGGCTCTGTTTCAGCCCACTTGAAATAGGCGATCATCAGGGGGATCTTGATGAGACTTGCCGGCGAGAATTTTTCCCGATCATCAATGCCGAATGTAAGGCCGTTGTTCATATCACGAAAATATACGGATATATGATCGGCCCATTTTGCCTTTTTCTTTTCATCGATCATTGCCTCGATCTTGTGTTGAAACGGCCGGAGTTCCCGGTCTGCCATCGAGTTGCCGCTGGATTCGCACTCGAGCAGGGGATTGATAAAATCATAGCCCCCAAGCCGAATCTCCTTCATAGGCTGGCCGGGTGATACCTGCCAGCGGGAACGCGAGAACCAACCCAGGAAGAAAGCAATGATCAAAAATGCTGGTATGATTACCACGAGGCCTATAGTGCTTCTCTTTCCCTGCATGTTTCCCCTGATCAGTGCGCCCTGCTTCATTTAAAGTATAACATATTACCAGGGAAGTGCATGGTGGGAGGAAGTGCAGGTATGCAATCCGGTTTAGCGAGGCAATCAGACGTGCTACAAACTGCGATTCATTATGATTCAAAAGTTACGATTAGCAGTTTATTCCAAATATAATCGTTATCGTGTGTTGACGAACACAAAATCGCGAGCTAACATATGCTATAATCTTTACTATGTCCGCACTGGAGAATCAACCGCACTTCACCCTTCAGCATAAGGAGCACCTGAACATGAGCTTTGTTATCCGCTGTCTCCTACTGATGCTTCCCTTGCTTGCTCTTCCCCAGTCTCTGCTCGCACTCGATATATCCGGGAAGTCGCGAACCTACATACTCGACCGGGAGACCGCTGATGACAAGAGGGTCATGCCTCTCTATGAATACCTTGACCTGCGGGTCGCGAATTCCGACACCGGGTCGATATCGTTCAACGTCGGCGGATGGCTGCGGCGCGATCTGATGACCGAGAGCTTTCCCTCCCGATCAAACGAAGACCTGCAATATGCCTATCTGAGTTTGAGAACACGACAAAGCAACGGCATGCTGAGTGTCGGCAGGATCCTGGTGAATGAAGGGGCGGCTTCCGAACAGATCGACGGCTTGTACGCGCGCACCGACCTGAAGGGTGGTATCACCCTTGCGGCTTTTGGCGGCAGTCCCCTGGAAACAAAATTAATTACTCAGCGGGATGCGCGACGAGGCGACAGCATACTCGGCGGACGCGTCTCGCAGGGCATCCAGGAGCGTTACACGATCGGGATTTCCTATCTGGATGAAAAGGACGGCAATGTCGGCTTTCGGAGGGAAGAAGCCGTGGACATTTGGATCCGTCCGGTGAACAAGGTGGACCTGATGGGTATGTCCGTGTACGATTCGCTCGGCAAAGGCTGGAGCCAGCACACCTATTACACCACGATCGGTCCTTTCGGCCGACTGCGGGCGACTGGTGAGTTCTCCCGCGTCAATTATAAACAGTTCTTTGCATCGTCCACGTTGAGCGCGTTCACGTTCACGAATATAAACCCTGATGAAACGCTCACCAGCGGCGGCGGATCGCTGGAAATCGCCATAGTCCCCGAGTTGCTTGCCATTGCAGACTACAAGAATCTTGAGTATAACATCGCGGGCCATGCCAGATTTTTCGGAGGCAGATTAGCCTACGCCAAGGATTCGTTCAGTGCCGGCGCCGGTATCCATCGCATGGACAGCGCGAATGACAGCCTTGTCTATGATGAGCAGGCAGCGTATATATCCAAAAAGATATCCAAAACGGACATATCCTTGAGCTATCTTCGGCTTGCATACAAAGAAGCAATCAACGGCGTCAAAGACGCAAGCAGCGCAACGGCCGCCGCTGGATATTCCCTGACGCCCAGAGCCCGGATCGTAGCGGATATGGAATATGCGCGTACCCCGGAGTTTACGCGCGATGTCCGCATCATGGCGACCCTGGTCTATCAGTTCGATTTTAAGTACGAACAAAAGGCGGCGCCTAAACCGATGCCGTCACCCACGCTGACGCCTCCTCCGGCTAAAAAACCGGCGCCGGTAACTAAGGCAAAATAAGACAATGCTTGGAACAGGAGAGGGTATGAATAAAACAGTGATCAGGATCATCCTTGGCGTATGGGCAATACTGGGCCTCGCGGCCGTGCTTGTCTCCTGCGCCGTACATCAGAGCATGGCGCCGAAGCATCCCATGGAGGTCGCTGCCATGCCGATCTGCAGCGAATGCCATACGGACTGGAGATCGGCGTTCGACCACCGGCAGGATTTCCTCAGGACGCATAAATTCAATGCCGGCCGGCAAAAACAGACCTGCGGCGTATGTCACGCGGACTCCTTCTGCTCCGATTGCCATGCGAACAAGGAAGAGATCAAGCCGAGCGACAAGTATAAGGACGCTCCCGGGCGATCCATGCCGCATCGGGGGGATTATCTGAATCAGCATAAGATTGACGGCAAGATCAATCCGGCATCCTGTTTCCCCTGCCACGGCCGTCAGAACAATGAGAGGTGCAGAGTATGTCACCGATGACAAGGCGAACCGCTATCATCCTGGTCAGCGTGCTGCTGATTTTTGCCTTTGGGTGCAGCAAGGCGCGCAGGACCGGCAGTACGATCTTTAATTCCGAGACAGGGAAGCATCCTGACAACTGGATCGTGGACCATCGCGCGGCGTATCTCTCGGATACGGGCCAGTGCGTTGCATGCCATGGAGCGGACCTGAAGGGTGGGGTATCCGGGGTGAGCTGCTTTTCCGCGTCGTGGAACGGTTATTCCTGCCATGCGAACGGACCTTCCGGCCATGCTTCCGGTTGGAATGATCCGGGTAATCACGGCGTGTCGGCAAAAGCCGCACCAGATGCTTTGCAGGGAAAGGGTTTCCAGGCCTGTGAACGATGTCATGGAACGGATTTTGCGGGAGGCGTCATAAACAGATCGTGTTTTACCTGCCATGGTGTATCCGCGCCGCATTCCCCCAGGCCATGGAAAGGCGGCGCCCGGACGCATACAGATGTAAACTCCGGCAATGCGCCTGTGTGCGCCCAGTGTCATGTGCATGGGGCATATTCCTCGACCCAGCCGAACCCGCCCGCTGCAACGGGGACAGCTCCGGGCTGCTTCAACAGCACGCTGTGCCATGGACAGGTCGGACATGCTGTCGGATGGTCTTCCGCTGACGTACATGGGTTAAGCGCCAAGGCTGCTCCGGGCAGTGCAAGCGGCTTTGCATATTGCCAGACCTGCCATGGTACCGATTTCGCCGGCGGCAGTGTGAGCATCTCCTGCTTCACCTGTCATACGGTTTCCGCTCCCCACTCTCCCAGGCCATGGAGAGGAGGGGTCCGAAAGCATACCGATACCAATACGCAAAACGCGGCAATTTGCGTTCCGTGCCATGCCAATGGCGCGAATTCAACGCGCCAACCTGTTTCTCCGGCCGCATCAGGCACGGCAGCAGGGTGCTTCAATAATACGCTTTGTCACGGGACTGATGTCGCAGCCCATCCGCTGCCGTTCATCGCGTCCTCGGCTCACGGCACGGTCGCGAAGGCGGACCTGACCTACTGCGAACAGTGCCATGCGAATCCCGCTGGCGGAGCGGGGAGTAATCCCCGGTTCAATTTTCCGCAGGGCAACCTTGCCACCGGGTGCGAGGCAGCGGGGTGCCATCTGCTCAATACCGCGCATCCGAAACCGTGGAGCGCCAACAACGCCTACGCGACCAGCCATCAGAGCGCGGGGAACATGGCAAATGCCTGTGCACTCTGCCATGGTGCGACGATGAACGGCGGCTCCGGACCCGCATGCAGCACATGCCATACAGGGGGTTCGCCCCTGGTATTGACGAACTGCGCATCCTGCCATGCATCGCCTCCTTCGGGAGCATCGGCGCCGAACCGGGCCGGTTCACATGCCAAACACATGGCCATCACGAACGTCACCTGCGGTGCCTGCCACAGCAACGCGGGCAGCGGAACAGCACAGCATATGAATACAACCGTGGATGTGGCGATATCCGCGACCTATAGTATCTTGGGCGCTGCTTCGTTCAATGCATCGGCTCATACCTGCTCTAATGTGAGCTGTCATGCCGATGCATACGGGCCGGGCAGTGCAACAACACCGTCTTGGGGCACTGCATCGGGTTGCGGCTCCTGCCACGGGAATTCCGCGAGCGGCGCTCCGAGCACCGGCAGCCACACTACTCATGTGGGAATTACCACCTGCGGCAACTGTCACACAGGCGCGGTGAGCGGCGTCAGCGGCGGTAGTGCGCATTTGGACGGAAACATCGATGTCATCGGCGGGTATCCGGCGAATATAGCCAAGCACACGGCCGGGACGTATTCAGGAGCCTGCGCCAACATCTACTGCCATAGCAACGGGACATCAGTCATCGCCGGAACAATTCCCGCGAACAATTCACCGACGTGGGGTGGCAGTATAAATTGCGGCAGCTGCCACGGCATTGTTGGAGATGATGGTAGACCGAATTACGCCAACAATACCCCAAAACGCAACACACACGGTGATGGCGTGAGCTATGGTACTACCCACAAAGCAACGGCATGCCCCACATGCCATACAGGCGTATCCGGTTCAGCTGGCGCATATACGGTAAACCCGGCGATACACAATAACGGCGTGTATGACCTTCAGGGTTCGCTGGGATATACTCAGGGCACGGGAGGTTGCGCGACCCCGGTTTGCCACAGTTCCGCAGTATGGGGCGGGACCTTAAGGTGCATTGACTGTCATAATGCAATACAGAATGCGCCGAATGCTTCTCTGGCTTCAGGCGGCACAGTAACGAATCGAGACGCTGTAGTTGGAGAATTCGGTTTGGCGTGGGGCCATAAAAAGACGGGTCGCGGAGCAGTTGCGGATGCTGACTGCATTGTCTGCCATCTTGAAGGCAATTTTTCAACTCAGAAGATATCAGGCATGCATGGCGATGGCTATATAAACCTCCGCAACCCGGACGGCGCGGGTGAGACCAGCATTACTAATATATCCGCTGCAACTTATTCGTTCGTGAGCTTCTCAACGTCGTATGCCGCCGGAGCAAGAACATCGAGCGGCCATACAGCAAATACTGTCGATAATATCCTAACCCAGAAATTTTGTCTGGCATGCCATGACAGCAACGGTGCGACCAATACCACTGCTCGTTCTAACAATGGTGGCACCGGTACTGCGACCATGCCCTTCGGAGGTATCGCATTGGGTGCGAACTATACTGCTGCCAATAATGCAATCGGGACTCAGGGGCTAATCGATGTCAAGAGTCAGTTGACGTTGACGAACTCCTCCGTTCACCCGGTTCTGGGCTCCATTACAAGGGATTTCCCCTATTCGACAAGAATGGCAGTGCCTTATAACAATATCGGAACGGCCAGAGACAGTAATGGTACTTCAGGGCATACCACGGCAAGCAGCGTTGTTCTTAACTGTTTTGACTGCCATAATACACCGACACCGCTTACAAACAGAACTGTTGCCGCACACGGTAATGCGCAAACTCTGCGGGGCACTATCTATGCAAGTGCGGCTGCCTCGACGCTCTGCACAACTTGTCATACGGGTTACACCGCCGCTCCGGGATCGGCTACTAATCACGGTACCGGATCAGCCTGGGCAGTGACGGGTTCAAGCCATGATGTGCGAAGTAATTGTCATTATTGCCATGGAAGTAATACTGGTACGGCAAGAGCAGTGCGGCCATTAGGAGCACAGGATTATCATGGCAATAACGCACTGGTTGGCGGCGGTTTATGGCCGACGATAAATTCACGACCATATGCTTTCATCAGAGGCTGGACCGGTGGAGCTTATCACAGGCCGTACAGGGCACTGGAATTTGCTACCGGCAGTGCTACCTGTGGGACGGGAAATTGTCCGATGGGTGGTGGTAATCAAGTTGCTAATGGTAATACTACGGCCTACACACCAGGCGGCAGCTATTAAATTGCCTGGATAGTTTTACCGTGAAAAGCCCCGCCTCAGAAGGCGGGGCTTTCTTGTTTAGTTCTTAAGGCATTCCACTGATTCTCACTCCGGTTCGTTCCTTACCTCGCGATTATTCCAGAAAGGCCCGACTGTTGCGCAAGTCTCATCCTTCCCAGGTTTGAACAGCAGCTTCAGAACATTCGGCATATTGATCTTCCACCCCTTAATGGTCCAGTCAAGCTCATGCTTGCCGCATACGGAATCGAGGGTGTTCAGGCTGAATATTTCCTCCCGCAGTGCGTCGTCGATGCTCTCGGGGCCGGTGATCCTGGCGCTCAGGCTGATTGCACGGCGCAGATGATCCCGGACAGCCGCGGCGCTCCGCTCACTGATGACGCCATATTGCTCTTTGAGGTCGAGGAGCGCAAGCGCTCCGTCATACGTCGCCTGCACGATCTCATCCCTGTTCATCCACTTCGTCTCATAGTTCAGCGTGAATTTCCAGCTTGGCATCAGCATAGCCTTCCGGTGCTCGGCCAGCGTGCGGTAAAAGAACCGGTATCCGAATTTATCGGGGTCCTCGAAAATGCCGCTTCCGGGGTCAATGAAGGGTGCGAGTGGTGCGAGCAGGGGGAGGATTTTGCCTTTGCCGCCGTTCGCGTTGTACCGCGCAAGGAGCGAACCGCAGTAGTCGACCGTTTCCATGACGGATGCATGCGTCTGAAAAGGAAGGCCGACCATGAAGAAGAGGTCCACCCGCTTGCACCCGACCCGGATGAGAGTGTCGATCATGCGCTCCAAAGCCGCGTTCGTGTAGCTCTTCCCAAAGGTCTTCCTGACATTGATATCGTGCGATTCGGGCGAGATCTCGACATTGAAGGTTTCGAGCGAATCTGCTACATGTTCGAGGAACTCCTCGGGCGGTGGACTGAAAAACTCTATGCAGATCTCATTCCGAATTCGAAGTCTTTTTACAGCGCTTAGGAACCGCTCACTGTACTCCCTGCCGGCCTGGAGCAGGTCTCCCAGGATGATCATGGGAGCTCCGGTGTAGTCAGCAATTGTGCGCATGTCCTGGGCAACTAGCTCCGGCGAGCGGAAACAGGGCTTCTGGCGCAGGCACACCCTGTTGAATGCCGAGAGCGACCCTCCGCAGGTACCGCAATTGTGATTGCAGCCGCGGACCGAGAAGATCGCCGTGACCGGGTAGCTCAGCCAGTACTTGAAGGGGATGTACCCAGACGGGTCTCGGTATTTGATCGCCATTTTGAGCAGATGAGGGTAGTTGAAGCTGACGTAATCGAGGTTCTCCGGCTGGAAGGACCGGTCGTTGACAACCATACGGCCGCTCTTGTCCCGCCACACGAGGTTTGGAACGGTTTCATACCCGGCACCAGCGCGGATCGCTTCCATGAGCAGGCGCAGCGGTTCTTCTGTTGAGTCGCCGCAGATGATGAAGTCAACAAAAGGATAATCGCGCATGATCTCTTTATGGTAATACGTTGCGCTCAGCCCGCCTAGGATGACCGGAGTGTCTGGATGGTGTTTTTTAACAAGTTCAGCAAGGCTCAGGCTGCCATCAACATGAGGCAGCCAGTGCAGATCGATGCCGAACGCCCGGGCATGCAGGCGTTTAACAAAAGCCTCGGGATCGAAGGATTTGCTGCGCAGCATTTTCAGCGCGATATTCGCTATTCGCACTGAAAGACCGTGGCGCGTGAGGTAGTCCGATATGGTCAGAAAACCGATGGGATAAATCTCGAAAATGGACGACGACGGCACGACATCGCTCACCGGCCCGAAAAAGAGAGGCAGTTCCCGGAAACGGAAGACGCTGGGCGGGTGGAGCAGGATGAGGTCCTGCTCAGGCATGGACGATGCGGGCTTCGAAGAGTTTCTGAACATAGGCATCAGCAATTCCTTCCTTTGCATCTTCCATGGCCTGGAACAGGGCCTGCGTGGCAGATCCTATCACACCTTGAAACGGAGGCAGGACTTTAAGTGATTCACTCAGCATCCTGGTCTCCTCACTGTACAGGCTGAGGATGTCCAGGATGACCGCTTTGAACTGATCCATCGTGTATGCATCCCGCGCGACCGCATCAAACAGTTTTCCCTCGGGCCAGTTTTCCAGTAAGCGGTACACGGTCCGCGCAATGCGCCAGATGCGGCGGATGCGGATATCCGCGATATCGCCATACTTTACGGACAGGGCGAATGAAGGGATGTGAAGGCTCTTCAGGAAGGCACGGTCAACAAGCTTCGTTTTCTCGAAGATCTCCTCCAGGTCGAGATCGCATGCCGGCCTCCCCTTTGCAAAGGCGTCCGCCGTTTCCAGGATGATCAGGCTGTCCTTGTCAACTTCCTTGCGTACGTTCGCTTCAAGGTAGGACGAAAAAAACGGGAGTGAAAAGATTTTCGGATGCTGTCGCCTTATCCGTTCGAGGCTTTGGCGCGAGAACTCGTGCATCATGATGGCGTCTTTTTGGCACAGCACCCGCGCCTTATCCATGCTTCACCGCCCGGTAGAGGGTGGCTATCCCCATGGTCAGTGAATCGGCGGTTACACGGGTGAATCCTGCCGCGGCGATGATCTTTTTGAACTCCTCGGGCGGGTAGAACGCATTGATGGAGCGGGGCAGGTACAGATAGGGCGCGGCCGCCTTCACGACCAGATTGCCAATGAACGGCATCACGGTGTGCACATACCACTCATAGACAGCGCGGAACCATCTTGAGTGGGGTTTGGTGAGTTCAAGGCAGACGAAGCTGCCGCCGGGCTTCAACACCCGGTTGATCTCCAGCAGTGCGAGGGGAGTGTCGGGAATGTTCCTGATACCGAAGGACACGGTCACGGCATCGAACGACCTGTCTGCGAAAGGGAGCCGTTTGGCGTCGGAGAAGGCGAAGGTAAGGTTCTGATGCTTCATCTCGCGTTTTGCCCGCGCTCTCTCGAGCATTTCTTCGCAAAAATCCGAACCCGTGACCGAACCATGAGAACCCACATGTTCCGAGAGCAGGAATGCGAGTTCACCGGTACCCGTGCAAACGTCAAGCACCTTTGCGCCTCCCTGGATGCCGGAAAGGGCAATAGCCTGTCTGCGCCAGAGGCGGTCGAGACCCAGGCTGAACCCGCTGCTCAGGAGGTCTAGGTGCGGCGCCATGGTAGTAAAAATATGCTTGATGAAGATGTCTCTTTGCGCTAATGACATGTCATCTCATTTCATAAAACGCGGATGTTGAATCCTCTATCGCGGGCTTCCTCGGGTATTCGGTGTGCATGGGGGACAATCCATGCGGATGCGGGGTATGTGGGAACCTGGGATGAAGACCGTTGAGCTTTTTGTCGCGAAATAATTTCGCTCACTTTCCCCTATGGATAAACCGCTGATATATTCTTCAGTATACGAACTGCCCGAGAATGATGAATCCGAGCAGCAGAAAACCGATGCCCACGATCGCGAAACCGAACAGGATGCCGGCATCCGTGATCCAGCTTTTCTGGGGGCTGACGATGTCCCGGTCAAGTTGCTGTGCATCCGCCAGACGCTGGTATTCGAGCGGCCGTTCATGCTGCAGTTCATGCAGGGAAATGCGTCCGGTGAAGATCACGGGATCCATGGGGAACTTTTCCGGACGCAGGTGGGTATTGAAAAAATGGATCGTAAAAATGAAGCCCGCAGCCAGCAGCGCTTCGTCGCTGTGGATGACTGTGGCGACATTGAATGCCCAGCCCGGAAAGATCTTACCGAAAAATTCCGGGAACCAGAGGAACAGCCCTGACACGCCGATCATGCCCACGCCCCAGAAGACCGCCCAGTAGTCGAATTTCTCCCAATACGTCCAGCGGTCAAACTGGGGACGGGGGCCGCGACCGAAGAACCAGAGGAAGTTGCGGTATATGTCTTCGAGGTCCTTGATCCAAGGAACCATGGATTCGGGGCCGAAGGGGTCGAACTTGAACTTTCTGACAATGGCGATGTCATAGATCACATAGGTGATATGCGCTGCAAAGTAACCGAAAGTAGCCACCGCACAGATCCGGTGGATCAGCGCGGCACCCTTGTAGCCGCCCAGCAGCGTTATAAGCCATGCTGCCCAGGGTGCCTGGGCATACTTGATCGGTATGCCCGAAGCCACGAGGCCGATAAAGCTGACGGCCATGACGACGTGCAGAACGCGGTGATACGTATTGAAACGCATTACCTGTGCCATATCACTCGCCTCCCTTTCCTCGCATCCGCTCCCGTAGTGCCCGGTAAGCCCAGAGGAAGGTATGGGTGAAGAAGAACGCGAAGGTGCCGATAAGGAGCGTGGTCATGAATACAAAGGTATAAAACATGATGGGATATTTCGCCCGGTTCGTTTCGTCCGCGTGTGCATAGAATTGGGTGAAACCCCCGGTTGCGGCGGGATGGCACTTTCGGCACGTTGTAAGGATATTATCCGCAGACAGGGGCGATGCTTTATCCTTGACCCGGGTGATGGCATGAGAACCGTGGCAGTCTGAGCACTTTGCCATGGTCGTGTAGCCAAGCTGTGTCACCTTGCCGTGATAGGTCCTGCGGTATGTGGTCATCTGCTCTCGGTGGCAATTGCCGCATTGCTTGATCAGCGAGAGCATCCATTGGTTGTCCCCTGTCGGCGGGACCAGATGTTCCATATGGCAGTCAAAGCACGTGGGGGCTATCGAGTAGTTCCTCTCCAGGACCGCGGCGCCGTGAATGCTTTTACCGTAGTCCTCTGCTTCGCGGGGATGGCACTGCGAGCACAAGGCAGGTACCTTCTGTCTTCTGGTGGCCGAGCGAGTGTCACTCGCGGGATAGATATAATGCGATCCGTGGCAGGTCTGGCATGTCGGTACCACGTTCTTGCCTAGGGGATTGACCCGGCCATGCACGCTCATTTTGAACTGTTGGGCTTCTTCTTTTGGCGCGCCGTCCCGTCCGAGGAAATGACAGATGCCGCAGTTCACCCTGGCCACGCTGCCGTGGGGATAGGATGTCATGCTGAGGTGGCACTTGGTGCATTCGAACATGCCGTGCGCTGATTCTGAGAAAGCTTTTTTATCGACGAATCCGCGCGTACCTTTAGTTCCGTGGCAGGAGTAGCAGCTGTCCTGCCCGAAGGCGGCGTATGGTGCGAGCGTCATGAGGAATGCGAAGACGAGAAGGATGTGATGCATGGTTCAATTGTAACAAAGAAGGGCGAACTGTCAAGGCAGGAAGGGCACAATGTCTTGCTTTTAACAGCAGCGGACCGCGCGTGCATTCAAGAATAGCACAGATTTTCATACTGTCAAGATGAGGAGTAGTTTATGTTCTTGGAGTGCACACTAAATTGCGCTATTTTATAATATCCGCGGTAAAGGAATGGAGTTCAGCATCCTTCCAGGCATCCTTGGGCAGCCCAGCTTTAAGCGAGACCTGCTCAAGGAAGGTGGGGACATCCCATTTATACTCGTCCGCAACCTGCGGCAGGAGCAGGCCACTGGAAGAGCCTTTCACAAGCAGGAGGCCGTGAGTGCCGATCTTGATAGAGTTGACATCCAGGAGACGTTCAAGCGGGGAAAGTACCGTTACCTCCACCGAGATGTCCTTAAGTTCTTTCTCGGTCATGGGGGGAAAGCGTGGATCTCTGGAGCTGGCTGATACGGCATTGCCCATGACTGACTGGTACAGCGGCCTGTTCGGCTCTATATTGCCAATGCATCCTCGCAGATGGCCGTTCCGGTTGATCGTCACGAAGGTTGCTCCATTAGCTCTGAGACGCGGACTGTTGGTTTTGTATTCAGGGGTACGGCCATTCCGGACATGGTTATTGATCGTCTGCTTTGCGAGCTCCAGCAGCTCCTTCTTTTCCGCATCCGCGAGACGGCCTTTATAAAGCCCTATGGACGCGTAACCGACAACGCGCGAGCGGTCAGGTGTGACATCGCCTGAGTTCGCATGGTTGTACAGGACACCATGCGTTGCGCCGAGTTGACGGGCGGCAGCCATGGCCACTAAAACAGGATATCCGCCGCACATCTCGCCTTGTCCCGAGTACAGCAGTTGTTCCACGCCCTCAATTGACATGCGTGTCACGGCATCGAGGATCTCGCTGTCCATGCTTTTTGCCTTGTCGTAGGCATGGTAATGGGACAGATCGGTGCTGACAACCAGGATAGCCTTCGGGTCTTTTCTCAGGATCGCAGCAAGGTTCCGTGACAAGGAGGAGAACATCTCGCGTGTTGGCTGGCCCATGAGAATGGGAACTATCGTGAAATCCTTGAGTGTGGCCTGAAGAAAGGGTAATTGCACTTCGAGAGCGTGCTCCTTATCGAATACGACTGGACTGGATCTGACCCCCGCTTTCTCGTCGATGAGCGATCGCGCCATGCTTCCGTTCACTCTGACCTTTCCGAGCGGCGTCCGCATATCGCCCTTGTCGTATACCGACGCACCCGTGAATGCCGACTGATGGATCGAGCCGATCAGGATGACCGTGTTGATCTCCCTTGTGCCGAGGTTCCGGTATGCATAGCCGGCTACCTGACCGGAGTACTGATATCCCGCGTGCGGGGTTATTACGGCGATCAGCCTCCCTTCTTCCGGCGAAGGCGCGGCTTTATCAATGAACTGTTTCACCATCCCGGAGAGTACCGTTGGTTCTGCCGGGTAAAAGGCGCCCGCGAAATCCGGCTCTTTCACTGCTCCGCCCGCGTTCAATACCGTAATAACCGCGGTAAGCAGCAGCAGGACGGATATGCTGATGAGAACGATAGGGTTACGCTTCATCTTTTCTTCTCCAGAACATGGCTTTCTTTGCTGCGGGCGAAGGCATGGTCTTTTTTCTAAACATGCTAAAAAGTCCGCCTATTAAAAAGAAACTGAGGAATGATCTTCGCGATAATTTGATGGGCATGATATACCTCGATTTGTCCAATTTGAACCTTCAAACACTCAACTCCACACCCCTGCGATCTTGCTCCCGCAGAACCTGCACGAACCTGCCGCAAGATTGTTCTGCTTCACAAAGTATCCGATCCGCTCGATCACCATCTTGGCGCATTTAGGGCAGAAGGTATTCTCCGCACTACTCCGGATATTTCCGATGTACACGTATCGCAGCCCCGCGTCCATGGCAGTCTTCCGGGCTGATTCCAGCGTTTCCAGCGGAGTGGGCGGCAGGTTCTTGAGCTTGTAGTAGGGGAAGAAGCGTGAAAAATGCAGCGGCACGTCGGGCCCCAGTTCCTTTACTATCCAGCGGCACATGTCCCTGATCTGCGCCCGGTCGTCATTCAGCGTGGGAATGACCAGGTTCGTCAGTTCAAGCCACACGCCTTCCTGCTTCAGGACAATAAGGCTGTTGAGCACGGGTTTCAGCCTGCCACCGCAGATCTTGTTGTAAAAGTCCTCGGTAAAGGCCTTGAGGTCCACATCCGCGGCATCCAGGTATTTTGAAAGTTCCCGGAGCGGTTTTTCATTGATATAGCCGCAGGAGTGCATGGTGTTCCTGATGCCGTACTGCTTTGCGATTCTGGCGATGTCATACATGTACTCGTAAAAGACCGTGGGTTCGGTATAGGTGTAGGTGATGGTCCTGCACTGGTAGAACACGGCCTGTCTGACCGCGTCCGCGGGGGACAGTTCCTGGTGGTCAACTTCCTCGGGATTAGCCTGGGAGATCTGCCAGTTCTGGCAGAACTTGCATCCGAGCACGCACCCGGCAGTTGCAATGGAGAAGGCAGTCGTGGCTGGGAGGAAGTGGAAGAAGGGCTTCTTCTCGATGGGATCGATCGCCACCGCGCAGGGCTTCCCGTACACGAGGCTGTAGAGAGAGCCTTCCTTGTTGATCCGCGTCCTGCACCCGCCTATCTGGTAGTCTTCGAGAACGCACTCGGTAGGGCAGAGGTCGCATTGGACTGCTTTGGACATGGGAGAATTATACGACTTTATCGAGGTTCTTTCCAGAGCAGGATGGATAAAAAAACACGTCAAAAGAAATTCCCGTTGACTACCACGTATAGTGCGATATAATTCACATACCATTGGATGCGACCATGATTGCGCGAAAAACGAATACTATTACTTCAATCACCTCAACTATGATCGCCCCCTGCGGTATGAACTGTGGCCTTTGCCAGGCCTTCATCCGGGATAAGAACGTATGCCCTGGATGCCGCGGGTCCGACGACCTCAAGGCCAAATCCACCCTGGCATGCCATATAAAGAATTGCAGGTTAATAAAAACACAGAAGGCGAAGTATTGCTTTGAGTGCGGAGAATACCCCTGCGACCGTCTTGATCATCTGGACCACCGTTACAGAACAAAATACAGCATGAGCATGATCGAGAACCTGGGGTATATTCGGCAATTCGGAATCAGAAGGTTCGTCGCGCAGGAAAAGGAACGTTGGGCCTGTCCACAGTGCGACAAAAAACGTTGTGTACACAAGGCAAACTGTATCCACTGCGGGCACACCTGGCGTTGACTACCGCTCTTTTTCTTTCCAGTACAGCCCCTTTTGCAAACTGAGCCCCTTCTTCTGGATTACGCGCTCATAGTAGCTCTTTCTCTGAAGATACCCCTCCATATCCGGCATGATGTACTCCTGCAGCACGGCATATACGCATATCAGGACGACGAGCGCTGTGCTCGAAGCGGTCAGTATCCGAAACCTGGTCGTGTCAGTCATGGGATGATACCTCGGCAGCTTTGGTCCTCGAATAACACCGGTTGCACCGGATGCACTCGGAAATGTGCGGATTCGATTTGTTGGCCATGGGGCAGTCAGGGCGGCTCGGATAACCCGGTGCTTTCCGCGAAAGCAGGCCAGTCAATGCCGCGACAGGACAGAGATAGCGACACCAGAACCGTTCGACCCTGAGGCATGCTATGACCGCGACGGCCACGAGCAGCCATGTGAGGGCGTTGCCATGAAAGGAAAAAAGTGTGACATAGGTTTCGTAGTTCCCGTAGTCGGCCCTGCCGCTCACCAGCACGGTCACGATGACCAGTCCCAGCAGGATATATTTCAGTTTCCGCCACCGGTCATCCATCTCCGCGGGGATTACCCACTTCCGTACAGGCAGCCTTCCGATGAATTCCGATAGAGCGCCAAAGGGGCATATCCATCCGCAGTAGAACCTTCCCGCAACAGCCACGGAAAGCAGTGTGCTGACAACAATGACGTACCAAAGCGCGGACGATGACGGCCTGCCAAGCAGCAGGTTTAAAACATGGAGGATGGAGAAGGGGCTGGAGAGGTACAATCCCACGACTGCTATCCCCGTGGTCAGGCAGAGGTCCCGGACGCGCCCGTACCGCGTGGACCTTCGAGTAACCAGATATCCTGCGAATCCGGCCGCAAAAAACGCTGCATACCATAACCAACTGATCGAACCTGCGCTGATCTGCCGGGGTGCTGAGATCCGCAGGCCGAGCATGTTCATGCCTACGATGCGCGAGGATTCCCTGACCGAATCTGCAAGGGCTTTTACGCTCACTGTTGCGCGCGTAATGGAATCGATGTCCTTGTCCGGCTCAAAAGCATCGCCTGCGAATTTGCCTATGAACTGGGCAAGGTAGGACGGCATTTCCATGTAGTGGACATAGTTCTTCGTCTCCTGGTGCTCGATAATCCTGATGCCCCGGATCCTGCCTTCCCGGTCCATGACCAGCAGCACTTTGATGGGCCCGGCATAACCGCGGACCTGCGGAACGATATCGTAGGTATTGAAGGCGATATTGCCGTTATCGAGCAGGTATACGGGCGGTGAGCCTTGCTTGGGCTGGAAGCGCGCCGGGTAGGCCATTTCACTCAGGAGAGCCTTCTCATCGGCCTTCTGTTCCCCGTAGTAAAACCGGAAAGCAAATCCGATGACGAGCGAAAGAAGGGTGGTGGTCAATAAGGCGATGCGAATATATCGCATGGGGGACGGTGTGATCATGATGGGGTAGTCAGACATATGCGTTGCCGCGGAGCCGGTGAGCGGTTCCTTTTTGTGAGATTACCTTAAAAGGGCGCATAAGGCAAGAGCGGCCAGGTCAAATTCTCTTGAAATAACGCAAAGGCTGTTGTACTCTCCGAGTATGGGAACAGGCAATAATGAAAAAGCATCGTCTGACGCTGATCCGGCATGCCCGCTATGCGGAATAAGAGGCAGCCGCGAGTTCCATGAGGATAAGCGCAGGAGCTTCCGCCAGTGCGGTTTTTGCGGCCTGATATTCGTTCCACGGTGCCATCATCTTACCGCGGACGCGGAAAAAGCCCGGTACGACCTGCACCAGAACTCGCCGCAGGACGCTGGCTATCGGGCGCACTTGGAGCGTTTGGTTATGCCGCTTACCCGTCTTCTGCCATCGGGAAGCCGGGGACTTGATTTCGGATCAGGACCCGTGCCTGTGCTCGCCAATCTGTTCGAGCAGGCCGGCTATAGCATGACGCTTTATGATATTTATTATGAGCCGGATTTGTCCGTATTCGGACAGCAATACAATTTCATCACCGCATGCGAGGTTGTGGAGCATCTTCGTGATCCGAAAAAGGAACTGGAGCGGTTGTGGTCCTGCCTGAAACCGGACGGCACCTTGGGAATCATGACGCAGCTGGCTGACAACAGAGAGTCGTTTCCCCGATGGCATTACCAGAACGACCTTACGCATGTGTGTTATTTTTCCAGACAGACCTTTGAGTGGCTGGCAGAGCACTGGGGAGCGGATGTCACATTTCCGCATGCCGATGTCATATTGCTGCGCAAAAATAATCGGGGTTTTGCACCCGTGCCTGTTCACGCCGAGGATCGGATCTCATGAAAAAGCTCCCGGTGCTGTATCTGGACGAACACCTGATGGCTGTGAACAAACCTGCGGGCTTGCTGGTGCACCGAAGCTACCTGGATCGTCATGAAACGGAATACGCCATGCAGATCGCCAGGGACCAGCTCGGCCGATGGGTATATCCGCTTCATCGTCTGGATAAAGGCACCTCGGGTGTACTGATCTTCGCTCTTGACCGGGATATTGCCCGCGCCATGACGCAGGCATTCACGGAAAAAGAGGTGTCAAAATCCTATATTGCCGTGGTGCGCGGTTATACGAAAGACGCGGATCGGATCGATTATCCGCTGAAGGAGCGCTGTGACAGGTTGGCTGATGGTGATGCTGGCGCAGACAAGCCTGCAAGGGAGGCGGTGACGGTATACCAGCGGCTGGCAACTATCGATCTGCCCCATCCCGTGGGCCGCTATGCCACAGCGCGATACTCCCTTGTCAAGGCAATGCCGCATACCGGCCGCATGCATCAGATTCGGCGGCATATGAAGCATGTGTTCCATCCGGTCATCGGCGATACGACCTATGGAGACGGGAAGCAGAATGAGTTCTTTCGCAACCAACTTCATTGCAGCAGGATGCTGCTCCATGCTGCTGATATCGCTTTTCCCCATCCCGCGGGAAGCGGATTGATCCACATTCACGCACCCTTTGATCCCGCTTTCACCGGTCTCCTGCAGACGTTCGACTGGGAAACGATGTATGAATAAGTTCTAGGATCCATCCCTCGAGTCAGGGCGCGTAACTGTTCACGAAATCATCTAATGGCACTCAGAAGGAAACGGTTTCCCGCGGCATGGCGGAGCGCCCTCCGGCCTCGACAGATTTCTGTTGACTTCGTCCCCCGGGAGAGTTACAACCGTACCATATGGTATGGTTGTACCATGGGAGCCGGATGGATATCAAAAATAAAATCAAGGCAGCTGCAAAACAGGTCAAGCGGGCAGACCCGGCGGGGAAGGTGTCCGTAAGCCGCGTGGCCCGCGTTGCCGGGATCAGCAGGCAGACGGTCTACCGCCATATCGGGAACAAGGGGCAGGTCCACAGGCTGGTCGAAAACAAACAGTCCGTTGACGGCGTCGGGGACGAAAAGAGCAGGGACCGGATCCTGACGGCCGCGTACAAGACGATCTCGCGATATGGGTACGCGGCAGCGACCGTGGACAAGATCGCCGCGGTTGCCGGCCTCACCAAGGGCGCCGTGTACTGGCACTTTGCGACCAAGAAGGACCTTTTCCTGGCGATTCTGGAGAAGCGCCTGTCTCATCGCCTTATCGAGTATCAGAAATTCGCCTACGCAGCGGTCCAATCCGTGGACGTCCTGCCGGGTATTACCGCTATGCTGTCCAACCAGATTTCCTTTGCCTTGTCCGATCCCGACTGGCAGAAGATCTATCTCTCCTATCTCTTGCACGGGGATGACAAAGATATTGCGAAGCGGCTGCATGAGCTGTATACGGTGCTGATCAACTCCGGCACTGCGCTGCTTGCGAAGATGCAGAAGGACGGGCTGCTGGACCGGCGCGTTGATACCCGCGCTCTCACGATCATCTGGACGGCTGTGCTGGACGGTCTGGTGCTGGCTTCACTCCGCAGCCCCGGCGCGATCGACTACGAGTCGCTGGCCCCGCATCTGGCAAGGGTCTTCTGGGAGGGGATCAAAAGGCGTGACTGAGCGTACACACATTCTCTTAACCGGAGTACTTATGCTTGTATACTTGACCGGCTGCATCAAGATGCCGAAGACAACAGCTGGTGACCCGGCGCTTCATCGGACCGTGATCAACGGCTATGCGTTCCATACCGAGGTATACGGCGAGGCAAACCAGCCCGTGGTTATCGTGGTCCACGGCGGGCCAGGAGGAGACCTCACCTATCTTAAGTCTCTGCAGGCCTTGTCCGACGACTACCGCGTGGTCCATTTCGACCAGCGCGGAACGGGCCTGTCTCCCCGGGAAAACACGGCACAACATTCAATCGACCTCTTTCTTCAAGACCTCGACGGGATTGTGGATGCTTTCCGGGGCAATGGCAAGGTCAGGCTTATCGGACATTCCTGGGGCGGCATGCTCGCGACAGCATATATCGGACGCTACGGGGAAAAGGTCTCGCATGCCGTCATCATGGAGCCGGGTATCCTGAATCCTGAGTCCGCTAAGGTATTTTTCAAAAGCCTGAAGGAAAGTCAATCGTTCTGGACCATGATCAAGGCTGTGCCGTACTTTATCGGGGCGATATTTGTTGCAAACGAAGACGGTCACGAGCGCAAGGATTACGTGATGACAAAGATGCTGGGTTTGGGGACAGGCAAACCCTACCAGTGCGAAGGCGAACGCCTGCCGCCCGGATCATTCACCCGCGCGGGATACGCCTCGTTTGATGCGTTGATGATGCCGTATATGAAGAAGCCTGAATCATGGACGATCGATCTGTCTGCTGGAGTCGAGAATTACAAAGGACATATTCTGCTTCTGAGCAGCGAGTGCAGCTTTATCGGCTTTGACTACCAGGAACAGTATCATCGCAAGCTGTTTCCCGCCCCGACACAGCACGTGATGGTGCCGAAGACAGGGCATAATATGACGACGTTGAAATCGATGGAGAGTATGAAGATCATCAGAAGTTTTCTGAAAAGCCGGTGAGTAAAGTCAGAATGCGATCCTTTATCAGCCGTGGCAGAACAGGGGTCGAGAATGCAATTTGTAAAAATTATGATCATGCTCGCGGTGCTCTTGGCACAGATAAGTTATTTCAGCTATTCCGGCGAAAATAATAACATGGCTGACGATAACCAGATAGCAAAACTGCTGGCTCACATGACTTCGCCTGACGGACCGGGAATTCAATATGTCGTCACAGGCCGGGCAGGCATTCTTTACGAACACAGCACGGGTCTTGCTGATGTGGGGAAGAACACGCCCTTGTCACTTAACCACGCCATGGCCGCGTTTTCCATGACGAAAACATTGACCGCCATCGCCATCCTGCAGCTTTTGGAGCAGGACATGCTCGAAATCGATTTGCCGGTTTCTCGATATGTAAAGCATCCTTACGATCAGGATATAACCATCCGGCAGCTGATGAATCATACTTCGGGGATCCCCAATCCGATCCCTCTGAGATGGGTGCATCTGGCGAAAGACCATCTAAGTTTCAATGAAAGCGCTGCATTGACATCGGTCCTCGAACAGAATCCGAACCTGAGCAATTCTCCGGGGACGAAGTATGCTTACTCGAACATCGACTACTGGCTGCTCGGAAATGTCATCGAGGCTGCTTCCGGCGCTTCCTATACTTCCTATATCAAAACACACATATTTGAAAGACTGGGACTGTCGCAGGATGTGATGGCATTCGCCTATTCCACTGATGGTCTGCATGCAAAAGGGTATCTGGCGAAATATTCTTTCCTGAATCTGATCAAAAGATTCGTTACGGACAGGGAAGTATGGGGAAACTATGAAGGCGGCTGGCTGCATATAAAAGATGTGTATGTGAACGGCCCGGCATTCGGCGGGTCGATCGGTACGGCGCGGGCGTTCAGTGTCATCCTTCGTGATCTGCTGGCCGAGCAGCCGGTCCTGCTGAATGATAGGGGCAGGGAGCTTCTTTTCACCCGCCAAAAGGACCGGTCCGGGAACGAGATCGACATGACCCTGGGCTGGCATATCGGCAATCTCGACGGGACCCGCTATTACTACAAGGAAGGCGGGGGAGCGGGATTTCACAGCGAAATGAGGATGTACCCGTCAAAAGGACTGGCGACCGTGATCATGTCGAATCAGACGACATTCAATACGAGAAGCGAGATGAGCAAGCTCGATCGACTTTTCCTAAAGCAGTAAGAAGCGTGGTAATTGAATGATCCACGACAAGGGGGGAAGAAATGGCAAAGATCGGCATATTAACCTGTTCCAATGCTACACAGGACCTTGGCTGCTCCTCGGTCACTTGTCTATCCGACTTCCGCAAAAGAAAAGGCGCTTTCGCGGAGTATCCGCCGGAGGAAAAGCTGACCCTGGCAGGCATGATCAACTGTCCGGGCTGCCCGACGCTTACCGGCCCGGACAAGCTGCTCCAGCGGATACGCGCATTGACAGAGTTCGGCGTGGATACGATCCATTTCTCGTACTGCATGAAGGCATTGTGCCCGTTCCGGGAAAAATACAAGACAGCGCTGGAAGAAGCCTTTCCGAAGATCCGGATCGTCATCGGCACTCACGAAGAGCACGTGACGCCGGAGGAATACCGCATGCGCGTAAAGAAGCTCTTCTGCCAGCCGCGTAAAACCATGGTGGATGTTATTCTGAATAAGGACGGGGAGGAACGATCATGAGTATCGATCGGGCATTACAAGAGTACCAACAGGGGGACGCGGACAAACGAATCGGATTGTTTCTGTATTCCCGCGAACTGCGGGATGCGTTCGTTCGGATTGATCTGGACGACCCGACGGACCTGTCCGCCGAGTTAAGCGCGTCCAAACACTAGACCGGCCGCAGCATATATGATCAACTCAGCCCGGAATATTCTCACCGCGCTATTGCTTTGCCCGCTTATTGTCCGCATATACGGGACCGTGCTTTTCTCCGGAAAAAGAAAAGCGGTTCTTGTCTGGGGGCCTGTTGTCACTTCTCTGGCGAAAAAATCGCTTCGGTTCTGGGTGCCCGAGATACAAAGCGCAATGGATTTCGACCTGTTTCGTGCTAAAATGAGGTCTAATCTTCGCTATTGGCGGCCCTTTTTTGCTGTCAGGGTGGTAGAGGACACAAAGGACACACTCAGGATCAATATCAGCAGCTGCCCGGTCTGTGCAGTATTCAAGGTGACCGGCCTGGCTGACCTGAATCCTTATCTCTGCAAAGGTGACTGGGCCAAGGCTGACGAGAATCGGGACAAGTGGCTGTTCGAGAGGGAACACCAGATCGGGACCGGTGACCGCTTGTGCGATCATACCTATAAAAGGCTTGTTGCGACGCCGAAAACGGATTAGCGCTATGAACAATACAAGGACCATCCTCGTCCTGGGCGGTTATGGCGGGACGGGCAGAGTGTTCTGCCAATATCTTCTCAAAGAAACCGGTGTGAACGTGATCGTTGCCGGAAGGAACCTCGAAAAAGCCGAAGAGCTGGCCGGCAAACTGAAGAAAGAACACGCCCCGGAGCGCATTTCCGCACGTCATGCTGAAGCATCAGATATCGCGAGCCTTCGCAAGGCATTTCAGGAGATCGATCTTGTGCTTGTTGCTGCCACGACGACAAGGTGGGCGAAGCAGATCGCTGAAATTGCATTGGAATCACGCATTGACTACCTGGATATCTATTTTCAGCAGGACGTCTATCCGGTCCTTGCAGAGCTTCAGGAACGGATCAGGGATGCTGGGCGCTGTTTTATCACCCAAGCGGGTTTCCATCCGGGGCTGCCTGCAGTCTTCATCCGAAAAGGCGCAGAGTATTTTGACGAATACGACAAGGCGATCATTGCCTTTGCGATGAATGTAAGGATCGAAAGCAGGCCGGAATCTGTTTATGAACTCGTTGATCTCGTGGCCGATTACAAAGCGGATATCTACAAACATGGCTCATGGTGGGTTGCAACATATAAGGACACGATCAGGATCGATTTTGGAGTGCGTTTCGGGGTAAAGAGCTGCATGGCGATGGATATGGTTGAAACCAGGACGATGCCGCAATTATTCAACCTGAAGGAGACTGGCGTTTATACAACAGGTTTCAACTGGTTTGTGGATTATGTGGTATTTCCGGTCATGATGCTGACCCAGATGATCAAAAAGGGTTCGCTCCGCCATTTTTGGGCTCAATCTCTTATCTGGGGTTTGAACAGGTTTTCCAGCGCTGAAGAGGGCATTGTGTTTCTGCTTCAGGCGGAAGGAAACAAGGACGGCAGACAGAGAAAAGTCAGAATCGTGTCCGAGCACGACAGTGCATACGATTTTACGGTCATTCCCGTGATCGCGTGCTTGAAGCAGTACTTTGACGGTTCTATCCGAAAACCCGGTCTCCACATGATGGGGCATGTCGTGGATCCCACGCATCTCCTGGGGGATATGGCGCTGATGGGGGCCGGAGTTGCAACGAAGATCAGCGATACCTAGCGGGTTGTTTGAAGGGCGGAAAGCCGCACTCATTTACTCCTAAGCATGGAGAGGCTGTCAATGCAATTGAGTTCCCGCAAGAAGCTTCTTCGCGTTATCCTTATCAGCGGTATCCTGCTGCTTCTGTATGCCGTTTACTACGCGCGGCAGCTGGCACCGATCGGACAGGTGTACACCGCAAAAGTACTCTGCTCCGGTGTGTTCCTGTCAAAACGCGATCCCGGCTCCGTCCTGCATGAGGAGTTGGAAGGCCTGGCCAGCATCATGTCAGCTGCTGTCGATACCAGGGACAGATCTACGGCTGTTTCAATGCCGGGACTTCCGCTGCAGCGGGCACAATACTGGGACGGGTTTGGCTGCACCGTGCTGCCGGAGGGATCTGATAAATTCCTTTTGAAACCCGTAATAATAGATCATGAGACACCGCGACGGTCAAGCCGCAGTCTTTCGGTGGAAGCACCCTCGGGCAGGCTGCTCGGTGTACTCGACAGGGCTTTTAGCGAGAGTGGAGAGAGCCGCGCGAAGAGGACCCGGGCAGTCGTGATCGTGCATAAAGGCCGGATCATCGCGGAGAGGTATGCAGCGGGCTTTTCGGCTGATACGCCGCTCCCAGGATGGTCAATGACCAAGAGCGTGACGAACGCGCTCGTCGGCATTCTGGTGAAGCAGGGAAAGCTGGCAATCGACCGCCCTGCGCCCGTGGCGGAATGGTCCGGTGCCGGCGATCCAAGAAGCGCCGTCACGCTTGACCACCTGCTCCACATGAGCAGCGGGCTTGAGTTCGACGAACGGGCCGGGCCGTTCCTGTCGGACGTGAACACCATGCTTCTTCTGAGTCCGGATGCGGGCGCATACGCGGTGTCAAAGCCGCTTTCGCATGTGCCGGGCATGCGCTGGCAGTATTCGAGCGGCACCTCAAACATACTCTCACGGATAATCAGGGACCGCGCAGGCGGCACGGATGCCAGCTATCATGCGTTTCCCCGGAGAGAGCTGTTCCAGAAGATCGGGATGCAGAGCGCAGTGATGGAGGTTGACGCGTCAGGCACCTTTGTCGGTTCATCATTCATGTATGCGACTGCCCGGGACTGGGCACGCTTCGGCATGCTCTATCTGCAGGACGGGATATGGGAAGGGGAGCGCATCCTGCCCGAGGGCTGGGTATCTTACTCCGCGGCGTCGGCACCGGCAGCACCGAAAGGAAAGTACGGCGCGCATTTCTGGACGAACGGAACGGCGGGAGCGCCCGAACGTGACAGGCCTTTCCCCCGGTTGCCTGCTGATATGTTCTACGCCTCGGGCTACGAAGGCCAGTGTGTCGTGATCGTCCCTTCTCGGGAACTAGTGGTTGTCCGGCTGGGACTGACGAAGAATCCGATGGCATGGAGCATGGAGGATCTGATAGCCGAGGTGATTGAAGCATTGTAAAGTTTGTGCAGTTTGATCCATGAATTCTGGAGTGAGCGCAATCCCCGCTGCTTGCAGCGGGGTTAGCGAGCGAGTACGATAAAGCTTTTTACCATAAGAATCGAAGATTCCCCGCAGCTTGCTGCGGGGAGCTTCAATACATCTTATTACAACAGGTATCGGGAATTGCGGATCAGTTTAAATGTATGAACGGCTAAAACGGCGCAAACGGTTGAAACGGATCAAACAGCTATATGATAAATGGTTCGAACTATTATTCAGTGAATGTTATGACTGCTCCTGCTAAAAGTGATAGTGATGCATTCCAGAAGTTCCACGACGAATTCCGACCCAGGATCCTGCGCTATCTGATCCGCACCGTCGGTGAGTCTGCTGCGGAGGATATCTGCCAGGAAGTCTTTGTGAAGGTCAGCCGGGCACTCCCGGAATGCCGGGGCGAGTCAACCCTGGCAACCTAGATCTATCGGATCGCGACCAATGCCGCGATCGATCATGCGCGGAGTCTGTCATTCCGGGCGGCTGCTCTGCACACGGACCTCACGGAAGCGGATTCACTCGCATCAGGCGAAGGGGAGGCGGAACCGGACGATAAGGTGCAGCTTCCCGACATGCTGCTCGTGCACAAGGACATGAACGCATGTATCCTCGGGATCGTGGAGAGCCTCCTGGAAATATTCAGGACCGTTCTGGTTCTGAGCGATCTTGAAGGCCTGACGAACGCAGAGATTGCAGGGGTCTTCGGCATTTCCCTTGATGCGGTTAAGGTCCGGATCCACCGCGGCCGCGCGAACCTTCGGAAGGAAATGGACAAAAAGTGCGTCTTCTGCCGCGACTCGCGCAATGAGTTGGCATGCGACCGCAAGCCTCTCACGCTGAAGTTCCGGGAAAAATAGCAGTGTCAGCATTCCCGGCTGCTCATTCAAAAAACATTACCCGCTTATGATTGACGACATAACTCCGGAGCATTGCTTGACAGGCCATTATGCATAAAATATACTCGGCTGGTCACTGTTGACGCTTCGCACCTCTGGAACTAACGGGAGATCGGGACGATGACTCTGGATGTTTTAGGAGAGGAACATGAAAAGTCGGGATCGACGGAGGGCAGGTCGGCATCTGAGCTGATTGACAAAAGAATCGCCGAGCTCGCGGACTGGCGCGGGGCAATGCTGAGCAGAATACGCAAGCTCATCAAAGAAGCAGACCCGGATGTGGTCGAGGAACTGAAATGGAGAAAGCCGTCGAACTCGATGTCGGGGTTCCCGGTGTGGTCCCACGACGGCGTCATCTGCACTGGTGAGCACTATAATGACAAAGTGAAACTCACCTTCGCTAAGGGTGCTGCTCTGAAGGACCCGGCCAGGCTCTTCAACGCAAGCCTCGACGGGACCCTCAGGCGTGCGATTGACATCCAAGAAGGGGAGGAAGTCGATATTGACGCATTCAAGGCGCTGATCCGTGCCGCAGTCGCACTCAATATATCAGGCGGAAAGGCACGGCCAGGGAGAAAATAACAAAATGACGTTGATACGTGACAGTAGTCGGGCCCAGGGAGTGCGCACAGCGCAGACTATTTCCACATTGCCAGGATCGTTCCCATGACGAGCAACGAAATGAGCCAGTAGCCGTTGTTCAGGAACCACAGCTTCCAGGGTTTGTTCTCATAGATCACGCTTCCCACCGTTACGGTGGCGATGAAACCCAACCAGTTAAAAAACCCTGTCATGAGACCGGCGGACACGCCTGTGGTCTTCAGATAAGCACCTGCAAAAACGAGCGCATGCGCAAGCACCCAGCTCATGACTAGTGCGCTGATCAGGCCCACCGCGATGTTCAGGGGCGTCGGTTTCATATCAGAGATCCCTGAAAGCTTTTTCCATGTTTCACCGAACAGCGCTCCGTACCAGATTGCACCGATGATATAATTCGCGATTGCCGCGACGATCACGGCCCCGTAGTTGAGGTGCACTTCCATGTCATATACCTCCTCAAATTATTCTGCCTTCTTAATGCCCATGAGGATGATGATCAGAGACCCCATCAGAGCGAAAGCCCCCAGAATCCCAAACGGAGGGAAGTTCGGAGATGCGCCCGAGAGTGCCTTGCCAAAAAGCCCAAGAGGCAATATGAAGGCACAGACCGCCAGTATGGAACCGGTCTTCTTCATTTTGTCAGAAAGAGCAAGCCTGTCAACGAGCAAACCGAAAAGAATGTTGTAGAGGGAGAAGGGCATGCCGTGGGAATGGCCTTCCCTGAAATAGAACCGGATGAGGGAAAGCACGTGATAACCGTCTTTTGCAGCATATTGATCGAACGTCAGGCCCAGCGCCATTCCGCCGCAGGCTCCGATCAGGAGTCCGATCGCTCCTGCGGCAATATTGAGTCTTCCAAATTTCATATTTCCTCCTTTGGTTTATCCGGCCCCTGTAGGTGTAGCGGGAGCTTCAGAGCAGTTGTTCGATTGTAGATACCGTCATCCTGGAGACATCTTCCAGAGCGGCGGCGTGATCGTGTGTCCTTGACAGGCATGCGGCAATAGTAGACCAGTCGCCTATTGTTGTCAAAAAGAATTTGCCTCCTTTATTGCGAGTGGCCGGTCCAGAAAGATCGCGATGTCCGGGGACATTCCCGGTAACTGAGGGAGGATTCCACGTGGATGACGGTGGAACAACTTGACTGAGAAAACATCTCACGGGAACCATGTTCTAGCGACGAATCCTGAAAAAGAATACAGGACTGGATACAACGAGGATACATTGATGCCTGCGCTCGTAGTATTATATATATCAGGAAAGAGAACATAGGTTACAATGTTCTCCATATTCTTTTCGTACTGACTTCAGATTTTGCGAATACAGGAGGTGCGTTCCATGGAAAAAGACGGAACGAAGGTGAATAAACGATTCCTCGTCCAATTATCCGCCGGGGCCGGCGATGTGGGCAAGGTGAAATCCGCGCTGATGTTTGCCACGCTTGCCCGCAGGTCGGATTTGGACACCGTCGTCTACTGCGTTCAGGACGGGTCGGACGCGCTCATCAGGGGCAAGATCCAGGAAGAAGGTAAGCTGGCTCCCGGGCTCCCGACGTTCGAGCAGCGTCTTGCCGAGGCTATGTCGGCAGGGGTCAGGTTCGAATTGTGCGGGGAGGTCGCGCGAAACAGGAACCTGAAGAAGGAAGACCTCATAGAAGGGGCGGAGATCGTCGGCGGCATCAGTCTTATAACCTATGCGCTGGAATACGATGGGATGCTGTGTTTTTAATGGATTGAATACGGTGATATTGCCCGGTTTTACGAACGAACGCTGTTCAGGACGGCCTGATGCAGGCGTTGCACCAGGGCTTGATTGTAACCATGAGACGTCATGTTGGCAACAATGCGCCCTCTGATGCGAAGGCCGAGGAGGTAGAGGTCTCCGATCAGGTCCAATATTTTGTGGCGCACGAATTCGTCCGGATACCTGAGGTCCGTGTTGATGACCTTGCCGTCGTACATGATAATGTGGGAATGGAGGTATCCGCCGCCGACCTTCCCGAGCTTCTGGGCCATCTCAATATTCTCAAACGTGTTGAAGGAGCGGGCAGGGGCTATCTCTTTTGCAAAGGACCCGCTTTCAGGATTGAAGGTGAGGATTTGTTCGCCTATGGGGCGAGGGTAGTCAACCCTCATCGAAATCTCGAATCCCTCAAAAGGCTCCGCGTAAACATGCTTTTCACTCTGCTCCACGCTGCCTACTCCGATCTTCCTGCGGATGACGGCAACCTTGGTTGAGGCCGGCTGTTCCTCTATCCCCGCCTCTTCGATGAGGTTGCAGAAATCCCTGGCTGATCCGTCAATGTTCGGTATCTCCTCATCGACTTTCACCAGCACGTTGGTTATTCCGAACATGGATAGAACCGCCATCAGGTGTTCAACCGTGCGTACCCGCCTCCTGCCGTTGTCCAGGGTCGTGGAATTGGCGGAAAAGGTCTTCGACGAGATGGTCTGGGAGTAATCCTCGAGAGAGGTGATATGACCACGGATGGTTTGGCCATCAAGCGTTTGAAAGACTACCCCTTCGTTGGTTCCGAGAGGGCTCAGGATAATTCCCGTATTCCGGCCGCTCAGGAGCCCTATCCCATTCAGGACCACATTCCCTTTGAGCGTGCGCTGTGGTTCGGGGGAAACAACCACTTCCACAGCGCCGGGAGGCAGCGACAAGTCAGCGCTGACGATCTCGAGTCGTGTATCCGAGGGCAGGGACGCGTCTCCCCCGGATGGCCTGTGCTTGAGGGCGGACGCCACCTTGTCGAGCAAAACCTCAAGGTGAAGAGGTTTTTCCAGAAAATCATAGGCACCGGTCTTGATAGCGGCAACAGCTGCCTCGATGCGTGCGTGTCCGCTCATCATGATGATGGGGATTTCCGGGAAGCGGCCATGCAAACGTTTCAGAAGCTGCATTCCGTCCATGCCCGGGAGCCAGATATCCAGCAGGACGAGTGAGGGCTGCATGGTGTCAAGCTGCCGCCAGAAGCTTTCTGCATCCTGAAACGCAACAGCCTGATACCCCTCATCCTCCAGGATTCCTTTAATGGTGGAGCAGATGGCGGATTCATCGTCTATGATGCATATGGGATTCATAGAGGGTCTGATCTGACGTCCTTCGTCGTTGGAAGTGGCCATAGAGTAAAGTATTGAAGAGTATTTGTCAAGCGCCCGTCAGGGACAGTGACGGCGGATTCGCTAGAGGTGCTCGATCAGGTTTTGAACGACGCGATCCGGATCATGCATTGGATGGTGCGGCTTCAAATGGTCAACCTGCAGCCTGAGGTATTGCTCCTGGTCCCGGGTTAGGTCGATGAACTGAATGCCAGACCGGTAAAGCGAACCTGTTTGCCGGGACCATACCAGATAACCGCACGCCTGGCTGTATACACTTTCCTTGAACCATACAAAACCGGGTACGAGCTGTTCATTGGTTTCGACACCGATACCGATTACGCTGCGGTCGATGATCGTTGCGAAATGTTCCGACCAGGCGAGATCTCCGGACGAAATAAGCAGCAGGGTGCAATAGCATGACGCGACAACCTGGTGGCGCTGGACCCCTTTTCTCTTGTTCTCTTTTTCTTCGTACATAATTGGAACCCGTCACAAAGCGGCTACTCCGCAGATGTCCCTTCGGGGTGCCGGGCGCAGATCAAGTATATCACAGATAAGGTGCGCTCCCCGCTGCATTCAAACAGCCGGCGAATCGTCCATGGCCGGCATGATCAGCACCCGCGGTCTCTGTTCCCGAGCGAGAACAGCAGTACCAGAGAAGATGTCTTGAGCGCCAACAGCGAAAGTATAGCATTCCCGATGCCGAAGAGCGGCACGAAGAACAGTGCAGTCAGCAGCACACCAAGCACGGAACCGCCCAGATCCCAGGCATAGAGTGTGCCCGCGAATCTGCCTGCTTGCCGCCCTTCCAGAGCACGGTTCACGATGACAAACTGCGCACCGCCGGTTGAGCCGCACAGGAACATCAGCGCATAATTGAGAGGCTCGTTCGTGAAGAAAAGCGGAGCAGACAGGAACAGCAGCAGCGAGGACATTTCCACGATCCGGAGCCGGGCAAGGTCTCCCGACATGCTTCGGCAGACATACGCACCGGCCGCGGAGCCGGCCATGAAAAGTGCGCTCAGCAGGCCGATCCGTTCGTAGATGCTGCCGAAGGAAGCCTGATAGGCGAGCAGAATGATCACGGAGAAAGCCATGGTAGCGTATCCGGTTGTAACAAGGCTGTAATACAGCGTGCGTTTCTGTTTCCAGAAGAAGGCGACGGAAACAAGAAGCAGGGCCGTGTACAGGGCGAATATCAGGTTGTCCTCGAGGTCGAGTATCCGATTCAGGATCCTTGCGTCAGACATGTCCGCCCAGAGCATCAGATTATACCGGTAGGCGGTCGGCCTTTGGTCGCGGTTTAATACTTGTGCGGCTTCGAGCCTGGCTCGGACCCGATCCACTTTCAGCGGGTCGAACAGGTCTTTAAAGATCAGGGGATGGAATTGCAGCGTGTCCACGCTCCTCGAAAGGAACCGCGCAGCGCATACCGCTGCATCGGTGGAAAGTGAGTTTTCGGAAGCATACATACCCCCGTATTCCTCCGAAGACAAAGCGACGTTGGAGAATACCGCGCGCAGAGACTGGTATACCGAGCCATTGGCTGCCTGCATACGCCTTCCAATGTAGCCGTGCGAGGTAGGCAGCGAGAGCGCGAGGATGCCGTCCGAACGGAGCGCTGCCTTCGCCATCCTGAAGAACTCGACCGTATAGAACCGGTTTACCGCAGCGGTGGCGGGTTCGGGCAGGTTCAGGATGATGAGATCATAACGTGCAGCAGGTGAAGCGATGATCTGCCGGGCATCGTTGATAATGATGCGCAAGCGTTCGTCAAGCAGTATCGTCCGGTCATTGTCCGTGAGGATCGAGGCAGACAGATCGGCGGTTCTTTGGTCAGACTGAACAAAATCGACGCGCAGGGCAGGGTATTTGAGCAGCTCCCGTATGAGCGCCGGCGATCCGCCCACCAGCAGCACGCGCGAGGGCGCGGCATGCAGCGACAGGGGCACATGCGTCCTGAGTTCCTCGCTCTGCGAATCAGGGTAGGAGAAGTCGAACCTGCCCGAGGCATATACATCGACCTGACCGCGAGTTCGGAACACGGATATCTCTCCGTAGAGCGATTCCACGCGAAGCTCCGGTTTCTGATCCCGCCCCATGGGACCAGGCGCAAATCGGACCGCTCCGGCGTACAGGATCAGCGGTATTGCAAGGGTGCCGATGAGCCAGCGCTTTTTGAGGACCGCGTACGCCAGAAGGACATTCGCGATGCCGACTACCGCTGCCAGTGCAGACTCGTCCACCCTGCCTGCCAGGAGAAAGGTGAACAGGATGCCGCCGATGCAGGCGCCTGCGGCCTCAAGGCTGTATGCCGTGGACGCGTCCCCTTTGAGATATGCAACAGACAGCGGGAACTGTGATCCAATAACCAGGCATACGGGAGCAAGGGAGATGATCGTGGCGGTGATGGTTGTTGCCAGGGGGATGATCTCTCCTGGGGTGAGGGAGAAGGCGGGCCGGATGCTTACGGAGATAAAAAGCGCTGCCTGCGTCAGCACGGCAACAGCAATAAAAGAGTATGCGAACGAGTTTCTGAACGAAAAGCGGCGTCCGAGAGCACTTCCAACGCCGACGCAGGAAAGCCAGACAGCCAGGGTGATGCCGATATCGAGTTCGTTGCCGGAAAAAACGGTAAGCAGGCGGCGCAGTGCCATTATCTGCACCAGGGCCGAGGTCAGGCCCATTCCAAAAATGACAAGGTGCGGCATCTCGAAAAAGGCCCTCCTTGCCGCCGGTGCGGACTGTTCCACGGCAAACCAATGCCGTGGCTATAACAGGGACTTCCACTCCTTCAGCACATCGTCTGGCACGCGCCACAGCAAACCGTTAATGCGTTTTACCCGGGAGTTGAACTTGAATGCAACGGACCGCGCGGACCGCAGTCCGGCAGCGAAATTGGTGAGATTTATGGCGCCGGTTGACGAGGCCGCACCCGGGCCAAGACTGATCGGCTTGTACTCCAGGAGCCGCACAGGAAATTCCTGATTATTGATATAGATGGTGCCGACGGGCTCGAAGATGCTGTCGCCGAAACTGTCAATGTCCGGTTCAGGCTGCGTCTGGGCCTGTTTTGACGAGTCCCGGTAAAAATAAGGGAAATAAAAACTGAAGGTAAGAGGCAGGGATTCCGGCCGCTTATTTTCCATTGGCGCAACATGGAAAAAAACAAGGGAAAACGGCATGATCTGCCTGTTATCCAGAAATTTTGTCCTGCTGAACGAGCCTTGCGCATTTCGTTCGACTTCCGCCTGCACGGGGGACCCATTTACAGCCAGCAGAACCAGCAGCAGCGCCAAAAAAGTCATGACCTTTGACATGTATCCCCCTGATGAATTCTGGAGTGTGCCCATTTTCCGCAGTGTGTACTGCAGGGAGTTTCGATCCTGCGCTTTTGCAAATCCCCGGTGCCTGTCGGGACTCCATAGTCTTGGATGCGGTTACTATAGCATACCTTCATCAACCCCGGCAAGCACCAACAAGGGTCAAAAACCGGCGTCTGCAGGCTCGGAGCCGATCCATCAGGATCGCTGCAGTATTCGTTGCGGCTGTCCTTCAGATTTTCTTTTTCCCGTGGAACAGTTCGCTTCCCGCACCAGGATAGATTTTACGCTTCGAACCAGGCGTCGGTGTGGGGACCGCTGGCCATCGCTCGAACTGAGGTTCAGGCCCTTCTATTGCGATGGCAGACGGCGCACTGTCCGCCATGAGCGGATTTCTTCTCACATCCGTGCCCGGCACGTGGTAGCTGAACTCGATGGGGATGTTGTTGGGATCGTAGGCATAGATGGAATGGATGAAACCATGGTCGATGACCTCCGATACCCAGATGCCCGCAGCCGCGATGCGGTCCTTGAGTTCCCACAAACTCTCCTCGTCCTCTAATCCGAACGCAACATGGTCGAACACAAAGGGGCCTTTGATCGGCCGGCCATGCTCTTTCTCCTCCACGGGCTTTACGTCCGGCCATTCGAAAAAGGTGATCATATCCGTTCCCGAGATCTCCAGAAAATACTGGCGGTAGCCCGGTTTGCCGAGTCCAGCGATGAGCCGCATACCGAGCAGATCGCGCCAAAAGCTGATGGTCTCGTCCATGTTGCCAGTTGCCATTGCCAGGTGATTCACTCCGGTATACGTTATCATGCAACACCTCCTGAAAAACGCTAGTTGCGGATATTGTACAGCAGCAAAAAAAAAGATCAATAGGTTGACAGTAAATTGCAGAAGAGCTGGGTGCAGCGCCATAATTTGCTACAATTGAATCATGGAACAGGACCTGTTATCCGAAGTCATCAAGGTAGAAAAGGAAATCCAGAAAAGCTTTGAACTGGAAAAGGCCGCATCGCGTGAATGGCTAGAACAGGCTGTAAAAGGGTTCGAGGAAGAGGCGGCGAAGGAAGAAAAGACCATTGAAGAATCCGTCCAGCCGCCTCTCGCGAAAGCTAAATCGGACGCTGACGCGCGGGCATTGGAGCTCGAGGCGAACGCGCGGCGCTCGGCGGAGCGTATAACAACAGTGAACAATGAGACCTTGAGGAGGCTCCTCGTGAATTATTGGAATAGAATATTGCCGGGATAATGCAATGATCGTTCGGATGGCAAAGATCGAGATCGTCGGTGCAAAGGACCTGCTCCAGGCAGTACTGGTTCTGCTGCGGGAACTGGGAGTGTTCCAGATCGAACCTGTTACGGTGGGATTCATCGAGGACGGGCATGAGGAGGATATCAGGTCCCTGGCGCTCGACGAGAAAACCTTGTTCGAACGGTTGTTCCTCGAAGATCTGGCAAAGAAGATCACTGAACTGGTATCTCTCCTGCCGAACGCGGAAATCAGGATCAGCTATCTGGAGCCTCAGACCATCATGGAAACGATCGCCCGCACCGTTGAACGGCACATCACCATGGCTCGGGAAATGTTCGAACGCCAGAATGCACTTCGCAAGGAGCGTGACGAACTTGAGCAATACGCTGTTTTTCTCGGGACACTGGCTTCCCTGGTGGAAAGCACAAAGGATACGCCGGACCTCGATTTTATCGGACTGACGATCAGGGAGCCCGGTATGGTGGACCAGGTGAGAGAAGCCATTTCACGCATTACGGACTGGAAATTCGGCCTTACTACCGAGGTTGCTGGCGATGGCACGCTGGTCGGGCTTATTACGGTGGAGAAGGAATTCTCGGACAAGGTAAAAAAATCCCTCAGTGACGAGCGGGTGCCTGAGCTGATATTCCCGCCGTCATTCAGCGGCCTCAGTTTTCCCGATAAGACCGCGTTTGTGCAGAAGAGAATGGCCGACGTTTCCCAAGAGCTCGCCCTGCTCGATGCGGAACGAAGCCGGTTTGCGCACCAATGGGCGCCGATCTATCAGCGGGTGAGGGAATGGATCAAGGACCGCCTGTCCCTGCTTGCCACGACCATGGCTGCGTTCGAGACCCGGATGTGCTTCTTTGTGAACGGGTGGATGCCAGCCAATGATGTGTCCCGCGTACGAACGAGCCTGGGGGGCGCATTCGGCAGCGCTGTAGTATTGGAGGAAAAAGAGTTGCGTGAGGAGGACCTTGAGCGAGTCCCGATCGTACTAAGCAATTCAGCCTATTTCAAACCCTTCGAACTGTTCACCAGCCTGCTGCCTCTTCCGGTGTACACCTCCTACGATCCGACGCCGTTCATCGGCATATTCTTCCCAATATTCTTCGGTATGATCCTCGGCGACGCAGGTTACGGTCTGCTGCTGGCGGCCCTGTCCATCATGCTCATGAAAAAACACGCTGGCCAAAGCATGGTCCGCGACGGGGCCAGGATTCTGCTGATCGCGTCACTCTACACGGTCTTTTTCGGGGCCCTGTTCGGCGAGTTCTTCGGCGACCTGCCCGAACGCTTCTTCCATCTTAAGCCTCTCTGCGTCGAACGACGCGAAGCCGTGGTCCCCATGATCTATTTTGCCCTTACGGTGGGTGCTGCCCACATCATCCTCGGACTTGTTTTCGGTGTCATCTCCGGATTCCGAAAGCATGAAAAGAAGGAGGCCTTGTATAAGATTCTGAGCATATGCATGATCCTGGCCCTGACCGGCATACTCGCCTCCTACTTTGAGTTCATCCCAACGTTCTTCACCCGACCGATCATCATGGCGGTCCTGCTCCTGACGCCGCTCCTGTTTTTTGCCGGGGGCCTTCTTGCGCCGCTGGAACTGCTCAAGAGCATCGGCAACATCATCTCCTATGTCCGCATCATGGCTATCGGGCTTACGTCCGTATTGCTTGCCTTCGTGGCCAACCGCCTCGGTGGTCTGACGGGCGATGTGGTTACCGGTGTGATGGTGGCAGGACTCCTGCATCTGCTCAACCTCGTGCTGGGTGTGTTCTCACCGACCATCCATTCACTCAGGCTTCACTATGTGGAGTTTTTCAGCAAGTTCATGGAGCACGGCGGGCGGCGGTTTGAGCCGCTCAGGAAATAAACCGGTTTCATACTATGCATGCCCAAAGGAGGTGTCTATGAATTACGAAAAAGTTCTGGTCGCGTTGTGCGCTGCACTAGCAATCGGTATGACTTCGCTGGCAACGGCATGGGCGCAGTCGAAGATCGGCGCTGCTGGCGCCGGCGCTCTCGCGGAGAAGCCGGAGCTGACCGGCACGATCGTGATCCTGGTTGCCATTCCCGAGACTATGGTGATCCTGGGATTCGTGGTTTCCACCATGATACTGTTTACGGTGAAATAGCATGAGCTGCCGGGAGCTGATAGAATCGCTCCGCAGGGGGAGCGATGAAAAAGTGCGCAGTCTGTGGCAGGAGGCCGAGGCTGAGGCGGGCAGGATACGGTCCGGGATCGCGAACCGGATCAGTGTATTGCGGGAGAACAGCGCCAGGGTGCGGGCTGAACAGGAAAACGCAACCCTGACAGCAGCAATGAATGATGCGGCCCGCCGCTCACGAACACTGAAGCGCGAAGCGGAGAAAATCCTGTCTGAGCGTCTCTTCGCCCTTGCGGCAGAATCGCTTGCCGCCATGAGGGACGAACAGCGCTATCCGGTGATGTTTGAAAAGCTGTTCCTTGAACTGCCATGCCTGAAGTGGCAGATGGTGAGGGTCCATCCCGCGGATGCTGCATTGGCCCGGAAGTATTTCCCTGGTTCAGACATAGTGCCTGATAAAGCCATCTCCGGGGGCATGGATGTTTCCACGGGTGACGGTGCGATCAGGGTCATCAATACGTTCGAAAAAAGGCTCGAACGCGGGTGGGCGGAATTGCTTCCCGCACTGGTGGCGGATGTGTATCGCGAGGTGGCGGATGACAGGAATTCTGCGCAATCCTGATGATCGGGGATATCCAACGGAATATATTCTTTCAAGGATCAAAGGCAGACGTGCTCGGCTCATCAGCGACTGGAGGCCGCTCGTCAACGCTGTGGACCCCTTCGAAAGAGCGACAGGCAGCCGAGGGCCAGCCGTTTCCAGTACGCGCGCCCCGGAAGACGCCTGGAAAAGCCTGGGCAGGGAATACTGCTGGGTATACGCCCAGATGAACGAACGACTCCGGAGGATTTTCAGACCCTATTTCCTGTACGCCGAGCTTAGAACGCTGTTCATCTGCCTCAGGCAGCTCGAACAAAAGAAGACGGGGACAGTAGAGGAGATGCTTAATTCGAGTTTGCTTTCCGAAGCTGTACGGCATGCACTCCTCGCGAATACTGACGAGCGAAGAGCGGTCGAGGAGATCGAAGTGCTGTTCGCGCGCTGGTCGCCGCGTTTCACCGGATTGACGGATCAATACGATAGCGACGGCCTGCGTGGAGTGGAGCAGAAGCTTACCAATACCTGCCTGGTTGTTCTTATGTCCGGGCAGCTAGGCCGGCTCATGGAAGGTTTCTTCAAGCGTATGATCGATGCGCGAAACATCATGAGCCTGTACCAATATATACGGCTGGAGGAGAGCTCACTACCTGTGCTGATCGACGGCGGGACCATCTCCCTCGGTCGCCTGCAGGTTGCAGCTGCCTCGCAGGACCTGATGAAGGTTTTGGATCTGGTCAGAGTATCCTCAGGCATTACCAGGGATGTTTCGGACCCTTTGCGAACAGAGATCAGCCTTTACCGGGGGATGACTCGGTGGATGAGGAGGGAGGGCCGCGATCCGCTTGGCGAGGGGCTGATCCTCGCGTATTTGTGGCAATGTTCAATAGAAGCGATGAATTTGAGCGTGTTATACCATGGCAGAAATCTGGACCGGGATCTGCTGGTCACCGAACTGGTATAAGAGGCTTCCTTTGCGTCTTTGCGGCTTGGCGCGAAATGCAGTCGTCTTTCAGCTCCGGTTTTAATCAGCATTTGGTGCACCTCATGAAAAAAATCGCCTTCATGACTCCCCCTGATGCGGATTTAGGATTCAGCCTGGCCGGCGTGCCCCAGTATGTCGTGGATGCGAATGAAGCCGAATCAACGTTGAAGGAAATCACGGCCGGACCGGAGAATGGCCTGATCATGATCGATGAACGGCTGATGCAGGGTATTCCCGAGGAGCGAGTGCGGGAACTCGAGAAGAGCTGGAGCGGGATCCTGCTCGTCATGCCGTCCCCAATCAAACCGAGTGCCGACGTTGAAGATTATGCTGCGCGGCTGATCAGGCGCGCGATCGGGTATCATGTGAGACTGAAACTATGAGCGGCAAGATACAGGGAATATCGGGACCTACGGTGAGTGTGGACCTTAAAGGCCTCAAGCTTTATGAGCGGGTGTACGTGGGGCATGCCCTGCTCACCGGAGAGGTAGTCCGGATCGAGAAGGAGCGGGCCGTGGTGCAGGTCTACGAGGATACGCGCGGCCTTGCCGTGGGCGAACCGGTCAAGGGCGTGGGCATGCCGCTCACGGTCAGGCTCGGGCCGGGTCTTCTGGGCGGAATGTTCGACGGGCTGCAGCGGCCGCTCGAACGCATCCGCAAGGAAACGGGTCCCTTTATCATCGGCAACCGGGAAATGTACGCCCTTGATTACGCCAGGCGGTGGAAGTTTATGCCCGTCAAAAAACGCGGGGAGGAGGCGCTCCGCGGCGATATCCTCGGGACCGTGCAGGAAGGGCCTTTCCTGCATTCTATCATGACGAGCCCCGAGGTAAGCGGTACGGTCAACAGAATTATCGAAGGCGGTTTCAGCCTGGATGAGCCGCTGGGAGAGTATGCTGACGGACGGGAGATACCCGGATGCCATGAGTGGCCTGTGCGCCTTGCGAGGCCGTATCAACGGAAGTTCGCGCCATCTGGACCGCTCGTAACCGGTCAGCGGAGCATCGACTTCCTCTTTCCCCTGGCGCGGGGCGGGACGGCTATATTCCCGGGAGGATTCGGCACAGGCAAGACCATTCTGGAGCAGTCGATAGCAAAGTTCGCGGACGTCGATATCGTTGTGTATGTGGGCTGCGGCGAACGCGGGAACGAGATGGCGGACATGATCGGCGAGTTCGAGGAACTGCGGGACCCCTGGACCAACCGGCCGCTGCGGGACCGAACGGTGCTTGTGGTGAATACCTCGAACATGCCCGTCGCCGCGCGAGAGGCTTCCATCTATACAGCGGTGACCATGGCGGAGTATTACCGCGACATGGGATACAATGTCCTGTTCCTTGCTGACAGCCTTTCCCGGTGGGCGGAAGCGCTTCGGGAAATCTCCGCTTCGCTGGAAGAGATGCCGGGGGAAGAGGGATATCCGACCTATCTGGCATCGCGGCTGTCAGGATTCCTTGAACGCGCTGGTGTCGTGGAGACGCTGAACGGCAGGATGGGGTCTCTCAGCATGATCCTGTCCGTGTCCCCGCCGGGTGGTGATTTTACCGAACCAGTTACTCAGGCATGCCTCAGGTCTACCGGAGCGTTCCTGATGCTTGATACCACGCTGGCACACCGCAGGCATTATCCTGCCATTAACTGGTTCCAGAGCTATTCGCTATACAGCGGAGAGGTATCAGCGCATTATCAGAAAAACGTATCTCCTGACTGGACGGATCTGCTCCAGCGCTGCAAAAAGATGCTTCAGGACGAGGAAGCCCTGCGGGAGGTGGCTGAGATCGTGGGGGCGGAGGGATTACAGGATGCCGACCGTCTGCTCATGCACACTGCAGAAATGATCCGCACCGGATTCCTGCAGCAGAACGCCTACAGCGAGGATGCATTTTCAGCACCCGAGAAGACCATCAGCAACATTCGAGAAATTCTTACCAGGCACGACCGGGCCATGGAAAAGCTTAATCAGGGAGCGCAGCTGGAAGAGGCTCTCAAAGCAGAGTCGTAACTACGAGTTGGGAGTTCGGAAAGAAGAGCAAAAGTAAAGAGTGGGGAATAGACTCATGCGTTTATCCGAACATATCTACCGGACCATATCGACCGTGGCAGGGCCGCTTCTGTTCATTGAAAACGTGCAGGCCGCGAGGATTGGCGAGGTGGTTACGGTCCATGCACCCGACGGCAGGCATCTGGAAGCCGAGGTCCTCGAGATCAATGGAGACACGGTATTGATCGAGGTGTACAGCGGGACGCAAGGCCTGGACGTCGAGCGGACCACGGTGTCGTTCTCGGACGCGGTCAAGAAGGTGCCGCTTTCGTCGGACATCGTGGGCAGGATATTCAACGGATCATTTCAGCCCAAGGATGGATTGCCCATGTTCATTCCTGAGAAGTGGGCCTCCATCACGGGATCGCCGATGAACCCTGCAGCGCGGGCGCGGCCCGAGGATTTCATCGAGACCGGGTTCTCGACCATCGACGGGCTGAACACGCTGGTCCGCGGCCAGAAGCTTCCGGTGTTTTCCTGCGCTGGGCTGCCGTCCAAGGAAGTGGTCGCCTCCATACTGCGTAACTCGCGGCTCGCTGACAGCAAGAAGAGATTCATTGTCGTATTCGCGGCACTAGGCCTCACCTTTCACGAGTATTCCTTCTACCTGAAGGTGCTGGAGGAGATGAAAACAGGATTTGTCGCCTTTGTGAACATGGCAGATGAGCCCGTGATGGAGAGGCTGCTTGCCCCGCGTTTCGCGCTGACCGTGGCGGAATATCTGGCCTTCGAGCAGGCGATGGACATTCTGGTTATCATTACGGACATGACAAACTACTGCGACGCCCTGCGCGAGATCTCGACAGCTCGGGAGGAACTGCCCGGGAGGCGCGGGTATCCGGGGTATATGTACTCGGACCTTGCCTCACTGTACGAGCGGGCAGGCCGCATCCACGGCCTCGAAGGGTCGGTGACCATGCTGCCTGTGTTGACCATGCCCGAGGACGACATCACCCACCCGATCCCCGACCTTACCGGCTACATCACGGAGGGGCAGATCGTCCTATCGCGCGAACTTCACCAGAAGGGCATCTTCCCGCCTGTGGATGTTCTCCCGAGTTTGTCGCGCCTTATGCAGAAGGGGATCGGCGAGGGCAGAACGCGTGCTGACCATCGCACAATCGCCAACCATCTTTATAAGCATTATGCCAAGGGAAGGGACCTCAGAAGGCTCGAAGCGATTGTGGGCCGCGACGGGATGACCAAAGGGGATATCGTCATGCTGGACTTTGCAGAGGCTTTTGAACGGGACCTGGTAGGCCAGGGCATGGCACGGCGGACGGTGCAGGAGACCCTGGATGCAGGTATCGAGCTCATGAAGCGGTTTGGATTGGAAGCATCTTCATAACAAGAACATATAACCACGGATGAACACAGATGGACACAGCTGGACACGGTTGATTCAACGTTTCAGGAAGATATTAAAGAGACCATATGATCCATCCCACCCGGACAAATTTGCTGCTCATGAAGGAGAAGTCCCGGTCCGTGGTTAACAGCATCGGGATCCTGAAAGCACGAAAGCAGGCGCTCATCAAGGAGTTCCTTGCGGACACGGTCCCGTTTCTGAGGTCGCGCGAGGATATCCGGGAATCGTACGGCAAGGGGCTGCGCGAACTTGCGCTCACCCTCGGGCGCGGTGGCAGGGACCATGTCGAGTCGATTTCGATGGCGACAGAGCGTGATTTCCGCATCGATGTGATCGAAAAGAGCATCTGGGGCCTGCGGTACAAGGATATCGTGTTCCACGATGCGCCGGTCCGTGATCCGGACAAGCGCGGGTACGATGAATTCGGGACCACGCCTCACCTTGAAGAAGGTGCGCTCGTTTTCGAGAAGCTGCTGGATTCCATGCTGCACATCGCGGCGTATGAGAGCAAACTGAAACGCCTTGGCGAAGAGATCATGCGCACGAGCAGGCGAATCAAGGTCCTGGAGGAAATGGTACTTCCCGGACTGAAGCACTCAATCAAAACGATCACCCAGTACATCAGCGAACGGGAGCGGGAAGCGTTTTATCGACTGAAACGAGTCAAAAGCATGCTGACCGAGAAGAGGTGAACAGGAAGGGCGAAATCGGGATGGGCGTACGCTTCTGAGATGGATTTTCTTCAGCGACTATTTTCTCAACGTAAAGATGACGACATCGCGAACGATTGATTCACTCATGCGATGTTCTGCGGAAAAGGGCTGGGCCTCGAAGCCGCTTTGCTCGAAGACTTCGATCAATGCATCGCGCTTTGGATTGTTGCAGTTAAAGGCTAAAACGATCGCCCCGGTTTTCTTCAGGCACTTCTTCCACGGTTTGACACACTGTTCAATAACCGCTAAGGGATTGCGGGTGTTTGCTGTGGTAACGTGTTGCACACCATAAGGCAGATCACTTATCATGAGGTCGAATTTCTCTTCTTTTAGAATTTGATCCGCATTGCGCGCTTCACCGACGACCACCCTCATAGTGCATTCTTCCGCACTGAAATCCAGAAACTTACCCAAACTCATTTTATGGGGAGCGCCTGTAAAACCCTCAGACAGCTTGTGTTTTTGCCGGTGTAACTTTGTCCACTTCTTCAAGTTGCGATGAATATCCACCAGTGCGTTGGCGTCCTGCTCTATGCCCCTCGATTTCAACCCATATCGCATGGCCCACAATAAGGTTGTAGCGCGCCCACATAGGGGATCCAATAACTTTAGTCCCTTGCCAGATTTCGCGTTGATCGCTGCCAGCCCGACATTAATCAGCATCTGGGTCAGACGCTCGTTGGTCTTTCCCTTGAATTTGCTTCCAAACACAAAGTCTTCATGCAGGTGATACTCAGCACGTAAATCCAAGGGACGTAATAACGTACCCTCGATGGCATAGAGACCCTGAGCGAATGATAGATAGAGCAGCTTGTTCAGGTCCAAGCCGTCAGCCTCCAGCTCGAAGAACTCCAGCGGTCCCACCTTAGAGTACGTCGCTGGAATCTCCCCAAAGACTTGCTTTAACTCCTGACGAGCTACTGTCAAATAATCAGCAAAGTAGGCGCCTTTCGCTTCAGGGGAAATCTGTAATGCAATTTTATTCATAGCTAATCCTGAATCCGCAACAAATGTTGGGGACGTTGTGTCTTATGGTGACTTATGGTTGTCACTGAGGAAACAACGTCCCCTGCGATTGGTCGATACGGATGCGATTACCGAACTACCGGACCGAAGATTTCGATCTTCAAAGTTTCCCCGGAAACGATGCTTTTGAACTTGTAGCAGCCGGAGGCGTCGGTCACGGTCGATTGCTTTTGCAGATCGCTCTGCTTCAGAAACACCTTTGCGTTAGCAATCGGTGCGCCTTGAAGGTTTACGCACCCTGAAACCATGGCTTCGGCGAGCCGAGAAACCTCGGCCGCAGACAAATCGTGGTTATAAATTTGGATGTTGTCAAGCCTGCCCGTGAAAGCGGTCGACCATACACCGGAGTTGATGCCGATTGTGAGATTAGAGGCGGTATTGGCTATGGGGCCTGAGAAAGGCACAGAATCAACCAGTACGCCGTTCAGGTACTGTCTCAACGTGATACCGTCCCACGTGGCAGCGAGGTGGTTCCACTGGTTCCATACGGGGACCGGAACGTTGCGGCGCTCCAAATCCCAGCCCCACCATCCGTCCACGTCGCACAGGGTGCCGAAGCCGTTGTAGAAAACCCCGAACCAATAGGATGTGCCGAAGCCTAAATCTTCCTTGGCCAGAATCGGCGCGTCGTTATCGGGAGCAGTGCTGTAGACCCAGGCGGCGAAGGTGAACTTGTTGGTCAACTGAAAATCGGAAGGATTGCCGAGGTCCACATAGGTGGCATCGGTGCCGGGAATACCCGGCAGAAAAAGTCCTCCGCCGGAATGCCCGGTGTTCCAGGTATCTATACGAGGATTGATCAGAGTGCCATGATTGTTGCGACCAGAGGCATCGGTGATCCTGGTTCCGGTGCCTTCATCAAACGAATAGCTGCCGACGAGATCGGCCTGCGCCTTTGGCGCTAAACTGATCAACAACAAGAATACAGAAACTGCTGCGAGAACGAACTTGAGCTTCATAGATCTTTTTCTCCTTTTCCATATGGTATTTTGCCGGCGCGGTTCGTTTGCAGGCAATCCTTAATATCGGTTTTTCTTTTGACGCTGCGACCGTTGGTCGAAGCTGGTTTGAGGATGGAAAGCATTACCAGAAAGATTTTGGGGACATACTATATTGACCTATCGCTGTCACCTGGATGGATTCACATAGGAAACAACGCCCTCCACAATTCCCCCGAGGCGGTTGCTGAAGGATTAAAATCGAACCAATTAATGACAAACGAGTTTTTCTTGTATCATAAGGTGATGCAGTGCGCAACGAAAAAGTTTTATTTTAGTGGCGGGTTGCGATAAAAATCAATAATGCGCAGAATGATTCAGGATGTTGCGGGGGAATGTTTTTTGTTTATAGCGGGGGGCTATCGTACAGTTGAAAGGTGAAGTATGACGGGCATGCTGCTTTAACGTAGGCAATGAATGGCAAAGAGGAGAACGGGCGGGGTGAGCGGTTCAACCGATAATCATCCTGTCTGGTGTTGTATTAATCTATCCGACCAGCTATTGAATAGTATCGCTATGCCAGCCGAAGCTCTCATTGTGTCAATCAAACCTACTCCACGACGCGAACAGCGCCATCAGGAAAGGTCGTGTACGTGGCTTTCTGTGGTTCTGAAGCGTCATTCTTGTAGGTATATTCAGTCCTCACCAGTTCCTGCCGAATATCGTCAGCCTTGTACATGCGCATCAGGACGAGCCGGTCGCGGACATCGTAATCGTAGGTGGCAAACGCGACGAGTTGCTCCCGCTTACCATCGACCATCTTGCCCACTTCAGCGGCAGTCGTCTTGATACCGTCCGCGACACCGACGACGAACCCGCCTGCCGTGCCTATTGCCATCGGCGCGATTATGACTGCAAGCACGATAGCGGCCTCCTTGCCATTGCTAGTCGCCCGTACACCGTGCGATGCGATTTCAGCTGTAGATAATGTGACCTGGGCTCCCCCTACGAAACCCTTACCGGTCCATTCGTATACCACCTTAAAAGGCTTGGTAAAGTCGCTTTCCGGTCCGACTACGACGATATCGTAGGATTTTGTCGGCCGGCCGTTTGTGAGCTGCACGAGGGTAAAGCGGTCGCCTGACTTGCCCGGCCGCTCGGCCAAACGATTCAAAAACATTGGCAGGCCTTTGGGGCCATAGTCTGCCTGGCGCACCATTATTTCGGTGCAGCCGGTGAGAGCGCCTTGTTCATCGGTATTCAAACGTTTTGTCGCACACCCCGGGAAAATGAGCGACAACCACACAAGAATCATTGCCAATCGATAGATCATAGTGCGCCTCGCTGGTACTGTTGGAAACCGGAAGTGCGTAAGGTATTCCATAGTAACCGGCACTTTCCTGGGCGGAATTCATTACATCTTGAGATACTCAAGCAACTTATACATGAGAATAGCCGGCCAAACTACAGCCTTGAGAAAGCCTAATACGCCTCCCCAGAAAGAGGTTGAATGCTGAATGAAATATACTGCCGCACCGATGAATGCCAGGCCATAAATACTGCCGAATGTCTTTTCGTCTTTCACAAGTCCTCCTGACCGGATATAATGAATTTAGATTACGGTATCATAAAGCGTATGGATAGGTCAATGTTTTATGAAAATCGGGTGGCTTGATTCTGCTGAAAAGGCGGATGCCTTATGACCGATGCTGAAATGCGGAGCATGCTCATAGAGTATATGGGCAAAGGATTTTTGGACAACATCATTGCCATGATGAAGCAGGACCACGCGGTCTGCCGGTTCATTCCCGACCTGCTCGGTGACGACTCCATGCATGTGCGACTTGGTGCAACAGCGCTGATCGAGGAACTTGCTGATGAGCATTGTGCAGGACTGAAAATGGCTGTTCCGGGGATAATCGCCCTGCTTGGGCATGAGAATCCCACGATCCGGGGTGATGCAGCGAATGCACTCGGCATAATCAAAGACGGTTCGGCGATCGCTGCCCTCCGCACAAGCCTGCAGGACAGCCATACCAGGGTCCGGGAAGCGGCGCAGGATGCACTAGCGGAGATGGAGCGTGGATTGTAGGCGGTCATGCTAGGAGGAGGTTTCCCGTAACAACAAACGGCGTACTCTGATGAGTACGCCGTTTTTGATGATCGAAAAGACTTCTACCACCCGATATTGAGCGTCGCGAGCTGCCGCCGGTCCTTGTCCTGTCCTGCGTAAGCCCCGATCTCCTCGGTGTAGTTGACGTACGATAACGTGATGAAGAGCAGACGGAGATCGAAGCCATAAGTTGGAGAATATTCATAGACACCGGCCCGCAGGGCAAATTCAACGGGCCAGATATCGAAGATCTGCAGTTCCGCGCCGAGCCGCAGCCGCTTTACCATGTCCTTGTCCTGCTTGAAATTGTTCAGGAGGTCCACATAGTCCGCGGCTACCGTCAATGAGCGGGCCCAGGAAAGGGCCGGATTTATAGCGATGCCCAGGTTGATGGTTTGGGGTAGCTTGCCGGCACCACCAAACTTGAGGTCGCCGAGGTTCATGATCGAAGCGCCGAAGGTGGGCTTGAGCGGCGAGTCAGGCGCGAACTTCCAGATCACTCCCAGGTCAAGGCCCACCCCGCTGCCGCTGGTCCTTAGATCGTCCTTGATGTAGTCGCCCAGGTTGTCCTGCTTGTCCACGATTTCCCGGGCAGAGAAATTATGAATCAGAGATTCCCGCTTTAGCGATTTCAGGGTGAAACCGGCGAATACGTTATCGGAAACGCCGATGCTGGCGCCGACCAGAGCGCCGTAGATGGCATCGGCGTTTACTTCCAGAAAACCATCTGATCCGAAGCCCTGATGGGTCATTGCATCGAGCCTGCCGCTCGCGATCCCGCCGAGGCCGAAAGCCCACTTGTCGTAGCTTTTGCCTATTGAGGTAAAGTCCGCGACCCGCATGTGCAGATTCCCCCCCCGATACCTCGCGAGTACGTCATTCACCGCCTGAGTCTGATCATCACCTGTCTTGCCGTCATGGTTGAGGTCTCCCGTATCATTAGCATCCTGCATGTCGTTCACAAAATCCTGCACCCGCTTTCCGTACTCGGCGCTGACATTGATCAGGTTGACCTCCCAGCCCTTGTCCTGGGGAATGTTGATCAGGCCTGCGGGATTGTAGAACAGCGAGTCCACCCTACCTCCAACGGCGGTATAGGCTCCGCCCATGCCCATTGCTCGGGTGGATTTATAAAGGTACGGGTATTCCCGTGTCGTAGCCTGCTGGGCCATGATCGCGGATGGGATCATGCAGAGTAATGAGATGTAAATCGTCGCTGCTATTCGAATTAGTCCATGCATGTTCATATCCTCCTCGGTCATTCCGCTATTTAATGGTCAGCAGGTAATTTGAGATATTGGTCGATGTACACGTGCCAGGGCAGGCATTATTCTTGATGTCCTGCACGGACTGCTGCACGTCCGACTGGGATGAGGTGCCTGCAGACGTGAGCGATGAGTTTAGCGAGTTGATCGCGCTGTTCAGGCTGCTGTCAACTGCTGCTACCAGGTCAAGGGGCTGGCCGTTCTGTTCCATCGGGCACGGCCACGAAACAGTATCGGACCCAACGCATACCTGGTCAGAGGATGCCGCGACCGCCCAGTATTTTCCCGCCGTGTCCTTGTACAGCAGTTTACGATAGACCGCGGGACATGCCGTAGTACCGGTTCCTGTCAGCGTGACCACAATACCGCTATAGGTGCCGCTTTTCCCGGTAAAGGAAATGTCGATCGGATTGGAGCGGGCATAAGTAGCCTTGTTGCAGGAAGTTGTGGCGCTTGTATTGATATTGTTCGAAGCGATGAGTGCGCAGGAGGCGGCATCGGCACCGTCTTTGATCGTGTTTGTGTTAATGTCGCAGTTTGTGTTCAGATCACCGGTCACGTCGGCAACAATCACTTTGAGCAGCGAAAGGCTCTTGATTGCGTCGACCAGGCTCACGCTGAACTGCGCGTCTTTATACAATTCGGCGCCTACCGGGATGCTCCGGTATTGAGTCGAAGCACTATCCAGGTCAGCAAGCGAGTTCTCGGTCACCCTCCCGATGAGAGTCGTCATATAGGAAGTGAGAGTAGGTTTGGTGCCGGTTGAACCGGAGCTGGTGTCAGACTGGATAAAGTTGTTCAGAACATCTTTGGGATCGTAGCCCGCTCTGCCGAAGTACGCAGCTCCCTTTTGCATGGGATTGGCGCAGCCCGATGCAATTACCGCATCGTTGTTGCCTCTGTCAAGGTTCATGGTCACCTCGTGCTGGCATGACTCGCTGGAGTTTTTATTGCTGCACCCCAGCAGGAGCAGCGTGCAACCTGCGCCGAATAGTAATAAGGCCCTCAGTTTGTTCATGTCGTCCTCCTTGCCTGCATATCGATTCTTCTGAATGAGTACCGCGAAAGTGGCGGGGGGACACCCCTCGTATCGCGTATCATTGTGGTACATTATAGCAAAAATCGGCGCTGCTGTGCATGGTTTCGCACACCCCTCATGAGCCTGCGGTCGCTTCCTGATTTATCGGAATATCTCCGGGATTCTTTAACAGAAACAGCGGTTATTGCGTCAGCCCCCACTTTTTCAAAAAGTGGGCTATCAAAACACCAGAAAGAAAGAGCGTGCCAGTGATGCCGATCAGAGTAAAGAAGAAATACAGAGCCTTCCGGTGCCAGGGGAGATTACTCCTTCTTATGGAAAGAACATATACGAGCAAACTGAAGCCGATCCCGGCGCAGAAGCTGATGGTCTCTATCATGGAATCCATAGTAGCCAAAGACAGGACCGCTGTCAATCCTGAATCTATCAATGGTTTTTTCATTTGACAGTGCTTACAAGCTCGACTAATATCCCTTTAACCATGAAGCGGGAAAGCGAAGACGAGGAAGGATGGATGTTTGGGGATGTGTGGAAACGGATTTCTCCGGACATGCCCGATCCCGATGCGGATATAGCGTATGTCGAGATCCTCCGCGGGGACACGGGCAGGGGATTTGACGATTCGTTCATGCTGGACCTGATCGGCTATTTAGGGTCCCGGGGCGTCCGGGCGACCTTTGATTCATTCGCCCTCGGCATGGAGCCCGCGGCAATCAAGTCTTACGTGCTCAAAGTGGAAGTCGGGAAAGAGGATGAAGCGCGGGAGTATTTAAAGGATAAATTCGAAAGCTCATAGTTCGAAGTTGGGAGTTCGGTGTAGTTAAGACACACCAAAATTGTCACAATCTGACTGAAATTGATAAGGAGTTTTGCATGTCTGAAGAGAATGAAGTAAAAGCGCTCGATGATGGCCTGGAAGCGTACAAGGCGAAGGTAGCACAGGTGAACAAAGCAACGCTCACCTGGGACAAAGACCTGATCTTTGTCGGCCGCACGCAGAGGGGATACGAGGTCGAGTTCGATGCAGAGCAGCAGTGGGGGTGTTCGCCCACGGAAACGCTGCTGTTGTCTGTTGCCGGGTGCATGGGGATCGACATGGTATCGTTCCTCAAGAAGATGAAGTGCGATATAAAATCCTACAAGATGGACATCGTGGGTGAACGGAATCCGACGCCGCCCCAGTTCTACACCTCCATGGAAATGATCATCGCCGTGACCGGGACAGGGCTTACCGCCAAGAAGCTCGAACGTGCCATAGCCCTTTCACATGAGAAATACTGCTCCGTGTATCACACGCTCCGAAAAGACATGAAAATGAAGGTCGATTATACCTTCCAAAACGTCTGAGGAGAACGGCATGGCTTCGGTACGTCTTCTGAAAAACGGCGCCGCGGCATTCCCCGTTATGTACGAAGCGATCGACACTGCCTCATCGTTTGTCGCCCTCGAAATGTATATAATCGCCGATGATGCCACCGGCAGGGAGTACCGGGACCGGCTCATTGCGGCGGCAAGGCGGGGAGCGGAAGTCATGGTTCTGGTGGATTCGTGGGGATCGTGGGACCTGCCTGATACATTCTGGGACGAACTTCGAGCCGCGGGCGGCAGGGTCCGCTGGTTCCGCCCGATCGCGAAGGGCCTGCTCTGGTTCCGTGACCATCGTAAGCTCCTGCTCATAGATGAATCTGCCGCGTACCTTGGCGGCATGAACATAGCTGACGAGTATTACCATGGTGCAACTGGCAGCCTGCCCTGGCGGGATAATATGCTTGAGATCACGGGTGAGGAGGTTGCATGGCTGCGTGTTTCCTTTATGCGGATGTGGGATCGTGCCGGGTCGCGCTTCGCGAGAATATTGTTCCGGCGTTATCGAACGATTTTTAAAAGGTCCGTTCCTGAACAGCAGGTCCGTTTTCTTGAAAGCGGACCGGAAAATCCTCTGCAGCCGGTGCGCCGCGCTTACCGTCAGATTATTACATCGGCTCGCAGGGAGATCGACCTTGCCATGAGCTATTTTTACCCGCACGGGCGAATGCTTCGTGCCCTGAAAAATGCCGCGAAACGCGGTGTGCGCGTACGCCTGCTGTTTCCCCGGATCACCGATGTTCCCCTAGCCAGTTGGGCGGCCAGAGGACTCTATGGCAGATTGCTCAGGGCTGGCGTGGAAGTATGGGAGTACCTGCCGGCGATGCTGCACGCAAAGCTCGCCATAGCAGACGATACCGTGATCGCGGGTTCTGCCAATCTGGACATACGGAGCGGCAGGATCAATTACGAACTTGTTGCGGTTGTGGCGGATGCACAGGTTGCAGCAGAGGCGCGAGCGGATTTTGAAGACGACCTAAAACAGTCCGATCGTGTAAGGATCGAGGAATGGCGTAAACGGCCTCTGCTTCAGAAACTGAAGGAACGTCTCAGCTTCTGCCTGCTCGTGAGGGCTGATATCTTCTTTGCCCGGCTTGAGATGGCAAGAGGGAAGAAGTAGGAAGCAAGATGCAAGATAAATCACACATAAGGGGTGGTATCATGTCAATGAAAGGAAGCAAAACTGAAAAGAACTTACTCGCGGCATTTGCGGGCGAATCCCAGGCGCGGAACCGCTATACGTATTTTGCGAGCGCTGCTAAAAAGGAAGGTTTGGAGCAGATCGCTGCGATCTTTATGGAGACGGCGGAGAACGAAAAGGAGCATGCCAAGAGGTTTTTCAAATTTCTGGAGGGAGGCATGGCGGAGATCACCGCAACGTTCCCTGCCGGCCGCATAGGGACTACGGCCGAGAACTTGAAGTCTTCTGCTGAAGGAGAGCATGAGGAATGGACGAGGCTTTACCCGGGCTTTGGCGATATTGCACAGCAGGAAGGATTTCCTGAGGTCGCGGCCGCATTCAGGTTTATTTCCAAAGTCGAAGTAGAGCACGAAAAGCGGTATCTCAGGCTCCTGGAAAATCTGCGGGCCAATAGAGTCTTCAAAAAGGAGTTGAAGTCAGCATGGATCTGCCGTAACTGCGGGTATCACCATGAGGGGCTGGAAGCGCCGGAGCAATGTCCCGCCTGCCTGCATCCGAAGAGCTATTTCGAGCTATTCGCGGAGAACTACTGAGTATTTCTTGTTGCAAAGGACCGGGTAGCGCCGTATAATGTCCCACTCTGTAATCTGTATTGGAGGATGGAATGACGGAAAATAAAAATTGCACTATTACCGAAGCACCGACCTGTCCCCACTGCAAGGCGGTCATGGAGCAAATGGATTCGCGCCATCTTGACTGGGATTCCCCCTATCTCTGGGTGTGCTACAACAACGAATGCACGCTGTTCAAAAAGGGATGGGACCATATGATGCAGTCCGTGGGCCAGCTCGTATCCTACAGGTTCATGATCCATCCCGCAAAGGGGGAGAAGGGCGTGATACCAGCCTTCAGCAAACAATATTTACAGGATAACGGCAAGCCCGCGAATCCGAATTTTAATGAAGATTGAGTGATCGAACGATGTGCATGCCAAAGCCGGAACGGAAATCCGTTTCCGGCTTTATTTGTTTATCCAGCCAGACCGCAGAGTATGGATTACCCACCTCTTGACAAAGATCTGCGAAAACTGCTATCGTGATGTAACAGACGGTACGTTTCTGCAATCCTGAAAAAGGAGGGCCGCAGATGCGCAAATTAAACTGCTGGGAATTGAAAAAATGCGGAAGAGAACCGAACGGGATCAAGTCCGTGGAATTGGGAGTCTGCCAGGCGGCAATCGATGCGAGGTTTGACGGGACGCACGGCGGCAGGGCTGCTGGCAGGGCCTGCTGGATAGTGTCCGGTACGCTTTGTGGGGGAAGGATCCAGGGAACATTCGCTAAAAAATACGGCAACTGCGAGAAGTGCGATTTTTACAAACGGGTAAAAAGCGAAGAAGGGCTTTCGTTCAAGCTTTCTCCCGAGCTGCTGCCAATACTGAAAACACCGGAACGTGCATTGCGGTAGTCGGTACCTTCAAGGGTTTTATAGGCAACATCATTGGTCGCCCCTGTCCGACGTCCGGCTGTTGAAGACCAACAAAAAGCCGGGAGCATTGTTGCTCCCGGCTTTTGCATTTCAAAATGGACTGCAACTGTCTGAGCATCATGTTTCCGCTGCTACCTCTTGAGCCTTCCTGGCTGTTTCTATCCTCACCGCACAGACCTTCAGCTCCGGGATCTTGACAACGGGATCGAGCGCATCGTTCGTGATAATATTCGCCGCGGCCTCGCGGTAGTGCATGGGGATAAAAATGGTCCCCGGAGCGACGCGGCGGGATACCCTGGCTTTGATATCAATTACACCGCGCCGTGAACGGACCTTGATCATATCGCCATTCTGGATGTGAAGACGATCTGAATCTATTGTATTGATCTCAACATAGGCCTCGCCCGCGTGCTTCTCGATGGCCCGCACACGCCTCGTCATGGATCCGGAATGATACTGGTACAGGTTCCTTCCGGTCGTCAGCACCAAGGGGTATTCTTCACTCGTCACCTCAGCCGGAGGATTGTATGGTACGTTCACAAAGGGAACTTTTCCCTTCGGGAAACCGTCCTTATACAGATACTCCGTGCCGGGATGGTCCTTTGTCGGGCATGGCCATGCCAGGCCGCGGGACTGGATCCGCTCGTAGGTGATCCCGCCCAGAGCAGGCCAGAGCCTGCTGAATTCCTCCAGCACTTTTTCCGGCGATTCATATTCGAGGGGGAAACGCATGGCGCGCGCCATCCTGCTGATGATCATCAGGTCGTCCCTGACCCGGGGGGGAGGTTCGACCACCTTGCGGACCCGCTGTACCCTGCGCTCGGTGTTCGTAAACGTCCCGTTCTTCTCAAATGAGCATGTCGCGGGAAGGATGACATCCGCCATGGCAGCAGTCTCGGTCATGAAGATGTCCTGCACTACGAGAAGTTCGAGGGTGTTGAGCGCTTTGATGGTGTGGTGCATGTTGGGGTCCGTGATGATGGGGTTCTCCCCCATGATGTACAGTGCCTTGAGCTTCCCGTCCGCGGCTTCATTTATCATTTCCGTGGCGGTCAGGCCCGGTTTGGGGGAAAGTTCCACACCCCAGGCCTGCTCGAACTTCTGCCGGATCGCGGGATCGTCAACGCGCTGATATCCCGGGTAGACATTGGGGAGGCAGGCCGCGTCCGATGCACCCTGTACATTGTTCTGCCCACGGAGTGGATTCACGCCGGTGAACTCGCGGCCGATATTGCCCGTGAGAGTCGCGAGGTTGGCAATGGCCCGGACATTGTCGGTCCCGCAGGCATGCTGGGTAATGCCCATGGTATAGAAGATGCCCGCGCGGCGTGATGTCCCGTACATGCGTGCGGCTTTGATAATGTCCTGTTTGGGTATGCCGGTGATCCGCTCCACTTTTTCAGGCGTGAAGGCAGCGAGGGACTGCTTCCACAACTCGTACCCCTCGGTCTTTTCCCTGATAAACTCGTCGTTCTGCAGGCCTTCCTGCACGATCACACTGGCGATCCCGTTCAGGAGCGCGATGTCGGAGCCGGGCTTGAGCTGCAGAAACACCTCGGCGAATTTCACCATGGGCACGCTTCGGGGATCGGCTACGATGATCTTCGCACCCTTGCGGAATGCCTTGATCATCCTGTTCGCGATGACCGGATGGTTCTCCTTGGTATTGGATCCGATGATAAAAATGACCTCCATCCCCTCGATCTCGCGAATGGAGTTGGTCATCGCTCCGGAACCGAATATGGCGGCCAGTCCGGCCACCGTGGGGGAGTGTCAGAGGCGGGCGCAGTGGTCGACGTTGTTCGTTCCGACGGCCGCGCGCATGAACTTCTGGAACAGGTAATTCTCTTCGTTGGTGCAGCGAGCCGAGGATAGCCCGCCGATGGCGTCGGCACCGTGCTTTTCCCGGATCGCTTTGAGGCGCCCCGCGGCAAAGGCTATAGCTTCGTCCCAGGTCACCTCCTCGAACTGCACTTCCCGGCGGATCAGCGGCTTGGTAAGCCGCTGGGGGCTGGTTACGAATTCGTAGCCAAAGCGGCCTTTCACGCAGAGCCAGCCTTCGTTCGGAGTATCGGATTTCGACGTGATCCGGATGATTTCATTGTCCTTGACGTGGGCTGTGATGATGCAGCCGGTGCCGCAGTAGGCGCAGACCGTATCCACCTGTTTTACGTCCTGGTATCTGCCCTTGCGGGACCATAGTTTTCCGGTCAGAGCACCGGTAGGGCAGACAGACACGCATTGACCGCAGAATTCGCAGTCCAGATCGTCCTCATAGGTTGTGCAGATCTTCGACTTGAAGCCCCGGTAGCCGAAGTCGATGGCTTCGACTCCCTGGATCTCGTTGCAGACCTTGACGCACTTGCCGCAGAGGATGCATTTCTCGAGGTCCCGTTCTATGAAAGGATTGCCGTCGCGCTTGGTGTAGAAGCGCCGTTCGCCCGGGTAATCGATCCCTTTTACATTGTAGGCATACGCAAGCTCCTGTAAGGCGCAGTTGCCGGTGGCTTCGCAGGTCATGCAGTCGTTGGGATGGTCTGAAATGATGAGCTCCAGAACGAGCTTTCGCATCTCCTCTAGAAGGGGAGTGGAGGTCGTGACCTCCATGCCGTCAGTCGCAGGTGTGGTGCATGACGCCACCGGTCGCGGAATTCCTTTGATCTCGACGACGCACAGGCGGCAGCCGCCCGATGGCGTGAGCTGGGGGTGATTGCACAGCGTCGGGATGTAAATGCCATGCTTGCGCGCAGCCTCGAGGATCGTGCTGTTTGCGGGAACGTCGAGTTCCCTGTCATTTATGGTGATCTTGGGCATACGGGCCTCGCTGAAAACAATGCATTACATCAGATCAAAAAAGCGAATCATCTCGCGCTAAGCCGCAAAGGCGCAAAGCAATTCTTAAAGAAATTTACAAACCATATCTTATATTTTTAGTTATGAGTCAAAACCAAAACCATTTTTCACACGAAGCCGCAGAGTACACGAAGAAAATCTTAAATCTGGTATTTTTTATCCTGAATTCCTTCGTGGCTTCGTGCCTTCGTGTGAGATCGCTTTGGCTTCATTGGTCTGAGGCTTGCCTCGCTCATTGTTACTTTCTTTGCGTCTTGGCGTCTTTGCGCGAAAATAGATTTTCAAGGAAATTCGCCTTCCTCTGCGCCTTCTGCGGTGAAATCTCCTAATCCCTCTCCACTGATTTAAACTTGCAGACATCGAAGCAGGACCCGCACTTGATGCACTTTGCCTGGTCGATCTTGTGGGGCGTTTTTTTCGCGCCGGTGATCGCCTGGGACGGGCAGGCCCGCAAACAAGCGCCGCAGGCTTTGCACTTTTCCTCGTCGATGGAATAGATCAGTAGCGCCTTGCAGACCTTGGACGGGCATTTTTTGTCCCGGATATGGGCTTCGTACTCATCACGGAAATATTTAAGCGTGCTCAGTACGGGATTCGGGGCCGTCTGGCCAAGGCCGCAGAGGGACATGGTTTTGATGCCCGCGGAAAGTTTCTCGAGTTTTTCGATATCGCCGTTTCTGCCGTGGCCTTTGGTGATCCGGTCAAGGGTCTCCAGGAGCCGCTTGGTGCCGACGCGGCAGGGCACGCATTTACCGCAGGACTCCTCCTGCGTGAACTTGACGAAGTACTGCGCCATGTTCACCATACAGTTGTCCTCGTCCAGCACGATCATTCCACCTGAGCCTACGATGGATCCAACTCTTGCAAGGGACTCGTAGTCCACGTTCAGGTCCAGCATGTTCGCCGGGATACAGCCGCCCGAGGGGCCTCCGGTCTGGACAGCCTTCAGCGATTTACCCCCTTCGATCCCTCCGCCGATCTCCTCGATGATCTCGCGCAGGGTTATGCCCATGGTTACTTCGATCAGGCCGGGATTCTTGATCTTGCCGGTGAGTGCGAAAACCTTCGTACCGCGTGATTTTGCGGTGCCGTAGGAAGCATACCATTGACATCCGTGGCGTATGATATAGGGTACGTTTGCTAGAGTCTCGACATTGTTGATGACCGTGGGCCGCTGCCATAGGCCTTTATGGACCGGGAACGGCGGTTTAGCCCGCGGCATACCGCGCTGGCCTTCGATGGATGCGATCAGGGCGGTCTCCTCGCCGCAGACGAATGCGCCCGCGCCGAGCTTTACTTTGATGTCGAGATTGAACTCAGTGCCGAAAATGCGTTCGCCGAGAAATCCCCGCTCTTTAGCCTGTTTTAAAGCCAGCTTTAGGCGGTCCACGGCCAAGGGATATTCTGCCCGGATGTACACATATCCGTGATGGGCACAGAGGGCGTACGCGCCGATGATCATCCCTTCGATGACTGCATGCGGATTTCCTTCGACTACGGCACGGTCCATAAATGCCCCTGGGTCGCCCTCATCAGCATTGCAGACAATGTACTTGGTCGCGCCCGGCGCCTTTCTACCGAGCTCCCACTTGAGCCCTGTCGGGAAGCCGGCTCCGCCTCGTCCACGAAGCCCCGACATCTTAATCTCTTCGATGACCTCTTCTGGATACCAGGAAAGGAGCACTTCCTTCGCTGCTTCATAGCCGCCGGTTGCGCGATATGCTTCGATGTCTTCAGGATCTATCTTGCCGCAATCAGACAGGACGATCTTGACCTGCTTTTTCTGAAACCGCTCATAATCCTCGCCTACGCGCCACTCCTCCACCGGCTTGTTGTCCTGCAGGTGCTCCTGGACGATGCGGGGTACCATGTCCGGTTTGATATACTGATAAGTTACCCGGTCTTCATTGATCGACACGTCCACGAGCACATCCTTGGCGCAAAGGCCGCGGCATCCCACCTGGTGGGTGAAACAATTCTCGCGCACCGAGGCTTTGATCCCCAATGCGCTCACTTCGGATTTGAAGGCTTCCAGCACCTCTGCCCCGCCCTGGGCCACGCCGCCGGTCCCCATGCAAACGCGTATTTCGATGTTATTGCTTTGCATTCGTAATGCCCTTGATATCGCGGATATCCTTGAGGAGCTTTTCCGTGGTTGCCTTTCCGTTCACCTTTTTATTGATAATGAACACGGGCGCAATGCCGCAGGCGCCGACGCAGTTTACCCGTTCGAGGGTGAAGAGCTTGTCGTCGGTCATGTCTTTGCCTTCTGGAAGCTTGAGCTCCTGCAGGACGCTGTTCAGGATCCGCTCCGAACCTTTTACATGGCAGGCGGTACCGCAGCAGGCGGTGATGACATTCTTGCCCTGCGGGGTCATACGGAACTGCGCGTAGAAGGTAACCACGCCGTAGAAGCGGCTGGGAGCTATGTTGAGGGTTTCTGAAAAGTAATCGATTGCTTCACGCGGGATGTATCCGAGCTCTTCCTGCGTGTCCTGGAGGAGAGAAATTACATTGCCGCCGGTTTCCCGGTAATTCCGGATTATGTTATCGAGGATATCGTTCATAAGAATTATTAATCAAACCATAACATATTATCATAAGATGTTTTATTTGCAATAAAAAAAACTGGAACCATCCTGATTTATTGCAGAGTTGTTTCTTTTCTGGAAATTGCGTAAGGAGGGAATTGGGGGCTGTCCCTACAAGGGACAGTCCCCTTATTTGAAGAAACCGCCCTTTCCCGCGTTCGGGTTGACGGAATAATCCGTTAAAAACCGGTAATATAGTCCTTCAGGTAATGGATCTCCGAGGTGAGCTTCGTGACCTGGGTCTGGATGATATCGCGGATGGACAGCATGCCGATGACCTTGCCATTTTCCACCACAGGAAGATGACGGATGTTTTTTTCGACCATGGTGGCCGAGACCTCATTGAGATCCTCAGTAGGGACCGCGACGATAAGGTCCTTGATCATAGCATCGCGCACGGAAATTTCTTTGAAGCTTTTCCCGTTCGAGGCAATATAGCATCGTACAACGTCGCGCTCCGTAAAGATCCCGACGGTCTTGCCATTTTCCATAACCATGATGGCGCTGATCTTCCGGGCATGCATGGAACGGATGGCATCATCCACCGAGCTGCTTACGTCAATCGATACTGTGTCTTTTCCCTTGGTTTCCAGCAAGTCGCGTACTTTCATGGTTTTCGTCCTTTCATAAAGAAAAGTTTGGTATTTCATTGACCTTTAAATAAAACCTTTGACACGGAAAAATCGGAGAAAGGCTATGATAAAGGCGGATAGAGCAAGGCAGTATCATGCTTCTTCATAATTAAATCCGCCTTTATCCGTGTCAAAGATTCTCTTTTCTTGCCGTTATAAGATTCAAATAATTGCCGGTCTATGACCTCTTTTTCGACTCCAGGCTTGTTGCTTCACCCACGCGGTGGATCTTCATCATGTTCGTGCTGCCGGCGACGCCAATAGGCACACCGGCTGTGATGACGATGAGGTCATGTTGTTTTGCAAGCTTCTTTTTGAGCATGATTCGCTCCACGCTCATGATCATGTCGTCAGTTGTTTTTTTTGCCCTCAGGATCACCGGTGTAACTCCCCAATAGAGCGAGACCCTTCTGGCAATATGCTCGAAAGGAGTCGGGGCTATGATGGGCGTCCGCGGACGGTGCTTCGAGACAGACAGCGCCGAGGACCCTGATTGGGTAAAAGGTACGATCGCCTGCGCATGCTGCTCTTCAGCTGCACGGCAAGCAGCATGGGCAACGCTTTCACCAAGGCCGGCCACGTCATCGTCCGGAGGCCAGGGATTCACCGATGTTTCGATCTGCAACGCGATGCGCGCCATGAACTCCACCGTCTGGACCGGGTACTTGCCGACCGCGGTCTCTCCGGAAAGCATGACGCAGTCAGTGCCGTCCAGGATGGCATTCGCCACGTCCGAGGTTTCTGCGCGCGTAGGCTGGGGGTTCTCGATCATGCTTTCGAGCATCTGGGTCGCCGTGATGACCGGTGTTTCCGCCCAGTGGCAGGCTTCGATGATCTTTTTCTGGAGCAGCGGCACCTTCTCGGGCGACATCTCCACGCCCAGGTCGCCGCGGGCGACCATGATTCCGTCGGCAGCGCAGATGATCTCTTCGAGGTTCAGGATGGCCTCGGGCTTCTCGATCTTCGCAATGATCGGGATGTCCGCATTGAGCGATCGGATGAAGAGTCGGGTCTGCAGGATATCCTTCGCCGTGCGCACAAAAGAGAGCGCGATGTAATCAACGCCCTGCTTTACGCCGAACCGCAGGTCGTCCCGGTCTTTGTTCGATAGCGAGGGAAGCGACAGGTTCGCGCCGGGAAGATTGACGCCCTTGTGGCTCTTGAGTATGCCCCCGCGGATGATCCTGCAGGAGAGAGCGTGGCTGGTTTTTTTTACGACCCTGAGCTCCAGCCTGCCGTCGTCGAGGAGCACGGTGTCGCCGATTTTCAGGTCTTTGGTGAGCCGGGGATAGGTGATGGATACTTGTTCGCTCGTGCCGACGATCTTCTTCGTCATGAGCATGATGAGGTCGTTGCGTTTCAGCAAGACCGCGTTGTTCTTCACCTCGCCGATGCGCAGTTTCGGGCCCTGAAGGTCCTGTATGATGGGAATGTGTTTCCCCGCCTTCACGGAAGCAGCGCGGATAAGGTTGATGCGAGCGATGTGGTCTTTTCGTTCGCCATGGGAAAAGTTCAGCCTGGCGACGTCCATGCCAGCGCGGATCAGCTGGTTTATCACAGCAGGTGAACTGGATGCGGGGCCGATGGTGGCGATGATCTTGGTGCGTTTAATCATTGGTTCCTCAGATAACAGATGACAGACAAACTGACAAGCAGATTATAGCAGAAAAATTGGACAACGTACCGACAATAGGCTGAAAATGATACTGAGGATTCTGTCTGACAGTCTGTCCTCTGTCTTCATGGTTCTATCTTCACCAGCTCATACCTTTTTGATCCAAGCCCCAGCCGCTCGGCTTCATCGATTTGTATCTGCATGGGCCGGGGATTGAGCTTGAACATGACGTCATCACCAGCTTTGCAGCCCGTATCGTCTGCCGCGGATTGGGGAAGAGGAGGGGCGCTTTTTAGCATGTCAAGGGACGCCTGCTCGATGGCAACTATGTCGTCTGAGATCATAATGCCCTGATCCTGTATCACCGGTACATCGGCGGTTGGCATGCAGTCGCACTCGGGCTGGATCTCATACAGGAAGTTGATGTAAATGACCTTGTCTTTTTTGAAGGTCGACAGAACCGCTGCGGCTGCCTCTGCAAGGCTTTTCTGAAAGGTCACATCATCCTGCGGCAGGGTGAGCGCGCCCTCCTGACAGACCCGGCTGCACCTTCCGCAATGCCAGCAAGTGCTCTTATCTACAGTAAAGGCACCGTCTGTAAACGCTATGGCGTTCAGGGGGCAGATATTTTTACACTGTTCACAGAAGGTGCAGAGCTCCTTGTTCCATGCGAGGTTCGCTTCCCCATGGCAATGCATCGACCCGCGTCCTTTTTTCCAGCCGTGCAGCCGATGGCGTGAGCTTACGCAACCCATGGCCAGGTTTTTGAGCGCTCCGGCATAGCCGGAGTTGATGTGGCCTTTGGTATGCGTGCAGACGATCATGGCAGGTACGTCGTATATCGCGGAGGCAACGGCAATCTCGCCCAGGAGCGGTCCGGCTTTTACGAGGATGCTGTCTTTGCCATACAATCCGTCAGCCAGTACGACTGGTGCGTTGCACGAGAGATGGTTCAGGCCGTTTTGGTTCGCCACCTCGATATAGTCGAGCCCCATGATCCTGACGGTGTCGGTAACAAAGGGTTTGGCGCCGGTTTCTTTCACTGCATCAACGACCTTGCGGATCATGACTGGCGGTACGATGCGGAACGCGCCATGGGAACCCCAATGGGTTTTGATCGCAACCCATTCATCTTCTTCGAAGCGATCGGAGAAGTTCATCGTTTCAAGCAGGGCTTCGAGCTTGCCGGGGCCGCTGTGGCTGTAATCCCAGCGGAGGGTGCGGGCGGTGGAGAAGTAGACGTTGGACATGTGAACCTCGGTGGTTTAGATATAAGTTTTTGTGAGGTTAAGTAAAGACCTCAGCTACTAATCCATAATACCGAAATCCTTATAGTAACTGGAAAAAGCCCGCAGGTGATCGCTATTGTGAAAAGCGGTGCATGGGTTAGTCATGTGCAACACCTCTCTAGGTGCGCTTTTCCCTTCATTAGATCTACGGGCTGAACTCAAAAATAAAACCCCACGCCGGGCGTGGGGTTCGAGATATGTCATACCTTTCAGCAAAGACTTACTTCTTGACAATATCGTCCTTCATACCTGCATCAAAAAAGGCCGGATTCGCCTTCTCGAAGGCAACACAAGCAGCACCTCCCTTGTCCACGTTCTGTCTTACGCATTTTCTGCTTCCCTTGGCAAGATTTGAGCATGCAGCGCCGTCGGCAAACAATGGGGCGCAATCTTTCTTCATCTGCGCCTTTAAGGCTTCATCATCTGCTGCCATTGCAGTTGCTGCAAGTAAAGATACAAACAGAAACGCCGCTTTTTTCATTCTTGCCTCCCGTTAGTAGCTCCCTCTCTATCACAATAAGGATTCGAGTTTAAATGGGTAGCCGATTAATCCGCAGCGGAATGGCGCTGCCCCGATTTCTCTCTCATGAGTTATACTGGAATATTCATCGAATAACATGCATCAATTATTAGGATAAATCCTTTTAAGAAATTAGTATAGCAATACACTCTCCTGCTGTCAATGAAAGGACACTGCAAAATGTGCGAGTATTTTGATGGATTATGGTAAAAAAAGTACTTTTATGTACTGGAACAGCTTCGCAGGGTAGTCACCGTCTTGAACCGACAAATCCGCATCCTTACCCGGACCGATGAGTATAAGATCAGTGTGCAGGTATTAAGGACCGTCCTTGGCATCAATTTGCTTACTGCCATGACTCTTCTTGTAGAATTATTCAATAGCGACTATTTCCAATCACTTGGCAAGCTGGCGATCTATTTTGGTCTTGTTCCTGATACTGACTGCAGCGGAGAAACGGACCTGAAAAACATGACGAATCGGAAGAATCAATTCCTACTATTCTTGATCATGAAAAATACATGGATTACGGTACCGCAGGATCCAGCGTTATAGATGGCTTTTGAGCGGTTTACGAAAAGATGCCGAAGACTAGAGCCAATATCCATATGGCAAGGGAACACTTAAACCGGGTCAAATATGTTCTTAAGAACCAGGAGGAGCATATGTATTGTTGGTTTATGGTACACCTTCCTCAATAGGTACCGTTGGGCTGGATGAATCGTTTGCCCAACAAACTATCCGACATGCGTGCCTTATATTGTGCCGACTTCAGTATCATTATCAAGGAAGGATTCGTTCTTGCGGGATTCCAACTCGTCCGCGTATAACCAGGGATTCAATGCGTTCAAAGCCCCTGGCTTCTGCGCTTATCTGTTTTTCAATGCCACGCGCACCGCGTCGAGGAGATGCTCCGTTGCCTTTGCCGCCCGGTTGGTGTTGATCTTTGAGGCTTCGCCCTGCGGCAGCAGGGAGTCTGCTGTCGGGTATCGTCCTTTGGAGGCTGTGTTCAGGTATGTTGCGTCTTCCTGGGGGAAAGCAACCTGCCAGCCAAGCTGCTGGACCCGGGATAGCATGCTGACTAGGTCGCGCGACGTGTCGGGTTTCTCTCCTTTTTCAAGGATCAGGACCTGGAACAAAAGCTCTACACACTGCTGGTAGTGGTATGACGCTGCCTTGAATTTCTCGCGGTCCAGAAGGATGCCAGCTACCGATAGTTCTTCTTCCGCTTCCCGGAACCATCTGTCCGCGGCCTTGCGCATCGCGGCTTTGCCGGGATCCACAGGTGTCGTCGTCGGGGCGCTTCTGAGAGTGGCGGTCGGTGTGCTCACAACGGGTTCAGGAACAATGCCCTCCGATGATTTCGAAGGATTCAGCAGTTTCACGATCGCAGTATGGCCGCCCGCTGTCGCCAGGGAAAGGGCGGTAGCGCCGTATGAGGATTTTTTGTCGGGATCAGCTCCTGCGTTGATCAATATTTCAACGGTCTCGAGGTTGCCCAATTTCGCCGCTATCATCAAGGCGGAAAAAAAATCATTGTCCACGGCGTCAATTTTCACATTGAGGTTCAGTTTTTTGCTCAGAATTAGCCTTACGAGTTCCGATTTGCCGAGGCTGGCCGCCCTCATCAATGGCGTCGCGCCACGTTTATCGGTGATGTTCACATCGGCGTTATGCAAAAGCAGGTCCTGCATCATCTCGGCGTTGTCGTGCGTGATTGCGAACATGATGGCTGAGTCGCCGTCATCATCCTTGGCGTTGACGTCGGCTCCGTTCTCGATCAGGAGCGAGACAGTTTCTGCATAATTGCCGCGGGCGGCGGTTATCAAGGCTGTATATCCACGGTTGCTCTTGCCGTTTATTTCCGCCCCTTCCGAGAGGAGCTTCTTGACCGCTATTGAATTACCGGACCCCGCAGCCGAACGCAATTCATATTCCTTCATACCGTTCGCAAATGAGGTATGCGCACCGGATGCCAGGAACAGGGTAATGATGATCGCAAAACCTGATTGTATACGCACCGTAGTCAAGCCTCCCCCATGATTCTATCTCTGCACGATCGCTTTGTGCAGCAGCAAACCGGCCCGAAAGCCTTATGTCGATATGGTAGCACTATATTAATGATTTTTATCGATTCTGTAAACACTGTTTTTCATTTCCTCCTGTTCACCGGGAATGCCCAGGCTTGCGGCATAAACGTCTTTTTTGGGCAGGCCAAGCTCCACTGCCGCCGTCCTGATGGCTTCCTTCTTGCTCATACCGCGATGAAGCATCAGCTCTTTGAGATATGCGCCCGTATCGATATCCCGCTGAAGCGGTTCTGCTGAAGCTCCGTGTACGATGACGGTGAATTCACCTTTGATCGAGCCTTCATACAGGCGCTTGAGAATCTCTGAAAGGGTACCCCTGATGGCCTCCTCATGGATCTTGGTCAACTCCCGAGTGATGACGGCATGGCGGTCACCGAGAACTTCAAGCATATGCTCAATAGTTCTTATGATCTTATGCGGAGCTTCGTAGAAGATCATGGTGCGCTCTTCGTTCATAAGATCCTGGAGCCGTTTGAGCCGTGCATTATGCTTGGCAGGGAGAAAACCTTCGAAGGTGAACCGATCCGTCGGCATACCTGAGACCGATAGAGCGGCTATAGCGGCTGTTGCGCCGGGGATCGGGACCACGGAGATATTCTGGTCGATCGCGAGGTTAATGAGAAAATACCCTGGATCGGATATGCCAGGAGTACCCGCGTCAGACACGAGGGCAACATCGTTTCCTTCCAGCATGCGTGCTACAAGGATTGGCGCCTTTTCTTCCTTGTTGTGGTCATGATAGCTGGTGAGCTGGGTTACGATCTCGTACCGGTCGAGCAGGTGCCGGGTATGTCGGGTATCCTCCGCTGCGATGAGATCAGCTTCCTTGAGTACGCGGATCGCACGGAGAGTGATGTCCTCGAGATTGCCGATGGGTGTGGCGACTATGTAGAGAGTGCCTGTGGACATAGGGTTCAGGGTCAAGGGTCAAGGGTCCGGGAAAGAGCAAACAAAAACCCCAGGCCCCTGGCTACTGGACCCTGGCCCCTGAATCTAAAAGCTTTTATACCTGTTCGTTATCGGGAACCGGCGGTCCTTGCCGAGACCTCGCGGCGTGATCTTGATGCCCGGCGGCGCCTGCCTGCGCTTGTATTCGCTGGAATCAACAAGCCGGATCACTCGTTCGATCGTTTTCCGGTCAATGCCCAAATCGAGCATCTCGACGAACGACTTGTCATCTTCCACATAGGCCTTGAGTATGGGATCGAGCAGGTCGTACTCCGGCAGGGAATCGCTGTCCTTCTGGTTCGGCCGGAGTTCCGCGGTCGGGGCCTTGGTCAGAACGCGCCGGGGAATAATCGTGCCTCGGGACAGCCGGTTGATGGACCGGCAGACGCTGTAGGCCAGGGTCTTCGGCACGTCCTTGATCACCGCGAATCCGCCAGCCATATCGCCGTACAGTGTGGCATACCCCGTGGACATTTCACTTTTGTTGCCGGTCGTGAGCACGAGCCAGCCGAACTTGTTCGAAAGCGCCATCAGGATGTTGCCCCTGATGCGGGCTTGCAGGTTCTCTTCGGTAACATCGGAAGAGGTTTGAGCAAAGGCGTGGCGGAGCATATTGAGGTAGGCAGTGAATGCCTGATGGATGGGGATCGTGAGCAGCTTGATTCCAAGGTTCTGCGCTAGTTCGGCGGCATCATCCCGGCTTTCTTCCGAACTGTACGGGGAAGGCATGAACACGCCGCACACGTTTTCGTTCCCGATGGCTTCCACTGCAATCGCCGCAACAAGGGACGAATCGATGCCGCCCGATAATCCGATGACCGCGGCTTTGAATCCGTTCTTTCGCAGATAATCCCGTGTGCCCAGAACCAGAGCCCGGTATACTTCTTCGCCCTCAATGAGAGGCTTGACCGTGCGTTTTAGCAGCGCGGGCATCTTTCTTCTGCTCCGCTTCCCGGGAACAACAACATAGTCCAGAAAGTCACTGAATTCCTCACGGTTCTCGGGATAGGGGATTGCCGTGCCAGGTGCCTGAACATCCACAGTGAGCAGCTCTTCCTCAAATTGCCTGCCCAGTGCGATGGTCCTGCCCTTTGCGTCAAGGGCCATGCTCTGACCGTCAAAAACGAGTTCATCCTGGCCGCCGACCGCGTTGGTGTAGGTGATAGCCACATCGTTTTCAGCTGCGCGGCGAGACAGCATGTTCATGCGCTCCCGGCCTTTGCCTTTATGATAGGGCGAGGCGTTGATATTGACGATAACCTCCGCGCCGCCTAGGGCCTGGACCCGCGCAGGTCCCTCTTCATACCAGATGTCCTCGCAGATATTTACGCCCACGCCGACACCCTTGATCGCCAGAACAACGTAGCGGGCACCGGGTGTGAAATAGCGGTATTCGTCAAAAACGCCGTAATTGGGCAGGAATATCTTTCTATACGTATAGACGTGGTTGCCGTCGGCAAGCACCGCTGCTGCGTTGAACAGCTTGGAGAAACAAGTGTCGACATACCCCACGATAGCAACGATGCCGGATGTCGCTTTCCGTATATCGTGCAGCGTTTTTATATTGTCCTTGACGAATTGCGGTTTCAGCAGCAGGTCTTCCGGAGGATACCCGGTGACCGCAAGTTCAGGCAAGGCCACGATGTCGGCACCTGATTGCTTTGCCCGGGTGATGGCGTCGATGATCCTGTCGCGGTTTCCCGCGAGGTCACCGACAATCGGGTTGATCTGGGCCATGGTTATGCGGAGAGTTCGCATGTTATAAATACCCCATTTGCCGGCCACGGTGAGGCGACCGGGTGTTCCGTGATCAGCTTACTTCAGAGGCCTCGACCTCGATGACCACATCCTTGATGTCTTTTGAGTGGGTACGCACCTCTTTTTTCACGTCTTCCAGCTTTTTCAATCTGACTGTCAGACCGTCGGAGGTCGCATCATCCACCCATTTGCCCTTATCGAGTTTTTTCCATTTTGCCTGATATTTAACCCGCAGCATTTTATTCTGGCTGAGATTCTTGAGCAGAATGACAATATAGGGTCCTTCTATCCTGTAAGACGCTTTGATCATGGCCGGGGCGTTAGTCCGTACATCCTTCCATCCACCCGCTGACGGGCTTGCAGCCGGTTCCTGCGGCGCTGAAGCGGAGGTGCCCTTGCTTTTCTTTTCCTTGCTGAATGATGATGACACCGGAACAAGCATGACAATAATGATCAGTACAACGGGGATCAGTTTATTCATAATTGATCTTTCTCTCCTTGAGCGGCACGGATTGCTTCCTCCATGATTGTCTTGAGGGGTACGGTCGTCGCAGCCGCAATTTTTTTACAATCCTCATACTCCGGCGTTACGGTCATGATTTCGTTGCCTTGGCTGCTTATCTTTACCCGGATCGGGCCATAGCTTGTCGCGATTGACTTGAGGGTCCGGGAAAGCATTTTCCGTCCAACTTCCCGGATGCGGACGCCAATGCTTGTTGTCTCTTTGAAGATCGTGTCTATCATGCTGTCCGACCTGGATCGTTCCGCAAGTACGGCGAGCAACACCGCGGGTCTGCCCTTTTTCATGATGATAGGCGTTAGGTAGGCGTCCTGCGCACCCTGCTGGATGAGTTTCTCTAGGAGATAGTCATAAATCTGCGGATTCATGTCATCGATGTTCGTTTCGATGACAACCGAGGTGTCCTCTTGATAGCGCGCATCGAGCCTGCCGATTATAAGCCGCAACACATTGGGCAGCCCGGGAAACTCGTTGTCCCCGGCTCCGCAGGCTGTCCGGTCGATCACCATAGATGGCAGGGAACCGAACGATGACGCCATGGTGCTGATGATCACGGCACCGGTAGGTGTGGTAAGCTCGAACGGGGTCGACGACTGGTATATAGGTATCCCAGACAGCAATTCAACAGTTGCGGGAGCAGGGACAGGAAGGAGTCCGTGGGCGGTCTTGATCGTTCCCGACCCTACATTGATCGCTGATGCCCTGATCTCGGTGATGCCGAGCAGCTCCAGGGCGATGACGGATCCGACAATGTCGACGATTGCATCCACTGCGCCCACTTCATGAAAGTGGACCTTGTCCAAGGTCGTGGCATGGACCTTAGCTTCGGCCTCAGCCAGCCGCGTGAATATGCGGCAGCTCTTTTTCCTTACGATTGCGGAAAGCGAGGATCCTTCGATGAGTCTGATGATATCCGCAAGGTTCCGCGATCCCTGGTTCTGTTTGTCCAGCTTCACGTAAACCTTGGTTGCGGCTATTCCCGACCGCTTTACCTGTTCCGAACTGATCTCATACCCGGACAGATCGAGCCGCGCAAGCTCGGCGCGCAGGGCATCGATGGACACGCCCGCGTCCACAAGGGCTCCCAGGGTCATGTCGCCGGATATTCCGGAAAAACAGTCGAAGTAAGCCAGGGTCATGGTTGCCTCAATTACGTGCGCAGCTCGATATCCAATGCGAACGAAGGCATGCTATCAGCGGGCAAGCCGTCCAGGGATGCTATTTCGCTGCAATATCTCGCGGTGTACGGTTTCCCCAACCGGTAAAGGTCTGGGACGGTGTGATCTCGATGTATGCATATACTTCCTTGTCCCTGTACGGAACGCGCCAGTAGTGGACGCGCGCTGCCCCTTCTTTAAATGCACCGAGGTAAGAAAGATCCGCTGCCTTCAGTGACTTTGCATCAAAGAGGGTCTGCCCGAATTCGCGTCGGAGATATCTTGGCAATTCACGCTCAAGGGCATCGGAGAGTCCTGTTTTTCCGAACCATGTTGCTGATTCTACCACAGTCTCTTCTTTTATGATGAGCGCAGCACGGTCGGCGACCCCTCTGCGGTACCTGTTGTTTTCGGATTGGGAACGTACTTGCTGTTTTGGAGTGGATTTCGCTCCGTCGTCTGCCGGCCTGCTGCATGCGAACAGGAAGGATACAGCCGCGAGCACAAAAATCACTGTTCCTGCTGCAGTGGACAAAACAATTCACCTCTTAACGAGTCTGGATCTGCCATGCAATGTGCAGGTCTGCCGTCTTCCACCGAGATCTTTTCTCCGGGGCTTCCGCGCCTTTGTGAACAGCAGACTCAGGCTTTTTCCCCCAACAAATTGATCCTATGCGCCAGCACCCCGGCGCCGAAGCCGTTGTCGATGTTCATCACCGCGATGCCGGACGCGCATGAATTGAGCATGGTCAGGAGCGGGGCCAGACCCTGGAATCCCGCGCCATAGCCCACGCTCGTGGGCACGGCAATCACGGGCTTGTCCACGAGCCCGCCCACGACCGAGGGGAGCGCGCCGTCCATGCCCGCGACGACCACGATGACCCGCGCAGCATCGAGCAGATCCCGCTTGCTCAGGATGCGATGGATGCCTGCCACACCGACGTCGTACACGGTCTGGACAGCGCTGCCGAGCATGTCCGCGGTGACCGCGGCTTCCTCAGCAACAGGTATGTCCGATGTTCCCGCAGTCAATACCAGTACGATGCCTTTTGTACCAAGTTTTTTCTTGTCCTGAATCACGATCGACCGAGAGGCCGGGTGATACACCGCGCGCTTGTCGAGCTTTTTGAGCGCTTTGAACTTGTCCTCGGATGCACGGGTGGCAAGGATGTCGCTTCCTTGCTTTAGCATGCGTTTCGTGATACCGACGACCTGTTCAAGGGTTTTCCCTTCGCAGTAGATGACCTCGGGCATGCCGTGGCGGAGATGGCGGTGATGGTCTATGTGAGCGTAGGTTACATCCTCAAAGGGGAGGTGCCTGAGCTGTTTCAGCGCGGTCTCAATATTCAGCGTGCCGGCCTTGACGTTGTTAAGCAGTTTTGCAAGGGCATCTCTGTTCATAGTGAGCCATTCTTCATTTGCTTTGTCCGCTTCTGCCTGCCGGGCCGTTCGCCGCCGCATTGTTCTATGGCAACAAGGGCCTGTTCTTTTAGCTGCGGATAGGTGCCCACCCGTTTGTCCTTCAGAAAACGGTTGAGGTACTGCACTGCCTTGCCGCATTTCTTCAGGTCCTTGAAGGTCATGCCGGTATAAAAAACGATTGGCAAATTTCTCGGCCTCAGCCGCTCCACAAAATGGAATTCCTTCATCGCCTCCATATAACTGCCGCGCTCGCGGAGCAGGATCCCCAGCTTCATATGCGGTGCGGGATTAGACGGCTGGTTATGGATGGACGTGCGCAAATGGGCCTCGGCACCGGGCTGATCACCCATACGGAGAGAGATCAGTGCAAGGAGGTAGTGCGCACGATGGTTTTGTGGATTGACCGTGACCGCCTTTTGCAGGACGATTGCCTGTTTCCTAAGGTCTTCTTGTTTCAAGTTCAGGCCTGCATCGGCCCCATCAACGAGTTTGTATGCCAGATTGGTCCAGATGCTGGTGGTCTCGTGGTTGGACTCCTCCCTGGAGAGAACCGCATCCAGTTTTTTCCGCGTTGCTTCGGCCTTTGCCCTGTCCTTCTGTGCAGCAAGCTGGGCCATCAGGAGTTCCTGCTCCTTCCGGAGAGCGGAGTTTTCTTTTGTGAAAACGTCTAGCTGCTCCTTCAGGTCTTCATTCTCCCGGTAGCTGTCAATCTGGCTGAACAGGAAAGACGTGTCCACGGTGCATCGTGTCTTGATGTAGATCTCCGGCCGCTCTGCGGTACCGCGCATTTCCTCGGCCAGGATTTCGGTCTCGAGAATGCCGGCGGTATACTCCAGGATCTCATCTTTCGTAAGCTGGTAGTTCCTCACCTGCGTCAGGGTTTCGATATAGGTGCCCGCCAGTTCGAGCGCTTTTCGTTTTGCTGCCAGTACCGCGATGCGGTGAGCAGCGATCTTGCTGTCGTTGTCGCCCATGAGGTAGCTCGCTTCCGCTTCGATGATCTTTATATCAGCCCAGACGGAATGGCTCCAGAGCGCCAGAAGAACCAGTGCAAAAACTGCCGGAAAGAGTCGATTTCGCATTCCCCAATCCGCAATCCGCATTCGTTTACTCCCCCTTGAGCTCACGGTTCATCAGATCCTTGACTGCCTGCCTCGGGTCTTTGTCTTCATACAGCAGGAGATAGATCTCGTCAACGATGGGCATTTCGATGCCATGTTTCCTTGCCAGGTCCCGGGCGGCTTTGGCTGTTTTGACACCCTCTGCCACGGTTTTCGCGCCCTGCATGATGCCAGCCAGTTTTTCGCCTCTGCCGAGCCTGACGCCCAGGGTCCGGTTTCGCGAGAGCCCGCCCGTGCAGGTCAGGACAAGGTCACCCATGCCTGCGAGCCCGGAGAATGTTTCGAGGCTGCCGCCCATGGCCACACCGAGGCGCGCCATTTCAGCCAATCCACGGGTCAGGAGCGCGGCCGCGGTATTATGGCCGAATCCCATGCCTTCGAGCACGCCGGCTGCGATGGCCACGACATTTTTTAGAGAACCGGCGAGCTCCACGCCCATGACATCGGTATTGGTATACACGCGGAAGTAATCAGTGCTTATTGCCTCCTGGGCCTCTTTGCCTGTGGCAGCATCGTATGAAGCAAGGGTGATGGCGGTAGGCATTTTCTGCGCCACCTCTTTCGCGAAGCTCGGGCCGGAGAGGAAACAGAGTTTCTGGTGAAACTGCCGGGGCAGGATTTCGCGGAAGACGTCGGAAAGAGGCATGAGGGTGTTGATTTCGATGCCCTTGGATGCACTGATGATGATGGTATCTCGTGCGAGGAACGGGGCAAACTGCGCTGCCACGCCGCGGACCGTGTGGGAAGGTGCTACGGACAGAATGATCGGCTTGCCTGAAACCGCGGTTTCCAGCGAGGAGGTAACCTGAATGGATTCAGGCAGTGCGAATCCAGGGAAATAGACCCGGTTTTCACGCGTGCGGATGGTTTCTTCGGCGAGGTCCTGCTCGTACATCCAGAGTGTGACTCGATGCCCTTTGCCGGCAAGCAGCATGGCAAGGGCCGTACCCCAAGCGCCGGCGCCTATGATTCCAATATCCCTGCTCATAATGGCGGATTATAAAGGGAAGACAGGCAAGAGTCAAAAGAATTGTAAAACTTACTGGTTCGGTTCTATGATGACCTTCATGCAGCCATCAGGTTTGGCGCCAATCATGAATGCCTCACCGATCCGTTTGATTCCGAATCGATGGGTTACCATGTCTGTCACCTGCACGGTGTTGTGTCGGATGAGTTCAAGCGCCTGGAGGTTGTCAAGCGGTGCCGCGCCGTAGCAGGTCTTGATAGTGATGTCGTCTCGCCAGAAAGGATTAAAGTCCACATCCACGGTCTCTCCTGGTTTGGGGACCGCGAAGAAGAGGATCGTGCCGCCGCGTTCGGCAGACGAAAGCGCTGTGCGCGCGGCAGGCAGCGCTCCGGCGCTCAGGATGACGACATCAGCCAGCATGTTGTCATTAACCTTGCGGACAAAGGCAGGGACGTCTTCATTCGCAGCAATAGCGTGCGTTGCTCCGAATCGCCGGGCCTGCTCAAGCCGGTAGGGGCTGACATCGGTTGCGATGATGGTGCCTGCACCCATGGCGCGCGCCAGTTTGATGAGGAGCAGCCCAGCTACTCCGCTTCCGCAGACAAGAATGCTCTGTCCCGGTTTAAGATTCACGGCCCGCATTGCCCGAATAGCGGTACCAAGGGGCTCGATGAAGGTCGCTTGTTCAAAGGATACGCTGTCCGGAAGCTTGAGTGTGCCGGTCTCCACACTTCTGCCGGTAACGCGCAGCAATTGGGAAAAACCGCCTGGATCGAAATTATTGACGGTCTGAAACGTGGTGCACGCGGTCTCGTGTCCGGTCAGACAGTGATAACAGGCATTGCAGGGGACATGGTGGGTGACGAAGATGCGGTCTCCGCGCTTGACGTTCGTGACAAGCTTCCCTGTTTCCAAGACAACGCCGGCTGGTTCGTGGCCGAGCACCAGCGGAGCGCGCTTGATCCGGTACCACTCCAGCAGGTCCGACCCGCACAAACCGCAGGCCATGACGCGGACAATGATGTCCCGGTCGTCTGCCTTGGGTTCAGGCCGCTCCTCGACGCGGACATCGTTGTTTCGGTAATAGACACCTGTTTTCAAAAGTAGCTACCCATTATATCTAAAAAATGAAGCCAGCAACTAACTGCAAATAACATAACCTTTGACACTGATCAGGGCGGATAAGAGCTCTGAAAAATCATGACACTTCATAGCAGTTATCCGTGTAAATCCGTGTCAAAGATGTTGCTCTTTCTATTTATTCTTCATGTCCTGATAATACTGGTACGCTTCCTTCACGCTGCAGTTCTCATGAACCACCTTGCGCACCGCGCCGATCATAGCTATGGGCGAGTCGGACTGAAAAATATTCCTGCCCATGTCCACGCCCGAGGCACCCTGGTCTATCGCATCACGGGCCATCTGCAGGGCTTCACGTTCAGGAAGTTTTTTTCCTCCCGCGATCACGATCGGAACCGGGCATGCTGCGGCAACCTGCTCAAATCCCGGCACGTGATAGGTTTTGACGAACGAGGCGCCCAATTCCGCCAGGATGCGCGTTGCGAGGCTTATGTACCGGATGTCGCGGACGAGGTCCTTGCCCACCGCGGTGACGCCGAGCACCGGCATACCGTAGCGCATGCCCGCGTCCACGAGCCTGGTCATGTTGTTGACCGTCCGGGTTTCGAATTCGCCGCCGATGAAGACCTGTACGGCAACAGCGCTGACATTCATGCGCAGCGCATCTTCCATGTCAACGGCGATGCGCTCGTCGGAGAGTTCCTTCAGGACGCTGGGGCCGCCGCTCGCGCGCATTACCACCGAGTTCGTGCACGATGGCTCGATAACCGACCGCAGGATCCCGCGTGTCAGCATCAGTGCGTCCGCATGGGGGATGAGCGGCCGTATCGTAACATCAACCCGTTCGAGCCCGGTGGTGGGGCCCTGAAAATATCCGTGGTCAAAGGCAAGCATGACGGTCTTCCCCGATTTCGGATTGAAGATGCGCGCCAGCCTGTTCTTCATGCCCCAGTCATACCCGTTCGAGCCCTTCAGAAAGAACGCTTCGCTCGTTTGCGGGATGTCTGTATAATAGTTTTTTTCCTTTTTTGAAAAGTCCTGCTCTGCCATGGGAACGCCTCCTCGAAGCTCGTGGTCTGGATGAAACGAAGTTTAATGTAATGCATGCATCCGAAGAAATCAAGCGTAAAATGGTTGATGTGTTCGCGTCAGCCTTGAAAAAAAATCCGAATAGCGTATAGTATGATCATGCGACCTGGTGAAGGTTTTGCTATCCCATGCCTTGTTCTGGCGATGGTGCTGGCCCTGCCGGCCAGCGCTGTGTGCGGTCCTTTGAATAATGTGATTGCTTCGCTCGACCATGCCACGGTTTCCGTCCAGGCCGGCAAGAGGGGCGGCAGGAGCGGAGCAGGATTGGATATAAATGTATCAACCTTGTTCCTGAACGCCGGGCTTAATACATGGTCATGGAGCAGGAGGGAGGGCCTGGCGGATGAGGACGAGTCGGGGTCAGCAATCGGCCTGTACGCAGGAGTGGGCCTGGCCAATGTTCTTCAATTCCAGGCTGGGTATGCAACCGGTGATGGCTTCAAGCTCCGGTTGCGCTCGGATGTTCCCCTGACCGTGACCGAAGGCGCATGGCACGAGTTCAAACAAGGTTCGTACTGGGTAATTACACCATTCATCGAGGTCCCGCTTGCATCACATCAGGGGACCCTATTCGGTTTCGGATTGGGCAGGGCGTTCTAACGTCGGGGAGGGCCGGCACTCATGGTGTTTGCTGCTACCAAAATCATATTGTATCTGATCCTGCCGCCGTCCAGTCTCATTCTACTGATGATAGCGGGATTCCTGATCATGCGGAAGTATAAGGTGACAGGGAGGGTGTGTGTCGCAACGGGGCTCTGCCTTTTATACATGCTCTGCCTGGCCCCCGTGGCCGACTGGTTGATCGGTCCTCTGGAGCGCTTCCATCCCCCGTTCAAAGGACCGGACGCGCGAACAGCGCAGGCCATCGTCGTCCTGGGGGGCGGAGTCCATGACCTTGCCTGGGCGGGGCTGGATCCTCAACCCTCAAGCGGGTCTCTGGAACGGTTGATCAGCGGCATCAAACTGCATCGCGTCACGCGTCTTCCCCTCGTGATGTCAGGCGGCAGCGGATTGCCGGTTCATAATACGCTGTCCGAAGCGGACGCGATGGCCCGGACAGCGGCGGACCTGGGCGTGCTTCGGAAGGACATGGTGATCGAGAACAGATCGCGCAATACCCTGGAAAACGCTGCAGCGGTAGGACAGGTGCTCGTTGCCCGCAAAATATACCTCGTTACTTCCGCTTTTCATATGAAACGGTCCGCAGCACTGTTCAGAAAAAAAGGTTTTAAGGTAATACCGGTACCGAGCGGATATGCGGGTGGCTACAAACCACTGAGCTATCTCGGATTCATCCCTCACTCTCATAATCTGCAGGTATCAGCCATGGCCCTGTCCGAATACCTGAGCTACAGCTGGTATTGGCTGCACGGTGATCTTTAATGTTCCTTCAATGGGCGGCATTGACGCATTAGTGAGGCCGGACCGCCGGAGGGTGGCCCGGGGCTACCGGCTGGGTCGGCAGTATGGAAAACGAGAAAACCCATTCCCGGTATTTGGTTTTCCCCTCAAAGTCCTTGTATTCGGGAGCGAAGCCGGATTTTTTCATAGGCTCGCGCTCGCCCGCACTGTGTACGCCGGTGATCCGCTTGGAGAGGGGGTCGCGTATCTCGACAAAATCCTCGCCAGTCATCGGGTCCTTGTATCTCTGGCGGAGGTGCCGCCTGCCCGTCGCTGTCCGGTTGTCCGCAAGCAGGTCATCAATGCTCTGGGGCAGCTGCGGCCTGCCGGGTAAGGCCAGGTAATACTTTTCAATGGCCTTCCGGTATTGGTCCCCTCTGAAAAGCAGTTCCTCTTCCTTGTCGCGCTGCACGATGCTCTGCCAATACTTGCCCGTTGCGCCAAGGCTGATGCCTATGATCGCGATGATGACGAGCAGCGAGATGTACGTAAACCCCGGCTGCGTGCCGGCTTGAAAGTCCTTTGCACGCTGAAATCCGAACTCTGAACTTACCCCGGTCATTCCAGTTTCCCCTGGCGCACCATGTTCCCGCTGCATTCGTAGAATACCTCCGTGATAATATGGTCCGAACCTCGCAGCCGCGGCTGATAGATATACGCGAGTTTTTGCGCGATCCTGTCGGCAATCAGATCGAAGGTGATGACGCTGCCATTGACTGCGCCTCCGCCCGCGGTCCAGATTATTGTTGAGCCAAGGGGCAGCGTTACGACGATGCGTGTCTTGACCGGCCCGCCGGACGATGCTGCAGCGAGTTCTTCCGTGCCGATATCCGAAGCGTCCTCGTTTCTGGAACCGGCGCCCAGAACTGCCGAACGGAACAGCAGCGTGTAGAACGAGGTGGCTGCCGTGTCAAGGGCGGACCGCGTCAGGGAAAAGGGCATGACCATGACCTGACCCATCCCTATGCGGTCAACAAGCACTGCCGGCGCTTTATCGTGTTCGTAAAAAGCCAGTGGCCGGGCTCCCTTCTTGCTCGGCATCAGGGTACGGCCGCTGATCGGCAGCATGCCCGTTAGTTCCATGCCCGCATCCCGGGGAAAGGTGAGCAATGCTCCGGAAGAATCAATTGCCTGGTTGAACGTGAAGCCGAAGGCTTCGGCGAGCCGCTTTGAATTGTCTCCCGGACCGATGATGATCAGGGTATGCCCCTGTTCGATGCGTGTCCGCAGCCAGTTGAGTTGAGTGATCATCTCGTCCGACTCGAACAGAATATAGGTTGTGAATTGGCCGCTCTCGGCCAGTGAGGAGAAATCCTCATACCTGCTCACGATCTGGTGGTAGGCGCCTGCATCGTCAAGCGCATCATTCACGATCTTTTCCGCGAGTGCTTGCTGGACAGCGCTGCCGATGTTGCCGAGCAGTACGAGCGTTCGCAGAACCGGTCCGCCCTTGCTCACCTCGACCGGCGTTTTGGCAATCAGCGGTTTTTCGGCAAGGGAAAACAGGCGGGTAACCTCGCGGTCCTCATTCACGATAGCGGCTTTCAGCGAAATCAGGTAGACGCCTGGTGGGAGGTCGCTTTTTTCCAGCGAGACCGACCCCTTGCCGAATTTAAAGGGAAGCTGACGGGAAAAGGCCGGTACCGTACCCGCGGGCGATGACCTGATCTCCAACGAGATCGACCCCGAATGAACCGGGAGGTTTCCCGCATTGGTGACGTTGTACTTCAGGGAAAAGGGCTGGCAGAGCACAGCGGTCGAGGCTGTTTCCTCGAGAGAACCCCGCAGTTTCAGGGTGGGTAGAATGCCGATGTCTGCAGCAGCGGGTGCCCGGCCCGCCGCCTGTGCACTGATGCGATAGGTACCCGCGGGAAGGGAAGGCACGATCAACTGATGGTCCAGGGTATATTCCGCGCCGGGTGCAAGGTCGGGGAGCCGGATTGTATCGGATGCCACGACCTTGTCCGTATTGTCCCGCAGTTCGAGATTGAGGTGATTGTTCCGGTAGGCCACGGTGGATAGATTGGCAGTGAAGAGGGAGAACGCGATGCTGTCCGCGGCAGGGTAGTCCTTCTGGCGGGGCATGATCTTCTGCAGAAAAGCAGGAATAATGACCGAGGCTGATGCCAGGTTATTGCTTTTGTCCGTCTCCGTAAGAGTATGGTCACTATCAACGACAGCCAAGATCGTCCTGGATCCCGCACGTCCCGCGAGCGGCCAATTGATGAACGCCTTGTGCGTTCCGCCCGGCTCGAGGGGAGGGATGTCCGCTGCGGCGATCAGGCTGCCGGCAGGAGGTGCGCCATTTTCATACAACGCTGCCCTGGTCGGTCCGGACGGAATGTTACCCTGGTTGGTGATGCTGACGGAGACCGGCAGGATCAATCCATCAGGGGCGGGCGCCTCGATTCCGGCAGTGAGGTCGGGGAAACCGGTGCCGTATAAAAACGGGAATTCATTGAGGCTTTCGAGGTCGCCATCACTCAGTACTGCCTTGAGGACATGGGGACCTCCGGTTGCCTCGGAGATTGTCAGCCTCGACACGACTGCTCCGGCCAGATCGAACTTCACCTGCTTCACTTTTTTATTATCAAGGAACAGATCGAGCCGGACCCTGCCTGTGCCGAAGATCTCTGCCGTGAGATCGATCGGCCCGGTTGGCTCGTAATGAACCGGTTGGGACGAGGATAGATTAAGCAGCGCGGCGCGGCCGATATCGAATAGAATACGCCCTGCTGCAAGGGATACTGATTCGCTGTTCAGGCCGGGCCCTGGCGGCAGTTTTGCATCCACGGTGTACAGGAGCTCTCCGATACCCGATTGAGATGGTTTAAAGGAAAACGAGAGGGGTAGGTCCTGCTCGCCTTCCACGAGTGCGATCGGTCCTTCAGACAGAGGAACGATTTTGCCGTCAGGCCCGCGCAGGCGAAGAACAGCATGCGCCGCGATAGTGCGTGTTGCGCTGATTCGCAAGCGAACCTTGGCAATAAGGGTGCCGCGGCTTGCCGATGTATCGAGGTACGCATCCGTCACCCGAACGCGGTAGCCGGACAGATTGAGCAATGCCTGACCTTTTCCCGAGGATCCTGCCCGAGCGTCCATCTTCCATTGGAGCGCATAGGTTCCCGTCGGCAGGGCAGCAGGGATAGCATAGGGGACGATCCCCTCGCCCGGGATCATCTGCTTCTCGATGCGTCCGGGCGCCTGAAGGGTGAATTCCCCTGTACCGAGGCCCTTTGCAGCGAGCGTGAGCTTCTGGCCTGCCGAGTACGCGGGTGCATTGAGAACAATGCCCGTTTTCGGGGATGCGTCTGCGCGAAATGTTCCGCGCGCAAGGGAGCGGCCATTCGCCTGATACAATGCGAAGGGAACAGGACTGTCCGCCTCCAGCAGCGGGACATCGATGCTGAAAGAGGCTTTGCCGGACATGAGGCTGAAGGACTTTTGCCGGCCCGCGGCTTTTAAAAGGAATGCCTGGTCATCAGGTAATGCAGCTTTCGGGTCAGCAGTAATGGAAATCCTGAGGCGCAGCATGTTGTCCTCGCGCTCCAGCAAGGGTTGCATGGTAACCGGGGACAGGATTCCTGCAAGCGGCCGGTCAATCCGGGGAATGGGGGCCGAGATCGCCGGATGTCCGATGCTGAAAATGCTGCCGCGGGTTTCCACATTATGGGACATTGCATTGCCGTTCGCATCCTGCAGACGGTACTGGATATGATAGATCCCTGGCCGGGCATCAGCGGGCACTGCAAACGTATATGCGATCGGCAGTGTTTGATATTTCGATACCGGGATGGCAAGCGTTTCTTCCGCGAGGACCCTGCCGGCGTCAGGTCCTGTCACCAGGATTCTGATCGATGAGGCCGCGTTCTGGCCCGGCTCCTGGATCATCAGATCGAGCTTGATCCGCTCTCCCGCAGAGGCCATGATGACCTGGTCCGGCGACTTTGCCCAGCGCAGGATATCCCGGAGCAGGTTTTTTTCCTCGGTGTCGAGCTGGCCCTGCTCGAGGGAAAAATCAGAGAAAAGCGATGAGAGCAGAACCCGCCCCGCGCCATGGGAGTAAACGATCATCGTGGGATAGCCGTCAGAGCGCGACAGAAGCACCTGCGATCCCGGAGGATAAGCGGAGAAATAGCCGCTGGTCTCTATGCCGGGAGTGGTGTTGTCGGTTCCCGATAGGAGCGCGTGGCGGCTTACGATCGAGGAAGCGCGAAAAAGCGGGCCGGCATCCTGCAGCCATCCCAACGCTTCGAGCTTCGCGCCTTGCGGCACGGGAAGAACGGAAAAGTCGGTCCCGGTCTGCTGGGCAAAACAGATAAGGGTGCCGCCTGCTTTCACAAATTCCTCGAGGCCGGCCTTGAAGAATGCGGAGCCAGAGGTGCCGGCAAGGGCGCCCGAGGGGATGATGAGATAGGGTTTGGTTTTCGCGAGGCCGGCAACATGGTCCGCGTCAACAAGGACAGAAGATTCCTGAAATTCCAGGAGAAGGCCCTGCCAGGGCCCATGGAAACCGCTCTTCAGAACCGCTGCATCAGGTGCGGCCCAGCGCTCCACTGCCAGTGCCAGGCTCCGGATGCCCTTCTTGGAGCCTGTCCTGTGCAGCCACGCGGGGTCAGGCGCAGACGGCTTTGATTCAACCGGCTTATAATAGGCGGCCTGGCCCGAGGGGCCGTCAATCAAGGGGAGCCAGATGTCCGGGGAAACCCTGACCTGACCCCCTGCAGGGATCGAGGCGGAAAGAAGCGCAGCAACCGCGAGGACGCAAATATTTTTCAGATGGAGTGGGTTCATGGGGTTTGGAAGTAAGTATGAAAGTTTTCAAATAAGGGGCAAGAGAACAACTTCCTTAAACCTAACCCGGACAAGCCGGAAACAAACCTTGGAACCGCGAAGGCGCAAAGGTCGCAAGGAAATCTTTAGGGCTTGCGTTAAAGCAAAAATCTCGCTTGTTTTTGACGTCCTCGCGTTCGTCGCGCCTTTGCGGTGGAAATATTCTTGCATTTTTTGAGACGAATTTGATTCGTAACTAACTCGTCCGACTGCTACTCGATGAACGTCACCCGGTTTATCTCCTTCAGGGTCGTATCGCCAGCCAGGGTCTTGGCCACAGCGGATTGGCGGAGGGTGGTCATGCCTTCCGCGATCGCGATTTTCCTGATCTCCGACGCGGGGCGTTTTTCGAGGATCATCTCGCGAACATGGTCCGAGAGGTCGAGGAACTCGGTGATGGCCTTTCTGCCCCGGAAGCCGGTGAAATTGCACTCCTTGCACCCGGGGGCCTCGAAGAACTGGTGGGCGTGGTATCGCTCGGGGTCCAGCGCCGAGTCTTCGAGATCCTTTCTCGAAAGGAAAACCGGTTTCTTGCATCGCTGGCACAGGATCCTGACGAGCCGCTGGGCCAGGATGCAGTTGAGCGAGGATACGAAATTGTACGGTTCAATGCCCATATTAATGAACCGTCCGAGCACGTCAAAGGCGTTGTTCGCGTGTACCGTGGTGAAGACCAGGTGGCCCGTGAGAGCGGATTGCACCGCGATCTGGCCGGTCTCGGCGTCGCGGATCTCGCCCACCATGATCTTGTCCGGGTCGTGCCGAAGGATGGAGCGGAGCCCGCGGGCAAAGGTGAGGCCTTTTTTCTCATTCACCGGGATCTGCACGACGCCGCGGAGCTGGTATTCAACCGGGTCCTCGATGGTGATGAACTTGTCCTCGCCGGTATTGATCTCCGTCATGGCGGCGTACAAAGTGGTGGTTTTGCCGCTGCCTGTCGGACCGGTAACGAGCACCATGCCGTAGGGCTCCCGGATGCTTTTCCGGAACCGGCGGAGGTCGTTCTCGTCAAATCCGAGGCTTTCGAGGCGGAGCGAATTGACACCTGCGGTGATGGACTCCTTGTCGAGGATGCGGATGACCACGTCCTCGCCGAATGCGCTGGGCAGGATAGAAACACGGAAATCGATGGTCTTGCCCCCGGTCCGGATCTTGAACCTGCCGTCCTGCGGCACACGGCGCTCCGCGATGTCCAGGTCGCTCATCACCTTGATGCGTGATACCATGGCGCTGTGGAACTTGATGTCAATAGGTTCGGTGGCGGGATACAGCACACCGTCGATGCGATACTTGATCAGGACATTTCTGTCCGTGGTCTCTATGTGGATGTCACTCGCACGGCGCTGAATGGCGTCGAAGATCGTGGAGTGCATCAGCTTGATGATGGGGCTCTCGTCCTTGTCGATGGAGTCGAGGGAAAGGACCTCTTCGCTCTCCCCGTCCTCCTGCTCCTTGACAATGTGGATTTTGAAATCCTCGGAAACTGAGTGGAGCACCTGCTCGGAAGATCCGCTCCGTTTCAGCACAGCCTGGATGGCGGAGGGAGTGCTCACGCAGATCTCGACCTGCCGGTTAAGGATCATCTCCAGTTCGTCAATGGCCGGGAGATTATTGGGGTCCGTCATGGCGATGATGATCACATCGCCGGTGTCTTCGAGGGGCACGAACTGGTAGCGCTGCATCAGCTCGACAGGGATCGTTTCGAAGAACTTCGGTATGATCCTGAGGTCTTCAAGGTCGGCATACCGCAGGCCTCGCTGTTCCGCCAGCGCCTGGGCAAGGATATCCTCAGTCACCAGTCCTTCGGAAGCAAGGAGTTCGCCGATCCGCTTCTGACGGCCGTCAGTCCGGAGCAGGAGATGGTTGATCTGCTCCTGGGTCACGGCTCCCTTCGCCGCAAGAATGTCGCCAAGCCGTTTTCTTCTGAACGATGTCATCGTATTCGCGCCCCCATTTCAAATATCGGCAGGTACAGCGCTATGACGATCACTGCCATCACCAGGCCCATGGTAAGCATGAGAACCGGTTCGATCATGGTCGTCAACACTGAAAGTCTGTTCTCGACCTCCTGGTCATAGAATTCCGCGACATCCTCGAGCATCTGGGGAAGGTCCCCTGATGCTTCGCCCACTTCGATCATGCGCACGGTCATATCAGGGGCCAAACGGGTGCGCTCGAAGGATTCCGCCAGGCTGACCCCTTCGGTGACCAGTGCCCTCGCCTCGGAGAGTCGCCGGGCCACGACCGTGTTGGTGATGACGCCGGCGGTCGTGTCGAGCGCCTGCACTAGCGGGATGCCGCCCCGGAGCACCGTTGCGAGCGTCCGCGTGATCTGCGCTAGAATGTATTGCGTGATAAGCGACCGGACTACCGGGACACGCAATTTAAAACCGTCCAGGGCGAGCCTGCCGGATTCGGTCTTCCGCCACACGTAGATCCATGCCGAGAACGCTGCGATGCCGAGACCAATAAACGGCGCGAACCTGGTCAGCCCGTCGGTAAAAGCGATTAACAGCGCTGTGAGAAAGGGAAGGGAGGCGGTCTGATCGCTGTACATCTGCGTGAAGTTGGGGATGACATAGAGGAAAAAGAGCAGCATCACGGCGACCAGTGCGACGACGAGGAACACGGGATACGCAAGCGCCATCTTGAGCTTGCTCATCACGGAGAGCATCTTCTTCTGGTACGCGATGAACCGCCTCAGGACATCAACGAGCGCGCCGCTCTTTTCGCCGGCGCGCACCGTTGCCGTATACAGCGGCGGGAAAAAAGCGGGATGCCTCGCCATCGCGTCGGAAAGCGCCGCTCCACCCTTGATGTCGTGGATAATGCTTTCGAGCGCACCCCGGAAGCCCGGTTTTTCCGTGCGCTTGTGCAGAATCTCCATTGCCTGAAGGATGGGCAGACCGGCCTTGATGAGTGTGGTGAACTCCTGGTTGAAGATGAGGAAATCCTTGGGGCTGCCGCGTCCGCCGCGCATCGCGGCGCCTTTTTTTTCAAGGCTCAGGATGAGGTAACCGCGCGATTCGAGCTCCTGCCGGAGTTCCGCTGCATTGCCGGCAATGGCCTCGTCGTTGATCGATGTTCCGTCTTCACGCACGGCTTTATAGGTAAACGAGGGCATGGGATGATAATACCAGATACGCGGCGGGCAAGTCAATCAAACGTATGGTATTTCACAGGGATATCGGGTCATTGGACAGGGTTCACACCAATAGTATCAGATCACTACAGGGGGATGAGAACGACGCTCCCGGACAGGTGCGTCGAGGCAGCTCCCTGTCCAGGATATCATTGCTGCAATGCCCGCCAAATAAGCGGGTCTCCAGGCGCTTTTTCTGGAGCGCCATTACCAGGTGATGTTTCGTATGATAGTGCGACCGCACTATTTCTTGGTGCCGCCTCAACTGCTCTTGCCAGGAGTCTGCTCAGCGCCACCTTTTTCACCGCCTCAACCGCTCTTGGGCGTTGATGCGCAGCCGCCCGCAATAAGACTGGTGCCTGTTATAAGTGTTGCGATGCCGAGCCCTGCCAGAAACTTCTTGAGTTCCCTGGAATCCATGGTACACCTCCTTTCATCGTGGATTATGTTCAATGAGTTATTTGTGCAATGGTAAAATGGTAGCACCAGGGGGAGCAGCAGTCAAGTGAACCACCGGTGTGAACTACTGGTGGTGTTGATGAATGGGACAAAACAGGTTATAATGAAAAAAAGAGCAACAATGAGTTCCGATGAACACCAGGAGGGCGTCATGCCGAGCGTTGTGGTCATTCTGGCAGATGGGTTTGAGGAGGTGGAGGCCGTGGCAGTCATAGACGTGCTGCGCCGCGCCGGGATCGACACGGTGATCGCGGGTCTGCATGACGGCCCGATCGTCAGCGCGCGGAAGGTGAAGGTCCTACCCGATACGGTCATCGACACTGTCAGGGTGGACGATTTTGACATGATCGTGCTGCCGGGCGGCCAGCCAGGCGCGGACAATCTGAATGCCGACACGCGGGTAAGGAATCTGATCACGGGATTTTCCCTGAAGGGGAAGCTGACCGGCGCAATCTGCGCCGCACCCTATGTACTCGGGAATGCGGGCGTGCTCAAGGGCAGGCACGCGACAGCCTATCCTTCGTACAAGGAGCGGCTGGGCGGAGCGATCTATGAAGAAACGGCTGTTGTTGTTGACGGCAACATTCTGACCAGCAGGGGGCCGGGAACTGCGCTCGCTTTCGGACTTGCCATTGTAGAGCGGCTGGTCAGTAAGGACATGGCGCACAAGATCAAAGAGGCCATGATCATCAATTCTGAGTAAAGAGGCCCGGCATCCATGAAAGCAGCGGTCTTCACCCGTTATGGCAGAAATGATGTCGTTGAGGTACGGGATATGCCGAAACCCATGCCCCGCTCCGACGAAGTGCTGGTCCGGGTATACGCGGCCGGAGTAAACCCTGTTGATTGGAAAGTGAGGGAAGGGCAGGCGCGCATCATGACCGGCAGCCGGTTCCCCAAGATCCTCGGCATCGAATTCGCGGGCGCGGTCGTCGAGGCAGGCAGCGGCACTTCGATTTACAGGGCGGGAGACCCGGTGCTGGGCACGACAGGCATGAAGCTTGGCGCATTCGCGGAGTATGTCTCAGTCCCGGTAAAACGGGTTTTCCCGAAACCGGAGAACGTGACGTTCGAAGATGCTTCAACCGTGCCCATTGCGGGGCTGACCGCGATCATCGCCCTCAGGGACAAAGGCGGCATCTCGCCGGGAATGAAGGTGCTGGTGAATGGGGCAGCGGGCGGCGTCGGGATGTATGCCGTGCAGGTAGCGAAGATCTTCGGCGCGGATGTGACCGCGGTATGCAGTGCCGCGAACGCGGGCCTGGTAAAAAGCCTGGGTGCCGACCAGGTCATTGATTACCACAAGCGGGATTTTACGGCCGATGCCGGGATGTACTCTATCATTTTCGATGCAGTGTCCACGCGGTCCTTTGGTGAGTGCAGGCGTGCACTGACGCCACGGGGCGTGTATGTGAATACGCTACCATCCCCGGCGATTTTCCTGAGCATCGCGCTCACCTTGCTCTTCCCCGGAAAGCGCGCAGCCACGGTGATGGCGAGTCAGAACGCAGCGGATATCGCGTGGATATGCGGACACCTTGCTGCCAACCGGATGAGGGTTGTGACGGACAAGGCATTTACTCTGGACCGGGTCAAAGACGCGCTGGCATACAGCGAGACTGGCAGGGCGAAGGGCAAGATCGTCCTGAAATGCATATGAGCGTTGCCATCATAGCCGATATTCATGCGAACCTGGAGGCACTTCAGCGCGTACTGGAGCGCATTCGTGAGCTCGGCGCTGACGAGATTATCTGTCTGGGGGATATTGTGGGCTACAACGCTGATCCGAATGCTTGTATCGATATCCTCGCCAGGGAGGACATCTCCTGCATTCTGGGGAACCATGATGCGGTGGCTTCGGGGCTGGAGGAGCCTGTTCAGTTTAATCCCCTGGCCAAGGCCGCGGTTCTCTGGACGCGTGGCCAGTTGACCCAAGAAAGCAGGGAGTTCATCCTGGGCCTGCCGCGCGAAAAGCAGGTCAGCGATTTCTACACGTTTCACGGGTCCATTCACGATACCAACCGGTATATTGCTTCGCGCGATGATGTCATGGACAATGTCCGGCTGCTTTCCGCATTGCCCGGGGCTCCCTCAATCGGTTTTTTCGGGCACACGCACGTAAGCGCCGCGATCATCGAACGAAGGGGTGTTGTCACTGCCGAGTTGGCGCTTGAGTTGCTGGTGGAAGCGGGAAGGAAGTATCTGATCAATCCGGGCAGCGTGGGTCAACCGCGGGACGGCGACCCCCGGGCGTCATTTCTCGTGTATGAACCAGAAACCGGCAGGATCACGTTCCATCGCGTGGAATACGATTTCCGGAAAAGCATGGAGAAGATCAGGAAGGCCGGTTTACCCGCGGAGTATGCCGAGCGGCTTGCATTCGGGCGGTGAGATGTATATGCTGAATTCAGAAATCCAGCGGGCTCTTTAACTCCGTGAGGGTCTTGCTGGGCACACAGTGAGTGTAGATCATGGTCGTACGCACGTCCGCGTGTCCGAGCAGCATCTGGATGGTGCGGAGGTCGTAACCGGCCTGAAGCAGGTGCGTAGCGTAACAGTGGACAACAAAAGCGTGATGACGTGCATTATTTCACCGCGAAGGCGCGAAGGACGCCAGGAAAGAGTACATAGCCTGGTGAGCAACTTATAAGTTATTCACCATTCTCTTTATCCCGTCCTTCATTCGCGGAACATTCCAGTTAAGTAAAAACCCCAATTTGCATTTCCTCATCTTGAGATATGTGAATAATTGCGCCTCATGAATCGGGAGAAGTTTTCTATGGTTTTGTTTTCAATAATGACAGAATCGCCCACAATCATGTCTATCTGAAAACCCGCGTCGATGTTGATATCTTCATATTGGATCGATAAGAGCACTTCACATTCAACCTTAGTCCCGTCTTTTGCAAGTTCATATGCCATGCATTTCTGATACGCCGATTCCAGCAATCCCGGTCCCAAAACTGTATGTACTTTAATGGCGGCGACAACTATTTTTGAAGCAATCTTCTCGATATCCATTGTGTATTATCCCTCCTGCCATCCTCGCGACCTTCGCGTCCTGGCGGTTCAAAGGCATCCGTATTAAAAGGTGATTTTAGGTAAGATTAATTTATCAGGTAGCATGTTGCATACCCCAATCCGCGTGATGCTGGAGCGTCTTCCTGGAATAATGCCTTGTCTTGATTTCATCGGCAAGCAAGCTGATGATCGTATCCCATGCTGGATACCCTGATTTTTTCAGGCAGCGCCAATCATCGTACCGACCTTGGCGCCGTTTGCAGTGCCCATCAGAGGTCGACAACCCGGGCCGCGCATTCACCATACCTGCGTCCTTCACGGGTGCCGGCTGAGCCGGGGGGCCTTGTACAAGCGTCTTCTCCGGACCTCCTCGAACAACCGCATTAAGAACTCCGCCATCGCGTGTCGACGAAGCAGGTTGCTGCTGAGGTGCGAAGAAAAGGGATACTGCGGCAGCCGCCTGCTGCACCTGCACTTCCGTCTGCCCCTTGGACCGTAGTTTTTCAGAGAACAACCTGACTTGGATCGATCTTTCCGCGGGCAGCTGATATTTGGCTCGAAAATCCAGGAAATACATCACGCATTTCCGGTAATCGGGTCGCGAGAGCAGGGGAATATTCCGCAGTTTCAGGATGTCATTAAAAGGAACGAGAATCTCTGTAGGTATGCTTTTCACAGCGTCGTACCAGTATTCATCTTTCAGGCAACTATACAGTTGCCGATCAGTCGATTCGTTTAATATTAAAGTGAACATTAGTTCACCTGTCAAGTGCCCAATGTTAACTTGACACCCAGGAGTCTATTAAATATACTCGCCTCACAAACTAAGAGTTAGGGCATCGTTCTTGCTAGGCTGGTAAAGAACGGAAATCCGTGCTTTATGATGTAGCTGCGGCTAGACAATCACTGGTTGGCTTTGATGAAACTCGCCGCCAACCAGCAGTTCGAGTCCGACAAGCGGCTCAACATCCGAGGAAAACGTATGGATCTGACTAATCTATCGGACGAAGAAATATTGAAAATTGCAAATCCAATCATGGACAATCTTATGCAAGGCTCTACAGAAATAAACCATGAAAAGCATACAAGAGACTTTTCAGAACGATTGAAGAAAATCGTCACAAAAGACCACTTAGAAAAAGTCTGCAAGAAATATCAAAGTGAATGGGGCTATTTCTCTGAACGGAAATTCACTGCGTTATTTAGAAGAAAGAATTCCGTGGCACTGATTTGGAAACAAAAATGCACAAAAACCAGTGATGAATTGATAGCCGAAATGGTGCTTGTTCAGGCTGGTTCTCAGTATCTTGTCGATCATGTGTACGTGTTTTAATCCACGGCAGTAACTTGCTGGCTCAACGCGGAATACATAATGGACGCGCGGAACAGTCCGCCAACCAGCGGCTCGAGACCGACGGGGCTTCGCCCCGTGGCTCAGCCGCGCGTTAGGCCTACGCTTTGCGTAAGAGGTAAGAATGAAGTACATTGTCTTGTTGCGCAAAATAAACGTTGGGACCCAAAACCGAATAGCAAAAAAGGCTCTGGAGATGGCCTTTATAGGCCTTCACTATGAAAATGTCAGTTCGTACATTAATTCTGGGAATATCATTTTTTCGTCAACCAAGAGCAAAAACTCACTTACGCGAGAAATCGGGAAAATGCTCGACAAGCTATTTGGAGAGCCGATTCAATTCTTGATAAAAACAAAAATGGAATTGAAGAAGATCGCCGATTCAATACCAAAGGATTGGGAAAATGATGAAGAGCAAAAGACGGATGTCGCGTACCTGTTTGACGAAGTGGATAATGATAACATAATAGAAAAACTGCCATTCAAAATGGCATATGTAGATGTCAAATACGTAAAAGGAGCTTTGATCTGGAATCTGATGCGCGAGAATCAGGGGAAAAGCCAAACAACAAATTTAGTAGGGCAAAAAATCTATCAGTATATGACCGTAAGAAATGTAAATACTGCACGATATTTAGGAAGTATTAATGATAAAGAGAGTAGCCAAACAATCGCCTCGCCGGCGACGCGCCAAAGTCGGCGCGTCAGGCGCGGCGTTATCGCCTCAAGGACTCGACTCTGGAGGTTGCAAATGCATAAAGATAAGACTAGGTCGAAGGAAGTGGATGCGTACATCTCCGCACAGCCCCCCGAAACGCAGCGGGCACTTGAAGAACTGCGCTCATATATTTGGCAGGCGGCACCGAATGTTTCCGAACTCTTGAACTACAACATCCCGGCTTTTGCTTTGGTCGAAAGTGGTAAGCGCGACCAGCAGGTCATGATCGCTGGCTACCCTAGGCATGTTGGCTTCTATCCTCATCCAGACGTGATTGAAGCGTTCTCCGATCAGCTTGCGAAGTACAAATACGCTAAAGGTTCAATTCAATTTCCGTTAAACAGACCCATCCCAAAAGAACTAATCATTAAAATGGTGAAATACAGGTTGTCACAATTGCTCAAATAAAGACACGTAACATAACATTGCGCGCAATCTAGCTCCTTTCCGTTACCGGAGCCTTTCGAGGAAAGACAAGTACTAACCTGCGCCTCGACAGCGACGCGCCAAAGGCTGCGCGTCAGGTGCGTGGTAATCCATATGGTACTACGTATTATCACATTCATCATATTGCTCTGCCTTGCAAATGCTACGTATCGGAGAAATAGTATTTGGCAGGACGGGATTACACTGTGGGAGGATGCGGTAAGAAAAAGCCCCACGAAGGCAGAAAGTTATGCGCAGCTTGCCAATGCTCATGAGTTGGCCGGTAATACAAACCTGGCGATTGCATATTATCAGGCTTCGATAAATGTGAATCCCAATATTATAGCGGTCCATAATAATCTCGGCATCATCTACCGGATGCTAGGTTATTTTGATAAAGCCATTGAGCACCATATCGCAGCTCTGGAGCTAAACCCCGCTGATGCTGAGTTGCATAGTAACTTGGCAAATGATTGCCTGGGGATAGGACAGGTCGAACTGTCTATTGAGCATTATAAGGCTGCGCTGAACTTAAGACCGGATTTTGTCGCGGCGCACTATAACCTCGGGATAGCATATGAAGCGAAAGGAGCAACAAACGACGCAATAGAATCCTATCGTGCGGTGTTGCGATTTAGTCCAGGAAATGCCAGGGCAGAGGAAAAGCTGAAAGCTCTGCTTTTCTCACAAATAAATGCTAATAAGAGGGGCATCGTCGGCACCAACCTGCGGCTCAAGTCCGACGCGAAGTAACGCGCGTCTTAGCCGCGTGTTATGGAAATAAACGACCAATGAAATTCTGGAACCTGAAAATTCCCGATAATACATTGACCACTGGAAAGGGGCGCATATGAACAAATATAGCCGTACAGTTACAGTCACTTTTGTTCTTATATTGTCCACGTTTTTGGGAAGCTGCGGCATTGGAGTCGGAAACACCCCAGCTAATATCGCCCCTGTTAGCGAGGCTGGTTCGATCCAGAACGTGGCAACGGGTTCACTGGTAACTCTTGACGGCAGCAACAGCAGTGATGCCAATGGAGACATATTGACGTACAGCTGGTCATTTACGTCAATACCCGCTGGGAGCGCTGCGGCCCTGTCGAGTTCAACGGTGGTCAATCCGGCCTTCACTGCGGACAAGGACGGAGCATATGTGTTTAGCCTGGTTGTCAACGACGGAAAGGTGAACAGTATAGCTGACACAATCACAATCACGGCAGCAACAGCCAACTCGGCCCCTGTTGCAAACGCCGGTCCTGACCAGAACGTGGCAACGGGTTCACTGGTAACTCTTGACGGCAGCAACAGCAGTGAT
>CAYUSP010000003.1:0-494740 GCA_964447405.1 uncultured Nitrospiraceae bacterium | reverse complement strand
CCAGAACGTGGCAACGGGTTCACTGGTAACTCTTGACGGCAGCAACAGCAGTGATGCCAATGGAGACATATTGACGTACAGCTGGTCATTTACGTCAATACCCGCTGGGAGCGCTGCGGCCCTGTCGAGTTCAACGGTGGTCAATCCGGCCTTCACTGCGGACAAGGACGGAGCATATGTGTTTAGCCTGGTTGTCAACGACGGAAAGGTGAACAGCACAGCGGATACGGTATTGATCACGGCAACAACAGCGGACACTACTGCGCCTACTGTTCCCAAAGGTCTCACTGCTTCGACCATATCTGCAAGTCAGATCGACCTGAAATGGAGCGCATCGAGTGACGTAGTTGGGGTTGCCGGGTACTCAATATCTCGTGATGGTGCATATCTGAAATCTGTTGTGAGCACGTCAACTTCAGACAGCGGCTTGGCCGCGTCGACCCAGTATTGTTATCAGGTATCCGCCTATGATGCGGCCGGGAATATTTCAGCGGGCAGCAGTCAGTCGTGCGCGACCACGAGTGCGCAATCGATCATTATTTCGGGCAGCACATTGAGTTTTACCAAGGTGGTGAAATACTTCGTTAACAATACCGTTACCTTGACGCCGCCGACGGATTTTCTGGTCCTGCATAACAAAACTGAATTTGATCTCACATTTTCACCATTCCCGCCCCCATCAGTAGCTACCCAGTTTGATATGACCAATAGATTTGTGCTATCTATCATAAAGAACGGCAATACCACGTGGGCACTGGACGTTCAAAGCGTAACACTCGACAGTGCGATACTGAAAGTATATTATTCTGCAAGTAAGCTTGCGGACAACCTGACATGGACCTCATGGCTTCCCCTCAACATTTTGCTTGATACTGTCAGTTATACAAAAATCCAGTTTTTTGAAAATGGTAATTGTATCAAAGAACTGTAAGGGAGGCTCAATCGGTTCAGACGGGTGGACTAAAACTAACCAGCGCCTCTCCAGCGACGCGTGACGCGCGCATTAAATTATAAATTGCGGAACGAAAGGCAAACTCTCATTGTGAACAATTCAGCCCTCGGCGAGAAGAAAAAACCATCTGGAATAGCAAGCATCAGATGATCTATCGCAGGGCTATTGTGGTTCATGATCTGTTTTTCAGCGCCAGAAGCAAAATGGTGGAATTCTCTCTGGTTCTTCCTTGTTATTTTCACGCCTCAGCGACGTTAGGCATTATTGAACGAAAAAGCATCGGCGGCATTTTTAGCATCGTCCTGAGTGGCCTTGGGCTGTTGGTTGTCAGCTTCTTATTGTATCTTAGATAAATCGGTAACAAGGATGGTTGCTAACGAAAACTGATTGATAAACAATTGCCATATTGTTATTATTGCAAACAGAATAACAGCAAATAAATGGATTGTGAGGTTTGGTAAATATATGAGCCCGGCAAAAACGATAATTTCAAAAGCCTTAAACCTTAAACCAGCGGAAAAATCCCTTCTTATCGAAGTCTTGCTTCGGAGCCTTGATATAGCCGATCCAATCAAGCTGACAAAATAGTCGTTCTTGCATTCGCTCATTTACATCGGCAACCGGATTACTGGATTGACAGGCAGAAGTAGGATCTCCGGGGCTTGTTATATCGTACTATGATTTCAACAAGGCGCTTGACAGCGACGCGCTAATGGCGGCGCGTCAGGCGCGTTGTTAGAAAACAACAAAGCATGAATATCTTTATACCCACAATAAAGTGCCATGGTTCTGTTTCCGGCATTGTTGCACACCACGTCCTCGCGTACTAGAGAGTCGATACGTGAGAGACACTTCGACTGGAGAGGGGCTTTCATATGGCAATCGAAGAACGAAAGTGGAAAGTAATCCAAAGACATTTGGCTTATAGTGATGAAGAGATGAAGAAGTTCAGAGATAATCCGAGAAATGAAGACGTCCTGGCGAAAAGCTTTGAATTATCGAGCAAGACTATTATATTGGAAGTTGTCGAATCCCACGGTTGCAATAGTCGTCACCAAGTCGGTGATAAATTCACCTTTGACGGGGCAGGCAATATTATTACGGAACTCTGTCCGAAGAAGATATGCGGTTATTCATTGAGTTCTGCGCTCATGATGGTCTTTACGGCCAACGAGATGATTTACGCCGGTGTTGACCCCAATGGGATCAGATTCAAGCGCGCCAGTTGTTTTGATGTCGGGCTGCAGTGCGGCGGGTGGGGAAGGATAGTGTTGGAATTGCGCGTGGAAGACCGTCCACCAAGATGACTCAAGAATATTCAGTTTTGCACGTCCGCCAAGCTCAGCGCAGAAGTCCATTCAGCGATCTCAACCCTGCGCCTCGACATCGACGCGCCAGAAGGTGGCGCGTGTGCCATCGGATTGCGAACGTGTAAGACATTTTTTGCATCGAGCTTCTTACTTTTCCCTCATTGCTGTCCCGACGGTCATTTCTCTGTTTTCCCTCCGGAATGTGATCGTCACCTGGTCCCCGGGCTTCAGCGTTTTCAGAAAATTAGAATAATCCGTCAGACTTTCTATATCCGTGGCATTCATTCTTACGATCACATCACCTTCCATCAGTCCGATTGCCTCGGCTGAAGAACCCTCCACGACACCGGACAGTCTGAAGCCCTTTCCCGCGTAGGCAAAATCGGGGATGGTGCCAAGGCTGACCTTGCGTTTTGAATCTGATGTCTGCGCAGCACCTGGCATTGGTTTCCCTGCCGCAGTCAGCGGGTCCGGCCGCTCCGCCAGATAATCCACAACCTCTTTTGCGACCGCGGCGACCTTCACCAGCCCATCGCCATCGATCTTGTCCGCAGTGTCGGTCGAACGATGATAGTCCAGGTGCGGGCCGGAGAAGAGCTGAACAGCGGGAACGCCCGCCTCTTGAAAGCTCTTCTGGTCGCTCGAATCCAGGTCCACGGAAACGGTCTCCAGTTCCACGTTGGTAACGAACCCGGCACCCCGGAAGATATGCACCCATTCTCTTGCCGATCCCGCGCCGAGCACGAGGAGTTTTCTCTTTCCCAGTCTTCCGACCGTGTCGAGGTTCACCATCCCGATGCACTTATTCAGGGGGAATGGTCCGGGCTGAGCAGCATAGTGCCTGGAACCCATCTTCCCGGTTTCCTCTCCCGCAAAGGCGATGAAGATGATCGTCCGCTCCGGTTTCGGGCCGCTGGCGAGCGCACGAGCGAGCTCCATGAGCACAGCGACGCCGCTGGCATTGTCGTCAGCTCCGGGATGGATCCTGCCATCGGCTTTGTCCCGTGATTCAGGCCATCCCAGGCCAAGGTGATCGTAATGCGCGCCAATGACCACACTTTGACCTGCCATATCCGCGTTCTTCCCCGGGATAATTCCGATGACATTTTTCATGATCACATTGCGCGCTGGATCTCCGCCCCTGTCATCCCAGACCTGGAACCACGATTCCTCGGTGGTGCCTCCCGGTCGGAGTCCGGCATCCTTGAATTGCCGCGCGAGGTGATCCGCTGCCTTGTCAAGCTCGGGCGAGCCGAAACCCCTGCCGCCATAGTCTTCGCTTGAGAGCAGGCGCACCGCATCGAGCATACGGTCGCGGGAAAATACCGGAGCTGAGCTCGCGAGCGGCACTCGCGGCTCAAGCTTGGCCATGGGAGCGGCGATCATGTCTCCCTCGCGGTCAGGCAGGAACGCTGTCAGGGGCGAGTTCAGCACCGGCCAGCGTCCTTTCGCGACATTCGCGGGCTCGTTTCCCTCAAAGGCGAGATAGCTGTATTTATGGTAGTGGGGCAGCTTCCGGCCGAGGCCGGGAAGGGCTTCAGGATAGTCGGACGCGATGAATAGCATACCCATCTTGCTGTTTCCGGGCACGCGGGCGCTCAGCACAAAAGAGTGGTCCTTGCGCGCGACGCTGGTCTGGTTGATAAGGATGGATTGATTTGTGGAGGCAACGCCGTATACGGAAACAGTGGAAAGCATCTCCTTCAGAAACCGGTTCTCCCAGCCGATCAGGGTGATGGAGCGGTCGAGCGGGAGCGTTTTGATCCTAGAGTCGAGCTTTATTTCAACCTCATCGGGCCCGGACCTGCCGAGAACCTCGGCGAACGAGCGGTACGCTTCGAGCAGCCTCTTGTCCGCGTTGGACGGGAGAATGATCAACATATTTTTTGCGCCCAATGCCTGCGATATGGCAGGAGGTATCTCTTCTCGGTCCAGTCTGCGGAAAAGATCGAACTCAGGATCGATGTCGAGCCTCATCGGATGCGCGGGCACGGGTATCCGCAGCTCCTGCTTCCGCTCCTTCATGTCAATGATCGTCTGCAAGGCCTTTTCCTTGTTCTCCATTGTCACGGCAGCAGGCAACCGCAGATGATAGACCTCGCCGGGCTGTGTCTGCTCAAGAGTCGCAATTAGAAGCGTCTGATGGTCCTCGGTTACGATACGGGCTTCCTTCACCTCCAGCTCCGGCGCGCCGGTGCGCACGACCCATTGATCGAATTCCTGCCGCAGGTCCCTGCCCGCGGCAGCTTCGAAACTCGCGCGGATGTCCCAGAATGAGGCGAAACCGAATCGGTGCTGCCTGTAAAAGCGGCGGAGAGCATCTTTGAACGCAGGGTCGCCGAGCTCCTGCCGCAGCATATGGAAAAACATGAGCGACTTGCCGTAGCCGATCGCCTCGGAAGACTGGCTGTGGCGGGAGATGAACTGGGTAAGCGGAAAGTCCCTGCTGTCCTGGACATAGTCAGCGTACTTCTGGAGCGTGTTCACGCGGTAGTCCGCGCCTCCGCCCTGCTGTTCCTTGATAAGGTGGTCGGCAAGGTACGCGGTCAGGCCTTCGGACCAGTTCCCCTGTTCGTACGCGGGGAAGACGCTGTTGCCCCACCAGTTGTGCAGGATCTCGTGGGGGTACGACGAATTGATGATGAACGGCAGTCGGACCACCTTGGGGCCGAGCAGGGTGAAGGAGGGCATGCCGAAGCCGGTCTCCCAGAAGTTTTCGACCAGGGCGAATTTTTTATACGGGTAGGGGCCGATCAGTCCGCTGTACAGGTTCAGATATTCTGCTGTGGCTGTGAGGTATTTGTTCGCGAGTTTTTCATCCGAGGAACGCAAAAAGACCATGGCTTGAACGCGTCCCGCAGGTTTCGAGTATTCGATGAACTTTCCTGCAATAAGAAATAGTTCCTCCTGCGGTTCAGGCGATTTCCAGCGGACCATGGTCATGTTATCGCCATGATCGTGGATGATGCGTTCGCCCTGGCTGATCGCTTCCCACGCCGCGGGCAGTTTCACTTCGAGGTCGAAGGTCGTTGGATCGGGGCCGAGGTTGGGGTACCACAGGGAGGTTTTGGAAAGGAACACCCCTTCGTTCGAAACAACGCCCGGGGTCTCCTCGAATCCGCGCGCCTGCTCTTTCCCGGTCTGCGATACAGGATGGTAAACAACGCCTTCATAACGGACTACAAAGGACCGCAGACCGGCCGGCAGCACAATTTTGTAGGATTCAAGCGGGACTCCGCCCTGGACCTGGCCCTGGTTCTCAATGCGGACGAGCGGAGTCGGCGATACGGGATTCAAACCCGCATGCAGGGTAAACTGGACCTCCGGAGGGGAATCCGCGGGCAGCGTGATAGTGTCAACAGCTGTGAGGCGGTTCTCTGAGGGAGTGAGCGAGACCTTGAGTTCATGATGGGCAAGCTCGGATGCTGATATCGCAGAGGGAACCAATGAACAAAGAAAGCAGATGAAGCGCAGCAGGCCTTTCATGGATTTTAGGTATCTCCTTGGGATACACAAATGCGAGAGCAGATCGTCCTTCTATTCTATGTCAAAGCCCGGGATTCGTAAAGGATATTTGCCGACATAATGTATGTGAATGTTGCAGCTAAATCGTTTTATATTCTGCTATATTTGCATTATTCACGTTAGTTTTGCATCAATACGGTATAAAACACTTTAAGGTATTTGCGCGCTGTTTGCAAATGACGGTTCATTAAGGAGGCACGGTTGATATGAGTATGCATGTTGTAAAGGCGTGGGTGGGGCCATCCTGGTCTCCTTGGAGGATAGACAATCTCATGCTGACACTATCGCTTATGTTGTTGTCACTGGTCAACCCCGCATTCGGCGAGATCGCGGACCTGACCGAGTTGAGCATCACGGACCTCATGAATGTAACCGTTTACAGCGCATCCAAATTCGAACAGAAGCTCTCGGAGACTCCGTCGTCGGTCAGCATTGTGACTGCGGAAGTGATCAAACAGCAGGGATATAGGACCATTGCCGATATCCTGAAGAACATCAGGAGCTTCTATGTCACCAACGACCGGAACTACAGTTATATCGGCGTTCGGGGTTTCGGCCGCCCGGGTGATTACAACAGCCGCATCCTGCTGTTGATCGACGGACACCGCACGAACGACAATGTTTACAACCAGGCCTACATCGGGACTGAAGCGCTGATCGATGTTGACCTCATCGACCGCATCGAGATCATCCGCGGCACAGGTTCATCCCTCTATGGCAGCAATGCCTTCTTCGCGGTTATCAACATCATCACCCGAAACGGCCGCAGCCTGAAAGGCGTCGAGGCTGCCGCGGCCGGGGCGAGCTTCGGCACGGCACAGGGGAGGCTGACCTATGGGAACCAGTACGCCCGGGGAACTGAAGTGCTGGCCTCGGGCACCTATTATAACAGCCGCGGAGGCCAACTCTATTTCCCCGAGTTCGACCAGAACGTGTCCGCCGAAAGCCGCGCAGCCAATAATGGGGAAACAAACTCGACCGACTATGACCGGGCACGGCACTTCTTCATCAAGACAGGCGTGGGTGATCTCAGCCTGTCGGGCGTTTACGCCCAACGCACAAAAGGAATACCGACTGGCGCGTATGGCATTGACTTCAATGAGCCCGGGAACCTGACCATTGACAGGCATGCCTATGGAGATGCAAAGTACAAGCTCGCGCTAGGGGGTGGCGCCGACCTCACGCTGCGCCTCTATTATGATGTCGTTGCCTATGAGGGCGATTATCTCTATGCCGGTGTCTTGAATAGGGATGAATCGTACGGGAGCTGGTGGGGCAGCGAAGTCCAGCTGCACTCCCGTGTCGGGGAAAGCCAGCAACTGATCCTGGGCGCTGAATTCACGGACAACCTGCGTCAGAGCCAGAAAAACTATGATGCTGTTCCCTATAACAGCATTTTGGATGATGTCCGGCGATCGAGGATTTGGGCAGCCTATCTCCAGGACGAGATTACCTTCGCACGGGGCGTGCTTTTGAACGCCGGTGTACGGTATGATCACTATGATACCTTTGGCGGTACAATGAATCCCCGCCTGGCCCTGATCATGGCACTGACCGAAAAAACGACGGTGAAACTGCTTGCCGGCAGCGCTTTCCGAGCACCCAACAGCTATGAATTGTACTATCAGAGCTCAACAGCCCTGCCGAATCCGGATCTCAAGCCTGAGAAGATCGTAACGTACGAACTGGTCCTCGAAAAGGAGCTGGGGGAAGGCCTCAGGGCATCGCTTGGCGGCTATTACTACAAGATCACGGACCTCATAGATTATGACCGTGACCTTGTTTCAGGGCTGGCAATCTTCAGGAACCTTGACCAGATCATTGCCCGCGGCGGCGAAGTGGAGGTAGAAGGCCGGTGGGTGAGCGGCATTAAGGCACTCGGCAGCTACACCATACAGCGGACCGAGAACAGGGCGACCGGCGAGCCCCTGACAAATTCCCCGGAACAGCTCGCAAAGGCCTCGCTATCAGTCCCTCTCGCGAACAGGAAGGCCCTGGCCGGGATCGAGGAACAGTATACAAGCAGGCGGCGCATCGACGGGGGGAAATCCATCGGCGGCTTCGAGGTGACGAACCTTACTGTTCTTGTCCGGGATGTTGTTCCGCGCATGGAACTTTCGGCAAGCGTTTATAACGTTTTCGACCGGCGGTATGGAGATCCTGTTGCGTTCGTCGATTTTCAGCCGCTGGAAACTGTTCAGAGCGACGGCAGGGTATATCGGGTGAAACTGGCTTATCGATTTTAGCGAGGACCACTCGGGGACCGCGGGCCTGGACAGGGTGCTCAACAGGTGCGGGGATGTCACTGTGTCCGTCAACGGCGTCAGGAAATACTATTGTGATCAGAATTTTATTTTATCTCGTTGTGCTTCTATCTGCTGTCCTGCCGGTCAGCCCATGCAGAGCGTACGCACAGCCGCGGCAAGCCGAGGAATTCGCGGTCAAGGCTGCGTACCTGTACAACTTTGCCAAGTTCACGGAATGGCCGCCGGAGGTATTCCCCACGGACGGCTCGCCTGTGTTCATTTGTGTTATGGGCGAAGACCCTTTCGGCCAGTCGCTGAATGCGATAAGGGGCAAGACTATCGGCACGAGAAAAGTCGCGGTCAGAAATATCGCCAATATAGATGCCGCGAGCGCCTGCCATATCCTGTTCATCAGCGCTTCAGAGCGGGAGCACCTGGACAGCATCTTCGAAAAGGCGCGCAAAACCCATCTCTTGACCGTGAGCGATGTGGAGCATTTTGACCGGTCCGGTGGAATGGTCTCTCTTGTCAAGGAAGGGGACAGGATCCGCTTTGCCATAAACGCGGACGCAGCGCAACAGGCCGGGATCAAGCTCAGCTCGCAGCTCTTGAAGTTGGCAATCACGGTCAAGGAGTAGTTCACTGAGGACATTACATTGATACACTGGTTTAACAACCTGCCCCTGCGGGGCAAGATCATGATGATCGTCTTATCCACGATCTCGGTCGTCTTGATCATTACCTTCCTGTCATTTGTCCTGTATGAGTCGTCGCGGAGCTGGCAGGAGGACCGGGAAAAGCTCAAAGCTCTTGCAAAGATCGCAGGGCTGAACTCGACCGCTGCCCTCAGCTTCAACGATCCGGCGTCAGCGACCGATACCCTGTCTGCTCTAAGCGCAGAACCGAACATCATCGCTGCATACCTTCTTACGAATGAGGACCAGGTGTTCGCGCGGTACCATACCAAGGATGTGAATGAACAGCGCACGCGCTTGCTGTCCCGGTTGCCCAAGGACCTGATCCTCGAGTTCGGTTCCGAGTCCCTTTGGAACTTGGAAAGCGATATGGAAGTGATGGAGCCGATAGTCCTCAAAGGCCAGACTATAGGACGTGTATTGATACAGGCCGACACCAGCGGACTGTTCATGAAGTTTCGGCTCATGCTGCTCTTCGCGGCGATCATGCTGGCCGTTGTATTCTTGGTCGCGTATGTAATGTCGTCAAGGCTTCAGCGGGTGATTTCCGAACCGATCCTGCACCTGGTTGAAACGATGAGGACCATTTCTGAAAAGAAGAATTATGAGGTTCGGGTCAAACGGGAGAACAATGATGAGGTCGGTCTCCTTTTTGATGGTTTCAACGTGATGCTGGAGCATGTCCAGACCCGTGATAAGCAGCTGGAGCAGCACCAGGCAAACCTGGAATTGCAGGTGGCCATGCGGACGAAGGAGCTTTCAGCTGCGAACGAAAAGCTTGAATCGATGATCGGGGAACTGAAATCGGCAAAGGAAGCGGCCGAGGCGGCCAGCAAGGCAAAATCGGCATTTCTCGCGAACATGAGCCATGAGATCCGGACGCCTCTTCATGGTGTGCTCGGGATGACGGAAATGCTTCACAGGACGGAGCTGTCTGAACAGCAGCGCCGGTACGTTGATTCAGTGCAGGCATCGGGAGAGCTGCTCAAAGGCATTGTCACGGAAATTCTCGATTTCTCGAAGATCGAGTCCGGGAAGATCGAATTGGAGCACATTGACGTTGACCTGCGGAGGATAATGGCCGGGATGCTGCCATCTTTCACGCTCCAGGCCCGGGAGAAAGGCCTCGACTTCGATGCGGGCATAGACGTCGCTGATGACCTTGTCGTAACGGGGGACCCTACCCGTTTTCGGCAGGTCTTTACGAACCTGATAAGCAATGCGGTCAAGTTCACGGAGACAGGCACGATCAGTGTCCGGCTTCAGCTGGACGACAATCGGGACGGCAGCGCGGCCCAGTCGATGGTGGTTGCAGATACGGGTATCGGGATGACGGCGGAGGAGCGGCAGCGGATTTTCGAAAGTTTCTCCCAGGCGGACGGGTCGACAACGAGGAAATATGGGGGGACCGGGCTCGGCCTTGCCATTACCAAAAAGATCGTGACCTTGATGGGCGGCAGTATACGCGTTGAGAGCGAGCCGGGAAAAGGGTCGACGTTCCGCGTTGCCATACAGTGCCCGATCCGGAACCGTGAATCGTCGAGAGAGGGCAGCAAGGCAGTTGGCGGCACTCTGAAAAAAGGAAATCCAGCGGGCACCCGCATTCTTGTTGCAGAGGACAATGTTATGAATCAGGAGGTCGTTAGAGGTATGCTTGAAGCCCTGAACTATACGGTTGATATAGCACCCAACGGCAAAGAGGCCGTTAAAGCGGCGTCCGAGAGTTTCTACGACCTGATCTTCATGGATTGCCAGATGCCCGAAATGGATGGATTCGAAGCAACACGTTGCATACGGGACCAGGAGCGTGCCATCGGCAAGCGAACCCGTATCGTCGCATTGACCGGCAATGTTGTGAAGGAGGATCTGGACAAGTGCCTGGCTCACGGTATGGATGATTTTCTGGGGAAACCATTCACGCTGGAAAAGCTCGGCGCTATGCTTTCAAAGTGGCTGGTAAGCCATGGTGAACAAACAGAACGCCCATCGGTTTAATTTCTATGCAAACAGGTTTTCTCCTCTGATCTGGATTAAATAGCTATTTTCCTTCATTTTGCTTTCGTGTATACTTGTAATGAATGGAACGGGTGTTAAGAATTTATTTACACCTAAGGTAACCATGAACAGGAGTTTATCAATATGAAAATTGAGCAGGCCATCAAAGCGTTACCGCCCGCAGCAAGGATGGAGGTACTCGATTTCGTTGCTTTTTTCGAGCAAAAATATAGTAAAAAAATCCCCGGCTGTGAAAGAAGACGCTACCTATTGGGCGGCGCTCGGAGAATCATCACTCCGCAAGATATGGGACAATAACGAGGACGATATTTACGATGAACTACTCAAAAAGTGACGTTGTCCTTCTTCCGTATCCAGTTACGAACTTGAAAACATCGAAAGTTCGGCCGGCAGTTGTTGTTGCGGCAGAAGACGGACGCTATGCGGATGAATTCGTCGTACCCGTAACCAGCAGACTTGAAAACTTGAATGCCGGCGAATTTGTTATGCGTGATTGGGCTAAGGTAGGTCTCAATGTCGTTTCCGCAGTCAAGCGTGGGTGTGTTCTCGTGGAGACCTCATTCATAAAGCTGAAGGTCGGAAAACTATCCAAGAGGGATATTACAGCTTTCAACGCGGCGCTGAAAAAATGGCTGGAGCTTTGAGCTGCGGCAGTTTGGATAAAATACTTAGATAACACTAATCTGTAAAAAATATCCTGCCAGGTTACGTCCAAAAATAATGTAACGTTCAAACACACTTACCGACCACACACAACTATGAAAAAACACCTCCACTGGCTCCACAAAGAAGTCGACCACTGGCTGCAGGAAGGCATCATCGACGAAACGCAGGCGGAGCGGATCCGCGGCCGCTATCCCACTGACGAGCAGGCGGGGTCCTGGGGCCGCATCGCCTTTGCCGCGGCAGGGGCGGTGCTGATCGGCCTGGGCGTGATTCTGCTCTTTGCCTACAACTGGGAAAAGATGCACAAGTTTGCGAAGCTCGGCGTTATCTTTGGGGCGCTGATCAGCGTGCACGGCGCCGGGTTCTTCGTCAAGCGTCCTGCAACGCGCGAGACCCTGCACGTCCTCGGCACCATGCTGTTCGGGTCCGGCATCTGGCTCGTGGCCCAGATCTACCACATCAACGAGCACTATCCCAACGCCTTCCTTGTGTGGGGGCTCGGCGCATTGTCGCTTGCCTGGGTACTGCCGTCGCTCGCCCAGACGCTCCTCGCCACGGCGCTCCTGGTGCTCTGGAACGGGTTCGAGGTCTTTTCGTTCCACAGTCCGAACTTCGCCGCCATCGCGGTCATTGTGCTCGGTGTATTGCCGCTCGCCTGGGTGCTCCGTTCCCGGGTGGCGGCTTCCGCGGCCCTGCTGGGTTTTTTCTTCGTGCTGTTCACCGTCCTCTTGCGGACCCACGGCCATCTCGCAATGCCGGCATTCTTCGCCATTGCCGCGGTGCTCATCGCCCTCGGCATGATCCTGCAGCGCACGGACAACGCGCCTGAACTCGCGCCAGTCTGCACATCCTACGGGGGATTGCTCTATTTCATTATGCTGTTCATTCTCTCGTTCAACCTCGGACAAATGGCTTCGCACTATTCGCGCGGGCAGGAGCCGGGCGCCTGGTTTGCCATCTTTCTTATTGTCGCGCTGGGGGTCTGGGCAGCCGCGCTCTGGCCGTTCCGTGACCTTGGGGAGCGGATCAAAGAAGGCCTGCGCATTGATCTGCTCGCCGTGCCCGGAGCGCTTGTCCTGTACTGCCTGCAGTACTACGGAGTCCTCACCCTGAACGGGGTACTGGCCACGGCGCCGTACAACCTCCTGATCCTGTTCTCGGCGGTCGCGCTCATGCATCGCGGGTTCACGACCCTGCAGGTACGCTCGGCGGCCATGGGCGGCACGCTTCTGGCAGCGCTGGCCTTCGCGCGCTATACCGACCTGTTCCACAGCCTGCTGGCCCGCGCGGCGGTGTTCCTGCTCGTCGGCGGGATGATGATCGGCATCGGCGTGTTCTTTGCCCGGGCGCGCAAGGCGCGGAACGGAGGTGTCGAATGAGGCGCGCGCTCCTGATCCTCGCCATCGTGTTTCAAGTAGCGGTACTCGCCTTCATGGCGGGCAAACGCGAGCTTGTCAGCGCCACGGGTACGGTGATCCATCTCCGCACCGCGCCCATCGATCCGCGGGACCTGTTCCGGGGCGATTACGTCCGGCTTCGGTATGAAGCATCGGTCATACCGCTCGCCAACGCCTCGCCGGATATCGCTGCAATGGTGAAGAAGTACACGTTCGGGAGCACGGTGTACGCGCCGCTGTCGATCGGCGATGGCGGGCTCGCCGTAGTGACCGGCATTACGACCACGCGGCCTGGTTCGGGATTGTACCTGAAGGGACGGCTCGCGCAGCCATGGCAGCTGGGAATCGTGCTGCAGGATATGGTCGGCGTGGAATACGGCATCGAAGCATACTATGTGCAGCAGGGAAAAGGACTGGAGATAGAGAAAGAACAGGGCGGGCGGAACAGGATGCAGAAGCCGCTCGAGATGGAGGTCGCCGTGGGAGGGGATGGCACGGCCGTGATCCGCGGCTTTCGCTGGAGCCCCATCGGCATCGGCCTAGAGGCGCTGGAAAGCCCGCGCCAGAACGATGCCGCGGGCAGGAAGAGCGCGAAATTCCGGCTTATGCTCAAGAATACCTCTGAAAAACCCCTGGCGCTTGTGAACCTTCCCGGATTCTGCTCTCTTGTCCTTGAGCCGGTATCTGCCGGCCAGAAAGCGAAGCCGCAGGAACGCCCCGCATGTAACAATCTCATCGCAGCGGAAAGTGACGTGCTGGTGCTGCAGCCCGGCAATGCGGGTTATTACGACATCGATTTAGCTGATCCGCAGTGGTATGTGCTGTCGAACAATGTTCCTGTCGAAGCAGGGCCCCTGGACTGGCATGAACGGTTCCGGCTGGTGTATGCTCCTCCTGCCGCAGAGGGGTCATCGCATCTTAAGGACGCGGCGCAGGTCTGGCACGGACGGCTGCCGTCGCAGGCGTTTCACGGGCGGGGGAATATTGATTGAGGGGCTTTGTTGGACAGGATAACAGGATTGACAGGATTTATTTTAAGCATGTTCCTTTGCATTGTAGCTGAAACGCCATTCACCACAGCGACACATAAGGTACAGAGGATTACTTCAAGAGTAAACAAAATTGCTAAAAAGCCGAATCTTTTGTTCCTTAGATCAATCCCGCTATTTAAGAATTACAAAGTTACAATACCCCAGATCCTCTCGTGCTTTTCTACGCGACTCTGTGTCTGTGTGTTCATTTATCGGCTTCCAGCGCGATATTCTCAGCCCTTCTCATCCAGCAGCTCGCGGACCCTTTTCAGCAGCGCAAATGGTGAGAGAGGTTTCTGGATAAAATTGATTCCCGCTGCAAGCAGTCCCTGTTTGCTGACAACGTCTTCCGCATACCCGCTCACAAAAAGAGCCCTTACCGCCGGATTGATCAGCCTGATTTCGTCCAGAGTTTCTTTGCCGTTCTTCTTCGGCATGATCGCGTCAAGAATAAGCATCTGAATGGAGTCGCTGTTGCTGCTGTATTTCTGCACAGCATCTTCACCATCTGCCGCTTCGATCACCGAGTATCCCTGATTATGCAGTATGGTGGTCATGAGTTTTCGGAGCGTGCTGTCGTCTTCGGCCAGAAGGACTGTCTCCGTGCCGCCCTTGAGCGCAGCGGGTTCTTCCTGGTGCCGCGTCGTTTCAAGCGTACCTGCTGATAATGGTAAATATATTTCAAAGGTGGTGCCTGCTCCAGGTTCGCTGTGCACGTCAATGTAGCCTTCATGCTGTTTGATGATGCCATAAACCATCGCAAGACCGAGGCCTGTTCCCTTGCCCTGTTCCTTGGTCGTGAAGAATGGTTCAAATATCCTCTCCCGGGTCTTTGCGTCCATCCCCTCGCCATTGTCGGAAACCGACAAGAAGGCATATTTCCCTGCCTTGCCGTATCCATGAAGATCGATAAAATGACTGTCCATCTGCATGGTCTCGGTCTTGATCACGATCCTACCGCCCCGCGGCATGGCATCCCGGGCATTCGTAACGAGATTCATAAGCACCTGCTCGATCTGGCCGGAATCGGCGAACACCGTTAATACTTCCGGTATATAGGTCGTTGCAATGTGAATGTCCTCGCGGATAAGCCGTTGCAGAAGTTTCTCGAGCTTTTTGATGATATCGTTCAGATCAATTGGTTTGGGGTTCATGATCTGCTTTCTGCTGAAGGCCAGAAGGCTCTGGGTGAGGGCTGCTGCCTTGTCCGAAGCCTGCAGTATCTGCTCGACATGTTTCCTGAGCGGTTCGTCCTTGGGCATCTTCATCAGCGTCAAATGGGCATAACCGACAATTGCACTGAGAATATTGTTAAAGTCATGAGCAACGCCGCCTGCCAGTTGGCCCACAGCCTCGATTTTTTGCGCCTGCAGGAGCTGCTCTTCGAGGCGCTTGCTTTCCGTGATGTCCAGCAGCGTCTCGATGGACGCTATCAGCTTATTACTGCTGTTAAAGATCGGTGAAGCTTCAAAGGCAATGTATCGCTCCTTGCTGCCCAGATTCTTGTACCAGCCTTCCGCCTTGATCGCCAGGGGATTCAGTGCTGATCGGGAATGATGCTTATATAGTTCCGGAAGGTCATCTGCTCTGTTGTCGATGATTATATCCGCAACCGTGTGCCGCTTTTCCGCGTAAAATGGCTGCCACTGATTGTCCGTTCCGATCATTTCTTCCGCATTACGGCCCGTTAGCTCTTCACACGCCTTGTTCCAGAGCATCACTTTGTGGTTGCTGTCCAGAACAAAGGTGGCGATCGCCGAATTCTCGATAAGGTTGGATGCAAAGTCCTGCTGTTCGGACAAGGCTTTCTCGGCGATTTTCCGTTCGGTTATATCACGCACGATATGGATGACGCCGACCAGTGCCCCGGTTTTGTCGCAGCGGGGAAGCGCCTTTATCTCCACATAACGGTTGAGATGCGGTTCGAAGAGCTCCGTGACGGAGGGGGTGCCGTTCTGCATAGTCATGCAGCTGGGGCAACCTTCAGGAGGTCTCTCGGTTCCGTGATACGATTTGAAGCATTTATTGTTGAGGATATCTGAAGCGCTTTTCCCGAGCAAGCGTACTGCCGCGTCGTTGGTGCGGATGATGTTGAAATCCCTGTCGTGAATGGTAATGGCGTCGTTGATGATGTTGAATGTGTCTTCCCAATCGTCTTTGCTCTTAACCAGTTCCTGTTCCGCTTTTTCCCGGACGGCCACTTCCTGTTCCAGGTGCCTGACTGTTGCGGACAATTGCTGTGTGCGTTCCTGCACTTGCTCTTCGAGGCCTTTTTTATACTGCTCAATTATGAACTGGAGCTCGAACTCGCTGAGGAGTCTCTTGTTGGTGAAGTATCTCATCAACAGCATGGTGCTTATGCAGGCAAAGAGGAGAATGCTCTCGGATGCAAAGAAAGGGATGTTTGTTATCCGGTCGTAGAGCAGTATCGGGACCACATAGAGGCAATAGGTGATAAGAGAAGAGATGAGACACGCGGTGAAGGTCAGGGGGACGATGCCGCTCACAAAGATGCCAACCAGTATGAAGCCCTCCGCATAGGGTGACTGATGCCCGCCGAAGCGCGCCACCATCAGGGCAACCATGGTTGAGACCGCAGTGGCAGCCAGAATGATAGAGATGTTGATCTTTCTCTGATCTGCCTCTTTCCTGTTCACAACGTAGAGCAGGAGAAGAAATGCGGCTGTGCAGAAACGATATGCAAGAAAGGCTCTGAAATTTGCCGGACTGGCCAGGTAATCAAGCGGTATAAGGGATAGCACGACGATCGGGCCGAATTTAAGGGCGAGATTTGCCCAATACTGAAGATGCGCATCGTAGCGTGATCGTATATAGTCGTCTTTGGTCATAAGTCAGTTTCACCCTCCCTTTCAAGGGGAGGGACGGGGTGGGGATGGGTTTGTTTCGTCATCATGGAGAGCACTCCACATGCTTGCTTTTACTGCCTCTATATGTGCCATAACCTCATGATTCCAAAACCGTAGAACTGTGAAACCGCCCTTTTCCAGAAAAGCTGTTCGTGCCTGGTCAGATCGAACAGTATCAGAATGCTGTCCACCGTCAACCTCAACAATTAACTTTTTATCAAGACAAACAAAATCGAGTATGTAATTCTCAAACGGATGCTGACGGCGGAACTTGCAGCCATCAAATTGCCTACTACGCAAATTCCGCCAGAGCTTTTTCTCCGCGCCCGTCCTATTGCTGCGTAGTGTGCGTTGCAGTTTGCGGTCGAGTATTGTCTTGTTGGTTTGACCTTGCATGGAGAAACCCATCCCACTCTTAATCTCCCCCTTGAAAGGGGGAGGTGTCAATCCATCCCTGCCGACCTTCCCGTTGAAAGGCGAAACGATTGCTGCCAACTCCCCTTACACCAGCAGGGCATTCAGCGTATTCTGGAGTTCCACGATATTATAGGGTTTCTTCAGGAAGGCCTTAAATCCCTGCTCCTGGTAATTGGTAAAAGAGGCGTCATCTGAATAGCCGCTCGAGACTACTGCCTTCACACCGGGGTCGAGCTCCAGCAACTTTTTCAAGGCATCCTCTCCGCCCATACCGCCCCGGATGGTCAGATCCAAAATGACGATATCAAAGGGCTGGCCGGACTCTCGCGCTTTCTGGTAGGCATCGAGTGCTGTTTCCCCTTTGTCCGCAAAGGAGGGAGTATGGCCGAGCGCTTTCAGCAGTTCGCCAGCCACCTTTCTGATCATCACTTCGTCGTCCATGACCAGGATCCTGCCGATTCGCGTTCCCAAGGGAACCGCCGCACTGATCATCTTCGCTGCAACGGCCGCTGATGCGGGAAGATAGATCCGGAAGGTCGTTCCCTTGCCGATTTCTGATCTGACCTCTACCATGCCGTCGTGATTTCTGATGATGGAGTAGGAGGTTGCCAGGCCCAGGCCGCTGCCTTTTTCCTTGGTGGTGAAATAGGGATCGAAGATCTTGCCGAGATACTGTTCGGAAATACCCACACCGTTGTCCTGGATCGAGATCAGGACATAGTCCCGTTGTGCCAGGTTCGGCGGCCGCAGCTCGTCGGATGCCGGGAGGTTGCGGGCAATGATCGCAACGCTCCCGCCGAGCGGCATGGCCTGGTCCGCGTTCAACACGATGTTCTGGATCACCTGGCCAAGCTGGCCGCCGTCCGCCTCGACCTGCCAAAGGTCCGGATCGCTCGTGATCCGATACTCGGAGCGCGAGCCGCTCAGGGCGAATTTCACCGCGTTCTCGATCACGGGTTTGAGCGTCATGCGTTTTTTGACAGGCTTGCCGCCTTTGGAGAAGGTCAGGAGCTGGGTCGTGAGATTGACGGACTGGTGCAGTGCCTTCTCAGCCTGCTCGAGCATTTCGAGCGATTTATCACGCTGGTCAAACGTCAGCTTTGCCATGGAGATGTAGCCGAAGACGCCCTGCAGCAGGTTGTTGAAGTCGTGGGCAATGCCGCCTGCTAGCGTGCCGATGGATTCGAGCTTTTGCGTCTTGAGGCGCTCTTCTTCGAGGAGGTGCCGCTCGGTAATGTTGTTGATCGTTTCGATGACCGAGGTGACCACGCCCGAGCTGTCCTTGATCGGATAGCCTTTGGTCTCTACGTAGACGATGCCTCCGCGCGCATCCCGGTGCTGATGGGTGGTGCTATGGGGTATGCCGGTCTCGAACACGTGCCAGGCGGCGCAGTCCTCGCCCTCTTCAAAGCAGGGTTTGTAAAGCTGGTGCGAGACCTCGTGGCAATGTTTGCTGATTACCTCTTCGCATGGTTTCTCGACCTGTTTGCAGTAGGCTTTGTTGGCAGTTAGGATGCGGTAATCGCGGTCAATGACGATGAAGCCCTCGTCCACGGTGTCGAGGATGTTTCTGATGAACTCCTCATTTTGCCTGATCTTTTCCTCTGCACGTTTGCGGTCGGTGATATCCTGGATGGTCGCGTGGAATGTAATGGACTGGCTGTCGGGGGTAGCGTAGGGCTTGCCTATGCACTGCACATGCTTGAGGATACCGCTCGGAAGCTGCAACCGGTAATCAATGTAGAACGGCACACCTTGTTGGAATACGCGCTCGCAGGAGCTCAGGAATGCACTACGATCGTCCGGGTGAACGAAGCGCTGAAACTCCTCAAAGGAAGGTGTAGGAGCGGAAGGATCAAGGTCGAGTATCCTCATCAATTCGGAAGAGAAGCGCGCAGTGCGAAGCGGGACATCGAACTCCAGGCTGCCGATATGCGCAATGCGCTGTGCCTCTGAAAGGGCCCTCTCGCTTCTGCGTAATGTATCCTCGGAGCGCACGCGGTCAGTGATGTCCTGGACGGTCCCCGCGAACCGGAGCGGTTTACCGTTCGCGTCCCGTTCCACGAATCCAAAGCCCTCCAGCACCCATTTCCTGCCGTTCTCATTGGTGATCCTTGGCTGGATATGATAGGGCGAATCGTTCTCAAGACTATCCTGGATCGCCTTTTGTATGGATGCCCGGTCATCGGGATGGATACGGTCCACATAATATTGGACTGTGGGCGTGAAGGTTGCAGGATCAGTATCGAACCGCCGGAAGGCCTCTTCCGACCAGTCCAGGGTATTGTTCACCACATCCCAGCTCCAGTTGCCGATCTTGGCGGTTCGCTGGGATTCTTTCAAACGGCTTTCGCTCGTCAGAAGTTTCTCTTCGGCTTTTTTACGTTCCGTAAGGTTGCGGAATGTCCCCATAAGGCATCGTTGCCCCTTGAACGTGACCTCCGAAGCCAATATCTCGATGGGAACCTCAGTGCCGTCAGGACGGACGATCGCATGTTCTACGGGATGAGCCGGCATGCTTTGCGCTGCAGCCACCTTGTGCTGATGAAAGGCCGCTTTGCTGTAGGTAATCTTCTTCGGTGGATGTAAATGGCTTTGATGAAGACCGATGATCTTCTCATGCGGCATTGCCATGAGTACGGATGCTGCCCGATTTGCGTCAACGATCACGCCGGTATCCATGTCGGCAAGAAAGATGGCGTCGGCCGCATTCTCGAACAGTTCACGGAAGCGTGCCTCGCTTTCTTTAAGCGCATGCTCGGCCATTTTGCGTTCGGTTATGTCTGTCGAAATGATCATGACACGGTCCGTCTGGCCAAGGGACGGCAGCGGGACGACCCGGGCCAGTGCCCATTGCCCGATTCCTGCCTCATGTTCAAAGGTGCGAACGGTGTTCGTGGAAAAGCACGTGTTGATCTCATTTTGCACCATCGCACGCACATGCTCGGGGAGCACCGTTATTGCGTTTTCCCCGATCAGGTTCTCAACGGTATTGTTCGAGAACACCACCTTGTTCAGGCTGATGTAGCGGTACTGCCTGTCCAGCACCATGACGATGTCCGGGGAGTTTTGAAGTTGTGTCATCAGCAGGGTCTGGCTTTCGCTCAGCGCATCCGTCGCCCTTTTGCGATCAGTGATGTCCTCGACCATTTCTATGGCCGCGGATATCGAACCGTCTGCGGCCATAAGGGGCGAGGATATGATCTGGTAGTGTCGGATCCCATCCGGCGTCGGCGTGTCCGTAACCGCGGTATGGACCTTGCCATCCTTCAGGGTATGGAGAGTTGGACAATAATTGCAGGGAGTGTCTCGTGGCGGAGTGTTGAAGCTCCGATAGCAAAGGCTGTGTTGTTCGAGATTGATGTGGGGGAACCATTGCTGCATCTGCGGATTCAGCGAGAGGACCTCCATACCCTGCCCGATTAACGCGACCCCAATGCCGATGTTGTTATAGATCGAACGGAACTTCTCCTCGCTTTCAATGAGATTGGCCTCTCTGAGTTTGCGCCCCGTTATGTCCCGTGACGTGGATAGGAGCAAGGGAATGTTGCTTGTCCCGCTGGAGATGGGCTGCAGGGTGTTGATGAACCACCGGTCAACGCCCTTGAGGGTAACCATGACTTCCTGCACGAGCGGCTTGTTGGTGGCAATAACGCGTCGATATTTTTCCACCAGGTTCTCAGCCTGCGCCTGGGGAACAAACCGGGATATGTTCCTTCCTATGATCGTGGAAGGGGCGAGGCCGGATAGGTTGTGCGCAGCCTGGCTGTTGGCGAATAGAATGGTCCCGTACGCATTCAGTATGGTAAGGCTGTCAGTCATGGAATCCATGATCTGCTGATAGACTGTTTCATTCATGTGCAGTGTTCTCTCCATAAGTCTGCGCTCGTCGGCGTTTTGTCGGGGCTGTTTACCCGCCTTGGAAGACACGGGCTCGGACATGCCTACTTTCTTAGTCCGGGATTTGGCAGCGGGCTTCTTTGCAGCGTTTTTTGTTTTTGCGATCTTTTTTTTCGCTGGTTTCTTCTTTTGAGACATGCACTCCTCCGGTTACATCCGGTCCTTGAATCACGGCATTTCCAGGGGACCAAGAGCAATTATGGCAAGTATATCAAAAAGAGTTTGTTTTCGTGGTGGCAAGATGGTTTTGGGGAAGGATCATGGCTTCGAATACGGATGTAGTTTGCAGCCGGAATTAACTCACGCTAACATTTCGTTCAGTACTTCGCGCAGACTGTCGATAGTATAGGGTTTCTTCAGGTACGTTTTGAACCCCTGTTTATGGTAGTCCGCGGCATCGGCATCGTCGGAGTAGCCGCTCGAAACCACTGCTTTCACTCCGGGGTCCATCTCCAGCAGTTTTTTCACTGTTTTTAGCCCGCCCATGCCGCCCCGGATCGTGAGGTCGAGGATGACGATATCAAAGGGCTTTCCGTTCGCCATTGCTTGCTGGTATTTATCCAGAGCCTCCTCTCCGTGCTCCGCGAAATCCACTTCGTGGCCCAGTTCGCGAATGAGCTCTCCGGCGATCTCCCGGACGACCTGCTCATCATCCATCACCAGGATGCGGCCCTTCCGCACAGTGGTGCTTGCCAGGGACACAACTGCCTGCACCGCCTGTGCATCAGTGGCAGGGAGATAAATGGTGAAAACGGTTCCCTTGCCCAATTCCGAGATCACCGTGATCGTGCCGCCATGATTCCTGATGATGGAGTAAGAGGTGGCGAGCCCGAGGCCGCTCCCTTTTTCCTTTGTTGTGAAGTAGGGATCGAAGATCCTCGGCACATGATCCGCGGGAATACCGGTCCCCTGGTCCTGAATGGATATTGCGATATAGTGATCCTTTGCTTCACCCTGCAGAGAGGGCACGCGGGATGCCGGGACATTCTCAGCCTTGATCATGATGGTGCCGCCAAGCGGCATGGCTTGTTCAGCGTTCAGGACGATGTTCTGGATCACCTGGCCGACCTGGCCTTCGTCCGCGTCGATTGAACTGAGATCATCGTCGATGATGACCACTGGGGTCACGGGGGACCCGCTCAGGGCGAATTTTACGGAATTCTCGATTACCGGCCGCAGGGCAAAGATTTTTTTGACCGGCTTCCCTCCTTTGGAGAAAGTCAGGAGCTGGGAGGTGAGGTTCACCGACAGGTGCAGCGCCTTCTCGGCCTGCTCCAGCATGGCAAGGGACTTTTCTTTTTGATCATAGGTCAGTTTCGCCATGGAGATATAGCCGAAGATCCCCTGCAGAAGATTATTGAAATCGTGGGCAATGCCTCCGGCCAGCGTGCCTATCGATTCTAGCTTCTGTGTCTTGATGAGCTCCTGCTCAAGGAGATTCTGGTCCGTTACGTCCCACAAAATGCCGTTGATCCTCGTGGGCTGTCCTTTTTCGTCGCGGACCAGTTTGGCACGCGCCGCGATATGACGAACGCTACCGTCAGGCCATATGACGCGGTATGCGGGTTCATAGAGTGCATCTCGTTCCAAGGTCCTGCTGAGCGCGGCATTGACCTTCTCGCGATCTTCGGGATGCACTGTCTGGTAAAATTCCTCAGCGGTACCGGTGAATGTCTCCGCTGCGACCCCGAGCAATTGGCAGGTCAGTTCGTCGAAATACCGCCTGTTCTCCTTGATCTCCCAGCGCCAAACGCCCATATGGGCCGACTGCAGCGCAAGGTCGAGCCGGGCCTGGTTCTCGCGCAGCGCCTCCTCCGCCCGTTTCCGCTCGGTGATATCGCGGACCATGCCGAGCGCGTGCCATTTACCGCTGATGTTCATCGCTGAAGTAGAGACCTCGATGGGAAACTCCGTCCCATCCTTTTTCATCGCGACCAATTCCACGGCCTTGTTGATCACCGGGCCCTGGCCGGTCACGACAAAGCGGGCAAATCCTTTCTGGTAGTTTCCTTGCATTCTCTGGGGGGCGAGGAATTTGTGAAGATCCTGCCCCTGCGCTTCCTCGGCAGAGTAATCGAATATGCGTTCGGCGGCGGGATTCCAATAAACGATCCTTCCCCGGTCATCCATAAGCAGGATCGCGTCGGTTGCGGTCATGGTGATCGCCCGGAACCGCTCTTCGCTTTGGCGGAGCGCCTCGTCCTTTTGAATGCGCTCGGTTACATTGCGGGTAAGTCCCAGCAGCGCAATGATCTCTTCCTTTTCATTCCGCAGCGGGACAGCATGCGTCTCCAGCCACAAATGGCGGCCTTTCACGCCGACGATCTCAAACAGCAGGGTACCCGATTCTCCCTGAAAGACCCGTTTGGTAAGGTCCAGGAAAGGGTCTTTATATTCGGAAGTGATCAGCGGGCAGACGCATTGGCCTTTCACCTGCTCAAGCGTTTCAACCTGGAGCATTTCGAGCCCTGCACGGTTCATCATGATCAGGTTCGCATTCACGTCGAGCAGCTTGACGCATTCCGGTTCGGCGTCGATAATCGTCTGGAGCATTTTCTCGCTATTGCGCAGAGCATCCTCGGTCCGCTTTTTCTCCGTCATATCGACGATGACCGCCAGCGAGCGCATGACATTTCCGGATTCATCACGTTCGGCAATGGCCGAGAGGAGCGTATCAACTCGCTCCCCGTTCTTTTTTACGAATGTGTAGGGGATGTTGGTGCAGGTACCCGTTCGCATGAATTCCGGGATGACCACGGTCCTGGCATACATGCCGGACGGCTCATCCAGGAACTCGGTGGAACGTCTTCCTAAAACTTCCTCCCTGGCATATCCAAGAGTCTTTAACCACTGATCGCTAACGCTGACGAGTAACCCCTGTGCATTGATGGAATGCATCATGACCGGAGTGCCTTCATACAGCGTTCGGTATCGGGCTTCACTCCGCCGCAAGGTTTCCTCTGCCTGCTTGCGTTCGGTGATATCCAGGACCGTGGCCATGATCGCGGGGCGTCCTCTGAACGTGATAGCCGCGCCGTGGATCTCGAGGTTTTTTGGTTCTCCCGTTTTTGTATGAGTCTTGAACGAGTAGCGGACACTGGAAACTTCACCCGAGAGCCGTTTGCGGAACTGCTCCTGCACCATCTGGCGGTCGTCCTCGTCAGCGAGGTCGTGCGGGGAGAGTCCGATCATTTCCACGACCTGGTATCCCAGTATCTTGGCAAGGTGGGGATTCACATAGACAAAGACATTGTCCTGGATCAGGGTGACGCCGGTGATAGACTGCTCGGTAAGCGATTGGAACAGCTCGGCGTCTTCCTTAAGCTTGCTCTCGGTTAGTTTTCGTTCCGTGATATCCTGCGCGGTCCCCGAGTAACTGGTAACCAAACCCTGTTGATCGCGATGGACCACGATCTTTTCCTGGATGTATTTGACGCGGCCATCCGGGAGCAGGATGCGGTAATCAGAGCGGAACGGAAGGTTGTCGGACAATTCCGCCTTAAAGGTGGCGCGGTCCTCGGGATGGATCCTGTTGAGCAGGTGATCCAGGGACAACCCGGTCTTTGCGGGGTCTATCTCGAATATCCGATAGAGCTCATCGGACCAACGAAGCGTGTCGCTTTGAATGGTATACATCCAGTCGCCGATGTGGGAGAGTTGCTGCGCGTTCCGCAATCTTGCCTCGCGCTCCTTCATGTCCCTTGCAGAGTTCAATTGGTCCGTGATATCGCGGTCTACTCCACAGAGGCCCAGGAAGTTACCTTTTTTGTCGAACAACCCCGATCCGCTGGATTCGATATATCTCCACGAGCCGTCCTTATGACGCCAGCGCAGGACTTCCTCTGACCAGCCTTTTCCCCGGGCCATGGCATGCTTCAAAAGGTTTCTCACCTGGTCGCGGTCGTCAGGATGAATAAGGTCAAGTGTTCTAAGGCGCAGGAATTCGTCGGGCGGGTAGCCAAGGCATTTTGTTACGAAGGTGTTCGTATAGGTATGTTTTATGTCCGCATCGGTCTTCCAGATCCAGGCGGCTGATGTATCAACGAGTTCTCGCCACTGGTCTTTTTCGGAGGGCGTTGTTTTTCCGGAGGCTGCGGACGCTCGCTTTCCGGATTTAGGGGCCTTCGCGCTTGTTGCGGTTTTTCCCCTTTTGACCGAAGTGCTTCGAGCTTTATCAGCTTTTTTCTTGTCCGCCATGAATCTCCTCCGCGATGATGCCGCGGCACTCCAGAGGGTATCGTATGCGCATTCTTACCGGATAGGGAAATTATAACAGAGATTCGTGCTTTTGTGGTTCTTCAGGGAATGAATCTGGATCAGCATTCAAGGGGAGGGTTTAGGCGGATTTTATTCTTCCCAGTCCCCGATGAAAATGTCCGTCTGGCGGGGTTTCTGCGGATCGCGGTTGGAAGCAAAGGACAGTTTTCTGCCGTCAGGAGAGAACATGGGGAAAGAGTCAAAGGTCTTATTGAAGGTGATCCGCTCAAGGCCGGTTCCGTCAAGGTTGATCAGGTAGATTTCGAAATTGTGGCCGTACTGTTTGATGTCCGCGCGCCAGTCGTCCATGTTCGAGGAAAAGATGATGCGCTTGCCGTTCGGATGCCAGGAAGGGGCCCAATTCGTAGCGCCGTTCTTCAATAGGAGGCGTTTGTTCGAGCCGTCGGCATCCATGACCCAGAGGTCGAGCGGGACCGCGACGATATAGTTTTTTTCCATGCAGTCCTTCCATTGCGCTTTTTCCGCATCGGTCTCGGGATGCCAGGCGCGCCAGACGATCTTGCTCCCGTCCGGCGAGAACCATGGCCCGCCGTTGTAGCCCATTCGCTCCGTAAGCCGCCGCACATTGGCACCGTCGATGTCCATGACATAGACATCGAAGTTCCCCTCGCGCTGGGAGCCGAACACGATCCGCGTTCCGTCAGAGGAGACCACTGGTTCCGCGTCGTATTTTGGATTATCCGTCAATCGCTTCATATTCGAGCCGTCCGCGTCGGCGCTGTAGATGTCATAGGGATACAATGACCATACGTACCGGGCGCCCTTTGGAGTATCGGGCCTGGGCGGGCATGCGCCGGGCAAATGGCTGGTCGATGCAAACATGATCCGAGTGTCGGAAAGGAAATAGGAGCAGGTATGCGCCCCGTGGTCCGGACTTACCATGCGCTTGTCCGTCCCATCGATGTTCATGGTCCAGATCTTGTCGCACTCATACCCGTTGCGGCTCGACTGGAAAATAAGCTTCTTCCCGTTCCCTGAGAAGTAAGCTTCTCCATTGTCACCGTCATGGGTGAGCCGGGTGACGTTCTTCATATGCAGGTCCCTGTCGGGACCTGCCTCCTGCTTTATGCCGACCGTCGTGCTGGCGCAGCCGGACAACAGCACGACCAGAGTCAGTAAAAGGATGAAGAAGTTCATGGTTTTACCTCCGGAATTATGCGCGTACGTAGGCAGGCATGTTAAATGGCGAGTTCGGTTTTTAAAAAACATGGAAACTATTCAGGTCAAAGGCAATGCGTCTCGCGCAAAGCCGCAAAGAGCGCAAAGAAAACCTTTAAGTCTCGTTATTCGACAAACGCCTGGTTCTTTCTTTGTGAATTTCTTGGCGCCTTTGCGGCTTTGCGCGAAAATTGGTTTGCATTACATGCTTTTAGAGGCGAAAAAAAAGAGCGGAACATATACTAAACATGTCGATACCGCAGGGGGAAGATTTACCCGGATCAGCAGCACTGAAGCCCGGCAAGGAACGCGCCATTCCCGAGTTCGCTTACCCATCGCACCGAGGTCATATGCGACATGATAGGAAGCACGGTGTCAATCCTGATGGACTGCTTCCTGAGAAGGGGAGCCGGCACTTTAAGGCAGAGGCCGGTCGTGCTTATGTTCACCGCGGTCGCGGTCCGGACCGTATTGCCGCGGTCCTCAAAATAGCGGACATCGTACGCTGCCGGGTAGCGTTCAGCGTTCCTGCGCGTGGCAAGGGGCTGTGACAGGTCCATGCGCTGCTCGCATGCGGCGATCCAGGAATCCATGTCGCGCAGAGAAAAGGGTTTGACAAAGGCAGCGCACCCCATTGCCGAGACGATGCGATGTTTTTCGTCGCTGATGTCCCCGGACATGAGCGCCTTGTTCTCCGGAGGCATTTTGCATCCATTGTCTGCCTGCATGCGGAGTAGTTCTACACCGGACATGCGAGGCATTTGATCGTCGGTAATGAGAACGTCTGCGCAGGGGTGCCCCTGTTCACATACACTCCCGGCCTGCCCGTAAACAGGGCAGAGCAGTGGTTCGCCATAGGTGAGTACTTCGTAGCCCATTTGTGAAAAGTAATCCTTAAAGAGGGTTTGGATCGAGGGTTCATCGTCGAAGATTACAGCCCTTCGCTTTCTCAGTGTTCTCATGTTTCCCCCACGTGCCGCAAGATCCATGAGCTCGGGCGTTTGTTGTCTGCCTCAAGCTTCATGGTAACAGCTAAATTATAGTGGGAATTTCCCGCAAGTCAAGGTAACACTTTGTTGCAAAAAGGCTTGCGACCCGAACGATAACAAGAACGGATTTGCCCAGCTGAATGGTTATGCTATAATGGCAGCGATATTCATGCCGGATCTTCTTGTGCATCGGGAGATTCTGGTTGGCGGGGAGTGGATAATAGGACTATTATGAAAAAAGTATTGATCACGGGTGACGTACAGAAGGCCATCGGGAACGAGAAAGGATTCATGTCCCGGAACGATATTCAGCAGTTCGTCGCCGCCACCGGTGAAGAGGCGCTTGCCCTCCATCGCGCGAACAAAGTGAACCTGATGATCATTACTCTTGATCTTCCGGGCATGGCATGCGAGGTCCTCTGCGCCGCGATAAGGAAGGATCCCGCTCTGCGCATGGTCTCCATCATGATCCTTTGCAAAGATGATGCAGGCGCTGTACGACGCGCCTCCGGCTGCGGCGCCAATGCCGTCCTGAAGCTGCCAATCGACAATGCGCATCTCGTTAAGCAGGCGCGAAACCTCCTGGAAATAGCCTGGAGGGAGTCGTACCGGGTCCTGCTGAGAGTGAATGCTGAAGGGAATATTAATGATAAAACGTTTTTCTGCAGCTCAGAGAACATCAGTGCATCGGGAATGTTGATCGAGACGGACAAGGAAATCCCAGCAGGAAGCCGCATCCAGTGCTCGTTCTTTTTGCCCGATTCGGTGCAGATAAAAACAACCGGAGAGGTTGTCCGGGTGATGCCAAAGGCCGCCGGGGCGCGGAACGGAAGATACGGCATTAAATTTCTGCAGTTGACGGCCGAGGGCCGGGCTGCGATAGAGTCTTTTGTCGTGAAGAAAGGCCAGCTGGTCAGAGGATCATAAGTGAACCGCGGGCTTCACCACCAGATGGTTTTATTTTAATATCTTGAACAGGTTGTTGTAGTCATCGGTCCAGACGCCAACCTCGGGCCGAAGTTCGATCTCATCCGCTTCATCCCAAATCTCCGTCCCGGAAATCGGCCGGGAGGTCATGAGCGCCCACGTAGAGCTGTATATTTTTCGCACACCATCCCGGTCATTCGTTATCACCACCACCCGTTTACCCAGCACTTCTGCGAGTCTTCCCACGACCGGCGCCAGGGCAAGATGCGTATTCGTGATATGAAGCGCGAGGATGCCGTCCGGCTTCACGTGCCGGAAATAGAGATCAAGCGCCTGTCGGGTGAGGAGATGTACGGGCACCGCGTCGCCGGAGAAGGCGTCAATTGCGAGGAGATCGTAGTTCTGCAGGGCCTCACGTTCGAGAGAAAGGCGGCCGTCACCCAGAATGACTTCAACCGTTCCGCGGCATTGTTCGAGATAAAAGAATTCATCCCGCGCAAGCTTTACCACGAGCGGATTAATCTCATAAAAACGAAACACATCCCCGGGCAGTGCATACGCTGCCAATGAACCCGCTCCCAGTCCGATTATGCCAACGCGTAGCGGCAGGCGGGAGCCGCGGAGGTGCTGGATCGCCCTTCCGACGCCTGATTCCGGACTGTAATAGGTGACGTGTTCGTTCCGGCGCGAAGGGGCGACGAACTGCATACCGTGGTCCACGGTCCCATGGACGAGCATCCGCGCTTCAGCGTCCGAACCAGTCCCATACTCCTGAACGCGGAGGCCGCCGTAGAAGTTGCGTGCCATGACGCGGGAGGATTCCCGGTACGAGGTATAAAAGTACCCGGCAGCGAGAAGCATGGCCATGGCAGCTGCCCAGGCAAAGAGCAGGGTAAACCGCCACGTTCGGTACCGTAGAAGAGCCAGCATCAGTATCGCGGCAAGGGAGAGCGCCACGGGTAATTCAAAATATCCCGGAAGGAAAAGCGGCGCAGCGATGCCCACGAGCATGCCGCCGAGCGCGCCGCCAAGCGAAAGCATGAGGTAAAATGACGTCAGAAAGCGCGGGGCTGGTTTGCGCTTCGCGAGCTCGCCATGAAAGTACATACAGCAAACGAAAAGACCGGCGCTGAACGAAGGGATCACGAGCTTCAGGCTGGTGTGCGAGTTCCAGGTGCCGAGGCCGTATGCCATGCCGAGGAAGGCGAGAATTACGAGCCAGGTGAAAACCGTGCTGTGGTAGAAACGCTCAAAGTCAAAGATGAGGATGAACGTGAGGAGATAGATACCGAGCGGCAGGATCCAGAGGAACGGGATCGAGGCCACGTTCTGCGTGAGATGATTCGTGACCGCGAGCAGCAGCATTGATGTGCACCCGGCCAGCAGCAGCCAGAGGACCTGCTCCCCGCGCTTGGGAGGACGGCATTCGCCGGCTGTGTCAGGTGCTGCTTCGGGAGCGGGACAAGCATCCTCACCAACCGATCGTTGGCTGACCAGGGAGGCGGTAAGGCCCAAAAGGACAAAGACGACATAAGCGACAGACCATCCCCACGACTGATGCCGGAGCAGAACGTTCGGCTCTACGAGTACCGGGTATGCGAGGAGCCCCAGCAAAGAAGCGAGATTCGAGAGTGCAAAGAGCCGGTAAGGCAGGGCAGCCTTGTGCTTTCGGGCATACCAGGCCTGGATGAGCGGGGTGGTCGTAGACAGCAGGAAATACGGCAGACCGATGGAGACCGCAAGCAGTCCGAGAATGCGGGGAATCGGGTCTTCACCTCCGGAGGGTTTCCAGTCCAATGAGGGAAGTATGGGCAGAAGCAGGACGCTTGCTCCAAGCAGAAGAGCATGCACCAGAGCTTGCGTCTTCGGCTTGAGCGAGCGAATGGACCAGTGAGCATACAAGTAGCCCCCAAGAAGCGCGGTTTGAAAAAAGAGGAGTGCAGTGATCCAGACAGCAGCGGATCCCCCGAACCACGGGAGGATCATCTTCGCGATCATGGGCTGAAGCTGGAAGAGCAGGAACGCGCTCAGGAAGATAGTGGATGCATAAAGGGTCATGGCAAGGCGGGATTATAGCACATCAGGAGAAGGGAGCCTACAAAAACACGAGGTTTTACCACTTGCTAAAAGAGATAGAACGTGATTCCCATGTTCACGGTCACGGGTGCGTATTTCACCGTGGCAGTGGCCTGGGTCGTTCCGCTCACGACCTCTTTCTTTAGCTTCAAGGCAGTGCCGGAGGCGTCCGCGTAGAGGTACATGAACTTATACAACTGAAGCTCCAGACCGGCGAACACGGTTCCGCTGCTCCCCGCGATAGCTACATCGGTCCCGATGACGTTCCCTTTCCGTTCTGTGTGAAGATAGCCTGCCCCCAGATAGGGATTGATAAGGCGGGACAGGGGAAAACGATAGAACAGCCGTGCCTCGTACGACGTGAAGGTTCCTGTGCCGTAGGTACCCTGCAGCGCCAGATTCTTCAGGGGCCACAGCGTGAAGGCAGCGCCCGCGCTGTAGTTCATCGTGTTGACATGGCCGCCGATGCCCAGGATCCGCCGTTCGACAGGGCTTTCTCTTCGCAGGGGGGCAGCGGTCTCCGCAGGTTTTTCCGCCTGTACGGGCGGCTGCTGGACTGCGGTGTCAGGCTTGTCAAGTCTTGCGGGGGGGTAGTCCTTTTTCTGGGCAGGAGACGGAGGTGTCTTGGGTTTTATTGCTGCTGCGGCTGGTGGAACTGCCGGTTTCGCGGTTGGCGAGGGTTTTGAAACGGTCTGCGGCGTGTGCATGGTGAACGATTTAGAAAGCGACGAATACAGGTGCGTTTTGCCGCTGTTGTAAACGGAGAAGGTTATCTTGTACATACCGGGCTGCTTGGTATCAAAACCCGTACCGCATGAATAGGCTTTTTTCTGTCCAGCCGAGAAGCTTACATCACGCCAGAGCAGGCTTTTTTGAGTTCCGTTCGGAAGGAGTATAACGGCCATGACATCGAATAGCGCCTTCCCATCGTTTCCGTTGGACGTGGTGGAAAGATTGCTCACAAAGCCGACGATCTGCGGATGGGATCCTGTCGGGACCGATGCAGGCGTAATGGTGAGCGAATAGAGGTCGGCGTTGGTGCCGGTTTTATCCGACGTTCCTGCAGAGGCATTCTCACAGAATGGATAAAGCATGACTACCGCAAAGCTGATCAGGATTGCATACAGAAGGTGTGCGCGATTTGAAAAATCCGAATTCATCTTGTCTCCTCAGGGAGAATATGTATGGGTAAAAGGGGAATGCCAGCAAGGCCATGAAACAAAAAAATCCTGCCACGCTATTCTGTCCGACTACAGACTGACAATCTTGAACAGGATTATAGCACAGAACCGGGAAAGCCTGAAACCGAATTGTAGATTTTCCGCCCGCGCTGAACTTCGAAACCTGTCATGGAGAGTAATACTTTCAGTGATGCACATTGTTGCACATATCGGACCTTATATTACGTTCCCCATCTTGAAATTTACATGGGTATGTGGTACATTAAAAACAGTTTTACACACGTATAAGGCTTATCACCTGTACAGTGTCCTTGTGGGGGGGACATCTACATGATTTTTAACCAATATTTCGTCCGGAGGTGTGCTCATCTCCGGGCTGTCGCAGTTTTTCTTTTCGCTTTTTTCATTATACTTCTCCATTATTGTTCTCCAGCGTTCAGCATGGGTCTTTCCTTCGGAAGCAGCACCTCCCCTGCATCTTCTCCCACAAGTTCGGCATTTTTTTCGGCAATAGCAACAGGAAGTTATGAGCCTGCGCGCATAGCCATCGACAACAGGGGTCTGATCTATGTGTCCCTGCCCGAGAGCGGCAGGATTCAGATTTTTACCAAGGATGGTGCGCATGCCGGGTCTTTCAATGGATTTCAGGAGCCGCTTTCCGTAGCTGTTGATTCAGCGCGAAACCGCGTGTATGTGGGTGACGCAGCGGACGGCAGTGTAACGGTCATCAGTCAGTCAGGACAACCTCTTTTCAGCCTCGGGAACGGCAGCGGAGAATTCGGCATGCCGGGCGACATAGCGGTAGCGGGCGACGGTTCCCTATATGTGACCGACAGCCTCCGCGACGAGATCAGGATCTATTCGCCTGATGGCGCCTTCACCTCATCGTTCGGCGGCACCGGGACGGTTGATGGCACCATGAGATTTCCCACCGGCATTGCAATTGACGACGCTGTCCACGAGATCTATGTTGCTGACCACCTGAACGCTCGTGTGCAGGTCTTTGATGCAGCGGGTAATCATCTCAGAAGCTTTTCCCAGTTCGGCGGCGGCGGGGGCAGGCTGACGCGGCCGCAGGGCATCGCTATCGCGAACGGCAAGGTGTATGTGGCGGATGCGTTCCAGGCAACGATATCAGTTTTTGATCAGACCGGCTTGTACCTGGAAACCCTGGGGCAGTTCGGTACCGAACCCGGCAGTCTTAAAGTCCCCAAAGACGTTGCAATGAGCGGCGGCCGGCTCTTTGTCGCGAACGCAGCGAACCGAAGGATCGAGGTGTTCGGGGCCGGTGATCCCGATGCCGTGGTCGTAAATCCCGCGGCTCTTGCTTACATCAAAGGAACCGCAATGTCGCCCGCTTCGCAGACCATTCAGGTGACCCCGCTGAACGCCGGGACAGTTATTCCCTGGACCGCATCGATCAATGCGCCTTTTTCCGTGATGCTGAGCCAGCTGTCGGGTACTGCGCCATCATCCATTGCTGTATCAGTCGATGCGGGATCGCTTGCACCGGGCCTCTATAACGGCATCATCACGATTCACACCGGTGTCAATGATCATGCTGTTCAGGTTGCACTTACGGTTGTGCCGCAGCTCCTTGTTTCGCCCGACACCCTGTCATTGCTTCAGCAGGTAAACGGCGAACCCACCAGCAGATTGCTCACGGTCCTCGGGAGTGTGCCGCTGACCTGGAGCGCGGAGACGAGCGCGCCCTGGCTGGCACTGTTACCGTTGTCGGGCGTTACTCCCGGCAGCATCAAGGTCGCCGCCATCCCCGGAGCTTCGGCTTTTGCCGAAGGCCTGTATACATCCCAGGTTGCCGTGCAGGCTCCGGGCGCGGCGGGAAGCCCGGCAACCATACCAATCACGCTCCGTGTGGTGAAAGCGGGGACCATCGTGGTAAAGACGAACCTGGACGCATCCTCCTTTACCATAACCGGACCTGCCGCGTACCAGGGAACGGGTAAATACTGGAGCACGGATGAGGCGCGACCCGGCAGGTATGTTGTCCAGTTCGGCCATGTTACTGGCTACAGGCGCCCGGCAACGAGAACCATTCGCATCATGACAGGCCAGCGCATCATCGTTGAGGGTTCCTACCTACCGCTGCCAGTTGCCAATGTGATCGCCGCGGCAAAAGGACCAGGGCCTGCGAATGACTCCCTGGTTGCCTTGTTCGAACCTGATGGAGTTCTGCTGAGGCAATTCAAGACCCTGGCAACGAAATACGGGGCACGGATAGCGCTGGGTGATGTGGATGGCGATGGCTTTGACGAGATCATTGCGGCACCCGGCCCTGGTCCGAACAACGAGGCGCAAGTGGCTGTGTATAAAGCTGACGGCACGCTGCTTGCCGCGAAAGCTGCCATTGCGCGGACGAAATACGGCGCGAACCTCGCGGCCGGCGATATAACCGGGACGGGCAGAAGCCTTATCGCTCTCAGCATGATGGATGAGGACCGCGAACACGGCAGGATCATCATCTACGCGCTCGATGAGCACCGGAGGCTGGCGGAGCAGGCAAGACTGACCGTCGACGCCGAGCGCGACGATGAACATAGTGAAAACGGCCGAGATGATTGGAGTGAATTTTCAGACGATATGCGGTTTCCTGCATCGATCGCGTTTGGTGATGTGAATGGCGACGGCAAGTTGGAACTGATCATGGTGCTGGGTACGCGGATAGAGATTCACGCGTTCAGCGATGATCTCACGGCGACACGCATCGCCGCGGGAACGGTTCCTCTCGGCAAGCCTCGCAGCGCGGGGAAAACCAGGACCACGGTGGCGGCGGGGGACATCAATAACGACGGCATCGACGAGATACTCATCGGCTACGTCGGGGAGCGTGAAGGAGTTGTTCAGGCGTTTAATGGAGCACTATCGCCGGGTACCGTGACGATCAAGGCGTTTGAGAACGCGAAATCCGCGCCTACACTCTCGTCCATGGACCTGGACGGCGATGGTATCGCTGAAATCCTCATTGGCAGCGGCGTCAGTCAGAACAATGAAGCGATGTTCCGGATCTACAATCCCGCGGGAACACTCCTGAAGGAGATCAGAGCATTCGATCATACACACTACGGCGCCGAAGTGTCGTTCGGTACGATCAGGCATTAAACAGGGAACCGCACAATGACGAAGAATTATCTAACAGCACTACTGGCAATTGCTGCGCTGCTGCTCCCGGCTAGGGAACTCCGTGCAGTTGATGTGCCGCATGGCGGGCCGCTGCTGCCCCAGACCTGCCAAACCTGCCACGTCGCGCACAACGCGCAGGGGGCTCAGCTGACCACCGTGAATGGCAACGCGAATCTCTGCATCAGCTGCCACACGAGCGGCGGATCAGCATCGCGGAAACCGTTCACCGGAGCAATGAATGCAATACCGGGTGTGTCCGGAACCTCCCATGGATGGGTCGGCGCGATGCCGGTCGCATCCAATCCGTCGAATTCTTTCGGCCTCCAACCCGTGTCCAGTCTGTCGAACACGGTCCTCAGGAACACCCTCAATAGATTTGGCGGCATTGTCGTGTGCTCTGTGTGCCACAATCCCCATTCCCAGGCGAGCGACGCATGGGATGTCTTTGCAGCGCCGTTCGGCAGTCCAGGGGGGGGTGATTCAGGCAGCACAACCGCCGCGGGAACCGTGACGACGATCAACGATTCATCGAAAGCCGCTTTCTGGACGCCCAATGTATGGCGAAATTACTACGTGAGGATCCAGTCATCCACGGCATCGGTCAATGTCGGGCAGGTCCGCGTTATCGCCGGCAATACGACGTCTCAACTCGTGGTGTCAACAGCTTTTCCCGCATCCGTCAGAACAGGGGACCGGTATGAGATCATTGGCAGGCATTACCAGAGAACAGCGGACGACATCAACCAGATGTGCGAGGACTGCCATTACTACCGGCTTCAGAGCCATATCCGTGTCGAGGGGGGGGATGTTGCCTACCCCGCTAACGGGATAAATGTTTTCAGTCATCCCGTGGGTGCTGCGCTGCATGCCAACGGCAGGGGCTATGACCGGTCAGCGCCCCTCGACGTCAATGGAATGTCTCAGGGAGGGCAGCGCTCGGCATCTGGCGGAGAATGGCCGGACAATGCATCGAATAATCTGGTGCTGGACGGAGCCAATGCCGTACGATGCCTTACCTGCCATACAGTTCATTATTCGGACTCCAACAGCCTGACCGTGGATCTGCCATAACTCCCGCAATCATCTTAACCAGGCCCCGGGATCGGCGATTATTGCTAAGAACGCTTCAAGGGGAGAGAATATCTATGCTCCACAGGAATAACCGAATGAAGATCATCATGATCGCGCTGCTGCTGCAGATCATACCAACTCCGTTGGTCTTGCGCGCATTTGCTGCGGACGGGAAGCCTCCGACCGTCAGCATCCTGAATCCGGGTCCGGGTACGGCAACGACACCGGCTGCGGTCAGCCTGCGAGCCGGGTCCAATGACTTCAAGGTCCAGATCCAGGTATGGGACGATGCGCCGATCACTCCCGGATCTGTCCAGGTGGGGTACTATACCGGCGCTTCTCCGGACACGGGAACGTTTACTTTTGTTGCCGCGTCGCTCAATACGAACTACCGCTGCGGGACCAACTGTGGGGTCTATGATGCGCTCATCGCCGGCCTCACGCCGGGTTCGTCGTACTATCTCTATGCGCGCGCGGCATCGGCCGACGGATCGGGTGAATCGCGCCAGAACCGCATCGGCAATGACGCCCGCTATGTTGCGTTGCGCATCGCAGCACCGAAGACCGGAACCGGCACCCTGCTGGGCAGGGACTCCTCGAGCCAGCTCTGTCTGGACTGCCACAACCTGCCGCTCCACTCCAGCCAGACCACGAGCACAAAATACCAGAACTGGCAGATCGTATGCCTCGAATGTCATACGCCGCACGATACGAGGAACCTCTACGTGGTCAGGGAATCCATTAAAACGCCCAGGAGCGGAACAAAGTCCGTTACGTTCTACAACACCACAGGGGATGCACTGAACAGTTACGGGAATGCGGCTGTTGGCGCCTCAACAACGGGAATCTGCCAGGTATGCCACACTCAGACCCGGAATCCGATCAGCCTTGCCGCACGCTGGACCAACGCGGGGAACTCTGACCCTGGCCACTACCAGGCGCCCGGTTCGCAACGGTGCACCTTGTGCCACGGACACCGGAGCGGTTTCTCGGTCGGCTGCAACTGCCACGCAGTTCCGCAGGGTTTGCGGCGTCAGGTGCTGGGGGCAGGCGGGGATTTCAACAGGGAATCGCATCATGTCGTCGACTACGGCAACAGGAACGGCGAGATTGTGACGCCTGAAGATTGCGTGGTATGCCATGATATGGCAAGTCACCAGGGGGGTACGATCAGGCTCAAGAACAAGGACAACGCCGGGCAGGTCATCGTGTACCAGCCGTCGAACCCGAAAAGCCTCGAACCGTTCTGCCTGAGCTGCCACGACACGAACGGCGCATTAACAGAAGTCTCTCCGCTCAGGCCCTTCTCGGACGGGAACACGCTGGGGATGGGCTGGAATATCGCGGGCGACAAGATCGCCGGCTACTGGGCGAGTTCCAGCACAGCGCACAAGACGAGCGGTCTTACCTGCGCCGGGACAGGCGCTCTCAATACCGGCTGCCACGGCAACGGAAACACGATCAACATGCATGGTTCCGGAAATCGGGGGCTCCTTGCACGGAACATGACGAACCCCATACCAGGAACGCAGGCGGCATACAACTACAATGACTACAAACTTTGTTTTGACTGCCATGCGAATCTGTCGAACGTCAGCAAGGAAGTCGTGCTCGGGTACAAGCAGAACGGGCATTATGATGTAGCCTATTCGTCGCCCACGTTTACCCTGCCGGTAACGCCCTATTACACTCCCACAACCCAGACGTTGTTCAGGGACCGGTATCTGGCTGGCGATCCGCGGCCGTACAACGACATCATGTTCTTGTTCGACTATGCGTACATGCCGCTGCACAATCTGCACTTGCTCGGATCGGTTTCTGATCCGCTTGTGCCGTCGATACCGAACTGGATGACCGCGAACTACCGCGGCGAAGCATCGCAGGCGGGAAGAATAACCTGCACCTCCTGCCATAATGTGCACGGAACGAACGCGGCTGTTCGGAGCACCTATGACGAACTCATCCTCACGCCGGGCACCTCCGGCGCAGACGGCTTCACGACGCTGCCGTATCCCGCTGCGCGGCAGGAAGTGATGCAATCCTATCCCATGAACTGCGCTACGGACTGCCACGGGATCAATGGCCCTTCGTCCTACTGGAACGCACCCGAACCCGAGTGGAATCCCACAGCGCCGACCTGCAACTGCCACATGGCGCCAACCGCAACGCGTCGGCAGGTGCTGGGAGCGGGCGGCGATTTCGACGCTGAAGCGCATCACGTTATCAACTACGGCAGCAGAAGAAGCGAGATCATCATGCCAGCGGACTGCCTGGTGTGCCACGACATGGCAACGCATAAGGGCGGCTCGATACGGCTCAGAAACAAGGACAACGCGGGCCAGATCATCGTGTATCAACCGTCAACCCCGTCCAGCCTCGAACCCTTCTGTCTGAGCTGCCATGATGCGAACGGAGCTTCGACGGAAGCAACTCCGCTCAAGCCATTCTCTGACGGGAACACGCTGGGGATGGGCTGGAACATCGCGGGCAACAAGATCGCGAGCTATTGGACCGCGTCCACCACCGTGCACAAGACCGGCGGGCTCACCTGCGCCGGCACCGGCGCACCGAACACAGGCTGCCACGGCAACAGCGGCGTCATCAATATGCACGGATCGCCATCGCGGGGAATGCTCGCACGCAACATGACAGCTCCCATTCCGGTGAGCCAGGCAACCTTCAGTTACCGCGACTACCAGCTCTGTTTTGACTGCCATGGCAGCTATCCCGCCGTCACCAAGGAACGCGTACTGGGCTATCGGGCTGGAGGCGCGTACGATGTGGTCTATTCTTCCTCGACCTTCACACTGCAGCGGACCCCCTATCTCACAACAGGCATCCTGACCCAGTTCCGCGACCAGTTCATTTCCGCAGATACGCGGACCTACAACGATATTATGCCGTTGTTCAGCTACTCGAAAATGCCGCTCCATAACCTGCACCTGCTCGGATCGTATTATGATCCTCTCATACCGTCGCACGAGAACTGGCTGAGCTGGAGCTACCGCGGCGAAGTATCGGAAACGGGAAGGATCACCTGCGTTTCCTGCCATAACGTGCATGGGACGAATACGTCTGTCGGGAGCGCTTATTCCGAGCTCCTGCTGACCCGCGGTGTATCCGGACCCGATGGCTACACCAAGCTGCCCTATCCCGCGGCGACCCAGGATGTGATGATGTCGTATCCCATGAGCTGCGCGGTGGACTGCCACGGCATCAACGGGCCTGCAACGTATTGGCATACGCCGGCAAACGAGTAGCAGCGGCTTTTTTTCCGTATGCAAAAAGACTAATCAGGAGCGCCCAGCAGGGCGCTCTTTTTTTCGGTTGCTTTCTTCAGGTATTTGCACTCGGCGCTGCCTCAGGTCTGTGTTATACTGTACGTATGAAAAGAACAGCGGGAATACAGAAGCGCAATGTCGTCCATGGAGTGAGCCTCCTCACCGACCATGACGTTTATCTCTTCAAGCAGGGGAACCACTTTAAGCTTTACGAAAAGCTTGGTTCTCATGTGCTGACCGTCGAAGGCGCCTCCGGCACCCTTTTCGCGGTCTGGGCACCGAATGCAGAGAGCGTATCGGTGATCGGCGATTTTAACGGGTGGGACAAAAAAAGCCATTCGCTTTCCGTCCGGCGTGACAATACGGGCATCTGGGAAGGCTTCATCCCCGGCATCGGGCACGGCGCGCTCTACAAATATCACATCATCTCGCGCCATCGGCAATATCAGGCGGAAAAAGGCGATCCGTTCGCGGTTCATTGGGAGACGCCGCCGCGCACCTCCTCGATCGTATGGCAGCTCGATCACTCCTGGAGCGATGCAGCATGGATGAAGGACCGTCATGCGAAGAACGCCCTGAGCGCACCCTGGTCCGTCTATGAGCTCCACATCGGTTCATGGCGACGGATTCCGGAACAGAACAATCGTTCCCTGACCTACCAGGAACTTGCCGAGTACCTCCCGGAATATCTCAAGGACACGGGCTTTACGCATGTGGAGTTCATGCCCGTCATGGAGCACCCGTTCGGTGGCTCCTGGGGCTACCAGGTCACGGGATACTTTGCGCCCTCGAGCCGCTATGGAACACCGCAGGACTTCATGCACCTTATTGAATGTCTGCACCAGGAGGGCATCGGCGTGATCCTCGACTGGGTGCCGTCGCATTTTCCGGGCGATGAGCACGGGCTGGTGTATTTTGACGGTACGCATCTTTACGAACACGAAGACCCGAAAAAAGGCTTCCATCCCGAATGGACCAGCCATATCTTCAATTACGGCAGATACGAGGTGCGCAATTTTCTGGTCAGCAATGCGCTCTTCTGGCTGGACCGGTATCATGCCGACGGCCTCAGGATCGATGCCGTGGCCTCCATGCTTTACCTCGACTATGCGCGGAAGGATGGGGAGTGGATCCCGAACCAGTACGGCGGCAGGGAGAATATCGATGCCATCGACTTTCTCCGGAGCCTAAACCGCGAAGTATACCGGGCATTCCCCGATGTCCAGACCATTGCGGAGGAGTCAACCTCGTGGCCCATGGTCTCCCGGCCCGCGCACATCGGCGGCCTGGGCTTTGGTATGAAATGGAATATGGGCTGGATGCACGACACGCTCGACTATATTTCCGAGGACCCGATATTCCGCAAGTACCACCATAACAACATCACCTTCAGCATCTGGTATGCTTTTTTCGAGAACTTCATGCTGCCTCTCTCCCATGACGAGGTCGTATACGGCAAAGGCGCGCTCGCGGGCAAGATGCCGGGGAGCGGTCTGCAGAAGATGGCGAACCTGCGGCTGCTTTTCGGATACCTCTATACCCACCCGGGCAAAAAGCTCCTGTTCATGGGCTGCGAGCTCGGCCAGTGGGCGGAATGGAACCATGAATCCAGCGTCGAATGGCATCTATTGCAGTACCAGTCCCATCATGGCGTGTGGCAGTGGGTGCGCGACCTGAACCGGCTGTACCGGAGCGAGCCCGCGCTGCACGAACTTGACTTTGAGAACGCGGGCTTCGAGTGGGTCGATTTCAGCGATCAGGACTCGAGCGTCATCAGCTATCTTCGCAAGGGGAAAGCAGGCGGCGATGAAATGCTGGTAGTCTTCAATTTCACGCCCGTGGCCCGCCTCAATTACCGGGTGGGAGTTCCTGGCAGTGGTTTCTGGCGGGAGGTGTTGAACAGCGACGCGGGGGACTATGGCGGCAATGGATACGGAAATTTCGGCGGATGCAATGCCTCCGACGAGCGATGCCACGGCAAGAGCCATTCCCTGCTGATTACCATTCCACCGCTGGGGATGGTGGCATTCAAAAGATGATGCAAGACCCTCGAAACGGTAGTTATCATAGAAAGAGTATTTAACCACGGATGAACACGGATAAACACTGATGATTCAAAATCTTATCATAAAAGCGAGATGCGCCCATTGGGTGAAGCTCTCGTTCACAATAAGTCACTAATTTTTCATTTTATCTGTGTCTATCTGTGGTTACAACGGCCTTTTTTTTTTGATTATGCTCGAGTTTGAGAACCGATTTGTCAGAATGCGACCGCGCAGTTCAACTCCTCACCTTCTCGAAGACCCTGATCTCCACATCAACGTCCAGTGCAAGCCGGGTTAGCGCATCCACTTTGGATTTTGTTTGCAGGTTGATATTCCAGAAATAGGGCGTCATCGCCAGAAGGTCCCTGATCGCATCGCTGCTCTCCAACTCAAGCTGATAGGTAATCCTGGTTTCCGTTACAAAAGAAAACAGTTTTTTGGCCTGTTCGATCATGGCTGCTTGCGAATGTTCCCGCGCGACCGGATAGATGATCTCCTTCAAGCCGTTGAGGTGCCTGGGACCTGGGCTCACGATCACGAGCCGCCCTGGTTCTTTGAGCACCCTTGAAAATTCCGCGAAGTTGGCTGGTGAAAAAATATTGAGAACGATATCAAAAGAGGAGGGTAGAAAGGGCAGGTCAGCGATGCTGGCAACGAACCAGTCCACTGTCCTGTCTCGGTGGGTGGCCTGGCGGACCGCAAATTTAGAAATATCCAGACCATAGTAATTGATGGGCAGGGGATTTTCCGTGATGCACTCCAGAGAATCCTTGAGACGTTTGAGATAAAACCCCTCACCGCAGCCGGCATCAAGAATGCATCGTATATCTGCACTGCCGGGCTGAGTAAGAGCGCGGGCCGCTATTTCGTTGATGCCATCGGAAACCTTGTCATAAAACCCGAGATTCAGAAACCGCCTTCTGCTCAGGACCATTTCCGTGCTGTCTCCCGGTTCTTTTGAATGTTTCTGGTGAGCAAGCAGGAGATTGACATATCCCTCGCGGGCTGCATCGAAGGTGTGGTTTTTGGAGCATTTGTAGCCGTCGGCGGAATTAAGCAGGAGCTCCCGGCAAACGGGGCATTGCAGAACAGTTGCCATGTGTTATCCTCATGCTATGCTTACTGTTTGTATGATGTCTATCCCAAAGGAAAGGGTCGGTGTAAAGGAGGCTCTTCATGATGACCACGCAGGCATCACATGCTGTGGACGAGATAGAGCACGAGAAAAACGCCGATGGATAGCACGGATAGGAAAAGCAGCGCGCTCAGAATGGGTGATGGCCTGTATGCATCTTCATCGATTTGCCGTTCTACTGTCTTATAGCGAACGAAGGAGAGGACACCCATCAAGACACCGAGGCTCACCAAAACGATCCCGATGTATGATGAATACCACGGTGGTGGGGCGATTTCCTTCCCCAGGTAAAAGCCCACCTGTTTCACGAAGAGAGAGAACTTCTCCACAACGAACCCGAAAGCCATGATTGCTATGCTGGTGCGGATCCAGGCAAGGAACGTGCGTTCGTTCGCCATATGGACGCGGCGGTTATGTCCGCTTTTTGCTTCTTCGCCGTCAGACTGTTTAGCCACGGAAGACAACCTCGGGTTCACGGTGTTGTAGTGGATCGGCAAGCGTTCCCTGATTTGACACGGTTTCCTTTATCCTTCAATAAATTTGAAAATACCGTTCCGCATCATCTTTACCGCGAACGCGGCCAGGATCAGGGCGGCAACCTTGGCGAATGCCCGGGTTCCGCTCAGACCGATGAGCCGGATGAGCCTGTCGGATTGCGCGAAAATGATCCAGGCGATGAGCAGGTTCACGATGAGGGAAAGGATGACGGGGACATACCCGGTGGTGGCGACGAGCACCATGGCGGTCGTGAGCGTTCCGGGTCCCGCGATGATGGGTGTTCCGAGCGGGACCACCCCGAATTCAGGACTCCGCTCCAGCCTTTTTTCTCCCGCCCTGATCACGTCGCTAACCGCGATGATCAGAAGCACGAGCCCGCCCGCGATCATGAAGTCCGCCACCAGGATGCCGAGCGCACTGAAGACCGCCTGTCCGATCAGGAGGAATCCGACGGTGACCATAAACGCCGTGAAAATGGACTGGCGGACGATCTTTTTCCGCTGCTTCTGCTTGACTCCTTCGGTCATGGCAACGTAGAGCGGAAGCGTCCCGGGTGCGTCCAGCGCGACCATGAGGGGAATAAAGCTTATGAGGAAATCGTTGAAGAGTCCCATGCAAAGGAGTATAGCCTAGATCATCATGGCTGTCCAGGCGATCATGATTCACCAAAATGAAAAGCGCCGCTTCTATCGATAAGAAGCGGCGCTGGTGCTTTTGATTGTTATCCCGCTGCTCCCTGTTACCAGTCGCGTGGGTCGTCCGAAGCATCATGACATCCCGCAAGGTTGTTTGCCGATGGGCTGCATTGCTGAAGGCTGACATTATAGTTGATTGCATCCAATAGCGTAGCCGAGGCTGGTCCCTCCATATTCGATGTGTTCAGTGATGTATAATGGTTTGCCGCGAGTTTGGAAATGTCGTGACATTGAACGCAGTTTTTACTGAAATTATAAACATGCCTCCGATGTTGACCTGAATTGTAGTTGTTGTATTCCGTTGCGCCATTTATATGGCATGACGTGCACTGGGTGTTTACCACGATAGATCCTGTGTACCAGCTCGGGGTATTGGCGATTGTTGATGCTCCTGATGTCGCCTGAATTTGCGTTTGCGTCCTCGGCCCACCGTGACAACTGATGGCTGAGCATGTTTTGGCCGTCGAGTTAAAACCGGCTGTCGATGATTTTGAATTGTACGTTGCCAGGAAAGAAACATCTGGCACGCTGTTCAAATGGTAATTGGTACCAGGACCGGCGCCGTCATGGCAGGTATTGCATATACCGGCGACATAGATCAGGGCGTTATGCTTTATGTGCTTGCCTGCGGTGTTCGGGAACGAGGTCCCGTTCGGCGGACTGGCGTGGCATTCATTGCACACGAGTGAGTTTTGGGTGTAGGGAATATCGTGACATCTCTTGCAGGTGGGGCCGCTGTTCTGAATACCGGCTAAGTTCGCGCCATGACAAGCCTGGTTGGCACATCCGGCGGTATTGTTCTGATTCTGCTTCAAATAGTGTACGTGGTCTCTCCATATTGTAAGAGTGCTCCAATTAAGTGGATGCACATGAGATGCATCCCCCATATGGCATAACGTGCAGGACGGCCCGCTTCCCGTGACTCCTCCGAGGTCCGCACCGTGGCATGCCTGGTTCTTGCAGGAGGCAGTCCCGTTCGCTGTCGTATAGGGACCATGGCTGATGCTCACGGTGCTCCAGACGTCGGGGTGAACCTTGTAGCCTGTTCCGAGATGGCAGGAGCTGCAGGCAGGCCCGCTTCCTGATACTCCGGCAAGGGTTGCCCCGTGGCATGCAGCATTGGAGCATCTCAGAACACCGTTCGCATTGACATAGGACTGGTGATTCAGGATTGATGTATCCCAGTCCGGCGGATGCATTTTCGCTGAGCCGCCGAGGTGGCATGATGAGCAGGAGGGTCCGCTCTGGGCCACGCCGTTCAGGTTCAGCCCGTGACAGTACTGGTTCGAACATGATGCTGTTCCGTTTTGGCGCACATAGGCAGCATGGTCCTGGGACACCGGGTTCCATTCCACGGGATGCATTTTCGTGGGGCCGCCGAGGTGGCAACTCGAACAGGATGGGCCGCTGCTGCCGACGCCTTCCAGTGAAGAGCCATGACAGTGCTGGTTTGAACAGGCGCTATTCCCTTCCGCAACCACATGCTCCTTGTGGTCTCGGTAGGCAGGGTTCCATGCTTCCGGGTGAATATGGGTCGGCCCGCCCAGATGGCAGTGTGTGCAGGAAACGCCCGAAATGCCGCCACGCAGGTCGTCGCCATGGCATGATTTGCAGCCAGAGGCATCCAGAGTCGAAACCGTTGTCTGGCTGTTTACCGCGCCAGGGTCCATTGAGCGTGCGGCAGAGGAATGACCGGCAAGCACCCAGTCAGCAGAGCTGTGTTTCCCGGTGGTCGAATTAAACGGGACGCTGGTTTTGCGGGTATCGCTGCATCCGGCGGTAAAAAGCAGTGCAGCACTGATGATGAAAACGATTGCATGGTACGTTCTTGGTGACATGCTCGGCACCTTTCGTTTGCGTGGTAATCGTGGCTGGGGAGGCAGGTTGCTACGCTTCATCAAAAGCCGCAAAAAACGTGCACATGATATCGCAACGATAAGGGATTTGTCAATGTAATTGCGGGATGATTGTCGATGGAACGCGTCAGGCATGGAGCGTCTGCGTATTGCGGGGGGATGAACGATATACAGCTGCACAAGCTGGGGAAGGCCGGCAGTATTACCCGTGTAATCCGGATATCGTTACAGGTTATTCCGGACCCTGCGCTTCAGGTTCTTGTTCTTATGCTTCCCGGGGTCATCGGTGAGGAAGATTGCTCCGTCGGCGCTGTAGCCCATGTAGATCGTGGAGCGCGCGGCAAAGACCTGGACCGCTCCTCCCTTGTTGTAGATGTTCAGAATGCGCTGAACATAGTGCTGCGTTTCCGGATATGGCGGCACCGTGCCCCATTTTTTTACAGCGGTTTCTCCGGAGTTATATGCAGCGAGCGCCAGCTGCAGATTTCCCTCATAGCGGTCAATGAGATAGCGCAGATACTTCACCCCACCATCGACATTCTCATTGGGATTGAACGTGTTCCGCACATTCATATCCATGGCTGTTTGTGGCATCAGCTGCATAAGTCCCATGGCGCCTTTTCGGGACATTGCATAGGGATTGAAATCCGACTCGACTTTGACAACAGCATGCACGAGAGCGGGATCGACTCCATGGCGGTCACAGGCGGTATTGATGATGTCCACATAGGCGCTTGGCATGTTTGCGGAAGTGACCACGGTTGCGGGCAAAGCGGACCGGGAAGAAGCTGCCGGCGCATTCCTTGGAGATTCTGTTTTGATTCTTTTTGATTTGCCACTTTTCCCTACACCGACATTGCTGAAGTTGATCACGCCGTTGTCGTCGGTATATTGGTAGATATCAGCTGCCGCATACAGAGGTAGGGCAAAAAGCAGCGCGGTCAGGGTTGGCAATCCAATTATTTGCCGTTTCATGACCGGCTCCGCGGCATACTGATCCTGATGTGGATGTGATTATTGGCAGTTCTCATAGCTAGTTAAGTATAACTCAGAAAAAACTGATTTGTCAACAAAAGATGGTTTTTTTGGAGGGCCGGACCGTGTTGACAAATTGTGCGAATGCTGATAAATTCCCCTCTCGACGGACCATTTCATGATGAAAGAAGGAGATAGATTGCTATGAAGTCTTCAGTGGTGGTGTTGTGCGGTTTATTGGCAGCGGGGCAGGTGTTCGCCGCGGATACGCAGGAGCTCAAGACGGAAAAGGATAAGATAAGCTATGCGATCGGTCTTGATATCGGGAACAGCATGAAGAGAAACGGCATTGAAGTCGATCCGGATATTCTCGTCCAGGGGATGAAGGCCCTGTTATCCGGCAGCAAACCCCTCATGACGGAACAGGAGGTCAGGACCACGCTGACCAGCCTGCAAAAAGACCTTCAGGCTAAACAGCAGGAAAAGGCGAAGGAGGTCGGGGGAAAGAACAAGGCGGATGGAGAGGTTTTCCTTGCGAAGAACAAGGCCAAGGACGGCGTTAAAACCCTGCAGAGCGGCCTGCAATATAAGGTCCTGAGCGAAGGAAAGGGGAAAACACCCAAAGCAACTGACACGGTCACGGTTCACTATCGCGGCACGCTTATCGATGGAACAGAGTTTGACAGCTCGATCAAACGGGGGGAACCCGCTACATTTCAGGTCATGGGTGTGATCAAGGGTTGGACCGAGGCGCTGCAGCTCATGAAGGAAGGTTCCAAATGGCAGCTTTTCATACCGTCCACACTCGCCTACGGAGAGGCCGGTGCGCCGGGTGGAGCCATCGGACCGAATGCGGTATTGATATTCGAGGTAGAACTGCTGAACGTAAAATAATGCTGCACGCAGTTCGCTGCAGCGAAGGCTGGCCCCGCAAGGGTCAGCCTTTTTCGTCTCTCGGGGTGCTCATATCCCATTCCTTTAATTTACCCGTAATGAAATCGATGATCTGCTGATGCTCATTCACTCCCCGGTCTTTGATCCAAAGAGGTTTGCCAAAGGCGAAATATACTTTTTTCGTCGGGTCGATCCTTCCGTAGTCCTTCAGAAACCTGCCATTTCCCCAGGCATCGGTTTTCAGCGCAAACGGCACGACCGGAACACCCGCTTTCTTCGCAAGTTTGATTCCGATGGTATTGAACTGTTCGGGGTCAAAGACCTGTGTACGCGTTGTCTGAGGGAATATGATGATGGACATCCCTGATCTCAGTTTCTCCGCACCGCCTTCAAGCACCGCCTTCAGATCATCGCGGGGATTCTGACGGCCCACGGTAATCGGATCCCGGGAGCGCATCACGTGTTTGAAAACAGGATATTCGACCAGGCTTTGCTTGACAACGAAGGTGGCATCCTTGAAAGGAGCAATGAGCACCGGCAGAACAAATGTCTCCAGAGTGCTCATATGGTTTCCGATAAAGACAGCGGGGCCGTCGAACTCCTTTTTGGAGTCCATGCCGGTTATGTCAAAGACCACACCAACACGCTCCAGGGCACGAAGGGCTTCCATGCTGCTGGCGCACCATCCAGGCGTGCCGTATTGTCCGCGCCTGGCTTTTGCGCTGGCTCTGAATATGATCGAGACCGCATCCGCGTAGAAGATGAACGAGGGGATTGTTTTCTGCAGAAAGGAAAGCCGCCGCTTTTCTGTTTTGTAGGTGTCCTTCTCGAATCTGAGGTTGTCCATGAGTCGCTCCCCGGGCAGGCCTGCATTGATGGTTACCGGCCGGACAGTATACCATGCCGGACCGGGAGTGTGAAGCGGGAAAAATAAAAACGCTTGCAATACACCGAAGAAAAAGAGAAAATAGCCGCCATGCAGACCCTTACGCTCAGGCAGGAAGTCGCGCAGATGGTCATGCCCCGTCTCGACGGGGAGAAACTGGGAGAATCTGAGCAGCTCGGAGATTCGCGGTATCTTGACAATGTAGCAGCTCTTCTGAAGGAAGGTGTAGGCGGATTCATCCTCTTCGGCGGGACGCTGGAGCATACCCCGCGGCGCCTGCATGAGATCCAGAAAAGTTCCCGAATACCGCTGCTGATAGCTTCCGATATCGAACGCGGTCTGGGCCAGCAGCTCAGCGGAGGCACCCGGTTCCCCAACCAGCGTGCTGTCTCCTCGGCGATCAACCGGCGTTCGAAAAAAGATGTGGAACTGCTCGACCGGATGCTTGATGCGGTGCGTACAGAAACCCGCGCAGCCGGTATTCATACCGTGTTCTCGCCGGTCGTTGATGTCAATAACAATCCGGATAATCCCATCATCTGTACCAGGTCCTTCGGCGAAGAACCCGGCATTGTCGGTTGGTTCGGTGCGCGATACATCGAGCGGCTTCAGCTGCCTTCAGGCAGGGAGCGGGTCGATTTGCTGGCGTGCGCCAAGCATTTCCCCGGACACGGGGACACTGACCAGGATTCCCATTCCGTACTGCCGGTGATCCGCGCAGAAAGAGCGCGTTTGAACCGCGTGGAACTTCCGCCCTTTCGTGATGCCGTGAAAGGAGGCGTGGGCATGGTCATGGTTGCCCACCTGCTGGTGCCTGCTCTTGATCCGGAAAAACCGACGACATTCTCCAAGAAGGTCGTGACCGCCCTGCTTCGGGAAGGAATGGAATTTAACGGGCTGATCGTGTCCGATGCTCTTGACATGGGGGCGCTGACCGGCGAATATTCGCAGGAAGAGATCGCCATCAGAACAGTCGAGGCAGGCATGGATATTCTTCTGCATCCGCGGGACGCTGTGGTGACCATTAATGCAGTGGTTTCGGCCGTTGAGCAGGGCAGACTCACACGACAACGCATCAGGGAGTCCGTTCAGCGGATCACCGCCGCAAAAAAGCTGCTTGGCTTGTTCGATAAAGTCAAACGAAAGGCAGTCACGATCGACTACCAGAAAAACCGCCTCACTGCGGGAGGGATCGGCCGCAAGACGTTGCGCGTTCTGAGCGGTGACAAAAAGTTCCTTCCTATCCCGCATGACGGCGGCGTAGCCTGTTTTATCCTAGACGATGACAATGATACGGCATCGGGCAATGCCTTTATCCGGGCAATGAGGGAGAGGTTCAAACATTACCTCGTCATGGTGCTGACCCCGGGCTCGGAGCCGCCTGAATCCCTTGTGCTGGACAGCATCAAGGCAGCCGAGTTTGTCGTGCTGGCTGTGTTTTCCAAAATATCCGCATCAAAAGGCCGCTCAGGTCTTGATGCAAGGCTTCAGGAAATGGTACTGAAGATTTTCAAGACTGTTGAATCGGTGAAGGGAATTACGTTCGTGATCTCTTTTGACAGCCCCTACCTTCTTGACCATTTTATGGACGCAAATGTCAGGATCGCCGCCTACGATCGCATGGAGGAGATTCAGCAGGCTGCTGCTGGTTTGCTCGCCGGAGAATAGGGGTGGGGATGGCCCCCCTTTTGTTGCATACCATGCATTCAACGCTGTAAGATTGCACGCATTACTCCCGGTATGTGACTCAAAGCTGCTTCATCGAAGCGATGTACGGCAGGTTCCTAAACCGCTCACCACAGTCCATACCGTAACCCACCACAAACACATCGGGAATATCGAAACCGGCATAATCCACAGACACATCGGTAGTTCTCTTTATCTTTTTGTCCAGAAGAACTACGGTCCGGATGCTTGCCGGGTGCCTTTCCAAAAAATGCCTTATCAAAAACGCCATGGTTGCGCCTGAGTCAATGATCGTATCAACCAGAAGCACATGCTTCCCGCGTATGTTGGTGATGATATCCTGTTCCAAACTGATGATCCCGGATGACACGGTCGTATTGCCATAGCTTGCGGCACGGATGAAATCAATAGTCGCGGGCAATGCAAGCTGGCGAAACAGGTCTGCGGAGAAAAGTGCGGCGCCTTTCAGAACGCTGATAAACGCCACTTCCCGTTCCGCGTAATCGCGCCTTATCCGGTCAGCCAGCTCCTCCACCCTGGCAGCAATCGTTTCCTCACTGAACAATATCCTGTCTATCTCATGCATGCTGACACTTGTCCCTGCTGCAATTGAACGCTAAACTGCCTTTGTAACCACTGATGCACACGGTTTGAACCAATGTTGAAGAGCTTAGAATAACTATTATATCATTGCCTTTTTGCTTGCTGAATATCATGTAACTTATGTTAAAGCTATGCTAATCAGTGGTTATACGTTTTGTTCGTTGAACGGTCATAAAAAGATACAGCATATCATCCGCATTGTAAAGCCTGCTGGTCCTGCAAGCAGCGGCAGGGAGTGAACGCATCATCGAATTTCGCTTGACAAACAGGGTGACAATGCTTATTATTAGATTAATATTAAACTATTAACTATTAAACTACTATGGGAACGAAATACAAAGGAACTAAAGCGGAAGTGTCGGGTCTGAACACGTTTATCAAACTGGTCAGGGCCGCTGAGTCGGTTTCGAGCCGCGTAGAGTCTCATTTTGCATCCCTGGGCCTTACCGTGAGCCAGTTCGGCATTCTGGATGCGTTATGCCATCTCGGGCCGCTCTTTCAGAAGGATCTGGCCCGCAAAATATTGAAAAGCGGCGGAAACGTGACTATGGTCATTGATAATCTCGAAAAACGGGGGCTGGTAGAGCGCGTCAGGGACGAATCGGACCGGAGACATTATCTGGTCCGGCCAACGCAGGCTGGTGAAAGGCTCATCAAGGACTTTTTCCCGGGCCATGTCAGCAGAATCGTAAAGGAAATGAGCATATTAACCCGGACGGAGCAGAAAACACTCGGTGATCTCTGCAAGAAGATTGGGCTTCAGCAGCGGAGTGCCGAGTGAACAGGTAATCTTTGGGTAGTGGGAACCCATAGTGCGCAGTGCAGCACGAACGATACGAAAGGAGGTGTAGTCATGGGAAATAATCTGCCGAAGATGGTCGAACTGGAGCCGGGCACCTATTATTGGTGTTCGTGCGGAAAGTCGGGAAACCAGCCTTTTTGCGACGGATCGCATAAAGGTACTGACAAGGTTCCGCTTGAGTTCAAGCTGACGGAAAAGAAAAAAGTTGGATTGTGCACCTGCGGGCGGACGAAAACCGCGCCTTATTGCGACGGGACACACGCCCGCTAGAACTATGCATGGGTATAGGTGAATACCTACGAGGAGGTTGCCATGTTAAAGAAAATAATGAGTACGAATGATGACGTTGCATTACTGGTCTTAAGGGTTTTGTTGGGAGTGGTTTTTTTCCCGCACGGGATGCAGAAACTGCTTGGATGGTTCGGAGGGTATGGTTTCAGCGGGACCATGGACATGTTCACCACAAAACTCGCCATTCCCGCGGTATTCGCTTTTCTGGCCATCATGGCCGAGAGCCTCGGATCGCTGGGCCTGATTACCGGATTGTTGACCCGTGTGGCGGCGTTCGGGATAAGCGTGACCATGGCCGTTGCCGTCTACATGATGCACTGGAACAACGGTTTCTTTATGAACTGGTTCGGGAACCAGAAAGGCGAAGGGTATGAGTATCATCTTCTGGTCATTGCCATCGGCATTGCACTCATGATCAGGGGCGGCGGCGCTCTCTCGCTTGATGGGGCACTTGCTTCAAAGAAGTAGCATGCGTAGCACCAGGTGGGTAAAACTAGGGGGTCATCCACGGATGACCCCGTTCTTTTCATCAGAGTAAAGGAGATTATCATGGCTGAAATGAGGACGATACAAACGATCCTGAAAAGCAGACCCACGCGCGAGGGGGCGGGTGTCCACCTGAAAAGGGTCTTTGGTAACAATGAGGTTCCTCTCTTCGATCCTTTCCTGATGATGGACGATTTCCGCTCTGATAATCCCGAACACTACCGGGCGGGCTTTCCCTGGCACCCGCATCGGGGCATCGAGACGATCACCTATGTCCTTCGCGGCGATGTGGAGCATGGCGACAGTCTGGGGAACAAGGGCGTCATTTCGTCAGGCGATATGCAATGGATGACAGCAGGCAGCGGGATCATTCATCAGGAGATGCCCCAGGGAGACGGGAGGGGGCGTATGGAGGGATTCCAGCTCTGGGCCAACCTCCCGCGTTCCCATAAAATGATGGATCCCCGCTACCAGGATATCAAGTGTGCACTCGTTCCGGAAGCCACCCTGGACAATGGAGTCAGAGTCAAAGTTATCTGCGGGACATTCGGCAGCTATCGCGGGCCGGTGAGCGATATCATGATCGATCCAGAATACCTCGATGTGGCTGTTCCCGCGAAGTCGCAGTTCGTTCATCACGTAAAACGAGGGCATACGGTGTTCGCCTATGTTATTGAGGGCAGAGGTTTTTTTGACCAGCACAGGAAGCAGGGCATCGAGAACGGAACGGTTGTATTGTTTTCGGACGGGGATACCGTCAGCGTTGCAGCGGATGCGGATGCTGTCAGGTTCCTGCTTATTTCCGGCAAGCCCCTAGGCGAGCCTGTTGCATGGTATGGACCGATTGTTATGAACACGGATGAGGAGTTGGAGCTAGCCTTTGAAGAATATCGGAAAGGCACTTTTATCAAACAGACCGGCCATAGCACGTTTCGGTGAGCATTGATCTTTTTTTCATGCTTCCGGGATCTGGTCTCACTAAAAGCGCATACTGATCAAAATCGGTATACCCGCCATCGATCTGCCCCGGGCTGGAGGTCCCGCATCATTCCAGCCCCGGTAAACCCTCCGGTTGTCCTCGATGTTCAGGCGCTCTGTTGCAATGATCGAGTCTATCACCATGCCGCTCCAGGCAGCGGGCAGGAATGCGCTTACGAGATAGGTCAGGCCAAGTCCTGCGATGCCGAAAGAAAGAAGTTCCTCTCTGCTGGGAAAAGGGCCCAGGAGCGCATTCACTTCGTAATAGCCGGTGTTCTCATAAAACATGCTGGAGCTCTGCGAAAAATCGATCAGGGCAAACGAAGCGAGAACCGCGAACTGCTCAGTAAATTCATCAGAAGACCATACAGTATAGGGGAGCAGAATTACGATCAGAAAACTTGTTAGGATTTTCAGGAAGATACTCATGGTGCACCTCCTTTGCAAGAAAACAGGAGAAGACACGTAATGAGTAATAGCGGACTCTATCTCATATTCATCTGTATAACAGTATGTACTCCTTACAGATGCTGGAATTCGTATTACTTCACATGATCCGCAGTCATCACACCGCTTCGCGAAGCATGTATTTTTTTAATGCCTTCTCTTGATGTTCACTGTTGCACAAACGGTGTAATTCTGATTAAAGTATAGCACAATAATGGCAGGTATGTTCGGCAGTCCGAATGGTAATTGTTGATCTGGCAGTTTAGGCTACCCGGAGATTAAGGGCTGCCATGCCTTTCGGTATAGCGCTGACGCCTTCCGCTTGATGCGCTTGTTGTATCGCGAATGGTTCACCCATCCAGCCTCAGAAGGTGATGACGATCTTGCCCCTGGCATGTCCCTCCCCAAAGTACAAGATGGCTTCACCAGCCTGGTCCAGAGGGTATGTTCGTCCAACGACAGGTGTCAGCTTCCCGGACTCCACAAGACTCTTCAGGACGAGCAGATCGTTCAGTTCGGGGCGCTCCGTGCAAATGCGAATCCGCTGCGGTACGAACAGCGAGAGCAGTGGCGCTTTGACCAGGAGGACGCCGGTGCTCGCGAACCAGCGCTTATAGAACTGACCGCCATTGGGCACGAGTGTTCCGTTGCGGTCGAGCGCACGCAGGAGCTCGGACAGCGAGTGTCGCAGCACATTGTCGAGGATGAGGTCGTAGCGCTCATTGCCCTGCGTGAAGTCCTCACGCTGGTAGTCGATGACGTCGTCGGCTCCCAGCGAGCGGACCAGCTCCAGCTTCGACGTACTGCATACGCCGGTCACGTGTGCGCCCAGTAACTTCGCAATCTGGACGGCAAACGTGCCGATCCCGCCGCCCGCTCCGACAATGAGCACTTTCTGTCCAGCCCGGATGCAGCCGGCGTCGCGAAGTGCCTGGAGTGCGGTCAACGCCGCCATCCCCGTTGCGGCAGCCTGTTCGAATGTGATATTGGCCGGCTTCGGTACGAGGTGGTCTTCCCTTGCAACCGCGTATTCCGCGAATGTGCCGGTTCCGACGCCGAAGACTTCGTTATTGACAGACAGCCGTGTGACGTTCCCACCGATCGCCTGAACAGTGCCAGCCAGGTCCGTACCTCTGACGCCGAGCTTGGGTCTGCGCAGCCCGAACGCTGCGCGCACGATGTAGGGCACCCCATGCACGCCTGCCCAGTCGGGCGGATTCACTGATGCGGCACGAACGCGTACAAGGACTTCGTTGTCGCTGATGGAAGGAGTGTCGACGTCCTCGAGCCGCATGACATCCGGCGTACCGTACTCGGTCTGAACAACTGCTTTCAAGGTCCCCCCTGTGCATTTCCCGTGATGTCGGTCCAACAACGAATTCAGACGCCGCGAAGCGGTCAATGTGCAACCGGTTGTCAGGACTTACTTTGCTTTAATCTACTCTCTACCCGGTCTGCAGGTTTAGTTCGGTTCCTCACAACCCCTTTTCAATTAACCACGCGATTATCCGCTCGGCGACTCTCTCCCAACCATCCTCCAACATCATCATATGGCCCATGTTCGGGAACATAACCGGCTGCGTGCCATAGGCGCGCGCAGTGGCTTCAACTTGACTCGGTCGAATAGTCATATCATTGGCTGCACCCATTACCAACAACGGCGTCGTGATGCGTTCCGGCTTCGGCAAATTCAGAAAGAGCATGTCAAGCAGACTTCGATACGATTCGTCTGACATGCGGCCTTGATAGTTCCGCACCTTCTCCTCTGAAATACTATCCGAAAAAAAAAGATCGCGAGCGATGGCAGGCGTGCTGACAAGCGGAGAGAGTCGCAAGGTGAGAATAACCCGGAGAACAGCCGCAGGCTGACGCCTCGCCGTCCGCAGCACCGACAACAAAAGACCCTGTGGCGGAGCTGAAGCGAGCAAAATGGCACACGGGACTGACTGGCGTTCGAGATACTTCTGGATGACAGCACCGCCGTACGAGTGACCGATCAGGACAGGCAGTGCGGGCAACTGTGCTACAACTTGCGCCAGATCGTCAACGTATTCCGCGAGGCTGGTCCATCGCAATCTCTCTCGGCCCTCGCTTCGTCCATGGCCGCGCAAACTAAGCGCATGTGCGGAGTATCCGTGTCCGGCGAAGTAGCTGAGGAAGTGCTGTGACCAGATCCAGCCTCCCACCAACATACCATGCACAAACAGAAGAGGCGTAGGGCGCGGATTATCTGAAGAAGGTTCCTCGGAAATCACTTCGAGCCGCATTTACATTTCTCCTGGAATAGAGCGGTTTGTCGCGTAATATAAGACCGAGTTCAGCGCGTTCCCCGCTGAAACGACTGGTTGGCTGTCCAGTCCTCATTCCTATTTTTATGCAATCGAACTTGCAATCCCCGCCGTCACCGGTCGATCTGGTCGGCCACCTTCTGCAAGTCGGCCTGACGGAACGCTTCGTAGGTAGTCCAGAGATCGAGAGAACCCTTTTTGTTCTCGCCTGGCCGGCCTTCTTTCCACGTTTTTTCGAGCGCCCGGATCCGGCTGACGACGATGATCTGCGGCACGCTGCGGGGCAGCTGCTGATCAAAGAAGTTGGGGTTCTTTCCGACGAGCGGCACGCACTTGGGCGTTCCCGTCGCCACCAGACCGCTCTTGGTCATGTCGCTCCCGGCGTCGAGGAGGCAGGCGGGTGCGTTGCGCTCGGCAGGAGGCATGGCTGCCAGCTGCTCCTCGGCGGCTTTCACGCCGGCGATCACGCCGGCGAGGGGAGAAACTTTCGGGTCGCGGGAAGCCCCGCGCTTCAGGACGGCCAGGTTGTCTGCCTCATCACGCTCCCAGTACCGCCGTTCGTGTTCGACCGCAGCCGCGCCCTTGGACGCCATCTTGTCGATCGCCGCCTTGTATTTCGCCTGGCGGGCGGCAGATGCGTCGGGAGCGATAAAGGCATCAAGCTTCTTCTGTTGATCGGCGATGTAAATCTCGGCGTTGGCGGCGTCCGGCCGGCGCTTGGCGATGAAGGCCTTGAGGTAGCGCTCCCGGGAGACCGGCGTCCAGACGGGCTGTCCATTCTTCGTAATGACCAGCATGTCGCCGTAGATCGGGAACCCTCCGATGTCGGCCGTGCGGACCAGCTCCTCGTAAAACTCCCCCTCATCGTCGCGCAGCATGTTGACACCGCCGCCTTTGGGGAGCAAATTCACATTGAAAATGATGTGTACGGTCTCGTCGCCGATGTGCCGCTCCCGTTGTTCCCGACCGCCTGTCGTCCGGACCACCTCAACGTGCTCGAAGCTGCCCATCATAATGGAGCCTGCAATGGGATGGTTCTTCAGCTTCTTCGCGGAGGAAGGATAGACTGACACACCGTAGAGCGAGCCTGTGAGCGAGGGATCGACTCCCATCGGCGGATTCCAGACAGGCGATTTCCGGAAGATCTCGGCGATCTGCTGGAGCCGCGTCTTGAAGGCTTCTGCATCGGACTGGGTGAAGCCGAGGAGCTTGAGATCGCTTGCCGAGTGGCCGCCGCAGGTCCATGGGCGCCATGTGCCGGGCTCGTTCGACAGCGTTCGGGTCGTCGCTTTCTGCGCGCCAGGGGACGGCACCGCTGTCAGCATCATTACGGCAAGGGCCGCCAACAACAGTTTCAGGGGGTGCTTCGTCATGGGTTTCTCCTCTGGGGAAAGATCGTGGACATTCTACGGACAATTCCCCAACCGCTTGGCCTTAACCTGCATATTCATTGTGCGACCCTGGGTTTGCATCGTCATGGTTGAATCGTATGCAATCCCTCCCTTGTAAACCGTCTCGCCGCTGAAGTCACCGGCATTTTTGCCGGTACACTTCATTTTCCAGGTGACTTTATTGCCAGACTGTTTAATATCGGTAACCGTGCAGTTTTTGTCAGTAGTGATGGTTTTTTTCTGATCCTTAACATCTTCCCTGGTGTAGCAGTGCTTTGTCGTAGTGGGTGGCATTTTCACAGGCATGCCGGGCATTTCCATGGTGCTGATCAGTTCCCAGTATCCATCACGCATCGTGTCAGCAGCAAAGCTGGCTACCGGAAGGAACAAGGCCAACAAAACGGCAATAACGGTCTTTCTCATAACTAATCCTCCTTACATATTCATTATTGAAACTGCTAATGCCGGAGCTGAGCCATGACCCGCAGGGCCATTGGTTTCGAGCGTCTGGTTCTCCCGGCGCGTTTTTTGCCGGGACAGACGCATGGCTCAGCGGCACGCGCGAAGCGTGGGCCGTCGCCGCCGTGAGGGGCATGCTTTTTTTACGACCCTCTCGACAGCGATGTTGGGATCATTGTGTCAGATTTCTCCTTGCTCTACCCGACCTACATATCCCTATTCGTACACGGCAGATTTTGCCCTCTACGACTTGGGCTTCCAGAATTCTGAATTTCGCGTTACTTCCCTGAGTCTCTGGAAAAATAGCGGCGCATAATCCGCAGCAGATGAGATGTAATGACCACTCAATTTAGCACTGTGACGGGGTGTGCTCATTATGGACATGACATCCGAGATCGGAAGAATTGCCTCTTCAGTTCCTGTACGAAAGTCGGACCAGTTTTTTACATGATCTTCCGACCGGAAGAGATGGATGCGACTTCACGTAAAAGGCCAGTTTTTTGCCCATTGACTTAAAGGAATGTCAATATATCCATGGATGCCGATAGGCGATTCAATTTCTATGATGCCGTCGCGCACAACGATTTTCATAGACTCGCCGCAATCTAAACATGGCGCGTCAATCTGCACTGCTTTTCGTGGAAATGCCCAGCAGACCGCCAGGGCTTCAAAACCTCATTGTGCAAACCATCTTTGTTGTCCGTCCACAGTAATGCGATATTGAGTTGGCTGATTGTTGAATGGTGCAAATGAAGCAATTAGGTCGGTTCCGGGATAAAGCCACATTGCCATTCCCGTATTCATCAAATCATACAGCAATTTCTTGCCTTCAGCTGGGTTTACGCCAAACTCTTTCGCTATCTCTGTAAAGTGAGGTGCATTGCCTCGATCTATGAAGGTTTTCATTATGTAGTGATAAGTATGATCCAATTGCTGTTTATCTGTCATCTTGACACCTCTCTTAACTTAAATTTATGTATACCGCCCTTTGGCGCGTCGCTGTGGACGCGCATGTTATCATTTATTTTCTTTTTGGCGGTTTTCGAGTCGCGGTATTCATCCTGCGGGTTCAATCTTTGCATATGTGAGGACATGGTGAGCTACCAGGCCAGTTGTTGCACCATGACACTCAGCCGTGCCGTACATGCTGCGCTTTCCGGGCTTGAGCACGCGAGCCGTACACAGGATGTCTTCCTCTTTGGCACCCCGCAGAAATGCTGTTTTCATGTCCGAAGTAACCCAACGCTCACTCGTTCCCCGAAGAGTCATGATTGCAAGCCACATTGCGACGTCCGCCGCTCCCATTAACATCATGCCGCTGACCAGCCCCCCTGGTCGCTCGAGCGAAGGCATAAACGGAACAAGTAGCGTGCACTCGTTTGGAGCACATGCCTTTACAATAAACCCATATGGCTTTAGAAATGGTGTGCCTGCCAGGATGTCATTCAGTTCTTCCACAGATACAGATGGTGAATGCATAATAAGTTCCCTCTTCTGCGTCATATTTTCAATATTCAAATTTATCACTGACAACACGCTGGTGAGGAGCGTGCTCCTCGCGACTCACTCGCTTGTTATGTTCCGTGATGAAATACTATATGTCAACGAGGACCTTGAAACCGCCATACACCATGCGTTTCATGTCGAAGGGCATCTCCTCCAGGCTCATCTTTTCCATCTCTTTCATCACCTTTGCATTGACGCGGTCGCGGTGCGCCCGGGACTTGTAAACGATCCATGAGAAAACCACGGTCTCGCCGGGCTTCAACTTCATCAGTCGTGAAAAAGTCGTCCCCCCCGTCCTCTCCAAATCCTCTCCAACGCACTCCTTATAATCGATGGCGCCGTGCTTCATCCACATCTCTTTTCCCATCCTGGCCATTCGGGTATATACTTTCAGGTTTTTCTTCGGTAACGGTATCACAAATCCATCGACGTAATGCATATGAACCTCCTTTGTGTTGAGTTGACAACACGGGGATGAGGCGCGGACTTTCGCGCCGCTCTCGATCCCCATGTTGGGTCCTTTGTTTCAAAATTATGATTTACTCGCTACCCGATCCTAAATAGTGATTAATAATATTAGCCTTATTTGGGTGACAATCCTCTGTTTTGATAATACGTATAAATCCAGAATGGTAGTTGTAATGGAGAGGTAACTACATCGCCCGGGACCGTAACGATATAAAGCCAATAATCAAGTGGATGTCTCCATCGGCTTTGATAAGGGCTAGTATGAAGCATGTAAAGTCCCTTCAAGGTAGGTGACTCAATCAAACCGCCATGACGTACTATCTTTCCAACAGAGAAGATGGATTGCTCACCATTTTTGTTATAGGAAAGTGTCACAAGAGGAACTTCATTATCTGAACCTAAAGCTTGAGTGGCTGTATTCTTGATAATATCTTTGAGGTCCACCTCTCCTGACTGGTGATATACGTAGAGGAGTGCTTTGCTTTTGACGCTATTTGTCTTATCTATTATGAGAGTTCGCTTGCTTTCCTTGTAAAAGTAGATTATTGGCTCTTTTACAGATAAGCGCTTATCCATATTAATCACGATGGGTTCTGTTTGCGTTTCCGAAAGAAATAAGTGCATGTGTTGACCATGCCATGCGGGCCATGGGAAAGTCGGGAAGTAGTAGTGTTGAAATGATATATTCCCTTGACTGGCTACTTCTAAATATTCACCTTCAATGAGATAGGGAAACCTCGAAGGATCATATTTGGGTAAATTTTGAATGCTCTCATGTGCATAGTATGTAGCGCAGCTTGATAGCGTAAGTTGGGTCGCCACTAATAAAAATAACATTATTTGTCGATAGGTCATATAGATTCCTTTTGCTTTACAACACGGCGCTGACGCGCCGACTTTGGCGCGTCGCTGTCGAGCGCCAGGTTATTTCATAATTTTCTTTATTTTGGCTTTGTTTGAAACGATTTTGATTTTGCCACCAAACAAAGTGAATGTGTATTCTTGAAAAGTACCAAGGCTATTTACGATTTCTTTTGGCTTAGCGTAATTGATTGACCCTGCGACCACATTATCTTTAATTTCAGGAAAATTGACCTTCTTATCTATGTTTTGAATATTTGGAAATTCAATTTGGATCAAATGCCTATGAGCAGCATTAATATAATTCGCATAAACTTCGGCTTTAATGATGATGCAGGGCCTATCTCTTTTGGTAATTGGGAAGATGTATCTAAAATCGACGATATTTCCGTCGTGCCAGCAGATCTTCAGAAAATTGGTTTGCTTCAATTGGCATCCTCTTTCTTGGTCTTTAATTGTTCTGCGCAATCCAAACAGAGACCTTCAGAATTTAGCGGCAATTCTGGTTCATCCTTAAATACTTTTCGCATGCCGTAATCACCATGCTTTGTATCAAGGATGCCCGGCTTCAGCCCTACGGTATGGCAATGCCAACATTCGTGAAACAGTTGAGGATATCGAAACGGAAATGAATCGCGTCTGTTACCCATTGTTCCTCACGGAAATAACAACGAGTTGAGGGGCGGGCCGAGCCCGACCCTCTCGAACTATACGTTAGGCTATTTATTTCTTCGCTCGTAGTCGATAATTACCTTTTCCGAGGCTTGGGTGCATGCATTGATATCGCTAACATTGGCAACATATACCCGAAGACATTGAAAAGGAGAACCTTTTTTACAATAGTATAATGAAATTAATTTGCCATCTTTAAGGCCTTTCGTTACGTAGTAAGTCTTGCCTTCGAATAAAGCTTCAGTCCTCTTAGCCTCTTCCTCAAATGTTTCCGTAATGACCGCTGAATATAAATTACAGTTCTTTAAGAACCTATGCTCAAATATGTCTACACCCCCTGAAGATTCCACATATTGCCAAACAGTACGATCATAAGATGAATCAAACAGGCCTAACTGACCTATTTTGCCTGCACATAATGCAATCGATGTGAATAGCGAAAAAGTCAATAGCAATAGAAGTATTATTTTCATGTTATAGCCCCACAAATGAATTCGTAGCTGACCAAGTGCAAATTCAAAAGTTTATAGCGAAAACCACACTCTGAATTTAACAAAAAATCTGTCCAAGTTGGAATGGGCATTATTAAGCACTAACACGCGGGTGAGGAGCGAGCTTTTCGCGACTCACTCGACCCGCAGGTTAATTATCATATTACTTTATTGATCAGAGCAGTTAAAAAACATTAAATCCTTTCGCACCAAATGATGACCTGACTTCAGTCTTTGAAAAAAATATAAGTTGATATACAGAAAAAACGACCAACAACATGCCTACTGGTTTAGCTATAATTTCCGCAATGTCTTTTGCAGGCTCCATTGAAATAAAGAAAGCACTAAACAGCGTATAAACCGAGGAGATTAACACTAAAGGAATGAGCCAAGATGCTCGAATCTTTAAACCACGATATATGATGATAAATTCAGCGAATTTTAGCCCCGCTTCCATAATCCCGCCGTGTGAAAGAGGATTAGCAACTTTGAAAATATTAAAGGCAAGATCGATCCCAGAAAACCATACAAGTGCTAAATAAGCTTTTCGGATTGTTGAACTAATCGAATCTATTTGTTCGCGGGTCAATATTTTGCCGTTTATTATTTCCATATATTTTAAGCTTGCGATGAAAATGAGATGCTATCCAGAATTAACGAGCGCGTGAGGGGCGCGTTTTTTAGCGACCCTCTCGACGCGAGTGTTAGGATTCAGACTACTTACTTTCCCACTTATATGTTTTTCCTTGAGGCACCAGCAAGGTTCCTTCAGACTCAAACGGCCCAGCTAATAGTCTCCATGGTTTCGGTCGAGGGCCTCCGTAGAACATGCCTGCGTTGCTTAAATCGATCGGACCAGATACAAAAGCCGGCTTTGAAAGAGATGATGTATTGAAAGGGCCATTAAAGACCAGGATGCGGAATTTCTTATCTCTTTTGAGTTCGTCTATTACTGCAACGGCAAAATCATCAACGCTATCCGAATTGAAATCACCGACTGTAAAATAGGGTTGATAATCAGGTAAAGGTTTCCAATCCCCATAAGGTTTCGTTCTCATGTCTTTGATGCTGTTATCGCAATACGTGCAATCTGTTTCGATCGCAATACGATATGATGGATGGGCTGATAGCCACGCTTCGAGACAGGGTCTATATTTACCAGGGATATATGTGGGAAAGTTTATACGAGATTCGGCCTGACTGTAAGAAGAAATAAGAAGGATTGCGGCAAATAAGAATATTATTCTTTTCTTCATATTTTACCTACCTAACGCGCCGGTCACGCGCCGCCTTCTGGCGCGTCGCTGTGGACCGGCAGGTTATTGTATCTCGCTATTTCTTGTCTTTATTAATTCGCAGGTCTATTGCTTCATTTAAACCAGAGATGGTCTTCTTGACTTCCTCGTCAATGTTTTGATCAAGAAATGTTTTTATTGAATTTTGATATTCCCTGATCTTATCTTGATGTTCTTTTGGCATGCCGCCAAACCTGCTAGACCCATCTGCAATGACATAACTCACCTTGATCAAGGTATTCGCTAGTGTCTCAATTTCCTTTTTTGAAGTCATGATCTCCTGTCGTGCTTGTTCAACTTCGATACCGATACTAGAACCTGTGATTTTGTAATTTAAAATGCTGATTGAATATATGATGATAAACGTTAGAGAAGTAAACCCAAAGAAAAGGTAATTTTCAGGAGTTTTGTCCTGGGTAAGCAGATATAAGGCGTAGAGGGAGATAATAAATATCAGGAGAAGTAAAAAACCGATTGCACGAACGTTCTTAGTGGTCATATTTCCCTCCCGCAAAAGTTTTCTTTACCATTACGTCTTAATCCGGTCGCGATCGATCAAGTTCCTGATTACGGGTGTAAAGCTTACTTATAATAGTCATCGCGAACATAATTGTACTCATTACGATTAGAAAAAAACCACCTTGAAGAAGTAATTTTTGAACGGTAGCAGATACTGGCAATATCCGCAGTAAGCCGAGCCCAAAGAGAACAACACCGACCCATCCGATCAATTGGCTGTTTCGATACAATAAACCGCGATACCGTTTAGTTGATAATTCAGCGAACTTTCGCTCTTGTTTTGTTAATTCCATTTCATCTCCGGAGTCGGTATTTTTTATTACCATATAACGCGGCGCTGACGCGCCGACCTTGGCGCGTCGCTGTCGAGCGCCAGGTTATCACTTCGTCATTTCTAAAAACCTTGAACTCATCCAGCCGGCTTTTGAAGCTTTTTGATCGCCGTAAAATCTATTATAGGTGGCCTTAGCATCTGGGTCCATGATGACGAACCACCAAACCCGCCCGGTTTCGTCAGTTTTTTCAGCAATGGCTTCGCCTTTGCTTCCCTTAACGAATTCTGCCAAAGTATTCCCATAAACAGGTCTGCGTTCAAATTCACTCTCCTGCTCATCATACTTATCATTAATAATAGGCTGTTCCCGCAGTTTGTATTTATCGTTTTTCACAACGAACCGCTTAGCGGGAATTCTTTTATCCGGCAATGTAATGCCACCGAATTCTCGGACGCTTTTCTCTAAGGAATATTTTGTGACTTGATTATTGCTTGAAGGTGTATACAGGTTAATGTATCCGACATAGCCGCTACAGCACCAGCCGCCACGCGTTACGACCGATAAGGCTTTCAAGTCTTGGGCACGATACAATTTGACAATCGTACCCCATAGGAGGCCACTGTAATAGAATTTGTTGTCTTTCTTTATCCAAATAAAGTTTTGATACTCTTCACCACCACAATAGCTGATAAATATCAAATCATCGATTCCATCGCCTGAAAAATCATACTTATAAAAACCCCATAGATACTCCTCAATAGAATCGTCCTCGATTTTCATTTTGACGTGATCTAAACAGTTTTCGGTTGGCAACTCGATTGAGTTCTGAATTTCTTTTTTCAACTCTACTGCTGTTAGTGGGGTCAGCTGGGCTTGGGTAATTTGATTCTCGGAAGGATAAACAAGATTGGCCATTTTGAAATCATCTCGGGCGTGTACGGCGAAAGGAAATAAGAATAGGGTCAAAATGACAATGAACGCTGTACGGTGCACCATAAGCTGAATTTTTCCTTATGCAAAATCAGAATTCGTCAGTCACGTAGAACAATCTATGAAGATAACGGCTCGGCTGAGGGGCGCGGTTTTCGCGACCCTCTCGAGCCGAATGGTTAGAATCATTATGCAGTCATTTAGAAATCGGTACGGGTCGAAAAATCAATGATTCAATCAGTCTAATAAAGTTTATTGAATAAACAAGACAAACAGATAGCGTTTGTATCCATAAGAATTCGTAAACAACGTGACATAAATAAAACAGAATTAAAACTATTGTCCCTGCAAGCATGACTTGACCTCTTGATGCCTGTTGATCGCTAATACTTGTTTCGTCAAAGTACCCATATCGCCACATAAAGAGAAGAATCATGCTATTGATCATATTGATAACGGGAAAAACTATAAACCAACCACTGGCTGTAGTAAGGCTGTAACCACTACCCATGAACCCGCTGAAGACGTTAACTAAGACGGCAAAAAACAACATAAACGATTTTTCGATCTCTGTTTTAGGGCGATCAACGAATGCATGGTATAAGGACAACACGAGGCCGGCTATGAATATTGCTATAAAAATGAAAGGAACAAAAAATCCAGGATCAAGTTGTCTCAGGGATACCGCTCCAATTTCTGGTATATGCGATAGTACGCCAGTGATCATAAGAAGTAGGCAGGTTAAACTCATCGTAAATAGTACAAGCTCGTCATAGCGAGGGAAAAGAAGACGAAATTGTCCGCGATATTCTATAAATTTCATTTATGCTCCATCTCAAACTAACACGGCGCTGACGCGCCGACCTTGGCGCGTCGCTGTCGAGCGCCAGGTTAATATTTTAAGTTTTCTGCCAAAACTTCCACCATCGCTTTATCGGTTTGATGTCCTCCGGATTTTTCCAGATGTTATCCTTCGTATCAGATGAATTGATTATATTGGCCATTGCTATTCCGGGAGTACCGTTTCCTTTATAACCAATCTGCTTTTTTATTTCGTCCAATGAGACAGCAATGTTGCATTTTTGACAACGATAAGCAGCTGCGGCGAGGTATTGGCCACCACAACGACAAGGCTTTAATGAATTGTATAGGTTCTCGAAGAACCCGCCTGTATATTGACCGTATTTCTTATAAAGGTCGAGCATTATTGGATCATATAAATCGATATGTAACGACGTTGCACAATTACTGCAACGCAATTCGAGGATGTCGCTCATCCCGATACTGTACTTGAAAATTGGGTATGTTTGCTTACAGCTAGGACAGTTGAAAGGATGTTCTGACATGAATTACCTCTGAACCTTGTTATATATCGTGATTAACGCGGCGCTGACGCGCCGACCTCGGCGCGTCGCCGTCGAGCGCCTGGTTAGTAAATCTTCAATTTATCTTTTCTTTCGCTCGATTTCGAATATTGCATCAATATTGTCCCTATCAATTTTCGATAATAAATGATCACTGTAATTATCTATCGGAGTGTACCATGGCTGCTTTGAAAATAAATCAGCAAGATCTTTTGATTCGAACTTTCGACCTTTTCGAGCATAAATTTCATTTCTTAGAATGCGCAACGCTTTCTTATCTAGATTAGAAATTGTATCTACTGGCAGAGGATTATTTAAGGATAAAGGAATCCATTTAATAATCTTGAGTTCCGTTGGAAGGAATAAGGTGAGATAGATATTCCCATTGATATCGACTTCTTTAGCTTCGCCATATTCAGCTATTACATCTTTACCTGCAAATGCGCCCTCCCCACAATATCTGTTTTGTGAATACTCATTTTGTGGTAATACAATCGTATAAATATATTTCGAAGATAAATCATAAATATCAAGTGTCCCAGCAGGAAACGAGTGTATTTGTTCATAATCGTCAGGTTTTTCATTGACTCTAAAAACTATTAAATTCTTGTTTTTGTCGATTCTGAAACCATAACGGCCGGTCGCTTTTAGAACATTTGAATAGACTCTTGATCCATCGACGACGTTGACCCCTTCTTTTCGTTGCGGTAATTCAAAGTTCAATTTCTCTTCAATCAGCTTTCCGTCTAAGCTATATATTAACCACCCGGCTTGAATATCCTTGCGCTCTGACTCTAGTTTCCCGAAAGGGTCTTTAAGATATTTTCTAAAAATTATTCTGTCTTCTGTAACCATCTTTAATTCCGGATAACTATTAGTACTTCGACCGAGATGCCATAACAACTTGCCGTCATAATTGTATACTTGAGCACAGTTTCCCGTTTCTACTATTATCTTGTTGTTTCGCAATTGCATGTGCCCCGGCCAAAGATAGCCTCCGCTTGTACACCCTTCTTTCGTTTGTGAGAATGATGACATGAGTTTACCAGTTGAATTGAAAACACGAATTTTTGCATCGGGGTGCATGTGATGCCATCTATCGCCGACAGCGATATTGCCTTTTTCATCAACCCTGATTTGATCTGGATACCGATCTTCTGTAGCTGGCCCACCGCAGCAACAATCACCTTGGTCGAGAGTATGAGTGTACCCAAATATTCCGCCGGATTGCTCAAATTTGTCAGATATTACCGTAATAGGCCCAACCCAGGTAAGCGACTCAGAGGCCGCGACTTGTTGCGCACAGATGCTAATGATTACCATTAAAAGACTAGATAGTAGTCGCATGTACACACCCTCAGTAAGTTTAAAAAATGAAAAACTAACCACGCGCCTGACGCGCCGCTTTTTAGCGCGGCGCTGTCGAGGCGCAGGTTAAAATCACACTGTCAATCAATTGGAAGAACTTTGCGCCTCTGTCTAAAAATATTCAAGACGTACTTTTTCTTACATAAATCGACTAGCTTCTCAATTGGAAGCAAGGCAGTCAGTTCCTGATTATAATTGCGGTCATTTTTAATAATTTCGACGCGATGAGCTTTTAAAAGTGAATAAAATTTGTCTTCATCATCGCGATTCAGCGGTACAAAATTAATAATCCCATTTACTCTATCGTCGTCGATTGTTTCGTTGGCTAAATTTGCAAACTCATATACAGTACTTTTTGAAGTTGTTTGCTGTAAGTAGGCAATAACTTGTAACGGCCAGCGTATCGAACCACTACACATTTCATAAGCGCCTGATATTTCTTTTTGATATGAATCACGACGAGTAAAATCAGGTTGCAGAGAGGCGCTCTCGATGTAAGCACAGCAGTATGACTGGTTCAACTGTTGGTTCAGTTTTGAGGAAAAATCGCAAAGCATTGATATTGGAATTCTACCTTTGACACTTATTGGCGGTTGGGATAGGCGCGTGAAGCTTGTCATGCCTTCCTTTTCTAGGTCGGCAATGATGTCTTCAGCTCCAGTCGTTGTATCAAGTCTCAGCGTTGCCTCAACATTTCGCCCTTCTGTTTTTAATATGTGGCGTTTGGCATATAAAAGCGCGGCTTCGATTCCAGCACGGTCATATTCAATTTTCAGATCGATATAAACGTGGTCAATATTTTGGGGATATGAATCATACTTATGTTTTTGTTCTTGAATCAGAGCCTTGATGCGATCAGCCTGATCGTCTACGTTTGCAGCAAAAGTAGCAGGAAGAACAAGCAGATTGCCAATTAAGGCGATAGTGATGGGTAGAATATATTTTATGTCAGCAAACATAGAAGAATTGTCACCCAGTCATTAACCAGTGATTATCGAGTTAGGGATAAGTCGTAAAGAACGGATTTTCGGTGTTTACGACTTAGCAAGAATGATGCCCGAACTCTTTGTTTGTGAGGCGAGTATATTTTATAGTATGCGGGGTGTCAAGTTAACTTTGGCGCTTGACAGGTGAACGGGTGTTCACTATAATATAAAACGAATAATGAACAACGGCTGTGCAGTTATCTGATAGGAAACAAAAGGACGACGATATGAAGGGCATACCTCCAGAAATCCTCGCTCGTTTTGATGAAATTCTAAAAACGCACAATATTCCTCTGTTTGCGCGTAATGAATACCGGAAATGGATCAGGTATTTCCTGGATTTTCAGGCAAAGTATTCACCGCCAGAGGAAAGATCGGTTCAAGTCAGGCTGTTCTCTGAAAAACTCCGATCCAAGGGGCAGCCAGAAGTGCTGGTGGAGCAGGCGGCGTCCTCAGTATCCCTATTCTTCGCTGCTCAACGAAAGCAACAGACTGCTCCTTCATCGATTCGTGATGGCAGGGTTAATAATGCGGTTGTTCGAGGTAATTCCGAGCAGACGCGTGAACAAGGCTCGTTGCTATCGGCAGCAACGAAAGATGCCGTTATGATGTGCGAACCGCCCGGTTCTCCAACCTCTACTGGAAGCAGCGAGCGTCGCCAAGGGCGGTATGATGATTGGCGCTGCCTGAGAAAGTCAGGGTATCCTGCATGGGATACTATCATCAGTCTGCTTGTAGATGAGATCAAGATGAGGCATTACTCCAAGAAAACGCTGCAGCATTATGCGAACTGGACCAGGAAATTCCAGTGCTATTTGTCACATAAAGATCCGGTGCAGCTCTCGCCGCAGGACGTGAAGAGTTACCTTACTTATCTCGCGGTGCGCTGCAAGGTGTCCTCGTCGACGCAGAATCTCGCATTTAATGCCCTGCTGTTTCTGTACAGGCACATCCTCAAAAGAGATTTCGGCGATCATAAGGACATTCCACGAGCGAAGAAATCCACCTATGTTCCTGTTGTGCTATCACGCGATGAGATACAGGAGGTTCTTGCACGACTGGGACAGCCTTATCAGCTCATTGCCAAGCTGCAGTACGGCTGTGGCTTGCGTCGCTTTGAAGCGGTGAAAGTGCGTGTGAAGGATTTTAATTTCGATTCGGGACTGCTCACCATTAAGGGAAAAGGCGGTAAGAGCCGAACAGTGCCCCTGCCGAACAGGATAGCGCCTGAATTGCTCGCCCAACGAGCGTTCGTGAAAAAACAGCATGCTGACGACCTTGCCGCAGGATACGCTGGCGTGTTTCTAGAAGACCAATTGGAAAAGAAATACCCGAACGCGGCCAAGGAATTTATATGGCAATGGTTCTTTCCCCAGGAATCACTGACAATCATCGGATCATCCAAGGAAAAGCGGCGGTACCACGTGCATGAGTCGCGATTTCAGGACGCACTGTATATTGCCGTGAAGAAAGCGCAGCTTACAAAACGAGTAACCACGCACACGTTTCGTCATTCTTTTGCCACCCATCTGCTCCAGGCCAACTACGATATCCGCACGATCCAGACCCTACTCGGGCATGCCGATGTGCGGACCACCATGATTTACACTCACTGCGTGCCGAGCAAGACCATTAAAGAGCTGAAGAGCCCGCTGGATTTTTAAGAAGAATACCCATCATCGTTTTCTATCTCATATCCCCTGCAGAAGGCTCAAAGAAAAAGCCGCTGAAGTTCAATTCAGCGGCTTTTCGTATGCGGATGTCTTTTAGCACTATCTCCAGGAGAATCGTTAATCCTGTTTTTCGCTCTGTTTGTTCTTCGGCCTCTTGTTCTGGTCTAGGACCCTTTTTCGCAGCCTGATGCTCAGAGGCGTCACTTCCACGAGCTCGTCTTCCTTGATGAACTCAAGCGACTGCTCAAGAGACAACTGCCGGTGAGGCACGAGGCGAAGCGCTTCGTCAGCCCCGGATGCGCGCATGTTGGTCAATTTCTTTTCCTTGATCACATTCACGTCCATGTCCGTCTCGCGCGAGTTCTCTCCCACGATCATGCCTTCGTACACCGCGGTGCTTTCCTTGATAAAAAGTTCGCCGCGGGGCTGGATGTGGTAGAGGGCATAGGTCGTGGTCTTGCCTGCACGGTCTGCGACCAGTGCGCCGGTCGCCCGCTTTGCAATGGGTCCCTGCCAGGGCTCATACCCGTCAAAGAGATGGTTCAGGAGGCCGGTGCCGCGCGTATCGGTCAAAAACTCCGACCGGAAGCCGATGAGCCCGCGGGCGGGAATGCGGAACTCGAGGCGTACGCGGCCGTGGCCGTTGTTCGACATTTTGGTCATGCGGCCTTTTCGCGCGCCCAGTTTCTGCGTTACCACACCGATGAAATCCTCGGGACAGTCGATGACCAGGTTTTCCATGGGTTCGAAGGTTTTTCCTTCACGGATCTTGGTAATGGTTTCGGGCTGGGAGACTGAAAGTTCATAGCCTTCCCGCCGCATCATCTCGATCAGGATGGCGAGCTGCAGTTCGCCGCGGCCCAGAACCTTGAAGGTGTCGGTGGAATCACCGGCTTCCACCTTGATCGCCACATTGTACAGGAGTTCTTTTTCGAGCCGTTCCTTCAAGTGGCGGGAGGTGACGAATTTGCCTTCTTTGCCGGCAAAAGGGGAGTTGTTGATCGAGAAGAGCATTGAAATCGTGGGCTCATCCACATGAATGCGCGGCATGGGTTTCGGATTTTCGGGGTCGGTGATCGTATCGCCGATGTTCACTCCTTCAATGCCTGCCAGGGCAACGATGTCGCCGACCGTGGCACTGGCAATATCCACGCGCTTCAGTCCCTGGAATGAGAACATGGAGGTGATCTTGGTCTTTACCACGGCGCCGGTGCTGGTTACCACTCCGATGGGTTCGGCAACCTTAGCGGTTCCGGCAAAGATCTTGCCGACGGCCAGACGCCCCACATAGTCGTTGTAGTCGATGTTCATGACCAGAAGCTGAAGCGGCGCCGTTTCATCGCCTTCAGCCTGCGGGATGGTTTTTACAATAAGGTCAAAGAGCGGTTTGAGGCTCGTTGCCTCATCTTCCATGTTCAGTTTGGCGAGACCGTCGCGGGCATTCGTGTACACGATCGGAAAATCGAGCTGGGCGTCATTGGCGTCGAGGTCGATGAAAAGGTCATACACTTCGTCCACGACTTCGGCGATCCGGGCGTCTGGACGGTCAATCTTATTGATCACGAGGATCGGCGGCAGGCCGAGTTCGAGAGCTTTCTTGAGCACGAACCGGGTCTGGGGCAGCGGGCCTTCCGAGGCGTCCACCAGCAGGAGCACGCCGTCCACCATCTTAAGCGTGCGCTCCACTTCGCCGCCGAAATCAGCGTGGCCGGGGGTGTCCACGATGTTGATCTTCACATCTCCATACTGCACGGAGGTGTTCTTGGCCATGATCGTGATCCCGCGCTCGCGCTCCAGGTCGTTGCTGTCCATGACCCGCTCCATGATGCGCTCGTTGTCGCGGAAGGTGCCGCTCTGGCGGAGGAGTGTGTCCACCAGCGTGGTTTTGCCGTGGTCAACGTGAGCTATGATGGCGATGTTGCGGAGGTCGTTTCTCTTTATCATAATGGTTCCTTTAATAAACCGCGGCACGTACTGCAAGAGTGCGCGTGCGATATCCTGTCTTAGATTTGCTCCTTACGAAAAGCTGGGCATATTACCCTGCATTGGCTGGATTGTCAATCGAATAATGCCGTTTTTATCTTGACAGGTGTCAGGTTCAGCGTTAGTGTTACACAAAAGAGGCCACAGTTCCGGCGCTGTTAAGAGCAGCGGGAAGCAGTGAATCAGGCGAGGGTATGGTGTGAAAAGGGTAGGTCCGGCATTGTTTTTACTGACGTTCATTGCAGGCATATTCGCGAACGGATGCTCGGGTGTCCGGCCTGCAAATCTGGGATTACATGACGGCAAACTGGCGCCTTGTCCGGATACCCCCAACTGCGTGTCAAGCCATGCTGCTGACAAGGTGCATTTTATAGAACCGCTGCCCTATGCTGCAACTGCAACCGAATCCCTTGCAAGGATCAAAAGCATCATCACAGGCATGAAACGGGCTGCGATCATATCAGAAACAGACAAGTATGTGCATGCCGAGTTCACGAGCGCCATCTGGAGGTTCGTGGATGATGTTGAGTTCGCGCTGGACGAAAATTCCTGGCAGGTGCATATCCGATCTGCGTCCCGGATCGGCCGCTCGGATATGGGTGTGAATCGCAAGCGGGTGGAGGAGATACGATCGCGCTGGCACGAGGCAGCTGACAAGGTCAGTCTTCAGGATCGATAAAACGAAACGGTTCTCATGGATATCAAGCTTATCTCAATTATTTCCCTCCTGATTCTTATTTATATTCTCGAAACCATCTTCCCTCATTATCCAGGCAGGAAAGGCAGGGCGCGGCATGCGTTCCCGCATATTACCACAGCGGTCTTGAACGGCCTGCTGACGCGCTTTGCACTCGCGGGGATCACCATGAGCGTAATCGCATGGGCGCAGGAACGATCCCTGGGTATTTTCCGGTTGCCTGATGCATGGGGACTTGTTGCTCCCGTTACCGCATTTATTCTGTTTGATATCTGGATGTACTACTGGCACATGGCGAATCACCGGCTCCCGTTCTTGTGGCGTTTTCACCGGGCGCATCACTCCGACATTGCCATGGATACGACAACCGCGCTGCGGTTCCATCCCGGCGAGCTTGTCCTGTCCACCTTCATCCGGCTGCCGATCCTCGTGCTCCTGGGAATGAAATTTGAGGAGGTGCTCCTGTTCGAGGTCATGCTGAACAGCTCCGCACTGTTCCACCACAGCAATCTGGCTGTGCCGGAAGCATGGGACCGCGTGCTGCGCTTATTCATAACGACCCCTAACATGCACCGGGTTCATCACTCGGTCGTCCTTTCGGAAACGGATTCGAACTATACAAGTATTCTTTCGGTTTGGGACCGGCTGGCGCAGACCTACCGGATTCGATCGGATACCCGTGCGATAAACCTCGGGCTTCCCCAATACCGTGAGGACGAATATCAAAGGCTGTGGGGCTTTCTGAAAACGCCGTTCATCCGCACTGATTAAGGTCAATTATCTTGAGTCATTCGTGTTTTAGTTGAAGAAGCCAGATGATACCCATCGGAAGAATCATTACAACAAACCTTTGTACACGGATAACGGCGGATTCAAATATGATTATCACGGATAATACTTTGATGTATCAGTGAAAATCGTTCTTCCTATCGGCCCTTATCCGTGTCAAAGATTCTGTTAGCTCTTTTAATTGATTTTCTATTTACGTTTTTCAACTTATTTACGAAAGGACCATTATCTTTTCTGTTCATTGGGTCTTTCCGACAATATCATACAATAGTTTAATGCCGCTGCCGCAGGCCTCAGAGGGTTTATGAACAGACAAACAAAGATTGCTCTCATTCTCAAGCGGCTTGAACGGGAATACACGACAACACCGCAGACCATGCTCCGCTTTTCCAAGCCTCACGAACTTCTGGTGGCGACCATACTGTCGGCTCAAACAACCGATGTACAGGTGAATAAGGTGACGGAAATCCTGTTTCGCAAATACCGATCAATCAAGGATTTTGCCGCCGCAAGTTCCGATAGGCTCGCACAGGACATCAGGTCGGTTAACTTTTTCAATACCAAGGCAAAGAACATCAGCCGGACCGCGGTGATGCTCCAGGAGCAGTTCGGAGGACAGGTGCCGCATACCATGGAGGAACTGGTCCTGCTTCCCGGGGTTGCAAGAAAGACCGCGAACATCGTGCTGTCCGGCGCATACGGTATCAATGCGGGGATCGCGGTAGACACCCATGTAAAGCGGCTGGCCTTTCGTCTGGGCCTTACCAAACACGAGGACCCGGTAAAAATAGAGCAAGACCTGATGGCAAATACGCCATCAAAGGATTGGGATAGGCTTTCCCACTTGCTGATCTTCCATGGCAGGAAAGTTTGCCAGGCCAGAAAGACCTTGCATAGCGCGTGTGTGCTTTTCGACCTCTGCCCTTCAAAAAAGATCTGATAGCCATGACCTGCAAGCCTGTGACTTTCATGAACAGTCTACTTGTGATGGTTTCATAGAAAGTCGGTAAGTGTCTCCCTGAACGTAGTGAAGGGTCTCTTATCGTATTGATTAAGCGAGACTCTTCGCTCTGCTTAGGGTGAAAGCCAGAAGGACGCAGAATGACACGTTGAGGTGTTTCCGACATGTTATGAGTTGATTCCTTGTACAAAGATATTCTATTGTTTTGGTTGGCCATTCCATGATAAAGTATGCACCATTGTGTCGTGGGTATGCGCCGCTAACCATCCCGAAGCGGTTGGTCAGAGAAAGAGGAATCGAGTATATGGGTAAAGTGATTCTGCAGTTGTGTGTTGTACTGTTGTTATTTGGTGCTGGATTGCCTCTTGCAAATGCGGGTTCACAGACGACGGGCATCATAACGAACAGTACAGGCAGCCTGGCAAGTGCTCCAACGGCAAGTGCGCAAATTATCAGTTCGAGCAGAATAACCGGGACTCAAGTCACCCTGTCCGCATATGCGGAGGAAGTGGCGCGAATCCTCAAATTTGATCGACAGATTTTACTCATCGTGAAACAGGAGACCGGCGACCGCGTCGGACGGCTGGTTGGATTCGATGAACAGGGATACCGGATCATTGCGCCCGGCATCGCAGTAACCGTACCGGATGACATGACCGACCTTGTCATGGCGTCGCTCAGAAAAAAACTTGTCCCGCTTCGCTATATGCCATTCGTCATGGAGATTAACGGCGGGATCAAGGTTGACAAGATTGGCGTGCTAAAGGGAACTGACCAGTTCGACATCCTGCGGATCATGCATACGAATGGTGCGGAATACGATATTTCGAATCAGGACGTGATCGACCATTTAAAGGAGTGGGAGAAAATATCCTGGTTTGACATTATCGGTGCTGATAATGACTGGGTGGAACTGGAATTCAGGGTGCTGCCAGAGGACCTGAAAGCTTTTGCTGAAGAGGTATATGATTTCAGCCCTGACGCTATTGACCAGGGCCCCGGGACGGTGGAGGGGCTGATCAGGGACCTTAAAAGGACGAACAGGCTCTTTCTCTGGTGGGATTAGGTGTTTTAAGGAAGACCCTCGGCGAGGAAAAAAGAAAAGCAGGCGGGATTACCGCCTGCTTTTGTTTAGTCTGAATCTTAAGGATTTCTTTCTTCCGCTCGGTATAATGAATTAGCGGTATAGAGAAATTACTTGCCAGCCGGAGCCGCCGGTGCTGCTGCCGCCGGTGCTGCTGCCGCTTCCTTCTTTGCAGCCTTCTTCTCTTTCTTTGCAGCCTTCTTTGCTTTCTTTGCCGGTGCTGCCTTCTCCTCAGCCTTTGCAGGAGCTGCCGCCGGTGCTGCTGCCTTCTCCTGTGCGAATGCTACGCCCAAGGTAAGAGCAAATGCCATTGCAGTAAACAGAGCAATTATCTTTTTCATTAGTGATTCACCCCCCTTCCTGAAATAAATTTTACTTCTTTAGAGCACGGTCAATCTATCAAATTTGCCATACCCTGTCAAGTATAAAACACGGTCTAAACATAAGTAATGGGATTCGTATTAAATGCTGTTAATAGATTTAGCATATGCTATTAAGTGATACAAAATTATCAAATCGCATCATTTAAAATTTTAATTGTGGAATCGCTAAACTTGTGGTATTGTACGGCTCCGTAGCATTACAATCCATTCTAGGAGGAGTAGAGAAGATGAAGAAGATCGCAGTAGTTCTGGCAACAGCAGTGTTGGTTGTAGCATTGGTTTCGCTGGCATTTGCTTCAGGTGCAAAGATGGGAACAGTTAAGAGCATTGATGCAAAGGCCGGCACGGTGGTTCTCACCATGGATGGCAAGGACGAGACATTGAAGGCTGATAAGTCCGTGGACCTCGGCAAGGTAAAGGCCGGCGACAAGGTGGAAGTGACTGTCGAGAAGGACACGATCAAGAGCATGAAGGCAGCTGCCGCCGCAGCACCAGCAAAAAAAGCTCCAGTGGGTTGCTAAGTATAGAACGTATCGCCGGGAGCCGCCGATGTTTGGCGGCTCCCTTTTTTTATTTCATGACCGATGCAGCTGTGGTTTGAATGCTTTCGTATTCAAACATTGAAACGGAACGCTGAAAGCACATGGACGATATCGAAAATCAAGAGCGAGTCATAAATTCCTTGATTTTAAGAAGGCTTTTGACTATTATGGGGCACGATATGGGCAGGAAAAATTCGAAGCATTCATTCAGGAGGAGTTGACGGTGATTAAGATTGACCAGGAAAAATTGCAAGAGAAGATCAAAAAACTGAAAGCAACGGCCACAGAGACCAAAAAGAAGGCTGAAGGCAAGACCGCTGATCCAGATCTACGCAAAGCGCAGAAGAAAGTAAAGCGCGCCCAACGGAAACTGCGTTCTGCTAAAGCGTATAAATCGGCGGAAAAGAAGGCCGGTGAGGCTAAAGCTGCCGGGGAAAAGGCATCTGCATAACAGGAACTGCGGCATGTGCTTCGGAGCATCATCTTCCATCAGCACAATGGTGATTACCTTTCTGCTGGCTTGCATTATCCTCTCCGGCTGTGCAGCCAGGGAAGCGCCTTTTGCGGTACAAGGCGCTGCACCCGGCGATGCGTTTTCCGACGCTCAGGCGCCGGTTGCGGCGCCGGACCAAATCTACCGCGAGACCGGGATTGCCGCCTGGTATGGCAGGGAATTTCACGGCAGAAAGACCGCAAGCGGCGAAATCTTCGATATGAATCTGCCTTCTGCTGCTCACCGCACTCTTCCTCTTGGCACGCTGATCCGTGTGACCAATCTTGACAACTTCAAAAGCATCAAGCTTAAGGTAATTGACCGGGGGCCTTTCGTAAAAGGCAGGGTCTTAGATCTGTCCTATGGAGCCGCAAAAGACCTGGAATTTGCGGCGCAGGGCATTGCCCGGGTCAGGATCGAGGCTGTGGATGCCGTGAGGAACAATGGCCAGTTCACCGTGCAGGCGGCCGTATTTTCGGAACAGGAGAGCGCCCGCATGCTGAAGGAACGGCTGAACAAAAGGTTCGAGGTGGTAACCATAACACCCTATGAGGCTAATGTCGCGGTATTGTATCGGGTGCGCGTGGGAGCGTATGCGACGGAGGAGCGGGCAGAGCAGGTAGCGGCCAAACTGACGCTTGAAGGTCTTGAACCAATTGTCGTTCGGAAGGACTGAACTTCATCCGCAACAGGTACAGGCAGCGCAGGCAATTGGGGGCATATGAAGATCAACGTTAAGGTACAATCCTGGGAAAAGCACAAAACCGGGGCCCTGGTCATCTTCTGTTTCGAGGACAAGGTTCCCGGCAGCGTGGTTCAAAAGGCGGACAAGGCGCTTAACGGCCGGATTTCCCATCTTATCAAGGCGGGCGTTTTTAAGCCGAGTCCCGGTGCAGTCCATCTTCTTTACCCGGAAGGCCGGATCAAGGCTGAGCGCCTGCTTGTCGCCGGCCTGGGAAAACGCGGCGATCTGAAAACCAACCGGCTGCGGCAGGCAGCGGGCAAAGCGGCTAATGCCTTGAGGGCAGCCGGCGCGCGGGAGATCGCGTTCTCTGCAGACGACATCAGGTTTGCTCCAAAGGACCTCGCACAGGCAGTAGTAGAAGGCAGCAGGCTGGGCCTCTACCGGTTCCTGAAATACAAGACCAGTGACGACAGCGTACGGGACAAGGATATTCAGGCGATCACACTCCTAGCGGAAAAGAAGTCGTTCGTCCGTGACATGCAACAGGGTGCAAGGATCGGCGAGGCCATCGCCGACTCCACTCTCATGGCCCGGGACATGGTGAACCATCCTCCGGCTGATATGACGCCGACGATCATAGCAGCCGCGGCAAAGAGGATGGCCAAGGATTTCCAGCTCAGGATCCAGGTCCTGGAAAAGGGCGCGATACATAAGCTTGGCATGGGCGGCCTGTTGGGCGTTGCTTCAGGAAGCGCACAGCCGCCGAAATTCATCATTATCGAATACCGGCGAGGCGGGAAAAAACCATTCATTGCCCTGGTGGGCAAGACCATAACCTTTGACTCGGGTGGTATTTCAATAAAGCCTGCCGAGAACATGGACAAAATGAAGGACGATATGTCCGGCGGAGCCGCGGTGCTCGGTGCGATCCGGACCGCGGCAGCTCTCAAGCTGCCCCTGAACATCGTTGGCCTGCTGCCAGCCACGGAGAACATGCCCGGGGGAAGAGCATATAAGCCGGGAGACATCCTTCGCACCATGTCAGGCCAGACCATCGAGGTCCTGAACACGGACGCGGAAGGCAGGTTGATCCTGTCCGATGCGCTTACCTATGCATGCAGATATAAACCCGCTGTTATTATAGACATCGCTACTCTCACCGGCGCGTGCGGTATTGCCCTCGGCAATGAGGCTGCAGGCATGCTTGGAACTGATAAAGGCTTCATTCAGCAAATGCGGGCGGCCGGCGACAAGACCGGAGAACGGGTATGGGAACTGCCGCTCTGGGAAGAATATTACGAGCAGATCAAGAGCGATATCGCGGACATGAAAAACACGGGCGGCCGCGCGGGAGGGGTCATCACCGCCGCAGCGCTGCTCTCCAAGTTCGTGCAGAAATACCCCTGGGTCCATCTGGACATCGCCACCGTGGCATGGACTGACAAGGAACGGCCCTATACGCCAAAGGGCGCCACGGGATTTGGTGTCCGGCTCCTGACGCAGTTCCTGATGGATTATGAGGCGAAGAAGTAGTTTCTAACCATGCAACACTCACCGCTTTTCCCTTTTCGTTCCACAAGTTGCATTGCCGCCCTTCTTTTTTCGTAATTATCTGATCAATACATTCAACCAAATCCCAAAGCCCGTGTCTCATTATGCAAGAAGGCTATATCAAGTCAGGAGGAGCATATGAAAAAGAGTGTTATAGTAACAGCAGTTTTGTTGGTGGCGGGCGTTGCACTGGTGCTTGCAGCGGCGGCGATGGCGGACGGGGGACACGGGCGCAGAGGGGACGGAGATTGCGGCAAAGGACGCGGACCCTGGCAATCGTTCGAGGCAGGTAAAACAGAAACGATAACCGGTACGGTGGTTGCCATGGAGCCAATTGCGAACCACCGGGGTAAAGGACAGGGCATGGAATTGAAGCTCAATACAGGCACCGGACAGGCCATCATTCATGTAGGGCCCCAGTGGTATCTCGATCAGCAGACTGTGAAAATCGTCTCCGGCGATGTTGTTGAGATCATTGGGGCAAAGGCCTCCCGCAGGGGAGCGGACATTTTTATCGCGTCCGAAGTCAAAAAAGGCAATGAAGTATTGAAGCTGCGCGATGAGAACGGCGCACCCGCATGGCGGAAACAGCGGTGCAATGACAATAGTAAATCTCCAGTATAAGTCCTCCAATAGTTCCGGCCTCCTGCTCTCCCCCCGCAGGAGGCCTTTCTTTTTCCGTTTGCCATTAATCCCTTGACTCCGCACGTGCACGCTTTTACAATGCGACATCATCGTACGTCCTCCTACCGCATGCATACTACGCTGACATACCAGGAAGCACTATCCAATCTGGAGAAGGTCCTGATCAAGGGGCGATTCACCAAGGCTGATGTATTCATCACCCGGGCAGCGGACGGGCAGCGCTTTGTGGTAAAGGACTATTCGCGGAAGGGTTTCTGGGAAAAGCATTTCATCGGCCGTTTTGTCATTGGACGGGAAGCCCGCGCCTATACGGCGCTTATCAACGTCGAAGGCCTTCCTCCGCAATTCAAGCGGCTGTCGGAATTTTCGCTGGCGGTCCAGTATCTCGAAGGACGCGATCTGGGTGGATTTACCCGCGGGGAGCTGGGTCTGGATATCATGCATCAGTTCGAGCAGATTTTGGATGAGCTGCACAAGCGCGGCTGGGTGCATCTTGATCTTCACCGTCGCACGAACATCCTGGTTGTTGAGGGGAGGGTCTACGTTGTTGATCTTGCCTCGGCGCTGCATACAGGCAGCATTCCCGTGATCGGACGCTGCGTTACCGCACTAGTCGGTCTGGCAGACCAATTGTCGCTCATTAAAATGAAGGCCATATTCGGGCCCGAGTCGATGTCGCAGCGGGAGCGCTCGTGGCTGAAGATCAGAAACCTGATTATGCCGACGAAATGGGAAGACAAATAAAATGCATCAATCGAGCACTCCATAGTTTTACCCTTACCTACCATGCCTGTGCAGAATCCCGATGACCATGAACTCATAGCACGGTTTAAAAGCGGAGATGCGTCAGCTTTTGAGGAGATTCTTCGCGCCTACCAGGACCGCATCTACAACCTTTGCAGGCATATGCTGGGCAACGCCGATGATGCGCAGGACGCTGCGCAGGACGTATTCCTGAAAGCCTTTCAAGCCCTTCCCCAGTTCCAACCTGATGCAGCTCTGTATACCTGGCTCTATCGTATCGCAACAAATACCTGCATTGATCGCAAAAGAAAACCAGTTTTCGCATCCCTCTTCAACAGTTCAGAGGAAGGAGAAAAGCTTATCCATGACCGCGCCTCGGTTGCTCCTTCCCCGGAAAAGCTCTATCAAGCAAAGCAGATAAACCAGGCACTGCAAAAAGGCCTAGCAGGGCTGTCGCCAAAGTTAAGAGCGATCATCGTCCTGAAGGAGATCGAGGAGCTTTCGTACGAGGAAATCGCCGAAACACTCGATATTTCGCTGGGCACGGTCAAATCGAGAATCGCGCGGGCAAGGGAAGAGCTCAGAAAATCAATGAACCTAAAAGAGCTATTAACCACAGATGAACACTGATAAACACTGATAAACACTGATGATTGAAAGTGTTAAGGCAAAAGTTATTATCACCAATTGGACGAACCTCTTATTTACAGTAAGTTGTTGATTTTGGGTCTTAACCGTGTTCATCCGTGGTTCCAACTGCTGGTTTTAGGATTAAATATTTTAGGGAACAAAATTCGGATACGTCCGTTTAAATAGATAGGAGCCGAAATGAGTTGTCCAAAATCCATACAGATTTCAGCATATCTTGACAAGGAACTCCAGGGAGCGGACAAGGCCTCTCTCGAAATCCATGTGCAAGGATGCGCTCGATGTAGAGCAGCCCTTGAAGAGATGGGGGCGCTGCACGTGGCCTTTTCGACTATTGAATCTCACCAGGCTCCTTTTGGTTTCTCGACCAGAGTGCTTGCCCGGACCGCGGGCCTGGAGATAAAGAAAGCACCATGGTTTGTGCCGTTCTTTATCAGATTCGCGGAAGCCGCGGTTCTGCTCATGGTCATCACGGTCGGAATTCTGGCGGGGAGGGTCATTACGAACAGCACCGTCGCTGCGCAGACAACGAACATAGCATCGTCCCTTTCTCTCGATTTATTTGATGCAACGCCTCCCGGGTCCCTGGGCAATGCCTATCTGGCCATGACGGAGGTCAGCCATGAAAAGTAACATCCTCAAATTCACCCTGGCAATTTCCCTGGTCCTGAATCTGACAATATTCACAACCATCGGATACCGGTATTACTCGCAGTCCCGTTTATGGGTGTCGCCCTTTGGCAAGGTCATGCAAAAAGACCGGTTCCTGTTCGAAGAGCTGACCCTGAAGCCCGAGCAGATGGCTGCGATGAAAAAGGACGGGATGCTCTTTCGCGCGGAGATCGACAAACGCAGGCATAAGATCGATGCAAAAAGAAAAGAACTGGTGGCGCTTATGCGTCTGCAAAATACCGATAGAAAGGCAATTGAGTCAACGATCAAGGAAATAAGCGGAATACAGGAAGAGATGCAGCGAATGATTGCAGGCCATATGCTTGAGATTAAAGCATCACTCGATGCCGGCCAGCAGCAGAAGTTTCTCGATCTCATCGAACGGAACATGGTTGGGAGCGGTCAGGCGGCGTGTCCGCCTGATCAGGGGCGGATGTAGTTGAAATGAGATGCTGATCGTTCTTTATACATTGATCAGCGTCGAGGTTGCATTCCTGCTTTGATTCAGATCCCCGATCCTGCGTTCACTTCCCGTAAACATAATCCCTTTTTGTTTCCTTCCATCGTTCGTAAATTGATAGGATAAGACTGATATGGTACGTCTAAAGATTATTGCCGCTGCCGTAGTATTAGTGATGGCTGCAGCGCTTGATCCCATCGCTTATGCGGCTGAGCATGGGAATCAGCCGCTGCCTCAGATGAACGCAGATGCTAATCTTGTTTCTGCTGACATCAAGATCCTTTCCCTTGGTCAGTGCATTGCCCTGGCATTGGATAAGAATCCGGGGCTCCAGATCGAACGGGAAAAGATTACGGAACTGGAGAACGATTACCGCATAGCCTCGGCAGGTCTTTATCCGAAGGTCACTGCCAGCGCCTATTATACCCGGACCAATCGCGACCGCGTCGGCGCGCTCCCGACCATGGCGTATACAGAGGAATCCCTGGGGCAGGTCAAGTTGAAGCAGCTCCTGTTCGATGGTGGGAAGACCGGGTACAACAACCGTGCAGCTTCAAAGGCCGTTGACGCGCAGCGTGAATCTGCTGACGCCACAAGGCTCGATACGATCTATGCGGTGAGCCAGGCTTATTATCGTGTTCTAGAGGCCCGGGAACTGCTGCGAGTAGGCGAACATTCGAAATCGCAGCGCGAAGCATTTGCCAAGTTGACCGACAGCTTTCAGAAGGCCGGAAAGGCGACCCGGGTAGAATCTCTCAAGGCCGAGGCCCAATTCCTGGATGCGGAGCGAAGCTTGATCCAGGTGCGGGAAGCCCTGCGGATCAGCGAACTGATATTGAAAAAAACGATTGGCATCGGAATCGAAGCAGAGATCAGCATTGCGGATGCTTTACCGGAAGCATTTGCGGAGCTGGAACAGGATGCTGTTTTACTTAGTCGGGTGTTCGAGAATAATCCCGATCTCAAGAAGAGCACGCAAATCAAGGAGCAGGCACGGCTCGCTATTGACTCGGCATCAGGGTCCTATCTGCCAGAGATCAGTTTTCAGGGGAATTACGGATACCGCGACCGGGATGTGGGCGGCGCGGGTGACGAATGGATGGCAGGAGTATTTTTGGAGTGGTCGCTGTTCGAGGGAGGCATCACCCGGGCGCAGGTTGGCAAGGCCCGCGCACGGTTCCGGGAGATCGAATGGAGCGAGAAGGCGATCAAGGACCAGGTGCGAGTGGATTATAGTCAGTCGCTTGCTGATATCCGTACGGCTCTTGCCTCCATACGGTCCTCAAAAAGACTGGTAGAGGCACAGGATGAAGCATACAAAGCAATAATGGAATTCTATAAACGGGGCAAGGCGACCTACATCGAGGTGCTGACTGCGGAGACGGACCTGACCCAGGCAAAGGTGGTGTACGTCAGGGCTGTCAGCGATTACCAGGCAGCTTCCGCGCGTCTTGATCGTGTAACAGGAAAACGATATGCGGCGGTCGAAGGTAGCATAAAATGATTTATAAAAACCTGAAAAACTTATTTACCGCAGAGGACGCAGAGGAATTCAATGGAGCAAGTGAAGAGGACTGGAAGGGTCGAAAAGATTTGTCCGCAAGCAGTTTTAAGATCGTGGCGTAGTCTTAAATAGATCAAGTTGCCGACACAGGTGAAAACCGAGCAATGCAGATGGAGCAGGATTTGAGAGAACTTAATGCAAGATTTCCTCTGCGTCCTCTGCGGTGAAAGATTTTGACATTCAGAAGCGTAAAGCAGGGAGGTTTATTGTGACAACAAAAAAGAAACTTAGCATAGCGGCGGCATCCGCGATCATGGTAATCGCCATCGTTGCAGTCGTCGCCAATTCCAGGGCAGGCAATGACAAGTCGGATTTCGCTGTTACCACGGCTGTTGTAATAAAACGCGATATGGGATCCCTGGTCCAGGCAACAGGCATCATCAAGCCCAAGGTCGGCGCCGAGGTGAAGGTCGGGGCGCGGACCACCGGCAAGGTGGAGCATCTGTACGCCAATATCGGAGATCGGGTCAAGAAGGGCCAGGTCCTGGTTAGGCTTGAACAGGATGACCTGAAGGCACGGGCGGACCAGGCAGAGGCTTCTTATCTTGAGGTCCTGGCTGCGTTCGACAAGGCGAAGTTGGATCTGGAGCGGGATAAGCCGCTCGCCAAAGAGGGCTATATTGCCCAGCAGAGCATCGATGCGCTTCAGAACGTCCATGACATAGCAAAGGCGCGGGTCATGAAGGCAAAGGCCGACCAGGAGTACGCAAAAGCGCAGCTCTCCTATGCGACGATCACCGCGCCGATCAACGGAACCATCGCCTCGGTCACGACTCAGCAGGGTGAGACCGTTGCCGCTGGGCTCAGCGCGCCGACTTTCATCACGATTATCGACCTGAACAAACTCGAAGTGAACGCCTATGTGGACGAGACCGATGTGGGCAAGATCAACGTGGGCCAGGAAGCGCTCTTTACCGTGGACACTTTTGCGGACAAGGATTTCAAGGGCAGGGTCACGGCGATCTATCCACGGGCGGTGCTGCAGGAGAATGTCGTCAACTATATAACCTTGATCAGCATAGAAAATTCCGAGGGCAAACTCAAACCGGACATGACCGCGAATGTGACGATCACCCTTCAGAAAAAAACAGGCGTGCTCGTCGTACCAGGTGCCGCGGTTGTACGGGAAGGCGGGAAAAAATATGTCATGCTGCAGGCCAGGGACGGGAAGACCTCCCGCATCCCGGTCAAGACCGGGTGGAAGGAAGGCTCGAATCTGGAAATCACCTCAGGCCTTAAGGAGGGTGATGTGGTGGTTGTGAGCGGGAAATAATGATAATAAGGCGTTCGTAGTCTGGAGTTCGGAGTCTGGATTTTCAATGCCGCTGGAGAACATATTATATCGGAGGACCGTATGATCGAGTTAAAGGACATTACCAAGACGTATCTTAAAAACGGGGGCTTGGAAGTAAAGGTGCTGCAGGGCGTATCGCTCAAGATCGAGAAAGGCGAGTATGTTGCCATCATGGCACCGTCAGGCATGGGCAAGAGTACGCTCATGAACATCATCGGGTGTCTGGACAAGCCGAGCACCGGAGAGTACCGTCTTGATGGGATTGAAGTGGATAAGATGGACGATGACAACCTGTCCTCTATACGCAACAAGAAGATCGGCTTCGTGTTCCAGTCATTCCATCTATTGGCTCGCACCACAGCGCTGGAAAATGTGCAGCTCCCGCTCATCTACAGCACGGACGAACTGGACATGAACGCTCTTGCATCCACGGCGCTTGAGGAGGTTGGCCTCGGCGACCGCATGCATTACGTGCCGAGTGAACTTTCGGGCGGACAACAGCAGCGCGTGGCCATTGCCCGTTCTCTGGTGAACGATCCGAGCATTCTGCTCGCGGACGAGCCCACGGGCAATCTCGATACCGCCTCCAGCACCGAGGTCATGTCCATCTTCGACAAGCTCCATAAGGACGGCAGAACCATCATTATGGTCACGCACTCCGACGAGATCGCAGAGCGGGCAAGCCGGATCATCAGGATGCGCGACGGCAGGATCGTGAGCGACGAAAGGAAGGTGGCATAATGAAACAGGCAAAGACAGTTAAACTCGCCATGAAGGCGATCGGCATGAATAAAATGAGGGCATTCTTGATGATGCTTGGCGTTATTATCGGAATAACCACCCTTACGGTGATCGTTTCCGTGGGAAAAGGCGCAAGCGCCAAGGTGATGAAGACTGTTCAGAATTTCGGAGCAAATGCGGTGATGATCTTCGCAGGCGGCGGCAAGGTCCTGGGGCCTCCTGATGAAAAGGTTAATACCTTGACCCTTGAGGACGCCCAAGCGGTACTGACGGAAATTAAAGGGATCAAGGCAATGGATGCCGCGCTCATTCGGCTCGGACGGACCGTGAAGTACGAGGAGAACAACACCAACACCACGATCTACGGCGGCACCGTGAACTATGGCGACGCGTGGGATTGGCCTGTGGAGAGCGGAGACTATTTTTCCGAGGAGGACATGGCAGGCATGGCCAGAGTGGCCGTGCTCGGTAAGACCGTGGTAAGCGAACTGTACGGCAATGCAGATCCCACTGGTACGAACATCAGGATCGAAAATGTGAATTTTAAGGTCATTGGCGTACTTGGCGCGCGAGGGACCAGCCCCATGGGCATGGACATGGACAGCCGCATCTTAATTCCGTACACGACCGCCAGCAGAAGGGTTTTCAATACGCCGTATGTCAACATCATCCGCATTGCTGCCATTGATTCGAACCAGGTAGAGAAGATCGAGAACGATGTTACTGCATTGCTCAAGGAGCGGCATCACATACAGCCGGGATTCCCCGAAGATTTTCGCGTGCGGGGGGCCTCTTCTGTCAGCAAGATGGCAAAGGGCATGATGGGTACGCTCAATCTCTTTCTCGGGCTTGTATCGCTTATATCGCTCATCGTCGGCGGGATCATAGTTATGAACATCATGCTGATCTCCGTGGGTGAGCGCGTGAAGGAGATCGGTTTGCGCAGGGCTGTCGGGGCCCGAAAAAAGGACATCAAGAACCAGTTCCTGATCGAATCGTCTTTGATCACGCTCATGGGCGGTATTATCGGTGTGCTCGTTGGGCTGGTTGCCGCAATTCTGCTCCCCATTTTGAGCAAGGGGAAAATGCCGGCAATGCCCTCGTGGGAGTCTTTTGTGCTCGGGTTCATTTTCTCGGTGCTTGTCGGGATACTCGCCGGGATTCATCCCGCGAAAAAAGCGGCTGAGATGGATCCGGTGCTCGCTTTAAAAAGCTAGAAACGGAATTGACCGCAGAGGACGCAGAGAGCGTAATAATTAACGGGGTGAACCTCAGACCGATTAGTCATGAACTAATTCGGTCTCACACGAAGGCACGAAGCCACGAAGAGATTCAGGATAAATAATTCCAGACTTAAGATTTTCTTCGTGTGCTCTGCGGCTTCGTGTGAAAATGGTTTTTTTTGACTCAGAACTTGACTTGAATTTTAAGATCCTGGTTTGTAAAGTATTTTATTTGGACGCAGATTTTCGCGGATGAACGCGGATAAACATCAGGCATTGGACTGATTGGAGGAAAATAGCACTCCATGGTTTTGATTCTTTAAACCGACCTTATCCGTCTTTTCCGCGAAAATCCGCGGCTGATAAATTTCTGTCTTTCCCTGCGTCCTCTGCGATAAAAGAGTTATGAAGTTAATCAAAGGTACCAAAATAGCCCTCAAGACCCTTGGCACGCATAAGATGCGCACCGCCCTGGCGGTGATCGGCATCGTGATCGGTGTATCTGCCGTGGTCCTGATGGTCGCAATCGGCAGAGGCGCCCAGGAGGCGGTCCTGAAGAAGATTCAGGGCCTCGGCACGAACCTGATCATCGTAACCGCCGGTAAAGTGCGCATTATCGCCGGCAGGCCGAGGCAGACTGGCAATACTACTTCACTCACCGTGCGCGATGCTGTGGCGCTCGCAACCGAATCCGCGGCAATCGCAAAGGCCGCCCCGTTCCAGGGGAAAAAATATCTGGTCAAATACGGCGAGACGAGCTCTAACACGGTTGTGTCAGGCACCACACCGGAATTTCCCGAGATACGCAATTTCCGGCCCGGGCTGGGCCGCTTCTTTACCGAGGATGAGGTCAGAGCTTCCCTGCGGGTCGCAGTGCTCGGCAGGACCGTTGTTCGAAATCTTTTCGAGGATCGCGCGGCCATCGGCGAGATGGTCCGGATCAACAATGTGCCTTTCGAAGTCATCGGCGTACTTGAGGAAAAGGGCGTAAATGCCATTGGTCAGGATGACGACGATCAGATCCTCATCCCGATAACCACGGCCATGCGCAGGCTGATGAACGTTACGTACGTTAACAATATATACATTGCCGCACGCGACGTGTCGCTTATGGACAAGGCAGTGGCCGACATCGCCTCGATCCTTCGCGAGCGCCACCGGTTGAAGCCCGGCAGGGAAAACGATTTCAGCATACAAAACCAGATGGACATCCTGCGCGCCGAGCAGGAAACGTCGGAAACCTTTACGATGCTTCTCGGCGGCATTGCCGCGATCTCGCTCCTGGTCGGCGGCGTGGGCATTCTCGCGATTATGCTTATATCCATCAAAGAGCGAGTCAGGGAGATCGGCCTTCGCAGGGCGCTCGGCGCGCGCAAAAAGGACATCCTTCTTCAGTTTCTCATGGAAGCACTGGTGCTCAGCCTCGCGGGAGGGATCATTGGCGCTGCGCTGGGGATCTCGGGATCGCTTATTGTGGGTTGGACAACGGAACTCCCGACAAGCATATCCTTGCCTTCTGTTGCCGTCGCTTTTATATTTTCAGCTGCGATAGGATTATTCTTCGGCATTTATCCGGCCAGGAAGGCTGCAGAGTTCGATCCGATCGTGTCGCTAAGATCGGAATGACTTCTATTTTCCCTTGCCCCATTCTAAATTATATAGTACGCTCGTTCCATTCTGAAGCTGTATGTGATACTCCGCATATCACGTTCACTCAACCGTAATCAAGACTGAAAAGAGGCTTTCATGACCGAAGAGGGACACAAAAGATCCCATGTGACAACCAGTCTTAAAGAATACCGTCCGCCTGACTTTCATATCGAGACGGTGAATCTGCAGATTGAGCTTGATGAGAAGCGTACGCGCGTAACGTCGCTTCTGACGGTGCTGTGCAATCGTGACAACTGCGAGGGTCTTTACCCGTTCGTGCTGAATGGGAAAGACCTCAAGCTCCTGTCGATCAAACTCGACGGCGAACTGCTTGATGCGAGTCACTACAAGCTTGACGCTGAAACGCTTACGATCACATCGGCCCCTGACCGGTTTGTCCTCGAGATAGAAACCGAAATAAATCCCCGGGACAACACGGAGCTGTCCGGCCTCTACATGTCTGGCAGCGGCTTCGTCACCCAGTGTGAGGCAGAGGGATTCAGGAAGATCACCTATTATCCAGACCGGCCTGACGTGTTGGCTCGGTTTATGACGACGATCGTCGGCGATAAACAAAAATATCCCTTCATGTTGTCGAACGGCAATCAACTCGGCATTGTCGATCTCGGGGGCAACAGGCACAAGGCAACGTGGCATGACCCGTACCCGAAGCCAGCGTATCTCTTCGCGCTAGTAGCCGGGGATTTCGCCCTGGTCGAGGACCACTTCAGGACCCTGTCCGGACGCGACGTGACGCTCCGCATTTACGTTCAGCATCACAACAAGGACAAATGCGGCCATGCCATGGAATCGCTGAAGCAGGCAATGCGATGGGACGAGGAGGCATACGGCAGAGAGTACGACCTTGATCTGTTCATGATCGTGGCCACGGACGACTTTAACATGGGCGCCATGGAGAACAAAGGTCTGAATGTCTTCAATTCGAAATACGTGCTGGCGAAACCCGAAACCGCAACAGACGGCGATTACCAGGGCATCCAGGGTGTGGTTGGGCACGAGTATTTCCACAACTGGTCAGGCGACCGCGTCACCTGCCGCGACTGGTTCCAGCTGTCGCTCAAAGAAGGATTCACCGTGTTCCGTGACCAGCATTTCATGGAGGACATGACATCACGGGGCGTGAAGCGGATAAGCGACGTGAACATCCTGCGCACGCACCAGTTCCGTGAGGATGCAGGGCCCATGGCGCACCCCGTACGGCCGGAGACATACGTCGAGATCAACAATTTCTACACACTTACGATATACAACAAGGGCGCAGAAGTGATCCGGATGCTGCGGACGATCCTGGGTCCCGCAGGTTTCCGCAAGGGCACGGACCTCTACTTCTCTCGCCACGACGGACAGGCTGTAACCACTGACGATTTCGTAACAGCCATGGAAGACGCGACCGGAGCGGACCTCTCGCAGTTCAAGCTTTGGTACTCGCAGGCGGGCACACCGGAGCTCGCGATCACGCGGTTGTATGACCCGAAGGCGAGGACGTATACGCTCATATTCAGGCAAACCTGTCCTTCGACGCCTGACCAAAAAGAAAAGAAGCCCATGCATATTCCGGTTGCCATTGGACTCCTCGGAAGGGACGGGAAAGATCTGGACATATGTCTGGCATCGGGGAAGCAGGGAATCCGAAAAGCGGGGACGATAAATCTGGAGATAAAAAAGCCTGAAGAGACCTTCGTGTTCCAGGATATCCCTGACGAACCCGTGCCCTCGATCCTGCGCGGATTCTCGGCGCCGGTGAAAGTGAAAATAGACTTGACGGACGAGGAGCGGCTCATTCTCATGTCACATGACTCCGACGAGTTCAACCGATGGGATGCGGGCCAGCAGTTTGCGGCGAAGCTGCTGCTTGATCTGGTCCGGGATTTTCAACAGGGGAAGCTACTCGCGCTGGACAATCTTTTCATCGATGCGTTCAGGGCCATTCTCGAAAGTAATATGCAGGACAAAGCGTTCCAGGCTTTCACCCTGGTACTGCCCGCCGAGGCCTACCTGGCTGACTTCATGCCGGAAATCGATCCGCTGGCCATTCATGAGGCGAAAAAGTTCGTTCAGCAGACCCTTGCTGTTGTCCTGAAGGGCCCGCTCCTGGCGACGTACCAGGCAAACCGGGATGACGGCCCCTATCGTGTTGACCAGGTGGCGATCGGGAAGCGGAGCCTCAAGAACACCTGCCTCGCTTATCTCTCGGAACTGGAAGACCGCGACGTGCGCGACCTCTGCAAGGATCAGTTCAGGAATGGCACGAACATGACTGATGTGATCAGCGCGCTCGCGAACCTGGCGAACAGCGAATGCGAGGAGCGTGAAGAGGCGCTGGCCGCGTTCCATGACAAATGGAAGGATGATCCGCTGGTCATGGACAAATGGCTTGCGATTCAGGCCACATCGCGCCTGCCAAACACACTCGATACGGTGAAAAAGCTGATGACGCATCCGGTATTCAGCATCAAGAACCCAAACAAGGTACGCTCGCTGATCGGGGCTTTTGCATCCAATTCCGTGCGGTTCCACGAACCCGATGGCGTGGGGTACGAATTCCTAGCTGACAAGGTGCTGGCCGTTGATGCATTGAATCCTCAGATCGCAGCGCGGCTTGTGTCTTCGTTCACGATGTGGAAGCGCTACGAGGTAGGGCGGAGAGGGCTCATGCGGGCGCAGCTCGAACGGATCCTGAAAGCGCCGAAGTTATCCAAAGACGTGCATGAGATCGTGTCGAAGAGCCTGATCTGATGGTCTGCAATGTTTTGCCGATTTGCAACAATACTATTACCGATGCGAACATGGTATCATTAACCACTGAGACGGGAAGAGAAAGAGAGGGCATTGCAAGAAATGTTGATGCTGAAATTGCATGGAAAGACGCCATGCACCATAAGCGACATCGTCTCATTGGTGCATTGATTCCGCAGACGGACAATGGTTTAGCTCAGACTTAAAATACGAATACCCGAAGGATTAACATAATCGCGTGATACGATGGCCTGGCATATTTTGGCATTCAACGTTGCTGCTTTATTGTTTGGTATTCCTATTGATCCCGGCCTGTCGGGACAGATCGGATACCCCACCTCAATCAATACTATCGACGTTCGCGGTCATTGGAGATTATGGCCTCGATGGCCCCGCCAACAGGGCGGTGTCTGACCTCGTCAAATCATGGAATCCCGATTTCATCATAACTACCGGTGACAATAATTATTATTATGGCGAACAGGCAACGATCGATGCCAATATTGGGAAATATTATCACCAATTTATCCATCCCTATTCCGGCACCTATGGTGAAGGGTCTGTCGAGAACCGGTTTTTCCCCTCTCTGGGAAATCATGACTGGCTTTCCCCGAGCGGGGCACAGCCCTTTTTTGAATATTTTGTCCTTCCCGGCAACGAGCGCTATTACACGTTTACGTGGGGACCGATTCAGTTTTTTATTCTTAATACCGATGCCAATGAGCCGGATGGCGTAGCGATTGATTCGATCCAGGCGAATTGGCTGAAAAATCAGCTATCATCATCAGGCAAAGCTTTCAAGATGGTTTATTTTCATCATCCACCCTTTTCATCAGGACTGCACGGGTCTCATGCTTTTATGCAATGGCCATTCAAGGAGTGGGGGGCAGACTGTGTTTTTTCAGGGCATGACCATACCTATGAAAGGATTTTGGTAAACGATTTTCCTTATTTCGTAAACGGTCTGGGTGGTTCATCCATCTACGATTTCACATCCATCGTCAGCGGGAGCCAATCACGCTATAATAGAAATTATGGGGCGATGCTTGTCGTAGTCGGGGAACGGACAGCGACATTTAAGTTTATGACGATCGATCGCGAGATTGTTGATGAATATTCGCTGACAAAGTAACTAATTCATGATTCATAGAAGAAACACTATCAAGGAACTAACGCTGATAAGTTCTGCTGCGTCCACCTGTGTCACTTTTTTTTCAATACCTGATGAATGATATGGAGTCGTTTTGTTTCCCTGTTGCTCATCGTGAGGATATCCTTTTCCCCCACAATGCCCTCCCTTGATGGTCGAGTCATAGTAACTGGGAATAGGACTTTTCTATTTTGGCGAATTAGGACATTATCATTTTGGTATTACAGTTCCTGCCTGCAACTCCCGAAAACTTTACCTTCTCAAGCTGGTCTAATAAATCCTGTAGCATCCAAAGGATAAGGGAGGTATAATCCGCCATCCATAAACCGGTGACATTCTCGAACCATCTGTTGTTTGTTGTGTACAGCGGTGATCGATTCGATGCTCAGGAAGGCAGGACGTGAGAAATGGGTATCATTGACAAACTTGGAGCTTTGCTCAGCAGCAGGGACGAGGGTATGCCGCAAAAGCTACCAGGCAGGAACGAACCCTGCTGGTGCGGCAGCAACAAGAAGTACAAGAAGTGCCATGAACCACTGGATCACAGAAAAACGGCAAACGCCTGCTCCATGAACTGCGGCCCCACATGAAGCTCCTCATAGGCTGAGTTCAGCTCTAAGCACCGGTCAAATAAACGCAGAATGCGGCTTTGAAGTCATCTGAAAAAGAGCGGGGATCGCCTCGTTTAAAAACCAACAGCCTCATTCCCCGCTCTCCTTAAATCCAATGCCATCGAAAAGTCCGAAACAGAGGCGCACAAAACGACCGCCGCAGCATCAGCGCAGCAGCGTGGAGGTCGACGTTGAGTCTCTTCAGTTGCTCGAGAATAACTGCAACGGCTGCGCCAGAGGCGAGAAGTGCTGCTGCTCCTCGTATGAGGTATGTGTCACCACCGCGGAAATGAACAGGATTATCAGGGTCCTGCCCGAGGCAGCGAAACTCTGCCCGCATTTAATAGCCGGCGGGGGATACGATAACGTTTTCGAAAATGAGGAACCCGGGCTTTTCTCCATCGACACGAATGAGGACGGTCTCTGCCTTTTCGCCTACTGGTCCAATCACCGGACCCACTGCTCTCTGCATACTGTCGCCATGATACTCGGCCTGCCGCTGGAGCAGGTAAAACCGAAAGTCTGCCTGCTGTGGCCCATGCATTTCTCGGACGGCGATGAGGTTCTCTCGGCTATCAACGATGCCTTTCTATTCAATTGCAATACGCGGAAAGCGCCGGGTTCGCGCTTATTGAGCCCTGGTTTCGTGGAGGCGATCGAAATGGTATACGGTGAGGGCTGCGGGGATCAGGTTATGCATGCAGCCGAACATGGGGACCGGCGCGCACTGCTCGTTATACGGAGATAAAAAACGGTCAGGGGTCTAAAAAATGATTAACCGTGTACTAAGTAAAAAACGCTGGAGCCATTAGGCTCCAGCGTTAATCTTTCCATCTATAAGAGGGGAATGCCCCGCCGCGCTGATGATTGGGCGGCGGGACGGTAATGATTTGTCAGTTGTAGGCCATGGCTACTTTCAGCAAGTTGCAAAACTGCGAAAACTCTGGGCGTTTGCTGATTTCTGAGAATCGGGGATCGGAAGTCAGTGCCTTCAGCTCTTTATCAAACTTGCCTTTTGTTACAGCGCTTTCAAACATCTCTTTTGCTAAGGTGAAGTTTTTCAGAAGGTAGCTAGTCTGGAACAGCAGCCAGTCTACACGTGGTGAATGCGCATGGGCAACCTGCTTCGCCAGCCGCAGGTACGAATCAGCGAGCTCGTAATTCATCCTGTTCAGCTCATATTCACCCAGGATAACATAGGGCACAGTATCAGCCGGCCGGGTTTGTAAATAATCCCGCAGAAAACCGATAGCCATCTCCTCGTCTTTCACTGCATAGAAGAAATACAGCCCCATGTAAGCAATGTTGTGTTTTACCTCGATCGCTCTCCGGTAATAGCTCTCTTCAACGTCGGGGCTGATATTGTCTCGCGATGCCATAGCCAGGTAAGCCTCGCCGATAAAAATACGGGCGTCCTCAGAGTAGGGAATCGCTGAATTATATTGCTCGATGATCTTTTCCGGCTGCTGTGCTTCAAGGAACTGCTCAAAATTCCTGCATGCCGTATCTTTATCAGCGCAGCGTGACAGGGATTCAGAGGTAAGACCCGTTGCTGGTAAAGCGATGACTGCGACGATGACCAGAATGATGCTGATGAAATGCTTCTTCATGATTAGCCTCCTTCGTGTGGTTGAAAACATGTCCGAGATTGTGCCTGCCAACAAATAACTCTATGCGAATTGAAAGATCAATGCTTGAAGGAATAATACATAAGTTTTTTGGTATTGTCAACATTTATTTTTAGTGCTAAACTTTATTTAAAGTGTTATTGGAATATTGCAGTATATTCGATAGTTACGAATGATTTGTGATCCGGTTCCAACCGTAGTGCCTTATTTTCAGGAAGTGTAGGGCAAGCAATCGCAAATCGCGGAAAAAGTTGGCCATCTACAGGTTATCAATGTTCCGGTCTGTATCATTGACACGGTACTGCTCCGGGAGTAATATCATTTTATGCCTGAATTCAACCTGGTATCTACGTTCAAACCCACAGGGGATCAGCCGCAAGCCATAGATAAACTCTGTGAAGGCATCAACAAGGGCCTTAGCCACCAGGTCCTGCTTGGGGTGACGGGTTCGGGCAAGACCTACACCATTGCCAATGTGATCCAGCAGGTGCGGAAGCCGACGCTGGTGATCGCGCACAATAAGACCCTGGCCGCCCAGCTGTATAATGAGTTCAAGGAGCTTTTCCCCGGCAATGCCGTAGAGTATTTTGTGTCTTATTATGATTATTACCAGCCGGAAGCGTACCTCCCGACGACGGACACATACATTGACAAGGATTCATCCATAAACGAACAGATCGACCGCATGCGGCACTCAGCAACGAACGCTCTGCTAGAGCGAAATGATGTCATTGTCGTAGCATCGGTATCGTGCATCTATGGTTTGGGTTCTCCCGAAGCATACCACGGCATGCTCCTGTTCCTGGAAAAGGGGCAGCGCCTGGATCGGAACGAGATACTCAGAAAGCTTGTCGACATTCAGTACTCACGGAACGATTTTGATTTTCAGCGCGGAACTTTTCGTGTGCGCGGCGACGTAGTCGAGATATTTCCCGCGTCTCATGAGAGCACGGCGATCCGGATCGAGATGTTCGGGGATGAGATCGACATGATCTCCGAATTCGATCCGCTCCTGGGAACACCGCTGCACAAGCTGGAAAAGATCGCGGTCTACCCGAACAGCCATTATGTCATTCCGGAATCTCGGATGAAGGCCGCGATCGACGGCATTCATGAAGAACTCAGGGAACGAATCCAGTACTTCAGGAAGGCGAACAAACTGATCGAGGCGCAGCGGATAGAACAGCGCACGATGTTCGATCTCGAGATGATCCAGGAAATGGGATTCTGCCACGGGATCGAGAACTATTCGCGCCATCTCTCGGGCCGGGCACCGGGCGAGCCGCCGCCGACACTGCTTGATTATTTCCCCAAGAATTATCTGCTGGTCGCGGACGAGTCGCATGCCACGATCCCGCAGATCGGCGGCATGTACAATGGCGACCGGGCTAGAAAAACCACGCTCGTGGATTATGGATTCCGTTTGCCGTCCGCGCTTGACAACAGGCCCCTTAATTTCGAGGAATTCTGCGCGAGGACAAACCAGATCGTATATGTATCCGCCACGCCGGCGGATTATGAGATTGAGCGGTCCGGCAGCCGCATCATCGAGCAGGTCATCAGGCCCACGGGACTCATTGATCCGAAAATCGAGGTCCGAGCTGTCAAGGGACAGGTTGATGATCTGCTGAACGAGATCCGGAAACGGGCGGAAGCCAAGGAACGCGTACTCGTGACCACACTGACGAAGCGCATGGCGGAGGACCTTACTGAGCATTATAAGGAACTAAACGTAAAGGTGGCGTATCTGCATTCCGATGTCGATACCCTGGAACGTGTGGACATAATCAGGGACCTTCGCCTGGGCAAGTACGATGTGCTGATCGGCATAAATCTGCTGCGGGAAGGGCTTGATATCCCCGAGGTGTCGCTCGTCGCGATTCTTGACGCAGACAAGGAGGGATTTCTTCGATCGGCCCGCTCCCTCATTCAGACCATGGGCCGGGCTGCCCGGAATGTGAACGGCGAGGTCATCCTGTATGCGGACACCATGACGAAGTCCATGACGATTGCCATTGCCGAGACTGACCGGCGGCGCGCGGTGCAAGAGGAATACAATAGAAAGAATGGTATCACACCGCAGTCGATCAAAAGGAATATCCAGGCAACGCTTCGCACCGTGTACGAGCAGGATTACTTTACCGTGCCGATCGCGGCTGAAGAGGCAGGCGAGTATGTGCCGACGGTCAACATTCCCGCGCTTGTTGCTGCGCTCGAAAAGCAGATGCGAGCAGCGGCAAAGGAGCTGGATTTCGAAACAGCTGCCGGGCTCCGGGACAAGATCCGGTCACTCAGAAAGCAGGAGATGGCAGTCGGGATTAAGGTAGAGTAACTATCGCATTCACGGGAGCGGACAATAATGTGTGAATTCTGTACAAAGCACGGCGACGGCAAGATCTGGTACAAGAACGCGGCGAACTACGGACAGGACCTGCTGTCCGATCTGACGCGGCGCAAGTACATCGAGAACTTTCTCTCATCGGCATTCTCTGAGGGATTTCAGACTCTGGGCCGCCTTGAGACCATTGTTCGGAAAAAGGGCAAGCTACCAGCTGCGGTCGCAAACGCAATGCAGCAGAAGGCCAAGGCGGAACATTTCGGCCAGGTGCTGCCTATCGAGGAGATCAGTGAGGTCGTGAACAGGGCAAGGACCGTGGTGCGCATGCCCTGCGCATGCAGGTGGAACATCGAGAAGAAGGACGAGCGCTGCTGCTATGCGGTGAGCTATGGCCCCGAGCCCTGGTACAATGCGATCGACATGGGGTACTTTGGCAAGGCGTCCGATGAAGGCCTGGAATCCATCGCCCCGGACACGGCTATAATGCAGATGAAGGAGATGGAAGAGCAGGGCTCGATCCATACCATCTGGACCATGATGACCCCGTTCATCGGCGCCATTTGCAATTGCAAACCACAGGACTGCCTCGCCATGCTGACGCTCTCCCGGACCACGGTCGAGACCATGGAACGGGCTGAGCAAGTGGCTGTTGTGGACGAAAAGCTTTGCTCAGGCTGCGGTCTGTGCGATGCTGAGTGCCATTTCCAGGCCATCAGCAGCCATCAGCATCACGGCGAGCATCATGCCCATGTAGATCCGCATAAATGTTTCGGCTGCGGCCTTTGCCGGAGAGTTTGCGAAACCGGTGCTATCTCCATGGTTTTGAGGATGTAATCTGCCTAACGTTTGAACTATAATTCGCTCAAGCACTGAGACGAAACCCGCACCCATGAGGATCAAAGGATAAACCATGCCTGAATACGAGGGCACCGTCATCCGGCCTCCGAGCGAGGCCAAGAGCCTCATCCTCCAGTACACCATCGGATGTACGCATAACCATTGCATTTTCTGCCCTGCGTACAAGGACAAGCGATTCCGTGTTCGAAGCATCGCTGAAATGGAGGCGGATGTGCTCGACTGCCTTCCGGACTTCGCGGACACGCGCCGGATCTTTCTTGCAGACGGAGATGCGCTTGCCGCGCCTTACCAGGAACTGCTCTCCCTGTTTGGACTTTTCCATGCGAACTTCACGCGGCTCCAGCGGATCGGTATGTACGCCAATGCGCGAAGCATTCTTGGTAAGAACACGGATGAGCTTCGAATTCTGAAGGAAAAGGGTCTCGGCATCCTTTATCTTGGAGTGGAGTCCGGGGATGATACTCTGCTGGCATGGATGCAAAAGGGTGTGACCGCGGCACAAACGAGGGAGGCGGGCATCCGAGTGAAAGAGGCAGGCATCAAGCTCTCGGTCACGGTGCTGCTCGGTATCGGCGGAAGCGAACGGAGCAGCGAGCATGCAAGACTTACCGGCAGGCTGCTTTCGGAGCTCGATCCTGATTATGTCGGCGCGCTCACGACCATGATCGTGCCCAACACGCCGCTCTACGACCTCGAACAAACCGGAACGTTCAGCCTGCCTGACCCCTTCGCGATCCTGACCGAACTCGCAGAGATGCTTGAGCATACCGAGATGCGCGGGCTCTTTTTCTCGAACCACGCGTCGAATTATCTTCCCCTCCGGGTCCGCATGCCTTCTGATCGGGATGCGGCCGTCAGGACGCTCCGGGAGTATGTTCAAAAGAACGATGCGACCATGCTCAGGCCGGATCGGATGAGAAGACTGTAAAATGTTTCAACCTGAAAACAGTAGTCGGCCGCAGATTAACGCGGATTTTCGCTGATTAATCGGCATTTATCCGTGTCCATCCGTGTTCATCTGTGGTAAGATTTTCACACCATGACCCTCGAAGAAAAACTCCAGCATCTTCCCGATGCGCCGGGCGTCTACCTCATGAAGGACGCAGGCGGACACATCATCTATATCGGCAAGGCTGTGTCGCTATGGAACCGGGTGAGGTCCTATTTTCAGAAAGGCGCAAAAGGCGAAAAGACCGAGACTATGGTGCGCCAGATTGTTGACCTTGAGACAATCGTTACGCACACGGAGCTCGAAGCCCTGATCCTTGAGTCCACACTTATCAAGAAGCACCATCCCCGCTTCAATATCGTACTGCGTGACGACAAAAACTATCCCTACCTCCGGTTCGATCTGAAATCTGAGTTCCCACGCCTTGAAGTCACCAGGCGTCTCAAGAAGGACGGAGCGACCTACTACGGGCCCTATGTCCCCGCCGGCGGCATGTGGGAGACGCTTGCGATTATTCGCAGGACGTTCCCGATCGCCCCCTGCAGAATGGAGTTCAAGGCGGACAAGCCAATCAGGCCATGCGTTCAGTTCCAGATCGGCCGCTGCATAGCGCCCTGCTCCGGTGAGGCAGACAAGGCCCAATATCTTGAGATCGTGGAACAGGTGCGGCTCTTTCTTGAAGGCAAGGACCATGACCTGCTGGACCGGTTGAAGCAGCGGATGGAAAAAGCGTCAGAACAGTTGGACTACGAGCGTGCTGCTGAAATCCGGGACAGGATCTCCAGGATCGAAGGCGCGCTTGAAAAGCAGAAGGTTGTATCACCCGGTTTTGAGAACCAGGATATCATCGGAATGGCATTCGAAAAAGGATGCGCGGATATCCAGACGCTCTTTATCAGGAACGGCATACTAATCGGTCGCAAGGATTTTTATCTGGATGATGTGCGTGGTATGCCGGAAGAGGACGTGCTGAACGACTTTCTCAAACAGTTCTATGCCAAGGAGATGATCGTTCCGCAGGAGGTGCTCCTTCCACTCGCGATCTCCGACCAGGGTATCTTCGAAAACTGGCTCACCCAGAAGCGGGGAGCAAAAGCAGAGATCCTTGTTCCTCAGCGGGGGAAAAAACGCGAGCTGGTTCAGATGGCGTCGGACAATGCCGCCCAGTCGCTTCGCGAACATATCCTGTCCCGCAGAAGCAAGGAGAAGATCCTTTTGAGCCTGCAGGAGGAATTAGGCCTCAGGAACCTCCCGCGCAGGATCGAGGCGTTTGACATTTCGCAGATCCAGGGCTCTGAGTCCGTTGCAAGCATGGTGTCGTTCGAGAACAATCTGCCGGACAAGCGGCATTATAAAAGGTTCAAGATTCGTACCGTGGAAGGACAGGACGATTTTGCCAGCATGTTCGAGGTGGTCCGGCGCCGCTATACGAAAGCGAAGGATGAGGCAACGCTGCCGGATCTGATTCTGATCGACGGCGGCAAAGGCCAGCTGAATGCAGCTCTTGATGCGTTGAGGGAACTGCAGATTGATGGGCCTGATGTGATCGGCCTTGCCAAGGCACGGAGCGGAGAAGAAGGAAGTGCACGGGAGTTCGAGAGGGTTTTTCTCCCTGGTGTAGATGAACCTATCGTCCTCGATCCTGTGAGCGCGACCACGCATCTGGTTGCGCGTGCTCGCGACGAGGCGCACCGTTTTGCCATCACCTATCATCGGAAACTTCGTGAAAAGCGGGCAATTAAATCTGAACTGGATGATATCCCCGGTATCGGTGAGGTGCGGAAAAAAGCGCTGCTCCGTCATTTCGGCAGCATGGTAGGGATCAAACAGGCGACTGTTGAAGAACTGGCGGAAGTAAAGGGGATGAGCAGGAAGGTAGCGGAGGATGTGATCAACTTCTTAAGAGGGTCCAGGGGTTAGGGGCCAGGGTCCTGGGTGGGGACTTGTACCTTACCCTTTTAGACAACTCAGAATTATAATTCTACACAAAACGGCAAGAATATTTCGCGCAAAGCCGCTAAGTCGCAAAGAAAAGACAGATTAATTATTTTTAAATTGAGATGTAACAGTTCTCTTGGCGCCTTTGCGGCTTGGCGCGAGATGCTTTAAGCTTTGTTTTTTCGATACCGGTTTATTCGGATTAGGAGAACTTATGACAAATGAGCAATGGCTGGAGATTTTTAAATCTATTGGAAAGGAAATGCGTGAAGGTCTGTCCGCGATCCTGGCGAAGGAAGGGGGGTTGATCCCTCTCGGAAAAGGTGCTGGCGGGGACAAGACCTTTCCCGTGGACAAATGGGCAGAGGACATCATCATTGCCGCGCTTGAGGGTGCACAGCGGGACGGTGAATCGTTCACGCTTATTTCCGAAGAACTGGGCATCAGGAAATTCGGAGCTGGATCAAAGATTGTGCTGGTGGATCCCATTGACGGAAGCAACAATGCCAAGAGCGGCATCCCGTTCTTCTCCACGTCGCTGGCACTTCTGGACGGGCAGACGCTCTCGAGCCTGTCCGTCGGCTATGTCATCAATCTCGCTGTGGGTGATGAGTTCTGGGCCATACGCGGCAGGGGCGCTTATAAGAACCATGCTCCCATGCGAACCCCGCAGGAAGTCGGCATAACGATCGTTGCATACGAGGCCTCGACACCCGCGACAGACATCCCCCGGATCATGCCGCTCATCAGCCAGGCGAAGCGCACGCGTTGCTTCGGCTCCACTGCCCTTGACCTCGTCTATCTTGCTTCGGGGGCACTGAGCGTCTTTGCAACCGGCACCGCGTCCCGTGCCTTTGATTATGCCGCGGGAATGCTGATTTTGAAGGAAGCGGGCGGCGTGCTGACCGATCTCACCGGAGCTTCACTCGATCCTATCACCGTTGGCTTATCACGGACCGTGCCGCTGCTTGCAAGCAAGAACGATGGGACGCACAGCTTGGCGCTGAATGCGCTCTCGGCCGGAAACAGCTGATTGGCTATATTGACATACCCACCTTTTTATGCAATTATGCAGTTATGGCGCTGGTGAACCACACAACGCGTGAAATTAACGCAAAGATCGTCTATTACGGCCCCGGATTGTGCGGCAAAACGACGAATATCCAGCTCATCTATCACCGTATTGCTCCTGGCCAGCGCGGGAAGCTCGTATCGCTGGCTACGGAATCAGACCGCACCCTCTTCTTCGATTTTCTGCCGTTAGAGCTCGGGACCATAAAAAATTATAAAGTGCGGTTCCATCTATACACGGTCCCTGGACAGGTTTTTTACAACGCGACCCGCAAGCTGGTGCTCAAAGGCGCGGATGGCGTGGTGTTTGTTGCGGATTCGCAGCGTACCATGCTGGATGCGGACCTGGAAAGCATGGCAAATCTCCGCGATAACTTCGCGGAACAGCGCATCGATCTGTCCGATTTCCCCCTGGCAATCCAGTACAACAAGCGGGACCTCCCGGATGTTCTTGCCGTCGAAGAACTGAATGCTGTGCTGAATCCCCGCAGGGTGCCGTTCTATGAAGCCATCGCCAAAGATGGTACCGGTGTGCTCAAAACTTTCACGTCGATTGCCAAACTCGTGCTTCGGGATATGCAGAAAAATCCTGAGCAGCATAATTTTGCGCTCGGCGACATCAGTAGCAGAAAGGATTTTGTGGAGTCCTTCCCTGAGGATCTGATGGAGGACTCGCCTCCCCGTGAGCCATCCCTGCCGGGGGCTCTCATGGTTGAGGCCAAACCGGAGATGGCCGCGCTTGAGGAAGCTGTGGATGCGGGAATGAGAGTCGATTTGGGGAAAGCATCTCTGGAAGACGGGCAGATCGTTCTCCCCTTCGACATTTTTCATCGGGAAAATACAGGTAGGTTCCAGCTCCGAGTAAGTATAGACATGGAAGCTCCGATGGCCAAACGCTTTAAAATAGTTGTGAAAAATTATAAAAAATGAAGCAGACCAGCCGTATGATTAACCAGCTGGAACGGCAGCAACCTATGAGGGAATATTGATGCCGACAGTCACTGCACTCATACCGGCAGCCGGTACGGGCAGGCGTATGGGCAGGACCGTGGCAAAGCAGTTCCTGTTGCTGGGAGACAAACCGCTGCTGGCTCACACGCTGCTTGCATTTCAGCGTGCACCTGAGATCGATGCCATTATCCCGATCCTATCGGAGGAGGAAATCGAAGGCTGTCTCCGCGACGTGATCGAACGGTACCATATTACCAAAGTGCGGACGCTCGTCGTGGGGGGCAGGGAACGCCAGGATTCCGTATCGAAAGGCCTGCAGAAGCTCGAAAAAGACGTGGCAGTCGTTGTCGTTCATGACGGAGTGCGGCCTTTCGTGACGCCGGAAATGATCAGTGAGGCAGTGGCACTCGCGAAAAAAGGTGTATGCAATACTGCCGGCGTGCCGATTAAGGATACTATCAAGCAGGTTGATGATAAACAGTGCGTTCTGCTTACGCTGGATCGGTCGAGGTTGTGGGCTATTCAGACTCCCCAGGCTTTTCCTGCTGAGATCCTGAAATGCGCCCATGTGGAGTCCCAGAAGCAGAAACTATACGGCACGGATGATGCGACGCTCGTGGAGAGTATGGGAGAAAAAGTTCAGGTGATCATGGGTAGCTATGACAATATCAAGATCACAACGCCTGAAGATATGATCATCGCAAAGGAGATACTGAAAAGGCTGTGCATATTATAAGGATTGGAACCGGATATGACGTTCACCGCCTGATCGAGGGAAGAAAGCTCATTATCGGCGGAGAGGATATCCCTTTTGAAAAGGGGCTCCTGGGGCATTCAGATGCGGATGTGCTGCTTCATGCGATCTGTGATGCGCTGCTTGGTGCTGCAGGCCTCGGGGATATCGGCAGACATTTCCCTGATTCCGCGCCGAAATACAAGGGCATTTCGAGCCTCACGCTGCTGGAAGAGGTCAGGCGGCTTCTGGGTGAGTCAGGATTCGAGATGCAGAACATTGACGCGACCATTGTCGCGGAGAAGCCAAGAATGGCACCCTTTATCCCGGCAATGGTCTCGAACATCGCAGCCGTAATGAAGGTCGATCGGTCCTGCATTAATATTAAGGCAACGACGACGGAAGGGCTTGGATTCGCTGGTCGGGGTGAAGGTATGGCTGCTTATGCAGCAGTGACAATCGTAAAAGGAGTATGACCTAATGCGTATGGGTCTTGTTATCCTGCTGTCGCTATTGTTGGGCACCATGGTTGCTTGGGCCCAGCCTGAGAAACAAAGCCAGGAAGAAAATGAGGCGACAAAAAAACGTTACCTGTACCAGTGGATTGATGACAGGGGCGCTATCCACATCACCGACAGCTTGGACAAGGTACCGAAGAAATTCCGGGAAAAGGCTAACATGATGGAGCAGTCCGGGAAAGAAGATACCGCCGCTGGACATGGGGAGCAAACCAGTGCTCCTGCCGCGCCTGTCAGGGTCGATGCGGAAGTCGAAGCAGGCCAGATGGCCGTTTGGCAGATGCGCATGAAGGATGCGCGGGAACGATTAGCGAATCTGGAGCGGCAGTATCAAACACTTGAACAGAAGAGGATATCCCTGCTGACGATGAATGCTGCGCCGGCTGACAAGGCTGAAGCCCAGAGGATTGAAGAGGAAATGAAGGGCGTTCAATTGGATATCAACATCGCCAGGAATGATATTGCGGTAACGATTCCTGACGAGGCTCGCAAAGCCGGAGTGCCTCCCGGATGGCTCCGAGAATAAATAATGTGATGCAGATCGTGGATTAAGCAAGGCTTGGATTTCAGTTATAGGAGAACCGGAATCAGATAATGAGCGAAATCTATCGTAAGATTAAAAATGACTTTAACGCAGCATTATCTATGGATCCCGCTGCAACCAGCAAACTCGAGGTCGCCCTTACCTATGCTGGATTTCATGCACTTTTATTCTATCGCGTTGCTCACTGGCTATGGAAAAAGGGTGTTCCCTTTTTCCCCCGCGCCCTGTCGCAGCTAGCCCGTTTTATTACGGGGATCGAGATCCATCCCGGTGCGACCATTGGTTCGAGCCTGTTTATCGACCATGGAATGGGGGTCGTGATCGGTGAGACAACGGAGATTGGAGATCATGTAACGCTTTTTCAGGGAGTGACCCTGGGAGGCACAGGCAAACAGCGCGGTAAACGCCATCCTACTATCGGTAGTCATGTGGTCGTAGGAGCAGGATGCAAAGTGCTCGGCCCCATTCAGATAGGGGATTATGTCAAAATGGGGGCTAATTCAGTTGTTCTTCAGGATGTTCCGGACCATTCCACTGTTGTGGGCATTCCCGGAAGGATCGTGAGGATCAAGGATGAGCGAGTTCCGGATGAGGCGTTATTAGACCATGCACACATCCCTGATCCCATAGCAGACCGTCTCATCGACCTGCAGTTGCAGATCGATGCGCTGAAGAGCCAATTGGAGGAGATCAAAAAAGAGAGCATACTGTGAGCATGCAGTGAATATCAAGCGCCAGCCCGTCTCTATGCAATCTCATGCCGGACAATCAGTACAGACCTATGCTTCAATGATCCGATAACTGTGGGTGATCGTTCCAGCTTTTGCGAGTGTAGCGCCTACTGAGCAATATTTATCCAATGACAACCGTATAGCCCTTTCGACAGCGGTTTTATCAACGCCCTTGCCTGTCACAACATATTCAATATGAATTTCCTTATAGATTTTGGGATTGTTATCCGTCTTGCTTCCCTTAACGAAGATCTCAAGACCGCTGACCTGCGTTCTTTTTTTGCGAAGAATCGATATCACATCCATGCCGGAGCAGCCGCCAAAACCTACGAGCAAAAGCTCCATAGGACGGAAACCGGCGTTTTGACCACCAGATTGTTCGTCTGCATCCATGGTGATGCTGTGGCCTGAAGACGCAATTCCCGAAAACTGCATATTTTTGACCAATGTTACTTTTGCTTCAACCATATACCCTCCTCTTTTTCTGTATTCATTGACGACATGACGCATCGTATCAGAAGGTTTTTCCAGTGTCAATGTGAGAGAGAATTTGTTCTTTTACTAGCGATAATTTGGTAATAATGCCAATCAAGAGCGTTTTACGTAATTAGTGTTTTAAATCATAGTATTATGCTTATGGTACGATATTAATTGGTACAAATACCAAATTGTTTGATGCGCTAGCTAATTATCACGAAATCTAACTTTATGATTAATATATGGTTTAAGATTGCAGACTATAGAAATTCTGTGGCAACGAATTTGCAATTTATTACACCTCTATACAATATTATTCTCAATAGAACATATCTTCCTGTATTTATATAAATTATTTGCAATATGCTAAACTCTGGAAATTGTCCAGCGTTATGGTTTTATTAATTTTATTTATTTGACTAATCAGGTTAGTACACATACAATCGCATGCCTGACACTCAATAGGACTTGAGGTTCAGTATTTGATTGTTGGGCTCACCCGCCTCATTTGCAAAAAATACCGAGTGCTTGACTCTGCTAAGAAAGGGGGATCCTGTAGCTTATCGGAATAAATTTGTCCTCTGTGATAACGCAACAGTACTTCGTTTCTGTTCCGAACAACTTTCCGGATCGCAGCACAAAAAAATGTCCCATGAATAGTGATGTTTTAATATCAATGAGATAACTCTATAAGGAGGATTTCTAATGAGCAAAGATGTAAAAACACCGATGCTTGATGACCTTGAAAAAGGCGCATGGCCCAGTTTTGTGAAAGAGATTAAAACGGCCGCAAAGAAGAGCAACACAGCGCAGGATCTGCTCGGAATTCTGGAGAGATCGTACCGGGACAAAATCACCCACTGGAAACACGGCGGTATCGTCGGTGTCCTCGGTTATGGCGGCGGTGTTATCGGCCGTTACTGTGATTTGCCCGAAGAATTCCCCGGCGTGGCCCATTTCCATACAGTTCGCGTCAACCCGCCATCCGGATTCTTCTATACCTCCAAAGCCCTGAAAGAACTTTGCGATATATGGGAAAAGCACGGCAGCGGCATGTGGAACATGCATGGTTCAACCGGCGACATCATATGGCTCGGTACACAGACCGATAAGCTTGAGCCGATCTTCGCAGAGATCACTGCAAAGGGCTGGGACCTTGGCGGATCCGGTTCCTGTCTCCGCACACCGAGTTCCTGCGTGGGCATGGCTCGCTGCGAGTACTCAAACATCGACACCATGTCGATCTGCCATACGCTGACCCATAAATTCCAAGATGAGCTCCATCGCCCTGCGTTCCCGTACAAGTTTAAGATCAAAGTGTCCGGTTGTGCCAATGACTGCACCGCAGCAGTGGCCCGCGCCGATATGTCCATCATCGGCACCTGGAGAGACAACATCCGCATCGACCAGGCGGAAGTAAAGAATTATGCCTCTAAGATGAACATCCAGGAAGAGATCGTGAATATGTGCCCGACCAAGTGCATGAGCTTCGACGGCAGTGCGCTCAAGATTAATGACAAGGACTGCAACCGCTGCATGCACTGCATCAACCAGATGTCGAAGGCCCTCCGCCCAGGCAAGGAGAAGGGTGCAACGATCATGCTCGGCGGCAAGGCCCCGATTGTGACCGGCGCGTTGATGAGCTGGGTTATTGTGCCCTTCATGAAGCTTGAAGCGCCCTATGACAACCTCGAAGGTCTTATCCGCAAGCTGTGGGAGTGGTGGGATGAGTCCGGCAAGAACCGCGAGCGTATTGGTGAACTGGTGGACCGCATTGGTATGAGATCCATGCTCGAATTCACCGGTCTGCCGCCCGTGCCGCAGATGGTAAAGGCGCCGAGGACGAATCCCTATGTGTTCTGGGCACCAGGTGAAGTGAAGTAAACACTCTAACTGCGAATAATTTTAAGGAGGAAATCCTATAATGGCTGACAAACCGAAAAGAATAACGGATCTTGGTTCACCTGATTATAATAAATTTCTGCCTCCCGTGATCGCAAAGAACTACGGGAAGTGGAAGTATCATGAACAGATCAACAAGGGAGTAATGAAGCATGTTTCCGAGACAGGAGATGAACTGTATACCGTGCGCATTGCCACGCCGCGCCTGGTGAGCACGGATTACGTCCGTGAGATGTGCGACATCTCCGAGAAATACAGCGGTGGTCACCTTCGCTGGACGACGCGCCACAATATCGAGTTCTTCCCGGCGAAAGATCAGGTTGACGCAATGGTCGCTGACCTCAAGAAGCGCGGTCATCTCGTTGGCGGCATTGGTTACGGCATCAGCAACGTGGTTCACACCCAGGGCTGGATCCACTGCCACACGCCGGCGACGGATGCTTCGGGCGTGGTGAAGGCTGTCATGGATGAGCTTCACGAGTATTTCACCACGAAGAGCCTGCCTGCACGCGTACGTATTGCACTTGCGTGCTGCTTGAACATGTGCGGTGCGGTCCACTGCTCAGACATCGCCATCCTCGGTATCCATCGCCTGCCTCCCAAGGTGAACGAGGCGACACTGGCGAATCAGTGCGAAATTCCCACGACGATCGCTTCCTGCCCCACGGGCGCTATCAGCCCGAATCCGGCAACGAAGTCCGTGAAGATCAAGGCTGAACGCTGCATGTACTGCGGCAACTGCTATACGATGTGCCCGTCGCTTCCCATCGCCGATGGCGGCGGCGATGGTATCTCCATCTATGTCGGTGGCAAGGTGTCGAATGCCCGCGGACCTGCCCGCATGTCCAAGCTGGTCATCCCGTTCCTGCCGAACACTCCGCCGCGTTGGCCTGAAACCGTGAAAGCGGTGAAGCATCTGGTTGAGATCTACGCGCAGAATGCCAAAAAGCACGAGCGCATGGGTGAGTGGATCGAACGCATAGGCTGGGAGCGGTTCTTCAAACTGACGGGACTGCCCTTCACCTATCAGCATATCGACGATTTCACATTTGCCCGCGAAACGTTCCGCATGACTCCCACCTTCAAGTGGGAATAAGAATATAGCGCCATGAACACACCGGCCCCGGTATTTCTCCGGGGCCGGTTTTCTGATGATGTGCACATTTTAACCGGAGGAGTGCGATTATGGACGCTGCGGAAGTTCAAAAAAAAGTGTATGACCTGGTTGAAAAGAATCAGGGAAAAAAGAAAATGAAAGCCGGGGATATCAAGAAGGCCATGATCGCCGAAGGTGCAACTGAAGAAGAAGCCAAGGCAGCCATTCGCGAACTCGTTGATGGCGGCAAACTGGTCTATTCCTATTTCGGCGGAAGCTTTATCGAGATTCCCCACACTGAGGGATCGGCGAATCCCCAGTAGTTTGCAGCATGTGGACTATACCAAGGCTGTCTATTTCCGCCACTCGAGGTGGGTCGGGAAAAACGACGATCTCATTAGGGATCATTGCTGCATGGCGCAAACTCGGTCGTCGTATTGCGGTCTTTAAAAAAGGCCCGGATTTTATTGATGCGGGATGGCTGGGAGCGGCAGCGGGCAGGCCGTGCTATAATCTCGATCTTTTTATCATGGATCGGGAGCGGATTCTGCGGTCATTTCAGGGGCACTCTTCCGAAGCGGATGTCGCTCTGATAGAAGGGAACCGGGGTCTGTATGACGGTGTTGATGAGACCGGAACATACAGCACAGCCCGTCTTTCTAGGCTGCTGAAGATTCCCGTAATTCTGATCGTCGATTGTACCAAAGCTTCCAGCACAGTAGCGGCATGTATTTTGGGATGCAAGCATTTTGATGCCGAGGTTGACCTCAGGGGAATCATCCTAAACAATGTTTCCCCTGGCCGTCACGAAACGGTGATTAGATCGTCGATCGAGCAGAGCAGTGGTATTCCGGTAGTTGGAGCAATACCGCGCCAGGCCAAGGGTTCATTTCCTGAGCGGCATATGGGGCTCACCCCGTTTCAAGAGCATCCAGAGGTAGATCGCGCTATTGAAGCGTCAGCGGTCGTTGCAGAAAAATACCTCGATCTTGAAGCATTATGGAACATCGCACGGGAAGTCCCGATGCTCGACGCATCAGTACAGGTCGTGCCGAGCGCGAAGGTTCAGACAGGTCGGGTTGTCATAGGCATTATCCGGGATACGGCATTCCAATTCTATTATCCCGATAATCTCGAGGCGCTTCAGGAGCAGGGTGCAGATCTCCTTGAGTTGAATGCGCTGCAGGATGCGGTACTGCCGTCTTGTCTTGATGCACTGTATATCGGGGGTGGTTTCCCGGAGACTCAGGCTGCAGCTCTTTCCGGGAACGTGAGTTTTTGCCTATCTGTCAAGGAAGCGGCAGAAGGCGGGCTGCCCATTTATGCGGAGTGCGGCGGGCTCATCTATCTGGGCAGGAGTTTGCAGGTACAAGATAAAGCGTATCCCATGACAGCTGTTTTCCCGGTTGATTTTATCCTTGAACAGCGCCCACAGGCTCACGGATACGCTGTCTTGGAGGCGGCGTCAGATGGTCCTTTCCTGTGCAAAGGTGAGACAGTTCGTGGACACGAATTCCATTACTCGCGCGTGCTGAGCACTGAAACCCTGCCACCCATGGCATATCACGTGCAACGCGGCGGTGGCATCGATAGTAGGGGAGATGGCTTGATATATAAGAATGTCCTTGCCTGCTATACGCACATTCATGCACTCGGTACACCCTCGTGGGCGGCAGCGCTGGTGAATCAAGCGAGGGATCATCGCACCAGAAGGCTTGCGGCAGAAAAAGTCAGGTCATCACATTGAGATCAGGGGTACGAGACAACGTAGAGCCGACGTGCCCGTTTTGCAGAACCAATCTCGAACGGCCCGCTGAGATAAAGATCGATGTTGTCGAAAATGCTCTGGGTGGCAAATGCAGGACATGCGGTGCCTGGTATATCGTGGACCAGACAGGCAAGAACGTAGGAATCATCATGATGCAGGCCCTTGAGCTTGCAGGGCGTGAATTGTCGAAGGAAGCAACCAGCCTGTTGTCAGGCATAGACTATGATGATGCGGTCCTCAACTATGATTGGAGGACGCACCGATCGTCCGGAGAATCAAAGAGATACATGGATGGCAAAGGTCGTCTTTATATGATCAAAGTAAGGAAAAAAGAAGGCTGACAGACGCAGAGAAGAGATTGGCTCTGCACTAATTGAGAAGGACGCTTCAAAAGCGCCCAAATACTATTTACACTAACGAAAGGGGAACTACAATGGGAACAGTTGAAGTCAAAGGCAAGACGATCGAAGTGGATGAGGATGGATTTTTGGCAAACCTGGATGACTGGAACATGGATGTCGCCGCTTATTTTGCGCAGGTGGAAGGCATCGATATGAGCGAACAGCACTGGGAGGTCGTAAACTTCCTTCGTGACTACTACAAGCAGTATCAGATCGCTCCGATGATCAAGATCCTGGTGAAGGAAATCGGCAAAAAGCTCGGCGCGGACAAGGGCAATACCAAATATCTGTATGAACTCTATCCGGGCGGTCCGGCAAAACAGGCGTGCAAAATCGCCGGTCTTCCCAAGCCGACAGGCTGCGTATAACTGTACCATTATGTTGCCATACGACTGTAGTCGACAGGTTCGCTTGAGCTCGGATGCATGGCAATCATGGTGTTGAAACGCGCCTGGTGAGAAGTGTGTTGCGTGAAGGAGGATTTTCCCGCTATGTACATGGTAACAGTGGACAAGAAAAAGTGCGACGGTGACGGTACTTGCGTGAATGTTTGCCCTCAGGCTGTGTTCAAGCTGGAAGGCGAGAAGGCCGAACCGGTAAACATGTCCGAGTGTATTAATTGCCTGACTTGCGTGGAGAACTGCCCGCAGCAGGCGATCACGGTTACCGAGATATAATGAGGTGACAGTCGGTATACGAAAGGGGATAGTTTTTATAATTATCCCCTGTTTTTTTATTCTGAATGCGCTCTAGGGGAGGTGAGATCATGAAATTAGCGGTATTTTTAAGTGACTGGAGAAGGACTGAGGATTCTCTTGAACGACTGAACGCTGACAAACTGGGGATAATCCTTGTGGAGAACGGCATTTACCACGCTGTGACGAAAGAGAACGGCAAGGATTCGCCCGTGCTTGCGAAGGCCGGTGCGAATTTCTACGTACTGTCCGACGACCTTGAGACTCGCGGCTATACTGCGGCGAATGTGAATCCCAAGGTAAAGGTGGTTAACTATGGTGACATCGTCGATCTCATCATGACCGACTACGAAAAGACTGCCTGGCTGTAATCCGTGTGACGATGGAAATGTATATAAAAACAAGGAGGATTTCATGGGAGAATTAACTATAGGAACGTTCCCTTCTCTTGTCGGCTCAATGTCGCTTGATTTTTCCTTCAAGCTCGCCGAGGCTGCGATGGCCAAAGGCCATAAGGTGAACATGTGGTTGTCTGGCAATGCAGTGATGATGGGCAAGAAGGGTCAGAAGGCGTTTAAGGATTATTCGCACATTGAAAAGCGCATGAAGGAGCTTATCGGAAAAGGGATGGAGATCACCGTGTGCGAGGCTTGTGCCGAGGCGCGCGGGTATCACAAGGAAGATGTGCCGGAAGGCATGAAGCGCGCCAGCATGGATTGGTACCTGGCGAAGACCGTCAAGACCGACCGGCTTCTCCACATAGGAGGTGAGTAACATGGCTGCAGTCAAATTGTTGTTTATTGTTCAGAGGCCGCCGTACAAGAGCGAGAATCCACGTCTTGCGCTCACCCATGCCCTGGCAAGCCAGACCGCCGAAATCTACATGGACGACGGCGATTCAGTTGTTCCTACCATTGCATTCGTGGGCGACGGTGTGCTGAACGCCGTGAAGGGACAGCAGGCGATGAAGACCTATGGCGTGACGAGTACAGAAAGTCACATCAAAGGCTGTCTTATGACTGATGTTCCCATCTGGGTTTGCAAGGAGGACATGGATCGTCTTGGCCTCAAAGAGGACCAGATAGTCTCTGATGCCGAGGATATGGGTGGAGCGGAAATCGCGACAAAATTTGTTTCGTTCGCTGACATTCAAAAAGAAATGGATAGCGTAAAGCACCTGCTGTTCTTCTAGTCAAGAACGGATCATCTGGATTCCCTGCAGCTCGCGCTGCGGGGAAAATATTTCGGGATGCACAGGGGATATGAACCTTAAAGAGCACCTCATAGAGAAGAAACAGGCGATCCTAAAGAAATGGTTTGATGCCATTGCGGATACGTATGCCAAGGATACTGCCGGTTTCCTGAAAAAGCAGAAAGCCCAGTTTACCAATCCGGTTGGTTTTACACTGGCCGAAGGGACTGAGAAACTCTTTGATGCGCTTCTGCAGGGTCTGATCGCTGACACGGTAGCAGCGTTCCTGGACAGCATGATCAGGATCCGGGCGATTCAGGAGTTTACGGCATCCGAAGCCCTTGCGTTCATTTTTCAGCTCAAGAAAATCGTTCGTCAGGAACTGGGCAGTGAAGTTCTCCGGCAGGAAGGTATCGTCGACGAACTGACAGCCTTGGATGCAGCCATTGATGATTTGGCGCTCTTCTCATTTGACATCTATATGAAATGCCGCGAGAAGATCTATGAACTCAGGGCGAATGAAGCGAGAAGTATGACCTTCAGGCTCTTGCAGCAAGCGCGTCTCATTGTGGATAATCAGGATTAAGATCGGACCACTGACAGCTTTCGCTGCTATCCTATTACGAAAAGAGGTAACGATATGAAAGTTATAATATCTTTCATCGTTGTACTTGCCTTGGTACTGGTTGCCTATGCGGGTGTGGCGCTCATGAAAATGCAGTATCTCTTTGGCGTCATCATCCCCTATGCCGCCGTCGCCACGTTTATCATTTTCATGATAATCCGCGTCCTGAAATGGGGGAGTTCTCCCGTGCCGTTCCGCATCCCCACGACCTGCGGCCAACAGGAATCACTGTCCTGGATAAAACAGAGTAAACTGGAAAATCCATCCACCACGCTCGGTGTTCTTGGCCGAATGGCCCTCGAGGTGTTTTTCTTCCGGTCGCTCTTCAGGAACCTGAAAACACAGTTGGGTGAGGACAAAAAACTTTCCTACGGTGAGGCGAAGTGGCTCTGGATGGCCGGCCTTGCCTTCCACTGGTCATTTCTTCTTATTCTCATACGGCATCTTAGGTTCTTCGCGGAGAACCTGCCCTTTCTCGTGCAGCTCGTGGAGCAGCTGGACAGCTTCCTGCAGATAGGCGCACCGCTCCTGTACATCACCGACGTGGTGCTCCTGGGTGCGGTGTTCTATCTGTTCCTCCGGAGGATCGGCATACCGCAGCTCAGCTACATCTCGCTTATTAATGATTATTTCCCGCTTTTCCTTATTTTCGGCATCGGCCTGTCGGGTGTGCTGATGAGGTACTTCTATAAAACCGACATCGTGAGTGTGAAGATGCTGACCATGAGCCTTGTCAGCTTCAGCCCGATTGCACCGGCCGCGGGAATTGGACCGATTTTTTACATCCACTTGTTCCTCATCTGTATTCTGTTCGCCTATTTCCCCTTCAGCAAACTGGTGCACATGGGCGGCGTGTTTCTGAGTCCGACCCGCGTGCTGGCGAACAATAGCAGAAAGAAGCGGCATATTAATCCCTGGAATTACACCGTCCATGTTCACACCTATGAGGAATACGAGAACGATTTCCGGGATAAAATGAAAGGCGCCGGCCTGCCGGTAGAAAAGGAGTAATCATGGCGAAACTTCCGAAACCAGAAGAATTAGCAAAAGTTGATTTCACTCCGCCGAAAACGGGGTGGATGGATACTCCCGTGGTGATCAAAGAAGGCATGTTCTGCCATGGTGCGAAGCCGAAAAGCCTGGAAATCGTCAGTTTCCCGAATCCCCGGGACTGGCGACCCGCTGACGCTGACTGGAAGCTTCCTGAAAACTGGAAGCAGATCCTTCTTGACGGGATAGCGGAGCGTCTTGATAAATATCGGTCCTTCCGGCTCTTCATGGACATCTGTGTGCGCTGCGGTGCCTGTGCCGACAAGTGCCACTTCTTCATCGGTACCGGAGATCCAAAGAACATGCCAGTGCTCAGGGCCGAACTCATCCGTTCGGTCTATAGAAAAGAATATACCCTGGCGGGCAAGATATTCGGCAAAATGGCCGGTGCGCGCGAACTCACCCTGGATGTATTGAAGGAGTGGTGGTACTACTTTTTCCAGTGTACCGAGTGCCGCCGCTGTTCGGTTTTTTGCCCCTATGGCATCGACCAGGCTGAGATCACGATGATCGGGCGGGAGCTGCTCAATCTGCTCGGCCTGAACATTGAGTGGATCGCGGGGCCTGTTTCGAACTGTTACATGAAAGGCAACCATTTAGGTCTTGAACCCCATACGATCGTCGGCAACCTCGAATACATGCTCGACGATATTGAGACCGTTACCGGAAAACGGATCAAGCCCACCTTCAACCGGAAGGGCGCCGAGATCCTGTTCGTCACCCCCTCCGGCGACCTGTTCGCTGATCCGGGAACGTACACGGCCATGGGTTACATGATGCTTTTCGAGGAACTGGGGCTTGACTATACCTGGAGCACCTACGCTTCCGAAGGTGGCAACTTCGGATTCTTTACCTCGAATGAAATGGGAAAGCGGCTCAATTCCAAGATCTATGCGGAAGCCAAGCGGCTTGGCGTGAAGTGGATCCTGGGCGGTGAGTGCGGCCACATGTGGCGGGTTCTTTCCCAGTACATGGACACCTGGAATGGCCCGGCGGACTTCCTCGAAGTCCCGAAATCGCCGATCACGGGCACCGTCTTCGAACATGCGAAATCCATGAAGATGGTCCATGTTGCGGAATTCACGGCTGATCTTATTAAGAACAATAAATTGAAGCTCGATCCGAAGAGGAACGACCATCTGCACCTTACCTGGCATGACTCCTGTAACACGGCGCGTGGTATGGGCATGCTTGATGAACCGCGGTATGTGCTGAAGAGCGTTTGCAACAATTTCACCGAAATGCCGGAAGATACTATCCGCGAAAAGACCTTCTGCTGCGGCAGCGGAACAGGTTTAAACGCATCTGAAGATATGGATCTCAGGATGAAGGGCGGTTTCCCCCGTGCGAACGCTGTAAAATATGTTGCAGATCACTACGGTGTGAACATGCTCGGCAACGTCTGCGCCATTGACCGGGCGACACTCAAGGCCCTTATGGAATATTGGGTCCCGAGTGTAAGCGTTTGCGGCCTGCACGAGCTGGTGGCTAATGCCCTCATAATGACGGGCGAGAAGCCGAGAACAACCGATCTGCGCGGCGAACCCCTTCCCAACGTTGAAGTGAAGGAGGAAAAGGCCTAATGAAACTCTACGACGGCGGAAAAATCATTATTGGACTGCTGGTCTTTGTGGCATTCGCTACGTTCCCGTTCTATTTCAATATCGGGAAGGTCAATGCAAAGCCGGATCCGAAAACAGACACTCCCGCGATTCAGGAATGGGTAAAGCAGAACGGAAAAAAGGAGTGCGTGGAGTCCAAGGAGTATATGCGGCTGGAACACATGCAGCTGCTGAATCAGTGGCGTGATTCGGTTGTCCGCGATTACAACCGCGGATATATCAGCGACAGCAATCACAAGCGGTTCGACATGAGCCTTCAGAACGGCTGCATGAAGTGCCACTCCAACAAGAAGAAGTTCTGCGATGATTGTCATACGTATATGTCTGTTGTCCCCTACTGCTGGGATTGCCATATTCAACCGCAGGAGAAGGAGGAGGCAAAATCATGAGCATGGATAGACGTCAATTTTTGAAATACTCCGGTATCGCCTCCATCCTGGGATTCAGCGCTTCGATATCCTCGGCAAAGAATCTCATTACGGACAAGCAACTGCTGCCTCCTCAGGTGGACAAAAATAAAGAGGCACTGAGTGCAAAACGCTGGGCCATGGTCGTGGATATGAGCAAGTTCAAGACCGACGATGATTTCAAGAAGGTTTTCGATGCATGCCACACAATGCACAACGTGCCGGATTTCCGCAAACCGGACGGCTCGGTCGATAAAAAGAACGAGATCAAGTGGATATGGAAGGCTGCCTACGAGCGAGCATTCCCCGGACAGGACAATAAGTATATGAGCGAGCATATCAAGGAAATGCCCTTCATAGTTGCCTGTAACCATTGCGACAATCCGGCCTGCGTTCGCGTCTGCCCCACGAAAGCGACGTATAAAATGCCGGATGGCATCACGATGCAGGATATGCACCGCTGCATAGGATGCAGGTTCTGCATGGCTGCCTGTCCCTATGGCTCCAGGAGCTTCAACTGGGTGGATCCCCGGCTGGCCTCGAATTTCAAGGCGGGACTTCCCAACAAAGAGTATCCAACCCGAACCAAGGGTGTGGTCGAGAAATGCACATTCTGCACGGAACGGCTTTCGGTCGGGAAACTGCCGGCATGCGTTGAGACGGCGCCAAAAGGCGCTATGCTCTTTGGGGACATCGAGGATCCGAACTCCGAAGTGAGGAAGATCGTAACGTCCAAGTTGACGATTAGACGCAAACCCGACCTGGGCACCGGTCCGGCCATCTATTACATTGTGGGAGGGGGCGACCATGCTTGATAAAGCGTTCGAAGGAAGCAGAAAATACTGGGCATGGCTCATGTTTCTCGGTGCCATCGCGCTGATCGGCGTCTATTACTACATTCAGCAGTTTATGTATGGTTTAGGGCTGACAGGTCTGCACCGGGATGTATCCTGGGGACTGTATATTGGACAGTTCACCTTCCTGGTCGGTGTCGCTGCATCAGCAGTGATGCTGGTGATCCCGCACTACCTGCATGACTTCAAGACTTTCGGGAAGATCGTCATCCTGGGCGAGTTCCTTGCGATCGCCGCTGTGATCATGTGCATCCTTTTCATCTTCGTTGATATGGGGCAGCCCACGCGTATTATGAACGTTGTGCTCCATCCCACACCGGGTTCGGTCATGTTCTGGGACTCCGTGGTACTCGTCGGGTATTTGATCATCAATATCCTGGTGGGTTGGGTAACACTGGGTGCTGACCGGAAGGGAGTGGCACCGCCTAAATGGATCAAGCCATGGATCTATCTTTCCATTCCCTGGGCAGTCAGCATTCACACAGTTACGGCATTCCTGTACTCCGGTATCCCGGGCCGCCACTTCTGGCTCACCGCGGTCATGGCAGCGCGATTCCTGGCTTCGGCATTCGCCGGAGGCCCTGCGCTTTTGATCATTCTCTCCCTCATCGTGCGAAAAGTGAGTAAGTTCGATCCTGGCAAGGAAGCGATACAAGCTGTAAGCAGGATTGTCTCTTACGCCATGTTTGCCAATGTCTTCCTGCTTGGCCTGGAATTTTTCACCGCATTCTATAGCGGCATCCCAGGCCATCAGCACCCCTTTGTGTATCTCTATGCGGGATTGGAAGGACATTCCGAGCTTGTTCCGCTGATGTGGACGTCAACGATCTTCGCCATAGTATCCCTGGTCATGCTCTGGATTCCTGGCCTGAGGAAGAACGAGAGCTCACTCGCCCTCGCCTGTATCATGCTCTTTGCCTCGCTCTGGATTGATAAGGGCTTCGGCCTGGTTATTGGAGGTTTCGTGCCCAATCCCTTCGAGGAGATCCATCCCTACTGGCCGACCATGCCGGAAGCCATGATTACGCTTGGTGTGTGGGCTATTGGATTCCTGGTCCTGAGCATGCTCTATAAAATAGCTATTACGGTGCGGGAAAATACCGCAGGAGTGGAAATAGAGCATTGATTGCTACACAGTATCGTTAATTTGCAGGAAGAGCCCGTCCGAAAAGGCGGGCTCTTTTTTTTGGGAGGCTGCATTTCTTGCTTGATTTTATTTTTTAGGGCGGGTAATATAGCCCGTTCTTGGAAGTATACTTTACCAGAAGGAGGAAACGAGCCACATGTATATGGTAACCATTGACAAGGGCAAGTGTGACGGCGACGGGACCTGCGCGAATGTTTGTCCGCAGTCTGTATTCGCGGTTGCGGGCGGGAAGGCCGATCCGGTCAACATGTCCGAGTGCATCAATTGCCTGACCTGCGTTGAAAGCTGTCCGCAGCAGGCTATCACGGTCAACGAAATGTAGTCTGAGCAGCGATCTATTTGAAAAGGGGACCGGTTTGACCGGTCCCCTTTTTTTCGTTCCTCTGATGCGATGGTTTATGGATGTGTTATTCTTTTTTTTCGATCAACTTCTGGAATGCTGAAAGAAAATCGATCGGAAGGGGGAATACGATGGTCGTATTCTTCTCCGTGCCGATCTCGGTAAGTGTCTGGAGATACCGGAGCTGAAGAGCTATGGGGTTTTTGCTGATGACTGCCGCAGCTTCTCCCAGCTTTGCCGATGCCTGGAGTTCACCTTCGGCATGGATGATCTTGGCTCTCCGTTCCCGCTCAGCCTGTGCCTGGATTGCGATGGCGCGCTGCATCTCGGCAGGCAGGTCAACGTTCTTCACTTCCACGGTTGTTACTTTCACACCCCAGGGCTCGGTCTGCAGATCGATCACCTTCTGAAGTTCGGCATTAATGGCATCGCGGTTCGAGAGCAGGTCGTCGAGGGAGTTCTGTCCGAGGATGCTGCGGAGCGTGGTCTGCGCGATGAGAGAGGTCGCGTAGTAGAAGTCCTCGACTTCGATAATAGCCTTGCGGGGGTCGATTACCCGGAAGTAGACCACGGCATTTACTTTAACCGTGACGTTATCCTTGGTGATGACATCCTGGGCAGGGACATCCATGGTAACGGTGCGGAGGCTAACCCTCACCATTTTCTGAATTCCCGGTACGAGAACGATAATTCCAGGGCCCTTCACACCATCCATACTGACTTTGCCGAGTGTGAATATGACACCACGCTCATACTCCTTCAATATCTTGAGCGTATTGAACAGGAACCACCCCACGATAAAAATAAAAATAATGAAGCTTAATCCATAAACCTGTATCATATACAGCCTCCTCTTCCGCTTATGTGCGATGTGATTGTTTATGATAACTTCTTTACGATAAGTGTAAGCCCTTCAACATCTACGACGGTTACCTGCTCCCCTTTGCGAATAGGTTCATTGCAACGAGCGTTCCAATATTCACCATGGACAAATACCTGACCGGTGGGGGCTATATCTGACTTTACCTCAGCTTTCTTGCCGATGAGCCCTTCTCTTCCCGTGTCTGTTTTCTCCCGATGCACCTTTACGGCGACGGTCAGCGTGATGATGAACAGCAGCGCTGATGTGAGGACAACGGGAAGGATGACAGCCCAGGATATCTGGAGCGATGGGGCACCGGAATCGATCAGCATGACAGAACCAAAGATCATTGCGATGGTTCCGCCAATGCCGAGGACACCGTGGCTAGTTATGAATGCTTCGGCAATGAAAAGCGCTATTGCTAGTATGATGAGCATGAGCCCCGCATAATTGATTGGCAGTGTCTGGAGGGCATAAAATGCAAGGATAAGGCAGATGGCTCCTGCGACGCCGGGGAAGATCGCCCCGGGATTCGAGAGCTCGAAGTAGAGGCCGTAGAAGCCGAGGATCATCAGGATATAAGCAATGTTTGGATTACTGATGATGCCCAGGAGCTTGGAACGCAGACCCATGCCGTGCTTTACAATTTCCGCCCCTGATGTTTTGAGCGTTCGCTTTCCCAAGAGAAGATCCACGGTTTTGCCGTCCAATGCTTTAACAAGGGATTCAACGTCCGGTGCAACGAGATCAATTACCTTGTTCGACAGGGCTTCGGTCTCTGTAATGGAAACACTGTTTCGCACGGCGTCTTCGGCCCACTTCGCGTTCCTGCCTCTTTTCTCGGCGATCCCGCGTGCCATGGCAGCCAGGTCATTCACCGCCTTTTTTTCCATAGTCTCGTCCATCTTGCCCTGCATCTGTACAGGGTGGGCCGCGCCGATATGCGTAGTCGGTGCCATGGCCGCAATGTTGGCAGAGAGGGTGATGAATACACCTGCAGAAGCCGCTCTTGCGCCGCTCGGTGCGACATACACCGCCGTCGGTACCCCGGAAGCCATCATTTTCATAATGATATGCTGGGTAGAGTCAACGAGTCCACCAGGCGTATTTAACTGGAGGATGAGCAATTCAGCGTTCTCTTGTGAGGCACGGTCAATGGACTTGATGATATATTCAGAGACTACCGGAGTGATCGGGGCATCGACTTCTATGAGGTGTATCATTTTCGGAGAGGGGGCGGGAGCGCTCGAAGTTGACTTGCTTTTTTCATCTCCTGTAAAGGCAATGCCGGTCAGGCCGGTCAGGATCAGTAAAGACGAAAGGATAAGAATGAACGCTCGCGCTATGAACCGTACTCTTTTTTTACTGTGCATGGAAAAAGTATAGCCTCTTGCATGGTTAGTGTCAAGAATTGCTTGACTCACCTTTGGTTTTTCTGTAGCATCGACCGAACATGGGTTCTTTATGAGAGTGACTAGCGGCATAGGAAGAGGCCGTCGGCTGAAGGTACCGTCCGGTTCGAGTGTGAGGCCCACATCAGACAAGGTCAAGCAAGCCTTGTTCAATATACTGGGCAGTAAGGTCGACGACGCGTTCTTTCTCGATCTTTTTGCCGGCGCTGGAGGCGTTGGCATTGAGGCCTTGAGCCGTGGTGCAGAACATGTTGTGTTCGTGGACGCATCGAAAGATTCGATCAGTACGGTGCGGGAGAATATCGGCCAGATGGATTTCAGCGACAGGGCCGAGACGATTCAGGCAAAAGCGGAATCCTATCTTAAAAAGCCTTCAGCCCTCTTTGATATTGTGTTCCTCGATCCCCCTTACGCGGATGAGTTGCAGCCGCTGCTGGAAAGGGTTGCCGGTGCTGGGATCCTAAGGCCGGGGGCAGTCGTGGTCGCGGAACATTTCAAGAAGCAGCTCTCCCCGGAACACGCCGGGTCGCTGTCGCTTTATAGGGAAGCACGGTATGGAGATACGGTGCTGGCATTCTATGCAATGCCGTAGCTTTGTTCAAGAGTTAAGGACGTTAACGTCCTCATATTCATCGGGTCAATGCTGCAAGGCAATAGTTATTTATGGAGGTCATTATGAAGCACATTGCTGTTTATCCTGGTACATTTGATCCTGTCACCTATGGCCACCTTGACCTCGTGGAGCGGAGCCTCAGGATTTTTGACGCAGTCATTATCGCCATCGCCGCCAATCCTAAAAAAGCCCCTCTCTTTTCCCTGGAGGAACGCTTATCGATGTTCCGCATGGTAACGGCAAGGCAGAAGAACGTTATCATAGAAGGATTTGACGGGTTGCTGGTAAACTACGTCAAACAGAAGAAAGCCGCGGGTATCATTAGGGGACTGCGTGCGGTTTCGGACTTCGAATACGAAATGCAGATGGCCTTGATGAACCGCCGGCTCGACAGTAATATTGAGACCGTGTTCCTGATGCCGAACGAGGAATCATCCTTTATCACCTCAACGATCGTAAAGGAAGCGGCAAGTTATGGTGGGGATGTGTCTAGTCTAGTACCCGGGATTGTGGTCAAGATGCTGCGAAAGAAGTTCCGCTAATCATATTTCGAAAGAATTCTGACGAATCGCTCAAAGGGAATCAAAAAGTGGAAACAATGGGCGGCATTCTTTTATTTGTACAGACCCCTCACAAGTAGTTTTCATAGCCGGGATAACTACGGCTGGATAGCGCAGGCTTCGAGCGTAAAATCGCAAATACCCTTTACATAGGTTTTCTTCTGTGCACACTGCGATGAAGGTTCAAGGGTATAGGGGCATTTTTTTTGAACAGGAGTTTGTTTGTAAGACTGCATGACCTTTCTCTGATATCCCTGAATGATTAACGGCCTGCCTGGAACAGTACGCCCACATGTATTTTTCATAATATTGCCCCCCCTATGCACGATGTGCAATTAAATGCAATAGTTGTTCCAAGTCTAATCGACTGAAATAAATAAGATTTATATATGCGGCTGTTTGCTAAGCTGAGAACTTCATAGATTAATTTGCAAGGATGCGAAAAAGGTAGGGCTGGTATTCTTGGGAAGATCCTAGTGCGCAGGAGTCTTTTTGGTTCTCTGCCGCAGCGCTTCATAGAGAAATACCGCTGTGGCAGTGGCTACATTCAGTGAGTCAATTGTTCCCGACATGGGTATGCGTACTCGGACATCAATGTGGTCAGCAATATCCTGCGGCAGTCCTCCACCTTCCTGCCCAATGATCACTGCCGTTGGCTTGAGAAGATCAGCATCGAAGTGCGATGTTTCTCCCGTGAGCAGAGTTGCGGCGGTTTGAAACCCCGATTGCTGGCAGAGCCTGATGAACGAGGTGATATCCGCGATTCGGACCACAGGCACACGGAGAATACTGCCCATGGATGCCCGCACTGCTTTGGCACTGTAGGGATCCACCGTATGTGGTGAAAGCGCTAATCCTGAGGCGCCCACTGCTTCCGCTGTTCGTATGATGGTTCCCAGATTGCCGGGATCCTGCAACTCATGGGCAATGATAATAAGACCGGGAGTAAGTGACAGCAGTTCGTCCTCGGTATGCTCCTGCATCTTCACTACGGCAAGCACAGGCTGGGGGGTCTTGCTTTCAGACAGAAAGTCCATGACTTTTTCCGATATCCAGAGGACATCGACCGATCGGCTCTCAGCCAGTTTGAGCACGACCTTTCCGTGGTGCTGTACCAGCGAAGGCGCAGCCACGACCAGGGTTACACCGACATTGTCCCTGAGTGCTTCTTCGACCATCTTTACCCCTTCAATAAGGAGCGTCTGCTCTTTTCGCCTGTGCCTGGGATCGGAAAGCGCCCGCAGATTTTTTATTATGCCGTTGTCCCTGCTTGTTATGGGTTTGTGGGGCGTAGTATGGTTCATGGGGCGAGTATACCATAAACAAATTAAGCACCCTATAAAAAGAACCGGCATTGAGGCTTAATCTCGTATCTACGCAAATTTCTTCTCGCATCATACCCACTGAGAAAAAAGGCAAAGGATTATATTCTTGACAAGATTAGTCAAGTTTGTTATCTTCATAGAAAGAGGTTCAAGGATGGAATGTATCCTGTTTGTTAAGCGATCTCAGAGGTTTGGGCCATGAAGCTTTCAACGAAGGGTAAATATGGGGTCCGTGCGGTATATGAAATTGCACGCCATTATGGTAAGGGACCCATAACCATCAAGGAAATTGTTGAACGGCAGGGTATCTCTCTGTCATATCTGGAACAGATTCTGCATAAACTTGGGAAAGCTGGTCTCATAGAAAGCGTTCGAGGTCCGGCAGGTGGATATCTTCTGGCTCGGAGACCGGATGACCTGACGATCGGTGACATCGTGCGATCGCTAGAAGGACCTATAGCTTTGTCGCATTGCCTTGAACCAGGGGAATCTACCGGCGACTGCAATCAGGCCGATGACTGCGTGGCTCGTATGGTATGGGCAAAAGTGGGCGCAAAGATCGAGGAGGCTCTGGACAGCATCAGCTTTGACGATCTCCTGAAGCAGCAGAAGGATCCCATTGTACTGAAAACCCGCAGAAAGGTCGCATTGGCGGGGAAGGGGGCTTGTTGAAATGAAAAAAGTATATCTCGACCACGCTGCAACAACACCGGTACATCCAAAGGTGTTGGAGGCAATGCTGCCCTATTTTTCAGCCAAATTCGGCAATCCTTCAAATTTGCATGACCTCGGACGCGAGGCCAAGAACGCAGTGGAAGAGGCCCGATCAAAATGCGGCAGCTTAATAGGTGCGCGGGCTGATGAAGTCTATTTTACTTCCAGCGGCGCGGAATCAAACAACTTTGCTATCAAAGGATTGGCCCAGGCGAACAGTCAGAAAGGCAATCATATCATTGTATCCCAGCTCGAGCATTTTTCTATCCTTCATCCTGTCAAGGCGCTCGAGAAGGCTGGTTTTATGGTCACCTATCTTCCTACGGATAAACAGGGATTGGTGAATCCCGAAGAAGTTGCCAAGGCCATCACCAAGGAAACCATTCTCGTTTCGATCATGCATGCGAATAACGAGATCGGAACCATAGAGCCGATCGAAGAGATCAGCAGGATAACTAAGGAAAAAGGGGTGCTCTTTCATACCGATGCTGTTGCGACCACAGGATGGATTCCCGTGGATGTAAAAGCGCTGGGTGTGGATGCCCTGTCATTTTCAGGCCACCAATTCTATGGGCCTAAGGGCGCCGCCGGCCTCTTTGTACGCAAGGGCGTCCGCATAAAACCGCAGCTTGAGGGAGGCATCCAGGAAGACGGAAGACGCGCTGGTACCGAGAATGTACCTGCCCTTGTCGGCCTGGGAAAGGCAGCGGAGCTCGCATCCACTGAGATCCCGCATCGGATGAGCTATCTAGCTCCTCTCCGCGACCATCTTCAGAAAGGGCTGCAGGAAAAGATCGATCATATGGTTATTAATGGCCATCCGACTCGAAGGCTGCCGCACAATCTGAATGTGTCCATGTGGTTTGTGGAAGGCGAGTCCATGCTTCTGTTCCTGAATATGGAAGGAATTTCAGTATCGAGCGGTTCAGCATGCACCTCTCGATCGCTCAAGTCGTCCCATGTGCTGGCCTGTATAGGTACGGACGCGTCAGTTGCGAACGGTACCCTGCTTATGACGTTGGGCATGGGCAACACCCGGGAAGACATTGATTATGTGATTGAGAAACTGCCGCCCATTGTTCAGCGGTTGAGGGAGATGTCGCCCCTCTATGAAGATATGATAAAACAAGAAAAAGGAAAGTGAGGAGGAACACATGGAACAGTATAGTTCAAAAGTCATGGAACATTTTGCTCATCCGCACAATGTCGGCGAGATCGAGAACGCCGATGGAGTGGGGACTGTGGGTAATCCTGTATGCGGCGATGTGATGCGCCTCTACATCAAGGTCGACAACAACATCATCAGCGACGCCAAGTTCAAGACCTTCGGCTGCGGCGCCGCCATAGCCACAAGCAGTATGGTGACGGATCTGGTGAAGGGAAAGACAATCGATGAGGCACTCAAAATATCGAACTCCGCGGTGGCGGAAGCGCTCGGCGGTCTGCCGAAAGTGAAAATGCACTGCTCGGTACTGGCGGAAGAAGCCCTGAAATCGGCGCTTGATGATTACTACAAGAAAAAAGGCATCGCATCTCCCGTGAAGATCTCCGCCGAAACGGGCCATGAGCACGAAATGGAGTAACTGTGCATGCAAGGCGCGGTACTGCCGCACGCTTGCAGCCTGAAGATCGTTATGGTAAATATGAATCCGTTTAAATGGTAAGGATTGACCTATGGATGTGAATTCAATTAAACCAGATGCGGTGCTCGACTGCGTCGGCTTGGCATGCCCTATGCCGATTTTCAAAACGTCCACCAAGATCAAGGAATTGCTGCCGGGTCAGGTACTTGAAGTGCAGTCGGATGACGACGGCATAGAAAAGGACATGCCTGCATGGTGCAGGCTCACTGGCAACGAGTACCTCGGCTTGATCAAGGCTCAAGGTGAGTATCGGGTCTTTGTCCGGAGGGCATGAACGTGCCGGATAACACCCCGAACGGATATGGTTGTGGACTATAAATTCGCCCTTATCATCCTCATCGTTGCGGCATCAGCCGCGGCGCTTCTTCTGCTGAGAAAATTTATTTTCCGGATGCTTTACCGCACCGCGAAAAAGACGAACACCACGATCGACGATTTGCTGCTGGAGGGCCTCGAAGGACCATCCGCTATCCTGATCGTGGCGCTTGCCCTGTACATCAGCATCCGTCTTTCCGGTCTCACTGAAGCGTATATGGCCTATGCGGTCAAGGGAATGTACCTGTCCCTGATGCTGACGGTGACCATGGGCCTGGCAAACATCAGCGGCAGGCTGCTTGCTTTTTTTCTCACCAAAGCCGATCTCCCCATTTCCGTGACCGGTTTGCTGAACGCAGTAGCCAAGGTGACCGTATACGCAATAGGCGTCCTGATGATGCTGAATTTCATCGGGATCTCGATCACACCGATCATCACCGCACTGGGGGTCGGCGGTCTGGCAATGGCGCTCGCGCTGCAGGATACACTCTCCAACCTGTTTGCCGGCATGCATATTCTTGCCGAGCATACCATACGGATCGGGGACTTTATCCGGCTTGAGAACGGCCAGGAAGGAACAGTCGTGGATATCAGCTGGCGCACCACGCGGATTCGAATGCAGCAAAATACCATGATCATCGTGCCGAACAGCAAGTTGTCCCAAAGTGTGGTCATCAACTATTCCCTGCCGGAAAAACGCATGGCGGTCCAGATGCAGGTCAGTGTGAGTTATGACTCGGATCCTGCGGTGGTGGAGCAGGTCTTGACCGATATATTTAGCAAAGCGCAAGGGCAGGTACCCGGACTTCTGTCGGAACCTGCCCCCCTGGTTCGGTTCCTTCCCGGTTTCGGGGCTTCATCACTGGACTTTACGGTCATTTACCATATAAGCGATCCGCTGGATCAACAGCCGGTCTCGCATGAACTGCATAAGCGTATTTTTGCCCGTTTCAAGCAAGAAAGCATTGATCTCCCCTTTCCCACCCGTACAGTCATCATCAAAGAAGCTCCGAAGAATATTAAGAGCTGACAACGAGCGCTGTATAAGCAGCGCATCCCCCTTTCCGTTTGACAATGCAAAAACGATAGTTTATTATCACCTCACCATGCGAGAGGAGTATCAATGCAGACTATAGCAGCCCTGAAAGAAGGCGACTGGGTGGAGGAAGTCTATCTGGTTACGTCCAAGCAGGTGTCGACGGCCAAGAATGGAGTTACCTATCTTTCGCTTAAGCTTTCGGACAAGACTGGAGAGATTGACGGCAGGTTGTGGGATAATGCCGATGAAGTGGCAGGGAAATTCGAGCGCGAGGACTTTGTCCGTATCAAGGGCATGGCTTCGAACTACCAGGGCTCCATGCAAATCAAGATGAAGACCCTTGAGAAGGTCGATGATTCCACGGTTGACATCGCGAACTTCCTCGAGTCCTCGCCACGCAGTACGGATGAGATGGTACAGGAGCTGCGAACTACAGCAGCATCCATCAATAATATATACTTGAGACAGCTCATGACGGCATTCCTTGATGACGCTGCGTTCCTGAGTTTGTTCAAGCGGACACCGGCCGCCAAGACTCTGCATCACAACTACATCGGCGGGTTGCTCGAGCATATTTGCGAACTTATTGCTTTGAGCCGGGATGTGGCAAAGCATTTCCCCTCCGTGGATATTGATCTACTGATCACCGGTGCGTTCCTGCATGATATCGGCAAAGTGAAGGAGTTGACGGTCAGAAAGTCGATCGAATATTCCACGGAAGGGCGGCTCTTAGGCCACATCTCGATGGGGTATGAGATGATCGTTGAGAAGGTGGGGCGGATTCCTGGATTCCCTGCTGAACTTGCCATGCTGCTGAAGCATATCATGCTATCGCACCACGGCGAATATGAGTTCGGTTCCCCGAAGAGGCCAAAGATCCAGGAAGCGATTATTATCAATTATCTGGATGATCTGGCGGCAAAGATCAATAATTTTCAGGCTACTGTGAAGAAAGAAAAGATTTCCGAGGGAGGCTGGTCAGCATACAGCAAGATGCACGACCGGTATCTCTACCGGCAGACAACGGGACAGGCATCGACGGACAACAAGGAGCCTATTTCGGAAAAGAAGGCGAAGGGGGAAAAGTCCCTGACGTCTGCGGAAGTCTCCGGAAAACTGCCGCTCGACATTTAACATCAGAAGACAGGGACAGGGTATTTCTATGCTTGGTGTATTCCGCAGCTTGAGCGAGGGGCTGGCAAAAACACGAAAGAACATCACGGACAAGATTGGTTCGCTGGTTCTTGGCGAAAAGATCGACGAGAACTTCCTTGATGAACTAGAGGATGCGCTGATCGCCGCTGACGTGGGTATGGAAACGACATCATTCGTACTGCAGGACTTGCAAGAGCGCTTCAAGCGCAAGGAGCTTGCTACCGCAGAACAGGTCAGAGGCCGCTTGAAGCAAATTTTGAGCGAGATTCTGTCCGGTCGTTCCTCAGCGCTTACGCTGAACGCGGCGCCTTCCGTAATTCTTGTTGTTGGTGTGAATGGTGCAGGGAAGACCACAACCATCGGCAAACTTGCCTATCAACTCCAGTCGGAAGGAAAAAAGGTGCTGCTTGCCGCGGGCGACACATTCCGCGCGGCGGCATCGGAGCAGCTTCAGATCTGGGGTGATCGGGCTGGAATCCCTGTCATCAGGCACCAGGAGGGTGCGGATCCGGCAGCGGTGGTATTTGATGCCGTTTCCGCAGCCAAGGCACGGGCCATGGATGTCCTGATCGTGGACACGGCAGGCAGGCTGCATACAAAATCGAACCTGATGGAGGAACTGAAGAAGATGCACCGCATCCTGGCGCGCGAATTGCCGGGTGCACCACAGGAGACTCTGCTGGTGCTCGATGGAAATACCGGTCAGAACGCTCTTGTACAGGCCAGGATGTTTCATAAAGCAGTGGGGATTACCGGCATCATTTTTACCAAGCTTGACGGCACGTCAAAGGGAGGGATCGTCTTCGCAATTTATAAGGACCTTTCGATTCCGGTAAAGTATATTGGTATCGGCGAGGCCATGGAAGATCTGCGGCGCTTCGATCCCGAGGAGTTCGTTGCAGCGCTGTTCTGATGGGGCGGACGAAGTGAACCTCAGGTAGAACATACAGAGGTCGCGTACACAAATGGAACGTGTCCAGGTCGAAATATTCGGTCAATCGTATAACATCAAAGGTAAGGATGATCCGGCCTACATCCGCGAATTGGCCGCTTTCATAGACGCCAAAATGAAGGACGTGCAGAAGGGTACCGGCACTGTTGATCAGCATCGTGTTGCCATTCTTGCAGCGCTCACGATTGCTGATGATCTGTTTCGTCTGCGCGAACAGTATCATGCTCTGGAAAAAATCTCGGAAAACGCAGCTCACCAGCTCTTCGAGCTTAGTTCGGGCGCATAGCATTGTGTGTCTGACCTGTTCACTGGCAGAAGTGCCGCATCATCAGTAACAGCTTGTTTTATCGTGAACTATCGCCTAGCCTGATATCTATTCTTGGTTTTTTCCCCTTGCCATTTTATTATTATTCTGGTATATAGTTATTAAAGAAAAGCTGATCCCTGCTTTGCCCGTGATGATGTAGCTTGTTCCTCGTGAATAAAAAATTTTGGGAGCCGTTCCAGGAGAGGGTGTGCATGCCCAGGCAAGACTGGGAAGCCTAAACTTTCCAATACAGCGCCCACCTGGTTGTTACCAGGAACCAAGTTTATCCACACGGCAAAAGCAGGGACTATTTATATTTATCAGGTTTTTATATCACCATACCTCGTTTCACTTTATAATATGAAAAGCAGCGCCAAAGGAAAGGGGCGGTATTCGGCTCCAGGCGCTTGAGATAGTAACAAAGTAAGAGCGGTATACTGAGGCAGATCAACATAATTTTATCTTTCTAATCTCTCAGCTCCGCGCTCGCTTGATTGTCTACTGGCAGCAGATTCATAAAAGAAACCATGGGGATTCTCAATAATACATATACGCACCGTAAGGATGCACCGGGTCCGGAGATTGGCATTAGTATGCGTGAACAGCTCGTTTTTTGCGTTCGCGCAGGTAAATCTTTAGGAATATCAATAAAATGCCGGGTATCTTGGTTTTCCCCAGGTTCCTCTTTGTTCTGAGCTGATCCAGTCAATTTACGTACTATCGCAAGTCCCTACGGAAGCCTTCCCGCAGTTCATTCATTGAACATCAAACAATTTAATAAGCAGCCTCGATCTGAAGCGGCGCCGGGCTCAGCACCATCTCCTCCATTGGCATGGCGGATGCGGCCCCGCGCACTGTCAGAATTTGTCGGACAGGCGCATATTCTTGGCGAGGGCAGGCTGCTCAGGCGCGCCATTGAGAGCGATTGCTTCATGTCGCTCATCCTATACGGTCCCCCCGGTTCCGGGAAGACCGCTCTTGCGCACCTCATCGCTGAGCGGAGCAGCGCGCATTTTGTGTCATTGAACGCCGTAACCGCCGGCGTTGCGGACATTCGGAATGTAACGCGGGCTGCCGGAGAAAAACGCGATCAGAATAGCGCGCGGACCATTCTATTCGTAGACGAGATTCACCGGTTCACCCGCGTGCAGCAGGATGCTCTCCTGCCTGATGTGGAACGGGGGACCATCACGCTCATCGGGGCCTCGACCTCGAATCCTTTCTTCTCCATTATTCCCGCGCTTTCCTCTCGCTCACAGATCTTCGAATTCAAACCGCTCGTTGATGCGGACCTCGCGGCATTGGTACAGCGGGCTCTAACGGACCGGGAGCGGGGGCTCGGCAACATGCGGATAATCCTTTCACCGGAAGCGCTTGCATTCATTGTCAGCCGATCGAATGGCGATGCGCGGCGTGTTTTAAACGCCTTGGAACTCGGTGCAATGTCGAACACACCGGATCAGGAAGGCGTTATTCGGTATGACCTCAAGACAGCCGAGGAATCAATCCAGCGGAAGGTCCTTGCCTACGATGAGGACGACCATTACGATACAATATCCGCGTTTATCAAAAGCATGCGCGGCAGCGATCCTGATGCCACACTCTATTGGATGGCGAAAATGATTCATGCGGGCGAAGATCCGCTGTTCATCGCGCGCAGAATCGTGATCGCCGCGAGCGAGGATGTGGGCAACGCGGACCCCAGGGCGCTGTTCGTTGCAGTGTCCGCATATCAGGCGGTTGAACGCATCGGCATGCCGGAGGGCAGGCTTCCACTGGCACAGGCCGCTGTCTACGTTGCCTGCGCCCCCAAAAGCAACGCATCGTATATCGCGATCGACGCAGCGATGAAGGACATCGAAGAGGGGCAGCTTCTACCGGTGCCGGACCATCTTAAGGATGCGCATTACCAGGGTGCCGCACGTCTCGGGAGAGGCAAAGGGTACAAATATCCGCACGATTTTCCAGGCCATTATACGGCCCAGAATTACCTCCCGCAACGGAGGAACTACTATCAACCCACGGAGCAGGGCGAAGAGAAGAGGATCAAGGAGCGCCTGGCCGGGTTGAAAAAAGAGCTATCAGGAGGAAACAACGTATGATTGAATATTTTGTAATGCTGGTGATCGGGCTCGCGATAGGTGCGGGCGCTGGTCTCATGATCAAGGGAAAGGCTGTAGCCGGTAAGCTCAAGGATGCCGAGGCTGAAGCGGTGCGTATCATTGCAACGGCCGAACGCGAGGCTGAAACCAAGCGCAAGGAGTCCGTGCTTGAGGCAAAGGATAAGTTCTATCAGGCCAGGGCGGATTTCGAAAAGGAGACCCGTGACAAACGCCAGGAACTCCAGAACCAGGAGAGGCGGCTTACGCAGAAGGAAGAGAGCCTGGATAAGAGGGTCGATCTTCTCGATAAAAGAGAATCGGACGTTGTGCGGCGAGAAAAGGAACTGACTGCGCGGGAAAAGGTCGTTGTCGAGAAAGAAACACAATTTGAGAAGGGCCTCCGCGAACAGCGCCAGCTCCTCGAAAAAATAGCCAGCATGACCGCCGAGGAAGCTAAGCGCCAGCTCATGGTATCCATGGAAGAGGAGGCCAAGCATGAAGCGGCAAAGTCCATCAAGCGGATCGAGGACGAGGCAAAGGACGAAGCGGACAAAAAATCGAAAAGCATCATGAGCCTTGCCATCCAGCGGTATGCAAGCGACTATGTAGCGGAAGCCACGGTCTCGGTGGTCAATCTCCCGAATGATGAAATGAAGGGCAGGATCATCGGCCGAGAAGGCAGGAACATCCGGGCGCTTGAGGCGGCGACAGGTATAGACCTGATCATCGATGATACGCCGGAAGCAGTCATCCTCTCCTGCTACGACCCGCTCCGGAGAGAGATCGCTAAGCTCACGATCGAACGCCTGATCCTGGACGGCCGCATCCACCCGGCCCGTATCGAGGAAATCGCGGAAAAGGTCAAGAAGGACCTGGATATCACCATGAAGGACGAGGGAGAGAAAGCGGCATTCGATCTCGGTCTCCACAACATCCATCCCGAGATCATCAAGCTCCTTGGGAGGCTCAGGTTCCGGACGAGTTACGGCCAGAATGTGCTCATGCATTCCCGTGAGGTTGCCTATTTTGCGGGAATCATGGCCGCCGAACTCGGCGTGGATCAGAAACTCGCGCGGCGGGCAGGTCTGCTCCATGATCTGGGAAAAGCGATCGATCACGAGGTTGAGGGGACCCATCCCCAGATCGGCGGAGACCTTGCCAAAAAATATGGTGAGAATATCAAGGTGATCAATGCCATCATGACCCACCACGGCGATGGCGAACCAAACTGCGTCGAGTCCGTGCTGGTTGCGGCTGCGGACGCGCTTTCCGCGGGCCGCCCGGGTGTTCGCCGGGAAACGCTGGAAAGCTACCTGAAAAGGCTTGAGCAGCTTGAGGCTGCCGCGAATTCCTTCAAGGGTGTTGAAAAATCCTATGCTATTCAGGCGGGCCGCGAGATTCGCATCATCGTCAAGCCGGAAGATCTCTCCGATGCCCACTCGGCCCAGTTGTCTCGCGACATTGCCAAAAAGATCGAGACCGAGATGTCCTACCCCGGCCAGATCAAGGTGACGGTGGTGCGTGAGAGCAGATACGTGGAGTTTGCGAAGTAGTTGATGCAGACAAAATAGGAAAGATGACAGACAAATTTTAATGTCTGTTTTTTGACGTCAGGAGGGTTCTTTGAAGGTCCTTTTCATCGGCGATATCATCGGGGAACCTGGCAGGAAAATGGTGCGAGCCCAACTGCGTGGGCTCCAGGACACGTACAAGCCGGACCTCGTGATCGCGAATGGCGAGAACTCCGCCGGAGGATTCGGCATCACCTCCGATATCGCCGACGAACTGTTCTTTCTCGGCATCGATGTTCTGACATCAGGCAACCATGTCTGGGACAAAAAAGAGATCGAGCCCTATCTTGCCCGACAGGAAAAGCTTCTCAGGCCCGCGAATTACCCTGAAGGAAATGCGGGTTTCGGGAGCATTGTTGTATCAACTTCCCGCGGAGACAAAGCCGCTGTCCTCAACCTTGAAGGCAGGGTCTTCATGTCCAACCTAGCTGATCCGTTCCGTGTTGCCGAGCGCGAGATCGAGCGGCTCACCAAGGAGACGCCTGTTGTGATCATCGATTTTCACGCTGAAGCCACTTCCGAAAAAATTGCTCTTGCCTGGCATCTTGATGGGAAAGCGAGCGCCGTGATCGGCACGCATACCCATGTTCAGACCGCGGATGAACGCGTATTGCCCCAGGGGACGGCATTCATCACAGACGTTGGCATGACCGGGCCAACGGACTCGGTCATCGGTGTCAAGAAGGAACAGGCGATCGCGCGCTTTCTGTACCAGACTCCCCACCGGTTCGAGATTCCCAAGGGACCTGTACACCTCTGTGCGGTGCTCGTTGAGGTGGATGAAACGACCGGCAAGGCGAGATCGATAGAAAGAATACAGGTGAAATCTTGAGATACTCATAATGTCGGATGTGCCCCGGATTGTATTTGCAATGCGTGATAGCCGGGAGATCACAGCGCGAACGATACTGCTGAAACGTATACTCCACTGCCCGCCTGAGTACGGATGAATTTGTGTTGATATATCTCATTGTCGTGCTGACATCTTGATGGCCCAGTGCGCGGGCCACAAGAAAGATATCTCCGGTTGTTTCATACAGCGACGTGGCAAAACCCGCCCTGAATGAATGGATCGTAAGCGACTTCCTGATTCCCGCCAACTTTTTCCACTTGTCAAACCGCACTTGCACATTCCGCGCGGATAAAGGCTGATCCGCCGATTTCCCCGGAAAGAGCAAGGTGCGTTCCAATTTAGCATGTCCTCGAAGTAACATGCGAATGCGCCTTGTCAGAATATCTGCAAGAGGCGGGGGCACGATCTTTAGCTGTCTTCCATTGTTCTTTGTCCTGGAAAGGTGCAACACACCGGACCCATGCTCATAATCAAGAAGGGTGAGGGTCAATACTTCCGAGCGTCTGATCCCGGTATAGGCATACGTTGCAAACAAGGCTTCATCGCGATCAGAGTGTATATCGTCGGATTGTCGTATTGTCTCAAGAAGCATCATGATTTCGCCGGCGGTTATCGGCGTTGTGGGACGCGAATGTGTTTTTGACAGGCACAGCCGTTCTGTCGGGTTGGAAGGTATGCGTTTTGACTCGAATGCCCACTTGAAAAATGACCGGTACGCGCTTTTCATCCGGTTTACCGTGGCTGCCGATCGCCGAGCGCCATATCGTTTCGTCGCGGCAATTCTGACGACGGCGTGGTCAATATCCGTGTCGCCGATCCATTGAGGCTGAATCCTGCCAAACATTCGAGCAAGGCGGTCAAGATCATTCTGGTAGCACGCGAGGGTGCTTGTTGCTCGTCCTGCGGCGCTAAGGTGCACGATGAAATCTTTGATCATTTGTGACATGGTATCGTCCGGCATATGGTTTCCCTCCCTGGGTTTAATCGCCCCATCCATGGATGATATGGAGGCGTTAGCCCGAGATGATACGCCGGAAAAGAGAAAGGCGGTATTACGAAAGAAGACTTTGCCTGACAAGACATGGTGTCGCTTGCGACAAAGGGCTTGCGAAAATCGGCAGAGGAGAGAAAAAGTGACCGTTCTACAGGTGGGAATGGGTGCTTGTTGTAGCGATTTTCGACAATGCTATAAATCTGCTAGTTTTCGAATGTGCGAACCGTGTGATTATTCAGGCGAATATAACATGTCGCAAGCGGCCCGGTTGAAAATGTCGAAAGGCGGTTTTCGACAAAGGGGAACTCGACGCGACTGACTTGTATTCAAAAAGAAAATCCAGATGAACGCCATCGCCCATCTGGAAAAGTGTAATGATTTGGACGGTTCCCAGAATACTCATTCTGGGAAATCCAGACTACATAGATGTGCCGGAAGAGAGGGATTCCAGCACGATTTTTTATTTTTTTATTTTCATTTCCAGCAATGAAACGCGCTTCGACAGATTGTTGAATTCCTCATAGCTCACTTTTTGCCGAAGTTCTGTTTTGATGATTGACAAGTCGTCCTTGATGTCTTGGTACTGCTCTGCAATCAATCCAATTTGCGATTGCAGGTCTTCCTTGAAGATACCTACAAAATGCTGGTATTCCTTGCGTTGTTCATCGAGAATCTCTTTCAGCTTACCCTCGTTGATTTCCATACCAACCTCCGGTTCCCCACATGTTTAGTCCGGGAAATCCCATATACTTATAATGCCCATAGTATATTGATTGAAAAATAACATGTCAATCAAAGAATGCGTTAAACGGCATTAGGCCTTTTTTCTATTTTTCCACCTATGGGGAATAGACGTTCTCGGTGAGGGCCGAAGATTCTCATACACCTTCCAGCCATCCGGTTCTTTTTTGAGGATGTACATCTGTCGATTCGTTTCCCGATAGGAATACGTATAGGACCCGGCATTCTGATCAAACCAGCGCAGATACCAATATTCCATTGTATTCACGGAGGCTTCATGCTGATCAATATATTTCACCTTGACGCTCATGAGCCTTTTTGTCGAAGGGTTCTGCGTATTAGAAATGATCCATCCTTTTTTCTGATGTCGCGAGATCAAGTTGATGATCTCCTTCATAGCCGGACTATCCTTACAGAACCAACGGTGCAGGTCGTCAGTTATAAGTTCCGGCAGCGCTGCGTATACCCTGAACTCGGCATCGATGCATTCGGCTATCACACGCTCCAAATAAGACTTGTGATCCTGCGGGGATTCATCTTTCGCCTGGCGTTCGATTGAAATGTCCCTTATCAAGACGGCATAGCCTGCGAGAGATGGATACTCCTCCTGCTCCGGCAAGCCGTACATGGCCAGCTTGCTCTTATGGACTATCGAAAAAACCATATCAACCGATTTGCCAGGTCGCAAGTAAAACTTCTTCAATCTGTCTTCAACCTCAAATTTCATCTGCGCCGCCTGTACAGGCGATAGGTTCTGAAACACTGATTCAGATCCTGGCGACAACAGGCGGCGTACGCAATCCCTCAGAAAGCGCCATTGTTTCGTGTCGGGTTTGTTCGCAATGGTCTTCATTCTTATCAGCATTTCGAGTGAAGTCGATATTGCGGCCGACCTCGACTGTATTTCCGAGAGCGAAAGATACTCCATCCATATCTCCAATCACCATTTCCAATTGTAGATTATCTTATTGATATCACAGAACTTACTTGAAAGCAAGCTGGAGCAGCGTCATCATTATAGCAGTCAAAGTCGAAGCATTACGATACGCACAAACTGGGAGGTGTGAAATGGCGAAATGCTTTATCACGGGCGTGGAGTTGAATATCTCAAACAGCTATGTTCTTGATATTTCCGCAGCACAAAGGGCATTGATAAGCCTGCGGCAGCGTGTGGCATCTCTGGAAAGACTGATCCAACAGTTGAGCCCGCGCGACAATGCGGAAGTCTATGACGTAAGGAAGCACCAGCCGGTGACAAAAAAGTTTCGCCGTCTTGTAAGCGCGCAGGTGGCGTCCGCATTGTCCGCGACATATCCTGAAGAAACTTTATTCCTTCGCTGGGGCGAATGGTCGGCTCGCCGCCGCGCGATTTTGGTGAAATATTTTGGCGCGCCCAAAACGGCAGAGCGAACCGCTATCGAGAATGATGCCGGAGGCGATCCAATCGCGTCCGGCGTGGAGAAACAGGAGGCGTGCTATGCAAAACATACCTAATACGCTCACGATATTCGGCGCGGGTTCCAATACCGTGGAAATAGCATTACGCAATATGCTGAAGTTTAAAGACAACTCCGGCTCGGCAATAATTTTAGACTACACCGGGCGCGGCGCCATGATGCTGAACGAGACGAACAAAATGAGTTTGCTGCGACGCGACATTGTCTGGTGCGAACTTGCTGATCGGCTCCGTCCCGTTGCCCTATTCCACCTCCAGCGGTCAGAGCATTTTCGACAGGTGCTTCTTCGCGTGCTTATAAGATTACGAGCCCTGTCCAAAATGCCGATTGATGACGGCACCATTGAATGGGCGGTTGAGGCGGGCTACAGCCTTTCTCAAGGGGGGACTGTGGGGCTCGGTGCCTTATTGAAATCCCTGGCTACGCCTGAAATTCGCAGCTGGCACCATGATACGCAAAAGAAGCCTCAAGACTTGAATCGTCTGCTGCACATGCTTTCCTGGACATTAAGATATCCCTCCGTTTACGCGATTTCAGAGGGCGTTAATAAACCGGATTTGGGAAAAGCGTTACACAGTAAATCCGTGCTATGGATCGAGTGCCGCACTGAATGCTTTGAAAAAACGGAACATCAGCTCGTATCAATCCTGCTCGATGCCTCGATCGAAGATATGGTGAAGGCCGCCATGACTTCCAGAGAGCATCAACTGAATAAACCCGGCATGATTACGATCATGCATGTTTTTCCATTGATCAGTGTTGGTACGGCTGTCCCTGAGTGGATACGGGAAACTTCCCCCGCGGTGCGACATGTTTCGGTCCATAAAATAGTATCGGACCGCGCGCTGTACCCCCTTCACTTTTCCTGGGCGACGAGATCATCTAGCCTTTGGGTAACGGGCAAGATATACGCGCTAAAGCAATCAGTTCATGTTAATTGGCTTAAGGCGGATGAAATCGAACGGATCAACGGCCTCGATTTTGGTGAAGTATGGGTCAAGTCGAACGATTCCGGTAAATACATTATTGCGAAAGTCCGGCACACGAATTCGCCAATGAGCCTCGCCTATCAGTTACAGTATAAATGTGCAAAAAGCAGAAAGATCATGCCAGTTAGCAAGATGGCAGCGGCAATTACAATAAGAGACGACCCCACGGGCGGGGACAATATCATTTCGAAGCTGTGCGATAAAGAGATGCTGCGACTCGGCTGGTTCAAGGTCCAAAACTCGCGCAAGAGTTCACACGGCGTCGATAACGTGACCATCGCTCAATTTAAGGAAAAGATTGACGACGAGCTGGCAAGACTCGCGCGTGAGTTGAAGGCCGGAGAGTATCGCGCCAGACCGCTGCACCGGGTGCAAATTCCTAAGCAGGGAGGCGGGATGAGAACGCTTGGGATACCGTGTGTCCGCGACCGCGTTGCGCAGGCAGCCTGTCTTATGCTACTGGAGCCCATTTTCGAGACCCTGTTCAGCCGGTACAGTTTTGCCTTCCGTCCGCACCGGCGCGCGAACCAGGCGCTGGCAATGGCACGCAGCATGATCAAGACCGGACGCACGTGGGCGGTGGTTGCCGACATCAAAAAGTGTTTCGACAATATCGACCATGACGTATTGCTGCGACTGGTAGCTCAGCGCGTCAGAGATAAGGAGTTACTGGGCCTGATACAACACTGGTTAACTGTGGATGTTCTGGATTTCGGAGAAGTTGTTCCCATTGAAATAGGCGTCCCCCAAGGATATTCTATCTCACCGCTGTTGTCGAATGTGTATCTTGATCCGCTCGATAAACATTTTGAAAAACTGGGCATTTCGTTCGTACGGTACGCTGATGATATTGTCATTTTAACGGAGAGTGAAATCGATGCTAAAAAAGCGCTGCAGATTATGCAAAATTTTCTTCTCGAACCTCTTCATCTTGAGCTGAAACCGGCGAAGACCGATATCACCGCGGTATCAGGCGGCTTTGAATATCTTGGCTTTAGAATAGAACAGGATCGCATAACGATCAGGCAAGGAAAAATAGACGCTGTCCAGAACGTGCTGTTCGAATATATCAAAATGCTTGGCGATCCTTCCGCAACGCTGGGGCAGAGTCTTGATTCGCTCGTGCGAATTAATGAAATTGTCCGCGGCTGGAGAAACTATTTTGCGTTGCCCGATGAAAAAGCCATAGCCGACCAGCTTCATCACCTGGACGGCCAAATCGAACAAATGGCGAGCTATTATCTACCGGTGAATGTCAAAGACGATCCCGCTTGGATGACTCGTGAAAGATTTTTGATACCGGGGATGGATTGTTCCCTGGAAAGTGAACAGGAGGCGGCACGCCGCGAAGCTGAGACAGGCGGCGGTTATCCGGAACACAGCACACATGATGGTAATGTACGAGGACTGACAAAAGATGACACAGTAGAGAATAAAGAATGCAAGACGCACCCGACAATGATCATTGATGATGCGGGGGGGAAGGAGGAAAATGAAGAGGACAGATGCAAAGAGTCTCTCGTAGAGGACGGCGACCGCCTATACGTCCTTACGCACGGCAGCTATCTCACGGTCGAGGGTGATGATCTGCTCATAAAGAAGCGCAAGGAAGTATTCCATCGGTGCCGGCTGGATAAGCTCGGCTTGCTGTTCCTTCAGGGCTTTGGAATGAATATTTCGGTCAGCCTTCAGCTTCGACTGGCGGAACTTGACATTCCCGTGGTCTTTGCGCCACCCGTCGGAGAACCGATGGCAATACTAAACCCGATAAATTCGAAGCGGTCATTTCTGCGGGGTCTTCAGGTACTGCGCCGGGATGATCCCGATGTTGTCACGGCAGGACTCAAAATGCTCGCATCCAAAATCATGAACCAGGCGGCGGTACTTCGGTACTTCAATAAATATCGCAGTAAGACAAACCCGGACCTCGGATGGCAGCTGACGGAAGCAGCTAATTCGATCCGGGGTCTTGCTGATACGGTTCTGACGCTTGATCCTGCGGCTGCATCGGTCAGGACCGAAGCCATGGGTTATGAAGGACACGCCGCATCGCTCTACTGGCAGCACATCATAAAGATGCTGCCGCAGGATTTCGGTTTCATGGGCCGCACAACAAAAGCCGCGAAGGACCTCGTGAATCAATGTCTGAATTACACGTATGGGATACTATACGGAGAGGTCTGGCGCGCAATCGTGAAAGTCGGGCTTGACCCCTATTTCGGGTTGATGCATGGTTCCAAACGCGATCAGGGCAGCCTCGTTTTCGATCTTATCGAAGAATTCCGAGCGCCCTTTGCCGACCGCCTTGTCATCGGCATGTTGGGAAGAGGATTCCTGCCCGAAATTGGCGACCATGGGTTTCTGAAAACCCGAACTCGCCGACAGCTTGCATTAAGCTTTTCAAAGCGGTGGATGAAAAAGATTGACTGGCGTTCACACAGCATAGAACCCGGTGCTATACTGGCAAAACAGGCGGGCAGTATCGTGAAACTGATAAACCGTGAGGGTGACTACTATCCTTATAAAATGAGGTGGTAGCGGCACGGACGATTTTGTAGATAGATCATTTGCGGAGGTGTAAAATGCGATCGCAGATATGGGAAATAACTTACAATGTGTTATTAGTTGTAGCTGTTATCTTTACGGCGGGGTGTGGCCGCAGCATTCAAGATCCCCAAGCGGGCAGCGATAATCTCTCTTCGCAACCCAGCAGCAGCAATTACAATTATCAACTCAATAACATAGCCCCGCCTGAAGCAATTCCTCAACATGCGGAGTATAAGCGCGGCCTACCCCCTGCTGGATGGACAGCCGGTGTCGTATGGCTTGTAGCCGTACATGACATGAGAACAACGGGCACTAGCGGTCTCGAAGTCGATTGGGTGAGATTTTATTGTATTAGCGCCGGCCAAGATATTTTGCTTTCCGGAGAGAGTACTACTAACAGGACAGGCGTAGAAGGTGGAGGACATTATACGAGATATCCCTGGTTCGGCAATAATGATGCTCACACGACAATGAATGTGAACTTCCTGACAGATATAGCGGTGTTGCCGCTCAGCTCCATTCAGGACAAGGTTTGGCATTTCTGGGGACCGCGTGTGTTGATACCATTTTATGCGTCAAGATGTTATGCCGCTGCCCGCGTAAGGCCAAACGGCAACGCAGTGGTTCAACTTGGCTTGGATTTCTGGAAGGATCAAAACGTCGGATGGTGCGGTTTGGACCAATGCAATACTCAAGGATCGGCCAGCGACTGGTACGGCGCCGCGCAGGACTGGATCATGATTTATTCGGGGAAGTAACAGTTTTAGTCGATAATTATTGCATAATAAAATTGTTTGCTGCATGAGCATGTCGTGGTAAATTATAGTTAATGACTTCTCGCATCCTCACCATCACGCAGCTCACCGATCAGATCAAAAACCTTCTCGAAGGCACCTTCCCCGAGATCTGGGTTGAAGGGGAGATCTCTAATCTCACGATTCCCCAGTCCGGCCACGCGTATTGCACGCTCAAGGATGAGCGGTCCCAGGTCCGCGCGGTCATGTTCCGGTCTTCCTTGCGGTTTCTCAAATTCACCCTTCAGCATGGCATCCAGGTCATATGCCGGGGCAGGATCAGCGTCTATGAACCCCGCGGGGAGTATCAGCTCATCCTCGATTATATCGAACCCAGGGGGGTGGGCGCACTGCAGCTTGCCTTCGAGCAGCTGAAGGCGAAGCTTGAACTGGAGGGCCTGTTCGATACCGTTCGCAAGAAACCGCTGCCGCTTCTGCCCCGCCGCATAGGCATTGTAACCTCTCCGACCGGCGCCGCCATTCGCGACATACTGCGGGTCATCAAGAGGCGCCATCCCCGAATGCATATCCTTATCATTGCCGTACCGGTGCAGGGTGTTGATGCCGCGCCGTCAATCGTAGAGGCAATTCACTACCTGAATAGAGAGAAGTGCGTTGACGTGATGATCGTGGGGCGGGGCGGCGGATCGCTCGAGGACCTGTGGGCTTTCAACGAAGAAACCGTGGCACGGGCGATTCATGCATCGAAGATCCCCGTCGTATCCGCAGTGGGGCATGAAACGGACACCACGATCGCGGATTTTGTCGCGGATCTGCGTGCGCCAACTCCTTCTGCCGCAGCGGAGATGGTGGTAGGGATGGAAGCCAGCTTCCTGAATAGCATCGCAGCCCTGGAGGCCCGGCTGGCCAGGAGCGTGCAGCATACCATCGAACTAGGCCGCATTTCCCTTCACGATGTTGTGAGGCGCCTGGGAGATCCGCGCCGGATGATTGAACAGAACAGCATGCGTGTGGACGACCTGGGCCGCAGAATTTCCCTGGGACTGCGGCACAGCCTTCGGAGGGACCAGGCCCGACTCGCTGCCCTTACCGCGGGTCTTGACCATCTGAATCCGCTGGGAATCCTCTCTCGGGGTTATAGCATTACAAAAAAGTATCCGCAGGGAACGATGCTCAAGGATGCCGGTGAAGTCCGGCCGGGCGATATGATCCTGACCCGCCTCAATAGCGGGGAAGTGCTGTCCCGTATTGAGCAAGCACCGAAGAAGCTGCGTGGTTAACCTGGCATGCTCTGCTACACCGCGATTGAACGCGATTAACTCTTTTGACACAATCGCGCTCTTATGCTAATCTCATCCTATGCAAGAACAGACCATACAGCCGGAAGCCCTATCACCTGAAGTCCAGGATGTGATGCGGTCTCTCGTTTCAGCGTTCAGAACGGTGAAGCTCTATCCTCCCAACAATCCCGTCTACTCCCAGTCGATAAAGAAGTCCTATGAGCAGCTTACGCATTTTTTGTCAGCCAATCCCGAATACCCTGTTGGTATTCAGAAAACATATTTCACGTACAATCACATCCCTATCGGCAAGGATACGCAGATTAACAAGGCCATCGCGCAAGACCTTTTCACCAAAGGTATACGCGAGATCATGATAAGCGCCGGCGTGGCTGAAGAGGAACTACTGGTTCTCTGCCGTGCCTTTGCCCTGTCTCCCGAGGAATTGGCTGTACGGAACGGCATTTCTTCGATTCTATGGGAGAAGGGAGCGGAGCATATCAAGGTGATGGAGGCCGGCCTGGATGAAGTGATCACGACCAAGACCGGCCGGGCCGATCAAAGCGCATTGTCACCCGAGGAGCTGGCTGCAGCCGCGAAAAAAAAAGAAAGTGTATTTTCCGGCCGTTCATTGGTCCTCGGGGACCTGATCGGCGATCCTTCGGGATTTGCCTACAGTATGCTCGATCTTGCCAAACGAACGCGGGCGGAGCATGAAAGTGTTGAAGACCGGCTTTACACCCTGTATCAGGAAGCGGGAAAACAGATCGAAGTCGAGCACGCCGGCGAGGCCGATGCCATGTTCGAGGGGCTGGCAAAATCCGCCATTGCGCTGGAACCGAACTTCCGCGAAGCGCTCATTGCAGGCAGGCTGTATAAGGACCTTGATACGGAGATGGCGTATGGGCAGGATCCCGAAGCAGAACTGCTGCCCTCTTCGCTTCACGAAATGCAGGCGGGCCGTTATTCCAAGGCCTGGACCGCCCAGCAGGTGTCAACACTCCTCCGGAAGTCATCCGCACGAACAACCGAACAGCCAAAGCCGCAGACACCACAGAATCCCGCGGATCTGAAAGCGGTCCCGTTATCTGGCGAGTTGCTAGGGATTGCGAAGGAGCTGGGAGCATATGATGCGGATGAGATGGCTGCCCTTCAAATCCTGAGTCAGGCGGGATCGGAGGCCGACGTCTTCGATGCGGCAATTCGTACGTATATATCACTGCTCCCCCACATCAGAAACCCGCGGCATGCTGCTCCCTTAGAATCGGAGTTTTCCCATTTTTCAAACATTGTACGCCAGCTCGAAGAGATGCTGAGCTATCTTCTGAAGGAAAAGGATTATCAGCGGGCGAAGATGATTATTCAGGTTTTTCATGCGCCTGTGGAACCGGCATTCAGGGCGCGCATGGCCGAGGCGCTGAAAAAGACGGCATCCAAGCCATTCCTTATCGCGGCGATCAACGAGCTGCGGAAAAGCGCCAAGGGATCTCCTGAATACCAGTCTGCGTATGTTTATCTTTCGGCGCTCGAACGGGAAACAACGCAAGTGCTGCTGGAATTGCTCGCGGACGAAAAAGACCGGAACCTACGCATTCATTATCTCGAGTTGGTGAAGGACTTCGGGAAAAACCAGATGGCCCTGCTCGGAGAATGCCTCTCCGACAGAAGGTGGTATTTTGTCCGGAACATTGTCAACATACTCGGAGAAAACAAATCGGACCAGGCAATAACCTTCCTCCGCAAGGCTGCGGACCATGAAAACGTGCGCATCCGGCAGGAAGTGATCAAGGGCCTGCTTTCGATCGGTGGAAAAAAAGCTGCCAACGTCATCGCAAAGTTCCTGCGGGACCGGGACTCCGGCGTTCAGGTGCTGGCCATCCGGGCACTGGGGGATTTTGAGGGTCTCGGCTCGGATGAAGTCGCTCCGCTCCAGCTTTTTCTGGAGAGCCACCCTTTCACGAAGAAGGACCGGGAGCTCATCCTTGAGGCCATAAAAACGCTCGGGAAGATCGGCGGTCGTGATGCTGCGGACCTGCTGAAGGGATATACGCGCGTTCGCTGGTGGAAATCAAGAGCGCTTCAGGTTGAGCGCCGCAACGCGGCATTGCAAGCCATTGAAGAAATCTCAAGGAGAAAGGCCGATGGCGGACAAGCAAAGCGATAGCAGGGGTGACGCGCGGCAGTCCTTTTATGCGAAGCAGCTTCTGCTTGATTCCGCACGGACCGCGTTCCAGCAGCTTGCAGCCATTATCAAGAACGCCACACTCTATCCGGAGTCGCATCCCTATTTGTTAACCGCAGCGGACAAACTCCGGGCTACCATCGGGGAACTTTTCACGGGCCGGACCGAAGTCGCTTTTTTCATGGTGGGGGGGGAGCTTTTTTTTGAAAAACTATCGGTTCCCATCGACCAGGGACTGGCTCTGATTCTCGAGCAGATCACCAGCAGAGAGGTAGGCGGGATCGTATTCAAGCAGGACCTCACTTCTCCTGAACTCATCCGGTTTGCCGGCCTGATGAACAAAGATCTCGCTACTCTTGCAAGCCAGGGGGGCATACACAAGATCATTACCCAGGAGGGTATCACCCACCTCGAGCTCCACCGCGTGATCCTCGTGGACAAGGAATCGGGGAGCGCAATCAAGACGGGAAAGAAGAAAGCATCCGATATTTTCAAGGATGCGATCGAATCGGTCAAAGACCTGGCGCATGCGGTCAGCTTCGACCAGGTTTCCAATGTCCGCAAGGTGAACTCGATCGTCCAGACCATGGTCGACAATGTGCTGGACAACCGCGATGCGCTCATGGGGCTTACGAGCCTCAAGATGTATGATGAATATACCTTTGCCCATTCGGTGAACACCTCCATCCTTACCGTCTCCCTCGGAGCATTTCTTTCCTTTGAAAAACCCCAGATAGCTGCGTTGGGGGTCGCAGGGCTGATGCATGATATCGGCAAGGTGACTGTCCCGCATGAGGTCATTAACAAGCCGGGCAAGCTGACGGACGAGGAATGGGACATGGTCAAGCGACATCCTGTTGAGGGCGCATTGCTTCTCTCCGATATTCCTGGCGTGTCAAAGCTCGCCATGGTCGCGGCGTTTGAGCACCATCAGCACGGCGGCTATCCCAAGGTCGAAGGCGAGATCCATCAGCACCCTTTTTCCCAGATCGTTGCCATCGCGGATGCATATGAAGCCCTTACCGCCGCACGGGTCTATTACCAGGTGCAGATGCCGCCTGACCGTGCGATACGTATTTTATTAAGCAAGCGCGGCACGGTCTTCAACGCCATCCTTGTCAAAGCGTTCGTTAACATGATCGGGATATTCCCTATCGGCTCTCTCCTGAAGCTGAATACGGGAGAGGTCGGGCTGGTTGTGCATCAAACCCGGGATCTACTGAGGCCCCGCGTGCTTCTGCTCACCAGGTTTGACGGCTCGGAAAGGGAATCGGGCGCGGATGTCAGCTTGCTGGAGACTGCAGGCGGGCGCTATAAGCGTTCCATCACCGGTACCTTAGAGCCGCATGCTGCGAATATCAACATCAAACAATACCTAGACTGACCGAGGCTGCGGTTTCCGGCATCGCAGCATGTTCTGCTGAAGCATCGCAGCCGTTCCCACGGCATTTTCCTTGATTTTACCGGCAGGTTCCGGATATAATTCTTGCAGAGTTTGAGCCCAGTCTGATACCCATGCAGCATCATCTCATACCCCTATGGCGGAAAAAAAATTCGAAGCAGCATTAGCACGTCTGGAGACGATTGTTCAGGATCTTGAACAAGGAGATCTTCCGCTCGAACAATCACTAAAGTTGTTCGAGGAAGGGATCAAGCTCTCCCGTATCTGCAACAACCGCCTCGAGGAGGCCGAGCGAAAGGTCGAGGTCCTTCTTAAGGACAAAGCGGGGAACATAAAAATTCAGCCGTTTGAAGAACTCGAAGAGGAATAGCGAACAGCTGCCATGGACATAACCGCTTATCTTGCCCGAAAAAAGGCGATCATCGACAAAGCGCTCGATAGCATTGTTCCGCCCGCAGAATCCCATCCGACGTCGGTACATCAGGCTATGCGCTACAGCCTTTTTGCGGGGGGCAAACGGATTCGGCCAATCCTTGCCCTGGCAGCCGCGGAAGCGCTTGGAGCGAAATCCGCCGGTCTGCTTCGCATCGCAGGCGCGCTGGAGTTGATCCACACCTATTCACTTGTTCACGACGATCTTCCCGCCATGGATGACGACGATTTCAGGCGGGGGAGGCCAACCTGCCACAAGGCGTATGGGGAGGCCATTGCCATACTGGCCGGCGATGGACTGCTGAATATGGCATTCGAGGTCCTGTCGAACCCGCGCACGGTCAGGTCAGTACCTGCGAACAGACTTCTTGCCATCATCAGGGAAATCAGCATTGCATCGGGTGTTTTCGGTATGGTGGGGGGGCAGGTTGTGGACATGGAGTCCGAGGGAAAAGATATCGATATCGCCACGCTCGATTACATCCACACACACAAGACCGGTGCGCTTATCCGCGCTTCCGTGCGGGTGGGAGCGCTGTACGCGCGCGCCGGAAAACGCCAATACCGGGCATTGACTTTGTACGGAGAATTGACGGGCCTTGCGTTCCAGATCGCCGATGATATCCTGGATATAACGGGCAAGCGCGAAGTAATTGGCAAGGATGCAGGCAGCGACTTAAAAAAAGGGAAAAAAACCTTTCCGGGCTTTTATGGACTTACTGAGGCGCGCCGGAGGGCGTGTGAAGTTGCCGAGAAGGCGGTTCACGTCTTAAAAGACTTCGACCGCAGGGCTGATCCGCTCCGGGAACTGGCGAACTATATTGTGACAAGAGTTCATTAAAAGAAAGGGGCAAGGGTCAAGTAGTAAGGGGCAGGCAGGTCAGTTCTATATCCGTTCCTTGCTACATGCTACACGATCCTTTGATAACCATGATACTTGATGCAATCAATAATCCCGAGGATGTACGGTCACTTTCTCCAGAGGAGCTGCCCGCGCTGGCCGCTGAGCTGAGAAGGGAGATTATCGATGTGGTGTCGAGGAACGGCGGACATCTCGCTTCGAGCCTCGGCGTCGTGGACCTGTCCATCGCTCTTCACTACACGTTCGATACACCCCGGGATAAGGTCATCTGGGACGTCGGTCATCAGGCGTACGCGCACAAATTATTGACAGGCAGAAAGGATCGCTTTCGTACGCTTCGGCAGCATGGGGGTCTCAGCGGTTTCCCGAAACGCGAAGAAAGCTCCTGCGACCATTTTGATGTTGGGCATGCAAGCACGTCCATATCCGCCGCGCTCGGCATCGTCTCGGCACGTGATATCAAAAAAGAGGATTTTCAGGTGATTGCGGTGATCGGCGACGGATCCATATCCGCGGGCCTTGCGTTCGAGGGAATGAACCAGGCGGGGCACTTGAAGAAGAACCTCATCGTGATCCTGAATGATAATGAAATGTCCATATCGCCCAACGTCGGCGCACTTTCATCCTACCTCAGCAGAACACTGAGCGGGCATTTCTATACAAGGCTCCGGCAGGAAACCAAACATTTTTTACAGGGCATCCCCAAGGTCGGCGAGTCGATGTTTAATCTGGCGAAGAAGGCCGAAGACTCCATTAAGGGTTTGATGGTGCCTGGCATGCTGTTCGAGGACCTGGGATTCCAGTATATCGGCCCTATCGATGGCCACAACATCGGCCACATGCTCGAAACGTTTCGCAATGTCAAGGAATACACCTGGCCGGTCCTGGTGCACGTAATTACCAAGAAAGGGAAGGGCTGTGCGTTCGCGGAAAACAATCCTTCGCAGTACCATGGAACCCCTCCTTTTGATCCTGAAACCGGAAAGGTCGCAGCAAAAAAACAGACCATCTTGAGCTACACCGAGGTATTCGGCAAGACCATGCAGAAGCTCGCCGAGGACAACGACAGGATCGTAGCCATTTCGGCGGCCATGTCCGAAGGCACCGGGCTTGACAAGTTTGCCGAACAGTATCCTGCCAGGTTCTTCGACGTGGGCATTGCCGAGTCCCACGGTGTAACATTCGCATGCGGCCTTGCGGTGGAAGGCCTGCATCCGGTGGCCGCCATCTATTCCACGTTTGCGCAGCGCGCATATGATCAGATAGTCCATGACCTCTGTCTCCAGAACCTGCCCGTGACTCTGGCGCTCGACCGCGCGGGTCTTGTCGGTGAGGACGGCCCTACGCACCATGGAGTGTTCGACATTGCTTATCTGCGGCATATCCCGAACATGGTGCTGATGGCCCCGAAGGATGAAAATGAGTTTCAGCACATGCTCAAAACGGCGGTTGAACACCAGGGACCCGCGGCTGTGCGGTATCCCCGAGGCATCGGCTGCGGGGTCCCCATGGACCAGGAACTGAAGGCTCTCACAATAGGCAAGGCACAGCTGATCAAGGACGGAAGCGAAGCGGTTATTGTTGCTTTCGGCAACATGGTCTGCCCATCGATCGAAGCGGCGAAGCTCCTTGCCGACGAGGGGATGTCAGTTGCGGTTGTGAATGCCCGTTTTGTCAAGCCTCTTGATGCGGACTTGATCCGGACGCTCGCGCGGAAGACCGGCAGGATCATAACGGCAGAGGAGCACGTACTCGCGGGCGGTTTCGGCAGCGCTGTACTTGAATGCCTGGATGAGGGCGGGATCATGGGCGTCAAGACGCTCCGTATCGGTCTGCCGGATGCGTACATCGAGCATGGCGCTCAGAGTGTGCTCAGGAAGAAGTACGGGCTCGATGCCGATGGCATATACCTAGCCGTGAAGAACTTCCTCGAAAAAACCAGGCTCAAGGTGCTTGCTCCGCCTGCCCCGTTGCGCGCAAAGGACGCTTAAGGTATTGTGGATTGATAGATGATGGCTGGAAAAAGTTCGCAAGGACGGGTTCAAGGGCAGGAGGCAGATATGGATGAATACAGAATTGAGTTCGATGAAGCCACATAGTCATCTTCGTTTGTCATCCCGCTGCGTGTCATACCCATACCCTCCGGTCTTGATGTTCGCGAGTACGCCGTTCCTGAACGTCAGAATGCGCAGAAACCGGTTGGGCCCGAGATTGTAGGTCCATTCCTCGATAGTTACAAACATCCTTCGTTCCCGCCCGTCCTCAAGCTTTTCCCGAATCTCTTCCTTGTGGGTTTCTTTCTACGAAGGGGCACCACACTGCGCCGCCACCTCGTGCGAACGGGCGCCCGGGGACACGGTGCAATCGCGCTCCTGCCGCTGTGCAGGCCTGCTGTACCCATAGTCCCGCGTGGCGATGTCCGCGACCTTGCCATCTTTCAGCGTGACAATACGCATGAATTGTGCCGGACCGAAGTTATAGGTCCACTCATCGACGGTCATGAATACGCGGCGCGTCTTTTCCCGATTGATTTTCTCGATGATCTCTTCCTCGCGTGATTCTTTTGCAACAGGCTCCCCGCATTTTGCCTGCAGATCAAGGCGGCTGTCTCCGATGGAGACGATCCCACCCTCGCAGCTCAGGGTCGCTGCGGAGAGGTGGCTGCTGAGTATCAGGGAGGTGAGAATGCTTGCACAGGCAGCCAGTATCTTCAGGAGCATGGATGTTTCTCCCGCGGTATATTTTGAAGCAAGGTCAATTGAGCTGATTATATCACGCACGCGGGCTCATTGACAGCCAAGTGCACATCTGATACGCTCGAATTGACTTTGCGAGGATGCCTCAAGCGATGACTGATCAGGAAAAGCCAAGATCCCCCAAGATTCGGATAGACCATCTCCTCGTTGACCGCGGTCTGGTGGAGAGCCGCCAGCGGGGCCAGGCTGTTATCATCGCCGGGCTGGTGCTGGTGAACGGCCAGAAGGTGGACAAGGCCGGAACGGTTGTATCCAGCGACGCGGAGATCCGCATTCTCGGCGAGGACCTTCCCTATGTGAGCCGCGGCGGATTAAAGCTTGAGAAGGCGCTTGCGGCATTCAGCGTGTCCGTGGAAAACCTGGTCGCCTTCGATATTGGGGCGTCCACAGGCGGATTCACGGACTGCCTGCTCCAGCGGGGCTGCCGCAGAGTGTATGCTATTGATGTGGGTTATGGCCAGCTCGCGTGGAAACTCCGACAGGATTCGCGCGTGGTGGTCATCGAGCGGACGAACATCCGGGCGATCGAGCCATCCATGCTGCCGGAGCCGGCGGACCTTGCCGTGATCGACGTTTCTTTCATTTCTCTGGAAAAGGTCATCCCGCCGATTTTGCAATTCCTGAAACCGGATGCAGGCATCATCGCGCTCATCAAACCCCAGTTCGAGGCGGGGAAAGAGAACGTAGGCAAAGGGGGGATCGTGCGAGATGAAACAGTCCGAAAAGCAGTGGTTGAAAAGGTGGAGGGTTTTATCAGATCAGTCGGTCTTGAGGTGATCGGAGTTATTCCCTCGCCGATCACGGGGCAGGACGGGAATGTGGAATTTCTTATGTATGCCTTATGGCATACATAAGAAATAGTTCGGAGCGTTGAGGTGCAGTTCGTAGTTCGGAGTTCTTAGTTAGGAGTACGGGGGGATATATGGGCGAAGAACGGTTTGATTTTGAGAAGCTCACTGTTTACCAGCGTGCTCTTGAGTATATTGATTTTGTCTACAAAACTACAAAGCACTTGCCAAAGGATGAGATGTATTCGCTGACCGATCAATTCCGAAGAGCAGCAACATCCATATGTTTAAATATTGCAGAGGGCAGCGGTGGTACCAAACCGGAATTTACCCAGTATTTGAAAATAGCACGGAGGTCGGTGAGAGAGTGCATCGCTATTACTGAAGTATGCTACAGGGAATCCTACATAAGCGGAGACCTTAAAAAGCAGTCGAGGACATTCTGCATTGAGATCGCTAAAATGCTGAGCGGACTTTTGAAATCTCTATAGTCCTTAACTACGAACCACGAACTCCCAACTCCGAACTTGTTTTACGCCGTAAGGCGGCCTGCGAACACCTCGCCCAGCACCACAATGGACTCGATGTCGAGGTACTTATCCGCTGTTCTATCCAGCAGCAATTTGCATTGGGAGGGGAAGCTCTCCTCCTGCACGGCGTCGTAAAACAGCAGCAGGGCCGGGTAGCGGGGGAAGAGAAGGAACTCATACGCTGTATCATGGCTGCCGCTGATGAGTGACGGCGTTCCACCCTGGCCTTCGCAGGCTTTTCTCAACCCGTTGAGGTCCCCTGAGAAGCGTCTGGAGATCATGTCCTCCACATGGCCTGCCCATGCCTTGTCCTTAGCGTGGGATGCGGGGATGGAACTGAAGGATATCCACTCATGGGATAGAGCAGGCGGGTTGGGCATGCAGAGGTGATTGCAGATCAGGATCGACAGAAAAGGCTCCGGTTCTCTGCCCAGGGGATCAAGGACACCGTTCCTCGTAATGGAATAGGTTGTGTTCAGGAACATGATCGAAAGCAGGTCCGGATCTACCAGCCGTGCGCCGAACGTATCCGCGACATGTGCGAAATCAAGCGCCGCCACTTTAGGCCTGAGCGACCGCAGGGTCTGTTCAAACACGGTCCCTGATGATACCCGGCTACGAGACTCCTCCTCGCGAAGCACTGCGCGGGCCGCTTCCGTGAGGTTCGGGCAATCGTCCGCTTTCGCCTGACCAGAGGCAAGCTTTGCCGCAAAACCGAAGCAGCTCAATGTACCGCAGGATCCGCAGTTAGTACGGGGAAGGAGTTTATATATTTCGACGGCAGGCTTCATGGTTTAACCATAACGCTTTTTCAACGATGAGTCAAATGACCTGGATCATACCGGGTAACGGACCGGTCTTGACCAAGTGCCCGGCAATTGTTATTATCTGATCTGCAGAACAGGCTTTTACAGAGCAGAGGAGGCGGCATGGAATGGCATGAGAGCCTGGCAACGGGCATTGCTACGATAGACAGCCAGCACAAGGAACTGTTTAAACGAATAAACAGTCTTGTCCTTGCCATTAAGGAACATCGGTGCAGATCCGAGATCGATGGCACGATCAAGTTCCTGGATGATTACGCTCGGGTTCATTTTGCTGACGAAGAACGGCATATGGTGGCGTCGGCGTATGACGGCATTGCAGAACAGCAGGCAGACCACAAAAAATATCTGAGGTCCCTCGCCGAAATAAAAGAGCAAGCTTCGCTCCCGCGTGTGCAGGGGGGATCGTACGACCTATCAACGGAAATAAATCATGTGGTCGTGGACTGGATCATCGCGCATATTATGAGACTCGATATGAAGTTCGCTTTGTATTTGAAGAGTGCGGACGGCGATAGGTAGAATGGATGCGATTTCCTAGCTCAGCTTGTTTGAGCTATAATATGTATTCCGAATATTATTGTCCAGTGCTTCTCTTCTCTTTTTTCGAGAGGAACCGCAGGATGTCCCCAGAAAATCAAATGACAGTTATTTCGCTTGACAAGGGGCCTTCAAATGGGTGACTCTATGGCTTCCCAATGGAGAAATGAGAGAATGGATGAAAAGCAAAGTAGTTTGGGAGGCAATTTTTTTATATTTCCTTTATTGAAAGCGCTTTTCAGCACGACTATCGTCTGTGTATTAATATCGATCGCTTACACAAGGAACTTAACCTGGATAAACGATATTTCCCTATGGGAAGACATAGTGCAAAAAAGCCCTTATAGTGCCAGGGCGTATAATACACTCGGTGTCGCTTATAGAGCGAATGGGCAGAATGAGAAAGCGCTGCTGTGCTTTGAAGCGGCACTCACACTACAACCGGGCTATGATGACGTGTATTACAACATCGGAAATTACTACGCAAATAAGGGATGGATTGAATTATCAATTGCATATTACTCGAAAGCACTCAGTCTTTCACCGGATATGGCAAAAGCCCACAATAATCGAGGACTCCAATACGAGAAACAAGGCATGGCGGAATTGGCAATTGCTGATTATTCGTCGGCGATAAGGCTGAATGAGAAACATTTCGAAGCGTATTTTAATCGGGCGAACGCATTGTTCATCGCTGGAAAGTTTTCTTTAGCTATCGAGGACTACGCACACGCACTTTCGATAAATGCTGACCATGCGGACACCTATTACAATCGCGGTCTTGCAAAACAACGGATAGGAAATGAGGAGGCGGCCATCTTGGATTTTCGGAATGCTTGTATGCGCGGCCAGGACGCAGGTTGTAAGATCCTTAAGCAGTCTATTCCATAGTAGGAAAAATTAACTGATGTACACGGCAATGGACCTGATTAAGATTTGAGGCTCTTCGCATGAACTTATGGATTGCGTGAGTTCGTAATACATAAACATCAAAGGACGTATCCCGACTTTGTGCAAGCCAGTCTAAATCGTCATTCCCGAACGTTTTTATCGGGAATCCGGTGTCTTAGCTTCTCGTTTCCCGGAAAAGTCTGTGGATTCCCGCTTTTGCGGGAATGACTAACGGAGTTAGCTTGCCTTCGAATGTTATTTGCCCAATCACTCACTGGATGTCGCCATGAACCTTATTGAATTCGGGAACTTATCCTTCATCCCCGAATATGGAAGCCCGAGGATGAAGGATGTATGAAAATGCTTTAGGTAAAATTGTACTGTGTTTTCACATCAGCCTGAGTTTGAAACCGTGAGTTCGTTATTGATTGGATATTGGATTAAATGCACCATCAAAGCAGTTGACTAGCTTAAGAACATTCGTGTTTTGAATCGGGCCATCGATTCCTGATCCAGCAACATTTAGAATTCCCTTGTTCAAAACAGCGATTGTGTTTCCTTTATACATACCCTGGAGTACTGAAGCAGGTCCCCAACTCTCGGTATTAAAGAGAGCTATGCCTGAAGATGTCACTGAAACATTGTTCAATAAGACTGAAGACGCATGAAGGTTAAATATACCGTATGCATTTGAACCGCCTGTGGAGCTGACTACTGTATTGGTGAACTGCGAAGAGGATGAAGCATCATTAAATATCCCGACGGTAGAAGTTCCTGTGCATATAGCCTGTACAGTAACGTTTGACATGGTTGCGTTTGATCCAGAAAAATAGGCGGTATACACAACGCAGTAAGGATGAACAGCCGATGCACTTAGGGTGACATGCGTGATCTTAGGTGCGCTGTTGTACCAAGATGATATTGCTATTGCGTTGGCGCCGCTGCTGATATTTTCAAGAGTTATTAACCGTATTTCCGTGTTTGACGCCATTTGCACGAGAGCCTGTGGTACGGCAATAGGGCTGATATTCCCGGTTATTTTGGTCGAATTTTCGCCGGATCCTTCAATGTCAACATAGTCTGTCATGATCAGTGAGGTGGGGCCGATATCGTATACTCCTGGCATGATTTTCAATAGGCATGGATTCGCTGCAGATGCTGTTCCACACCAAGCTGCAATATCGCTCATTGCTGTAACCGGGTCGGTATAATCACCGCCAGTCTTTGCCACAATGGCAACCTTCCCGTATTTCTGCTGATACAGCGTATCATGATTGTGCGTCACATCCGATTTATCGGCAAGCGAGGCCTGCAGACCGCTTACGGATGTCATTGAATGAACATGGGAGGTAGAAGCAAAAGCCGTCGCGTGTTGGCCATCAACAGTATCTGCATTGAGACCGGTGGACGATATCTTTGATCCGGTTATTGGTCCCGCGATCTTTGAGTCGGTCACGGCGCCATCCGCAATGTTGGTCGAAGTCACTGCACTAGCAGGGATCTTAGAGGTCGTAACTGCACCGTCAGCGATTTTCGTGCTGGTCACCGCACTGTTTTGAATATGGTTTGTCTTGACGCCGCTGCCACTGTTCGTGTTCTGTGCGCTCGTGCCATCCGCTTCTTTGATCTTTTGTGATGTAACCTGATCGTCATTCACCGTAGCAAAACCCGATGTGCCACCTAATGCCGCCGAAAACATAATGCTGAGAATAAAAAGAATCTTGCGCATGGTAAGCCTCCTTTGTGAGTTTGATTTACAGAGCCTCTTTCACTGCTTCTTAGCATGTTTCGTATCGCAATATAAAAAACTGAAATCTATCCACCTCCTTTCATGCTCATGCAAATGTTGTGTATGGGAAAGCTCCCCAGCACGCCCGAAAGCGGCTGCACCTAAAATGGAGTAGGCTAATCCTCTACCCGCAGGGGAGAATAAACAGCCATGGTTTGTGCGCATTCTCGGCGCACTGTATGCAAGCGAACGATATTTTGCATTACATTTCGCGCAGCGCAGAACAAAGACAGGCCAGGCTGTTCGCTATGAAACAACTGTCAGAAAATAAATTATATCGATTGTGATGCCGAAAGGTAAAGCTACTCGTGGTAAAAGATTTACCAGGTGTACATATCGTTGCTGCGAATTAATTCATATTGTAATACTGTACAGTGGGCAGACTATATCGCGGGGGTGGGTGAGTTGTCAAGTGATAAAGCAGCAAGCCAGAACTACTTCTTATCCAGTACTGCTCTTACCTTTTTCAAAAAATCCGACGGTGTGATGGGCTTCAGGACGAACTCCATGCCGGTTTCCAGGATGCCTTTTTTATGCACGATATCCGCCGTGTACCCGCTGGCGAACAGAACCTTGATGCCCGGCCGGATCGCATTGATTGCCAGATAAGCCTCTTTCCCGTTCATTCTTGGCATGATGATGTCGAAGACAAGCATATCGATGCGGTCCTGGTACTCGTTGAACTTGAGGACCGCATCCTCACCATCCACCGCTTCTATGACGGAGTATCCAAAATCCTGCAGTACGCTGCAGGTGAGGTTGCGCACGGTCTCGTCATCCTCGGCCAGAAGGACCGTTTCAGTGCCCCGCGGAATGTTATCCAGTTCAGCGGGCAATGCATCTTCTAATGTTGAACCGAACAGCGGTAGATAGATCTTGAATGTTGTACCCTTACCCGGTTCGCTGTACACGTTGATGAAACCGTTGTGCTGCTTGATAATGCCGTACACCATGGCCAGGCCGAGACCGGTGCCTTTGCCGACTTCCTTTGTAGTGAAAAAAGGTTCAAATATTCTGTGCTGGACCGTTTCGTCCATGCCGATGCCGGTGTCCGTGACTGAAATATGGACATACCGGCCCGGTTTGCCGAAGGAATGGGTCCTGATGAAATCCTCCCCCAATTCCATCGGTTCCGTGCTGATCAGCAGCATCCCGCCATCAGGCATGGCGTCGCGTGCATTTGTTGCCAGGTTCATCAAAACCTGCTCGATCTGGATGCTGTCGGCCAGCACCAGCATATCCGGATCAGCAAGTTTCGTTTTAAACTCGATATCTTCACCGATGACCCGCGCCAGGAGCTTTTCCACTCTCCTGATGACATCGTTGATGCTCATGGGTTTCAGATCGATGATCTGTTTTCTGCTGAAGGCGAGGAGACTGTGAATAAGATGGGCTGCCCGCTCTGATGAGGAGATGATCTGATTCATGTAGGGACGGCCCGGATTGTCCGCTTCCATTTTCATCAGTAACAGATTGCTGTACCCTATGATGGCGGTGAGGATATTGTTGAAGTCATGAGCTATGCCACCTGCCAGCTGCCCCACCGCCTCCATTTTCTGCGCCTGCCGGAGCTGGTTTTCCAGGAGCTTCAGCTGTGTAATGTCGCTGATCAAGCCGTCATAGGCGGTCAGGCGGCCTTCGCTGTCCAAGCGAGGGACCGGTGTGTTCCTGACCCACCGGATCGAACCGTTCTTGTGGATAATCCGGTGTTCGAACGGCAGCACGGGCGATCCGGATAGTATTTTGTTCGCCTGTTCGATGACCATGTCGCGGTCCGCTTCGAAGATCATGCGGTGCCAGAGGTCCCGGTCGTTCTTATACTCTTCGGACGTGTAGCCCGTGACCGTGACGCAGCCGGGGCCGTGCGAGGTCGCCAGGGCAATGCCGTCCCTGACCTCGACCGTATAAATGTAATCAGTGACTGATTCCACGAGCCGCTGGTATCGTTTCTCGCTCGCGAGTTGCGCCTGCTCCGCGCCTTTCCGCAATGTGATGTCGAAAAAGATTGTGGCGAACTGCCCCTGTGCGGGCGAGAAGGCCGCAATCTCAAAATACTTATTCAGCGGAGGAGCGTACTGCTCGAAATGAATGGATTCGCCTGTCAGTGCGACGTTGCCGTAGATCTTTATGAAATCCGTCTTCTCTATGCCAGGGAGCACCTCCGTGACCCGCTTCCCGACGATCTGCCCCGTCCTGAGCCCGGTCATCTGCTCAAAGGCCTTGTTCGCTTCCAGGAAGATATAGTCGACGGGTAAACCAGCGGCATCTGTGACGATCTCATGCAGGGCAAAACCGTTTAGAGAATTGTTGAACAAGGCCCGGTAGCGTTTTTCGCTTTCCGCCACCGATCTCTCGGAATTCCTGCGCGCGGTGATGTCTCTGACTGCCTCTATGCCGGCAACGATCCTGCCATTTTCATCCCGGAGCGGAGAGGTGGTTATCTCGAAATAATGCATCCCGTCATCAAATTGCACGCTGCGCTCGGTGGTGTGGACCCGGCCATCCTTGAAGGTTTCCGCGACAGGGCATGCATCGCAGGTCGTACCACGGTGTTCATATGCCTCAAAGCAGTATTGGCCGATGTGGCTGCCGATCATGTTTTTGTGGATCTGGTTCTGATACAGGATTTTGAATGTTGTGTCCTGGATGCTGATACCATCACCCATGGCAGCGATGATAGCTTCTGACCGGTTCTTTTCCTTTATGAGAGCGATCTCAGCCTGCTTGCGCTCCGTGATGTCGCGGATAATGCTTTGGAAATAGGTCTTTCCGCCGCTTTCTATCACCCGGGAACTAACCTCCACCGGGAAGGCCTCGCCGTCCTTGCGTTTATGAATTGTTTCAAATATATACCCATTACGTTCGCGGACCTGTTTCATGTGAAGTTCCGTATCAGGCTGCGTATCGGGCGGCCTGAGGTCCCGGACCGTCATTCGAAGAAGTTCTTCCCGGGAATATCCGTAGCAGGCAAGCGCCCGGTCATTTGCTTCCACGATCCTGCCGGTCTGTTCAACCAGGAGAATGATGTCGTTCGCGTATTTGCTCAGAAGGTCATAGCGTTCCAGGAGCGTGCTGCGTGCAAGCTCCACCTCCGTTTGTGCCTGAAGATGTTCAGCGCTTTTCTTTCTCCACCAGAAAATGATGCTGACGCCCGCTGCGATGATCAGGAGGAGGACAACGACGGTAAGGAAGCGTGCCTGTACCTTGACCGGCGCGTAGACCTCTTCGTTGTCTATCTTTGCTATGAGAATCCATGGCGTTTCAGGAATTAGCCGCGTCGCCGCAAGGACCGGCAAATCGCGGTAGTCCAGGCCCTCGAATACACCGGTCTTGCCTTGCACGGCCATAGCGGCGGGAAGCCGGATCTTATCAAGGGGGATACGCAGGGTAAGCGCCGTGTTCTTCCGGTGGCGGAGTTCATTCAGGAAAAGGACGCTGTCACCTTCTCGGCGTATGAGTAGGGTTTCAGCTGACCTGCTGGACCCCGGCCATGACTGCATGAGCGGATCGATGAATTCTGCGGATTTGAGCCGGATGAGAATAAAACCAAGGGGTGTTGCATCAGTGCTATTGCTGCCCAATAACGGCACAACCATATCTATATGGGGAACCCTGAAAACCGTTGCCGTATGAAAATCGGAGAGGATTGCTTTTTTGCTGCGCAGAGATTCATCGATAAGCTGGCGGGCACGCTCTCCGATGGCAGTCTCTTGCGGGTTGGTTGTCATTCGCACCGCTCCCTGGGCATTAACGAGGAGGATACTCTGGAACTCGGTAATTTTCTGCAGCGAGCTCAGCCAGAGGCGGATGTCGCTTTTTGCGGAGGCTGATGCAGGATTCTGTTCGTATGCGCGGAAGGCTCTTGCGATAAGGGGATTTGCAGCGATGCTGGCGGCGTCCTCGAGCCGCTCTTTTCGCCAGTTGGCAATCTGGCTGACTTTCAGATCGGCTATGGAAGCAAGTTCGTCGCTGATGTTCTGTCTGATATATTTTTTTTGGCTGTCATAATACAGATACCCTGCAATACCGATGCAGAGCGCGAGAATCGTGAAAACACCAACGAGCTTCAAGATCATTTGATCGGAGCCGTTCCGGGGTGACATAGGGGCGGGCCTCTTAATTTCAACAACCGACGGGTTGCTGCTTTCAATGAATCTAACTGTATCAAACTGTGTATCTAATGTCAATGAAACCAGCCGATGTAGTAAGGACGTGCAGGTCTTCCTGAGCTGTCCAGGGCGCTAATGATTGGTCTTGACAGATGAACAAATGTTCACTATACTTGGGACATGGTAGCCGAGATTGATGATCCAATAACGGTTGGTGTTGTTTTTAGCAGGGCAGAGGTCAGGCCTGTCTGGTTCTCTTGGCACGGCAGGCAGATACGCATTCGCGAGAACGCGTACTCATGGAAAACGCGGGAAGGAAGTTCGGTGGTTCTTCACTTCTCCGTTACCGATGGCCAGGGGATCTATGAGATAAGGTATAACAAGGAGACCATGGATTGGAAGCTGGTCGGATGTCAAAGCACATGAGGCACATTCTTCACATCGACATGAACGCCTTTTTCGCTTCCGTCGAACAGCGGGCCAATCCGTCGCTGCGGGGCAGGGCGATGGCAGTGATCGGCTCGCTGCATCGCGGGGTAATCCTGTCGCCTTCCTACGAAGCGCGCGCGTTCGGTGTAAAGACAGGTATGACCTACAGAGAGGCAATGGCTGCCTGTCCGCAGCTGATCCTGGCAACAGCTGATCCCGCGAAATACTCTCATGCTTGCGGTGAACTGCATACCATCTGGAAGGATTTCACACCGCTTGTCGAAATGTTCTCCATAGATGAGGCGTTTCTCGACATCACGGGCTGCGAAGCGCTTCTGGGCGATCCCCTGCAGATAGCCATCAGTATCAAGGAGCGGATCTGGCAGGAGCAGGGGCTTACGTGTTCGATCGGCATCGCGCCGAACAAACTGCTGGCCAAGCTCGGCAGTGATCTGCAGAAGCCGGATGGCATCGTGCTCATATCTCCCGAGGACATTGACACGGTGCTCGAAAATCTGCCTGTACATGAGATTTGCGGCATCGGCCCCAGCCTGACCCGTTCTCTTGCCTCACTGGGGATACGCACCTGTGGAGAACTGGGTCGGGCTTGCCCCAGAGAATTAACCGGGCATTTCGGCGTCATGGGGCAGCGCCTCCAGGAAATGGGCAGAGGGATCGATGGTGACCCCGTCGTACCGCTTGAGCAGCAGCAGGCGGAAGAAAGCAAATCCATCGGCCACAGCATGACGCTCGCAGAGGATTGCATGGACAATACGATGATCGAGCGGCATATACTGCATTTGTCAGAGAAGGTGGGACGCAGGCTCCGGCGGGGGATGTACAGCGGCCGGACCGTGACCCTGACGCTCCGGTATGCCGACTTCCATACGTTTTCGAAGCAGCGACGGCTGCGACAGGCCGTTGACCACGGTCTGGAGATACATGCGGCCACGGTAGGCATACTGCGTGAGGTGGCTCTCCAACAACCGATCCGACTTGTCGGAGTCAGTGTTTCTCATCTAGAAAAAAATGCTCCGCAGATGGCCTTATTCGATGACGACCGCAAACGGAAAACAACGGCCATCGCCATGGATGATATCAACGACCGGTATGGCGATTTCACCGTCACCTGGGGCACACTTGCGGACCGCTCTGATCACGGGAAGGTAATTTCCCCGGCCTGGCGGCCGGCAGGGGACAGGCAGTATTAACAAAGGAGCGATTATGAAAAAGGAAAACACACCTCGTCAACTGGAAATTTATGAATTCATCCGTGCAACCATTACAGCGCGGGGAATCCCGCCCTCTATGCGGGAAATTGGGGAGAAGTTCGGCATACGCTCCACAAACGGAGTGGAGGGGCATCTCGCAGCCCTGGAGCGGGGCGGTTACATTACCCGGGAACGTGGAAAATCCCGCGGGCTCTCGCTCCATACAGGGAGTCGGAACACGGCCTCGATACCACTTTTGGGCAGGGTTGCTGCCGGCGTCCCGGTGCTTTCACCTGAGAACTGGGAAGGAGAAATCACGGCTGACTTGTCGCTCTTTTCGCTTAGGACCGGGAATAAGCTGTTTGCTCTGAAGGTGAAAGGGGAGAGCATGATAAATGCTCATATCATGGACGGAGACACGCTTCTGGTCCGTTCGCAGGCATCGGCAGTGAACAAGGACATCGTTGTCGCCCTTGCGGATGGTGAGGCCACGGTCAAGCGGTTCTTTCTGGAAAATAACCGCGTTCGTCTGCAGCCTGAGAATTCCGGCATGAAACCCCTGTATTTCGATCGGGGCGATCTCCGCATCCTGGGAAAGGTTGTGGGAGTGCTGAGGAAAATCTAACGATGCGGCAGGTGGTTGTACTGAGCCGATGTTATAATCAGCATGGCAATAAACGGATTTGTTTATTGAATATTCGGAATTCGAATACGGTGGTTACTTCCTTCTCGGACAATTCCTGATTGCGCAATTCGCGCAATTTTCCTCATCGTCTATTTCCATCCGAAAGGGAATCTTCTCTCCGCATCGGCAAATCCATCCTTCAGAAGATCTCGTTCGCAGCATTTCTTCACAAAAAGGGCAGGCAAGCATTGTTGTTTCCTCCTTGGCAATATCATATCCGTCCTGCGACAGGCCGTGTATGATTTACATCACTACACGATATGGCCCCTGGGAAGCACTCCAGCCGGTTTCATGCGTCGAACGAGCAGCTCCGGCAAGTGAAAATTCCAGAGTTTTAGTATATCGTATTGAAAAGAAAGGCAAATGATTTTGTAGAAAATACTAATAAAACTTGCAAAAAATAATAAAAGTGGTATGCTGTTTCTTAAGGGTGATCTATCGGGGGGTGTGGTGAGCGATTTGGTTTATCGTTAAGCAGGATGCTTCGGCATCTACACTATTCCCCAGGGAAGGAGATTGCATGCCATGTCTAACACTTCAAAAAAGAGTTCTGCCGAAGTTTGTTCCGTGAGTAATTGCCCTGAACAGTCAGTAATTACCGATATCATTGCTCCAAGAATCTGGAAAGTTTTGATAGCTTTTTCGGTTCCCTTTATTATGATACTTGCAAAATATTTCGAAGCCCTGGAGCATACCGGGTGGATCGGTGAGTCTCTTGCGAGCATCCTTTTTTCCGCGGTCATCAGCAGCTATTTTGCCTTCATTTTGGTTCTCAGAAAACATAAAATATAATTTGCGAATTCAGAATTGCGATGTGTAATAGAAAAAGGGGCTTGATGGACCAAGCCCCTTTTCCAATTTGTTATTAAAAGCCTATAGCTAGTAGCAGTTTCTAGAATCTCATACTGATCACGATGGGAATGCCGTCCATAATCCGGCCGCGAAGCGGGGGGCCGTCTGTATTCCATCCCTTATAGACCAGCCGGTTTTCCTCGATATTCAGTCGTTCGGTCGCGATAATGGAGTCAACGACGAGTTGACGCCAGGCGTCGGGCAGTATTTCCGTCAGCGCATAGGATAGACAGAATCCAACAGCGCCGAAAAGGACGAGTTCCTGACGGCTGGGTGACGGGCCGAGTATGGGATTTACCTCATGATATCCGGTGTTCTGATAAAACATGTCAACGCTCTGATTGTAGTCCACGAAGGCGAAGGATGCCAGGAGGACAAAATCTTCCGTGGTGCTGTCGTTGGCCATGCTTACCAAGGGGGATGCAACGATGAGTATCAGGATTGTTGCGACGAAAATCATCTTCTTCATACGAACCTCCATTTAAGAAATCCCGTTTTCGAGAAGTGCGGGGTTTCCGAATGGATGCGTCGCAGAAGATCGCAACAAAAATGCAGACGGCATCGGTCATGTTACTTCGGTAACCCTGCTGTCCATCGGCTTTATTGAAATAAGCCGCGGGGACCAGTAGCTTTGCGCCCTACCTTCTCAAGTAGTTTGCCTTTGTCGGTAATCGACTATGTTACATACTATGTCCTGCTATGCCAGCATATATAGCAATACCATTGCCAATATACATCTTTGATAAAATTCAACATGTTATAGGCAGAGATACTTGAATTGCGGGTCCTGATTTGGACATTTGGACGAGCAAGTGACAGGGAAGGAGTCAACAGCTTGATTATTATGCATTTGTTGAAAACGCCTTGCCGACTCCCCCGATAATTCTGCACAGGTTAATCAGCGATAACCAAGACACGTAACGTAATACCATGGTGAAAACTATCAATATGAAATTACTTCATTGAACAATACGCCTCCTTGCAAAATGTGTAGTGCTGATGCGTATGTTTATTGCTGATGTGGCAGGCCAATGCTATAATAAAAAAACAAGTCACTCATTCCTCCCCCGTTTCAGCGAAGCCTGAGACACGGGGCAAATATCCATAGATTGTATATCTGTATTGTGGTTTTTATTGCAGGCACTATCTTGCCGCGCAGCGTATTTCAACGGAGGCTGCAATGATTTATAGCAATCTTTCGTTCGTTCAAAAGTCGGGCGTCCGCCTATGAGCATACCAGCACTGGTTAGCGGTCAAATGAGGTACATCCTTGTCGTGGATTCGACTTGGAACGAGCGATTCACCCTGAGCATGCTGCTGCAGCGTTTTGGGTACACAGTCGCAAACTCGAACAACGCCGCAGAAGCTGTGGAATTTCTGTGTGTAGCGCCCGCAGTTGCCGTATTTGCGGAGGCTGGCGCGGCAGGCAGGGAACTTGTGCTGCGGCTAAAGGCCGATGCACGATTCCGGGATACACCGATTATCATGGTCTGCGCACAGTCTGACCACAGCCTCGACGATCTTATGCAGCGGGGAGAACTCGCAGGTTTATTGCGGGCTCCGCTCAATCCTGAAGCTGTTTTTCAGGTCATTCAGAGGGTCATCGAAAAAGGCACACGCGAGAATATCCGTATAGCGACTGCACTACCGGCAGTATTGAGGGACGGTCCGCATGAGGTGGAAGGATTCGCAACAGTACTTTCTCAATACGGCATCTTCTTCCGGACACTGGAACCGTTGCCGATGAAAACGCGCGTCCGGGTGAGCATCTCGATAGGCGACAAATCCATCGATGTGGAAGCCGTCGTGCTCTATATTGTATCATTTGAGGAAGGGCCTTTCTGCGAGCCGGGCATGGGGATGAAGTTTGTCGCGATAACGCCGGGGGACAAGGCGCTGATCAATTTTTTCATCCATGAGCAAATAGGGATTGGCTACCTTCCTGGCGATCCAGGCCAGGGCGGCGGCATGGGCCAGGCGTGAGTGGTTTGATACGGTAACAAGAAAAGGGCCTGCATTGCAGGCCCTTTTCTTGTTTGGTTCTTTGAAATGCGCTTAATTCTTTTTCTTCTTCTTGGCCTTATCCGGGCCGGCTACGGGCGCAGCAGTTGTCTGCCAGTTGTTCAGATCATGAGCGATCTTGTGGCAGTCTCCGCATTTCGGGAACTTGGCCATGATCGACGCAGGATGCTTGTCGCCGTGGCAGTCCTTGCACTTCGGCACAGTCTTGTGCTTTTCCTGATGGCAGAATGCGCATGCAAGAGCGCTGTGCTTTGTCTTTGAAGCAGTGAGGAGTTTGTATGCGGTCCCATGACAGGCGGCGCAAAGTTTAGAAGAAGTATCGGCGCTGTAGGTAACGACCGTCGGCATATGCGGCTTGTGGCATACCTTGCAGTTCTGTACGGTCATCTCAGCGGAATGGGGCTTGTGGCACTGCGTACATGCGGGTATCTTGCGGTGAACGCCGCCATGGCACGTGGTGCAGAAGAGCGACGTATGTTTGCTCTTGTTGTCGCGAAGCTGCTTGATCTGCGGCACATGGCAGGTAAGACAGGGATCCGTCAGATTGGATGCCAGGGTGATCGAAAGGGGAGTATGCGGATTCGTATGGCAGCCGAGGCATCCCTTGAGGTCAAAGTGCGGTTTGCCCTGATGGCACTGGTTGCACTGGGGAATGTTGTTCTTTGATGAGGGCCGGTGTCCGCCGTGGCAGTCCTGACAGGTAATCGTTTTGTGGCGCGCACCTTTTGCGTCAATATCCGCGGGCTGGGCTGCATGGCATTTGACGCAGTCGCCCGAGTCCAGTGTTACTTTTTTTGGAGAAGCCTCTGCTGCATATCCGGGTAAGGAGCCTAATGACAACAGTGCACACGAAAGCAAAAGCAGCAGTACAAAGTTCAAACACGTAGTTCTTCTCATCGTTCCTCCTGAATTGTTAGTTATGTAGTTTAGATACGATATTTACGGGCGGTAAGGATGTTACGCGAGCGGAATTATTGCATAAGCCGTTTGTAAAATCAATACTAAAATGAAAGCGTTGCAAAACAGTTTGTCTTGCAGTATAAACGGACACTGCAGGAGGCCTGCATCAGGTCAAGAGATGAATTCTTCTCTTTAATTTTAATTCTGTGTGTTGTATAGTACACAACGCAACCTGAAAGTGCAGCAGGCTATATACCCGCTTAGGAGGACGATTTGATGCAATACAAAATGCTGATCAGGATAACGGCCCGAGTTTTCACACCGCTGCTCTTCGTCTCTATTATGGCAGCAGTGGGATGCTCCGAAAAACAACCTAAACTATCCATCGAGGACTCAAAAGTGGAGCGTTCGCGCACAACCGCCGATGAAATGTACGTTTACCTGAAGATCAAGAACGCAGGCGCATCTGATACGCTGCGGAGCGTTACGACCAGTTTGCGCGGGGCGGAGGGATTCATCAGCGCGGTTGTGGACAATCGCGCTTCCAGGATCGACAGGGTGAGCATTCCTGCGGCGCGTACGGTGGAGTTCCGTTCAGGTGAGAGCCATTTCGTGATCAAGGGCATGCCGAAAGATGCTGGACCAGGTGATCAGTTTACGCTCACGCTGGTTTTTGAGAGGTCCGGTGAGAGACCGCTGCAACTGACCATACCGCGGGGGCCTGGCGGAACTGCGGGCCTCCCTGATGGGAGAAGCATAACTGTCCGTGATTGACCACACAACGCAAGACGCTCGCATAGGCTTGCTCACGGGCGGCTGCTCTTCAGCCGCCCGAATTTTCCCCTCTGATCGATCTCTTGTTTGATTTCCTGATATACTGTTTCCGCCACCTGGAGATATCCTTTCGCATTCGGGTGGATCCCGTCTGCCTGATTGAGACTGGGTTCGCCTGCCACTTCTTTGAGGAAGAATGGGATCAACCTCACCTGCTGCTTTCGGGCCACGGCTGGATAGATCGCAGCAAATGCATCTGTGTAGTTCCGGCCCATATTGGAGACCATTCGCATGCCCGCGAGCACAACGCGAACCCCGTTTTCGTTCAGGATGCGGACAGTCTCCGCAATGTTCTTCTGCGTGATCCCGGGGTCGATTCCCCGCAGTCCGTCATTTGCGCCTGTTTCAAGGATAACGATATCAGGTTTCAGCTTTAGCACCCAGTTCACGCGTGACAGCGTGCCACTGCTCGTCTCTCCGCTGATGCCTGCATTCACGACACGCCAGTTGCAGCCCGCAGCCCGCAGCTTCTTCTCGAGCACTGCGGGATAGGCATCCTCCTCGTTCACGCCCAGGCCCGCGGTGAGGCTGTCGCCCACGGCAACGATGGTGCCTTCATAGGCCGGCTGATGCGGCTGTGGACGGGACGTTTGTTCCGTCTTCTGTTCGCATGCAGGAAGGATGCTGAGTAGAAAAAAGATGGTGATTGTTGTAACTGAGATATTGTATTTTCTTTTCACGAGTTGACTCCAGCTAAGAAATCAGAACAAAGAAAAATTACCGCTACTCTACACTTCGCATGGTCTGTTACTCCTCCGTCTGCTCCCTCAGGAACGCCGCTGGCTTGTGTCGCAGGATCGGGACTGAGGCCCCGAGTCCCACGACGACCACGGTGAGGGTTGTCGCGATGACCATGAGCAAACTGGAAGCGAGGAAGGGCTTGTAGGGCACATCAAGGGCGAACCTGCAGATGATCCAGCTTCCTGTTTGCGAAAGCGCGAAGGCGCTGAAACCGCTCACCAGGCCGATAACCATGCTTTCGACGCCGAAGACCGCGAGCACGAACCTGCTGCGGGCGCCCAGAATCGTGAAGAAGACGGCCTCCTGGATGCGGGTATATCGCGTGGCGAATACGGAGCTGATGATGATCAGGAATCCCGCGACCACGCTGAAGAGGGTGAAGAAGTTGATGATCCTCGAAAGCCGCGACATGATCCTGCTGAATACGGTCACCGTCTCGGTTACATCGATGACGCTCACATTCGGAAAGCGGGCCACCATCCGGTTCTGGAGCATTGCGATGGACGCCTTGTCCAGGTGCAGGGCCGTGAACAGCATTTGGGGCGCGTCCTTCAGGACATCGGTCTGAAGCACGAAGTAGAAAAAGGGCTGGAGCGAAGCGCGCGTCCGGGTCCTGATGCTCGAGATCCGCGCTTCCACGGGGATGCCCTGGATGCGAAAGGTTATCCTGTCTCCGACCTTCATGTCCCTCATCTTGAGCACGGTATCCATGACCGATACCTGCGTCTCTTGCCAGTCGTCGCGGAATAGATTGGCACCGGCTATGATCCGCTCGTCATCGAGCAGGGATTCTCGATAGGTGAGGCTGAACTCCCGTGCCAGGTTGTCGCCGCGCTTCTGCTGCTCCTGCTCCCGGTCGACCTTTTCATCATTCACCGAAAGGATAGTCCCCCGGACTACAGGATGAAAAGTCGCCGCCATGCCGAGCTCTTTGGCGAAGGCGTCCTTCTGGCTGGTCTGGATGTCAATGAAGAAGAGATTGGGCGAATCGGGCGGGTAGGAGCGTACGAAGGTCGCGTCAAGGTTCTGCTCCACGAGCGAGATCGTAAAAATGACCGCGAGCGAAGCGGTCAGGGTGATGATGACCGGACGGGTGGCGTTGCGGGGGCGGAAGAGGCCTTTCAATGCCTGGCGCACTATCAGGTTTCCTCCCTGCAGTGACCTTAGACTGCGCAGTACGAGCTCGGCCAAGAGAAAAGACAGCAGGATCAGGCACCCCGCTCCGAGCACGAAATAGCCGCCTATCTTCGCTTCCCTGACCCGCCAGAGGACCATGGCAAGGAAGAAGACGACGGCCACTGCAGCAAAGAGCAGGGTCGAACGCTTGCTGACCACGGGCTCGTCCTTGCCAAAGATGGCCCGTGGTTTCACCTCTTTAAGCCGGAACAGGGGGATGAACGTGAAGAGCGAGACGACCACGCTGCCGAGCATGAGACCCTCGATAACCGCTCCGAAGGAGATGGTCAGCTCCACATTGGGGGGGAGGAACCCCTGAAACATTCCGGGCAAAAGCTTTTCCAGCACGAAGCTTGCGGCCAGCCCGATCAGTATGCCGATGAGGCCCAGTACGGACACGACGGTAAAATAGTTCCTGAGGATGAATCCACTCCCCGCGCCCACAGCCTTCATGATGGCGATGGTCCGCTCCTGCTCCTTGAGAAATGCGGAGAGTGAACTCTGGATGCCGATGCCCGCCAGGAGCAGAGTGAAAATGCCGATCAGGTTCAAAAAGAAGAGGAAATTGTCGAAGAACCGCTTGACGCCCGAAGCCGCGGTCCGAAACGTCTCCACCCGTTCGCGTTCTTTGAGCGAGACGCTCCTGAGCCGCGAGGCAAGTTCATCCAGACCATTCCCCCCGGGGACCCTGGCAAGGATTGTGTAGTTCACCCGGCTTCCTTTCCCGACCAGTTCGAGGGCCGCTAGGTCCCGGGCAGGTACGAAGACGCGGGGACCCAGCGCAAAGAAGTTCACGGGCCGGTCCGGCTCCTGGAGCACCACGTCGGCAATGCGCAGCAGTGCGCTTCCGAGCCGGAGCTGGTCGCCCACCTGGAGGTGGAGTCGGTCAAGGAGCGACTTTTCCACAATGACGCTGCCCGGAGCCAGCACTTCACGGAATGACCGGCCTGAGGCAAGAGTGATAATGCCGTAGTAGGGATAGCCCTGGTCCACGACTTTGATGTTCGCGAGCAAAGAATCCTGCTGTCTGAAGGTCCTGACGACTGAGTAGAACTCGTACACTCGTGCGTACTCGAGTTCGCCAGCGTGCCGGAGGCTGGTAAGCTCACGCATCAGCGGAAGAGAAAATGGCGAGTGGGAATGGATGATGATGTCCCCGGCATGGAGTACGCGCGCATCCCGGAGGAATGATAAATGGACGCTCCGGCTGAATCCGGAGAGCGTAATAAGGGTCACGAGCGAAAGGACGACGCAGAGCACGAACAGCACTGCCTGGTGGAATGAAGCGGAGATCTGGCGGCGTACGAAGCGGATGCTAAGCATGGCCGCCTGTCTGGACGATCCGTCCGTCGCGCAGGGTGACGACACGTTCAGCCCGTGAAGCGATCTCGCTGCTGTGCGTCACGAGGACCAGGGTGGTGCCGCGTTCCCGGTGAAGCGTAAGCAGTTGTTCCAGCACCACAGAGCCGTTCGTTGAGTCAAGGTTGCCAGTAGGCTCATCAGCGAAGATGATGCGGGGCTCGTTCACGAGAGCGCGGCATATGGCGCACCGTTGTTTTTCCCCGCCCGAAAGCTGATGAGGGAAGCTCCCGGCACGGTCAACGAGGCCCACCCGGTTGAGCAGCAGGACGGCTTTCTCCCGAGCGGAGCGGTCGCCCCGCAACTCGGCGGGGAACATGACATTCTCCAACGCAGTGAGCGAGGGGACGAGGTGAAACGATTGGAAGACGAAGCCGAAAAACGTGTTCCTGAGCGGAGCAAGTGCATCTTCGGACAGGTCAGTGATGTCTCTGCCGTTTATCAGGATGGAACCACGGTCAACCGTGTCCAGCCCGGAAAGCAGGGAAAGCAGGGTGGATTTCCCACACCCGCTCTCACCCTGCACCACGAGGAACTCGCCTTCCGACACCGCGAGGGACACATTGTCAAGCACCGCGATCGCACGACCGCCCGCGGTGTAGGTCTTGGATATGCTGCGCGCTTCGAGTAGAGCCATGCTTGTCTCCCTGATAAGCCGGATACTAATGGTGAACACGCGAGGTCGGCGAAGATCGGGCTGTAGCCGGCCGGCATGCATGCTCACCTGAATACTTCTATATACTCCATATAAGCGGTGGAGGATTCCCCGGTATTGTCCGAGTCGTTCATAATGGCGACCCGCGCGCGGGCAGGCGGGCTGGTTGAGAAGGCTTTCACGTAGTCATCGAGGATGTTGACCTCCTCGTCCACCCACCCACCGGTTTTTGCCGGGCCTTTTTCCATAAGGACCATCACAGCCCGGTTGGTATAGGGGCTTACGAGGAATCTCTCCGGATCATCCCTGCTTGCCCAGACGTAGCTCAGGCTGCTGTGGGGCGGGTACTCTCCGTAAAGTGATTTCGCAATGCCGTATTTGATCCGATCGAGGGCACCGGCTTTGTCCGGATCATACTCGAACATGATATACACGCGGAGCGGGTAGTCGTCGCCCTCCTTCGATCGTGCATCGCCCTTTAGGTAAATGTTAGAAACCTTCCAGCGCCATCTTACCCGAGGATGCTCCTTTACGTCAAATGAGTCCTTGTAAATCAGGGCCGAAGCTGATGCGCTGCTCTCCGCTTTGAGAACATGTTGTCCGCCTTCCCGCTCGATGGAATAGCGGGAATGGGTTTTAATCTTCGGAAAAAAGAAGTCTTTCCATTTGCTGAGCGAGTTGAATTCTTCCCGGAACAGTGTTGTTTTATCGTCCGATCTGGCCGTATCGGGCGCGATACCGGTAAGATGGAAGAGGAGCAGGATGAGCATGGCAGGTCGGTTCATGTTGTTTTCCTTGCAGGAAGCACCAGCTTGTGATCATTATAACACGCTTGCGATTTGATGCAACCGTGTCCCGGTTTAATGACGCCGCCGGGTTATCACCTTTCGGGATATCCTCTTGACATAAATACCGGAAAGAGCCAGACTGTAAACAGTGTGGTGAGACTAGGGGGAGGAAGTATTCCGGACGCGCTCTAATGCAGCGCTTGATGATTGGAAAACCATGAGACCAGCCATCTCTGTCGTCATACCCGTTCTGCATGAGGCCGGGTTCATAAATGCAGCGCTTGATCACCTCACGTCGCAGACGGAATCAACTCACGTTGAGGTGATCGTGGTGGATGGCGCGCAAGAAAAGGACACACTTGCCGCGATCCGGAGGGATGGCGTCCACCTGCTATCATCTCTCCGAGGGCGGGGAAGGCAGATGAACGAGGGTGCCGCAGTTGCGAGGGGTGACATCCTCCTCTTCCTTCACGCGGACACCCGTCTTCCCGATACGTGGTTTGCGGATGTGGAGCGGGCAATGACCGGAAGCGATTGTGTCGGCGGAGCATTCGATCTGGGCATTGCTTCGACGCACTGGTTTCTCAAACTGACACAGCTCGTGGGAACCATTCGCTCCCGCCTTACCCGGGTGCCCTATGGGGACCAGGCTATTTTTATAAGAAGATCATTTTTTGAGTCCCTGGGCGGCTACCGCGAATTGCCGCTCATGGAGGACGTGGACCTGATGCGCAGAATCAAGCGTGCTGGAGGCAGGATTTGCTTCATACCCAAGCGTGTCATCACGTCTGCGCGGAGGTGGGAAAAGGACGGCGCCATACGCGGCACCCTGCGAAATTGGGTGCTGATCGGTCTCTATCTGCTTGGAGTACCGCCGGAGCGGTTGGTAAAATACTATAAATAACCGTTGGACAGCCGCTATTGATCAATGGGAGGACGGTTCTCCTGCCATGGAACGCTCTGTGATCCTGCTTTTCATTAAATACCCCGAACCGGGAAAGGTTAAGACGCGCTTTGCAGCCGAGGCGGGGCAGGATGCGGCATTAGTGCTGTATCGCCTTCTCGTTGATCGAGTCATGAAGATCGTGACGCGCTGTCAATACCCGTTCAGGATCTGTTTCTCTCCCGCAACTGCTGGTGATGCATTTGCATTCTGGCTGGGTCCGGATCACCGTTATCAGCCTCAGCAGGGAGGCGACCTCGGGGAGAGGATGAAGACCGCTTTTCAGAAAGTTTTTTCAGAGGGTGTGGAAAGGGCTTTGCTGATCGGCAGCGACGTCCCCGGTCTTGGCCCGGAAATAGTTGAAGAGGCCTTTCAGGTTCTTGACGACTGCGACGTGGTGATCGGCCCTGCCCGGGACGGCGGGTATTATATGATCGGGTTTACTGCATCATCCTTCAAACCGGAAGTATTCGACAAGATCCCCTGGAGCACAAACGCCGTATATGCAGCAACCTGCAGGATCATGAAGGCGGCAGAGCTTCGCATCCATTGTTTGCCGCTCCTACGGGATATAGATACGCTTCAGGATCTGAAGGAATACATACTCGAGGCCGGGGATCGCCCTGGCGCTTCTCTTGATCCGCTGCGATTGATTCTTGACAGCATCGAACGCAGTTTGGTTGCCGATCGCTTACAGCGAGCAATCAGGCGTGACGCAGGAACCTCCTGAAAAAATATTGAAGGATCACCGCAATGACAAAACCCCAAACCAGGATAATAGCCACAGCGAACTTTATCCGGTTCATACCGCTCGCATCGAGGAACTCAGCGGACCGCGTGCGGCAGTCGGCAAGCACAAGGGGATCGATGAATTTCATGACAAGAAAATAGCTCACGCGCAGGACCACCAGATCATCGACCTGTCCCCAGAACAGGGTGGTATCACGGAGCATATCGAATGGCGATACGACATAGGCGATTGGTACGAGCAGGAGGAGTTTCTTATGCCAGCGTACCCGATCGTCCCGAAAAGCAAACCAGATGGCGAGCAGCTCGATGCTGAGGTTTCGCAGAAATATCCGAATGGGCTCGACGATCTTCATGACAGATAGAAGCATATCACATTGAACGCGCTGGTTCAATGGTGACGTACCTTTTGAAAAAACTTGATTCATGCGGATGTCTGCGGTAATATGGGGTCCTTAGAAGATCTCGTGGTTATACGTCACATTCCGATTCAATCTCTAGAGGCTGTTGGGGGGGGCAATGAAAAAAACGATATTCCGCATATTTTCAATTTCAATGCTTTTTGCCGCTGTGATCATTACAGAGGGCTGCAAGAAAAGCAGCACCGACAGCACCGGAACCAGTATTGTTCCGGGTGCGCCATCCGCCTTCGGGCTGACGATTCCGGCGAACGGCGCAACAGGAGTTCCGTTTGCGCCCACCTTTGCGTGGGAGAATGCATCAGGAGAGACAAACTATACGCTGCAGGTTTCCGCTGATGCTGCATTCACTGTACCGCTGAAGTATGAGAACACAGCCATTGCTGCAAATACCACCAGTTTTACACTGCCCGGTGGTCTTCTGGCCGCAGGCACCGCGTACTACTGGCGAGTGATAGCAGTCAATACCGTAGGCGTTACTACCGCAACCGGTGCGCCATTCAGTTTCACGACCGCTTCGAGCGGAGTATGGAGCACGGCTTCGAACCCGAGCAGTTCCTTTGACGAGATCCTCGGCATGGCCAGGGACAGCTCTTCGTTGTACCTGGTCGGGTATGATTCCAAGGCAGGATATCTCGGGTGGCGAATCGAGAAAAGGAATATCTCCGATGGCACGCTGGTCAGTGCCTTTGGTATAGCGGGCGTGATTTCCGGAGTGACCACAACCAAGTCCGTTGCCCAGGCTGTGGCTGCTGACAGCACCTACCTGTATGTCGTGGGATATGAAATGATCTCGGGTGTAAGGAAATGGCGGATCGAGAAGCGCACACTGGCTAATGGTTCCCTGGTAACCGCGTTTGGTGACGGTTTCTCGGGTGTCTCTACCTCGGGTTCAACTACCACAAATTCAGTTGCCAATTCCATAGCGATCGATTCCGCAAATATGTACATTGCAGGTTATGATACGATCCCCGGGGGCAGCAGACAGTGGCGGGTCGAGAAGAGATCTCTTTCAAGCGGTTCGTTGGACACCGCTTTTGATGCGGATGGCATCGTCTTGAGCAATCCGAGCGCAAATGATGATGTCGCGTATGGCATTGCTGTTGATGCGAACAACGTGTACGTTGTTGGTTCTGATGAAACGGCGGGACTGGGATCGCCGGCATGGAGGATCGAGACGTTCAGTAGTGCTACGGGTACTTCGGTTGCCGTGGTATCGGAGTCCGCATCCGGATATGGCGGCAGGGCATATGCCATTGCGGTCGACGCGAGTTCCATGTACGTGGTGGGTTATGATACGCAAGTGGCTACCACCAACACTCAATGGCGGATCGAAAAACGCAATCTTGCAGACAGCCAGCTGGTCGCCGCTTTTGGAACGAGCGGCGTGATACAGGAAAATCCGACAGCATCAGATGATGATGCTCATGCAATTGCCCTTGATGCCACGTATCTCTATGTGGCAGGGTATGATTCAGGAGCAAGCTTTGGAGGTGAGCAGTGGCGTCTGGAAAAACGACTTCTTACCGATGGTTCTCTCGCGACATCGTTCGGAACCGGCGGTATTATCAAGTCCAACGGATCGCCCGATCTGAATGAACCCTGGGCAATCGTTGTCGATGATTCCCATATCTACTGCGCCGGATATGATACGCCGACACTGGATGACGATCAATGGCGCATCGAGAAACAGGCGAAGTAAATTCATACGCATCATGCCATGCAAAATATCCCCTCAGAGCTGCTGCTGAGGGGATATTTTTTGATCCCATGCGCCGTTTCTTGACATCGTGGAATGGTTCGGATAGATTAGGTCAAGGGAGTCACAGGGGCTGATGAAACAAACGTGTCCGATGGTTTTTACAGTCCAGCTGATCAGGCGGCCGATAACCGTATGAACTTGTCGCGGTTAAAAAGGATACGAGGCCTCAGAATCTATGTCCTCGCCTGTTTGCTTGCGCTCGTGTCGCTTACGCACTACCTCGCGGGTGGGGTACAGGCGGGCATGCTCCACGGGATCCTGGGGCATTTGTACATTGTGCCGATCATCCTTGGCGCCTATTGGTACGGCATCAAGGGCGGCGTAACAGTTTCCATCACCTCGACAATCCTTTTTTCGCCCCACCTGTTCCTGCATTGGCAGGATCCCTTTCTGGATGTCTATAATTATGTTGAACTGTTTCTCTTTCTCCTTATCGGAGGGGTCACCGGTGTGTTGAGCCAGATGGAGCGCAATCAGCGCATGCGGTATGAGGAGTCCCTCCTGCGGCTCGACGAATCACACCGGAAGCTGAAGGAACAGACCGATATCCTTTTTCAGACCGAAGAGCAGCTCAGGCGCGCTGACCGTTTGTCCGCCCTGGGTGAACTTTCAGCTGGCATGGCGCACGAGATCCGCAATCCCCTCGGCTCGATCAAGGGCGCGGTCGAGATCCTGAAGGATGATTACCAGCCCGCGGATGATAAGTACGAGTTCATCCAGATTCTGCTCAAGGAGACGGACCGGCTGAACCATATTGTGCAGGAATTCCTCGGATTCGCGCAACCCAAACAGCCGGACTTCCGGCAGGCCGATCTGAATGGAGACCTGGAATCCGTGCTGATCTTGACAGCGCAGGAGGCGAAAAAGGCCGGTGTTGTCGTGGAAAAGAAGCTCGATCCCCGCATCGGTCTGCGCAGACTTGACGCGGGCCTGCTCAAACAGGCCTTTTTGAACCTGGTGCTGAACGCCATTCAGGCGATGGAAAAAGGCGGAGTGCTGCGGATCGAAAGCATGCTCCGGGGGGACAACGTCGAGGTCAGTATAGCGGATTCCGGCAGCGGGATCACGGAAGAGAATAAGAAAAAGCTTTTCAGCCCTTTTTTTACGACGAAGAAAAGCGGAACAGGTCTTGGTCTGGCTATTACCTATCGGATCGTGGAGAACCATCGGGGCACGATCGATGTCGAGAGCATTCCGGGCAAGGGAACGACGTTTACCGTGAGGATACCGGTGTAGTTTCTGAAGAATTAACATTTAAGCAAAATGGCAAGAATATTTTCGCGCAAAGCCGCAAAGTCGCCAAGAAAGATGCAAAGAGAGTCTCAGGCTTTTGGTTATAAACCATAGATTAAAGGTTTTCTTAGCGAGCTTTGCGGAAGTGCTAAGTGGCCGCTTTTCTTTCATAGGCCATTGCGCGAGACGTCTTTTTATAGTTGGTTGTGGCTGTCCGGATTAGGATTTAACGCATGAAACGATCCACCATACTCCTCATAGATGATGACAATAGCCTGCGCAGGGTCATTGAATTCAGCCTGACCGACGGCGGTTATAAAGTACAGACCGCGGCCTCCGGTGAGGAGGGGCTGCGGCTGTTCGAAAAAACAAAGTTCGATACGGTGATCACAGATATCACGATGCCGGGTATGAACGGCATGGAGGTCCTCGCGAAGGTGCGCCAGCGGGATGCGAATATTCCGGTCATTGTCATTACGGCATATGGCACCATTGAGAGCGCTGTTGAGGCCATGAGGCAGGGAGCTTTTGACTATATCACCAAGCCGTTCAACCGCGATGAGCTTCGATTGACGCTCGAAAAAGCCCTCAGGCTTCGTCGGCTTGAACAGGAGAATACCGAGCTCCGTGCAGAGGTTATTGACCGCTATCGGTTTGAGAGCATCATCGGAAGCAGCGCGAGGATCAAGGAGGTACTTGATCTGGCGGGCCGCGTGGCGGCAAGCGATGCAAGTGTGCTTATCACAGGCGAAAGTGGAACAGGCAAGGAATTACTGGCCAAGGGCATACACTTTAACAGCCGGCGGGCAAGCGGGCCTTTTGTCGCGGTGAACTGCGCTGCGATACCGGAACACCTCATCGAGAGCGAACTCTTCGGGCATATGAAGGGGTCTTTTACCGGCGCAGTAAAGGACAAAGAGGGGAAATTCGAGCTCGCCGATGAAGGGACGCTTTTCCTTGACGAAATCGGTGACCTCCGGATCGATCTGCAGGCCAAGATCCTGCGCGCTCTGCAGGAGCGGCAGGTGGACAGGGTGGGAGGGAGCAAACCGATTGATGTGGATGTGCGGGTGATCGCGGCAACGAATAAGGACTTGGAGCGTGCTGCTCAGGAGGGGGTGTTCCGGGAGGACCTGTATTACCGTCTGAATGTCGTTGCCCTCGTCATGCCGCCGCTGCGTGAGCGGAAAGAGGATATTCAGCTGCTTGCCGGTTTTTTCCTGAAAAAGTTCAACCGCGATACAGCCGTAACTCTGGATGCACCCGCGCTGGAACGGCTCAAGTCGTATGGCTGGCCCGGCAATGTGCGCGAACTTGAGAACGCCATGGAACGGGCAACGGTCCTTCGGCGGGGGGCAGTGATAACAATCGACGATCTTCCGGAACGACTGAAAAAGGAGAAGCCGGGAGTGGAAAGCATTATTCTCAATATGCCGGAGCACGGACTATCATTGGAAGAGCTGGAAAAGACCCTTATCATCAAGGCACTGGAGAAGCATGCCAACAACCAGACACGAGCAGCGGAATACCTCGGCATCACACGGCCGACCCTCATTTACCGTATGGAGAAGTTCGGTCTTAAGTAGCTTAGGTGGGGACAGAAGACAGAAAATGCTTCAACTCATGGCAGTAACCATGTATCATAGGACATACGAGTTCATCTTGATGTGAATAGGATAAGGAGGCATAAATGGCAACTTCAACTCTCAAGATTCAGGGCATGACCTGCAATCACTGTGTCATGCGGGTGGCAAAAGCTCTCAAGGCGGTTCCGGGCGTGCAGGATGCCCAGGTTGACCTGCAAAAAGCGCAGGCTGTGGTTACGTTTGATGATGCCAAGGTGGCGGCGGATACACTTTCGTCCGCTGTGGTGGACGCAGGTTACAAGGTTCTGTAGGGTTCAAAGCAGGGGGTGGGTATGGAACAGGTTACCCGATGGCAGGTGATCTTTGCGAAACGGTTCAAGAGGCAGCTTCCGCTGGACGTCGAGCATTGCTCGCCGATCGCATTGCGTGCCATCATCCTTAATGTTCATACACCGGCCAATATCCTTGACCAGATCGCGCAGGTCTATTGCGATGACGAGGATATGATGCGCGACCTGGTCCGCTGTCCGAACCTGGATGAGACGACGCTTGCATTCATTGCCCTGATCGCTTCGGAGGACATGAAGAGCTTTATCGCGGGCACCCGGGTCATCGACGTCGTGACCGGAGACGAGGAAGGGACGGGTACTAAGAAGAAGCTCAATATTCAGCAGATGATCCATAAGATGAGCCCGGCGCAGAAGATCAAGCTAGCGCTGTCTGGCGCCAAGGAAGCGCGAGGAATGCTTATTCGCGAGTCGAGTAAAATAATCGCCACCTCTGTTCTGTCAAACCCCCGGATAACCATGGGAGAGGTGGAGTTCTTCGCCAAATCCACGAACCTGAGCGAGGATGTGATCCGCAAGATCGGGTCGAACACGGAATGGAGCAGAAAATATTCCATCATCAGCGCGCTGGTGAACAATCCCAAGACACCCGTAGGCATATCGATCTCTTTTGTTCCGCGCCTGCCCGACCGGGAGTTGGGCATCCTCGAAAAAAGCCGCAATATCCCCGCGCCGGTCAGGTCAGCTGCCAGGAGTCTTCTGGCAAAGAAGAAAATGGGCAAGGGATAACCGAACTATTGCCCCAGGATCATTATACAAATCCATTCATCGTCTACCACTGATAATCCATACACGGATGCAATAATCCTATGAAACGGCTGATCTACTTTATCATAGTCCTCCTCCTTCTTCCGGCATGCAATCAACAGAGGACCGTCCAGAAGACCGAAGCCATGATGGGCACCGAGGTTACCATCACGGTTGTTGCCGGATCCTCACAGGCAGGTGAAGAAGCCATTGAGGCGGGAATGGCGGAGCTGCGCAGGCTGGACGCCATGATGTCTCTTTATAAGGATACAAGCGAGATCACGCGGGTCAACCTGGCCGCGGGGCTGAAGCCGGTCAGGGTTTCTCCGGAGATGATCGAGGTGGTGGAGAGCGCTGCCGAGGTATCCCGGCTCTCGCACGGAGTGTTTGATGTGACCATCGGCCCCCTCGTTGTGCTCTGGCAGATACGGCTGAAGGAGGGCAGGGTCCCTTCGGACCGGGAGATCTCCCGGGTTAGAAGCCTGGTGAATTATCGGAATATCGTTGTCGACAAAAAGGCGTCCACGATATTCCTGAAAAAGCCCGGTATGATCATGGACCTCGGCGGCATGAAGGGCTTTCTTGCCGACCGGGTTGCGGATTTGCTCAGAAAACGCGGTGTAAGGAATGCGATTATTGCCCTGGCCGGGGATATCTGGGTGCTCGGGAAGCGCGAGGACGGCAGCCCCTGGAGGATTGGGGTGCAGCATCCGCGGGAGCAGGACAAAACGCTGGCTGTGCTCGAGTTTTCCGACAAGTTCATAACCACATCAGGCGATTATGAGCGGTTCGTCATTAAAGAGAAAAAACGATACCATCATATTATCGATCCGCGAACCGGGAAACCATCGCAAGGGACAATATCCGTGACCCTGGTGGGTGACAAGGGAGCGTTTATCGATCCTCTGGCAAAGGTACCTTTTATCCTGGGGCCTGAAGAGGGCATGAAATTCATCAAACAAGCCGGAGCTGAAGCGATTATCGTGGATGAACAGGGCACGGTTTTTACAACCGATGGAATACAGAGCCTGTTCGGCCAACAATCCAGCGGGAAGAGCGGAAAAGGAGCAGTGCATGGGCAATGAGCGATTGCTGCGGGTGATGTTCCTCTGCACGGCGAATTCATGCAGGAGCCAGATGGCCGAGGGTTTCGCACGGAAACTCGGCGTGCGGGTGTTGGAAGTATACAGCGCCGGGCTCATGGCTGCAGGGATCAGCAAGCGGGCAATGGCCGTAATGCAGGAAATCGGCATCGATATCTCAACTCAGCAGTCCAAGGAAATCGACGAGCAGCTTCTAATGACCATGGATGTCGTAATCACGCTTTGCGAGCACGCGGAGGCCTCCTGTCCGCTTACACCGCCCGGCATAAAACGCCTTCATTGGCCCATCAGGGATCCCATGGGAGCAACGGGCAACGAGCAGGAGATCATGGACGATTTTCGAAGAGCACGGGACGAAATACAGAAGAGGGTGGAGGCGTTCCTGGCCTCGATTATAAAGTGAAGCCTGAACGATCATTTGCGGTGAAGCGGAATTTTTCGTGAAAAAATAGTTGCGATCTCTTGAATACACTGGTATCATGCCATACAGAGGAATTTCACCAGGTATGGTGTAATCTTGGAGTGTTAAAATCGTAAGAAGGAGGAAGTATGGTAAGTTTGACAGACAGTGCAGTAAGCAAATTCAAGGAAACAGTCATGAAACAGGGAACTGCCGGTGACGGCGTTCGCATATTTGTAGTTCCAGGCGGCTGAAGCCCTTCACTGGCTATGGACATAGCCAAAGCCGCCCAGACGGGCGATACGACCCTTGAATTGCAGGGGCTTAGAGTGTTTCTGGAAGCACGAGCGAGTGAAATGCTGATGACCACCAAGATTGATTTTCAGGAGGGTCAGGGCTTTGTTTTGGCTGGAATGCAGCCCAGCTCCTGCGGATCATGCAGCTGCTAGGTTTAGTGAGCGTCTGACAGCAACCGCTGCCCCTTGTTTGGGCAGCGGTTTTTTTTATCTCCGCTTCATCACCTCCCCTTATCCTTTTGTATTACATGCTCATCCCGTATGCCTCATTTTTGCTAAAATCTAAATGGGTAATCATTACTATAAACCTTTGTACACTGATAACGGCGGATTCAAATATGATTATCACGGATAATAATTTGATGTATCAGTGAAAATCGTTTATTTTGTCGGCTCTTATCCGTGTCAAAGATTCTGGCAGCTCTCTTAATTGATACTCTATTTAAGCTTTTCAACTTATTTACGAAAGAACCTTAATTTTGTGACTTATGTGCATTTTGTGGCTGAGTTGCTCTTTGTAGGATGATTCAGTCACGCTTTTTTTCACCAGACACGACCCGTTTGCTGGGAGCGCATTGATGAGAATCCGATCATACACAATAACCGCAGCACTTTATTTTCTGTTGCTGGTTGCCATTCCCACGAATGCATCATCAGTCGAGGAAAAATGCGGACCAGGCAGAATCGCGAACGACACCGGCATCTGCAGTGAGTCCGGCAGCGTGCTCATACCCTTCTCAGCCACGGTTCCAAACCCCTCTCTTATACCCCCGGGTCAAAAAAAAGCTGATCAATCCCGCATGCTAAACAAGCCAGCTCCTGTTCCAAAGAGCATGACGCCGTTTGCCGTCTATCTCTTCTGGGGAGAGGGGTGTCCGCATTGCGAACAGGAGAAACAATTCCTCGCTGAATTGAAAAAAGAACTGCCCCTGATGGAGGTCAGGGATTTTGAGGTCTGGCATGATAAACAGAACGCGGACTTTTTCTCACGCATGCTTTCTTCTCAGGGTATGCGTCTAACCGGTGTTCCGGTTACGTTTGTTGATGACAGGGCCTTTACCGGATTTTCCGCATTGTCCAAGCCGGCGATTGAGGATGCGATCCGAAAATGCCGGGATGTCCCCTGCACTGACCCCGGTGATAAATTAACAATCTCTGATGCCGGCACTGCACAAACGCCGCTGGCAAAAGAAGTGTCTGGTGATGAGGACAATGAGATCCCAGCTCCGGATGCGTCTGTGGATATTCCCCTGCTCGGCAGGATCGATGCCCGAAACGCTTCTCTGCCGATCACGACGATCGTCATAGCGGGGCTGGACAGCTTCAATCCCTGTGCATTCTTCGTGCTCTTCTCGCTTCTCGGCCTTCTCGTGCATGCGGGATCGAGGAGCAGGATGCTGCTGATCGGCGGAGTCTTCGTTTTCTTTTCCGGAACCGTTTATTTTCTTTTCATGGCGGCGTGGCTCAATCTGTTTCTGGTCATGAAACAAGTTTCCCTGATCACCGCAGCTGCCGGGTGTTTATCGGTGGTGATTGCCGCCATCAATATCAAGGATTTTGTCGTGTTCAAACGCGGGGTATCGCTGTCCATACCCGACAGTGCGAAACCGGGGCTTTTCACCCGGATGCGCAGGCTCATCCGGGTGCAGTCCCTGCCGTCGGTTCTTCTGGGTACTACGGTACTGGCACTCGCAGCCAATTCCTACGAACTGCTGTGCACCGCGGGATTTCCCATGGTGTTTACAAGGATACTGACTCTTCAGCATCTGACTCTGGCCGCGTACTATTGGTATCTTGTTCTCTACAATATTGTCTATGTGATCCCGCTCTTCATAATCGTGCTGATATTTTCGTTCACCCTGGGAAGTAAAAAATTGACGGAATGGCAGGGCAGGGTCTTGAAACTCGTGTCCGGAACAATGATGCTCGGATTGGGCATGGTATTGCTCGTTTCGCCTGCCTTGCTGAACAACCCGGGGATATCGCTCCTCCTGCTGGCAGGTTCGCTGACACTGTCACTGATCACGGCGGCAATAACAAAAAAGCTGCTGCTATGATTCCAGGTCATGAAAAGGGGGGTCTTCTGGTTTTGTGGCAGAGGTTCTCCAGGTTCTTAGCTCATTTACTCAGGGGACATCTGCTGTTTTTCTGCACATCCCCTTCGCGGTCTTAACGTTATTTTGGACCCGTCTAAGGCCACGCTCACTCGACCGCGCAAACTCGGCCTGCGGTCTCAGACATGCGCGTTCGCCCAGCGGGTCGCTCTCTCAGGCCAAGACGGGTGCCCCAAAATAGCGTAGGCCCGCTCCGGGGACGTGCGGGGTTTGGGGAAAAGATTTGAAGCAGGGGCCAGGTTCCCCATGCGGAAATTTAGCCATGCGACCGAGTCCGAACGTAAAGCATTTCGGACTGTCTGAGCCCGAAGGGCGAGTTTCCGAAATGTAGTGAGGACGACCGAGCATGGCGTAAAGAATTTTCGCCGGGGCGCCTTCTTTGGGTCACCTTTCTTGGCGTCAAGAAAGGTGACAATGAACATAAACAAAAGCACTTAGTGGCACCCACAGGAAAGTCTGAAGAGTCTGGAAAGGAAGGTTGCATGCCGCTGCTCGAAGTTCACGATCTATTCTTTGGAACCGGTCCGGAGGGCAAAGCCCCGATCCTCGCGGGACTGTCCCTCGGCATTGATGCTGGAGAGGTTCATGCTCTTCTCGGCACGAATGGGACAGGCAAGAGCACCCTTGCGTACCTGCTGATGGGATGCGGCGGATACAGCCCGGTTTCGGGTGAAATCATGTTTCGCGGCACGGTCATAAACAACCTGCCGATGCATGAACGCGCACGCATGGGAATAACCATGGCTTGGCAGGAGCCAGTCAGATTTGAAGGGATCACCGTATTCGATTATCTCTCCTTTGGACCAAAACAGGCTGATCCCGCCGAGCTACTGAACCTGGTGGGGTTGTCGCCGTCGCTGTACCTTACGAGAATGGTCGACAAATGCCTGAGCGGTGGAGAACGGAAGAGGGTAGAGCTCGCATCGATCCTGGCGCTCGATCCCAAGCTTGCCATTCTCGACGAGCCGGATTCGGGGATTGATATGCTGTCCATCCAGGATGTAATCAACGTGATCAACGCATTCAGGCGGAATGGAACGGCGCTGTTGCTCATCACCCACCGGGAGGAGATTGCCCGGATCGCGGACCGGGCATCGCAGCTCTGCTCCGGGAAAGTCATCTGCACAGGCAGGCCTGAGCGGGTGGCGGAGCATTATAAAGCGCAGAACTGCATTGCTTGCGTAAAGGGCGAGTGCCATTATGTCTGAACTTGAAGAACTCATGACATCGTTCTGCGGGGCCGGCGGCGATCAAACCGCGCTTGCCGACCCTTTGACCGCCCACATGGTTGTCCTGGGACATTCACTTATGAGTTCCCGGACCGTGGATGGTCTTGAAGTGGAGGCGAAGGAAACGCAGAACGGCATTGATGCCCGTATCCGGGTGCTGGAAGGCGTAAAGCTTGCGAAACCCGTGCACCTCTGCTTCGGTGTTGTCCACAGAACAGGCACGCAGGAGATCAAGATGGACGTCAAGATCGGAAAAGGCGCAATCGCGACGTTCATTGCCCATTGCATATTCCCGAACGCGGAGAAGGTGCGGCATATCATGGATGCAATGGTGGAGGTTGGCGAAGATGCCGAGATGCGGTATTCGGAAACACATTATCACGGCACCTTTGGCGGGATCGAGGTTGTGCCGAAGCTCCAGGTTGTTGTCAAGAGAAACGCGCGGTATATCACAGACTTCACGCTCACGAGCGGCAGGGTCGGCGCGCTGGAGATCGACTATGCCGTGGAAGCATGGGACAACGCTGTCGCTGAACTGACAGCGCGGGTCTTCGGGCATGGCAATGACAGGATTACGATATCGGAAAAGATCGCGCTGCAGGGAGAGAATGCGCGGGGCTTGATCAAGGCGAGGGTCGCGATCGAGGACGAGGCCACAGCGGAGATCAGGGGGATAACCGAAGGCAACGCCGCCGGTGCCCGGGGCCATGTGGACTGCATGGAGATTGTGAAGGACCGCGCGGTGGCACGGGCGGTCCCCATCGTTCAGGTGACCCATCCGCTCGCGAAGGTGACGCATGAAGCCGCGATCGGGAGCGTGGACAAGCGGCAGATGGAAACCCTCATGGCGCACGGGCTTTCGCCCGAAGAAGCGGTTGATGTTATTGTAAAAGGTGTGTTGAGATAAGGGAGAAAGCCTGATGCAGAGAAAAACTCTCATGAGCGTATCGCTGATAATCCTGCTGATCCTGATCATGGCATGCAAGGTAGAACCGAAGGCCGGCATGCGAATCGGAACGAACGTATGGGTAGGCTATGAATTCGTCTGGCTGGCGTACGATATGAAATATATCAATACTGATCTGATCCAGCCAGTTGAGTTCGGATCTGCCAGTGACGAAATGTCTGCTTTCCGAAACAGGACAATCGAAGCCGCTGCGATTACGCTTGATGAGGCGCTGGCCCTGGCCCAGTTCGATGCGGATTTTACGATCATTCTGGTTGTGGACATCTCGGACGGGGCGGATGCGATCCTGGGTAAGCACGGAATTAAATCGTTGAAAGAAATCAAGGGGAAACGGATCGGCGTTGAGACAACAGCTGTGGGAGCATACATGCTTGCCCGAGCCCTGCAGCAGGCAGGCATGCGATATGAAGATATAAAGGTTATCAATATCAATGTTGATCAACACGAGGCGGCGTTCAAACAGGGGGCCGTCGATGCAGTGGTCACCTTCGAGCCGGTGCGAACAAGGCTTCTCGCCTCCGGCGCCAGTCTGCTTTTCGACAGCAGCAGGATACCGGACGAAATTGTAGATATTATCATCGTGCGGAACGAATTCCTTTTAAAAAATACGGACATGGTTCGGCAGTTCATCAATGGATGGTTTAAAACCGTTGCCTATTTGCGAGAGCATCCGACCGATGCAGCGGAAAAAATGAAAGCTCGGATGAAACTCAGCACCGAAGAGGTCCTTGCATCGTACAAGGGATTGAAAATGCCTGAACGGGAAATGAATAAAAAACTCCTCTCCGGAGACCGGCCGCTCCTTTTGGATTCCGCGCAAAAGCTTGAAAATATCATGATCGACCGGCACCTGATGTATAAGAGGGTCACGCACGCAAAGCTGCTGGACCGCCAGCTCATCGAGCGATTATATCGGAAGTGAACCACTTGTCGCAGGAGGGAATCGTGACCAGACATCTACGATCAACCATTCCGTGCTTCTTCTCCGTGACCATGATCATCGTTATCGCTTTTCTGTCAAGCGGCTGCCGAGACCGTGCTCCCGTGACCACGCTTGAGAAAGTCACGATCTGCGTGGGCGGTGCATCAGGGATTCCAGCGATCCTTGCTAAAGTGCAGGGCATCTTTCAACAAAACGGGCTTGACGTGACCCTGAAAAGATATATCACCGGTGCGCAGGCATTTGACGGCATGTTCGCCGGGGAGTGTAACCTGGCTGCATGCGGGGAGACGCTGATAGTTCTTAAAAGTTTTTCGAGGAACGACTTCAGCATACTTGCAACGCTTGCCACTTCAGAAGACTCCACACGCATCGCGGCGAACAGGAAGAGCGGGATCAGTGGTCCGCGCGATCTTAAAGGCAAACGAGTATTCGTCTTAAGAAACTCGATAAACCACTTTTTTCTCGAGATGTTCCTGATTAAGAATGGATTGACGCTCAACGATATACAAATGGTCTCCCTGGAGGTGAAGGACGCCGCTGCGGCCCTTCAAAAAGGGACGATCGACGCTTTTGCAAGTACGGACGTGGTGCTTGCTAATGCGATCAAGGCGTTGGGAAATGATGCCGTTGTTTTGAGCGCACCCGGGCTTTGTCTCAATACCTTTAACCTGACTGCCATGAATAGCTTTATCACGGAACAACCGTCGCTGATCAGGAAGGTCCTGAGCGCTCTGATAAAGACCGAAGAAATAATGAAAAAAGAGCCGCAGCAGACGACCACATCGCTTTCATCGGCCATGAACATCGATACACAGGCCATGGCTGACATACTGGGCAACTATCAATGGAACGTGAGCCTGAGCCAGACACTATTCCTTTCGCTGGAACACGAGGCGAGATGGGCCATCCGGAATCGTTTGACAACACGGACCACGGTCCCCAATTATCTCGATTATATTCATACCGAAGCGCTGCGGTCCGGGACACCGGCAGCGGTTTCGATCATTCAATAGGGGATGGAGTCATGAAGATCAAAAGCAAGCTCTTGACCATTACCGTTCTACCACTGGTTGTTCTCCTGATAACCAGTGTGATCATTATTGCGTTGTCCCGTGACATGGAGCGGGCGCATGCACGGGAGGACATGGGCGATGCGGTCGCTGATATGACTTCGGACCTTATCATTCTAACCTATGAATACGGCGTATCAGCGGGAGACCGGCCAAGGATACAGTGGACAGGACAGCACGCAGCCATAACGTCATACATCAATACCATGCTTCAGCATTTTGTGCGGACGGAAGCGCGATCACTCCTGAACGATCTGAACCGCATATATAAGACCGCCGATGGACTGTTCAATCGTCTCTGTGAATATGACCGCGGCAGGATGGCGGCGGAATGGTCCCCGAGTACCTCAGAATTCAGAAATAATCTGGTGAACAGGCTGATTCTTGAACTGCGGACAACGGCACCTATTATAGACGGACTGGAGAAAATCAGTCATGAGGACCAGGACAACAATTCCCGCAGGAGAAACCTGCTGGTCATCGTACTTATGGTCTTCCTGGTGGCGATCATTTCGCCTCTGTCCTATTTCATAGTCAAAGGGATCACCCGGTCGCTGGCAATTTTCCAAAAGGGAATTCTGGCTGTGGCTTCCGGCGATCTTGAACATCAAATACGGATGGGGAGCAGGGATGAGATCGGAGCTCTCGCCCATGGATTCGATGAGATGACGCAGCGTCTCAGGTTGGCAACGGTCTCACGGGACGAACTTGCCAAAGAAGTCAATGAACGCAGGATGGCGGAGGATGAATCCCGGACAATTATCAGGACAGCCCTGGATGGGTTTCTGGTAACGGATACAATGGGAAAAATACTGGATGTGAACGATTCCTACTGCAAACTCCTGCAGTACGACCGTGAAGAGATGCTGCGGATGCGCGTTCAAGATGTCGAAGCGATCGATTCACCTGAGGTGATCCAGCAAAACCTTGCGCGCATGCAGGGTCAGCATGCCGTCAGGTTCGATACGAAGCATCGCCGCAAGGACGGCGATTTGGTCGATCTTGAGGTGAGCATCAATTTCTCTCAGGAAAAGGGCGGTCGGTTCATAACATTCCTTCGCGATATTACCGAACGCAAGAGAGCGCAGCAAGCCCTGGAACAGGCTGCAACGGAGTGGTCGGCAGCCATGGACGCATCAGAGGACATTATTTATCTTCTGGACACACAACGGCGGATTATGCGCGCGAACAGGGCATTTTACGCCATGACCCGCAGCACGCCTGGGAAGGCCATCGGGCATCATATCGTCGAACTCGTGCATCCCCGGGGTGAACGCGTTCCCTGTCCCGTATGCCGTGCACAGGAAAATCTGAAGGATCTTGTTCTGACCATGGAACCTGATCATCCCGACAATCCAGCGGGCCGTCCCATTGAAATTACCGTCAGAGTGGTAAAGGACAAACAGGGGAATCCGGTGAGCATCTTCATGAACATACGCGACCTGACCCATGACCGGAAGATGCGGGAAGATACAGTGAAGCTTGAGGAACAGCTTCGCCAGTCCCAGAAAATGGAGTCCATCGGCACGCTCGCCGGCGGCATTGCCCATGACTTCAATAATATCCTGACCGCGATCATCGGCTACGGAAATATTGTCCTCATGAAGATGGCGAAGGACGACCCCCAACGCCTAAACGTTGAGCACATGCTTGATGCAGGGGACCGGGCCGCGCACCTGACAAAGGACCTGCTGTTGTTCAGCAGGAAACAGATCAGTGAACGAAAACCAGCGGATTTGAATGAGATCATCCGGAAAGTGGAAAAGTTCCTGAAGCGGGTTATTGGAGAGGACATCGAATGCAGAACCAGTCTCGGGAGCGGGGCGCTGACGGTGCTCGGCGATGCGCACCAGCTGGAGCAGGTCATGATGAACCTTGCCACGAATGCCCGGGACGCCATGCCGACAGGAGGCATTTTTTCGATAACCACGGATCACGTGAAGTTCGATACAGAGTTCGTCTCTGTTCATGGATTCGGCAAGCCCGGAACTTATGTATTGACCACGATATCGGATACGGGAAAAGGGATGGATGAGGCCACACGGGAGCATATTTTCGAGCCCTTTTTCACCACCAAGGAAGTGGGCAAGGGCACCGGTCTGGGGCTTGCCGTGGTGTATGGCATCATCAAACAGCACGAGGGATTCGTCAATGTCTACAGCGAACCGGGCCAGGGCACGACTTTCAAAATCTATCTGCCGCTCATCGACGCACAGGCGGATGAAACAAAAGCTGAGCCCGAGGAGCACGTAACCGGAGGCACGGAGTCCATCCTGGTTGCGGAGGATGATGCAGTAGTCAGGGACATGACCAGAACCGTGCTGGAGGATTTCGGTTACCGGGTGATCCTTGCGAATGATGGAGCAGATGCGGTGAACAAATATCAGGAGAACAAGGACAGGATACAGCTGCTTCTGTTTGATCTCGTCATGCCGAATAAGAACGGGAAAGAGGCCTATGAAGAGATCAAGGCGGTCAAACCGGATATCAAGGCTATCTTCCTCAGCGGTTATGCCCGAGACATGATCACTCAGAAAGCGCTGCTTGATGATAATGCGGCGGTCACTCAGAAGCCCATTTCGCCGACGCTCCTCCTGAAGAAGGTGCGGGAGGTGCTGGATAGGAAATAGGCCGGAGGTTGGAAGGATTGTTCGCAATTAGTCGTTGACCTTTTTGCTCAGCTGGATTCATCAGCGGTTACCGCTGTCTTTTCAGGTTTAAAGAAAGGGCGCGGTATACAAGAGGTCAAAAAACGATCGCGAACTGTAATTCAGGAAAGGTCTCCGAGCAGGATGAATACATACGCTTATCGCACTGCAGGTGGGTCTCATGGGCCAGTCCCGCACCCCAATAGACATTCCTTCCGGTCAGCAAATACGCTCCAACGCGCATACCCGTTGTGTCCGTGTCCCGGTATCCGTCTATGATCGACCTGCGATAGAAGGCGCCGGCATAGGGTTTTACGAGTCCGCCCGTGTTCAGCACAACGCGGATCTGGGGGCTGATTTGCCTGATATTCGGCGCATTGCCGAACCATGATTCGATATCCAGCCCCAGTTCCAGCCCGTCGGCGATGAAATAGCCGACACCCATGCCGAAGATGGAATAGTCCTGATGAAAGGCGGTTGCTCCGCCAAAATACGCGGAGAAGCGGACGCCTCCCGTCCGAAAGGGATGCGCTCCTGCACTTGGTGCGGCGAAAGCGGGGGTGGATGCAGCTTGGAATAAAACGGTAATGCAGATCACCGCGTAGAGAAAATACCTGACCGCAACAGCTGAGCAAAACATGGCTATGAATCGGATCAGCATATGACCTGTCCCCTTGCTGCAAGAATGCTTTCCCGGAAACATCCAGCGCATCCCCGGATTACGACTGCTCCTTCTCCTCGTAGCCTTTAAAATAGTCCGGGTACAGCCGCCTGGCGCAATCGAGGCAGATGCCATGGGAGAATTCCGCGCTGGAATGCTCGCTGATGTAGGACTCCATCTGCTGCCATGCCCCCTTGTCGTTCCGGATTTTTTTGCAGGATGCGCAGATGGGGATGATGCCGTGCAGGGTCTTGATCTCGGACAGGGCGTTCTGCAGTTCAGTGATGAGCTTCTCACGCTCCTGTTCAGCGCGTTTGAGGTCGCTGATGTCGCGGAACGCGGTTACCGAGGCGGTTATCGTGCCGTTCTCAACCAGCGGCGAGGTTATGACCGATACGGGGAATGTGGACCCGTCCCTGCGCACGAACACTTCGTCATGGGACGAGTATCTTTTTGCGGAGTGTATCACATTGTGCATGGGGCAGTCCGCGAATGATAAAACCGTTCCGTCGGATTTGAAGTGATGGACGATATCATGGATGTTCCGGTTCAGTATCTCGGCCTCGGTCCACCCCAGGAGCCGTTCAGCCTCCGGATTCATGAAAGTCACCTCCCCCCGGTCATTCAGCACGTACACACCTTCGCCAAGGGTCGAGGCTATGTCGCGGATCTGCTTCTCGCTCTTCTGCAGCGCCGCTTCAGCCCGCTTCTGTTCGGTAATGTCGAAGCCAATGATCGCGACAGCCGCGACCTTTCCCTCAGGATCGAATACCGGATACATGGAATTATCGATGATCCGGCCGTGCCGCTCATCTTCGAACCGGGCAGGTTTGCCGCTCCTGAAAACCTCATCGATGCGTGTCTTTCTAGTACGGCCGACGTCCGGTGGCAGCAGGTCATACGCGGAACGCCCCATGAGCTCCGGGAGCGTGGATTCCAGCCGCCTGGCCACGGTCTCATTCGCCGTGAGGATGCGGCCTTCGCGGTCAAGCAGGAGGGCCGATTCGGTGATGGCGTTCATGAAGGAGCGGAGAACGGCTTCGCTCTCCTTCAAGGCGCTCTCGATCTGCTTGCGCTCGGCCATCCGCCAGACAGCTTCCATGAGCAGGGTCAGCTGGCTGATATCGGACTGGTCATAGTTCCCGGTCTTATTGGCCGCGCCGATGACCGCGACGATGCGGTCGCCGCGGAAAACAGGGACGGTCAGAAAATTATGCAGAGGAGCGTGACCTTCAGGATACCCCCGCTTGAGAGCATGAGGCGCGTGAAAATCCTGTATCATGATAGGCTTGCGCTGCCGAACAGCCTCCCCCCAGATGCCGGTCTTGTCGAGATTGTATATGCGCTGCGGTTCATTGACGGAGCATTGCTTCATCACGTCCCGGGACCACGTATTCAGCGTGAATTCCTGTTTTTCTTCACTGTAGAGATAAATATAGCCTATCCTGCTTTTGGTCAGGCGGATCGCTTCTTCCAGGGTGTAGTCTAGCAACTCCTGCATATTTTCGGTCTGGTGTTGGGAAATATTGACCAGGCTCTCAAGACGGTCCTGGTTGAGCTGAACGGTGCCGCGCGTCTGTATCTGTTCCGTGATATCTCTGAGAATGACCAGGGTATACGTTTTCCCCCCAAGATCATACGTGGATGCGTGCACGTCCATGTCAAACTCGGTGCCGTCCTGGCGAAGGCCGCGAGTCTCATACGCCGCGGGTACCTCCTGGCCGCTGGCCCGCTTTCTGATATGGTCTATGATCCTGTCACGCGCCGCCGATGCGATGAGGTCCAGTACGGGCCGCCCTTCCAATTCAGCATTCGATTGGTAACCGAAGAGCTTCAGGTAGGCGGGATTCACGAAAACGTGAACGCCCGCGAGTGATACCCCGATGGCGTCCTGTGATTTTTCGAAAACCGCCCGGAACTTGATCTCGCTCTCCAAACGGCTTTCTTCGGCCTGCTTCCAGCCGGCGATGGATTCGCGCAGCACGCGGTTCAGGTTGACGACCGTATAATAGCGCCAACCAGCCATCAGCAGGATGACGATTATCAGAACTACTGAACCGATCAGCGAGACTCGCATTGGGGTCCAATAGGGCAGCTGTTTGCCGTACCACTTCGAGTAGATATCCTGATAAGCCGGTGTTCCGACGAATCCTTCGATGGCGCTGTTCAGGCGGGCCAGCAGGACAATGTCATCCTTGCGTACCGCGATGGAGCGCGTGATCTCTGCAATGGGCTTGTCCACCACCTCGATGTGGTCCTCCATGCCCATTTCACGGGCGAGCTGCCAGAGCGTCGGTTCGGGACAGGCAAAGGCCTCGATCTTGCCCGCGAGCAGGTCGAAAAGTCCCTGAGCAAAGCTTTCATACATATTGATACGTATGTCCGGGCGATCCTTGATGTGTTCATAGGCTACACTGCCCTTGATCACACCGACCGTATGGATGCCCGGTTTTTTATCCAATCCGGGATGGCCTGCGCGGATAAAGAAGGAAATGGGGAATGCGTCTATGGAGGTCGAAAAGGCAAGGTCCTTCCTGCGCTCAGCGCTGACGCCCATGCCCGGGATCAGGTCCGCTTCGCCGCGATTCACCTTCTCAATGATGTCTGACCACCCGTCCTCGAAAATATATTCCGCGCGAAGTCCGGCCCGCTTGGCGACCGCGTCCATGATGTCCACGGCGAACCCGGCCGGCTTGCCTGTCTGCTTATCCCGGTAATAGGTGGGAGGTGAATCGGGGGGGATTACGGCTATGACCTTGTCAGGGGATGGTCCAGGGGGGTGGGGCTGCGCCCATGCAGGAGACAGCCATCCTGCCAGGACAAACGACAGGATGAGTGCCGGCAGGGCGCTTATGATAAGAGCGCAGGAAGTGAACATCGTGATCCTTATTAACTGCAAGGGTGAATAAGGCAAGTATATCATGAAAAACCATTGAAAATGCCTGTTCCGACAGCGGTGAGATACGGTCTGCAGGGTTTTTTAAGAAAAGCGGACTACGCATACGGGACACGCATAGTGCCACGCTCAGGTCATATTTTTCCTCAGATTGACGATCTGCTGCTCAAGGGCGGCGATCTTCTCTGCGGCTTCATCCTGGACACCGGCGATCATCTCGTGGGAGATGACCCTTACTTCCTCCTGCTTCCGCCGGATTTCAGCAAGCGTTCTTGCGTCGCGCATGACTCGCTCAATGCGCAGGACCAGTTCATTCACGGCAAAGGGCTTCTTGATGAAATCGGAAGCTCCGTAGCCGATGGCCCGGTCATATGATTCGTCCTGCTGAAAGCCGGTCATGACAATAACGGCCATTTCAGGTTTGATCTGTTTCGTCTTATAGGTCAGTTCAAGGCCGTCCATGCCCGGCATGATGATGTCCGTCACCATTGCATCATAGTCGTTGCTGTCGAGAAGCGCCAGCGCGGATTTGCCGTTACAGGCAGTTTCGCAGTCATATCCGCTCGACAGCAACCCTTCCTTGAACACGGAGCATAAGACCTTGTCGTCATCCACGATCAGTACTTTCCCTTTGAGCATAGGGTTCTCCTTTGCGGCTGTTCCGGCGCGGTCATCCTTCGGATAATGGCCCTTTTTCCGGGTAAATCTCCGGATACAGCAGTTTCGCGCAATCCTGACATATCCCGTGGGTGAACAGGGTATCCGTGTGTTTGCTTATATACGCTTCGATTTGCGTCCACGCCCCTTTTTCGTCGCGGATCTTCTTGCAGTTCGAGCATATCGGCAGGATCCTGTGCAGCGTCTTGATCTCTGCAAGGGCTTTCTGCAGGTCGGCGATCAACCGTTCCCGTTCCTGCTCGTTCCGCTTTGTTTCCGTTATGTCGCGGAAGGAGGTGACCGAGGCGACGACCTTCCCCTCTTCCATCAATGGGGTGCTGTGGACGGATACTGGAAAGACTGTTCCGTCTTTTCTTACGAACTGCTCGTCGATGGAATGGAACCGGTTTCCGGTTTGAATGACCTTTTGCATCTCGCAGTCCTGGAACAACAGGGGATGTCCATCAGCTTTCCGATTATGGACAATATCGTGTATGTTATTATTGATCAGTTCCTTCTCGGACCAGCCCAGCAGGGCCTCGGCTTCCGGGTTCACAAACGTCGTTTCCCCGTTCGCATTCAGCACATAGACGCCTTCGCCCAGGGATGCGGTGATGTCACGAACATACTTTTCGCTCTTTCTGATGATGTCCATATTCATCGCGTTCTGGATGGCGACAGCCGCCTGGTTGGCGATGTGCTGGTAGATGTCGATCTCATTCCGGGAAAAAATCCTAAGCCCTGTTGAATGCCCTATCAGGACGCCGAAGACCTTATCTTTCATCATCATCGGCACCGCAAGAGCTGACCGGATGTTCTTTTGCCGGACAATTGCGGGAACGTCAAACCGGGTCTCTTGGGCAAAATTCTCGACCGTTTCCGGCCTTCTATTCCTGACAACCAGTGATGAGAGCCCCTGGCCCTCAGCGAGACTGAAATGTCCTATCATGGACTCCGGGAATCCGAGGCAGTCCTGAATCGTCAGCGTTTGATTGTCATCGGAAAGCAGCATCAAGGTCGAAAAGTCGAGGCCCAGAAGATCTTTTGATGCGTTGACAAAGGCCCGGTACAAGACCTTCAGGTCGGCGGTCATGGTTGTTTCGCGTGATATGGCGAGCAGTTGCTCAAGATTCTGGGAGTATTGTATTATCATTTCCTCGGCTTTCTTCATCACAGAGATATCGCGGGCCGCATGGATGGAGCCTACTAGAGTCCCGTCGGGCGCGTGTAGTGGAGAAACCGTGATGAGGTAATGACCGCCGAGCCTCGGTTCAAATATTTCTTCGGAGCGGGCCTGCCCGTCTTTTACGAGCTTTGCATGGGGGCAGTGTTCAGGCGGCGTTATTGTACCATGGACCGATTCGTAGCAGGTCAATCCGATCGCTCGGTCCGGAGTAACGCTTAAGGCGTCCGCCATGGCCTTATTGGCTTTCATGATGCTGAAGTTCGTATCGAGGATCATGATAGGGTCGGAAATGGCATTGAAGGTCCGTTCCCATTCTTCTTTGGCCTGGATAAGCGCCTCTTCCATCTTTTTAGGTTCGGTGATGTCCCTCAGGATGACAAGCGTATAGGTCGAGCCGGACAGTTCGTACGTGGACGCGTGGACATCCATGACGAATTCTTCTCCGGTTTTTCTCAGTCCGCGGGTCTCGTAGCTCGAAGGCATGGATTCCCCCTGCGCACGCTGTTGAATTCGTTCAAGGATCGCGGGGCGTTCGCATGGTGCGATAAGATCAAGGACCGGCTTACCAGCCAGCTCTTCGTTCGATGCATACCCGAAGAGCGCCAGGTATGCGGGATTGACGAAGACATGGGTGCCTGTCTTTGATATCCCGATTGCGTCAACGGAATGTTCAAAGACCGCACGGAACCTGGTCTCGCTTTCATGGAGCTGTCTTGCCACCCGGCGGGAATCAATGATCCCCGCGCACTTGCTGATTACTCCGGAGAGCTTCTCCAGGCTCACTGGCTTGACCACATACTGATCGATGCCGATGTTGATGGCATCGAGAAGGAACTGCGAGTCGCTATGCGCGGTGGTAACGATAATGAGCGCCTCCTTGTTTTCCGCGCGGATCTCCCTCGCCATCCTGATGCCATCCATGACCGGCATCCGGATATCCGTCACGACCAGGTCGGGCTTGTGCTCCCTGAACAGTGCGAGGCCGTCGCTCCCATTCCGTGCCGTGATCACCTCCCGTACGCGGCGCTGAAGGATCTCCGCAATCATCTTTCGCGTCGATGGCTCATCTTCGACATACAGCACCGAGATATCATACGGCTTCTGATCGTTCATGAGGTCCTCCGCTCGTCCGCCTGAGCCAGCACAATGGTGAAGACGGCGCCCTGCTCGTCATTCGCCGCAACCAGGGTACCCTTCATGTGGTCTTCGATGATCACCTTGGACATATACAAACCCAGACCGGTGCCCTTGGCAGCGTCCTTGGTCGTGAAATAGGGTTCGAATATCCGGTCGATGCTGTTCCGGTCGATGCCGCCCCCGTTGTCACTTATTCGGATGACGATCTTCCCGGCCTGGTTGTGGAAATCGAAGCTCAGTACACCCTGGTCTGGGCCATGACCCCGTCCGCGGTTCTCCAGGATTGATTCCCGGGCATTGTTCACCAGATTCAGGATCACATGCTCGAATTCGTTCCGAAAACCGAGGACCATCGTTTCTTCGCACTGAACGATGTCCGCAGGGTCCTTAAAGGTGATGCCATGTACCTGGCAGGTGATCCGACAGCCGATATCATTTGAGCGCAGTTGCGCGGAAAACAACTCAAGTACGTCTCCAACCGCGCGAATGGCGCCGAAGGAAGTCCGCTCTTTGTCCGGTTGGAAGAAGTTTCGGAAATCATCGATCGTTTTGGACATGTGCTGGATCTGGGACATGGAATTCCGCACTGTCTGCTCGATGGATTCCTTGGTCAGGTCCCCGAACGCATACGCGTCCTTCAAATTCTGAATAATGAGCCCCAGCGCATTCAGAGGCTGGCGCCATTGATGGGCGATCGCGCCGAGGGTCTCTCCTATAGCCGCGAGTTTTGACTGCTGAAACAGGATTTGCTCATTCTTCAGACGCAGGGCGACCTCAGCCTTGACCCGTTGTTCGAGCGTCGTGGTCAGGTTTTCGAGTTGATGTGTTTTCTTCTGCAGCGCCTCCGCGGCCGACTTGCGTTCGGAGATGTCCTGGAGCATCCAGATTGAACCCGCGGAAGCATCGTCCGGATTTACGGCCCTCCCGCTGAGGCTAAGCCAGAAGGTGCTGCCATTTTTCTTCTTCGACTTCACCTCTATGGTATAAGCATTACCGGTTGCGATCCGGGCATAGCCCTCCAGGCCGACCCGTTCATAATCCCGGACATCCGCATAGAGTTGTCTTGTATCAAGACCGGCGGTTTCGTATCGGGAATAGCCGAACATGGTTCTGAATGCCGGATTGGTCCAAACCAGCGTTCTGTCCTTCACATATACGATGCCGAAATCGGTCGTATTGAGAATGATCTGTTGCTCACGGGCATTCCGCCGGAGTTTATCTTCCGCCAGTTTCCGCGAGGTGACGTCATGGATCACTACCTGGATCGCGGGGCCTCCATGATACTGTATGGGCACACTGATGATCACGGAGGTCAGCACAAAACCGTCGAACCGGATAAGTTTCAGCTCCATAAAATCGGGTTTTCGATGGGTGCCTGAAATATATTTTAACCTTCTCCGGAGCTGCTCACGATATGCGGGGTGGACGGTATCGATGATCGGCATGCCGATGAGTTCCCGCTCGGAATGAGCGCCAAAGAGCGCAACCGCCGCTCTATTGACAAAGACGTACTTGCCGTGCTGATGAACGCATATCGCATCGGGTGACTGGTCTACGAGCTGGCGATACCGTTCTTCGCTCTCCTGCAGCAATATTTCCGCCTGCCTGCGCTCGGTAATGTCGTCCACCATCTCTATCGCAGCCTCGACAGATCCGTCAGCCGCCAGGAGCGGCGAGGAAATGACCCGGTAGTTCCTCACACCGGTGGCTGTCGGCGTTTCCGTGACGGCTTCATGGACCTTCCCGTCACGCAGCGTTCTGATTGTGGGACAGTAGGAGCAGGGCTCCGCGCGGGGCGGCTCATTGAACGTTTGATGGCAAATCGGCATTACCCCGGGGTCAACATGGGGAAACCACCGGCGCATTTGCCGATTCATCGAGCGGATCCGCATATCAGGCCCGATGACGGCGATCCCTACCTCGATATTATCATGCACGGTCTTAGACAATTCCTCGCTCTTTCTTCGCGCCTCTTCCGCCCGCTTGCGTTCTGTGATATCGCGGAAACTGAACACTCTGCCGATCGGTTTGCCCTCGATCCTCTGTGGTTGAGAATATCGCTCGAAAACGCGCCCGTCCTTGAAATCCAGGATATCAAAACTCGTAGCATCAGTGTCAGCATACAGCGCCCTGACCTTGGCAATAAACTGTTCCGGATTTTTCAGCTGGGCGAGTACGAAGTCCAGCGCCTGCTGGTCATCGTGCAGATCGAGGATGGACTTCGGGATGCCCCACAATTTTACAAACTGCTCGTTATAATCCGTGATCCTGCCGTTGTCGGCAACAACGAGAATCCCGTCCGCTGTTGACTGGAGAGTGGATTTCAGCAGGGACAGAGACTGCTTGAGCTGCTCCTCAGCCTCCTTGCGGGCGGATATATCGGCATGGACCCCGATCATGCGGAGAGGTTTATGCTCCCTGTCGTATTCCACGATCTTTCCGATGGAACTGAGCCATATCCATTGCCCGTACTTCATCTTGCGACGGTATACCATGGTACACGGTCCACCCGATGCAAGGCATTCCTGATATGCTTGCTGGACCACAGGTCGATCGTCCGGGTGGATGCTGTTGAAAAAAAACTGCAGGTCCCAGGTGAACTCCCCGGGGGCGTATCCCAACATTTGTTCCATGGTGGGGCTGACAACAGTCTCACCTGTCTGGACATTCAGGTCGAACCACCCCTGGTTGGTAGCGCTGTGGGCAAGCCGCTGGCGTTCCTCGCTTAAGGTCAGTTTTGCCTGAATCTGTTTGAGCCTGGTGATATCGGTGGCGACATAGACGATACCCTCGGGCTCTCCGTCCCGCGTGTCGGCAAGCAGCGATGCGGACATGTTTACTTCGTACCTGCTCTTCTTACCCTGCCATGTCATTTCGCCGGAAACAGCGCGCTTTCCCGCTTTGATGGCAGCGGTGAATTCCGCCGGAACAGGAAGTACCTGCATGAGATCCTTCCCGATAAGCTCTGATCGCGGAGACCCGAGCATCTCCAGGGCTACCCTGTTGATGACCCTGATCATACCGGCCATGCTGGTGACGATGACAGCGCCTTGCATGGTATCGAGGATCTGACTGGCGGCAAGTTCAAGCGTTATATCCTTCAGCTGATATCGTGCGATCGTATAGGCGGATACTGCAATGAAAAAACCTATGAAAAGATAACCGAATGGATAGATGGGGATGCCGAGGGTGGGAAGAAAGTCAAGAGAACCGAGATACCCGCCGATAAATGCCGTCAGCAAACCATGGTATCGCTTCTTTTGTCGTTTCGTAGTGCAGTTCATAAATTCCTGCCAGTAAAGTCGCAGGATGAAGAGCATGATGCCGAAAAAATATGCCATGAAGGCATATCCAAGAGGACCGTACAGGACATACCAACCCCAGAAGAAGTGCTCGAGCCCACTGATGAACAGGTCCGAAGTGAACAGGCTGATCGAGAACAGGATCGACATGACAACGCTTGCCGCTATGACCGATCGATACTGGCGACTGAGTACGAAGAGTGTCAGGGTTTTTATCAGGATGGTAAGCGGAATGAAGATTACTGCAAGCGAAGCGATCTTGCACAACGGGAGTATCAGGCTGGTCTCCTGGTTCGCATAAACCAGGCCTGTCATGATCTGAAAAAAACTTATGGACAGGCACATGAAAAGATAGGATATCCCTAGAGGAGATCGGTGTTCCCGCGTGAGCACAAAGAACCCGAGGCAGGCGATTGCCGTACCGGTGACGAGCATAGGAATCGCGTATACATTGAATAGGTAATTATCGGGATTGAATACGTGCAGCATCATAGGTGCCCTTCCGGCGGAAATTCAGTCCGCAGTTTAACCTGCCTTCCTGATAATTCAGGAGCAACAGGATGAGAAGATGCACAGGTGAGGGCGGATGCAACAATCGTGAGATCCAGTACTCTGGCCGGGAAGAGAGGCTGAATGCTGGAAGTATATCATAGAACGACAACGGAGCATTCCGGTCAGGCGCGGCTATGCCTTCTCATCCAGCATGGTCCGTACCTTCCTCGCCAGGTCGGCGGGATGAATCGGTTTGGAGATGAACATCAGCTCCTCTTCAAAAATGCCTTTTCTGTGAATGATGTCCGCAGTATAACCGCTGATGAACAGGATTTTTGCTTCAGGTGAGGCAGTCCTGACCGTATCGTACACTTCCCGGCCGCTTTTTCTCGGCATAATGACGTCTACAATCAGAAGATCAATGGGCGCCTGCCTTTCCTGGTAGAGATCGATCGCCTCCTGTCCGTCTGCCGCCTCGATGACGCGGTAGCCGAAATCCGCAAGAATGGTCTTGAGGAGCTCCCGTGCAACGACATCGTCCTCGGCCAGGAGAATTGTTTCAGTACCTCCGCGGGGCGGCTCAAGAAGCTCCGCTGGACGGGAAGCCTCCGGCCCGGTAGGCAGGAGCGGCAGATAGATCTTGAACGTTGTGCCTTTTGCAGGTTCGCTGTAAACGGAAATGCTGCCGTTATGCTGTTTGATGATGCCGAATACGATGGACAGGCCCAGGCCGGTACCCCGGCCCAGTTCTTTTGTCGTATAGAAAGGTTCGAATATATGGTCCCTTGTCCGCGCATCCATGCCCTCGCCAGAGTCGGAGACCGTGATGAGCGCGTAGTTTCCAGGCGGGCCGTAGCCGTGCGCTTTCATGAATCCTTCATCCAGCAGCTCTTCCTGCGTTGTTATGGTGAGCGATCCGCCATCGGGCATCGCGTCCCGGGCGTTGGTTGCCAGGTTCATGAGCACCTGTTCGATCTGGCCCGCGTCGGCCATGACCGTCAGGCAGTCCGGTGAAAGCCGCGCGACCAAATCCACATCTTCGCCGATGAGCCGGTGAAGTAATTTTTCAACGCCCCTCACAATGCAGTTCAGGTCCACCGGTCTCGGATGGATGATCTGCTTCCTGCTGAAGGCGAGAAGGCTTTGCGTGAGGTTGGCTGCGCGTTCCGCAGATGCGAGGATCGTATCGACGGGTGCGCGTAGCGGATCATCGGATTTCATTTTCATCTTGATGATGTTGCCGTAGCCGATGATCGCGGTCAGGATATTGTTGAAGTCGTGCGCCACGCCTCCCGCGAGAGTGCCGATGGATTCCATTTTTTGCGCCTGCTGGAGCTGTTGTTCGAGTTTTTGTTTTTCCAGCGCCGCCCGCTTCCGTTCGGTCACATTCTGGAGGATGAGCACCAGACCCTCGACCGCGCCGTCCACCCGTTTGACCGGCTGGAGGGTCCAGTCCCAGTAGGACACGCCGCGCTCGGGATGGTCCGGGTATTCAAAGGGCTTATCATACGTGATGTACGGAATGCCGGTCCTGACCACGGCGCGGAAGATCTCCTCGTTTTCCGCGTTCGGGAACAGCGCAAAGTGGTTTTTGCCAGGGAAGAAGCCGGCTGTACGGTTGTCCGCGGCGGCATACGCTTCGTTGACCCGGATGAAATTGAAATCCTTATCCATGTAGGCGATCAGGGTGTGGCTGACGGTGAAGACCCGTTCAAGGAGCTCGTTAGTCCTGCGGAGGTCCTCCTCCATCTGCTTGCGCTCGGTGATGTCGATCTCGAGTCCGTCCCAGAGCGTGCTGCCGTCCGGTTGCCGGCGGGGCGATGAACGAAGAAGGAGCCAACGCTGTTCATTGTCCGGACGCCGGATCCTCATCTCCGCGGTGAACTGGCTTAAGCTCCGGAAAGAGGTCTCCTCGGCCGATGCCACGGTGGCGCGGTCCTCGTCGACGATCTGGCTGTATAGGGCCATCGGATCACGGAGCACTGCTTCGGCGGTTACGCCATGGATTCGCTCCACACCGCCGCTGATATACAGGAACCTTCGTCGGTTGTCCGCGTCAGCAGTCATCTGATATATCAGCCCGTTGGGGAGGTTGTTGCTGAGTGTGCGGAGGCGGTTTTCGCTCTCGAGAATCGCGTCCTCGTTTCTGGTGAAATCGGCAATGTTACGCCTGCCCCGGGCATGGACGAACCCGATTCCGCCGACACCCAGCAGCCAGATGACGCCATGGGTTACCAGCAGGCCCGTGTTGCTCGAACGCTGCATGCGCAGAAAAGGGTTGATGGGGATGGCGACTGCGATGCCGCCCCGGACATCGCCTATTTTGTATCCCTGATGCGCGTGGCACTTGAGGCATTCCTGTTTGGCGATCAAAGGCCGCATCAGACGAAGATGCATCGTTTTATTCACTTCGGCCCGCTCTGAGACTTCCGTGGCGCCGCGCTCGAATGCCAGAAGGGCGCTGCGCTCCCATGCATCGGGGGCATTCGCCGGATTCAGGGGCTTCAGGCTGGTGATATGTCCCTGGCTGCCGTACGTTTTTTCAAAATCGCGCATGATTTCCCGCAACGCATACGCGGGGTTCATCAGGGTGAGCTTCTTGCCGGAGGGAAGGGTGACATCCCGTTCCGATACATGCGCAAGATAGGGATTGGGAGGCGTCTCAGCCGTCGCGGGAACATACACGCCGCCGTGTTTGGCAGCCCAGTCACGGAAAGCCCGGTCCTTATTATAGGTGATCAGCGCTTCTTTTTCCGCCAGGTCGAACACCTGCCGCGTTTCGTTCCTATCATTCCATACCAGGGACATGGAGATTGCCATGGTCCAAAAAAACAAAACGATGATTGCGAGGCGATTGATGGTCGTAAGTCTGTCCGGTAATCTCGCGTACGCCATGATGAGCACCTATGTAAAAAAAGTCGTGCAGAATATAACGCTTTGTTTATATATGATAGACAGGTGTTGTTTTAATCATAGCAAAAATATGATTGGTGTGATGGGGGCATTTTATCGCATTACCCGTATATGAAGAGCATGGCAGGCATTAGGAGGTTTTTAGAAAAGAGGGGATTAGCGAAGTGCTCAATAGTATAGTGCTCCGATACCACATGAACAGAACAAGAGCATTTGAGCCGCAGATGAAATCGGATGAAAGCAGATAAAGCTGGATCTATAATTCGTTTTGGACTTCAGTAAGGAATGGCCCAGCAGGTAAGCGGCGATTTACTCGAAAAAAATTAGTGTTATCCGCAAAATATGCTTTCATCAGCCGGATGATGGCCCTTCTTCCTTGTAATACTCTGGATACATCTTCTTCGCGCATTCCTGGCATAAGCCGTGGCTGAACAGGGCGTCAGTATGCGAGCTGATGTACGATTCCATCTGCTGCCAGGCGCCCTTGTCGTCGCGGATCTTTTTGCAGAAGGAGCAGATCGGCAGGATGCCGTGAAGGGTCTTGATCTCTGCAATGGCTTGCTGAAGTTCTGTGATGAGTTTTTCCCTCTCCTGCTCCAGTTGTTTTCTCTCGCTGATATCCCGGAACGCCGTTACGGAGCCTGCGATCCGGCCGTTTTCTCTGAGCGGAGCGGAGATGAGCGATACGGGAAAGCACCTGCCGTCCTTCGTGATGAAGACCTCATCATGCGACTCGATCCGCTCACCGCCCGTGATCACCGGCCGCAGAGGACACTCATCAAATGACAGGTAGGACCCATCCGGACGCCGGCTGTGAACAAGATCGTGGATATTCCTCCCCCTCAGTTCCGCCTCGGTCCAGCCGAGGAGCCGCTCTGCCTCGGGATTCATGAACGTGACAAGACCCTCATGGTCGACGACGTACAGTCCCTCGCCCTGACAGGCGGCGATGTCGCGGAGCTTCTTCTCGCTTCTCTGGAGCACCTCTTCCGCGCGCTTGATATCGGTGATGTCCCGGGCGGTATGGATCGATCCGCTCAGCGAGCCATCGGGGTTATAAAGCGGGGATACGGAGACATGAAAATAGCCGCCCAACCTTTGCTCATAGACTTCCTGCGTATTGGCCAGTCCGTTCACCAGAAGCCTCGCATGAGGGCAGGAATCGGGCGGTTGTTTTGTTCCATGGACCGACTCATAGCAGGTGAGTCCCGCGGCTTCGGCCGGCGTGGTGCCGAGTGCTTCGGCCATGGCCTTGTTCGCCTTGACGATGCGGTAGTGGGTATCGAGTATCATGACGGGGTCGGAGATGGCGTCGAAGGTCCGCTCCCATTCTTCCTTTGCCTGCCGGATCGCATCCTCGGCCTTTTTCCGTTCAGTGATGTCCTGAATATTCACGACACGATAGAGAACCTCGCTGCGACTATCACGCACGGTTGTGACATCGATCAGGACCGGAAACGTAGTGCCGTCCTTCCGGATGTGGCGCGACTCCCACAGGTAATGTCCTTTTTCATGCGCGATCCGGATCTGCTCCGGAACATCTTTCCGGCACTCGGGAGCAAACAGTTCGGCGATCGATACGTGCATCAGTTCCTCGACGGAGTATCCATGCATCTGCGCGAATTCGGGATTCATCAGTTCGATCGTTTTCCCGTCCGCGGAGCCGACGGTAATGCCCCATCGGGCGTGCTCGAAGATCTGGCCCCATTTGGCGAGGGCTTCTTTCGCCCTTTTTCGTTCCCGCATATCCCGTGCTAGAGATATCAGGCTGGGTCGTCCGGCAAGCGTGACAACATGAGCGCTTACTTCGACGGGGATCCTGGTGCCGTCCTTCGCCACATGGACCGTCTCGAAAACCGTATGGCCGTCGGTGCGGAGTTTTTCCAACGTGCGAGACAGATGAGCGGCCATGGCGGACGGGTCGTTGATATCCCGCGGCGTCATCTTCGAGAACTCCTCCCGTGTATAGCCGTAGCGCCTGCAGGCTATCTCGTTGACCTGAATAAAAAGACCGGGACTGTGGTCCCGGCCGAGCTCATGGACAAGAACAGCGTCATTGGCGCCTTCGAACAGGGTGCGGAACCGCTCCTCACTGTCGCGGAGCGATGCATTGACCTTGTCGCGCTCAGAGATGGTGGATTCCAGTTTTTTGTTCAACAGCAGGATTGACCGGTACCGCCAGGCCGCCATAACGAGTATTGTCAGCAGAATGGCTGTAACGCTCGTTCCTATGATCCGACTCTGCGTCCAGAACGGCGGCGGCTCGCCATACCATTTCTTATGAATATATTGATATTCCTCGCCGCTGATAAAGTCCTTTAATGCGGTATTGATCCGGTTCAACAACCGGATGTTATTTTTGCGTACGGCGATGGCGCGGTGAATGGTGTCGATCGGAGGGTCGATCATCACAAAGTGATCTTCTAGACCGGCGTCACGGGCGATCTGCAGAAAGATCGGAGACGGACTGGCAAAGGCGCTTATCTTTCCTGAGAGAAGTTCATGCATACCTGCTTCAAAATTATCATACATGCGGAAATGGATTGTGGGACGGTTCCGGAGCTTCTCGTAGGCTACGCTGCCGGAGAGTACGCCCACGGTCTTGTTCTCCGGCGTCCAGGTTTTATCCGCTTTATGAGCATGAACGAAAAAGACGATGGGGAAAGAATCGACCTCCATAGTGAACGCAAGCCTCTTCTTGCGTTCTTCGCTGATTCCCATGATCGGGGCAAGATCGGCTTCTCCCCGCTCCACCTTTTCGATGATGTCAGTCCACCCGTTCCCGAAGATGTAGCTCACCTGCAACCCGGCGCGTTCCGCTACAACATCCATGATATCGACGGCAAAGCCGGTGGCCCGGCCTGTCTTTTCATCGCGAAAATAGGTTGGTGGTGCATCGGGCGGTACGATGACGACAACATGATCCGGATTTCTTTCCTGTTGAGCAGAGAGCGGGGGAGCAAGGAGAAATAAGAGAGCAGGGATGGCAATACAGAGTGCCGTGTACTTGGCAATATGCGAGGCTGATTTCATGGACAGGTGTGTCATCGAAGGGTCACCGTTGTTGTTATGGTTGATTCCGATCGAATTGTCTTTACTGAACAGCATGCGTTTTGTGCGCTTATGAAACAGACCTACTTCGTCACCACTACGATGCCGGACTCGGTGATGATACACCCGCGCAGCCGGTCCTCCTCATGGTCGAAGCCGATCTCCATCCCCTCGGGGATGTAGATGTTCTCGTCTATGATCGCCTTCCTGAGCTTCGCGTGACGGCCGATCTGCACGTTTTCGAACAGGATCGAGTCTTCCACCAGGGCATAGCTGTGCACCTTGCTGCACGGCCCGAGGATGGACCGCCGGACGGTTGCGCCGCTCGTGATGCAGCCTCCGCACATCAGCGAGTCGATATTCTGCCCGCGGCGGCCTTCATCGTCGAAGACGGTTTTCGCGGGTGGCAGATTGCCCTGGTTCGTCAGGATGGGCCAGCTGTAGTTGTAGAGGTTCAGCTGGGGGCTGACATGGATCAGGTCCATGTTCGCCTCATAATAGGAGTCTATGGTTCCCACATCCTTCCAGTAGCCCCGTTCGTTCGGTTCCATGCCGGGAAGCTGGTTGTCGTAGAAGCTGTAGGCAAAAAGCTTGTCACCGGCTTCGTGCATCATGGGGATCACATGTTTGCCGAAATCAAGGTCCTCATACTTCCGCTTGCCCTTTTTCAGGATGTCTATCAGCTTAGCACGGGAAAAGATATAGTTCCCCATGGACGCAAAGCACGTTTTCCGGCCGGGAATGCAGGTTGGATTCACGGGCTTCTCTTCGAACGAGGTGACCCGCAAATCTTCGTCCACGCAGAGGATGCCGAAGCGCGACGCTTCCTGCGGCGAAACCTCAAGCGCCGCGATGGTAATGTCCGCCTTGTTCATGCGGTGATAGGCGACCATCTGGGCGATGTCCATCTTGTAGATATGGTCGCCGCCGAATATGGCCACATACTCGGCATCCGATGATTCTATGAACCGGAGGTTCTGGTAGATCGCGTCGGCTGTGCCGGAGTACCACTGTTCGCCCGCATTGGTGGTCTCCGGAGAGACGGTGTCGTAGAACTCTCCCAGCCCGACCCACTTGCTCCAGGATTCCTTGATGTGCTTGTTGAGGGAATAGGCCTGATACTGGGTCAGGATGTAGGTCCTCCGGATGCCCGAGTTGAACAGGTTGGAAAGAACAAAATCAATGATCTTGTACTTGCCGCCGAAGGGGACCGCGGGCTTGGGCCGGTTTGTCGTAAATGGACTGAGCCGTTCGCCCTTGCCGCCTGCCAGCACCATGGCAATGGTGTCCCGTGAAATATTGGCTGTCTTGTACATGATCGTATTCCCCCGCTATGCGATTCTGCTTCTAATATTTCCTATTGTAACAGATAATCGGGAAGAGGTGCTCATGAAAAGATATGCCTGTGTAACTTCATGTCTTCGGTGAGCAATGTATGCGAATGGCTGATCCGATGCCCTGAGTTATAAGTCTGAAACAAACATTTGACAGTATTTGCACGATTGTGTTATTCATGACTCATCGAAGGAACAAATGTGCAACCGAGTTAACCATTGAATTCACTGATTTTCAAAATTATTGTCGATGTAGCGCCCGGGACGCAGGATGATCGCCGCACCCATGACAAGCTGCTGCAGGCTGCCATCGGTCTCGGGCCCCTTTCCATCTCACTCCCGGTGCTGAAGCAATTACCTGCGCTCGTGGTACGGAGCGAATCCTTCCCCTGCATCATTGGTCGTATAGCGAATGGCTTCCGGGTGATCGATATCGGGAACGAAAGGTCTTATTCCATCGCTCTGGATCTCGGCACCACCAATCTTGCCGCCATCCTGTATGACAATGTATCGCACAAGGAGATCCTGCGCCGCACTCTTGAAAATCCTCAAATAGCTTTCGGAAGCGACATTCTGAGCCGCATGCATACCACCATGACGGGCAGCGGGGATGCTGTGTACCGGGCCTTGAGGCAGGGCATCAACGATCTTATCACCGGCTTATGCCGCGATGCAGGGATCAGCCCGGAAGAAATCCATGGCCTGAGCGTAGCGGGGAACACGGTCATGACCCACTATTTTCTCGGGCTTGACATCAGCACCATCCCTGTGGCTCCGTATATTCCGGTTGTCAGGAGCCCGGGATTTCAGTCGGCGTCAGAGCTTGGCCTCATGGTAAACACAGGGGCTCTGGTCTATATATTCCCGAACGCAGGCAGCTACGTGGGAGGTGATATTACCGCGGGCATCCTCGCATCGGGAATGCACCTTTCGGATGATGTCTCGATACTGATCGATGTGGGCACGAATGCCGAGGTTGTGATCGGGAATCGGGACTGGATGATCGCGGGCGCGGGCGCGGCCGGCCCGGCGCTCGAAGAAGGGATAGCGCGGATCGGCAAGAGGGCGAACAGTGGCATCGTATACGATGTAGAGATCAGCAATGGGAATATCTCCTGCAAGACCTTTGATAATGCGGTTCCCGGGGGCATTTGCGGGTCGGGGATGATCAGTCTGGTCTATGAACTCTCTGTCTCAGGGATGATCGATCGGCGCGGGATTATTGTCGAGAGTGAATATTCAACGCTTGTCAACGGGGAACAAGCGCTTCGGATCGTTTGTGGTATCGATGAACCGCTTTTCCTCACCCAGAGCGAACTGTCAAACTTTATGAGGTCCAAGGCCGCAATGTTCACCCTGCTTCTGGTGTTGACAAGGTCAGTCGGCGTTACATTCAGGGACATCAGACGGGTGTTCGTCTCGGGAGCGCTCGGCGCGGGCATCAATGCGGACAAAGCCATGGGCATCGGCATGCTGCCTGCGTGGCCGGCATCCGTACTGCAGCCGCTGGGCAACTCATCGCTCGAGGGCGCCCGGATGGTGCTGGCAGATAGCGGATTGGTTGATGCAGCCGAACGCCTGGTGGATACAATTACGTACAAACACATGCACGATGATCCGGAATTCATGAGGGAGTTCAGGGGCGCGGTCTTCATCCCGCACACGAACCCGGAACTGCTGAAAGTGAGATAAGGCACGGCCAAGAGAACAAAGCGGCACGGTAAAATTACTCGTTGACTTCCGCAATCCGACTGCATACTATATTGCACATTGCTAAAGGAGCATGGTAACGTACGGAAACGGAATGCAGCAATTCAGCTTGCAGTTATGCTTTGTTTTCACCCCAGGCAATGCAGAGTCGTTGCCGGGGAAACGAAGAAGTGCATTGCCAACAGAGCGGCAAACCTGGTTTGCACAGACGGGAAAAAGTAATCCTTCTCCAGTATGCCCGGAAAGGACGGCGCGCAGCTGGAAAAGATCATTCCTAATGAACAGAGTGCCAGGGGGTTTACCGCATGTTTCCGAGCACCCTGCTGAGTATCCTTCCCGCCCAGGCCGGAATATTGATCATTGAACGATATACGCACTCTTGCATGATAATCTATCCGTTGCGCCAGATTTATGAATCAGAACAGAAGACTTTCAAAACGCCTGTATTTCCCCGATGACGAAAAGCGGCTGGCATGGCTTCCTGCGCTGCTCGATGCCTATGCCGTAGCTGACACCGGTATTGCCATCGCCCTCCGGGATGCGGAGAAAAAAAGGAAGAAGGTCGCGGCCTGCACACGGGGATGTGATGTATGCTGTCGTCAGACCGACATCCCGGTCTATCCTCATGAGCTTGCGGGTCTGTACTGGTATGCTTCGGAAAAAATGCAGGCAGCAGCCAGGGATCGCATACAGCCGCTGCTCGCGCAGCATGCGCCGGGTGATCCCTGTCCTTTTCTGATTGATGGCGCTTGCGAAGTCCATCCTGTCCGCCCGCTCTCATGCAGGCAGTACCATGTGTTCACCACACCCTGCACGCCGGGTGAGGATCCATATTACTCGCGTCGCGGCGATGTGCTCGATCCTCTCGCAGCATACACGGACAGGGCTTTTGCCGCTGTGATGGGTTTCTACGAACTGAGGCAGGAGCGGGACAACACGAGTGCCATCAGGCTTATCCGTTCGCGGATCATGAACATGCAGACGTACGACTGGGGAAAACTGGCGGGGAACCTGAAAAAAACATAAAACCATTAAAAGTAGTGTATAAAATAAAAACTTGACAAGCGGTTAGGGACAGTGTAAAACATAGGCACTATGTTGCATACCATCCGGCCTAACCGGAAAGGGGCCATTCTCATGAAACAATTGCTGAACATACTTCTTATCGTTATGATATGCATGGGTTTTTCAGTCCTGCCCGCTCAGGCATCGGAGCCGGATCAGCAAACCATCCTGATAGGGATTTTGCCTGAAATGAACGTGTTTAAACAGAAGCAGCGCTTCACTCTCCTTGGCGAGTATCTGTCGAAGAAGACCGGTGTCAAGGTGACTTTCACAATCCTGAGCCGCTATGGCAACATTATCGAGCGGTTTACCCAGTCCAAGATGGACGGAGCTTTTTTCGGATCATTTACCGGTGCGCTCGCCATTGAAAAACTTGGCGTGATACCCATAGCGCGGCCCGTTAATCTGGACAACTCTTCCACGTATCACGGCTACCTTTTCGTACGCAAGGACAGCGGCATAAAAAAAATCGGGGACATGAAGGGCAAGAGGATGGCCTATGTAGAGAGGGCCACGACCGCGGGTTATATTTTCCCCCGCGCGCTGCTCAAGGAGAATGGCATCGCGGATCTGGATCATTTCTTCCAGGAGACGTTCTTCGCGGGCAGTCATGACGCGGCGATCTATGCCGTGCTGGACGGCACTGCTGATGTGGGCGTCGCAAAGCACAGCATTTACGATCGGGTAAAAAAAGACGACTTGCGGGTTGAGCGGGAGCTGAACATTCTCGCGCAGTCGCCCAAGGTGCCGTCGAACGGGCTCTGCGTGCGGCCGGGGCTTGACAAGACCCTGCAGAAAAAACTGAAGGCTGCGCTGCTTGGCCTGAACACGGACCCCGATGGTGAGCGCATCTTGAAGCAGTTCGGCGCTTTGCGGTTCATCGATACCACAGTTCAGGATTATCAGCTGGTGAATGATCTGGCGCGGAAAGCCGGGATCGACGTAAAAACCTATGAATATGACAACAAATAGCAAGGAAGGCGGTATCGCGTGAAGCAGCACCATTCCATGGCGCCACAAGCGCGGCAGACAACGGCATGAAGCGAAAGATCCTGTATTTTCTGCTCTCCGTGTTTGCATTCACCGCAATGGGTGCCGCATTCACGACCTTTTCGATCAGAAATACAACAGCGACCCTGAGCCGTCTTATCGACCTTCACCAGATCGTCGGCCTCAGGCAGCACTTGATCATGTCCATCCAGACCGTCCAATCGGACCTCTACACCGTTAATACCACGCTCGGTCAGCACCTTGACGGCATTGCCGAACACGTTACCAAGCTTGATCAGACAGCCCAAAAATGCTCCGCCTGCCATCACGCGCCCGATGTTGCCCTCCAGATTACAGAAGTTCAAACGCTGATCGAAAAATACGGCAAAGCGATGAGTCTCTATATCACCGCTTCCTCGAACGCCCAGCGGATCAATACCATGAAGCTTCAAGCCGCGGAAATCGGGAACGAGCTGCTCGTCAAGACCGAGAATATGTCGGTGCAGGCGAGCGCCAAGCTCGAACTTATGACGCAGGAGGCGATGCAGAGCATCAAGCGCGCGTGGGTGATCCACACAATATCCCTTGCGCTGTCTTTTCTCTTCGGCGTCATCATCGCCGTGCGCCTGGCCCGGGCGATCACCAGACCCATCAAGAGCCTTGTTGACGCGACGAGAGTTATTTCATCAGGCGACCTGGATCATACCATTACCTACCAGGACAAGACCGAGTTCGGCGAGCTGGCCTCGCATTTCAATGCCATGACCAGAACGCTGCAGGACGGATACGCCAAGCTCAAACAGGAGATCGGCGAGCGAAAGCGCACCGAGAGCGCCCTGGTAAAGTCCGAGGCCTTCCTGAGCACGATCTTTGACAGCATCCGCGATCCCTTTTGTATTATCGATTCTCACTTTATCATCGTGCGGGCGAATGAGGCGTACGCGCAGATTAAGCGAAAAAAGCTGGCAGACTTCATTGGCAAGACCTGCTACGAGGCGCTGAGTGGGCGGGACGCCATTTGCGACGACTGCATCGTAAACAGGACATTCGCATCCGGGGATCCGTGTGCGAAGGAGAAGGCGGAAGAGGGTCCTGACGGGACGAAGATCTGGCGGGAGATCTACACGTATCCCATCGTGGACTCCGAAAACCGGATTTCCCATGTAGTCGAATATACACGCGACATCACCGAGAGAAAAAGGGCGGAGGAGGCTCTTCGCGTGAGCGAGGAGCGGTACGCGCTGGCAGCGCGCGGCGCGAATGACGGGCTGTGGGACTGGGACTTGCGCAGCAACCGAATCTATTATTCCGTTCGCTGGAAAACGATGCTCGGTTTTGGCGAACGGGACATCAGCGACCACCCAGAGGAATGGTTCAGCCGTGTACATCCCGATGACCGGGGGGACATGGAAACCAGGATCGCGGCTCATTTGCAGGGAAGAAATCCGCACTTCGAGGACGAGTACCGCATTATGCACCAGGATGGAACCTACCGCTGGGTGCTGAGCCGGGGGCTCGCGGTCCGGAACCGCGACGGCAATGCCTACCGGATGGCTGGATCCCAGACGGATATCACCTCGAGAAAAAAAGCCGAGGAGCAGCTGGTGTACGACGCATTCCACGACGCGCTCACGGGTCTGCCGAACCGGGCACTTTTCATGGACCGGCTCGCGCATGTGATCACCACCTCACGCCGCCGTCCCGAAGAATTCTACGCAGTGCTTTTCCTGGACATGGACCGCTTCAAGATTATAAACGACAGCCTCGGCCACATCATCGGCGATCAGCTTCTGATCGTCCTTGGCCGCAAGCTTTCCGAATGCCTGCGTCCCGGGGACACGGTGGCGCGGCTGGGCGGTGACGAATTCGCCATCCTGCTGGAGAGCATCAACGAGCTCAAGGACGCGGTTGATGTTGCGGAGAGGATCCACACAAAGCTCGCGAACCCGCTGTATGTCAAAGGACATGAAGTCTTCTCCTCCGTGAGCATCGGTATTGCCCTGGGTTCGGAGCGGTATGACCGGCCCGAGCAGATCCTGCGGGACGCCGATATAGCCATGTATCAGGCAAAGGGGAAAGGCAGCGCGGCTTTTGAGATATTTGACAGCAAAATGCATGCGAACATCCTGGACCGTCTGCAGCTGGAGGCAGATCTGCGCGGAGCGCTGGAGCATAAGGAGTTGATCGTCTTCTATCAGCCGATCATCAACCTGAAGACGCATAAACTGGTCGGTTTTGAAGCGCTGATCCGATGGAACCACCCGCAGCGGGGACTGATCTACCCCATGGAATTCATTCCGCTGGCCGAGGAAAACGGACAGATTATCAGGATCGGTGACTGGGTTCTGCGGGAAGCTTGCCGCGACCTCAAGCAGCTTCAGGAGCGGTATCCCGCTCAGCCGCCGCTCAAAATGAGCGTTAACATCTCGGGCAAGCAATTTACTCAGGCTGACCTGCCCGACAAAGTCGCTGTCGCGGTCAGGGAAGCCGGGGTCGATCCCGGTTCTCTGGCGTTCGAGATCACTGAAAGCATGATCATGGATAATGTCGACACCGCCGTGATGATCATGAACAGGCTGCGTGACATGGGAATCAGCATCCATATCGACGACTTCGGCACGGGGTACTCGTCGCTCAGCTATTTGCACCGCTTCCCGATCAGTGCTTTGAAGATCGACCGCTCCTTTATCAAGAAGCTATCCGCGTCAGGGGAGAACAAAGAGGTGATCCTGTCGATCATATCGCTTGCCAACAGCCTGAACTTCGATGTGATCGCAGAGGGCGTGGAGTTGGAGCATCAGTTGACGAAGATCACGGAACTGCAGTGCACCTTTGGTCAGGGGTATCTGTTCGCCGAGCCCATGGAGCATAGCGATGTGGATTCCTGGGTCAAGTCGAAGCAGTTTCAACCCTGAGCCACGCAAAAAATCATATAACCACGGATGAACACGGTTAAACAATGATGATGAAATAATAAGAAGCACTAATGAGGTGATACTCTTGTTTGGTTGTAATTTATTAATGTAGAGTCACAACCGTGTTAATCCGTGGTTATATCCCCCGGACGCGTTCCCGCAGTGCTGTCATGAACCTCGCGGTCCCTTTCGCTTCACGATACGCCATGACGATCTCATCCCGTTCTTTCCTGAACCTTGCATAGCCCGCCTGACGCGCCCGTTCCATGACAGTCCAGTCCGTGTGCGCGGTTAATGCCTCGAACGCTTCGCGGATCCCCGGATAGAGCTTTTTGCGAAAGCCTTCCATCAGTGCGATGGACAAGCCCAGTGCGCCGAGGTCGCGGTTCTCGATGATCAGCCGGTAGGGGCCGCAATCTGATGTGTCCGCAAGCAGGTCCTTTATTGCGCGCAGATAGAGCTCCACCTTCCGGTCCTCCGCAAGGATGAGTATCTCTTTCCATTCCGGAACGTCCTCAGCGGCTTCCGCCAGTTCATGGCGCAGCAGCACCTCTGCGTACTTATCAGCCATCTCCTCGAGCTTTTCTTCGAACGTGCTGTCGATTAACCTGCGGCCGCTGAACCCATACCGCGCAAACGCATCCTCCAGGTTTTTCGCCTGCCGCGTATTCAGCTCCGAGTGTTTATAGAGCAGCAGTATGACGAGAGGTTCCTGCCGGAGAAAGACGTTCCTATCCTGGAGCATACCGGGAGCAGTCAACAGGTCCCTGACGAGTTCACGTCCCGAAGAGAATACGATCAGGCCTTGAATAGTGCGGACGCTGCGGAGTTGCGCCAGAAAGAACGTGGGTTTCATGTACATGCCGATTCCCGCACCGTAGACCAGCTGGTGCTTTTCGAGAGCATGATTGATGCCGGCAACGTCATAGGGATCATAGGATTTCCCGTTGATGGTCAGGTTCCGGAAACGCTGTGTTTCCATCTCCGGCCAGCGGGCTTCCTTGGCTCCGATCCATTCCCCGATCTTCTTTCTGTCGATAATTGCCCAGGGTTTGAGCCCCTGTTCTGAGCGGTACAGGTCGCGATAGCGCAGGAGGAGGCCGCAGACGGAGAAGTGCCCCCAGTATTGCGCATCAGAAACGTCGCAGTTGAATTTAATGTCAGTAATAAGGGATTGGTTCATAGAAGTATTTCATGTTACTCCATGAGCGGTTTGAATGGTTGAGAGGTTAAAGCCCATACGCTCAAACTAGTTTATTTCACTGACGCCCGCAACTGCCCGCAGGCAGCGCCGATGTCACGGCCGCGGCTGTTTCTGACCACGGTAACGAAGCCATTGTTCACCAGCGTATCGCGGAAATCAAAGGCGCGCTGTTCGTCCGGCCGTTCATAAGAGCAGCCCGGGAAGGGATTAAACAGCAGGATGTTGATCATGCAGGGCAGGCCCCGGAGCATTTCCATGAGTGCTTTGAGATCAACGTCCGAGTCATTGACGCCCTTGAACAGGACATACTCAATGGTTACTGTCCTGTTGGTTGTATTGCAATAGAACCATATGGCCTGCAGGAGCAGGGAGAGGGGGTACACCTTGTTCACGGGCATCAGCTTGTTCCGAACCGCATCAGATGTTGCATTCAATGAAACCGCCAGGCTAACGTCCACCTTGTCATTGGCGAGCTTCTCTATCATCGGCGCCAGGCCGCAGGTGGATAGCGTCACCTTTCTGGGAGAAAATCCCATCCCGTCCCGGTCTGTCGCGATGTCGATGAATGCCCTGATCGCATCATAATTCGCCAGCGGTTCGCCGGTGCCCATGAGAACGATATTGGAGATTGTCCTGCCTCCGGCAACCGCATGTGCCGCGAACACCTGGTTCACGATCTCTGCTGTGGTAAGGTTCCGCGCAAGCCCTCCGGTCCCGGTAAGGCAGAAGGCGCAGCCTGAGGCGCACCCGATCTGCGATGAAATGCAGAGTGTCAATCTTCCACCTGGACCGGGGATAAGCACTCCCTCCACCGTATTGCCATCAGCAAGCCGGTAGAGCAGTTTTTCAGTCTTGTCCTCGGATTGGCTGCGATGCTCCAGGGTGATGGACGAAATGGTGGCATGCCTCTTGAGCTGTTCGCGAAAAGGCCTGTTCAGATTCGTCATCGCGTCCACGATTTCCAACCGTTTTCTGTATAACAGGACAGCTACGCGGGTACCCTGGCCCTGGCGCTGCCCGAGTTGTTCTCGGCAGAAACGGTCGAGCTCGCGGGGCGTAAGGGATTTCAGGTCCATGATAGTAGCGGTGACCGGTTGCATGACGATGGATATATTAAAGCCTGTATGCAAACATTGCAAGGGTATTGTGTTGAAAGGGATTGACGCTGGTGCTCAAACATGATAAGAATGAAAACATGATAACACTGCTCCAACGGGTATCCTCGGCACGCGTCTCGGTTGATGGCCGGGTTTCCGGTGAGATCGGCCGGGGCCTGCTCGTGTTCCTCTGCGTAGTGAATGGCGACACGAAAAGCGACATCGATTATCTCGTAAAAAAAGTAGCTCAGCTCAGGATATTCGAGGATGATCAGGGTAAAATGAACCTGTCAGTCCTGGATATCAGGGGTGCCGTCCTTGTCGTATCGCAGTTCACGCTTGCGGCCTCAACGCGGAAAGGCAACCGGCCTTCCTTTGAGAGCGCCGAAGCGCCGGACCAGGCAAAGGTTTTGTATGAAGAATTCGCTGTACGGCTGGGGCAAACCGGCGTCCCGGTCCAGACCGGCGTATTCGCCGCCATGATGGATGTAGCTCTGGTAAATGACGGGCCGGTCACGATCTGGATCGATTCACGTGAGTGATGCGCTTAATGTATCATCTCAATCCATGAGAACAAAATCTCTTTTTCTTTTTCTCGTTGTTGGTCTTCTGATACAGTCCACAGGCTGCACCGGCCTCTTTTTCAAACCATCGCGGCACATAGTCGATGACCCTCTGGTGCGAAAATATCAGCCACTTGATGTCTACTTTAAATCTTCCGACGGTTTGATGCTGCATGGCTGGTATTTCATGGCCCGGCAGGAGAAGGGGACCATACTCGTCTGCCACGGGAATGTGGAGAATATCAGCACTCATGTGAAACTAGACCTCTGGCTCATTGACGAAGGATATAGCCTGTTCATCTTCGACTACCGCGGGTATGGCAGATCGGAGGGCGCTCCTGATGTGAGAGGTGTGCATCTTGATGCTGAGGCGGCGCTTCAGACTGCACTGTTCTCACTGCCGCGGCAAAAGCACGACAATATTATTGTCTTCGGAAAAAGCCTGGGTGGCGCCATCGCAGTCTATGCCGCTGCAAACTCGCCCCATAAGGGCAGGATCAAGGCGCTTGTCCTGGACAGCCCCTTCTCAAGCTATCGCCTGCTGGCGCGGGAAAAGATCGCCGAATCCATAATCGGGTGGCCGTTCCAGTATCCCTTGTCCTACCTGGTGAATGATGATTACAGCCCGCTGCGATTCATAGGCAGGGTGGCGCCCGTACCAATGATGATCATTCACGGGAGCGAAGACACCATCGTTCCTGTCCATCATGGCCGCATGCTGTTTAATGCTGCTCTTCCGCCAAAAGAATTCAGAGAGATTCTGTCTCCCGGGCATGTACTGGCGCAGACAGATGAACCTACCAGAAAAGGGATTCTTTCTTTTCTTTCCGCGCTCCACGAGCCAACAGGCTGGTAATTTACTTGCCTATACTTTCCTGAAAAACCCACTGCCTTCCTTGACTTTGGAGAAATTATTAGCAATACTTGTAGCACTCCCTTGCTGTATTCGCCATTGGCCGTGTTCATGATCGCTTTTAACGTTCTGCAACTATAGGATTGTTCAAGCCAGCTCTGCCAGAAAGCGCAACCCTATGTATACTTTATGTTGTTCTTCAGAAAGGGGGGATGACTCCGCGTAAACCAACAGATTTGCGTACAATGCATTAAGTATTTTGCGTGAAATAATATATCCCATTACAGTCGTGAAAGGAGATACAGCATGAAAAAGAATACAATAGTATTTATCGTGGTCTTAGCTGTTATTGCTTTGGCTGTTACTGGATGCGGTCTTCTTGAGAAGCAAAAAACAGGTTTAACCGTGACGCTGACAATAGCAGATCCGGTCTGTTCTGTCACGGGCAGGGTTGTTGATGATGGCACGCTGCAGCCAATCGCGGATGCAGAGGTGACATTTATCGTAAATGGCGCCAAACATACGGTTTATACGAGCAACAGCACAGATGCTGACATCGCAGGTACCTTTGCGATCACGAACATGCCAGCAGGACAAAATCTTCAGTATACTATCACCAAGACGGGCTATGCACGGATGAGAAGAACCGTTAATCTCTGGACAGAAAGTGACAATACTCCTATGATGGTTAATCTGGGCACGATCATGATGATGAAGCCGGTGACGCTGTCTGTTCTTGCCACGGATGCAGGTGTGCCTACTGCCGGCGTCACCATATGGGCCAGATCAGGCACGCATTCATGGGATTTCTTCTCCGCTGTTACCGGAGCGGACGGGAAGGCTACCTTCACTGAACTCGCGAATGGGGACATCTATATGATCTGTTCGCGGCCCAAGACCGACACCAGTGGCGTGTTTCAATATTTGACTTCCTGTATCTCCGGCTCCGACAATGATATAAATGGTAATCCTAATAGCACAATGTGGAATTCGACGGATTCAAGCACAACGGTTGCGATCAATCTTATCAAACCCACCAGGAATGACACCATTGCATTGGTTGGCAGCAATAAATTGATGATTTGGGACAATGCCGGTACGGGTAATGGAACGATCACCTTTGAATATACGGCCGCCACGACATCCACAGCGAATGCAGTTAACAACGATTTTGCGGTCAGGTCTGGACAGAGCATTATGATGGTTTACAACTATCCGGTCAGCCTGACGTCAGATGATATTACGGTATCGTACATGCTGTCGCTGGTTCCATCAACAACCACAGGTTACGGCAATGTCTTCCTCTTGAGCACCGCAACCGGTGCGATCGATTCCACGGGAACGGTTGTCACTATCGCAAATGCCGCTGGATGGACCCCCAATTGGCTCTATGCGATAAAGGGTACGGTTACTGCCATGGTTTCCGGCGGGATCCAGTATGTCGATTTGGCAAGCAAGTTCTATGTAGTGGATGATACTGCGAATGGCCTTAGCTCCACCACAACCCTGATCGCGGACAATTACAGTGGCAGCACAGGGACGACGTCGGCGGCGTTTACTGTCAACGTAAACTTCCCCGAGTATGTATACGGCACCTACCGTGTCGTCTCGAAAGCAACAAACTCAACAACGCAGACCATTGTCAACGGCGTTGTCACCACCCTGCCCGCGGGTATCATCACATGGGGTACCAATTCATTGAATCACGCTGGAGCACCATTTAACACCAATCTCCCGGGCACGGCCAACAAACTTGTTTACCGCGTGCCGTTTACAGCCCACTCATTGGCGAACAATGCTACCGGCACTGCGAACAATATCACCATTCACTTTGATGTGAGCGATCTGGAAGGCAACGCTTTCTCCAAGACCGTGACGCTCGATATCCTGTAAGTAGTGGAACCATCAGACTCCAAAACCCCGGGGCAACCCGGGGTTTTTTTTGGGCTTCTTCAACTTGCTTTCGCGCTTGCCAATGCCGTATGAAACAGATAGTATCATCCACATGAAAAAAGCGGCAGTTATTACAATACTGTGCTCCACTCTGCTGTTTGCATCCTCCGGCCTCTGCATGGAACTCGTCCCGTGGATTTCAGTTGGCGGCGTCACTGACACCAGCCAGCAGGACGAACAGCTCTCAAAGGTCGGCGTTATGGTGCGGGGGTATTGTCTGCAGGCTCTCTGCGCCGAGCTTTCCGGATCGTATTCCGAATATTCCGTGCGGTATTTTGTGCTGCCCTACGGCAATGCGGCGAGCGGAGTGCTGGCCGCTCCCGTAGTCACCGAGAACCGAACTGACTGGTCAGCTGTGCTGTCCTATCCTATCAAGAGCGGTGACTTCGGCATGGTCATCCGTGCCGGTTATCGCGGTGCGTATTTGGACAATAGCATCACCAGTTTTGACATTGCCGGTCCTGTGGTCGGCATCAATGCTGAATATTCGCTCGCAGTCGGCAGCATCGAGGTTCAGGCAGGATATACACCTATTACGTCCGTATCGGTCAAGAACCGGCTTAACCAGGTTAACCGGTATGAAGGAACGCGCACGATTTCGATCTTTGGAGATCCGAGGTCCATGGTTGACTACCGCCTTGTCTTCTGGCAGAATCTCCAGAATGCCCACCGGTTGGGTATTGGTTTTGAGGGAGAATCAATGTATTTTCAGCGCACAGAACGGCACTATTATGGTCTTGCGGCATATTACGCATTTTAAGGGAGCGTGTTATGGCAAACAGCAGACTGATCGGCATTGCGTTTGTGGTTGCTGCCGCCGTGGTCTTAATGAACAATGGCTGCGAAAGCAACAGAAAACAGTCAAAGGAACAGGCAAAAACGATCGCGCAGAAGGGGCTGGATGCTGTGCAAGCCGGCCGTTTTCAGGAAGGGGTGGATCTCCTGACCAAGGCGACACAACAGGATCCGGATTCACCCGCGTACTTCATCAATCTGACATCCGGTTACATGGGCTTGAAACAATATGATAAAGCCGCCGGGGCATGCGAAAAGGCGATCAAACTCAAACCGGATTTTCTGGAGGCTTATTACAACTGCGGTATGGCCTATGGTTCCGCAAATCGCTATCAGGAAGCGATCTCCATGTTCAAAAAAGTGACAGAGCTTAAACACGGATTTGCGGATGGCCATATTTATCTGGGACTATCCTACGCGAGGATGAACAGGAACATCGAAGCAATATCCAGTCTGAAGACGGCAATCGCGTTGAATGCAAAGTCTCCTTTGGCGCACTATCACCTCGGGAGTGTTTATGTCGCGACTGGCATGAAGAAGGAAGCAAGCCAGGAGCTCAAGACTCTCAAGGCAATACAGCCGGAACTGGCGGGCAAGCTTGAAGAGGAGATGCGGAAATGAGATGCGCTGCTCCATACAGTTTAAGCGGACAAGCTGATGCCGCTGTAGGTTTCAAAACGGTTCCAAAACTTTCTTGACAATGACCTGGTTTCTCTTTATATTATCACTCCGTGCCGAAGTGGTGGAACTGGTAGACGCGCTGCGTTCAGGGCGCAGTGGGAGCAATCCTGTGGGGGTTCGAGTCCCCCCTTCGGCACCATCTTTTTCCACATGTTCAGTCAGCAAAAACCCGTAAACCTTCCTTGAGCTTTCCTGATACTTCCTTTTGAACGTTTGCTTACTATCGCATAAAAAGACCATCCAGGTGATAATTTATGCAGGATGGTCTCACGACATGCGCCTAAGGCAGGCCATGGAAAGAGTCCGCTTCGCGTGATCGTTTATGCAGCTTTCTTCGCTTCTGCCTCGATCATCTTCTTTTCTTCTTTCGGTGATTCGATCTCTATCTTCCGGGCCTTGGCAATTGCCGGCACCGGCACCGTGATCTCAAGGATACCGTTCGCGAATTTGGCTTTCAGTTCTTCACTCTTTGCGCCTTCGGGCAGATCAAAGCGTCGTTCAAATGAGCCATAGCTGATCTCCCGGCAGATATAGTTCTCTTCCTTCGTACTTTTTTCCGCCTTTCGTTCACCCTTGATGACGAGTTCGCGATCAGTGATGCTTACATCAAGATCCTTCTGATCAATACCGGGCAGTTCAGCCTTGAATACCAGCTGGTTGTCTTTTGTATAACTTTCCACCGATGGCATCCACAGGGATGCACGTTCGCTCACTCCCCTTGTTCCCAGGAAGCGGTCAAACAGCCTGTCAATCTCGTGCTGCATTGAACGCATCTCTTCAAAAGGATCCCACCGCTTCATCGTCCGGAATGGATCCCAACGAGTAATGCTTTTCATAGAAATCCCTCCTTTCAATGTTGAACTCGATCATATCTCCGCATCGGAAATTTCTTAATACCTTGTTGAATCGTTCTTTCTATGCAGTGGGCTGGTGAAGCCATTCAATTTCCGAAAGAGAATTACGCGGAGATGCTAGAGATAATCCACAAACTATCATCATTCACCCGTCATCACCTCCACTTCATGAGATCTATCTAATATATGTATAGCGCGCAGTTGGCACTCTGTCAAGTAGAGTGCCAACTGCGAAAGCATGGAATTATTAGTCACGTATTCGTACTGATATTGAATCCGCAGAGTAGATAATTATAAACATGGGCGTATTAAAAGACAATAAAAACAATAACATATGCATGTTATACGAGTTATAAGAAAATACGATACCCTCTTGACATTTTTTCCATTTTTTGGTAAATAGCAAATTAGCACTCTAATGCATAGAGTGCCAGGGTTAAATAGTAATAAACCATGGCAGTAGAAAAATACTAAAGAAGGAGGAAATAAAGATGTTATGGATGGATATGGATAGATTTGGATTCACGGATCCCTGGCGCACTCTCGATCGGTTGAATCGTGCTGCTTCGGGATCGCCCACACCGTCAACAAGTGAGTTCCCCATGGTCAACGTCCTGATGAATGGGGACCGGGCCATCATCATCTCGGAGTTGCCCGGCGTCGAGCCAAAGGACGTGGACATTTCGGTTGCGGGCAAATCAGTTACCCTGCGTGGTTCACGGGCAACCGAAGATGCATGCGAGGGAGAATGCCGGCACCGGCGTGAGCGTTGGAGCGGAAAATTCACGCGGTCCATCGAGCTTCCCTATGTGGTGGACCAAGACAAGGTCGAGGCCAGGTTCAGCAAAGGCGTGCTGGAACTCACGCTGCCGCGGGCTGAGGCTGACAAACCGAGAAAGATCGCCATCAAGGCTGAATAGAGACAAGGAGGCGCACCATGTCAGACACACAGAGAGAAATGATGAAGAAGGAGGCGAGCGCGCCTGAGGGAGTGGAACGCACGAAGCCGCGCAGGGTTTTCAAGCCGGATGTGGACATCATAGAACAGAAGGATAATACGGTATTGACGGCTGATTTGCCGGGTGTAGACGAGCATTCCCTCGATATTACCCTTGAAAAAAATGTTCTTACCATCAAGGGATCGGTGGAGCAAAAAATTCCAGCCGGATTCCGGCTTGCCTATGGAGAATACGAGGTTGGTGACTATGAGCGGGTTTTCACGCTGTCGGACGAAGTTGACAAGGACCGGATCCAGGCATCGATCAGGAACGGCGTTCTCCGGCTTGTTCTTCCCAAAGCTGCGGCAGCAAAGGCCAGAAAGATAACCGTCACGGCAGCATAACGAGTCGAAAAGAAAAGGAGGAAAGGCTATGGACATCAAAAATCTTATTCCTTTTGGAAAGAAAGAACTTCAGATTCGCAAGGAAGACGACAACCCCTTTGCCATGATGCAGCGCGAAATGAACCGTGTCTTTGATTCCTTCAACCGGAGCTGGGGCCTCGGAACGTTCCCCGAATTTATCGGCGCGTTCATGCCGCGTCTTGATGTTACCGAGGAAGCCAAGGCCTTCACGGTGACAGCGGAGCTTCCGGGCATGGACGAGAAAGAGATTGATCTTTCCATATCCGGGGACATGCTTACGATCAGGGGAGAGAAAAAAGAGGAGAAGGAGGATAAAAACAAGAGCTACTACTATTCCGAGCGCTCCTATGGCTCTTTTTTAAGAACGATCCCGCTCCCCGGGCAGGTCGCGACAGACAAGGTCTCTGCCAGCTTCAAGAAAGGCGTGCTTACGATAACACTGCCGAAGACCGCCGCGTCTGTTGATGCGACGAAAAAAATAGCCGTAAAGACGGAGTAATGATGATAAGGCGCGGCTGACGCTGCCTGTGCGGCAGCGCAAGCCGGATCAATTTATCTAAAAAGTTGTTTTACCAAAAGCCTATAAATGTTATGGAGGTCGCAACAGAGTATGAACACGATAAAAACAATTGGTTTGATGGTTTTCATGACCCTGCTTCTGATATTTGTCGGGGCCGCCATCGGAGGTAGGGGAGGCATGGTGACGGCGTTCGCCCTGGCCACGATCATGAACGTCGGCTCCTACTGGTTCAGCGATAAGATCATCCTTCGCATGTATAATGCCCAGCCCGTGACCGAATCACAGGCGCCTGAACTCCATGCACTGGTGCGTATCCTGGTCCAGAAGGCCGGCATGCCCATGCCAAAGGTGTATATCATTCCCGACGAAACACCGAATGCGTTTGCCACGGGCAGGAATCCCGAACATGCGGTCGTGGCTGTAACAGAGGGTATCATGCGGCTGCTATCTCGGGAGGAGCTGTCCGGCGTGATCGCTCATGAACTTGCCCATATCAAGCACCGGGACATGCTGACCGGCACGATCGTGGCTACGATCGCCGGCGCGATCAGCATGCTAGCGCAGATGGCCCAGTGGGCCATGATATTTGGCGGAGGAAGGCACGATAGTGACGACGAGGGCGGAAATCCGATTGCTGCACTGGTCATGATGATCGTTGCACCGATCGCGGCCATGCTGGTTCAGATGGCCATTTCCCGGACGCGAGAGTTCGAAGCGGACAAGGGCGGGGCGCAGATCGCCGGACATCCATCGGGCCTTGCCAATGCTTTGCTCAAGCTGGAGAAAGGGTCTCAGCTCATGCCCATGCATGATGCGCAACCGGCCACAGCGCATATGTTCATCGTGAACCCCCTCACAGGCGGCGGGTTTCTGAATCTCTTCAGCACCCATCCGCCCATTGCGGAGAGGGTACAGCGACTACGCGACATGGCATGGGGACGGTAGCTTTCGCCCGCGGCCGCGGCATCGGCAGCGACCATCGGTAAGATAAAAGCTGATAATTACCATTGAAACAAGAGCCATGCCGAGAAAGATCACCGTGTCATTAAAAGACATCTGCAATGAACAACGGGGTGTCAACCCGCGGACGCTTGAAGCGGTCATCGTACTGGCGATTTGGCCTGTCATTTCATAATCATAGATCACGGGGGAGCATCCAGTATGAAGGTATACAAAAAGAACCGGGGCTTCATTCGTTTTGCAATCATTCTTGCCAGCCTGTCCACAGTCCTCCTGCATCCGCTGGGAGGGGTCCTTGCCAAGAAGGCGGGGGTTTCCCGCGAATCAACGCAGCTGCTCGGCAACCTGAGCGCCGCCCTTGCAGAGGTCGCCGAGGCCGCGCGGCCCGCGGTCGTGAACATCTCCACAACCTCCACGATCACGCGGGAGGACAATCCTTTCGGCGACATGTTCAACGATCCTTTCTTCAGGCGCTTCTTCGGAGATCAGTTCAGCCATCAGGGCCAGAAGAGATCCTACAAGTCCTCTGCCCTTGGTTCGGGCGTGATCGTGACCGGTGACGGATACATCCTGACCAACAATCATGTGGTGAAGGGAGCGGATGAGATCAAAGTGTCGCTGAATGACAAACGGGAATTCAAGGGCAAGGTCGTAGGCACCGATGCAAAAACCGACCTTGCGATCATCAAGATAGACGCAAAAGACCTGCCGACAATCATAGTGGGCGATTCCGGAAAACTGAAGACTGGTGACATCGTTGTGGCCATAGGCAATCCATTCGGGCTCAGCCAGACCATCACCATGGGCATTGTGAGCGCTGTGGGGCGATCGCATGTCGGCATTGCCGATTTCGAAGACTTCATCCAGACCGATGCGGCGATCAATCCCGGCAACTCAGGCGGCGCGCTGGTGAACACAAACGGGGAGCTTGTAGGCATCAATACCGCGATTTTTTCCACGAGCGGCGGATACATGGGCATCGGTTTCGCCATCCCGACCAATATGGCGAAGTCGGTCATGGACAGCATCATCAAGCATGGTAAAGTGGTCCGCGGATGGATGGGGGTAAGCATCCAGAACCTGACGCAGGAGATTGCGGAGTCGCTCGGATTCAAGGAAACCGAAGGCGCCCTGATATCCGGTGTTGAGGCCGGCAGCCCGGCGGACAAAGCCGGATTCAAACGCGGCGACCTGGTCATTGCGCTGAACAATAAAAAAATAGCTGACTCGAGTTCTCTCCGCAATATGGTTTCTTCTACAGCGCCGGGGACGAAAGCGGATGTAAAGATCATACGAGAAGGCAATGAACAGATCATTACTATAACGCTCGGCGAATTCAAGGACAAGACGGTCGCGGGAAAGTCGGGTTTTAACAATGTCCTGAAAGATGTGGCAATACAGGAACTGACCCAGAGCCTGCGGGACAAGCTGCATGTGCCGGAGAATGTGAACGGCGTCGTCATAACAGAAATCAACGCAAACAGTCCTGCCCGGAGCTCGCTGCAGGCCAATGATGTTATACAGGAGATCGGGAGACAGCAGGTGCAGAACATTCAGGACTACGACAAGGTCGTTTCAAAAATCGGTGGAAAAGATGCGGTCCTGTTGCTTATCTACAGGGATGGAGGATCGCTGTATATCACGATCAAACCATAATATTGACAGCATGATATATTGCTTACGTTGCGGCCCTATCTGTGCACTTATTTCCATCCCTCATCTCCTGCTTGACGAGGTGTGTCAAAAGTGATACATTGCATTGCTGCATTCGTGGAGGTGATGGTTATGCCAGTTAAGAATCCCAGGATCAACGTTGTTCTTGAACAGCCGTTGTACAATACTATCGAAAAACTTGCGGCACGAGAAGGTGTGTCCCTGTCCCTGAAGGTCCGTGATCTCGTACGGGAGGCTTTGGAGGCTGAAGAAGACATTGCCCTGGCTGCATTGGCAGAAAAGCGGGAGAAGACATTCACGAAGTCAAAGGCACTCAAACACCATGAGGTTTGGTGATCGTGTCGTTTGAACTTAGATATCATCCGGACGTCAAGGCTATTGATATTCCACGACTTGACGCTAAATTGAAAGCTCGTATCAAGCATGCTATTGAAACGAGGCTGACCACAGAACCCCAGCAGTACGGTGCACCCCTCAGAAAAACGCTGCATGGTTACTGGAAGTTGCGCGTTGGCGATTACCGCGTTGTTTTCAAGATTGTCGGGCCGCAAGTATGGGTTTTGGGAATTATTCATCGAAAGAGGGTCTACGAAGCGATAGAAAAGAGACTGTGATTATCAAATCAGGGTATCTGAGGAAAAGAACAAGCCGCACCCAAGCATTCGTTGAAAGTGGAAAGTCGATTATGATATACTGCTCCCGTTGTTGCGGCCGAGGAGAAGCTGTGTACGTCACACTGGGTGGCCAACCTTCGGCACCATTTACTGACCTGCTCAGTTTCCTCTGGCATTATCTTGCAGCGATTTCCATCCTCATGATTATCCGCTTAGCCCTGTTAAAGCTCCTCTTCCAATCCCTGTGTTGATTTTCTTCAGACCGCGCCATGCCAAACACCCTCTTGACATTTTATTTAATTTTTTGTAAAAAAATAATTAGCACTCCGCAGTAACGAGCGGCAATACTTAGCAAGCATCGTTCCGAATTGAACAATATGAATCGAAATAGTATCGCTTCATTACAAGATATCTGCAATGGTGTCAACCTCCGGTTGTTGGCAGCAGTCAATTCCTAATCACAAGAATGAACGCGATATTCAGCATACAATAAGCATGCCACGATAGGAGGAAGTGTGATGGATGCACAGATCCGTGAATTGACGCACCAGATCGAGCAGAAAAGCCAGTCTCTCAAGAGGCTGCGCGATGAAATAGCCCGGGTGCTGGTGGGACAGCGCTATCTGCTGGACCGGCTGCTGATCGGTCTGTTGGCCGACGGGCATATTCTGGTTGAAGGCGTTCCTGGCCTGGCCAAAACCACAGCGGTAAAAACCCTTGCCGCTGCTATACAGACAACGTTTCATCGTCTTCAGTTCACGCCGGACCTGCTGCCTGCGGACCTGATCGGCACCGAGATCTATCTGCAGAAAACCGGTGAGTTCATGACCAAAAAGGGACCGATCTTCGCAAACATTATCCTTGCCGATGAGATCAATCGCGCGCCGGCAAAGGTGCAGAGCGCTCTTCTGGAAGCCATGCAGGAGCGGCAGGTGACCATTGGCGCGGAAACGCATCCACTCGCGCAGCCTTTTCTGGTCATGGCAACCCAGAATCCCATCGAACATGAGGGGACCTATCCGCTGCCTGAGGCGCAGGTTGACCGCTTCATGCTGAAGCTTTCGGTGGGGTACCCCACTCGGGAGGAAGAGAAAGAGATCATGCGGCGCTTCGCAGGACAGCCCGAGATCAAGGTCCAGACCGTGATCACACCGGCTGAGATCCTGGAGCTCCGCGAAGCAGTGAAACAGATCTATATCGATGACCGCCTCATGGATTATATCGTTGATCTTGTTTTTACGACGAGGAACCCGGACAAACCCGGGCTGAAGCTCGATGGCATGATCCAATACGGCGCTTCTCCGCGCGCCACGATCTATCTGAACCTGGCAGCGCGTGCCCATGCCTTTTTGCAGGGCCGCGGTTATGCTACGCCGCAGGACGTTAAGTCCGTTGCCCACGACGTGCTTCGCCACCGGGTGATCCTCTCCTATGAGGCGGAAGCGGAAGGGCTGACCACGGACCGCGTCATTGACAGGATACTGGAGACCGTGGAGGTCCCGTGATCCTTCTCCTCTGTGGAGCAAAGGTGTACGGAGAATCTTATGCCCCTTGATGCTGCGCTGATCAAAAAGATCCGTAAGATCCACATTACCACGAACCACCTGGTCAACAATGCCTTGGCCGGCCAGTATCACTCCGCCTTCAAGGGGCGGGGCATGGAATTTGCCGAGGTGCGGGAATATCAGGCAGGCGACGAAATCCGGGCCATTGACTGGAACGTATCAGCCCGCATGGGGCGGCCTTTTATCAAGGAGTTCCAGGAAGAGCGGGAGTTGACTGTCATGCTGCTGGTCGATGTATCGGCTTCCGGCCTGTTCGGCACGACTCGGGCCAAGAACGACGTGGCTGCTGAGCTTGCGGCAACCCTCTCCTTTTCAGCCATCAGGAACCAGGACAAGGTCGGGCTTTGCCTGTTCACAGACCGGGTGGAAAAGTATATTCCTCCCCAGAAAGGCCGGGGGCATGTATGGCGCGTGATCGAGGAGGTGCTGGAGTTCAAGCCTGCCCGTCGGGGGACCAACCTTGCCCGGCCTCTGGAATATATCAATCGCGTTCTGCATCGGCGGGCCATCTGTTTCCTGATATCCGACTTCCTCACCGCGAGTTCCTTCGAGAAGCCCCTGAGGATCGCGAATCGCAGACACGATGTGATCGCGGTGACTATCACTGACCCCCGAGAGATGGAGATGCCGTGGCTGGGTTATCTGGAACTTGAGGATGAAGAGACCGGCGAACGCATTATCGTCAACACCGGAGATGCCAGGGCACGGGAACTGTTTCACCAATCGATCCGCATGGATCAGAAGCAGAGAAAACAGTTGTTCACATCCCTGGGGATCGATGTAATAGACGTACATAATGACCGCCCCTCGATTGACGAGATCATCAGGTTTTTCCGCATCAGAGAGAAAAAAAGCTATACAGGATCTGCCGCGTGAATACAAAGTCATTATCAAGATCAACCATACTCGTATTCTTCACGATCACAACACTCTTCCTGATGTTATCCGCGTGCAGACGGGAACAAGGCCCGGCTGTACACAAAAACAGCGGCCCAGCCCCTGCAGCACTGGTGGCAACGATCGATCCCGGAGAAGCGGCCATCGGCGACAGAGTCACCTATACCCTGTTGCTCAGCCGCGTGCCCGAGATCACTGCTGCCCTGCCCGAACCAGGCGCCTCGCCTGAAGGTATGGTGCCGATCGACACCGGTCATTCCGCTCCGCGCACCGAGGGCGGCCGGATCGTGGAAAAGCGATGGGTCACCTACCGGGTGGACCGCATCGGCGCTCTTACGATCCCGGCAGCTAGGATGCGGTATCAGCACAATGGCGTTGAGACGGAGATCGAGTCGCAGTCCATCACGCTGCAGGTCAAATCCGTTCTGCCCCAGGACATGACAGACATTCATGACCTGAAGCCGCTGGAACTGTCAACGCTCTACTTGTGGTATTTCGTTGCCGCTGGTGCGATCCTGCTCCTGACAGGCTTCGCAGCACGGCGTCTGTGGAAAACGAGAAGAACACCAGAACCGATCAAGCCCCCGCTCCTGCCACATCAAGAGGTTGAGCAGAGGCTTCGGGAACTGGAAGCGATGGGGCTTCTTGCCAAAGGTGATTTCAAACAGTACTATTTTCTGCTATCCGAAATATTCCGAACCTATCTGGAAAAGCGTTTTGCCTTTCCCGCTGTAGAGAGAACTCCCGAAGAGATCCTTGAGCGTCTCGCTGCGCTGCAGGTGACCGACGCGCAGCGGGATGGGATCAGATCCTTTCTGCGCAACACCGAACCGGTGAAGTTCGCCAATGCCATCAGCGATCCTGAAGAAGCCATTGCTGAAACTGATCGGGTCAGGCATTTTGTTGCTGAAACAGTGCCGTTGATTTCAGCAGCGGTAGAGGAACACAGTCATGTGGCGGTTTGAGTCTCCCTGGTTTCTGTGCCTGCTGCTCGTGGTTCCCGCACTCATCTGGATGGAGTTAAAGGGCACGAAGAGCTCGGCTCTGCGCTTTTCGAGCATTCGCATCCTCGACGTTATGAGCAGAAGCGGTTCTGTTTCTCCACGACGCATTCTGCTGATGCTGCGGTCCCTTGCCGTGCTCTTCCTGGTCCTGGCCCTCGCGCGGCCCCAGACCGGCCAAAGCAGCAGCGAGGTCCTGACAGAGGGCATTGACATCATGCTCTGCCTGGACACCTCCGGGAGCATGCAGGCCCTTGATTTTGAGATCAACGGCAAACGGGTGAACCGCCTCACTGCTGTCAGACAGGTTGTATCCCGGTTTATCAAGAAAAGGAAAAGCGACCGGATCGGGATGGTCGTATTCGCAGGCAATGCCTACACCCAGTCTCCGCTTACCCTGGACTATGGCGTGCTGAACAGTTTTCTCGACCGCGTGCAGATCGGCATGGCAGGAGACATGACGGCCATCGGTTCGGGACTTGCAACCGCTGTCAAACGGCTCAAAGACTCCCCGTCAAAATCCAAAGTGGTGATCCTGCTCTCGGATGGAAGGAACAATACAGGCGCAATCGATCCCGAGACAGCGGCAAGGCTTGCCAGGACATACCAGATAAAAGTGTATACGATCGGCGCCGGATCAAAAGGGCCGGCACCCTTCGAGGTGGAAACACCGTTCGGAAAACAGATCGTCTATCAGAACGTGGACCTCGATGAAGCAACACTGAGACAGATCGCCGATCTTACGGGCGGAGAATATTTCCGGGCAACCGATACCGGGAGCCTGGAAGCCATTTACAGCAGGATCGATGCAATGGAGAAGACAAAGACCAAGGTCAAGGAGTACCAGGAATATACAGAGCAGTTTCCCTGGTTCCTGATACCGGGAGTCCTGTTTCTTGGCTTAGAGGTGATCCTTGGAAATACATGGCTGAGGAAGATACCGTAATGCAATTTGGAGATCAAAGCACCCTGATGCTTTTATGGCTGGTTCCTGTGCTGGGCGTATTCTATTTCTGGGCCTTCCGGAAGAAGCAAGTGTTTCTTGCGCTCTTCTGTGAAAACGAGACGCTTCGCGGGCGAATGCTTCGCAATCACAGCCTGCCCCGTCAGGTCCTCAAGGCACTGCTGATCGCGGCCGCCATCTTCTTCGCGATCGTTGCCCTGGCCCGGCCCCGCTGGGGTTATACCTGGGAGGAGATCAAACGCAAGGGCGTTGAGATCGTGGTAGCCATCGATGTGTCGCAAAGCATGATGGCCCGCGATGTGGACCCGAACCGGCTGGAGCGGGCCAAGCGGGAGGTCACTGACCTTGTTCGCATGCTGCAGGGTGACAAGGTGGGTCTGGTGGTCTTTGCAGGCAGCAGCTTTGTGCAATGCCCGCTTACGCTTGACTATGGCGCCTTCTCTCTGTTCCTCGACGCATTGAGCCCGGACCTGATCCCGGTGCCCGGCACTGCCCTGTCTGAAGCCTTGCGCACTTCGCTTGCTGCATTTGACAAAGGCGCGAGCAAGGCCAGGGCCGTGATCCTGATCACTGACGGCGAAGACCATCAGGGGAATGTCCTGAAGGCCGCGGAAGAGGCAAAGGCGCAGGGTGTCAAGGTATTTACCATCGGCATCGGCAACCGTGAGGGTGCTCCGGTCCCGAACGATGACGCATCGGGAGGTTTTAAAAAGGACAGCCATGGCGCGGTGGTCCTTTCAAAGCTCGATGAGGGCATCCTCGAGAAGATCGCTGTTGCGACCGGTGGAACGTATGTACGTTCCACGACAGGTGATATGGACCTCAAAACCATCTACCTCCAGGGAATACACAAGGAGATGGGGGCACAGGAGCTTTCAAGCACAAGGACAAAGAAGTGGACGGAACGGTTTCAATGGCCCCTTCTGGCAGCGATACTTTGTCTCATAATCGAGGCGTTGTTGGGCGAGACGCGGAAGAAGGAGGAGAGATGAATCGATCCACGTCATATTTCCAGGTTCTTTGTCTCCTGGGGCTGCTTCTTCCCGCATCATCGGCGCAGGCATTCACCTACCTGGACACTCGTGAGGCAATCAAGGCTTATAATAAAAGAGATTATGCGGACTCCCTTGCGCGCTTTCAACAGCTTCAGACAGAATTCCCAGATGACCCCGGGGCAAGGTTCAACCTTGCGAGCGCCCAATACCAGACAGGCAAATACGAGGAGGCAGCAAAAGGATTCGAAGAAGTGATCAATCGTTCCCAGGATGCTGCTCTGAAGCAGAAGGCGCTGTATAATCTTGGCAATACGGCTTTTCGCCAGGGCAATTTGCAGGCATCGGCTGATTATTACCGAAAGGCCCTGGACCTGAAGCCTGCTGATGCGGAGGCGAAACAAAACCTTGAGTATGTGCTGAGAGCGATGGACAAAGAGCAACAACAGAAAAAAGAAAGGAAGAGCCAAAAGAACAACGACAAGAACAATACTGAGCAGTCTGGAGACCAGGGTGATCAAAAGAGCGCGGACAAGAACCAGCAGCAGGCTTCGAAGCAGGATCAGCGGAACTCCCCGTCAGGGCAGAAGGACAAACAGAACGGACAGACCGCCTCATCACGAGATTCCCGCGATAACGACCGGAACGATGAGTCAGGTGAACTGAAAGAGGCTGGGTCCAAAGGCGAGCAAAAGCAGGGTGGCAGGCCTGATGCCGCAATGAGCGCTGCAAAACCAGATCCGAAGGCGCTCGCGCCTGACGAGGCAGCGCGGCTGCTCAATACCCTGAGCGATGATCAGCGCGTATTTATCAGGGAACAGGCAAAACGCAGTTCACACAGCGGAAGTCGCAAAGCAGAGGATTGGTAGAGGATGTACACGATGAAACGCGTTTATTTCAGACTTGTCGTCTTGCTTTTTATTGCCTTCTCGCCGGCACTGGCAGCCCATGCCGAAGAGGTTGCCCTGACCGCAAGACTGGACCGCAATCCGATCAGCCTTGAGGACCAGGCAATCCTGACAATCTCGGTTTCCGGTGCGGACAACGCTCCGGCACCGACACTGCCGAGCCTGCCAGACTTTGATGTCGCCTCGAACGGCCGGTCCACGCGGGTATCGATCGTGAACGGATCCATGTCATCGCAGACAGACTATGCATTTGTACTCCAGCCAAAAAAGACGGGCGGCTTCCTGATAGGTCCGGCGACCATGCAGTATAAGGGGAAAACCTATCACAGCGAACCGATCACCCTCCACGTTGCAAAAGGCGGCAGCGCGGAAAGCGGGGGCAAAGATCTCTTTATCACTACCGAAGTTGACCGCACATCTCCCTATGTGGGTGAGCAGATCATGTTCAGGCTCAAGTTCTTTCGCAAGGTCAACGTGGCAAATGCGACTCTTGGCGACCTGACCTTTGACGGTTTTCAGGCTGCCGATGCAGGCAAGGAGACTGTCACGAATACGGTTGTGAACGGAGTCGGTTATCAGGTGACCGAGCTCCGCAGGATGCTGATCCCGAGCCGTGCGGGTACGATCACCATCCCCGCAGCTGCGCTTCAATGCCAGGTCCCGGTCGAGAGCCACCGGAGACCTCATGGCGGTTTTTTCGGCGATGAGTTCTTCGGCCTTCAAAGGACGACGGCCAAAACACTCCGGTCCCAACCCATCAGCGTCCATGTGCGTCCGTTGCCACAGGACGGAAAACCTTCGGCATTCTCAGGCATGGTCGGCACCTTTCATCTTACTGCGGAGCTCGATAAGAAAAGCATTAAGAAAGGAGAATCCTCGACCCTGACCGTGAAGATCGCGGGCAAGGGAGATCTCACGGGCGCGCCCCGTCCCGCGCTTTTGGGGATCGAGCAGTTCAAGACGTATGACGATCAGCCGGTTGCTTCAAAGAAGATCGATAATTACCGCATAGTCTCTGAAAAGATATTCAAAACAGCGCTGGTGCCGCTCTACGCGGGAGATTTGAAGCCCCTGGAGGTCTCGTTCTGGTACTTTGATCCGGCAGCCGGGACATATCGAAAAGCGTCCGCCTCGGTGCCCGGACTGCACGTCCTTCCTTCAGACAGTCGCGAAGACACCCGTGTGGTTGAAGGCCAAGCTCCTGCTGCAGTGAAACAGAACGTGGAGATCGTGAACAAAGACATCCTGCCCATCAATACAGACATTCATGCCCTCAAGGATGAGGCCTTTCGATTGCCGGACCCGCAGATGAGTGTGATGTTCCTGTTGCCTCCCCTGGCATATGTTGTGGTGTTTCTGATCAAGAAGAAACAGGATAGATTTTCAACAGATAGCGGCTATGCAAGAAGCTCAAACGCAATGAAGCAGGCACGAAAGCGGCTCGAAGAAGCGGTCCAACTTTCTCAGGGAACCGACCCGCGGCAGTGCCTTGCCCTGCTCACCAGAACGTTCAAAAGCTACCTGGGAGACAAACTGAATGTGACGGGCGATGCCATGACGCCGGAGGAGATCAAGGAGATTTTGCAACGGCGAATGGGTCAGATCCCCCTTGTGGAACGGGCCGAAAAACTTCTGCGGGAACTGGAAATGAGACAGTTCGCCCCAATCGGAAATGAGGGGACTGATGCATCCGGCAAAGTCATACAAGAGATTCGGGAACTGATTCAGCAGATGGAGAAGACCTTATGATAAAACCATGCTTGATTCTTCTGATGATCATGGTTGCCTGCCCGGCATTGGCACTGGAAGGCGGAGATCCGGTTACGATGCTTCTCAAGGCGAACGAATCCTACCAGCAGGGAGATTACGCACAGGCTGAAGGCCAATACAAAAAGATACTCGATGCGGGCATGCGGAATGGCAGGGTCTACTACAATCTGGGCAATGCCTTGTTTCGTCAGGGAAAGACGGGAGAGGCCATTCAAAACTATCTTTTGGCGCGTCAACTGATGCCCAGGAACGAAGATCTGGAGGCCAACCTCGGATACGCACGCCAGAAGGCGGAGGACCGGACCGAGACCTCCTCGGTCGGGGTGATTCGGAGTCTTGTTTTCTGGTACGACTGGTTAACGATCAGGGAAATGGCCTGGGGGTTCCTGCTCTGCAATCTGTTCTTCTGGGCAGGTCTCGGTATCCGGCTCTATGGAAGGCATTCGGCAGTAATCGGGATGACTCTGGTCTCGCTCGCCTGCGGGATTATCCTTGGAGGGACAGTAGCAGTCCGCGTCGTCAGCGAACAGTTCGCCACTCCTGCGGTGATTATAGCTAGAGAGATTCCGGTGCGTTCGGGAATGGATCCGAACAGCTCAACCCTCTTCATGCTCCATGAAGGAGCAGAAGTAACCATCGAGAAGGAACATGAAGACTGGTTTCTCATCCACTTCTCTTCAGGGAGAAAAGGCTGGGTCAGGAAAGAGCAAATCGGACTGGCGGTTCTTTAAAGGATTATTGAGATCGATGGTATTCTGATAGCTTGAATCGTACTGCACTCCTCTTGACCGCGAGAACGTAAAAAAGAACTGAAGTTTTTTTAATTTTACAATATATCGCTGCCGTTGTTGCTGCGGGCCAGTGGCTGTGCAATTCGTGCTGGATAGCTCTACTTCAGCACCATTAAAAGTTAAGCAAAGGCCGCTTCCCATACCGGAGTCGGCCTTTGTTTATTGAGAATGGGGCAGCTATGTTCAACAGGAGCAGCGTTCGCGCTTTCCCAGCGCAAACAGGATGATGCTCATGGGGCACAACCCGGTCAAGGCAAAGAGTGTGAGCATGGCTCCTACGAAGCCGGTGAATATGAACCAATTCGGGTTCACAAAATAGCCGAGCAGCGATCCGCCAAGCACCAAAAGCCCCGCAAACAGCCTGATGATCCTTTCCAGATACCACGTTGTTGTGTCAGCGATGTACATAGTTCCTCCATTAAGATATAGGGTCAGGGGTCATGGGTCAAGGGACCGGGGTCATGGAAGTTCTGAACCCTGGCTACTGGCCGCTTATTCCTGCTTTACAGCCGTTCCCACTGTTTTGTATCAGGATTAAACGCCTCACTGAAGGCAGTGACCTCTTGCTGCAGGCCGACCTCGTACCCCTCATTCAATCCGAAGTTCACGAGCATTTTGATCGACCTGAGTGAACTCAGGCTGTTCCCCGCGATGCGCAAAGCCATCCTTTCCGCCTCCTCATCAAGCTGATCCGCATCCACGACCATATTCACGAGTCCGATCCTGAGGGCTTCATCCGCATTCACCGTCCGTCCGGTGAACAGCAGTTCCTTGGCCCGTCCTATACCTACCGTCTTGTAAAGACGCTGGGAAGAACCAAAGACAGGCGGCACACCGAACTGCACTTCCGGAAAAGAGAATACCGTATCTGACGCCGCGATGCGGATATCAGCGGCCAGCGCAAGGCCCAGGCCCGCGCCTGTGGTCTCGCCTTTGACTGCGGCTATGACCGGTACGGGAAGGTTCTCGATGTGCTTCAGCAGGTTATACCCCACCTCGGCGAAATGACCGGCCTCTTCCTTAGACATTTTTATAAAGCGGCCATAGTCAATACCAGCGGAGAAGTTCCTGCCTTTGGCGGTAAGCAGCACGACACGAAGCTCTGACTTATTTAAGATCAGGTCGCTGATGGTGCGGTTCAATTGTGATAAGACATCCCTGCTCAGGAAATTGTCCGGCATATTGTCGATGGTGATGGTGCTGATCCAGTTTGTACATTCACTATTTACGCAGGTGGTAGACATGGTGACTCCTCCATTATATGTGGGCTGGTGAATCCTGAGTCTGGAGTTTGATGGAATCCGGTTCTGCTTGTTGGGTCTCGTCTGCTGCTTCCCGCACAGTTTCCCAGTTCTTCTTCTCCACGATATAGTAGAAGACCGGTATCACGACCAGGGTCAGGGCCGTGGATGCCAGCATCCCGAATATGAGCGCGAGAGCCAGCCCTGACCAGACCGGATCAGTCACGATCACGGCAGAGCCGAGGATTGCCGCGGCAGCGGTCAATACAATAGGCCGGGTGCGGATGGCTCCCGCTTCGATCAATGCCTGCTGGAGCGGCACACCTTCCTGCTTCTTGTCGATGATGAACTCCAGCAGCACGATGGAGTTCCGGACCACAATGCCCGCGAGAGCAATCACGCCGATCATGGAGGTTGCGCTGAAATATACATTGGTCATGGCAAAGCCCGGCATGATGCCGATCATCGAAAGCGGGATGGATGCCATGATGACCACGGGTATGGTAAAGGACCGGAACCGCCCTACCAGCAGCAGGTAGATCGCGATCAGGGCCACGCCCATGGCAGCGCCAAGGTCGCGGAACACGTCGAGCGTCAGTTTCATCTCACCGTCCCACTTGATCGAGTACCCCTTAGGCAGAGGATGGTTCCGGTGGTATTTCATCATATCAAGAACAGCATAGACCTGGCTGCGGTCTCCCATTTCCGCGTATACATAGGTCACCGGCTCCAGGTTCTTGTGATGGATCAGACGGTCCATTTCCGCAGGAACGACCTTTATCAGAGACATGAGCGGGACCTGGCTGCCCTGGGGCCCGGTCACAAAGACCTTGTCCATGTCTGCTAGGCCGGTACGGTCTGACTTCGGCAGCCGGAGCGTGATGGCAACAGGGTTCTTTGATCCGGGTACATGGAGCGTTGAGACTGCCATGCCTGCCAGCGACATCCGGAGCGTGTGCACGATCTGCTCCGTGGATATACCGGCAAGAGACGCCTTTTCCTTGTCCACGACGAACTGATACTTGTCCTGCTTCTCCTTTACGCTGTCATCTATGTCAACCACCTGGTCTGTTTTAGCGAAGAGAGCTCTGACGTCACGTGCGATCTCGCGCTGCGTTGCCAGGTCGGGTCCGTAGATCTCGGCCACTACGGTTGCACGGACCGGCGGGCCGGGCGGGTCCTCGACGAGTTTGATGTTCGCGCCATGCTCCTGCGCGATCCTGGCGATATCCTGCCTGATCCTGAGGACGATCTTCTCGCTCGATGCCTTGCGTTCCTCTTTGTCATGCAGGTTCACCCGGATGTCGGCGAAATGGCTCGCTTCCCTGAATGCTCCACCGCGCAGCAGGCCGTTGAAATCAATGACGGAGCCGGTGCCGACAAAAGTCTCGTAATCCTTTACTTCAGGGATGCGGCGGACATAGTCGCCCACGGCTCGCGCCACGCGGTCCGTGTTTTCAAGCACCGTGCCGGGTGCCATATCGATGGAAACGAGGAAGGTGTTCTTGTTCGCCTTGGGCAGCATGCGGAACTTTACCCACTGAAAGAGCGGGAAACTCATGGTAACCAGAAAAACCAGGGCAATCACACCGAGAAAAAACTTTCGCTTTAACGGGCTCTCCAGGAGTGGCGCCAGTACGGACCGGTAGATGCGATAGATCCGTGTCTCTTCCAGCGGTTGTGCCGCGCCATGCTGCTCCGTCTTCATCAGCCGGTAACTTGCCCAGGGGGTTACGACAAAGGCGACGAGGAGCGAGGTTATCATTGCCACGGGAACATTGAAGGGGATGGGCATCATATAGGGCCCCATCATGCCCGTGACAAAGGCCATGGGTATGAAAGCCAGGACAACGGTGAGGGTCGCGAGAATAGTCGGCATGCCGATCTCGTTCACGGCCATGATGGCGCCCTGAAGCCGCGAGTGCTGCTGCAGCTTATAGTGCCGGTGGATGTTCTCCACGACCACGATCGCATCGTCCACCAGAAGGCCCAGGGACAGGATCAGGGCAAAGAGCGTGATCCGATTGATGGTCTGGCCCGCGACCATTCCGATGGCGAGCGTGATGAATAGCGTCAAGGGGATAGCCAGAGCCACGATGGCAGCTTCGCGCCACCCGAGGGTCACGAAGAGAAGAATGATGACCACTATGATCGAGACCACGAGATGGAACACAAGCTCGTTTACCGCATCATTGGCCGCTTTCCCGTCATTCCGGGTTATGGTTACATTGATGCCGGAAGGGATCTGCGTCTTTTTTAACTCATCGAGCTTTGCAAGGATCTCGTTCGATATCTGGACCGCGTTCAGCTTCTGCCGCTTTGCCAGGGCAATGGTTACTGCCGGCAGTTCGCCTGCAGCCTGGACCGCGCTCTGCGGGTCGCCATGGTCTGCATGGCCGGATACGACAGCCATACGGGTGAGCCGTACGGTCTCCTCGACGCCGTCAGTGACATCTGCAACATCACCGAGGTAGATCGGCTTGTTGTTTGCAACACCGACCACTGCATTCCTGACTTCGGCCGCGCTGGAGAAAAATCCACCTGCCTCAACGGCGAGCTTTTTACTGCCCTGCTCTAGATCGCCTGCGGCCAGGTTTGCGTTCGAGATGTTCAGCGACTGCATGATCTGGAGCGGCGACAATCCATGCCCGGCAATGCGCTGAGGGTCAAGCGTTATGCGTACCTGGCGGCTTCTTCCGCCGATCACGGCAGTATTGCCCACTCCCGGGATCTTGCGGAGTTCGTCCAGCACATGGTCTGCCACGATCTTGAGCTTGGCGTCGTCGAATCCGGTCCCCGGGGCTCCTGAGATGGTGATGGCCACGATGGGTACATCATCAACGTCGATCGGCTTCACCAATGGCTGTGATGCGCCGGGAGGGGTAAGGTCCATGTTGGACATGATCTTGTCATAGAGCTTCACGATGGATCGCTCTTTGTCCTGGCCTACGTGGAACTTGACCGTTACGACAGCCAGGGAATTCATGGACATGGAGTAGACGTCCTCGACCCCGGGGATTTCCCAGAGTTTGGCTTCGAGCTTTTTCGAGATCAGCTCCTCGACTTCCTGTGCGCTCGCTCCAGGCAGCATGACCATGACATTCGCTGCAGGCACTACGATCTGGGGATTTTCTTCGCGTGGGGTGAAAACCAGTGCGAAAAGGCCGAGCACGGCGGTTGCCGCCATGAGGAGCACGGTGAGCTGGGAGTTGATGAAGTACTGGGTGATCTTGCCGCTGATATTGAGTTTCATGATGACATCCTAGTATGAACCACGGGTTCTGCTTTGCAGAACACACGGATGAAAACAGGAATAAATCAAAGGCGCGTAATAAACTGCGTTACTGTTTTATCGGTGTTTAACCGTGTTTATCCGTGGTTATTAAGTTATTGTTTTTGCGCCACAACGACCTTCTTCCCGTCAATGCTTGCTGTCTGCCTGTTCGTGACGAGCTTATCGCCGGCCTTGAGCCCGGTTACTGCTTCGATGCTGTCGCCATGGGTGTCGCCGGGCTGTACCATCTGGAAAACCGCGTTTCCCTCGTTATTCACGATATACACTCCGGAAAGCCCCGACATCTCCATGATCGCGCTTTTGGGGACCATTATCGCCTTGCGTGTACCTGTGCTGAAAAGGGCTTTGCCATACATGCCCGTGATAAGGTTCTTATCAAATGGAACAGCGATCTTCACGATGAAGGAGTGGGTCCTGACATCCGATGCGGGTACCACCTGCTCAACCTGGCCCATGATCGCCTTGTTGGGAAGGGCATCGATCTGGACGTTCACATTCATGTTCGGCCGGATAAAGGCAAGGTCCTGTTCCTTCACCGTTACCTCAAGCCTGAGATTGCGATTATCCTCGATCTTCAGGATGGGCTGGCCCGGGAGGGTCATTTCCCCGAGATTGATCCGCTTCTCAATGATCTGCCCGGCGATAGGTGCACTGATGATCGTGTAACTTTCCATGGCTTTCGCCGCGTTTAGACCTGCCCTTGCCGATTCAATGCCCAGAATGGCTTGGTCCATTTCCATCTGCGTCGCGGCTTTATCATTGAAGAGGCCCGTGATTCGATCATGTTGAAGCTTGGCATTGTTGTACGCTGCCTGAGCCTGGTATACCTGTGCGCTGATCTCGCCGCTCTCGATCTTCATAAGCAGCTGTCCGTTTGTTACCCGATCTCCCTCCTGCACCGTAAGCTCCGTTATTCTGCCCATGATCTTGCTGGCAAGTACCGATGTGTTCCGGGAATTGAGGGAACCTGCCGCGGAAATAAAGGATTCAACGATTCCAGGTTCCACAGTCACGGTCGTCACATTTATGGAAGCTTCCTTTGCCGGCGCGGCCCCATGGCTTTCTGATTTACCAAATACAGCATAGGAGCTTCCGAGAACAGCCAATGCCGCGACGATCGATATACTGTAGATCCATTGTTTCTTCGTTATGTTTTTCATGGTAAGAGGTATTCCTTTCCCTATTTTATTATCAGGATTATGAACTCTGAACATTGAATTGCTTACAATGTCCCCACTGCCAGCTTTAGCTCGGCAAGAGCGACATTATTATCGTACAATGCCTGGAGCGCGTTTGTCCGCGCCCGGATGAGCGCGCTTTCCGCACCGAGCACATCAACGAAGGTCGTCATCCCGGTCTCATATCGCTTCTGAACAATCCTGAGGCCTTCTTCAGCCTCCCGGACCGATGATGCTGTAGCAGAAATTCGGTCCAATGATGCTGACATGGAATAGTAAGCCTGCCTTACCTGAAGCTGGATTGCCGACCGGGTCTGCTCCTCGAGCGATCTCATTCTGCTGCTGGTCGCGAGTGCTTCCTTGACTTTGGACCGGGTCACCAGCCCGTCAAAAAGGTTCCACTGCAGCACGGCCATCACTGCCCAGCTCTTTGCATCATCACCAGCGATCTTCGTGCTGTTCCAATCCATCTGGCCCATGAGGTTCAGGCTGGGCAAGTAATCCGTTCGCGCCATGGTCACCGATTTGTCCGAGTTCAGGCGGTTCAATTCCATGGACTGCAGGTCAGGCCGCTTTGCAGCGGCTTCTTTCAACATCGAGTTCATTTCAGCTTCCCAGCTCTGGAGGGACAGTGTATCCGTGTATTCCTGCTCCGTGGCCTGCGGGATGCCCATGGCAAAATTGAGGGCCGCGGCGGCCAACTGTACTCCGTTCCGCGACCGTGTTTCCATCTCCCTGACCTCGGCAAGCTGGACTTTGGCGCGCAGGAGGTCGGATTGCAGCACCGCGCCTGCCCTGTATCGTGCGTCGGCCAGCTTCACGTTGGCTTCGCTCGTTTCGAGCGATTGGATGGCGACGCGGTGGTATTCTCTGGCGAGCAGGACGCTGTAGTAGGACTTCACCACATTGTAAACAGTCTCCTGCCGGGACCGCTCGCGGTCATTTATTGAGGCTTCTTTTGCGAGTTTTGCCTGTGACCTTCCGATGTATTCCTTGCCCCCGTTCCAGACCGGCTGCATGACTGCTAGACGCGTATTGTAGTTCGAGATCGCTGCCGGGTCATTCATGACTGTTGGGTTGAAATCTGCGGGCGTTATGATCTCCTGGTTCAGCTTGGTTCCAAGCGCCATGAGTGGACTGTCGGTCCTGCTCCATGTCTCGGTCAGGGTGACACGGGGAAGGAACCCGGATGCAGAACGCAGTACTCCTGCATCCGCAGCCTCGACCTGAGCGTCAGCTGCCTTAAGGCCGGGGTTGTTCCGGAGAGCGGTCTCGATCGCCTGTTCGAGGGTCAGCGGCTCCGCTGCGTAACTATAGACCGCAACGCTCAAGGTAAGAGCGACAAGCAATACGAGCAAGGCCAGAAAGATAGTTGCCCTGCAGTCCCGTGTTCCCACGGTTACGCTCTGCTCATTGATGCATTTTCGAACATGTTCCATACCATGATCCCGCCTTCCAGATTTTTTACGTTGTATCCCATGCGTGAGAGATAGGAGCAGGCATGCGCGCTTCTGTTGCCGACCCTGCAGTACACGACGATTTCCTTCTTCTTCGGCAGCTCGTCCATTCTGTTCCCGAGCTCCTGGAGCGGAATAAGCTGTGAACCCTGGATCGCTCCAGAAGCGTATTCCTGCGGCGTTCTTACATCAAGGAGAAGAAAATCCTCGCCTGCCTGTTTCTTCTGTTCCAGCTCTTCAGGACCGATGTTCTTGCACTGGTAATTGTTGAAAAACATAATTGCCTCCTTAGTTTCACACTCCTTTTCACCAAAAGTAGGCGCCTCTAGGCGAGTGGAGGGTGGGGATGGATTCTTTAAAACATGAACAATGAACGCTGTCAGGGGTAACCTTCGGGGTAGAAGGAATTTTAGGGGGAGGGCAGCGCCCATTGTTCATATTCTGCTTATACTATTTCAATATGCGTGCCAAAACCGTAAGTAATTGATTGTCTGCATGATTGTTGTGAATAGGGGAATGAGTGCTGAACTGCAATGATTAATTTTGTCGAAGTTAAAAGGGATAGGCGGCGTTAACCTGTTGATCTAACGATATTTACGGGTTCGACATTTTTGTCCCTTCGGACACGATTGACCGAAACCTACCGTAATTATAGAGAGACTCTTAATGAGTATGTTCAAAAAAAATGCCGACGAGAGGGGAGGGAGGGCTCGCCGGCATTGTGCAGCAAAAGAATGATTTTTCTATAAGGGGCTATACGCCGCCCTTTTCGATCGATATTTTTCTCGTCACTTTCTGCCACGAGAACTTGCCGCTCTCAACCGTGCCAAAGGGCAGGTACATAAGCTCCACATCAACGGTCATATCGTAGTCCTTGATCGTGGTGATGTCCTTGCCGTCCTTTTTGACGATCTCGGCAGGGAAGGGGATCTCGAAATTTTCATGCACAGGGCGGTTGGGCGGCAGACCGTTGTCGCGGATGATGCCGCTCTTTTCATAGGGTCCGCGGCCCATCTTGTCGCCGCGGCCGAGCTGCTGGGGAATAGGCATGTACACTCTTGACTGCTTGAACAACTCTTTACCAGTACTATCTTTCGCGGTCACTTCCAGGACCAGCCGGTTGGGGGTTGGTCAGCCATCCGGGATGGAGTGGCCGGACCGGTTGATCATCTCGACCTTGACCAGTGCCTGGGGGACCATCTTTGATCCGTCGCGCCATTGATAGCCGAGTGTCTCGACCTTGAAATCAACCGCGGTCTTGGCCATGCCCGGATCGCGGTAGCTCTGCATGTTGTGTCCGAGCTTGCTCTTTTTCATGTGGCATTCCTGGCAGCTCTCCTGTCCGCCTTCAGCGCGATATGCCCAGAGATAGCTTCCATAGAGCGTGCCGCACTGGGAAGGATTCTCAAGCTCGAAGTTCGGCCCCAGGCCATGACATTGCCCGCACAGGATGGACTCGTCCATGATCGGGCTTTTCCTCATCTTGGGATGTCCGGCATCGGCATGAGCGCCCTCCTTGGACCCGTACACCGTGTCCTTTTCCGGGAAGCCGTCCACCCATTTGTGGGTTATGGCATTGCGCTGGTGGCAGATGAGGCAGTTGATGCTGATCTTGGAAAGCTTGTTCACGGCCTTGTCGCGGGCATCATCAGCAGCATTGGGGTCCGCGATCACGTACGCGTACTTCACGATCTCTTTTGCCACATCGTCGGTCGCATCAGCGAGCTGCGGCAGGTGGCATTTCGTGCAGATCATAAGGTGCTTGACGGTTACATCCTCGGGCTTCTTGACGCCCGAGTACTGCCAGTTCATGAGGCCGACCGCCACGGTGGTCTTGATAGTCGCTGCCGTCCGTCCGGTTCCGTAGATGGACCGTGCGTGGATCGACTGCTCCCATTCGTTGTACACACCTTCGTGGCACTGCTTGCATCCCGTTGAATCGTACATCTTTGCCAGTTCGTCGATGGACGTCGCCTTTGTCATCTCCCCTGCTCCAGCAGTCACTTGCTCGATGAATGCAGCAGGCAGGATAAAACATGAGAATAGTACCATGTTTCTGATTATCTTCATGCGCACCTCCTTCCAGATTGAGCGAAACAAGTAAATAGCAGTAAATTGATTGTGAACGCGCATTGCTTTCGATTGTTTTGATGCAGACAATGACGTTAAAGCCGCGTGCGCGAACAGGTACTGCCAATCGTTAAAGAGCAAACCGTCTCGTACGAAAATGGTGTTTAGAACCGCACCTCAAAGGTGAGGTAAATATCAGTCGCTTTTTCGATCGGCGCAAGCATCTGGGCATATGCCGGGCTTGCCGCAAGATCGGATATCTTTTTCGGAGCCCCGACCCAATTGTTGCTGCCGGTGTAGTCGAACTTGTAAGACTGGTATCCGAGTTTAAAAAAGGCTTTCCCGTTTTTTGAGACGGGTTTGTTCCGGAGCTCCTGGATAATATAGACCTCATACACATTGCCGCGGGTCCCCAGTTTGCCGGTCAAGATGTCGTCCGATGCAGGCGTCATCCCGATCCAGTTCTTCGAACCCTGATTATATTCCATGCCGATCTTCGTGCGTGTGGAATCGATGTCATATCGGACTCCAACATACACAGCCGTACCGTTCCGTTTTTCTACGGCGCTACCGGCATCGAAGAGCATCCCGGCAACGGGAACAAGGCCGGCCGGTCCCGCATCAACCTGGTAGAGCTGGCCATTGGGATGGGTTTGGCTTTGGGCGGCGGAAACGAAGAGGTTGAAGCTGCTCACGTTTCCCATAACAACGGTGCCGATCCAATCGATGTCGCCGAGGTTATGCCTGACCGGCCCCGTAAGCGCACTACCGTCAGAAGGCGCGTCAAAGATATTCGCGCCTTTCTGGTACTGCACCTGGACGCGCATGGCGTCTGTGTCATACAAAGACGCCATGACGCCATAAAATTCCGTGTCTTTAAGAGAGGAACCGGTATTGGCGACAAATCCGCTATCGAATCCTTTGCCGTAGCAGAGTTTTACGAACGCGCCCGGCATCGGTGCGATTTCCGGTGCATAGCCGGCTGTGGCGCCGTCAAATGCGTAGTCAACAAGAATGCCGGGAACTCCCGCGCTGCCGGTCTTTTCGCTGTTGTTCCTGATGTTAGTCGGAACGCCGCCGGTTGTCGGCCTTCTACCCACGGAAAACCATAGCGGCATCTGGCCTATATTGCTCCAGGTGGCATAGGCAAAGTCGACCCGGAGCGTATTGTCCTCCGGTATATGGCCGACGGTTCCATCGTTCGCTCCCGTTGCCCTGTCTGAAAAGAACGACCCGTTAGCCGGTGCCGAAGCCTCATGGCCCCAGATTTTATACATTATCAGACGTGCCTTGACACTGACATCCTCCAGCGCGGATGCTTTCAGGTTCAAGCCGAAACGATTCGTCATCAGGGAATCATTTTTCACATCATAACTTTTTACTGTTGTGGGAGGCGGGGTCGACATGCCGCCGAGTTGCCAGGGAAGGACGTCTTGAAAGCTATAGTACTCGTGTACTGTGCCAGTGAGCGAATCAAACCTGAACTGATAATCTCCGCCGATTTCGAGCCATGGACTGTCATCGGCGGCGCTGACAAAACTTCCGCTTATAAGGATTGCCAAAATTGCAGAGAACAATATTTTATTCATAGCCAAGTCCTCCATTTTGTTGAATATATAAACTCTAACGTACGACAGCATCCAAGTCAACGCTGAATGAAGCACAGTTTTGTTATTTAACTGCAGATTTATGCAGCATACTATTCAAAGCAGGGCATTACTGATCGCGAAATACATGGAGCATGCTGACAATTGAGGTAGAGGTTTAAGCGATTGCTCCCATAAAAATGCATTTACCTTATCTACAATATCCCCAAAGCCAGGCGTATTGTCGAATAGTTCTTGACAATCCACGGTTCGCCTGTTATGGTTATGTGCATATGCACATAACGAGAGGGAATGCAAATGGCCCGGGGTAAGAAGCCGCGGAACTGCAGGTGCAAGTTTAAAGGCAAGGCGTTCAAGCCCACCTGCATTCCGATGTCGGACGTCGAACAGGTACCGCTCTTGCGTGAAGAACTTGAAGCGCTGAAGCTTTGCGATCTTGATGATCTGACGCAGGCGGAGGCTGGGGCCAAAATGGGCGTGTCTCGCGGAACCATTCAAAGAATACTTACCACAGCGCGGAAGAAGGTTGCGAAAGCACTGACCAAAGGCCAGGCTATTGTGTTCGTATAATCGTTGTATGATTCGAATAAAGGAGAAGAAAATACATGAAGATCTGTTTTCCGGTACAACATGACATTGGCATCGAGAGCACGGTATACAACCACTTCGGCTCCGCCCCGGTTTTCGTCGTTGTCGATACTGACACAAACAGCGTTGCATCGATCAGCAATCAAGACCAGCACCACACCAAGGGCGCATGCAATCCCCTGAAAGCGCTTGATAATCAAAAAGTGGATGCGATTGTTGTCGGTGGCATCGGAGCCGGTGCTCTCACCAGGTTGAACCAGATGGGCATCGCGGTGCATCGCGCGCAAGGCGCGACAGTTCGGGAAAACATATCCTTGTTCCAGTCGCAGAGCCTTCCCGTGCTGACAGTTCAGGCATGCTGCGGCGGGCATGGCAAGGGCGGGGGCTGCGCTCATTAAGTCTTCTCAATAGGGATGGAAGAACAGAAGATCAGATAAGTCTATTTTCGCGCAAAGCCGCCAAGGCGCAAAGAGAGCCTGGGTTAAAATACTTTTTGGTTTCAATATAATAATAGTAATCCGTATTTTAGAATTACTTTGCGTCTTTGCGGCTTTGCGCGAGATGTCTTTAGTCTTTTGATCTGGTCTATCCCGGTTCGTATCAACATATTTGGAATAAAGGAGATCGTAATGGAAAAAAAAGAATTCGTATTTGTCATTACCCACTCGTATGATGCCATAGAACGTGCAGCCGCAGCACTTCAGCTTGCAACGAACATGGTGGCCTTTGACGCAAAGATCGATTTCTTTCTCATGAACGAAGGGGCGCATCTGGCGAAAAAAGGTTTCGCCGAGTCCGTCACCTGGCAGAAGGGCTTCTCGCCAGTCGCGGACTTGATCAAGAGCCTGGTTGAGGATTTCGACTGCAAGTTCTATATCTGTGCGTCCTGCGTCAAGCCCTATGGCCTTGAGGGTGCGGAGTGGATAAAGAATGCCGAAGTAAAGCCGGGTTCGTACCTGGGAGAATTGTTGATGAGCCGGCAGAATGTGACTTTTTGATTGAATGCTGCTCGAATTGCGTTATCGAGCCAGCAATGAGTCAAAACCGCAAATCATGCTATACTTAATCAAGTCCTAGCGCTGGTTGCAGATTTCTCAGGAAAAACTGCCCATGGGTCAACGAATAATGAAAGCAGGCAGCTCCATAGCCTTTTCTGAAGAATCGCCGGCGTATAGTTCATGCGTTGTTGCAGCAGTTGTTGTTTTGATCTGCTTTGCCGGTTTCTTCTTCCCTGCCGCTGTTTGCGCCGATCCTGTGTCCGCTGCCCAACCTGAATCGCAGGCTTCCGTTAGCCCTGAGCAGCCTGTAAAAGATAAACCGAAAGACAATGAAGTGATCATTTTCCCGACCGATGATCTTTTCAAGACCATTCTTGCAGACCTGAAAGAGCCGCGATTCTATCTCAGCTACCGCCTGTTTAATTTCCGAACGGATGATGTTCATATTGCCGTGGGTGGATATGGGGAGATCTTTGGTTTGTACCGGTCCGTTGATAATAACGGAGGATTCAGCTGGCAGTCGAGTTTTAGCGGCGGAGTCCATGCCCAGTTCGATCTACATGCGCCATCGCTCGATCTGATCAATGCAGATTACACGATAGGATTTCCCTTTAGTTTTCGAAGAGGGCCGGAATCCTATCGCATTACTATTTATCATCAAAGTTCCCACTTAGGCGATGAGTACCTTCTGCATAATAACGTACAGCGGGTAGAGCTTTCTTTTGAAGCATTGGAGCTGATCGGCTCGTATGAATGGTCATCATGGCGAACCTATTATAGCGGAGAGTATATATTCCATCAGGGGCCAACAGACTTCAAACCGATCATTCTTCATGGCGGTGTCGAATATTATGGTATGGAAAGGATCATCGGCAGGGGAAGACTGGTCGGCGGTTGGGATGTGAAAACAGATCAAGACCACGACTGGGCCCTGGACTCGTCACTGAAGTTTGGACTGCAATATGACAGCTCTATCCCGAATGGGCGGTTTATCCGTGTTCTCCTCGAGGGATATAAAGGTTTTGCACCGTATGGCCAGTTTTTTGATGAGAGAATTTCTTATGCAGGAATTGGCGTCTATCTGGGATTCGAATGATCCAGATAGCGCGGGGAACGGGTAGGTACGTTTATCACGCAGTGGGTTGGGAGAGCTGACAGAATGTCTGATGCTCGTGTATTGATCATGGATGACGAAGCACTGGAACGGCAGCGCATCGAATCCTATCTCGTCCAGAAAGGATATGAGGTCGTGGGCGTCGCAAGCGCGGACAAGGCACTTGACGCCATCAGGCAGGACCGGTTCGATGTGTTCCTGACAGACTGTAATATACCCGGTGTTGACGCGCTCCAAAACTCCGGTGAGGTGCGCAGGATCAATCCCGACGTTGCAGTCATCATCATGACGTCCTTTGGGACCATTGAAACGGCGGTCAAGGCCATCAAGGCGGGAGCCTACGATTACCTGCCGAAACCGATAGACCTGGAACAGTTGGTCCTGCTCATTGAGCGGGTATCGGAAAGGCAGACCTTGATCCGAGAGAACACCGAGCTCAGGGAACAGCTGAAAAGCAAGTACCAGTTCTCCGGCATTGTAAGCTCCAGCCACTCCATGGAAGAAGTTCTGAACGTGGCCGGCCGCGTGGCATCCAGCAATGCTTCCATACTGCTTCGCGGCGAAAGCGGCACCGGGAAGGAGCTCATTGCAAAGGCTATTCACTTCCACAGCCAGCGCGCGAACGCGCCTCTCATTAAGGTGAACTGCGCAGCTTTACCGGAAACACTGCTTGAGAGCGAATTGTTCGGCCACGAAAAGGGTGCATTTACCGGGGCCACCTCAAAGAGGATCGGCAGGTTCGAGGCCGCGGACAAGGGGACTCTCTTCCTCGATGAAATGGGGGACCTGTCGCCTGCCATGCAGGTCAAGCTGCTCCGCGTCCTCCAGGAGCGTGAGTTCGAGCGTGTGGGCGGCAATCAGACCATCAAGGTCGATGTGCGCATCATCTCCGCAACGAACAGGAACCTCGAACAGGCCATCAAAGAGGAACGGCTGCGTGAGGACCTGTACTTCCGGTTGAATGTCGTGTCCATCGTCATCCCACCGCTGCGCGAGCGCAAGGAGGACATCCCGGCGCTCCTGGACCATTTTATTAAAAAATACAGCCTCGAGAACAATAGCCAGGTAACGGGTATCTCCGCAGAAGTGCGCGACCTGCTCATGCGCTACACGTACCCAGGCAATGTCAGGGAACTTGAGAACATCGTAGAACGTGCGGTTGTTCTTGCCAAGAAGAACGTTCTCACTGCTGCCGACCTTCCCCTCCATGTACAGCAGCCCATGGACAAGGACAGATTGTCTGAACAGCAGTTGAAAGGGTCCCTGAACGAGACCCTTGATACTGTGGAACGGGGCTTGATCCTGGAAGCACTGAAAGAGGCTGGCGGAATCCAGACGCGAGCTGCTGAGAAACTCGATATCAGCGAACGGGTGCTGCGGTATAAATTAAAGAAATACAGGATCAAGGAATAGACCCACTGCCTCGTTCATTATTCAGGTTATACTTGCTGCTTCTCGCTTCTTATGCACCGGCTTCCGCCTCTTTTCCGTTGCCACGGCAGCGCTTGCTGTGCTACAGTAAATACCATCATGTCACTCAAAAAAAAAATAGCCCTCAGCTTCTTTATCAGCGCGTTCATTATCGCCATCCTTGCCGCGTTCGAGTACTTCAGCTTCATTGAGATCCGAAAAGAGATACGCTATCTCGAGATCACTGACACCATCAGCCGCAAATCACTCCAACTCCGGAGGCACGAGAAAAACTATCTCTTATACAGTCCGCAGCAGGCTGACGAGGAATCGCGTTCTGTGCACAGCTATATCAATGAACTGAAGGAGCTGCTCCAGAATCCGAATCGCGAAAATGCCGATACGCGGGCCTTCCGGGACAGCATCCTCGCATATGAAAAAAACTTTGACAGGATCGAATCCCTGTCGCGGCAGATCACTCAGGCGTTTGAACGGGCCAAGTCAGCCCGAAGGGAGCATGCCCGGCACTTTGCGTTCATAGAGGCAACATTTCTTGAGCAGCCTCTGAAGTCCGCAGCGTACCTGGAGGAGGTTTTTCACCTTTCCCGGGATCACGAGTTGGTCAGGGGGCTTATTGAACTTGTGGATGACATAGCAGCGCTCAGGAAGAACGGCGAGTCCATTGTGGTCATTTCGAAGGACCTCGACAAGGTCGCCCGGGAAAAAGTGGAGACGGTCATCGGCGTTTCGCAGATGGCAATTCTGGTGTTCTTTCCGCTTTTCTTCGCAGTGGGGATCGGGACGCTCTTTTTTATCAGCACAAATGTGGTCAAGCGCCTGATGCTTCTGATCAAGGTTGTCGAGAAAACAGGCAAGGGATCCTTTCCCCATCTGTCAGTGCCTCCCATGCGTGGCGGCGCACAGGATGAGGTGGGGCTGCTGATCGATAAATTCAACAATATGGAAGACGAACTAGCCGAGCGGGAAACGGAACTTGATCGCAAGAACAAGGAACTGAGCCAGACCAGAAAGCTTGCTGCCATTGGCACGCTAGCAGCCGGAGTTGCCCATGAGCTGAATAATCCCCTGAACAATATCCATCTTTCGGCGCAGGTTCTTTCCAGAGAGGCAAAGTCACACGCATCCCCGGTCCTGCATGAGGCTGTCGCGGACATTTTGGGACAGACAGCGCGCGTGAAACGGATCGTAGGGGATTTGCTGGAATTTGCGCGGGGCCGGGAGCCGCGCATGCGGAAGGTGGATATGGTGGAGTTGATCAGCGGAGTCTTTAAAAAACTGGCTGTTGATACCTCCAACGTCCGGTTTACCATCAATTCTAAAGCTGGCGATACCGTGTTTTCGGCGGACCCGGAACAAATGGAGCAAGTCTTCATAAATCTTTTTACGAATGCCGTGGAAGCCAGGCAGGAGGGGTTGGTTCTGACGGTGGCGATCAGATCGGCTGAAGACGCCCTGACGATCGTCGTATCGGACAGCGGCAGGGGAATGCCGAAGGAATCGCTGGATAAGATCTTCGAGCCGTTCTTCACCACCAAGGACAAAGGCACGGGACTCGGCCTCGCCATCGTGTTCAACATCATCCGGAAGCACTATGGCGAGATCAGAGCCGCCAGCGAAGAGGGAAAAGGAACGACGTTTACAATCACGCTGCCGAGGATGGATGAACCGGGAGCATAGGTGCTTTATTAATGGTCACAAAATTTTTTTTGAGATAAATACCGGACATCTTAACCATCCCCCTCTCTAATCTCCCCCTTGAAGGGGGAGAAGTATAATTTTACCCTCCCTTTCAAGGGGAGGGCGGGGGTGGGGATGGGTTCTCTGGGAGCTTTCTCTGGATCAGGATAGGATCATCATATGGCATTCAAAATACTTATTGCTGAAGACGAAGAAATAACCGTAAAACATCTTGTGAATACTCTAAAGAGTGAGGGCCACACGGTCGCTGCTGTATTGAACGGGATTGATGCGCTCCGGAAGCTCGAGACAGAATCCTTCGACCTCCTGATCGCGGACATCAAGATGCCCGGACTGACGGGGATCGAGCTTTTGGAAAAGATCGGAGAAAAGTCGATCGATACCGAGGTCATCATTATCACCGGTTTCGGTAGCATCGGCTCCGCAGTAGAGGCCATGAAAAAGGGTGCTATTGAATACGTGACCAAGCCTTTTGATCTGGATGAACTTGTGTTGAAAGTGAACAAGATCCGGGACCGGAAGGGGCTTGTCAGAGAAAATATTGCACTCAAGACCTACCTGGGCTTGAATAAGAAGGTATCCATTATCGCCCGAAGCAAGCCCATGCGGGAGATTCTCGACACCATCGAAGGTATTAAGGATTCAGAAAGCAATATATTCCTCACTGGTGAGACCGGTGTGGGCAAAAGCCTGCTTGCCAAGATCGTTCATTTCACAAGCAAACGGCAGGAGCGGCAGTTCCTGGCCATTAATTGCGCTACGCTGACTGAGGAGCTGCTCGCTTCAGAACTGTTCGGGCATGAGCGGGGAGCCTTTACCGGCGCGATCAAAACCAAACAGGGTCTTGTGGAGATTGCGGATACGGGCACCTTGTTCCTGGATGAAATCGCGGAGATGGTTCCGAATCTTCAGGCCAAGCTGCTGAAAGTCATCGAGGACGGAGAGTTTTATCGTGTGGGCGGCACCCGGCCGATCCATGTGGATGTGAGGTTCATTGCAGCCACAAACCAGAACGTGCGGGAACTGATCTCCGGTGGGAAGTTCCGGGAGGACCTCTACTATCGCTTGAACGTCATGGACATCGCCATCCCGCCGCTTAGGGAGCGCAGGGAGGATATCTCGCCCCTTGCGGAATATTTTATGCGGAAGCATGTGCCTAAGTCCGGCAAAAAGATAACGGAATTCGACAAAGAGGCGAAGGACGTGCTCTGGCACTACAGCTACCCGGGAAATGTGCGCGAACTGGAGAACATCGTCGAGCGTGCTATCATGCTTGAAAAGAGCCCCCTCATCACGGTGGAAAGCCTGCCCCAAAGTATGAAGGTATACCAGATCCAGACGTTCGAGCCGAATAAGATCAGGACCATCGAGGAGCTGAACAAGGAGTATGCGGAGAGGGTGATCGAGCTGTATGGCGGTAACAAGACCAAGGCCGCCGAAGTGCTCGGGATCTCGCGCACGAGTTTGTGGAGGATTTTGAAGGAGGAAGCGTAATTGCCGCGGCAAGAGTTCCGTTAAGGGTAGTCTAACAGCTGGGTGTTTCGATGCTTCACCTACAACTTCGCAGGCAGATTGGCAATAATGCCCTGCAGAATACCAAGTGATATATATTATTAATGCATTGAGTTCTCTTCCACGACAAGAATCGCATAACAACATAACTTGGTCGGGGATTTTATTCTTTTGGATTATTTTTCTGATAATCTTCGACTTCCTTCATTGCCTTTTTCGCACAATCCGGGCAATAGCCATGGCTAAAATATGCATTTGAGTGCTGACTGATATATGCTTCCATCTGAGTCCAGTCGCCTTGATCATTGCGAATTTTTTTACAGTATGAACAAATAGGAAGAATCCCTTCCAACTTCTTGATTGTATCGGCTGCCTCTCGCAGTTTTTCCTTTTGCTCGGCCATATCGTGATACAATATCCAGGCAAATCCCGAGACCACCAAAAGAAATAGAATCGAAAGAGCGAGTATCTTTATAACCTCACTCCGCCATGCAGGAAGATAGTCTTCGGCGGCTATCCCCACGTTGATATACAGTGGATACCCTTCAACCTTTCTATAAGAAACGACTTTTGCGACGTTATCCCAGCTCTTAGGAGTATAGAATGTGCCAGCCGGCTCACCTGCATCAAACATTTTTTTCAATTCTGGAGACAAGTTCTTGTTTCCAATGATACTCCCAATATCTTTTGGTGCAGGGTGGCGCGCAATGATGCCCATCTCTCCATCGCGCAGACTGATACCGCCATGCGAACCTATATCGACAGATGATAACAGCTTATTTAAGTAATCCAGAGTCACAGCCCCCATTAGTACTCCACCAAAGGTTCCATCAGGCATGTTGACACGCCGGGCAAAGACAAGCAGCCATTGTCCGTGGATACGTGAAACAAGCGGCTTTGAAATCACCAGTTCTGCCGCCGGATTGCTGCGCAAGCGGATAAAGTAGTCTCTGTCGTAGACCTTTGCACCTTTACCCTCTGCTTCGGTGACGCCGTAAACGACCTTACCCCTCTGATTGGTCAGCCGAATGTTTTTAAGCTCCGGAACATTTTTACTATGTCGTGCGATGACTTGGTCCAAGATGCTGCCATCCATATCTCTGTTTAAACTGAGGTGCTCGACATCTTCTTTTATATCAAGGAGCACGACATCAATCTTTGCAATGATCTCGTGTATTGATTGAGTGTAGACTGCAGCCAAGTTATTTGCCGTAACAAAAATACGCTGCTCGTTGTTAATGCGACTCCGATACAGTGAAAAGCCCGCTAGGGAGAGGAAGAGTGAGGCAATTATTAAGAGACCAATTGCAATCCTCTTGAGAAAAGTACCATCAACTGTCGCAGTTTTTGTTTTTTTGAAAAAAACAACCATAATTCATTCTTTTAACAATGCGATGTTAAAAAAATCATGAATAATTGAAAATATGTTAGAGTATATAATCGAGGTGTGTATCTGTCAAGAAGCCAGGGGATTTAAAAGCATACAGCAAACAATTCAGCAGCAAAAATGAAGTTGTTACACAATTTGGCAACCCACCAGTCGGTAGGTCGGGTAGAACGCAGTGAAACCCGACATCATTCATTATTCATTTCCAACATGACGTTCAAATACTATCTCATTACCCGCACCCCAATCGTCACAATAAACCCCCTGTTTCATATAGCGATGGAACGATGAATACGGCCAGAGTTTAGGCGACTTCGCCAAACCATGCTTTACCGGATTATAGTGGATGTATTCAACATGACTGATGAAAGCGGCATCATTTCTGATCTGATGTTCCCAGTAACGCCTTTGCCAGATTGCTTGCTCGCCCCCTTCGCTGTCGATCTTCTGTATTGCATTATTCACCGGAGGCTGATCAGCCATTATGTCGGGTTTCGCTACGCTCTACCCGACCTACCGAACATCGATCACAACATGAAGTCTGCAATTTACGAATAGCGCAACCGCCGTTTAGTGCAGTATTCGTGACAACGAGCTTCGGCCAGATTGTGTTATCGTGCGAAGTGTCAATTCTTTCCCATAGATGCTACTGTTCCCTCACCGTGCATTGGCCCCGTCCCTCTGCCTTGCGAATGAGCTTGCGGTCGAAGGAGAAGAATGATCCGCAAGCTTGACTTGCCGCCAGATGAAGGGCATCACCGAAATCCATACCATCAGCGTACCATTGAAGGGACATCTGCATTCGATGGGGACTTGTGAGTATGACATTGGGCAGGCCGCACAATTTGATGAAGGCGTCATGGATCGCAGCGGACGCAACGTTATATGCGTGTCGCAGGACCCAATCGGTTTCCAGGAATGCAGTCACTGCAATAAATATATCGGGCTTCTTGAGGACTGTATGCGCCTTCTCCGACTGTCCTGGGTCATCTCCGGTCAGAAAACGTACGATGATATTGGTATCAACGCCGATCATGTTTCTTGCTCCGGGTGCCTTTTTTAATGGCTGCTTCCATTTGTTCGAGTGTTTTTGCCTTGCCGGTGTAGGAAAGGCAGGATGCCACCTCTTTCATACTCGTTTCCGGAAAAGGGGAAGCAGGTCTAAGCAGGACGCCGTCGTCCGTATCAATGGCCTGGAGTTCCTGCCCCGGATTCCAGTGGCGGTGGTTTCGGATCTCCTTGGGAATGATGACTTGTCCTTTGCTTGATAGTTTGGTGATCAGCATGATCGCATCACCCATTGGTAAGATATAAGTAAGACAATACTGCTGAAAAAGCATCGGACTATCAAGATGCTTTCATACTTCAATAAATCTCGAAATCGATATACTCCTGTATTTTGAGAAAATCTTTTTGATTATGTGTTACGACGACCGCACCTATTTTGCGCGCTGTCGCGGCTATGAGAATATCGTTTGTTATCCTTGATAAGAACAGTTTCTCGAAACCGTATTTCTTGCCAAGTTGAGCAACGACCTTTCCGGTCTTCTGCCAGTCCAGGGCATCCGGAACAATGAGCCTGCCCATGCTGGAGAATGTGTCATGCATTTTATCGAGTAGCTTTGAAGAAGAAACATCCAATGCGCCGGCGTAGAGTTCTTCCATCACAACGGCGCTCATATAGATCAACGGGCGTCCCTGACGGATTTCGATAGTGGGATGGGCAATGCCCTGGTTGATGAAGGGGATGTAGATGGACGTGTCGAGAAGCAGCTTAACCGGATGTTCTGCCATAGACATCCTTTATGGTCCCTTTGCCTTTGATTGATCCGAGCATTGTATCAATCTTTGTGTTTTCTATGATGATGTCCAGCGCCATCGTAATTGCCTCAGTGTCGGTTTTGGCATTAACGATTTTTCTGACCCTCCTGATCTTATCCTGATCGAGAATGAACTGTTTCCTTATTTTTTCTGCTGTGCTCATATCATCACCTCGATGTGTATTATCCTAAAATCAATACACATTGTCAATGATAAAGACAGCAAGGAATCTATATTGTGAAGAGGTCTCTTCGGTGATTGAGATGGATCTAAAGTGTCATTCCGGCTTGTCCGGAATCATTCCTTTGAACTGCGTTATGCAGCACTACGATTTCCGGCAAGCGTGAATTACACCTTTATTCGAAACCATCAATTGTGACTACTGCAATGACTGCGTTCCAAATTTAAACACCTTCTCAAAAACTATTTTTCACTGCTCCTTCAACCTGTTTGATCAATCCCGCATGTTTTGACCCCTTTCCCGCTGTCTTTCCGCGCATCGAAGAAAATCACCCTCAAAGCTTACTCCACCCACCGTTCATGGACGTTCAAATCTGAAACGATTCAATTTGCTTCATTCCGGCCCATGTTCCATGAAAACAGCATGTTGCAATTTGGCACGCGCACTGCAATATAGCCAGGTGTAAACGCGTACAAGCGGAACTACAAAAACTATTAAGGAGGACAATACCATGGGAAAAAGACAGCTCTTATTCGTCACCTACCGTGACGAGAACATCGAAGAAGGCGGCGCGTACGCAATTGAACTGGCAAAAGCTATGTATGAGGACATCACACTCCTGCTGGTCCAGAAAAAGGCGCATCTCCTGGACAGGATAGGAAACTTGATGACCGCTGCGAGTTTTGCCGAGGCCGGGGAGCAGGATGCCGCGCGGGAGATACTGGAGCAGGGCGCAATACGCGAAAGCCACAAAGTAGACAGGGTTGGCAACCTGATGTCAGCCGTTGCGTTTGCCGAGGAAGGTGAGCATGACACAGCGCGGAAGTTCGTGGCTGAGAATGACCAGAACCTGCGGAAAAGTTTTGAAGAGAAGCTGGCTGACCTTAAGGCTGCATGCAAAAAGGACGGTATCCATGTGAGTATCAAGGATTCTAAGCTGGACGCGGTCGCGGGTATAAAGGATTTTCTTAAAAATCACATTGGCATCGACAAGGTGGTGCTCAGCCCGGCAGTGACGAGCGACGGCTATGTCACCGCCAAAGAGTTGAATCGCCTCGTTCGGACTGCTTCCCGGCCGATCGTGACTATGACCCGGCAGGCTTGCTGCACCGTGTAATGCATTCATTATGTCAATTTCAGTAATAACCCAATAAGGAGGAATCACCATGGCATCAAGTACTACAAAGAAAAAACCAGTTGGCGCAATGATCGTTATGGGCATAATTTCCATAGCGCTTTATGCGACCCTTCTGCTGAAGCAGGATCTGATCAACAGCACCTTTGCTCAGGGAGGGTGGTATGCACTGCTGCCGATCATCACCGCATTCATATTTTCGTATTTTCACGGCTCGTTCACCGGAAATTTCTGGACTGTTCTGGGCGTTGAGGCTGCCCGCAAAATAAAGGAGGTAAAGTAGCATGCACGATATAGCGACGAACTTCATAAATCTTGATGCAATCACCATCCTCTATCTCTTTGGAGTTGGTTTCGTAGGCGGTCTGGTCAGTGGTTTTATCGGTTCCGGCGGCGCTTTTGTGCTCACGCCCGGTATGATGAGCCTCGGCGTTCCAGGTCTCATGGCAGTGGCGAGCAACATGTGCCACAAGTTCCCCAAAGCGCTCGTTGGCGCCATGAAACGTTTCAAGTACGGACAAGTCGATGTGAAGCTTGGCCTCATTCTTGGTGTATCAGCGGAGGCAGGAGTTCTCTACGGAGCTGGCATCCAGGAAAAAATCAAAGCTACCTACGGCGACGCAGGATCCAACCTCTATGTGAGCGTGGCTTTTGTCGTGATCCTTGCAACAGTCGGCGGCTTTGTTCTTTATGATGCCTGGAAGACCTACAGATCAGGCAATGCCAATACAGCAGAAAAGGCCGGCAAACTCGCCCTCTGGATACAGTCCATCAATATTCCGGGCACCATGGTCTATTTCAAGAGCATCAATGCACGCGTTTCGGTACTCTTTACGATTCCTCTTGGTTTTGCAACAGGCATGATGGCTGCTACGATCGCGGTCGGCGGTTTTGTGGGCGTACCTTCCATGATATATGTCCTCGGCGCGCCGAGCCTAATGGCGTCCGCCACGGAGCTGGTGATCGCTTTTGTCATGGGTCTTGGCGGTTCGCTCAAGTACGCCCTGCACGGCATGGTCGATATCCGGCTTGCCATGATCATTCTGGCAGGCTCGCTCTTCGGCATCCAGCTCGGCGCCATCGGCACCACCTATGTGAAACCCTTCATGATCAAGGTCGTGATGGGCGTTATCATGGTGATCGTGCTTTTCAGCCGCGGTCTCATGGTTCCGGTTTATCTTTCCCAGCTTGGACTTATTGACAAGCTCGGCGATACCACTGTTAAATTGCTCAAAAACTCCAGCTTTGCTATAATGATCTTCGCGCTGCTGCTCGGCGCCTTCATCGTCCTCAGAGCTATGTGGCAGGGGAAACAGGCCGAGAAGCTGCAGCACGCGTCAGGAGCATTGGAGCATGGGAAAGTATAAAAAGATCCTGGTTGCAATCGATGGTTCGGAATCAGGCCGGAACGCGCTTTTACAGGCGTTCCGGTTTGCTGTTGATGAGAAATGCTGGATCACCGTAACATCTGTCGTTCCGCCCTATGATGGCGAGGTTGAGACCGTCGGCGTCAGGGACATCAGGGCCGCTCTCCGGAAACCCTGCGAGGATGCGTTGCTTGACGCGAGGAAGTATGCGGAGCAGGAGCGGGCTCTGATCAAAACGGTCTGTATGGAAGGCGAAACCCACGAGCGCATCGTGGACCTGGCGGATGCCGAGAACTGCGATCTGATCATCATGGGCAGGCGGGGGCTCAGGCCTGTTGAACGGATGCTTGTGGGAAGAGTAACGGCCCGGGTAATCGGCCACTCGCAGCGGGACGTGCTTGTGGTCCCGAACAATACAACCGTGGGCTGGAAAACCATTGTGCTTGCTACTGATGGCTCAAGATTCAGCGCCTTGGCAGCTGAACGTGCAATTGCCTTTGCCAAGTCCTATGGTGGTGAATTAAAGGTGTTGTCCGTCGTAGATGTTCCCACAGAGCTTTATGCAGAGGCCCCGCAGGCTGTTGACGACCTCATCAGGCAGGCAAAGGCGTATGTTGGAACGGTCAAGCGGCAGGCCGAAGAAGCGGGAGTAAAGGCGGAGACCTTTGTGGGAGAAGCCGAAGCCTATCAGGCGGTGAATAACCTGGCTGTGGAGCAGAAAGCCGACATGATCATCATTGGTTCACATGGCCGGACAGGCCTCAGGCGGCTCCTGATGGGCAGTGTAGCCGAGACCGTGATCGGCTACGCTCCCTGTCCGGTGATGGTGGTGAAATCCGCGTGAATGCGTATCAGCATTATGAAGAGCGCTACAGACCTTACTGTGCATCGATGCCGACCCCTACGCAGGCATTGACATCGTAAATCCCCCCATGATATAGTGCCCGCCTATGAAAAACTCTATTTCCATAATAGTGCTCGGCATGGTAGCGGCTCTGGTATTCGGGGGCTGCGCAGCCAAGGAGCTGCCATTCGATTCTGTGGCCGCGTTCAAAGAGGCCGAGGAATTCATGCATACGGCATCTTTTGAAAAGGCGCGCAAGGGATATCAGCAGATCCAGGAAAAATCCCCGGATAAGAGCTATGACGCGGTCCTGATGCTGCGCATCGCAGATACCTATTTCGGCGAGGAAAAGTACAGCGAAGCACTCGTAGAATACCAGGCTTTCCTGAACTATCATCCCGTGAACAGGGATGCGGCATATGCCCAATATCAGATCGCGATGTGCTACTACAATGAGCTTACTACCATTGACCGCGATCCTGCGCCAGCCCATGCCGTGATCAAGGAGATGCGGAAACTCCTGGATAAGTATCCCAGGAGCGGGTATGAGGAAACAGCGCGGAAATACATAGCCATCTGCACGGACTGGGTGTCTGAATACGAATTGTATGTCGCAAAGTTCTACTTGAAAAAAGAATCCTATAAGGCGGCTGCGGCGCGCTGCGAGAAGCTCCTGAAGGACTATCCCGGTTCCGTGGCGGAAAAAGATGCTTTCCTATCCGCGGGGCTTGCCTACATGGAACTGGGGGAAAACGAACAGGCGCGCAAGAAATTCGAGATGCTGGCCATAAAATATCCCGCCATGAAGGAAAAAACAGACTCCTATCTTCAAAAACTGCAGAAGCCATGAAATACTATCCCGTGTATCTGGATCTGCGCGACCGCCCCTGCGCGGTGATAGGCGGCGGGAAAGTGGCAGAGCGCAAGACGCTATCCCTTCTGGAATCAGGGGCAAAGGTGACCGTCATAAGCCCTTCGCTCACTCCGAAACTGCACGAAATGGCCCAATCGGGCAAGATAAACCACGTAAACAAAAAATTCGATGAAAATGACCTCACCGGAATATTCCTCGTCATTGCCGCCACTGATTCCTCTGATGTGAACACGAGCGTGGCGCATGCGTGCAGGAAAAACCGCGTGCTCGTGAATACGGTGTCCCTTCCCGAAGAAAGCACGTTCATTGTCCCCTCGGTCGTGGAGCGCGGCGAACTGGTGATCGCCGTGTCCACCAGCGGAGCAAGCCCCGCGCTTTCCAGGAAAATCAGGCAAGACCTTGAAAAGCGGTACGGCATGGAGTATGCCCATTTTTTCGAAAGGATCAAGGCTGTCCGTAAAAAGGTGCTGGAGGAGATTTCCGATGAGCAGGTGCGGAAGGGGATTTTTCAGTCTCTTGTGGATTCCAATGTCATCGAGCTGCTGCGCCAGGGGAAGACGCATGAAGCGGATCTACGGATTGCCGAAATAACGGGCATGAAGCGCTGGGAGTAAGGCTGATCATCCGCGGTATTGTGTTGGTGCTGCGCAACAGCCTGTTGTCCGTGTTGTGCTGTTCATACTTCCGGTGTGTCCTTCTGAAGCATTGCATCGATCCAATATTCCAGTTCTATCTCCCGCACAGGTGTGCCATCGAAACGTCCGATCTGATGGCCATTTCGATAGAGAATGAAGGTCGGTGTCGCCTTGACCGTGAAACGCGCAGCGATTGGCTGTTCGGAATCCACATCAATTCTGATGATCTTGAGGCGGCCGGCTTTTCGTGAAGCGAGGCCGTTCAGGAAAGGTTCGATCTTGCGGCAATACCCGCACCATTTTGCCCAGAACTCGGCGAGCACGATTTCCGGCCATTCCTGAACCTGGGTGTCAAAGCTCGCAGAGGTCACATTGATCGGTTCGCGGGGAAAATCGATCGGCGCTTTGCACTGGCCGCAGACAGGGTGTTCTGATAATTTATCATCAGGAATCCTGTTCAGGGTCTTGCAGGCCTTGCAGCGGAGCAGGATAGAAGTTGCGGACATGTCAGTACCATCCCGGTTTAGATCGTGCACTTCGGCCCAGTATAACACAATCCTAAGGCAATATAAAAGCACGATGCGCGTCCCCTGTTGAAATGCATCGCTCTTTCGGGTAGCATGTTGTATTGGTTAGCAATGAGGAGCTTAATAAAATCATGGTCCTGAATATTGATTACAGTTTATGCGAAGGTTGCGGCGGGTGTGCGGAGGCGTTCCCGGATTATTTTGAGATGCGTGAAGAACGGGCGTGGGTGGTCAGCGAAGCCCATTTTCGCGACGAGGAACGTGAGGGCATTATGACCATTTGTCCTTATTACGCCATTTCGATCGAGTAAATTCAATGATTCGACGACTCTGCAACCTGGGGGCGGCATGGGTGTGAAAAAATAAAGCCGGAAGGATGATCTCAGGTCCTTCCGGCTTTATGAATTATTTTATTCGTTCTGTCTAGCGTGCTGACGTGGTTTCCATTGCAACGGTATTCGGTATCGACATACGGGATGCAATGAGCTTGGCCAGGGTAACGAGATGATCCATTTTCAGCACGGTTTTGGAATGGTCCCTGGGGTCCACATGGGTAGTTACGACCGCGAACAAATGGCCTTTCCTGAAATTTACCGCGAATTGGGGAGCGAACGCCGGGCTGGTGAAGGCCTGCTCGCCGATGCCCCTGAGCGGGGCTTTGTAATAGCCCGAATCAGTTCTCAGGTACTCAAAAACATTCGTGTCAAAGACCTGCACGGGACGGAACTGGACCATCAAAACCGGCTCGCCGCTGGCGAGGGCGAAATTAAGGTCGCCGTTCCTGAACTTGTCGAGCGGTTGACGGGGAACCTGCTTGACGCCGGCCATACCCGTTATCTGCTCCACATCCGCTGCGGTGATGATATTGTCGAATTGCGCAGCTGAACCTTCACCAACAGCAACTGTTGCAACTATCAGAAAAGACAGCACAAAAAACGATACCAATTTTTTCATGTCACTCCTCCTTTAAAATCCCCTGTTAATCATTAAGATAGGGGTTATTGTAAATTGTAGTCAGTATATACCATAAAAAAAGTTCTATGTCAAGTAAAAAATCACATAAAGTTAATGAGTTAAAAGAAAAACTTAATGATTAAAATTATGTTTTACACAATAACTTGTATGGTTATTGGCTGAGGACACAATATATTCGGTTTTTCCCCTTTATGGATTGAATTTCATCTTGACAGCTTGTCAGGCCTACGTAATAATCTCGGGGCAGTAGAAACCTTGATTTCCGGAAATTATTAAAATACAGGCCGCCGTATAGAATCAATAAGTGAGGTGATTGTAAGCGTGAAGGCATCTGACAAAAAAAACACCCAGTGGCAGGATGAGGTGGTCCGCGTGGCATCGGGCATCCGCAAGCGTGTGCTGGAGCACACGATCATGAGCAATGGCGGTTATCTTAGCCAGGCGTGTTCATCCGCTGAGATCATGGCAACTTTATATGTCAAGGTCATGAACCTCGGTACGATAACCACACCGCTTATTCCAAAACCTTTTCCTGGTGTGCCGGGCCCGGACAATCCTCACTATTTCACCGGAGCATCCTTCAATGGGCCCGATACTGACCACGACCGCTTTTTTCTCTCTCCTGCCCAATACGCTCTTGTGCTGTATGCCACACTGATAGAGACAGGCCGAATGGCAGAGGAGGGGCTTCGCCAGTTCAACAGGGATGGAAGTTCAGTCGAAATGATCGGCGCCGAGCATTCACCCGGTATGGAGACCATGACCGGTTCTCTTGGCCAGGGGATAAGCCAGGCCGCTGGTATTGCCATGGCCAGAAAGCGGAAAGGTGAGAAGGGCAGGGTCTTTGTCTTCATGTCCGACGGCGAGTTCCAGATTGGCCAGACCTGGGAGGCTTTCCAGGCCATGTCCTTTCACATGCTCGACAATGTAATAGTCTATGTTGATGTAAACGGTTTTCAGTGCGACGGGAAGATGTGCAATGTCATGGATGTGGAACCGCTCGAAAAAAGACTGGAATCCTTTGGCGCAAGAGTGTACAGGGTCAACGGTCACGACATAAAGCGCCTTGCCGAGGCAGGCTCAGTCACTCCTGATGGACGTCCAGTGGTCGTTCTCGCGGACACGGACGCAGCAAGGGGTATAGATGCTTTGAAAAGCCGGGCTCCGAAGATGCACTATGTCCGTTTCACCTCTGCGGAAGAAAAGGACCGTTACGTTGCGGCGTATAGGGAAATGAGCGGAATCACGATGATGATTCCAGAGAAGCGGGTCACCACGGCAGCGCCAAAGCCCGGTCCCGAGATCGTCACCCGTGTGCATGCAAAAAATCTCGTGCGTTGGGCAGCGGATAAGCCCGAGGTCCTGGTGCTGTCCGCTGATCTCACGAGTTCGACCGAAATCGATCTGTTCCGCGATGTATATCCGGACCGGTTCCTGTCCATGGGCATTGCCGAGCAGAACATGCTGAGCTGGGCCGGCAGCCTCGCGCGCGAGGGATTCATCCCATTTGTCCATACCTTCGCGGTCTTTATATATAGAAGAGCATACGACCAGATAGCCATGTCCGTTGCCTATCCCAACCTCCGGGTACGCATGATCGGCTTTCTTCCGGGCATTACCACCCCGGGGGGCGCAACGCACCAGGCCATTGAGGACATCGCCCTCATGCGGGCGCTCCCGAACATGACGGTCCTGGAGTGCGGCGACGCCACCGAGGTTGAGACGATACTTGACATTACTGAAACGATCAATGGCCCCGTCTATATTCGGATGCTTCGGGGCGAGATTCCCCGGCTGTTCTCGACTCCAATGGTGTTCGGAAAGGCGCGGGTACTGACAGAAGGGAACGATATCGTTATCCTCTCGTCAGGCATCATGACCGAGGAGGCCATGCGGGCAGTCTACGCGCTCCGGAAGCGGGGAGTATCCATCCAGCATATGCATATTTCCACCTTGAAGCCATTTGATGATCCGTCAGTCATGCATGCCATCGCCGGGTCACAATTCGGTGTGATCACGATGGAGAACCATACGATCGTCGGGGGGTTGGGCAGCATCATTGCCGAGAAAATGGCGGAAGCGGGCATCGCAAAGAAGCTTATACGCATCGGACTTAACGACACGTTTGCCCATGGCGCGAGCAAGGGCTACCTGCTCAGGAAATACGGCATGGATGCAATGGCGTTGATCGAACGCATCGGCCTCATGATCAATCAAAGGCTTTCTGTATCCGAAGACGAATTGTCCGCAGCACATATCGCGGCAGTTCACAGCTCTGCCAAAGCTGAAGCACTGTAACGTCCGGGGCAAGGGTAAAGTGGCATGGGTCAAGTAGCATGTAGCAAGCAGCAAGGGGGGAGCCTGTTTGATCACGAGGGAGGCGGACTCACGAATGACAAAGACAGCATTGCATAAGAAGCCCGCGAAAAACGCAAGCTCCATGCCGGTTCGATATCTGAATCATCATTGTTCTCAATTGCGTTCCGGAAGTACAAGCAACTGGAAGGGAAGATGAAGAAGGTAAAACAGGGGAAAGACACGTAGTGGATAGATTCTGAATGGTAGCGCTTAGTTGGTTTCAGGTCGCGACCGTGTTAGAATGTTATCAGACCTGCGGTATACAAAGGATCCCAAAATCATTCCGATGCCCATTATCCATCAAACCTGCACACCAGCCTCTCTATTCTCCGGAGAACGGTTTTCGATCACGTATCGCATCTTCGGCACTGAGAACGCTGCACGTTCAAAAGCCGAGGACATCTGCATCGAGCAGACCGTGGAATTCCCTGCGGACGAGGTTCCTAATGGGATAATTCGCGACCATGTCTTTGGCAGGATCGAAGCATTCGAAAGAAGAGAACATGACAGTTACGAGGCCGTCATCAGCTATGCTGTTGAAATAGCGGCTGGCGAACTGACGCAGTTCCTGAACGTAATCTTCGGCAACAGCAGCATCAAACCCGGCATCCGGGTGGAGCATTTCGATCTTCCGGAGTCGATGCTTCGACTTTTCCAGGGGCCACGGTTTGGTCGATCAGGTCTGCGGAAACTGCTCAACGCACCCACGAGGCCGCTTCTGTGCACGGCTGTCAAACCCATGGGGCTTTCCTGCCAGGAGTTGGCTGATCTCGCCTACCAGTTCGCACTCGGCGGCATGGACATGATCAAGGACGATCACGGCCTGACGGACCAGTGCTGCTCGCCTTTCGGAGAGCGTATCAAACGCTGCAGCGAGGCAATTGCCCGCGCAAACAGGGAGACGGGAGGCCAGGCCATCTTTGTAGCCAATATCACGGCTGCGAATGCAAGGGTCAGGGAACGGGCGTTGATTGCGAAAAATGCCGGAGCAGGCGGCATCATGATCGCTCCGGGTTTGACAGGTTTCGACATGATGCGCGAATTGGCTGACGATGATGCGATCGGTCTTCCGATCCTGACCCATCCCGCGCTGCAAGGCAGCTTTGTGATCGGGCAGGGCGGTATGTCGCATGGTGTCATCTTAGGTCAGTTGGCGCGGCTCGCTGGCGCGGATGCGACCATATTTCCGAACTTCGGCGGCAGGTTCTCCTTCAGCCGCGAGGCATGCGCCGATATCGTTCATGGTACGACAGAGCCTATGGGCCATCTCAAAACAATCTTCCCGGCGCCCGGCGGCGGCATGAGCCTGGACCGTGTTCCCGAGATGCTCAAAACGTACGGACACGATCTTATCTTCCTCATCGGCGGCGGGCTGTTCAAGCAGGGGCCTGACCTTGTGGAGAATTGCCGATATTTCAGAAAGATGGTGGATACGGCATGACCCCTTTTGACCCGCAGTCCATCCTTCCTTCCTCGTATCGGCGCGCTTCCCTCGCACAGCCCGGCAAAACACCTATTGCATTATCCCCCCATACTGATTTATAATCTGCCGCGATATGACAGGGTCAGGGGGCAAGTAGCAAGGGGCAAGGAAAGAACGTGTAGGGCCGGGTGTCAGGGTCCAGGAGGTTTGAATTGGCAGCAACGTATACCGCAAAAGACATCATGGTGCTCGAAGGCCTGGAGCCGGTCCGCAAGCGGCCAGCCATGTACATCGGCTCAACAGACGTGCGCGGTTTGCATCATCTCGTGTGGGAAGTGCTCGACAACGCGGTTGATGAAGCGCTGAACGGCTTCTGCACGGCAATCACGATCAGGATAGAAAAAGAAAGCGGACTGACCGTGATCGACAATGGTCGCGGCATCCCTGTCGACATTCATCCGAAAACAAAGCGTCCGGCCATCGAGACTATTCTGTGCACCCTGCATGCGGGAGGCAAGTTCGACCACCGGGCCTATAAATCTTCGGGCGGCCTGCATGGCGTGGGTGCATCTGTTGTGAACGCCCTCGCTGAGGTATTCATCGCCACGGTTTGGCGCGACGGGTATGAGTGGACGCAGGAGTTTTCCCGGGGAAAGCCGAAAGGAAACCTGAAGAAAGGCAAGCCATCCAAGGCGCACGGAACGCAGATCTATTTCCGCCCGGACGCCGACGTCTTTTCCAAGACCAACTTCAACTACAAGACCATCCTTGACGTATCCGAGAGCAAGGCTTTTCTGAACAAAGGTCTCAAGATCACCATCGAGAATGCCCGCGATGGCGAGAAACCCGTCACCTTCAAGTACGATAACGGCATCCAGGACTATATCAAACGCATCGTATCCGGTACCACGGTGGTGAACCAGGATCCGTTCTATTTCGAAAAAGAAGAAGACTTCAAGATCGAGTGCGCCATGCACTGGACTATCGCCACGGATATGGAGATCCACTCCTACGCAAATTCCATCAACACCTCAGACGGCGGTACGCATGAGCAGGCGGTGCGTGCAGGCCTTACCAAGGCGGTTCGGGCCTACGCCGAGCGCAAGAACCTGATCCCCAAGAACATAAAGGCCATTGCGCCCGAGGATGTATACGAAGGTCTCTACGGCATTGTGAGCATACTGGTTAAAAATCCCCAGTTTCAGGGCCAGACCAAGGAAAAGCTGAACAATCCCGAGATTTCATCGCCTATTGAGGCGACGGTCAGGAACGCCTGCGAGGCCTATCTGCTCGCCAATCCGACCATGGGAGACGCGGTCGTAAGACGCATTCTGCTCGCCGCAGAAGCGCGCATGGCGTCGCGGGCCGCGAAGGACAACGTGACCCGCAAGCTTTCCTCGCTCAAGCTCAATTTGCCGGGCAAACTTGCGGACTGTTCCTCGAACAAGGTGGAGGAGACCGAACTGTTCATTGTGGAGGGAGACTCCGCAGGCGGGTCGGCAAAGATGGCGCGGGACCGCAAAACCCAGGCGGTGCTGTCGCTGCGGGGCAAGATCCTGAACGTGGAACAGGTTTCATCCCTAGAGAAGATCCAGTCGAACAACGAGATCAAAAACCTGCTGGCCACGCTCGGCTGCGGCGTGGGGGCCCATTTCGATCTCAACAAGCTGCGGTACAGCCGCGTGATCCTGATGACCGATGCGGACGTCGACGGCGCGCATATCAGCGTGCTGCTGCTCACGTTCATTTACCGGTACATCCCCGAACTGATCAATCACGGCCATGTGTTCCTTGCCATGCCCCCCCTCTTTAAGATCGAAGCGGGCAAGGAGGTATTCTATGCCATGGACGAGATGGAGAAGGACAAGATCCTTGCCAAACTCCAGAACAGGAAGTATGAGGTCGGGAGGTTCAAGGGGCTTGGTGAAATGAATCCGGAAACACTCAAACAGACCACCATGAATCCACGCACCCGCACCATGATGAAAGTGCAGGTCGTGGACCACAAAGCCACAAGCGACGTGTTCGAACGTTTGATGGGCAAGGATCCGAAGGCGCGTTTCGTGTTCATCAAGGAGCGGGCGGAGTACGCCGAACTGGACATCTGATCACGGCGAAATGCGCATAGCGAAATCCGGGTACAAACCACCGCGGCAGGCGGTGAATAGCAAGGCCCTGAACAGGGGAGAAAAGGCAGGCGGAGACGCCTGTTTTTTTATTTTGGCACTCGGCAGAAAAAACAGGAATAGCTCTATATTTTCCCCGGTATTTGCCGATACGTAGCTCATACGTGCAATCTCACCTTGCGCTTCGAAGGGGCCCTCCCGTGCCATTCCGGCTTTTGAACAAGATACGATCCTCTCTGAGCGCCAAGATCGCCCTCATTGTCAGCGTTCCCGTCGTGTGCATCATTCCCTTTTTTTCATACTTTAATTACATCCATGATCGGGAAGGCATTTTTCACGATGCGGAATCGCGGCTTCTGTATATGGGTGAGGATATGAAAAGTCCCGCGGAAACGTTCATGCGGGAAAAGAAGGTCACAGCGCTCGATCAACTGGTTTACCGGACTGCGTTGGGCGCTGATGTCAACTTCATTGTGCTTATTGACAACCACGGGCAGGTGATTGCCTGCAACAAAAAACAATGGAAGGGAAAGCAGTTTCGTGAAATGCTTTCTGTCGACATTTCCGCGAATGACGTGCATGCCTTTTTGAAAGCGCTGTCAGGCGGCTACTCGGTCTATTACGATCCTGAGGATAAACAGTACTGTCTTGTCATTCCGCTTTCCTCCGGCAGGGTAACTATTGGCGCAGCACTCATCAGTCTTGACCTCCAAACCACGCAGGCGGAAATTAAAAAGCGGGCTGTAGAATTGCTCGTGATCTCCTTCATGGTATCCGCGGCGATCGGAGTGTCCATTTACTTTCTCTTGTACTACTGGTTCACCCGGCGCGTTCAATCCGTGTCAACAGCAGCAGTCAGGCTTTCTTCGGGTGACCTGAATGCGCGGGCCGAGGCAGGAGGAAGCGACGAGATCGCGGGGCTTGCAACTTCGTTCAATTTAATGGCAGAAGAGATCACGAACTGGCGGAGCAACCTCGAAGAGATGGCAGCCAGCCGGGTGCGTGAGCTATCCGCGCTGTATGACGTTGTTGAAACGATCAGCCAATCCCTTGATCTGGGCAGGGTTCTGCCCAAGGTCCTCGACCGGGTGCTGGACAGCCTTCGGGCAGACAAGGGCGCAGTAGTCCTTGTCGAACCAGACGGAAAACTGCTGCAACTTGCCGCGCAGCGCGGCCTCTCGGAAGAAGGGATCCGCCAGATATCCACTCTGGGCCAGGGCTGCATCGGTGATGTGATTCTCAGGAACAACGCGATCCATGCCGGGGGAGATGAGGATGGCGGTTCTGACTTTGTTCCAGGCCTGGAACAGGATGAGATAAGGTCCGCCCTTGTTGTGCCGATCAGCGCCAGAGGCGAGGTTCTGGGAGCACTGGCCCTCTATTCAGCGAAAAAGGAGAGATTTTCCGATCAGGATGAGGCGCTTCTCATGACAATCGGGAATCAGGTGGGCGTGGCTGTAGAGAACGCTCATCTTTATGAAAAAACCCTCGAACTTGCTCAACGGGACGGTTTAACCGGTCTGGCGAACCGGCGTTATCTGATGGAGCGCCTGAAGCAGGAGATGGACCGATCAGAGCGATATCAGACATCACTCTCGGTAATTATGATGGATCTGGACAAGTTCAAGTCGTTCAACGACACCTATGGCCACATCAAAGGCGATGAACTGCTCCGTACATTCTCCGCTCTGGTGATGGGAATGATCCGAACTTCCGATGTAGCAGGTCGCTACGGTGGAGAGGAGTTCTGCGTTGTGCTGCCAAACACGTCTATCAAAGGCGCTCTGGTCATTGCTGAACGGATCAGACGATCCGCGGAGGAATTAATGATTCCCATCAGCGAGGACCAGCCTCCAGCCAACCGAACCGTCAGCATTGGTATCTCGGAATTCACTGCAGGCGAGTCTATTGAAAAGCTGCTCTCGATTGCCGACTCTGCTCTCTATCGCGCCAAAGAAGGCGGGAGAAACAGGGTTGTCGGGTAGGGCAGAAGACAGAAGACCTTCCAGAATACTTCCTCTCTCAATTTGAAGATTAATCCAGACCTCTTTATGATTGACACCCCTTTAAATTATCTGGTATAGTGCGTAAACCTCTTATTTTGCAAGGAGTTTTATGCTTCATCCCACGCTGGCGGAGTTCAAACAGAAGGCTAAAAAGGGCAATCTGATCCCCGTGTATTGCGAGATACTCGCGGATATGGACACGCCTGTTTCAGCTTTTCAGAAGATCGATGATGGCCGAACATCCTTTCTGCTGGAAAGCATGGAAGGTGGTGAAAAATGGGCACGTTTTTCTTTTTTGGGAAGCCGTCCGTCCGTGATCGTGAAGAGCTTCGGCCGCAGGGTCGAAGTCACCAGGAACGGCAAGAATGAAAAAATGCTCTTTGACCGCGATCCGCTTGAATCCATAAAACAGATTCTTTCGGAATATAAACCAGTGCCTGATCCTGCCCTGCCGCGCTTCTTCGGTGGAGCGGTAGGTTTTATGGGATATGATGTTGTCCGTTTTTTTGAGGATTTGCCAGTCCGGGAAAAGGAGAGCCTCGATCTTCCTGATGTGTTCTTCATGATCACGGACACGCTCCTGATCTTTGACAACATCACGCACATGATCAAGGTTGTTTCGAACGCTCATGTGAAGGGCAGGTCTGCGGAGACTGCCTATCGCGAAGCAACGAAGAAAATCAACGCGCTGGTGAGAAAAATGAAAGCAGGGGTCAGGGGCCAGGGGCCAGGGGTTAGGAAGAAAAAAAAGAAAGTACAGGAACATACGCTCACTTCGAATTTCACCCAGCCTCAATACGAACAGGCAGTGCTCAAGGCCAAGGAATACATCAAGGCAGGCGACATCTTTCAGGTCGTTCCGTCCCAGCGGTTCCAGACGAAGATCACGGTGGAACCGTACGAGATCTATCGGGCCCTTCGCCTGATCAATCCGTCCCCGTACATGTACTTTCTTCGCTGCGGTGACGCCACGGTGGTTGGCGCCTCGCCCGAGGTCATGGTGCGGCTCGAGGGCGGAAAGATCGACCTCAGACCGATCGCGGGTACACGCAGGCGCGGCGCGACGGAAGACGAGGACAATGCCCTGGCCTTTGAACTGATCAATGACCCGAAGGAGCGGGCAGAGCATATCATGCTGGTGGACCTTGGCAGAAACGATGTTGGCCGGGTGAGCGAACCGGGCAGCGTCAAGGTTTCCGAACTCATGGTGATCGAACGATACTCGCATGTCATGCATATTGTCTCCAATGTCCGCGGCAGGCTTTCCAGCGGCAAGGACTCCTATGATGTGATCCGCGCGTGCTTCCCGGCCGGCACGGTCTCCGGAGCGCCGAAGATACGCGCCATGCAGATCATTGACGAACTGGAGCCCACGCAACGCGGGCCCTATGCCGGAGCCGTGGGGTATTTCGGCTTCTCAGGCAACATGGACACCTGCATCACGATCCGCACGCTCGTGATCAAAAAAGGCGTTGCATACATCCAGGCGGGAGGCGGCGTAGTGGCGGACAGCGATCCGGCTGCCGAGTATCAGGAAACCATGAACAAGGCAAAGGCCATGATGCGCGCGGTGGAGATGGCGGAAAAAGGTTGGGATTAAAAACAAAGATGCCGAAACCACGGTTTCAGCTTCGCGAAACACACGGATAAACACGGACAGAAGAGGAAGCTCAGTCCGGAATGTGGTTTTACCGTGTGCGACGAAGTCGCCTGTGGTTACGAGTGCTTGAGGTTTACATGTTATTGATGATCGACAATTACGATTCCTTCACCTACAACCTTGTCCAGTATCTCGGTGAGTTGGGCCAGGACCTGAAAGTGTACCGGAACGACAAGGTGACGGTCGCCGAGATCGAAAAGATGCGCCCCGACCGCATCGTCATCTCTCCCGGGCCGTGCACGCCCAGGGAGGCTGGCATCTCCATCGAGGTTATAAAACACTTCACCGGAAAAGTGCCGATCCTCGGAGTTTGTCTTGGCCATCAGTCCATCGGAGAAGCGCTCGGCGGCGACGTGATCCGCGCGCCCTACCTGATGCACGGCAAGACCTCGATGATCCATCACGACAATAAGACGATCTACGCCGGGCTGCCGAATCCGTTCACAGCCACCCGCTACCACTCGCTGATTATCAGGCGGGAGACCCTGCCGCGAGTGCTCGAAGTCTCAGCCTGGACCGACGACGGCATCATCATGGGCGTCAGGCACAAACAGTTCAAACTTGAGGGTGTGCAGTTCCATCCGGAATCGATCCTGACGGAAGTGGGGAAGGACCTGCTCAGAAACTTTATAAAACTGTGAATACGAACCACCGATGAACACAGGTGCGATAATGCCGCACACACGGATAAACCAGGGAGTTATGACAGTAAGTCTAACATCCGTGTGAGCGAAGCTCCCGTGGTTCATAACAGAGGTCTTTATGATCAAAGAAGCCATAGCCAAGGTCGTTGCCAGGACAAACCTCGCCGAGGCTGAAGCAGAGACCGTCATGCGCGAGATCATGCAGGGTGAGGCAACGGACGCCCAGATCGCCGCGTATATCACTGCGCTCCGGATGAAGGGTGAGACGGTCGAGGAGATCACCGGCTCCGCCCGGGTCATGCGCGAAAAGGCAGTGCCGGTCACTCTTGATTCCCGTTACCAGGTTGATACCTGCGGCACGGGCGGCGACATGGCGCACACGTTCAACATTTCCACCACGGTGGCGTTTGTTGTCGCCGGCGCGGGGGTGACCGTTGCAAAGCACGGCAACCGCTCCGTCTCCAGCAAGAGCGGCAGCGCTGATGTGCTCCATGCCCTGGGCGTCAATATCGAAATGCCCACGCAGCGCGTAAGCGAATGCATGAAAGAGGCCGGCATCGCCTTCCTGTTCGCGCCCATGATGCACCAGGCAATGAAGTATGCCATCGGCCCCCGGCGCGAGGTCGGCATACGCACGATCTTCAATGTTCTCGGCCCGCTCACGAACCCGGCAAAGGTGACCTCCCAGATCATGGGCGTGTATTCAGCGGAGCTTACTTCGCCCCTTGCCCAGGTTCTCGGCAACCTGGGCGCGGTCCATGCGTTCGTGGTGCACGGCATGGATGGACTGGACGAAATTACGATCACGGACAAGACCAGGATATCAGAGTTCGTAAACAACAGCGTACGGGATTATTTCATCCACCCCTCGGATTTCGGCATTGCAACGGGGAAAGCGGAGGATCTCAAGGGCGGCGAGGCAAAGGAAAATGCCGCGATCACGCTTGAGATACTGACCGGGCAACAAGGTGCGCGCCGCGACATCGTTCTCCTGAATGCCGCGGCCGGCCTTGTCGCGTCCGGCATGGCAAAGGATTTTCCTGAAGGCATCAGAAAAGCCGCGGAATCGATCGACACGGGAGCGGCGATGAAGAAACTGGAGCAGTTGAAGGTTTTTACGAATAAGTAACAGGGTTTAGGGGCAAGGGTCCAGGGGCCAGAAAGACATTCAACCCCGGACCCCGGACCCCGGACCCCGGACCCTACTATGATTTTAGACGAAATAATCGCGAACAAAAAAGAAGAGCTGGCGGAGACCAAACGCCGGATACCTTTTTCAGAGATTAAAAACAAGGCGGCTGACGCCGGACCGGCGCGGGGTTTCGGAAAGGCCCTCGACAGCTCCGGAGGAATCCGGCTGATCGCCGAAGTGAAGAAAGCATCTCCATCAAAAGGTGTGATCCGCGAAGATTTTGATCCTGTAAAGATCGCCGGTATATACGAACAGTCCGGAGCGTCATGTCTCTCGGTGCTGACAGAGAGCAAGTATTTTCAGGGCAGCCTCGATTACCTTGGTATGATCAGAAAGACGGTCAGCCTTCCGCTTCTGCGCAAGGATTTTATCTTCGATGAGTACCAGATCCATGAAGCGCGGGCTGCTGGCGCGGACGCCGTCCTGCTGATTGCCGCCTGCCTGGAGAAGCAACAGCTCCAGGATTATCTCGGGATCGCGGGGCATCTGGGCCTCGATGTGCTGGTGGAGTCTCATACATACGGGGAGCTGGACAAGTCTCTGCTTGCCGGAGCAATGCTGGTGGGGATCAATAACCGTGATCTCAAGTCGTTTGCCGTCAATCTGCGGACGACCTTCGACTTGTTAAAGGATATTCCCGACGATCGCACGGTCGTGAGCGAGAGCGGCATCGCGACTCGTGACGACGTTGCCAGTCTGCAGAAAGCTGGCGTGGATGCGATCCTGGTTGGCGAGAGCCTGATGCGGGAACGGGACATTGGCAGGAAGGTAAAAGAATTATTAGGGACATGACCGGAAACAGGGAAACGGAGAGAAGACGATCGGTCATCGTTTCTCCGATACATTGATTCCTATTCTGACTCAGAGGGATACCATGATAAAAATCAAGATCTGCGGCATAACCAATGTAGACGACGCGCTTTATGCCTGCGAACTGGGCGCCGACGCATTGGGTTTCAATTTCTATAAAAAGAGCCCGCGTTATATCGAGCCCGCAAAAGCGGCGGAGATCATAGTGCAGCTTCCCCCCTTCATCATGCCTGTCGGCATCTTCGTGAACGAGCGTGAAGGCAAAATCAGGGACATCCAGTTCACGACCGGCATCAAGCTGCTGCAGCTTCACGGAGACGAAAGCTCGGAGTTCTGCGATCGCTTCGGCTTCGGCAGCCGTGTGATCAAGGCCTTCCAGGTCAAGGACCGGGAAAGCCTGAAGGCAATGGCGCATTATCACGTTGGCGCGTTCCTGCTCGACAGCTATAAAGAAGGGGTGCGGGGCGGAACAGGAGTGGCCTTCGACTGGCATCTGGCGGTCGTCGCAAAGACCTTCGGCAGGATCATTCTCGCAGGCGGCCTGACGCCGGACAATGTGGCGGAGGCGATCAAGCTTGTTCAGCCCTATGCCGTTGATGTCACCGGCGGCGTGGAAAAAGAACAAGGGATCAAGGACCACGGCAAAATGAAGAAATTCATAACAGAAGCAAGAAAGGCAACACGCGGATGACGCTACCGGACAAAAAAGGCCGCTTCGGCATCTACGGCGGAAAGTTCGCGCCTGAGACGCTGATGCCGGCGCTCTGCGACCTGGAGCGTGCCTATCTGGACGCCAGGAAGGACAAGGATTTTCAGTCTCAGCTTGAGTACTATTCGCGGGAATTCATCGGCAGGCCGACCCCGCTGTATTACGCAAAGAGGCTGACCGACCACCTTGGCGGAGCGAAGATCTATCTCAAGCGCGAGGACCTCTGCCACACGGGCGCGCACAAGATCAACAATTCCCTTGCGCAGGTGCTGCTTGCAAAGCGGATGGGGAAGACCCGCGTGGTGGCGGAGACCGGCGCGGGGCAGCACGGTGTTGCCACGGCGACCGCGGCAGCCATGTTCGGTCTCGACTGCGAAGTCTATATGGGCACCGACGATGTAGCCCGCCAGTCACTCAACGTATTTCGCATGAAGCTGCTCGGCACGACAGTCCGGCCCGTGGACAGCGGCAGCAAAACGCTCAAGGACGCGATCAACGAGGCCATGCGTGACTGGATCACGAACGTGGGGAATACTCATTATGTTCTGGGCACGGTCTACGGCCCTCATCCCTTCCCGATGATGGTTCGCGATTTTCAGTCCGTGATCGGCCGCGAAGCGAGGAAGCAGATCCAAAAAGCCGAAGGACGGCTGCCGGACGCTCTCGTTGCTTGCGTGGGCGGCGGTTCGAACGCCATGGGCCTGTTCCATGAGTTTCTTGGCGATCCGCTGGTAAAAATGTACGGCATCGAAGCCGGCGGCCTGGGCATCGAACGGGGCAAACATGCAGCGCGGTTCGCCGGCGGATCGCTCGGCGTGCTCCAGGGCTGCAAGACCTTTGTGCTTCAGGACGAACAGGGCCAGATCGAGATGACTCATTCCGTTTCCGCAGGGCTGGATTATGCGGCGATCGGTCCGGAGCATGCTTTTTACCACGATACCGGTCGTATCGAATACACCTATGCCATTGATGAAGAAGCCATGGAGGCTTTTGATCTACTTGCCAGGCTGGAGGGCATCATCCCGGCACTCGAAAGCGCCCATGCGGTTGCCTATTGCCTCAAACTCGCGCCCACGCTTGGGAAGGATAAAATCCTTATCTGCAATCTTTCGGGACGCGGGGACAAAGACGTAATGCAGGTGGCGAAGATCAAGGGTGTGGAACTGTGATTATCGAGAAGTGCTGATTGAGGAATTAATAGAAAAGAGATCCAGTAAAACATGTCCAGACTAAAACAAACCTTCAACCGGCTCAAGAAAAAAAACGAGACCGCGCTCATCCCTTACATCATGGCAGGGGACCCGGACCTTGCCACCACGAAGACGCTCATCCTGGAGATGGAGAAGGCGGGCTGTGATATAATTGAACTCGGCGCGCCGTTCTCGGACCCTCTCGCGGATGGGCCCACGATCCAGAAAGCGGCAATCCGGTCTCTTCGGAACCATACGAGCATCGCGGATGTGCTGGGCCTGGTCGCTGATGTGCGGAAAACGAGCCAGATACCGCTCATCATCATGACGTACTATAACCTCATCTTTAAATATGGCGAGGAGCGCTTTGTCAAGGACGCTGCTGCCGCGGGTCTTGATGGATTGATCCTGCCTGATCTTCCTCCGGAAGAGGCGGGCACGCTGGCGGGATTTGCCAGGAAGGCGGGCATCGATACGATCATGCTGACAGCGCCTACGAGCACGGATGACCGGATCAGGCTTGTCAGCAAAGGTTCGCATGGTTTTATCTATTATATTTCTCTCACGGGCGTGACCGGTGCGCACCTGGCCGTCCAAAACTCGGTCAAGGACGCGCTCTCCCGGATCAAGGCGATCACAGACAAACCGGTGTGCGTCGGGTTCGGCATCTCCTCGCCGGACCAGGCAGCGCAGGTGGCCCTGTGGGGCGCAGACGGCGTTATCGTCGGCAGCGCTCTTGTCAAGGTAATCGAGGAACACTCGGGAAGTCCGGAGCTCGTATCCCGGGTCGCAGCAGCGGTGAAAGCGCTCAAACAGGGCGTACTCGCAGCGCAAGGCGGCCGCTCAGCAAGCTTGGCATGATGCGTGGCAGATTTCCGAAATCCAATGTATGATTTTATGAAGGGAGAATTCCATGAGCGATATCCAGGCACAGTTGTTTACCCGGTTCGGGAAAAAGTTCCCCACAGGAACTGTATTCTTCCATGAAGGCGAAAAGGGTGAAGAGATGTACATCATCCAGTCGGGCAGGGTGAAGATCAGCAAACGGATCAGGGGCGTGGAAAAGACGCTTGCCACGCTCGAGAAAGGGGAGTTCTTCGGCGAGATGGCGATCCTGAACGACAAACCCCGCTCCGCATCAGCGGAGACGATCGAACCCTGTGATATGCTGGTCATCGACCGGAAGACCTTCGACGCGCTGCTCCGCAGCAACGTCGAGATCGCCATCCGGTTCATCAAACGCCTTGCGGACCGGCTCCGGGAAACGAACGACCAGATGGAAGCGCTCATGATCAAGGACAACACCAGCAGGCTGGTAAGCATACTGGCGAAAGCCGTGAAGGAGCAGAAAAAAGGCGGTTCCTTCTTCATCACCATTGACGACCTCGCCGGCCTCGCGGGGATCGAAAATTCCCAGGTTAAAATGATCCTCGAGAAGCTGGCCAGCGTCAGGATCGTTGAGCTCTCGAATGATAAAGTCCATATTACCAACCAGGACCAGGTAGACCGGCTTCTGCGGTATCTGGAAATGCGTGAGATCTTCGGGGAGATGGCGTAATTAGAAGACAGAAGACTTTTGAGTCATTCGTGTTTTAGTTGAAGAAGCCAGACGATGTCCATAGGAAGATTCATAACAACAAACCTTTGTACACAGATAACGGCGGATTCAAACATGATTATCACGGATAATGCTTTGATGTATCAGTGAATATCGTTTTTCTTATCGGCCCTTATCCGTGTCAAAGATTCTGTTAGTTCTCTTAATTGATTCTCTATGTAAGCTTTTCAACTTATTTACGAAAGACTCAGACTTTTTTATGACTCGACAGGCCGGAAATAATGCGGGCATCATCATAGCACTCTGCGTCGCGGCAGTATTGGCGATCATGCAGATAAGCCACGTCCGCTTCATGGAAGTGCTCGAAGAAAAGACCCTCGACATGCGGTTCACGCTGCGAGGCAGCATATCGCCGGGCCCGGAAACCGTCATTGCCGCTATTGACGAAAAGAGCATTAATAAACTCGGCCGTTTTCCGTGGTCGCGCACGGTCTGGGGCAGTGTTGTGGACCGGCTTACCGCAGACGGCGCCAAGGTCATCGTTTTTGACGTGATCTTTTCAGAAGTAGAGAGCAACAAAGCGGACGAGCAGCTCCAGCAGGCGATCCAGAAAAGCGGCCGGGTGATCCTGCCGCTGGTATTTGATTTTACCGAAAAAGGATTCAAGGAATCGGGATTTACTGATAAACGTACCGACGCCCTGGTCTTCTCCGCGTATTCCGTCCTCAAGCATACAGACGAGCCGTTTCGCGCCTTGAAAGCAAAAATGGTGCTGCCGCCTCTCCACCGCTTTCAGCAGGTCGCCGAATCCCTTGCTCCGATCAATATGATCCCGGACGAGGACGGCACCCTCCGCTGGGAAATGCTTGCGATCGAGTTCCAGGGGGATTACTATCCGCCAATCGGTCTGCAGGCTGCGCGGATTTTTCGCGGCTTGAAGATGGATGACCTGGCGCTCGACTATCAGGGCTCCGTTGCCCTGGGCAGCACCACGATACCGACCGACGATCACGGTCGTATGTTGATCAACTACCGCGGTCCGGGCGGAACCTTTCCGCTTTACCCGGTCTCGGACATTCTTGAGGGGACGACCCCGGCCGGCACGTTCAAGGACAAGATCATCCTGATCGGCCCGACCGCCCTGGGGATCTACGACCTCCGTGTTACGCCGTTCACCGCCAACATGCCGGGGATCGAGAAACACGCGAATGTCGTGGACAATATTCTCCGTCAAGATTTCATCACTCGGACATCAGGAGGCGTTCTCCTCCTTGTCCTGCTCTTTGCCGTTGTCCTCGGGATCACGCTTCCGAGGCTGGGTGCCGGAGCCGGGGTGGCCCTGTTCCTTGCCCTGGCGCTGGGCTACGGCGGCATCGTATATTACCTGTTCGTGGCAAAGGGCGTCTGGTTCAATTTCGTCTATCCCTATTCATCGCTGTTCTTCGGCTATACCTGCCAGACCGCATATCGCTTCTTCATGGAGGAACGCCGCGCCCGGGACATCCGCCGCATGTTCTCGAGCTACGTGTCAAAGCGTATTGTCGATGAACTGATCCGCGATCCGAGCAAGGCAAAGCTGGGCGGAGACCGCAAGGACATCACCGTACTGTTCTCCGATATCCGCGGCTTCACCTCCTTTTCCGAGAAACTGCAGCCGGAGGAGGTCGTTTCCCTGCTGAACGAATATCTGGGCGCGATGACGGACATCGTGTTCGAGTACGAGGGAACGCTGGACAAGTTTGTGGGCGACGCCATCGTGGCGTTCTGGGGAGCTCCCCTCGGGCAGCCAGACCACCCCGAGCGCGCCTGCCGCTGCGCGCTGGCCATGATCGAGAAACTCAAGGTACTCCAGGCGAAGTGGGCAGCCGAGGGCAGGCATGTCATTGATATCGGGATCGGCATCAACACCGGAGACATGGTTGTGGGCAATATCGGGGCGCCGGGAAAGAAGATGGACTATACGGTGATCGGCGACAACGTGAACCTCGGCGCGCGCTTAGAAGGCTTGACAAGAAAGTATAATAATCATATCATCATTTCCGAATACACCCTGGTGAGGATCAAGGACATCGTGCAGGCCGTGGAGCTCGATTCCGTCACCGTGAAGGGGAAAGAAAAACCGGTTGTCATCTATGATCTGGCGGGGATGAAATAAAACTCGCACGGGTTGAGCAGGGCCTATACCAACGCTTAGGGAGGAGGGTGAATGAAAGTAAAAATACTGGGGTGCTCCGGATCCGAAGCTATCGGGCACAATCCACCGGGATTTCTCGTCAACGATGTGATGATGCTGGACGCGGGCACGATCACCGCGGCGCTTACCATCGAGGCGCAGAGCCGGATCACCGATGTCCTGATCAGCCACACGCATCTCGACCACATCAAATCGCTGCTCTTTCTGGCGGACAATATCATCGGCCGCATCAAAAAGCCGGTGAACATCCGTGCCATCCCCCGCGTGCTCGATGCGATAAAGAAGCACCTGATGAACGACATCATCTGGCCTGACTTCACCAAGATCCCGAATGCAAAGAACCCCGTATTGACCTACGCGCCCATGCCGATCGGCAAGACTGTGAACATTGCCGGCCTGAAGGTAAAGACGATTCCGATGAACCATCCGGTCCCTGCTGTCGGATTTCTGGTCAGCGACGGCAAAACCTCTTTCCTCTATACAGCCGATACCGGGCCTAATGAGGGGATCTGGAAGGAGGCCGCCCGGGCGAAGAACCTGAACGCGATCATTGTGGACACCTCCTTTCCGAACAGCCTGGATACCATCGCGACGCTGAGTGGCCACTTTACACCGGCACAGCTCCATGCGGATCTGGAGCGGGCCAGGATCGGACGTGACGTACCTGTGTATATTTATCACGTCAAACCCGTGCATAAGAAGCGGGTGATCGCAGAACTGCGCGGCCTGGGTAGAAAGAACGTCAAGCTCCTGCAGGAAGGGAAGACGTACCAGTTTTAATATTTGAAAAAAGAGCAGCTACTTAGGAAAATCAGTAACCACAGTCCCGCCAATGGCGGGAACACGGGTCGCTTCGCGACGCACAGAGACATTCCAGTTCGTGGTTAATTAAATCCCAACGTTCTTTACGGTGTTTATCTGTGTGTCCCGATGCAGTCGGGACCCGTGGTTTCATTTTGCAAGGAGTGATATGGCTTGGTTCAAGAAAGAGCGGCCCGAAACCGTAGCGCAGGAAGCCCCGGCAAAAAAAGTCAAGATCCCCGAGGGGCTCTGGGTCAAATGCGACAACTGCAAAGAAATCATCTACCGCAAGGAAGTGGAAAAGAACTTCAAGGTCTGCCCGAAGTGCGACTACCATTTCCGCATATCAGCTTCGGAGCGGCTCCCGTTCCTGGTTGACGAGGGCAGTTTCCTCGAAGTGGAAGACGGCCTGTCGCCAAGGGATTTCCTCCATTTCAAGGACTACAAGGACAAGCTGAAAAGCAGCCGCAAGAAGACCGGCCTCAAGGACGCGATCATCTCCGGGGAAGCGAAGATCGGCGGCAAGGCCGTTTGCCTGGTGATCATGGACTTCAACTTCATGGGCGGCAGCATGGGTTCGGTGGTGGGCGAAAAGATCACACGGGCGGTGGAACGCGCGATCGAGAAGCGCACCCCGTTCGTGGCCGTGGCTTCATCAGGCGGCGCCCGCATGCAGGAAGGCATCCTTTCTCTCATGCAGATGGCGAAGACCTCCGCGGCAATAGCCCGTCTGGGAGAAGCGGGACTCCCGTTCATCTCAGTGCTTACGGACCCGACCTTCGGAGGAGTAACCGCGAGCTTCGCCATGCTGGGCGACATTATCATTGCTGAGCCCAAGAGCCTTATCGGTTTTGCCGGTCCCCGCGTCATCGAACAGACGATCAAACAGCAGCTTCCCAACGGCTTCCAAAGGGCCGAGTTCCTGCAGGAGCACGGCATGATCGACATGATCATACCGCGCAAGGACATGCATGCGGCGCTGGGCAAGATCCTTGATTTCTTCGTGGATCAGCTGCCAGGGGAAAACCGGCAGGGATCCTGATTCTTCGCAGCAGCAAGATATGCCAATACCTGCATCTCGCTTATGCATGATATCACCATCAAACGCTCCACGCTTCTGATCGCCACTCTTTCCTCGTTCCTCACGCCGTTCATGGTCTCTTCCATCAACATCGCGCTTCCCGCGATTGGCAGGGAGTTCGCCATGAGCGCCGTGCTGATGAGTTGGGTGCCGACATCCTACATCCTGGCGGCTGCCATGTTTCTGGTGCCCTTTGGCAGGCTCGCGGACATCCATGGCAGGAAGAGGATCTTCTCTGCGGGCATGTGGATCTTCACCATCTCCTCGCTGATGCTCGCGTTCTCGGTTTCAGCAGAGATGCTCATCCTGTTCCGGGTGCTTCAGGGATTCGGCAGCGCCATGATCTTTGGAACAGGCATGGCGATCCTGACCTCGGTCTATCCGGCCTCGGAACGGGGACGCGTCCTCGGGATCAATGTGGCTGCTGTGTATCTGGGGCTTTCCGTGGGCCCGGTATTCGGCGGTTTCCTGACCCAGCAGTTCGGCTGGAGAAGCATCTTTCTGGTGAACGTGCCGATCGGCATCATGGTGATCTACCTGGTCGCGTCACGATTGAAGATGGAATGGGCGGAGGCGCGCGGCGAGAAATTTGACTCTATGGGCGCTGTTCTTTACGCATGCACGCTGGTCCTGGTCATGTACGGCCTGTCCCGCCTGCCGTCGCTCACGGGCGCGTGGTTCATTCTGGCCGGGCTCGTTGGAATAATCTTGTTCGTGGTGCGTGAAACCAAAACAGCAAGCCCGCTTCTGAACATGAACCTGCTCTTCCATAATCCGACCTTTGCTTTTTCCAACCTGGCAGCTCTGATAAATTACAGCGCCACGTTCGCGGTAACATTCCTGATGAGCCTCTATCTTCAGTACCTCAAAGGCTTTACTCCGCAGGAAGCAGGCATGGTGCTGATTGCCCAGCCTGTGGTCATGGCTTTTTTTTCGCCCGTTGCCGGCAGGCTTTCTGATAAAATAGAACCGAGGGTGGTGGCTTCCATCGGCATGGGATGCACTGCGGCTGGGTTGTTCCTGTTCAGTTTCATAAACCAGGTGATGCATGTGGGCCTTATAATCGCGGGTTTGATGCTGCTGGGTTTCGGCTTTGCCCTGTTCTCGTCGCCGAACACCAACGCGGTCATGAGCTCCATCGAGAAGCGCGATTTTGGAGTGGGTTCGGCAATGCTCGGCACCATGCGGCTCACAGGCCAGATGCTGAGCATGGGTATCGCGATGCTCCTGTTCGCGCTCCAGATCGGGAGCGCCCGCATAACCCCGGAATACTATCCGCTTTTTCTGAAGAGCGTCCGAACAGCGTTCATCATATTTGCTGCCCTCTGTATAATGGGAATTTTAGCATCCCTGGCGAGGGGAAAGGTGAGGTAATCCATGGACAGAAGAGCATTCCTGAAAAATGCGGCAATGGCCGGCGCCGGGTTCTCCCTTCCCCTTGGGCTGGGCGAGCTCGCCGAAGCAGCAGCGAAAGCAGCCAGGCCTGACATCGTGGTGGCGCGCGGCGCATCGCCAGAAAAGACCGTCATCGCCGCTCTTGATGCCCTGGGAGGTATAAAATCATTCGTTTCGCGCGGCGATGTCGTGGTTATTAAACCTAATATCGGCTGGGACCGGATCCCGGAGCAGGCAGGGAACACCAATCCCGAGGTCGTGGCCGCCGTGGTCAAGCTTTGTTTCGAGGCAGGGGCAAAAAAAGTGAAAGTGTTCGACCGCCCGGTGAACGATCCGCGCAGGTGCTATGTTCAGAGCGGGATAGCCGCGGCAGCGAGCGCACTGGGAGCGGAAGCGGATTACATGGATGAGCGCAAATTCCGGGACATGGAGATCAACGGTGTGGCACTCAAAACCTGGCCGCTCTACACGGACATCTTCGAAGCAGACAAGGTGATCAACATCCCGATCGCCAAGCATCACAGCCTGGGCAAGCTTACCCTGTCCATGAAGAACTGGATGGGCGTCATGGGCGGATCGCGGCGCCAGATCCACCAGAAACTGGACGAGAGTCTTGTTGACCTCGCGATGAAAATCAAGCCCACGCTTACGATCATCGACGCTGTCCGCATCCTGGTTGCCAACGGCCCCCAGGGGGGCAGCCTCGCGGATGTAAAAAAGCTCGACACGATCATCGCGGGTGTTGACCAGGTGGCCTTGGATTCCTATGGGGCGACACTCTTCGGCATGAAGGGGAGCGACCTCGGGTATGTGGTCCTTGGTGACAAGCGCGGGTTCGGCAAAATGGACCTGGGCAAACTCGCGATAAAAAAGATCACTATATAGTAACTAACCCGTACAAGTCTGAACCAAAAGGCGTCTCGCGCAAAGCCGCAAAGCGCGCAAAGAAAACCTAAACCAAAATAATTTCTTTAAACCAAAAGCCTGACGCTGCTTGGATCCTTCTTTGCGACTTTGCGTCTTTGCGCGAAAATATATTTGCCATTTTGCGGGGATTATAATTCTTTCGTAACTACGTGAAGGCATTGTTGCAGGTCTCGCCTCGCTCATCAGAAATCCCAAAACTGAAACTCTTTTCTGGTTGCTGCACTCCATTTCACCCAATCCGTTCTGCAGTTCATCCTGTTTTTTCCCAGCTAAAACTAAACACTATATTGCACTGATTTAACATTTTCAATTCAATGAAAAGTACGTTTTATTGTCTGAATTGCCTCTGGATTTCCAAGCATTTGATATACTAATCCTATCTTGGACTGTTGGTTAATAATTTCGCCAAAATGCATTGAATTTGATTCGAATTGAACTAACTCGCGACGATCTCTTCGTGTTTCCCGATCAAATTCTCATTTCACGTGTATCGTTCCGGTTTGCTGGTTTACAGGGAGGATGTCATGACCATAGACAGGCCTGCTGGCAATGTGCAATCGCCGCCCTTGTTGGACGAAAACCAAAAACAACTTACGCTCCCATTCATTGTTCTGGCGATCTGCTGGTCGCTCTTTATCGCGGGATTATCATTCTGGGAAGAACGGCAGGCTTACGTCATGGCAAAGGAACTTGCGCGCACTGATGCCCTCTCCAGTTTTAACAAGGACCTGGTCTATCGCCGGTGGGCGACCCGTCATGGAGGGGTCTATGTACCTGTGACCGATGCGACTCCGGCGAATCCCTATCTGGCGCATATTCCAGCGCGCGACCTGACCATGCCTTCAGGCAGGAAACTTACCTTGATGAACCCCGCATACATGACGCGCCAGGTCAATGAACTGGCAAAAGAACAGTATGGTGTACACGGGCACATTACCAGCCTGAAACCCCTAAGGCCTGAAAATAATCCTGATGCCTGGGAAACGAAGGCTTTGCAAATATTTGAATCGGGCGTCAAAGAAATATCGTCCCTTGAGATGGTTGGTAACGAACTTCACCTGCGTTTGATGCGGCCCATGGTCACAGAAGACGGGTGTCTGAAGTGCCACGCTCAGCAGGGATACAAAGTCGGCGATATCAGGGGCGGGATCAGCGTTTCCGTGCCGTTCAAGCAATATCATGATGCCGTCTACCTCCACTCAGTTGCTGTTCTCCGGGGATATGCCGGAATATGGGTGCTCGGTATCGGCGGACTCTGGGTGACAAGAAACCGGATTCAACGCTTGAGTCTCCAGCGCAGTCAGGCCGAGCGAAAACTGGCGGAAAGGAACCAGTTCATAGGATCGATCGTCAACCTCAGTCCTGACATGTTATACATTTACGATCTCATAGACCGGGAAAACATATATGTCAATGACGGTATTCACCGGATCCTTGGTTATTCAAAGGATGAAGTTCAGCACATGGGCGATCAACTGCTTGTCACCTTAATGCATCCTGAAGACTTCGGGACGTACGTCAGGGAAACCTGGCCAATGTACTCGCAGGTCAAGGACAACGAGTTGATCCGCCATCAGTACCGGATGAAACTCAAGAATGGCGAGTGGCATTGGCTCGACTGCGTCGAGGTCATCTATAAACGTGAATCCGATGGCTCCCCCCGTCAGGTACTGGGAGTGGTCCATGATATCAACGCCCGCAAGCGGGACGAGGAACGAATACAGCAATCCCTCAAAGAAAAGGAAGTCATGCTGAAAGAGATCCATCACCGGGTGAAGAACAACATGCAGGTGATCATCAGCCTGCTGAATCTTCAGGCAAAGGGTATCGCCGATGAAGCCGTGCGCGCCAAGTTCGACGAAAGCCGGAACCGGGTATACTCCATGGCGCTCATCCATGAAAATCTGTACCACTCTGCCGATCTGTCCCATGTTGATTTCAAGGCGTATCTCAAGAATTTGATTTCCAATATTGCAGAAACGTACAAGCGTCGGGACGTCGTCTTTGACCTGAACATGGAGCCTCTTGCCCTTGACGTAAATGTAGGCATTCCCTGCGGCCTGATCGTGAACGAGCTGGTATCGAATTGTCTTAAACACGCGTTTCCCGATGGCAGGGAAGGTATGATCAAGCTTGGCATCTCAAAAAACAGCGAGGGAAGCAACGTCTTGTCAGTTTCAGACAATGGCATCGGGTTCCCGGAAACAGTGGATTTCCGCAATACCGCGTCGCTTGGCATGCAACTGGTTACGGTGCTGACCGGGCAGATTCATGGGACGATAGAGCTTTTCAGGGCAGAGGGGACGACGTTCCGGATAACGTTCCCGGGGAAGTAACACCAATTAGGAATGACGAATGACGAATTGCGAATTGGTAGTTGATGTTAATTCATAATTCGTAATTTCTAATTCGTAATTGCCATTCAACCGAGGTGATTGAGCATGAATGCCACGAACATAAATGAAACTATCAGCAGGTTTCGGAAAAGGCTGAGGCCGGTGATGCTGGCTCGGGTCACCATGCTCTTAGTCATTTTTCTGGGATTGAGTTTTCTGCTTGCGATCAATAGCAATGCCTGGGCTGCTCCAGTGGAACGATCCGGAGGGCAGGATACGCTTATTGCCATTATTCCCGCGGACGGGCCGCCTTCGTTCTACCGGGACAAGAAAACCGGTGAGGCGGCCGGATTCGCGGTGGATATCACCAACGAAATTGCGAAGCGTGCCGGATTCTCAGTGACCTATATCTTCGGGGACCATTGGGAAGAGATCCGCGACAGGATCCAGCGAGGCGACGCGGATATTGTCCCCGGCTTGTCTATATCCCCGTACCGGGAGCAGTACTATTCTTATACCCAGCCCTTTGACACGTTTCAGCTTTCTGTGGTCGCACGCGCTCAATCGGGACTGCGGGAAATGAATACAGGCCAAGTGGTAGGCGTGCTCCGGGGAAGTGTGGCGTACGAACAGCTCCGCACCAGGCCCGGCATACAGGTGATTGCTTATAATAACTTTCAAACCGGGCTGTTCGAACTTCTCGCTGGAAAGATCGATGCCTTTGCCGGCCCGGCCCCCGTCCTCTTGCGTTTAGCCTGGGAAGCCGGGGTCGATGACCATGTTGAGGTCATTGGAAAACCGATCGCCGAGGTCAAGCGGGCCTTTGGTATGAAGAAGGGGCGCACAGAGTTAGCAGCCCGGTTGAACAATACGCTCGAGGGCTTCATCGGTTCTCCGGAATACAACAGTATCTATGTAAAATGGTACGGAAAGCCCCGGTCGCATGTTGCCTTGTCAAAGCAGACCCTTTGGATCATGATCGTGCTGTCCCTGCTTATCATTGCGCTCGCATCCTGGCGTCATTTGTCCGTGGTTGGTTTGACCCGGCGGTTGCACCAGGAGATCGAGGATCGAAACAAGGCGGAAGAAACGATCAAGCTGAATGAAGAACGCCTTCGGCTGGCGCTTGCCTCGTCACAGCAAGGCTGGTTCGATCTGGATATCCCCTCGGGTGCGGTCAAGGTCAGTCCCGAATACCCGAAAATGATCGGCTACGATCCCACGGAGTTCGCTTCTGACCTGCAGACCTGGATCAGCGGAATCCATCCTGAAGACCGGGGCGCTGTTCTTAAAAAATTCAATGAGTGCCTCCAGACTGGCCAAGCGTGTTCCATGGAATATCGGCGGAAGACAAAAGCCGGTGACTGGAAGTGGCTTCGGTCCATAGGGCAGGTCATTTCACGCGACTCCGAAGGAAAGCCCCTGAGGATGATCGGCACGCATGCGGATATATCCGAACACAGGAAAGCGGAAGAAGCATTGCGTGAAAGCGAGGCGCGGCTGAAAAGAGCCCAGCACGCTGCCAACCTCGGGAGCTGGGAGTGGAATTTGAACACGAACGAACTCTACTGGGCTGAAGAGAACTATCGTATTCAGGGCCTTGACCCGGAAAAGGTAAAACCGTCTTATCAGGCTTTTCTTGATGCGATAGACCCGTTTGAGCATGAATATATCAACAAACAAGTTGCTGATGCGCTTTCGGGAAAAACCGCATTTGAGATCGACTATACCGCCATCAGGCCGGACAACGGCGAGAGGCGCATCATCCATTCGATCGGGGAAGTGCTCAAGGATGCTGATGGCAAGGCAGTGAAATTTGTCGGTACAGTGCAGGACGTCACCGAACGCAGGAAAGCGGAAACAGCACTGCGTGAGAGCGAAGAGCGGATGTACCTTGCCATGAAGGCCACGAACCTGGGATTGTACGACCTGAACCTCAAGACCGGCGAGGCGGTGGTCAATGCCGGATATGCCCTGATGCTCGGTTATGACCCTACCGAATTTCATGAGACGAACGCCGCGTGGATCGAGCGTCTCCATCCTGATGATCGGCAACCTGTTGCAGAGATCTACCAGTCCTATATCAAAGGCATGAACCCTGAATACGTCGTGGAGTTCCGCCAGAAAACAAAGGACGGCGTCTGGAAATGGATCCGCTCACAGGGCAAGATTGTGGAATGGGACGCAGAAGGAAACCCCATCCGCATGCTTGGGACGCATACCGATATCAGCAAGTCCAAGGCGACCGCCGAGGCGCTCCGGGAGAGCGAGGCGCTCTATCGCGAGCTGTTTGAGGCGGAATCAGACGCTATCGTCCTGGTGGACAACGAGACTGGCCGCATTATCGAAGCTAACAGCGCGGCAGCGGCATTGTATGGATACAACCGGGCGGAGCTTCTTTCCAAAAAGAACACGGACCTCTCGGCGGAGCCCGAAGACACGCAGCGGATCACCCTAAGGACAACGGCCACGCCAGGAGAGATTGTGAAGATTCCGCAGCGCCTCCATCATGACAAGCATGGGCAGGTATTTCCCGTGGAGATTACCGGCCGCTTTTTCACCTTATTCGGCCGCTCGGTTCACATCGCTGCCATCCGCGATATCACCGAGCGCAGGAAGGCAGAGGATGCATTGAGGAGATCAGAGGCATTGTATCACGACCTCGCGGAAACTTCGCAGGACATGATCTGGCAATGCGACATCGAGGGACGATATACATATCTCAACCCTGCATGGGAGGCAGTCCTTGGTTATAAGGTGGAAGAAATGCTTGGGAAGAAGTTTACCGATTTTCAGACACCAGAGGATGCTGAGAAAGACCTGAAGGAGTTCGCGCGTCTCATGGGCGGCGGTATGGTAAAGGGATACGAATCAATCCATATCCGCAAGAACGGGACAGTCGCCTATCTTATATTCAATGCAAAAAACGTTACCAATGAACAAGGATCGATCATTGGCACACGCGGAACGGCATACGACATTACCGATCGAAAACGCGTGGAAAGGGAGCGGGAACAGTACGTCAGATTTTTTCAGACGTCCACCGACATCATGGTAATAGCCGATCCCAACGGAGCCTTCCTGAGGACAAATCCGGCTTGCACCGACTTGCTCGGATACTCCGCAAACGAACTGCTGGCAAAGCCTTTCGTGGATTTTATTCATCCTGATGACAAACAGCCGACACTGGACGAAATGGCAAGGCAGCAGAAATTAGGATATTCGCTAAACTTCGAGAACCGCTATTTATGCAAGGACAGCTCCTACAAGTGGTTGTCGTGGCGGGCAAACTTCGTAGAAGAGGAAGGGATCACCTACGCCACTGCTCGAGACATCTCTGATCGTAAGCAAGCGGAAGAACAGCTTCAGCGTTCTCTCGAAGAAAAAACGGTGATGCTTAAGGAAATTCACCATCGTGTCAAGAACAACATGCAGGTGATCACCAGCCTGCTGAACCTTCAGGCGAGGGAGATCTCCGATGAAGGCGTCCGCGCCATGTTCGCCGAGGCCCGGAACAGGGTCCACTCTATGGCAATGATCCATGAAAAGCTGTATGGATCAATGGACCTGGCTCATATCGAATTCAAGGAATATCTGACCAACCTGGTTGACGGCATAGCGGACACCTATATGCGGCGTGACGTTGTATTTTCGGTGGATATGGAACCTCTTGCTCTTGACGTGAATGTCGGCATTCCCTGCGGCCTGATTGCGAATGAACTGGTATCTAACAGTTTGAAGTACGCCTTCCCCGACGGGAGAAAGGGAGCGATCGCCGTCGGGATCAGAAAGGACGGTTCGGGGAACAATGTCCTGACCGTGGCGGACAACGGTGTCGGCTTCCCGGAACACATCGATTTCAGCAACACCGCGTCGCTCGGGCTGCGACTGGTCAATGTGCTGACCGGGCAGATCCATGGGACAGTGGAGCTTTTGAAGGAAGCGGGGACGACGTTCAGGATAACGTTCCCGGGAAGTAGTGGCAATTAAGAATTACGAATGATAAAAGGCAATTATGAATTACGAATGTCGAATTACGAATTGGATGTAGGTATTTATTACTAATTCGTAATTCCTAATTCATCATTGCATGTAAGTTGAGGTTTGACCATGGCGCCATTCTCAAAATCACTTTTCAGCTACAGCAGCATCCGCCTCTTTCTTGCTACAGGTGCCGCGTTTATCCTAATTGCCGGGGTCATCGTGGCACTGGTGTATTCCAACGCGCGGCAGCAGGCACTGGCTGATGCCGAAGCACGGGCAATGGTCATACTCAATCGGAACCTTGCCACCCATGCCTATATCAACAAGGAAATGAAGCCGCGTTTGTTTGAATTGACCGGGCCTTTCCTCAAGCCTGATCATTTTGACCCCACCTGGATGTCATCTACTTATGCGGTCAGGGAGATTGACCGCATCTTTAAAACCATGGGAATGGGGGAATATTACTATAAGGAGTGCGCGATCAATGCCCGCAGCCCTTTGAATGAGGCGGATGAATTTGAAAAACGGTTCATCAAACAGTTGAACGCCGATCCCCTGGTGGAGAAGGAATCAGGCGTCAGGTTAATCGGGGGCATGCCCTACCTGTATGTGCTGCGGCGCGGCGAGAGCATGGAGAATGACTGCATGCGATGCCACAGCGAGTCTGCCCGGGCTCCGGGAGGATTAGTGAAAAAATACGGAGCAGAGCGGAGTTTTCACCGCGTCGTGGGCGAAGTTGTGTCCGCCATCTCGATCCGCATTCCGCTGAACAAGGCATACGCCGACGCGGACGCACTGGCACTGAAATTGTCATGGCTGATGCTGGGCCTGCTGGTGATCCTGTTTGCTGTCCAGTCCTGGTTTGGCAAAAAGCTTCTCTTTTCTCCGCTGCTGCTGATGCGGGACAAGGCCCTCCAGATCACGAAAAACCGGGAGTCCCTGGGAGAGCAGATCCCGGTGCCTTCAGGCCAGGAACTGAATGAACTGGCAACAGCCTTCAACCAGATGTCGGTCAGTCTTCAACAGACCGTCGAAGGACTCGAACAGCGCGTTCAAGAACGGACCAGGGAGCTTGAGCAGCTCAACCTGATACTCAGCAACGACATTGTTGAGCGCAAGCGGATTGAGGACCAGATCAGCCGCTCTCTCAAAGAGAAGGAGGTCCTGCTCAAGGAGATCCATCACCGGGTAAAGAATAATATGCAGGTTGTTTCCAGTTTGCTGAATCTCCAGGCGCATGGCATTGCCGACGCAACGATGCGCGCCGTGTTCGCAGATGCCCGAAACAGGGTGAGCACCATGGCGCTGATCCACGAGAAACTGTATAAATCGCCGGACCTGGCCCATATTAATTTCAATGAGTATCTGCAAAGCCTTGTCGCAGGAATTGCGGACACCTACCATCGCAATGAGGTTGCTGTTTCCGTGGATACGGAAATGGTTGCACTCGACGTAAGTGTCGGCATCCCTTGCGGCCTGATTGTGAATGAACTGGTCTCGAACTGCCTGAAGTACGCCTTCCCGGCGGGAAGAAAGGGCACGATCAAGATCGGCATTCATAAAGACAGCCAGGGAAACAATGTCCTGAGTGTCGCGGACGATGGAATCGGCTTCCCTGAGGCCGTGGATTTCCGCAAAACCACGTCGCTTGGCTTGCAGCTGGTCAATATACTGACCGATCAGATTCACGGGACGGTGGAACTTGTAAAGGAAGAGGGGACGACGTTTCGGATAACGTTTCCGGAGAAGTAGAATCAATTACGAATTAGAAATTACGAATTACGAATGATAAAAGGCAATTAAGAATTACGAACGATATAAAGCAATTACGAATTGGACATTGTTGCTAATCACTAATTCGTAATTCATAATTCGTAATTGTAGTTTAAAGGAGCCAATCATGAAACGAATTAGTCTTTCGCTCTGCATCCTTGTGATTGCCACATTGCTGTTATCGCCTATTCCCGGCCGGGCCGGGGCCGGCAAAGTCTATATCGGATTGAACGCCGAGGGCACTCATCCCACGAGCACCTCCGATGATGCGATCAAACAGGGGCTGTTGGTTGCCATCGACGAGATCAACCGGTCTGGCGGCGTGCTCGGCGGACGCAAGCTAGAACTGATCGAGAAGGACAACCGCTCCATACCCGCGCGCGCGGTCCAGAACAATCGTGAGCTTGCGGCCATCCCGGACCTCGTGGCTGTTTTCGGCGGGAAGTTCAGCTCCGCTATAATCGAATCCCTTCCGCTGATCCACGAATTAAAGCTTCCGATGATGACCCCCTGGTCCGCCAATAACAAGGTCATAGACAACGGTTTCACGCCCAATTACGCGTTCAGGCTTTCTCTCTCCGACACCTGGGTCGTCAATGCCATCATGTCCCATGTTCGTAATAAAGGTTACGATAAGGTCGGACTGATGCTCGTGGTCAACAGCTGGGGACGGAGCAACGCGGAGGCCATGCAAAAATACGTCGCTGCAAATCCTCAAATACAGATCACCTCCACCCAGTGGTACAATTATGGCGAAAAAACGCTCGCAGAACAATACGATGTCCTCCTCAAGTCCGGGGCACAGGCGGTCATTATGGTCGCCATCGAGACCGAGGGCGCCCTGCTGGTAAAAGAAGTGGCGCAGCTGCCGGCAAAACAGCGTCTTCCCATCATTGGCCACGCCAGCATCGTCGGTGGTGATTTATTCAAAATGGCCGGAGATGCGCTCGGAAAGGTAGACCTGGTTTTCCCTCAGACCTATAACCTCCATGAAAGCGGTGGTGAGAGAGCCAAAAGCGTGATTGCTGCCGCACAGAGATTGTTCGGATTCAAAGCCCCTGTTGATATCAAGTCGCCCATGGGTTTTGTCCATGCGTACGACCTGATGCATATCCTTGCGCTGGCGGTCAACAAAGCGGGATCCACCAACAGGATTGCGGTGCATGACGCCCTGGAAGAGCTCTCCGAGTACGATGGCTTGATCATGCGCTATGCGCAGCCGTTCACCAAAACTAGCCATGACGCGTTAAGCCTCCAGAACGTGACCATGGCGAGATATGACTCCTCGGGAAGGATCAGGAGCATTAAATGACAGAATTGAAAACACCTTCTTCCGGCATCAGAATGATGCTGCAGGTGTGGTACGAGCGGATCAATGCCAGCATTTACCACCGCATCAATATTGCCATGGTCAGCCTCACGCTGTTCTTACTCCTGCTGGGCGGTGCACTGTCCTTCGGATTCATGAGGTATCTGGTAACGCAGAACATACGGCAGACGCTCGAATCCGATGCTGTCCAGGCTGCCTTCAGGCTCCAGCGCACCATGAACACGACCAACGAAGCCCTGCTGAATATTTCCAGGAATCTCATCATCAGCAATGCGCTTGTGGACACGGTGGGCCGTGACGCTTATATTGTTCCGTTCATGAAAAGTTTCAAGCTTGAAAACGACATCCACGTCGAGCTTACGCTCTGTGATTTTATGGGCAAGCCTTTAGCGTCAAATGTCAGGAATCCGCAGGTATTCAATTCCCCTGCGTTGCTGCACAAAACGATCGAGGAAGGCAAGGGCTTTGCGGAACTAATGAAGAACGGCAAAGAGATCCATCTCCTGATTGCCTTGCCGGTCATCTGGGTCATGACGAACAAACCCGAGGGGGTCCTGATTGCGGAGGTAAGACTGGAGGATCTGTTCGCCGAGACCATGCCTGCCACCGTTGACCGGAGCGTAGCGCTGCTGAGCCACGACATGGTGTTGCTGCAAAAAAATAAAAGGGACGAGGCCAGTTTCTTCGAGTTAAAGAAACCGCTTCACCTGTCTCCGCCCCTGGATGCATTGGCGTTTCAGTTCGAGATAGAAGATTACCGGAAAATACAGGTCGGATGGCTCGTGGGAATCTACGGCGCTGTAGTGCTGCTGTTCATCGCCCTGACTCTGTGGGTTTCAAAGAAGATCTCGCATGTCCTCACCAACAGGCTGCTGATCCTGAGCGATGCGGCAAAGCGTATTGCGGAAAGCGGGTCCCTTGAGGTTGCCACTGAAGTAAAAGGTACCGATGAGGTGACGGCGCTAGCGGCCGCGTTCAACGCAATGGTAGGGAAAGTCCGGGAAGCCCGGGACACTCTGGAGCTACGGGTCGAGGAACGGACTGAGGAACTGTACCGGGCCAACGAGGAACTGAACACCGAGATCAGCGAACGGAAACAGGCTGAAGATCTGATCCTGCGGTCGCTCAAGGAAAAGGAGGTCATGCTGAAGGAGATCCACCACCGGGTGAAGAACAACATGCAGGTGATCCACAGCCTGTTGAGCCTCCAGGCAAAGACCTCCACAGATAAAACAGTGCGCGCCCTGTTCGAGGAAAGCCAGAACCGGATTCAATCGATGTCGCTGATTCATGAGAAACTCTACCGGTCAAAGGACATGGCGCGAATCGACTTTAAGGACTACCTGCAAAGCCTCGTTCAGGGCATTGCCGGCACCTTCAAACGGCATGATGTTCGCCTGTCCGTTGACATGGAAAGCTTTGAAATTGATGTGAATACCGGCATCCCCTGCGGTCTGATCATAAATGAACTAGTGTCGAATAGTTTGAAGCACGCTTTCCCGGAAGGCAGGACAGGAACGATAACGCTGGGGATCAGGAAGGATAGCCTGGGCAACAACGTCCTGACGGTCGCGGATAACGGTATCGGCTTTCCGGAGAGCATCGATTTTCGCAACACCACGTCGCTGGGATTGCAGCTGGTCAATGTGCTGACCGGGCAGATCCATGGGACGGTGGAGCTTGTGAGAAACGGGGGGACGACGTTCAGAATAACTTTTCCGGGGAAGTAGAGGGGAACAGAGTCAAGAGCGGTTTTCGCGCAGAGCCGCAAAGACGCTAAGAAAGTCGTAAAGAAAGACAAAAGCTTTTAAGTATATTAACAGAAGGGATTTAAAGCTTTTCTTTGCGCGCTTTGCGGCTTTGCGCGAGACAGCAGTTGACGTTGCCTGGTTCATTGTTAATTTCTAATTCGTAATTGGAGTTTACCATGGAAAAGAAGCGAATTCTCATTGTTGAAGATGAAGCCGTATCCGCACTGGCCTTGAAATCCAATCTGCTCGATCTCGGGTACGAGGTCGCGGGTATCGTGAAGAGCGGTCCGGATGCCATCAAAACCTCATCCGAGCTACGGCCGGACCTGGTCCTCATGGACATCACACTTGACGGCCCCATGGACGGCATTGAGGCGGCGGAAGAGATACGGCGCCTGTTTGCCATCCCGATCATCTATCTTACGGCCCATGCCGATGCGGGGATGGTCGAAAAGGCCAAAAAAACGGAGCCCTTCGGCTATCTGCCCAAGCCGTGCAGCATGGATTCCCTCCTGAGCGCCATCGAGGTGGCGCTGTACAAAGGCGAGGCGGATGCAGGGCGCAGAAAAGCCGAGCAGGCATTGAAGGCGAGCGAGGATAAGTTCCGGACGCTTTTTGAGAAAACTAGCGAAGGCATATTCTATCTTTCGCCAGACGGCAGCGTGGTGAACGCGAATGATGCTTACGCCAGAATGCATGGGTACAGCATTGACGAATTGCTAAAAATACCCATGAAAGAGATTGACCATGATTTCGAGGAGAAGTCGCCCGAGCGAATGCGCAGGATACTGGCAGGCGAACATATCATCTTTGAGGTGAACCATGTCCATAAGGATGGACACGTTATTACCCTTGAAGTGTCGACAGGCCTCTTTGATTTCGGCGAGAAAAAATTAATTGTGGCATTCCATCGCGATATCACCGAACGGAAACAGGCGGAACTAGCGCTGCGGGAGGCGGAGTGGAAGTTTCGCGCCTTGTTCGAAAACGGCCCGATCGGCGTGGCTTATCACCGCATGATCTACGATGTCGCAGGCAAACCCGTTGATTACTTCTTCATTGACGCCAACCGTCAATACCAGGAACTGACTGGAGTTGACCCACGTGGCAAAACCGTGAGACAGGCTTTCCCCGGCATAGAGAAAGACTCCTTTGACTGGATCGGCACGTTTGGCCGTGTTGCCAGGACCGGAGAACCAATCCACATTGAGCAATACCTGCCATTCAACAACCGCTGGTACGAAATCGTCGGCTATCAATACCGGCCGGACCATTTTGTGGCAGCGTTCCTGGAGATTACCAAACGCAAACAGGCGGAGGAAAAACTCGATTCTGTTACGCAGCGTCTTACCCTAGCCACCCAGTCCGCCAAACTCGGCATCTGGGACTGGGACATTGTTCATAACAAAATGGTATGGGACGAGCGGATGCTTGAGTTATATGGCCTCACCTGGGACACCTTCCCGGGGGGCATCGAAGCGTGGCAGAACGGCCTGCATCCGGATGACCGCGACAAAGTCATTGAAGAATGCCAAGCTGCCTTGCGGGGCGAGAAGGTGTGGGATACCGATTTTAAAGTATTGCAGCCGAATGGAACTGTGAAGCAAATAAAGGCCAACGGCATTGTTATCAGGAATTCAGAGGGCGCCCCTATCCGCATGCTGGGGGTGAACTTTGATATTACGGATCACCGCAATCTCGAAAACCAGCTCCGGCAGGCCCAGAAGATGGAGTCCATCGGCACCCTTGCCGGCGGCATTGCCCATGACTTCAATAACATCCTAACGGCCATTATCGGCTACGGGAACATTGCCCTCATGCAGATGGCAAAGGACGACCCCCAGCGCCTAAACATCGAGCACATGCTCGAAGCAGGGGGAAGGGCCGCGCATCTTACCAAGGACCTCCTGTTGTTCAGCAGGAAGCAGATCAGCGAACGAAAACCCGTGGACCTGAACGATATAGTCAGAAAGGTGGAGAAGTTCCTTGTGCGTGTCATCGGCGAGGATGTGGAATGCAGAACAGCCCTGAGCGATCAGGCTATGCCGGTCCTGGGCGACGCGCACCAGCTTGAGCAGGTGCTGATGAACCTCGCTACGAATGCGCGGGACGCCATGTCAGGCGGAGGAACTTTCATCGTGACCACGGAGCAGGTGCGGTTCAATGAAGCATTTGTCTCTGTTCATGGGTTCGGAAAGCCCGGCAGCTATGTATTGGCCACCATTTCGGACACGGGCACGGGCATGGATGCGGCCACAAGGGAGCATATCTTCGAACCCTTTTTCACGACCAAGGAGGTGGGAAAAGGCACCGGCCTGGGACTGGCAGTGGTTTACGGCATCATCAAGCAGCACGAAGGCTTCATCAACGTGTACAGCGAACCGGGCCATGGCACGACCTTTAAGATCTATCTGCCGCTCATCTCCAAGGGTGAGGAAACAGAGAAACAACCTGAGGAAGAGCGTCCTGCAGGAGGCACGGAGGCCATTCTGCTCGCGGAGGATGACGCATCAGTACGAAACCTGACCAGGACGTTGCTGGAAGATTTCGGCTACACCGTTATTCTGGCAAACGACGGACAGGACGCAGTGAACAAATTCCGGGAACATAAGGACAGAATCAGGCTTCTGCTGTTCGATATAATCATGCCGAAGAAAACCGGGAAAGAGGCGTATGACGAGATCAGTGTCATTCAGCCGGACATCAAAATTCTGTTCCAGAGCGGCTATGCTCCTGACATGATCCGTCAGAAAGTGCTGATCGATGACAAACTGCCGGTGGTGTTCAAACCGGTTTCGCCGATGAAGCTTTTGAGGCTGGTGAGAGAGAGGCTGGATAACGGCAATTAGAAATTGGGTAAGGGGCAATGAGGAATTATGAATTACGAATGACGAATTGAAGGTTGGTATCAATTATTAATTCGTAATTTCTAGTTCGTAATTGTAGTGTAGTCATTCGTAATTCATAATTGTTGTTGGAGGCGCTATGGATAAGAAACGAATCCTGATAGTAGAGGATGAGACAGTGACCGCTATGGACCTTAAATCCAGCTTGATCGAACTCGGGTATGAAGTCCCGGCCATCGCGGCGAGCGGAGAGGATGCGGTGCGCAGGGCAACGGAATTGCTGCCGGACCTGATCCTGATGGACATTACTCTTTCCGGATCCATGAGCGGCATACAGGCCGCGGAAGAGATCCGCAAGACGCATGCCATTCCCTTTGTTTTTCTGACCGCTCATGCCGACATGGATACCATCGGACGCGCCAAGACCACGGAGCCCTTCGGGTACCTCCCCAAACCCTCGACCATGGATACTCTTATGAGCACCATCGAGGTGGCGTTGTACAAGGGCGAAGCTGACGCGCAGCGCAGAAAAGCCGAGGCCAGGCTCAAGTGGGTGAGGGACGAACAGAAAGTCATCCTGGATAATATCGGAGTAGGCGTATTGTTCACCATATACCGGAAGATCATCTGGGCGAACAAAAGCCTTGCGGCTATGATGGGTTATTCGATTCAGGAGATGATAAGCAAGGATGTTGAGATCTTCTACCCTGATAAGCAAAGTTATGACAGGATCGGTCGCGAAGGATATCCCGTGATCGCCCGGGGAGAGACCTATAAAGAAAATATCCAGATGAAACGAATGGATGGCTCACTCTTCTGGTGCCACCTCGTTGCGCAGGCCGTTAATCCTGCAAATCACGATGAGGGTTCGATCTGGATGCTCGAGGATGTCACAAAAAGCAGGCAAATGGAAGAAGACCTTCGCAGGAGCGAGGAAAAATATCGCACCGTGGCGAACTTTACCCATGACTGGGAATTCTGGATTGCGCCTGATGATCGCCTCCTTTATACCTCACCTTCCTGTGAAAGGGTCACAGGATATTCTGCTGAGAAATTTGAGCGTGAACCCTCGCTGCTTCGGCGATTGATTCATCCCGATGATATCGCGGCTTACCACAATCACCGCCATGCGGCTAAAGCAGGCACAGGCGAACGGGAGCTGGAATTCAGGATTACCCGTGCTGATGGATTGATACGGTGGATATCCCATGTCTGCCAGCCTGTTCATGACGAGCAGGGACAATTCCTTGGCACACGGGGAAGCAACCGGGATATTACCAAGCGAAAAACAGCGGAGTTGGATCGGGAGCGGGTGATCCTGGAACTGCAGGAAACGCGAACGAAGGTAAAGATATTAAGCGGTATGCTGCCGATCTGCTCGTCCTGCAAGAAGATCAGGGATGACAAGGGATACTGGCAGCAGATCGAGAGCTATGTTCACGACCATTCAGATGCTGAATTTACGCACGGTATCTGCCCGGACTGTGCGAAGAGAATTTACGGGGCTTTTTATAAACCGGAGAATGATACTAAAGACAAATGATGGTTGATCTTGAATGACGAGTTGGCCGCTGATGAACGCGGATTTGCGCTGATTAACCGGTCATTTGTTTGAATAAATCCTTCACCAATTTGGTGCGTCTTTTACCAGCTTGAGAATTTCTTTTTTGCATGTCTTTTTCTGCGTTTATCCGATTTGAGCTGCGGCCAAAATGCTTTTTTCAGGTTTCTGTGGCGGGAAACAGCGGAATCGTCAAAATCCTCGGGAAATTCCGATATTTTCTTGACAACATGAGGTTTTTTTGTATAATAGCACTCTATTTTTCCCATCCTTCTAATCCTGTTCCGACAGGGGTAATCATTGACATTTCAGGAACTTATACTGACACTTCAGCAATATTGGGCATCAAAAGGCTGTGTCATCCTTCAGCCTTATGACACCGAGGTAGGTGCAGGCACTTTTCATCCTGCAACGTTCCTCCGCGTGCTCGGACCAGAGCCCTGGAGCGCGGCCTATGTCCAGCCCTCGCGCCGGCCCACTGATGGTCGCTATGGCGAGAACCCCAACCGCCTCCAGCATTATTACCAGTTTCAGGTGATCCTGAAACCCCATCCGGAAAACGTGCAGGAGCTTTACCTGGAGAGCCTTCAAAAGATCGGCATCAATCCGATGCAGCATGATATCCGCTTTGTGGAGGATGACTGGGAATCGCCCACGCTCGGCGCGTGGGGGCTTGGCTGGGAAGTGTGGCTGAACGGCATGGAAGTGACGCAGTTCACCTATTTTCAACAGGTCGGCGGCATCGATCTGAAGCCCGTCTCCGCCGAACTTACCTACGGCCTCGAACGGCTCGCCATGTATCTGCAGGGAGTGAACAACGTATACGACCTGGCTTGGACCAAAAATGTGAAATACGGCGATGTGCATCACGAGACCGAGGTGCAATTTTCCAAATACAACTTCGAGCTCTCGGACCGCGAGATGCTCTTCCGCCAATTTGACAGCTACGAGAAGGAATGCGAAAAACTTATCAAGGCAGGAGTGGTGTTTCCGGCCTATGACCATTGTTTGAAGTGTTCGCACACGTTCAACCTGCTCGATGCCGCGGGAGCAATCAGTGTGACCGAGCGGACAGGGTATATCGGCCGCGTGCGAAAACTCGCCCGTTTGTGCGCTCATGCCTATCTGGCTGACCGGGAGGCAAAGGGTTTTCCGTTAGTGAAGAGATAGGGCAAGGGTCATGTAGCAAGTAGCAAGGGTCTAGGAGTCAGGGATTCGTTACTAAAAAAATCCACGAAAAACAGCAAGAATATTTTCGCGCAAAGGCGCAAAGTCGCTAAGAAAGTCGCAGACGTTTGTCTTAATCCAGGACTTAAAGGTTTTCTTTGCGCGCTTTGCGGCTTTGCGCGAGACGCTTTTTCCCTAGTTTTACCGGGTTCGGTTTCTTATCCGTGTTAATCTGTGTTCATCCGTGGTTGCGATCATTTTATTGTTGGAGTTATTTTGGGTAAAGAATTCTTATTAGAGATTGGCACCGAGGAGATTCCCTCGCGGTTCATCAATCCGGCTCTTGAGAACATGAAGGGTCTGTTCACAGCGCTCCTTCAGACCGGCCGTATTGCCACGCGCGGTGAGATGAAGGTCTATGGCACGCCCCGGCGCCTCGTGCTTGTTGTGCCCGATATGGACGAGCTTCAGGCCGATCTCTTAAAAGAGGTCACCGGGCCACCGAAAAAGATCGCTTTTGATGCGCAGGGCAATCCCACCAAGGCCGCGACTGTTTTCGCCGAGAAGAACGGCGTTCCGGTTTCGTCGCTTATGGTCAAGTCCACGGACAAGGGCGAATACATGGTCGCCCGGATCGATGAAAAAGGCGGCGATACGGAAGCGTGGCTCAAGCAGGCGCTGCCGGGCTTTATCCTCTCCATCCCGTTCCCCAAGTCCATGCGCTGGATGGACAAGGACATCCGTTTTGCGCGGCCCATCCACTGGATCCTTGCCCTCTGGGGCGGGTCTGTTGCAGACTTTGAACTGGGCGGCATCAAGAGCGGGTACCTTTCGCGCGGCCACCGGTTCATGAGCCCGGGCGCATACCTGGTTAAGGATTTCAAGTCCTATGTATCCCAGGCAGAGCCGAATTTTATCATACTCGATCCTGAAGTAAGAAAGCAGCGGATCGTGAAACAGGTCCAGGAGCTTGCGGCCTTGAAGAACGGTTCCGTGCTCGACGATCCCGGGCTCGTGGAAGAGGTGGCGAACCTTGTCGAGTATCCCGTCGCAATCATGGGTTCCTTTAATAAAGATTACCTCCGCGTGCCCAAGGAAGTGCTGATCACGGCAATGCGCGAGCATCAGCGGTATTTCAGCGTCGTCGCCCCTGACGGCAATCTTCTGCCCTGTTTTATCACGATCAGCAACACGCGCGCCGAAGACATGGAGGTCGTGCGCGCGGGCAATGAGCGGGTGCTGGCGGCCCGGCTTTCTGACGCGGCCTATTTCTTTGACCATGATGTAAAGCTACCGCTCAACACGCGTGTCGAGGGGCTGAAGAAAGTCACATTCCAGGAAAAGCTCGGCACCATTCACGACAAGATGGTGCGGGTGCGCGCCCTTGCCGGGCATCTCGCCGGGCTGCTCCGCGCCGATGCCGCTGTTGCGGAGCGGGCTGCCGAACTGTGCAAGGCCGATCTGCTCACCGGCGTGGTCGGTGAGTTCCCCAAACTGCAAGGAGTGATGGGCAGGCATTATGCCATCAAATCCGGCGAAAATCCCCGCGTGGCCGACGCGATCCTGGAACACTACCTTCCCCGGTTCTCCGGAGATAAACAACCGGCTTCTCTCGAGGGCCTGTGCGTGGGGATCGCGGACCGTATCGACACCATAACCGGATGTTTTTCCGCTGGCCTCCTGCCGAGCGGATCCGAGGATCCTTATGGACTGCGAAGGCAATCGATGGCCATTCTCACCATGCTCCTGGACCGCGGGCTTCGGCTGTCGCTCGCGGACCTGATCGCGAAGGCATGCAGCGGTTACGGCCTGAAGGATGCGAAGCTTACTGGGATTGGCTCGGACACGCTTAGTTTTTTCCAACAGCGGCTGGCGGGGATGCTCGCCTCCGAAGGCATCCGATCCGACGTGGTGGATGCCGCGCTCAGCGTGGGATTCGATGACGCTCTCATTGCCCGGGAAAAGGTGCGTGCGCTTGACGGGCTCAGGATTTCGGAGGATTATCAACCGCTGGTCACCGCGCTCAAACGGGCGGGCAACATCCTTCCTAAGGATTTTGACGGCGCGGTGACGCAAAGCATTCTCACGCTGGATGCGGAGAAGGCGCTCTTTGGCGCGTACATGGAGATCAGGGACCGCGTCGCGGACAAGACTAAAGCGCTTGATTTCCGCGGTGCGCTCGCCGATATCGCGTTGCTCAGAAAACCGGTTGACGCGTTCTTCGACACCGTGATGGTCATGGACAAGGACCCCGGGGTGAAGAACAACCGGCTGGCCCTGCTTGCCGGCGTTACCCGGCTCTTTGCCGGGATCGCGGATTTTTCCCGGCTGGTGCTGAGTAATGAGGGAGAACAAATAACGAATCGGTGAAACGAGGAAGCGTTCATTCATATCGTGGTTCTTATGTCTAACCCGGACAAGGCGGAACCAAAAGGCGTCTCGCGCAAAGCCGCAAAGCGCGCAAAGAAAACCTAAACCAAAAGCCTGACGCTTCTTGCGCCTTTCTTTGCGACTTTGCGTCTTTGCGCGAAAATATTTTTGCCATTTTGCGTAGATTTTAATTTGAGTACCTACAGGGAGGATCATATGGCTGCGGAAAAAAAATACATTTACTTTTTCGGTAAGGGAAAGGCGGACGGGAACGGCGGGATGAAGGACCTGCTCGGCGGCAAGGGAGCGGGTCTTGCCGAGATGACGAACGCGGGTGTGCCGGTACCACCCGGCTTCACGATCACAACCGAGGTTTGCAATCTTTTCTATGATCTCGGAAAACGCGTACCGAACGGACTGGACGCTGATATGCGTTCGTATATGGTCAAAATGGAGGACGCTCTGGGCAACAAATTCAAGTTCGGCGATGTCGACCGGCCGCTGCTTGTGTCCGTCCGCTCCGGATCAAAGTTTTCCATGCCGGGCATGATGGATACGGTGCTCAATCTGGGTTTAAACGACAGCACGATCAGCGGCCTCATCCGCATGTCGGGCAACGAGCGTTTTGCCTGGGACGCCTACCGCCGGTTCATCCAGATGTTCGGGAACGTGGTAATGGGCATTGAGAAGGAGGAGTTCGAGCATATCATCCATGAGGTCAAGAAAAAGAAAAAGGTCCATCTTGACATCGATCTGAACGCGGAGGACCTCAAGGGCCTTGTCGCAAAATTCAAAACAAAGGTGAAACAGCTCAAAAAGCGGGACTTCCCGCAGGACCCGATCGAGCAGCTTATCATGTCCCGCGACGCGGTCTTCGGCTCCTGGAACAATCCCCGCGCCATCACCTACCGCAGGCTGAATGACATTCCGGGGAATCTCGGTACAGCGGTCAATGTGCAGGCCATGGTGTACGGCAACATGGGCGACACCTCGGCCACCGGCGTCGGTTTCACCCGCGATCCTTCAACCGGCGCCAGGGAATTTTACGGCGAATATCTGACCAACGCCCAGGGCGAGGACGTAGTGGCAGGCATCCGAACGCCCAAGCCCATTGCCGACCTTAAAAAGGAGATGCCGCTGGTATACAAGCAGCTTCGCGATATTACGAACAAGCTTGAACTGCATTACCGGGACATCCAGGATTTCGAGTTTACGGTCCAGGAAGGCACCCTCTACATGCTCCAGACCCGCACCGGCAAACGCACTGCCCACGCGGCAGTCAAGATAGCCGTTGATATGGTGGGCGAGGGGCTCATTTCCAAGGAAGAGGCAATTCTCCGTGTTGAGCCGGCTTCGCTCGACCAGCTTCTCCATCCCATCCTCGACCCGAAAGCCAAAATGCAGGTCATTGCCAAGGGGCTTCCCGCATCTCCGGGAGCCGCGTCGGGCAAGGTGGTGTTTACCGCTGACGAGGCCGTGAAGTTCGCGAAAAAGGACAAGGTTATTCTGGTAAGGCCCGAGACCACACCGGATGACATCCACGGCATGGACGCGGCAAAGGGCATTCTCACGGCGCGGGGCGGCATGACCTCCCACGCCGCGGTCGTGGCCCGTGGCATGGGCAAGCCGTGCATAGCCGGCTGTGAGACCATCAAGGTGGACCTGGTGGCGGAAAAATTTTCCGTGAACGGACTCGTGGTGAAAATGGGCGACTGGATCACCATCGACGGCGGCACGGGCCGCGTGATCCTCGGCAAGGTGGCGACCGTGGAGCCCAAGGTCAGCGGCGATTTCGGCACGCTTATGAAATGGGCTGACGAATTCCGCACCATGGGTGTGCGCGCCAACGCGGACATTCCCCGCGACGCCAAGATGGCGATGCAGTTCGGGGCCGAAGGCATCGGCCTCTGCCGCACCGAGCACATGTTCTTCGCCTCAGACCGGCTGCCGATCGTGCAGCAGATGATTCTCGCGAACTCGGTTGAAGACCGGGAAAAAGCGCTGGCCAAGCTTCTCCCCATGCAGCGCTCGGATTTCAAGGGCTTGTTCGAGACCATGGGCGGGTACCCTGTAACGATCCGCCTCCTCGATCCACCGTTGCATGAGTTTCTTCCCAAGCGCGAGGAACTCATGGTCGAGATCGCCGTGATGCAGGCGAAGAAGGCGCCCAAAGCCACAATCGCCAAGAAGGAAAAACTGCTCCGACGCGTTGAAGAACTGCACGAGTTCAATCCCATGCTCGGCCACCGCGGCTGCCGCCTCGGCATAGTGTATCCCGAGATCACGCGCATGCAGGCCCAGGCGATCATCGAAGCTGCCTGCGAACTTGCGAAGAAGGGCAAAAAAGTGATCCCGGAGATCATGGTCCCGCTGGTCGGCATCAAAAAGGAACTGCAGGACCAGAAGGCGCTCATCAAAGCGACGGCGGACATGGTGATGAAGAAAAAAGGCGTGACCATAACGTATCTGGTGGGCACGATGATCGAACTGCCTCGGGCCGCCCTGATCGCCGATGAGATCGCCAAGGAAGCCGAATTCTTCTCCTTCGGCACCAATGACCTTACCCAGACGACGTTCGGCTTCAGCCGCGATGACGCGGGCAAGTTCATCAACCATTACACCGAGAACAATATTCTCGAGAAGGACCCGTTCCAGACCCTGGACCAGGAGGGCGTAGGCCAGCTGGTGAAAATGGGCGTGGACAAAGGCCGCTCCACGAGGCCCACGCTCAAGATCGGCATCTGCGGCGAGCACGGCGGAGATCCGGCGAGCGTCGAGTTCTGCTACAGAACGGGGCTCAATTATGTCAGCTGCTCGCCGTTCCGTGTGCCCATCGCGCGGCTTGCAGCGGCGCAGGCAAAACTCAAAGAAAAGGGTGTGGGCGGCTCAGGGACGAAGTGACGCCATGCGTCATCCCCGAATGATTCCATCGGGGATCCAGTATGAATTACAAGGGCGGCCCACAAGGCCGCCCTTGGTGTTTGGTGCAGGCTCAAGAACCTCACCGCTGAAAGCTACGGGTATCCTAACATCTCCCCTCCCTTGATGGGAGGGGCAAGGGGAGGGTGATGCACCGGCTGCCGTCACCCCCACCTAACCTCCCCCATCGAGGGGGAGGAACCTATTTAATGGCCCTTTAGTAAGATAGGGAATTGCAAGTTCAAAAAAATCTTTACAGCATAGGACATTTTGTTATAATGGGGTTATAACGTATCAGGAGGTGCTGTATGCACAGAAAAGTATTCGCCGTCGGCAACAGTAAGGGAGTGTCTATCCCAGCTGACTATCTCAGCAAACTCGATCTTGCCGTGGGCTCCGAGGTCGAGGTGTCTCTTGACGAAGACCATGATCGCATCATGATCGAGCCGGTGCGTAAGAAAAAATACCCCAAAGGAGTGGACAAGGAATTCGTCGCCCAGGTAAATGATTTCATTGAACGTTACCGTCCCGCTCTAAAGGAACTGGCGAAAAAGTGAAATACCTGACAGCAGAACAGGTGCTTTTTGTCCATTCAAGAATTATCGATGAGACAGGGGGCGCACATGGTGTTAGGGACATCGGACTTTTACAATCCGCGGTGTCCAGGCCACAGGCTACATTCGGCGGAGACGATCTTTATCCCGACATGATCTCGAAAGCAGCAGCTCTCATGGAGTCCCTGGCTAGGAATCATCCGTTTCTTGACGGGAACAAAAGGACGGCAATTACGGCAACCGGCGTTTTTCTTGCCAAAAACGGCCTGCGTCTTGTAGCGTCCCAGGAGGAACTTGAGCGGTTTGCATTGAATATGGCTGTTAAAAAAAATACGAGTGACGAGGCAGCGGCATGGCTAATAAAACATGTCATACCGGTAGAGAAATAGGAATATTATTATGATTCAGAAAAATACGAATAAATCGTTAAAGACCCTTAGAGACTACAAAGGAGTTCTGAAGACTAGTGGCAAAGCTGTGGATTTTGACGACATGCGAGAAAAAATTAAAATGAAAAGAACAGTATCCAAAGTTATGAGTAACAACTCTCCAGACGAAAAATACATGCGCATGGCCCTCCGGCTCGCGGCAAAGGCCAAAAGCAGGACGAGCCCGAATCCGATGGTCGGCGCCGTGGTGGTGAAGAACAACAAGGTCATTGCCACGGGGTATCATAAAAAGGCCGGTCAACCCCATGCCGAGGCGATCGCGCTCACGAAAGCCGGTGCAAAGGCGAAAGGCGCGACACTGTACGTGACGCTCGAACCCTGCTCGCATACGAACAAGAGAACGCCGCCGTGCTGCCCCCTCGTAATCCAGAGCAAAGTGAAGCGGGTGGTCGTGGCGATGATCGATCCAAATCCGCGTGTATCGGGTGGCGGTGTCAAGGTCTTAAAAAGGGCGGGAATTGAAGTTACCACAGGAGTGTGTGAGAATGATGCAAAAGCGCTGAATGAAGCATTCATCAAACACGTAACCACCGGCATCCCGTTCGTGACACTCAAGATCGCTCAGACGCTGGACGGCAAGATCGCAACAGCCAAAGGCGAGTCGAAATGGATCACCGGTGAGAAGGCGCGCGAAGAAGGGCATCGCTTGCGCGATGCCAATGATGCCATCCTGGTAGGCATCAATACCATACTGAAGGACGATCCTTCCCTTACTACGCGGATTCCCGGGGGACGGGACCCTCATCGGATCATCGTAGACACAAAATTGAGGACCCCGCTCAATGCGAAAGTGCTGAATCAGAAATCATTGGCAAAAACGACCATCGCCACAACGGAACTTATGCCCAAGGATAAGCTGGCCGGGCTGCTTGATGCGGGCGCGGAAATACTACTCGTCAAACAAAAGGACGGCAAGGTTGACTTCAAACACCTCATGAACATGCTCGGAAGCTTCGGGATCATGTCCGTGCTCATAGAAGGCGGTGCGGAAGTGCATGCGTCGGCTCTCATGGCCGGCATTGTCGACAAGATCGTCATGTTCATCGCGCCTACGCTTATGACTGGCACTGACTCGCGAAGCTCAATCGGGGGTGCGTCCCCGGCAAGACTTCTCGGAGCTATCAAACTGGATCATATGACGACTCAGTTTATAGGCAGGGATCTGATGATAGTGGGTACTATCACAAAAAAAAGCCTTCAGGAACATCGCCGCAGGTGAAAACTTTTTGACCACAAGTCTTTTCAGCCCGATTGAACACTCTGCATGACGCCGGCAAAAAATCTTTGCAAAACGTACTTCCCTGTGATAAAGTAAATTTAATCTTACAAACCTTCTGAAAATACGGAGATTTTTAAAATTCTTCACGCGATAAACCGCCAGGAATTCTCCTGCTCAGAAAGCCTTGGTGAGAGGGCTGTTTTGCCAGCTGACCAGAGAGTTCTGTTTGATCTCATTCCGCGTCCGGGTTGGGCATGTTGAATGGAGATCGGAGGAAAAATCATGGACCCGATCATGTGCCCCTATTGCGGGGGGACAAATTTATTCCAGGAAGACGATTATGGGCTGGAGATGGATTTTGAGTATTGGACCATCCACCACTGGGAATGCCTGGAATGCGCGCAATCATTCGACAAGATAGACATCATGCCGGCGTCAAATACCTTTGAGGAGATCAATGAGAGCACCATCCACTGAGCACGGGGCATGCGGACCGGTCCAGGCGACCTCGTTACCCGCATCCGAGAGGCCTACCTGCGCGGTGATTGATCTGGCTGCTCTCGCTCATAATTTCCAACAGGTGGAGCGTCTTGCGGATGGTCGGCAAATCCTGGCAATAGTCAAGGCAAACGCTTATGGACACGGGGCCGTGGAAGTTTCCCGGCGTCTCGTGTCATTGGGTGTTGACATGCTGGGTGTCGCCCTCGTTGAAGAAGGCAGAGAACTCCGGGCAGCTGGTATCCAAGTGCCGATCCTGCTCATGGCGGCGCTCTTCCCCGCGCAGGCCGAAGCGGTGCTGGAGTACAACCTGATCCCGATCGTGTTTGATTTGACTGTGGCGCGGGCACTGTCCGAAGCCGCAAAGAAGCGGAAAACGCTTATCACCGTGCACGTGAAGGTGGACACGGGGATGGGCAGAATCGGCATATCTCCCGAGGATGCGCCTGATTTTATTGCAGGTCTTTTGCAACTGGGCGGCCTTTCAGTAAACGGATTGATGACGCATTTTGCGGATGCTGATTTACGGGACAAACAATTCGCGGCGCGGCAGTTGGATCGCTTCGAGAGACTATTAGGGACGCTCGAGGAACGGGGTATGGCAATCCCTGTCCGGCATGCGGCGAACAGCGCAGCCGTGCTTGATTATCACCGCGCCCTGTTCACCATGGTCAGGCCCGGGCTGATGTTGTACGGATATGATCCTCTGGAAGAGCGGGCGCGAAGCGCCGGCCTGCGCCCCGTCTTGTCATTCGTCACGCGCATTGCGTTCATAAAAAAAGTTCCGCCTGGCATCCCCTTAAGCTACGGACGTACCTATACGACACTTCGGCAGAGTATCATCGCTACGGTGCCGGCTGGTTATGCCGACGGCTACAGCCGCGGACTCTCCAACAAGGGAGAGGCGCTCGTCCGTGGTGTGCGCGTTCCCGTAGTGGGACGCGTATGCATGGACATGTGCATGATCGATGTCACGGATGTGCCTGGCGCGTGTGAAGGGGATGAAGTAGTATTGCTTGGCAGCCGGGGCGGCCAGAGCATCACCGCCGATGACCTTGCTGCTCGAACGGAAACAATAGCTTACGAGGTGCTTTGTGGAATCAGCAGCAGGGTCCCACGGATTTATCTATAACAGCCTGGAACGACTTGGCCGGAAAACATCCGCATTGATCAGTGAAGTGGGCGGAGTGCTTATGTTTTTCGGCCAGACGCTCCGCTGGACGTTCAGCCGTCCGTTCTATTTCAAAAATCTGCTGAAGCAGATGGAACAGATCGGATTCAATTCCGTGCCGGTGGTTCTGACCACAGCGCTGTCCACGGGCATGGTGCTTGCTCTTCAGAGCTATACCGGATTCAAACGGTTCGGCGCGGAGTCTCTCATTGGAACGGTCGTGTCCCTGTCCATGACCAGGGAACTGGGACCGGTCCTTACCGGCCTGATGGTGGCCGGCAGGGCTGGAGCCTCCATGGCTGCGGAGCTCGGCACCATGCGGGTCACGGAGCAGATAGATGCTCTCTCCACGCTTGCCACGAATCCCATGAAATATCTCGTAGTGCCCCGGTTCCTGGCAAGTACGCTGATGATGTTCTTCCTTTCCATCGTGGGCACGATCATCGGCATCACGGGCGGGTACTTTGTCGGTGTAAAGGTGCTGGGAACGAATCCGGTGACCTATATCAACAACAGCATCGATTTCACCGAGGTAACGGACATCTGGTACGGCCTCATCAAAGCGCTGGTGTTCGGTGCGGTCATCGGAATCATCGGCTGTTATAAAGGGTTTAATACTGAAGGCGGAGCGGAGGGGGTCGGCAAGGCGACCACGGGCGCTGTTGTGATTTCGTGCATGCTGATCCTTATTCTCGATTATTTTCTCTCCGCGCTCTTGTGGTGACGCCATGGCGATGATCGAGATCATTGGTTTGCACAAGAGCTTCGGCAGCCATCCTGTGCTGCGCGGCGTGAACCTGACCGTGGAAAAAGGCGAAAGCATGACCGTCATCGGCGGCAGCGGAAGCGGCAAAAGCGTGCTGATCAAGCACGTCATCGGGCTCCTGTTTCCGGACCGGGGGCGCGTTGTGGTGGCAGGGCAGGTGCTGAACGAGCTTGATGAATTCAACTTGAACGAGATCAGGAAAAAGTTCGGCATGCTGTTCCAGATGGCGGCGCTTTTCGATTCGCTGTCTGTCTGGGAAAACGTGGGTTTCGGGTTAAAGCAGCACACAAGGCTGTCAGACCGGGAGATCCGGAAGATCACCACGGAAAAGCTTGCCCTGGTCGGTCTGAAGGATGTTGAGGATAAAATGCCATCGGAGCTGTCCGGTGGTATGAAAAAGAGGGTCGGGCTCGCGCGCGCCATCTGCATGGACGCGGAGATCATTCTCTATGACGAGCCTACGACAGGCCTGGATCCGATCACCGCTGATTCCATCAACGATCTCATCGTCGACCTGAGAAAGAAGCTGGGTGTGACGTCAGTGGCCATCACGCATGATATGCAGAGTGCTTACAAGATATCCGACCGGATCGCGATGCTCTACAAGGGGGAGATACAGGAGATCGGGACCCCTGACCAGATACGGAACACATCGAATCCGATCGTGCGGCAGTTTATAACCGGCAGCGCTGTGGGGCCGATTACCGCGGATTAATAACAGGAGCAGGAGTTCTCATGAACAAATTGAGTGCAGAGGCCAAAGTCGGGCTGCTGGTCATCGTCGGGTCAATCGTTCTTCTGTACATGACCTTTGCGGTGGGAAAATATCAGTTCGGTGAGAAGAATGGCTATGTACTTCAGGCCGCGTTCGACTCGGTTGCCGGCCTCGATACCAAGTCTTCCGTCAGGATGGCGGGCGTCAAGATCGGTGTGGTCGAGAAGGTCGAACTGGAGGACAGTCGCGCGCGGGTCACCATGCGGATCGACCCTGAAGTGAAGATCCTGCGCGGGTCCGAGGCCATGATAAAGACCATGGGCCTGCTCGGGGAAAAATATGTGGAATTCGTACCGGTCAAGAAGAATGGCGCGCAACAGACGGCTGCGGCCGGCTCCGCCTTCTTCGGAAACAATGAACGCGTGCCTGCAACGGTATCGCCAAGCGATGTGGACAAGCTGATCAATCAGCTGTCCTCCATTGCGGACGATATCAAACAGGTAACTGCTTCGCTGAGCCAGGTGTTCGGGACAGAGCGGGGAGCCCGTTCCATGGAGGACATACTCCATGACCTGCGGCAGACGACCGCGAACATCAAGGAGTTCTCGCATACGCTGCGGGGCGACGGCAGCGAACTTGTGGTGAGGCTGAACGAACTGGTCGCGAGTCTGAACGGCGTCGTGGGCGAGAACCGGGACAATCTGAAGATGACGATGGAGAACGTCAGGGAGGCGTCGAAGAGCGCCGAATTGGCGCTGACCTCCATTGAGAGCGCAGCGCGCAAGATCGACCGCGGTGAGGGTACGATCGGCAAGCTGGTAAATGACGAAGGGATGTACAACAACATCGACAGCGCTGCCAAGGGGATCGGCGATTATGTTTCTCGGATCGAACGGATGAAGACGGTCGTTGGTTTCCGGGAGGAATATATGTTCCCGCAGGGCAAGGCTTACGCGACCATCGAACTCAAGCCCCAGAAGGATAAATACTATATCGTCGAGCTCACGTCGGATCCCTTCGCGAACTATAACCGGTCAGTGCAGTCGTCCACTCCTCCGGGATCGACGGTGGTCTACGAGACCTATGAGGATAAGCTGAAGTTCAGCGTTGAGTTCGCGAAGCGATGGGGCAACCTGGCGCTCCGCCTTGGTCTGCTGGAATCCACGGGTGGTATCGGGGCTGATTATTTTGCTTTTGACGACAAGATAAAATTCAGCATCGAGGGATGGAATTTCAACAGTAAGGAGCCTGATAACGAGAATGCCCATGTGAAAGCGACCGCTAATTTCAGCATCGGTAAGGTGCTGTTCCTGAACGCAGGTTACGACAACGCGCTGAATGCCAGACGGGCGGCGCCCTTCCTGGGAATTGGCCTGCGTTTTGATGATGACGACCTCAAGTATTTGCTGGGGAGCGTGCCGATACCGAAATGAGGGGGCAGCGAGGCGTCTTTCCTTGACATTTCGCCGAGATGCACCTAGAATAGGCCACAATACCATGACAAATAAGCAAATTACCAAAGCCATATTCCCGGCAGCGGGCCTGGGGACCCGGTTCCTGCCTGCTACCAAGGCCTCTCCCAAGGAGATGATGCCTCTTGTAGACAAGCCGCTTATCCAGTATGTGGTGGAGGAGGCGGTAGCCTCGGGCATTGAAGAGATTGTGCTGATCACGGGCAGGGGCAAACGGTCCATCGAGGACCACTTTGACGTGGCATTTGAACTCGAAGAGGACCTCAAGGCAAAAGGCAAACATAAACTGCTCGACGAAGTGCAGCGCATCGCGAATCTGGTGACCTTCTGCTATATCCGTCAGAAAAAAGCCCTGGGGCTTGGACATGCGGTCCTGACCGCGAAACGGGTCATCGGTGACGAGCCTTTTGCTGTTCTGCTTGGAGATGACATCATCGATGCCGAAGTGCCCGCGCTCAAGCAGATGATGGAAGTGCATAAACGATATCCATCCACGATCCTGGCGATACAGAAAGTTCCGAAATCCCAGACGCAGCAGTACGGCATCATCGACGCAAAAAAGATCGAGGATGGAGTCTATCTCGTGAAAGACCTTGTTGAAAAGCCCTTGCCGTCCGATGCGCCCTCCAATCTCGCGATCATCGGCCGCTACATCCTTACACCGGAAATTTTCCCCGCCCTCGAGTTGACCAGGCCGGGAAAAGGCGGAGAGATACAGCTTACCGACGGGCTTAAACTGCTCAAGCAAAAACAGCCGATCTATGCATTTGAGTTCCAGGGGATACGTCACGACGCGGGCGACAAACTCGGATTTTTAAAAGCCACAGTCGAGTTCGGCCTGCAGAACCATGAGTTCGGACACGAGTTCCGGAATTATCTGAAAAAACTGAAACTATAGCGGTTCATCGTTGTGCATCAATTACGTGCGGCATGAGGAGGACGGTTTGGCCAAGACCGAGACGAAAAGCGCAGATCTCCAGCAATCGATCGAAATACCGAAAAAGATACCACTGCTGCCCATCCGGGACATCGTGGTTTTCCCGTATATGGTGCTTCCACTCTTTGTAGGCAGGGAGATGTCCATTAAGGCGATAGAAGTCGCGCTAGAAGGGAACCGCATGATCTTTCTGACCTCGCAGAAGGACATCAATGTGGAGAATCCCACTCCCTCCGATCTGTATTCAGTCGGTACGGCCGGTGTGATCATGCGGATGCTCAAACTGCCTGATGGGCGCATCAAGATCCTTGTCCAGGGTGTCGCCCGGGCAAAAACAGTGAAATTCCTCCAAAAGGAGCCTTTTTACCAGGTCGAGATCAAGACCTTCCCCGATGCACCGTCAATCGTGAATCTCGAGACCGAAGCGCTGATGCGGAACGTAAAGGAGCAGATCGAGCGCCTGGTCTCCTTTGGCAAGGTCATTCTGCCGGACATCATGGTCGTGATAGAAAATGTGGACGATCCGGGCAAACTGGCCGACCTGGCTGTTGCCAATATGGGGCTCAAGGTCGAGCAGGCCCAGGAGATCCTGGAGATCATCGATCCACTCCTGAGGATCAAGCGCATCAATGAGGCACTGGGGAAGGAAATCGAGCTTCTTTCCATGCAGCAGAAGATACAGGCTGACGTACGGGGAGAGATCGACAAGACCCAGCGCGAGTATTTTCTCCGCGAGCAGCTCAAGGCGATCCAGAGAGAGCTGGGGGAGACCGACGACCGATCGGAAGACATCCGCGAGCTCCGGGACCGGATCAAGGAAGCCAAAATGCCGGAAAAGGGGGCAAAGGAAGCCGAGAAGCAGCTCCGTCGGCTGGAGCGCATGCATCCCGACGCGGCTGAAGCCTCCATGACACGGACCTATATCGAATGGCTGGCGGAGCTCCCCTGGAGCAAGGCGACCAAGGACAATCTCGACCTCAAGGTCGCGCACAAGGTGCTTGAGGAAGACCACTATGATCTTGAGAAGGTCAAGGAACGGATCATTGAATACCTTGCCGTGCGCAAGCTCAAGGAAAAAATGAAGGGGCCGATCCTTTGCTTCGTCGGCCCTCCCGGGGTGGGCAAAACCTCGCTGGGGAAATCGATCGCGCGCGCACTGGGCCGCGAGTTTGTGCGCATATCGCTGGGAGGCGTGCGAGACGAGGCCGAAATCCGCGGACATCGCCGCACGTATGTCGGAGCGCTGCCCGGCAGGATCATCCAGGGTATTAAAACGGCCGGCAACAACAATCCTGTCTTCATGCTTGATGAGATCGACAAGATCGGCGCGGATTTCCGGGGCGATCCATCCGCCGCGCTGCTCGAAGTGCTTGATCCCGAGCAGAACAATTCCTTCAGCGACCATTACATCGGCCTGCCGTTCGACCTCTCGCGCGTGATGTTCATAACCACCGCGAACATGACCGACCCGATCCCCGGCCCGCTCAAGGACCGCATGGAAATCATCCGCCTCTCGGGTTACACGGAACAGGAAAAGCTCGGCATCGCGAAGAGTTATTTGGTCCCGAGGCAGCTGACTGAGCACGGGATAACGGACAAGCTGATCAGCATACCGGATAAGACCATCCTCGAAGTCATAGCCCAGTACACCCGCGAGGCGGGCGTGCGGAACCTGGAGCGCGAGATCGGACATCTCTGCCGCAAAGTCGCGCGGAAGATCGCGGAAGGGGAGACCGGCCTGTTCACGATCACACCGGCGAATCTTCATACCTATCTCGGCGTCCAGAAGTTTATGCCTGAGGTCGAGCGCGAGGATGACGAGATCGGCGTGGTGACGGGCCTTGCCTGGACCGAGACGGGCGGAGACATTCTCTATATCGAAGCTATTACGATGCGCGGTAAAGGATCGCTGACGCTCACCGGGCACCTCGGTGATGTTATGAAGGAATCTGCGCACGCGGCGCTCACGTATATTCGCTCCCGCGCGGAGAAACTGGGCATTCAGCCGGAAACGTTTGCAAAGACCGATGTGCATATTCATGTTCCGGCCGGTGCGATTCCCAAGGACGGCCCTTCCGCCGGCGTGACCATGGCGACCGCGCTTGCATCAGTCTTTACGAATAAGCCGGTGCGGAAGGACATCGCCATGACGGGTGAGGTAACACTCCGCGGCCGTGTGATGCCGATCGGCGGCCTCAAGGAAAAGACGCTTGCCGCCCGCAGGGCGGGAATCAGGACCATGATCATTCCGAAAGAGAACGAAAAGGACCTTGATGACATACCGAAATACCTGCGGAAGGACATGAATTTTATTTTTGCCAAGACGATGGATGATGTGATCGCATCGGCGCTGCGCGGAAAACGGACGGTGCGCATGAAAGTTAAGAAAGTGTCCGGTAAGAAGCGCACCACGCATTGAGGACGGATAACGGATTGCGGATTTGAATCTCCTTCTAACGACACTCAGTGTCTGTAAAGAGCGATAGATTCAAATCCGGGCAATCCGGAAAGCTGTTTAGCCACACAAAGCACAAAAGAAAGCACGGTAAGAGAATATTTTTTGCAGCCTTCATGTATTTCACGGTGACATAGGTGCTTTACGTGGCCAACTGCACTGTACAGATTGATTGCTGATCTCACATTCCACGCAGTTTGTTTACCATGAAACTAACCTCCCTGGGCGAATTCGGCCTCATACGCGCTATTCAGAAATTATCCCCGCGAAGCACGCCCGACATTTCTATCGGCATCGGCGACGATGCGGCGGTCCTGTCCTTGTCAACGTCGCAGCAGTTGCTTGCCACCACCGATTTGCTCATCGAAGGCGTGCATTTTGATCTTGCACTGACGGACTTCCAATCGCTCGGATGGAAATCCGCAGCGGTGAATTTGAGCGATATCGCAGCCATGGGAGGAGTACCAAAATACTGCCTCGTGTCCCTGGGTCTTCCGAAGCATCTTTCCCTGGAAAACATCACTGAGTTTTATAAAGGCTTGACCGGATTGCTGCGGATCCACAAGGTAGGCTTGGTTGGCGGCGATACGTGCGCTTCCGATAAGGGTGTCCTCATCAGTGTGACGATACTTGGTGTTGCCAGGAAGGGGACGGTGGTTCCGCGGTCTGGAGCAAGGACCGGGGACCGGATATACGTCACTGGTACGCTGGGGGACTCGGCTGCGGGACTGGAACTTCTGCAAAGCGGACGCAAGGGTCGAGGGGCAAGGGTCAAGGATGGCAATAAACTGATCGAAAGGCACCTGCGTCCCACACCGCGCGTCGAATGGGGACGGAAGATCGCACTTACCCGGTGTGCAAGCGCGATGATCGACATCAGCGACGGCTTATCGTCTGATCTGGCACATATTTGCGAAGCGAGCGGGGTTGGAGCAACTATTTACCGCGAACGCATGCCTTATTCATCGTCGCTGCGGGGAGCCGTCGAACTGCTGAGCAGGCCGTCCTGGGATTATGCCTCGTCCGGGGGAGAGGATTACGAGCTGCTCTTCACGGTGCCGTTGTCGCGCAGAGAGTCCCTGAAGTCACTTCGCATTCCCTTGACTGACATAGGCATGGTGACCACAAAACGTACGATGGTCCTCGTTGATGCCGCAGGGAATACATCTCAGCTGAAACCAGGCGGGTACGATCATTTTCGCAGCTCGCGCACAAGCATCACTGCGCCGGGGAAACGAGCCCGGCGGAATAACCCATGAGATTTATCCAGGACCGCATAAGAAACATCTTGCAGCTCAATGACAGTCCGCAGAGGCTCTCGCTTGCCTTTGCCCTGGGCGTCTTCATAGCGTTCACGCCCACTGTTGGATTGCATATGATCAGCTGCCTGCTTGTTGCCTGGATATTCCGGTTGAGCAAAATAGTGGTCCTTACGGCCGCTTTTGTGAACAATCCCTGGACCATTGTACCGATGTATGGTTTTTGCCTCTGGTTCGGCATCAAGATTACCGGCAGCACCATAGAGGTCCCCCGAATTGAATGGAGCTCAATCACGCTGACGACAGCGTATCAGCTGCTGAAGCCCTATGTGTGGCCGTTTGTAGCGGGTACGCTCGTAGTAGGAATTGTTGCCGCGGCAATATCCTATGCGGTCATTTACGTGGCGATTACGAAGATCAAAAGGAATGAGCAGACGCAGCCGGATGGTCAATCTTAGGAGTACGGTGGTGTCAGAGCGACGCATCGTTACCAGCTTGTTCAGCGGGTTGATTGCTCCCTGGCTATGAAGTTCAGCATGCTGCGTGCAAATGCGGCTTCTTTGCTTAAAGGGCTATAGGAAATAATGATCGAATATTCGCGAACCGCGTCGTCACGAAGGCCTGCCTCATATAAATTCAAGGCCAGGTTCGATCGCGCCTGTAAATGGCCGGGATCGATGGCAAGTACTTGATTCAAGAGAATGCGCGCATTGTTTTTATTCCCATCACCGCCGTAGAGGGTGGCCAGGTTGTTTAGTGCATCAGCATAATCAGGCTTGAGGGCAATAGCCTGTTCAAAATGAGGGCGGGCTTCCTCCGCTCTGTGGGCTTCTTTTAATGCATGGCCGTAATTATTGTGCGGCCGCGCTTTGCCCGGCGACTTGGCCACAGCATCGGCCCAAAGTGTTGTCTCACTCTCGTACAGAAGTAACCGGGACCAGGTATCGGAAATTGCAGCGATCAAGAGGGTGAAAAAAACCAGATGGCGGAGACTCGATTTCATTTTATATAGTTATCACATTGCAAACTAAAAAACAATAGAAATCAAAATAGGAAGACCGGCTTCATGAGAAGAGGATAATTGTTGGGAGGCAGTCAGCGGGTTTTCTTTCGTTGTTGTCATATATACCGCGGTTTATACGTGTTGACTGTTAATTACAGATGCATTATTATGACGAGGAAAATGCATGCGGCCAACGGCAATGGTATTTAGCGACAGGATAATCTATCGATTTATTTTGAATCAAGTAAGCCCACGTTCGCTGTTTGAACGTCATTCGTGCCCTGTTTAACAGCCATTTCACCCAAATCAGGATTACAGCACACTGGTGGTAGCGAAGGTTTTATTCCTATAAGGATTTATCAAGTATGGCACCCCGTAATAGTCCGGTAAGTATTGTAATCCCCATGTTCAATGCTGAAAGGCATATTGTTCCGGTAATTGATGCAATCCTGTCTCAGGATTACGTCGGAGAAAAGGAAGTGATCGTCGTAAATGATGGCAGCGCCGATAGTTCCCGCGATTTGCTCAGGACATTTGAAGCGGAAAATAGAATAATTGTTATTGATCAATCCAATCAGGGAGCGGTTCGCGCAACGAATGCGGGTTTTAAGACAGCCAGCCATGACATTATCTGCAGCGTAGATTCGGATGTAGTCCTTCACCCCGATTGGCTCAGGACCATCATGGATGAGTTCGATGATCCCGCCGTTGGTGCGGTGCAGGGATATTATAAAACTCCTCAAGGTCTGTCCTTCTGGGCGCGGATGATGGGTTACGATGTTGAGAAGCGATATGACGATATCAAGGGGAAGTACGTGACCCAGGTTTGTACGGGTGATACGGCGTACAGACGCACCGCACTCGACAAGACCGGGCTCTTTGACCCGGCATTTGTGTACGGATACGACAACGACATGAGCTACCGCCTTCAGAAGGCCGGCTACAAACTAATCTTTAAACGGGAAGCGCTCTGCGATCATTACTGGAAGGCCGACCTCTTCGCATATCTCAGGCAGCAATACCGGTCTGCATACGGAAGAATGCAGTTGATCCGGAAACACAAGGACAAGATATCCGGAGACAGCGTATCGGGTCTCAGGATGATCCTCCAGGTTCCCCTCCTGCTCATGGTGCTAAGCCTGGCGGGGGCGGGCATCCTTCTTACCGCAATAGGGTCATCCGGTTGGCTTTTGTTCGTTTCAGCCGCAGTTGTTTTTGCGCTGCTGGTGCTCGACCGATCGGCGTTTGCGATCGGCATTATGCGCAAGCAGCGCGATCCCCGTGTACTGCTTTTGCCGTTTGTTCATCTTCTGAGGAACGGGGTCTGGTGTCTTGCTTTGGTACGATGGATGGTGGAATCGCTATGGAAAAAGTGACTAAAGCAAAGGAAATGGAAAAGGATCTGGTGCGCGGTCAGGGACTCATCCCGACGCCGAGTTCCTGGATTGACTATTTTTGGGATGTCCACCGGAACAAGGTCGTGGATTCGCTTCGTGAGCCGTTTCACCTGGCATCGACGATATTGTTCATCGGTGTGGGAACAGGCGATGTGATTCCGAAGTTGAACACGACAGGCAAGCGGATCATCGGCATCGATCTGAATAAGAATTGTGTTGAGCAGGCGGCTCAATATTGCGAAGCTATCCTCGGCGATGGATCCATACTCCCCTTGGAGGACGAATGCTGTGACCTGGTCATATGTAACATGGTGCTGCATCATATCGTGGAGCAGGGAGACCTGAATCAGACGCTTCGTGAAGCCGCGCGCGTTCTCAAGCCTGGCGGGCGTTTCATGGCGTATGAACCGAATATCTTTCATCCGTCGGGAATGGCAATGACGCTGCTGAATATATTTCGCCTCTACCATGTAGTCGGAGGTGGCAGCAACTATGAACGGGCGCTGTCTCCTTTTTCACTGGTCCGGGCATGTCGGCCCTTCTTTAAGACGGCCGGAGCCCGAACGCTGACCTTCGGCCATCCCCGCTTGCCCCTCACTATCCAGAATGCGCTGTTTAAACTGGATAGTCGTGGCGCGGCTTTATACCCATTCAGCTTCAGCTTTATCATTGAAGCGGTCAAATGACGTTTGTATCCCTTGGCTTGGCCCGCAGCAGGATGCAACGACGATCATAGATGCTGCGGTGACGCACCGCCAGCCAGTATTGAGGCTTTGCATGAGAATTGCTCTTATAGTTCCCCCTGCGATAGTGCAGAATAAAATACCTGAAAGGGTGTACGGCTGCACGTTCACGTATTACAAACAACCTCAGCTGCCGCTGCTCTATGTTGCGGCTATCCTGGAGCAGGAAGGGCACGGGGTCACGTTCAGGGATTTTACCGGCGATAATTCCTGGGATGAATATACTCGATTTATTCATTCCGCTGACCAGGATGTGTATATTTTTCATACGGTCCTGCTTGCGGAGAGCGTGGACCTGCGTGCAGCCGAATATATCCTTAAACACAGCCAGGCAACAATACTGTTTTTCGGTCCTCATCCCACACTGAAACCGGAAACCTTTCTTTTGAACGAACGATGCTATGTAGCCCGGGGAGAAGCGGAATTCATCATCCGGGATCTCTTGGGAGCATTGCACAGCGACGCCGTCGGCAAGGTGAAAGGTATTTCTTTCATAAAAGACGGAAACATCGTTGAGACCGAGACGTACGGAGTCATCGAAGACCTGGACACCCTGCCTATTCCCGCGCGGCATCTCCTGCCCGACAATCAGGACTACTTTAACCCCAAGCTGAATGACCGGCCTGTTACGCTGATTCTCACCTCCCGGGGGTGCAGTTTCAAGTGTTACTACTGTGTCCCAAATGCGGTGAGCTGGGCGCGTGAACTGGAATGGAAGCGTTTCCACAACGGAAGCAAGCCACCGGTAACGCTGCGGTCTCCGCGAAGTATTGCGGAGGAGTTCAAGGCAATCAAGGCCGCTGGATACAAGGCGGTTTCCATAGTCGACGACATGTTCCTATTCGGAGGCAAACAGCGGATCCTTGATATTTGCCGTCTTCTGGAACCGGTCGGTCTGCCCTTTGGCGGACTATCCCGATGTGAATTTGTTCTCGATGACGAGGTTGTGAACGCTCTCGTGCGTGCTGGATGCAAGTACATCGACCTTGGGATAGAGTCTCTCGATCAAAATGTGCTGAACGATATAAAAAAGGACCTGGATGTCTCGAAGGTCCGGCGGGCCATTGACCTGTTGAACAAATACGGTGTCGAGCCGAAAGCCAACATCATGTTCGGCGCTTCACCTCTGGAAACGAAGGATACGATCCGGTCCACGGTCGAAACAATTGCATCCTACCCGCTTAATTACTGTATGTTTCTGATCGCAACCCCTTTTCCGGGGACGGAGTTCGATAGAAAAGCGCGGAAGAGCGGATGGGCCATCGAGCCGGACATTAACGATTTAGAGAACAACCTTTCACCTACGGACAAGTCACTGGTGGAATATCCGCATTTAGGCAGAAGAGATCTGGAACATGCGGTAAAAAATGCGAACAGGCGATTTTACCTCAGTCCGCGGAGGATCTGGTTCCAGATGAGAAAGGTCAGTTCCTGGAATGCTTTGAAAGATTTGATTATCACTGGCTGGAAGGTAATAAAGTAGGTCGGAACTGCGGACGTCTATCGTCCTCAAACTAAATTTATGAAGATCCTGATTATTGTACCGGCATTCAATGAAGAAGCGAGCCTCCCTGGAGTTATCCGGGACCTGAAACAGCACCTGCCCTCTGCCGATGTTCTTGTGGTCAATGACGGATCACGAGATGGCACGTCAAGGATAGCACGGGAAGCGGGTATTATGGTACTCGACCTGCCATTCAATCTGGGGATCGGCGGTGCCATGCAGGCGGGATATCTTTATGCGCAGCGTCACGACTACGACGTGGTTGTTCAATTCGACGGCGATGGACAGCATCTCGCTTCTGAAATTGGAAAGCTGTTGAAACCCATTTCCTCGGGAGCTGCTGATCTTGTGATCGGATCACGCTTCCTCGTCCCCGGCAATTATCGGGCTCCGTTCTTCAGAAAGCTCGGTATCAGCATATTCTCCTTCGTACTTTCCCGGATACTTGGCATGTCAGTCACGGACAGCACCTCGGGCTTCAGGGCAGCAAACCGCAAGGTGGTGGAATTCTTCGCACGCATCTACCCGGATGATTATCCTGAAGTGGAGTCGCTGGTCCTGCTGCACAAGATGAATATGCGGATGCTGGAGGTGGCAGCCGCGATGCAGGAGCGCACGGGAGGCAAATCATCCATAACCGCAGTACGCTCCGTATATTATATGACGAAGGTACTGATGGCCATATTCATCGACTTGATGAAAAAAGTGAGGTGATCCATGGACGTGCTCAAGATTCTCGCCATAATCGGCAATGCGGCAATTCTCATTATTGTGTTGGAACTTATCAGGAGGGGACGACTGAAGGAACGCTATTCGCTGTTATGGTTATTTGCGAGCATAGTGCTTCTGCTTCTTTCTTCATCCCGCGGTCTCCTGGATGCCCTGTCGCATGCAGTAGGCATCTTTTATTCTCCCTCGGTGCTTTTTCTGATCGGATTCGTATTCCTCCTGATGATCACCCTGCATTTTTCCGTCGTGATATCAGGCCTCACTGACAAGAATAAGAAATTGGCGCAGGAACTCGCCATTTTGAAACAGCAATTAGAGCAAAGCAGTGGGGTCTGCAGGAGCCGGTGATCGTCAGGACTGCTCCAGGGATCACGTCAAGCCAGCTGCGGCGCTGACTAAGAATATTCTTTACAACATCAGCTTATCATGTTAAATTCCAATAAAATAGCGGCTTGCGCCGTCCGGCATCAGGAGGCAGAAGTATGGCTTTTACACAAACAGTGAATGAAAAGATTGATAAAATATACGCCAGTCCCCGTTTTACCATCATGGCCTTCCTGATCATAGCCGTCATGGTGCTGATAGCCTACTCCAATACCTTCCAAGCTTCATTCCACTTTGATGACAACCCGTCCATCGTTGAGAATCCCACGATTAAGCGGGTGACCATGGACAATATCACGAGTCTTTTGCAGGGAAACAGGCCCGTAGTTTATCTGAGCCTGATGCTGAATTATCAAATCGGCGGGCTTAATGTGGTGGGTTACCATATATTCAATATTGCAGTGCATATCATGAACAGCATGTTTGTCTATCTGCTCATTTTCCGTACTCTGGGGATGCCCCTGCTCGAAGCCGCATATCAGAGCAGGGCCAAGAGAATGGCATTATTCGGAGCGCTTCTGTTCGCGGTGCATCCCGTCCAGACGGAATCAGTAACCTATATCATAACGCGAACGGAACTTCTGGCGACCTTCTTTTATCTCGCCGCATTCCTGCTTTTTATTCAAGGAGCAACCACGAAGAAATTCGGCTATCACATAGGGGCATTTGTTGCAGCCGCTCTTGCCAATGCATCCAAGGAATGGGCTGTGACGCTGCCTGCAGTACTCCTTGCCTATGATTTTCTGTTTTTATCCGAAGGCAAGATAAAGCCGATCATGTCCAGGTGGTTTGCCTATGTTCTGGTGACCATTCCATGGATCATTGTGTTTCGCATTCTGAATCTGTTTTCGACTGCATCCTCTTCCGCCGGTATAGGATTTGGAGTTTCCACCACCAATGGCATCAACATGCAGACCTACATGCTCACCTCTCTTAATGTTATCTGGACGTATATCCGGTTGTTGTTTCTGCCGATCAATCAAAATCTCGACTATGATTATAAGATTGCAAAGACCCTGTTTGAATTGCCGACCTTATTATCGTTTATTGGCCATATCGTTGTTGTTTCAGCTGCTTTCTGGCTGTATCGAAAGAAGGGCTGGCTCTTGTTTCCTTTTGGCGTGGCATGGTTCTATATCGGGATATCACCGGTTCAAAGTTTTGTCCCGATCATTGACGTGATATTCGAACATCGTGTGTATATGCCTTCCATAGGATTTTTTATTGTGTTTATTGCCGCGTATGAGGGATTCTTCGAGTGGCTGGACAAGAGGCGCATTCCGGAAAAAGTCACGACAACCTGAGCGGAGGCGTTTGACGAGCCTTCGAGAGCGGGTCGGCTGCGCCAGCGTTTCTTAATGATACAGAAAAATCCGGGGGAACCTTTTTCCGGCAAACAGATATATGATCAACTTGCTGTAGAGTTTGAGCGAACAGGGAATGAGCCGCAAGGGGCGTAATCCAATTGATTCCCCCTGCTGAAGCAATCCAATCTGTGACTGTATCCTCAGGTTGTTTTTCTGCTTCCTCGTCAATCTTCCGCAAAACAAAGTCAGCGCTGTTTCAGCAACCTTGTTTCGGTTTTTACCCATCCTGCTGCTGTCCGCTGTCATATTGTCCCCATGCAGGTGAATTACGGCGGACGCCACATCCGGGAATATAGCCATCGCTTCAAAGATCAGTGGGTTTGCCATCCAAAAGAGCCAATCCTCCAGGCTGGAACACGTGGTTTCGAAGGGAAAGGATATTCGATCCTTTTTTACAATGATACTGGATACGGTTAAAGCGTTCTCCGCAGTAAAAATATCGAGATGATTCTGAGAATTAATTTGGACGGGTCGCTTCATGCTCCGGAACATGCCATCTCTTACATACCGAACGGAAAAACCGAATGCAGATGCATGAGGGTGGGCGCTAATCATCGGCATGGGATCGAATGCCAGTTCATCATCGGCATCAAGAAAAAAAACATACTGCCCCCGGCTGTGCGCAAGCCCGGTGTTTCTTGCTGCAGCAAGCCCCTGGTTCGTCTGTGTCACCAATTCGCAGGAAAGCGGGGCGATCGAGGCCAGTTTCGAAGCAAGAATCTCCATGCTGCGATCCTGCGACCCATCATTGACGACGATGACTTCTGCGGTCCTTTTCGATTCGGCCGACAGCCTATTCAGTGAATCGAGCGTATTCGCTAGTGTTTTTTCAGAATTATAGACCGGGATGATGATGCTCAGTCGGAACATATGCATGGTCACCTGGCTCCTTATCGCGTAGCAACAGCCATATATCGTACCTTTTCAGCCATTTGCTCTGATCGTTTGCAGATTGCATACTGCGGGTGACACACGTCAAAGAGGCCTTAACACAAGCAGCTGTTTCTAAGCAGATGTCCTGAATTGGCGGAGCATTACGTATCGTAATTTACTCGCCAGAATCCCTCCATGGTGGAAACGACCTAACAAAGGCAGAACCAAAAACGATAAGAAACCTAATGCGCTTACTCTTCGTGACAGGATGCCGAATCGAACCAATTTTACGGATAAACGCAAAGCATCGGCCAGGGGAAGCTGTGTGCCAAGATATCGGGACAGCGTCAGGTAGGCCAGGTTGTAGGATTTTTGGCGCTGATTCATTAGAGGAAAATATTTTCTTAAAAAAAGACTATAGGACAGATAATAGTTCTTCCTGTTTGTCGATAGTCGCCCATCAGCGTGTTCATAATACCGTACCAGATAACCCGGGTGGGTGCGGCACGGCAATCCGCTGCTTTTCACGATCTGGATCCAGAGGTCCCAATCCTGACAGGCCTTCAGTCTCCGGTCAAGCCTGAGCGAGCCCAGACACTCCTTTTTTACCATGCAAAAGGAAAAGCTGCCGCAGGCATTACTGTAAAGCAGATCATCCAGAAAAATCTGTTCCGGCCGTTTGATCAGGACCGAGGTCGATCCACCAATCATCTCGTTATTGCAGGAAACCAAGGCGACATCAGGGTGGTGTGCGAAAATCGAGAGCTGATCAGCGAGCTTTGTCGGTAGCCATTCATCATCATCGTCCAGAAAAGCGATATATTCATTCCCCGCCCGCTCCAGGCCAAGATTTCTCGCTTCAGCCCCGCCCACCGATTGCTGCAGTTCCACCACGCTGATCCTCGAATCGGAAAGAAATGGCGATAGCGCTTCATTCGTGCTGTCAGTGCAGCCATCAACAACGACGACCAGTTCCCAGAGGTTGTGCGTTTGCGCTAGCACGCTTTTCACAGCTCGGGGTAGCAGGCCGGCTCGGTTGTGGGTCGGCAGTATGATGGAAACACTCTGGGTCATATCACGATCGATCAAAGGTAAAACGGAGCATGAGACTGTCCTGTTTTCGCAGACAGGAGGTAATGCCGATCGTGCAGACCGGCTGTAAATCGCCATAACGCAGTGACCGCCTATTGTTTTCGATATTTATATCATAGGCTTCAGCTCCGGTTTGAATCACCAGGATAAGGCCAGAATCAAAGATCAGGTTCGTCGAATCTGATTTCCTCGTGGTATCGCGGAGGGACCCTGCCAGATGCCAGTTGGCATGGTAGGAGCACCGGTCGCTGACGGCCCGTGCTCGGTCCTCGATGAGAAGACCAGAGGAGTCGAACGATATACTTCTGGTCAGTACGGCTGCACGTTGGAGATAGTCCAGCTCATACTGGAGAAAAGAGTCCTCATTCGTGAGAACCCTGAAGGATGAAGAAATGACGCCCTCCTGGAACACTGAAAACCGATCAAAATCAGGACAGCGATGATTGAGTTCCGGAGTATTGTGGCCGCTGCATCGGATCTGCCATTGGCACACAGATTTATTTCTGCGGTAATCAGAAAGTCCTGGATCAACGATGACGGGCATGCCGCGATGAAAGACGACGATGCTCCCGTTATCGTTGTGGCCGTGTGATCCGAAGACAGATTTGCCGATGACCCAGACTTCAAAGCTGCCGTTCGTGATGACATTCCAGGGCCTGTTTTTGTCGAATCCGGGCGGATCATCTCCAGGAATGACCAGCTCAGATACATCGAGCTTGAATATCTCTTGCCACGGGGAAGCTGTTCGGCTGTCTGTCGAGAACGGGTATCCGCGCATCCAGTCGGGATCAACGTCTGGAGAAATATCCCCGAAAAGCGGGTACTCGGGAGCATCAAACCTGCTTTGCAAGAGTGTGCAGGTTCGGAGCATCAGCGGCAAACGGGATGTGATCCACTCCAGAACCTCAGTGTCCCGCGTCTGGCGGGCCGCATGATATATCTCAAGAAAAGACCTTGTCAGAAGCATCTGGTAATGGCTCGAACCCTCCAGCAGCGCACCCTTTTGAATGAATAAATCGCCTTCCTTAAAAAGGATCATTTTCCCCAATGCAGCAGTTTCATGAATATGGAGCAGGCTTCCGCAAAGGTACAGAGCGCGGGCGTTGTTCAGTATGTGATTATTGGTCCAGGTGCCGTGATACTCAAGATTTCTGATCAGCACGAAGAGTTGTTTTTTATAAGAGGCTGTCAGGACCTGGGCCAGCTCGTTATCAAGGGGGCCTAACGTCTTTGCGATCATCAGGACCTGAAGCCAGGCAACTAACCGCTCGCTTATCGAATAGGTCCCGAAGATCAGTCCGTCATCGGGCTCGGGGAACCGGGAACACCAGAGTTGGATCTGATCAAGGCAGAACCGCACGGTTTGCTCCGTAGGATTTTCATGGATAAGGACGAGAAACCACGAAAAGCGATGCACAGCCATGGTATCCTCATCATCATCGAACCTCTGTACATACAAATCCGGGGAGAACGGAACAGATCGGGAAGCAAGGCGAACCGAAGCTTTGAACGGATTCCCGTCACCGGTGGTCAATTGTACAGGCAGGGAAGGAAGTGCAAGAAATGCCTTGGAGGCGAGCATGACTTCCCTGCCCGGTTGAACTGCCTCCAAAATATCCGGTCTTCCCTTGAACTTGAACAGCAAAAGCAGCCCTGACCGTTTGTTTGTCAAGCAGGCCAGGATGTAGAGTTTTCTCATCACGATCCGTAGGAACAGCCGCGGAACCGCACGGAGAAGTGAAGCGCGGAGCAGCGGCAGCACCCGGGGGCCGGAGCAGGACGATTTCGGGGCCAGATCAGGCTGTGTCGAGTTGAAAAATATTGTCATGGTCAACCTTGGAGACAAAAAGCTTCATCCATAGCTCGAGAACGAGTATTTGCCAGTATTGCCAGCTGGCGTGTTTACCGGGACATACTGACGAGGTCAACTGCTGTATAAATCGTTTGTCAATGAGTCCATTCTGTTGTAAGTAGCCGTTCTCGAGGAGGTCGTCAAAGTACAGGTTGCGGTACTCGTTCACCCAGAGCCAGACGGGACTCCCGAAACCTTCTTTCTGCCGGTACAGTACTTCGCGGGGAAGGTAGCGTTCTCCCAGTTTTTTTAAAATGTGTTTTTGGACGTTGTTGCGGATTTTGAACGAGGAGGGGATTCTCAGGCTCAATTCTACCAAGCGATGGTCAAGGAGCGGAACCCGGCATTCAAGAGACGTCGCCATGGTCATCTTGTCCGTGAGGAAAAGGATGTCGTCCTGGAGATAGCAGGAGATGTCGGCCAGCATGACTGCGTTGCTCCGATCCGTTGCGCAGTTCTCCTTGAATTTTCTTTCAAACCGTTCCTTGAACGACCCGGGAACGTACCAGGGAAATATCGAGCCCCAACGCTTGAAATAGGAACGCTTCCACGCGTCGAAGTAGCTGAAGTACGGATTCCTGTCGAACAGCAATTTTTCAGCGAGGGACCTCAGGAGGGAGGACCTGAGGTGGTGAGGGTAGCCACCGAACAATTCGTCACCGCCGGCGCCGCTCAAAACAACCTTCACTTGTTCAGAGGCGATCTGTGCGAGAATATAGGTTGGTACGAAGGCCGCATCCGCAAAGGGTTCCTCAAGGTGCCACACAAGCTTCGGCAGCAGGCCCGGCAGGTCAATTTGAGATACATCACGCATGGTATGTCTGGTTCCATACCGCCGGGCAACCATGTCAGCGTACGGGCTTTCATCTATCTTTCCTCTGACGTCTTTCCATCGCATATGGAATGAAGAAAATGCCAGAGGAGTACTTTTCGCGGCGCACGCGGTCACCAGAGCGCTGTCCACGCCGCCGCTCAGGAACGAGCCTACGGGAACGTCGCTGCGCAACTCGAGTTCTATGCTGTCGAGCAGCAACGTCTCGATCTCGTCGATCCACACGTGTTCCGAACGGTCGTACCGGAGATCAAGCATGGGGTCCCAGTACTTCGTAATTGAAAATTGGTTGTCCTTGAGGAGAAGATAGGAACCGGATTCAAGCTTGCGGACGTTCGCGAAGGGTGTCAACGGAGCGGGAATATAGAGCAGTTCAAGATACGTGCTTAATGCCGAAAAATCGAGGTTACTGTCCACTACGTCGATCGCAAGGATAGATTTCAGCTCAGACGAAAACGCGATCTCGTCCCGAAAGCGCGCATAGTATAGTGGTTTTATGCCCAATCTGTCCCTGATGAGGAACAGGCTGTCTGCAGACTTGTCGTACAGGGCGATTGCGTACATGCCATTGAGCTTGTGGATAAAGTCGATCCCGAACCGGTCGTATAAATGGGGAATGACCTCTATGTCGCTGTTGGTCCTGAATGTATACCCCAGGGCGCGGAGCTCATTGCGCAGTTCGCGGTAATTGTAGATCTCGCCGTTGCATACGACCACTACCGAGCGCGACTCGTTGAAAAACGGTTGGTTGCCATGCTCCACATCGATGATGCTGAGCCGCCTCATCCCCAAGGAGATGTTCCTGTCGGCATAGTACCCTTCTCCATCGGGACCGCGATGAATCTGGAGATTGCCCATGGTCTTGAGCAGGGCGCTCGGGTTGTCAGTTTGATGGGTAAAACCGAAAATACCGCACATAGCTATAACCTTCCTGACCTCGTTCTTCCGTCACCAATGGAACATCATGTACGAGCTTCGCCATCGTCGGCACTGGCGGTGAGAAGCGGCTGTTCCGCACAGATTCTGCATATCTCATACGGCCAGAAGCCGTTGTAGATCATATTGCGCGCCTTCAAATAACGCTTATCGTGCCACAACGCATTTGTGTCTTTGTCGTGAATATTTCCGAAGACGATGGAAGCGTTGTAATCATTGCAACACAGTATTGCATCGCCGCGGTAGTCAAAGGTGAGTTGGTCAATATATACGCAGTAATGCCTTGTCCCTGCACGGACGTCAACAAGGCCCCCTCTGTTTAATTTTCTGGAATGATCATTAAAGTAATCCAGATATTCGACCGTATAAAGATCAGGGTGATTTTGTTTAATAACGGAGAGAGTGTTCATGATCAATGCCGAAGGATCTTTAGAATGCTGGGAAATACGGAATACGCTGACCCCAGCCTGTTTTAGAGCAAGGTATCGTTCAACGGTCAAAAGGTCGCCGTTGGTAAACAATTTGATGGTTGCTTTCGGCAGGTTTGTATGAGCATAACGGATAAACATTTCCAACCTGCTGTCCGTAAGAGGTTCGCCGTAAAAATGAGGCGAAATCCTGCCTTGAAAATTGTACTTTTTCAGGGAATCGATGATTTTATAGAACGTATTTTCTTCCATAAGCCGGGGTGGCCGTCCCACGGTATAATTTGGACAATAGCTGCATTTTCTATTGCATATTGTCGTCGTCTCGATTTCCACTGCGGTGAGAGGAAGGGGAACTACTGATCTGAAAAAGTAATTCACTTTTCGAAGAACCCAGTTGCTTCTGATTTGACTAAGAATGTTCATACTTCAGAATACCTCGCTCATTTCTGTTTATTAAATGTTACCTTCTCTTGCATACCACGACCGCAGGGGGGAAAGTTACTGCGGAACCTGGAAAACATGGCTATAATCCGTTTAGTGTCGCCTCAACGTGCAGCTAAAAAAAGGGTGCTAAATGCTCTTGCGTAACCGGGTAAAAATCCTTCAGTAAATATTCCTGCGCCGACGCCTGTTCACGGTAATAGTTCTCATCATTCATGGTATAAAAATCTTGTATGCGGCGCATCAGTTCATCAGCATTACCTGTGCTCCGCTTAAACGAAGCACACTCAAAAAGCGGATCAACATGAAGCGGGCTCAATATGTCAAGGTAGATAACGGGGATTCCCATTTTGACAGCTTCCGTTGCTACAGTTGTCCAGGTGTAAAGTACCATGTCAGTCGTCGAGAGTTCCGCGTGCACGCTTTTATCATTCCTGATGATAAAGTTGTCCGGCAGGCCAAAGTGAATATGTTTACGAAAAGATTTGAATGGTGCCGATGGATGGCACCGTATGATAACCTTGATGTCTGAACCGGAAAGCCCGGAGTCGAAAAGAAATTTCAATATTAATGCGGACTCGCTGTGCACCATGGTCAGGGGGACAAGAATAGTGTTGTACCTCCTCCGGGAGAAAGGAGGTACATCGTGAAGGTATTCCTGCCTGAGCGCGCAACCGATTGTTATTTTGCCGGGTGCATATGTACCGTACTTCTCCATAATATCTTTTGTGATCTTTCCTCGCGAGACAATTCGGTCGGGAAGGGGAAGAATGTCTCGTTCCAATGCGCCAGGAAAATATTTAAATGAATTTCTCGATGTGAAGGCATGCTGGAATCCCAGAAGGACGCCATGCGTACCGGTGTTCCGTATCCCGAGCAGCATCATTTTTTCCCACGCGTAATTTTCGAAGGTCTGGATATAGTGGTTGAACGTAACGCTGGCGGCAAACCGTTTTGCCATAAAAAATCTGAGCAGGTTTTTCAAATACTCGGCATTAAGAAATCCCTTGTTGAGTTCCTCTTCGAACAGTATGGACACATCCAGACCGTTAAAGAGCACTTTACTATTCAGGTGGAGTCTTTTCAGGTACAACGACGGCAAAAGCCGGAGAATATCGGAAAAATGCACAAAGTATTCTTCAGGAAGAACGAGATATCTTTTGAAATAAGTACATTTGGCAACCAGGTTCCGGTAGTTGCCGATAATGCCGGCAAGAAGGAGGAGCGTATATCCTTGTTTCGTTACATACTCCGCAAGGTTTCCAAAAAATGGCAGGAAGCTGCCATCACCCTGTTCATTAAACCGGTTGTCAACCCATGACCTGATCACATAATATTGATTTGCTGGCAGTTCCTGTTTTAATCGTTTTTTCATGGATCTCGGAATCAGCATCTTGCGCATAATCGTATTGCTGATAAAGTAGATGCGGGCCATGAAGGCATACATCTTTCCGTATCCAGTCCTCATACACCCTGTTACCCGGTTGTCGAGAGTTTCGAACTCCATGTTGCTCTTGATGCAATAACTTGCCAGTTGTTTTGCAAGGTCTTCGCCGCAGATTATGGTGAGTGTGATGTTGCCGGTGCATAGGCGGCTCATTGTTCTATCCAGTCGATAGAACAGAACAAGGTTCTGATAATGCTTGGAGACATGTTCGTTTTTTTCCGACAACGGATTCGCCCACCATTCCACCGAGTTATAGACCATACTGAGACCGGCAATGCTGTTGATATATTCCTTTTCACAGGTCAATCGTTCCTCATCAGTGAGTTCCTGAAGGCTTATCACGGGCAGTCTCAAGCCGGCGATATGAGCATCCTGTTCCTGGGAAACGTCATCGAGCAGAATGAAAGAAGAAGACACCTTTCTCTTGTTAATAAACGCCAGCGCTTTGTTCAGATGCGATGAATGAATGATCCTGAGCATGAAGATATTATTAGGTACCTTTTTGTGGTGTTAACGTATTCTGTCACACTGAGTGCAGATAGGATACTCATTGTATTTCAAATGCATGAAGTTGCTCCGTGCCTTTTTGAAATTCGGGCCATTCCAGATATCTCTAATGCTGTTGAGGTGAACGTCTCCGACAACCTGCACACCATTATAATCCAGGCAGCACAGGACAACCTTGCCGTCATGAAGTATGACCATGGTGCGCCAGGGGTAGTCGCAGGTGAAAACAGGGTCGGCTAGAGGAGCATTCGTGGACAAACCACCTCCGTAGGTATGCATATGAAAAATATTCAGCGTGTCGCCGACAGACTCGTCGATCAGCGGTTTCATGAGATGGAAGAAATCATCGGTGCGTTCCTTGTTTGCGGTCTGGGGTAGATATTGAATAATGATCTTCGGTGTTCGTTTGCCGAGTTCTTTGCGGAGTGCAAAGAAATCCCGGAGGTTCTGAAGGGTCTTGTTAAAATCGAGTCCCCGCATGGTTGTATTATACGTTTCAGCATCGGTACCATAAAAACTGACCTTGAACTCATCCAATCCCGCTTCGATCAACTGCCGTGAAACGTCCGGCGTCAACAACGAGCCGTTAGTCACGATATAGGTATGGTGTATTCCCAATTGTTTTGCCAGTCTGATCTTATCAGGTAAACGTTTATCGAGCAGCGGTTCTCCGTAATTATGCAGATGCAGCCTGTTTACCCGGTCTTTGAAGAGCGCTACTTCTCTGATCAGCTTTTCAAATAGCCTGTAATCCATGGTCCCGGTTTTTCTGGTGTGGCTTTCTCTCGGGCACATAACACATCGTGCATTGCAGATGTTGGTGTTCTCTATCCATATTTCGGGCGGGAAATCGGTCTCCTGGAGCTTCTCTTTCAGGCGCGCGTTGTAGATATATTTTTTCCCAAAGTTCACCAGGGGCCTGAATATTCGGTATTGTGACAATGTCCGACCAAGCGATACCAGGACTTCGAATAACATATTCAGCTCCACACGCTACTTCACAGGATATCGGAGGGCTCTGAGTGCTTTGCGCACGCCGATGGGGATGACGCGCAGAACAAGTTTGGATACAAGGCCCGTCATGACCATTTTAAAACGCTTTCGTTTCCATGAGAAACTGAACTCATAGTCCCTGATAAATCCCATGGTGCTGTTGAATTCTGATACGATCGTGGTTTCGGGAATGGCGTCATTTGCAGCTTTCTGAAAGAGGGCGCATATTTTATCGTCGCTATAACGGACCTGAAAACCCTCCGCAGTACGGATCAGGGACTGCTTGGTAAAATGATAAAGATGACCAATGTGAAGAGAACCGAGAAAGCTTTTGGTCGGACTCGCATAGTATGCAGGATTTCTGAGTCCGGGAACGCCGAGGTACAGGTAGCCGTGTTCTTTCAGACAATTTCGTATCATCGCTATTGCTCTTCGAGGATCGGGCAGATGCTCCAGCACATGATTGAGAATGATCAAATCATATTTATGCTCTGTCTTAAGATTATCAAGTCCGCCAAAACAAAGATTCAGGGCTGCATTGCGCTGGTTCCCGAAATTCAGGTACCGCTGGTCATAATCATATCCTTTAACGGTAGCCCCTGCGTTGAGAAAGGGCAGCAGAATCCCTCCCGCGGAGCACCCGATTTCAAGAACACTACTATGCGCGGTTGCATGTGCGCCCGCTGCAGATCTGAAAATGTGAAGGATTTCATTGCCGCGGAGGACCATGTCCTGAAAGTAGTCCTCTGTCACCTCGGTGGACTCCATGTACAAATCCCGGTATTCATTGACATAGAACGCATTCAGCGAGCTGTCATCTAATCTCGGGTCGGTTCTTAATAAGCCGCACCGTTTACAGACGACAGTACTCATTGACAAGCCGTATCTGTCGGTTTCAGCAATAACAGCATCATCCGTTGCACCACAAAGACATGCCGCATGTTCCAGGCGATAGATTCTGTTGTTCAATTTATCCTGAATCGAATCCCGGAGTTGTTTCTGGTGTTTGTTTAAAAACAGATGGGACCTGTTTCGGAAACGGAAGCTATCTGATATGATAGTTCCCTCATATGTAGGCATAGCCATGGTGATTTCTCTCTTCTGCTGCATTGCGCAGGACGCTTATCGTGAGCGGGCAGCTCACAAGGTAACATTTATGCTAATCCTGTTCGCAGCACTTTCGTTAATGCCGATGAAATGCGGAACGAAAACTGATCGGTATTCGCACTATACCGTGCAATCAGTTACCAGGCGCTCCACCCGCCGTCAACATTCAGTACTTCGCCGGTAATGTAGTTCGCGGCATCAGATGCCAGAAAAAGACAGGCAGATGCAACATCCTGGGACGTCCCCCACTTTTTGAGCGGAGTTCTTTCAATAGTGAAATTAAACAGGTCTGTCTTCTTTCTGAAGTTCTCTGCATACGAGGTTTCGCAAAAACCGGGGGCAATCGCGTTAACGGTTACGCCCTGCTCAGCCCATTCGACGGCGAGGCATTTTGTAAGAGTGATCATACCTCCCTTGGAGGTGCCGTAAGCCGCAAGCTCGGGGAGCCCCAGTGTCCCGACGATGGAAGCCATGTTGATGATCTTTCCGCGTTTTTGGGTTGTCATCTGCCGGCCTGCTTCCCTGCAGAAGATGTAGACGCTTCTGAGATTCGTATTGATGACATTGTCCCATTCAGCGGTGGAAATGTCGAGAAAGCGTTTTCTGAACCTTATCCCGGCATTATTGATCAGCACATCTATGCGTCCGAATTTGTCGAGTGCTTCCTTTACGAAGCCCTTTACGGTTTCTTCGTCTGAGACATCGCCCTGCCGTAGCAGGATTCTGCGGTCATCAGGCGATAGTTCCTTCTTGAAGGAGGCAAAATCATCCTGGTTTCGTGTGATGAGGGCAAGCGAGGCGCCTTCCCGATAGAACAGTCCGGCGACTTCCCGGCCAATGCCTTTTCCCGCCCCTGTTATGATACATACCTTGTCCTTGATGGAGAACGCTTCGCTCATGGTCACCTCGTCAGATATTCGAAGGCTTTCAAGATGAATTCATCGGGGACATCGGAGTAGATCCCGCTGCGACCGATGTCTTCGGGCAGTATGAGTCGCAGCTTTTTCCCTTTCCTTTTTTTGTCTTTCATGATGATCTTCATGAAATCCGTCAGGAGCTTGTTTCGATCAAACCCGATCTGGGCGGACTCGATCCGGATAGGCAGTCCGTATTTACGGAGGATATCCTCGTGACGTTCCAGGATGGCGTCCCCATGACGAAAATAGTCACGGGCGATATGCGCCACGCCAACCATGCCGAGGGAAACACCTTCACCATGCCGGTACACTTCTTCAAAGACACCCGTGGCGGTTTCGATGCTGTGACCGAGTGTGTGCCCGTAATTAAGTTTGAGCCGCTTGTTCTGTTCGGTCACATCATCACGGACATGGTCGAGCTTGATCTCGATTGCGCGGTAAATGATCTTGAGAAGAGGCTCCATCTTCAGACTCAATATCTCTTCGTTATGCTGATGCATAAAATCGAAGAGACTCCGATCGCAGATGATCGAACATTTTATAATCTCTGCCAAGCCCGCCTTGAAGTCCCTCTCAGGAAGGGTATCCACGAACCGAAGATCGATAATGTTGAGCAGGGGATGATAATAATTACCGATGGCATTGACGGTTTTCCTGAAGTTGATAGCGACCTTGCCGCCAATACTGCTGTCGATCATGCCCGTGAGCGTGGTCGGCACCTGGATCAGGTTCATCCCCCTGAGATAGGTGCTTGCCACAAAACCGGCGAGATCGCCGATGACCCCTCCTCCAATGGCAATGAGGGTGGAATCACGGGCAAAATCGTTCGATTCGAGCGTTTCGTAAATCTTCATTGCTTCGCTGATGTTTTTGTGCTGTTTTCCTGCCTCAAAATTATGCACATGCACGGAAAATCCGGCTGATGACAGGGACGGCAATAAGGTATCCAGGACCGTGGACTTGAAAAAATCGTCGATGACGATAAGCACCCTGTCGTCCTGTGTCTTCTGAACAAGAAGATCGCGTATGCTGTCCGTGATGTTTCTGCCGATCACGATATCGTATTTCGCCTTGTCGAGAGCCACAGCATATGTTTTGTAAATCGAATGGTCCATCTTCTCAAGCGAGCTCATATAACCCCGTATTGACGATTAATTCGGCGATTCTGAAATCCTCGGGCGTATCGATGTCATGCCCCTCGAAATGGTCGATGTATTTAATATAGGGTCTTGCGGAAATGCGTTGTCCCGACTTTTCAAAAACTTCTCTTCTGAAAACGTAGAGACTGGATTGCTCCACAATGACCGGGTCGATGTCCTGCGTGCGTGGAGTAGGCTTGTCCAGTGAATAGTTAAGCGGTGCACCGCGGAACCAGCAGAACTTGCGGATCTCATATGCGGTGAAGGCGGAGTCATATTTCCCTGAGGCGACCTTCTCGACGCAATCGTAAATGGTCTGGGGTTTGAGGAACGGGGACGTTATATGCAAGAGGACGATGATCTCAGCCGGCTCCTGTTGAAGGAATTCCCGGATAATGTCCTGGATCTTGGCCTCCTGGGTGTCCAGAAAGGCAGGGCGCTCAAGAAAACGGTATTTCAGGCCATGTTGGATATACGTGCAAATAGAGGGCTCCGATGCATAAACAATTACATCATCAATGAGACTGACTTTGTTGAATGCACGGACTGTATAGTTGACCAGGGGGATTCCGCCGAGGTCTTTGACATTTTTGCTGGGGAGCCGCTCGCTGTTCAATTTTGATGGAATAAATCCCACGATTCTCATGGCCTGCCTCCAATGCGAAAGACTCGCTGTTCCAACGGGAACGTTGAAAGGGCTCCCGCAGCAGCTCTCATTATAACAATATCCGATCGCATCTACATCCTCTATTTAATCCTGCGGCGCATTGCTCTCGATGGTGCTCCGCTTGGACGGAATATCAAAAATGAGCATCACCGGATCACTCGCCCGCTCCGATTCCGGAGCAGGTGTTCGACGTCTGTTATATGAAACTGCGAGGCATCGCCCCGGGTGGTATGGTTCAGTGCTGATAAGGCAACCGCAAAATCTATGGTTCTCTGATGGTCGTTCTTGTGGTGTACAAGGCCGTGGATTATGCCGGCAGCGAAACTGTCGCCGGTCCCGATTCTGTCGACAATATCCGTTATGCGGAATTCCGGTCCTTGGTACCGCAAAAAATCTTTCTTCTGTTTCACATAGAGCATGCCGCTCCAGTTGTTCTCGCTTGCCGAGACCGATTCCCGCAGGCTGACAGCCAGAAACGCGAGGCGGGTAAACCGTTTGAAACACTGCACAGCCACTGCATCATAGTAATCCTGCGTCACCGAATTATCAATGGTGATGCCCAAAGCGTCATCAAAATCCGTTTCGTTCCCCAGCAGGAGAACTGCTTTGGAACAGATATGTTCCATAATAGCGGACACAGCGAGCTTCTTTTTCCCTGCTCGTCCCCAGAGTTTGCTGCGGTAATTCAGGTCGATCGATATGTTCACCTGAGGCCCGACAGCATCGAGGGCACTGGTCACCTGTTTCCTGGCGTTCTCTGATACGGCCGCGGATATGCCGCTGGTATGGAACCAGCTGGCGTTCCTGAAAACTGCTTTCCAGTCGATATCGCTCGAGACAATTTCCGAAAAGGATGAGCCCGTTCGATCATAGAGAACCTCAGCGGCCCTGGGTCCTTGACCGTTCTCGGTCCAATAGGTCCCGACGCGGTCTCCGCCAAAGGCTATGTGTGAAGTCCCCACGGAGTAGCCATGCAGGGTCCGCAGGATCATGTCCGACAATGCATTCCTCGGCAATTTCGTCACGAATTCACAGCAATTGCCAAGCTGAGACAGGGAAATTGCAACATTTGATTCGCTGCCTCCCGGCTCTACGGTATACTGCGACGCCTGAACGAGCTTTTCTCCATCCACAGAAGGAGTGATCCTGAGCATGATCTCGCCGAACGTTATTATGGTATTTTTCATAAGGGCTTTCTCGTCAACCCGGATGTTGTATTTCTAAATATAGTTGGTAATTCCCTTGTAAAACTTGTTGTAGCTCGTCGGTGTCAGAATGTGGATGCCCTCTTTGCCGCGACTGAGCTGATATTCGTTGATTTGGTCGATGAACTTGTAGTTCATCCGGTGCACTTCGAGAATCAGATCCTTGTCCGCTTTTTCGTCCTTCTCATCGTAGAAGAGCAGCTTCCCTACTTTATGGATGTCCAGATATCCGTCCATACCCGCCGCAAACACCCGGTCGGCACCCATAACCAGTGCCACACCCAGCAGCAGAACCGATATGCTCCTGCAATTGCATTGAATCACGCCATTCACGATGCCGAAGTCATGGTTTAACGTGTCCTTGTAGTAGATCGTTTCATACTCCCGTTGCGTATATTCCCGGATCATATCCTCGGAAATATGCTGACCGATCATCAACCGCGATTCGGGCGCAACGGAATCGACATAATCCGTGAACCGGCGCTTGTTCGAAAAAGCATGATAGTGGGGCTTGAACATTCCGGAAAGATAGTTGGCACCCAGCAACACCGGATCATGTTTGTCGATAAAGTCCTGGATGCGGTCCCGGTACTGCATCAGGTTCGGACCGTTGCCCAGGACCAGGAACGATCTTCCCCTGTGCCGGTCGCGGTAGGAGACGGGCGAGGTTTCGATTGCTTGATGCTGAGCAGGCTCAGGAACCGTTGAAAGAACTTCTGTGCGCCGATCTATGTTCCCGATGATGCCCTGGTCGATGATGTCATTCAAGAGTTTATCGGAATACCCGACCGGATTGCTTTTGTTGACGCAGTCAAGCGCCCGCCAGATGTCCTCCATGGTGTATTCCTTCAGGTTGATGAGTTTCTGTGCATAGGAAGGATGGCACTTGAAGACGCCCGTGAGCATATAGATCAGTTGATAGCCCCATCCTATCTCTTTTTGCATGGAAATAAAATAGCGATCAATGCAGTCCAATACGGGTATCACATTAAACTTGTCGGGGATCTGTTCGTGGAGGTACAGAAGCATGATCTCCGTGGGCAGATTTCCCGCACCCCGCCCCATGCCGAAGATCGAGCTGTCGATGATGTTGGCGCCGCTCTTTACCGCCTCGATGGAATTTGCGAAGGCCATCTGCAGATTGTTATGGGGATGGAACCCGATCTTGATCCTCGGCGTAAGCGGCAGCAGCGGATCGATCATTCCCCTGATCTGATCGGGGAATATGGACCCGTAGCTGTCGGCAATGTAGGCAAAGTCCGTATCAGACTCGCGGAGCATTGAAGTAAATTCCTTCCGGTCATGGTCGTCATAACCGGAATAACCCATTGCCTGGATCGACGTTTCGTAGCCCCTTGTCTTGACCTTTGACAGCAGGGTCAAGGCATTCTGCATCTGGTCCTTGTGCGCCGCCAAACGGAACAGACCAACCAGGCTTTCTGAGCGGGGGCGCAGCGTATCTACATCAAACTTTCCGTAATCCGCCATGATGGCGATCTTTGCGCCATGGATGTTGCTGCATGCTTCGTGGATGTCACGTTCGTCCGAGAACCGCCAAATGCCATACGCATTCCGGTCGAAGTATTTCTCAGTCCCGGTATAACCGATCTCGAAGTAATCAACGCCTGCCTTGGAGAGTGCGCGGTAGGTCTCCCGGACGAGCTTCTTTTCGAAGCTCCAGTTGTTCAGATACCCGCCGTCCCGGATGGTACAATCCAGGATTTGTACTTTATTGTTCAACATGGGACCTCAATGATCGATTCAGCCAGGCCAATTCAATAAAACGGCCGGGCACTCAAGTAACGCATGTTGTGCGAACTGGTGTATGGCTAGAAATCACTATCCTTGAGCAAGCCGCTTTTCAAGGATCAGTTCAGCCATCTGGAAATCATCCTCGGTGTCTATATCATGTCCTTCGAAATGGTCCACGGTTTTGATGAAGGCATTGGTGGAGATCCTTCGTCCGCTCTTTTCGAAAACCTCTCTCCTGAACACGTAAAAACCGGATTGCTCCAGGAGGACGGGCTCGAGATCCTGAGTTCTTGGCGTGGCAGACTCAAGCGAGTAGTTAAGCGGTCTGCCCCGAAACCACGCGAACCGTTTTGCTTCCAGTGCTGCGAAAGCCGAGTCGTGCCTGCCGGAGACCACGTGGTCGATGCATTCCGATACTGTTTCGGGCCTGATGAAAGGGGATGTGATATGGAGCAGCACGATGATATCAGCTTTTTCATTCTTGAGGAATTCTCCTATGAAGTCCTGAACTTTGGCTTCATCCGTATCAAGGTAGGCTGGCCGCTGCCGAAAAGTATACCGCAGCCCCTGCTCAATATACCCGGTGATCGATGGTTCCGATGCATAGATCACGGTCTCGTCAATGGATAAGACCCGATTCAGGGTCCGCAGCGTATAGTTTACCAGGGGTGTCCCTGCCAGCTGTCGGACGTTCTTGCGGGGGACCCGTTGACTGTTCAATTTTGATGGAACGAAACCGACGATCCTCATTGCGGATTCCTTTTGTCTAGGGACGCTTCCACGGTGTTGAAAAATACATTACGGTAATCTTCTCTGTAGGTAAACCTGTCGAAGTCCCTGTCTTCTTTTTTTGCTGCGCAAAACTTGCCCATTATATCATGGATGGCTCCGTTCAACCTAGTCCTATCGTTTACATAGCATACCGGGAAGACGTCGTGGGACATCTTATCCTTGTATGCTTCCGTACCGAAGTGATTATATCTGTTCCAAGGATCAAAAAGCAGCACCGGTACCCGGTTGATCAACGCTTCATCGATCGCAGTGGAAGAATAGCTGATGAGCATGTCAGTGGCAGCAAGCACCTCCGCGAAGGAACCCTGGCGATTGATTATAAAGCGAGGCGATTCCGGAAGGAGCGTCCGGATCTCGTCGTCGGTCAGATAAAATCCAGGATGAATGCGGATGATCAACTTCATGTTGCCGTTAAGTCCCTTGATTATATCGGTAAGGCTTGCAAAGAGCTCGTCAAATGTTTCCAGAAAGTAAAACCGCTCTCCGTGCCTGGCTTTCGTGGTAGTGGCATGAGTCAATACGAGATCGTCCTTCAATAGCCCAAGCTTTATTTTGGCTGATGATCGGTCGGTCCTGCTGATGTCGGAAAAAATAAGAGGTCCCGTCCTGATCTCGATATTGTCCACCCAGGCGTATTTTTGCTTGAAGTAATGCAAATGCTCCTCCTGCACAGGAGTGCTCAACGCAACATGCGTGTACTCGCTCAACATGAATCCCCGGCAGAGATTGAGCAGTTCGATCTCATGGAATGAATCAACCGGTATGGGATGTGTTCCATGAGAGAGGAATAGAGAGCAAATCCCCAATTTCCGTGATAGTTCACCGGCTACTGCCATGTTCCCGAGAGACTGAAAGGACATGATGATCCGATAGGGGAGCGCGGTGAGAATATGATGAAGATTGTAGGAATACGCTACCATGGTAGCAAGGTGTGATTGCAGGCCGCTTTCAACTTTAACCCGGACGAGATCCATGTAACCGGTCCCCTTGTAAGAAAACAAGTCTTGATTTGCGGGACCCATAAGGGAATTGATGCTTGAGCTCAATCTTCCGAGTTCCTGATCGTCCTTTCTGTAAAAGCACTCCGTATCGACCATATAGTAAGGATAATACTCGGGATCAATGAAGGAACGAAAAAACGTGGCAATGTTGAACGCCAGCAGTTTGAAGGGACCGGCGGACGATCCGACTGCTAAATATGCGATCTTCTTGTCCTGCTTATAGAGCGTAGCGAGCAATGCTTTAAAGGCATCGCCGCCGATCGGCACCATGATGATCTTTTTCCGCTTGAACAGTCTGAGCATCAGTGATGTTACTATCCAGGAGAAGAACGCGAATCTTTGTTGTTTCGGTAAGCTGGTACGCGAGGATGGGGATGTTGCGTTGATATTGGTGAACCGGAGCCCTCGTGCTTTGGCAAACTGTTCAGCAAGGCAGCCAACATACCGTTCAGCATCATTGATCATTGCACCGGATGTTCGGGAATGATCCACGAACGCGAACAGCTCGCAGTTCCTGTCTTCATTGTATACCTGCTCGAGAATCTCGAGCATCTTGAGCATATGGTTCACATAGAATCGAATATGGTGCGTCAGCTCTGTTACATAACAGTTGCGTAAACCGATTTTATCAGAGAATGTGAAATTACTGCGGATGAACTGCATGATCCGCTCCGAGTCCAAAAGGATGCGTTTGTGCGAGTCATTCGTGAAATAGGGGAGCGTTGTCTTGTGTTCGACATTCTTTTTTATCAGAAAAGCTTGGACTCTGGGTTCAAGCGCAATAAGCGTGAATCCTGATTGGGTTTGCCGGCTTTTTTTGAGGTACGCCTGGAATGCTTCAAATTCATCGATGAATTCTAAAAGAAAAAATTTCATTGTTTCCCCTCAAACACGGGCGATCGCCATGACCGCATCGCTTCTCCCGATTGTTTCAAGATGCAATCGGTACTGGGACTCCACCGGCTTGTAATGATCGTCGATATCGAACACCGGTCTTTCGATCTGGGGCTTGCCGGTCGTCAGCCAGTTGCAAAGATTAACAAGACCATACCGCTGTTCAAACCGAATTTGCACCTTATCGAAACCGGCTTTTTGCATGCAGTCGAGCAACGTCGCGGCGTTGAAGTAATTAAGATGGGCCCGTATCCAGTAAAAATCATTGTATTCCTTGCAGGCATCCAGCAGCAGTTCGTTAACGTTCGGCACTTCACAGACGAAGATACCGCCCGGGGCAAGGAGGGTGCGGATGTTCCGCAGGAACCCGATGGGATCCGCCATATGCTCCAGAACATGGAACAGTGTCACGAGGTCGAATGTGCCGGGATCCCGGTCCGGCTTGTTGACATCAAAGGGGATAATGGCTGCCGGGCTGTGGGCCAAAGCCAGTTCCCGCCTTTCGGTGCTGAGCTCTGTCCCCGTGATGTTCCGGTACCCTTCTTTATGCAGTTCATTCAGGAAAAAGCCGTAACCGCAGCCGATATCCAGAATCCGGCAATTGACATCCTTGGCCACTTCCCTGACGAGCTTCACATGACGGTTCGAATCGTACAGATTGTTCAAACGCATTTTTTCATAATCTATTTCCTTGGCCCTGCTCCGGTCCTGCAGGTTCTTGTTATAGAACTCTCTGTCCTCATCTTCACCCGGTTTAGGCAACAGCTGGACATGGCCGCACGAGAGGCATCGGTACACTTTGTAGCGCGTCTTATCGTCGCGGAGCTCGCTCTTGACGAGCTCGAACTCGCGGGTTGTGCAGAGATTGCAGAGACCGGTAGCGGCAATCATTACGATGCATCCCCCTTTCGGAATGTCAGCAGTACTGAAGAGATCATGGTGAACGACTGCCGGGTAATGATCTTCGTCTTGACTCCCAGCAGGATGAACAGGGCGACCAGGGAAAGCTTGATGCCATAGACGATGACGACGCTGATAGGGTACGTTCTGAGCGAGAGTGCCGCTACCGCGGACAGGGCAACGAGAACGAACAGCGATATGATCGCTTTCCATTCGTATTTCAAGTGGTGCAGTTTCTGTCCGATGATGGTCAGGGAAAAGTTGACTGTCACCAGCATGCATACGGTGGCGATAGCCGCACCTTTAAGCCCGTAGCGAGGGATCAGCAGGATATTGGCAACGATATTCACCAGAGTGCCGGCAACCGTGACCGGGAATATCCAATAGGCCTTTTTACTGACAGCATACTGTACTCCCACGTACATGCCGAACACCTGGGATGCCATGCCGCCCAGGAGGATGATCATTACGTCGATCGCCGCGGAGTACTCGGGTGGAGCGAGCAGGGGAACGATCTCCTGGGCAAAGAGCATGAGCATGAGCAGCGGGAAGAGCGCGAGGTAGGCGAAGATAGTGAAAATCCTGCCAGCATTCACTGAGCCTTCCGCGCCTTGTTCGAACACTTCCCGGTAGTAGACCGGCTGGAACGACGACCAGACCGTGCTCATCAGGGAAAACATGGCGTTTCCGACTGTCTGGCCGAGGTTGTAAATACCCACTGCGGACAGCGAGAGGATATTGTTGAGCATGTATTTATCAAAAAACCGGTTGATAAATCCGGTGAGGGATTTGGGGACGACCTGCAGCCCATAGGTGAGGGCATCGCGCAGCACGGGGAAATTAAAGCGCATTCCTGCATTCCGGTTGAAATGCACCAGGAGCGCCGAGCTCACCAGAAAATTACCGATCAGTGACCCGTAAATCATCCCCAGGTAGGACAGGTCGAATTTCCAGACCAGGACCAGACCGGTCAGCGTATTCAGCAGGGCCTGCAGGATGGTGGCAGAAGCATACACGCCGGCCTGCTCCCGGTTCTGGTACAGCGTCAGGTAGAAGCTGATAACCTGGCCGAGATAGGTGGACAGGAAAGCCACAAACACAGCATGGTCATACTGGTCGCTCAGCATGGTAAGCCGTGAGATGGGTCCCCGCAGCAGGAACACGACGCATGCGGACACCACCATTATAACGTACAGGAATACCTGAGACGAGAACATCAGCGCATCCAGTTTGGCCTGGTCAGCCTTGTACTCAAAGTAATACCGTTGTACGGACGAGGTGATCCCGCAGGTGATGATACCGACAGCCAGCGTGGGGAACGCCCATGCCAGCGTCATGATGCCGAACTCGCCGGGAGACAGAAGCCTCGTCAGGATCGGCAGGGTAAGCAGGTTCAGCCCAAAGCTCGACACCATTGGCGCAGCGTAGATGAAGATATTCCTGATATTCTTCTCTGTCAGCATGTTCCGAGCACGTTCTCCGCTCCAAAGTGTTCAGCGTATTTCCGGTCGGCATGGTTGATAGCGTCCAACTTTCCGTCGCCTCGTTCACATGCCTCAAGGAGCAGACGCAGGTATTCACTCATCCGTTCGGAGGATTTCCCGTCGCGGAAAGGGTCCTTCAGCTGCAGTGTCGCCGTCAAATGCTCGTTGCGATCATGATTAAATGATTCCTCGTGGTTTTGCATGGTGCTGATCACTGACAGCAGCCGGTCCACATCGTCAAAGACGATGGAGTTCCTTCCCCATTGGTACTCGGGATAGGAATACAGCCCTTCCAGGTCGAGATAGAGTATTCTGGTTCCGGATAGCAGGCTTTCGAGGGAGGTTGTTCCTCCGATCAGCAGGGAAACGACCACATCCGAAGCCTGGGCAGCCTCCGTGGGGTAGTTGGCGGCGCAGTAATCGCCATCCAAAAAGAGACAGCGACCAGTGGCTTGTGCAGCATCCACCAGCTGTGCGATTTCCGGCAACCGGGTGAAGAGTGTTTTCGGACGCTTGGGACTGCAGATCAGGCCAGCGGTCTTGTCGGACATTACCCACTCAAGCAGCTTTCGGTAGACCAGAGCGCTGCGACTGTTCGGTATAAGGCTCATTCGATCGTCCGATGAATTTTCATCAAAGTAACAGACAACGAACGTAGCCCCGTGGTCGGCCAGTTGTTTCCGCATTTTGGCGGCAAGGGATTTTGCCGGTTGAAACGCAGAGTCGGAGAAGTAGCCCGAGATGACGATAGAACGGTTCTTTGAACCGCTCCGGAGCAGCTTGTCCTTATAATAAGGGCCGAAGAGAAACATGACGTCTGCGTGCGAACCCAGGACGATGTTCGGGATTGGCCAGTTTGAAACCTGATAGCTTGCGCTGATTCCTCCCTGCGCCGAGAGGGCAAGGTGGCGGGCGACGCGGTAGGGATCGGAGTCCACGTGATCGACGATGATCCTGATACCGTGCGTGCGATAGAGTTCGAAGGCTTCGGCATATGTTTTGGTGAACCAGACCGCTTCGGGCAGGAACTGCAGCGTCCTGTGGTCTGCGGTGAATAAGGCCCTGATCGCTGCCAGTAAAAGACGGATAAGGAGCCCGGCAAGGTGCAGAGCAAACCGGCTGCCGGGGCGAAACACCGGGACCGGGCCTGCAGCGGCACCAGGGGTCAGAGCCACGAAGCCGACACCGTGCTGCTTCAGTATCGCTGCTGTCTCTTCATTCAACGGGTGTTCCGGGCGTTCGAAGATGATCATGACCCGATCGCGGGGCATGCCGGGAGTCAGCAGCCAGGGGAAGTCGCAGCGCTGAGATGCGTCAAAAGTAAGTCCCTTCATCTGATAAGGGCTTGCTATGATCGGCGGTCTGCCGGTTTTTTGTTCTGATGCACGGCTGATGGACCGCAAGGCCAGGATACAGGACCTGAGAATGGCTCCAACGCTTAGGGCAATGGCTCCGATGAGCCTGATAAGCGAACGGAAAGCTGCGGAGATCGAAAAACGGGTGGTCACCGACAGATCGAACTCGGAGCGAGCGAATCTTATCAGTATCCCGGAGAAGAGCGATCGTTCGACAGAGAGCTCGTAATCGGCGTCTTCTGATTCCTTCGATCGCGAACCATGCCAGGCAATGACATGCAGAAATACCACGGCATCACGCAACTTGTTCGCGGTGATTTTCCTGAGGAACAGGCTTATGCCGCTGGCTCCATCAGAAGGGAAGAGTCCGGCCAGTTTGCGGAGGAACGGGTCTTCATGATAGACCTCTTGCTCCAGCGTGTTGCAGATGTTTATCAGGTCGGCTCCGTAGAGCTTTGGAAAGGCATGCTGGCCGGAAGCGTCCCGGATCTCCGCCAGCCTGAATGTGAATGGGCTCACGTTCAGCATTCCACCGATCACGGCGAGCATCGTTTTGGCGGGGCGCGATGCGTCAAAGTAATACGTTTTGCCGCCGCTCCGCGTACGGAAGAGCAGGAGCAGGCAGTGAACCAGATCCAGGTGGCTGTAAAAACGGACCGTCATCGGCACAGCGTCCGATCTGCACACGGCCGGGATAGGTCCTGAACGAACAGACGGATAGTATTGTTCGCAAAAAGATGCTCATCCGTGAAAGGAGCCGGAAGCGATGAGCAGGCCGTAGAAAAAACCTTGCTCACGATCATCTTGTAACCCCGGCGCTCGAAGATCCGTTGAAAGTCCCGGGGATAGGCGGTATAGCTGCCTTCATTCTCCAGAACGAGGATATACTTTCTGCACACTCTTGCCATGTCGTCGAACAGGGAATCGTATTTCGGGTGGATATTTACCAGGACCGAATGGCAGAAGACGAGGTCATAACCTGCGGTCGGAAGGTCCTTGATCACCGTTGCCGCATCGCCGACTATGATTCTGCTGCTCCTGTGCATCTCCGGAAAAGTGGTCTTCATCAGCTCAACAGCCCTGCTGCCGATCTCGATTCCGGTCAGGTTGCGGAAGCCCTGGAGGTACAAATGGTTGAGTGCCCGGCCGACATTGCAACCGATCTCCAGGATGGGGCTTTCCTTGACGAGATGGGGGAGGACCTCTTGGAACAGTTCCGTGATCGAGCGGTCCTCATGGACATACGTGGCAGGCTTGGGAAGGCCTTCCCGGGTGCCCTGCTGTTCCCACTGGCCGAGCGTGGAGCCCGCCCGCGGCGAGAAGGGGGGGGTGATACCCCGGGTTGCGAGCATAGTAGCCAGTTTCAGATAGCGATATTTGAAAATCCTGCTTCCGAATAATCGGCTGTAGATACGTTGGTAGAGTGAACGGATCATGGAATAGTGCATTCTCCTGTCAAGAAGTCTTGTCCTTTGGCTTCTTTATATCTTTTCCGAGCAGTCCCAGCCGGTAGCAATCCAGATATTTACCGTTCAGGTAGAAGTGCTCGCGTAGAGTACCTTCGATCTTGAATCCTGCCTTATCGAAGGCCCGTTTGGATGCCTCATTTCCACTGATCATTCCGGTGTAGAGTTTATGGAGGTTCAGCTTGTTGAAAGCATGATCAACGACAAGGCTGATAGCTTCAGTCGCATAGCCTTTGCCCCTCGAGCGCTTGTCGCCAATGATGATGCCGATCTCCGCATTCCTGTTCCTCCAGTCGATCAGGTGGAGGGTTATATTGCCGATATGTTTTGAGGTTTTATTTGCGAAAACACCGAGGATCATTCCGTCCTTGCTGCTGCTATACGCGTTGAGATAAGCCTTCAAGTCCCCGGCAGCTGCGGGAAACCTTCCGCTTCCCATGAACAGGGTGGTTTCCTGATCGTTGATCCAGTCAGCATACCCTTCGAGTCTCTCCTTGGGAGAGAGTGCCCCGAGGTAAATATTTTTGCCCTTCAAGAATATCGGTCTCATGTCTTATCCTATGCAGTCCCAGTGGAATGGTGTTCCCCGTTTAAGGTCGCGTGCGGCTTTCCTGCCGAGCAGGATGCCGAAATGTTTTGGAGGCAGTCCCTCACCAGGGCGAATGATGCGGATATTCCTGGTGGTAAATTGTTCTCCTGCTTTTACGTCTTCCACCACATACACCGACCTGCGGAATCTGAGCGAGGCCTTTTCCTTTTCCGTCGGGCCATAGCCGACTCTTCCCAGTGCGAGCCAGGCCTTGCGGCTCTCTTCAGCAAGCTGCTTCATTTCGGCCGGTTCCATGGAAAAGGTCGCGTCCACACCGCCGTCCGCTCTGTTCAGCGTAAAGTGTTTTTCAATGACCGTGGCGCCGAGGGCAACACCTGCCATGGCAACGCCGAGGCCCAGGGTATGGTCTGACAGGCCAACCTCGGTATTGAAAAGCTGTTTCAGGTGGGGGATAGTCAATAGATTTGTGTCTTCAGGCGTCGAAGGGTACGTACTCGTGCATTTGAGCAGAACGATATCGCAGCAGCCGGCTTCGCGTGCAGCACGCACTGCTTCATCCAGTTCCGTCAACGTGGCCATGCCTGTGGAGATGATCAGAGGTTTTCTCGTGGCGGCTGCCTTGCGGATGAGCGGCAGATGATTGTTCTCGAACGAGGCGATCTTGTATGCCGGTACGTTCAGAGATTCCAGAAAGTCCACTGATGACTCGTCGAAAGGCGTGCTGAAACAGATGAGGCCGCGTTCCCGGCAGCGGTCCATGATCGGTTTGTGCCACTCCCAGGGGGTATAGGCCTGCTGATACAGCTTGTACAGGGAGGAGCCCTTCCAGAGGCTTTGGGGATCGTTGATGAAGAACTCCCCCTTGTCGTTGTCGATGGTGAGCGTATCAGCGGTATAGGTCTGGAGCTTCACCGCGTCGACTCCCGCTTCTGCGGCAGCATCCACGATGGCCAGCGCCCGTTCCAGAGACTGATTGTGATTGCCCGACATCTCTGCGATCAGAAAGGGTGGTTCACTGACGCCAAGATCGCGTTGCGCAATGCGAATGATGGTCATATGTCTTTTCCTTCCTCGAAACACAAGCGTTCTAGCCGCGCACGTTCACGCAGCCAGTCTTCCCGGAACAGTGCAAAGGATAGTACGTCCACGTAATTCCCGTTCTTCAGGTGGTGCCTCACGAACCGCCCCTCCAGCGTGAATCCCATTTTAGTATGGAACCGTACTCCCGGCTCGTTCAGGGCGAGACACTCTCCGCACACTTTTCTCATTCCGAGGGTCGTGAAAAGGTATTCCAGGCCGAGGCACCCCAGGGCAGACCCGCTTTGAGCAGGATGGCTCTCCTCGCCCAAATAAAACCCCCAGTAACATCTACTGCTGCTCATATCAACACGGTCAATGGTTACGACGCCGAGCGGTTTGCCCTGGTATTCGAACATCAGAATGCCGGGGACCGGGGCTTTGATCGTTTTGCTGATCCACGCCGCATGTTCGTCCGCAGTGATGATATGGTCGCTGAACATGACAGCGCGGATCCGATCCGAGTTCCTCCAGCGGAGCAACAGCTCGCTGTCTTCCTCTGTGATGGTTCGCAGCTGAAGATCGTTACGACGAAGCACGGTGTACCCCCATGAGTTCCTGCGCCACAGCCTCAGCACCGAACGTACGGCCTCGCTGCATGATCTGAAACGCTTTTTTCCCCATTATTTTGCATCGAGAGCGGTCGGCGATCAAAGCTCTGATTGCTTCCGCAATCTGTTCTGGCCCGATCCCGTTGGCGTGCCCCAGGTTCAGGGTCGCCCCTGATGCGGCTACAGCCTCGGTGATCTCGCGCTGGTTATCGGCAATCACAATCGAGACCGACGGAAGGCCGAGGAAACATCGTTCCCAGGTAGCTGTCCCGCCTGCACCGATGGCAAGATCAGCGTTCGCCATCAGTTCCGCCATGTTCGACACCTGCTCAAGGCAGGTCGTGCCGGGAAGCTTGGCGCATGCCTGCCGGACAAGGCTCTTATTCGGGTTTGACGATCCGATGACAACATCCACGGTGATATCGGGCCTATGAAGATTCTGCAGGGCGTCGAGGACCTTGCCTGTCTCATTGGTTTGATCTGATCCCCCGAGGAACACGAGGATTCGCCTGATCGAGCCATCCCGTAGACGCAGAGTGTTGAGCGCTTCCCTGAACTCCCGCCTGAGAAGCGCATATCCTGGACCGAGCAGGGTGGTGCATCCAGCAGGGAGGAGACCGTTATAACGGTTGTTCGTATCATGGTGGAGGTTCTGGTCCAGCAGCATGGCACACTCGTGGGGCCGGTTGGCAAGATCGTCAATGACCATGATCTTGTCAACGAGAGGCCGGAGTTTTTCCTCCCAGCGCCGATCGATGCCGTAATGGTCTACGATGAGCCACGAAAGAGGGGTTCCCCATTCAGCGATTGCACCGCTCGTTTCCTGAACGTCCTGTATCCAGTCAGCTCCATTCACCGGAAGCCGGTATACTGGATATCCTTTTTCCGCAATCATGTCGCATGCATGTCCGCTTAGCTCACGGGAAATGAATGCCAGAGCTGCTCCCTTGTCCCGGAGCTCCTCTGCCAGCGTCAAACAGCGCATCACGTGGCCGGTCCCGATCGCGATTGAGGCGTCTGTGCGGAACGCTATCTTCATCTTATTTTAAAGAGCGGTACTAGAGGTTTGCATCGGAGAAGCCGTCCCATAGCTTTGGCATCGACTGCCTCTTGGATCACGGCAAGGACTTCATCATACACGCCAAGCAGCCGAAGAATATCATCCTCGGAATGGGCATAGCTCATATTATGCGTTCCCACGGTCAGGATCCCCCTGCTGAACATCTCCTGCAGAAATAGCGTTTTGATCTCCCACTGGCTGTAGGGCGCCACGTCCTGGAAAAGCACAAAGGACCAGCTCGGATGGCCTGCAAGCGAAAGGATATGGTTGACTTTGTGTTTTGCGATCAGGTGCTGGAGGCCGTCGAGGACCTGTTTGCCGCGTATGGTGACTGTTTCGATAACCGGCTCCTTCTGGAGCTTGGTCATAGTGGCCAGCGCAGCAGCGAGGGAAAGTGTTTCTCCGCCGAAGGTAAAGGAGAAGAACACTTCCTCGGCCAGACGCATGATCTCCGCTTTACCGGCGAGCGCTGAGACCGGATATCCGTTGGCGAGACCCTTGCCGAAGGTCGCGAGGTCCGGCGTGACACCGAAATATTCCTGTGCGCCGCCTTTGGCGTACCGGAAACCGGTAATGGTCTCGTCAAAAATGAAGACCGCGCCGTTCTTATGCGCAAGGTCCCGCACCTTTTCAAGGAACCCGTCCTTCGGCTCGGTCGTGTTCATGGGTTCCATGATCACGGCGGCGATCTTATCGCGGTAGTCTGAAAAGACCATCTGGAGTGAATCGATATCATTATAGGTGAACCGGTGCGTGAGTTCGCACGTCGCCTGCGGCACGCCGAGATTGCGGGGAGTGGAGCCGATGTACCAATCCTGCCATCCGTGATACCCGCAGACAACCACATGGTCGCGCCCCGTATAAGCCCGGGCGAGCCGGATGGCACCCGAGGTGGCGTCGGACCCGTTCTTCCCGAACCGCACCATCTCGGCGCAAGGGACCATTTCAACGATCTTCTCGGCAACATCCACCTCGAGCGGGTGAGGGAGGGAGAAAATGACGCCGTCCTGCAACTGGGCAGTAACTGCCCTGGTCACTTCTGGGTCACTGTAGCCAAGGGTGATTGCACAGAGCCCGTTCACAAAATCTAAATATTCGTTGCCATCGACATCCCAGACCCTGCTTCCCTGTCCGCGGGTGATGAAATAGGGCGAGACGCCGAAGGGGTACTGGGTTTTGCTTTTGCTGAAGGTCTGGGACCCGAGGGGGATGGTTTTGAGCGCCCGTTCGAGCATTGCTTCCGATCGTCGATATCGTTCAGACATTATTTGCCGCCTTTGCTGGTCAGTTCCGGGAAGAGCGTTTTGAGCGCATCAAGGAACTGAGCCGGTTCTATCATCCGTTTCTGTTCGTCCAGAATTACATGCTTTTTCCCCGATTTCACTACGGAGAACAGAGGAACTTCTGTCAGATTGGCGCTCTGCTGTTCGCAGCCCTTGATCCCGACGCGCATGTTCATCTTAGCGACCAGGGGATTGTCGTCGAGCCAGGTGTAGACCTCATGGAGGTCGAGCGGTGATCCTTTATAGAGCGCTTCATAGATACGGCGTATCATTTCGATATCGATGAGTTCGTCGATCGTCAGGCGGTACTCGGGCCGGCAGAGATCGATGTCGATCTCGATGCCGCGGAGCTTGAACTTGTCCGGATTTTCCTTGATCGGCAGTGAGATTGCTGCGCCCCGATAGTGCTTGTGGACCTCCACGAGCGCCCGATAAGCGATCAATTCCGAAAGAGTTCCCTGGATCATTGTCATGTTCGACACGGAGATGTAATCACAGTACTCGCGATTGAACTCTTCGATGAACCTGCCCGCGCTTCCGATATCGAAGATGGGCGAGTCGCAGGTGACCCGGATGACAGCATCAGCCTGTTCCCGTTCACACAGCCTGACATGCCGGTCGACGATATCTTGTTCCGCTCCGGCATACCAGCCGCAGCCGAGCCGTTCGGCTTCTTCGATCAATTCGCGGTTCTTCGGGTCTTCCGATGTCGCTAGAAAGACGCCGTCAAGGCCTTGAACATGCTGCATGCGCTCCACATGATGAGCAAAGACGGACTTGCCCGCCATTTTTTGGAGGACCTTGCCCGGAAGGCGTGTTGAAGCCATCCGAGCGGTAATGACACCAATGACCTTTTTCATCAGCTCTCCTCTATACGCTCCCAGGCATTGGTTGAGCAGGACCGGTTCGCCTGCAGTGCAAGCTTTAACACCGGCAGCGCCTGCCTGACGGTATTGAACGTATTTGTTCGTGCGGCAATGCAGTCCACGAAATATTTTACTTCATCGACGTACATCTGATTATACGCCAGTTCGACGGGCAGGTCCTTCCAGACCCACTGCGGATTAGCCACGGTGATGGAACCGATCTTGCCGAGTGTAAAATCCCAGGTGATGGTCCCGTTCTCGCAGACGATCTTGCAGCGACGAGCATATCCCTGCTGCAGGTAATCCATATGGATGATGGATGTAATGCCCGATCGGAACTTGATGATCATATCAACGCAATCTTCTGTATCGATCTTGAGACTCGATACGATTCCTTTGGTGCAGATGATCTCTGCAGGCGCCCCCAAAAACCATACGGCATAGTCGAGCTCATGGATGTCATCAAAGATGAGGTTGCCGCCCATGCTCCTGTTCGCCATGTAGCTGGACTGGTAATCTTTTTTAGCAAAGGGAAGGTAGTAGCCGAACTCGAGATTTGCCCAGAGCTTCCTTGCAAAGGCCGGATCGTGGGCCAGCACGTTTTGAATATAGGAGATGGCGGGATGGAATCTCATATTGCAGCCAACCATGGTGATCAGGTTCTTCCGGTCTGTCAGATCGATGAGGTCGTTAATGCCTTCCAAGTCGAGGGAAAGGGGTTTCTCAATGAAAAGGTGGCAGCCGGCCTCAGCGCATTTTTTGGCAGGGGGAATATGGTCGTTGCTGTATGTGCAAATGAACGCGGCATCCGGTGCGCTCTCCAATGCCTTGTCCAGGGAAGTGAAGGTCTCTTTTGCCAAGGGAGCGGCCTTTTTCAGGTTCTCGCTGTTCATGTCGACGGCGTAGACCTCATGTCCAAGCGCATGGAGGTTGGTCAAGTGTCTGCTGCCGATCGAGCCGGTTCCAACGATAAGGATCTTCATGCTCAGCTTTCCGACCCTGAAGGCTTGGCAAGCGGGTAGCTTCCGCTTTTCTCAAGATGCTGCCGTCTGCGGTAGAACCCGGTCAGGAACTTTTTGTACAGGATCTTGTCGAGCGGCAGGCCGTAGAACATGAACTTGTTCCTCAGCTTTGCAAGGAAAATGAAAATATTATTTTTCATTCTGTCGATCTTCCGGTCGATCTGATAATTTCCGAGTCTCACCGCCGATTCGATATTCAGATAATAGGCAGCGCTTTCCGCATACTTGCCGTTTGCCTGCCAGGGCCGAATGTATTCGGCGGAGGTGTACATGTTCACAATGTCCCGGTTGGTCCACTCCTGGAAATTAGATGGTTCGGTGAGATATCCGTCCGTGAGCAGCTTTTCCGTCAACTCGCATTTCGGGTAAGGCCTGAAGGTGCCCACGCCGCAGGTGAAAAGAGGGTATTTCCGCAGGTTGTTAATAAGCCCGATGGTCTGCTTGATGTCTTCAAGCGTTTCCCCGGGGATTTCGAGGATGAACGAAGAGCGGGCGATAATGCCGTGTTCATTGCATTTCTTCACAGCGAACGCCGCATGCTCCGGGGTAATGCCTTTTTTCATCAGCTTTAAGGTGTGAGGTGAGCCCGACTCAATGCCCAGCGTCAACTGCACCAGTCCCGATCTTCTGCAAAGGCTCAACGTCTCGTCGTTCAGCATGTGATCATTGAAGTAATCGCAGCGGCATTCTCCGTCCCAGGTGATGTCCAGTCCCCTGGCAATGATCCCTTCGCATATATCGCGGACGCGTTTGCTGTCAACAAAAAAGTTGTCATCAATGATCTTCAGATGTGAAAGGTTGTATTTGCGTACGATCTGTTCGATCTCGACAAGGGTCTTGGCCGCGCTTTTTTTCCGGTACCGGGTATTGTTCGTGACCACATTAATGCAGAACGTGCAGTGCGACGGGCATCCACGGCTGCTCTCGTAGGGCAGCCAGCGCATGGGTTGCTTTACGTATTCTGACAGCTTGTCCGTAAGGTAGCCGCTGATGAACCGTTCTTTGTTCTCGTCGATGTCATAGTCGGGCAGAGGAAGGGCTTCGAGATCGAGTATTGCTCGGTGAAAGATCCTGCTTTCGCGCGGTTGTTTGTTTTGTATGAGCGCTGCGATTTCGGCAATATGCTCTTCTCCTTCGCCGGCGACCACGTAATCGACATATTCGCATTGGGCCATCTGTTCCGGGAAAAGGGTGCAATGCCATCCGCCGACCACAACCGGCACAGCAGAGGTCTCCTTGATGTGTTTCATGATCAAGTATGCATCTGGCGCCTCGGAAGTCAACAGCGTGATACCCACGAACAAGGCGCCCTGCAGTTCCTGGGAAATGGCTCCCAGCGGATCCTTCTCAAAAGCGCAATTAATGATCTTTACGTCATATCCTGCAGCCTTAAGCCGGGAACCGACGCTGATCAGGCTTAGGGGGGGATAATTATTGTAGTTGTAGACGTTTTGAGGTCTGACGAGCAGTATTTTATTTTTCATGAAAAATATCCTTAACAGCATTGATCACACGAGAAACATCGGCATCGGACATTTTTGGATACATCGGAAGTGAAAGAGCTTTTTGGTAATAATCTTCCGCAACAGGATGGTCGCCCTCTTTTGATCTGAACTGCTTTCGGTAGTAGGGCTGTAAATGAACCGGGATATAATGAACCTGAGTGCCGATCCCTTTTGTATGCAGTTCATCCATGAATAATGCGCGGCTCCTGCCGGTTTTTTCGAAGTCTATCTTCACTGCATATAAATGGCGAGCATTTTTTCGTGCTGCCGGTTCCGTTTGAACAGTGATGCCTTCACTGTCCTGGAATGCCTCGTCATATGTACTGGCTATGCTGCGTCGCCGTTCTACAAAAGCGTTGTTCCTGCGCAATTGCGTGAGGCCGAGCGCGCATTGCATGTCGGTGATGCGGTAGTTGAATCCCAACTCCTGCATTTCGTAGTACCAGGGGCCTGGCGTCGGGCCTGTGTCCACGAACTTGTTTGGGTTCTTGGTGATGCCGTGGCTGCGCAAAAGCAGCAGCTTTTCATAGAACGCGGCGTTATTGGTCAGAATTGCGCCGCCTTCACCGGTCGTGATGTGCTTGACCGGGTGAAAGCTGAAAACGGTCATGTCTGAATGTGAGCAGGAGCCTGTTTTCTGCCACTGCCCTGCAGCATCCTTCCATTCCGCGCCCAGGGCATGGCAGGCATCCTCGATGATGGTCAGGTTATGCTTTTGCGAGTGCTTCCTGATCGCTTCCATGTCGCAGGGAAGTCCGGCAAAATGGACAGGGATGATAGCTTTTGTCCTTGCTCCGGTTCGCCGTTTGATCTCGTCAGTGCTGATGTTCCAGGTCGCGCTGTCTATATCAGCGAAGATCGGCGTGCCTCCGCAGTACAGGATGCAGTTCGCGCTCGCCACAAAGGTCATGGGTGAGGTAATGACCTCGTCTCCCCCGGCGATCCCTGCGGCAAGGCAGGCCAGATGCAGCGCCGCCGTGCCATTGCTGACAGCGACTGCATAGGCGGCCCCGCAATAGTCGGTCAGGGCCTTTTCGAACTCGCTGATCTTCGGTCCCTGGGTCAGCCAGTCGCCTTTGAGAACATCAACAACCGCCTTGATGTCGTCATCATCTATCCACTGTTTTCCGTAAGGTATCATGCTGTCCACACTGACTCGCGGTGCGTTCCGATCTAGGTGTCCGCAATGAGCTTCTTCAGTTCTTCCACGGTGATCCATTTGTCGTTAGTATTGCTGGCATACCGGAAATCGTCTCGCACCGGTTTTCCCCCGTTTGCGAGGTGTGACTCACTGGACCACCAGTTGAACTCGGGTTCAATGATGTAATGATCCTCCAGCTCAAGGGTGTGGCGGGCGTCATCTTCCGTTATCATCACTTCGTGCAGTTTCTCACCTGGCCGAATGCCGACCGTTTCGTACTTGCAATCCGGCGCAATGGCCTTAGCCAGGTCCATGATGTTCATGCTCGGGATCTTTGGCACGAAGAGCTCGCCACCGCTCATTGTATCCAGGCTTTTGAGCACAAACTGCACGCCCTGTTCGATGGTTATCCAGAAGCGTGTCATCCTTGGATCAGTGATGGGCAGGGTGCCGGAAGCCCTCATTTTTTTGAAGAAGGGGATCACGCTCCCTCTGCTGCCGACAACATTGCCGTAGCGGACGACGCTGAATCTTGTTTTATGCCAACCAGAGTAAATATTGCCCGCTACGAAAAGCTTATCGGAACAGAGCTTAGTAGCGCCATACAGATTAATCGGATTTGCCGCCTTGTCCGTACTGAGCGCAATGACTTTTTTTACGCCTTTGTCTATTGCCACATTGATGATGTTCTCCGCTCCCAGGACATTGGTTTTTATTGCTTCGAAAGGATTGTATTCAGCAGCAGGTACCTGTTTTAATGCAGCAGCGTGGATAACATAGTCAACGCCATCAAAAGCTCTGGCAAGGCGGTCCTTATCCCGGACATCACCTATGAAGTATCTCAGGCAGGGATATTTTTTATCGCTCAGTACCTGGTTCATCTCGAATTGCTTGAGTTCATCGCGACTGAAAATAATTAGTTTTTTCGGCTTGTAAGTCTCCAGGATCATCTCTGCGCATTTCTTGCCAAAAGAACCTGTTCCTCCGGTAATTAAGATTGTTTTATCGTTTAACATTTCACGCTCACTTTGCTAGAGATTTTGGTCATAGGGCAATAAAAACGTATCGATGTGAAGATGAACATTATATTGTTGAGATGGTTCTGATCGTTTCCTTGTCTATTCCGTTTTTGATCAATTCCTGGTAGATTTTGTCACGTCTGAGATAGGATGTCACCACGATGCGGTCACAGCTCAGCTGTCCGATTGCCTGTATCGGTAAAATCTTGTTTCCGAAAAAAGCAGCATCCGGATTCTCCATATCCACGACACCTGCCAGTTTCAGATCTGTTTCCTGCAATGTCAGGTAGGCGATCTCGGCCACTTCATCGGCACCGGCAAATACGACGGTTTTTACGCCTTGTTCCTGGAGGTCTCCGAAGAGGGCTTGGAGGCTTTTTCTTGCCTGGCGGTAGATATTGGTGTAATCCTGAAGCATATGATAGGTGAGGCGGGTCTTTTCGGAGAAGCCTGTTGGCGTGAGGTAGTAAGCATACCGTTTGGTCGGGATAGCTTTGACCGTGATATATCCTTTTTTTACAAGGTTTTTGATGTAGGAGTTTACCAACCCGAGGGCAATGCCGAGGCGGCTGCTCAGGTCGCGTTGGGTGAGCGAATCGTTGTTTGACAATTCATGGAGGATCTGAAGTGATCGGTACTGCTCTGTTTCCGGCGACGGTGTTCGCTCGTGATCCACGTTCATGTTTTGAACATACCATGTTCAGGCGTGTCCTGTCAAGCAGTAAGTTACTGTAAATTTGCCTTGAATCAGCCTTAGCCATCATGCATCGATGACTCTGATAAATCTTTACACCATCTCATTCTGATGCTATGATGCCCACAGTTGCACACAGGATTTCTGTGAACAGGAGATCTCTCTGATGGAACCCAAAATATGCCTTGCCCTGGGCGGAGGCGCAGCAAGAGGCCTGGCACACCTCGGTGTACTCAAGGTATTTGAGGACGCCAAGGTCCCGATTCATATGATCTCCGGAACCAGTCTCGGGGCTTTTATAGGCGGACTGTATGCATCCCAGCCGGACGCTGAATACTGGATAGGCCGTGTTGACCAGTTTCTCCGCAGTTTCCGTTCCAGAAAGACACGCCTTGAGTTCATCCGAAAACTGGAGCAGCCGAACAACCACAACCACGGATTCTTCAGTGACATGGCGTTTCTCCTTCGCAAGGGCTATTTCTGGGGCGTTACAGCGACCAAATCATCCTTTATCGATGAACAAGAATATCAGGAGCTGATTTACCCGCTTATACCCGATATCTCCATTGAGGAAACGAAGATACCGTTCAGTTGCGTTGCCACGGATATCCGGAACGGCAGACGTATCCGCTATTCCACGGGAAGTCTGCGCACCGCACTCAGTGCGAGCTGCGCTCTACCGGGGATATTCCCGCCTGTGGAGGATGACGGCATGCTGCTGGTAGACGGCGGGTGGGTCGAGCGCGTACCAGTTCTCTGCGCCTGGGACATGGGCGCGGATATCGTCATCGCGGTTGACGTTTCAAGCGATGTCTCGACCTTTGAAGAAAAGTCCGGGCTCGACGTTGTTCTGCGCGCTGATGCGGTGACAAGGATTTACCTGAACGAGATCCTGTGCAGAGAAGCCGATATTATCATTCATCCCCGGGTGGGTGACACTCATTGGGCGGATTTCAGCAAGCCGAAGGAACTAATGAAGCAAGGTGAAACAGCGGCGCTGGAAAAGCTCATTGAAGTCCGCACCGTCATTCACCGCGCGGTCATCCCGCGCCGGAACCTTGTCGATCAGATCAAAACGATCAGGGACAGGATCATGGATAGGGTCATTGGTGAGAAGCCCTAAGTCCGGGATGAGGCGATAGACCGGCATGCTGCGCGAGCGTGGCGATGCAGAGCGGACATGCAGTATCCATCTGGTATAATTCCTTCATGACCAAACCACTAGTGATCGCCCATCGCGGAGATTCCTCCCTTGCCCTCGAAAATTCCCTTGATGCGATAATCCATGCCTTATCAGTAAACGTGGACATGATTGAAGTCGATGTTCGCAGAAGCAGGGACAACGGGCTTTATATCATGCATGACCGGATGACGGGCAGGACCGCGGACAGGAACTGCGATATCGAACGTTCCATGGCAGGCATGATTGATCTGATCAGGCTCAGCAACGGCGAACGTATTCCGACCCTGGCTGACCTGCTGGCACTTGTCCGGGGCAAATGCAGCCTGAATCTGGAGGTCAAGAGCGCTGGTGCGGGAATATTGATTGCGCGGCATCTTCGGTCGTCCGGATATCAGGGCAGGGTCCTCGTGTCATCCTTCAAGGAGGAGGAAGTGCTTGCTGTCCACAGCGAGTCTCCCGAGTTACCGGTTTCCATGATCTTCGATGCTTTTACTGCGCGACGTGCGGCAGCCTATCGAAAACAAGGTTATACGTTCATCAGCCTCAGGAAAAAAACAGCGACCGAAAAGCTTATTAACGCATTGCATGAGCAGGGGATTCAGGTTTATGTATGGACCGTGGATGAGGAAGCGGAAATGCGAATGTTACTGCAATGGGGTGTTGACGGGATTTATTCGAACAAGCCAGCGGTTTTAAGGCGAGTTGTGGATGCTGGTTTTGGAGTTACCCGTGGCTGATGATGCCAATGTATATGATGTCATCGTCATCGGCGGCGGTATCACCGGTGCGGGGGCAGCGCGGGACGCGGCCCTGCGCGGCCTGTCATGCCTGCTGCTTGAAAAGGGCGACTTCGCTTCAGGGGTTACCTCCAAGTCTACCCGACTGATCCACGGTGGCCTTCGCTATCTAGCCAATTTCGAGATGGACCTGGTGGCTGAGTCACTGCGGGAACGCGCCATTCTCCGGAAGCAGGCGCCCTACCTGATCCATCCCATGCCGATTCTCATTCCCATCTACAATGAAGATCCCCATGGTAGAGCTGTTATGTCGATCGGAATCCATCTCTATGACCTGTTATCCCACGAGAAGGACATCCCTCATTATTTCACCTCTGGCAGGGACAAGACACTGGAATGCGAACCGCGGCTCAATTCTGATGGATTGATCGGCAGCGCGTTGTTCTACGACCACCAGATACTGATGCCCGAGCGTCTGGTCATGGAGAATATCATCTCAGCCCGTGAAGCGGGGGCCAGAGTCCTGAATTATGTGCGAGCTGAGAAGATTGAGGAACATGAGGACAGTCTGACCATTACAACAAGGGACATCCTCGCGGGGACCACGGCTACGTTCCGCTCCCGGGTGCTGATCAATGCAGCCGGGCCCTGGATAGACTCGGTTCGGCGTTCAGGGAGCATCGATGGAAATACAATCATTTCTCCGACAAAAGGCATTCATCTGGTGCTCCCGAAGCTTACTGATCAGGCGCTGTTCATAACCTCGCGAGACGGAAGGATGTTTTTTATTATCCCATTCAGCGGGTACTCGCTCATCGGCACCACGGATACACGGTACGATGGCAACCTGGACGAGGTTCACGCGGAATATAATGAAGTGGAGTATCTGCTCGAGGAAAGCAGGCGCATTCTGCCGAAGCTTCGCCTGACAAGGGACGCGATTCTCTACAGTTATGCGGGCATACGGCCGCTCGCGTTTTCTGGCACAAGGGAATCCAAAATCTCCCGGAAGCACCGTGTCATTCCTGAAGGCCGGCATGGCCGGATCATTACCATCGCTGGTGGAAAGCTGACCACCTACCGCAACATGGCGAAGGACGTTGTGGACGCGGCATGCAGAGTGATCGGAAACCGGGCGCGTTGTATGACGGACACGATAAACCTGGCAGGCGGACTGCCCGCTGAGTACGACAGCTATTTGAAGGACGCGGTGCCTGAGTTGTCGACAGCTTACGGTATGGCGGCCGAAACGGTTCGTCATCTGATCAGTTTTTATGGCTCCCGTACAAGAAAGGTTCTGGACATGGCGAAAGAATCAACCTTGCTCGCCAGCACGATCTCGCCTGAGAGCCGCGATCTGTATGCGCAGGTCCTGTATAGTATTACAGAGGAAGGGGCCAGAACACTTGCTGATGTTGTTCTCCGCAGAATGCATCTCGGCATCACCGCCTCGCGAGGAGCGCACCAGATTGACAACATTGCAGAGATTGCCGGTGAAGCACTCAAGTGGAACAGGGAGGAGAAACAGGTCCAGATCGAACAGTTCAAAAGAATTCTATGCAGGGAGATGGAATGCCTGAAAGTATGATCTCTGCATCACGTCTCGCGGTTGAGCCCACATTTTACAAGGGCTGTCAGGAGGATGCATGGCACAGTTCATGAGGGGTGATGGTTTTTCCGCCAAGATCATCGCAACAGTCAGGGAGGAGACAGCCCGTATAGCCCAGCAGGGAATCCGCGCCGGTCTCGCGCTTATTCTGGTCGGCGAAGACAAGTCTTCGCACATGTATGATCAGGCGATCCAGAACGCGGCAGCACGCGCCGGGATCGAGATCTTCAACCATAAACTGCCGGCGACAGCCTCACTGAATGAGATATTGAACCTCATCAAGAACCTCAACAATGATGAGCGAGCCAATGGAATATTGGTCTTCATGCCATTGCCGCGCCACATTGACACGCGGAAAGTAGTCAACGCAATAGCTCCGGAAAAGGACGTGGACGGACAGGGGGCCATCTCGGTAGGACGGTTGTCCGCGGATGAATCCACTGCCCAGCTTTTCGAACCAGACCCTACCCTAGCAGTCCGGTCCACGTTCCTGCCCTGCACACCCTATGGCGTAATGCGGCTGCTCGAGCACTACGGGATCAATCCAAAAGGGAAAAAGGCGGTTATTGTGGGAAAGAGTCTTGCAGTGGGCAAACCATTGGCCATGATGCTGCTGGTCAAGGAGGCGACCGTTACTGTATGTCACCGTGAGACCAGTGACCTTGGCGCTGAGACGCGTCAGGCTGATATCCTCTGCACCGCAACAGGCAGGCCGGGCTTAATCAATGAGAGCATGGTGAAGGTCGGTGCTGTTGTGGTGGACATCGGCATCAACGTCCTGCCCAATGGCATAACAGTGGGAGATGTTGATTTTGAACCGGTGTCGCGTAAAGCATCACTAATAACCCCGGTACCCGGCGGTGTCGGTCCGGTTACCATCGCGATCCTGCTCAAGAACACGGTGATTTCTGCAAAGCGTATGGTGGGAATGGGGTAGGGGAAGAAGACAGAAAACAGAAAACAGAGGCTAACAGTTTTCACTCGTTTTACCGTGTGCGCTATTCAGCCGAAATCTTCAGATTTTATTGGGCATCATTTGTTAATTCATACATCCCTTTGCAATGAAAGATCGTGAACTTGATATGGCTGGTTTTGGTAACAAAGTAATACTCCCACTGATCTGCTTGTGTATGCTTTTACCCGCATTACCTGCCGCAGGGCATGTAATAAATGAACCTGATGGTCTTAAAGGGTGGAATGATGCTCATGTCATGTCCCTTCAACCGACTGAGCAGGGGGTTATAATTTCTGCCCAACCAGGCCTGCAGGATTTTTCCTTGTCATTTTCCGGGGAAATTGTGCAGAACGCTTCTCAAGTGAGGATGCGCTATCGAACAATGACAATTGGTGCTTCAGCTACCTGTGTGTTTCTGTCTCGCGGCGCAGTCGTTGCGGTTCAGGAACGTAAGCTTGTAACCGGAAAAAGCTGGAAGGAATGCATTTTTGAGATGAGCGGGAGCAATGTGAACAAAGCCCCCATCGACAAAGTGGTATTGGAATTCAAGCAAGTTGAGTCAGTCGAACTCACGGGTATTACCGTCGCGGGACCTTCCTTCTCAGAGTTTTTTATAATGCAGGGACTGACCGGTTTCAATGTGAATCTCCTGTTGCCATTCACCGCATACGGACATTCAGTAAATCTGCTGTTGTATATGGTTGTCATCATATTCGGTGTCAGCATCACGGGTTGGTATGCCATGCATAAGAAAAGAGGCGCGCTGGCTTTAGCCGGGATCTTTATTCTATCGGTTTATTTTGGACTTGATGTCAGGGAGGCTTTCGAGGAAGCGGCGATCATGAAGGCATACGTTGAAGATTATCTCTTGGCAGACCCCTCTGGCAAAACATACCATAACCGGGACAATCTGGTCGCATTCTCAGACTTTATTCGAAAGACGGTGCAGAGTGAAAAACGTCCGGTTCACTTTGCTGGTGATGAAACGAGATATGCTTATATGAGGTATCTTCTTTATCCGATGAAAATCGAACATAACGAAGATGAATTGGGGGCTGTGAATGTATTCTCGGCGATCCGCAATCTTCGTCTCGAAGAAAATACGCTCTATTTAAATGATAAGATATTTCTTACCGGTGGAAAGGGGTTTGCGTTCGGTTGGCGATCTTTTCTCTATTTGGATCCAATCTGATGAATAGTTTGTCTTTTCTGATCAGCATGCTTCTTCCGACCGCAGCAGGGTACGTCCTGGTAGCCAGGGAGGAGTCTCTCTCTCCTTCCGAAAGGTTGATTGTATCCTTCTCCCTTGGTACCGGCCTTCTCTCATTCTATCTGTTTGGTCTATTGCGCTTAGATATTCCTATTAGTGCTCTGTCGATTCTTCCCTTCTTCGTTCCTTTTATTTGTGTCGGATTGTACCGACGGAAGGAACTGCTGAAGTCGCGTCCCTTGTTTTCCAGTTCCCCCTTCGCGGACCTGTCATCCGGTCAAAAGATCATCAGTACCCTTCTCGTCGCGCTAATAGTCTGGAAAATCATATTCATTCTTTTCATGATTTGCTCCGGTCCTGTTCTGTTTGATGATGCCTATACCACCTGGAATTACAAAGCCAAGATCATATACTATTCAAGCGCAGCGGATGTAACCATAAATGGAGAAAGGATCTTTCAGGGACCGTTTCCCCATTATCCTCTTCACCTGCCTATCATGAGGGCATGGATAGCGTTCGTGGTCGGGCAATGGGATGAGACTTTCGTGAATCTCCATTCCTTTGTGGTCTTTCTCTGTCTCATCACAATGGCATATGAGTTTCTCAGGAAAATGATCGGCAGTATGCGAGCATTGCTTTTCACCGCAATTCTGACGGGAATCCCCGTACTCATTTATAATGTGGTGAGTGGATACGCCGACCTTGCTGTTGGCTACTTCTTTCTCGCTGCTACCATAATGCTTTTTTATTGGCAAAAAACCGGACGCTACCGGCTTCTTATCTATTCGGGAATTCTTCTGTCAACGGCGATGTTTTCCAAGCTCGAAGGCATTGCAATCGTGTTCCCGGCTCTCTTTATCGCACTGCTATCCTACTTGTTAACAGCGCGCCAAACTTGGAAAGACACCCTTGGCAGTATGGGGCTGTTTATCCTGTCTTCAGCTCTTGTCGTGCTATGGCTGAAGGATTCGCAGGCGCTGAACGCGCTCATCGCTGTTTTTGGCGTCAATGGCTCTGCTGTTTCTTTCCATCCCGAAGGCCTGATACCGCTGCTAAAGAACCTTTTTGTCTACAGAAGCCACAATTTGTTCTGGTTCGGGATTCTATTTCTCTTTCTTTGGAAAGGGAGAACAGCTCTCAGGCCCGATGCGCGGTTCTTTCTTATCCCCTCAGTTTTAGCTCTTGCTGCAATCTTGTTCGTGTTTCTTTTTACGTCGAATATCGCATGGCTTTTGAACGGCACGACGATAAACCGCACGATGCTTATTGTCATTCCGATGTTGACAATTACTGGAGGACTTTTGTTTGTGACGGAAGTGTCTTTAGAAAATGCAAGCGGGAGGTCTGACTCCTGACAAAAAAATCCCTGCACAGGAACATGCAGGGATTTTTTTTGCATCGATTAACAATAAACTACTTCGGCATGATCTTCAGCTCAAGTGCATTCGCAGTGGAACTGACCACATCAACAGTGAACGTGCCGAAGTCCCGCTGCAGCAGTTCGTCTGAGAGAAGCTGGGCGCTGTTCTTGGAATCAACGGATATCTTGGCCGTGGTTCCGGTGAAACTCCGCTCATGCAGGTCCTTGATGCCGCGCACCTGGTTTCGGAGCACATCCTTGAACTTGACGAACTGGGTTTTGTTAAGACCGGTTAATGTAATATTGATGGACCGAGTACCTCCCGTTTCCCTGGCATAAACGGTAAGTATTTTGCCCATCATTTCCTCGGCAGCCTGGTTCGCCGCTTTCTTGAGCGCTTCGGTACCAGCGGTGATATCGGAAACATGCACTGCCGCAGCATGGGTCGTTGCCGTGGCGATGACCTGGCCGGTATCGATGCGCACCGCCCTGGCGGTGAGATTCGCCTGCGCGGACTTCATCCCTCCACCGATCTCACCTTGCAGCTTCGCGACGGCCTTGCCGATGATCACCACTTCCGCTTCAGCCTGGGCCCCGAGTGTTTTTGCCTGGGCATTCGAAAGATCCGCAACACGGTAAGCGCCTGTCACTTTGATCTCTTTGACCGCGACCTGATGGTCAATGAACTCGAATCCTTTTTCCGTAAATATATCCATGAAGGAGTTCTCGACCACGCTGATGTCGGTCTGTTCACCATGGGCCCCCATCCACCATGCATAGATGCCGTGTCCGATATTCTGTTCCGCTACCATGACCATGGTCCTGGGCTTGTGCATGCGCCCCAGCAGAATGCCGATGCCGGTGAGATCGTCGGTCAACTGGCCGAGAGCAACCTCGGCATTAATGCGGACCCGGAGCAAACCGCTGTCCGCTGTTTCGCTGGTGATGTTGTAGCGCTTGATGTAGCCCTTGGTCTGCGAAAGGATCTTGTCGCTGATCAACTGATAGTTTTCGACCTGCGTTTGTGAATCGATCAGGATGCCGATGGCCTGCTCCACCGCGCGCTTCTGGGCGTCTTCCAACGCTGTATCACGGGCGATATCACGTGCCCCACCCTGAATCGCTGCAACACCTTCCGCGGTAACTGTGCGGGATTCCTCTGCTGCCAAAGCGGGGAACGCCGGTATTACGATGAAAATGATGCAGAAAAGCAGGATTATGGACTTCGTTGCGCTGGTCATCATAGACAGCCTCCTGAGCTGATTGTAAAGATGGGTACAGGAACTATACCAGAGGCCTGGAACGTGGTCAAGGACCGAAGTGGGCTGATGCTGGAGCCTCCTGCGGCAGCGGTTACGAAACAAATTATTGGATATTTTGCGGAAGAGGTGATAAAATCTCATCACTTACCGCTCACTGAACTGTTCACTATTGTAACTCAAGGAGGATATCCTGAGTGCCCAGACTGTCCGTGAATATCGACCATATAGCCACGCTTCGGCAGGCGCGGAAAGGCAGCGAGCCTGATCCTGTTGCCGCTGCGATCCTTGCTGAACTGGCGGGCGCGTCCGGCATTATCGCCCATCTCCGGGAAGACCGCCGGCACGTGCAGGACCTTGATCTGCGGCGGCTGCGCGAGACGGTCCAGACAAAGCTTAATATGGAAATGGCGGCAACCGATGAGATGGTCCGCATCGCCCTGGAGATCAAGCCTGATTTCTCGACCCTGGTGCCTGAGAAGCGCGAAGAGCTGACAACCGAGGGCGGTCTGGAAGTTGCTTCACGAATAGAACAAATACGATCCCGCGTCAAGGCCCTGCAGCAGGGAGGGATCATCGTCAGTTTGTTCGTGGATCCGGACGATAAACAGATCGCAGCTGCGAAGAAGGCGGGAGCGGACTGGGTTGAGATCCACACAGGAAGTTTCGCGAACGTCCGAACGGATGTTGATCGGGACCGCGAAAGCGGCAAGATCGCGGAGGCGGCCATGCTGGCAGCAAGCCTGGGGCTTCGCGTGGGTGCGGGGCACGGGCTCAGTTATATCAATGTGAAGCGCATCGCGGAAATGCCTGAAATCGAGGAGCTGAACATCGGCCACAGCATCATTTCGCGCGCTTCACTTGTGGGCATGGACCGTGCTGTCAGGGAGATGTTTGAATTAATCGCATAGAAACACATGGACTCGCGAGGGGCGGGCTCTGTAGTGACTCTGTATTCCGCGGCACGTTCAAGAGAAGGCCGCAGCGGCACCCGACCGCATTCCTATTCCGCATACGCACTACTCAATTCTGAAGGCGCATATCCACGGGGGACCCCATGATCGTTGGCATCGGCATAGACCTGGTTAAGATAGACCGCATAGACAAGGCGGGGAAGGCACATTCTGGATTCCTTGAGCGGGTGTTCACGGAACGCGAACGCGAGTACTGCTCCCGCCAGAAATATCCGGCGCAGCATTTTGCCGGGCGGTTCGCTGCCAAGGAAGCGGTCCTGAAGGCGATCGGAACAGGATGGAGTGCTGGAGTAAAGTGGACCGATATGGAAGTGCTCCATGGCGACGGTGGTGGCCCCGTGGTAAATGTTTCCGGAAGGGTCAAGGACCTTATGGACCTCAAGGGCGTAAAACAGATTTTGCTCAGCTATTCTCATGATGAAGGGTATGCTGTGGCGCAGGTGGTGCTGGTCGGTGGCGCAAATCTGACCGGCGGCGACCAGGCATCATGAAGCAGGATATTCGCTGCTCCGCGATGAGGTCATGTGCATGAAGATCGCCACGTCTCGACAGATGAAAAGCATAGACCGCAGAGCAATCCGGGTGTTCGGCATCCCCGGGACGGTGCTGATGGAGAATGCGGCCGTTGGTATCATGGCCGAAATGGACAGGTTTTTCGACGGGCTTGACGGCACCCGGATCGCCATCATCTGCGGCAAGGGCAACAATGGCGGGGACGGCTTCGCTCTTGCGCGGCGGCTTCGGATACGCGGAAATGCGGTTCGTGTCGCCCTGTTGTCTTCCTTCGATGCTGTCGCGGGAGAGGCAAAGATCAATCTTGCCATCCTTCGCAGAATGAACATCGATATTGTCCAGAATGCCCCGGCCAAATCTCTTGAAGACATCATCTCCTGGTCCGATATTCTTGTGGATGCACTGATCGGCGTCGGCCTTTCTTCCCCGCTGCGGGGCAGCTATGCCAGGGCGGCAAGCATGATCAATGCAGCAGGAAAGCCGGTTGTTGCCATTGATATCCCTTCTGGGATAGATGCTGATACCGGCGCGGTTATGGGTATTGCCGTGCAGGCTGATTTGACGGTGACCATGGGGATCCTGAAACGGGGCCTCATGCTTTTTCCGGGCGCCAGGCACGCCGGTGTGGTACGAATCGCTGATCTGGGGATGCCGAATGAGGTTGTGGAGCAGGAGGCGATCTCCGTTGAGCTGCTCGACCATGGATTTTTGCAGGGCTTGTTGGCCAGGCGCGCAGGAGATGCGCATAAGGGGGATTTCGGGCACCTTGCCGTCATAGCCGGATCGCCGGGCAAGGCGGGTGCTGCTCTATTGGCCGCGAGAGGTGCCTTGCGTGCCGGTGCCGGACTGGTGAGTATCGCAGCTCCGAACAATCTTGTTCCGATCATCCAGTCGCAGCTCGCTGAGGCCATGTGCATTCCGTCTGCTGAAAGCATTGAAGGGACCCTGGGCATCGGAGCCGAGGAACACCTGCTGACAGCACTGGGGCGCATGAGTGCCTGCGTCATTGGCCCCGGTCTTTCAACCCATCATGAAACCGTCCAGGTCGTGCGCGGGCTGGCAGCTCATCTCACCATACCGGTCGTGATCGACGCGGACGGGCTTAATGCGCTGTCCGGTCATGTCAATATTTTGAAAAGAGCGAAGGCATCCATAATTTTGACGCCGCATCCCGGAGAAATGGGGCGGCTGCTGGGCATATCAGCCGATGAAGTTCAAAAAGACAGAATTGCGGCAGCGTTGGATTTTGCCCGGATGCATGGCGTCATTGTCGTGCTGAAGGGCGCCGGTACTATCATCGCAGCTCCTGATGGAAGGGTATTCATCAATGCCACCGGTAATCCAGGCATGGCAACCGGCGGTACTGGCGATGTACTCGCCGGGATGATCGGCAGTTTCCTGGCCCAGGGATTCACCGCCACGCAGGCAGCATGTCTCGGGGTATATCTCCATGGCGCGGCAGGTGACCTCGCAACGCGCGAGGGGGGTGAAGCCGGAATTATTGCCGGAGACCTCATCGAGCGCATACCGGCCGCGATCAAACAAATAACGGAGGCTCAATGTTGACAGCAAAAGACATCATGACAACGAAGGTCATCACCGTGAAGCGCGACACCTCAATTGAGGATCTATCCGCCCTTCTCGTGAAACATGAAATAAGCGGCGTGCCGGTCGTGGACGATGCAGGTACGCTCATTGGCATTATTACGGAGAACGACCTGATCAGCCGCAACAAGCGGCTGCATATTCCTACTGTGGTCAGTTTCCTTGATGCGGCCATCTATCTGGAAAGTTCCAAAAAATTCGAACAGGAAGTAAAGCGTATGTGCGCGACACAAGTGGGCGATATATGCAATACCAAGGTCATTTCGATCACTGAAGGGACTACGATCGTGGACATCGCCACGATCATGGCGGAGAAAAGAATACATATTCTTCCCGTTGTCAGCGATGAAAAAATCGTCGGCATTGTCGGCAAACGGGACATGGTGAAGGCGATTGCCCGGCAGGCGGACTGATGTTCAGCGTGATCACTGCAAATCCTGAGCAGACCTGGCGTATCGGCGAGCTGCTCGGCAGTCTGCTGAATGCCGGCGATACGGTTTGCGCTTACGGCGACTTGGGGTCAGGCAAGACCAATCTGGCTTACGGGATAGCACAGGGGCTTGCGGTGACGGACAAATATATCACGAGCCCCTCGTTCACCCTGGTGAATGAATATCAGGGCAGGTTTCCCTTCTACCATATCGACCTGTATCGCCTCAGGGACTCCACGGAACTGGAAACGATCGGGTTCGAAGAGTACATCGAATCGGACGGCGTTACGGTGATCGAATGGGCCGAGCGCGCGGAGGAGCAGTTGCCCCGGGAATGCCTGAGTGTTTATCTTTCTTCAATTGATGATACGAGCCGCGAGATCGGATTCCTCGCCGAAGGAGAGCGGTACAGGATCGTACTGGATGCATTGAAGCTCATGATAGAACCGCGGAAGCCAATCAACGATGAAAAAATTCGGGATCATAGCTAAGAACATCCCTGCTGCTCAGAAAGCCGCGAAGAAACTGGCGGCATGGCTGGAGACACGGGGAAAAAAGGTTTTCATCGACAGTGGCACTGCCGCTGCGTTGGGCATCCCGGGCCGTGAAAGCACGGATATTCCTGCCCTTGTCGAGATGCTCATCGTGCTCGGGGGGGACGGTACGCTCCTGTCTGCCGCACGGTTCGTCGCTGATGCCCATGCGGACGTACCGATCTTCGGAGTCAATCTCGGCAGCCTGGGTTTCATGGCGGAACTGTCGCTCGAGGAATTGTATGACAACCTGGAAAAGGCGATAGCAGGCAGGCTGGCGACCGAGGACCGGATCATGCTTACCGCGAGCGTAATCAGGGACAACAGGCGCGTCTCGCAGTATCGCGTCCTGAATGATGCGGTCATCAACAAAGGGGCGCTCGCCCGCATGATGGAGCTTAAGATTCAGGTGAACGACAAACATCTGATCACGAGCAAGGCGGACGGCCTTATCGTCTCCACGCCAACAGGCTCGACCGCCTATTCGCTTTCCGCGGGAGGCCCGATCATCCATCCAACGATCCACTGCTTCGTGCTGACCCCGATCTGCCCGCACACACTCTCGAACAGGCCGATCGCCCTGCCAGATTCGGTTACGGTCACCGTCTGCCTTACCTCTCAAAGCGAAGATGTTTCGCTCACGCTCGACGGACAGATCGGATATTCCCTGAAGCAGCATGACATCGTGGAGATCAGAAAATCCCGCTATAAGATGAGACTGATAAAGCATCCGACAAAGTCCTATTACGAGATACTAAGGACGAAATTACGATGGGGAAATTAATAAAGACATTCTCACCTCGCAACTACGTGGCAAGCAGGGATGTCAGCCATGCATGATGCAGAGCGGGAATTTCTGAGGATCGTGACTCAGGTACGAGCGCACCTCGAATTTCAGCAGGCACTCGGTGTGCGTTTTCTGGAGGTTACCTCGCCGGAACTCCGACGGCAAATACCCGCGTCGGTTAAAGCGGCTATGTCGAAAGCGGAAGCAGTACCTTTTCCGCAACCTTCTCCGCTCGCTGGTTCCGGCGGGATCGACGCGGTCCGTGCTGAGCTTGGTGAATGCACCCGCTGCAAACTGCACAGCGGCCGCACGACCCTTGTCTTTGGCGAGGGTGATCCCCACGCTCGCATAGTATTCATCGGCGAGGGGCCGGGCCAGGAGGAGGATCTGCAGGGACGGCCGTTCGTCGGCGCTGCGGGGCAGCTTTTGACGGATATCATCGTCAAAGGCATGAAGATGAGGCGCGAGGACGTGTACATCTGCAACATCGTAAAATGCAGGCCTCCCAATAATAGAAATCCCGAACCCGATGAAGTGGAAGCCTGCGCACCATTCCTCAGGAAGCAGATCCAGGCTGTCGCGCCGAAGTTGATCGTCGGACTTGGCAATGTGGCGGTCAAGACGCTGCTCAAAACAAAGGAAGGGATCACCTCGCTGCGCGGCACGTGGCATTCATACCAGGGCATTCCCGTCATGCCCACGTTCCATCCCGCTTATCTGCTCAGGAGCCCCGGGGATAAAAAACTGGTCTGGGAAGACATAAAGAAGATCCTTGCTGAATTGAGCAGGATCGAGAAGGGATGAGCGCGGGCGTTGACCGGATCCCGTTCCGCGCACCGCGTACGCTTACACCGGCCTGTCCTCCGCGCTGAGACCGGCAGCCGCATACCGCTATGACCGATTTGACCCCCCTCATGAAGCAGTACAGCGAGATCAAAAGAAAGCACCTGGATGCGATCCTGCTCTTTCGCATGGGTGATTTCTATGAGATGTTCGATCAGGACGCGGTGACGGCATCCAAGGTCCTTGAGATCACCCTCACGGCGCGGAACAAGTCAAAGGGCATAGAAACGCCGCTGTGCGGATTCCCCTACCATGCTGTTGACGGATACATTGCGAAGCTTATCCGCCGGGGTTTCAAGGTCGCGGTCTGTGAGCAGGTGGAGGACCCCAAACTGGCCAAAGGCATTGTCAAGCGCGAAGTGGTCAGGTTGATCACACCGGGCACCGTGCTTGACTCGAACCTGCTCGAAGCCAAGGACAACAATTATCTTGCCGCGATCTTCCCGGCAAAGGATGGTTTCGGACTCGCGTTCCTGGATATTTCGACTGGGTCGTTTTTCGTTGCAGAAGTAAAAGGCGCTGAAAATCTTGCAGAGCTCGATACCGTGCTTGCGAGATTCACCCCCCGCGAGATCGTACTGCCCAGAGATCAGGTCATCCTCCCCGGCCTGCTGTCCCTGCTCCGTCAGTACACTCAGTCGATCAACCTGCATGACGGGTGGACGTTTGACAGGACCGCGGCGCTGAGGACACTGCTCGACCATTTTAAGGTCTCCTCACTGGACGGCTTTGGCTGCGGAGCCATGAAGGCCGGAGTCTCCGCCGCGGGCGCGGCGCTCAGATACATCGAGGAAACCCAGAAAACCGGTCTGGGGAATATCCGACGCATCACGCCCTTTCTTGTGCGCGAATTCATGGTCCTTGACTCCGCGTGCCAGCGAAATCTTGAACTGGTGAAAAACCTCTACGATGGTTCATCGAGGGGCACTCTCCTTGAGGTCCTCGACCATACGGTAACTTCCTTGGGCGGGAGGAAACTGCGCGAGTGGCTTCTGAACCCGCTGATGAGCGCTGTTGAGATCGAGAAGAGGCTCGGCGCTGTAGCAGAATTCAAGGACAGCCACAAGCTCAGGGCAGATATCAGGAATAATCTTGGATCGGTCTATGACCTGGAACGGCTGATAAGCCGTGTTTCACTCGGAGCAGCGAATGCACGCGACCTGCTCGCACTCAAACAATCATGCCAAGCACTGCCCGAGATCAGGGGACAGGTATCATCATGCCAGTCGAACCTGGTCCGTGAACTGATGGAACAATGGGACGATCTCGCTGAGATGTCACAGCTGATAGATCAGGCTGTTTTCGACGACCCCCCCCATTCGCTGCGCGATGGCAACCTGATCAAGAAAGGCTATGATGCCGGCCTTGACGATTTGCGATCCGTCCGTTCAGAAGGCAAAGGATGGATCATTGCCATTGAACAGCGGGAGCGCGAACGCACAGGCATCGGATCGCTCAAAGTCAGCTACAACCGGGTTTTCGGATACTACATCGAGGTCACCAGAACGCATGCAGCGGGCGTGCCCCCTGATTATATCCGCAGACAGACGCTGGCTAACGCGGAACGGTTCGTCACGCCGGAACTCAAAGAATACGAGGACAAGGTGCTCGGTGCGGAGGAAAAGATTCTGGACCTGGAATACCGTCTGTTCCAGCAGGTGCGGGAACTCGTTGCGAAAGAGACGGGCAGAGTCCAGGCGATGGCGCGGATTCTTGCTGTTCTCGATTGCCTCGTTGCCCTCGCCGAGGCAGCGGCGAAGAACGGTTACTCAAGGCCCGTGATACTCGAGGAGGATATTCTCCGGATCACCGAGGGAAGACATCCGGTCATCGAACAGCTGAATCCGGAAGAGCGGTTCGTACCCAATGATACGGTCCTGGACTGCGATAAGAACCAACTCGTGATCCTGACTGGTCCGAACATGGCAGGCAAATCCACCTATATGCGGCAAGTGGCCCTGATCACACTCATGGCGCAGATGGGCAGCTTCGTCCCCGCGCGCGAAGCGCAGATCGGGCTGATCGATCGAATTTTCACCCGGGTGGGTGCTTCGGATTTCATAGCGCGCGGGCAGAGTACCTTCATGGTCGAAATGAATGAGACCGCGAATATCCTGAACAATGCCACGGACCGGAGCCTCATCATCCTGGACGAGATCGGGCGGGGTACGAGCACCTTCGACGGCATCAGCATCGCGTGGGCCGTTGCCGAGCATATCCACGGGAAGATCGGTGCGCGGACGTTGTTTGCCACGCACTATCATGAGCTCACCGAGCTTGCGCTTACCCTGGACCGGGTCAGGAACTGCACCGTTGCGATCAAAGAATGGAATGACCAGATCATCTTCCTGCGCAAGGTTGTCGAGGGAGGTGCGGACAAATCTTACGGCATCCAGGTGGCGCGCCTTGCCGGTCTGCCGCAGAGCGTCATCGCACGGGCCAGGGAAGTGCTGGCCAATCTGGAACGAGCGGAGTTCAATGAACTGGGCGAGCCTGTGGCCGCCTCGCACAACAGCAGCAGCAGTGAAAGCGGCGCCGGGGCAGGCGTCCCCGGACGCAGAGCGGGGAATACGGAAACGGGTACGCCTCAGCTCGGGCTTTTTGCGAGCGAGGCCGGTATGCTGTTCAAAGATCTTCAGGACCTGAACCTTGATGCCATAACACCTCTCGATGCTCTGAACATGCTGCATGAGCTCAAGAAAAGGACTGGGTCCGGTTCATGAACAAGGATGCCAGGGAAAAGACCATCTACCGGACATTCATCCTCTCGACGAGCCTGGTGATTGCCCTGGTCCTGTTTGGCATTTTTTTCAGCGTCGCAATACGGACCCGGCAGCTGCTTGCGCTGGACAATGTTATCCAGGCGAGGGTCATCTTTAATACGATCGTGCTCGCACGGAAATGGAACGCTCATTACCATGGTGTGTACGTCGATAAGAAGCCGGGGACCGTGTCTAACCCCTACCTGGTCGATCCTGATGTAACAACTGTCGACGGCCGCGTGCTCACGCTGCGTACCCCGGCTCTGATGACCAAGGAGATTTCCGCGATCGCTGAAAAGGAGGGGTTGTATACGTTCCATATCACAAGCCTGAAGCTTATGAATCCTGACAACAGACCGGATGATTTTGAAACAAGGGCGTTGCAAGCCTTCGAGGCGAACGAGGCGAAAGAGATGTTTCGCACCGAGGAGAAGAACAATAGGGCTCATTTCCGGTACATGGCTCCCCTGTATGTGGAAAGTGACTGCCTACAGTGCCATCGCCACCAGGGCTATGCAATCGGCGATGTCCGGGGCGGCATCAGCATTACCTTCGACATTGAGGACCTTCAGCGCACGATCACCGAGAATACGCTCGTGATCGGCTTATTCGGCGTTGTGTCAACCGCAGCGCTCCTGGGACTGATCTACTATTTCATGGCACGATTGATTGGGCGGCTGGTAGAGGCCCGGCGCATGATCGAAAGCCTCGCGATTACTGATGAACTGACAGGCTTGTTCAACAGACGTCATGTCATGCAGCGCTGCCGGGAAGAGTTTGAGAAGGTGAAGAGGCTCAACTCACAGCTCAGCTGCATCATTGCGGATATCGATCATTTTAAAGCAATCAATGACAATTACGGACATTTAGCCGGCGATGAGATACTCAAGACAATTGCGGACCGCATGCGGCTCATGCTGCGGGCATATGATGTCATTGGCCGGTATGGAGGCGAGGAGTTCCTGATCGTTCTTCCCGATACCGGCCGGGAAGAGGCAATAATTCTGGCGGAGAGGATACGTGTCCACATCAAGGAGCATCCGGTACACGGTTCGCTCGTAACAATCAGCTTGGGAGTATCGAGCGCCAGGGCGGGCGATCTGACCATGGACGACCTGATCAAGAGGGCTGACGAACGCCTCTATGAGGCAAAAAAGGCCGGCAGGGACCGGGTCCTGTGACCCGGTGCGACTGATGGACTGCCTTCCGACATGATCACGGAATGCCGCAAGGACCGCTCGCTTCGGGTGTGAACAAGACATCCCATAAGTTGCAAATGCTCGGAAAGTATGATAGAAGTATATCTGTAACTCATCCTGAGTGGAGGATGCCGCATGTTCGGTTTTTTTCTGAGCTGGTCCATCAATTTGCTTGCTCTCGTGACCGCTGGATCGCTGATACAAGGAATTAACATTGAGAGTATAGGAATGGGCATCCTTGCCGCAGGCATCCTTGGCATCGTGAACGCAGTCATAAGGCCCGTGGTCCTCATTCTGACACTTCCCATAAATCTTCTGACGCTCGGTCTTTTCACGCTCGTGATCAACGCTGCGATGCTCATGCTCGTGGCGGAGTTGGTATCTGGATTCATGATTGAATCGTTCCGCGCTGCTTTTTTCGGTGCGATACTGGTCAGTATCATCAGCTGGCTGGTTAATATATTCGTGAGCGGTGAAGGCAAATTCGTGTTTATCAAAAAGGTGATCAAGGGCGGGGGGGCCGGGACGAGAGGGCAGGGATGATCACGGACACCGCAGGACTGTCATGACCCATCTGCACATACCCGACGGCATCCTGCCGGTCTGGCTCTGGGTTACCGGCTTTCTCCTGATGGCGCTGGCTGTGGGAATCAGCCTCTACCGTCTCAGGACCATGGACAAGGTCAAAAATATCCCGCTCCTGGGCGCGGTCAGTGCGGTGATGCTCGTGGTCATGAGTTTGGAGATACTCCCTCTTGCGTACCATATCAACCTTTCGGTGGTCGCAGGAATCCTGCTCGGGCCGGCTCTCGGTTTTCTGGCTTCATTCATCACGAATCTGATGCTCGCATTCATGGGCCATGGCGGCATTACCGTGATGGGTCTCAATACGCTGCTGCTGGGCTCCGAGGCTATCCTGGGACATGCGCTGTTTTTTGTTCTCAGGAAGCAGGTCCCGGTATTCTGGAGCGCCGCTCTCACCACTGTGTTGACGCTGTTCATCACGACCATGGTGCTCATTGGCGTTGTTGTTGTTTCCCATATTGATCCTGATCTCATTCAGCATGGCCACGCTCCGGATATGGGCCATGAGGCCCCTGTTTATGCATCCCCGTTTGTGATGATAGTACTCTCTCTCGGGAGCATTGGCTGGATCATCGAAGCAGCGATCACGGGCGCCGTGGTCAGATTCATCTCGCAGGTTAAACCCGACCTGCTGGGGCATGTTTTGCATAAAGACAGCGGCCGGTAATCAACGAGGAACGAACTGGGATGGATGTAGCACGCATTGATCATTTTGCCGCAAGCGGATCAGGCCCTCTCCACAGGGCTTCGGTGATGTCGAAGCTCATTTTTTTTTCACTGGTCGTTATTGCCGCGGTCATTTCCCGCACACCCTATCCGCTTCTGGCCGGATATGGTCTGCTTATCGCCGTTGCCGCGGCTTCCGGGCTTCCCTGGGCTCGGGTTTTGGCTTTATCCCTGTATGGCGCGCTCTTTGCGGTCCTCTATGCTCTCAGCCTCAGGGGAGGGCTTTGGACCGCCGCTCTTTTTATTGTGAAGGCTGTTACTCCATCGCTGGCAATGCTCATGCTGATCATGAGCACCCCCTATCCCCGGATATTGTCACTCCTCGGCATTCTGCTTCCTGAGGTATTGGCGGCAGGCCTTTTCATGACCTACCGGACGCTGTTCATCCTTTTAGATATGATGAACAGTTTTATCGCTGCAATCCGGCTCCGGGGTGGTTTCTCACCTGGACATCTTTACCGGAACAGCGCGAATATTTCCAAAGGCATCGGAATATTGCTCGTACGGGCTCTGGAACGCGCATCTCGACTGTACGCGGTCATGGTGGTACGCGGTTACTCCGGCAGCATGGCGGAAAAGGGCGATGCCCGATTGCGAAGCGACGATTGGCTCCCTTTTGCGACAGGGACGATCGTACTTTTGTTGGTTATTCTCTGGAGGTAGCGTTCAGGCGTTTGTATGATGACGGAATCCCTTATCATCCATGGTCATAAAGAGTCCGCGGAAACGATTGTCAACGTGAGCTGTCTCAAACACGTGTATCCCGATTCAACCGAGATCCATATCTGCGGCCTTGATTTTGTCGTGAAGCGTGGAGAACGCGTGGTAGTGCTCGGCGGCAACGGCTCAGGCAAGACCACACTGTTGTACCACATGCTGGGTTTGCTGGCTCCCGACGAGGGCAGGATTTCCGTGTTCGGCGCAAATCCAGCGCTGCATTACCATGACATCCGCAGGCGGATTGGAGTGCTGCTGCAGAATGTGGATGACCAGATCCTTTCGCCCACCGTGTGGGATGACGTTTCCTTCTCGCCAAGGAATTCCGGATACGGGAAGGAAGAGGCTGGCAAAATGGTGGAGCAGGTGCTCGATGAGATGGGCATCTTGCACTTGCGCGAGAAGCTATGCCATTACCTTTCCGGCGGCGAGAAGCGCAAGGTCGCGCTGGCAGGTGCCCTGGTCATGCGGCCGGAATTGCTCATCCTTGATGAACCATTCGCAGGTCTTGACTCCCGGTCACGGACGGAACTGGTGGCGTTGTTGAACAAGCGAAACAGGGAGGGCATGTCCATCATCATGTCAACGCATGACCTGAACCTGGTGGCTGGTTTTGCCGATCGTGTCTACGTGCTTGCCCGGGGTCACGGCGTTATAACTGCCGGCACTCCGGCAGAGATTTTTCTTCAGGCTGAAGCATTGCGTGCATCAAATATCGATCCGCCGCTCCTGACCGAGTTGTTCCTCAAGCTTCGGGATCAAGGTATTGCCGTGGATCTTCCCGTTCAACTGGATAACGCCGTGAACGACCTCGTCCGGCTGATAAAAAAAACCACGCTACCGGTATAAACTGGAAATGATAGGGAGGTACGGAGAATGCCCCAAGGCATAGTCGAACAAAAAAAAGGTGTTTTGATCTTTTTGATCGCGTTGTTGCTGCTCGCCGCTGCATTGGTTGGTGCGTTCGCGGCATCGTCTATTCTGAAAAACGATCAGAACAGCGTAGCACTCGCTCTCATCCTTGTTCTGCTCGTTCCCCTTGCGGCTTTTCTTCTGTATCGCAAGGCAATTGCTCCGTCTTTTCGCCGTCTGGAGGACGCCAACCTCGAGCTGCACCTGAAACAGGAGGAATTACTGGACATCAAGGACGACCTGTTCATAAAATTCCTGGGAATGTATGATGTCAATTATGCGGCAAACTCACCCCAGTTGTTCTCGCTCAGGCTGAAGGAAGTGGCCGACACAACGGCCCGCGTTATGGGAGCGGAAGCGTGTTTCATCTACCTCTACGAAAAAAAAGCGGATGAACTGGTGCTAGCGGCAACCAACAGTTCGCAGGACAGCTCCATCGGAGCTGTGCGGCTGCCGCTCGGTGAAGGGATCGAGGGCTGGGTGGGAAGAAGGCTGGAGCCGGTCATGATCAAGGAATTGAGGTCGGATTCCCGCTTTCGGGAGATTCCGGGCCTAGATCTCTCGGAGTACCATGCGCTCTACTGCCTTCCTCTCTATGTGTATTCCAATGGATCGCTGGTGGGTGTAATGGAGGCGCTCTATGCCAAGCCCAAGGCCGTTACTGATGAAGAAATCAATTTTTTCACCACCTTGTCCGGAATACTTTCCACCACGATCCAGAACGAGCAGATGCAGGCCGAGCTGCGCAAGATGAATTCCGAGCTTGAACAATGGGTCGCTGAAAAGACCGAGGAACTTCGGGCATCGGAGGAACGGTACCGGACGCTGGTGGAAAATGCCTGCGAATCTATCTTCGTTCTCGCTGAGAACGGCGATGTTGTGTTCGCGAACAATCAGGCAGCGCGCCTGACCGGTTTTGCCAAATATGACCTTCTCCACAAAAACCTGTTCGAGCTTTTTCAGGATCCAACGCGGCCCCGTGAACTGCTTCGGGAGATGCGGGAAGGGCATCGCGCGGTCAGATACGGCGAGCTTGTGCGGGCTGACGGTGTAGCAGTGCCCGTTGACATAAGTGCAGTGAAACTCTCGCTCATGGGCAAACGATTTGTACAGGCCGTGGTCCGGGACATTTCTCCCCAGTCGCATCTCGAACAGCAGCTGATCGAGAGGGATCGGGAAATTTCCGTTTTGAAGGAAAAACTGGGTTTCTTGAGATAGCCATGGTGATCTCCTGACAAGGTGTTTTCTCACAAGGATCAAATCCTGAACGCGTAATTATACGCATATTCGCAGGTGCAGACTGCGTTAAACTCTATAGCATGGAGCGCAGGCTGGGATTGCTAGTACAAACCTGAAAATATCAACCGGTATATTTTCCTGCATTAGTGCAGTGTTGGAAAATGTATGCCTAGGATAATCAAGAATAGCCCGCGAAGAATGCCCCCGCGCTGATTTAGGCCTTTACAGACATTGGTTCCTGTGGTATAAATTATGCATATGGCGGCCATTTCAGGCCGCCATATTATCTTCCCTCGGCCCCGCGACCATGCTCAAAAGGATTTTCTATCGAGTCAGTGCTACATTGCTTGTTATTGCGGTGTTCGCAACCTGTGCATATATTGTGCTGAAAGGTGCGGATACAACCATGCCTGTTCAGAATCGCATGGCTGCAGGGCCCCGACTGATCATGAGCATGGATGGCTTCCGCTTCACCCGGTCCGAGAACGGGCGGACAGCATGGAGCATGACCGCAAAAAGCGCTGATTTGTATGAAAATAAGGAAGCTCAATTGAAGGACGTAGAGATCGTATTCAGCAGTCCCTCTAAGAAAGAGGCCGTTCTGAGGGGTGAAACAGCCACCATGGATACGACCAGCGGCAATGCTTCGGTTCGGCGGGTGACCAGGCAGGTCAGGGTGCTTACCAGCGATGGTTATCTGTTGACGTCTGACTCACTTCTCTGGAAGGCTGGAGAGCGGAGCCTCTTTACCAGCGATCCGTTCAGGCTGCTGGGCAAGGAAATTTTTCTCGAAGGGGTAGGTATCCTGGCGAATGTCGACATGAGCACAATCGCGGTGAATGGGAATGTCAAGGCAGTGCTCCAGGAATAGCGGCACGGTTGTTGCCGCACTTCTTCTAACGGTGTGCATGTCTGGCATCACCGTAGCCGAAAATACTGCCCGGGAGCCTCTCGTAATCACTTCCCTTCGGATGGATGCCGATAAACTAGGTGAGAGAGTTGTATTTACCGGCACGGTAAGCCTGAAAAAAGAGGGTATGACGCTGTCCTCTGATTCAATGACCGTTTTTTATGAAGCCGGATCAAAACGCATCAGGGAAATCGAAGCGCACGGGAATGTGGTGGTTCGGAAGGACGGGAGGGTGGCTCTTTCGAACAATGCTTTCTACTATAATAAAGAAGAAAAGATCATCCTCACTGGTGATGCCCACATCATGGAAAACCAAAATCAGTTGGGCGGGGAAAAAATCACCCTGTTTATGCGGGATGATCGCAGTATCATTGAGAGCGGTAAGGTAACGATCATCCAGGATGGGCAGGATGCCATGCCGGGGATGAGAAAGAGAAAGTAATCGACATGGAAGGTGCCCAGGCGCTCGAAGCGAAACAACTGGAGAAAAGCTACCGTGGCCGCAAAATCGTCCGGGGTATCAGCCTGCAGGTCGGGTACGGTGAGGTTGTCGGATTGCTCGGACCGAACGGTGCGGGAAAAACCACGACGTTCTATATGGTCGTCGGGCTTGTCCGGCCGGATGCGGGGAGCGTACTGCTCGATGGTAACGAAATAACCAAGATGCCCATGTATAAGCGGGCCAGGAAGGGAATCGGGTACCTGCCCCAGGAACCGTCCGTATTCAGAAAACTCACCGTATCGGAAAACCTGCTGGCCATTCTGGAAACCATGCGCATGTCCTCACAGGAGCGCAGGGAACGGCGCGATCAACTCCTGGGCGAGCTGGGGATTTCCCATCTTGCCGATAGCATGGCATACACCCTGTCGGGAGGAGAACGGCGCCGGGTTGAGATAGCCCGGGCGCTCACGCTCTCACCGAAGTTTATTCTGCTTGACGAACCCTTTGCGGGAATCGACCCGCTGGCAGTGCAGGATATCCAGGGGATCATATCATTACTGAAGAGCAAGGGGATAGGTGTCCTGATTACTGATCACAATGTTCGTGAAACACTTGCCATCACCGACCGGGCTTACATCATCAGCGAGGGCGAGATCATCGAAGCAGGCAGCGCCGCGGATATAACCGCAAGCCCGCGCGTTCGGCAGTTCTACCTGGGCGAGGCGTTTCGGCTATAATTATAACACTATGGATGTTCGGCTCGAATTAAAACTGCAGCAAAAACTGATCATGACGCCCCAGCTGCAGCAGGCGATCAAACTGCTGCAACTATCGCGTCTTGAACTGGTCCAGTCGGTTTCTCAGGAGCTCATCGAGAATCCGGTGTTGGAGGAGGTACCCCCGGAGGAGTCCGCGGAGGAGGCTTCAGGAGAGGAAGGAGAATCATCTCTCGAAGCGCTTGCCACGCCCGAAACGGCCTCCACGACAGCTGTGGAATCGGAAGATACCCATGAACTGAAAAGTGATCTGGAATTGGGCCCTCAATGGGATGAGTATCTCAATGAAATGGGCGACGGACGTGATTACGGCAATGCGGAAGCCGATGAAAAAGAACTGCCTTCCTATGACCAGACGCTGACGCGGCGTGCCTCCCTGAGCGATCATCTCCTCTGGCAGCTGAACCTTTCCGAGTCCGATCCACGGATGATCAAGGGAGGAGAGTGGATCATCGGCAATCTCGACGATGACGGGTATCTCCGGTCATCCCTTGAAGAAATCGCCCAGCAGTCGGGTTCGTCCCTCCGGGATCTGGAGCGGGCGCTGGATCTGGTGCAGGGCTTCGAACCCATGGGGGTGGGCGCCAGGGACCTGCGGGAGTGCCTGCTGATCCAGGTGCGGCAGCTCGATTTGCAAAATACGCTCGTTGAAAAGATCATCCTTGACCACCTTGTTGACCTGGAGAAAAGAAAATATCAGACAATCGCAAAAGCCTTGAACGTTACGCCCCAGGAGGTCATGGAGGCTTCGCAGGTCATCATCCATGATTTTGAGCCAAAGCCCGGCAGGCCGTACTTGTCTTCCGATACCAACTATGTTGTGCCTGATGTGTATGTTGTCAAGGTGGAGGACCGCTACGTCATCACGCTTAACGACGAGGGGCTTCCCCGGGTACGCATCAATTCTTATTACCGGAAGCTGCTGAGCCGGAAAGACGCCATTGACAAAGTTACGAAGGAATATGTGGAAGAGCGGCTTCGGTCAGCACAGTGGCTGATCAAGGGTATGGAGCAGCGGGACAAAACGATCTATAAGGTAGCGGAGAGCATCGTCAAGTTTCAGCGGGAGTTTCTGGACCACGGCATCGCAAGTCTGAAGCCCATGGTGCTTAAAGACGTAGCGGAAGATATCAACATGCATGAGTCCACCATCAGCCGCGTGACGACAAACAAATATATGCATTCGCCCCGGGGCATCTTTCCGATGAAATATTTTTTTACCACGGGTTTTTCCAACGGTACCGGGACGGAGATATCTTCACTGACCATCAAAGACACGATCCTGAAGATGGTCAAGGAGGAGGATGCAGCCTCACCACTCAAGGATCAGCAGATCGTGGATGTGCTGAAGGCGCGGAACATCGATATTGCCAGACGGACCGTTGCGAAATACCGCGAGGAACTAAGAATACCGCCGACCAGTGTACGAAAACGATCCGGCTGATAAGCCTGGACTCAGAGCACTATCCATAATACTCATCGGGAATGAAGGAGGGAAGCATGCAGGTAACAGTCATAGGAAGACACATAGAGGCCACGGAAGCATTAAAACAGTATGCTGCTGAAAAATTCGTGAGGTTGGAAAAGTTTCTGCCGAAGACCATCCAAGTCGTGGTTACTCTTTCGGTCGTGAAAAAAGTCCATCATATCGCCGAGGCAGTGATCAAGTCCAACGGGCTGCTGATCCAGGCATCGGAAGAGACGGAGGAAATGTATTCCGCCATCGATCTTCTGGTCGAAAAGCTCGAGCGGAGGGTCAGGCGGTACAAGGAAAAGCTGGTGGACCACAAGCACCAGACCGCCAAGTCCGAGACCACGTTCGCGGCCTCGGCAGCGCACCCCGAGGATCGTATTCCGCAGATCATCAAGACCAAGAAATTTGATCTCAAACCGATGCAGGCGGAAGAAGCGGTCATGCAGATGGAGCTTCTGGATAAGGATTTCTTCATCTTTGCCAACGCCGGCAGCGGGCAGGTGAATGTCATTTATAAGCGGAAAGACGGTAATATCGGCCTCATTGAACCCACCCAGTAAGGAAGCTGAATGTCGACGATCCGGGAATTACTGCAGGAAAAACTGATCATCGAAGAAATAGGGGCAACCGACAAAAAGGGTGTTCTGCGGGAATTTGCCCGGCTCCTGAAGGCAGCGAACAGCATCGACGATGAAGAAGGGCTTGTCCGCGTATTGCTCGAGCGGGAAGCGCTCGGAAGCACCGGTATCGGCGACGGGGTTGCCATACCTCATGGAAAACTTCCTCTGCATCCCGATATGACCGTTGCGTTCGGGAGGTCCGTAAAGGGCGTTGAATATGATGCGATGGATGGGCGGCCCGTGTCGCTTTTTTTTCTATTGATCACCCCCGAGGACAGGCCTGGCGATCATCTGAAGGCTCTGGCACGGATATCCCGCATACTGAAAAATCCTCAATTGAGGGAAAGGCTGAGGAATGCGATAAACCGTCAGGAGCTTATGACGATCATATCCGAAGAGGACAGCAAGTATCCTCAGCCAAGCTCCGGGTCACTGAAATGAAAGTTACCGTGAGGGATTTGGCGGAAAAGGCATTGCTTCTTGCAGGACGGGGCGGACTTGGCAGGAAGATCCTTTCGCCGCAGATTACGGCACCTGATCTCTCCCTGCCCGCAGCGTTCAAAAGTGCGGCATCGCAGGCCATTCACCTTCGCCCGGGCCAGGCAGCATTCCTCGCCTCGAAAAGTCCGAAGGACCGTAAGCTGATTATCCGCGCTCTGATAAAACTATCACCCGCCTGTATTATCGTGAGCAACGGCGATATATGCCGCGAACTCATTGCATCAGCGGATGCTTCAAAGATTCCGGTTCTGAAGAGCGGGAATGTCCCGCAGCTGAGCCGTTTCCTGGTGGAAAAACTGGCGCCCAGGATCAGCATGCATGGGGTCCTGGTCCAGATTTTCGAACTGGGTACGCTCATAATCGGCGAGAGTGCCGTCGGCAAAAGCGAGGCTGCATTGGATCTGGTGCTGCGCGGTCACAAACTTGCTGCGGACGACATGGTGATGCTCTCGAAGGCGGATGGAGAGATCAATGGCGGCCCCATGGAAATGGGAACCGACCTGCTGCAGATCAGGGGGCTGGGGATCATCAATATTCGCAAACTTTACGGGGAGTCGGCGACTGTCAGCCTCTGCAAGATCGGGCTGGTTGTTGAACTGGAGGAGTGGCAGAAGGGGCACCAATACACTCTGGTGGGGCTGCGGGAACGGCGTTATAGGATACTCGGCGTCAATGTGCCCTACCTCAAGCTGCCGGTTAAGCCGGGCAGGAACATGGCGACGCTCATCGAAGTTGCGGCGAGAAATCAGATGCTGAAAAAACGCGGTATCTTCACTGCGCGGGAGCTTAACAAAAAGCTGAATAAGAGGCTTGCGGGATGAACCAGGCGCGTCTGGTAATCGTAACCGGCCTCTCGGGGTCCGGGAGGAGCGCCGCGCTGAAGGCGTTCGAGGATATGGGATACTACTGCGTCGACAACCTTCCCCTCGAACTGCTCCCCGCTTTTGTCGATTATGCCGGCAGATCCCGGGAAGCGCAGCACGCGGCAATCGGGATCGATATACGCGAAAAAGGCTTCCCGGGGCAGTTCCCGGTCCTCTATGGAGACCTTAAGCAGAGGGGGCAGGCCATTGAGCTGCTGTTTCTGGACGCATCGGACCATGCGCTTGTGCGCCGATTCAGTGAAACGCGCAGGCCTCACCCGCTGGCCCGCGGCACGACGCCGCTCATTGATGGCATCAGGAGCGAGCGCAGCGCGCTTATTGATATCAAAAAGCTGGCAGACCGGATCATAGATACGTCGGAATATACCGTGCATGATCTGCGTCAGACCATTGAACGGAGTTTTTCAGAGGGAGAGACGGACAGGCCAATGGTGATCACACTGGTCACGTTCGGTTATAAGTTCGGCGTGCCTTATGATATTGATTTGCTGTTCGATCTGCGATTTCTCCCGAATCCTCATTTTGTGCCTGAGCTGCGGCCGCACACTGGCGAGAATGCGCGGGTCAGTGAGTATGTCACCTCGACGGCCGATTCCCGGGAGTTCCTCGAAAGACTCCTGGTGTTTGTTGAGTATCTTCTTCCCCGCTACCGGGGAGAGGGGAAAAGCTATCTTACCATCGGTTTCGGATGTACAGGGGGAAAGCATCGTTCTGTTGCAACAGCCGTCCTGGTTGCCGAGCGACTTCGTACTGACGGATACGAGGTGACGATTCGACATCGGGACATGGGGGTATAGCATTGAGCCGGCCCTGTAAACGGGGTGTTGCACAGGGAGTATTGTGCCGGCAAAGCGTCATCTGGAGCCTGAAGGAGGAGCGTGCATGATCGGACTTGTTGTGGTATGCCACGAGGACATGGGGCCTGAACTAGTCAAGGCCGCGGAAATGATCGTCGGGAAAATAGACGCCGTGGCAACCGTAAGTGTAAAGCAGGACAGCGCCCCGGAACTGCTCAGGGACCAGGTCCAGGCTGCTATAAAAAAAGTGGACCGAAAAGGCGGTGTCATGCTGTTCACCGACATGTTCGGCGGGACGCCGTCCAACATCGCATTGGCTTTCCTGGGTGAGGCGATCGAAGTGGTTACCGGCGTCAACCTCTCCATGTTGATAAAATTCGCTAATCACCGCGAAGAAAAGCCCCTTCCCGAGCTGGCAAGGCTGGTGCAAGAGGCGGCGCAGAAAAGCGTGGTCATAGCCAGTCAGATGCTGAGGGGGAAAAAGTAGGTTCTATGATAGTACTCAACCGCATCGATGATCGTTTGATTCACGGTCAGGTCGTGGAAGGCTGGGTGTATTTCCTCAAGGCGACCTGCATCCTGGTCGCGGATGACCGTGTTGCCTCCAACATTGTGCAGCGCTCGATCATGGAGATATCGGTCCCGCAGGGATTAAAGGTCATCATCGGAAAGGTCGAGGAAATCTGCGCGCAATTGCGTTCATCAGTGCTGGATGGCGAGCGGATCATTCTCCTGTTCTCGAATCCCTCGGATGTGCTGAAGGCCATTCGTTCGGGTTTCGACTGCAGCGTGCTCAATATCGGCGGTATGCACTACGTTCCGGGAAAACGCAAGCTCCTGGATGTACTGGCCGTGGATGCGAGCGATCTGGATGCGCTGAAGGAGATCGCGGCAAAAGGGGTCAAAATCGACATACAGGCAGTGCCGACCCAACGTCCGGTAGCTCTGGACAAGGTGTTTGTTTCATGCAGGATTTGAATTGCGGATATCCGGACTGACGGAATCATCATGAGAAGTTTACCCCATGCCTTTGTTTGAAGCTCCTACAGTCATTGCGATCCTGAGTATCGCGTTCGCAGGTGGTATCATCGGCCTTGACCGGACCGCGGCCGGGCAGTTCATGGTATCCCAGCCCATAGTCGCGGCGCCGCTTACAGGCTTGCTGCTGGGGGATGCGGTTACCGGACTCGTCATTGGCGTGATCCTGGAACTGATATGGCTGGTGGACATGCCGGTCGGCACATTTGTGCCGGCTGATTCCACGGTGGCTTCGATTTTTGCATCTGCGGTGGCGATTCTCGGCAGCCCCGGCGGACCGCGCATGTCCGTCCTGGGTTTCAGTATTCTGCTCACTGCCGCACTCGCGCCGATCACGATCAAGGCCGATCAGATGATGCGGCAGTATAACGCGAGGCTGGGGATACGTGAGGAGGCGTCCAGGGGTATGCTGACGGGCAGCAGACTCGCCCGGGTGCACCTGTCGGGATTGGGAGTGTTCTTTCTGAAGTTTTTCGTTCTGTTTCTGGTGAGCGTGCCGGCGGGAATTATTGCCGTGCGGATGTTTTTGTCCATGCCAGACGTTTACCATCGGGCCATGGAGCTGTATGTGAAGCTGCTGCCGTTACTGGGAACGGCGATTGTTGCACGTAAACTGTCAATGAAAACCCTGGACCTGTTTCTGCTGGGTGGATTTGCCATTGCAGTTGTAGCAGGTCAGATATTCGCTGTCCCTTCCCTGGTTGTTATTCTGTTAACGACAGCCGGTGGTTGGCTGGGAGCCAGATATCGTGAGCAAAGAGCATAACGGCATAGGGAGCGCTGACCTCCTTGGTGTTCTCGGTCGATCGCTCCTGATCCAGTCATCCTGGAGTTATGAGCGGATGCAGGCTCTGGGATTTGCGTATGTTCTTGATCCGGTGCTGAAAAAACTTTACCCGGAGCGGGCGGAGTATGAATCACGGATCCGGATCCACCAGGAGTACTTCAACACCCAGCCGTATTTCGCTTCATTCATTATCGGCGCGGTAGTGAGGCTGGAGCAGGATCGGGCAAGTAACAGGAACACTGCAGCGGATGTCCAGGGCCTGAAGTCATCCCTGATGGCGCCGCTTGGCGCACTTGGCGACAGTTTTTTCTGGGGTGCGCTCAAACCGTTTGCTGCGGTCGTAGGCGCGGCATTGCTTATAACCGGCGCGTGGTGGGCGCCCCTTCTGTTTCTGGTGCTTTACAATGCTTGGCATATTACGCTCAGAGCGGGAATGCTTTTCTGGGGATATGCGAGCAGCGGTGATGCCATGGCGCTGATGCGGCGGTTCAGTTTCATGAATATGGCACGAACGCTTAAGATGATCACACTGGCAGTACTGGGCGGCATGGCGGGAATACTCCACGAATGGAGACCGGAGCTTAAACTGGATATCGGCATTCCGCCCATTGCCCTTTCCCTGATGTGGCTTGTCATGGCTTTGGCGTTTATTGCAATCCTCCGGCGGGGCGGTTCCCCGATAAAACTCATGCTGGGGCTGGCATTTCTCTGTCTGGCGCTGGCTTATGCGGGAGTCATTGCTTGAAAAAGAAAGAACTTTTGATAGAGAACAAGCTTGGGCTTCATGCCCGTGCCGCGGCACAGATCGTAAAGTCGGCAAGCCAGTATTCCTCCAAGATTATCCTGGTGAAGGACGGCCTTGAGGTTGACGGAAAGAGCATCATGGGCATCATGATGCTTGCCGCGGCAAAGGGGACCACGGTTTTTCTTCAGGCGCAGGGTGAGGATGAGGAGAAAGCCCTGGCAGGGATGGAACAATTATTCAAGGATAAGTTCGGGGAAAAGGAATAGGGACAGAAGTAAGAAAACCGAATACAGGGAATACTTCATGCACGAAAAAATATATAGAGGAATCGTTGCTTCTCCCGGCATTGTCATTGGCAGGGCATATTTGCTGAATCGCCGCAAGGTCGTTGTCGCAGGCCGGCGGATTGAGGAAGTCAGCGTCAAAGACGAGGTCGCGCGCTTCAAAAAATCAGTGGAAATATCAAAAAGCCAGCTGGAAGAACTGAAAAAACAGTTCAGCAAAGGGCTTGGAAAGTCCCATCTTTATATCCTCGATACTCATATCATGCTGTTCGAGGACAAGATGCTTATTGAAGGCACGATAAAGTGCATCAAGGAAGCTCACCTGAATGCAGAGGGGGCGTTGAAGGAGACTGTTACCGCCATCTGCCTCAGGTTCGACGCGATTGAGGATGAATATCTTCGTGAACGCAAGCAGGATGTGGAGCAGGTCGCCGAACGCATCCTGAGGAACCTGGTCGGCCATAAGCAGGAAAGCCTTGCCGAAATTAAGGAAGAGGCTATTATCATCGCGCATGATCTTGCTCCCAGCGATACCTTGATGATGCGGAAAGACAAGATCCTTGGTTTTGCCACGGATGCCGGGAGCCGCACATCCCATACCGCCATTCTTGCCCGTTCGCTCGGTATCCCGGCAGCGGTAGGCCTTGACAGTATTACCCAGGCGGTCAAAACGGGAGATGTGGTCATCCTGGATGGGATCCATGGTGTGGTGATCGTGGATCCTGATGAAGATACCTTTCTTGATTACCTTAAAAAACAGCGGAAGTACAGATACTTTGAGCTGGAACTGGAGAAGCTGAAAACCCTTCCCGCTGTTACCCTCGATGGCCACACCATCCAGCTGCAGGGTAATATTGAACTGCCCGAAGAAGCCGCATCGGTCGCGGACCACGGGGGCATCGGTATCGGCCTGTACCGCACAGAGTTCCTGTTCCTGAACCGGAAGGAGATGCCGACAGAGGAGGAGCACTACCTTGCCTACAAGCAGGTGGCGGAGAAAGCAGCGCCCCATGAAGTGGTTATTCGCACGCTCGACGTGGGTGGAGATAAGGTAGGCTTGCCCGGAGATTATGAAACAGAAGCGAATCCCGCACTCGGGCTGCGCGCCATCCGCTTCTGCCTGCAGAGGCGTGATGTGTTTATGAGCCAGATCCGCGGTATTCTGCGCGCCGCAGTGCACGGCAACATCAAGATCCTGGTGCCCATGATATCCGGTTTGCCGGAATTGCTTGAGACAAAAAAAATTATCAACGAAATGATGGAAGAATTGAAAGCCGAAGGCATTGCATACAGCTCCAAGGTTGAGCTCGGCGTCATGATCGAGATTCCCTCGGCCGCCATTATCGCAGATCTCCTTGCCCGCGAGGTAAGTTTCTTCAGTGTCGGGACCAATGATCTAATCCAGTATACCTTAGCAATCGACCGCCTGAACGAGCATGTGGCATATATGTATGAACCGCTCGATCCCGCCGTGCTCCGTCTCCTCCAGCGCGTGTCTGAAGCCGCGCGGACAGCGAACATCACTCTGGCCATGTGTGGAGAAATGGCGGGCGACCCGCTGTATGCAGCTATTCTCATCGGTATGGGATACGAACACCTCAGCATGAACGTGGCTTCCATCCCGTGGGTCAAGAGGGTGGTCAGGTCGGTTCGCATGCAGGACGCGATCGAACTGGCTGCTCTGGTCATGAGCCAGCCGACGGCGGTGTTGTCGAGGAAAACAGCCGAGCGTTTCATGGAGGAACGCTTCCCTGATCTGATGGCGGAAATGTAGTAGCAGAAGACAGACCTGACCCTCCCGTGCGATGATCATGCCCAGTATCCGGGTAGATCACGGGAGGGTGTTTTATTCACCCTGAGAGGAGTATCCCGTGCAGAATACGGAAATAGAAACCAATACCGGCGCCAGAGCCGAAGAGAGCGAAGGAAGCCATTCGCGGGCCCATGGTGGGAACATCTATGAGGCGGCAAGGCGGTACGGTCTTGATGAAAGAAAGATCATTGATTTCAGTTCAAGCATAAATCCTCTCGGCCCGTCATCCATGGCACTGCGCGCCGCCAAGCGCTCCCTCTCGAAGGTCGGTCGCTATCCGGATCCGGAGATGCGCGATCTGCGCAGGGCTATCGCGCGGTATTTCGGCATCAAGTCGGAACAGGTCATGTGCGGCACCGGATCGAACGGCCTTATCCATCTTCTCCCCCGGGTGTTCCGACCGGCCAGGGTTTTGATCCCGGCTCCGAGCTTTTCCGAGTACACATCCGCAGTCCTTGATGCAGGCGGCGAGGTTGTCAGGTTCCCGCTCCATGAGCGCGACGGTTTTCGCGTCGACCCCGTGGAAATGTCATTTGCCCTGAAGGGTAAGGACATGGCGTTCCTCTGCAATCCCAATAATCCCACGGGACAGGTCATCCCCAAGGTTGATATGCTCGAGATAGCCCGGTTTGCGCTTGAGCAGGAGGTGCGTCTCGTAGTAGACGAAGCGTTCATGGATTTCGTGGATTCTGAATCCATCATTAAAGAAGCGGTGCAAACATCCCATATCATCTGCCTCCGCGCGTTCACGAAATTCTTCGGCATGCCTGGCCTGCGCATCGGGTACGCTATAGCAGGAGAGGCGGTCATTCATGCGCTGCGGGAGGTACAGGAACCGTGGACCGTCAGCATTCCCGCGGAGCAGGCAGCCATTGAAGCTCTCGGCGATTGGTCATATATCAAGAAGACACGCAGGCTCATTGAAAAGGAGCGGGACAGGTTACTTACGGCTTTGCGGATCATGCCCGGGGTGGAGACGTTCCCGTCTGCGGCAAATTATATTTTTGTGAAGATCACCACCTACGATGTACAGATGCTCGTTGACCGGCTCGGCGAGCGGGGACTTCTGGTGCGTGATTGCTCCACGTTCCCTGGACTCGACAACCGGTACATCAGGGTTGCCGTGCGGACCCGAAGCGAGAACAAACGCTTGATTAAAACTTTGCGGGAATTGCTGATCGGGTGACGCCATCCTACGTTCATGCGTTCTAGCGTTTGAACGTATTCACCGTATATAAATCTCAGTGATAAGACCGCGTCTGCCGCGAAATAGCCCTTGTATATTCATACCGCATTTGATAGGCTGTGTTTATGAAGTCGATTATGGACATAGTAAAAGAGGAAGAACAAGCTGAGTTCCTTAAGCTTTCTCCCCTTGAAAGAATGGAAACCATGCACGATTTCTTCCTGCAGATTGTAGCCATCAAGGCAAGGAGCGAAGGGGTTTCGGAACATGAAATCTATACGCGATACCTTAGAGATAATCCGCGACATTACGAGCGCTCTTCCCGTTAAGGTCTCGATCGCTCTCACCGGCGGTTATGCAGCTATACTCCACGGTGTTGAGCGGACGACGATCGATATTGATTTCTGCCTCTACTCCGATGTCCTCGATTCGACTGCTACGAAATCATTCTTTGAACTTCTCAATAAACACATCCCGGATAGATTTAAAGCGGAGCTCAGGGAAGGCAGTAAATTGCCGGACGATCCTTTCAAGCATGATCTTATTCGGATCATAGACACACGTAAAGAACTGCTGGTAATTGATCTGTTGATTGCACGCTATAAATGGGAATTGGATGCATTGCTCGACGCTAAAATTGTGAAGGACGTCCCGTTTCCCGTCCTTAGCAAACCTTACCTTGCAGCCATGAAACTGAGAGCAACAGGCTACAAGGACGCCCACGATGTTGTAACTCTCTATAAGCTCATGACCGACGAGGAAAAGGAAAAGACCCGGGAACTTGCAATCCGGATCGGAAGGGACAAGAAGCTGGAACGCCTCCTCAACCCGCCTCCTGAGGAAGAGATTCGGGAAAATCCAGAGGAGTATCTGTAGAAGGGCAGAAGACGGCGACGAATTGTCAGCAGCAAAGCTTATGGCGGCATAATTCAATGTTTGATAATGCGGTCATCAGATGCCTCGCTACCCTGATTGATCACACGTCTTTCATCTCTAAGCTTCAGGGTGGTACCTTCAATTTCACCATCACCTCGCAGGTATTGTTCAATACTGCATGAGATATGCAACTGTGAAATAGTCGATCAGTCAAAGAGAACTTCCTCCTACGGGTAATTGCTTTATTTTGAAACATTACACATTGCTTGCTGTAGTTGTTAGAATGACCTATACGTAACGAAGTATCAAATAACAACAACGTCCCGAAAATCCCACGTTGAATTACGATCAAGTTGCAGTTGCAGGAATCGAATATGCAACGAGAAAGACTTGATCGTGATGATTCTCGCTGATGATTCTCGATCTCTCCCAAGTCCTTCATCTCTACATTTCAGGGTGGTACCCGCACTATGACAATCATCTTAAAGGGATTGATAAATACTGAATGTAATATGCAAGTGTAATATAGTCGATCAGTCAAAGAAAATGTCCGGTACTCGTTGAAAATCTCATCCTCAACAATACTTCACTTTTCAAGTGGAACATTTCATCGTATGCACTAAATGAAGGCACCTATGTCTATTGACTTTATTCTAGTTGCATCGTTATAATATGCAACTATATGCAATTGGCATTCTGATAATCATGGTTTACCAGAGCTATTGTAACTAATCGCATCTGATAAGGAGGGTTTTCGGTGAAACGATATTTGATAATAGTAATGGCTATAGCACTTATCAGTATCTCAATCATTTCCGGCTGTAAAGGTAGCAGCGGAAGTGCTGGTCCACAAGGATCTGCAGGACAGAATGGGCAGGATGGTGCAACCGGACCGACTGGGACAACTGGACCCGCTGGATCTGGGATTACCTGGGTACACGTAACCGGAACCTCGGTGCAAGCAGCATCCAACACCGGCTATATGGTCGACAATGCATCTCAGGTCACGATAACTCTTCCTGCTTCACCAGTTATAGGAGATATTGTGCAGGTGTCTGGAATCGGTGCCGGAGGCTGGAAGATCGCTCAGAATCCTGGTCAAACCATCATTACAAAAGACCTGCCCGGCGGAATAGGTGCACTTTGGACATCCGTGGGACCAACAAAAAACTGGTGGGGCATAGCATCATCTGCAGATGGAACAAAACTTGTAGCATCTGCGCACGGTGATCAGCTTTACACCTCAACGGATTCTGGTTTTTCATGGACAGCGCGGGAGACTGTACGGAACTGGGGGGCAGTTGCTTCTTCAGCAGATGGGACCAAGCTCCTGGCTGGAGTTACGAGCGGCCAATTATATACAAGTATCGATTCAGGGTTAACTTGGACTGCATTGGGAGCACCAACTGGATTCTGGACAAGTGCTGCATCTTCTGCTGATGGCGTCAAGCTCTTTGCAGGAGATGGCGGTGGTGGAGGTTCAATATATTATTCGCTGAACTCAGGCGTAACCTGGACAGCCAGCCTTGGTGGTGGAACGTGGGTATCCATTGCAGCTTCCGCCGATGGAAGTAAAGTAATCGCTGCACGTCAAGGTGGTACTCTATATACTTCCATAGACTCAGGAGCAAACTGGACCCCTCGTGAAACTATTCGTCAGTGGGGGGCAGTAGCCTCATCAGCTGATGGCGCAATGCTTGTAGCAGTTGTAAAGGGTGGACAGATCTATACTTCCGCAGATTCTGGCCAGAATTGGATTGCAAGAGATACCAACCGGTCCTGGTGGTCTGTAGCTTCATCAGCTGACGGAACTAGATTAGTTGCTGGGGAGGATAATGGACGACTCTGGACATCGACAGATTCAGGTTTAAGCTGGACGGCTCACGAGTCGATAAGACACTGGGATACAGTTGCATCTTCCTATGACGGGACAAAGTTATTCTTTGCGAATTCGGGCAGTGACACAATATACCGGTCGATGCCATACACGACGCCTGGCCCAACTGGCGCTATCAGTGGGGCACAGTACGATGCGATCGAGGTGCTGTACATCGGGAGCAATATATTCACTGTCTTAAGCCATGAAGGGTATCTCAATATACAGTAGTGGCAAGGTTTGTATGTTCATTTTGACACGGCGGGGCGAAATCTCCGCCGTTATTATTTAAGAAACTCGACTATCAATGAGATCTAATTGGCCTCATGGTTATAACCATCGTCCCATTCTTTAGTTTAGTATGTTTAAAGTCGTATTACATATGTCCGTACCGTTGACTATATATTAGTCGGTTCTGATAATATCGTCCTGCGACGAATCTTTCCTTCATGTGAACGCATTGAAACGGCAGGCAAACTCAATGCAATGGATACTCATCGATTATTGCAGAACGTTACTATTCCAGCATTCAGGAGACAATCGGCATTGCCGGCAATTCAATTTAGCTAGTTTGAAGCGGCGTAGGATTTGCGGGTTTTTATATTGTGTAACTCCGGCAGCGGGCGCAGAACAGTATTAATCCTGATGGGAATTGAATATCTCATCGAACAGGGGCGCGATCTTCTCAAAGGCCTGCAGCACTGTGGGGTCGAAGTGCTCCGGCATTGTCCTTCCATCGCCTTTGGTGATGATGTCGCATGTCTTGCCATGGTCGAATGACGGTTTGTAGGGTCGCTTGCTCCGAAGCGCGTCGTATTGATCAACGAGCATCACGATCCTGCCTTCGATGGGTATTTCCTCGCCTTTCAAACCCTGCGGATAACCCTTGCCGTCCCAGCGCTCATGATGGGTGAGCGCGATGGACGCGGCGACCTTGATGCCCGGATAGGACGAGCCGGTAAGCATCTTCTCGCCGATCGAGGCATGCGTTTTCATGATCTCGAACTCTTCGCGGGTAAGGGCGGCGGGCTTGAGCAGAATGCTGTCCGGTATGCCGATCTTTCCGAGGTCGTGCATGGGGCTTGCAAACGTTATGGTCTCTATGAATTCGGAGCCCATGTCCAGTGCCTCCGCGATCCTGCTTGAATACTGCCCAATCCGGGCGATGTGAGCTCCGGTGTCCGTATCGCGGTATTCTGCCACGGCCGTAAGGCGCTGGATGACCTCGGTGCTGGTCTTTTTAACCATCATCAACGCATCCGCAAGCTCCTGGGTGCGGAGGCGCACCGTTTCCTCGAGCATGGTCTTGTAATTTTTTTCCATCTGCACAAACCGCGTATATTTCACCGCCTTTTCGATGGAGTGCAGCAGGTAATCGGGATTATATGGTTTGGTGATGAAGTCGAATGCCCCGCGTTTGATCGCATCGACTGCAACATCCAGTTCGGCAAAGGCCGTCATGAGAATCACCGGGATCTGCGAATTGAACGTGTGGATGTTCTGCAGCAGATCGATGCCGGTGACCTGGGGCATCTTGATGTCCGTGAGCACCACATCGAAGCAGGTCTTTTCAACCTGGTGCATGGCGTCGTTTGCGCTCTGGCAGGTCTGCACCTGGTAGCCGAATTCCCTGAGCAGCGTGGAAATGGACTCCAGCACATAGGGGTCATCATCGACGATCAGCAGCGAATTATTTGCATGGTCGTTCATTTATCCAGAACCTCCCTGATCTTCTGCAGGAGTACCTCCGGCGATATGGGCTTTAAAAGGTAGTCGTTCTCTCCAAACATGATTCCCTTTTCATGCATGGTACTGACGTTGTAACCGCTCATGAACAGCACTTTGATACTCGGCTTCATCGCCCTGATTGCATCGTAGGCGTGTTTACCATCCATCCTCGGCATCATGGCATCCACAAGGAGCAGATGCACTCCATCCTTATGCTCATTGAACCTCGCGACAGCCACTTCACCGTCCTCGGCTTCGATAATAGTATACCCGAAATTTCTGAGTACTGTTCCGATTAGATTCCTCACATCAGAATCGTCCTCGGCAATCAGGATGGTCTCGGTACCGCCCCTGGGCATCAGGGACCCTTTCAGTTCTTGTTCGGGCACAACAGCTCTCACCAGTGGAAGGTAAAGGGTGAATATTGATCCATGCCCCAGTTTGCTGGAGCAGGTGATGTAGCCGTTATGCTGCTTGATGATGCCGTACACGATGGACAGCCCGAGGCCGGTTCCCTTGCCCACCTCTTTGGTCGTGAAGAAAGGTTCAAAGATCCGATCCCGGGTTTTATCGTCCATGCCCGTACCCGAGTCAATGACCGTAACGCTGGCATAGTCGCCATCTTTCCCATACCCGTAGGCATTGATGAAGTCACTGCCGAGCGAGGTAATGCCCGTGGCAATGTGCAGCTTTCCGCCGTCCGGCATGGCGTCCCGGGCATTGGTGACCAGGTTCATCAGCACCTGTTCGATCTGACCTGAATCAGCGATGATGGTGGCATCAACGGCATTGAGGGAAGTGGTGAGCTCGATATTTTCGCTGATGAGCCGGTGCAGGAGCTTTTCGACACGCGTCACGGTGTCATTCAGACTCACAGGCCGCATGGTGACCACCACTTTTCTGCTGAATGCGAGCAGGCTCTGGGTAAGGCCGGTGGCGCGTTCGGTGGAGGCGAGCACCTGGTCGACATAGGCGCGGATGGGATCATCCGGCTTGATCTTGAGCTTCAGAATGTTGCCGTAGCCGATGATGGCGGTGAGGATATTATTGAAGTCGTGCGCTATGCCGCCTGTGAGCGTTCCGATGGCTTCCATCTTATGGGCATGGCGGAGCTGCGCCTCCAGCTTTTTGTGCTCCGAATTATCCCGGGAAACACAGAGATTGGCGATGATGGCACCTTCGGAGTTTCTGAGCGGCGCGCACCGGGTCTCGACCCAGCGGCGGGTGCCTTTCAGGCCAATGATCTCATATTCAAGGGTACTGGTGGAGCCCTGAAAGACTGCTTTGTTCACGGATTCATACGCGGCCCGGTATTCCGGAGCAATGAGGGTATACAGGGATTTGCCGGCTAATTGTGAAATAGAGGCCGCCTCCACTATGCCAAGACCGAATGTGTTCATCTCGAGCAGGGACCCGTCAGGCGAGACCAGGCTGACGCATTCCGGGACCGTATTGATGATCGTGGTCAGCCGATTGGTGTTGTTCAGTAGCTCCTTTTCCATCCGGTTTCGTTCGGTGATGTCCCGCACCACGTGGATCAATCCCACAACCTGTTCGCTCCTGTCCAGACGGGGGATGGCACGGATCTCAATGAACCGGTTGAGGTGCGGTTCAAAGACCTCGGAGGTACAGGGTTTGACGGTCTGGAGGCATTGGCAACTGGGGCAGCCTAATGGCGGGCTCTCAGTGCCGTGGTAGAAGCTAAAGCATTTCGCTTTCATGTCCGCCAGCAGAGGCAGCTTCAGTATCTTCTCCGCGGCTTTGTTCGCCCTTATGATGTTGAAATCCTTATCGTGCACCGTGATCATGTCCGTGATGGTGTTGAACACATCTTCCCAGTCCTGCTGGTTTTGTGCAACGAGGTCCTCGGCCACGCCGATTTCGCGGTCCGCAGCGATGTGAATAGGCCTCACAATCAGGATCCAGAGGAAAGGGGAAATGATGAATGTGTACCAGAATGCTTCCAAGAAAGCCTCACGCAGAGTATGGGTGTCGTTGTGTATGATGGGTGACAGAAAAACCGTTACCAGAATTTCAAAGAGAAAGGTGATCGCCAGAATTTTCAGCAGGATGATTGCATGCTGCCTGATATTTATGGAGCGCTGTTCCATGGATATTCCCCGCATCAAAGGAGATGCGTATGACTATACAATAAGTGTTTTAACTCCTGTAGCTCCTTGAAATCATAAGAATAGGCTACAGTCCCGGACAACCCAACCGGCATTAAGCAACCAGGCCTGAGGTTCTTGTTTTTTTATCGGAATAGTCATCGGAAATCTTTAATGCAGCGTGAAATTAAATAGCAGACCAGAATCAAAGTAAAGAAGAAATCGATAAAAGCGTCAGATGCTGTATTTCGCGGGGTATATTTGATATAATCGTCACCATGAGCGGAATATGTTGCTTCAAGGCCAAAGACAAGAGGCAAAGGAGAAATCCATGGCAGTGATTGAGACGAAGAAAAAAATGCTTGGGGAAATGCTTGTCTCCGGCGGTCTGATCAAGGAGGAGCAGCTCAAGCGCGCCCTGGAGGAGCAGAAGAAGCGCGGCGGCAAGCTCGGAGAGCTCCTCGTGGACCTGGGTTTCATCAATGAGCACACCATCGCTACGTTTCTCGGACGGCAGCTGCATATCCCGTTCATTGAGATCGACAAGCAATTAGTGGATACCGACAGCGTCACGCTGATACCGGCAGACCTCGCGAGAAGGCTTGCAGCGATTCCGCTATACAAGGACCAGGATGCACTTGTCGTGGCCATGGCCGATCCCTTGAATATATTCGGTCTGGACGACATCAGCAAGGCCGCGGGCAGGGAGGTCAAACAGGTAGTTGCCACACGAAGCGACGTTCAAAAGGCCATTGCCCGCTACTATGGGATGGGCCATACCATTGACGCCGCTGCCATGGATTTTACCGGCAAGGCCGAAAGCGGGACAGTTTTTGCGGAAGCGCCGATTGCAACTGCCGAAGACGCGCCGGTTGTCAAGCTGGTCAGCATGGTGATCGCGCAGGCCATCATGGACCGCGCAAGCGACATCCACCTGGATCCCGAGGGCGACCATGTTAAGGTGCGCTACCGCATCGACGGCGTACTGACCGAAGTGAGGACCCTGCCCCGGGAAATGCACGCGCCCATCGTCTCGCGCATCAAGATCATGGCAAGCATGGACATATCGGAAAAGCGCATTCCCCAGGACGGCCGGTTCCAAGCCAAGATCACGCACAGCGATGCCGGTCCGGTCGTGACCGCGGTATATCATGAGCGCGTCGCCCTGCGCATGACCGGAGATGTGGCGGTCGACATCCGCGTTTCAACGCTTCCGGTGATCCAGGGTGAGACTGTGGTTATGCGTATCCTGGACCGTTCTCACATCATCATGACGCTCGACGGCTTGAATTTCACACCGGAGATTCTTGAAAAGTACCAGCGGATGATCGCGAAGCCGTACGGCATGATCCTGGTAACGGGGCCCACGGGCAGCGGCAAGACCACAACGCTTTATGCCAGCATCAGTTCCATAGACCGAAAAGCGAACAATATCGTCACGGTCGAGGACCCGGTGGAATATCAGATGATGGGGATCAACCAGATGCAGGTCAATACCAAGGCGGGAACGACGTTTGCCAGCGGCCTCCGGTCCATCCTTCGCCAGGACCCCGACGTCATCATGGTCGGCGAAATTCGCGACCGCGAGACCGCTGAGATCGCGATCCAGGCGGCACTTACCGGGCACCTGGTCCTGGCAACCCTGCACACGAATGACGCTGCCGGTGCCGCGACCAGGCTCATTGACATGGGGATCGAACCCTTTCTGATCGCTTCATCTGCGATCGCGATCATGGCGCAGCGGCTGGCGCGGAGGGTCTGCGAGAACTGCAAGAAGCCTTATGCCGCCGACCCGGAGCTCCTGAAGCGGCTGGGGCTTCCCGGCGGAAGCATGACCCTGTACCGGGGAGAAGGCTGTCCTGCATGCAAGAATTCGGGTTACAAGGGAAGAGTGGGCCTGTACGAACTCATGGAAATGAATGAAACCGTACGCTCCCTGATCGTATCCAAGGCGGCAAGCTCCACGATCAAGGCCGCGGCTACCCAATCAGGTTTCAAATCCCTGAGGGAAGCAGGTATCAGGAAGGCACTGGAGGGAGTGACCAGCATTGAGGAAGTGCTGCGTGTAACGCAGGATCAGGAAGTGGAAGTGTAGTCATTGCGATGAAAGAACTGGGGAAAGAAGACGTGGACTGCCTGCCGTGTGTACACAAGTTTCGGCTCACCAGGCGAGTTTCTCCGCGCATTTCTTGACCGGGGTTTCTAATCCCGCCTTGATGGATTTCCGCATCCTGGGGATCGATAGCAGGTTGAGCGTCTCCTCGATAGCCCGCCAGCTATCCTCGCTCACCAGTATGGCATTGTGCCGCTTTCCCATGATCTTCATGGGCGCATGGGACTCTGCAACTTCATCCACCAGCGCATCCCAGGACGCCATGACCTTCGTAGTCGCGAACGTCTTCATATTGTTACCTCTATGAAATGTCAAGCCTGGCTTCCGATACTATAATGTTCCAACCTACCGGTTGGCCGCCTTTTTATCCATGAGGCGTCTCGGTGCAAGTCTAACGATCTTATGAGCGGACTTTTTTTGAATGGAAAGCAAGTCAGCGCAGATCGCCGATAGATCCCCGTTGAATTTTTTTGTGTGCTCCATTCGGTGATTTCGTACTTCTTCGACAATAGGATCCTTCATTTATTCCCCTCCAGTAATTCCTCAGGCGAACAGATTTCAGGACATACATAACCCTCATTTTCAACAAGCTGTCTAACCATTACGCGGGTAAAGGGATTGTTGAGATGAGCAAAATTCCACGTGACTATTACGTCTATTCCGTTCACAGCAGCGATGGCGATATGAAGTGCGTCTTCAGGAAATTCCTCAGGTATGCCCTTGCCAACAATGATTTTCTCCGAGAGATTACGAGCTTCGTCATCAACTGCGAGCATCGCAAAAGGCTTGAGAGCATCGATCCGCTTTTGAGCCTGGGAGGTGTCCCCCCGCGCGGCTTCCTCGTACACCAATGCGGAAATGTAGCTTTCATATCCCGTGGTAAGGCTGGGCCAAAGTTCGTGCGTTGCCTCCTGGTGCCCGGCGATTATGAGGTCACGACTTGGCCGGGCAGCGAAATAGCTCACCACTGTTGTTTCAATATAAAGTTTCTTTGTCATATGAATATTGTATCAGTTCCACGTCCTTACATCAAAGGTAAACAAGGGGCGCGGCAAATTAAGTGAAAAGTGGTTGCTTCAGCAATGCGACTCAGGAATAACCGTTTTTAAAAAATATTTTCAATCTGTTGTAGCCAGGCAAAATTCAAACCATGGCGGTCAAAAGATGGAACGACCTTACCCACTCAGATGGCGCTCGACTTGTCTGCTTGCAGCGGGTCGTGAGTTCTTCGGACAGGCTCTTGCCATAAGGCACGACGATGTAGCCCGTGTCCTGATTGCCGACCATCAGACACTCTCTCAACTCGACCAAGTACAACGCGGACAGTAGACAGATACAGGCATCCAGGCCGTCCTGATCGCTCTTGCTCGGCGCTGTGCTCCGGGTAGCTTCATCGAGCCAACAAACCACTCCCATGAGTCCGCGTTCTCTGAACGCGCTCGACGTCAGTTGGCAAACATGCCGCCAGTCGAAGATCGAGAAGGTCTTCTTCCGCACCGGGTTGTACTTGGGTAGCCGACCTGCAGGGCGCGAGTCTGGCAGCGTCCAGCCAAGCGCGATCATTGCCAGCACTGGGTAGGTCTCGAAAACCTGCGTACCCACAATCGGTTCAAGGGGATTCGCCGGACCGCCGAACCGGGTCAGGAATCGCCACACCGGTGCATCCTTGCCAAACATTTCTTTCCTCGCGGTGTTTGCCGGTTGCATCCCGCCGTACCGAAGGCTCACAGGTGACCCAACAATGTGCTCGACGGGCCGCTGGCCTGTTGCGTTGTTCACGATGGTTGGCTGGTCGAGCAGCACGATCGTAGCCACCGGCTTCTGCTGTGACTGCCACTCAAGAATAGTGTCCTCAGCTTCGCGGTAGTTCACGACTTGGGGCGATCCGAGTTCTTGGAATGTTCCATCATCAGCGCGGAGCACCCCGATGAGGGCGCCGGAGTTCGTAGGAGTCCACGCGGAATCGAACCCGACGATCAGTGTGGACATGGACATTGTTCTCATCAGCGAATCATTTCCTTCTGACTGAACGACTGACAAATACGCGAATTTAGATGTTAGTCAGAAAAACAAATATCTATTTCAAGGAGTATTTATCAATTTCCGTAATGTACGTCCTTTACGGACCATGGAAGCACCCATCAACTCCCTCCTCACCTGATATACGCCTCGGTCACATACCGTCTCATCATCCGGTGGCTGTTGAAGTAATAGGCGTTCTTGCTGATGGCGTTTCTCATCATCCGGCTCCACTTGCTCTTGTCCGTGTCATAGTATTTCGGTATGATGAGCGTCTCCAGCTTGTGGTACAGGTCCGTTGCGTCCTCTGCATCCGATGCCTCGGGAGCCGACTGCTCGGTCGGCATGCCGCCGATCGACCATCCGGTGAACCCCTCGATATGCCCTTCGATCCACCATCCATCCAGCACGCTGAAATTCACCACGCCGTTGTGCGCGGCCTTCATGCCGCTGGTGCCCGAGGCCTCAAGCGGCCTGAGCGGTGTATTCAGCCAGACATCAACACCTGACACGAGCTTGAGCGCGATGTCCATGTTGTAGCCCGGCAGAAACGCGATCGGAATATTGTCTTTCAAACGGTCCCGGAATCCGTAAATCCCCTGTATCAGCTTTTTGCCGTTATCATCATGCGGGTGCGCCTTGCCAGCGTATATGATCTGGATCTTCCCGGTTTTTGCTATGTTGATCAGGCGTTCGATATCGTGGAAGAGAAGATGGGGCCGCTTGTACGCAGTCGCGCGCCGGGCAAACCCGAAGGTGAGTACGTTCGGGTCCATCACTACACCGGTCGACTCGCTGACATAGTTCAGGAGTTTCCGCTTAGCTTCACGGTGCGCTTCCCAGAGCTCCAACTCGGGTATATTGCCGGACCGGACAAAGAGTTCCGGCTCGTTCGCCCAGCCGGGGATGTACTTGTTGAATAGCTTTGCCATATCGTCGCAGGTCCAGGTGAAAGTGTGCACCCCATTCGTGATCGCGTGGATATGGTATCCGGGGAACATGTGCTGGGAAACCTCGCCGTGTTTCTTTGCCACACCGTTGATATACTTGCTGAGGTTCAGCGCCAGCATGGTCATATTCAGGTTGTCTTTTCCCGCAAGGTCCTTGAGTACATCGATTGGGAGAATTTCTCCGAGAACCTGTTTTACCACAGGATAGGAAAATTTGTCGTGTCCCGCTTCCACCGGCGTATGGGTGGTGAACACACAGAGATCCCGCACCCGGCCCACGTCCCAGATTGATCGCTCGTCCCAGACGCTCTCGATGTCGCGTTTGAACCGGAGCAGCAGTTCCAGCGCCAGAAAGCTCGCATGCCCCTCGTTCATGTGAAATTTCTTAATGTGGAAATCAAGCGCCTGGAGCATGCGCACGCCGCCCATGCCCAGCACCACTTCCTGCTTGATACGGTACACGCTGTCTCCACCATAGAGGCTGTCGGTCAAGGCGCGGTCCTGGGGTGAATTCTCGGGCACATCGGTGTCCAGGAACAGGATGGGGACTCTACCGCCCGTGGGGCTTATGACCTCATAGAGCCAGGATTGGATAAACACATCCCGGCCTTCGATCTGGACCTTGACCTTAGCCGGGAGAAGCTTCATGTATTTAGCCGGGTCCCAGACAACCGGTTTTTCCATTTGGCGGCCGGTCTCATCGAGCACCTGGTTGAAGTAACCCTTATGGGTGATCAGGGTCACGGCCACGACCGGCAGTTCGAGGTCAGCGGCTGACTTGATGGTGTCGCCGGCCAGGATCCCCAGACCGCCGCTGTAGGTGGGGATGTCATTCTTCACGCCGATCTCCATGGAAAAATAGGCGATCATGGGTTCGGTAGTGTAGGGATGTATATTGTTCATGAGGCTCCTTGCTTGAAAAAATACGACGATGCCGTTTGCTTCACCGGCATTCGCGTTGATGTTTAATTGGCTGCCCTAATCCAGTTTGATCCGTGCAGGCCAAGCGTAGATATTCATGCGGTCTCCCCTGGCAAAACCGATCAGCGTGATACCCATATCCTCGGCATAGGATATGGCCATGCAGGACGGCGCCGCGCGGCTGATGAGGATGGGGAAGCGGTTCCTGCCTGCCTTGGTCATGATCTCCGACGTAACCCTTCCGCTGGTTATCAGAATTTTGTCCTCAAGGGGCACGGACTGCAGGTATGCTTTGCCGATGAGCTTGTCAACCGCGTTGTGCCTGCCGATATCCTCGGAAAAAGACAAGATGCTTCTGCCGTCCGAAAGGGCCGCGCTGTGTACGCCGCCGGTCTCCAGATAGAGCTTCGAAATCGTCCTGAATTCCGCGAGCAGCGTTTGGATGTCGTAGGGCGTGATCACGTGCTCCTGCACAACCAGACGGTGGTCTGTATCCGTGCGGCTGGTGGTGAAGGTGATGCCCTTGCCGCAACCGGAGGATATGGTGCGTTTCTCGAATCGAGTCCGATAATCCCGGGGAAGGCCGGAGAGGACGATGTCAACCTCCAGCTCCGCCTCATTCACAACGAGTTTATCGATCGAGGTGTTGCCTTGCAGGATCCCCTCGGACAGAAGGAACCCTATAGCCAGTTCCCGAAGCTCGGATGGTGTGCAGAGCAGCGTGACGAGCTGCTCCTGGTTAACAATGAGCGTTACCGGAAGTTCGGAAGCTATGGGATCGATCGTGCCTTCGACACTGTCACCCGAGACCTTCAGTATGAGGGCGTCCCGCTTTGTTTCCACGAGGGGAATATAGCACAAAAATATAGAGAGGGGAAGGGGAGGTAAGTGCAGAATTAAGAATTAAGAATGAGGAATTAAAAATGAACGAACAAACTCAAAATTAAAAGCCCCCGGAATAATCCGGAGGCTTTTTGGTTGGCATGGCTAAGCAGAGGAGGCGTTAGAAGCTTAGACCCGCTTCGAGAAAGGGCCCGCTGAACTTGATGTCAGTCTTGATGTCTTTTGCATCGATGGTCAAAGACTCGGATCGTATGCCGCCGGCGATATAAACAAGCGGGATCGGATGGACCTTGAGCTTACCAATCACGTCTGTGTAGGAATTGCCGCTTACGGAGATAAATCTGCCCTCGACTTCCAGTGCGATCAGGGAGATCGGTTTTACCTGAATGCCTGCATAGATCATGGGAAGATAAATTGTTTCAGCCTTCGTTTCCATTTGTGATACACCGACAGCAGTGCCTGTGATCGTGCCTTCAAAATCAATTTTCCTGATATTGAGGCCCAATTCCACATTGAGCTTGCCGAGTGTGGCGGTCTTGAGCAGCGGAATCGGATAGAACAACGCCAGATCGGTATGATCAAGTTTGATCTTTGACGCAATATTCGTATAGGTTGCCGTGTTGTACGTTCTTCCTCCATACGATATGGTTCGCTTGAGCGCACCTGACCCGTCAAAGGACATTGGCGTGTACATGAGATAAATGTTAGGCAGTATAAGGGGAAGTTCTGCCTTGATTCGCACAAATGGCTTGCTTACCTTATCGAAATACATGTCGTCCTTCAGGTCAATTTTGCCGACTGTATTCGTGACCGGCTTGTATTCCAATGTCCCCGAAGGTGTCTGCTGCCAGTATCCGACACCCGCTTCAATGGCGAAGAAGGCGAAGGCGCTGGCAGGGGCGGTGATGAGTGCAAGAGCGAACAACAAGGCAATAAGCACGTATGATCGTTTCATGGGTGTCTCTCCTTTAAAATGTAGGATGTAGCGCATTGTTTGAGCTAAAACTATCAAAGGCATCCGGTTTTGTCAAGACTAATCTCCCCCTTCACACTGTTCGCCGCGCTCCAGACCGCTCACTTCGAGTTTTAGCGCCGCGAGTGAGACATTGATGTCGGCTATGAACAGACTGAGCGAAATGATAAGACAGGCCATACAGGCAACGAAGAGGTTGGTGATCGTCAGAGCGAGGGCAAACTGAAAGACCACGCTGATGAAAAGAAGGATGATCAGGAGAGCCGCGATCAGGACGCTGAAGGACGCGAAGGCTATGGCCGCCCGTACGATGCGTGCACGCCGCAGCAGGATGGGCAGCTGTGCTGCCATGCTGGACTCGCATGCAGATGGGGATGAGCGGAGTTCCTGAGCAAGCAAGCGGGTGCGGTCGATAATCCGACCGAACCGGGAAGTCATGGAAAGCAGGAGAAGGCCAACTCCTGATATGAGTATAACCGGTCCTATCGCGACCTGAAGTATGGGGATGAGGTCATGGAGCGTCATGGCGTAATAGTATCCGCGATGGAGCACCGTGTCAAGGAGCTGCAGGTGTGTGTTGTGTGCCATCCTGAGACAATGGTTTGGCAAAACTGACGGAAATTGAGCATCGAAATGCGCATTCCACTTCGTTTTTATTGAAATAAATCCGTTCGTTGGTTGACAAGTGAACATTCTGATGCTTTAATTCGGTTAATCGATTTACAGTGTTCGATAATCCATCCCTATCCTCCAAGAGGTGAAAGTACATGTATATTGTCTTCCTTGTGACCGTTACTGCCGGCCTGATTGCTACGGCTGCGTATTTTTCCGTGTTCGGTATTGCCAGCATGTTCGCCTACAACTATATTCCTGCCATGATCATGGGCATCACCCTGGAGTCGAGCAAGATCGGCGTGGCAGTTTACCTGTTCCGCTACTGGACGTACATGTCGCGGTTGTTCAAGGCCATCCTGATGACCTTCCTTGTTTCGCTTATGTTCATCACATCCGTTGGCATCTTCGGTTTCCTGAGCCAGGGCTATCAGAAAACATCCGAGGAGTTCAACCTCATTTCTCTGGATTTGAAAAACCTTGAAGACAACTATAAATCCAAAAAGAGCCGGCTGGAGGAGATCAATGCCCAGATCGCGATGCTTCCCTCAGATTCGGTTACGAACAAAATCAGGCTGTCCCGGGAGTTCAGCGACGAGCAGGCGGAGATCCGAGACCGCCTTGCCGCATTGGAGCCCCGCATCCAGGAACTGAAGGTAAAACGGTTGGCGTATGAGTCTCATATCGGCCCGATCGCCTATGTAGCGCGGATGCTCAATGCGTCCCAGGATAATGTGGTCTTTTTTGCCATCATGATGCTCGTGTTCGTAGCTGATCCGCTCGCTATTACACTGACCATCGCAAGCAACATGGTCCTTATCCGCTACTGGGAGCACGCCCGGCCAAAGGCTTCCAACCAGACGTTTAAGACCCCCATGGTCTTCTCGAACTTTCTTACCAGAGTGCGGTCCATGGCATTGGAGTCGTACAAAACCACATTTAAGAAAAAACGGGTGCGCAAGAAGGCCGTCAAGGCAAAAAAGAAAGCTGTACGGAAGAAGACCTAGGATCGGGAAACCCCATACTGATGAAAAAATTGATGTTCATTTTTCTTTTCGCCGCGTTCGGGTGCGCCACGCATCGCGCCCCGGAACCCGCGCAACCGCAGACTGAGGTTCGGCCAACACCCCCCCCTGCGGATCGTACAACAGTTGTTCATGAGGAAAGACCTTCCCAGGCTGTTGCGCCGCAAGCATCGTCAACGCGGGAAATATCAAATCAGCCGACTGAATCACCTGCGCCAGCCAAATATCCGGAACAGAGGCGGGAATTATTTGAACCGTCGAGCAGACCTGCGTCTCCTGTCATATCCGCTCCAGAGCCAGCCGCCGAGGAGAGGCATACAGCTCCTTTGCCGCTTCCCCCTCCAGCGGATGCCGTTTCACCCACGCCCGAAGTAGCGTATAACAAAGAGATCCTGCCGGCAGTGCCTCAGCAGCATATCGCGCGTACTCAGCGCGAAATCCCGGTTCCGGACCATAAACTGCAGCAGTTGAGCGAATTGGCTGCGGATAATGACGAAAGGTTGATGCATGTATTCGTGGGCATGTATCGGAAGACGGTGGACAAGATCATGGGGAGCGAACGCAAACCCTACCGGCGCAAAACGATCAATGGCTCGGATGGCTATATCTACGAGGTCATTTTCTATCTGACGCGTGAACCGCGGCAGGGAAGGATGATCAATGACCGCATGTTGACACCCGTTATCTTCAAACAGGGCAAGGTCGCGGCAATGGGCAATTACCAGTTGAAGAAGTTGAATCGGACGGGCACACTCGACCGGACAAAGCTGATGACCGCGGCCCCTCAGTAGATGAAATCCCCCGGATGCGCATCTTTTTCTGATTCGTTACAATCTGTGAAAATCCCGGATTCATTTCACTTTCTATTATTCAGCAAGCATATGTACATCTATATATGTAAAATTACAAATAGAACTTGACGTGTGCGTCAAGGTTACGTATGATTCTCATACAGGGTTTTTCCCCGCTGGGAGATTCTCATGATCAATCCTCCATATGCATGTCTTCACCTGATGATGTCCCTTCCTGCAGGTGAACAGTGCATTGTCGTTTCGAGCGCTATCCAGATAACATCGACCCTATGCACGACGATACCAGCAACCGATTCTCTCGTTGTTAACCACGGAGGACTTCCATGAAACAAATCAACAAAGCGGCTGTATTGGGGGCAGGGGTAATGGGTGCGACCATTGCCGCTCACCTAGCGAATGCGGGAATCCGGGTGCTCCTGCTCGATATAGTGCCGAAGGAGCCGAATGAAGCTGAAAAAAAGGCAGGGCTCACTCCGAACGATCCGATCGTGCGGAACCGGATCGCGGCAGCGAGTCTGGAAGGGCTAAGGAAGATGAAACCCGCTGCGTTCTATGTCCCTTCCTATGCTTCATACATCGAAGTAGGTAATTTCGACGACGACGCACAGAAGCTGCGGGATTGCGACTGGGTTATCGAGGTTGTTGTCGAAAAAATGGAGATCAAAAAGCAGCTCTTCAAAGAGAGGGTGGCCCCGAATATGAAAGAGGGCGCAATTCTCAGCACTAACACGAGCGGACTTTCCGTCAATGAGATGGCCGAAAGTCTTCCCGCAAACGTGCGGAAAAACTTCCTGATCACCCACTTCTTCAATCCGCCGCGCTACATGCGCCTTCTTGAAATCGTCCCGAACAAATTCACTGATCCAGAAACAGTCCGGTTCATGGCAGGATTCGTCGAGAAGCGCCTCGGGAAGGGGGTCGTGTTTGCCAAGGACACCTCCAACTTTATTGCCAACCGGATCGGCGTCTATTCCATATGTAACAGCATGCGCCATATGGTCGAAATGGATATGACCGTGGAGGAGGTGGATGCGATGTCCGGCCCCGCCACTGCCCGTCCGAAAAGCGCCATCTTTCGAACCGCTGACCTGGTGGGGCTCGATACTCTTCAGCATGTTGCGGCCAATGCCTATGAAAACCTGGTAAAGGATGAGCAACGAGAGGTCTTCCGTTTGCCCGGGTTTATCTCTGAGATGGTGAAAAAAGGCCTGCTGGGAAAGAAAAGCGATCAGGGTTTCTTCAAAAAAGAAAAAGGCAAGGACGGTCCAAACTATTATTACTTCGATTATAAGACCGGGGAATACGCGCCGTCCCTGCGGCCAAAGTTCGCTTCCGCTGAAATAGCCAAGCAGATTGACGACCCCGGGAAACGCCTGCAGACCGCGCTTTCCGGCGCAGACAAAGGTGCCGTATTTGCATGGAAGAATTTGCGCGACACCCTTATTTATGCGTTTAACCGGATTCCCGAGATCGCGGACGACATCGTGAATATCGACAATGCCATGAAGTGGGGATTCAACTGGGACCTCGGCCCTTTCGAGATTCTCGATGCCATCGGAGTCGGTAATTTCATAAAGCGGGCGGAGCTGGACGGCGTGGAGGTCCCCGCGCATCTTAAAACAATTGAAAGCTTCTATAAATTTGAGAACAATAAGGACTATTTCTATAATATCCTTGCCAGGGAATATCAGGAAGCGCCGAGGCCGGCAGGGAATATCAGCCTTTCCATCTTGAAGAGAAACAACGGGGTAGTGGAAAAAAACAGCGGTGCGTTCCTGCTCGACCTGGGGGACGGCGTCTTTTGCCTAGAATTCCAGACCAAGATGAACGCGATTGGCAGCGAGATCCTCTCCATGATCCAGAAGGGCGTCAGTCGCACTGAGCAGGATGGTGTCGGTCTCGTGATCGGAAACAACGGCAGGGTCTTTTCCGCAGGCGCGAATCTGATGCTGATCGCCATGGCTGTCGCCGAAGGTGCCTATGACGAGATCGCCCTTTATGTCAAAAACTTCCAGAAGGCGATGATGGCGCTCAAGTATTCGAAGATACCGGTCGTGGCCGCGCCCCACAACATGGCTTTGGCGGGCGGGTGCGAGGTCTGTCTGCATGCCGACGCGATGAACCCCCATGCTGAGACCTATATGGGTCTCGTAGAGGTCGGCGTGGGCCTTATTCCCGCGGGCGGGGGCACCAAGGAGATGGCGATCCGCGCCATAAAACTGGCTTATGAATACGATGTGGATGTGGGGCCGTTCATCTTCAGAAATTTTTCGAATATCGCCCTTGCCAAAGTAAGCACATCGGCTGCGGAGCTTTGGAGCATGGGCTTCATGCGCCCAGGCGATGCGGTTACCATGGATATCGACAAGCGGATTTTCGATGCCAAGCAGAAGGCGATCGCACTTTCCGTCAATTACCGGCCCTCACGGCCCTGTATCGATCTTAAGGCGCCGGGCAGGAGCGTCGCGGCCACCATCAAGTCCCAGATCTGGAACATGAAGATGGGCGGACAGGTAACGGAGTTCGAAGCGCTTCTGGGCAACACGATCGCGGACGTCATCACGGGCGGCGACGTACCGGCCGGGACCCTGATCACCGAGGAGTACCTTCTTGACCTCGAGCGTGAGGCGTTCCTTAAGATGTGCGGGCAGAAAAAGACCCTGGAACGCATCCAGCACATGCTGAAGAAGGGAAAGCCGCTGAGGAATTAATAAAAAGCGTAGTGTGGCTGCAGATAAAATCGGATAAACGCAGATAAGGCTGTGAAGGAAAAGGTGATTATCATTGCACTCAAAAAAAATTGATTGTTTCTGCGAAGATCAGCGTTCATCTGCGTCCAATTGCCATTATTAGCATAAAACAACGGAGGTTTCCGATGAGAAACGCATACATACTTGCCGCCTATCGCACACCCGGGTGCAAGGCTAAAAAAGGGAAATTAAAGGACGTCAGGCCCGACGATTTGGCCGCGGCTGCTCTGAAGGGGCTTTTGGAGAGAACGGCCATTGACCCGATGCTGGTCGAAGATGTCATCATAGGCTGCGCTTTTCCTGAAGGGGAGCAGGGTATGAACATGGCGCGGATCGCTGCACTCCGGGCCGGGATACCCTACCAGGTGCCTGCCCAGACCGTGAACCGTTTTTGCTCTTCCGGTTTGCAGACCATAGCTTCGGCAGCGGAGCGGATCATGGCGGGATTCGCGGACTGCATCATCGCCGGCGGCGTGGAGAGCATGACCATGATCCCGATGGGCGGCAACAAGTACAGCGTCAATCCGTTTTTAGAGGACTCCTGGCCTGAATCGTACAGCAACATGGGGATCACCGCCGAGCTTGTGGTGGAGAAGTACAAGGTTTCGCGGGAAGACCAGGATATCTTCGCTGCAGGGAGCCACGCCAAGGCCGCGGCTGCCATTGAGCAGGGTAAATTTCAGGAACAGATCATCCCTGTCGAGGTTGAGAAATGCACCCTCGTCAACGGCAAGATAAAAAGAGAGAAAAAGCTGGTGAACATCGATGACGGCGTGCGGGGAGACACTTCGCCTGCGGCCCTCGCAAAGCTGAAACCCGCATTCAAGACGAACGGAACGATAACCGCCGGCAACTCGTCGCAGATGACCGACGGGGCAGCGGCAGTCATGGTCGTGTCCGAGGAATTTCTTAAAAAAATAGCCAAATCACCGATTGCACGGTTCATAGCCTTTGCCGTAAAGGGCGTGCCTCCGGAGATCATGGGAATCGGCCCTATCGAGGCGGTCCCGGCAGCGCTCAAGCTCGCGGGGCTGAAGCAGGAGGACATCGGCCTCATAGAACTGAACGAGGCGTTTGCAGCACAGTCGCTCGCATGCATCCGGACCCTCGGACTCGATCCTGCCAGGGTCAATGTGAGCGGTGGCGCGATCGCCCTGGGGCATCCGTTGGGGTGCACCGGCAACAAACTGACCACAACCCTGCTGCACGAGATGCAGCGGAGCAATGTCCGCTACGGCATGGTCACCATGTGCATCGGCGGCGGCATGGGGGCGGCAGGGATCTTTGAGAAGATGTAAGACCACTGATCAATAAGAACCATTTTCGCGCAAAGGCGCAGAGACGCAAAGAAAGATAGAACGGGAAATCGTCAAGATTCTAAAAATTAGTCTTGAACTTGATCTAATAAGTAACTCTTGCCAGATGGGTCGGATTTTAAAAAATGGTTTTTGGTTTTCTTAGCGCGCTTGGCGGCTTTGCGCGAGACAGGACTGAGAAATAATAAAAAAAAACGAGGTGAATGCCATGACCGCGAAACTGTTCAAAGGGGCAGAGTTCCTGATCACCGAAGCGACGAAGGATGACATATTTACTCCTGAGGATTTTACGGACGAGCAAAAACAGATCGGAGAGACCACAACTCAGTTCGTACAGAACGAGGTCGCCCCGCATCGGGTGGAGATCGAGAACCACAATTTTGATCTGGTTGTCCAGTTAATGAGGAAGTGCGGTGAGTTGGGGCTGCTCATGATCGACGCGCCGGAGGAGTATGGCGGGCTTGATCTCGATAAGGCAACCAGCATGCTGGTGGCGGAGAAGCTCTCTCCCAACGGTTCTTTTGTCTGCACTTACGCGGCCCATACGGGCATCGGCACACTCCCGCTCATCTACTACGGGACCAAAGAACAGAAGGACAGATATCTGAAAAAGATCATCAGCGGCGAGTGGATCGCTGCCTACTGCCTGACCGAGCCGGACTCAGGAAGCGACGCGCTCGGGGCCAAGGCTACGGCCGTCCTTTCCGAGGACAAGAAATACTACCTCCTGAACGGCACCAAGCAGTTCATCACCAACGGGGGGTTCGCCAACCTCTACACGATCTTCGCCAAGGTGGACAAGGAGCACTTCACCGGATTTCTTGTGGAAAGGAACACCGAGGGGCTTTCCATCGGGGCTGAGGAGAAGAAGCTCGGGATCAGGGGTACCTCCACCACGCAGGTCGTACTCGAGAACGCCAAGGTGCCGGTGGAGAATGTGCTCGGTACGATCGGCAAGGGGCATAAGATTGCCTTCAATGTGCTGAACGTCGGCCGTTTCAAGCTCGGGGCCGGAGTGACCGGGGCGGCGAAGTACGCCCTTGCCGAGGGAATCAAATATGCCAACATGAGAAAGCAGTTCGGCGTTCCCATTGCCAGCTTCGGGGCTATCAAGGAAAAGATCGCCGACCAGACTGCTGCGATCTTTGCCGCGGAGTCGCTCGTGTACCGTCTTGCAGGCCTGATCGACAACAAGCTGGCGACCATAGACAAGAAGATCCCCAACTACTACGAGGTCTACCAGAAAGGGATTGAAGAGTACGCAATAGAGTGCGCCATCGCCAAGGTCTTCTGCAGTGAGGTTCTCGCCGAGGTGGTGGACGAGGTTGTGCAGATCCACGGCGGCTATGGTTTCATACAGGAATACCCTGCTGAAGGGTTCTACCGGGACGAGCGAATCAACCGTATTTTCGAAGGGACGAACGAGATCAATCGCCTTCTGATCCCCGGCATGATCCTGACCAGATCCATGAAAGGGGAGATCCCCCTGCAGCGGGAGGCGACGAAGGCATTCGAGGCGCTTATGACCCCGTCCGGGGACGCGTCGGACGATACGGGACCGTTTGCCTCGGAAAAGGAGCTCCTTGCCAATTTGAAGAAGGTATTCCTGGTGCTTGCGGGCAGCAGTGTGCAGAAATTTATGATGGGACTCAAGGATGAACAGGAAATCCTCCTTGCTGCGGCAGACGTTGCCATCAACATCTTTGCTATTGAGAGCGCCCTGTTGCGCGCCGAAAAGATGCTGCCGTCCCTCAGCGATGCGAAAAAGGCGTCGGTAATCGCGGCAGTGAAGGTATTCACGTTCAACGCGGCGGAACAGACAGCCACGGCAGCGCGCAAGGCGGCGTTCTTTATCGAGGAGGGCGACACCTTGACCATGCTTCTGGGCGGGATCAGACGGTTCACGAAATATGATGCCACAGGACTGCTTATGTTCAAGCGACAATTGGCTAAGGCAGCCTGCGAGGCGGAAAAATATATATTCTAGCCAGGCGGGCGCGCTTCACGAGGTGGGCAACTCGTTGAGGTGAGACAGTGCTTCGCAAGGAGACATTCATGACAAAGCGATATTCCACACCCATTGACCTCCGCTTCTCTGATCTCGATCTCTACGGGCATGTGAACAGCGCTGTCTATTTTACATACCTGGAAACCGCCCGGGTAAAACTATTCATGAAGGCTTTTCAGGAACTGACGGATCAGGGGATATTTATTGTTGTAGGAAGGGCTGAGTGTGACTATAAATTGCCCATCTTTTTGAAGGATAATGTGGTGGTTTCGGCGTGGGTGAGCCGAATAGGCGCCACCAGCTTCGATTTCTCCTACGACATTCACGAAAACGAAGGCAGAACATTCGCCACCGCACTCACTACAATGGTTTGCATCGACAGCGTCAAAAAAAAACCGGTTCCAGTTCCTGAACTGTTGCGCGCCATGGTGTAAACGGGTTTAAACAATGCGGAAGTTTCATTCTGCGGTACACGATTATTCCTGGTTGTCCAGATAAGTTCCATCCGGCATAGGTACCCTGGGGAAACCATGAAACTCAGCTCAGCTGAATACATGCAGATCAGCGAACTCGCCAAGGCGTTGCATATAACCACCAGGACCATCCGGCTCTACGAACAGATGGGGCTGGTTGAGCCCTCGAAGAGAACAGTAGGCGGAATACGGGTCTATGATAAAACTGATATCACCCGGTTTAAGTTCGTTCTCAAATTGAAGACGCTTGGTCTCTCCTTGCAGGAGATGAAAGAATTAGCTGACCTCTATTCAAGGGAACAGCTCCCCGAGAAGATCATGCCGCGCCTGATAGAGCTGCTCGATTCCCATCTTGCGGCTATCAGGAAGAGAGTTGCTCAGCTGCGTTCGCTCGAAACCGACATCGCCAAATACAAACAGAAAATACTTGATTATTACAACCTTCCTCGTTCAAGAGGAGATTGAGCCAATGATCTATTCCTGTGATGATCGAGCAGTTATAGAAATTAATTGCAGAATGACAATAGTGCGGCCGCAAAACATAGACGATATCGCTGAGCATAACTAGAGTATCCTGTAGAGATACAGTCTGTCAGCCAATAGACGTGCGGAGTACATGAACGTATGGGGAAGCTGGTATCAGGGTAATTACCCTTCAGGAGCGCTTGCATGGAAGCAACACGGGAAATATACTGGAATGTAGGACACGGAGTCGCGTTGCCCATGTACGGATTCTTCGCGCTAGCATTCTCTGTGTTTCTATACGGTTTTTACCGGCGCATCGCCATCTATAAACAGGGAAAGGCGTTGAACAGGTTCGACCGTCTTCCTGAGAGGATATTCCTGCTTCTGAAGAACATGGTTGCACAGGTGCAGGTTCTTCGTGTGTTTGGCCCCGGCATTCTTCACGCCTTTTTTTTCTGGGGCTTCAGCCTCCTCTTCATCGGCACACTTCTCATCATGGCCCAGGCGGATTTCACCGAGCCGGTCTTTGGTAAGATATTTCTCAAGGGGACCTTTTACGAAATATTCTCTTTGACCCTCGATCTTGCCGGACTTGCCGCACTGATCATGCTCGGTGGGCTTCTGGTGCGGCGTTTCCTGCTCAAGCCGGAAGGTCTGGAAACCGTCAGTGACGATTACGTGGTACACGCGCTGCTGTTTGCAATTCTTTTGACCGGATTTTTCGTCGAAGGGCTTCGTATCGCAGAGACTGAGCTCAAGACCAATCCCGGCCTGGCGCTCTACTCTCCCGTTGGCATGCTCATCGGAAAGGTATTCTTTCTTTCCATGACATCCGATGCCCTCTCCCGTACCCATAAGATACTCTGGTGGGCCCACTTTTTTCTGAGCATGGGTTTCATCGCAATCATCCCCTTCACAAAACTGCGTCACATCTTTATTACTGCCGCAAATTACCTGTTCACTGACCTGTCAGCCAGAGGAAGCATTGCCACGATTAATCTTGAGGACGAAAGCGCCAAACAGTTCGGCGCGGCAAAAGTCGGCGATCTCACATGGAAGGATATTTTTGATGCCGATGCCTGCACCACGTGCAAGCGCTGTCAGGAACGCTGCCCGGCATATGCGACCGGCAAGCCGCTGTCTCCCATGAAAGTCGTGAAGCAGATAGGCGACGTTGCCATTGCACGTCCGGAGGCAGGGCTGATCGAAACAGTCACCGAGGACGTTCTCTGGGCGTGCACCACCTGCTTTGCCTGCCAGCATATCTGCCCGGCAAATATCGAGCACGTTAACAAGATCCTTGAGATGCGCAGAGACCTCTCCCTCATGCAGGGGGCCTTTCCCGGCGAAGAAGTGCGGATTGCCTCGAGCAATATCGAGGTGAACGGCAACCCCTTTGGTCTCGCTTTCGCAGCGCGAGGCGCGTGGGCAGATAAACTCGGCGTGAAAGTCATGGAGCAGGACAGCGACGTGGACCTGCTCTATTTTGCGGGTTGTTACGCTTCTTTTGACAAGAGAAACCGGGAAATCGCGCGAAGCTTCGTCCAGATCTGCCATGCTGCGGGAATACGGGTCGGCATCCTCGGCAAAGAAGAGAAATGCTGCGGCGAACCCGTTCGCAAGATCGGGAACGAGTATCTCTATCAGATGGTGGCATCCGGAAACATTGAAACGATCAAGGGGTACAGGGTTAAGAAGATCGTCACCACATGCCCCCACTGCTTCAATACCCTTGGAAGGGACTACCGGGACCTGGGGCTGGAGACACCCGTCGAACACTATACCACCTTCGTCAACAACCTCATCGTCGGGAACAGGCTGAAGCTCAAACCCGAGCCGTTCGAGTTCACCTACCATGACTCCTGCTACCTGGGCCGCTACAAGGACATCATTGCTGAACCGCGCGCTGTGCTCAAGGCGCTCGGCGGAAACATCACGGAGATGGAGCGGTCAGGATATGAGAGCTTCTGCTGCGGCGCCGGCGGTGGCAGGATCCTGGCCGAGGAGAAGTCGGGGACGAGAATAAATGCGGCGCGGATCGCCATGGCCCAAGCAACACGCGCACCACTGCTGGTCTCCAACTGTCCCTTTTGTCTTACCATGATCGAGGATGGGATCAAAACCGGCGACCTCGAGGGAAAATTGAAGGCACTTGATCTAGCGGAGATTGTCGCCTCAAGAATCGGAGGATAACATGAAGATCTTGGTCTGTATCAAACAAGTGCCTGACATGGCATCACGCTTTAAGGCTAACGGGGACGGCAGCTGGTACGATGAAGTTGATTTGGCTTTCAGGATGAACGAGTACGATGAATTTGCCGTTGAGCAGGCGGTGCAGCTCAAGGAACAACGCGGCAACGAGCCGGACATCACCGTCGTCTCCCTGGGACCCGACCGGGTCATCGAGACGATCAAGAAGGCCCTGGCCATGGGGTGCGACCGGGGGGTCCACCTTCGGGACGAGGCTTCCTCAAAGAAAGATCCGTGGCAGATAGCCGCCGCCATAGCCGGATTCAGCCGCGACAAAAAATACGATCTCATCTTTACCGGAATGCAGTCCCAGGACCGCGGCTCGGCACAGGTCGGGATTTTCGTGGCTGAACTTCTCGGCATCTCGTGCGTCACGACGGTTGTTGGTTTTGCCGTCGACAACACCACCATCACCGCAAAACGGGAACTTGAGGGGGGAATGAAGGGAATTGTGAAGTGCGGTCTGCCCGCCCTCGTTACCTGCCAGCTCGGCCTCAATGCGCCCCGCTATCCCACTCTTCCCAATATCATGAAGGCAAAGAAGAAGGAACTCCTCATATTCCCGGCTGCCGATTTCCTTCAGGAGAAGGAGATGACCGCCACCAGCGGCGCCTACGCGCCGGCAAAGAAGGGAAGCGGCATTATTCTCGAAGGCGATGTGAATGACATGGTTGCAAAACTCCTCGGCATTTTAAAAGAGAAGACCACGGTCGTGAAATAGGAGGTTTTACATGAAAGCATTGCTGATTTGCGAATACCGGGAAGGGAAGCTTCTTGCTTCCTCCTATGAACTCATGGCATTTGCGGACAAGCTGGGGGCCGACCGGGCAATGGTCCTGATCGGCACTGAAGCAGAACTCCCCCGGATCAACGGCAAACTATATCTTGCCGATGTCGCTCAATACGGCGAATTTAATCCCGAGCTGCATAAGCAAATTGTGCTTGAAGCAGTCAAACGGGAAGACCCTGATTGCGTGGTCTTTCTCCATTCATCCTACGGATGGGATCTGGCTCCGCGGGTGGCCGCAGGGCTCAAGGCCGGACAGGTTTCCGAGGTTGTCGGCATCAACGAAGGAAAATACGAAGTCGGCCTCTGTAATGCAAAAATGCGGCGGACCGTCATTTCGCGGACGGGCAAGACCGTACTCACCATTCAGGCTGGCGCTTTTACTTTCAACGGTGATCCGCTGGGGAGCCCGCAGGTGGAAAAGCTTGAGATCGCCGGAGCTGTTTCGGCTCTGGAATTCGCCGGCTATGAACCGGCGCAGAAAAAGGAAGTTGACCTGTCGAGCGCAGAAGTGATCGTCAGCGCCGGCAGAGGAGTCGGGAAAAAAGAGCATGTGGGAATTATAGCAGCGCTGGCCAAGGCCCTGGGCGGGCAGCTCGGTGCGAGCCGTCCGGTGGTCGATGCGGGATGGCTTGAGCGCAGCCACCAGGTGGGAACTACCGGCCAGACCGTGTCGCCGAAACTCTATATTGCATGCGGCATTTCCGGGGCCATCCAGCACCTCGCCGGGATGAAGAATTCCGAGTTTGTAGTCGCAATCAATAAGGACAGGGACGCACCCATCAGCGAAGTGGCGGATGTGATGGTAGTGGCTGATGTAATGCAGTTCGTTCCCGCCCTTACTGCAAAACTGTCCAAATAAGATTGTTTGAATATATCGCGATCAACAATGGTGGGCTGGGAAAAGGAAAGGGCGCCGCAAACAACGCACAATGCTTGCGGCGCCCGATTCGGGTACGTAGAACAGCTCGCACCAACGTGGGGGGAATGATGCAGGCGAACGTTACCCGAAACTTTGTAGAAAAAATCAGGAAATTGGGGAAAATACTAAGAGGTTACGAACTCTGCGGCGGAGGAGAAAGCCCGGTGGATATATGTCTATATCCTTTGACTATATGAGGATTATAATATGAGAGGTGTTCCAGTTTCAGGCTGCGTACCAGATCCGTTTGCGATTTGACGAGAGGTATAAGCTTAGCTTCCTGATAGGGCCTGATATTCGCATATTCACGACACACGGCCCCGTTTTTCTTGGTCAGGACCGTGGTCCCGTCCGGAATGCCATCGCCGCAATTATCTTCGATCATCCTGCCTGTAAGCGCGAACAAGAGGATTTTGACCCACACAATGCCGATCGTAACGTTGGTTCTTTCATCATTATGCTGTTTTGCGATGAGCGTGTTGTCATTCAGGTGGCCGGAAACACAAAGCGGCGACATTGCGGATACGCAGAAGATCGCTAAAACGAACAGACGGACGATGTCGTTGGAGCCAAAGTGCATATGCTGGTTACCTTTGAATTGCTGCATCAGTGCGTCAGTCAGTCGGTCACGGTCAGAACTTTTAGCATATTTCAGGCGTCTCCGCAAGCACTTTTTTATTCGCGATCATCAACGGATCGGCAAGGCAATGATTCATCCTGCAAGGCATCGGATGTGCAATTGCCGGCAAGTTCATTCTGCGCCTGATCATAAACGATTCTCCATCTTGTTTATTTTATTTCGCAGCACCTATTGCCCATAGATTATGTCTCACAGCGGCAGAACTTGCCTTGAAGAAAAATGAATGGGGAAAATCCCGTTTTTTTATTGTCCTTTGCTGCGAGTGCAGGTATAATTCCGCTAATCATTCCGACTACGAACAAGCGGGAGACACACGTGAAAGCTTTGGAACAGACATCGTTCCCGGCAGTAGCAGAGCGGATAAGCGCGCTCTATAATGAGGAGGAAGATGCTTTGATGCTCGGCTTGCTGGGGCAGGAATACGTGATACGCCGGAGCGGTGTAACTCTTCATGGTCAGCAGGCGCCTGAAAGCCATACCGCGGTAGTTCTTGATTACCTGTTTTCATCTGGCATTGAATGTATTAATACGCCCTGGCGAGCACTCGGGGATATTGCTCATACTGCAGTGCCTGATTTCAGGAGAAAAGTGGAGCTTCCTATAGCCGCCTATGCCGCGGATATCCTGACCCGGGCGAATACGTTGCTGCCGATGCTGGATGCCAGGGCTATGCCGAGCCTGATCGGGAGTGACATGGCGATTACAGTGCGCGCCCTGCCCAAGGTGCACCTCCATGTTGAAATCTCCCAGGAGACCCAGGATTTTCCCGCGGAAACATGGGTGCTGTTTTCGAATAATGCGAATGAATTTCTCTCCCCATCAAGCCTTCAGATTCTGGCCGAGGTTTTCAAGGACCGACTTCTGAGTCTGCTGAGAATTTACTGAATAAAGGAAAAGGGCTTTTGGGCGCCGGTTTGGACCATGACATCCTTCAGTCATATCCGCCCTGCGCTCCGCGACCGTGTTATGAATACTGGCATGACAAAAGACCGCATCATTCTTGCCCTGGATATTGACAGCGACCTGGATGCCCTGGACATCGTCGAAGAGTTGAAGGACTCTGTGGGAATGTTCAAGGTCGGCCATCAGCTTTTTACAGCCTATGGTCCGGATATTGTGCGCAGGATTATCTCCCGGGGAGCCCGTGTTTTCCTTGACCTCAAGTACCATGACATCCCCACGACCGTGGCAAAAGCTTCAGTCGAGGCGGTGAAACTCGGGGTCAGTATTTTTAATGTCCACGCGCTGGGCGGATTTGCCATGATGGCGGCTGCGGCTGAAGCTGCCAGCAGAACAGCAGCAGAATTGAACCTGCCGCTGCCTCTCGTGCTGGGTGTAACGGTGCTGACGAGCATGGATGAAAAGAGCCTGCGCAGAGAGCTTAAAATTACGCGCTCTTTGCCGCGTGAGGTTGCGCACCTGGCGAGACTGTCCAGGAGGGCGGGGCTGCATGGCGTGGTCGCATCGCCGCAGGAAATTACTCTCCTGAGGCGGGCGTTGCCCGGGGACTTCGTGATACTAACCCCGGGCGTGCGTCCAACCTGGGCGGGAAACAATGATCAGAAGCGGATTATGACCCCGGCTGAGGCGGTGAAGGCTGGAGCGGATTTTCTCGTTATCGGCAGGCCGGTGCTGCAGGCACCTGACCGCCGTGTGGCTGCGCAAAACATCCTGGAAGAAATCGGCGGCCTGCAAAACAGCCGACATGGTGCTGTATCCTGACCGGGGAGCGGATACTCCCGTTTCGCATCGATTATCCACCGGTTTAATCTTGAATCCCTGCAGAGAATGGAGCTACAATGACATCAAATCAGGTGTTGGATATTTACAAGGCAACAGGAGCGCTGTTGACCGGCCATTTCCTTCTTTCCTCGGGGTTGCACAGTGAGCAATATCTGCAGTCCGCCCTTGTGCTTCAACAGCCGGAAATCGCTACCCAACTTTGCGCCGCGCTGGCCGCGCATTTCAAGGATGCGAACATCGAAGTGGTGATAGCACCTGCTCTGGGCGGCGTGTTCGTATCCCATGAGACCGCGAGAGCCCTCGGAGTTCGGGCGATTTTTGCCGAGCGCGTGAACGGGACCCTGACGCTCAGGCGCGGTTTTACGATCAAGCCGGGAGAGCGTGTGCTGGTCGTGGAGGACGTGATCACGACGGGCAAATCCACCAAGGAGACAATTCGCGTTGTGGAGGAGGCAGGTGGTGTGGTCATCGCTGCAGCCTCACTGGTGGACCGCTCCGGAGGCACTGCGGAGCTCGGCGTTCGTTATCATTCGCTTGTCACCCTGAGCGTTCCCGCATACGCTCCAGAGTCATGCCCGTTCTGCAAAGCGGGAAGCAAGCCTGTTAAACCAGGCAGCAGGGATTTGAAGTAAGTACCGCGAGGTATTCCGGGAAGTTGGATTGTGCTGTCACAGGCTGGCATACTTATGCAGAAACCGGAGTATTACCGATTTTCTGTTATCGAGCGAACTCGTTAGACGCAATTCCTCCCCATACGGCAACATGCTCCTGCTATATTGTCTGAAAGGAAAAAAGGTTTTGGAGGTTTCCCGCCCTTAATTCATTCGCTCGTTGCTGTCCCGGTTTGAAATCATTCAAGAGCATCAATTCCCGGTTTTGCTCCCTCTTAATATATATACGGAAATAATGTTGACGAGTTTAGCGTTTTTGATATAATTGGATTAGAAGCGGGTGAAAGGCAGGTCGTATGAGCAAGACAGCATTATCAGAAGAAAAGACCGGATATCCCGAGGGCGTTCCCGAGGATGTCATGGAAGAGCTTGTCGATGAACTGGCTGATGAGGAAGATGAAGAGGAACCCACTCCGGCTGAGGTCGCTGAAATCGCTGAGGAAGTCGCTGTTGCCGGCGCGGATCTAGTTGACACGTATCTGAAGTCCGTGGGCAGATTTCCCATGCTCAAAATAGAAGAGGAGCAGGAGTATGTCCGCATGCTTGAAGGCGGCAAGGCTGTGCTGAAGCAGATCGCCTTGAGCTCGCCGCTGGCGATACCGAGAGTGCTGGCTCTGGGCGCCAATATAAAGCAGGGACTCGTGAAGGCTCAGGATGTGCTCAGGTTTCCCGGTGAGTGGAAGGATTCCTATGAAGCAGAGTTCATGCGATTATACAACCGGCTTAAACGGCAGGTAGCCCGCAGGGATATGGAGCGGGCTACAGAGACGTTGAACGAGATGAGCCTTTCCTTTCGAGAAATCGAAAAGATGTTGAAAAAGCTTCTGACCATCGGAAAGCAGGTTGAACGCGGTGTTACCTCTGATATGGAAAAACTTGGGCTTGATGAGTCTGCCCTGCGGGAGATGGTCAAAGCCATCGAGAGCGAAGAACTCAATGCCAAGTTTGCTAAGGATGCATTGATCCTGGCCAATCTCCGTCTGGTGGTATCGATCGCTAAAAAATATGTAAACAGGGGCCTTACCTTGCTCGACCTCATTCAGGAGGGCAACATAGGGCTCATGAAGGCCGCGGACCGGTATGAGTCTGGAAAAGGGACCAAGTTCAGTACGTATTCAACATGGTGGATCAGGCAGCGAATCACCCGGGCGATTCTGGATCAGGCCAGGACCATACGACTGCCGGTACATCTCATAGAAGAAAGCACCCGTATCAGCCGAATCTTCGCCAAGTTCATGCGTGAAAAAGGAAGGGAACCCGCTCCGGAGGAAGTAGCTAAAATCATGGGCTTGGCAGTGATTCGTGTTAACGAGATTCTGCGGGCAATTCAGGAGCCCGTATCCCTGGAGACACCAATCTTATCCGAGGAAAAAGAGCTGAAGGATGTGATCATCGATGAAAAAGCGGTGTCCCCCTTCAAAACTCTTGAGAACAACGAAGCGTTGGACCGGATCGAGCAGGTGCTTTCATCCCTTACCGAACGCGAGGAAAAGATTATCAGGATGCGGTTCGGCATCGGGGTCGGAAGCGAACATACGCTGGAGGAGGTAGGAAAGTACTTTAATCTTACCAGAGAACGCATCCGCCAGATAGAGATCAAGGCACTGAAGAAACTGCGTCATCCGGCGCGCAGTAAAATGCTCAGGGAGTATGTCTAGCCAGTGAACGGCTATCTGTTTTGAATGGAAAGGGCGCAGCCTTAAGCTGTGCCCTTTTTGTTTATACGCTATGGTTACCGGGTGCTGTGCGCCCCGTATGAGTGTGCTGGACAGGTGTCAATCATCGGTGTTTGGTATGAATTCCACGTCTGCGATGATCCGGGTCGCCTCTTCCAGCGATGGGTTGTCATGGGCAGGATCGCAGACATATGCAGCCATGATCGCACGCGCTTTATCAACAAGAAACCAGATGCGCCAATGGGTGGCCTCTTCTTTTTCCTTGAAGGTATAATCCAGGCTCGCAACTCCCATGCTGCCGCGATCCTCGACTTTTACTGCTTCACGGGGGAATGGGATGTCCCGCTCTTCGAGCGTGTCCTCGAGGAGTATACGGGCAGCCTCAATAGAGGTGTTACTGGTTTCCTCGCGATCGATGAATGATAGTTGCATCATGCCAGGCCAACCATCCTTCTCCAGCAAAACAAAGCCCATTTCCTCGCGTTCCGTCCATCCGTTCGGCAGAAAAAGGTTAATCCAGCGCTCGTATGTTACTTTTTTGCCCATAGCAGGCATTGTAGCTAAGGAGGGTAGGGCAGTCAAATGAGTTCCGCAAATAGGGAGAAAAGAACTGTTTATATATACAGCAACAGCTTCAGCTTGTCGAAAATCAGACTGGCAGATAGCTCAGGCGGATTCCTGCCATCCAGCGCAATTTCCGGGTTATGGGGTGGTTCAAAGGGGGCTTGGAGTCCCGGGACGGTACCAGATCCACTTTGGTTCGACCGCGCGTATATTTTTTTCGGATCCCGGCTCATGCAGAGTTCGAGCGGGCAGTTTACATATGCTTCCACAAACCGGGGAATCAACGAACGGCCCAGGTCGCGGTAAATCCTCCTATTGGCAGTTGCATCGAAGATGACGTTCACGCCGTTTTTTGTGATCATGGCTCCGATCAGTGCCAATTGCCGATAAAAAGCGTCACGCTCCCCGGAACTGTAGGTCGGCTCCGGCGTGAGGATAGTTCTCATCTCGTCGGATTCGAGCACGACAGCGGATATTCCACGGCGGTCAAAGTGCCTGATGAGTTCCTGGGTAATAGAGCTTTTACCTGAAGCTGGAATGCCGGTAATCCAGAGGGCGAAGCCCTGGGTCGTGCTCATAGAAGATACCTGTTCAGTTCCAAGGGATCGAATCGGTCCTCGGAAAGAATGTTGTTGATGAAATTGAAGAGTTTTCTTCGCACGCCTTCGGGCAGGTGAGGGTACCAGACCGGGCTTGCCAGCACGAGGCTGCGCCAGGCGAAGAAGGGGGCTGACACCTCCAGCATTTCTCGGTCTCCCGTTTTTCTGAGGTAGTTCTCCCAGAACAACAGAAACATCTTCTCAAACGGGTCTTCAAGTTTTCCAGACCGCAGCAGCGAACTGAACACGTAGTTGATGCTCAGGCAGGTTGTATCATCTGCGGGCTCTCCCCATTCCCCGCGGGACCTGTCAAGAAGCGTAAAGTCGTCGCCTTCGCGGAACAGGATGTTCCAGGGGTGATAATCGCCATGCACCCGGCACAGGCGATGAGCACGGTGCTTGATGCGCCAGCGCCATTCAACGCACCTAAGCTCAATCGTGCGCAGCAGCTTTTGGTCAATGAACTCATGAGAGTTTGGATAGTTATCGATAAGACCCATGATACATTCGCCGTGGCCCAGGAGGTCCCGAATCCGACGCGTGTACAAACATGGCGAGTCATTTTTCGCGGTGTGCGCTTCTGCCAGATAGTTTGAGAGAGTCAGCACCCTGCTCATATCCGTACCGGTGGCAATACCCGTTTTCTGCATGCGATCGAGGTCCTTGAAATATCCCCGTCCTTGCACGAATTCAGTCAACAGAAAAAACTCCTCTGCCCGGCCGGTTGATACGATGGTGCCCGAATCCAGGACCGCACCGCTATCGATGGACCTGACATGGCAAGGAAGATTGTTGAACGTCGCGTGTTCCCACAGGATGGCCTGGGCGCGGTCTGAAAAATGGTCGTGGCCGAAGGACGATGGAGACATGGTCTCAAGAACAGCCTTCCGTTTGTCGCCTTCAACCTCATATTCTAAAAAAAGCGGCAGGCCATATCCAAAAGCCTTGAGGTCCTCACTGGTCTCCTGTTTGCCTTCGGTTGTCATGGAAAGTATGCGAACGGGTCTGTTGTAGAGGGAGGTGAGATATTCCTCGATAGCCAGAATGGTGATCTTGGGCATGGCTGCTCCGTGAATGCAGTGTGGTGCAGAACCTTTCTATACCATGTCTGTATTGTAGCATGAAATAATTGGTGTCGGGAACAATGCAACGCACGATCAGATATGACTGGAGCTTGGAAGGAATAACGGTAGGTTAGTGGAGGCCTAGCAGTCAGCACCCACGCGGCGCAAACCAGCGATGTTGATCGGCAATGGTTCTCCGGGATTGAAGACTTCGTTTCCGAGCTGGATGTGGTACGTGCGGCCGGGGACCTGCTTGCTGTGCGTTATTATCAGACGGCCGACTGTTTGCTTGACGTCCTGGGAAAGCCGGCCATTCAAAAGGGCGACAGGGCCAGGAAAACCGTGCGGTATGAACAGGTGATAGCCATGAGGAGCAAGGGACATGAGAACGCTGTTCTCCGTGCTGTCACGGCCAACGACGATCTTGATGCCTGCGTCGATGCGGTAGTGCCGGCCTACGGTCAACAGGCGGATATCGGTTTGAGTGACGGTTTTCTTGTCCTCGAAGAGATCGCGCAGCTTTGCTGAAAAGTTCTTGTCAGTCAGGAGGCACCCGCCGGCCGGAGTGGAGTATCCGCGGATGCCGTACCGTTCCGCAAGCTGTAACTGGACCGTGCGTGACCGGCCGCTTATCCCGAGCAGACGTTCCCGGTCAATGAGGTTTTCCTGTTCACCGCGCGTGGGCGGGAGCAGTTTGGCGGAAAGAGGGCGGAGGATCAATCCTTTCATATCCGAGTCCCGCTCGATAGTGTGGAATGTATCGCGGCGCTGGGACATGGGACGCTGACCGAGTACCTCGCCAGTGACCACAAAGGGAGAATTCACCTCAGCCATAACAGTCCTGGCCAGTTTCAACATGAATATTTTGCAGTCGATGCAGGGATTGATGTTTTTTCCGTATCCGTGGGAGGGATTCCGGACAAGGTCGATATAATCCTGCCCCATGTCAATGACTCGGAGCTTGATCCCGACTTCCCTAGCAACCCGGGCTGCATGGGTTGCATTCTCGTATCCGTAGCTTTTTGAAAATGCGGAAGTGCAGTAGAGCCCGGTTACCTCGTATCCCTGTTCCATGACGATCCTGGCAGCAAGGATGCTGTCGAGCCCTCCTGATATTAGGGCTACTGCTGTCTTGTTCAATTCCTAACTCCCCCCCACCCGTAATGACGCCGTATTATAAATCTCTGGCACAGTATTTTGCAATAGGGAAGAACGCATGGAAAAATTATTATTTCGAGTTCAATTAGCAGGCCGTTATGAATCCAGTTAGCCAATTCTGCTTAAGATGCAGGGCTGAGTAACGATACCGGAGCCTTTCAAACCTCGGGATTGGGTCTCTTAGTAGCGGTAGGTCACCAGCAGCCCTTGGGTATCACCCTCGATCAGCGGGGCGAGCCCCATCCGGGATCCCTCACTATGTGAAGCTACAATGGCTTTGCCCGTGAAATAGCCAATTGCCGATCCTGCGACCACATCGGACAGCCAATGTGCGTTATGAGCCACTCTGTTCAGCGCAGTGATCGTTGCCACGGTGTAAGAGAGGGTTGCGACAGCAACGCTGCCATACTCAGTGGCAATGACCGTTGCTACCGCAAATGCCGATGATGCGTGTCCCGAGGGAAAAGACATGCGGGAACCGGTATTGTGAAGACGCGGGCCATCCCAGGTATGGGGCGGATCATCGGTATAAGGCCGGTGACGGCCTGTCGAGTACTTCAACGCTTGAACGAAAATGCCAGTCAGGACAAAACTTTCCGCAGAGAGCAGGACGGTTTTACGCATCTTCACGCTGTCTGCAACATGGCCGTAGAGATACATTCCACCCAGAAGGGGAATCGTGAACTTTCCATGGCCGATGTACGTGATGGTGTTGCCGATATCATTCGTAGTATTGGTCCTGTGCTGCAGCACCCATTTCTGGATTTTTGCGTCATTATCATATAAGCCTGCAATAATACCAACGGCGGTTGTTGCGGTGAACCAGTCCGATGAATCCCAGCGCGCGGGCGAGGTGATGATTCCCGTGAAATCCGTGATATACCCCTTGAAATATGCCCTGTTGAAATTGCCCGCATCGCTTCTATCCGGCGACTGCCGGGGTGCTGTATTATTCGCCTGCTCATCTGGCGCAACAGCGATGGTTTCAGCATAGGAACAGACAGGGGTGCAGCCGGACACGAGAAAAATGGTCAGATAAAATAGTACAGGTACCGATCGAAGCATGGAGTATGCCTTTCTCTGCCGGAACTGACAGGTTCGTATACTAGCATATATCGCTGCGCAACTGGTCGTTTTCCCCGGAATGCTGCGATAAATGCCCGGAGCTATGATATACTTGACTGAAAAATGAGCGGGGAGGTGCTCGATGCAGAATGTTTTTGTACACGGTAGACTTCGCCGGGGAGGGCTTAACCACGGCATTGTTTCCTCCAGTGAGTGTCTCGGAGGGGGCGAAACGGCCCAGCAGTATGCTTTGTGCGTTATGAATAACAAGCCACTGGTGACCAAGCGGCAGTCGTCCACAATCAAGGGTGAAGTCTATTCTGTTGACGATCATACCCTGCAGCTCATCGACCGGTTCGAGGGGCATCCTCATGTGAATAAAAGAGAACTTGTTCCTGTCCACCTCGAGGATGGCCGGGCAATCGATGCCTGGATCTATTTTCATCTGCAGCCGCTTCACGATTCGAAGCTCATTGAGTCCGGAGATTATGCGGGAGCGGGCACTTGACATCGAAACGAGAGCCTGCAGCAGTCGCCTAGGTTCAGCATGCGCTACACCCAAGAATCACTGGTGCTTCTTCAGATATGCTTTCACTGCTGCAGCCCAGACATCGTAGCCCTTGTTTGCAACATGCACGCCATCCTCAGTAAGCAGGCCCTGGCGAGTCTTTCCCTGATCATCAAGAAAAAGACTATGGATGTCAAGATAGATCGCTCGGTGGTCGCGGGCGATTTTTTCTATCCGTTTATTGGCATCCTTGATAACGTCGCTGCTGATCCACTCCAGATTAACCGGCAGGAGGCTCTGGACCACTAGCGAATTCGCACCCCGGTACCAGGTCGTCAGGTTCCGAACCATTTCGTCATAGGCCCTGTAGAAATCGTATTGCTCATTGGCGATGTTATTGATCCCCGTCATCAGGAAGATCGTGTCAGGTTCCGCGAGTTGCCTGCGGATGCGGTCCCGGCGGGAGAGGAGTCCTTCCACTGTCTCGCCTGAAATCCCAAGGTTGGTCACCCGATAATTCGGGAGTCGTCGGTCCCAGTCGCACCACTGCGTGAGTGAATCGCCGATAAAAACCAGATGCTTCATGGCCATGCGAGAACCTCGCTGAAGTGCCGCACGTGTGCTGCCTACTTTTTCCCCAGTACGTCCTCGACCCAGGAAAGCGCCGCGGATACGGTGGGGAATCCGATGGTGCTCGTCAGCAGGACAATGGCATGACGGATCTCATCAGGTTTTGCCCCGGCAGCCAGGGCTCTGCGCGCATGGGAATGCACTGAACCCTCGGACCGGATTGCCGCAGCTGCGGCCAGTTGTACGAGCTCCGAGCTTTTTTTGTTCAGCGGCCCGGAGGCTTTTGCCGCCTTGCCCAGGCTTTCCAGAGCTTTCATAAGATTTTTGTAGTTTTTTCTGATACCCGTATACTGTTTTGGCAGTGAGGCCATGCGAGTTCTCCTTTCGGTGCTGCAGTAAGTGGTGAATAGAGTATCACATCCCGGTGGCAGGATGCAAATCAATTTGAGCTTTCCGCATATTGACAAGAGTGTGGGCTCAGTGTATCGTATCAGCGATTGCAACCATCGCAAACATCGCAACCATCGCAAACATCGAGGGAGGATGCCATGCATGCACTCAGGCTGCTCGTATCTCTGCTCCTGTTGAGCTTTCCGGCAATGCTGATTGCTGATGAAGCCGAGACGGCAAAAGAGGGATTCAAGGAAGTTCACGAAGGCATGAAAAAAGTGACAAAATCGGTCGGGAAAAAGGCTAAAAAAGATTTTAAGGCCGTGGATAAAGCGGCCAAAAAGACCTTGAAAAAAGCCGATAATGATGTAAAAAAGGCCCTAAAAGACTGATACACCTGGCAGGGTAGACTGCGCCTATGGTGACGTACGGCAGATTCCAGCATGCGGATGGCAGGGGATGCCCGCAGTACTGTGCTTCGTGAGAGGTGATACATGATCCTTACGAGAATAGAAGAGACAGCAGCGCGTTTCCCTGATAGGATTGCCATTCAAATGAAGGTGAATGGACAGTATCAACGCTATACGTACCGGAGCTTGATAACGGGAATAGCGTCAACAGCCCAATCGCTGGCGGAGCTCGAAGTGCACAAGGGCGACCGCATAGCACTGCTTTCTGAAAATCGTCTGGAGTGGGTCATCGCCTATCTTTCTGTTGTGGCTCTGGGAGCCGTGATCGTTCCCCTGGACGCGCAGCTTACGGAAAAAGAGGTTTCAGTCCTGCTGGAGAATTCCGGAGCAAAAGCGGTCTTCGTATCCGACACCTGCCGGCAAAAGCTGCCGGACGGTGCTTCACTCACCATCATTGATTTTGATCCGGGCAAAGGCCTGCTGTTCACACAGCTGCTTGCTGCCCATCCTGATGCCAGACTGCCGGCTGAAATCCCTGCAGCAAATGATCTGGCCGCCATTCTGTATACGTCCGGTACGACCGGGGACCCCAAGGGAGTGATGCTTTCGCATGGCAATCTCGCGTCGAATGGCTTGAGCCTCATCAAGCTGGATATCCTGAAACCCACGGACAACCTGCTCTGCATTCTTCCACTGCACCACACCTATCCTTCCATGGCATGCATCATCCTTCCTCTTTCACAGGGCACCACCGTGACGTTTTTAAACAGTTTGAAGGGGCCCGATATAGTGCAGTGCATCAAGGAGACCGGCGTGCATGCGATGCTTGGTGTGCCGCAGTTCTTCGCCGGACTCCGCCGAGGCATCTTTGACGAGATTGGTAAAAAACAGCTGTTGATTCGGCTTATCGTAACGTTGCTTCTGAATCTAAACAGCATTTTGAGAAAAGGGTTGAACGTTAATATCGGAAAAGCTCTGTTTGGCAAGGTGCATGGGAAGTTCGGGGCTTCGTTCAGGTTCTTCACGAGCGGTGGTGCCAGGCTCGATCCCGATGTATTCACTGATATGACCAGTCTGGGATTCACCATCATTGAAGCTTATGGATTGACGGAGACCTCGCCGGCAGCGACGTTTAATCCGCTCAACAGGCAAAAGGCCGGATCCATCGGCATCCCGGTGCCGGACGTCGAGGTCAGAATTATGAATCCCGACGATCACGGCCAGGGTGAGATAGCGGTGCGCGGACCGAACGTCATGCTCGGTTATTTCCGCAAGCCAACAGAGACAGCCGCAGTGATCAGAGACGGATGGTTTTACTCCGGCGACCTCGGGTATCGCGACAAGGACGGCTACTTTTTCATTACGGGAAGGTCCAAGGAAATGATCGTGCTGCCATCGGGGAAGAAAATATTCCCCGAGGAACTCGAAAAGTTTTACCGGCAGATTCCCGGGATCAAGGAAATATGCCTGTTGCAGGGCGAACGCGGGATCGAGGCGGCAGTTGTGCCGGATTTCGAATACCTCCGAAAAATGAACCTGTCAAATTCGCGGGAGACCATTGCTTTTGAGATTGAAGACCTGGCAAAGGACCTGCCGCCCTACAAGCGGATCACCGGACTCAAGATCTTCAAGGATCCTTTTCCTGCGACCCGGCTGGGCAAGCTTAAACGCAGCAAGGTGCGGGAACTGTACCTGAAAAGCGGAGAACAGGGGGATAAATCGCTTCCCGGTATTGACCATGATCTGCTGCAAACACCGATCGCCAGAAGGCTGCTGGCCTGCCTCGAACCTTTCTCCGTGAAGAAGAAGATCGTGCCAGATGATAATCTGGAGCTCGATCTGGGGCTTGATTCCCTCGCCCGGGTCGAACTTGTGGTCAGCATTGAAAAGTCCTTTGGAATCGATTTGCCGGAATCCTTTGGCAGCGAGATCTTTACGTTCAGGGATGCGGTGCACAAGATACAGGAACTGCTTGCAGCGGGCCCTGTTCAAACCGGAGAACGTGTCAGATGGTCCTGGGCGGATATTCTTGCGCGTGAGCCTTCCGAGGAGGCACGAGCAACAATCAGTCTGGAGCCCGGGCTGGCATATCAGTCTATCCTCTATGTGGTAAAACTCCTGTTAACCCTGATCATGAAAATGTATGGGCGTTTGTCAATAAAGGGGCTTGAGAATCTTCCCCGGGAAGGCCCGTTCATCATTGCGCCGAATCATTTGAGCCTCGCGGATATGCCGGCTGTCACTGCGGCGATAAACTGGCAAACGGCGTCCCGGGTGTTTTCCCTTGGCGCGACGGAGTATTTCCATGGGCCAATCATGTCGTTTATCTCGAAATTGTTCCATGTGATCCCCGTGGACATGGATACCAAGCTTCACAGCGCGCTGCAGCTTTCGGCTCATGTCCTTCGCAAGGGAAAAATCCTCTGCGTGTTCCCCGAGGGGTCCCGTTCGCGCGACGGAAGCATCAAGGACTTCAAAAAAGGCGTCGCGATCATTGCCAAAGAGCTGAATATTCCCATCGTGCCGGTAGCGATAAGCGGGACCTATGAAATGCTTCCTTCAGGCAGGCTTTTCCCGCTGCCGGGCAAGGTACGGGTTTCCTTTGGCAGGCCGATATTACCGGAAGGGAAGGATTATGATGATATCGTGAAAACACTTTCGCGCGAAGTCATACAGATGTTGTGATGGGGACAGACCTTACAATAATGAGACTGCATCATGATGGATAAAATCAGGATCATTCTTGAGATGATTAAGTTCGAGCATACGGTATTCGCACTGCCGTTTGCCTTTACCAGTGCTCTGCTGGCAGCGAATGGAGTGCCAACCGGAAGACAGGCTTTTTGGATAACGATCGCGATGGTCGGCGCCAGGTCGGCAGCCATGGGATTTAATCGATGGGTTGATAGAAAGATCGATGCTGCCAATCCCCGGACTAAGGAGCGCGCGCTTCCCAAGGGATTGGTGACCCCCGCGCAGGTTGTTCTTTTCACAGCAGCCTCATCCGCGCTGTTGATCGTTGCGGCGGATAACCTGAATCGACTCAGCTTTTATCTGTCACCGCTGGCATTGGTTGTCGTGTTCTTCTATTCCTACACCAAGCGTTTCACGTTCCTGTCTCACGCATTCCTGGGTTTGGCCATTGCAGGCGCTCCGCTCGGTTCTTGGATCGCAATCACCGGACGCCTGGACCCGCCCGCGCTGGTCCTGGGCGGTGCAGTTTTATTCTGGCTGCTTGGATTCGATGTGCTCTATGCCCTTCAGGACATGGATTTCGACCGCAAAACCGGGCTCCACTCGATTCCCCAGCGCTTTGGCGTAAAGAAATCGCTCTGGATATCACGTGCAGCGCATAGTGTGACCATGTCAGCTCTCTTCTGGTTGTATTACCTGCTCTCCCTTGGTTGGCCCTATCTTGCTGGCGTTATTATTGCGCTGGGTCTCATTATTTATGAGCATGCACTGGTAAAGGAAAGCGACCTTTCGAAGCTGAACATGGCTTTCTTTAACATGAACGGCTATATCAGCGTGACCATCTTTGTCTGTACGCTGATAGATGTCCTCATGCGGGTGTGAGCTGTCCGATGCCCGGGGTGGGGAATGTTCCGGGTCCTGTCAAAGACCTCTCTGTTATGTGCCTGGCATTTCCCCTGTAGGCTGCAAAGCGAAGCTCTTCATGCAGATCAACGCATGAACACAAGGCCGCGGCACCGGGGATCTTTGTTTAGACACCTGTAACCTATCCCATCATTGTTGTGTGCAGGGAGTAATGCTCAATGATCAGAAAGACGCTCAGCATGCTGGTTCTATTTTGTGTGGTAGCAAGCGCTTCTCCCGGGATCTCGGAGGAAAAAAAAGATTTGCATCCCGTGCCGGCAAATATATCGGCTCAGATGAGGTTCCAGATCATTGCTTTAATTTCATCTGATGAAAAAGCACAAGCACGGGCTGCATTTACGTTGCGCGGTATGAAAGATGCCTTGGTTGCAGTCCCGTTCCTTATAAGTATCTTACATCACGAAACGCCGATAGAGTTTAAGTGGGCTACGAAGGAAAAGTACCAGGATCTCGATACTTCCGATTTCGCTTTTAAAACGACTGCCGGCAATGAAGCAAAAGAAACGATATTGAAGATCGGCAAACCGGCGGTCGAACCGCTTATTGCGGCATTCAGAAATAAAGAAGAGGCCGCAAGCAATCGCGCGATCGTCGCAGACTTGCTGTCACTTTTCCGTGATCCCCGCGCAGTCGAACCGCTCATTGCCTCGCTAAAGGATGCCGATGCAGCGGTCCGATGGAAAGCAGCATCCGCGCTTGGTGAAATAGGCGATGACCGTGCTGTCGAACCGCTTATAATCGCGTTGAAGGACAAGGAATTGTTAATGCATTCGAGCGCCCGGATTGCATTGGGGAAGTTGGACAGGACTCGTGCTGTCGAATTGCGCATTGCTATCCTGAAGGATAAAAATATTGCCATCCGATGGGAAGCAGCGGACGAATTAGGCCAGATCGGTGATGCCCGTGCAGTTGAACCGCTCATTGATGCCTTGAAAGATGAGGATTCTTTTGTCCGTGCGAGTGCGGCAGAAGCCCTGGGGAAGATCGGCGATGACCGTGCAGTCGATCCGCTCCTCGCCGCGCTGGATGATATCTTCCATAGAGTACAGATGAAAGCTGCATTGGCACTTGCTGATATGGGTGATACCCGTGCCTTAGAGCCGCTCTTGAAAAAATTGCAGGACAAAGACGTTGACCTCCGCTGGCAGGCAGCGCGTGCCCTGGGAAAGATGGGCGATGCCCGTGCCGTTGAACCGCTCATTGCTGCATTGAAGGATAAATACATGATCGTCCGGAAGTATGCGGCAGAGGCCCTGGGAAAGACAGACGATGCCCGAGCAATTGAACCACTTATAGAACTATTGCGGTCGAAAAGAAGTGAAAGTGACGACAGCGAGATTCACATGGAGGCAATAAAAGCGTTGAAGTTGATAACAAAGCATAAGCTGGGAAATGACCGGGAAGAATGGATAGGGTGGTGGACTAAAGCAAAAAAATGAACAGAGCTTTCCAGTGCGCGGCTATGTCTTATCAAGCTTGCTGGTCCAGCGGTTATTCCAACTAAGCATCTGTTGGATTCGCTCCGTTTGACAGGACGATCTCTATGTAACGACCCATACGCGGACGCCGCATTACCTGAGAGACGTCAAAGAGGGTTCAGATGCATGAAAAAGGGGCTGCAGAAAATCTGCAACCCCTTGACCTGGTTGGTAGCGGGGGCCGGATTTGAACCGACGACCTTCGGGTTATGAGCCCGACGAGCTACCGGACTGCTCCACCCCGCGATGAGAAATGCATATTAAGGTACACCTGGTGGAATGTCAAGAAAATTATAGGCGCGCGGTATACTTTCTTGACATCGGAAGGCTGATATGATACGTTCCTTGCGTAGTTTGGCCGGAGAACTCGGCTATCAGACATATCTTCGATATTCCTCTGTCGTACTACAGGAAAGATTCCGTATTTTTTAATTAAATCGTCCGATCCATAGTGTATCGGGCAACGCTACATCGCCACATTTCAGGCCTTGCCGACTAATCCGGACGTGCCTGCTATTCGATGAAGGAGGCTTATGGTAAAATCTATACTTATGGTAGTGATGCTGTTTGCTTGCACATGGTTGGTGCCTGCCGAAGGAAGAACTGCATCTCCCGCGGATTATGGCAAAGTGATCCTTAACAGCGCATCGCAGAAGGAAGGCCTGGCACCAGTAGGTTTTGACCACTGGCTGCATAGATCAAAATACACCTGCCGTCTCTGTCATGTGGACATCGGTTTCGTCATGAAGGCCAATGCCACAGGCATCAAGGCTGCTGACAATATGAAGGGCGTGTATTGCGGAGTTTGCCATAACGGCAAGATGCAGTTTGCAGGAAAAGCAGTATTTGCTGCGTGTTCGACTGACAAAAGCGATATGAAGCGCTGCGAGCGGTGTCATTCGGAAGGGAAAAACGTCAAAAAAGAGTATGAGTTTAAAGTATTCACGGCGAAATTCCCGAAGGACAAGATGGGCAATGAGGTTAACTGGGAGAAAGCGGCTTCAGACGGGCTTATCCAACCTCTGGATTATATTGAAGGTGTATCTATCAAGAGAATGCAAAAGGCGATCGAAAAAGATTTTGTGATACAGCCGAAGTCGAAGGGTGTTGATGAGATCATCTTCTCTCACAGGAAACACTCGGTCTGGAATGGATGCGAAGTTTGCCATCCGGAGATTTTCATCGGTGGAAAAAAGGGCTCGACGAAATATACTATGCAGGATCTCAATGACGGCAAATTTTGTGCTGTCTGCCATGCTTCCGTGGCGTTCCCGCTGCCTGAGTGCGACAGGTGTCATTCGAAAAAGGTGAATTGATCGCGATGAGATCCAACCCTGCACAGGCCAACCATGGGCTGTGCAGGGTCCGCAGTTACCCTCTAATCGGTAGCATTAACTGCATCACAATATCTATAATCCCATTCTTAAATTACATGTGTTACGAGAAACTAAATTCGAATGAAAGTGTACTGAAGCCTGCGGATATTGCGGTTTTACCAACTCATAGTGAGTGAATGTGCGCATATCTGAAATCAAAACTAATAAAATCTATTACTAATCACATTGATATTATATTGGATTAATATTGTTAGATTTGGTATATATCTTGCTGAAGGTGAATGATCTGTATAAATTTTGTTGCGCGAGGGTAAATTATATGGTTTTTCCAGGAATAGATATGAATCATGCACGATATCATATGGTTTTATTTTTTGTTGTGTGTTTAACGCTTTTCGCGCTTTGCTCTACGAATGTTTTGGCCGCTCCAGCTACTTTTGATTTTTCCTCTTTGGGAACGCCGACAGGAGGGTACAAGCCGCAGGGTAATAAGTTTTTGGTAAGCGCCGCTTTTTTGAATGATATTTCATCCGCCTCAGGCGGTACCGTGATTTTTTATAATACAGGTTCTGTTACGAGCAGTGGAACGTTCACGATTAAGGCGGATAATACGAATTTAGCAGCTTTCGATCTGGCTGATATGCGTTTTTCCGTATATCTTAATGACTCGATATCGAATATGATTATCACCGGTACAAAGCGACTGGGAGGAACAGTCAGCCAAATTATATCCGCACAGACCATGACTATATTTAACCTCTATACACTTTCCGGTTGGGGCATCAATCTGGCTGCATTTACCGATATTACAGCATTAACATTCGACCTGACTATGGGTGGAATAGTCGATTATCTGAGCTTCGAGTCGATTACTCTTGATAACCTGATATCAGCTGCATCTATGACTACCCATATTTCCTCGAGCAATACCAATACGTTATTTGCTAAGCCGGGTGATCTCATTACCATCAGCATGACCACATCGACAGCAATCAGTACCCCGACTGTTACCATAGCCGGTCATGCGGCAACTGTCACAGGTATCAGCACGGGATGGACAGCGACCTACACCATGGTGGGAGGCGATTCAGATGGTTTAGCTGCCTTCTCCATCAGTTATTCAGATTTACGGGGGTATTCGGGATTGCCAATGAGTGGAACTACTGCTTCTGACGGCAGCAGTGTTACACTTGATAAGACTGTTCCCACACTCTCTAATGTCCATATTGTGTCGAGCAATACGAGCACGAATCTTGCCAAGGTGGGCGATACCGTCTCGGTGTCATTTACCGCACTGGAGACAATCAGTACACCGACGGTGACCATCGCCGGATCAGCGGCTACAGCTATTTTCAGCGGCGGCACCTGGACAGCAACACGTGTTATGGCATCAGGAGACTCAGAAGGAGCTGTTACCTTCTCCATCGGAAGCTATGCTGATGCGGCAGGTAATGGTGGCACAACGGTTAGTGTTGTGACCGATGGCAGCAGCGTTACATTTGATAAGACTGTTCCCACGCTTTCTAATATCCATATTGCGTCGAACAATGCGAGCACGAATCTTGCCAAGGTGGGCGATACCGTCTCGGTGTCATTTACCGCATCAGATTCGATCAGCACACCGACGGTGACCATCGCCGGATCAGCGTCTACCGCTATTTTCAGCGGCGGCACCTGGACGGCAACACATGTTATGACTTCAGGGGATACTGCAGGAACGGTAACCTTTTCTATCGCAAACTACTCGGATGCCGCAGGTAATGCCGGCGCAACAAGAAGTGCTGTGACTGATGGGAGTACAGTGAATTTTGATAAAATACCGCCAGCGTTGAATTCAGCATCGTATGTGGATGCCTACCATGTTGACCTGATATTTACCGAACCGGTGAGTGGTGCCACGAATACAATTAATTATGCTGCCGATAATGGTCTCAGCATTATTGGGGCCGTCCAACAGAGCGGCACTACCTACAGGCTTACTACAAGCATCCAGGCGATTGTGACCGCATATACAATTACAGCGAACACAGTGAACATTGTGGACGCAGCGGGAAATCCTTTGAGCAGTAGTGCGCATTCCGCACAATTCATTCGCACGAACAGCGCGCCGGGTGCACCAACGATCCAGTCGCCTTTGACGGATACACCGGTAAGTTTGTTGACTCCAACATTGGTGGTGAACGCTTCAATAGACTCAGATGGCGATCCTGTCACCTATACCTTTGAGGTATACTCAGCTGCGAGTCTCACATCTTCATCCCTCGTGGCCACGTCAACTACCGCAAGCACGTCATGGAGTCCCTCACTAACAGAGAACACGACCTATTACTGGAGGGTGCTTGCGTCAGACGGTAGTCTGAGCAGCAGTTGGATGACTGTCGCGGATTTCTTTGTCAATGCAACGAATGACGCACCGTCCGATCCTGTTGTCAGCCTGCCAGTGAACAGCAGCATGATATCATCTTTGACACCGACGCTTATTGTAATTAATGCTGTCGATCCAGACAAATATGACGTTATTACAATTGATTTTGTCGTGGCCACGGATGGCGGATTTAGCAATATTATCTCAAGTACAAGTATCACCCAGGGGGCGGTAAGCACATTGTGGACCTTGCCCGTATCCCTTCTTACTGATGATACTCCCTATTACTGGAGGGCCAGGGCAAGGGACAATGGTGTTGGTGCTTTAACCAGTAATTGGGTAAGCGCTGCATTTTTCGTCAATACGGCGAATTCAGCGCCGGCGGCGCCTGTTATCAGCAGCCCGGTTACAGGTAGTGAAGTAACGTCATTGACTCCTGTTTTGACAATCGTAAACTCCACAGATGCGGACAAATACACGCTTCAATATGTATTTGAAGTGGATACGACAAGTGCATTTAACACGGTGAACAAACACGCTTCCGGCAATATTGCCGAAGGTTCAGTCACCACCAGTTGGATTCCTCCTACCCTCGCGGATAATACTACGCATTACTGGCGCGCTATAGCATATGATGGACAATCCTATAGTCCGGCATGGATGGCAACGGGAAGTTTCTTCGTAAATACGGCGAATGATGCTCCGGGCGCACCGACCCTTAACAACCCGTCAAATAATGGTCAGGTGACGGTTCTTGCTCCGACACTTCAGGTCAATGCCTCGACGGATCCGGACCTTGACGTGCTTGCGTATGATTATGAAATCTACAGCGACAGCGGTCTGACATCCTTGGTTACTTCCACAACTGGTGCAGGCACAAACTGGGCCATTGCGACCTCCCTTTCTGACAATACATGGTATTGGTGGCGGGCAAGGGCAAAGGATTCTCACGGAGCAGCGAGCGACTGGATGGCAGCGAGCCGTTTCTTTGTGAATAATGGCAATATGATTGGCTCTGGTGACCTGAATGGTGATTATGCGGTGGACGTTTCGGATGCTTTAAAATCACTCCGTTTCGCGGCTGGCGTTGAAAACCCGACTACGTTGGATATTGCCCATGGTGATGTGGCACCGCTGGTGAATGGCGTTCCTCAGCCTGACCGAAAAATTGACCTGGGTGATGCGGTCGTAACTCTGAGAAAAGCCGTGGGTCTGGTGAATTGGTAGAATAGAAAAGTGCAGGCATCAAAAGAACTGGAACAGTCTCTGGAGGTTTGGAATGAATAGCAATTCAATAGTAATTATGAAATCAAAAAATATTCTTGCATCAATGCGCGAAAAGCCTTTTGGCTTTGTTTGCTCCGGAATAGGTTTGCTGTTACTTTCTGTCTGTGTATTGACAATCACCGGTTGCGGAAACAGCGGTGGTGGTGAAATTGAGGCACCTATTCCGGCCTCTCAACCGACCACAGCAACAGTCAGGATATTCACTCAGGGCACGCTGATCGGTACAAAGATATATGGTGTGGATATTTATACTTCGCTTCCTGCTGGTGTAACGATCAAGGCAACGGCAGATACCGTAAATTCTTCAGTCTTCATGGTGAATCAAGGCCTTGTCGCAGCATCCGGAGTTGGTGTGGGAACGCAGGTGCAGGTACTTGCTACGTATACTGCTGCATCCAGTTCATCTGCAGGGAAAGTCCACATCAGGATCATGAATCCAGATGGATTCGGGACTGGAGAGTTTGCTACCGCGGTCTGCGATATCGCAGCAGGGTACACTCCGAAAGAGGCTGATTTCAGCCAGGCAGGTTTTATTGCTTATGATGTGAATGGTGCACCGATCAGCGGTTTGAACGCGGCAATTACGGTGGAAATTAAGTAAGTACTTTTTCTGCAGAAATAGTTTGCTTTCTGGTCCGTGATAATGATGTGAACATTACCCCTTGGGGGGTAGTTCACTAGGCCAATCTTTTAGCATTACCATTAGAACAGTCTGCTGATTTCGTTCGAATAACCGCTTTCATTCATTGAAATGTTGTAAGCAGTCACAGCAAAATAGTACGTACCTGGAGCAAGTCCGCTCACCGCATAACTTGTTGCACTTCCCACATCAACCGTATTCGTATACACACCAGGCGCATTTCCGTAGTAAACCTTATATCCAGATAGATCCGTCAATGGAGTGCCATCGGTATTGGCCGTTGGTGCGTCCCAGTGTAAGGTTGATGTGCTCGCCGAGGTAACCGTTAACATGGCGGTTCCTGAAATTACCCCGACAATGGAAGTAATTACAATTGAACCTGCGGATATTGAAGTTGCAAGCCCTTTTGATCCAGCAGCATTGCTGATCGAAGCCACACTGCTGTTTGATGAACTCCAGGTTGAAGCATTGGTGAGGTTTTGTACTGTACTGTCCGAGAATGTCCCTGTTGCGGTAAACTGCTTTACCGTCCCCGTAATCATGGATGAACTACCCGGAGATACTGATATAGTTGCCAGCGTGGCAGCGGTTACCGTAAGTGTCGTTGAAGCGGATAGACTGCCTGATGTTGCTGTGATTGTTGTAGAACCTGTTGCCAATGCGTTGGAGAAACCCTTGGAACCGGCTGCATTGCTGATGGATGCCACATTGGTCGCGGATGAACTCCATGTTATGGAGGCCGTCAAATTTTGCGTTGAACTGTCAGAGTATGTTCCTATAGCGGTGAATTGCTGGGATGTGCCTTTGGCAATGCTTTGGCTTGCAGGCGTAACAGACAGAGATATAAGGGTTGCGGGACTGACGGTCAGGGTGGTTGATCCTGAAACACTTCCCGATGTTGCAGTGATCGTGGCTGTGCCTGTTGCCACGGTACTCGCGAATCCCTTTGAGCCTGCAGCATTGCTGATTGAAGCAACACCGCTATTTGATGAGTTCCATGTTGCAGAGGTCGTCAGGTCCTGTGTCGTGTTATCCGAAAAAGTTGCAGTAGCAGTAAACTGCTGGCTCGTTCCTTTGGCAATGCTGTGATTGGCAGGCATGACCGCAATAGACACGAGCGTGGCGGGTGTTACGGTGAGTGTTGTAGAACCGGAAATGCTGCCGAATGCTGCAGATATCACTGCTGAACCCGCAGTCAACGAGGCCGCAAGTCCCTTTGAACCCACCGCATCGCTGACGGTCGCGATTGCAGCATTGGATGTGGACCAGGTTGACATGAGCGTCAAATCCTGGGTTGTGTTGTCCGAGTAGATTCCGGTTGCGGCGAACTGCTGGGTGGTCGCTCTGCCGATGATCTTATTAGTTGGGGTAATATCGATGGACAGAAGTTTTGCCGGAGTCACCGTCAGTGTGGTGGATCCTGATATGCTTCCCGATGTTGCGGTAGCGGTGGTTTCACCGGTTGCTGATGCACTGGCCAGCCCCTCTGAACCCGAAGAGTTGCTGATGGAAGCCGTTTCAGGTGAGGAGGATGTCCAAACCACGGAGGCTGTAATATCCTGGGTCGAATTGTCTGAATAGGTTCCAGTGGCAATGAACTGCAGGGACGAACCTTTGGCAATGCTCTGGCTGCTGGGTGAGATTGCAATCGATTGGAGTGTTGCGGGAGTCACGGTCAGGATTGTGAATCCTGATACGCTCCCTAGGGATGCCTGAATGGTTGTGTTGCCAACCTTTCTACCTCTAACTTGTTCTCGATTTTGATACATGGACAAAGATGTAGTAAGGCTGAGCGGACCGATCGTTGCGATAGTAGGGTCGGATGAAATCCAGGTAACGGATGCAGTGAGATCTTCGGTCGTGTTGTCAGAGTAAATGCCGGTTGCCGTGAACTGGATGTCACTATCTTTTGCAATTGAAGGATTCGTCGGCACGAGCGAAATCGACACGAGATATTTCCTGGTTGTCACTGATGATGTCTCTATGGATCCGCTTCCGCATCCCATGGGAATTGTTCCGATGAGTGCCAGGAGTATAATAGTGTGGATTGTTCTTAGTAACATGGTAACTTACCTCCTTAGTCTGCCCGTGACTGCTAAAAAAAACCGCTAGGAATGATCTCTGGCGGCTCGGCTGACATTGGATCCGGTAAGTCGTTAGTCCCGTTGCTCTGCGTCCCAAGGTTTCCCCTGGTTTGCTCTGAGCAGAGAATTACAAAATCAATTATTTACTGTCAATGACCGTTTATTAACTCCATCTCACGCTGAAGCAATCTTACGACGTATATGCAAAACGTTCTGTGACAGCTGTCACGGCTCTTGATGGTTAAAGTGTGATCGATATCACATGTGAACACACAAAAGTGACGAATATTCGCTTTATAGTGAAGGGGAAAATATGGTAAAATCTTGACAATGGACGTCAGGTGTTATTTAATGAATCAGTTTCATAGGTAGCGGTCAAAAAAACGGCTTGCAGCAGTCGAGCAGGCTGAAGGCATGGTGTCCTGTGAAAGATGATAATAGAATCGAATGTCTGTTGAAGATATCACTGTTTTCTTCGTTGACTGCAACCGAGTTGCACCAAATACGCGACAAAATCATCATCAAGAAGTTCAAAAAAAACGAGATCATTCTGCGAGAAGAGAATACCAATGCATTCATGTACATTATTCTTGATGGCGAAGCAAAGGTCATTCAGACCACCGATGCCGGCAAGGAGATCATTCTCTCGGTGCATCAGGCGGGTGATTTTTTCGGGGAGCTTTCATTGATTGACGGGAAAACCGCACCAGCTACAGTATGCGCTACGAGAGACTCCGTAACAGCAATAATTTCAAAGAATGATTTTTTCCTGTTGCTGCATAACCAGGAGAAAGTGCTTGAAAACTTGCTAAGGATACTCTGTTCAAGACTTCGTGATTCGATAAAAAAAATACAGATCCTGAACTTTAACAACGCGTCACAGCGCGTGAAGATGCTCTTTCTGATGCTTTCGGAATCATTTGGTGAAAAGGGGAAAGAGGGTACGGTCCTGAAGATTAAACTCATCCATCAGGATATTGCGGACATGACAGGACTGACCCGCGAAACGGTAACAAGGGTGTTGGATAAGTGGCAGCGGGGGGGAGAGATACAAATCCAAAAGAACAAATATATTCTACTGAAACCCGAGTTTGAATCGATAGCGCTTTAACATAATCTTCGTCAGGCTATTATTTACAGCATAGTTCTGTTATTATGTTTATTTACAATATGATATCATGCGACTTTAGCTTAAAAGCACTGAATAATGCAACTCACAATGAGCGCTATATTATTAATTGTCGGAATATTTTACACAAATAGTAACAAGGCCTCTATAATAGAGAAGTTGTTGAGTCGTTTGTTATATAACACAATGAATTATAATAATATTGTAGCATTACCAATTAAATTGGATTTCTTTACAGTTTCTTGGTAGTGGGAATAATAGCTAATAAAATCAATGCTATAAGAAATGGCATTAATGTTGCTTTATAAGATAACAAATGGTGCTGATTGATAAATTGCTTTGTCTGCAATATTGCTATATTGCTATAAAAAAATGGGGGATACATGAATAATCGTAAGGGAAGCATCATGATTCTGGCTGTAATAATGATATTGGTTTTAGGAAGCATACCAGCTCAGGCTGCTATTCCGCAAATCGTCGGCTTGGATGCTGTACTGTCTGATGGCATAGGTAATACAGGTGGTGGAGAGTTTTACATCGATGTCCAGAACTGGGGTGGGTCGCAAGATTTTGTTTCGTTTTGTGTTGAAGTTAATGCCCATATTACTCTTGGTGCTACTTATAAGATTGCAGGTGTGGATAAATTTGCTGCTTTAGGTGGGCTTGGAGGGCAGGATTCACCTGGAAAGGATTCACTTAGTATAGAAACCGCATGGCTGTTTACGCAGTATGCAACTGGTATGCTGGATGATATTAGTGCCTATCAATATAACAACCTTGCTTCTGCAAACGATCTTCAGCGAGCAATCTGGTGGCTTGAAGATGAGCGAGTTGATAGTTCTGGTACGACATGGGGTGTCAATAATTATCTAGCACAGCTAGCTTCAGCTCATAGTAATTGGTCTGAAGGCACGGGTAATGTGTGGGTAATGAACTTAACGTCCGGAATTCGCGGATCGATAGACAATCAGAGCCAGTTAATATACATACCGAATTCTGTCCCAGAACCTTCATCTCTCATTCTTCTTGGATCTGGTCTCATCGGATTGGCATTTGCAGGAAGAAGGAGATTTAAGAAGTAAATTTGAAGAAAATAGCAAGTATCAAGCAAAGAGGAAAGGGTATTCAGAAACCCTTTCCTCTTTTTTCTTTCGTATAGACTCATCTGTCATTTGTTCTGAACGATAGTTGCCCTTACAGTTGGCCTTCCGGTTTAATTTAAGCCGCTTCTATTTCTTTGACTGCATCGTATACATATTGCTGATACAGTTCACGCCCGTCCTGAAAAGTTTGTATTGGTGTCCGCTGTCGGCCTTGATTGGTACGTTGGCTGTTGTAATACGCCATAAACTCATCTGGGTCAACCTGGATCTCTTCGATAGTGCCGTAGAGCTTCTTGCGGAACGCAACCGCGTAGAACTCATCTTTGACGGTTTGGTTCAGTGGACCTACCCCCCTTTGTTGTGCCACTTGCAATTAGAGATTTTGACCGATCTTTGACAACTCTTGCAGCTTGAATTCTGCTGGCGTCAGGTCTCCTAGTGAGCTGTGGAGCCGAGTCTGATTGTAATCAACGCGCCAGTCCTCGACGATTTTCCTGGACTGATCGAGGCTCATGAACCAATTATCGTTCAAGCATTCGTCCCGAAACCTGCCGTTAAAGCTCTCCATGTAACAGTTATCAACCGGCTTACCGGGGCGAGTGAATTGAAGCTTGATCCCGCGCTCATACGCCCATGCATCAAGTGCGTTGCTGATGAACTCAGGGCCATTATCAACGACGATCTGCTCGGGAAGACCGTGAAGTGCCGATATCCGGGTCAGAACCTGCGTTACCCGCTTGCCGCCGATCGATGTATCTACTTCAATCCAGAAACATTCCCGTGTAAATGTGTCAATGATCGGCAGCGCCCGGATCTTACGTCCATTATGCAGTGCATCCTGAAGAAAGTCCATGGCCCAGAGCTGATTCGGCCGCTCTGCTTTGGGAATTTGGATTCGAGCCTGAGCTGCCAGCTTCTTTCTTCTGCGTACCCGTATTTTGAGGTTTTCCTCCCGATAAATGCGTTCCGTTCGTTTCTTGTTCACGACCAAACCTTCGCGCTTGAGATACTTATGGAGACGACGGCAGCCATATCGTTTGCGTTGCGCTGCCAGTTCCTTCATTCTGGTACGAAGAGCTTCGTTCTTGTCCGGTTTCCGCTTGTACCGCAGGGTGTTCCTACTCAGCCCCACAAGGCGGCTGGCACGCCGGCCACTCAGCCCAAAGCAGTCCTTGATATAGGCGGCAGCATCCCGCCGTGCCTTGGGCGTTAGAAGTTTTTTGTTACAACTGCTTTCAGTGCCTGATTATCAAGCGTCAGGTCCGCGACGATATGCTTTAAGCGACGATTCTCGTCTTCCAGCTGCTTGAGGCGTTTCACCTCGCTGACGCCCATGCCGCCGTATTTTGCTTTCCAGTTGTAATAGGTGGCGTCGCTGAATCCGTACTTGCGGCAGAGGTCGGGAATCTTTATCCCTGCGTCTGCTTCTTTCAGAATTCTTACGATCTGCTCCTCCGAGTACTTGCCTTGCTTCATTTGGTGCCTCCTTTTCGAGTGCCGTATTATGTCACACTCTAATCGGAAGTGGCACTATTTTCGGGGGGCACGTCCTTATCCGTCAAGACCCGAAGAACCCGCGTGCAATGTGCATTAAAGAACGGTAGAACTTTATCATTCAAGAAGTCTGCGGTCGTGATCGCAGTCTGTTCAGTATAGAGCTTGGCAATGCCGATGTTGCTGTGGGTGTCAATGACTGTCTGCTGGTAAATTCTCCCGATGCCCTTAATGTGCCAATATAGCAGGTATCCTGGGCCAGGAGGAAGGCTGGATGAGGACTGTCAACTTGTCGGCAGACCTCTTTCTCCTCTTTGGCTTCTTCCAGGGCCTTGACCTGAGATTCGGTCAGCATGTTGATATTCTCAGCAGCCCACGCTTCTAACCGTTTCAATCACAGGCTTTTGAGTTGTAAGTTATGACGCAGCCAGATGCTTCTAACGCCACCGGCACTGACAATAACGCCTTGCTGCTTCAGCTCATTTGCGGTCCGAACATGACCGTGAGTAGGAAACTGGATAGAGTAATCCAATAGCCGTTGCTCGATCTCGATGGGGACCAGGTTGCCAATCCGGGGTGCCTGTCTGGATTTGTCCAATTGGCCATCCAAACCTTCTTCATCGATGGTCTTCTTGATGTCATAATAGTGCTGTCGGCTAACTCCTAACTTCCGACAGGCGTCACTAATGTTACCAAAGGTTCTGCCTACTTCTAAGATGCTGAGCTTTCTGTTTATGATATACTGCTGCTGAGTCATAATCCTCCCTCCTGTAGTGAAGATTTGTTTCGCCAAAACTATCTTAACCGGAAGACCATGGCTCTTCAATTTATGAAGAGTCTTTATCTGTAAACGCAATTCGTGACTAATACATGTCATCGATGATGTTTATAGTCATCATCTCCTTTTTCTCATTCTTCGCAACTGTCCCTTTCTCCATATCATCCAGGCGCAAAGTTAATAATTAAATCGCAGGCACTCGCCTCCCCTTTTCGATTTTCGGTTAATTGTTGTCTTAATATGCTAAGTATTCACATTTGTTAAAATGGTATCTTATTGAGTAAGTTAATATGTGTGTCGGATTTATTTACACTCAGGTGGTGTATTCTAGAATATTGTAAATATTATCTTGAAGGATAGTAGATAATTATGCTATATATTACAATTATAATAGAGAATAGATAATTTACCGGCATACCCTTAAAATACCCATATCGGGTGATTTACTTTGGTTTATTAATGTGGTATTAAAATGCACAGATTGTTCCTGTTTTTTATAATTATTTATGTCAGCAATAAATAATATCATATTCAGCCTCCAATCATTTGAATAATAATGATAAAAATAGGATTTATCATGACTGAATAGTTGCTATCTAAAAGTGTAATATTCCCCGACATATTATATATACTCTATATCATATTGATAATACAGGTTAATGATGTTTTTTGTTGCTTTGTGATATCCAACTAGTATGTAAAGTGTAAAGCCGGTTTTCATTTCTGATAGGTAGCCTATTCCATCGATATATCCAGCTTTATAAGGAGAATACATTGAAACATAACCAAAATAAAACCATGGCAAAACAGCAAGGTATTACATTAATACAGGCAGGCTTGTTTTTTGTATTGCTGCTGCTTTTGTTGCTGACAGGTTGCAAGGGGCAACAAAAGACAAAGGAGCAACTGGTCAATGACGGTGTAAAAATGCTGCAACAGGATGGAAATCCGCGGGGTGCTATAATCCTATTCAAAAATGCTCTCGAAAAAGACCAAAACTATTTTGAAGCCCGATTCCAACTTGCTAAAGCACAAAACGCCATAGGGAATTACGAGGCTGCTGAAAAGGAACTTCAGAAAGTAAAGCGGCAAAATCCATCATCCCGGGATGTTCAGATTGAGATGGCTAGGCTCAAGGTATTCACGAAACGCCCTGATGAAGCGTTAGTAGAGCTTTCAGCTTACCTCGGTGATGATTCCTCTGATTGTGATGCGCTTGAGATCGCAGGAATCGCGCATGCTGTAAAAGAGGATTTCCCTGTCTCCGTTTTGCTGTTGAAAAAAGCGACAGCAGCTTGTGGTTTCAAGAGTATCTCACCATCGCTCTCCCTTGCATCTGTTTATATATCCATGGAGAAGTTTAAAGATGCAGAGGTGCAGATAGCTCAAGTCATGTTAAAAGAGCCGGAGAACAAAAGGGCGCTCTACCTCCTTGCCCAGATCCAGGTGCAAACCAAGGACAGGGCTTCGGCTTTGAAAACGTATGACCGCATTATTCAATCGAATCCACGGGAAATCGAGGCATATTATCAAAAAGGTGTTCAGCTTCTTGAGGGTGGCGAATACGATAGTGCCCTTGCCCACTCCCAGGCAATGACGAAGCAGTTCCCTGATCGTGCGGAAGGTCATAGGCTTCAAGGTTTTGCATTTTTTTTCCAGCAAAAATACAGCGATGCTATCGCCCCTCTCCAACAGGCAATTCTGAAACAGCCTAATGCCGGAACGTATTACATCCTGGGCATGACCCATTTTTCCCGGAATGAATCAGAGCAGGCTCTGAACCAGTTTCAGAAAGCTCTTGACCTTCAACCAACTTTTTCGCGTGCACGTGCGCACTTGGCTCTAATCATGTTGAACAAGAAGCGTGTGGATGATGCCATCAAGGAAGCTAAGACAGCAATTTCCCAGGAAAGTGATAATGCATTCGCGCATAATGTCCTGGGAAGCGCCTATCTGGCAAAGGGCAATTATAACGAAGGCATGGCAGAGCTGAATAAAGCGCTGGCTATCGATCCTACGCTGGCTGATGTGCATATTAAAAAAGGGCTTGCGGCGATGAGGCGGGGAAAAGGCCATGAGGCTGAGTCGGAGTTGATTTCTGCAGTACGTGCCAGACCGGAAGCACGTGATGCCCGGCGCATCCTTGCTTTGTATTACATTAATAACAATGAACCGCTAAAAGCGGTGGATATTCTCAAAAAAGGTATCCAGGCTGGCAGTGCAGATGAGGTGGCATATTACCTCCTAGGCGAAGCCAATCTTCGGCAGAATAGCTTGAACGAGGCAAAAGCGAATTTTCTCAAGGCGAAGGAGCTTAACAAGAAGTACGATCTTGCCTATTTGAAACTTGCTTCGATTCACTTCATGCAGGATAAGCAGGACCTTGGTATTCAGGAACTGCGCAATTTGGTCGAACAATCTCCAGATAATGTGCAGGCATTGCTTCTGCTCGCGTCTCTCGCTGAACTAAACAGTGATGATGGTGAGGCGGGTAAGTACTACCTCCGCGCTGCCGAGACCAAAAAACCGGAAGGCGTCATTGCTGCGGCCAAGTTTTTTAACAGGTCAAAGGACAGTGATAAAGCGCTCAAGATACTAAGTGATGGCATTGCTGCGTCACCCACGGATATCAGTCTGCAGGAAATAAAGGGCCAGATATTGATCGGGAATAAGAAATTTAAGGAAGCGCTATCAGCTTTTGAAATGATCGAACGACATAATGCGCAGGCTGGTTTTAGCTATATGGTGAACACCTATATTGCCATGGGAGATCATGCAAAGGCGATGGAAAAAGTACGGGCCGAGATCAAGAAATATCCCACGAATCTAAGCCTCCGCGCTGAGCTGTCGCGAGTCTACCTTGCCATGGGAAAAAAGGACGAGGCTGTGGACAATGCCCGTGAGATCATCAGGCAGAACTCAGATTCACCTGTGGGATACCTTGCGCTGGCCCTGGTCCATCAAAGCGGCAAAGATATTGATAAAAGCATCGAGGCTCTCAAAAGTTCGAAAAAGAGCGGAGATGCAGCGATTGCTGTCATGTTGGGCAACCTCTATGCTGCCAAGAAAAATTACCCTGCTGCGCTGGAACAGTACCGTAAAGCAGAAAGCATAAATCCCAAAGCGGACCAGATCCTGTTCCAGAAAGCCAGCATCCTGTATGCCATGGGGAAAAAGCAAGAAGCGGAGAAAGACTATCTGAAGGTGCTGCGATTGCAGCCGAATCACGCTATGGCACTGAACAACCTCGCATATCTATATGCGGAGGAGAATAAAAGCAAACCACAAGCGTTGATGTTCGCCACGCGGGCTTTCGTATTGGCGCCGAAAAACGATTTCATTCGCGATACACTTGGTTTTGTGCTGATCAAGACCGGCCGGCTCGATCAGGGGACAAAGATGCTCCAGAAAGCAGCAGAGAGCAGTCCAAACAATGCCAGCATTTTGTTCCATCTAGCCATAGCTTACAATGAGAAAGGGGATCCGAACAAAGCGGCAGATATGCTGCAAAAGGCTATTTCGCTGGGAGATTTTCCGGAGGCTAAAGAAGCGAAAACGCTGCTCGATAAAATCAAAAAGAATGGGAAAACGTAAATGCTCGTACTCCCGAGAAAAAATGTGCTGAGTAAGGAAATAGTGATGCATAAAACAATACAGATAGCAACTCAAGGGACATTTGGTGTTCTGATCATCGTACTGCTTTTCCTTTCGCAAGTCTTTGCTGCAGATTACCTGATTGGTGAAGGTGACACGCTCATGATATCGGTTTGGGGTGAGAGGGATTTAAGCCTCCCCGTAAGGGTTCGCCCGGACGGAAAGATCACGATCCCAGCAATAGGCGAAGTCATGGCCAAGGATTTGACTGTCAAAGATCTCCAGACATTGCTTACCGGAAAGATCGGAAAGATCATTAAAAATCCGGTTGTAACTGTGGCAGTAACCGAGATTACGAATAACAAGGTTTATATATTTGGCGGGGGAGTCAGTTCCCGTGTATACAGCTTGAACCAGAGAACGACGCTGCTCCAACTGTTATGCCAGATAGGCTCACAACCGGCTGGTGCGGAAGGTGCACCCGCAGCCGCAACCGCTGCTGCGGCATCAAGCGGTGCCCAGGATGGGGATTTGAAAAACGCTTATGTGTTGAGAGGCGGTGAAAAAATCAAGCAGAATTTCCGCGACCTTTTTATCGGCGGGAATATCGCGGAGGATATCGTAATAGAACCGAATGATGTCATTTTTATACCCGGCCACAAAGACAGAAATGTGTATATCATGGGCGCTGTTGCTACTCCGAGATCCATCTCATATCGGGATGGTTTGACAGTCATGGCGGCTATTCTTGAAGCCGGGGGATTTACACGCTATGCGAACCAGAATGATACGGTCATTTATCGCAAGGATGGTTCCCGCGAGATCTCCATCCCTGTCAAGTTGAAAAAACTTATCAATGAAGGCGATCTTAGCCAGAATACCCGTTTACAACCTGGCGATTATGTTGTTATCAAGGAAAGTATTTTTTAGGAGATTTGCGTGGAACAGACACAGGAGCTCGATATTGATAGATACATCCAACTGGTGGTAAAACGACGCTATCTTTTTGCCATTATCGTAGCTGCAATCATTGCCGTGGTGGTAGCTGTAAGTTATGTAATCAAGCCGGTTTATGAGGCAAAGACAGTGGTCTCCATAGAAAAAAATTATTTAAACAGCGCGATAAGAGACTTCAGTGCCGCTTCAACTACGGACGATAAAATCAGCGCGGTATCAACGATAATGAAAAGTAGAACCTTGATTTTCAAAGTGCTCAATGAGCTGAATTTAGGTATAGACAAGATGAGCGAGGTCCAGCTTGAGAGTCTAATAAAAGGGACACAGGATAAGACCATTGTTACCCTCGAGTTCAACAGATCAAACTCAAGAAATGTTGATTTTTTTGCTGTTACATACAGAAATATAAGTCCACAGCATGCGCGAGATTTTGTGAACACACTTGTCAGCAAATATATAGAGGAGAACCTTGGTTCAAAACGAGAGGGTTCATTTGGAGCAAATAGATTTCTGCTGGACCAAATAAACCACTTTAAAGAAAAGGTTGGAAAAACTGAAGGCGAAATTGCTTTTCTAAAAAAAGATAAAAACGTCATTCTTTACGACCAGTTAATGGAACTTCAAAAGAAATTTGATGCTCTCCTTGTGCAGTATACGGAAAACCATCCTGAGGTCTTAAAAACAAAATCGGAGATCGATTCCGTAAAATCGAAGCTGAATGCAAACGCAGGTGCAGCCAATGTAAAGAACAGGTTGGCTGTACTTGAAAGAGAACGCGAAGCAGATCGGCGGATTTATGATGAACTGGCAGCTGCCTATGGCAAGTCAGAGGTGACCAGTCAGGCGGAAATCCAGGACAAAGCGGGAACATTTAAGATCGTAGATCCCGCTGTATTGCCGGTCCAGCCTGTCAGCCTGGGCCGGATTAAAATCATTTTGATCGGGATCGTGGGGGCCATTGCAGGAGCATTTGGATTGATCATTGTTCTCGATATGCTAGATAAATCAGTAAAGAGCGTGGATTCACTAAAAAATATTGGCATTCCTGTGATAGCAGTGATACCGCATATTCAGGACCCGAACGAATTGCTTAAAGTGAGAAGGAAAGATATTTATTTATACAGTTTAAGTGGAATTTATGCGGCCGCGCTTGTGGCGGTTATTGTGTTTGAACTCATCAAACAGAGTCAATGAATTGACAGGGAAGATGGATAATAACATGAGCAAAGAAATGGGCACGATTCAGAAAAAAGCGCTGCTAAAAGCGTTGGTCCTCAGGAAAACGAATAAACCTGAAGGTGCTGATGTAAAAACAGTATCCAACCCTGCTGTGCCCGTTGAGACCAGTGATGAGTTAATGATTAGTCCGACGAACTCCTCCCTGGTGACTTTCATGAATCCTGATTCGCCCATTGCTGAGGAATACCGAAAGCTGAAAACAGTTTTGTTGCGGATGACCCGTGAGGAATTCCGGAACACACTTATTGTGACGAGTGCGGTGAGCGGAGAAGGGAAGAGCATTACCAGTACAAATCTTGCGATTATGCTGGCGCGGGAGTATGGACAAACGGTGTTGTTGATCGACGCTGACCTCCGCAGGCCTTCTCTCAACGAGTACCTTGGAATTGCCCCTCGCTTTGGCCTGGCTGATTGTCTTGAGGACAAGATTGACGCCGGAAGAGCCATGGTGAAGACAGGAATTCCGAAACTCTCCTTTATGTCAGCAGGCAAGGCAGTGGCGAATCCTGGTGAGCTACTTTCATCCCACCGGATGAAGGAATTTCTTGCGGAACTGAAGCACAGATACAAGGACCGCTATATTATCATTGATACCTCGCCGATCCTTCTGTTCGCTGAAACGCAGGCCTTGAGCGCTCTGGTGGACGGCATTCTTGTTGTTGTGAAAGAGGGAGGCGCTTCTCTCAAGGGTATCGGTCAAATGTTCGACATACTGAAAGGTTCATCAGTGCTCGGTATAGTCTACAACAATGCAAGCATCACGAGCCTGGGCGGGAAATACCATCATCATTATGATCACTACTATGATAATCGCTATGGCAAAACCAGAAAGAAATGACCAGACGGGCGTCGCTTATGGTCTCGGTGCCCCGGACCAAGCAGTGGAGGCGGGTAACTGGTATGCGCTTTGGGTAAAATCACGCCATGAGTTTGTAACCGCTGAAGAGCTTACAAGAAAAGGCATAATTACTTTTGTTCCGACTGCGACGAGGATGCGCCAATGGAAGGACAGGAAAAAAAATATCGATTTTCCGCTTTTCCCGGGTTATCTGTTTGTTCAACTGGTTCCGCAGCCAGGAGCGTTTCTAAATATTCTGCAAACCCGGGGAGCAGTGCGGTTTGTTTCTTTGGAGCCGGGGCATCCCACATTGGTGTCTTCGGAGGATATCGCATCTCTGAAGGTCATGATCAATAGCGGGGAATTGATAGACGTCTTCCCTACATTCAGGGAAGGGATGCCGGTACGGATGAAGCGCGGGCCTCTCAGCGGCGCCGCAGGCATTTTGATGAAAAGAGAAGGCAGCCATATGTTCCTGGTGAACTTCGATCTTCTTGGTAGAAGCGTTGGTTTAAAGATCCACGCCGAGGATGTTGAACAGGTCTGAGCTGTTCCGTTAGTTTGATCGGACTTGATCATGAAAAGTGTCATTGCCTGCCCTTCGGTTAATAACTGTAACTGAGAGGGCGAAGCTTTGCCAGACATCTTTATTACACGCATCATATCCACCTTCGCATATTTAACATTGTCTCGAGAACTCAGAACGATTGCCTCTACATCGCCAAACGATACAAAACAGAGTAAACGCCTCATTCATTTGCCTCAGCGCGGTTATTCTGAGTACTATGACGATCATGGCCCCGCGATCTTCAGATGGATCGGAGTTTCGTATCCAGCCGAGTGTGATCCTGAGCGAAGAATATAATGATAATGTTTTGCTCGTAACCGACAATATGAACAGGGATTATATCGCGCGGATCGCACCATCCCTTACGATCTTCTATTCTGCTCCGAATATAGACCTGGATGCTGTATATGCCTACAATTATCGCTACTATGCAAAGGGGACTATGGGCAACGACACATCGCAGGCATTGAATCTGACAAGTAGAAGCAGAATTATCAAGGAGTTGCTCTTTTTAGATGTCAGGGATGAGTATGCACGGGTTTCTACTGATGTGCTGAGAGATTATACTCAGGAAAGCAATTTTGTAAATCAATCTGACAGAAACATCGTTACCATCAATCCCTTTATGGCGTTGAAGCCTACCTCGCACGTGACCATTACCGCAGGCTATCTGTATATGAACACGTGGTATAAAGACCCGGCCGCAGTTGATAGTACGGACCATATTGGCTACGTAGATGCAAGACATGAACTGTCCCTGCGCTCAAGTATGATCGCGGGCGCAAAGTATACCATGAATGACAACAACCGCACGGATTACAAACAGTACGATGTATACGTCGGGGAACATTTCGAGAATGCAGACAATTCCACTATTAATGTCAAGGCCGGCAACAGCTGGTTCAGTTATGAGTCAAGGGCACGGACTTCACAGGTTTATTGGGACGCGAATTTCACGCAGCGCCTCTCCACATTTACTATATCTTACGAAACAGGGCTGCGCTTTATTCCCGACCCGCTTCGCTCCCTGAGGAGAGAGGACCGGTATATTGCAACGGTGAGGAGAGATGTTGAACGGACCGCTATCTCTGTTTCCGGCGGAATGATCGAGTATCGTGACGCAGAAAGCAAGCATCTTGAAAATGTGATTTACCGCTTGTCCGGAAACATGAGCCGCGCTATTACTGCACTATCGAGACTTGTTTTCGATATATCCGCAGATCGGCTGGAAGTGAGTCAGTTGAATACCTATTCAAACCGGTATCTGGCAGGGTTGCGATTTGAACAGCAAGCTATGGAAAATCTCACCTTATCTGCTGATTATCGTTATTCCACCAATTATTCACCTGACACGTACTCTTTGAACTACTTCAACAACCGGTTCAGTGTTGAACTGCGAAAGGTCTTCTGATCTCAAGGACGGTTGGTTGACGAATAGAAAAAGTTTTTTTCGGATGAGCAAGTTCACAGAAAGCGTATAAACGGCACAAAGGAGTAAAATATGCTTATAGAATCGCGTAAAAACAAACGGACCGATATGCAGCAGCCTTCTCAGGAGTTTTGTGACGGCATTTACGGCTGCTATGTGGAGGACTATTTTCACGAAATGCTTGCCTTTGAGCGGAAACGCAGCGAACGTTCGGGAAGGCCTTTTCTGGTTATGACACTGGACTTTACCGCGATACGCAAACCTCAAAGCAGAAGCGCATCCGTAAAGGAAACAATGAAGGCGCTTGCATTTCTTACGCGGGAAACTGACATTAAAGGATGGTACCGAAGTGCCGCGGTATTGGGCGTTATCTTTACAGAAATGAACAGCCTCGAGACGGAGACCCTTCAGGAAAAGATCTATCAGAGTCTTCATGCAACATTGCCCGCGGAACAGCTTGACGTTATTCAAATATATTTTCATCGTTTTCCCGAAGATGGGCAGCCGAACAAACCGGGCGGACCTCTGAAATTTACCTTTTACCCGGAATACCCTAAAAAGGAGAATACCCGGAAGAACGCGCTGAAAATGAAGCGGGCAATGGATGTTGTCGGCAGCATCGCCGGCATCCTTATTTTTTCACCTTTTTTCATTCTTATCCCGATAGCACTCAAACTAACCACCAGAGGGCCGGTGCTTTTCCGTCAGGAGAGGGTGGGACAATACGAGAAAAAATTCAAATTTCTGAAGTTCAGAAGCATGATCAACAACAACGATTTCGCGATACACAAGGAATTTGTGCATAATTTGATTGCCAACAAAGTGCCAGAAGAGGCCGGAATTAACAGCAGCGGTAACAGTAGTAAAAAAATATTCAAGATTAAGAATGACAAAAGAATAACCCCGCTTGGACACATACTCAGAAAGACAAGCCTTGATGAGCTGCCGCAATTCTTCAATGTGCTGAGAGGCGAGATGTCTCTGGTGGGGCCGAGACCTCCCATTCCCTACGAACTTGAAAAATATGACATGTGGCATCGTCGTCGTGTTCTCGAGATAAAACCAGGTATCACCGGGCTCTGGCAGGTTGTGGGGCGAAGTTCGACGACCTTTGATGAAATGGTCAGGCTGGACCTCCAGTATGCGACAAACTGGACACTGTGGATGGACGTGAAACTGTTGCTGAAGACTCCCTGGGTTATTTTAGCGGGGAAGGGTGCGTATTAGCTTTGCCAGGCGCTTTAAGCGCAAAGCACAAAGGGCACAAAGCTTACTCAATATGGATTATAAGTGTGTTATACGCCATGCGGCGGCCTGCGGTGTGATTGTCTACTAGATGGAGGTTTCATGATCAACATCGGTATTATTGGATATGGCTATTGGGGGCCGAACATCGTTCGGAATTTCAGCGGAATCGAAGGCGCCAAGGTTGTCTCTATCTGCGACGGCAGTCAGAGCGCATTGAACCGTGCGCAGAAATCCTATCCGCATACAGCGGTAACGAGAGATTTCAATGATATTCTCAACTCCCCTGAAATTGATGCTGTTGCAGTCATTACTCCGGTCTCGTCCCATTACGAACTTGCCAGGAAAGCTCTTGAGAATGGCAAGCATGTTTTTGTTGAAAAGCCTTTTACCGCATCGGTAGCCGAGGCCGAGGAACTAATAGCATTAGCGGAGAAGAAGAAACTAACCATAATGGTGGACCATACATTTATTTTTACCGGCGCGGTAAAGAAGATGAAGAAGCTCATTGATGATAAGGCGCTGGGTGATCTCTATTATTATGACTCCGTCAGGGTAAATCTCGGACTTTTTCAGCACGATGTAAACGTTATCTGGGACCTGGCGCCGCATGACTTCGCAATCATGGATTATCTGGTCTCGGAAAAACCCGTTGCTGTCTCAGCTACCGGGAAAGCGCATATCAGCGCCATGGAAGACACAGCCTATGTCACGGTTCATTTCAATAATAATATGATCGCACATTTTAATGTCAACTGGCTTTCCCCGGTCAAAGTACGCACCACCCTGATCGGCGGCGAGAAAAAGATGCTGGTCTGGAACGACCTGGAGCCGGATGAAAAGATAAAAATTTACGACAAAGGGGTTGACGTCAAGAGCAAGGAAGCCACCTATAAGATGCTGGTCAACTACCGCTCAGGTGATATGCACGCGCCCCGGGTCGAGCAGGTGGAAGCGCTTAAAACCGAAACAGAGTACTTTATTCATTGCATTGAAACATCCGAAACACCGATCAATGACGGTCATTCCGGTCTACGCATGGTAAGAATGCTCGAAGCCTGCAATCAGTCGCTTAAAAAGGGCGGCCAGGCGGTTACCTTATGAAATACAATTCCATTGCCGAAGATGTAAAGCTCGGCAAAGATGTCAAAATCGCCAACTTCGTAAACCTGTATGGCTGCTCCATAGACGACAATACCAAGATCGGGACTTTTGTCGAAGTTCAGAAAAACGCTTTCATTGGCAAGAATTGCAAGATCCAGAGCCATACGTTCATTTGCGAAGGTGTAACCATCGAGGACGAGGTCTTCATTGGTCACGGTGTGATGTTCACCAACGATACTTTTCCACGTGCAACCAGTGTGGGAGGGGGACTTCAGACTGAGGCTGACTGGAAGGTTGAGCCTACACTTGTCAAACGCGGGGCAACCATAGGATCCGGAGCTACTATCCTGAGCAATGTTACCATTGGAGAAAAGGCGATAATCGGCGCAGGAAGCGTAGTAACGAAAGACGTACCCCCGGGCACTATTGTGGCGGGTAATCCGGCGAGGTTCATTAGAAAGATACCTGAAAATTGATTTTCCACCTCCTTGTGACGATCAATATATCAGCAATATCCCGCATCTGCTTTCCAGATAACTCTCACTAATTCAACCTCTATGTATGGAAATAGTAAATCCTTTGCAGTCGCCATCTTGGAACGAGTTGCTTCTGCAACAAAAACATTGTACGTTTTTTCACACGGAGAACTGGGCACGCGTCCTGCACGAATCGTATGGATATAAACCAGTTTATTTCATCTCACGAGAAAAGCACAACTTATTCACACTCTTCCCCTTCATGGAGGTCAAGAGCGTTCTTACCGGGAACAGGGGTGTGTCTCTGCCGTTTACCGATTCTTGCGAACCAATAACGGTAGATGGGCCATGGTCGGAACAGATTGTTAAAATTGTCGGAGAATTCGGGAAAAAAACGGGCTGGAAATACCTTGAAATGAGAGATTGGCCAGAAATTGTCGGTCAGACAACTTCCACTCAATATATTGGTCACTCTCTTGATTTGACTGGATCGGAAAATGACATCATTAACCGGTTCAAGGATACAACGCAAAGAGGCATCAAGAAGGCCTTAAAACAAGGCGTATCAACGAAGGTCAGCACATCCCGTGATTCCATGGAGCAATTTGCCCGATTGAACATGATGACAAGAAAGAGACATGGATTGCCTCCCCAGCCCGATCACTTTTTTAAGAAAGTCTTTGAATATATCATTAGCAGGGATTTAGGCATAATAGTCCTGGCTTCCCATGGAATGAATATTGTTGCAGGATCAGTCTTTTTTCATTTTAACGGCAAGGCAATATATAAATATGGGGCGTCCGACCATGCATATCAGCATCTGCGGGCAAATAATCTTGTCATGGGAGAGGGAATCCGATGGTACCGTGAGAACGGATACCAAAACCTGTCACTGGGCAGAACAGAACCTGAGAACGAGGGGCTGCGGCAGTTCAAGTCGGGATGGGGAGCGGTCGAGCAGTTGATCAGGTATTACCGGTATGATCTCAAAAGAGATATGTTTGTAAGGGGAGAACAGAAAATATTCGGATTTCACAACAGTCTGTTCAGAAGAATGCCCATACCGCTTTTGAAATTAAGCGGGAATCTCCTGTACCGGCATATGGGATGATCCAAGGATGACGGGCAGGACAGGCGCGGAAAGCGAATAAGCTTCCGTTTTTGCTTTGACAGCATAACGAGAGCTGATACGGGGAAATAGAACTTCTAGGTTGTTTCGACGTTTAAACGTAAATACCAAATGAATACTCTTACTACGAAAATCTACTACCTTTTAAAACCTGCGATTCCTCGGCGATGGCAGCTGATGCTCAGAAGGCTGATCGTCCGGAAAATGAAAGTGAAGTATGCAGATATCTGGCCTATAAATGCCAAGGCATCCGAGAAGCCGGTAAGCTGGAAAGGCTGGCCAGGGGGAAAAAAGTTCGCCCTGGTTCTGACCCATGATGTGGAAACGGAAAAAGGTCATGATCACTGCATGGACCTTATGCTTCTGGAAGAGGCTCGGGGCTTCCACTCCTCATTCAATTTTGTACCTGAGCGATACGTGGTCTCCCCTGATTTACGGTATCTGTTGCAGGAGCGAAAATACGAGGTTGGAGTGCATGGTCTTAAACATGACGGCAAATACTATGATTCAAGGGAAGGTTTCAAGGAGCGGGCAAGGAAGATCAACGCCTATATCAAGGAATGGAACGTCGTTGGATACCGCGCGCCCTCAATGATCCACAAACTTGATTGGTTCCACGACCTCAATATAGAATATGATGCGTCAACCTTCGACACTGATCCCTTTGAGCCGAATGCGGAGAACATGTGCACAATCTTCCCGTTCCTAGTGGATGGGATTAATGGCACAAGCGGATACGTCGAGCTGCCGTACACACTTCCCCAGGACCATTCTCTCTTTGTGATCATGCAGGAAAGAACGATTGACATATGGAAAAGAAAACTGGATTGGATCGCGCAACAAGGCGGCATGGCGCTCCTGATTACTCATCCTGATTATATTAATTTCAATGGAGCAAAGTGCGGGATCGAGGAGTATTCCGTATCATATTACAAAGAATTCCTTGAATACGTGAAAACACGGTATGAAGGACAATACTGGAATGCGCTGCCGAGGGAAGTGGCGAGTTTTTGGCGCGGTCAAAGAACATAACGTTATTTAGGTGCTAAGCTAGGTTGCTTTTATCAGCAATTCATATTACAGGGAGGATTAGCGGTGAATATTCCATTTGTAGATCTTCAAATCCAGTATCAAGGCATTAAAAAAGAGATCGATGTTGTCATTGCCGATGTTATCGCGAGGTCAGCATTTATAGGCGGTTCATATGTACAGTCATTTGAAAAAGATTTCGCAGAATTCTGCAATGTGAAGCATTGCATCGGCGTTGGGAATGGAACGGATGCTATTTTCATTACACTGAAGGCCCTTGGCATAGGAGCAGGTGATGAAGTGATCACGGTTGCCAACAGTTTTATCGCCACTTCAGAGGCTATATCTTTGACAGGCGCAAAGGTCGTGTTTGTAGACATTAATCCGACTACCTATAATATCGATGTAAAGAAGATTGAAGCAAAGGTAACCCCAAGGACCCGGGCCATCATTCCCGTGCATCTCTATGGCCAGCCGGCTGACATGGACCCGATATTGGAGATAGCTAAAAAGCATAATCTCAAAGTGATCGAGGATGCGGCACAAGCGCATGGTGCGGTATATAAAGGCCGGGTCATCGGTTCGATCGGAGATGCGGCTTGCTTTAGTTTTTATCCGGGCAAAAATCTTGGGGCTTATGGAGACGCCGGCGCTATCGTGACGAATGATGATTCCTTGGAGTCTAAAATAAGAATTTTCGCGAACCATGGGCGTATTGATAAATATGATCATTCAATGGAAGGGGTGAATAGCCGGCTGGATGGATTGCAGGCTGCGATTCTGGGCGTTAAGTTAAGACATCTTCCAAAATGGTCTGAGCAGCGCAGAAAGAATGCTTATCTTTATAACGAGCAGTTGACGGGTGCTGGCTTGATCACTCCGGTTGAGATGAGTGGTGTCTCGGCGGTGTATCATCTTTACGTGGTGCGGGTCAAAAAAGAACTGAGAAAAGGTCTCCAGGACCATTTGCAGTCTCAAGGAGTTGCTACGGGGATCCATTATCCTATTGCCCTGCCAAATCTTAAAGCATATGCGTATCTGAAGCATAATGGACAGGATTTCCCTGAAGCCACATGCATATCTCAGGAAATTGTATCATTGCCAATGTATCCGGAACTAGCCCGTAACCATATTATTGAGATATCCGGATCGATCAAAAAATACTTGTCATAATAGGATCAAACGAGTTGGAGTGAATTAATGAAGTATCAAAGTAGTAAAAAAATCTGGATAGATTTGGATAATTCGCCTCATATTCCTTTCTTCAAGCCGATCATCAAACAACTTGAACAGCGTGGTTATGAGGTTGTCTTAACCGCACGTGATTGTTTTCAGACCTGTGAACTGGCCGATCTATCTGGTTTGCGCTATCAGCGGATAGGCCGTCATTACGGGAAGAATATTATACTGAAACTTGCGGGATTGGTCATCCGCTCCCTGCAAATGATACCCTTTGTGTGGAAAGAGAAACCTCACCTTGCAATATCCCATGGATCGAGATCGCAGCATATTAATGCTTTTATGTGGAGACTGCCGGTCATTAATATTCTGGATTATGAGCACGCGAAAATCATGCCTCTGGTGAATTTTGTGAGCATCATGGTCCCTGATGTAATTCCGAAAACATCAATACCCATTTCGGCGGAACGTGTTTTTCAATATCCAGGCATAAAAGAGGATGTCTATGTCCCGGGATTTGTGCCTGATCCGAAATTGCTCGATGAGTTGGGCGTCGGAAAAGATAAGATCGTAATATCCATACGGCCGCCTGCAATGGAGGCCCATTATCGCAGCGCGGAAAGTGATGTACTCTTCATCGAAACAGTTGAATTCCTGTCGGAAAATGAGGACACCTGCCTTGTAATACTACCGCGAAACGACAGCCAGAAGGCTTGGATCTCCGATCGATGGCCTCGGTTGTGCAGTGACGGCAAGATACTTTTCCCCAAGAAGGCGGTTGACGGGTTGAATCTTATCTGGTATTCCGACTTGGTGATCAGCGGCGGTGGAACCATGAATCGGGAAGCTGCGGCATTGGGGGTTCCTGTGTACAGTATCTTTCGGGGGAAAACAGGTGCTGTTGATCAATACCTGGCTGCCAACAACAGACTTTTCCTGCTTGAATCACCCGATGATGTGCGGAATAAAATAAAAGTGGAAAACCGAAATCGTTCTGAAAATATGTACCAAACCAATACAAGAGCACTCGATGCAATAGTGCAAGGCATAATAACCGTGTTGGAGGCAAAGTAATCGAAATGGAGAGTAATGAGCGATGCTAATTCACCTCGTATGCGCTGCCAGACCGAATTTTATGAAAGTGGCTCCGCTATATCACGCGCTAAAAAAAGAGGAATGGGCAGAGCCATTACTTGTTCACACTGGCCAACACTACGATCCAAATATGTCAGACGCTTTTTTCAAAGATCTGGGATTGCCTAATCCCAACATTTACCTCGATGTAAAAAGCGGTTCTCATGCTGAGCAGACCGGCAGGGTTATGATAGCTTATGAGAAAGTATTACTGGAACGCAGACCTGATCTGGTAGTCGTTGTAGGAGATGTAAATTCAACCATGGCTGCGACCATAAGCTCATCGAAATTGGGTATTAAGGTGGCGCATTTAGAAGCTGGTTTGCGCTCAAACGACAGGCGAATGCCGGAAGAAATCAATAGGCTGGTTACTGATGTTCTTGCTGATATGCTGTGGATTCCGTCAAGAGATGCTGCTGACAACTTAATGAAGGAAGGTATCTCATCAGAAAAGATCCATTTCGTAGGCAACATTATGATTGATTCCCTGGAAATGCTGAGAGAGAAGATCGAGAAACAAACAACATATAATGAATTTGGATTGCAAAAAGGTGATTATGGCGTTGTCACCATGCATCGTCCTTCTAATGTCGATGATCCGACAGTTTTAAAGAGAATATGCGATATCCTGGTAGAAATATCAAAAAAAGTGCCCCTCATTTTCCCCATTCATCCTCGGACACGGAAAAAGCTGGAAGAAAGCGGTCTGTTGTTAACTATGCAGAACTCAAAGCGACTATTCCTGCCGGAACCGATAAATTATATAGGTTTTATGAATTTGGTCTTTAATTGCCGTCTTGTGATCACAGACTCCGGAGGGGTACAGGAGGAAACAAGCTACCTTAATATTCCCTGTCTTACGGTAAGGGAAAATACAGAACGCCCTATTACAATTACTCACGGCACAAATCAATTGTGCAAATTGGATGATTTGCTTCGAAAGACAGATGAGATTTTAAACGGTCACGCCAGGATTAGGAAAGATCTCGAGCTGTGGGATGGTAGAACGGCGGAGAGAATTACTGATTTATTGAGAAAACAGATCAGCAGTATATGCTAAAACGGTCATTGTGTAAATAATTGAATCCCTCAATTCCAAGCAATCCATGTCTGAACGAAACCTATTCTGTATACCTCCACAGCAGTAATCGCAATTTTTACTGAAAGGGGCTACGGCATTTTGCATCGTGAGCTTGATAACATAAATGTAACAACCATGGCGTTACTACGTTATTGCAGAAAACACGATTGGGCTGGCTATGATCCCTATGATGCATTAAACAGCCGCGTTTTTATCAAAACCCCGTTTTATAAAAGCAGAATATGCAGAATAGCAATTACGCAAATTATGAAGAGGCTGCCTATCAATCTTCGTCCTCTTTTACTGATAAAAGAAGAGCAAAATCCAAAAGCCATCGCCCTCTTTCTTTCAGCGTTGATAAAATTATCTAAAATGCGCATGTTGGACGATGCAAATCTCATCGAGAAAATGATCGATAAATTGCGGGCACTTCGATCACCCGACGTCGGATATAGCTGCTGGGGGTACAGTTTTCCATGGCAAACAAGGACAGTGCTGGTCCCCCGGGGAGCGCCGAATCTTGTATGTACAACCTTTGTGGCCAATGCATTGCTGGATGCGTTCGAATATACAGGTGCTTCGAAATGCTTGGAAATGGCAACCAGCGCGGCTGATTATATTCTCAATGAGCTTTATTGGACCGAAGGTGATACGGTTGCTTGTTTCAGTTATCCGCTTCCCTCTTCGCGAACGCGTGTCCATAATGCGAATTTCCTTGGTGCCGCACTGCTGTGTAGAATATACAAGCACACTGATAAAAAGAAATATATTGAACCAGCTCTAAAGGTTGCGCGATATTCAGCAAGCAAACAATACGATGACGGTTCATGGGATTATGGTGAGTTGTCCACGCAGCAGTGGGTAGATAATTTTCATACCGGATACAACCTGTGCGCCCTGCGGTCAATCTCAAGAAATACAGGGGAAACGGAATTCGAAGCTATTGCCTGTCGTGGATTTGAATTTTATAAAAATAATTTCTTTTGTGAGAATAGTGCTCCCAAGTATTTTCATAATCGTATATACCCACTTGATATTCATAGTGTCGCACAGAGTATAATTACTCTGATGGAATTCAAAGATATATCTGATGGTAGCGAGAAAATGGCCACCGCTGTTATTGACTGGGCTATGAATAACATGTGGAATAAAAGCGGTTACTTCAACTATCAGATCCTACCGTATTACAAAAATACGATTTCTTACATGAGATGGTCGCAGGCCTGGATGCTTCTTGCTCTTGCTACTCTTCTTGATGCAGCTGATACTAGAGCAACGCTTGATGACAACAGTCAGTGTCGATCACTTAGTGGACTAGGACGGCACAATTTCACATGATATCCGTTCTTCTTATTCACCCTGGAAATATTCCACATTACCGTATCTCAATATATAATTATTTGAGCTGCTATCTCAAACTTTATGGTTTTGACTTTATGGTTGTGTCGAACGGGATTCAGGCCGATAGCCCACATTCCGTGGATTTTTCATTTACGGCGACTACACTTTCCGTCCAGAGTATATCCCGCTTAATCCTTAAAAAGCGCATAGAAATTATTATTGATTTTATGGAGTTAAGACATCTATATCTGTTCCCGACATATTTGATAGCGAAGGGAATCATGGGGCGAAAGATTATTTATTGGGGACAAGGTTGCGATCTAGCTCATAGATCGGCACGAATAAAAAACATGGCATATGCCACTGAACAGGCCATGAGTGATGCCATCATCCTCTATGCGGAGCATCTGAAAAAATACGTGCCAGCTCGTTTTCACAGTAAAGTATTCATAGCCAACAACACTCTTTACATGGATTACCAAGGACTACCGCCGTGGAAAAAAAAGGAAGATGTCCTGGCGGAATATGGCATCAAAACCAGAAAAAACATTATTTGTGTTGGAAGAATGCAGAAACGTAAACGACTTGAGCACTTATTCGAAGCATTCGAATTACTCAATCGATCGGATATAGGATTAATTCTAGTAGGGCCAGATCCGGAGGGAATCCTCAATTCGATTACAGGCGATAATATTTATAAGTTAGGCCCACTCTATGAGAGAAAAAAAATGGACCTTCTTTCTTCATCGGATGTATATTGTCTCCCCGGTGCAGTTGGATTGAGTATCGTTGATGCTTTCTATTGTGGGCTTCCATTGGTGACTGAGGAAGGGGATGAGTCTGCTGAGATAATGTACGTAAAGGATGGGGTGAATGGATTTATCGTTCAGAGGGGTAATATACTCGAACTGTCTCAAAAACTGCTGCTCCTCCTTGACAATAGTGTACTTCAGAAGCAATTCTCCGATGCGGCAATAAGGGAGATAAGGGAAAATGGCAGTATCGATAAGTTGTGTACAGGGTTTCGTGACGCGCTCTGCTATGTGACAAATCGGACATGCAGTATATAATTTATTGAGCAAAACACGGCACATGACAGCATGCGAGGAAAAATCATCGATATGAACAAACTGGCTGCTAAATGATAGAATGTATTTTTACTATTGATTACGAGATATATGGCAATGGAGATGGTTCGCTCAAAGAACTGGTTTATGAACCGACGCGGAAATTAATGGACATAATCGACGTTGCGAACGATAAAATCGTCGTTTTTGTCGAGATAAACGAACTCGAAAGAATCGAGGCATATGGAACAGATGCTGCTATACACGATGTTAAAACCCAGATCCGCGAACTGTACGAGCAGGGTCACGAAATAGCCCTTCATCTACACCCTCAATGGTGCAATGCTCATTATAGTCAAGGTGCGTGGGAATTGGACTATGACGAATACAATCTTTGTATTTTGCAAAAAATCCGGATCGCTGATATCGTAGGCAGTGCTATCAATTATTTGCGAACTGTGTTGGCTTCACCGGATTTCACCCCACTCTCATTCCGGGCGGGGAATTGGTTGTTTCAGCCGACCCAATCTGCAGCTGAAGTTTTGGTCGATCATGGAATAAAAATAGACTCATCGGTTTTCAAAGGTGGACGACAACACCAAAATGGTTTGGATTATAGACGTGCATTAAAAAATGGATATTTTTGGAAGTTTAGCGATGATGTGAACACTCCTGTGCCGAATGGGATTATGCTCGAGATTCCAATTTATACAAGGATGGTCCCTTTTTGGCAAATGGCAACAGGGAAGCGTGTCGGTTTGCATAAGAAAGGTTCTTCGAGCAATTGGTCAGACAATCAAAGATTGCAACGACTTTGGGATATGGCACGTTTTCAATATCCCTTGAAGCTAGATTTCTGCCGAATGACCCTAAACGAACTAACAAGCATGATGAATGAAGTGATAAGGGAAGACAAACAAGACCCTAAAACTGTGAGGCCTATAGTTGCTATTGGGCATACGAAAGATTTAGTGGATTTTTCAACTATTAAATCATTTCTGACCTATTTACGGCATCGTAATATACCCGTCTCGACACTTGAAGGCGTTTATAGAAGGCATAATTTATGAGTAAGCAAAAAGCTGAAATAAGTATATGAAAGCAACGAGGATCGATATTAATTGGCATCCCGGACTCTCCATTTTTGCTTCTGAATCTTTCTTGAAGGTTGCCGGAGATGAATACGGCTGGCTCGGAGGGATTGACGCTGCAGAGAATATTCGCTGTATTTTGCCTTACACTGTGGTCCGCAAGGGTTTTGTTCGGATGATTAGATTTCGGGTTGAGACAATATTGATGAACGGTGAAATTACCATTGATGAAGAAAAATCGTTCTTAAACAGTGCAATAGACTATTTTCGCTCTATTAGGGCTGATATAATAATTCCAGCAACAACCAACGCAATTTTTCGGACGTATCCAGATAAAGCAGTTGCAGCTCCTTATGGTACGTACATCATTGATTTAAGTCAGCAGGAGGAAGCTCTTTGGAACGGGCTTAACTCTAGCCACCGACGCAAAGTAAGACTCGCTGCGAAACAAGGTGTGCAAGTTCATCAGGGATTGGAGTATATCGAGACAGCATATGCTTTAGTACGGGATACTTTTAAAAGGTCTAAAATGGGATTTATGAGCTACTCAGCTTTCAATGACTACGTAAGAAGTTTCGGGGAAAATGTTAAAATAATGATTTCTGAACACGACGGCAAAGTTCAAGGTAGCATAATTGTACCATTTAGTAACCACAGCGCTTACTATGTATATGGTGGTAGTATCCCGGATCCTGTTGTGGGTGCCATGAACCTGTTGCATTGGGAAGCGATTCGTAAATTTCGGGAGTCTGGTGTCAAGCAATATGATTTTGTAGGTGTTCGAATCAATCCCGATAAAGGATCCAAACAGGAAGGGCTCATGATGTTTAAAGAGCGTTTTGGTGGAAAGCTTGTTCAAGGATACTTTTGGAAATGCGCTCTACGTCCAATGAAAGCCTTCGTTTACTCCGTAGCGGTACGCATTATTAAGAGTGGCGATATCGTAGATAAGGAACGCCATAAGCTCAAAAGCATTTGAGTATTGAAACGCAAACGAACACTAACTTTAAATATGATTTAAAGTTCCTCCAGTACATAACTAAAGAAAATTAGTACAAATGGAGCAGGTCGATATGCTGAAGCGGTCAAAACACGAGGAAAATGGTTTGTCAATCCATCGTAAAAGCATGAACAGGGTGTCAACATTAAGCAGTGAGTTTATAAGAAAATGCAAAGAAATTGGTGTATTGGCTGCCATATCACTTGGTTTGAAGAAATTGATTAATGAAATCGGCAAATCAGCTGCGTTAAGAAAGAAACAAACAAATCAATTTGATCTTAAGTATGGCACAGATACGGATGGAATAATTAAACCGGAAGCCCTCGACATTCCGGATGAACGAATGAAACATGCTGTTAGATACCAGACAGCATTAGTTGAAGTTTTTATGGATATTCTGAATGGACTGACAATTTCATATGAACAGTATCTGTTTATTGACTTAGGATCGGGTAAAGGGCGCGCTCTGCTGCTGGCATCGAAATTCCCTTTTAAAGAGATTATAGGTGTTGAATTGTCAGAAAGTCTTCATAATATCGCTAACCAAAATATTAATATCTATAAGGATAAGTTGCAGCAGTGTGATAATATACGGTCCATATGCAGCGATGTGACGAATTATAAAATACCATCAAATGAAAATATTATCTTTTATTTATTTAATCCTTTTGATGAGTACATAATGCGCTTGGTACTTGTAAATATAGAAGAATCACTTAATGGATTATGTAACGATGTTTTTATTGCATATCTCAAACCGTTATATCGGAATTTATTTGACCAGTCAATGTACTTTCAAATTTATTGTGACACTGAAAGATATGTTGTGTATAGAAGCAAAAATAGAACTTTATTTCAATGACGAATCATATCTGTTGTAGAATGCAATGTTCGATATTAGTAGAATCACCATATAAAGCGATATCGTATTTAACAGCTGAATAATAGTGCCAATATTATAGAAAATGTCTCAAAAACATCACATAAGTGTTTGCGTTTGCACTTTCAAGAGGATTAATCAACTTAGGTACTTGCTGTTTAAATTGCAAGAACAAGTGACAAACGGCCTATTTGATTACTCAATCATTGTTGTCGATAACGACAAATATGCTTCTGCCCGGCAAGCGGTGACATCCTCGGTTGAGCTTTCAAAGATCTCCATAAGCTATCATGTTGAACCGGAACAAAATATTGCTCTTGCAAGAAACAAAACTATTGAGAATAGTAAGGGTGACTTCATCGCCTTCATAGACGATGATGAATTTCCCGCACCAGAGTGGCTTCTGAGTCTCTACAAATCCGTAAATTGCTATAAATCGGACGGCATATTGGGCCCAGTGCTACCGCATTTTGAAAAGGAGCCGCCCAAATGGGTATTGAAAGGACATTTCTTTGACAGGCCTTCACATCTTTCTGGGTGTGTCCTAGAGTGGAAAAACACTCGATCTGGGAATGCACTTCTGAGAAGAGAACTCTTTCAGGAAAATCGACAATGGTTCGATCCTGCCTTTGGCAGCGGCGGGGAAGATCGAGATTTTTTTAAAAGAAAGATCGAAGAAGGCTATGTCTTTGTGTGGTGCAACGAAGCTTCTGTATATGAAACAGTACCAGCAACTCGCTGGCAAAGGTCCATTCTCATAAAAAGGGCCTTACTCAGAGGCAAAATGGCGCTCAATGCTGCTGGCTCAAATCCAGTGAGTGTTCTTAAATCCACAATGGCAATTATTTTCTATACAGTATGCCTTCCTTTGTTTGCGATAGCGGGCCAGCACATCTTTATGAAATATCTAATTAAAAATTTTGACCATATTGGCAAAGTCCTGGCATTCCTAGGTGTCGATTTGGTGAAAGAAAAATATGTGGGAGGATAGGTTATGTGGTCATGATGAAGCCTGACATGAATCCATTGTCCGGAGCTGCGCAAAATCAATACATCATTAAACCTGAGGACATAATACTGGTAACAGGTGCTAATGGTTACATTGGCTCAAGAGTAGTTCGGACATTGCTAATGTACGGATTCAAGCGAGTACGCTGCCTCACCAGATCAATAAGCAAAACTAGGACACTGGAAGAGATTGCAAAGGAATTCGTCGATGCGCGATTAGACATAATGAAAGGCAATTTGCTGTCTCGAGATGACTGCTTTCGTGCGGCACAAGGTGTGTCTGTCGTTTATCATCTGGCGGCTGGTGTCGAAAAGTCATTTCCTGGCTGCTTCCTAAACTCTGTGGTGACCACGCGAAATCTTATCGAAGCTTTGCTAAAAGAGAGGATGTTGAAACGCTTTGTCAATATCAGTTCGATAGCTGTATATTCGAATATTAGCATCCCACGCGGGGGCCTACTGGATGAGTCGTGCGAGGTGGATACTAAAATTGTCGAACGATTTGAAGCATATACATATGGAAAGGCAAAACAAGATGAGCTAGTCATAGAGTATGCGCTGAAGCATAAGTTGCCTTATGTGACGGTACGTCCGAGTGTTGTATATGGTCCAGGGAAGGCTAAAATAACCGACAGAATTGGGATAACCACTTTTGGAGTATTTCTGCATTTAGGATTAAACAACAGGATTCCGTTTACATATGTGGACAACTGTGCAGAAGCAATTGTGTTATCTGGTTTGAAAAGAGGATTGGAAGGTCAGGTTTTTAACATCGTGGATGACGATCTTCCAAAGAGCCGAGAGTTTCTGCGATTGTATAAAAGAAAAGTTCAATATTTTAGGTCAATTCCCGTACCTTATCCGGCCTGGTATTTCTTTTCTTATCTTTGGGAAAAGTACGCAAAATGGTCAGAGGGACAACTCCCTCCAGTGTTTAATCGCCGAACATGTGCAGTCTATTGGAAGGGGAATAGCTATTCAAATAGCAAAGCTAAGCAACTTCTGGGTTGGCAGCCGAAGGTATCGACTGAAGAGGGATTGACGAGATTTTTCTCCTTTATGCGGGAAGTTGAGGAGCGAAAGAAATGATAAAGGTAGCAATCATTGGTTGCGGTAAAATGGCAGATCAGCACGCAGTGCAGATTCTCCGAATTGCTGGTGCTGAGATAATTGCTGTGAGCGATAATGAACCATTAATGGCCCGCCAAATGGCTGAACGGTTCAATATTGAGAAATATTTCTCAAATGTGCAGGAGATGCTCGATTCGGTTCAAATCGATGTTGTCCATATAACTACCCCCCCGGCAAGTCATTACCCGTTAGCTATATTGTGTATGGATGCAGGATGTAATGTGTATGTCGAAAAACCATTTACATTGAATGCAACGGAAGCCAAAGATTTGATTGCTCTTGCAATTAAAAAGGGGCTTAAAATAACCTCAGGTCACAATGCACAATTCACCCATGTTATGTTACTTATGAGAGAATTGGTAAAAGACGGTTATCTGGGCGGCAAACCAGTACACATGGAGAGTCACTACTGCTATAGCTTTGGTGATGAAAATTATGCAAAGGCCCTTTTGGAAGATGGTGATCATTGGGTAAGAAAGCTGCCAGGATCACTTTTGCAAAATATTATAAGTCATGGTATTAGCAAAATAGCGGAGTTCTTATCGGGTGATAATCCCGAGGTCATTGCCCACGGTTTTACTAGCCCCTTTCTTAAAAGAATTGGAGAACATGATATTATAGATGAGGTACGAGTCATAGTGCGGGATGAAGAGTCAACGACGGCTTATTTTACTTTTTCTTCCCAGATAAGTCCGCCCCCTCATCAGTTCAGATTATACGGTCAGAAAAATTCGTTGATTGTTGATGACGATCATCAGATACTAATCAAGATCGACAATACGGATTACAAGAGTTACTTGAGATACTTCATACCACCATTGGCGTACTCAAAGCAGTACATTGGTAATTTCACTCGGAATTTCAATAAATTCTTGAAGAAAGACTTCCACCTGCCAAATGATGCAGCCTTAAAAACACTTATAGAATCTTTCTATCATTCAATCTCTAATAATTCGGCCTTGCCACTCACGTATAGAGAGATTCTATTAACAACGAAGATCATGGACGACATCTTTACGCAGATTAAGAATAACCGGTTCTTAAATAAGGTAGCGAATGACTAAGATATTGTATGAAGTCCCCATCTTTACCGCATCCGCTAGAGAATGACAAAACACATATGAATCGAAGATCTCAGTTGGTGACAATCTTATGTTTGGTTACCTTGATCGCCGCAATTATCAGCCACAGCATAGTTGCATGGTTCAGGATTGAGACGACCTCTGGTAACCATTGGATGATTAACACTGAGGACAAAGATCCAGCCGTGTTTATGGCTGGGTCTTCTCTTGCGGGCGACGGACTTTCGTGGGGGCGGATCAGCGATGCCCTCAATCAGGGAATTGAAGGTTGGGGAGTTGCAGGTTCTTCTCCTTCCGAATGGGAGCGTTTTCAACATCTAGCGATAAAAACAACGCTGACAGTTCTTGTGGTTTCGCCTTATGACCTGAATGAATATTTTCAATGTGATTTCCGCGCTGAAGTCGTGCCTTTGGGACAAACCATCAAAGATTTATGGCAGAGCCAGGCGGACTGGCAATTTTCCAAACGCATTCTCAGCCAATACCCATTGACGTACCTGAGGAGACTCTTTCCAACGGCAGGACGATCCAATGGTGTCATGGCAGGTGCTCGTGATAAGCTCAAAAGCATATTGCAATTGTTTATGTTAATAGAGTCAGAGGCTGTACCTACATTCTCAGTAGCAAATAAGGATTCCAGCCAGGAATCGAAGAAAGAAAAGATAAGCAGTTGGCCACCAGACAGGATGTTGCGCAGGCTTGCATCGTTGCGAAGCGCCTGTGAAGGAAAACACTCGTTCAACGGACCGAAAAAGCTTGCGCTCCTCCGGATGTTGCGGCATTCGCAAAAAAAAGGCGGTGCTGTTTTGGTCGTGTTGCCGGTCTCTCCGGCGTACACTAGAGAATTCTTGACTTTGAGTGAGTGGCAGGATTTTGAGGAAATGTTGACGGTGGTGCAGGGCAGTATCTCCAAAGTTCACTTGGTCCGTCTTGACCAATTGAAATTGTTGAACTCAAATGAGTACTTCTGGGATCTTGTTCATATGAACTCCTACGGTCAGAAGATCGCAACGGACGCTTTTTTAAGTAAGTTGAGGGAATTCAGGAGCTTGCCGTGATATTTACTTCTTTTGAATTTGTAATATTCTTTGCGGCCGTCCTCCTTATACAGAGTTGTATTAACAACTTCACCGTGGAAAAATGGTTTCTGTTGTTTGCTAGTTATGTTTTTTATATGAGTTGGAGCATTCCATGTGCATTGCTGCTTCTTGGTACGACCCTTGTGGATTATTTCGTCGGATTAAGTTTAAGTAGGATCGCAAACCAGTACAAGCGCACAATTGTACTGGGCGTCAGTATTGCGATTAACCTAGGTGTGCTGGGATATTTTAAATATACAAACTTCATGGTCGATCAAGTCTGGTGGGTCCTGAACGTACTGAATGACAACGTAACGTCTCGGCACTATGAAATAGTTTTACCTATAGGTATTTCCTTTTTTACATTTCAAAGGATGACTTACACGATTGAGACATATCGTCGAAATATTCAGCCCTGTCAAAGACCGCAGGATTTCCTACTGTTTGGGGTATTATTCCCACAACTCTTAGCTGGCCCGATTAATCGTGCTTCTGATTTACTTCCGCAAATTATCCAGAGGATACGTGCTACGGCGCTTGATTTCGAGGCGGGACTTGCACAGTTTAGTTTGGGTGCTGTGAAAAAACTCGTAATTTCAGACAGAATTGGACCGCATATAGATCTCATATTTGGAGCACCTGGCAATTATGATGGTTTCACACTGCTCCAAGGATTACTAGGATACGCAATTCAGATATACTGCGATTTTTCCGGCTACTCGGACATGGCGATCGGTTGCGCCCGTATGATGGGTTTCCGTTTTACGGAAAATTTTCAGATGCCCTATAGCGCAGTGAGCATCGCTGAATTCTGGAAACGCTGGCATATCTCTCTTTCAACCTGGTTTCGTGACTATCTCTATATTCCCCTGGGAGGAAATCGAAGTGGTCAAGCACGTACTTATATTAATCTCATGCTGACAATGCTGCTATGTGGTTTATGGCATGGAGCAAGTTGGAACTTTGTATTTTGGGGTGGCCTTCACGGTTTCTCCCTTGCCATTCACAAAGGATGGAATGCCTGGAATCCGCTGCATTCCTACGAGTCTCGACAAACATTTCAAATCTTGTGGACGTTGTTTTCCCGTATTCTAACATTAGGCGTCGTATTAGTAGGTTGGCTTTTCTTCCGCGCACAATCTTGGGAAGATGCTATCCTATTCATCCATCAGATTTTGACTTGGGACCTCGAAGGGACTCGAATGGTATCTCCATATATTCTTTCTGCGCTAGGTGCTGTTTTACTCGTTCATGTTGTAGTGAAGAAGGATGTTAACTGGACTCAGGGTATTCTACAAAAATCGTTTACTTTGCGCACGCTATATTATACTGCTTTAGTGCTCTTGATCATCGGTCTTGGTGCTACTGATTCTTCGCCATTTATCTATTTTCAATTTTAGTCAACAAGGCTGAAAAGAACAAAAGATAGCTTTTGAATGGCATACGGCATTGACTATGGGAAGAGATCACGGTGCTTAAGTTAAGGACGATACCCTAAAAGCGATGGAACAATAATGAATCCAAAGGTTGCAACTATAGTAATTATATTGTTCATCGTAGTCGGATTTATTGTCGAAGCCAAAGAAAGTAAAAAAGTTACGTCTGCAGCTTGGCTTCCTTTTATCTGGTTGGTTATCACTGCCTCAAGAAGTATTAGCCAGTGGTTGAATTTGTCAGGCTCGATTCCAAGTAATGGGGAAATTAATTTAGAAGGTAGCATAGCTGATCAAATAGTTCTATCCATTATAATGTTATGGGGCATTATAATTATTTTCAAGAGAAGTGATGCAGCATATCGGATTCTGACGGAAAACAAGGCAATTGCGATATTTATCATTTATTTAGGTCTGACGTCTATATGGTCGGATATTAGTTTAGTTTCATTTAGAAGGTGGATCAAGTTATTGGGGAATGTTATTATGGCAGCTGTTTTGGTGACTGAACCGGAAACACTGCAGGCTGTGAAGAGTGTTTTTCGAAAAGCCGCCTACTTGTTGGTACCACTATCTGTTTTGTTTATAAACTACATTCCTAGTATGGGTATTCTTTATACTCCAATGGGTTCGAAGATATGGACCGGTGTTGCTGTGATGAAAAATGGTTTGGCTCACTTAAGCTTCGTAATGTCATTTTTCCTAATATGGGATGCGACCAACACACTACGGCAAAAAGTCGTGGTGATCGTACCAAGAGTCTTGTTTGATGTACTAATATTGATTATGTGTTTGTGGTTACTTAAAGGACCAGGAGAGTATGGTGGTTCTTCAGGTGCTGCTTCGAAAGGTGCATTAATACTGGGAATTGTAATCATGATAAGTTCTTGGTTGTCAATAGTGAAAAGGAACTTTAGGAGACTTGGGCTAATAGTGGTCATGATAGTATCCCTGTCGACTGTGCTTGAATCATTATTTGGGATAATCGAATACGCTGTTACATTGTCTGGAAGAGATATGACTTTTACTGACAGAGTTCCTCTATGGAATACTCTATTAGAACTGGGGCTGAGAAGGCCTTTTCTGGGGTATGGATATGAAAGTTTTTGGATTGGTGCCAGGTCTTCTATTGAGGGGCTATCCCAGGCTCATAATGGTTACTTAGAGATATTCCTAGAAGGAGGGCTGATAGCTACTCTTTTCCTGGTCTTGATGTTGGTCTCGATTCTCAATAAAATTCAAAGACATGGGTTAATAGATTATGAATTTGCAGTTTTCCGGTTATCTTTTTTTGCAATGATATTACTAGCAAATATCACAGAAAGCGCACTTGCGAGAGAACGAGATCTATTGTCATTTATATTTTTTATTATAGCATTTAACAATAATTCATCTAGGATTTATGAAGTTACTATTGCTAAGTTTAATCGCAACTCCAGGCTCAATTCTCCACCATTTATGGCGCAATCTGTTTTGTCGGGTTCTTAATACACTCCTGCACGCAGCGGGGGAGACAATAAATATGTATGTTGGATAGGTATAATTCAAATGCTAGTTATGCGGCTATCATCATATAATTGTTCTCTATAGGATTTAAAGGAAGTATTTAATGTCAAATAACACAAGTGAATGCAATGTGATGGTAGATGTAATAGATAAAACTACATGGGAAGAACTTATTCAAGAGTTCGATGATGCAACCATTTATCAAACGTGGTCTGCAGGTGCAATTAATCAAGGCGTACAGAATTTGAGTCACATCATGCTTAAAAGAAACAGTGAAGTCGTCGCAATGGCGCAAATAAGTATAAAAAAAATCCCTATTATTAAGGCAGGAATAGCTACTGTCTATTGGGGTCCTTTGTGGCGAAGAAAAGGTAGAGACACCGATTATTCTATCCTAGACAATACAATCGTAGCTCTAAAAAATGAATATATTTATAAGCGAGGTTTGCTGCTAAGAATATGGCCCAGTGGATTCGAAATCTCAAAAGATGAAACTAGGTCAGCCTTGGAAAGACATGGGTTTATTCGAAACACTAAGGTCCAACCATATCGAACGCTTCTTTTAGATATTTTGCCATCAAAGGAGGAATTGAGAAAAAATCTTGCTCAAAAATGGAGAAATCAGCTTAACACTGCTGAGAAAAGCAACTTGAGCTTAACAGAAGGCAACAGCGATGAAATGTTTAATGTCTTTATTAAAATGCTTCAAGAAACGGTTGCACGCAAGAAATTTGAAACAAGAGTCAACTATAATCAATACCGAGAAATACAAAATGATTTGCCTGATTGTTTGAAGATGAACATAATTATCTGTTTGCGTGAGGATGTGCCAGTCGCCGCAGGTGTATTTAGTGCAATTGGGTCGACTGGTTTTTATCTGCTAGGAGCTACAGCAAATAAAGGCTTGCGGGTTAGTGGATCGAATCTTATCCATTGGAGGGTGATAACCTGGCTAAAGGAAAGAGGTTGCAAGTGGTATGATTTGGGGGGAATTGATCCGGTTGAAAATCCTGGTGTGTACAATTTCAAACTTGGGATAGCTGGTAAAAGTGGCCTGGATTCAGTCCACGTTGGACAATATTATCTAGCTGATAATCTAGTAAGTCAATTCTTGAGCATTTGCATCGAGCCAATTAATTATGTTAAGTTGCAAATCCGTAAAGGATTCGAGATGCTTCATGGAAAGCGAGTCCTTTTCTAATCGTAATTCATAATTAAATATTATGCTGCTTGACGAATATATAGTCCTAGCAGACCGTTGAAAATGTCAAAAAACGCTATTTAGATACTTCTGAGTGCGGCGAGATATCCCGGTTTATTTAAGATATTTTAGATGAACCATTTTGATCCGAATAATACTTTAAATAATATGAAATCCACCATAGTAGAGAAATAATAGTCTTTTCTGTTACTGATAATCCGTTACTTGCTGCGGGGAGATTTATTAAAACGCAAAAATATAAGATATAATCACCATGATTGTCGCAATCTATTTTATTTTGACATTGGTGTAATCAATTCAATGTGCACAGAGTAGCATCTCACGAAAACTTAACCTTATGAATAGGCTTTGATGATCATGAATTTAGAGTATTAATCTATCAATGGTCTTGTGATTAGCATCACTGTTAATTTTTATTAATCTATCTATTATTAGACTTAAGAAGAGATCTGATATATCAGCAATTGAAATCATGCTGCGTGGAATAGCTTTATGATTAGGTGAAATAAATTGCAGTTATGTAAAGTTAGTTGGAATTATTTAGTATTATTTATAGGCACGAACTAAGGAAACACTTGTCATAAGTTTGTAACAGGAATGTTCGGCGGTATCTTAGGAGATATCCCAAATGTATGGTAAGTCACTGTTATGCATTATTTCAATACTGTTATATGGCGCCATCTTTGCTTATAATGCATTTGCAGCTACTATACATTCGGCCAGTTGTACGAGGACGGCTGTTATGGCAGCTTATAGTACTGCGGTAGATGGGGACATAATTATGATTCCAACAGGGGATTGCCAATCATTAAATAGATGGGCTTCTCGAATAAATATAACTAAGAAAATTACCATTCAGGGCAATGGAGTAGGAAGCACTATTATAGGTATTTTAACTGGAGGAGGTTTCAATATTCTTTCTGATGGCGTAGCTATAACCGGTATTCAATTTAACGGTAACTATTCGGCAACTGATCCAGGCGGCCCGGGTGGGGTGATTTTAATCGGTAATCTTAATACATGTCCTGTAGGAGGATACAAGGATTGGAGATTGTTTGAAAATATGTTTGTTAATTTTGGTTCTTCTACTGCAAATACACTAGGACGAAATGCAATCACAATTACCGGAGCGTCCTATGGCGTTATTGATCATAATGTTTTTAACGATTGCAATGGAGAATGTATAGATATTAGTCAAGACGGTGTCGCCGGAACAACTCGCAGTAATATCCCCGGTCAATATTCTAATGGGACTGTGTTTATAGAAGATAATGTTTTTAATGCTACCAATACAAATGGTCCCTATGAAAATACTGTCGATGGGAGTTCATCACAAAGATTCACTTTTCGCTATAATACGATCAATATTTCCGATGGCGTGCGTTATGGAAGCGGAATCGTTAGTACGCATGAAACTTGTGTATTGGGAACAGGAAGTTCCTCTACATGTGGTGACGCTGGGAGCGCTGCTTTTGAGATGTACAACAACACCATCAATCTCAATGCAACAGGGAGAATGCGAGATCTTGGGATCGTGCGGAGCGGCAGAGCACTAATTTATAATAACAATATCACAGGGATAGGCAATGTTTTAAGCAGAACGGGTAGCGTTGCATCGTGGGTAAGCAACTATCGCTCTTTTAATTCTTATGGTGGCACTCCAACATGGTGTTCTAATGCTACCCATGCTAGAGGATATTCGGGGGCGTGTCATGAGGTTGACGGCAGTTATACGACGGAGGGACTGGATGTAAATAAGACAACTCTTAGTGGGGCTATTGATGCCACTCAGACAACAATTACTGTATCTTCTACCATGGGCATTAGCAGTAACGGAATCGCAGACGGATTCTCTATAAAGATTGATAATGAACAGATAGACTACACCGGAGTATCTGGTAATCAGCTTACTGGATGTACACGGGGTGTCAATGGTACGCTAGCAGTTTCCCACAGCAGCGGAGTACCGCTAAATTACCTTAAATTCGGACGCTGTTTGGAGCAGATCAATAATGTTTGGATTTGGGGGAACGCAATAAATGGCCTCATTTCGAATCCTATGAATAGGATTAATATTTGCGGTTATTCTAATGGTTGCGTTGGAAGTACCGGCCCTGATTATACCTTTTATGACATACAATCATATACACAGCGTCCTAATAATTGGCAATATAGAAATGATGAGACTGCCTATACATATACACCATTCCCATATCCTCATCCTCTGACATTAGGGAGATCAAACGGTGTGCCCGTGAAGCCATCAGCGCCATCAACGTTAACTATATACTAGTGAGAAATTACTTGTCGATTAATGCAGGGTCACCGCTTACTATGAGGTGTTAAAGAAGCGTAGTTTGTTTAAACGATAATGTTATGATGATGTAATATGTACAATACCAGTCATCGCTAAGAACTTCAGTGAAATCGTTCGTATTTGCAGAGGTCTGTTTAGAATGAAGCGGAGAACGTAATATGAAAAATGCTAATCAAATAGATTGTCCCGTTCAAGTCAGCCTTAATTTAAGACCATTACTATGGCCTTTCTTTCAACATCGTTGCCTGATGCATCAGTGGATTAATTCGACGACGCGAAGCTTTCCGAGTATCATTCACAAGTTTAATTCCAAAAGATATAACTATAGTCCTAGCGGTTGTATTTTGAGAAAATTGTGGACAGCTATTTGGTTAATTATTTTGCTTGTGAGCGCTCATATTTCTGAAGCAGCCTGCTCAGGGCCAGGTCCGATATGGTCAAGTACCCCAGACTACTTATCCTTGAGTAACTGCGTATCACAGGCAGCAAGAGGAGATACTATTAATGTATTACCAGGATCTTCTACGTGGACTAGTACCCTTAATATTACAAAGGAATTGAACCTCATCGGAGCTGGTAGGGATTTGGTAATAATTACTAGTTCATCTCCCATGATACAAATAACACCTGATGCGAACGTATTATCAAATAATGGGATGATTAAAGTAAGCGGATTCACATTTGATGGAAATGCTACAGCAATACAATTTATTCGCGTGAATAACTCAAGCCTGATTACACCATTCAGAAAATTAGTGGTTGGTAATAATAGATTTAGGAATAGTGGTAGCACTTCCGGGTCAGGTGGGGTTATGTGGATTCAGGGCCAAATAAGAGGAGTTATATATAGTAATATATTTGATAGAGTGAATCTTATAACTCAGGCGGAAGGACTTAACAATATTACAGAATGGATGAATGGTAATTTCCCCCTTTCATACGGTACATCAGATAATTTGTACTATGAAGATAATACAATACAATTTACCACTTCATTTAGCGGGGCCGATCCAGGAATGGTGTACTCCTCGCAGGGCGGTAGGGCAGTTTTTCGGTATAATACTTGGGATTATACCAATACAACAGCATCAGAGGTTTGGGATACTCACGGCATGCAAAACTTTCCGGGCAATGGGCAAGATAGCACTATGGTTGCTGAATATTATGGGAATAGATTGCTAAATGCAATGTGTTTCAGATGGTTAAACCACAGAGGAGGTTGGGGGTTAACTTTCAATAATGTGGCTACAGGTACCGGAGGTATGGTTATTCAGGCAAACCAATATGCAGCAGGAGATATAGGTGGAAGTGGATGTGACTCTGTAACGGGCGTTACAGGTGGAGAAATAAATAATACTTATACCTTTAACAATACACATAACGGAGTGCTTCGGAATATGGTTCCGGGTCCTATAGGGGATGGGTGTAATGTTTCTGAAGCTAATGGAAGTTATAGAAATTATAACGCTTCTTGCACTTCGAGTAGTTGTTCAGCAGGAATAGGTCTTGGCACCACTGCTCCTACCGGGACCTGTACCACTGGCGTTGGGTATTGGGTAGCGAGTACTGAGATTACTACAACGAATCCATCGGTTGTTCAAAGTGGTACATTTTATAAGTGCACATCTACGAATACATGGACAGCGTATTATAGACCATATACCTATCCTCATCCACTTATTACGGGTAATCCGGCATCAGCAAAACCAAATGCTCCATTCGTTCAACCGTTTAGCCAGCAGTAAGTTAGTGTTTTGAAGCATATTTTGAAACAGATTTGAATAGAATTCCTGTGATTCCCACCTGCCTGCCGCTTGATATAGCATAAACACTAAAACTCTCGCGATAATATTTAATCAAAACAAATGCTTAAGATATTGCTAAATATCCTGTATGGGATTTCTCAGGGTTTATGTTTTGTGTCTACATCTCAAATTTATCTTATTTCTAATCGATGGAACCCTAAAAAATGAAAGATAAAATAATATTACCCCTAATAAATTTAATCCCCTTCCCGATAGTAAGGCAAATCGGCTCTTGTAAATTAATCATTGTCTATTATCACGTTGTGAGTGATGAAGATGTACCTCATGTCAGTCACCTCTATAAATATAAGAGCATCAGCCAGTTCACTGCAGATCTTGAATTCCTTTTAGAGTATTATACTCCGAGGGGATTGCTTGATGTAATAAAAATGATAAGAAGTGATCACTTAGATTCAAATTCATTACTTATAACATTCGATGACGGTTTTAGAGAGATATACGATGTTATTGCACCCATACTATTAAGTAAAGGAATCCCAGCCACTTTTTTTCTTTCCGGTGCTTTTATTGATAACCAGGACTTATGCTATGAGCAAAAAGCGAGTTTGTTGATCGAGAAACTTAAAAATGGGACATCGCCTATTGCTGAAAAGATGGTTGCCGAAATTCTGAAGAAAATGGGTTTATCTAATTATTCACAATTACCCGATGGAATACTTCAAATAGAGTATAGCCAAAGAAAAATATTAGACACTATTGGGGATGTTTTGCAAATTGATTTTAATCAATATTTATATGAGAAACGGCCCTATCTCACATCAGCCCAGGTCATGGAGTTGATCGGAAATGGATTCACGATAGGAGCACACAGCGTAGACCATCCCTACTATTCAGAACTCTCATTAGAAGATCAATTGACTCAAACATTAGCAAGTGTTCAACAAATACGAGATAAGTTCAACTTAGACTATGGTGCATTTGCATTCCCTCACAACGATACTGGAGTAACTCAAGATTTTTTCAAAAGGATCAATGAAAGCAGGTTAGTTGATATAACTTTTGGAACGGGGGGGATGCTAGATGGTAGGTTGAACAGCCATCGGCAACGAATTAGCCTAGAAAATCCTTTATTGTCTGCTAAAGAAATACTCTCTTGGCAATATTTAAGAAGGGTATATAGAAATTCGAAGGGGAAAAAGGAAATTGCAGTCAGCTGATTGCCGGACTGAGCTACCCCCCATTGTAGTGCCACTTGCAATTAGAGGTTTTGACCGATCTTTGACAACTCTTGCAGCTTGAATTCAGCCGGCGTCAGATCGCCCAGAGAGCTGTGCATCCGATCTTGATTGTATTCAACCCGCCAGCCCTCGATGATCTTTCTGGCCTGATCGAGGCTCATGAACCAGTTCTCGTTCAGGCATTCATCGCGGAACCTGCCGTTGAAGCTTTCCATGTAACAGTTATCAACGGGCTTCCCCGGCCGAATGAACTGAAGCTTGATGCCGCGCTCATACGCCCATGCATCCAACGCGTTGCTGATAAACTCCGGGCCGTTATCAACGACGATTTGCTCGGGAAGACCGTGCACTGCTGATATCCGGGTCAGGACCTGCACTACCCGCTGCCCAGTGATTGATGTATCTACTTCAATCCAGAAGTTCTCCCGGGTGAACGTGTCGATGATCGGAAGTGCCCAAAATTTTCGACCGTTGTGGAGCGCGTCTAGCAGAAAGTCCATGGCCCAAAGTTGATTCGGCCTCACTGCCTTGGGAATTTCGATCCGAGCCTGTGCTGCCAGCTTCTTTCTTCTGCGGACCCGTATTTTGAGCTTTTCCTCACGATAAATGCGTTCCGTTCGCTTCTTGTTTACTACCAGGCCTTCACGCTTGAGATACTTATGGAGCCTGCGGCAACCATATCGTTTGTGTTTCGCTGCAAGCTCATTCATCCTGGTGCGGAGTGCTTCTCCTTGTCCGGCTTCCGCTTGTACCGCAGGGTATTTCTACTCAGCTCCACGAGGCGGCTGGCACGGCGATCACTCAGCCCAAAGCAGTCCTTGATATAGGCGGCAGCATCCCGCCGTGCCTTGGGCGTTAGAAGTTTTTTGTTACAACTGCTTTCAGTGCCTGATTATCAAGCGTCAGGTCCGCGACGATATGCTTTAAGCGACGATTCTCGTCTTCCAGCTGCTTGAGGCGTTTCACCTCGCTGACGCCCATGCCGCCGTATTTTGCTTTCCAGTTGTAATAGGTGGCGTCGCTGAATCCGTACTTGCGGCAGAGGTCGGGGATCTTTATCCCTGCGTCTGCTTCTTTCAATATTTTGACGATCTGCTCCTCCGAGTACTTGCCTTGCTTCATGTGCTGCCTTCTTTTCGAGTACGATATTATGTCACACTCTAATCGGAAGTGGCACTATTTTCGGGGGGCAGGTCCGGACACGTTAATTCATTTTCAGGATGCATACACCTCGATATTAAGGGTCATTAAATTATTTAATATTGTTTTATTGGTTTGGAACTCGTGATGCAAATTCAAACTGAATCTAGAAATTGCGCTGAATCTGTAAACGGATGTTGAGAGGAGTTTTTTAACTTGGAACCTATAGTAACAAAATCACAAGAATCCTATCGTCAGATATTGAAATCAACTGGGATTCTGGGTGTATCTTCGGTTATTAATGTCATACTTCGTATGATTCGGACAAAGTTCATGGCCATTATTATTGGACCATCTGGTATCGGTTTATTAGGAATATATAATTCAATAACGGATTTAATAATGACTGCCTCTCTTATGGGTGTCGATAGTAGTGGTGTTAGACAAATGGCAGAGGCTGCTGCTACAGGAAATAACGAGCGAATTGCACGGACGATTATTACCATTCGACGGGTTGTGCTGATTCTTGGAATATTCGGTATGATATCGTTAGTTATATTTAGTTCCTCTATTTGTAACCTGACTTTTAAGACGTCTGAGTATGTTCCATATATAATGCTCTTATCCGTAATCGTTCTTATCGAAACAGTGATGAACGGAGAGATTGCATTGATTCAAGGTATGCGCAAGATTAGCAATCTTGCTAAAATAAATATCTTCAGCGCGCTGTTTGGCACGCTTTTAAGCTTGCCGATTTTATATATATGGAGTCAACAGGGCCTTGTGCCGTTTATGATAGCCGCATCCTTTGCCAATTTGCTGACAACATCATGGTATTCTAGGAAGATCCGAGTTGCAAATATTAAAATGGGCTGGATGGAAATATATAGAACCGCAAATCCATTGATAAGGTTAGGCTATGCTATCATGGTTAGTATGTTGATAAGTAAAGGTGCTACGTATATGGTATATGTAATTGTTTCTAGACAGCTTAGTATAGAAATGGTTGGTTTATATCAAGCTGCAACAATTATTTCATCAATTTACATCAGTTTCATTCTTGATGCGATAGTAAAAGATTATTTGCCTAGATTAACTGCGGTTGCTAACGATAAGTCTAAATGCAATGAATTGATAAATCAACAGGTTGAAATCGGCATTCTTTTGGCAATTCCTGGAATCATGGCGACCTTAGTTTTTGCACCTGGAATGATCCAACTATTTTATTCGGCAAAATTTGCTGCCGCCTATGAAATACTTCGATGGCAAATAATGGGCATTGCATTAAAGGTCGTAAGTTGGCCTATTTTTTTCATCATACAGGCTAAAGGAAAAGGTATGCTATTTTTTGTCACTGAGTTAATTAGAAATGTATTATACATCGCATTCACCTGGATTGGCGTTTCACAGTTCGGATTAATTGGTGCTGGAATGGCTTTTTTTGCATTATATATCGTCTACTTTGTATTAATATACAGCGTTGCACATAGTTTAACTGGGTTTACTTTATCTAAAATGGTTTTACGTATTGTATATATTGCTTTACCAGCATTAGGATTGGTTTTCATTTCGCGTAATTATATTAATAATGGTTTGTATTTAATATTGGGTAGTTTGAGTACTGCCGTACTGATAATTTATTCACTAAAATCATTAATTGCGATATTGAGTCCTGATGGAATTGCTCCTTTGTGGAATAAATTTAGGACGCGTTTTTCTGGCGGTAATGCATGACTGCGGAAGAATTGGTCGCAAGAGATCCCAACTGCACATAGAGGCTACTCGACTTGGTTTGGGTGTAAATATAGATTATGCCGGAGATTAGAAAAATGTTTCAACGAGTTGAATAAATAAATCGATGCCAAATACCTATGCCAATAGCAGTTCCAGTGCCATTGGTTATAACATCCATAAGTTGCGATGTTCTGGCTGGAAGATAAGTCTGGATTATCTCAATGAAGAGGCTGATGCTGATACCAAGGAATAATACGATGAGCGCACCGCTAAAACGCTTCTCAACTTTATTCGAAATATACGCGCTGATGTAGAAACCAAATGGAATGAATCCTAAAACATTTATCGTTATATCCATTGTATATGACCAGTTTGCTCCAAAGTCCTGCCATGGCGGCGTCAGTATTCGGAGTAGAAGAGGTGCAAATCGTTCCGGTATGAGCAGTTCATTTCCATTGCCTGATTTATCTTTGATGATCCTGCCATGTCGCTCATTAAAGACATAGTGCGCAATTGGCAATTTGCTGTAACTTGCAGCATATTCTGTATTTCTTGCCCACGACTGATAGTGTTGATAAACATCACTTGAAGACAGAACCTGATCATATATTGATAGTGAGAATACTGTACCTGTCCATGGGTGTTTCCCGTCAGCATAATTCCCCAGAACCAGTTGAAATGGGCTTTGATCATCCTTATTAAGGAGAGATAGCCCATTACGCCATAACTTAAGTTGCCCATCAACGTAGACTTTAGTTCCTTTTATGCTGGAAGTGACACTGATAAATCGTGACACCCCTTGTTGTAGAACATTCATTAACCCGATTTCCGTTTCCTGGCCATGTCGACAGGATCCCATATTACGATTTCGAATGATGAGATGAGATTTCCATTGACCAATAACTATATTTTCGCAAGGCTGCCCAGTATAAAAAGCAACAATACTTGGTAAATAATTTGTCCAATACTTGTCAGCCTGAATAGCAATCTCAACAGTTAAAGAACCCGGATTTGAATAATCGTTCTGCCTGATTAAGGGCTGCTGTGAATAGATAATTCCCAAGCCTGAAAAGCGGATGCCATTAGAGTCCTGAAGTAAATCGACATGGTTTCTTGAATCAAAATTACGTGGCCAGAGACCGGCAAAAAGAATAATCAAAGTAACCAGAATGCACATAAATCCGAGCACAGGACCTTGTTTAATGTCTTTTACATGATTGATAAGGTTTTTAATTTCTAATAACATGGTGTATAGTATATATTAATTGACAATTATCGGCATCACAATAAATGAATCGGTATCTGGAGGTCTTGACTTTGATAAAAAAAATCCTTTTTATGCTTTATAAAATAAATATTTGGCGGTTGCAAAGTATGATCTTGAAGTTGGCAACGCGAATTGAAGGCGGCCAAAAACAATCAACTACACTTAGGGCAATATTTAAGCATTATTATGGAGTTGAAATAGGACTGTATACAGATAGCGGATGTTTTACGCCTCATATGATGGATGGCTTCACAACTATTGGCAGATATTGTTCCATAGCCAGAGGTGTTCGGGTCATCAATCGTGATCATCCAATCAATTTCAAGTCTACACATTCATATTTTTATAATCCTAGTTTGAATCTTATTTCTGTTGATCCCATCAAAGATATTCCTTTGACCATAGGTAATGATGTTTGGATCGGACATAATGCGATCATTCTGCCGCATACGAGAACTATTGGTGACGGGGCAGTAATTGCCGCCGGAGCGGTTGTTAATAAAGATGTTCCGCCCTATGCAATTGTTGTGGGAAATCCAGCGCGTGTTGTGCGTTATCGTTTTTCGAAGAAGGCTATTGATGAACTTCTCGCGTCAAGATGGTGGGAAAAATCCATTGAAGAGATTAAGCCGAAGATTGAAGAGTATCAACGACCATATGAAGAACCAGTTTCTCAACCGGCAACTGATAATGTGTAGCGGATTTGCCGCGGAGGCATTTTGTTGCCTAGTGATTGTGGTCGAAATGGTATGGCAATAACGTAAAATAGATGTTTTCATGCATCGACAATTGTCTACATGTGTAAAATTAACGAATACGTTTTGCAACAAATGGGATTGTCAGTATTACATGAAGAGCGGAGATGTTTTATGCTTAAAATTGTGAGTTTATTGAAAAAGGCGTTTCAAAGATCGTATGGATATTTCGTTGTTTTATCTGTTCTTGGTTTATCTTTAGTAATGAATAACTGTGGTGGAAACGTTAGCGGAACGATTGGACTGGCTAACGCCAGTTCCACTAAGGATATTGCTGCCTTTTCATTTACTAAGGTAGCAAACGGCAACCTATCTACAGATACAGCAAGTACGATCAATGGGACGAATATATCGGTAACGCTTCCCTATGGAGTAAGCCGTACAGGGCTCATTGCAACGTTCTCCATAACAGGAGCATCAGTAAGGATCGGCAGCATTACTCAGGCGTCGGGGTCCACAACGAACGATTTTACGAACCCTGTGACATATACGGTCGTGGCGGCGGATGGATCGACCAAGGATTATACAGTAACCGTCACGAACGCAGCAAATACAGCCAAAGATGTAACAGCGTATGCGATCCAGGGGACAAACGGAACGATCAACGGGACGAACATTTCAGTAACGCTTCCTTATG